>NZ_CP199586.1:0-3451454 GCF_052567525.1 Arthrobacter sp. Hor0625 | reverse complement strand
CACACAACAAAACCTTCCCTCACAACCGGCGGGTATGGAACCGACGCCCCCTCAGAACGGGTGCCTATCCGCGGAACGCTCCCTCAGGACCGGCGGGTATGGTTCGGACGCTCCCTCAGCACCGGTGAAGTCCCGGACGGCCCTCCCGCAGATCACCCCGGCACACCACCAATCCTGAGAAACGACAGCCCCGAAGGCGCCGGAGGTAAGGGAGCCTCAGATGAGGCGGAACGGTTGGCGCGGACCACCAGGGACTCGGTCGCGACGCTCCCGCCCAGTTACCCAGGCGGGCAGCCGAGCGAGTCCGCGCCAACCCGGGGATTACCGAGGGAATCACGGCCGCGGAGCAGCGGTAACTGGGCTGGAGCGTCCGCACCAGGCCGCCGGGTGTCAGGAGGCGAGGGACCGAGCATCCCTCACATCAGGCAGGCCGGGAAGGTTCGAAAATCCATGGTGCCCACCCGGTATTCGGGTACGCAGCTCTTGCGGCTCGTCCTCGGTACGAGTGTCCTGGCACTGCTGTGAGACGCGCCACCGCCGGCTCTTCTGACGGCTACGGCGTTAGCCGGGCGCCGACGTCTCGCCTAGAATTGAATGAGATTTACGGACTTCGAAGCGCTTGATTTCGGGTTGCGTAGGAACGAAACACGGAACAGAGCGGCTGCGATTGCGCCAGTGGTCAGCTCATAACAGGAGGAATCCAGCATGGCTGAGCACAACGGCCCGCACCGCGGTGGCAATGACCGCGGCAACTTTGGCGGCGGACGGAATTCGGGCGGCGGCGGTTTCCGTGGCGCCAACAATTCGGGCGGCGACCCCCGAGGCTTCCGCGCCCGGGATGACCGTGAGGGTGGTGAGCGGCGCAGCTTCGGCGGTGACCGTGATCGCAAGCCCTTCAGCGGTGGCGACCGTGATCGCAAGCCGTTTGGTGATCGTCCGTCGCGTGAGGGTGGTGAGCGGCGCAGCTTCGGCGGTGACCGTGATCGCAAGCCCTTCAGCGGCGGTGACCGTGATCGCAAGCCCTCTGGTGATCGTCCGTCGCGTGAGGGCGGTGAGCGGCGCAGCTTCGGCGGTGACCGTGATCGCAAGCCCTTTGGTGATCGTCCGTCGCGTGAGGGCGGTGAGCGGCGCAGCTTCGGCGGTGACCGTGATCGCAAGCCCTTCAGCGGCGGTGACCGTGATCGCAAGCCCTTCAGCGGCGGTGACCGTGATCGCAAGCCCTTTGGTGATCGTCCGTCGCGTGAGGGCGGTGAGCGCCGTAGCTTCGGCGGTGACCGTGATCGTGCGTCGCGTGAGGGTGGTGAGCGCCGTAGCTTCGGCGGTGACCGTGATCGTGCGTCGCGTGAGGGTGGTGAGCGGCGCAGCTTCGGCGGTGACCGCGACCGCAAGCCGTTCAGCGGCGGCGACAACCGGAAGCCCTTCGGCAGCCGCGATGACCGACCCGCCCGCAGCTTCGACCGTGGCGACTCCGGCCCGCGCCGGTTTGAGCGCTCCGAGGACCGTCCCGTCCGCGAGCCGAATGCCAAGGACCTGCGGAGCGCCAACCGCCCTGACCGTGAGCGGTCGCCGCAGATCGACGAGGACGTCACCGGCAAGGAGCTGGACCGCACTACACTGCGCCAGGTCAAGACGCTCGAAGACAAGAGTGCCGAATGGGTGGCCCGCCACCTCGTCATGGCCGGCCGTCTGATCGAGGACGAGCCCGAACTGGCCTTCCAGCACGCCCTTGCAGCCAGCCGCCGCGGCGGACGCCTCGCAGCAGTGCGTGAAGCCGTAGGCCTGACCGCCTACGCTGCCGGCCACTACGGTGAGGCGCTCCGGGAGTTCCGGACCTACCGCAGGATCAGCGGATCCAACATGCACCTGCCCGTGATGGCCGACTGCGAGCGTGGCCTCGGCCGCCCCGACCGTGCCCTCGACGTGGCCCGCTCGGAAGAAGCCAAGGACCTCGACGCCCCGGGCAAGGTGGAGCTGGCCATCGTTGCGGCCGGCGCCCGTGCCGACCTCGGCCAGTTCGACGCTGCGGTCTCGGAACTGGAGATCGCCCAGCTGGACATCAACCGCGCCTTCTCCTACAGCCCGCGGCTCTTCCGCGCCTACGCGGACGCCCTGACGGCGGCCGGACGCGGCGCCGAAGCCGGCAAATGGGAGCGCCAGGCGGTCGTGGCGGAAAACGCCCTGGGCCTCGGCGAGGATGAGGAACCGGACATCATTGACCTCGGCTGGGACGAGGAAGAGGAAGCCCGCGAGGAGCAGCAGCGCCGTCGGATGCTCGAAGAGCAGGCCGCGCGCCGGTCCGGGGCCGATGAGGCACCCCGTGCGGCTAGCGCCGCCGCCGTGGCCGGTCTCCCGGAGACCGAGTCCGCCCAGTCCGCAGACCGCGACCTGGCAGCCGGCGGCGACGACGAGGAAGCCGGCTACTTCGAGTCCGACGACGCGGAGTCGGACCAGGACTCCGTGGAAGCAGACGAGTTGGAAGCAGGGGAGCACGGCGCGGACGACGACGCCACTGACACCTACGCCAACGGGTCCGGCACTCCGGAACGCGCCGAGGACTAGGACCCATGGCTGAAGCCGAGCTGATTTCGCGGTTCGATGCGCTGCTGTCCGATCTGGACGGCGTCGTCTACGCGGGGCCGCACGCCATCCCGGGCGCCGTCGAATCCCTCAGCCGGCTTGCCGGCATTGGCGTCGGCCTGGGCTACGTGACCAACAACGCCTCACGGACCCCCGCCGAGGTGGCGCAACACCTGCGCGACCTCGGCGCCCCGGCCGAGGACCACCAGGTGGTGAGTTCCCCGCAGGCCGCCAGTGAGCTGCTCGCGTCGCTGCTTCCCGCCGGCGCCCGGGTCCTCGTCACCGGCGGTGCGGCGCTGGCCCGCGAGGTGGAGTTCGTCGGCCTCGTACCGGTGCGCACCGAGGCCGAGGACCCGGTCGCCGTCGTTCAGGGCTTCCACCCGGACCTGGCGTGGAAGGATCTCGCGGAGGCGGCGTACGTCGTCGCGGCCGGCGCGCTGTGGGTGGCCACCAACATGGACCGTTCCATCCCGCAGGCGCGTGGCATGGCGCCCGGCAACGGCACCCTCGTGGACGCCGTCGCCGCCGCCACCGGCCGCGAGCCGCTGGTCGCCGGCAAGCCCGAAGCCCCGCTGTTCCACGCCGCCGCCAAGCGGCTGGCTGCCGAACGCCCCCTCGTCGTCGGCGACCGCCTGGACACGGACATCCTTGGCGGCAACAACGCCGGATTCGCCACCGTCGCGGTGCTGACCGGCGTCGACACCCGCGAATCCATCCTCGCGGCGCGGACCGCCGAACGTCCCACCTACCTGATCAATGACCTCACCGACCTCTACCGGCCGTACCCGGCGGTGGACGCCGACGCCGGCGGCCAGTTCCGCTGCGGCGCCGCCGCCGCCGTCGTGCACGGAAACACCGTGCAGGTCACCGGCGACCCCGCCGACCTCGACTCCTGGCGCGCGGCCTGCGCGGCGTGGTGGGCCGCGACCCCGGACGCGCCCACTGCCCAGGCCCCCGGCCTCGAATGGCTGCATCACTAGACTGGAGAGCATGACCGAGCCGAACCACAGCACCGACCCGCACCCGGACCACGCCGGTTCCGGCCCCGAGTGGCCGGCCCCGACCGACGGCACGGGTGACGCCTCCGTTGATGCCGTGCTGCTCCGGCTGGCTGACCTGCCGGACATGCCGGTCGCTGACCACGGCGAGGTCTACGCGGGGCTGCACGAGGACCTGGCGGCTGCCTTGAACGAGGACGTCGCCGGGGCGCCGGCGGGGGACACCCGCCCATGACCCGGCTCGACCAGGCCCTCGTCAGCCGCGGGCTGGCGAGGTCCCGCACCCACGCAGCCCGCCTGATCGCCGAGCGCAAGGTCAGCTCGGGCGGCGAGGTGCTCGCCAAAGCCTCCCTGCAGGTCGGCGACGACACCGCACTGGACGTCGCCACCGGCGCCGAGGACGACTACGTCAGCCGGGCGGCCCACAAACTGGCCGGTGCCCTGGACGCCTTCCCGGCGGTCGCGGTGGCGGGCAAGCGCTGCCTGGACGCGGGAGCCTCCACCGGCGGCTTCACCGAGGTCCTGCTCCGGCGGGGCGCCGGACACGTCGTCGCAGTCGACGTCGGACATGACCAGCTGGTGCCACAAATCCGCAACGACCCCCGGGTCTCCGTCCACGAGGGCCTCAACGTCCGCTATATGGGCCCGGACGACATCGGCGGGCCGGCCGCACTGATCGTGGCGGATCTGTCCTTTATTTCCCTGACCCTGGTGGTCGGGCCGCTGGCCGCGTGCACCGACCCCGGCGGGGACTTGCTCCTGATGGTGAAGCCGCAGTTCGAGATCGGCAAGGAACGGCTGGGACGCACCGGGGTGGTCGGCTCCGACCGGGAGCGCCGCCTCGCCGTCGGCAAGGTCGCCGCCGCGGCGTTCGACGCCGGACTGGCACTGAAGGGATTGGCGCAGAGCCCGCTGCCCGGCCAGGACGGAAACGTGGAGTACTTCCTGTGGATAGCACGCGGTAACGGCGAAGACCCGCCTAAGATCGAGGAGCGGGACGCGGCCGTTGCCACGTTACTTGGAACGATCTGGTCGTAGCCCTGAAAGCACAAGCAGCACGAGAAGCACTAGAAGGCGGAACCCGATGAGCAGGCGTGTCCTGATCCTTGCCCACACCGGCCGGGAAGAGTCCCTCAAGGCCGCGTGGGACGCGTGCGCCCAGCTGCACGCCTCCGGCATTGTGCCCGTGATGCAGAAATCCGAGCTCAGTGACATGGTCCGGTACTACGGCCGGCTGGACCAGCCCGTGGAGGTGCTCCACGACCACGTCAGGCTGCCCGACGTCGAACTCGTCATGGTGCTCGGCGGCGACGGAACCATCCTCCGCGCCGCCGAACTCGTCCGCGAAGTCGATGTGCCGCTGCTCGGCGTCAACCTCGGCCACGTCGGCTTCCTGGCCGAAAGCGAACGCGCAGACCTCGCCCAAACCGTCGAATGGATCGCCAGCCGCCAGTACACGGTGGAAGAACGGATGACCATCGACGTGCAGGTCTGGGTCCGAGGCCAGAAGATCTGGCACACCTGGGCGCTGAACGAAGCCGCCATCGAAAAAGGCAACCGGGAACGGATGCTCGAGGTCGTCACCGAGGTCGATGAACGTCCGCTGACCTCCTTCGGCTGCGACGGCGTCGTCCTCGCCACCCCCACCGGCTCCACCGCCTACGCCTTCTCGGCCGGCGGCCCTGTGGTGTGGCCGGAGGTCGAAGCCCTGCTAATCGTGCCCATCAGCGCGCACGCGCTGTTCGCCAAGCCGCTCGTGGTCTCGCCCAGGTCCCGGCTCGCCGTCGAGATCCTGAACCGCACCGACGCCCAGGGCGTGCTGTGGTGCGACGGCCGGCGGTCCGTGGACCTGCCGCCGGGAGCGCGGGTAGAGGTGACCCGTTCGGCCACGCCGGTCCGGCTTGCCCGCACACACCAGACCCCGTTCTCCGGCCGCCTGGTCCGCAAGTTTGAACTTCCCATCCAAGGCTGGCGCGGCCCCATGCCGCAGGCCGACGCCATCCCCACCGGGCCCGTCCCGGTGGTACGCACCCCGCGGCAAAGCCGAACGCTGCCCGCCCCGCGCCACGCGGGCCCGGACGCACCGACCGACCCCACGACTGCGAAGTGACCCATGCTTGAAGAACTGAGAATCCGCGACCTTGGCGTCATTACCGACGCGACCCTGCCGCTGGGCCCGGGCCTGAGCGTGGTGACCGGCGAAACCGGCGCCGGCAAGACCATGGTGGTCACCGCCGTCGGACTGCTCCTCGGTGCCAGATCCGACGCCGGCGCCGTCCGCAGCGGCGCGAAAAGCGCCTCCGCTGAGGCGGCCCTTAAGCTCGACGCCGGTCACGCCGCGATCCACCGCGCGCTGGAGGCCGGGGCGGACGTCGAGGAGTTCGACGGCGGCGCTGAGCTGCTGCTGGCCCGCAGTGTCGGCGCCGACGGCCGCAGCCGGGCCTATCTGGGCGGCCGCGCCGCGCCGGTGGGTGTCCTCGCCGAGATCGGCGGCTCCCTCGTGGTGGTCCACGGCCAGTCGGACCAGATCCGGCTGAAGAGCCCGGTGGCCCAGCGCGAGGCGCTGGACAAGTTTGCGGGGGAGCAGCTGGCCGGAGCCCTCGCCGCCTACCGCGAGCTGTACGCGCACTGGAACGCCAGCCAGGCCGAGCTTGATGGCCTCCGCAATGCCGCCCGAGAACGGCTCCGGGAAGCCGAATCGCTTGAGGCAGCCCTGGCCGAGATCGACGCCATCGACCCGCAGCCCGGGGAGGATGACCTGCTCAAGGCCGAGGCCGTCAAGCTGGCAAACGTCGAAGAACTCCGCATCGCCGCCAGCACCGCCCACCAGGCCCTCATCTCCGAGGACTTCGGCGAGGAAGCCGATGCGACCACGCTGGTGGACGCCGCCAAACGCACCCTCGAGCACGTCGCCGAACACGATACGGAACTGGGCGCTGCGGCGGCGCGCCTGGCCGAGGTCGGTTTCCTGCTCAACGACATCGCCAGTGAGCTTGCCAGCTACCAGGCCTCGCTGGACACCGAAGGGCCCGAGCGGCTCGCCGAAATCGAGGACCGCCGCGCCGCGCTGGCCAAGCTGGTGCGCAAGTATGCGCCCAGCATCGACGAGGTGCTGGTCTGGGCGGAGCAGTCCCGGGCGCGGTTTGAAGAGCTGCAGGACGATTCCACCCGGATCGAGGCGCTGGACGCCGAGGTGGCTCGCGCCGAGGCGGAACTGCGCAAGCAGTCCGCCGCCATCAGCAAGGCCCGCAAGAAGGCCGCCAAGGACCTGTCCTCACGGGTCAGCGCCGAACTCACCGCCCTCGCCATGGCCGATGCCACCCTGGTCATCAACATCGAGCCGGCCGGGCAGCTGGGCCAGTTCGGCGCCGACGAGATTTCCTTCCTGCTCCAGCCCCACTCCGGAGCGCCGGCCCGGCCCCTGGGCAAGGGCGCCTCGGGCGGTGAACTGTCCCGCGTGATGCTCGCCATCGAGGTGGTGCTGGCCGCCGTCGACCCCGTCCCGACCTTCGTGTTCGACGAGGTCGACGCCGGCGTGGGCGGCCGCGCCGCCGTCGAGATCGGCCGACGCCTCGCCATGCTGGCCCGGCACGTGCAGGTCCTCGTGGTCACCCACCTGCCCCAGGTCGCGGCGTTCGCCAACCAGCACATCCGGGTCACCAAAACCTCCGTGCGCGGGACGGACGGCGGAACCGCCACGGGCTTCACCTCCAGCGACGTGCAGTTGCTGGACGAGGCCGAGAGGGTCCGTGAACTCGCCCGGATGCTGGCGGGCCAGGAGGATTCGGAATCGGCGCAGGCGCACGCCCAGGAACTGCTGGACGACGCGCGGCTGCTGCCACAGTAGCCACAGCAGCCCCCTCCGCGGGGGACTGGGATGACCATCACAGCCGCGTTTCATCGACCCAAGGAAGCCCGATTTGATGATAGGCTCAAACTCCGTGGTGCAGCGATCAAATTCTCGTGTAAATTCCCGGTTCCCGGGCTCGTCCAAGACGACCAAACACATCTTCGTAACCGGTGGTGTGGCGTCCTCGCTCGGTAAGGGGCTGACGGCTTCGAGCCTCGGCCACCTGCTGCGGGCGCGCGGCCTGTCTGTAACTATGCAAAAGCTCGATCCCTACCTCAACGTGGATCCGGGCACGATGAACCCCTTCCAGCATGGCGAAGTCTTCGTCACCGACGACGGCGCGGAGACCGACCTCGACGTCGGCCACTACGAGCGCTTCCTCGACGAAAACCTCGAAGGCTCGGCCAACGTCACGACCGGCCAGGTCTACTCCACGGTCATCGCCAAGGAGCGCCGCGGCGAATACCTCGGCGACACCGTCCAGGTCATCCCGCACATCACCGATGAGATCAAGCGCCGCATGCGGCTGCCTGCCGAGGGCAAGAACGCTCCCGATGTGATCATCACCGAAATCGGCGGCACCGTCGGCGACATCGAGTCCCAGCCGTTCCTCGAATCGGCCCGCCAGGTCCGCCAGGACGTCGGCCGGAACAACGTGTTCTTCCTGCACGTCTCCCTCGTGCCCTACATCGGCCCCTCGCAGGAGCTCAAGACCAAGCCGACGCAGCACTCTGTCGCCGCGCTGCGCTCCATCGGCATCCAGCCCGAGGCGATCGTGATCCGCTCCGACCGCGACGTGCCCCAGGCCATGCGCGAGAAGATCGGCCGCATGTGCGACGTCGACATCGACGCCGTCATTGGCTGCCCGGACGCCCCCAGCATCTACGACATCCCCAAGACGCTGCACTCCCAGGGCCTGGACTCCTACATCGTCCGCGCCCTGGACCTGCCGTTCAAGGACGTTGACTGGACCAGCTGGGACAAGCTCCTCGAAGCCGTGCACAACCCCAAGCACGAGGTGGAGGTTGCCCTCGTCGGCAAGTACATCGACCTGCCGGATGCCTACCTGTCCGTCACCGAGGCCCTGCGGGCCGGCGGTTTCGCGAACGACACCAAGGTCAAGATCCGCTGGGTGCCGTCGGACGAATGCGACACCGAAGCCGGTGCGAAGAAGTCCCTGGCCGGCGTCGACGCGATCTGCGTGCCCGGCGGCTTCGGCATCCGCGGCCTCGAAGGCAAGCTCGGCGCGCTGAAGTTCGCCCGCGAATCCAAGCTGCCGGTGCTGGGCCTGTGCCTGGGCCTGCAGTGCATGGTGATCGAATACGCCCGCAACGTGGTGGGCCTCGAAGGCGCGTCTTCCTCCGAATTCGAGCCGGACTCGAAGTACCCGGTCATCGCCACCATGGAAGAGCAGCTCGACATCGTCGAGGGCAAGGGCGACCTGGGCGGCACCATGCGCCTGGGCCTCTACGAAGCCAAGCTGGACGAGGGGTCGGTCGTGGCCGAGACCTACGGCACCACCACGGTCAGCGAACGCCACCGTCACCGGTACGAAGTGAACAACAAGTACCGTGACCAGATCGCCGCCGAGGGCCTCGTGTTCTCCGGTACCTCCCCGGACGGCAAGCTGGTCGAGTACGTCGAGCTGCCCCGCGAAGTCCACCCGTACTACGTGGCGACGCAGGCGCACCCCGAGCTCAGCTCGCGGCCCACCCGCCCGCACCCGCTGTTCGCCGGGCTGGTCAAGGCCGCCCTGGAACACCAGCATGGCGCAGGCCAGCCGGTCGCGGGCAAGGCTGCTGCCGCGAAGTCGACTCCGGCAGAGTCAAAGTAACTCCCAACTGAATCAAAGGACGGCGCGATGCCCGGTACACCTGAGACCCCCAATGCTGCACGGCAGGTTTCGGATGAGCCGAGCCCGCGCCGTCTTTTGTCTTCGGAGAAGGTCTACCAGGGCCGGATCTGGGACGTCGTCAGCGACAGCTTCCAACTGAGCGACGACGGTGACCCCCTGGTCCGTGACTACATCGACCACCCCGGCGCGGTGGCCGTGCTGCCGATGAACGACGACGGTGAGGTGCTGCTGATCAAGCAGTACCGGCACCCCGTCGGCATGGCCTTGTGGGAGATCCCGGCCGGTCTGCTCGACGTCGAGGGTGAAGACTTTGCGGCCGGGGCCGCCCGCGAACTGGCCGAGGAAGCGGACCTGGTCGCCGCGGAATGGAACGTGCTGGCGGACTTCTTCAACTCGCCAGGATCGTCCAGTGAGGCCATCCGCATCTACCTCGCCCGGGGCCTGAGCGACGTGCCCGGCCACGAACTCCACGTCCGTACGGACGAGGAAGCCGAAATCGAATTGCACTGGATCCCGCTCGACGCCGCCGTGACGGCGGTCCTCGAAGGGCGGCTGCACAATCCATCGGCCGTCGTCGGGGTCCTCGCAGCCGCCGCTGCCCGCGCCGACGGTTACGCGACCCTGCGGCCGGCCGATGCGCCGTGGCCCGCCCACCCCAGCCAGCGCTGATGACCGGGGTGCTGGCGGCCGGGGCGCCGGCCGCTGAACCGACCGGCCCGGCTGGGCAGGGAGCTTCTGTTGCGCCCGGCGCTCCTGTTTCCGGGGCCGCCGCCTCCGCCGCCCCGCCGAAGCCGCCGACCGCCGTCGAGCGGGCCATGACCGATTACCTCCAGCACATGGGCGTGGAACGCGGACTAGCCGCGAACACCCTGGCCGCCTACCGGCGGGACCTGGCCCGGTATGCCCGGCACTTGGCCCAGGCAGGGCGGCAACGTCCCGAGGAGATCACCCGCCGGGACGTCACCGCGTTCGTCCAGGCCCTCGCGGACGGGTCCGACGGCGGGTCACCGCTTGGCGTGCGCTCGGCCGCGCGGACGGTGGTCGCGGTCCGCGGCCTGCACAAATTCTGGGCGTTGGAAGGGGTCACGGCCGCCGACCCCGCCAGCGATGTCCATCCGCCGATGCCCGGGAAGCGGCTGCCCAAGGCCATCAGCGTCGACGAGGTGACGCGCATCCTGGAAGCGGCGGGCACCGATACGGCCACCGGCCTGCGCGACCGCGCGCTCCTGGAGTTCCTTTACTCCACCGGGGCCCGGATCAGCGAGGCCGTCGGCCTCGACGTCGACGACGTCGCGCTGCAGGGCGATGATGCGCAAGGCGCCGACGGCGTGGGCGCTGACGGCGTGGGCGCTAGCGGCACGGGCGCGGGCGGCCCGGCCATCGTCAGGCTCTTCGGCAAGGGCTCCAAGGAGCGCCTGGTGCCCCTGGGGTCCTACGGCGCCCGTGCGTTGGACGCCTACCTTGTTCGCGGCCGACCGCTCCTGGCAGCCAAAGGCAAAGGCACACCGGCGCTGTTCCTCAATGCCAGGGGCGGGCGGATCAGCCGGCAAAGCGCCTGGACCATCCTCAAGGCCGCCGCCGAGAAGGCCAACATCACCAAAGACGTTTCGCCGCACACCCTGCGCCACTCCTTTGCCACGCACCTGCTGGAAGGCGGCGCGGACGTCCGGGTGGTCCAGGAGTTGCTGGGCCACGCGTCCGTGACCACGACGCAGGTTTATACCCTCGTCACCGCGGACACCCTCCGCGAAATTTACGCCGCGGCCCACCCCCGGGCACTGGGCTAGGGGACCGCGGGGCTCCGACCGGATTTCGGACGAGGTCCAGGGCGAGCCTGGTGGGCTGGCGTTGGCCGGTGTGTGGCTGGACTGTGGTTACTGCGAATCTGTGGCAGAGTCCCGCCGCTAGACAACCGCTCGCCCTATTAATGTCGGTGGTCCGTTCTAGTGTGAAGACATGGAGAGCGGAGATGCTTTCACAGCGGACCTCAGGGCGGCAGCAGCGGCCCTGAGGCAGTCCGCCGCCGCCCTTGAGGCTCTCCTTGATGGTCCCGACCGCACAACCCACTCCAACCCCGATGCCGATCCGGTGCGGCTGCTTGCCGACGCCTGCCTGGACGGGTTGTCCGAGGCGGCCCGGGTGGAGTCTCGAGTCGCGGCGCTCAAGGTCCACCTGGCTGCCGGGTACGTTGGCCTGGCCGAGGTTCTCGCGGGGCCGGCTGCCACGCCGCAGGACTGTACGGCCCGGGAGATGAGCACCGTGGCGGAGGTCGCGGGTGTGCTGACCGTCAGTGAGCGCTCCGCCTCTTCGCTGATTTCCGATGCGCTGGCCCTGACAACCTCGCTGCCGCTGACGCTCGAGGCTCTGGGTTCCGGGAGCGTGTCCTGGCAGCACGCCCGCATCATGGTCAATGAGACCGCGGGCCTCCCGCCTGCCGCGGCGGGATGTCTGGAGGCCCATTTCCTTGACCCGAACGCTTCTTCGCCGGCCCGTGGTTGTTTCGCGGGAGAGCTGGCACCGGGACGTTTCCGGGCCAAGGCCCGGACCTGGCGTGAGCGCCACCATCCGCTCAGCATGGAGGTCCGGCACACCCGCAGCACCGCCGACCGGCGGGTCGAGTTCGTCCCGGACCGGGACGGGATGGCGTGGCTGAACATGTACCTGCCGGCAGCGGCCGCGTCGGGGATCTTCGATCGACTCACCGCCGCCTCCCGCGCCCTCCAGGGCCCGGAAGAGCCCAGAACGTTGGCCCAGCTGCGGGCTGACGTTGCGGCGGCCGTACTCCTTACGGGCGGCTCCGGCGGCAGTGCCGGCATTGCGGCCGGCGGCGCGGACGCCAATGCATCGCCCACGCTGGCCGGCAATACAGCGGCCGGGGTCCCGGTGCCGCGGGCGCAGGTTTTGGTCACGGTCCCGGTGCTGTCGTTGCTGGGAGTGACCGACGAGCCGGCGATGCTGGACGGCTACGGCCCGATCCCGCCGTCGGCCGCCCGAAAGCTCGTGGCGGACGGCGCAGATTCGTTCTATCGGGTGCTGACTGATCCGCGAGACGGCGCGCCCTTGGAAATCGGCCGCACCAGCTACCGGATACCGAAAGCGATGCGGCACTGGCTCCGGCTGCGGGACGCCAAATGCACCTTCCCGGCCTGCAACAACTCCTCGCTGGACACCGAGGCGGACCACCTGCTGGCCTGGGCCGACGGCGGGACCACCGGGATCAGCAACCTGGGCCAGCCCTGCCGCAAACACCACCGCCTCAAACACACCACCGCCTGGACTCCCAGGCCGGCCACGCCTCAAGAACCCCCGGCATGGATCTCGCCCACCGGACGCCGGTACCGCAGCGAACAGCAGGACTGGGAACCACCTCAGTGGCCCGATGCCGTGGTGCCCGACGTCGGTTCGTCCGACACCTGGCCGCTACCGTCCGATGGTGCCTGGTCGGACACCTGGCGACGCCTGTCCGACGCCGACTGCCCGCCACCAGACCCCGAACCGTACCTGGACCCGAAACTTCCCGAGGACCCCTTCCCCGATTGGTACCGCTTCGCGGCCCCCGAACCGGACGAACCCGACGAATCAGACGAACCCGACTGGCCCACGCCTCCGGACCTCTGGCAGGATCCCGCCACACTGTCTCTGGCGGGGGACTTGCTGGCCAACTCCCGATGACGGCGGCGAGCCCCGTGTAAGAAATCCCCGGGTTCGGGAAACTAAGGGGGCGAGACCACGTCATCCGATGTCCGGGGGAAACACCATGTTGGCTGCCAAAGAACAGGCGTTCATCGACCTGCACGCGCAACATTCCGCGCGGGTCTTCAGCTATATCGCCTGCCGTATTAGCGACCAGCACCGCGCCGAAGAACTCGCTGCGGATGTTTTCAGGATTGCCTGGGAAAAGCAGCTCGCTGAGCCGCCCGGCATCGGCTGGCTGCTGGCAACCGCCCGGAACGTGATCGGCAACGAATATAAGGGCCGCCGTCGCCGCCAGGAACTGGTAGAGCGGCTAAAAGACGAGGCTCGCATCCAGGACCCCGGGCCGGACACGGAGCAACGGTCCGCCGTCGCGGATGTCCTGGCGCGGCTGAGGGAACGTGATCGTGAAGTCCTCATGCTCAGCTACTGGGACGACCTGACCACCGCCGAACTGTCCCAGGCGCTGGGATGTTCTCCTTCGGCCGCAGCAGTCCGCCTGCATCGCGCACGCCGGGCATTCGAGAAGGCCGCGCCGACCCAACTCATGACCGAACGGAAGGACTAGCCGTGGACCGCATCGAACAGCTCATGAAGGACGCCAAACCGCGCGTCGGCGCACCGGCCGTCGCACCGGGCAGCGAGGCCGCCCGCTCTGCCGTCCTGTCCACGGACCCCAACGTCGTCCAGTTGGCACGGCGCACGCCGGCAAGGCGCAACACCGTCCGGGCCGCGGCGGCCACGCTGGTGGCCGCAGCCGCCGTTGTCGCGGCAGTGGCGTTGGGCGGCACCCTCACAGGCCAGCCGGCACCCGGACCCGCCCAAACCGGCGTCCCGACGGCGCCCACGTCCGTCAGCCCCTCGCCCAGCCCGTCGGCCAGCGCCTCGAACACCCCTACCCCCACACCTACCCCAACGCCCACACATACCACCGCCGCAGCCCTGACCACCGGTGGCGTTCCCTGCACCATGGCCTACGTCGACCAGCAGTGGAGTGACCAGGTGCGGGCGATCAGACCGGTGCCCGCCAACGAGCGCCAGTATTACACCGTGCTCGGCTGCGCCGACGGCTGGCTCGCCTACTCCACCTCGGATGAGGGGGCGAAGGCCATGAAACTCGACGGGGGCAACACCTGGTTTAACATCGGCAAACTGCAAAACGGGCGTTTTCTCGTCGACTACCAGCAAGCCTGGTCGAGCGTCTTCGACTGGGAATCTCAGGCGATGAACAACCAGGGGCTCACGGCGCAGCAGGCCATGGACAAGGAGTTTGCGGAGAAGGGGATTCCGGTCGAGCTGCGGCCGAAGTTGGTCGGCGACGGCCCGGCTGGCAAATAACTAGGGCCCGGGACGGCAGCTACTAGGCTGGTGCACATGGCGTACACACCGGTCACTCTCTGCTTCCTGCTCCGGGACCGCCAGGACCGCACCGAGGTTCTGCTCGGCCTGAAGCGCACGGGTTTCGGTACCGGCAAGATCGTCGGCATCGGCGGCCATGTGGAGGCGGGGGAGAGCGACGTCGAAGCCGTGGTCCGCGAGGTCTGGGAAGAAGCCGGCGTCGTCGTGGACCAGGAGGACCTGGCCCACGCCGGTGCCGTCGAGTTCATCTTCCCGGCCCGCCCCGAATGGAACATGAGCTGCCGGCTCTTTACCGCCCGCCGCTGGGAAGGCGAGCCCGCCGAGAGCCCGGAGATCACGCCCGAATGGTTCGACGCCGCCGCGCTCCCGCTGCAGCGCATGTGGCAGGACGCGGAACACTGGCTCCCGCCGGCACTGGCGGGCGAAATTGTCGATGCCGTCGTGGTGCTCAACGACGACAACGAGACCGTGGCGTCCGTCCGGTATCCCGCCACCCCGGCCTGATCCATAACGCCGTGGCAACAATTGCCGCGGCTCATAGCTGTGCCGCAAACAAACCGGCCGACTGGCCGGTAGCCTAGGCCTCGAGCGCTGCGCCCCGTGAACGGGCGCTGCCTCTCTCACGGCCGAGCGGCACACGAACCAACTTGGGGTAACAGCATGGATCCGCAGAACAACAACCTTCCCGGCAGCCAGGACTACGACGACGTCCCCGCGGAGGATCCTGCCGCCCGCAGACGCTGGCCCCTCGCCGCCGCCGTCGTTGTCTTTGCACTGGCGGTCGTCGCCGGAGGTGTCGCCGTCGCCAGCAATATGCGTCCTGCAGACCCGGCCCCGGCTGCAGCCTCCACGGCTCCCGTCGCGACCGAATCCGCCTCCGCTACGACGACGCCCTCGCCGTCCGAAGCGGCCTCGGAAACGGTGTCCCCGTCCGCAACCCCGTCCACCGCGGCCGCCGCCTCCACCGCCCCGACCGCCGGGGCGTGGCAGACCTTCACGAGCACCAATTCAAAAGTCAGCTTCGACTACCCGCCCGAGTGGCGCGCTACCCAGCGGCCGCCGGCAAGCGCGGGCTTCGAGGGAATCTATGTCGACGTGGCGGACGAATCCGGCCTGGTGATCGCTTCCCTGACCTTCGGGCCCTCCGGCGGCATCGGCGGCGCATGCCAGGGTCCCGTGCCCTACACAGTGCTCGACTCAGCCGAGGTGGACCTTCCGCACCAGCCCGCCAAGGGCTCCGTCACACCCCGGTTCGCCTTCCGCGCGCTCCAGGAACCTCACCAGGTGACGGCGTCGTTCGGCCTGACGGACACCTTGGCCATGACCAACAACATGACCTGCATGTTCTACAACGTCGTCACCGGACCGGAGGAGTTGCCGCTGTTCTCCTTCGCCGACGCCTTCCAGGTCAACGTGGGGAACACCGACGCTGCCCCGAACCACAAGGGTGTCAAGACGTTCCCCTCGATGGACGCGGCCCGCGCCTACATGCAGACCCCGGAGTACCTGAACGCCAAGCGCATGATCTCCTCCCTGAAGATCAACCAGGGCTGAGGCAGCCCAAACCAAAAGCGCGGGCCGGCCACCTTTGAAAAGGTGGCCGGCCCGCGCTTTTTGCTGCCCCGGGACGCTTACGGCACGTGGCGCTCTTCCACGCCGTTGTATTCGCTCAGCGGGCGGATCAGCGAGTTCGCGTCCAGCTGCTCCATGATGTGCGCGGTCCAGCCGGTGATCCGGCTGGCCACGAACAGGGGAGTGAAGGTGGGGGTGTCGAAGCCCATCAGGTGGTACGTGGGTCCGGCCGGGTAGTCGAGGTTCGGCTTGATGGCCTTCGCCTCGTCCATCGCAGTCTCGAGGCCGTTGTAGAGCCCCAGCAGTTCCGGGCGGCCGTAGTGCGCGATCATCTTGTCCAGCGCGGCCTTCATGGTGGGAACCCGGGAGTCGCCGTGCTTGTACACGCGGTGGCCGAAGCCCATGACCTTCCTTTTCTTCGCGAGGGCATCTTCCATCCAGGCCTTCGCCCGGACCGCAGCTTCCTCGAGGGACTCCTCCTGCCGGATGCCGATCTCGTCGAAGGTGTGCATCACGGCCTCGTTGGCGCCGCCGTGCAGGGGTCCCTTCAAGGCGCCAATAGCGCCGGTCACGGCCGAGTGCAGGTCCGAGAGCGTCGAGGTGATCACCCTGGCGGTGAAGGTGGAGGCGTTGAAGGAGTGCTCGGCGTACAGGATCATCGAGACGTTGAAGGCCTCAACGACTTCCGGCACCTGCTCTTCGCCGAAGGCCATCCAGAGGAAGTTCGCCGAGTAGCCCAGGTCATCGCGGGGCTCCACAACGTCCTGGCCATGCCGGCGTCGCTGGTCGTAGGCGACCACGGCCGGCATGGCGGCGAACAAGTCCACGGCCTTCGCCATGTTGGCCTCACGCGAGGAGTCCTCGGCCAGCGGGTGGCGGGCACCCATCACCGAGGCCGCGGTCCGGCACACGTCCATCGGGTGCGAGGTAACCGGCAGCGCGTCGATCACCTGTTTGACGACAGGGTCAAGTGCCCGGCCGGCGCGCTCGGCGGCAGTGAACTCCGCCAGCTGTTCCTCGGTGGGCAGTTCGCCGTTCCACAGCAGGTAGGCCACTTCCTCGAAGCTGCATTTGGCGGCCAGCTCCTGGACGGGGTACCCGCGGTAGAGCAGCGAGTTGGTCTCCGGGTTGACCTTGGACACCGCGGTGTAATCCACCACGACGCCGGCAAGGCCCTTCTTGATCTCGTTTTCAGCCATGCTGAACTCCTTTGTTCCTAACGCCTGTGGACCGGCCAAAGCCGGCAGTCCGGGGGTGGCTCAGATGCCGGGGATCTGGAAATTGAAGACCCCGGTGTCAAAGCGGTTGTAGGCCTCGTAGTCCACGAGGTCGTAAAGCCGCGCACGGGTCAGCATGCTGGGGACCTGTGCCTCCTGGGTGCCGTCGGATTTGATCGATTCCAGAGTACGCTCCGCGGCGCCCATGGCACTACGGAGCAGCGTCACCGGGTAGATCACCATGTTGACGCCGACGCCGGCCAGCTCGTCCACGGTGAACAGGGCGCTCTTGCCGAACTCGGTCATGTTCGCCAGGATCGGCACGTCGACGGCGTCCCGGATGGCCTGGAACTCGGAGAGGTCCTTCATGGCTTCCGGGAAGATCGCGTCCGCACCGGCTTCCACCAGGGCCTTGGCGCGCTGTTGCGCCGCCTCCAGCCCGTCCGTGGCACGGATATCGGTCCGGGCCATGATCAGGAAGTTGGGGTCCCGCCGCGCATCCGCCGCGGCGCGGATCCGCTTCGTGGCCGTCTCCAGGTCCACGACGTTCTTTCCGTCGAGGTGGCCACAGCGCTTCGGGTTGAACTGGTCCTCGATGTGGCAGCCCGCGAGGCCTGCGTTCTCGAGTTCCTGGATGGTGCGGGCCACGTTCATCGGCTCGCCGAAGCCGGTGTCGGCGTCCACGATCGAGGGCAGGTCCGTCATCCGGGCAATCTGTCCGGCCCGGGTGGCCACCTCGGTGAGCGTGGTCAGCCCGATGTCCGGCAGGCCGAGGTCGTTGGCGAGGACGGCGCCGGAGATGTACACCCCGGCGAAGCCCTTCTCCTCGATCAGCCGGGCCGAGAGGGGGTTGAACGCGCCCGGGAACTGCGCGATGGTCCCGGAGGACAACAGCTCGCGGAAGCGGATCCGCTTCTGCTCCGGCGTGGTCTTCGAGTACAGCATCAGAAGAGTCCCTTCGGTGCGGCGTTGAGGTCGATCACGCCGTCGGCGGCCTTGATGTTGAGCTGGTCAAGCTCGCCGGCGGCGAGTTCGGGCAGCCGGGCGGCGGCGGCGAGGAAGCGCTCGATCTCTTCCTCGGCGACCAGGCCGGCGGCGAGTGTGCGGAACTTGTTCACGTACTGCTCGCGGGCGAACGGACGGGCGCCTAGCGGGTGCGCGTCGGCGACGGCGATCTGGTCGGTGATGACGGTGCCGTCCTTGAGCGTGATCTCCACGGAGCCGCCGAAGGCCTTCTCCGCGATGTCCAGGGAGTGGTACCGGCGGGTCCACTCCGGGTCCTCGACCGTGGTGACCTTGTGCCACAGCTCCACGGTGTCCGGCCGGGCGGCGCGCTCCGGCGCGTAGGAATCGACGTGGTGCCAGGCGCCGTCCTGCAGCGCGACGGTGAAGATGTACGGGATGGAGTGGTCCAGGGTTTCGCGGCTCGCGGTGGGGCTGTACTTCTGCGGGTCGTTGGCGCCGGAACCGATCACGTAGTGCGTGTGGTGGCTGGTCTTGATCAGCACGGACTCGACATTTGCCGGGTCGGTCACCTCAGGGTGTTCGCCGTGCAGCTTGCGGGCCAGGTCGATCCACGCCTGCGCCTGGTACTCGGCGGAGTGCTCCTTGGTATACGTGTCCAGGATGGCGCGCTTGGCTTCGCCGTCCTCCGGCAGCGGCACGGTGTACTCGGCATTGGGGCCGTCCAGCATCCAGGCGATGACGCCGTCTTCGCCTTCGTAGATCGGCACCGGGGAGGTCTGGCCGCGCATGGCACGGTCCGCGGACTCAACGGCCATCTTTCCGGCGAAGGCGGGGGCGTGCGCCTTCCAGGTGGAGATCTCGCCCTTGCGGGACTGGCGGGTGGCCGTGGTGGTGTGCAGCGCCTGGCCCACGGACTGGAAGATGGTCTCGACGTCGAGGCCCAGCAGGGTGCCGATGCCGGCGGCCGCGGACGGGCCCAGGTGGGCGACGTGGTCGATCTTGTGCTTGTGCAGGCAGATGGCCTTGACCAGGTTGACCTGGATCTCGTAGCCGGTGGCGATGCCGCGGATCAGGTCCTTGCCGCTGGAGCCTACGTGCTGGGCCACCGCGAGGATCGGCGGGATGTTATCGCCCGGGTGGGAGTAGTCCGCGGCCAGGAAGGTGTCGTGGTAATCCAGTTCGCGGACCGCGACGCCGTTGGCCCAGGCCGCCCACTCGGGAGCGACCCGTTCCTCGATGCCGAAGACCTTTGAGCCCTTGCCGCCGGTGCTCGGGCCGTGGGTGAGCGCCTGGGCGCGGGCGGCGACGATCGGCGCGCGGTTCAGGGAAGCGATGGCAACCGAGGCGTTATCGATGACCCGGTTGATCACCATGTCGGTGACCTCGGCAGATACCTCGACGGGGTCTGCGGCGACCTTGGCGATCTTGTAGGCGAGCTGGTCCTCACGGGCCAGGTTTTCCTCGCTCTTGTAGACGCGGACGTGGTGTTCCTTAACCATGGTGCTCCTTCTGGTGCGGTACGTGGGTGGCTTTGACGTGGGAAAGACTGCGGTGCAGGTGCACGGTGGTGGCGGCCTCGGCAAGCCGAGGCTTGCCGGCGGCGATCGCCTCGGCGATGGCTGCGTGTTCGGCGGCCGCGGCGGTGAGGCGCTCGGCGTCGTCCGCGGCGAGCCTGCGCACCCGGACCAGGTGCACCCGCAGGCTGCGCATGGCCTGGGCCAGGTAGGCGTTGGAGATCGCGGCGTCGATGGCTGCGTCCAGCCGGCCCACCAGGTCGTAGTAGGCCTGCAGTGCCGGTTCGGTGCCGCCGATCAGCTCGGGCGCGTGCAGCAGCTCGCGCCGCAGCTGCTCGAAAGTCGCGGCGTCGCCGCGCTCGGCCGCCAGGGCGGCGGCCCTGCCCTCCAGGGTTTCGCGCAGTTCGAAGAGCTCGTCGATGTCCTCGAGGGAAATGTCGGTCACGACGACGCCGCGGCCGCCGGCCGCCGTCAGGCCTTCAGCCGTCAGCCGGCCCAGGGCCTCGCGCAGCGGGGTCCGGGAGATGCCGAGGCGCTCGGACTGTTCGACCTCGGTCAGGACCGTGCCGGGGGCCAGGCGCCACTCGATGATGTCGTCGCGCAGGGCCGCGTAGGCCTTGTCACTGGCGCGCATGCCGGTCTCCTTCCTCGGTCGACTCCCTTCAGTGTATACACAAATACCCGCAAGTCGAGGTGCAAGGGGCAATTTCCCGATAAAAGTACTGGATCTGTATACACAGCCCTTGTGGCGCGACCCTCCGCGGCGCTACCATGAGCTGCATCACAACGCCGTGGACGGGATGGTTTGATGCTCACCAACAGCTACCGGGACAGCTACCAGCGAAGCGTGGAGCAGCCTGAGGACTTCTGGCTTGAGGCCGCCGAGAAGATCGCCTGGAGCACGCCGCCGGGCCGTGCCCTCGATGCCAGCCGCGCCCCGCTGTACGGGTGGTTTCCCGACGGGGTCCTCAACACCTGCTACAACGCCCTGGACCGGCACGTCGCGGAAGGCCGCGGCGACCAGGACGCCCTGATCTATGACTCCGCGATGCTCGGAACCAAGCAGCGCTACAGCTACGCCGAACTCACGGACCTCGTGGCCCGTTTCGCCGGCGTGCTCCGCAGCCGCGGCGTGGGCAAGGGGGACCGGGTGGTGATCTACATGCCCATGATCCCCGAAGCGGCGATCGCCATGCTGGCCACGGCCCGGCTGGGGGCCATCCACTCGGTCGTCTTCGGCGGCTTTGCACCCAAGGAACTCGCCGCCCGGATCCGGGACGCCGCCCCCGCCGCGGTGGTGACGGCCTCCGGCGGCATCGAGCCGAGCCGCCGGATTGAATACCTTCCCGCGGTCGCCGAGGCCCTCGATCTGGCCGGCGCGCCGCACATCCCGGTGCTGGTCAAGGCGCGCGAAGGGTTTACCGCCGCCGCTGCGGACCACGACGGCTGGCTCGACTGGGACACGGAGCTGGCCTCGGCCGAGCCGGCCGCCCCGGTCGACGTCAACGCCACCGACCCCCTTTACATCCTCTATACCTCCGGCACCACCGGGACGCCCAAGGGCGTGGTGCGGGACAACGGCGGCCACGCCGTCGCCCTGCGCTGGACGCTGGACAACATCTATGACGTCCGCCCCGGCGACGTCATGTGGACCGCCTCGGACGTCGGGTGGGTGGTGGGGCACTCCTACATCGTCTACGGGCCCCTGCTGGCCGGCGCCACCACCGTGCTCTACGAGGGCAAACCGGTCGGCACCCCCGACGCCGGCGCGTTCTGGCGCGTCATCGAGGAGCACAAGGTCAATGTGCTGTTCACCGCGCCGACGGCGTTGCGGGCCATCCGGAAGGCCGACCCCGAGGCGAAGCTGCTCGAGAAGTACGACATCTCCAGCCTGCGCACCCTCTTCGCGGCGGGGGAGCGGCTCGACACCGACACCTTCCACTGGGCCTCGCGGATCCTCGGCGTCCCGGTGGTGGACCACTGGTGGCAGACGGAGACCGGCTGGGCCATCTGCGCCAACCCGCGCGGCCTGGAGCAGCTGCCGATCAAGGCGGGTTCGCCGAGCGTGCCGATGCCCGGGTTCAAACTGCGGATCCTCGATGGCGCCGGCGATGAGGTCGAGGCCGGCACCGAGGGCAACATCGTCCTGGACCTGCCGCTGCCGCCGGGCACCCTGGCGACGCTGTGGCGCAACGACGAGCGCTACATCTCCTCCTACCTGCAGGCCTTCGAGGGCTGCTACGCCACCGGCGACTCCGGCTACCGGGACGAGGACGGCTATCTCTTCGTCATGGGCCGCACGGACGACATCATCAACGTCGCCGGCCACCGCCTCTCCACCGGCGCCATGGAACAGGTGATCGGCCAGCACCCGGCGGTCGCCGAATGCGCGGTGATCGGCCTCGCGGACCCGCTCAAGGGCCAGCGCCCCAGCGGCTACGTCGTGCTGAAATCCGGCGTCGACGTCCCGGAAGACGTCCTGGTCAAGGACCTGGTCGCCCTGGTCCGGCGTGACATCGGTGCCGTGGCGGACTTCAAGCACGTCACCGTCGTGGAGGCGCTGCCCAAGACGCGCTCCGGGAAGATCCTGCGCAAGACCATGCGGCAGATCGCCGACGGCGACGACTACGTGGTGCCCTCGACCATCGAAGACGCCGGGGTCATCGACCAGCTGGTGGGGGTTCTCCGCCCGGGACCGTCCTGATCCGGCCCGGGCCGTCCTGACCCGCGCCGAGGTGGTTCGTCGCGGCGGTGTTTCCCGGCATCATTGCCGCGAAGTGCCACCTCGACGGAGTCGCCCCGCGGGGGAGTGGCCGGGCCATGTGTACACCTAGGAACCGGGACGGCTCCAGCGGTACTCGTTTTCCGGCCGGCCCGGCGCGCCGTAGCGGGCGGTCCGGGTGACGGTGCCGGCGTCGGCCAGGTACTCAAGGTAGCGGCGGGCCGTCACCCGGGACATGCCGAGCGCCTCCATCACTTCGCTGGCGGAGACCGCACCGGACTGCTGCCGCATGAACTCCTGCACGGAGTCGAGGGTGGAACCGGACAGGCCCTTGGGCAGCGGCAGCTCCGAGGGCGCCCGGAGGCTCGCGAACGCCTGGTCGACGTCGCTCTGGGACGCCCCGGCCCCTGTCCCGCCGGGCCCCGTGGAGGCCAGCTGTTCCCGGAACTGGCGGTAGCTGCCTAACTTGTCCGCGAACGTGGCATAGGTGAAGGGCTTGATCAGGTACTGCACGACGCCGGTCGCGACGGCGCTGCGGACGATGGCCAGTTCCCGCACCGCCGTGATCGCGATGATGTCGGCGAACAGCCCCGAGGCCCGCATCCGCCGGGCGATGTCCAGTCCGTGCAGGTCCGGCAGGTTCATATCCAGCAGCACCAGTTCCACCGGCTGCCCCGCGGCGGAAAGCTCGCTCATCAGGCGCAGCGCGGACTGCCCGTCCGGCGCGGACCCGGCCACGGTGAAACCGTCCAGCCGGCCGACGTACGCGGCATGGGCCGCCGCGGCGATCGGTTCGTCCTCCACGACGAGTACGCGGATGTCGCTCATTGCTTTTCCTCTGCTGTCCCGGCCGCCGGCAAAGTGACCCGGAATAACGCCCCGGCCGGGCTGGTGATGCTCATGCTACCGCCCAGGCGCCGGACGGCCTGGCGGACCAAGGCCAGGCCCAGCCCGCGGCCGAACGGTCCCGGCGTCTTCGTGCTGAAGCCGTGCCGGAACACATCCTCGACCGCATCCGGGTCGATGCCCGGCCCGCTGTCCTCCACGGTGATCTCCAGGCCGCCGTCGCGGGCGGCCACGGAGAGCTCCACTAGGCGCGGGGGAGGGGCGTCTGCGGCGGCGTCGATCGCGTTGTCCAGCAGGTTTCCGAGGATGGCCACGAGGTCCTGGACCGCCGGCCCGGTGACCGCCGTCGCACCCTCCGTGGTGAGCAGTAGTTCGACGCCGCGTTCGTGCGCTTCCGCGGCCTTGCCCATGATCAGGGCGGCGAGCACCGGCTCGTCGATGGAGCCGACCAGGTCATCGGTCAGCCGCTGGCTCAGTTCCAGGTCCCGGGTGGCGAAATCCAGCGCCTCCCCGCCGCGGTCCAGCTCCAGCAGGGACACAATCGTGTGCAGCCGGTTGGCGTGCTCGTGGGTCTGGGCGCGGAGGGCATCCGAGAACGTGCGCATGGTTTCCAGCTCGCTGCCCAGCGACTCGATTTCGGTGCGGTCCCGGATCGTGGCAACGGTGCCGAACACCGGACTGCCGGCCGCCGGCCGCTGCCGCGCCGCGGACCGCGGACCCACCGCCGGTCCCTGGTTCACGACCAGCACCCGGTCGCCGGTCAGGTGGATCTCGTCACTGGCGCTCCGGCCGGATTCGAACAGCTCCTTGAGGCTCGGCGCCAGCGGCAGCTCCGCCAGCGAGGGCGCCTCCGGCGCGCGGCCTGGTTTTCCGACTGGGGCTCCGCCGTCGATGGCCCGCGGCGGAATGCCCAGCAGCGCGGCCGCCTGGTCGTTGTACATCACCACCATGCCCCGGGGGTCGACGAGGATCACGCCCTCGCGCACGGAGTGGAGCACCGACTCGTAGTAAGCGAACAGCTGCGCCAGCTGCTCCGGTCCCCAGCCGCGCGTGACGTTGCGCAGGTACCGGCCGAGCAGCCATGAGGCCACCGAGCCGCCCGCCAGCAACGCGACGGCAATGGCGACCAGGGCAGGAAGCCGGCCGGAGAACGCCACATCCACCGTCCCCACCGTCACGCCCGCCGCCACGAGGGCCGTGACCTTGCCGTCCGCATCCTTGACCGGGGCGATCGTGCGCACCGACGGACCCAGGGTCCCGGCCATGATCTCGGTGAAGACCTCCCCGCGCAGCGCGGCATCGATCGAGCCGATGTACGGCTTGCCCAACTCCTCGTCGCGCGGATGCGTCCACCGGGTCCGGTCCGGCGCCATGATGGTGATGAAATCGGCGCGGGCGTCCTTCATCACCTTGAGGGCATAGGGCTGCAGCGCCGCCGAAGGATCCGCCGCGCCCGCCGCCTGCAGCACCAGCGGGTTGTCCGCCACCGAGGTGGCCACACCGGCCATCCGGCGGCCCGCCTCTTCGTACGCGTGGTCCCGGGCATCCACGAACGTCGCCGTCCCTACCAGCGCCGTCAGCGACAGCATGAACAACAGGTGGGCCACGAACAGGCGGCGGGCAATGCTCCAGTGGTGGATCAACTGCACCCTCCATGACCAATATGAACGCAACGGTGATGCGCGTCACTGAATCCCCAATGATGGAGGAACACGCAGAACGGACGTGATGCGCGCCCCAGTCCGCATCACCGTCCAGCCTATCCAAGGAGAACACCATGGCCTCTCAACGAGGAGAGTCGGCGGCCCAGGCCGCGGCGCCGCTTGCGAAGCAGCGCAAGGGGCTGGACAAGTCCCATTACCTTTACATTGCCGTCATCGTCGCCGTCGTCCTCGGTGCCCTGATCGGGCTGATCTTCCCCGAGTTCGGCAAGTCGCTCAAGCCGCTCGGCGACGGCTTCATCAAGCTGATCAAGATGATGATCGCCCCGGTCATCTTCTGCACCATCGTCCTCGGCATTGGCTCCATCGCCAAGGCTGCCACCGTCGGCAAGGTCGGCGGACTGGCCCTCGGCTACTTCATCGTCATGTCGACCTTCGCGCTGGCCATCGGCCTGGTCGTCGGCAACCTGATCCACCCGGGTGCGGGCCTCAAGCTCGCCCCGTACGATCCGAACAAGAAGGCCGCCGCGGACAGCACCGTCGACTTCCTGCTCGGCATCATCCCCGGCGACATCCCCGTCCTGCCGACACTGCTCGCCGCCATCCTGGTCGGTTTCGCGCTGCAGAAGATGGGCCCGCAGGGCACCCCGATCCTGAACGCCATCGGCCACGGCCAGGCCCTCGTCTTCCGCATCCTGATCATGGTCATGTGGCTCGCCCCGGTGGGTGCGTTCGGTGCGATCGCCGCCGTCGTCGGTGCCACCGGCGTCCAGGCCATCATCAGCATGGCCACCCTCATGGTTGCCTTCTACATCACCTGCGCCGTGTTCATCGTCGTCATCCTCGGCGGCCTGCTCCAGATCGTCTCGGGCGTGAACATCTTCCGGCTGATGAAGTACCTGGGCCGCGAGTACCTGCTGATTTTCTCCACCTCCTCCTCCGAAGCGGCGCTGCCCCGCCTGATCGCCAAGATGGAGCACCTCGGCGTGTCCAAGCCGGTCGTCGGCGTCACCGTCCCCACCGGCTACTCGTTCAACCTTGATGGCACGGCCATCTACCTGACCATGGCCTCGCTGTTCGTCGCCAACGCGATGGGCACCCCGCTGGACCTCGGCGCACAGATCTCGCTGCTGGTCTTCATGATCATCGCCTCCAAGGGTGCCGCCGGCGTCACCGGCGCCGGCCTCGCCACGCTGGCCGCCGGGCTGCAGGCGCACCGTCCGGAGCTGCTCGGCGGCGTCGGCATGATCGTCGGCATCGACCGCTTCATGTCCGAGGCCCGCGCCCTGACCAACTTCACCGGCAACGCCGTGGCCACGGTCCTGATCGGCACGTGGGTCAAGGAGATCGACGGCGGACAGGTCGAGCGCGTGCTCTCCGGCGCCGAGCCGTTCGACGAGCAGACCATGATCGCCGGACACGGCGGCCGTGCGGCAGCCGCTGAGCCGGCTCCCCAGCCCGTCGCCGCCAACGCCTGAGCATCTGGCTGAACGCACCGAAGCCACCCGGACGCAGCTCCCGCGTCCGGGTGGTTTTGTCTGCCGGGCGGCACCGCCGCGGGCAACCCTCGACCTCTACCAGAGGGTCAAGGCGCGCGGAACGGCAGTTGTCAAGGTCCGCCGAATCCCGTGTCGGGGGCTGTAACCTTGGGAGGAATAACGATCCCGCCGGGCGGCCGCCGGTTAGGTAAGGCAGCCAGCAAGGCAGCCAGCCAGCTACGCCAGTCAGCACGACCAGCCATTCACCAAAATAAGGCAGCCGGCAGGATCCAGCACGAACATCACCGTCATCGAAAGTGTGGATAGATACGTGAGCAGCGAACAGGGTTCAGCCACTCTGGAAGGCACCGGACTCGACCTGGACGACGCCATCATGGGCCCCACCGGGCGCCCCCAACGCGACTTCCCGGAGCCCGCGCCGCTGTCATCCCACGGCCCGGCCCGCGTCATCGCCATGGTTAACCAGAAGGGCGGCGTGGGCAAGACCACGTCCACGATCAACCTGGCCGCGGCCCTGGCTGAATACGGCCGCCGCGTCCTGCTGGTTGACTTCGACCCGCAGGGCGCCCTCTCCGCCGGGCTCGGCACCAACCCGCACGAGCTGGACCTGACCGTCTACAACGTGCTGATGGACCGCAAGGTCGACATCCGCGACGCCATCCAGCAGACCGGCGTCGAGAACGTGGACCTGCTGCCGGCCAACATCGATCTCTCCGCGGCGGAAGTGCAGCTGGTCAATGAGGTGGCCCGTGAGCAGGTCCTGGACCGCGCCCTGAAGAAGGTCGAGGACGACTACGACGTGGTCCTGATCGATTGCCAGCCCTCCCTGGGCCTGCTCACCGTCAACGCCCTGACCGCGGCGCACGGGGTCATCATCCCGCTGATCTGCGAATTCTTTGCGCTGCGCGCGGTGGCCCTGCTGGTGGAGACGATCGACAAGGTCCAGGACCGGCTCAACCCCCGCCTCCAAGTCGACGGCGTGCTTGCCACGATGTACGACGCCCGCACCCTGCACGGCCGCGAGGTCATCGCCCGGCTGGTGGAGGCGTTCGGGGACAAGGTCTTCGAAACGGTCATCAAGCGTTCCATCAAGTTCGCCGACGCCACCGTCGCGGCCGAGCCGATCACCAGCTACGCCGGCAACCACGCCGGTGCCGACGCCTACCGCCGCCTGGCCAAAGAGCTGATCTCGCGCGGCGGCGCGCCCTAGGCAGGACCGTGGCGGTGGCGCTCACCCCTGCGGCGGAGCTGTCGCCGGCCGGGAAGAAGCCGGGCTTCGAGGTCCGCCTGGCCAACTTCACCGGGCCCTTCGACCTGCTCCTGGGCCTGATTTCAAAGCACCAGCTGGACATCACCGAGGTCGCGCTGGCGACGGTCACCGATGAGTTCATCAAGTACATCAAGGGACTCCAGCAGCTGGGGGAGGACTGGGCGCTCGACGAAGCCAGCGAGTTCCTCGTCATCGCGGCCACACTGCTGGACCTCAAGGCCGCCCGCCTGCTGCCGGCCGGCGAGGTCGAGGACGACGAGGACATCGCCCTGCTCGAAGCCCGGGACCTGCTGTTCGCCCGACTGCTGCAATACAAGGCCTTCAAGCACGTGGCCGGGCTTCTGGGCTCCACCCTGGAACTGGAGGGCCGGCGCTACCCCCGGCAGGTCGCCCTCGAGGAGCACTTCGCCGCGCTGCTGCCCGAACTGGTGTGGAAGCACACCCCGCAGCAGTTCGCCGCCCTCGCCGAGGCCGCGCTCAAACCCAAGGAAGCGGCGCCGTCCGAGGTGGGCCTGGCGCACCTGCACGGGTCCCCGGTCAGCGTCAAGGAGCAGGCCGAAATCATCGGACTCAGGCTGCGGCTGGGCAAGGCCCTGACCTTCCGGGCCCTGATCGCCGACGCCGAATCCACCCTCGTGGTCGTCGCGCGCTTCCTGGCGCTGCTGGAGATGTACCGGGACAAGGCCGTCGGCTTCGACCAGCTGCAGCCGCTCGGTGAACTGTCCGTGCACTGGACCGCCGACAGCGCCGACTGGACCACCGCCAACCTGAGCGAAGAATACGAGGAACAGCCGTGACTGACAGCGCACCCTTCCCCGTCCCCGACACCTCCGACGCTTCCGGCCCGGACCTCGCCGCCCTGCCGGGCGGCCCCCGCGCCGCCCTCGAAGCCGTGCTCATGGTCATCGACGAACCGGCGACGGCCACCGAGCTGGCCGCCGGCCTGAACCTGACCGTCGACGCCGTCGAGGACCTGCTCGACGAACTGCAGCGGGAGTATAACGGCTATACTGGTAGTACCCCGGATGCGGATACCGCCCCCCGGGGTTTTGAATTGCGGAACATCGCCGGTGGCTGGCGGATCTACTCCCGCGCCGAATTCGCCGACATTGTCGGGAAATTCGTGCTGGAGGGCCAGACGGCCAGGCTGACGCAGGCGGCGCTCGAAACGCTCGCCGTGATCGCCTACCGCCAACCCGTCTCCAGGGCGCGGGTCTCCGCGATTCGAGGGGTCAACGTCGATTCCGTGGTGCGGACGCTGACCCAGCGCGGACTGATCGAGGATTCGGGGCACGACCCTGAATCCGGGGCCATCCTGTACCGCACGACGTCGTATTTCCTCGAACGCATGGGAATCGGCTCGGTGGCTGAGTTGCCGCAGCTTTCGCCCCATCTTCCCGGGCTCGAAGGCATTGCAGAGTACTACGACGCGGGAAGAATGTAGGCAGTGCCCCCTGCCTACGCACGAACAGTAAACAGACGAAGGACGGGTCATGACACAGGCGGGACGCCAGGGTTCACCACGTAACGGTTCGGGACGCAACAGCGCCGGACACCAATCAGCACGCACCCAGGGTGCGGGCGGCGCGGGCCGCGGCCAGCGCGACTTCCCCAAGGGCGGCGGCGACCGTCCGTTCAAGCGGCCCAAGCCGCGCGAAGAAGCTTTCGTCGACCCGGACCTCGCTCCCGGCGGCGGCGCCCCGCAGCCTGACCCGCGCAAGGGCGGCAAGCCGGCGGCACGCAAGCCCGGTGCCCGCAAGCCCGGCGCCGGCAAGGTGCCCGGCACGCCCGGAGCCCCCAAAGCCAAGCCGCGCGTCGGCGCCGGAGCGGCGAAGGCCGCCGGTTCCCGCGCGTTCGGCAGCGAACGCTTCGGCCAGAACCTCGGCCCCGTCCGCAAGCCGGCCCGCAAGCGCGGCCCGCGCCAGGACGTGCCCCAGTCGGAGCTGCACGACGCCGACGGCGTCCGCCTGCAGAAGGTCATGGCTTCGGCCGGCGTCGCCTCACGGCGTGTCTGCGAGGAAATGATCGCCGAAGGCCGCGTCGAGGTCGACGGCCAGGTCGTCACCGAACTCGGTGTCCGGGTCGACCCCAAGACCGCCGTGATCCACGTCGACGGCCTGCGCATCCAGCTGGACGAGAACATGGTCTACCTGGTCTTCAACAAGCCCAAGGGCGTCGTGTCCACCATGGAGGACCCCGACGGCCGCCCTTGCATCAGCGACTTCATCCGCCACCAGCACGGCGAACGCCTCTTCCACGTCGGCCGGCTCGACGTCGCCACCGAGGGCCTGCTGCTGCTGACCAACGACGGCGAACTCGCCAACCGCCTGACGCACCCCTCCTACGAGGTGCCCAAGACGTACCTCGTCCAGGTCCGCGGGCCGTTCCCGCAGGGCGTGGGCGCGCAGCTGAAGGCAGGCATCGAACTCGAGGACGGCGTCGCCGCGGTCGATTCCTTCCGCCTCGTCGACTCCACCCCCGGCCACGTGCTGATCGAGGTCGTGCTGCACTCCGGCAAGAACCGGATCGTCCGGCGCCTCTTCGACGCCGTCGGCTTCCCGGTGCTGCGCCTGGTCCGCGTCAAGGTCGGCCCGATCGGCCTGGGCGACCAGCGCCAGGGCAGCATCCGCAACCTCGGCAAGCAGGAAGTCGGCCACCTGCTGGCATCCGTGGGGCTGTAAGGCATGTCCGCTTTTCGCACCCACGGCCGCGGCCACCTCAACGGCCCGGTCCTCGTCCTGGGGACCGGGCTGCTGGGCACCAGCATCGGGCTGGGGCTGCGGGGCCGCGGCGTGGCCGTGTTCCTCTCCGACCCCTCGCCGACCAACCAGGCCGTCGCCGTGGACATCGGCGCCGGCCTGCCGGCCGCGCGGATGGACGGCGACTCCCCGGAACTCGTCGTGGTCGCCGCGCCGCCGGACGTGACCGCCGACGTCGTGGCCCGGGCCCTCACGGACTACCCGGACGCGATCGTCGTCGACATCGCCAGCGTCAAGGCCGGCATCCAGGCCGAGCTGCGCGCCCGCGGCGCCGACCTGGGCCGCTACGTCGGCACCCACCCGATGGCCGGCCGGGAGAAATCCGGGCCGGTTGCCGCCCGCGGCGAGCTGTTCACCTCCATGCCGTGGGTGCTGTGCGCCGCGCCGGAAACCCGGCCCGAGGCACTGCAGGCGGCGCGCGCGCTGGCCGGGGACCTGGGCGCCGTCGTCGCCGAGTTCGACGCCGAGGAACACGACGAAGCCGTGGCGCTGGTGTCCCACCTGCCGCAGGTGATGTCCTCGCTCGTGGCCAGCCGGCTGCAGGGGACACCCCTGCACGCCCTCTCGCTGGCCGGGAACGGACTCCGCGACGTGACCAGGATCGCGGCAAGCGACCCCACGCTGTGGGTGCAGATCCTGGGCGCCAACGCGGAGAAAGTGGTCAAGATCCTCCACGGCGTGCGCGAAGACCTGAACCGGTTGATCGCCACCCTGGAGAACCCGACCGCACCGGGCGCCCGCCTGGACCTTGCCCAGCTGATCAGCGAAGGCAACGCCGGCCAGTCCCGGATCCCGGGCAAGCACGGCGGCCCGCCGCAGGCGTACTCGTGGCTGACCGTCCTGGTCGACGACACGCCCGGGCAGATCGCCCGGCTGCTGACCGAGATCGGCGAAATCGGCGTGAACCTCGAGGACCTCCGGCTGGACCACTCCTCCGGCCAGAACGTCGGCATGGTGGAAATCTCCGTGCTGCCGAACAAGCACGAACTGCTCATCGAAGCCCTTAACGACCGTGGATGGCGGGTACTCCAGTAATGACCCAGGAACTTCTTGAAACTGTGGACGTTGTCCGCCCCGGCAAGAGCCTCGTCGTCGCCATCGACGGACCGTCCGGTTCGGGCAAATCGAGCGTCAGCAAGGAAGTGGCGCGCCGCCTCAAGCTGGCGTACCTCGACACCGGCGCCATGTACCGCGCCCTGACCTGGTCCTGCCTGCACAACGGCACCGACCTGACCGACGGCGCGGCAGTCGAAGCTGCCGCGGAGAACCTCGAGCTGGAGATCAGCACCAACCCGGGCGAGGACTACGTCCGCGTCGCCGGCACCGACGTTACCGAGGCGATCCGCGAACCGGCGATCTCCGCCGCGGTAAGCGCCGTCGCCACCACGCTCGGCGCCCGGACCGAGCTGATCCGCCGGCAGCGCGCACTGATCGAAAAGCACCACCGCCGCATGGTGGTCGAAGGCCGGGACATCACCACCGTCGTCGCGCCCTCGGCCGAGGTGCGGATGCTGCTGACCGCCAGCGAGGAAGCCCGGCTGCGGCGCCGCGGCATCCAGCTCGGCGGCAGCCAGAACGCCGAACAGCTCGCGGCGCAGGTCACTGCGCGGGACGCCAAGGACTCCACCGTGGTCAACTTCACGCAGGCCGCCGACGGGGTCGTGACCCTCGACTCCTCGGACCTGGACTTCGAACAGACCGTGGACGCCGCCCTCGGAATCGTGCACAAGATCATCAGCCACACCGCCATCAACCAAGCCGCCCGTGACTAAGGCCGCAACCGCGGCGCCGCGCCCCGGCCGCTGGTTCCTGGCCGGCACCATGGCCTGGAGCCGGTCGGTGGGCTGGATCCTGGACCACCTGGTGTACCGGACCACGGTCCGGGGCCGGTCCAACGTCCCGGCAGCGGGCCCGGTGATCTTCGCCGGCAACCACATCAGCTTCCTGGACGGCCCGGTCATGTTCGGCGCCGCGCCGCGGCCCATGCACGTCCTGGTCAAACAGGAGATGTTCACCGGCGCCCTGGGCCGGGTCCTCACCGCCTCCGGCCAGCTCCCGGTCGACCGGTCCGGCGGCCGCGCAGCGCTGCAGCGGGCCAAGTCCATCCTGGACGCCGGCCACTGCGTCGGGATCCTTCCCGAAGGCACCCGGGGGAGCGGGGACGCGGCCTCGATCAACAACGGCGTCGCCTGGCTCGCGCTGAACTCCGGCGCCACCGTCATCCCGGTCGCCATCCTCGGCACCCGGATCGGCGGCGAACACCTCAACGCCGTTCCGCGGCCCGGCCGGCGGCTGCACGTCAGCTTCGGCGGGGCCCTGACCGTTAGCCGCAGGCCCGGGGAGACCGGGCGTGTTTCAATGGACAGGGTGGGAACCGAGATCCGTGCCGCGCTCTCGCGGCACGTCCAGGACACCATCCGGAGCAGCGGGCAGCAGCTGCCCGACGCGGACGCCCCGAACCCACCCCAGACAGCAGTAGCCGGGACGCCGGCAGATCACCACCTAAGGAAAGTGCAATGAGCGATACGACTCAAACCCCCGGCAACTTCGGCGCCGGCGAAGACGAATACACGCCCACCGGCACGGACCAGGTGGCGGAGAACCTCGCCGCCCTGGACGACGAGGAAGCCGACCTCCGCGCGGCCTCGCTCCGGGCCGGGCTGGAAGACTACGAGCTGGACGAGGAAGACGCGGCCCTGCTCAGCGGCCGCTTCGAGGACGAGCATTTCGACGGCCCGGTCAAGCTGGACCCGGTGCTGGCCATCATCGGCCGCCCGAACGTCGGCAAGTCCACCCTGGTTAACCGCATCCTGGGCCGCCGCGAGGCCGTGGTCGAGGACACCCCGGGTGTCACCCGTGACCGCGTCATGTACTCGGCGCACTGGAACGGCCGCAACTTCACCGTGGTCGACACCGGCGGCTGGGAACACGACGCCCGCGGCATCCACGCCCGCGTCGCCGAGCAGGCCGAGATGGCCGTCGAACTCGCCGACGCCGTCCTGTTCGTGGTGGACTCCGCCGTCGGGGCCACCGCCACCGACGAGAGCGTCATGAAGATGCTCCGCAAGTCCAAGAAGCCGGTCATCATGGTCGCCAACAAGGTCGACGACTTCGCCCAGGAGGCCGATTCGGCCGCGCTCTGGGGCCTCGGCTTCGGCGAACCCTACCCGGTCTCCGCGCTGCACGGCCGCGGTGTCGCTGACCTGCTGGACCACGTCATGGATACTCTCCCCGAGTTCTCCACGATCGAGGGCCTGGAGCGCAGCGGCGGCCCCCGCCGCATCGCCCTGATCGGCCGGCCCAACGTCGGCAAGTCCTCGCTGCTGAACAAGCTCGCCGGTTCCGAGCGGGTTGTCGTGGACAACACCGCCGGCACCACCCGCGATCCGGTCGACGAGTTCATCGAACTCGGCGGCCGCACCTGGCGGTTCGTGGACACGGCCGGGATCCGCCGCCGCCAGCACATGGCGCAGGGCGCGGACTTCTACGCCTCGCTGCGCACCCAGAGCGCGCTCGAAAAGGCCGAGGTCGCCGTCGTGCTCCTGGCCGTGGACGAGGTGCTCAGCGAACAGGATGTCCGCATCCTGCAGCTCGCGATCGAGTCCGGCCGCGCGCTGGTGCTCGCGTTCAACAAGTGGGACCTGCTCGACGACGAACGCCGCACCTACCTGGAGCGCGAGATCGAACGGGACCTCGCCCACGTGGCCTGGGCCCCCCGGGTGAACATCTCCGCCAAGACCGGCTGGCACAAGGACCGGCTCGTCCCGGCCCTGGACACCGCCTTGGAAAGCTGGGACAAGCGCATCCCCACCGGGCGCCTCAACGCCTTCCTCGGCGAGCTGGTTGCCGCCCACCCGCACCCGGTCCGCGGCGGCAAGCAGCCCCGCATCCTCTTCGGCACCCAGGCCTCCAGCCGGCCGCCGAAGTTCGTGCTCTTCACCACCGGCTTCCTGGACCCCGGCTACCGCCGCTTCATCACCCGCCGGCTCCGCGAAACCTTCGGCTTCGAGGGCACACCGATCGAGGTCAACATGCGGGTGCGCGAAAAGCGCAGCCGGAAGCGTTAATTCGGACACACCGGAGGGGAAAGTGCCCGTGGCGGCGGCGTAATGTCACGGGCACCCTCCGGGATCGTGTAAGCTTTTCAAGGTGGTTCGGCCGGACTGCTCAGTGAAGACCGCAGGGAGAAATCCCCACGGTGGCACGGGGCGGAGAACGACGGAACCAGCGGGCTGTAGCGCAGCTTGGTAGCGCACTTGACTGGGGGTCAAGGGGTCGCAGGTTCAAATCCTGTCAGCCCGACCGGTCGAAAACCGCTCCATCACTGGGAAGTAATCTGGTGGTGGGGCGGTTTTGCTTTTGCACTCAGCCCGAAATATTGGCTTGTGTTTGCACTGTGAGTGCAGTCGCCTCCTCGGACGGCACCAGAGCGGCCGCGTTCCGGCTCGCGGAGCCGATTGGGTGCGTGTACAGGTCCGACGTGGTCGACAGGCTGCAGTGCCCCAGCCCTTCAGGTGGGTGGCCGTCTCCCCAGCTTCCTACCGGCGTAGTGTTGCCGTTCGCCATGCGCCGGTCCTATTAGGGGCGGAAGGCTTCCCACCACCAGCCTTGATCGAGGAAGTAGATGAGGAACGGCGCGACCACGGCGGCGAACGAAAGAGCGATCGCCACTGCAGTCATGCGTTTGCTGAAGAGAGATTGCTCATTGCGATCCGCCTCAGCGCGCCGGCGGTCTTCCTCGGCATTCTGGACGGTCCGCTGTCCGCTGCATGGTCCTGAGTAGGGCCTTGTTTCCTCTAAATGCCGGGCTGCTCCCCGGTCTGGTCACGTGTTGGCGCGGGCAGCGGTGGAGCAACTTCATAAGTTGCTCGACCGCGCCGTGCATGCTTTCTGCCTGGTCTCGTACGCCAAACCTGTACACCGGCGTGGGCTTGGCAGACTCCTCAGCCAACCCCCTGAGGCGATCTGTAAAGCCGTCGGAGAAGTTGCCCATGGCCCCCAATAGTCGTCGTCGCTCGAACATAGCCTGTCGGTAGGTGCTCACCTCGTGCTCACGCCCGAAAGTTGTCTTCATTGGCAAGGGACATGAGCGGGGGATCAGATATCAAGTAAGCTCGCGAAGCCCGGCCGCTATGCTAACGGGCGCGCTCATTTCGAATCCTGCGCTTGTGGCGAACGCGCAAATTGGTCGCCGGGGTCACAACTACGATCACTCTAGGGCTCCCGCCCCAAGCACGTGACCAGGAGGAACAGATGACCGAAAACGAGACTGAGCAGATCGACCTCAGCGACGAGACAAAGACAAAGCTGCAGCAGTACCGGGAAAACTTTGCGGCCCAGTCCTGGTACGAGGTCGACCCTCGGCTCACGAACGTGCTACGTCTCGTATTCGGGGTCGGCATGGAAGCGGAGGATGGCGCCATCGATATGACCGTACTTGTCGACGGCCAGATGATTTCTGGCAAGGTCGTGTCCGAAGCCGCTTGGGCGAAGGCGCAGGCGGACTTCGTCCGGGAAGCCAGCGACTACCTGGCGACGGGCCTTGACGCGTTTCAGGAACTGAAGGCAGAACAGACAAGCAAGCTTGAACAGGACGAAGCCGCAAACCCCTTGCTGAAGGGCCAAGTGCGGTACATCCACTTCAGCGGTCCAAAGGTTCATAACCACGGGGGATTCCCGGTCACCCTTGCGCCGACTCGGGTTGACATTCGGGATGTATCGGCTTGGTCAATCGGCAGTGTTGACTACGAGGGCTAGGAAACCTCTGGTGACTGGCGAGCGACGACCAATGGGCCGGCCGCCAGTCTCCACGGATTTCCACCGCAGCCAAGTCTTGTAAGCGCCATCGTCACGGGGCATGAAAAAGTGTCCAGGATCTCGTCTATGCGGTCACGCACTGGAACACCGCCCAATGTCCTTGTCCACACTCTTCTGCACCGGCCGTGAAGTCCTTGCGGCTCAGCCCATGCTGGCCTCCGCGGATATCTTTCAGCACCTTATCGATATGGCATCGACTACTGGCGCTTCGCATCGTCATCCGTACTTGCTCTGTCGGACCCTATCCGCAGCCTGCCGGGATGGTGAAGTACGACCCTGGAGGTTTCGTGGCGATGATGGGCCGGATAGCGGAGGAGGATGAAGAGACGGCCGCGGCTTCCAGCCACGAGGAGGTGGAACCCGACTACGAGTACATGACTGCCTCATCGCGTTGCTGCTGCCGGTGCCACTGACAAGCGGGCTTAAGGCTTGCCGGCGGGGGAGCTTCCCGGCCTGGCAGATATCAGAGCACTGCGGCGCAAAGCTCGGGGAGGAGCCTTTCCATGTGTTCTGCGCCTGCCTTGCTCAGCCACTTAGAGTTCGGTGAGTGGAAGGTTGACCCGTCCGCCGACGCAGAGCATGGGTGTCTGCTCGCCTAAGGTGCTGCTGACCTCGGCAAGGACCTCGCGTACGGGGGAGCGGAGCACGTACTTATCAACGCTCGCCGCCCAATCCTCGTTGTCGGCCGCGAGGGCATCCCATGGGGTGCGCCAGACGTACCCCATTTTCTCGAAGACCAGCGAACGCTTAGCTCTAATGAAAGTCCGGAATCCGGCCATGGAAAGGCTACGTAGTCTGCGCGTACCTTTGCCCCTGATCTGGCCTGAGCCTGGCGCCTTGCTTAGAGCGGACTCTTCGAAGCGCTCAGTGCGTGCGAATGCAGGAACGAGTGCGGGCTTGGCAGACGCACTGCTGACGTCGGAGAGTGTGTCTAGTGACCACCTCCTCTCCCAGTTCGGATCGATTCGAAGTCCCAGAAAACGTCGAAGATGAACCGCTGCCTCGGGCCCGCCGAGGTGTGCAACCGGTAGCCAAGCGGCCTCGGCGTCAAAAGACACGGCAAGCTCCTTGACGCGGAGTAACGGGGTGGGCTCGCTTTTTACCTACTCACCGAACACCCCTATCGCCTCCAATAAGGCGGCCATGGGCTTGGTTGCAGAACCATTTCCTGATTCCTTGGGGCGTGATGGGGGCGACAGTACCGACCGGAAGAGTCGGGCCAACAGTTGCCGACTATGATCACAAAGCTAAGCGAAGCGCCGTAGATGCTATAATATACAACTAATATGAAGCGGATTTTGACTATCGATGGCGGCGGAATCAAGGGCGTGTTCCCCGCAGCCTTTTTGGCTGATCTGGAAGACGAACTTGATCAGCCTATTGCCTCTTATTTCGACCTGATTGTCGGTACGTCTACGGGCGGTATTATCGCGATTGGTTTAGGCCTCGGTATTCCTGCGCACGAAATCCTACGCTTCTACGAAGAGCGCGGACCAGAAATCTTTCGGGGTGGCAAGGGTCTTGGCCGACTGAAACAACTGTTTACCGCGAAATACAATCCAGCTCCCCTGAAGGCAGCGCTTGTTGATGTCTTTGGTGATCGAAAGCTCGGTGAGAGCTCAACTCGCCTCATGATTCCCTCCCTGGACCTCGAGACCGGGGCCGTCCATGTAATGAAGACTGCTCACCACCCGCGGTTTGAGCGCGACTACAAGATGCTGGCTGTCGATGCGGCACTGGCAACCGCAGCCGCACCGACTTACTTCCCCACCCATCGCCTGTCAGTGGGGATTCCCCTTGTTGATGGTGGCATGTGGGCGAACAATCCCATGGGCCCAGCTGCGGTTGAGGCGCTTGGCATTCTTGAGTGGCAGAAGGGTGATGTAAAGCTGTTAAGTATTGGCTGCACCGATGAAGTCTTCACTATGAAGGCGGATCGCAAACGCCAGCTTGGATTGAACTATTGGGCTACAAGGCTTGTTGGCGTGTTCATGGCTGGCCAGTCATCTTCTTCTTTGGGCACCGCTCAACTCTTACTTGGTCATGAGAATGTCGTTCGTGTCTCACCCACGGTTAGTCCTAAGCGATTCCAGCTTGACGGTATCGAAGAGATTTCGTCACTTCGTGGCCTCGGTTCAAGCCTGTCGCGGATCGAGTCGCCAAAACTGAGGCCAGTCTTTTTCAACGAGCCGGCCGAACAGTTCAAGCCAATGAGGCAGCTCGCCACGACCGATGGGGGTGTGCTGTGAAGCTCACCAAGAACTTTGATGCGTTCCTAAAGAACAAGGTGAACCTCAGTGATGGGCGTATCGATTCGCTCGATGCACGGGTTGAGGCCGTTGAGAACTTCCTGCAGCGCGGCGACGACGACTTGGCCAGCAATTTCATAGATCTTATTCCACAAGGCTCTTATGCGCACCGGACAATCATCAATCCGGTAGGCTCATCGGATGAATTTGACGCTGACGTACTTCTTGAAATGAATGAGATTGACGGATGGGATGCTGACGATTATGTCGAGGAACTCTACAAGAAGTTCCGAGGTAGTTCTGTTTACCGCGACATGGTGAGCCGTCACGACCGGTGCGTCAAGGTCGACTACGCCAACGAGTTTCACATTGATGTAGTGCCCTATATGGAACGCCACAGTCAACACTTCATCACAAACCGAATTACAAACGAGTTCGAACTTACCAACCCCGAAGGGTTCAACAACTGGCTCATTGAACGCAACAGGCTCGCCAGCGGTCATCTCATCAAAGTGATTCGCTTGATCAAGTACTTGCGAGACTTCAAGAACACGTTCTCAGTCAAGTCGGTTATCCTGACGATCCTCTTAGGGGATCGGGTAAACGACCAGGCTGTATGGGGAGCCAATGACGAGTACTCCGACCTGCCAACTGCCCTCAAGAGTATCGTTGGAGCGCTCGATGACTATCTCCAAGATAACGAGGAGATGCCTAGCATTGACGATCCGAGCGAACCCACCGAGAACTTCAACCATCGCCTAAAGCAAGATGAGTACACGAACTTCCGTAGCAAACTCCATCTGTATAGAGGTTGGATCGACGACGCCTATGGGGAGGCTGACGTCGACGAAAGTAAGGCAAAATGGCGTAAACTTTTTGGTGAAAAGTTCGGTACGTACTCAGAGGTCAAGAAGAGCACGGAAGCGCACCGAGGTGTTCCAGGCATTACCGATACTGAGCAACACGTTACTGATAAGTTCAGCCTCCGCCTCGATCCACGATTGAAGGTCAAGATTGGCGCGCGGGTTGCGAAACGCAGCGGCTTCCGGGACTACGAACTCAGCTCCAAGGGAAACGTTGTAATGCGGGACCAAAAGATCCGTTTCCGAGTCGCTCATAATATTCCTGGTAGCTTCGATTTGTATTGGAAGGTCAGGAACACTGGCGCGGAAGCGATCAAGGCGAACGCCATTCGAGGCCAGCTAGAAAAAGATGCGGGCAGCTTGCAGCGAAACGAGCCTACGTCTTACAGAGGGCGACATTTTGTAGAAGTGTACGTCGTGGTTAACAATACTTGTGTTGCTATGGACCACCACGACGTAATCATCAAGTAGTCAGTCGACGACACACATCGAGACACCAAACGGGCCATAGGACTAGTTACCCTGCAGATCCGGCATCACCTTGAAGAGGGCTTGTGCCGTGACATAACTGCAACCCACTTGGTAGCGACCGCACGAATGGCCATACCCTGCGGAGGCCGAATCTGATCAGCTGTCAGACTCTGCTGCCGCATCGCGACACCTCGCTCTTTGAGCAGTCGAAGCAGCGAGGACTTGGCAGTGCCGCACTCGGCGGAAAGCGCCGTGGTCGGTTCGCCTGCTTGGCAGCGAGCGCCATTTTGTTCCGGGACGTCAGGGCCCAGCCGATCCGCGAGGCGGTAGCGCTGGCGGCTGAGCTCCTTCGCTGACGGAACCGTATTACAGTGTCCGCGGTCTGGGATTCGAGGGCTGGTTGGATAGCATCGAACCTTTCGAGATAGTGGCGGGCACGCTTGGAATAGTGTGCGAGGACCTCGACCAACAGAAAGAACCCCGCCATCTTCGGCAACGGAGAGGGCGGGGTTTTCTGTTTCCACCGCCGGTTTTCCGCGGGCGGGTTTTCCGCCGCCGGCTAAACCCGGAACTACTTCAGGAACCGTGAGGTCCGCCGGTCGGCGAGGATCTTGCCTTTCGTCTGGCAGCCCGGGCAATACTGGAGGGCACTGTCCGCGAACGACACCTCCCGCACCGTGTCGCCGCAGACCGGGCACTTCTCGCCGGCGCGGCCGTGCACCCGGAGGTGGCTGCGTTTGGCATCCTTCAGCGCGGCGGGCGGTTTGCCGCGTGCCTCCGCCACGGCGGTGCCGAGCACCTCATGGATTGCCGCGTAGAGCCGTTCGACGGCGTCCCGGTCCAGCGAACTGGAGATCGCGAAGGGGGAGAGCCGGGCCGCGTGCAGGATCTCGTCGCTGTACGCGTTGCCGATGCCGGCGATCACGCTCTGGCTCCGCAGCACCCCCTTGACCTGCTGGGAACTGGCGGCCAGGATCCCGGCCAGCGCGTCGGCGTCGAAGCCCGGGGCGAAGGGATCCGGCCCGAGCGCGGCGATGCCGGGGACCTCCGCAGCATCGCGGACCAGGTACACCGCGAGGCTCTTCTTGGTCCCCGCCTCGGTCAGGTCCAGATCCAGCGCGCCGGCGCCGCCGGTAAAGGACAGCCGGACCGCGATATGGCCGCCGCCGCGTTTGAGCAGCGCACCGGTCGGCGCGTCCGTGACGCGCACCCAGCCCGCCCGGGCCAGGTGGAACACCAGGTGCAGGCCGCCGGCCTCAACGTCGACGAACTTGCCGTGCCGCCGGACCCCCGTGACGGTCAGGCCCTCCAAGGCGGAAATCGGCGGGTCCGCCGTCTTGAGCACGGCGAAGGAAACGACCCGGATTTTCGCCACCGTGGTTCCGCTCAGCCGGGCGTCCAGGAAGTCCGCCAGTGCCGCCACTTCCGGAAGTTCAGGCACGGGGGTTCCCCTCCGGGCCGGGTGCAGCTGCTGCCATGGGCCCATCATGCCAGAGTCCTCCCGGGGCCCGGACGGATGTGCCTATACTTTCTGCGGCGGCCCGTTGCACCGGCCGCCGTCGACCTTGGTGATTGACCCGACGAAAGGCCCGCCATGAGCAACATTCCCGAAGAGCTGTCCTACACCGCCGAGCACGAGTGGGTTTCCGCCCCGGACGCCGACGGCGTCGTGCGCGTGGGGATCACCGATTTCGCCCAGGATGCCCTCGGCGACGTCGTTTACGCCCAGATGCCCGAAGTCGGCACCACCATCACCGCTAACGACGTCGTGGGCGAGGTCGAATCCACCAAGAGCGTCAGCGATATCTACGCTCCGGTCACCGGTGAAGTGGTCGCCCGCAACGAGGCGCTGGACACCGATTCGGCACTGATCAACTCCGATCCGTACGGCGAAGGCTGGCTGATAGAAATCAAGCTCGCCGAGGCCGACGCCGTGGAGTCCCTGCTCAGTGCATCGGAGTACGAACAGCAGGTAGGCTAAGGGGAAGGCCGCCGGGCCGTGTCGCTGGACACAGCGTGCTGGAGACGTGACCGGCCGGGGCTGATTACCGGGACTGCCAGGCTTTTCCGGACGGCATGCGTTGTTTGCAGGGGGGACACCTGCAACGAATGAGGAGGACTCAATGGTTGGGCACGGACAGAACGACACCGGTGAATACGGCACGGGTGGAGTGAAAGCCTCGGAGACCACCTCCATCCATCTCACGCCGATCCGCGACGAGCCCACCCTCACCCCGAAGGTCTCCGCCGAGGAACGCTCCGCGATCGAGGCGCTCCCGGCCGGGTCCGCCCTGCTGGTCGCGCACAGCGGCCCCAACGCCGGCGCCCGCTTCCTGCTGGACTCGGACATCACGACGGCGGGCCGCCACCCGGACGCGGACATCTTCCTCGACGACGTGACCGTCTCCCGCCGCCACGTCGAGTTCCGCCGCACCCCGCGCAGCTTCGAGGTCGTCGACACCGGAAGCCTCAACGGCACCTACGTCAACCACGACCGCGTCGACAGCGTGGAGCTGAAGTCGGGCAACGAAGTACAGATCGGCAAGTTCCGGCTCACCTTCTACCTCAGCCCTGCCCGCACCGCAGGCAACGCCTGATATCGGGGTAACTGGCTGTGGCCATGGCACAAGCCGAACGGCGCGGACCCCAGGTTTTGAACATCGGGGAGGTCCTGGCTCAGCTGAGCGACGACTTCCCCGGCATGACCGCGTCGAAAATCCGGTTCCTTGAAGAAAAGGGGCTGATCAACCCGCAACGCACCCCGGCCGGGTACCGGCAGTACTCCGAGGGCGACGTCGAACGGCTCCGCTTCGTGCTTGCGCTCCAGCGCGACCAGTACCTGCCGCTGAAGGTGATCAAGGACTACCTTGACGCGATCGACCGCGGCGAACGTCCGGAGAACCTGCCGCCGGGGGTCACCGTCTCGCCCCGGGCCGTGTCCGACCAGCTCGCCGCCGAACTGAACAGCCGCGGCCGGCTGCTTAGCGAGGAACAGCTCCGCACCGAATCCGGCGCCAGCGTGCCGCTGCTCGAATCGCTGCTCAGCTTCGGCCTGATCGACCACGTCAACGGCGCCTTCGACGAACACGCCCTGCAGGTGGCGCGCGCCTGCGTGCAGCTTGAAGGGCACGGCCTGGAGCCGCGGCACCTGCGTCCCTTCCAAGCCGCCGCCGACCGCGAATTCGGGCTGGTGGAACGCGCGGTGGCCACCTTGACCTCGCGCAAGGACGCGGCCTCGCATGCGCGGGCCGCGGAAACGGCGCGGGAAATCAGCGAGCTCTGCCTGTCGCTGCACCGCGCCCTTGTCCAGGACCGCATCTCGAGGATGGACAGCTGATGATTGAGGTGGAAATCGTAGGCGTACGGATCGAGCTGCCGTCGAACCAGCCGCTCGTCCTGCTTAAGGAACTGCACGGCGAACGCCACGTCCCGATCTGGATCGGCACCCCGGAAGCCAGCGCAATCGCCCTGGCCCAGCAGGGTGTCGTGCCGCCCCGGCCCATGACGCACGACCTCCTGGTGGACGTCGTCGAGGCGCTGGGCCACGCGATCGTCAGCGTGAACATCGTCGCGGTCGAGGACAACGTCTTCTACGGGCAGCTGCAGTTCGACGACGGAACCACCGTCAGCTCCCGAGCCTCGGACGCGCTGGCCCTGGCCCTGCGGGCCCAGTGCCGGATCTGGTGCGCGGACGCGGTGATGGACGAGGCCGGTGTCCGGATCACCGAGCACGACGACGGCGAGGAAACCAAGGCCGGACCCGCCGTCGACGAGGAGGGCGAACTGCGCCGCTTCCGCGAGTTCCTCGACGACGTCGAACCCGAGGATTTCGCCGGCTGAAGCGGTCCCCGGAAGCTCCAGCGGAGGACCCCAACGTTAAAGTTGTGGTCGAAAGTTTCGACACGCCCCGGCAATAGCCCCAACGTCTTTGACCTTGGGCCCCGGCGGGCCTAACGTCGGAGATACAAGTTCCCATTGCATACAACACCCGCGCAAGTCACACTGGAACGTGCAGCCGGATCCGATCCGGCACGAAGCCTCTTCGTGCCGCGTCGCCCCGGGGCCGGACACGGGCAGCGCGGAGTTGCGGCAAGTTCCCGCGGGAGCTCATGACAAGGAGGATCCACGTGAGTCCGAAAGGCGAAGCAGGCGAGCTTAAGCAGGCCTCGGCAGCAGGTGTTGCCGTACCCGCAAGCGGTGCCCAGGGCCTGCTCTTCACCGAGGATCTTCCTGTCCTGGACGAAGACGCCGGCTACCGCGGCCCGACCGCATGCAAGGCGGCCGGCATCACCTACCGCCAGCTGGATTACTGGGCCCGCACCGGCCTGGTCGAGCCCGCCGTGCGCGGCGCCGCCGGCTCCGGTTCGCAGCGGCTCTACGGATTCCGCGACATCCTGGTCCTCAAAGTCGTCAAGCGGCTCCTGGACACCGGGGTCTCGCTGCAGCAGATCCGCACCGCCGTCGAGCACCTGCGCGAACGCGGCGTCGAGGACCTGGCCCAGATCACCCTCATGAGCGACGGTGCCAGTGTCTATGAATGCACCTCCGCTGACGAGGTCATCGACCTGGTCCAGGGCGGGCAGGGCGTCTTCGGCATCGCCGTCGGCCGGGTCTGGCGCGAAGTGGAGGGCAGCCTTGCCGCGCTGCCCAGCGAGCACGCCGCGGACCAGTCGTTCCCTGACGATGAGCTCAGCAAGCGCCGGGCCGCCCGCAAGACCGGCTGACCTTCCCCGGACACTTTCCACGCACGACATTAAACGCAGAACGCGGGGCCACGATCGTGGCCCCGCGTTCTTTGCTGTGCGGGAGGGGCGGCCGTGACCGGCTAGCGCTGGCTGCGGTTTCGGACCGGCCCGGCGGCGGTGAGTTCGCCGCCCGTGCGCATCAGGTTGGCCAGCAGGAGGTCGAACAGCCCGGCGGCGTTCTTGGCCGATTCCCCGGGCCAGTGGTGGACCGAATGCGCGGCGCCCTGGATCTGCTGCCAGTTGGCCTGTTCCGGGATATGCGGGGTCAGCAGCAGCTCGCCGAACATCGACTCCATCTCGGCCAGCCGGAAGCTGTGCTCGGATGAACCGGAGCGCACCCGGTTGGCCACGATGCCGGCGGGGGACAGGCCCGGGGCGAATTCCTGCCGGAACAGCTGGATGGCCCGCAGTGTCCGCTCCGTGCCGGCGACCGAGAAGAGCCCCGGCTCGGCGACCAGGGCGACCTTGTCGCTGGCCGACCACGCCATCCGGGTCAGGCCGTTCAGCGAGGGCGGGCAGTCCACGAGGACCAGTTCGTAGCTCCCGGCGCCGGCCAGGACCGTGGAGAGCCGGCGGAGGTCGCGGCGGCCCAGGTCCGGGCGGTCGTAGATGCCGGTGAAGGCGGAGCCGACGGCGACGTCGAGCACGGAGGGCGCGCGGCCGGCGGTGTCAGTGCCGCGCTTGACCCAGCCGCTGGGCACGACGTTCTCGGCCAGGCGGGCACGGCGGGGAGCCTTGAGCATCCGGCCGATGTCCTGCTGGCCGTCCGGCCGGACGCCGAGGGCGGTGCTGGCATCCGCGTGCGGATCGAGGTCGACGACGAGCGTGGGAATCCCGGCTGCCAGTGCGGCGGATGCCAGTCCGGTGGTCACTGACGTCTTGCCGACGCCGCCTTTAAGGCTGCTGATACTCACTACTTGCACTTGAAAACCAATACCTAACGCCGGTTGCCGGGACGGGGTCCTGCCGGCCCCTGCGTTCCCGGGGCCGGGGCGAGCATGCGCCACCCACCCCTTCATCATATGTTGACCGGCTGCCGATTCCTGTCTTCTCCGGCCCGGTGGGCGCGGGAAGCCGCCGGAGCGCCGCCTGCGGGGGACGGGCTGCCGAGCGCCGCGGAAATGACGCATAATCATGTGACGGCCACCACAATGATTTGTGTTTGCGCACACGGGTCTTAGAAACTGTGACGACTTACCGACCCACCCGCGATGATGCAGGAGAAGTATGTTTTCGAAGATTCTGGTGGCTAACCGCGGCGAAATCGCGATCCGGGCCTTCCGTGCCAGCTATGAGCTCGGAGCCAAGACCGTTGCCGTGTTCCCGACCGAGGACCGCAACTCCATCCACCGCCAGAAAGCCGACGAGGCGTACCTGATCGGCGAGGAAGGCCACCCGGTCCGGGCGTACCTGGACGTGGGCGAGGTCGTGCGGGTGGCGAAGGAGGCGGGCGCCGACGCGATTTACCCGGGCTACGGCTTCCTCTCCGAAAACCCGAACCTCGCGCGCGCCGCCGCGGACGCCGGGATCACCTTCGTCGGTCCGCCGGCGGAGGTCCTGGAGCTGGCCGGCAACAAGGTCGCGGCGCTGGAAGCCGCCCGGCAGGCCGGCGTCCCGGTGCTGAAGTCCAGCAAGCCGTCCAAGGACGTTGACGAGCTCATCGCCGCCGCGGACGAGATCGGGTTCCCCGTCTTCGCCAAGGCTGTTGCCGGCGGCGGCGGCCGCGGCATGCGCCGCGTGGACACCCGCGAGGCCCTGCCCGAGGCCCTGCAGGCCGCCATGCGCGAGGCCGACGCCGCGTTCGGGGATCCCACCATGTTCCTGGAGCAGGCCGTGCTGCGGCCCCGCCACATCGAGGTGCAGATCCTGGCCGATGCCGAGGGCAACGTCATGCACCTCTTCGAGCGCGACTGCTCCATCCAGCGCCGCCACCAGAAGGTCATCGAGATCGCCCCGGCGCCCAACCTGGACGAGGGCATCCGGCAGGCCCTGTACCGGGACGCGGTCAAGTTCGCCAAGGCCCTGAACTACGTCAACGCCGGCACCGTCGAGTTCCTGGTCGACACGGTCGGTGACCGCGCCGGCCAGCACGTCTTCATCGAAATGAACCCGCGCATCCAGGTCGAGCACACCGTCACCGAAGAGGTCACCGACGTCGACCTGGTCCAGGCGCAGTTGCGCATCGCCGCGGGGGAGACCCTCGCCGACCTGGGCCTTTCGCAGGACACGGTCCAGCTCAAGGGCGCCGCGCTGCAGAGCCGGATCACGACCGAGGACCCCGCGAACGGCTTCCGGCCCGACGTCGGCAAGATCACCGGCTACCGCTCCGCCGGCGGCGCCGGTGTCCGGCTTGACGGCGGCACCGTTTACTCCGGCGCCGAGATCAGCCCGCACTTCGACTCCATGCTGGTCAAGCTGACCTGCCGCGGCCGCGACTACCCGACGGCCGTCGCCCGCGCCCGCCGCGCCCTGGCCGAGTTCCGCATCCGAGGCGTGTCCACCAACATCTCCTTCCTGCAGGCCGTCCTGGACGACCCGGACTTCGTCGCCGGGAACGTCGCCACATCCTTCATCGACGAACGCCCCGAGCTGCTCAAGGCCCGGGTCTCCGCGGACCGCGGTACCAAGCTGCTGACCTGGCTGGCGGACGTCACCGTCAACAAGCCCAACGGCGAGCTCACGGTGCACACCGACCCGGCCGACAAACTCCCCGCCCTGCCCGAGGCGGAGGCGCCGGCAGGGTCCCGCCAGCGGCTGCTGGAGCTGGGGCCGGAAGGATTCGCCCGCGCCCTCCGCGGCCAGGACGCCGTCGCCGTCACGGACACCACGTTCCGGGACGCGCACCAGTCGCTGCTGGCCACCCGGGTGCGCACCCGCGACCTCGTCGCCGCCGCCCCGGCCGTGTCCAGGCTCCTGCCGGAGCTGCTCTCCGTGGAGGCCTGGGGCGGTGCCACGTACGACGTCGCCCTCCGCTTCCTCGGCGAGGACCCGTGGGACCGCCTCGCGGCCCTGCGCAAGGCCCTGCCGAACGTCTGCCTGCAGATGCTGCTGCGCGGACGGAACACGGTCGGCTACACCCCCTACCCGGAAGAGGTGACGGTCGCGTTCGTCAACGAGGCGGCCAGGACCGGCATCGACATCTTCCGCATCTTCGACGCCCTCAACGACGTGAACCAGATGGCGCCCGCCATCCGGGCCGTCCGGGACACCGGCACCGCTGTTGCCGAGGTGGCGCTCTGCTACACCGCGGACATGCTCGACCCGGACGAGAAGCTCTACACCCTCGACTATTACCTGGACCTGGCGCAGAAGATCGTCGACGCCGGCGCGCACATCCTGGCGATCAAGGACATGGCGGGGCTGCTCCGCCCGGCCGCCGCCGCGCGCCTGGTCTCGGCGCTGCGCGAGCGGTTCGACCTGCCGGTCCACCTGCACACGCATGACACCGCCGGCGGCCAGCTGGCCACCCTGCTCGCGGCCGTGGACGCCGGCGTGGACGCCGTGGACGTCGCCTCCGCCTCGCTCGCCGGCACCACCAGCCAGCCCTCCGCCTCCGCCCTGGTCGCGGCACTGGCCCACACGCCGCGCGACACCGGCCTGGACCTGGACAGCGTGTGCTCGCTGGAGCCCTACTGGGAAGCCGTGCGCCGCGTCTACGCGCCGTTCGAATCCGGGCTTCCGGGCCCGACCGGCCGGGTCTACCAGCACGAAATCCCCGGCGGCCAGCTCTCCAACCTGCGCCAGCAGGCCATGGCGCTGGGCCTGGGTGAGCGCTTCGAGGCCATCGAGGACATGTACACCGCCGCGGACCGCATCCTCGGCCGGCTCGTCAAGGTCACCCCGTCCTCGAAGGTCGTCGGCGACCTCGCCCTGCACCTGGTGGGCCTGAACGCGGACCCGGCCGACTTCAACGAGAACCCGCAGAAGTACGACATCCCGGACTCCGTGATCGGCTTCCTGTCCGGCGAACTCGGCGACCCGCCGGGCGGCTGGCCCGAACCGTTCCGGACCAAGGCCCTGCAGGGCCGCAGCGTCAAGGTCCGCGACGTCGAACTCAGCGCCGAGGACAGCGCCGCGCTCAAGGGTGACTCGAAGACCGTGCAGGAAACCCTGAACCGGCTGCTCTTCGCCGGGCCCACCAAGGACTACCAGAAGAGCGTCGAGACCTACGGCAACCTCTCGGTGCTGGACACCCGCGACTACCTCTTCGGGCTGCAGCGCGGGGCCGAACACGAGATTGAACTGGAAAAGGGCGTCCGGCTGATCGCCTCGCTCGAGGCCGTGTCCGAACCGGACGAGAAGGGCATGCGCACCGTGATGTGCACGCTCAACGGCCAGTCCCGCCCCGTGGTGGTCCGCGACCGGTCCGTGGTCAGCAACGTCAAGGCCGCCGAGCGGGCGGACGCCTCGCAGCCGGGCCAGGTCGCGGCGCCCTTCGCCGGGGCCGTCACCCTGACCGTCAAGGCCGGGGACACGGTCAGCGCCGGGGACACGGTGGCCACCATCGAGGCCATGAAGATGGAGGCGTCCATCACGACGCCGGTGGCCGGCACCGTGGCGCGGCTCGCCGTCGGCGCCGTCGAGCAGGTCCAGGGCGGGGACCTGCTGCTGGTCATCGAGGAGTAGCTCCGCAGTAACGAGGAAGGGCTCCTCCGGCCGCTGGAATCCAGCGGCCGGAGGAGCCCTTCCTGTGTGGGTGGTGCGGGTCAGGCGGGGGTGGGGCGCTTGGCCGCGTACATTTCCTCGATCACGGTCTCGAAGTCCTTCATCACCTGGGCGCGCTTGACCTTCATCGACGGCGTGAGGTGGCCGGACGCCTCGGTGAAGTCCGAGGGTACGATCCGGAAGGACCTGATCGCCTCGGCCTGCGACACGGACTGGTTGGCGTGGCTGATCAGCTCCTGGACGGCGGCCTTGACGGTCGGGTGCTCGGCCGCCTCGGCCAGCGTGGTGGACGCCGGCAGGCCGTGGCGCTGCAGCCAGCCCGGCAGGGCCTCCTCGTCGAGGGTCACCAGGGCGCCGATGAAGGGGCGGTTGTCGCCGACCACAAGGACCTGCGAGACCAGGGCGTCGGCCCGGATCTGGTCCTCGAGCAGCGCCGGTACAACGTTCTTGCCGCCGGCGGTGACGATGATTTCCTTCTTCCGGCCGGTGATGGTCAGGAAGCCCTGCTCGTCGAGCCGGCCGATGTCGCCGGTGCGGAACCAGCCGTCGTCGAAGGCCTCGGCGGTGAGGTCCTCGCGGTTGAAGTAGCCGCGCATCACGCTGACGCCCTTGGTGAGGATCTCGCCGTCGTCGGCGATCTTCAAGGCGTTGCCGGGGATCGGGGCGCCGACGGTGCCGATCTTGATCAGCGACGGCGTGTTGACCGTCACCGGGGCGGTGGTCTCGGTCAGGCCGTAGCCCTCAAGGATCTGGAGCCCGATGCCCTGGAAGAAGTGCCCGAGCCGTTCGCCGAGCGGGCCGCCGCCGGAGACCGCGTGGGCCACCTGCCCGCCCATGGCGTCGCGCAGCTTGCCGTAGACCAGCTTGTCGAACAGGGCGTGCTTGAGCCGCAGGCCCAGGCCGATCTTGCCGGCCTGCCGGGCCCGGGACCAGGCGATGGCCGTCTCCGCGGCGCGGTGGAAGATGGCGCCCTTGCCGCCGTCCTCGGCCTTGGTCAGGGCGGAGTTGTAGACCTTTTCGAAGACCCGGGGGACCGCGAGGATGAAGGTCGGCTTGTAGCTTTGCAGGTCCGGCAGCAGGTTCTTGATGTCCGGGGTGTGCGCCACGGTCACCCCGGCGGCGACGGCCAGCACGGAGATGAAGCGGGCGAAGACGTGCGCCAGGGGAAGGAACATGATGGTCCGGGCCTGCTCGTGGACGATCTGGCCCAGCGAGGTCGCCAGCACGTTGTCCGAGAGCTCCACGAAGTTGCCGTGCGTCAGCTCGCAGCCCTTGGGCCGGCCGGTGGTGCCGGAGGTGTAGATGATGGTGGCGAGGTCCTTCAGGCCCGCCTGGCGGCGGCGTGCTTCCAGGTCCTCGTCGCTGATGGAGGCGCCGGCGGCGCGGACTTCGTCCAGGGCGTCGCCCTCGAGCTGCCAGACATGCCGCAGGGCGGTCAGGCCCTCGGAGTTCGCGGCCTGCCGGATGATGTTCTCGTGGTGGGCGGACTCGCCAAAGGCCGCCACGGCCCCCGAGTCGCCGAGGTTCCAGGCCACCTGCGAGGGGGAGGAGGTCTCGTAGATCGGCACGGAGACGGCGCCGGCGAACCAGATGGCAAAGTCGATCAGCGCCCATTCGTACCGGGTGCGGGACATGATGCCGACGCGGTCGCCGGCCTCGACGCCGCTGGCCATCAGGCCCTTGGCCAGCGCCGAGGCGTCGGCGAGGAAGTCGGTGGCCCGGACGTCCTGCCACTGGCCGGCGGCGTCCAGCCGGGAGAAGAGGGCCGGGTTCGAGGGCTTGGCGGCCTGGCGCAGAACCAGGTCCGTTACGTTCGTTTCCGGCGGGACGGTGACCAGGGGCGGGACACTGATTTCTCGCACGATAGCTCCTTTGATATCCATATACCCGCGTGGGGTACGACCAACAGTAGTACGCGGCCCCACGCTGGGTGTGGTCCACACCACCTACTGGCGAGTAACTTTACGATGAAGGCCGTGGTTCCGCCACTCCGGGCCGCCTCCGGCGCCCCTGCCGGACCGCCTCCGGCACCCCTGCCGCCCGGCCGTCTGCCCGGCCACGGAACCCGGCAATAGAATGGAGCCGATGCATACACCTCCAGCCGGCCGGGAGCCCGGACCGCACCGCAGAAGGGCCGCCTGGCGGCGCAGGGCGCAGGGTCTTCCCGGTGCCCCGGGAGCCGGCGGCCTGCGGCGACGGCTGCGCCCCGGCGGCAGCGGCCTGGCGATCGGCGTGGACATCGGCGGGACCAAGGTCGCGGCCGGCGTCGTTGACGCCGAGGGCCGGATCCTAAGCCAGGCCCGGCGGTCCACCCCGGGCACCGATCCGCGCGCCGTCGAACGGGTCATCGTCGAACTGGTCGAGGAACTCGGCGCAGGGCACCGGATCCGCTCCGTCGGTATCGGCGCTGCCGGCTGGATGGACCTCGACGGTGGCACGGTGCTGTTCAGCCCGCACCTGGCCTGGCGCAACGAGCCGCTGCGGGACAACCTGCAGCGCCTGCTCCGCCGTCCCGTGCTGCTCACCAACGACGCCGACGCCGCCGCTTGGGCAGAATGGCGCTTCGGCGCCGGCCGCGGCGAGAACCGGCTGGTCTGCATCACCCTCGGCACCGGGATCGGCGGGGCCATGGTGATGGACGGCCGGCTGGAGCGCGGCCGCTTCGGCGTCGCCGGCGAATTCGGCCACCAGATCATCATGCCCGGCGGCCACCGCTGCGAGTGCGGCAACCGCGGCTGCTGGGAACAGTACGCCTCCGGCAATGCGCTGGGCCGGGAGGCACGGGAACTCGCCGCCGCCAACTCTCCGATAGCGCACGCCCTGCTGGCCGCCGTTAACGGCCATGCCGAGGAGCTCACCGGGGTGGTGGTGACCGACCTTGCCAAGTCAGGCGACCCGACCGCGCGGGAGCTGATCGAAGACGTGGGGGAATGGCTGGGGCTGGGCCTGGCGAACCTTGCAGCGGCCCTGGACCCGGGCACCTTCGTGATCGGCGGCGGACTGTGCGATGCCGGCGAACTCCTCGTGGCGCCGGCCCGGCGGGCTTTCGCCCGCAACCTCACCGGCCGCGGCTTCCGGCCGGCGGCCCGGATCGAACTGGCCGCCCTGGGACCCAACGCCGGGCTGATCGGCGCCGCGGACCTGTCGCGGGCAGGCAGCAAGCTGCCCGGCTAGCCGGAGTCAATGCCGGTCGGACCGGCTAGAGGCGGGCGCCGTCGTCGTATTCGTCTTTTTCGTGCGGCAGCTTCATGATCAGGAACACCACCGAGACCGCGAAGGCCGCGACCATCCCGACCACCGCCAGCAGCGGGGCGCTGCGCCAGAACATGGCCGAAAGCAGCAGCGCGATCGGGCCTCCGACGGCGCCGAGCCAGGCGAGCATGGTCAGCGGATCCGTGCCGGCCAGGCTGGGCGGCTCCTCCGGTACGAAGGCCCCGTCATCGTCGTCGTCCACCGCGTAGTCCCGTGGTCCTGCCGGCTCCTGCGGCGCGACCGTCGGGGCCGAAAGGCCCAGCGGGTCGAAATCCTTGAACGACCGCACACCGGGGGCGCCGCCGGCCGTGGTTCCGGCGGCCGGTACGGTCGTGCCGTCGTCCGGCTCCCCGGAGTCCGTGCCCTCAAGCCGGGCCACCAGGTCGAGCCAGACGGCGTCGTCGTCGCCGGGGCCGGCAGCGCCGGGCTGCGGGACATCCGGGCGTCCGGGACCGGGGCGGTCTGCGTCGCGGTCGGGGAGCTCGGGCTCGGGGGCGCCGGGATCGGATCTAGTCATCTGCCGTTTCTTTCTGGCTGGTGCTGGCAGCGCCCGGAGTCTGGCCGTGGACGACGGCGTTGATGAACTCGGCCGTGCCGCTAAAGATCCGGGGTGCGTCGTTGTCCATCGTAGCCACGTGGTAGCTGTTCTCCAGCCGGATGACTTCCAGCGGGGCGTTGACCAGGCCGCGGCGAAGGGCGGCGAGGCTGGCATCGGAAACCACATGGTCCACGGTGGAGCGGTAGACCCGGACCGGCGCGGTGACCTGGGGCAGCAGGCGCAGCGTGTCCTTGAACATCTTGTTCAGTTCGTGGGCGGCCGCGACGGGGGTGCGCGGATAGGCTCCCTCGTCCACGCCGGCCTTGAGGATGTCGTTGGCGATCGCCGGGGTGCTCTTGAGCACGAACTTGAGGATGCCGGCCAGCGGCGCCCGGGGGTCGTCGATGACCAGGCCGGGGTTGACCAGCACCGCCCCGGCGACCGGGCGGGTGGCAGCCAGCCGCAGCGCCAGGGCCCCGCCCATGGAGAGCCCGGCCACCACCACGTGGTCACACTCCGCCGCCAGCTCCTGGTAGGCGGCATCCAGTCCAGCGTGCCAGTCCTGCCAGCGGGTCCGGGCCAGTTCCTGCCAGCTGGTGCCGTGGCCGGCGAGCAACGGCATCCGGACGGCGTAGCCGGCGGCGGCCAGCGACTCGGCCCACGCCCGCACCCCGTGCGGGCTGCCGGTGAATCCGTGCGAGACGACGACACCGGTCCGGGGGCCGTCCCCGGTGAACGGGCTGCTGAAGGGCGAATGGTCGGGCGCTGTGCTCATGGCTGCTCCGTCGTTGCTGGCTGCACCGGGGTAAGGCGCTGCGCCGGGGTAGGGGTCTGCACCGGCGCTGCGGCGCGGGCGAAGAAGGCGGCGGACCGGGAGAAGATCAGCGGAGCGTCGACGTCGAGCGTGGCGACGTGGCCGCTGCCCGGCAGCGGCACGACGGACAGTTCCCGCGTGCCGATCCTGGTCCGGAGCAGGTCGAGCGAGGATGCCGGCACCACCGGGTCCGTGTCGGATTTGAACACCAGGGCCGGAACGTCGACGGCGGGCAGCTCGCGCAGCGTGGCCGTAAAGAGTTTGCGCAGCTCGTGCACGGCCGCCAGCGGGGTTAGCGAGTAATCCCCGTCCTCGGTGGTGGCCGCCGTCGGCTCTGCCTCCCGGAGCGGGACGGTGGTGCGCTGCAGGTACTTCAGCACCCCGATGTAGCGCACCCGGCGGTCGTAGAAACTGAGGCCGGGGTTGACTACCGCGACGCCCGCCACCGGGTGCCGGGCCGCCGTGCGCAGGGCGATGGTCCCGCCCATGGACAGGCCGGCCACGAAGCAGTCCCGGGTCCCGGCGGCCAGCTCCAGGTAGGCGGACTCGAACGCCCCGTACCAGTCCTGCCAGCGGTGCCGGGCGAGGTCGCGCCAGTCGGTGCCGTGCCCGGGCAGCAGCGGCACCGAGACAGCGAAGCCCAGCGAGGCCAGGTGCTCGGCCCACGGAAGGACGCTCAGCGGGCTGCCCGTGAAGCCGTGGCAGATGGCCACGCCGGTGCCGGCATTGGCCCCGTGGCCGGGGTAGCGGAAAGCGGCAGGCGCCATCGGAGTGCTGCTTTCGCTCATGAGCCCATCGTGTCACTGTTCGCGACAAAACTCACTAGAGTAGGGTGTCACTGAAGTCCTGCCGGGCCCGAAGAAGGACCCGCCAGACGCCTGCCGGAGAGGTACACCACGTGTTTTATTGGTTCATGAAGACCTTCGTCCTTGGACCGGTCCTGAAGACGCTCTTCCGGCCGTGGGTCAAGGGGCTGGACAACGTCCCCGCCAGCGGCGCGGCGATCCTGGCCTCGAACCATCTCTCGTTCTCCGATTCGATCTTCATGCCCCTCATGGTGCCCCGGCCCGTGGTGTTCCTGGCCAAGTCCGAATACTTCACCGGCAAGGGAATCAAGGGCAAGCTGACCGCCGCCTTCTTCCGCCTGACCAACCAGCTGCCAATGGACCGGTCCGGAGGAGCGGCGTCCGCCCGGTCCCTGGAGGCCGGCATGGACGTGCTGAAGAACGGCTCGCTCCTGGGCATTTACCCGGAAGGCACCCGGAGCCCGGACTCGCGGCTCTACCGCGGCAAGGTCGGGGTGGCGCGGCTCGCACTGCAGGCCAGGGTTCCGGTGATCCCGGTAGCCATGATCGGCACCGACAAGGTCCAGCCGATCGGCAAGCGGATGCCCAACATCCGCCGGATCGGCATGGTCTTCGGCGAACCCCTGGATTTCAGCCGCTACTACGGCATGGAGGACGACCGGCTCATCCAGCGCTCGGTGACCGACGAGATCATGTACGAACTGATGCGGCTCTCCGGCCAGGAATACGTCGACGAGTACGCCGCCGTCGTCAAACTGCGGCTGGCCGGTAAAGCCACCGAGGTGCCCGGCGCCGGTGCCGGGCCCGGCCCGGAAACGCCCGGAACTGTATGACGGGGCGCCCGGCGTCAATGACGAAGGGCGCCCCCGATCAGGGCCGGGGCCACTATCCTTAGAGGGTGACTGAGCTATCTGCGCCTTCGACGTCCACCCATAACTCCGCCCCCGCGAAGACCGCCGCTGCCGGCGCCGCGCCTGGCGCCTCGTCCTTCCCGAGCACCGCGTTTGCCAGCACCGCCCAGAGCGGGGCCGCGAACTATCCGGGCCTGGACCACTGGCGGGAGTTGCCAGCGTCGCAGCAGCCGAGCTGGTCCGACCCGGCGGTCTTCGAGGCCTCGGTCAAGGAGCTCTCGGTGCTGCCCCCGCTCGTCTTCGCCGGCGAAGTGGACATCCTCCGCGAACGGCTCGCGGCCGCGGCCCAGGGCAAGGCTTTCCTGCTGCAGGGCGGCGACTGCGCGGAAACCTTCGAGGCCGCCACCGCGGACAAGATCAGCGCCCGGGTCAAGACCATCCTGCAGATGGCGGTCGTCCTCACCTACGGTGCGGCGATGCCCGTGATCAAGATGGGCCGGATGGCGGGCCAGTTCGCCAAGCCGCGCTCCTCCAACGATGAGACGCGCGACGGCGTCACGCTGCCGGCCTACCGCGGCGACATCGTCAACGGCTACGACTTCACCCCCGAGTCCCGGGCGCACGACGCCGGCCGGATGCTCAAGGCGTACCACACCTCGGCGTCGACCCTGAACCTGATCCGCGCCTTCACCCAGGGCGGGTTCGCCGACCTGCGGCTGGTGCACCAGTGGAACAAGGGCTTCACGGAAAACCCGGCGCACGCCCGCTACGAGTCCCTGGCCCGCGACATCGACCGGGCCATCCAGTTCATGTCCTCCTGCGGGGCGGACTTCGAAGCGCTCAAGCGGGTGGAGTTCTACGCCAGCCACGAGGCCCTGCTGCTCGATTACGAGCGTGCGCTCACCCGCATCGACTCGCGCACCGGCCTGCCCTACGACACCTCGGCGCACTTCCTCTGGATCGGGGAGCGCACCCGCGAGCTGGACCACGCGCACGTGGACTTCCTCTCCCGCGTCCGCAACCCGATCGGGGTCAAACTGGGCCCCTCGACCACGGGCGACGACGCCCTGCGGCTGATCGACAAGCTCGACCCCAACCGGGAACCGGGCCGGCTGACCTTCATCACCCGGATGGGTGCCGGCAACATCCGGGAGAAGCTGCCGCCCATCGTGGAACGTGTGACCGCCTCCGGCGCCCAGGTCCTCTGGGTCACCGACCCCATGCACGGCAACACGGTCACCTCGCCGAACGGTTACAAGACCCGCAACTTCGACGACGTCATCGACGAGGTGCGCGGCTTCTTCGAGGTGCACCACGGCCTGGGCACCGTCCCGGGCGGCCTGCACGTGGAAATGACCGGCGACGACGTGGCCGAGTGCCTGGGCGGCGCCGATCCGATCGACCAGGACGCCTTCCTGGACCGCTACGAGTCGGTCTGCGACCCGCGGCTGAACCACATGCAGTCCCTCGAAATGGCCTTCCTGGTGGCGGGGGCCCTCGCCAAGCGCTAGGCCCCGGCGGGTACGGATAGCCCTCTGCACAAAGCTCCGCCCCGGCTGGTTCCAGCCGGGGCGGAGCTTTGTCGTGCAGCGGGAACGTCGGAGTCGTCGGCCGGCGGCTAGACGACCTTGAGGGTGACGACGGACCCTTCCGGTGCCTCGGTGTCCTTCGGGTCCTGTTCGCGGACGGTCCCGAAGAAGCCGCCGAAGATGTTCTCGATCCGGACTTCAAAGCCGAGCGCCTCGAGCTGCCGCCGGGCGTCGCTGACCTGCTTGCCGATGAAGCTGGGAACCTCCACCAGCTTCGGGCCCTTGGAAATCGTCAGCGTGACCGTGCCGCCGCGGGTGAGGTTCCCGGTGGCGGGGTCCTGGCCGACAACCGAGCCCTTGGGGACGTTCCGGTCGAAGACGGGTTCCGGGGCGACGGCGGCCTTGAGGCCGGCGGCCTCCACGGCAGCGACGGCCGCCCCCTGCTCCTTGCCCCGCACATCGGGCACCGGGAGGGGCCGCGGCCCCTTCGACACCGTCAGGGCGACCGGCGTCCCGTGTTTGGCGGGAGTGCCCTTGGCGGGCTTCTGGGCCAGCACGGTCCCTGCCTTGGCGTCCTCGTTGTAGGCTTCCGTGACGGGGCCCAGGGCCATGCCGGCGCCGTTCAGGGCCGTCTTGGCCGCGTCCAGCGGCTTTCCGGTGAGCTCCGGCAGCGGGAACAGCTGCGGGCCCTTCGACACGGCCAGCGAGACCGGCTGGAATTTGCGGACCACCTGCCCTGCCTGCGGTTCGGAGCCGACCACGAGCCCGGGGGCGACGTCGTCGTCGAAGACGTCCCGGGTGGTGGAGTCGAAGCCGGCCGTGCGCAGCAGCTGCTGCGCCTCGGCAACGGTTTTGTTCGCCAGCTGCGGGATGGTGCCCTGCGATCCCGGGCCCATTCCGAAGAACCAGCCGGCCCCGGCCGCGAGCAGGGCCGCCACCACCAGCACGAAGATCCAGAGCAGTCCGCGGCGCCGCGGGTTCCCGGGCCGCAGGGTCCGGCTGGGCGTGGCGGCGGCCCGCTGCCGGGCCTTCTCCGCGTCCCGGTCCTGCTTGCGCAGCGCGCGCTTGCTGGCCGGCGCCGGGTGCGCGCCGGCGCCGTCGTCCGCGTATCCGAAGGGTTCGGGCTCAGCCGGGGCGGCGAGCGGGCCGTAGCCGCCCGGGCGTGCCCGGCCGGAGAGGACGGTGGTGGGGTTGCTGCCGCGCCGGATGACTTCGGTGGGAAGCTGGGCACCGCCCAGCAGTTCCGTGTGTGCGTCCGCGGACGACGCGGCCGGAGGCGCGGACGCCGCGGCGCCGGCTGCTGCCGCGGCCGGGGGGCGGAGGTCCAGTTCCGCATCGGTGAGGTTGGTCCGGATGTGGCGGAGCTCCGAAAGGAGGGAGTAGCCGTCGACCGGGCGCTTCTCCGGGTCATTCGCGGTGCACCACTGGACCAGTTCGTCGAGTTCCTCAGCCAGTCCGGGGACCAGTTCCGACGGCGGGCCCACGGTCGAGTTCACGTGCTGGTAGGCGACCTGGATGGGGACGTCGCCCTCGAACGGCTGCCGTCCGGTGAGCATCTCGTAGAGCATGATGCCCAGTGAATAGAGGTCGCTGCGGGCATCGGCCTGCCGGCCCATCACCAGCTCGGGGGAGAGGTATGCGACGGTGCCGATCAGCGCGCCGGTGCTGGTCGTCGTCGTGACCGCCCGCGCCAGGCCAAAGTCGCCGATCTTGATCCGGCCGTCGTCGGCGATCAGGACATTTTCCGGTTTGACGTCCCGGTGGATCAGGCCGGCGGCGTGGGCGGCGCCCAGGCCCTCGACGACGGGATCGATCAGCGCCAGCGCGAGCCGCGGCGTCAGGGCGCCCTTTTCCTTGATCACGTCCCGGAGCGTGTGGCCCTTGATGTACTCCATGACCAGGTAGGCCAGCGGCCCGTCCTCGCCCTGGTCCAGCACCCCCACGACATGCGGGTGCGACAGCCTGGCCGCGGCCTTGGCCTCGCGGCCCAGCCGGTCCAGGAACTGGGGGTCGCCGGCCATATGGGGATGCAGGACCTTGAGCGCCACATCCCGCTCCAGCCGGCGGTCGGTGGCGAGATAGACGGTCGACATGCCGCCGCGGGCCAGCCGTGACCGAATCAGGTACCGGTTGTCCACCAGGGTCCCGACGAGAGCGTCCGATGAGTATTCCTGCACCCTTTGATCCTAAGCTCTGCACGGAAACGGGCCCGGATTGACGTGCAATCCGGGCCCGTTGCCGTGCCGGCACGGCAGCCGCCGCACCCTGTGGTGATGGTTAGCTGAACTTCTTCTGCAGCGCCTTGATCGAGGCGACGTAGGCCTTCGTATCCTCATACATGCCCCGGGTGTTGACCGAGTACTGGCCCTGGTAGTACCCGGCGATCGCGTAGTCCAGGTTCTTGCTGGTGCTGACCAGCTGGCGGATGATCGCGATGCCTGCCATGGCGTTGTCGTACGGGTCGAGCAGGTTCAGTTTGCGGCCGACCAGCTCGGAGGCCCACTGGCCGGAGGACGGGATGACCTGCATGGTGCCAATCGCGTTTGCGGGGGAGACCGAGCGGTGGTTGAAGCCGGACTCCTGGTAGGCGAAGGCCATGGCCAGGGAGGGGGCCACGCCCATGCGGCGGGCGGTATCCGCGACGATCTGCTTCATCTGCTCGTTGCTGGGCACCGGCGAGGCATTGAGCAGCGCCTTGTTCTGGTTGGCCGAGCTGACGACGGCCGAGGGGTAGCTGAAGCCCAGGAAGGAACTCGGGACCAGCGGGGTCACGGCGGCCGGCTTCTGGCTCGAGGCCGGCTTGATGGTGCCGGTGCCGGCGCCCGGGATGACGAGCTTGTGGCCGGGGTAGATGATGCTGCTCATGGTCAGCCGGTTCGCGGAGAGCACGGCGGAGAGCTTGACCCCGTGGCGTGCCGCGATGCCGGAGAGCGTGTCGCCGGACTTGATCGTGTAGGAACCGGAGCTGGCCGGGGCGGCCGGCCTCGGTGCCGGGGTGGCGGCGGGCTTCGGTGCCGCGGGCCGGGCGGGAGCTGCTGCCCCGGCGCCGGTCTTGATCCGCTGGCCCGGGTAGATCACCGAGCGCATGCTCAGTCCGTTGCGGTGGAGCAGGTCGGAGAGCTTGACGCCGTGGCGGGCGGCGATCCCGCTCAGGGTGTCACCGGACTTCACCGTGTAGAGGCTGCCGGTGGCCGCGGCCGCCGGCTTGGCGGCGGGTTTGGCGGCGGCCTTGGCAACGGGCTTGACGGCGGCGGCGCGGGCGACGGGAGCCGTTGCGGCTCCGGTGAGCCGGATCTTCTGGCCGGGGTAGATGACCGTGTTGGCCCGCAGCCGGTTCAGGGTGAGCACGGACTGCGTGCTCAGGCCGTAGCGGTGGGCGACGGCGCTGATCGTATCGCCCCGGGCGATCGTGTACTGGGCCGGAACGGCGACTTTCGCCGGGCGCAGCGTTGCGGGAAGCGTGGCCGGAACCGACCCGGCGGGAATGACGGAGGCCTGCGCCGGGGCTTGGGCCTGGGCCTTCATGGCCGCGGCAAGCGTGGCCGGGATGGTGGCGGGCCGGGACTCGGCGGCAGCGGGCTGTGCAACGGCCAGCGAGGAGAGTACGACCGCAGGCAGCGCTGCCGTCGTCGCCGCAATCAGCGGGAGGCCGGGCCTCGGGGTGGACTTCGGCGAACGTGTCGTCGTCATGCGGTAAATCCTCTTCTCAGCGGCGAACGCTGCATTTCAGGCCGGTGTTACTGCTGTTAACAGTGTTACTGGAGATACTGCAGTTACAAATGTGATCTAAGCGAATCTCTCATGAATTGCGAAATAGCACAAGAAGTGTTTGACATTATGCAAGCCCGGTTTCTCTCCGGGCGTGTCGGGCCTGCCCGGGAACGGGCCTGCGGCGGCGCCGCGGCCCCTTGCGTCCGGCCGGGAGGAACCCGCGGATCAGGCCGTGGCTGACTAGGCGCATACACGCCCGGCATGGCAATCTTGATCCGTGAGTACTGTAGAAAGCCTCGTAGTCGAATGGCTGCCCCTGCCCGACGTAGCAGAACTGCTGAACGTTTCCATTACTAAGGTGCACGCGCTGCTGGATGAGCGCGCACTGGCGGCTGTCCGGGTCGGTGAGCGCAGGATCCGCTCCGTGCCGGCAGCGTTCATCCAGGACGGCCACGCGGTGGAAAGCCTCAAGGGCACGATCGTGGTCCTCGCCGATGCCGGTTACTCGGACGAGGAACTCATCACTTGGCTGTTCACTCCGGACGAGTCGCTGCGCGGCCGTCCGATCGATGCCCTCCGCGAAGGACGCAAGACGGAGATCCGGCGCCGCGCCCAGACCATGGCCTGGTAGCACCACTGGGCCGCCTTAGCCGGCCAGTGGTTGACCATATAAAGGAGGGCCGTGCCCGGCGTTGCGCCGGGCACGGCCCTCCTTTATATGCAGACGCCTTCCGGGCCCGGGCCGTGACGCTAGGCGGTGCGGCTGACGGTGGCCTCGGCCAGCTTCCGCAGCGCCGTTTTAGGCAGTTCGTCCAGTGGAAGCAGCTCCAAAGCCTCGAATGCCGCCTTGCCGAATTCCTCGATCAAGACTTCGGTGGCCTGCAGGGCGCCGCAGTCGACAATAATGCGCCGGATTTCTTCGACCTCATCCTCGCCCAGGTCCGGCCTGCCGAGCCTGCCGTCGATGAAGGCGGACTCTTCCGCGGCGGCCAGGTCCAGGGCGAACGCCACCAGCACCGTGCGCTTGCCCTCCCGCAGGTCATCGCCCGCCGGTTTGCCGGTGGTGACCGGATCGCCGAAGACCCCGAGGACGTCGTCCCGCAGCTGGAAGGCCTCGCCAAGGGGGAGCGCGAAGGCGGAGTAACCGCGCAGCAGCTCGTCGGAGGCGCCGGCCAGCGCGCCGCCCAGCGCGAGCGGATGCTCGGTGGAATATTTGGCTGACTTGAACCGGATGATGGACTGGGCGCGGCTGACCGCCCCGGCGCGGTCGCGGCGCGGTCCGGCCACCTCTTCGAGGATGTCCAGGTACTGTCCCGCCATGACCTCGGCCCGCATCAGGTTGAAGATCAGCCGGGCCCGGCTGCCGGACGACGCGCGGTCGCCGATCTCGGTGAAGGATTCCTCGCTGAAGGACAGGCACAGGTCGCCGGTCAGGATCGCCGCCGCGTGGCCGAAGCGCTCCGGGTCCAGGGCCCAGCCCTGGTTGGCGTGCAGGTCGCTGAAGCGGCGGTGCACGCTGGGGCCGCCGCGGCGCGTGTCCGAACGGTCGATAATGTCGTCGTGGATCAGCGCTGCCGCCTGGAACAGCTCCAGCGCGGTGCCGGCCGTGACGACCTCGCCGGCACCGGCACCGCCGCCGGCGCCCCGCCAGCCCCAGTAGCACATCAGCGCGCGGAGGCGCTTGCCGCCGGTTACGAGGTTGGAGATCGAGCCCATCAGCGGGTCGATGTCCGGGGAGATGGCGGACATCAGGGCCGTGCGGGAGGTCAGGAAGTCCGTGAGCTTGCCCGCGACGGCCGCAACGAAGTCCGCCTGCTCTACCCGCAGGTCCTCTGCCAGGCTCACTTGACCGACTCGGGGGCGACGTTGGCGCCGATCGTGAAGGTGGAGACCCCGGAGGCCTCGACGACGGCGAGATTCACCGTCTCGTTGCTGCCGCGCAGGAAGTCCTTGGAGGAGACGGAGCCGACCTTGTCGCCGGGAACCGCCTTGAAGCCCTGGCTTTCCAGCTTCTTGCTGTAGAACGCCACCACGCCGGCCTTCGGCGCGGAAACCTTGCCCACCAGCGCGATGGTCGCTGGGGCTGCGGTCTTATCGAAGCTGCTCGATTCGACCCGGGCGCCCGGCATCAGCGGGAGCAGCTTCTGCGGGAAACCGTCGACGAGCGCGCCGACGGTGGCCGACGTGCCCGGTTCCGCGGACGGGCTGGGAGGAGCCGTGGTGGAGGCGAGGACGGTGGGCTGCGCTGCCGGGGCCGATGACGCCGGCGCCGCAGCGCCCGGGGCAGGGGTGCAGGCTGCCAGCACCAGCAGCGCGACGGCGGCGGTCACTGCCATGGCGCGGTCGCGCTCTCCAATAACCTTCACAGGGGTGTTCCTCCTGGTCTCGACGGCGGATTCAGCCTCCAGTTTAGTCAGTCCCTGCGCATAGGATTGGTGTGTGCGGCCGGAGAGTGAAGACAGTGAGCGGGACAGCGCAAGCCGGCACGCGGAAAACCAGCTCGGCAACGCCCAGCTGGGCGACACCCGGCCCCGCGCGAACCGCCTGGACGAGGAGACCCTGCGCGAACTGCGCCGCAGCAGCATCCTGCACGTCGATATGGATGCCTTCTTCGTCTCGGTGGAGCTGCGCAGCCGGCCTGAGCTCAAGGGCCGGCCCGTCATCGTGGGCTACCCCGCGGACCGTTCGGTGGTGCTCTCCGCTTCCTATGAGGCCCGGAAATTCGGGGTGAGGTCGGCGATGCCCATGGCGGTGGCGGTCCGCATGTGCCCCTCCGCCGTCGTCATCGAACCCCGGCACAAGCTGTATTACGAGGTATCCGGCCAGATCATGGCGATCTTCGGATCCATCACGGACCTGGTGGAGCCGCTGAGCGTCGACGAGGCCTTCCTCGACGTCGGCGGTGCCATCCGGCGGCTGGGGCCGCCCCGGGAGATCGGCGAGCTGATCCGGCGGCGGGTCCAAAGCGAGCTGGGCATCACAGCGTCGGTCGGCATCGCGGCCAGCAAGTTCGTGGCGAAGATCGCGTCCACCCGGTGCAAACCGGACGGGCTGCTGCTGATTGGTCCGGATGAGACGGTGCCCTATCTGCACACGCTGCCGGTCAGCGCGCTGTGGGGGGTGGGCGCCAAAACCGTCGAGGTCCTCGCCCGGATGGGAATCCGGACGGTCGCCGACGTCGCGGCGACGCCGCTGCCGTCGCTGCGGAAGATCCTGGGCGCCACCGGCGAGCATGTCCACCGCCTGTCGTGGGGAATTGATCCCCGGCCGGTGACGCCGGTCCGGGCGGAAAAGAGCATCGGCGCGGAGGAGACCTTCGCAGTGGATACCGGCGACGACGCCCTGCTGCACCGGGAGCTCCTGCGCCTCTCGCACCGCACAGCCGAGCGGCTCCGGAACGCCGGCATGCATGCCAGGACCGTTGCGCTGAAGCTGCGCTACGCCGACTTCTCCACGATCACCCGCAGCCGCACCGTCAGCACGCCCATCGACAGCGCACAGCTGCTCTACGGCGTCGCCGTGCAGTTGCTGGAATCCGTCGGCCCGCGTCCCATGACGGTGCGACTCGTCGGCATCCGGGCGGAGCAGCTGGAGGAAGCGGCGCAGGCTCCGCTGCAGCTCAGCCTGGACCGGCGGGACGACAACTGGCGCGCCGCCGAGCAGGCCCTGGACCGCGTCACCCGCAAATACGGAAACAAGTCGGTCCTGCCGGCCCGCTTGCTGGACCCGGGCAACGGATCGCGCTAACCGGGCGCCGGGCGGGCGTCTTTCAGAACGGGGCCCGACAAACTATCCTAGATATACGTATTTACGAACGACTGGATCAGGCGTTCGGCCCTGCAACTGAACACCTTCACAGGAGGCGTGCCTCCACCTCCAGCCAAAGACGGCGAAGGGGAACCGGCCGGGCATCCCGGACGTTGGGCGTTTAGGGACAAAGTGCCGCGCCAAGTCTGGACGTTGGCCGACTGAAGGAGGTCGTGATGCCGCTCTCGGAGCACGAACAGAAGTTGCTGGAGCAACTTGAGAAGCAGCTGCACGAGGACGATCCCAAGTTTGCCAGCTCGATGGGCTCGGATCCGGGTCGTTCCTGGTCCACCCGTCACCTGGTCATCGGGGTCCTCGGCGCCGTCGCCGGGATCCTGTTGCTGTTGTTGGGCGTCACGCTGCAGAACATCGTTGTGGGCGTGCTCGGTTTCCTGGTCATGGGCGGCGGCGTTTACTACGCGACCATGCGCAGCTCGACCGGCACCTCGAAGCCGGGGGCCGCCGGACGCAAACCGGGCAAGCAGCGCAGCTCATTCATGAGCAACCTCGAAGAACGCTGGGACGAACGGCACCGCGGAGAGTCCTGACGGCGCCAGCCCGACACCTCCTGCCGGACGGCCACCGTCTGAGCCTTATCTCCTCATCGATACCGCCCGAGCGATAACGCCTGACTGAGACCGCCTGCGCGCCGCCGGCGCGGGCCTCCACTTCCCCCCACCACTTTCCCCGACACCTCCCAGACCACGCCTCCCTGGTGTTCCAGGAGCGGCGGACAGGTCGGCTGAACCGCCCGCAAGAGACCCGCTCCGGCGGGTCTTTCGCCTTTAATCACCGCTCCTGCGGCCCTGCAGCCGCCCTCAAGCCGCCCCCTCGCTGCCAGGTGCACCGTGCGGTCCAGGGGGAGCCGGCACACGCGCCCGCTCCGGTCGTTGCGGCAGCGCGACCGGAGCGTCCCACTGGGTCGGTGCGGCGCCGTCACCTGCGGCCGGGGCGGCCAAATCCCTCCACTGCGCCCCACTTTCGCCGCCTCCCTTTACTGGCGCGGGACACGCGCGCGGAAATTCACTCAAAATGGTGTGCAAAATCCCCGAATGTCGTTGACGGGGGAGCGAAGTGGAGTAATGTGGAGGACGTAAGAGGGTAGTGGCAGCACAGGGGACGTTGGACTTCCTACAACAGACAGGCGGTGGGCCGTGTTTCTCGGCACTCATTCGCCGCGTCTGGACGAAAAGGGTCGAATCATCCTGCCGGCAAAGTTCCGCGAGGAACTCGCCGCCGGCCTGGTTCTCACACGGGGCCAGGAACGTTGCATCTACGTTTTCAGTGAGGCGGAATTCGGCCGGGTTCACGAGCAAATGCGGGAGGCTCCCATCTCCTCCAAGCAGGCCCGTGACTACATCCGCGTTTTCCTCTCTGGAGCCTCCGACGAGGTACCTGACAAGCAGGGGCGCGTGACGATTCCGCCGGCGCTCCGGGAGTACGCAGGACTCGGCAGGGAGCTGGCCGTCATCGGCGCCGGCACCCGCGCGGAGATCTGGGACGCCCAGGCCTGGAACGAGTACCTCGCCGAAAAGGAAACAGCCTTCTCGGAAACCGACGATGCCATCCCGGGAATTCTCTGAAACCCCGCAGGCACCGTCACCGGCACCACCACAGCACCACCAGCAACCGCACGTTTCTTGATCGAGATCTCCAGCCGCCCATCCGGCAGCTCACCTGGCTCACTTCCCCGGAGCCAGGCGGACCGCAGGGTAGGCGCGGATGGGGATCTGGATCAAGAAGCCTTACCAAAAGCCCGGCCCGGCCCGGGCTTTTGCCGCAGCTATCCACCCCACGAAAGGACGAAGGCATGAGCGAAGACTCCAATCCGTCGAAGCCTACGTCCGAACGCCATGTACCGGTCCTCAAGGACCGGTGCATCAATTTGTTGGCCCCCGCCTTCGAGGCCGCCCGGAGCCGCGGCGAGACCCCCGTCGCCGTCGACGCGACGCTCGGCATGGGCGGTCACTCCGAAGCCATGCTGCAGCGCTTCCCGGACCTCCACCTGATCGGGATCGACCGGGACGAGGAAGCCCTCGCCCTCGCGGGGGAGCGGTTGGAGCCCTTCGCTGACCGGACCGACCTGGTGCACGCCGTCTACGACGAGATTCCCGACGTACTCGCGGACCTCGGCTTCACGGAGGTGCACGGGATCCTGATGGACCTGGGCGTCTCCTCCCTGCAGCTCGACGAGCGCGAACGGGGCTTTGCCTACTCGTTCGATGCCCCGCTGGACATGCGGATGGACACCAGCCGCGGCCAGACCGCCGCCGACGTCGTCAACACCTACAGCGAAGAGGACCTGGTCCGGATCATCCGGAAGTGGGGCGAGGAGAAGTTCGCCGGCCGCATCGCCAACCGGATCGTCGCTGCCCGCGAAGCGAAACCGTTCGCCACCACCGGTGAACTCGTCGAGGTCATCAGGGCCGTGGTACCGCCAGGAGCAGCCAAGACCGGGGGACACCCCGCGAAGCGCACCTTCCAGGCCCTGCGGATCGAGGTCAACGAGGAGCTCGACGTGCTGGAGCGCGCGATCCCCGCAGCTGTCGCCTCGATCGCCCTCGGCGGCCGCGTCGTCGTCATGTCCTACCACTCGCTGGAGGACAAGATCGTCAAGGGCGTCTTCCAGGCCGGCTCCAAGTCCTCGGCCCCGCTCGGTTTCCCGGTGGAACTCGAAGAGCACAAGCCCGAACTCAAGACCCTGACCAAGGGCACCGAAGTCCCCACCGCCGAAGAAGTCGCTGAAAATCCGCGTGCCGCCTCCGCCAGGCTGCGCGCCGTCGAACGCATCAAAGCCAGGAGAGTCGCATGAGCACCGCCGCCGTCAACAGCTTCCCCGTTGCCACAGCTGCGACAGCACGTGCCCTCCCCGGAGCGCACCCGGCGTCCCGCCCGTCGCGCACACCGCTCTCTGTCGTCCGGACCGTTCCGCGCAAGCGCCGGGCACCCTTCGTCGTCATGTGCTTCGGCATCCTCGCGCTTGCCCTGATGGCTGTCCTGGTGTTGAACATCTCGGTGTCCTCGTCCCAGTACCAGCTGGTCCAGCTCCGTGCCGAGCAGTCCACCCTGACCAAGCAGAACCAGGACCTGACCCAGCAGGTGCAGAACTTCGACGCGCCGCAGAACCTGGCCGCCAAGGCAGCCGAGCTCGGCATGGTGGCGTCCACGGCCAAGGGCCAGATCGACCTTTCCACGCTGTCCGTCACCGGCAAGGCCAAGGCCGCCGTCAAGGGTGACGCCCCCGGCGCCGTGATCGCCGCACCCGCAGTGGCCGGGCAGGTCAACGTCGTCCCCTCCGTCTCCGGCAACGAGCCGCTGTTGAACCGCAAACCGGCCGAAAGCCGCGCCGCCGAGGCACCCAAAGCCCAGGAACCCAAGGCGCAGGCGCCGAAGGCCAAGGCACCGGCGCCGGCCGTGGACCTGCACGGCGGATCCGTCCCGGCGCCGGCCCAGAAGACCCCCGGAAAGTAGACCGCAGGACCAGCACCCCGACAGGCAAGCAGCAAGGAAACATCGTGGCGCAGAACACCGGCAAGGCACGCACCCGCACGACGCCGAGCGCCACCCGGCGGCTGCGGCTCGGGCTGGGTATCATGCTCTCGCTCCTGCTGGTAGTCGGCGGCAAACTCTTCCTCGTCCAGGGCCTCGACGTCGGGGGCATGGCCGAGGCCGCGCTGCAAAACCGGCTCAAGCCGATCGAGCTCCCCGCCGAGCGCGGCAGTATCATCGACGCCAAGGGCACCGTGCTGGCCAGCAGCGTGATCCGCTACAACGTCGTGGTCGACCAGACGGTCAACACCAACACCGAATCCTTTCCGCGGCTGGAAAAGGTTGACGGCAAGGACACCATCGTCGAAATTCCCCGCGACCAGGGCATCGAAGAACTCGCGGCAGTCCTCGGCATGAAGAAGGACGACCTGAAGGACGCCCTGACCGGCAAGCAGCGCTACTACATCGTGGCCAAGGACATCCGGCCCGACGTCGAAGACCGCATCTCCAAACTCCAGATCCCGGGCATCGTGACCGAGGGCACCAGCAAGCGGGTCTACCCCAACGGCTCCGTTGCCGGCGGGATCGTCGGCTTCCTGCGCGACGGCACGACCGGCCAGGCAGGACTGGAGCAGACCCAGGACGAGGTGCTCCGGGGCACGGCCGGCAAGCGGCTCTTTGAAATCGGCGCCGACGGGCTCCGTATTCCGGTTGGCGTGGACCAGCTCACCCCCGCCGTCAACGGCAAGGACATCAAACTCACCCTGAACTCGGACCTGCAGTACTTCGCGCAGCAGGCCATCCAGAGCCAGAAGGACAAGCTCAGCGCCGAGTGGGGCATCATCGTGGTCGCTGACGCCAAGAACGGCAACATCATCGCCATGGCGGACACCGATGCCCCGGACCCCAACGACCCGGGCAAGGTGGCCGCCGAGGACCGCGGCGTCCGGGCCGTGACAGCCGCCTACGAGCCGGGCTCGGTGGAGAAGATGATCACCGCGGCATCGGCCATCGAAGAGGGCACGGCCCGCCCGCTGGACACCTTTATCATCCCGCCGACCTACACCGTGGACGGGCAGACCTTCACCGACGCGTTCGAGCACGGCACGGAACGCCGCACCCTGGCCGGGATCGTCGGCTACTCGATGAACACCGGCACCGTCATGGTCGGCCAGCGGCTGAGCAAGCAGAAACGGTACGACTGGCTGAAGAAATTCGGCATCGGGGAGGCCCCGGACATCGGACTCCCCGCCCAGACCAAGGGCATCCTGACGCCCGCGGACCAGTGGGACGGCCGCCAGCAGTACACCGTGCTGTTCGGCCAGGGCGTGGCGCAGTCGACCCTGCAGACTGTCCGGGCCTACCAGAGCATCGCCAACGACGGCGTCATGCTCCAGCCCCGCCTGATCGACAGCTACATCAGCCCCGACGGCACCGAGGAAAAGGTGCCCGCCAAGCCCAGCCGGCAGGTGGTGTCGAAGAGCACCGCCCGGCAGGTCCGCGACATCCTGGAAAGCGCGGTCACGGAGGGCGAAATCAAGGACGCCGCGATCGACGGCTACCGGGTGGGCGCCAAGACCGGTACCTCCGAATCGCCCTGCGACGACGGCAAGTCGGGCTTCTGCGGTTACACCGCCTCCATGATCGGGATGGCACCGATGGACGATCCGCGGTTTATTGTTGAAGTGGTCCTGCAACGGCCCAAGGGCAGCATCTACGGCATCACCAACGGACCGGTGTTCCGCTCCGTGATGAGCCAGACGCTGCGGACCTACAACGTGGAGCCGTCCACCGGCAAGCCGGTCAGGCTGCCGCAGTACGCCAAGTAGCACCACGCAGCACCACCAGCAGTACCACCAGTTCCACGCAGAGGGGCCTGCGTGCGGGGCGATGTCCCGCGCACGGGCCGCCCCGGCACCACCAACGGAGATCGCCTTGTCAGAGCTCAATGCCCAGGAAGCGGCCGCGCCGTCCGGCCAGGACTCCGCGTTCCGGCCCACGGCCGTCACCGCCGTGCCGCTGGAAACGATCGGCGACTGGATCGGCGTCGTCGTCCCGGGCGCCTCCGCCGGGGTCCCGGTCACCGGAATCTCGCTGAACTCACGGTCGGTGCAGCCGGGAGACCTGTACGTCGCCTTGCCGGGCGCCGCACGCCACGGAGCGGACTTCGTCGCCGGCGCGGTGGAGGCCGGTGCCGTGGCAGTCCTGACCGACGACGCCGGTGCCCGCCTGCTGGCGCTCTCCAACGACATCCCGGTCCCGGTCCTGCTGGCCGAGGAACCGCGCGCCCTGGTGGGCCGCCTCGCCTCGCTGATCTACCGCAGCCGCCCGGAGGACGCCCCGGCCCCGGCGCTGTTCGGGGTGACCGGAACCAACGGGAAAACGACCACCACCTACTTCATCAACTCCCTGCTCCGTGCCCTCGGCCGGAAGACCGGGCTGATCGGCACCATCGAGATCCTCGCCGGCGGGGACCCGATTCCCAGCCTGCTGACCACCCCTGAGTCCACCGACGTCCACGCCCTGCTGGCCCTCATGCGGGAACGCGGCCTCGACGCCGCCTCGATGGAGGTCTCCTCGCACGCGATCTCCTTCCACCGCGTCGACGGTGTGGTCTTCGACGTCGCCGGCTTCACCAACCTGACCCAGGACCACCTGGACCTGCACGGGACCATGGAGGAGTACTTCGAGACCAAGGCCCGGCTCTTCACCGCCGAGCGGGCCCGCGCCGCCGTCGTGACCGTTGACGACGAGTGGGGCCGACGGCTGGCCGCCCAGGCCGACATCCCGGTGACCACCCTGTCCACCGTGCCCGGCGCCGCCCCGGCGGACTGGACCGTGGTCGACCCGCGGCCCCGCGGTCTCGGCACTGAATTCGGCCTCCGGCACCGCGACGGGACGGAGCTCCGCCTGCACACCGGCCTGCCCGGCAGCTTCAACGTCGCCAACGCGGCCCTGGCCGCCGCCATGGTCCTGGCCGGCGGCAGCACCGCCGCCGAGGTGCAGTCCGCCCTGGACGCCGCCGACCCGTTCACCGTCGCCGTCCCGGGCCGCATGCAGCTCGTCGCGACGGCGCCGGCCGCCGTCGTGGACTTCGCCCACAACCCGGACGCCCTCGCGCGTGCCCTCGAGGCCGTGCGCTCCCCGGAGCCGGAGGCCAAGGTCATCATCGTCTTCGGCGCCACCGGCCAGCGTGACCAGGGCAAGCGCCCGGCCATGGGGGCCATCGCCGCCCGGCTCGCGGACACCGTGATCGTCAGCGACGACGACCCGCACGACGAGGACGCCGCCGCCATCCGCGCCGACGTGCTGGCCGGGGCACTGGAGGCCAAGGCCGCCGAAGGGCTCGGCTGCACCGTCCTGGAAGTCTTCCCCCGCGACGCCGCCATCGCCAAGGCCGTGGAACTGGCCGCCCCGGCGGACACCATCCTGGTCGCAGGCCGCGGCCACGAGGTCTGGCAGGAGGTCAAAGGCGTCAACCTGGCGCTCGATGACCGGGTGGAGCTCCGGAACGCCTTGACAGCCCGAGGATTCACCGTTCTCGATGACCAGCGGATAGAGTCCTAAACCGAGATGATTGCATTTACTGCGGCGGAAATCGCCGAGATAACCAACGGCCGGCTGGCCGCGGACCCGGGCATCACGCCCGCCTCCGTGGTCACCGACTCCCGCGAAGCCACGGCGGGTTCCCTCTATGTGGCCAAGCCGGGGGAGTCCGCCGACGGCCACGATTTCGTCGCCGCCGCTTTCGACCGCGGAGCCGTCCTGGCCCTCGTGGAACGGGACGTCACGGCCGCCGACGGCCAGCCGTTCCCCGCCGTCGTCGTCGAGGACTCGGTGCTCGCCATGGGTGCCCTCGCCGCCGAGGCCGTCCGCCAGATCCGCGCCCGCCGCGCGTCCGCCGGGGAGGACTTCACCGTCATCGGCATCACCGGCTCCGCCGGCAAGACCACCACCAAGGACCTGCTGGCCGGCATCCTCGCCGGGCGGGGCGAGACCGTCTCGCCGCAGGGCTCCTACAACGGCGAAGTCGGCGTCCCGCTGACCGTCTTCAAGGCCGGCTACGACACCCGGTACCTCGTCATCGAGATGGGCGCCACCGGCGTCGGCCACATCCGCTACCTCGCGGACATGGTCCGCCCCGAGATCGGCGTCGTCCTGTTCGTCGGCACCGCGCACGCCGGCGAGTTCGGCGGCATCGACAACATCGCCCTGGCCAAGGGCGAGCTGGTCGAGGCCCTGCCCGCCACGGGCACCGCCGTCCTGAACGCCGACGACGCCCGCGTAGCGGCGATGGCAGCACGGACCACCGCCACGGTCCTTGGCTTCTCAGCCCAGGCCAACCCGTCCGCCGCCGTCCAGGCCGAAAACCTTGAGCTCAACGCCGCGGGCAGCCCCGAGTTCGACCTCGTGCTGCCCGGCGACGCCGCCCGCCACCACGTGGCCGCCAAGCTGATCGGCGCCCACCACATCGGCAACCTGCTGGCCGCCGCCGCGGCGGCGCACGCCGCCGGCGTCCCCGGCGCCGAGATCGCCGCCTCACTCAGCGCCCAGTCCGCCGCGAGCCGCTGGCGGATGGAACGCACCGAACGGGCCGACGGCGTGACCATCATCAACGACGCCTACAACGCCAACCCGGAATCCATGCGCGCCGCCCTGCGGACCCTCGCGGACCTCGGCCGCGGCCGCCGCACCTGGGCCGTGCTCGGCGCCATGCTGGAACTGGGCGAGGACTCCATCCGCGAGCACACCGCCGTCGGCACCCAGGTGGTCCGGCTCAACATCTCCCGGCTGCTCGTCGTCGGCCGCGAGGCCAGGGCACTCTACGTCTCCGCCGTCAACGAGGGCTCCTGGGGCGATGAATGCCTCTTCGCCGAAACCCCGGACGAGGCGTACTCGATCCTGCGCGCCGAGCTCGAGCCCGGTGACCTGGTCCTATTCAAATCCTCCAACAGCGTCGGGCTACGCCACCTCGGTGATCGGATAGCATTACCCCCACTGGGGAACGAAGGGAGCACGCTGCCGTGATCGCACTCCTGATGGGCTCCGGCCTGGCGCTGCTGCTGTCCTTCCTGGGCACCCCGCTCTTCATCCGCTTCCTGGTCCGCAAGGGCTACGGGCAGTTCATCCGCGACGACGGACCCACCTCCCACCACACCAAGCGCGGCACCCCCACCATGGGCGGCGCCGTCGTGGTGGTCGCGGTCCTGGTCAGCTACGGCATCACCCACCTCGTGATGTGGATGATGAACCCCCGCTCGCCCGGGCCGTCCGCCTCCGCGCTGCTGCTGCTCTTCCTCATGGTCGGCATGGGCCTGGTCGGGTTCCTTGACGACTTCATCAAAATCTCGGCCCAGCGCAGCCTGGGCCTGAACGCCAAGGCCAAACTGATCCTGCAGGCCGCCGTCGGCATCATCTTCGCCGTCCTGGCGCTGAACTTCCCGGATGAAAACAACGTCACCCCGGCGTCCTACCAGATCTCCCTGGTCCGGGACATCCCCTGGATGAACCTGGCCTTCGGCGGCACCGTGGTCGGTGCCATCCTGTTCGTGCTCTGGTCCAACCTGATCGTCACCGCCGCAACCAACGGCGTGAACCTTACCGACGGGCTGGACGGCCTGGCCGCCGGCGCCTCCGTCATGGTCTTCGGCGCCTACACGATCATCGGAATCTGGCAGTCCAACCAGTCCTGCGGTTCCCCGCGCCAGGCCGGCGCCGGCTGCTACACCGTCCGGGACCCGCTCGACCTCGCCCTGCTCGCCGCCATCCTCAGCGCCGCGCTGGTCGGGTTCCTCTGGTGGAACACCTCGCCCGCGAAGATCTTCATGGGCGACACCGGCTCGCTCGCGATCGGCGGCGCCGTCGCCGGCTTCGCCATCCTGTCGCGGACCGAGCTCCTGCTGGCCTTCATCGGCGGCCTCTTCGTCCTGATCACCCTCTCGGTCATCATCCAGGTCGGCTACTTCAAGATCACCAAGGGCAAACGCTTCTTCAAGATGGCGCCGCTGCAACACCACTTCGAGCTCAAGGGCTGGGCCGAGGTCACCGTGGTGGTCCGCTTCTGGATCCTGTGCGGGCTCTTCGTTGCGGCCGGCCTGGGCATCTTCTACGCCGAATGGGTGGTACTGCTGTGAACATCCCCGCACCGCTGGCCAGCTCGCCGCGGCTGGAGAACCTCACCAGCTGGGACTCCGACTGGGCCGGGCTCCGCGTGGTCGTCACAGGTATCGGGATCTCCGGCTTCGCCGCCGCCGACACACTGATCGAACTCGGCGCCCGCGTGGTCGTGGTGGACGCCGCGGACAGCCCCAAGGCCCGGGCACAGGCGGACACGCTCCGGATCGTCGGCGCCGCCGACGTCCTGCTCGGCGAAGACGCCGTCGGCTCGGTGCCGCGCGTCGACGGCGAAGCCCCCGAACTGATCGTCACCTCACCGGGCTGGCGGCCCGACCAGGCCCTGCTCGCCGCCGCCGCGCGGGCCCACATCCCGGTCTGGGGCGACGTCGAACTCGCCTGGCGCGTCCGGGAACGCCAGGGACGCAAAACCGCCGACTGGATCACCATCACCGGAACCAACGGCAAGACCACCACCGTGGGCCTGACCGAATCGATGCTGCAGGCCGCCGGCCTCAAGGCGATCGCCGTCGGCAACGTCGGCACGCCCATCCTTGACGCCCTCCGCGACCCGGTGGACTACGACGTCTTCGCCGTCGAACTCTCCAGCTTCCAGCTGCACTGGAGCCACACGGTCTCGCCCGTCGCCAGCGTCTGCCTGAACGTCGCCGAGGACCACGTGGACTGGCACGGCTCCTACGACTCCTACCTGGCAGACAAGGCCAAGGTCTACGAGCGCACGCAGAAGGCCTGCGTCTACAACGCCGAACAGATCGAAACCGAACGCATGGTCGAAGACGCCGACGTCGTCGAAGGCTGCCGCGCGGTGGGGTTCACCACGGTCACCCCGGCGATAAGCATGCTCGGTGTGGTCGAAGGCCTGCTCGTGGACCGGGCCTTCATCGCCGAGCGCAAGGACAGCGCCGCCGAGCTGGCCGCCTTGGCCGACCTGGGGCCCGTGGCCCCGCGGCACATGGTCGCCAACGCCCTCGCCGCCGCGGCCCTGGTCCGGGCCTACGGCGTCGAGCCGGGCGCCGTCCGCCTCGGCCTGCAGAACTACCTGCCCGGGGACCACCGCATCCAGCCGGTCGCCCGGCACGAGGGCGTGCTTTGGATCAACGACTCCAAGGCCACCAACCCGCACGCCGCGGCGGCCTCGCTGTCCGCGTTCCAGAACGTGGTGTGGATCGCCGGCGGCCTGTCCAAGGGCGTGAACTACGACGCCCTGGTCCGGGACAACGCCGCCCGGCTCAAGGCCGTGGTGCTGATCGGCGCCGACTCGTCGGACCTGCGGGCCTCGCTCCAGCGACACGCGCCGGATGTCCCGGTGATCGGCCAGGCCAAGGGCGACACTGAAGAGGTGCAGAACGCCGGAACGGCCGACGCCGACGCAGCGCCCTCGCCGATCTTCGGCGAGACTGTGATGGCACGGGCCGTCGCCGCGGCGGCGCAGCTGGCCACCTCGGGGGACACTGTGCTCCTGGCCCCGGCGGCTGCGTCCATGGATCAGTTCTCTTCCTATGCTCACCGTGGCGACGCCTTCATCGAAGCTGTCCGCGAGCTCGTGGAAGGGCAGGCTCAGACCACCGAGGAGTAGCAATGGTCAGCACGCCCACCCGTCCCGCCGCGGCACCATCCGCCGCGGCCACGCCCGCCGCCCGGGTCAGGGACTGGTACCGCCGCTTCTGGGCGGCGCTCGAAGGGACCGGCACCTCACGGAACGGTTCCACGTACTACCTCATCCTCGGCTCAACCCTCGCGCTGACCGCGATCGGCATCCTCATGGTGCTCTCCGCCTCCAGCGTGGAGGCGATCGCGGCCGGGGAGTCCCCGTACTCGGCCGCCCTCAAACAGGGCGGATTCGCCGCGCTCGGCGTCTTCGCGCTGTTCGTCCTTTCCCGGGTCAACGTCGTCTGGCTCAGGCGCTTCGCCTGGCCGCTCATGATCCTGGCCGTCGCACTGCTCGGCCTGGTCCTCCTGATCGGACGCAGCGCGCTGGGCAACCAGAACTGGATCGACGTCGGCCCGTTCACCTTCCAGCCCTCCGAGGCGGCCAAACTGGCCCTCGCGCTGTGGATGGCGACGGTGCTGGACCGCAAAGCGAAGCTCCTGCACGACTGGCGGCACGCGCTCGTGCCCGTCGTCCTGCCCGGAGCCGTTGCCGTGCTGGGGCTCATCCTCGCCGGCAACGACCTCGGCACCGCGATGATCGTCATGGTCATCATCGCCGCGGCGTTGTTCTTCGCCGGCGTGCGGCTCTACCTGTTCGGCATCGCGGGGGCCTTCCTGGCCCTCGGCGCCACCGTCCTGGCCGTCACCAGCCCCAACCGGATGTGCCGGATCCTCTCCTGGACCGGCCAGACCTGCGCGGACGGCTCGGACCTGAACTACCAGTCCACCAACGGCCTGTTCGGCCTCGCCTCCGGCGGCTGGTTCGGCGTCGGCCTGGGGCAGAGCCGCCAGAAATACAGCTGGATCCCCGAAGCGCACAACGACTTCATCTTCGCCATCATCGGCGAGGAACTCGGCCTGGTCGGCACCCTCGTCGTTCTGGTCCTCTTCGCCATCCTGGGCGCCGCCATCTACCGCGTCGTCGTGGCCCAGCAGGACGTCTTCCACCGCGTGCTGGCCGGGTCCATCATGGTGTGGCTGCTCGGCCAGGCCAGCGTCAACATGGCTGTCGTCACCGGCCTGGCGCCCGTGATCGGCGTCCCGCTCCCGTTCATCTCCTACGGCGGCTCGGCCCTGCTGATGTCACTGTGCGCCATCGGCGTCGTGCTTTCCCTCGCCCGGGCCCAGATGGCCCCGAACCTGCAACCGAACGGGCTGACCCGGTTCGGCCCCGCCGGTTTCGCCCGGGTGCTCCGCCGGCAGGCCGCGGCCCGGCGCGCCGCCAAGGCCCCGGCCGGCCGGAAAACCCCCGGCCCGTCGAAAGCCCCCGCCAAGGGCAAGGCTCCAGCTCCGGCGAAAGCGGCCGGCACGGCAGCTCCCGTCAAGGCGCCCGCTGCGGGAAGAGCGCCCGCCGGCCCGGGCACGGCCCCGAGGGCCGCCGCCCGGAAGCCGGGCACCAGGACCCCCGCCCCCAAGAACCCCGCACGAAAGCGCAGCTAGCCTCCATGAACACCGAGTCATCCCTGTCCGTCGTCCTTGCCGGCGGCGGCACCGCCGGGCACATCAGCCCGCTGCTGGCCATCGCCAACGCCCTCCTGGAGGCGCGGCCGGAGGCCCGCCTGCTGGCCGTGGGCACCCCCGGCGGCATGGAGCAGCGGCTGGTGCCCGCCGCCGGGCTGGAACTGGCCACCGTCAGCAAGGTCCCGTTCCCGCGCAAGCCGTCGCTGGAGCTGCTGCGGCTGCCCGGCAAGCTGGCCGGAGCCGTCCGCCAGGCCGGCGCCATCCTCGACGATGCCGGGGCAGACGTGCTGGTCGGCGTCGGCGGCTACGTCTGCACCCCGCTGTACCTGGCCGCCCGGCGCCGCCGGATTCCCATCGTGGTGCACGAGGCCAACACCCGGCCGGGACTGGCCAACCGCGTCGGCGCCCGGCTGAGCCGCCACGTCGCCGTCGCGTTCGCAGGCACCCGGCTCCGCGGTGCGCAGCACGTCGGAATGCCGATGCGGCGCGAGGTCTCCGGTCTGGACCGGGCAGCGGCCCGCGGCGCCGCGCGTACCGCACTGGGCCTCGACCAGGACAAACCCACGCTCATCGTCACCGGCGGCTCCTCCGGAGCGCAGAGCATCAACCGTGCCATTGCCGCCGCCGCCGAAGCCCTGGGCGCCGCCGGCATCCAGACCCTGCACATCACCGGCCGCGGCAAGACCGTCCACGACGCCGAGGGGCGGCCGCTGGCTGCCCCGGGCTACCGCCAGGTCGAATACATCGACGGAATGGAAACGGTCTACGCCGCCGCCGACCTGCTGCTGGCCCGTTCCGGCGCCGCCACCGTCTGCGAGGTGGCCGCCGTCGGCGTGCCGGCCGTCTTCGTTCCGCTGCCGATCGGCAACGGCGAGCAGGCCCTGAACGCCGCCGGCCTCGTGGACGCCGGCGCCGCGCTGCTGGTCGACGACGCCGCGTTCGACGCCGACTGGATCAGCGCCCAGGTCATCCCGCTGCTGCGCGAGCCGGCGCGGCTGGACCGGATGGCCGCCGCAGCCCGGCAGCAGGGCATCCGGGACGCCGACCGGCGGATGGCCGCCCTCGTCCTGGACGCGGCAGCCGGCGGTTCCGATGCCCGCTAGCGGCCCGGACGCCAGCCGCGCGGACAGCACAGATTTCGACCAGCAGGCAGGAAACGGAACAGCAATGACCCAGGCCCCCCACGGCACCCCGACCGCGGCCCGCACCCAGGAGTCCCTGGGCCGGGTGCACTTCATCGGCATCGGCGGCGTCGGCATGTCCGCCGTGGCCCGGATCATGGCCGCCCGCGGCGTGCTGGTCAGCGGCTCCGACGCCAAGGACCTGCCGGTCATGGCCGACCTGGCCGCAGCCGGCGCACGGATCGCCGTGGGCTACGATGCCGCCAACCTCGCCGACGCCCAGACCGTCGTGGCCGGCTCCGCGATCCGCCCGGACAACCCCGAGCTCGCAGCAGCCCGTGCCGCCGGCCTGCCGGTCCTGCACCGCTCCGAGGCCCTGGCCGCCGCCATGGCGCAGGACACGGCCGTGACAGTGGCGGGCACGCACGGCAAGACCACGACGACGTCGATGATCACCGTGCTCCTGCAGGGCGCCGGCCTGGACCCGTCCTTCGCGATCGGCGCCAACGTTCCGGCGCTGGGCGTCAACGCCGCCTCCGGAAGCTCCCCGGTGTTCATCGCGGAGGCCGACGAATCGGACGGGTCCTTCCTCAACTACCGGCCGCGGATCGAGGTGGTCACCAACGTCGAACCGGACCACCTTGACTTCTACGGCACCGCCGAGGCGGTCTACGCCTCCTTCGACCGGTTCACCGAACTGCTGCCCGCGGACGGTCTGCTGGTCGCCTGCGCCGACGACGACGGCGCCCGGGCCCTGGCCCGGCGCACCCGGGAGCGCGGCAATACCCGCGTGGTGCTCTACGGCACCGCCCCGGACGCCGATGTGCGGCTGCACGACGACGGACCGGACGGGGTCTGGATCTCGACGCCGGCGGGACGCTACGCCGTCGCCCTCCAGGTTCCCGGCCGGCACAACGCGCTCAACGCCGCCGCGGCCTTCGCGGTCGCCCTGGAGCTCGGCGTCGACCCGGACACTGCCGCCGGCGCGCTGGCCCACTTCTCCGGCGCCTCCCGGCGCTTCGAATTCAAGGGCGAGGGCCGGGGCGTGCGGGTCTACGACGACTACGCCCACCACCCCACGGAGGTGCGCGCCGCACTCGCCGCCGCCCGCTCCGTGGCCGGTGACCGCCGGCTCCACGTGCTCTTCCAGCCGCACCTGTTCTCCCGCACCCGCGAGTTCGCGCGCGAGTTCGCCGAAGCCCTCAACGCGTCCGACACGGCCCTGGTGCTGGAGATCTACCCGGCCCGCGAAGACCCGATCCCGGGCGTCACCAGCCAGCTGATCGCCGACCACCTCGGCCCGCACGGGCACCTCGTCGGTCCCGGCGATGAGGCGGTACGGGCCGTGCTCGCTGCCGCGGAGCCCGGAGACATCGTGCTCACGGCCGGCGCCGGCGACGTGACCGCCTACGGCCCGCTGATCGTCGCCGCGCTCAACAACAGCGAGCCCAACAACAGCGGTCTCGGCGGCGAAGCGCCGGCAGCAGGGACCCCCGGTGCCTAGCACGCGCCGGCCCGGCTACCCGACCGGTCCGCGCGCGACCGGCCCGGCCCGGCCCGCCGGCAGCGGGGACGAGGTCATTTCCGCCTCCAAGGCCGACCCCGGCCCCGGCGCGCCCGGCGCCTCCACGCCGTCAGCCGTCCCCGGCGCCTCCAGCAATGAGCCGCGCGGCAACGTCCTGGCGTTCCCCGAACCCCGCGCCAAGCGGCGGCGCCGGCTCGTCCTGGGCACGCTGGCGGCCCTCCTTGCCCTGGTCGCGGCCATCGTGGCAGCAGCGGTGTATTCGCCGTGGCTGGCGGTGCACTCCGTCACCGTGGAGGGCACCCGGATGCTCAAGCCCGACCAGGTCAAGGCCGCCCTTGCCCCGCTGCAGGGCAAGCCGCTGCCGCAGGTCAGCGACGAGGAAGTCACCCGGCTGCTGCGTCCGCTCGTCCAGGTCAAAGCGGTCAGCACCCAGGCCCGGCCGCCGTCCACACTCCAGGTGCGGATCACCGAACGCGTGCCCGTGGCGCTGGTCAAGCAGGCCGCCACCTACCAGCTCGTCGACGTCGACGGTGTCCAGCTAAGCACCACGAAAACGCCGGACAAGGTGAAGCTTCCTGTGATCGACGGCGGCCGCGGCACGCTGCCGAAGGACCTGTTCCATGCCATCACCGCCGTCCTGGGCGCCCTTCCGCCGGACGTCCTGGCCCGGCTCTCCGACGCGTCGGCGAAGTCCGCCGACGCCGTGGAGCTCAAGCTCATCGACGGCCAGACGGTCGTCTGGGGCAACGCGGGGGAGAGGGAACTCAAGGCCAGGGTGCTGGCGGCGCTGTTGAAGGTGCCGGCGGACCCCAAAAACCCGGTTGCGGTGTACGACGTGAGCGTCCCGCGCCACCCGGTGACCCGGTAGCCGGTGGTCCGGGGTCATTTACCCGGCATTTACCCGGTATTCCCGCGACACGCGGAGCCGGTTATTGAATGTCCCCGGCAGAGGAAATAGCGTCACAGGCATGAGTTACTTGACATAACTATAACCTTCAAGTGGAAGGTTAAGGTTCAAGGCTTCAAGCTTGACTCCATCAGTTTTCGCAATAGAACACGAACAAGGGACACGTAACGTGGCAGCTCCGCAGAATTACTTGGCCGTCATCAAGGTCGTCGGCATCGGCGGCGGTGGCGTGAACGCAGTCAACCGCATGATTGAGGTCGGTCTTCGCGGCGTCGAATTCATCGCCATCAACACCGACGCGCAGGCGCTGCTGATGTCCGACGCGGACGTCAAGCTCGACGTCGGACGCGAGCTGACCCGTGGCCTGGGGGCCGGTGCGAATCCTGAGGTTGGCCGGCAGGCCGCGGAGGACCACGCCGACGAGATCGAGGAAGTGCTCCGCGGAGCGGACATGGTCTTCGTCACCGCCGGTGAAGGCGGCGGCACCGGTACCGGCGGCGCGCCCGTCGTGGCCCGCATCGCCCGCTCGCTCGGCGCCCTGACCATCGGCGTCGTCACCCGCCCCTTCACCTTCGAGGGCCGCCGCCGTGCCGGCTCCGCCGAGGCCGGCATCGACGCCCTGCGCGACGAGGTCGACACGCTGATCGTCATCCCGAACGACCGCCTGCTGTCCATCAGCGACCGCAACGTCTCGGTGCTGGACGCCTTCCGCTCCGCGGACCAGGTCCTGCTCTCCGGTGTCCAGGGCATCACCGACCTGATCACCACCCCCGGCCTGATCAACCTCGACTTCGCGGACGTCAAGTCCGTCATGCAGGGCGCCGGCTCCGCGCTGATGGGCATCGGCTCGGCCCGCGGCGAGGACCGTGCCGTCAAGGCCGCCGAACTCGCCATCGCCTCGCCGCTGCTGGAAGCTTCCATCGACGGCGCCCACGGCGTCCTGCTGTCCATCCAGGGCGGTTCGGACCTCGGCCTCTTCGAGATCAACGAGGCCGCCCGCCTGGTGCAGGAAGTCGCCCACCCGGAGGCGAACATCATCTTCGGTGCCGTGATCGACGACGCCCTCGGCGACGAGGCCCGCGTCACCGTGATCGCGGCCGGGTTCGATGACGTCAAGGCCACCTCGCCGTCGATGGACCAGTCGCAGCCCGCCCCGGCACGCCCCGCGGCCCCCGCCCCGGCTCCGGCCCAGGCTCCCGCCTCGGCACCGGCCCAGCCGATGCACGCCGGCGTCGGCGCCTCCGGCCTGGGCAGCTGGGGCCAGCAGCGCCCCTCGGCCGTCCCGGCAGACTCCGGCTTCGACGTGGACCTGCCGTCCGTCGTCGAGCCCGATCTCTCCGGCCGCCACTCGGACGACCTGGACGTGCCCGACTTCCTGAAGTAACCCGCGGCCCCAACGGCCCGGACCACGATGGCACCGCCTCCGGGCGGTGCCATCGTGCGTTGCGGCGGGATACGGTGGTCGGTATGGCTTTGTTGGCAGTTTGTGAAGTGACGGCTCCTGAAATGACGGTGTGCTGAATGTTCTCGTGGCGGTCTGAAGTGCGGCCGGGGGTCTGGGTGGCCTTTACCAATGCCGCCGCCGGCAACCTGGCACTCCACGTCGGCGACGACCCCGAAGCGGTCCGCCGGCGGCGCGGCCGGCTCGCGGACGCGGCCGGGCTCGGGCCCCGCGGCTTCCGGTTCATGAACCAGGTCCACGGCAACACCGTGGCCTTGGCCGAGGGCGAGGCCCCGGAGCAGGCGCCCACCGCCGATGCCATGGTCTCCACCGGGGAACCGTTAGCGGTCATGGTGGCCGACTGCGTCCCGGTCGTTCTCGTCGGCGACCGGACCTCCGGTGCCGGCCCGGTCCTCGCCGTCGTACACGCGGGCCGGCCCGGCCTGGCCGCGGGCGTGGTCCCCGCCGCCGCCGCGCGGATGCGCGCCCTTGGCGCCACCGGCGTCAGCGCCTGGATCGGGCCATCCATTTGCGGCCGGTGCTACGAAGTCCCCGAGGGCATGCGTGCCGACGTCGCAGCCATCGTCCCGGCCGCCTGGTGCACCACCGCCCAGGGCACCCCGGGGCTGGACCTGCCGGCCGGGGTCCGCAGCCAACTCGCCGACGAGGGGGTGACGGTCGAATACTCCGGAGGCTGCACCAGGGAGGACGAGGATCTCTACTCCTACCGGCGCAACCAGCACACCGGCCGGTTCGCCGGGCTCGCGTGGACCGCCGCCCCGGCCGCCGCGGCGGCTGCAGGATGAGCGGCGTCGTGGGCAGCGCTCCGGGCGGCCCGGCGGAGGACCCCCGCCGCGCCGAGCTGGCCGGCCGCCTGCACGCGGTGGGGGAGCGGATCGAAGCCGCCATGGCGTCGGCCGGTCGCCGGGATACGGCGCCCCGCCTGATCGTGGTCACCAAGTTCCACCCGGCCGAGGACGTCGCACGGCTGGCTTCGCTCGGCGTCACCGACGTCGGCGAAAACCGCGACCAGGAAGCCGCCGACAAGGCCGCCCGGCTGCAGGCGCTGCCGCTGCACTGGCACTTCATCGGCCAGCTCCAAAGCAACAAGGCCAAGTCGGTCGTCAAGTACGCCCACGCCGTGCATTCGGTGGACCGGCCGCAGCTGGTCGACGCGCTGGCCAAAGCGGTCCGCGGGGAGCAGGACCGCACCGGCCGGGCCGACCTGGAGTGCTTCATCCAGGTCAGCCTCGACTCGACCGCCGGTGGGCACCGGGGCGGGGCGCTTCCCGCCGATGTCCCCGACCTGGCCGACCGGATTGCCGCCGCGGAAGGGCTGCGGCTGGCCGGCGTCATGGCGGTGGCGCCGCTGGGGTCGGATCCGGGGCCGGCCTTCGAAAGGCTCGCGGACATTTCCGCCCGGCTCCGCGTCGGCCACCCCGGCGCCACGGGCATCTCCGCGGGCATGAGCCAGGACCTGGAGCAGGCCATCCGGTCCGGGGCGACACACCTACGCATTGGCTCCGATATTCTCGGTCCCCGCCCGGCCGTGCGGTAGGTTCAACGTATTGGAAGGTAATGGCGGGGATTCCAAGAGCACTGGCTGAGCGGCCCGCAAAACGGACACGATTAGGAGTCGACCATGGCTGGCGCTCTGCGCAAGACAATGATCTATCTTGGGCTCGCTGACGGCGACGAACACTACGAGTCCGAGCACCACGCCCCGCACAAGGATGAGGATGAACCCATGGAGCACGACCGTGAGGAGCGCCGCGCGCCGGCCCCGGTCCGTGAAGCCCCCAGGGAAGAGTCCTACGCCGCTGAAGAGGAATACCGCGCACCCGTGACACCCATCAAGCGAGCGGCCGCCGGCCGCGAAGAGACCACCGGCCTGCGGCAGATCACGACGATCCACCCGCGGTCCTACAACGACGCCAAGCTGATCGGCGAAAGCTTCCGTGACGGAATTCCCGTCATCATGAACGTCACCGACATGGGGGAGGCCGACGCCAAGCGGCTGGTCGACTTCTCCGCCGGCCTCGTCTTCGGCCTGCGCGGCAGCATTGAGCGCGTGACCAACAAGGTGTTCCTGCTCTCGCCCTCGTACGTCGAAGTCATCGGCGACGACAAGAAGATCAGCGAAACCCAGGCCAGTTTCTTCAACCAGAGCTAGCCCGGAACCAGGTCCAGGATGCCAGGCGGGGAAACCCGCCTGGCATCCGTGCTGGAGATCCGTGTTGGAATAGATGCGTAACGACTGTCAGGACACCGCGGTATCCGGAATGATCATGGAGATTTGAGTTAGCTCATGGGAATTGTTTTCGGACTTGTCTATATCGCCCTGTTGCTGTTTTTTGTGGCGCTGATCATCCGCCTGATCTTCGACTGGGTACAGATGTTCGCCCGCAGTTGGCGTCCCCGGGGCGCGGCACTGGTCACGGCCCACGCCGTGTACTCCGTCACCGACCGGCCGCTGAAACTGCTGGGCCGGGTGCTGCCGCCGCTGCGGCTGGGCGGCATCTCGTTGGACCTCGCGTTCCTGGTGCTCTTCCTGGCCGTCTCCGTGGCCATGGGCATAGCCCGGTATTTCACCGTGACCCAGTCGATCGCCGGGTGACCGGCCCGGCGGGCCCGCATTTTTTCGCTAAAGACATAAAACTCCGGTTTGACACTGCGGTGTTGAATTAGAGGAACCAGACCAAATTTAGGTACCGTAGTTTTGACGGCCGGAAGGCCTCCTGACTAACTAGACCAACGAGGTGACCAGATGGCTTTGACGCCAGAAGACGTTGTCAACAAGCGCTTTCAGCCGACCAAGTTCCGCGAGGGCTACGACCAGGACGAGGTTGATGACTTCCTGGACGAGATCGTCGTCGAACTCCGACGCCTGAACCAGGAGAACGACGAGCTGCGCAAGAAGCTCGCCGAAGCCGGTTCCGGCACGGCCGCCAGCTCCGCCGCTGCTGCCCCCGTGGTCGAAAAGGTGCCTGCACCCGTCAAGGCCGAAAAGGAAGACCGCGCCAAGGCGGAAGCCGAGGCCAAGACCGCCGAAGCCGCCGAGGCAGCGAAGAAGAAGGAAGCCGAGAAGGCTCCCGCCCCGGCAGCAGCCCCGGCCCCCGTGGCCGCCACCGCTTCCGCCGAATCCGCCGCCGGCCTGCTGGCCATGGCGCAGCAGATGCACGACAAGCACGTCGCCGACGGCGAGCAGCAGCGTGACAAGATCATCGCCGAGGCCCAGATCGAAGCCAGCAGCCTGGTCAACGACGCGCAGGAAAAGTCCCGCAAGATCCTCGGCGCCCTCGAGCAGCAGCGCTCCGTGCTGGAGCGCAAGGTCGAGCAGCTGCGCGGCTTCGAGCGCGACTACCGCTCCCGCCTGAAGGCCTACATCGAAGGCCAGCTGCGCGACCTGGACGCCCGCGGCTCGGTCGCGGCCCCCGAGGTCGAAGCCAGCTAGGACGTTTTACCCGTATTCTGAAAGCCGGTGGCTGAGGACTCCTCGGCCGCCGGCTTTTGGCATTAACCGCCCCCCAGCTGCCGCCGCCCACGCCGCGGCCGCCGGCGGCACCCCACCCCCGGTACCGGAACGAAAGCACCATGACTGACGCACCAACCCCTGACGCCGCCCGGCCGGCGGACGCCGCCCGGCCGGCGGACGCCGCCCCGGCGCCCGCAGCCGCAGCGCCCGCAACTGCTCAGCCGCGCACCCCGCGCCGCGCGCTGCTGCTTTCCCTGTTCGCCGGGTTCGCGGTGTTCGCCTACGCCTTCGACCAGCTCACCAAACTCTGGGTCACGTCCACCATGACCGAGGGGGAGCGGATCCCGGTGCTGCCGCCCCTGCTGCACTGGTACTACATCCGCAACTCCGGGGCGGCCTTCTCCATCGGCGAGAACGTCACCTGGGTCTTCACCATCATCATGGCCGCCGTGTCCGTCGCCATCCTGCTGCAGCTGCGCCGGCTCGGCTCGGTCTGGTGGGCGCTGGCCCTCGGGCTGCTGCTCGGCGGCGCGCTGGGCAACCTCACGGACCGGCTCTTCCGCGAGCCCTCGTTCGCGATGGGCCACGTCGTGGACTTCATCCAGCTGCCGAACTTCGCGATTTTCAACATCGCCGACTCCGCGGTGGTGTCCTCGGTGGTCATCATCTGCCTGCTGACGCTGCGCGGGATCAGCCTGGACGGCTCCCGCCTGCATCCGCGCAAGGACCAGGCGGACGCCGGGCCCGCAGCCCCGGAGAACCATGTCTGAGCCCGGGCTGCCGGAAGAGCGGCACTTCACCGTGCCGGAGGAGCTCGCCGGTGCGCGGGTGGACGCCGGCCTGGCGAAACTGATGGGTGTGTCGCGGTCCCAGGCCGCGGCCCTGATCGCCGAGGGCCATGTCCGCAGCGGCGGACAGGCGGTGGGTAAATCCCTGAAGCTCAGCGCCGGTGGCGCGCTCGACGTCGTCATCCCGCAGCGCCGGGACCCGCTCGAAGTTGTGGAGGAAGTCGTGGAAGGCCTGAAGATCCTGCTCGACGACGACGAATTCGTCGTCGTCGACAAGCCCGTCGGCGTTGCCGCGCACCCCTCTCCGGGCTGGGTGGGCCCCACGGTGGTGGGCGGCCTCGCCGGAGCCGGCTACCGGATCTCCACCTCGGGTTCGCCCGAACGCGCCGGGATCGTCCACCGGCTCGACGTCGGCACCTCCGGCGTCATGGTGGTCGCCAAGACCGAGAACGCCTACACGGCGCTCAAGCGGGCCTTCAAGGAACGCACGGTGGACAAGGTCTACCACGCCGTCGTGCAGGGCCTGCCCGACCCGCTGGCCGGCACCATCGACGCGCCGATCGGCCGGCACCCGGGCCACGACTGGCGCTTCGCCGTGATCGAGGACGGCCGGGACTCGGTGACCCACTATGAGGTGCTCGAAGCGTTCGGCAAGGCCTCGCTGGTGGAGGTGCACCTGGAGACGGGCCGCACCCACCAGATCCGCGTGCATTTCTCCGCGCTGCGCCATCCCTGCGCCGGGGACCTGACCTACGGCGCCGATCCGCGGCTCGCCGCCACGCTGGGCCTGACCCGGCAGTGGCTGCACGCCCGGCAGCTGTCCTTCGACCATCCCCGGACCGGGGAACGGGTCACCGTGACCAGCGATTATCCGCAGGACCTGAAGTACGCGCTGGAGGTCCTGGAGTCCGGCCAGGCCTGAACTGAGCTGAGCTGTGCGTGCCGGGCACGGATCTGTCGGTGCCCGGCACTAGAATGATTCGGTGACTTCCAGCAACAACTCGTTCGTCCACCTCCACAACCACACCGAGTACTCCATGCTGGACGGTGCGGCCAGGCTCGGGGAGCTCTTCGACGAGACCGAGCGGCTGGGCATGCCCGCCCTGGCCACCACGGACCACGGCTACCTCTTCGGCGCCTTCGACTTCTGGAAGCGGGCCACGGACAAGGGGATCAAGCCGATCATCGGCGTCGAGGCCTACGTCACCCCGGGCACCGCCCGCACCGACAAGAGCCGGGTGCGCTGGGGCGAGGAAAACCAGCGCAAAGACGACATCTCCGGCGGCGGTGCCTACACGCACATGACGCTGCTGAGCTACAACAACACCGGCATGCGCAACCTCTTCCGCGCCTCCTCGATCGCCTCCCTGGACTCGGTGTTCGGCAAGTGGCCCCGGCTGGACCGCGAACTGCTCAACACCTACTCGGAGGGGCTGATCGCCACCACCGGCTGCCCGTCCGGGGAAATCCAGACCCGGCTGCGGCTGGGACAGTACCGCGAAGCCCTCGAGGCAGCGGCCGAGTTCCGCGACATTTTCGGCGCCGAAAACTACTTCTGCGAGCTGATGGACCACGGCCTGGACATCGAACGGCGCGTCACCGGCGACCTGCTGCGGCTGGCCAAGGAACTGAACCTGCCGCTGGTGGCCACCAACGACCTGCACTACACCCACGAGCACGACGCCAAGGCGCACGAGGCGCTGCTGGCCATCCAGTCCGGCTCGACGCTGCTCGAACCCACCTACGACAACGGCGGCTCGCGGTTCGCCTTCTCCGGCAGCGGCTACTACCTGAAGTCGCCGCAGGAAATGCGCGAACTCTTCCGCGACCACCCGGACGCCTGCGACAACACCCTGCTGATCGCCGAGCGGTGCGAGGTGTCCTTCAACACCGGCGCGAACTACATGCCCCGCTTCCCCTGCCCGGAAGGCGAGGACGAGACCTCGTGGCTGGTCAAGGAAGTGGACAAGGGCCTGCACTACCGGTACCCGCAGGGCATCCCCGACAAGGTCCGCGCCCAGGCCGATTACGAGCTCGACGTCATCACCTCGATGGGCTTCCCGGGCTACTTCCTGGTGGTGGCCGACTTCATCAACTGGGCCAAGAACAACGGCATCCGGGTCGGGCCCGGCCGTGGTTCGGGTGCGGGCTCCATGGTGGCCTACGCCATGCGTATCACCGACCTTGACCCGCTGCACCACGGGCTGATCTTCGAGCGCTTCCTCAACCCGGACCGCGTCTCCATGCCTGACTTCGACGTCGACTTCGATGACCGGCGCCGGTCCGAGGTCATCGACTACGTGACCCGCAAGTACGGCGACGAGCGCGTGGCCATGATCGTCACCTACGGCACGATCAAGACCAAGCAGGCGCTCAAGGACTCCTCCCGCGTGCTCGGCTACCCGTTCAGCATGGGCGAGCAGCTGACCAAGGCGCTGCCGCCGGCCGTCATGGCCAAGGACATTCCGCTGGCCGACATCCAGAACCCCGAGGCCAAGCGGTACGGCGAGGCGGGGGACTTCCGCCAGTTGATCAGCACGGATCCCGAAGCCGCGAAGGTCTTCGAGACCGCCCTCGGCATCGAGGGCCTGAAACGGCAATGGGGCGTGCACGCCGCCGGCGTCATCATGTCCTCGGACCCGATCATCGACGTCATCCCGATCATGCGCCGCTTCCAGGACGGCCAGGTCATCACGCAGTTCGACTACCCGACGTCCGAGGGCCTTGGCCTGATCAAGATGGACTTCCTGGGCCTGCGGAACCTGACGATCATTTCCGACGCCCTGGAAAACATCAAGATGAACCGCGGCATCGACCTGGACCTGGAATCCCTGGCCCTGGACGACGCCGCCTCCTACGAACTGCTGGCCCGGGGCGACACCCTGGGCGTGTTCCAGCTCGACGGCGGACCCATGCGGTCGCTGCTGAAGCTGATGAAGCCTGACAACTTCGAGGACATCTCCGCCGTCCTCGCGCTGTACCGGCCGGGTCCGATGGGCGCCAACGCCCACACCGACTACGCCCTGCGCAAGAACGGCATCCAGGAAGTCATCCCGATCCACCCGGAGCTCGAAGAGCCGCTGGCCGAGATCCTGGGCGGCACCTACGGCCTGATCGTCTACCAGGAGCAGGTCATGGCCGTGGCGCAGAAGCTCGCCGGCTACACGCTCGGCCAGGCCGACATCCTGCGCCGCGCCATGGGCAAGAAGAAGAAATCCGAACTGGACAAGCAGTTCGCCGGCTTCTCCCAGGGCATGCAGGACAACGGCTTCTCCATGGAGGCGGTCAAGACCCTCTGGGACATCCTGCTGCCCTTCTCCGACTACGCCTTCAACAAGGCCCACTCCGCCGCCTACGGTGTCATCTCCTACTGGACCGCGTACCTGAAGGCGCACTACGCCCCCGAGTACATGGCGGCCCTGCTGACCAGCGTTGGCGACGACAAGGACAAGTCGGCGATCTACCTCAACGAGTGCCGCCGGATGGGCATCACGGTGCTGCCGCCGGACGTCAACGAGTCCGCGCTGAACTTCACCCCGGTCGGCAACGACATCCGCTTCGGCATGGGCGCCATCCGCAACGTCGGCGCCAACGCCGTCGACGCGATGGTGGCCGCCCGGGAGCGCGAGGGAGCGTACACCTCGTTCAAGGACTACCTCATGAAGGTCCCGGCCGTGGTGTGCAACAAGCGGACCATCGAATCGCTGATCAAGGCCGGCGCCTTCGATTCACTCGGCCACCACCGCCGGGCCCTGGCCATGATCCACGAGGAAGCCATCGACTCGGTGATCACCCTCAAGCGCAACGAGGCGATCGGGCAGTTCGACCTGTTCGCCGGCATCGACGACACCGAGTCGGAGTCCTCGCTGAGCATCGAGATCCCCGACCTGCCCGAGTGGGAGAAGAAGGACAAGCTCTCCTTTGAGCGGGACATGCTGGGCCTCTACGTCTCGGACCACCCGCTGCAGGGCCTCGAAGGGCTGCTGAGCCAGCACGCCGACCAGTCCATCACCTCGATCATCGCCGAGGACGGGCCGCACGACGGCGCCATCATCACCATCGCGGGCATGATCACCTCGCTCAGCCGGCGGATCGCCAAGGCCAGCGGCAACGCCTACGCGCGCGCCGAGATCGAGGACCTGGGCGGCTCGGTCGAAGTGATGTTCTTCGGGCAGGTCTACGGTCCGATCGCCTCGGTGCTGGCCGAGGACCTGATCGTCGTCGTCAAGGGCCGCCTGCAGCGCCGCGACGACGGCGCGGTGGCGCTGAACTGCATGGAGCTCTCGGTGCCGGACCTCAGCGAGGGCCTGGACGGGCCGCTGGTGATCACCATGCCGACGCACAAGGCCACCGAAGCGGTCGTGAACGAGCTCGGCGAGGTGCTGCGCACCCACCGCGGGAAGTCCGAGGTGCGGCTGCACCTGCACGGCGACTCCCGTGTGGAGGTCATGGGCCTGCCCGTGCACCTGCGGGTCAACCCCAGCCCGTCGCTGTTCGGCGACCTGAAGGTGCTGCTCGGCCCGACCTGCCTGGACAGCTAATCCTGACGGCAGGCCGGGGCGCGGCGGCCGCCTAGATCTCGTAGTCCAGCGGCACCGGCCGGCTGTAGCTGCCGCCGTGGTAGAGCAACGGCTGGGACTCGCCGCCGACGGCTCCGTCGACGACCTCGACGACGACCACGGCGTTGTTTTCAAACGAGAGCCGCATCTGGATCTTGCCGATCAGCCAGCCGGAGACGTCCTTGAGGATCGGCACCTCGTGCGGCCCGAGTTCCCAGTGGTCGCCCTCGAAGCGGTCCCGGGTCCGGGCGAAGCGGTCGGCCAGTTCCTGGTTCTCGAGGCCGAGCATGTGCACGCCGATGTAGCTGGTGTTGGCCACGGCCGGCCACGACCGGGAGGTCCGGGCCATGTTGAAGGTGAAGCGGGGCGGCCGGGCCGACAGCGACGCCACGGACGTGGCGGTGAATCCGTACGGCACGCCCTGGTAGTTCGCGGTGATGATCGCGACGCCGGCCGCGTGCCGGCGGAACATCTCCTTGAACGTTCCCTCAAAGGCTTCTTCGGCTGTGGCCACGGTGTTTCATCTCCCTGTTGGTGCTGGTGCTGCGAGTGTTGCTCCCTGCCAGCGTATTCCGCCGTACGGCACCGGCGGTATTCGACGTCACCCTCCCGTCATCCGCGCGGCTCGACGCGGCGCGGTGAGCGGCGCCGGACAGGGCAATGCGCGGCGCCGCCGCTTCCTTTGTTAAGGTGGCTTCCATGACCCACCCCGCGGTGCACCCGCCGATCCACGTCCACGACGGCGGCCCCGGCACCGCCGCCCGGTCCGGGCGCCGACGGCCCTGGCTTGTCCCGGCCGCCATCACCGCCGGCGGCCTGCCGCTGGGCCTGCTGTGGTGGCTGCTGGCACCGGCCGGGCTCAACCTCCTGACCCGGGACGCGACCCTCGGCTCCGGCACCAACCCCGAAACCTGGCTGCCGCGCGACCTGGTCCTGGCCGGGCTCTTCCTGCTCGCCGGCTGCGTGACCGGCGTCCTGGCCGCCGGCAACCGGCCGGCCCGGCTCCGCGCCACGGCCGTGTTCCTTGCCGTCGCCGCCGCAGCCGCAGGAGCACTGCTGGCATGGGGGACCGGCGTGCTCGCCGGCGGCTGGTGGGGGCCCGCGGAGGACACCTCGGCCAGCGCCAGCATCGCGTTCTCGCTCCGGGCCTACCCGGTCCTGCTCATCTGGCCCGCCGCCACCGCCCTGGCGCTCTTCCTCGCCACCGCCTTCACCGGTTCGGAGCCGGACGGCGCCGCAGCCGGCGCCGGACCGTCCACGGCGGCGTAACGACCGCGGTCGGCAGGCGGCTGCGTCCGGGGCCTGCACCGGCGGCGCGTAAAATGATCGGGTGACCCCAACAGCTGACAGCCCCGCGCCCACGGTTCCCGCCACCACCGACCTTCAGTTCCGCACCGTCGACGTGCGCGGGCAGCGATTGTCCCTGGCCGGCCTGCGCGCGGCGGTCCCGCGGGCCCAGCAGGGTACCGTCGCCGATGCCGAGGATAAAGTCCAGGCGATCATCTCGGCGGTCCGCAGCCGGGGCTTCGAGGCGCTGAGTGAGTTCGCCCGGAACTTCGACGGGGTGGACCAGGTCCACCCGCGGGTTCCGGCCGAGGCCCTCGCCGCCGCGCTGGATGGCCTGGATCCGGCCGTGCGCGCCGCCCTGGAGGAGTCCATCCGCCGGGCACGGCTCTTCGCCGACGCGCAGCGGCCGGCCGACACCGACGTCGAACTCGGCGAAGGCGCCGTGGTGAGCCAGAACTGGGTCCCGGTGGCCCGGGTGGGCCTCTACGTGCCGGGCGGCCTGGCCGTCTACCCCTCATCCGTGATCATGAACGTCGTCCCCGCCCTGGCCGCCGGCGTCGAGTCGATCGCGCTGGCCTCGCCGCCGCAGAAGGACTTCGGCGGCCTGCCGCACCCGACGATCCTCGCGGCCGCGGCCCTGCTGGGGATCGAGGAGGTCTACGCCATCGGCGGGGCCCAGGCGATCGCCGCCTTCGCCTACGGCATCCCCGGCGCCGACGGGGAAGCCGGCATAGACCCCGTCGATGTCGTCACCGGGCCGGGGAACATCTTTGTGGCCACGGCCAAACGGCTCGTCAAGGGCGTCGTGGGCATCGACTCGGAGGCCGGCACCACCGAGATCGCGATCCTGGCCGACGCGACGGCGCGCCCCGACCTCGTCGCCGCCGACCTGATCAGCCAGGCCGAACACGACCCGAAGGCCGCCTCGGTGCTGATCACCGACTCGGCGGACCTCGCCGCGGACGTCCGCCGGGTGCTCGGCGTCCTGGCAGCCGCGACCAAGCACTCCGCCCGGGTCCGCGAGGCGCTGTCCGGGCCGCAGTCCGGCGTCGTCCTGGTGGAGGACCTGGCCCAGGGCATCGCGGCCTGCGACGCCTATGCCGCCGAGCACCTCGAAATCATGACCGCCGACGCCGCCGCCGTCGCGGCGAAGATCCGCAACGCCGGGGCCATCTTCGTGGGCAACTACAGCCCGGTCAGCCTGGGTGACTACTGCGCCGGCTCCAACCACGTCCTGCCGACCAGCGGAACCGCCGCGTTCTCCTCGGGCCTGAACGTGACGACCTTCCTGCGCGCCATCCAGGTGGTCAACTACAGCCGGGACGCCCTGGCCGAGGTCAGCGACCACATCGTCAGCCTGTCCGGGGCCGAGGACCTGCCGGCGCACGGCGAGGCGGTCACCGCCCGCTTCGCGGCCGGGAAGTCCGCGGACGGCCACGGCGCCTGACCACAACATGTAGTAATTACAAGCTTGTTATTCAGCAACATCTAGTCGTAAACTGATCCCGGAGGTTCCACCAGCGGTGCCTCCTGACCGCCGACGGCGGCAGGCTTGCGACAGGGGAGGAATCGACGTGTATTGCCCGTTCTGCCGCAACCCTGATTCCCGCGTGGTGGACAGCCGCATCGCCGACGACGGCTCCGCCATCCGGCGCCGCCGCCAGTGCCCCGAATGCGGGCGCCGGTTCACCACGGTGGAAACGACCAGCCTGACGGTGATCAAGCGCTCCGGCGTCGGCGAACCCTTCAGCCGCAGCAAGGTCATCAACGGCGTGCGCAAGGCCTGCCAGGGCCGGCCCGTCACGGAGGACGACCTCGCGATGCTCGCCCAGGAAGTCGAGGAAGCCATCCGCGCGTCCGGCGCCGCCGAAATTGACGCGCACGAGGTGGGCCTGGCGATCCTTAACCCCCTGCAGCGCCTCGACGAGGTGGCCTACCTGCGCTTCGCCAGCGTGTACCAGGCCTTCGAATCGCTGGAAGACTTCGAGTCCGCCATCGCCCTGCTCCGCCACGAGGCCGAGTCCAAGGGACGGGAAGGCAAGAACCCGCAGAAGAGCCCGCTCTAGGCTCAACCAAGTTCCGGTGGTGGCAGCGGAGGGGAAGCCGCGGCCACCACCGGCTCCACCAAAAAAGCCGGCCCGCAGTTGGACAACTGCGGGCCGGTTGCGTTTTACGCGCTGGCTACTTCGCGAGCTTGTGCGTCAGCGCGACCTCGATGGCCGCGCCGACGATCCCGGCGTCGTTCTTCAGTTCGGCCGGAACGATCGGGGTGCGCAGCTTCAAGTGCGGGAGGTATTCGTCGGCGCGCTTGGAGATCCCGCCCCCGACGATGAACAGTTCCGGGGAGAACAGGAACTCGACGTGGGAGAAGTAGCGCTGCAGCAGCACGCTGTACTCGGCCCAGCTCAGGCCGTCACGCTCCCGGGCAACGGCGGAGGCCTTGCTCTCGGCGTCGAAACCGTCGACCTCAAGGTGGCCCAGTTCGGCGTTGGGGACGAGCTTGCCGTCAAAAATGAACGCCGACCCGATGCCGGTGCCGAGGGTGATGACCAGGACGGTGCCGTTGATGCCCTCGCCGGCCCCGTAGCGGGCCTCGGCAAGGCCGGCGGCGTCGGCGTCGTTGATGACCTCGACCGGGCGGCCCAGGCGGGCGGTCAGCAGCGCGTCGATGTCCAGGTTCAGCCACGACTTGTCCACGTTCGCGGCCGAGTGAACCACGCCGTGCTGGATGATGCCGGGGAAGGTCACGCCGACGGGGGAGTCGGCGGCCGGGGCGTCGGGGCGCTTGGAGAGTTCGGCAACGACCTGCGCGACGACCTCGGCGACGGACTCCGGGGTGGACGGCTGAGGGGTGGGCACGCGGAGCCGGTCGCCCACGAGCTTGCCCTTCTTCAAGTCGACGATGCCACCCTTAATGCCGGTGCCGCCGATATCGATGCCGATCAGCGGGGCGTTCTTCTTCGACTTCTCGTCCTTCTTGGCCAATGGGATTCCGTTCGTGGCAGGGGCAGGGTGGGACTTGTTCAGGGTATGCGAAAGCGGTGCCGGGTCAGGGCAGGGTGAGGACCTCGGCGCCGGAGTCCGTGACCAGCAGCGTGTGCTCGAACTGGGCGGTCCGCTTCCGGTCGCGGGTCACGACCGTCCAGTCGTCAGCCCACATGTCCCACTCGACGGTGCCCAGGGTCAGCATGGGCTCGATCGTGAAGACCATGCCGGCTTCCATGACGGTGTTGTAGGCCGGGGCCGCGTCGTAATGCGGGATGATCAGCCCGGTGTGGAAGGCCTCGCCGACGCCGTGGCCGGTGAAGTCGCGGACGACGCCGTAGCCGAAGCGCTTGGCGTAGGACTCGATGGTCCGGCCGATCACGTTGATTTCCCGACCCGGTGCGACGGCCCGGATGGCACGGCGCAGGGACTCCTCGGTCCGTTCGACCAGCAGCCGCGATTCCTCGTCAACGTCGCCCACGAGGAAGGTGTAGTTGGTGTCGCCGTGCACCCCGCCGATGAAGGCGGTGATGTCGATGTTGAGGATGTCACCGTCCTGGATCACGGTGCTGTCCGGGATGCCGTGGCAGATGACCTCGTTCAGGGATGAGCAAAGCGATTTGGGGAAACCGCGGTAGCCGAGCGTGGAAGGGTATGCCTGGTGGTCGAGCAGGAATTCGTGCCCCACCTTGTCCAGCTCGTCCGTGGTGACGCCGGGCTCAATGTGCTTGCCCACCTCCACGATGGCCTGTGCGGCGATCCGGGAGGCGATCCTGATCTTCTCGATGGTCTCGGCGGACTTGACCTCGGAGCCGGTGAACTTGGCCGGGGCCGGCTTGCCGACGTATTCGGGGCGCGGAATGGACGCCGGCACGGGAAGCTGCGGGCTCACTGTCCCCGGGACAAGGGTGCCGATGGGTGCAGTTGAGGTGAGGGAAGGCATAGATTGATTCTATAAGCCCCCGGCCGCAGGCTGGAAAATGGGGCCCGAAAAATACAGCTGGAAAATGCAGCCGAAAAATGGTGCCCGGAAAATGGGGCCTCGAAAATACAGCCGGAAAATAGAGCCGGAAAATGCAGCCCGAATGTTCAGCGCAGAAGGAGACCCGATGGCCGAGTACTGGTACAACGTGAACACGCACGAGATCGAGGAAGACGCCATGTCGGACTGGAGTCAGCTGATTGGCCCGTACAAGACCCGCGAGGAAGCCGAACACGCCCTCGAGAAGGTCAAGGCGCGCAACGAGGCGTGGGAGAAGGACGACGACGACGCGTAGCGCGGCGCCTGGGCGCGCCCCGGCGCCGCCCGGACGGCCGGGCGCCTCGCCCGGCCCGGCAGCCGGGATAGGCTCCCGGCCCTGCCCGGTTGCTAGAAGGAGTGCTCGGGGCCGGGGAACTGGCCGGAGCGGACGTCCTCGCCGTACGCCCTGGCCGCCTCACTCAACGTGGTCCGCATGTCCGCGTACTGCTTGACGAACTTCGCCATTTTGCCGCCGCGCAACCCGGCCATGTCCTGCCAGACGAGCACCTGGCCGGTGGTTGCGTTGCCCGCGCCGATGCCGACCGTGGGAACCTCGACGGCGGCGTCGACGGCGGCTGCGGTCGGCGCCGGCACCATTTCCATCAGGACGCAGAAGGCACCGGCGTCTGCCAGCGCCACGGCGTCCTCGATCAGCCGCTGGGCGTCGTCGCCGCGGCCCTGGACCCGGTAACCGCCCAGGGCGTGTTCGCTTTGCGGGGTGAAACCGATGTGGGCCATGACCGGGATGCCGGCCTGGACCATCGCCCGGACGGTCTCGGCATAGAACTTTCCGCCCTCGATCTTGACCGCGTGGGCACCGCCCTCCTTGAGGAAGCGCACGCCGGTCGCGACGGCCTGCCCGGCGGAGACTTCGTAGCTGCCGAACGGCAGGTCCGCCACCACGAGGGCGCGGCGGGCTGAGCGGGTCACCGCGCGGCACAGCGGCAGCAGCTCATCCACGGTGACCGGGAGGGAGGTCTCGTTGCCGAAGACATTGTTGGACGCCGAATCGCCCACCAGCAGGACCTCGATGCCGGCCTGGTCGAAGATCTCGGCCGCGTACTGGTCGTACGCGGTCAGCATGGCGAAGCGCTCACCGTTGATCTTGGCCTGGCGCAGATGGTGTGTCCGGATCCGGCCGGCCGGTTTCGCGGCGGCCGGGGACGGTGCCGACGGCGCGGACGCGGCCGGGGCGGGACCGTCGCCGTAGGGGGCGGGAAGCTCTGCGGACAGGGGCGAATCGGGGCTGTTGCTGGGGGCCATGCCTTGAGCGTAGTGTGCCACCCCCGGTCCGAGCCACCGGGCGGCCACCGTGGTACCGCCGAGGCGGCCCCGCGGTACTTCCGAAGCGGGCCCCGCGGTGCCGCCGCGGCGGACTCGGACGGGCCGCCGGCGGAGCGTTGTGTTAACGGCGTGTTACGCCCGGCCGCCCGGCCAGCAATCGCCGGAAATGCTTAGTAGAGTGATTCGAAGGTAGCTGCGGGCGCCAGCCGTGACGAGTCATCGGACGGGCCCGGGCACGGATGCGAACCCGGAAAGAGGCACCATGGACCGCCAGCAAGAGTTTGTCCTGCGGACGATCGAAGAGCGCGACGTGCGCTTCGTGCGCCTGTGGTTCACCGACGTCGTAGGCTCGCTGAAGTCCGTGGCGCTGGCGCCGGCCGAAGTGGAAGGCGCCTTCGAAGAAGGGCTGGGCTTCGACGGCTCCTCGATCGAGGGCCTGGCCCGGGTGTTCGAGTCCGACATGCTGGCCCAGCCCGATCCCGCCACCTTCCAGATCCTGCCGTGGCGCGGCGAGACCGAGGCGACCTCGAGGATGTTCTGCGACATCCTGACGCCCGACGGCGAGCCCTCCGCCGCGGACCCGCGCAACGTGCTCAAGCGCAACCTGGCCAAGGCCGCGGACATGGGCTTCACCTGCTACACCCACCCGGAGATCGAGTTCTACCTGCTGAAGTCCCAGCAGCCCGGCCCCGACGGCGCCCCCGTCCCCGTGGATGAGGGCGGCTACTTCGACCACGTGCCCGGCGGCGTCGCGCAGGACTTCCGCCGCACGGCCGTGACCATGCTGGAATCGGTCGGCATCTCGGTCGAGTTCAGCCACCACGAGGCCGGGCCCGGCCAGAACGAGATCGACCTGCGCTATGCCGACGCGCTGCAGACCGCGGACAACATCATGACCTTCCGCACCGTGATCAAGGAGGTCGCCCTGCAGCAGGGGACCTACGCGACCTTCATGCCCAAGCCCTTCACCGCGCACCCGGGCTCTGGCATGCACACGCACTTCTCTCTGTTCGAAGGCGACACCAACGCCTTCTACGAAGCCGGCGCGGAGTTCCAGCTCTCCGAGACCGCGCGCCAGTTCATTGCCGGCATCCTCAAGCACGCCCCCGAGTTCACGGCCGTGACCAACCAGTTCGTCAACTCCTACAAGCGCCTTTGGGGCGGGGGAGAGGCCCCCAGCTACCTGAGCTGGGGCCACAACAACCGGTCGGCCCTGGTCCGGGTCCCGCTGTACAAGCCCGGCAAGGGCCAGTCGGCGCGGATCGAGTACCGCGGCATCGACTCCGCCGCCAACCCCTACCTCGCCTACGCCGTGCTGCTGGGCGCCGGGCTCAAGGGGATCGAGGAGGGCTACCAGCTGCCCGCCGCCGCCGAGGACGACATCTGGTCGCTGAGCTCGGCCGAGCGCCGGGCCATGGGCCATGACCCGTTGCCGGCCAGCCTGCACGACGCCATCCGCACCATGGAGGATTCGGAACTGATGCCGCAGATCCTGGGCGAGCAGGTCTTTGAGCACTTCCTGCGCAACAAGCGCGCCGAGTGGCAGGACTACCGCCTCCAGGTGACGCCCTACGAACTGCAGCGCAACCTGGCCATCCTTTAGGGGCTTGGGGTGAGCCTGGCACGGCGCCTCATCGCCGCGGGTTTCAACGACCTGGAGAAAGGCGAGCGGTTCCTGGCCGCGCCGGAGCTTGCCGGCCTGGACGAAGACGCCCTGTTCGCCGGGCTGGCCCTGGCCGCCAACCCGGACACGGCGCTGCAGTCGCTGGTCCGGTTGATCGAGAAGCACCCGGAGCTGCGGAAGCTGGCCGCCGATCCGGAGCGGAGCGAGCCGCTCTACCGTGTCCTGGGCGCGTCCGAGGCGCTCGGGGAGTTCCTCATCCGGCACCCCGAGCACCTAGACGCCTTCGAGGTGACGGCCAGCCCGGAACCGCAACCGGCCGACGCCGCTGCGCTGCGCACCCGGCTGCTGCAAGCGGTCCGCGCCGATCCCCGGGCGGCCCGGCCGGTCGCGGCCCTGGCCGGGCAGGACGGCTATGCGGCCCTGCGCACCGCGTACCGGCGCGGCCTGGTGGAGCTGGCGGTCAAGGACCTCTGCGCCGCCGATCCGCTCGATGCGATGCCGGCCGTCGGGGCCGAACTGGCCGACCTGGCCGGCGCCGCGATCGAGGCGGCCCTGGCCGTCTCCCGGGCCGAGGCGGCGGAGCAGTTCAGCGCCGCCGAGGTCGCCGACGTCGGGCTGGCCGTGATCGGGATGGGCAAGTGCGGTGCCCGCGAACTGAACTACATCTCCGACGTCGACGTCATCTACGTGATCGATCCCGGCGGCCTCGACGACGCCCGGGCGAACACCATCGGCACCGCCCTGGCCTCCGGAATTTCGCGGGCCATCATGTCCACGGCCCGCGAGCCCGGACTCTGGGAGGTCGACGCCAACCTCCGCCCCGAGGGCAAGTCCGGGCCGCTGGTGCGGACCCTCGCCTCGCATGAAAGCTACTACGCCCGCTGGGCCGAGAGCTGGGAATTCCAAGCCCTGCTGAAGGCCCGCACCATCGCCGGTGATGCCGCCCTCGGCGCCCGCTACGAGGCCGCCGTCGGGCCGCTGATCTGGTCCTCCGCCGGCCGGGAGGGCTTCGTCGAATCCGTCCGGTCCATGCGCCGCCGGGTCACCGAACACATCCCGGCCGACGAGGAACAGCGGCAGCTCAAACTCGGCCGCGGGGGCCTGCGCGATGTGGAGTTCACCGTCCAGCTGCTGCAGCTGGTGCACGGCCGGTCCGACGAGAGCCTGCGCTGCCGGGACACCACTTCGGCGATCGCGGCGCTCTCCGCCGGCGGCTACATCGGCCGCGCCGACGCGAAGGAATTCGACCGCGACTACCGCTATCTGCGCCTGCTCGAGCACCGGATCCAGCTGTTCCAGCTGCGCCGCACCCACCTCATGCCGGTCAAGGAAGCCTCGCTGCGCTCCCTCGCCAAGGCCGTGCTGGGCCCGTTTTCCACCGAGCGCCCGCACCCCGATGCGCTGTTGTCGGCCTGGCGGAAGACGAAACGTTCCGTGCGCGAGCTTCACGAACGTATCTTCTACCGGCCGCTGCTGAACACCGCGGCGGCGCTGAGCAGCGAGGAGGCCCGGCTGACGCCCGAGGCCGCGCAGGGCCGGCTGGCCGCCCTCGGCTACCTCGACCCACCTGGCGCCATGCGGCACATCGAGGCGCTGACCGCCGGCGTCAGCCGCCGGGCGGCGCTGCAGCGCCAGCTGCTGCCGATCCTGCTCGGCTGGCTCGCCGACGGAGTGGACCCCGACGCCGGGCTGCTGGCGTTCCGCCGGGTCAGCGAGGCGCTCGGCACCACGCACTGGTACCTCGGCCTGTTGCGGGATTCGACCGCGGCGGCCGAGCGGCTCTGCCACGTGCTCTCGAACTCGCGGCTGATCTCGGACCTGCTGGAGGTGTCGCCCGAGTCCGTCGCCTGGCTCGGCTCGGACAAGGACCTGGTTCCGGTCGGTTTCGAGGCCCAGTGGCTGGAGATCACCTCGAAGATGTCCCGGCACGCGGACCCGGAGAGCGCCATGCGGCTGATCCGGTTGATCCGGCGGCGCGAGATCCTGCGGGTCGCCATCGCCGACAGCGCCGGGCTGCTGGATCAGGACCAGGTCGGGGCGGCGCTGGCCGACACCGACCGCGCCGCCATGCTCGGCGCGCTCCGCGTGGCCGAGAACGTGGTCTCGGCGCGGGAACCGCTCAAGACCCGGGTCCTCGTGGTGGCGATGGGGCGCCAGGGCGGCCGGGAAATCGGTTACGGCTCCGATGCGGATGTCATTTACGTCCACCGCGGCCTGCCCGGCGTCCCCGAGGATGAAGCGCAGGCGCAGGCGGCACGCATCGTCGGCAAGCTCTCGAGCCTGCTGACCCAGCCGCTGAAGCCCGCCATCCTCGCCGAACGGGTGCTCGCGGTCGACGCGGACCTGAGGCCCGAGGGCAAGAACGGCCCGATGGTGCGCTCGCTCGACTCCTACGCCGAGTACTACCGCCGCTGGTCCCTGATCTGGGAGGCCCAGGCGCTGCTGCGGGCCCGCCCGATGGCCGGCGACGATGAGCTCGCCGCGGACTTCATGGCGCTGATCGACCCCATCCGGTACCCGGAGTCGGTATCGGACCAGGACGTCCGCGAGGTCCGCCGGGTGAAGGCCCGGATGGAAGCCGAACGGCTGCCCCGCGGCGCGGACCCCGCCCGCCACCTGAAACTGGGCCGCGGCGGCCTCAGCGACGTCGAATGGCTCGCCCAGCTTCTGCAGCTTCGGCACGCGGGACGGCATCCGGAACTGCGCACCACCTCCACCGTGGAGGCGCTCGAAGCGGCCGCGGAGCTGGAGCTGCTGGACGGCGGGGAAGTCGTGCTGCTGCTGCGGGCCTGGCGGCTCGCGAGCCGGATCCGTTCGGCCAACGTGATCTGGACCGGCCGCGCCTCGGACCTGCTGCCGTCCTCGCGGCGGGACCTGGAGGCGGTGGCGCGCTGGTGCGGCTACGGCCACGGTAACGCCGCGGCACTGGAGGAGGACTACCTGCGGCTGAGCCGGCGGGCCCGGGCGGTCTTCGAGCGCGTCTTCTACGGCCAGTAGGCCGCCGGGGCCGACATTTATCCCGCCGCCGGATAAATGCGGGTAGCCTCGAGGGGTACTTTGCCGGCGACCTGTGCCGGCTGCCACACCACTTGAGGGGTTGTTTACCTTGCCCAGACTCCAGCAGGCCGGCGCCGCCCGGCCGCGGACGGCCACGGTCCTAGCAGCGTTGCTGGCGTTCGCCGCATTGCTCTTCGGAGCGACCGGCGCAGCCGCCGCCCCGGCGGATGTCCGCCAGGCCGCCGAAGCGGCACAGCCGGCCGCCGCGGCGTCGAGCGTCTCCGGGAAAACGTACGTCATCGGCACCGACACGACGTTCGCCCCGTTCGAGTTCCGGGATGCCGGCGGCGAGCTGACCGGCATCGACATGGACATCATCCGGCAGATCGCCAAGAACCAGGGCTTCTCCGTCGAGATCAAGTCCCTCGGCTTCAACGCGGCGCTGCAGGCACTGTCCTCCAACCAGGTCGACGGCGTGATCGCCGGCATGTCCATCACCGAGCCGCGCAAGCAGATCTACGACTTCTCCGACCCGTACTTCGAGTCCGGTGTCCAGATGGCAGTCGCCAAGTCGAACACCGACATCAAGGGCTACGAGGACCTGAAGGACAAGACCGTCACGGCCAAGACCGGCAGCGAAGGCGAGACGTTCGCCAAGTCGATCGCCGGCAAGTACGGCTTCACGGTCAAGTCCCTGGACCAGTCCGCGACCATGTACGAACTCGTGAAGTCCGGCAACGCCGTCGCCGTTTTCGATGACTACCCGGTCCTGGCGTACGGCATCAGCCAGAACAACGGACTGAAGGCCGTCTCGGAGAAGGAAAAGGGCGGGTCCTACGGCTTCGCGGTCAACAAGGGCAAGAACCCGGAACTGCTCAAGGCGTTCAACACCGGCCTGGCGGACCTGAAGTCCAGCGGCGAATACCAGAAGATCCTGGACAAGTACCTCAAGGACCCGTCGCAGGCGGCGCAGTCCAGTTTCTGGGACCTGCTGGCCAACAGCTTCCCGGCCCTGATGAAGGGCCTGGGCAACACCGTCCTGGTGACCGCGATTTCCTTCGTCCTGGCGATGCTGATCGGCCTGTTCATGGGCTTCTTCAAGATCTCGACGTCGGTCATCCTGCGAGGCCTCGCCACCACCTTCGTCAACATCTTCCGCGGCACCCCGCTGCTGGTCTGGGCGTTCTTCTTCTACTTCGGCGTCCCGCAGCTGACCGGCCAGCCGATCGACATCTGGGTGGCAGGCGTGCTGACGCTGAGCCTCAACGCCGGCGCCTACATCACCGAGATTGTGCGCGGCTCCATCCAGTCCGTGGACCCGGGCCAGCTCGAGGCCAGCCGCAGCCTGGGCCTGGGGTACGCCAAGTCCATGCAGAAGGTCGTGGTGCCGCAGGCGTTCAAGATCATGACCCCGTCCCTGATCAACCAGCTCATCATCATGCTCAAGGACAGCTCGCTGCTGCTGGCCATCGGCTTCGCCGAGCTGCTCTACCAGGGCCAGCAGATCTACGCCGGCAACTTCCGGATCACCGAAACCCTGCTGATCGTCGCGGTCCTGTACTTCGTCGTCATCATGCTCCTGACCAAGCTGGCCAACGTCGCGGATATGAGGTTCAACAAATGAGCACGGCAACCACCGCACCGAGCAAGATCTCCGTCCGGGAGCTGAAGAAGTCCTTCGGCGCCAACGAGGTCCTCAAGGGCATCAACGCCGAAGTCGCCGAGGGGGAGGTGGTCTGCGTGATCGGCCCCTCGGGCTCGGGCAAGTCCACCTTCCTGCGCTGCCTGAACAAGCTTGAGGAGATCACCGCCGGCCACGTCACGGTGGACGGCTTCGACGTCACCGATCCGAAGGTCGACATCAACGAAGTCCGGCGGCACATCGGCATGGTGTTCCAGCACTTCAACCTGTTCCCGCACATGTCGGTGATCGAGAACATCATGCTCGCGCCGGTCGAATCGAAGAAGCAGGGCAAGGCCGAGGCGCGCGCCAATGCCCTGAAACTGCTGGAGCGGGTGGGCCTCGCCGAGAAGGCGGACGCCCGGCCGGCGTCGCTCTCCGGCGGCCAGAAGCAGCGTGTCGCGATCGCGCGTGCCCTGGCGATGAACCCGGACATCATGCTCTTCGACGAGGCCACCTCCGCGCTGGACCCCGAAATGGTCGGCGAGGTGCTGCAGGTGATCAAGGACCTGGCCCGCGAGGGCATGACGATGGTCCTGGTCACCCACGAGATGGGCTTCGCCCGCGAGGTGGCCGACCGGGTGCTGTTCATGGCCGACGGCGTCATCTGCGAACAGGGCGTCCCGGAGGAACTGTTCGGCAACCCGCAGCAGCAGCGCACCCAGGACTTCCTCTCCAAAGTCCTCTAGCGGACCCGCCGGCGCGGCCCGGGCCCCCTCCGGCAGCGGAGCGGCCCGGGCCCCGGTTACGCTTCTCTGTATGTCTGCACACGTCTGGCTGATCAGCCTCAGGGACCTCGACGGCGACGCCCGCGCCATCAAGCTGGGCGAGGCCGCCGGGCTGGAACTGGGCGAGGGGCAGGAAAGGTTCGTCGGCGATCCGCTGCGGATGATGCTCCTGGGCCTGGAAGAGGACAGCCGTTTCCCCTACGTCCTGGACGCCGGTGGCAGCGCCGTCGGCGTCGCCACCCTGCAGGCCGGGGCTGCCCGCGCAGCCGGCTGGGCCGACGACGAATCGGCCTGGCTGCTCCGCGGCTTCCTGATCGACCGGCGGCACCAGGGCAGGGGATTCGGCGCCGCGGGAGCGGACGCCGCGGTTCGGGAAGCGGCCCGGTTAACGCTCCGGCAGGGCGGGGCCCAGCGCGGCGTTGTGCTGTCCGTCAACGAGGCCAACCCGGCCGGGCAGGCTGCGTACCGGAAGGCCGGCTTCGAGGACCGCGGGCAGTACCTGGGCGGCGACGCCGGACCCCAGCGGATCATGTACCGGGCGTTCTGAGCCCCAGGTCGTCCCCGGGCAGGCTGAGCGCCGAGCGGATCTGCCGGGCATAGTGCCTGTCCTGGGAGCCGTGCCGGTCCAGGCGCTCCGCCAGTTCCTCCACCTGCTCCAGCCGGGCCCGCTGCTGCTCCACCAGGGCCAGAAGGTAGCGCCGGTCCCGGGTTGACCGGTCCGCCACGTCGCCGGTGAACTCGTGCTCGTCGGCCCGGAGTCTTTCCACGATCGCGGCCAGCTCCGCGTCAACGGCGGGTGCGCGGGGGACGGCCGCCGGGACTGACGGTGCGGTTGGTGCCGCGGTTGATTTTGGACTGTCTGCCGGGGCGGCCGTCACGGCCGGCGGTTCCTCGAGACCTCCGAGGCGGTCCAGACGCGAGTAGCCCGGCGCCGGGTCGTCGGCCACCAGGTGCCGCTGGATAAAAGTCCGGAACCGGGACATGACCGCTCCTCAATGAAGTTCCTAGGACCAAGCGTAGCCGTGAACCCGGGAAAGTGGCCGGAACCCGGGCACGATGGTCGGCGGGCCGGTGCCGGATGTTCTCCTTCGGCTGTGTCAAAATTGCCTTCGCGCCACGCACCGGCGCCACATTCGAAGAGTCACTATTTGGGGGAACATGAACGTCCAACTGCCCTTGCCCGCCCGCGTCCAGGCCGGGCCCCGGCCGAAGGTGCTCAGGCGGGGCCTGCGCGCCGGAAGGGGAGCCGGAGTGGCCGGGGTCGTGCTCGGCCTGCTGCTGGCCGGGCTGGCCGTTCCCGCCGAGGCCGCCACGGTCTACAAAGCGCCCCTGCGCACCGCTGCGCGGGCGCTGCCCGTCGCCCCGGAGGTCAACACGGGCTACGACCGCGACCGGTACTTCGGCACCTGGAAGGACGCCAACCGCGACTGCCAGAACACCCGGCAGGAGGTCCTCATCCAGGAGACGCGGGCCGCTCTTGCCTTCACCAGCCGCGGGTGCACGGTCAGCAGGGGCCGCTGGGTAACCTCGTGGGACAACCGGGTCCACACCTCAGCCTCCACTGTGCAGATCGACCACACGGTACCCGTCCATGAGGCCTGGGGATCCGGAGCGCGCTACTGGTCCCAGGCCCGGCGCGTGGCCTACTACAACGATCTGAGCGACCCGCGGACGCTCAGCGCCCAGACCTCTTCCCTTAACTCCGCCAAGCAGGCCAGGGGGCCGGAGGCCTGGATGCCGCCCGCCAACCGCTGCGCGTACATCGGCCAATGGGTGGCGGTGAAGATCCGCTGGGGCCTGCGCGTTGACGCCGTCGAAAAAGCGGCGCTGGTGCGCTTCGCCAACTCCTGCCCGAACGTGACCATCAGCGTCAACCGGGCTTAGCGTCCAGGACAAAAAAGCCCGCCCGGGCCGCCGTGATAGGCGGCCCGGGCGGGCTTTTCTACGCGGGGTCCTTGCGGCCCGGACGGCTAGACGCCGTAGTAGAGCTCGAACTCGTACGGGTTCGGGCGCAGCGAGAGCGGACGGATCTCGTTCTCGAACTTGTACTCGATCCAGGTGTCGATCAGGTCCTGGGTGAAGACACCGCCGGCCTGCAGGAACTCGTTGTCCTCGGCCAGGGCTTCCAGGGCTTCCTCGAGGGTGCCCGGCGCCTTGGGGATGTCCTTGGCTTCCTCGGCGGGGAGCTCGTAGAGGTCCTTGTCGATCGGCGCGGGCGGCTCGATGCGGTTGCGGATGCCGTCGATGCCGGCCATCAGCTGGGCAGCGAACGCCAGGTACGGGTTGGAGGACGGGTCCGGTGCGCGGAACTCGATGCGCTTGGCCTTCGGGTTCGAGCCGGTGATCGGGATACGGATACCGGCGGAGCGGTTGCCCTGCGAGTAGACCATGTTGACCGGGGCTTCGAAGCCCTTGACCAGGCGGCGGTAGGAGTTCACCGTCGGGTTGGTGAAGGCCAGGACGGCGGAGGCGTGCTTGAGCAGGCCGCCGATGTACCAGCGGGCGGTGTCGGACAGACCGGCGTAGCCCTTTTCGTCGTAGAACAGCGGCTCGCCGCCGTTCCACAGCGACTGGTGGCAGTGCATGCCCGAGCCGTTGTCACCGAAGACCGGCTTCGGCATGAAGGTGACGGACTTGCCCCAGGCGTCGGCGGTGTTCTTGATGACGTACTTGAACTTCTGCAGGTCATCGGCCGCGTGGGTCAGGGTGGTGAACTTGTAGTTGATTTCGGCCTGGCCGGCGGACCCGACTTCGTGGTGGCTGCGCTCGACCTCGAGGCCCGCCTCGTCCAGGGCCACGCACATGGCGTCGCGCAGGTCGGCCTGCTTGTCGGTCGGCGCGACCGGGAAGTAGCCGCCCTTGACGGGGGTCTTGTAGCCGAGGTTGCCGCCCTCTTCCTTGCGGCCGGTGTTCCAGTGCGCTTCCTCGGAGTCGATCTTGTAGAAGCTGCCCTGCGGGGAGGACTCGTACTGGATGTTGTCGAAGACGAAGAACTCGGCCTCGGGGGCGAAGAACGCGGTGTCGGCGATGCCGGTGGAGGCCAGGTAGGCCTCGGCCTTTTCCGCCACGCCGCGGGGGTCGCGGTGGTACGGGTCGCCGGTGCGCGGGTTGACGATGGAGAAGTTCAGCGCGAGGGTCTTCTCGATGCGGAAGGTGTCGACGAACGCGGTCGTGACATCCGGGATGAGCTGCATATCCGACTCGGCAATGCCCTGGAAGCCGCGGATCGACGAGCCGTCGAAGAGCTGGCCATTGACGAAGAAGTCAGCGTCGACGCTCTTGGCCGGAACATTGAAGTGCTGCTGGACGCCGGGCAGGTCGGTGAAGCGGATATCAACGAATTTGATGTCTTCGTCTTTGATGAACTTGAGGACTTCGTCCGCAGTCTTGAACATCTATGCTCCTTACGCATATGAAAGATCTGGCCGTCAGGCCGTGAGGTCCAGCGCAGCCGGGCGGATGGAACGCAGTGCGTCCCCGCCAACGGTGCTGCCGGCAACTGTTACCACCCTAGGGACGCGGGATTTCCCGTCGGTGTCCGCATTGTTTCGGGCAGGTTACAGAATGCGCTGACGTGTTAAAGCTAGCCGCTGTCCACACTGTGGCCTATCCGTGTCCGCTCAGTGGCTGTTCGATGTCCGGATCGTGAACAAGACTCGGGTGTGCGGGAAGCGGCTAGGCTTGGAGGGTGGTTGATCGCAAAGACATAGGCTCCTGGCTCAGCGGACCGGACACCTCCGGCATTTCCAAGTACCCGGGGGAGCGGCTGGGTCTGCCCGAATCCGGCCGGGGTTCCATCGCCCGCGCCGGGCGCAGGATCCTCGCGATCTGCATTGACTGGGGCATTGCGCTGTTGATCAGCAACTTCGCCTTTGGCGGCGATTCCTGGGCTACGCTGGCGGTTTTCGCCATTGAGCAGGCCCTCCTGGTCGGCACGCTGGGCTACAGCATCGGCCACCGGATCATGGGCATCCACGTCATCCGCCTGGGCGGCGGCCCCGCCGGGCCGCTCGCCGGGCTGGTCCGCAGTGTGCTGCTTTGCCTGGTGATCCCCGCCGTCATTTTCGATCCGGACCGCCGCGGCCTGCACGACAAGGCCATGAATACCGTCCTCGTCCGGATGTAGCCGACGCGGCGCGGCCGCCGGGCGCGGCCGCAGGGAGCCTAGACTTCCGCTGGCTCGTGGACCCGCGCCGCGGCCGGGACGGTGGTGGCGCCAAGGTAGCCGCGCCGTCCGGCCCAGCGTTCGAACCACACCGTGGCGAAGGGCAGCACCGCGGCGAGCCCGGCGAACAGCGCCACCCGGAACGGCCAGCGCTGCAGCCGCCACAGGGCAAGGGCCGCCAGCCCGTAGCCGATGAAGAAAGCCCCGTGAACCGGTCCGGCGAGCTCAACGCCCACCTCGGTGGTCCGCAGCACCCACTTGAGGAACATTCCCACCAACAGCGCCGCCCAGCTGAAGGCTTCGGCGACGGCGAGGATCCGGAAAATCCGGATGACGGTGGTCTTCGAGGGCAGTCTCATGGGTCAGTCTCCGGGATCGTGGTGGGGGATGGCCGCGCCGGGGCGCCCGGAGCGGCGCCGGGCGGGGAAGCGGCGGGTTGTAAGCGGGTTAAAAACGGACCGCCCCGGCGGCCGGCGGGTGCCGGTATCCGGGGCGGATCCAGAAGCGTAACCGGAACCAAACGTCCGGGTCAGCGCCCGCGGGCCGCCTTGCGGTCCGGGCGGGCCTTGTACGGGTCGACGCCCTTCGGGATCGGCAGGCGGTTGCCGAGCGAGGAGATGCGCTTGGAAACGGTGCTGACCTCGATCTTGGTCAGCTCGTTCTTCATCTTGCCCATCTTGCGGGCCACTTGGCTGATCGGGACCTGGCCCTCGCCGCGGCCGCTTTCGATGACGTGGATCGTGACGTTCGGCAGGATGCGCGCGAGGCGCTTGCGTTCGCCGTCGATCAGGGGCTTGACCCGGTGGCTCGGGCCCTCGCTGACCAGCACAACGCCGGGACGCCCGACGGCGCGGAAGACGGCATCCTGGGTGCGCGGGTTCACGGCGACCGGCTGGTCCTCGGTGATCCAGCCGCGGCGGAGGGTGCCCAGCGCGGCACCCGAGGCGCCCGGCTGGTTCTCGATCTGGGCGAAGGCCGCACGCTCGGCGCGGCGGGACAGGATCAGGGTGGCGGCGAGGATGCCCAGCGGGATGCCGATGATCAGGCCGGTGATCCAGTTATCCAGCAGGAAGCCAACCGCGAAGCTGACTGCGACGACGCCCAGGAACGCAAGCAGCATGAGCCACGGAACCATCGGATCGTGGCGGCGGGTCATCTCGAAGACTTCCCTGATCTGCTTCAGCCGGCTCGGCTTCTTCACCTTTGCAGCCTTGGGCTTGCGGGAGAAGAGGCCACGCTTCGGCTCACCGGCTGAAGGAGTGGACGTGCTGGAGTCAGGGAAATTCGCCATAGTGCCTTAATTCTACGTGATGCACGGCTCAGGGCCGGACGCCGGATTGCTCCGGCGCCGGCCCTGGGCGGCAAGCTGGTGGTGGGTGTTTTAGGAGTGTGCGGCGAGCAGTGAGCTGGCTTCCTGCCGGGTGCTGCCGGAGGATTCGATGTGGGCGAGTTCGGCGGGGATTTCCCAGCCCTTTTTGCGCATCGCGGTGGCCCAGAGCCGGCCGGCGCGGTAGGAGGAGCGCACGAGCGGCCCGGACATGACGCCGAGGAAGCCGATCTCGTCGGCTTCCTGCTGCAGGTCCACGAATTCCTGCGGTTTGACCCAGCGGTCCACGGGAAGGTGGCGTTCGGAGGGGCGCAGGTACTGGGTGATGGTGATCAGGTCGCAGCCGGCCTCGTGCAGGTCGCGGAGGGCCTCGGAGATCTCTTCGCGGGTTTCGCCCATGCCCAGGATGAGGTTGGATTTGGTGACCATGCCGAGGTTCCGGCCCTGGGTGATGACGTCGAGGGAGCGTTCGTAGCGGAACGCGGGGCGGATGCGTTTGAAGATCCGGGGGACGGTTTCGACGTTGTGGGCGAAGACTTCGGGTTTGGAGTCGCAGATCGCGGCGATGTGTTCGGGTTTGCCGGAGAAGTCGGGGATCAGGAGTTCGACGCCGGTGCCGGGGTTCAGTTCGTGGATTTTGCGGACGGTTTCGGCGTAGAGCCAGACGCCTTCGTCGGCGAGGTCGTCGCGGGCGACGCCGGTGACGGTGGCGTAGCGCAGCTGCATGGACTGGACCGAGCGGGCGACCTTGGTGGGTTCGAACATGTCCACGGGGGAGGGTTTGCCGGTGTCGATCTGGCAGAAGTCGCAGCGGCGGGTGCATTCGGAGCCGCCGATCAGGAAGGTCGCTTCCTTGTCTTCCCAGCATTCGAAGATGTTGGGGCAGCCGGCCTCTTCGCAGACGGTGTGGAGGCCTTCTTTTTTGACCAGGTTTTTGAGCTGGACGAATTCCGGGCCCATCTGGACTTTGGCTTTGATCCATTCCGGTTTGCGTTCCACCGGGGTGGCCGCGTTGCGCTGCTCGATGCGCAGCAGCTTCCGGCCTTCTGGTGCCAGGGTCACAGTAGGGCTCCTTCATGGGTTGCAACAAGGGCTTCTTCATTGTTGCGCAGTTCTTCGATGACACGCGACACGAGGTCCGCCGGGGCAACGTCCCGGCCGGTCTCCTGCGCGATCGTGGTGACGCCGGCGTCGGTGATGCCGCAGGCGATGATCTGGCCGTAGGGAGCCAGATCGTTGTTGCAGTTGATGGCGAAGCCATGCATGGTCACGCCCTCGTGGACCCGGATGCCGATGGCCGCAATCTTGCGGTCCGGACCCTTCTCGTCCGCCTCGATCCAGACGCCGGCGCGGCCTTTAATCCGGACGGCGTCGATGCCGTAGTCGGCGAGGACAGCGATCATGACGGCCTCGAGGCGTTCGACGTAATCACGGATGCCGGCCTTGTTTTTCAGCTTGATGATCGGGTAGCCCACCAGCTGGCCGGGGCCGTGCCAGGTCAGCTTGCCGCCGCGGTCCACGGCGACCACGGGCGTTCCATCGAACGGGCGCTCGTGGTCCTCGGTACGCTTTCCGGCGGTGTAGACGGCGGAGTGTTCGAGGAGCAGAACGGTGCTGGGCGCGGTGCCGGCGAGGACTTTCTCGTGGAGTTCGCGCTGGATCTCCCACCCGCGCGTGTAATCGATGAAGTCCGGGGCAAGACCCAGCTGTTGGAACTCAAGAGTCATGGCATCCAGCTTAGACCTCGGCCGTCCCGCCGGCCGATTCTGTGGTGAAGCTCTCATGCCTGTGGATAACTTCTGCAGGCCCGGCGCGGATCGGCTATTCCTAGGACATGGACGCATATGGCCAGGCTTCCCTTCCTGATTCCCCTGCAGGTTCCCTCCCCGTGCCGGAAGTTGACGGGTTCGACGTCGGGCGGCTGCTGGGGCGCGGCGGCGCGGCCGCCGTCTGGCTCGCCACCGAGCATGTGACGCGCCGTGACGTGGCGCTCAAGTGCTTCGCGCCGCCCGGGGACACAGCGCCCGGCGACGTCGGGGACCAAGCAACTGGTGACGCCGGTGAAGCCGTCCGCAGGGAGCTCGGCATCCTGTCGGCGCTGGAACACGAGCACCTGATCAAGGCCCGCGACGTTGTCCGGGTACGGTATGGGACCGGCGGTGGGCGGGCCCTCATCCTCGATTACGCGGCGGGCGGGTCGCTCGCCCAGCTCTTGGCTGCCCGGGGCAGCCTGGGCGCCGGCGAGACCGTCACCGTCCTGACTCCGGTGGCGCAGGCTCTGGCGTATCTGCACGCGAACGGCTTCACCCATGGCGACGTGGCGCCGGGCAATGTGCTGTTCACGGCCCACGGCAAGCCATTGCTCTCCGACCTGGGCGTGGCTCGAATGATGCTCGATCCGGGGGAGGCGGTGCGCCCCGGCACGGAAGGGTTCAGGGATCCCGCGCCGGTGGATGCGGTCCGGGCCGGGCTGTACCCGGAGTCCGACGTGTACTCCGCGGCGGCACTGGGCTGGTTCTGCCTGACCGGCCGTGCCCCGGCGGCGCAACAGCAGCGGCCGCCGCTGCCGCTGCTGCTCCCGGAGGTCCCGGTGGCCCTGGCTGAGGTCCTGGAAGCGGGGCTGCGCGAGGACCGGCGGTTGCGTCCGTCCGCCGCCGAGTTCGCTGCGGCCGTCTTCCGCAGCGCCCGGGCGGAACCCGTGGACCTCTCGGGCTCGGCCCACCCGACGGTCTTGCCGGAGCTACTGACGCGCCGCTCGGTACCATCCGGGGCGGGCGGCCGCCGGGCCGCGCGGCTCCGGGCTGCGTTGGCGCGGTGGCGGTGGCGGCGGCAGCGGTCGGTGCGGGAGCGCGCGGCCGTGGGGCCGGTGCGGGAGCGCGCGGCCGTGGAGCCGGTGCTGCGTCAGCGGGCGGTGGTGGGACCGGGTGCGGATGCCGCGGGCCGGCGCAGGGCACGGCACGCCGCCGGTGCCAGGGGCGGGCGCCGGCTCCGGCGGGCGGGGATGACGCTCCTGATATCGCTGGCCGTCACCGCGGCCGGCGTCTTCGGGACGCTGCTGGTGGCAGGCAGTTTGGCGACCGGTCAATGGGCGCCGGAGCTGCGGCCCGCGGCCGAGCAGTCCTTGGCACCGACCACGGGCCCGGACAACGGGGAGCACGCGCAGAACGGCGGCCAGGGCGATGCGCGCGGCATTGTGCCTGCCGGGCTGCGCGGCCCGCTCGGGGCGGACCGGCCGGAGGATGCAGTCGGCGCACTGGCGGCCCTCCGTTCCTATGCCTTCAACACCGGCAACACCGCCCTGCTGCAGCTGGTCACGGTCCCCGACTCACCCGCCGCGGCGGCGGATGCAGCCGTCGGGACCCGCCTGGCACGTTCAGGCCACGTCCTCGAGGGCTTCGACGCGCGACTTTCACAGCTGGCCCGGCAGCCGGGGAGCACCCCCGCCAGGGCGGTCGTTTCCGTCAGGGTCGACTCCCCGCCCTACCGGGAGCGCGACGCCGACGGCACGGTCATCGCCGAGGCCGCCGCGCACCGGCAGCAGTTGCGCCTGGTGCTGGTGCCGGTGGACGGGCAGTGGCGGATCCAGGAGATCCTGCCCGGGGGCTGACCTCCCGGCTGCTGGCCGCGGAGACAGGTCCGTGCAGCCGCGCCGGGCGCCCTGACGGGGCTGCCCGGTCCAGGCAGGCGGCCGCGTGCGGGTACTTTGGACCAGGCTTCAGTCCCGGCCGGCCACCCATGCGGCGGCCTCGCCCAGTGAGGGGTGCTGCCAGCGGAAACCGGCTCCGGCCAGGGCGGCGGGTTCCATCCGCTGGCTGGCCAGCAGCAGCTCATCGGCCAGCTGGCCCATGGCCAGGCGCAGGACCGGCGCCGGGACGCGGAGCAGGGCCGGGCGGTGCAGGGCCTTTGCCAGCTGCCCGATCAGCGCGTTCACGTCGGCGCTTTCGGGCGCGCACACGTTAACCGGTCCGCGCAGCGGAGCCGTGAGCAGGAACTCGAAGGCTCCGGCCACGTCCGGCAGCGTGACCCAGGGCCAGTACTGCCGGCCGTCGCCGAGCGGGCCGCCCACGCCCAGGCGCAGCAGCGGCAGGAGTCGGCCAAGGGCCCCGCCGTGGCGGCTCAGGACCACGCCGGTGCGGGCCGTGACGACGCGCACGCCGGCCGGTGCCTCATGGGCGGCGGCCTCCCAGCCGGCGCAGATCTCGGCCAGCAGGCCGGCGCCGCGGGGCGAGTCTTCCCGCAGCACAGAGGCGCCGGCGCTGCCGTAGTAGCCGGAGGCGGACTGGCTCAGGAACACCGAGGGCGGCGTCTCCATCCTGGCCATCGCGGCCGCCAGGGTCCGCGTCGGGCCCAGCCGTGAGGTGCTGAGTTCGGTGATCCGGCGTCGGGTCCAGGGCCGGTCGCCGATCCCGGCTCCGGAGAGGTTGATGACGGCGTCGGCACCCTCCAGCGCACGGTCGTCGATGCGCCCTGCAGCGGGGTCCCACTGGTACTCCGCAGTACTCGACGGAGGCTTCCGGACCAGGGTGGCGACGTCGTGCCCGCTGGCACGCAGCGTGCCGGAAACGGCTGTCCCGATCAGCCCGGAGGCGCCGGCGATAAGAATTCGCATACGCCATCTCACCATGCCCGGCACGGTAGCGGAACCTCCCCGGCGGCAGCCGCGCCGTTGACTATGATCGAACGATGACCTCTTCGAGCTACCTCCGTTTCCCGCATCTTCACGGCGATCTGGTCACCTTCGTGGCCGAGGACGACGTCTGGATCGCGCCCCTGGACGGCGGCCGGGCGTGGCGGGTCTCATCGCTGCAGCTGCCCGCCCGCAACCCGCGCTTTACCCCTGACGGGCAGCGCCTGGTCTGGACCGTGATCCAGGGCACCGCCCCCGAGGTCGTCACGGCGGACGTCGACGGCGGCGGGTACCGCCAGCTCAGCTACTTCGGCCACAGCTCCACCAAGGTCAAGGGCTTCACACCCGACGGCGATGTCGTGGTCACCAGCGCCTTCCGGCAGGCGGACAGCCGGCTCACGCACGCCTACAGCCTCCCCGTCACCGGCGGCTGGGCCCAGGAGCTGCCGTTCGGGCCGGTCGAGTCCGTCGCCTACGGCCCGGTCGTCGGGGACGAGCGGCCCGTGGTCCTGGCCAGCGTGCTCTCCCGCGAACCGGCCTGGTGGAAGCGCTACCGGGGCGGCGCGGCGGGCAAGCTCTGGATCGACGCCGACGGCAACGGCGAATTCGAACGCCTCGCGGCCGAGCTCGACGGGAACCTCACCGACCCGATGTGGGTCCAGGGCCGGATCGCGTTCCTCTCCGACCACGAGGGCTATGGCAACCTCTACTCCGTGCTGCCGAACGGCACCGACCTGCGCCGCCACACCGACCACGAGGACTTCTACGTCCGGCACGCGTCCACCGACGGCGGCCGGATCATCTTCGAGTCCGCCGGTGAATTGTGGCTGCTGGCCGGGCTGGACGCCGACCCGGTCAAGCTGCCCATCACCCTGGGCTCCGCCTCGCAGGCCCGGCGCCCCGAGGCCCTGAAGCCCTCCCGGCACCTGGGCGATGTGATCCCGGACGCGACCGGCGATTCCAGTGCGGTGGAGGCCCACGGCACCCTGCACTGGCTGCGCCACAAGGACGGACCTTCGCGCGTCATCGCGGCCGACCCTGGTGTCAGGGCACGTTTGCCGCGGCCCTTCGGTGCCGGCCGGATCGCCTACGTCGCCGACCATGACGGGGCCGAAGCGCTCTACCTGCAGGACATCGCCGGCCCGGTGCGCGGCGTTCACGGCGCCGGCAGCCAGGGCCGCCCCGCCGCCGGGCCGGCAGCAGCGGCCGCGCCGGCGGACCACGCCGGCCCGGAATTGCCCCGGCCCGTCTCCGCCGCCGCACTGTCCCGCCCGGCCGGCGACGGCGCCGCCACGGCAGTCACTGCCGCCGCGGGAGCCACCGCAGCGGCAGGCACCGACGCCGCCGTCGCCCCGGCCGCCGCTGACGCCGCACCGGCCGGCGCCGTGTCCGGCGCCGGCCACGCCGCGGAATCCGGCGAGGCCGGGCAGCGGACCCGGATCGACTTCCCGGTCCCCAGCCGGGCCAGCGCCATGGAAGCCAGCCCGGACGGCAACTGGCTCGCCGTCGGCACCTCCTTCGGTGAGATCTACCTCGCCGACACCCGCAGCGGGGACCTGACCCTGCTCAGCACCATCGGTGAAGGCACCATCGAAGCCTTCACCTGGTCGCCCGACTCGGCGTGGCTGGGTTGGGCGGAGCCGGTGACCTCCTTCGGCTCCCGGACCCGGCTGCGGCTCGCCCCGGTCCCGCAGGTTGGCGCCGCCGGCAGCGACGCCACCATCATCGATGTCACCGACGGCCGCTTCCGGGATGACGCGCCTGCCTTCACCCCCGACGGGAAGTTCCTGGCCTTCCTCTCCAACCGCAGCTTCGACCCGGTCTACGACGGCCATTCCTTCGACCTGTCGTTCCCCAGCCCGATCAAGCCCTACCTCGTGGCACTGGCTGCCGATACCCCGTCGCCCTTCGGTCCCGACGTCGCCCTGCCCGGCGAGGTCGACTCTGAGGGTGCGACGGAGGCAGGATCCGACGGGAGCGTCACGGTCACGGTCGACGCCGAAGGCCTGGCCCACCGCGTGATCAGCGTCCCCGTCCCGCAGGGCAACTACTCTGACCTGTCCGCCGCCGACGGCGCCCTGCTCTGGCTCGACCACGAACTGGCCGGCGTCACGGGCGACGGCAGGGCCAGCCTTGAGGATAAGAACGCGGCACCAAGCCTGGTCCGCTTCGACCTCGCCAAGCGGCGTACCAGCACGATCGTGGAGGCGCTGGACCGCTACCGGCTCAGCGGCGACGGCGAGAAAGTCGTCACGGTCAAGGACAAGCAGGTCCACGTCTCACCCGCCGCGGCGAAGGCGGACGAGGAGTCGGGCCAGCGGGTGAGCGTCGACCTGAACCGGATCCGGGTCCGGCTGGATCCGGTCAGCGTCTGGGGCCAGGCCTTCGACGAGGCCTGGCGCCTGCAGCGCGATTTCTTCTGGACCGAGGACATGGCCGGGCAGGACTGGGACTCCGTCCACGCCCGGTACCGGCCGATCGTGGACCGGCTCGGCTCCCACGATGACCTCGTGGACCTGCTTTGGGAGCTACACGGCGAACTCGGCACCTCGCACGCCTACGTCCGGCCCGCCCTCGTCACCGAAAACGGCAGCAACGGCCAGGGACGCCTGGGCGCCGACCTTGCCTTCACCGGCGAGGGCTGGGAGATCACCCGGATCCTGGCGGGGGAGTCCTCCGACCCGCTGGCCACCTCGCCGCTGACCCGACCGGGCGTGGACGCCCGGGCCGGTGACGTGCTCCTGGCCATCGACGGCGTCGAACTCTCCGAAGCGCTGACCCCGGCCGTGCAGCTCGTCGGCGCCGCCGGCCGCGCGGTGGAACTGACCCTGCGCAATGGCGCCGCCCACGGTGACCGCGCCGGACAGCAGCGCCGCGTCGCCGTCGTGCCGGTCAAGGACGAGGAGCGGCTCCGCTACCAGGAGTGGGTCGCCGCCAACCGGCGAACCGTCCGGGAGGCCTCCAAGGGCACCTTCGGCTACCTGCACATCCCGGACATGATGGCCAACGGCTGGGCGCAGCTGCACCGCGACCTGGACACGGAGACCTCACTCGACGGGCTGATCGTCGATGTCCGGCGCAACCGCGGCGGCCACACGTCCCAGCTCGTGGCGGAACTGATCGGCCGGAAGGTCACCGGCTGGAGCATGCCGCGCGGGGAGCGTCCGCGCACCTACCCGCACCACGCCCCGCGCGGGCCGGTCATCATCCTCACCGATGAATTTGCCGGGTCCGACGGCGACATCATCACCCAGGTATCGAAGCTGCGCGGGATCGGGCCGGTCATCGGCACCCGGACCTGGGGCGGCGTGGTCGGCATCGACAACCGCTTCGCCCTCGCGGACGGCACCGGTGTCACGCAGCCGCGCTACGCCACCTGGTTCACCGGCGGCGTGGGCTGGGGCGTTGAGAACTACGGCGTCGCGCCGGACATCGAGGTCGTGTTCCCGCCGCACGCGTACGCGGCCGGCACCGACCCGCAGCTCGAATACGGCATCGGCGCGCTGAAGGAAATGATCCAGGAACTGCCCACCGACCGGCCGCCGCTGCGCGAGGGCTACCGCCTGGTCCGGCCGGCGCCCCTCCCGACCCGCGGCCAGGCGAACTAGGCGCCAGGCAGCGCCGCACGGCTAAGGCCGGGCACGGCAAAGGCCCCCGCCCTCCGGAAACCCGGGAGGCGGGGGCCTTGGCGTTGGCGCCCCTGGCTAGGCGGCCAGGGTGGCGTCCAGGGTGATCTTGATGCCGGTCAGGGCCGCCGAGACGGGGCAGCCGGTCTTGGCCTCTTCGGCGAAACGCTGGAAGTCCTCTTCGGAGATGCCGGGCACCCGGGCGTTCAGGGTGAGGTGGCTGCCGGTGATGCCGGTGCCGGGCTCGAAGGTGACGTCAGCCTTGGTGTTGACTTCCTCCGGCGTGTGGCCGGCCTGCGCCAGGGCGTGGCTGAAGGCCATGGAGAAGCACGCGGAGTGCGCCGCGGCGATCAGTTCCTCCGGGCTGGTCTTGCCCTCGGCCGCCTCGGCGCGGGCCTTCCAGGTGACATCGAAGTTGCCCAGGCCCGAGCTGTCCAGGCTGGTGTTGCCTGCCCCGGACATCAGGTCGCCGTTCCATACAGTGTGTGCGGTGCGTGTCGTTGCCATATCCACTCCTCAGCGTCGTTGTACCAGGATCCGGCCAGGCGGCGGACCCTGCCGTGTCCCATCCTAGGGAGTCGTTCCCGCCCCCGCACCCGGTGTCCGCTGTCAGAGAAGTCATACAACCGCACAGGCCCGGCCGGGGTACGGGAGGTTAACGACGACGGCGACGCACCCGCGCGGGGTGCGTCGCCGTCGTCGTCAAGGAGTGGCTACTGCCAGAGCGTGGCGATCGCGACGTTCAGCAGGGCCAGGCCGCCGACGCCGTGGGCGAGGGCCTTGCCGACCGGCTCGTCCTTCTTGTAGCGGCGGCTGCCGATGAACGCGAGCACGGCCACCGCGAGGGCGATCGCAAACTTGATGCCGAGCTTGAAGTAGTTGGCCTCCATGTCCAGGGCCGGGATGAGGCCCATCATCACAATGCCGGTAATGAGCTGGAGGGCTGCGCCGTCGAACTGGCGCGGGTGGACGGTGGGCTTCTTCATCTGGCCGATCCAGAGGCCGACGATCATGGCGGCGCCGACGATGTGCAGGAAGACCATGACGTTATAGACGATGTTCATGGGACCAGTGTAGCGAAGGGGTTCTACGCCCCGTAGTAGGACCCGCCCGCGGCGACGGAACCGGCGCCGCGGGCGGCACGCAAACGGCGGCGGCCGTGCCGGCTGTGGTTTCCCACCGCCCGCACGGCCGCCGCCGTCGGTATTGCTGTATCGGGCCTAGAGACCGAGGTCGGCCTCGAACGCGCCTTCTTCCAGCCGCGCCTTGAGCGTCTGCAGGAAGCGTCCGGCATCCGCACCGTCCACCAGGCGGTGGTCGTACGTCAGCGAGAGGTACATCATGGAGCGGATGGCGATCGAGTCGTCGCCGTTCTCATCGGAGACCACGACGGCGCGCTTGACGATCGCGCCGGTGCCCAGGATGGCAACCTGCGGCTGGTTGATGATCGGGGTGTCGAACAGGGCCCCGACCGAACCGATGTTGGTGATGCTGAACGTGCCGCCGGAGAGCTCATCCGGACCGATCTTGCCGTTGCGGGTGCGGTCGGCGACGTCGGCGATCTTGCCGGAAAGGCCGGCGAGGTTCAGGCTTCCGGCATCCGCGATGACCGGTACCAGCAGGCCCTTGTCGGTGTCCACCGCAATCGCCAGGTGCTCGGCGTCGTGGTAGGTGATCTCCTGCTCGTCCTCGTCGTAGGAGGCGTTCAGCTTCGGGTGCTGCTTCAGTGCCTCGGCGACGGCCTTGGCGATGAACGGCAGGAACGTCAGCTTGGAGCCGTTCTGGGCCTGGAACGAGTTCTTGGCCTTGGCGCGCAGCTTGGCGACCTTGGTCATGTCGACCTCGTGGACCTGGGTCAGCTGGGTGGAGACATCCAGCGACTCACGCATGCGGCGGGCGATGACCTGGCGGATGCGCGGGGCCTTCTGCACGGTGCCGCGCAGCGAGGATGCGGCGGCCGACGGCGCTGCCGATGCGGCTGCTGCCGGAGCCGGTGCGGCGGCCGCGGGGGCTGCCTTGGCTTCGGCTGCGGCGAGCACGTCCTGCTTGCGGATGCGGCCGCCGACGCCGGTGCCGGTCAGCGACGCGATGTCCACGCCCTGCTGGTTGGCGAGCTTGCGGACCAGGGGAGTGACGTAGCCGGACTCGGCCGGAGCCGAGGCGGCCGGGGCAACCTGCTTCGGAGCTTCCTGCTTGGGAGCTTCCGGGGCGGGGGCGGCGGGAGCTTCCTGCTTCGGAGCCTCCTGGGCCGGGGCGGCCGGTGCGGGGGCGGCCGGCGCTTCCTGCTTCGGCGCTTCCTGCTTGGGAGCTTCCTGCTTGGGAGCCTCCGGGGCCGGGGCTGCCGCGGGTGCGGCTGCGCCGGAGCCGATCACGGCGAGGACGGAGCCGACCTCGGCCGTCTCATCCTCCGCGACGCGGATTTCCTGCAGGGTACCGGCAACCGGGGACGGGATCTCGGTGTCGACCTTGTCCGTCGAGACCTCCAGCAGCGGCTCGTCGACCTCGACCGTGTCGCCGACGCTCTTCAGCCAGCGGGTGACGGTGCCCTCGGTGACGCTCTCGCCCAGTGCGGGGAGGGTGACCTCGTGGCCTTCGCCGGCGGGCGCGGCCGGAGCGGCCTCGGCGGCGGGTGCGGGGGTTTCCGCCTCGGGGGCCGGGGCCTCGGCAGCGGACGGCGACTCGGCGGGGGCTTCCTCCGCAGGCGCCTCCTCGGCCGCCGGAGCGGCGGTGTCGGCCGAGCCGGAGCCCGAGCCGTCGCCGATCCGGACCAGCGGTGCTCCAACTTCGGCGGTCTCGTCTTCGGCGACGAGGATTTCTTCGATCACGCCGGCGATCGGAGAGGGGATCTCGGTGTCGACCTTGTCGGTGGAGACTTCGAGCAGGGGCTCGTCCACCTCTACCCGGTCACCGACCTGCTTGAGCCAGCGGGTGACGGTTCCTTCGGTGACGCTCTCACCGAGGGCGGGCAAGTTAACGGATTCAGACATGTCGTCCCCGTTCTCCTTATTGATCTTTAGTGCGGATGGTTGCTGCCTGGTTCGAGCTTAGTGCACCCGGATTTGCGGGCCGGGCGCACTAAGCCCTGGGTCTTGCGGTGCTGCGGCGAACGCTTAGCCGTGCAGGGGCTTGCCGGCGAGGGCCAGGTGCGCTTCGCCCAGGGCCTCGTTCTGCGTCGGGTGGGCGTGGACCAGCTGCGCCACGTCCTCCGGGTAGGCTTCCCAGTTCACGATCAGCTGGGCCTCGCCGATCTGCTCGCCCATGCGGGCGCCGATCATGTGGACGCCGACGACGGGGCCGTCCTTCTGGCGGACCAGCTTGACCAGGCCGGAGGTGCCCAGGATCGAGCTCTTGCCGTTGCCGGCCAGGTTGTACTCCTGGGTCTGGATCTGGTCGTCGCCGAACTTGGCCTTGGCGGCCTTTTCGGTGTAGCCGACGGTGGCGATTTCCGGCTCGGAGTAGGTGACCTTGGGGATGTTGACGTCCTCGACGACAACCGGCTTGAGGCCGGCGATTTCCTCGGCGACGAAGATGCCCTGCTGGTAGCCGCGGTGTGCGAGCTGGACGCCGGGGACAATGTCGCCGACGGCGTAGATGTTGCCGACGCCGGTGTGCAGGCGCTCGTTCGTGATGACAAAGCCGCGGTCGATCGTCAGGCCTGCCTCCTCGTAACCGAGATTGGCCGTGACCGGGCCGCGGCCGACGGCGACCAGCATGAGGTCGGCTTCGAAAGTCTTGCCGTCGACCAGGGTGACCTTGACGCCGTCGGCGTTCTGCTCCACACCCTGGAAGAAGGTGCCGGTGGAGAACTTGATGCCGCGCTTCTTGAACGCGCGCTCGAACGCCTTGACGATCGTTGCGTCCTCGTTCGGGACGAGGGAAGGCAGGCCTTCGATGATGGTGACGTCGACGCCGAAGGACTTCCAGACCGAGGCGAACTCGACGCCGATCACGCCGCCGCCCAGGATGATGGCGCTCTTGGGGATGAAGTCCATGGTGAGGGCTTCGTCGGAGGTGATGACCTTGCCGCCGATTTCCAGCCCGGGGAGGGTGCGGGAGTAGGAGCCGGTCGCGAGGACGATGTTCTTGCCCTTGTACGCGGTGCCGTTCACCACGACGGTGTCGGTGCCCTGGAGCTTGCCCTCACCCTCGATGACGGTGATGCCCTTCTTGCCCTTGATGAGTCCCTGCAGGCCCTTGAACTTGCCGGCGATGATGCCGTCCTTGTAGGCGTTGACGGCGTTGATGTCGATGCCGTCCAGGGAGACGTTCACGCCGTACTTGGCGGAGTCACGGGCGTGGTCGGCCAGTTCCGCGGAGTGCAGCAGGGCCTTGGTGGGGATGCAGCCGTTGTGCAGGCAGGTGCCGCCGAGCTTTCCCTTTTCAATCAGGCCGACGGTGAGGCCGAGCTGTACGGCGCGGAGGGCAGTGGCGTAACCGCCGCTGCCGCCGCCGAGTACCAGGATGTCGAATTCTTGCGCAGTTGCCTGATCGGCCACTAAAACGCTCCCTCGCGTGAACGATGACACGAGAGTACGCATCATCTGGTCTTGGAACCTGACTGCCGTGATTATGCCAGCAGCGACAGTTCCCTTTCGTTTGGAATTACTTCTGTGAAGCTGTGTGCTTTGAAACTACGGTTCACCTTAGCGAACCACCTATCCATGCTCCACCTTGCCGTGGCGTTTGTGGAGCGCTTGTGTCCAGAGTCACGCGGCCCTGTGGCCGGGGGATCATCCCCGGCCACGGGGCCGCGCGGACCCGTGGCTGCGGCGGGAACGCCTAGGCGGTTGCGGCCAGCAGGTCCTCGACGTAGGCGACCAGGGTGCGCACGGTGCTGCCGGTGCCCTGCTTGTGCGTGTAGCCGTAGGGGCTGCCGGTGTTGAAGGACGGGCCGGCGATGTCGATGTGCGCCCACGGGATCTGCTCGCCGTTGCGGTCCTTGCCGACGAATTCGCGCAGGAACACCGCCGCCGTCATCATGCCGCCGTGGCGTTCGCCGATGTTGGCGATGTCGGCGACCTGGGAGTCCAGGCTCGGACGCAGTTCCTCGGGCAGCGGCATCGGCCAGACCAGCTCGCCGGCACGGTCCGCGGCGGCCTTGATGGCTCCGGTGACCGTATCCGCGCCCATGACACCGGCCGTGCGGTCGCCAAGGGCAATCAGCTGCGCGCCGGTGAGGGTGGCGACGTCGATGATCGCGTCCGGGTACTCCTGGCTGGCGGCCACAATGCCGTCGGCCATGACCAGGCGGCCCTCGGCATCGGTGTTAAGGACCTCGACGGTCTTGCCGCCGAAGATCGTCATCACGTCGGCCGGGCGCTGGGCGGTGCCCGAGGGCATGTTCTCGGCGATGCACAGCCACGCGGTCGCCTTGACCGGAAGGCCGAGTTCGGCCAGCGCCAGCACGGTGTTGAGGACGACGGCGGCGCCCGCCATGTCGGACTTCATCTCGCCCATGCCCAGGTGCGGCTTGAGCGAGATGCCGCCGGTGTCGAAGGTGATCCCCTTGCCCACGAGCGCGATTTTGGCGGTGGCCTTCGCCGGGGCGTATTCGACCTTGACCAGGCGCGGCTGCCGGCTGGAGCCCTTGCCGACGCCGAGGATGCCGCCGAAGCCGTCCTTTTCCAGGCGCTTCTCATCCCAGACGGTGACCTTGACCGGCAGGCCCTTGGCCAGTTCCTTGGCCGCGTCGGCGAAGGTTTCCGGGTAGAGGTGGCTGGGCGGCTGGTTGACCAGCGAGCGGGTCGCGTTTACGGCCTTGCCAATCAGCGAGGCCCGCTCCAGCACCGGCTTCAGCGCCTTGTCCGCGGCGAGGTCGGTGAGGATGCGCACGGCCTTGACCGGTTCCTTGAGGCCGTCTTTGGTGGAGCGGTGTTCGGTGAAGGAGTAGGCACCCATCGCGGCGCCCTCGGCGACGGCGGCGACGGCCGCGACGTCGGGCGTCGGGAGGGCCAGGGTCACGGTCGAAACGCCTGCCAGCTGGCGCACGGCCGAGCCGGCCGCGCGGCGCAACGCCTCGTCCGGGATCCGGGTGCCGGGGGAGACCTTGCCGACGCCGGCGAGGACGAGGACCGCGGCGCCGGCCTCCGGCAGGCCCGGAAGGCGGTGCGCCTGGTCCGCGGCGCCGGTGAGGCCCAGGGCCGCCAGCGACTCGGCCAGCGCCTCGGCGGACTTGGCCGTGAGCGGGTTCTCCAGCAGGACGGGACCGTCCGCGCCCTGGCCCACGCCCACGACGAGGGCGTCCGACGGCGACTTCTTCAGGTCGCCGGCGACCGCGCTCAGTTTGACTTCGGTATTCTTGACCACCAGGACAGTCCTCAATTCTGTGTGATTATTCGGCAGGATCTGCATGTTCGGCGCCCTGCCACGGGTACCCGGTCCACCTGCGGCGCTGCACGCCCGCCGGTGTCCCCAGGCCATCGATCAGGCCAGTTCCGATCGTAGTCTCTCCCCGGCGGCGGAATTCAATTTAATGAGAGCTGGCCCACACCCGGCACCGGAATTACCCCGGCCGGCGGCGCGTTGTAGCTGGTAACGGCGCCGGATCCGGCCGCCGACCCTGCTCGCGCGAAAGGAACATGCCGTGATGGAACGGATTTCCGGCTCCCTGCTGGACCCCGCAACGCTTTATGTCCGTGACGACGCGCTGTTCCGCAGCCCGGAACTGCGCGGGCTGAACCTGCTGATGGGCTTCACCGGTTTCGCCGACGCCGGCCACGTGGTCCGGCAGATCACCGCGGAACTGCTCGACACCCTCGATTCCGAACTCCTCGCCGAGTTCGACTCCGACCAGCTGATCGACTACCGCTCACGGCGGCCCCAGGTGAGCTTTGTCGAGGACCACCTGCAGGACTACCAGGCCCCCAAACTGTCGCTCTACCGGATGGTCGACGGACTGGGAAAGCCCTTCCTGCTGCTGGCCGGCTTCGAACCGGACCTGCAATGGGAACGGTTTGCCCGGGCCGTCGTGGGGATCGTGGAGGAGCTGGACGTCAACCTGGCCGCCTGGATCCACTCCATCCCCATGCCGGTGCCGCACACCCGCCCGGTGGGCGTCACCGTGCACGGCAACCGTCAGGAACTGATCGAGGGAATCTCGGTCTGGAAACCCACCGTTGAGGTGCCGGCCGCCGTCGGGCACCTGCTGGAACTTCGGCTCGAGGACGCGGGCCGCAACGTCGCCGGCTACGTCATCCACGTCCCGCACTACCTCGCCGAGGCCGAGTATCCGACCGCCGCCGTGGCCGGGCTGGAATATCTGGGTGCGGCCACCTCGCTGATGCTGCCGACCGACCGCCTGCGCGAGGCCGGACGCGAAGTGGGCCGGCAGATCGCCGACCAGATCGCCGCCTCCGAAGAGGTGCAGCAGGTGGTGGCGCGGCTCGAAACCCGCTACGACGAAAAGGCCGAGGGCACCGTGCGGCGTTCCCTGCTGGCGGACGAGAACGACCAGCTCCCGAACGCCGATGCCCTGGGCGCCGCCGTCGAGGCGTACCTGGCCCGTAAAGAACCCGGCGAATAAATACGACATAAGGCCTGCAGGGGCATAATAGGACGGTGACTTCCCCCCGCGCCTGGCTGATCTGGATCGTCGGGGTTTTCGCGTACCTGGTGGCGGTCAGCCAGCGCACGTCGTTCGGCGTGGTCGGGCTCGAGGCCACCGCGCGGTTCCACGCCAGCGCTGCCGAAATCTCCTTCTTCACCGTGCTGCAGCTGCTCGTCTACGCCGCCCTGCAGATCCCGGTCGGCGTGTTGGTGGACCGCTTCGGCTCGCGGGCGATGATTGCCGGCGGGGCGCTGCTGATGGGTCTTGGCCAGCTGCAGCTTGCCTTCACCGCAACCGTCCCGGGCGGGGTGCTGGGCCGGGTCCTGGTCGGCGCCGGGGACGCCATGACCTTCGTTTCGGTGATCCGCCTGGTGCCGCTGTGGTTCGCCCCGGCCCGGGTGCCGCTGCTGACCCAGCTCACCGGCATGTCCGGCCAGCTGGGCCAGCTCTTCTCCGTCGTGCCGTTCGCGCTGATCCTGCACGCCGCCGGCTGGACCCCCGCCTTCCTCACCCTCGCCGCGATGGCCGCACTCGCCGTCGTCCTCGTGGTGGTGCTCCTCCAGGACGCCCCGCCCGGGCACCCGGCGCCGGAACCTTCCCAGGGCCTGCGCGCCACCGGGGTCTCCCTCTCCCGCGCCTGGCGGCAGCCCGGGACCCGGCTGGGACTGTGGAGCCACTTCACCGTCCAGTTCAGCGGCACCGTCTTCGCCATGACCTGGGGGTACCCCTTCCTGATTTCGGCCCAGGGGCTGGACACCGCCACCGTATCGGCGCTGATGGCGCTGTACGTGGCCGCCGCGATTGCCGCCGGACCGCTGATGGGCAGCTTCGTGGCCCGCCATCCGCTGCGGCGCTCCACCATGGTGCTGCTGATTTCCGCGGCGACGGCGGCCGCCTGGGCCGCGGTGCTGCTCCAGCCGTCCCGGTCCCCGCTGTGGCTGCTCGCCGGGCTCGTCGTGGTGCTCGCCATCGGCGGCCCCGGATCCATGATCGGGTTCGATTTCGCCCGCACGTTCAATCCCGCGCACCGGATCGGCACCGCCACCGGCATCGTGAACGTGGGCGGTTTTATCGCCGCGCTGATGTCCATTTTCCTGATCGGGCTGGCCCTCGACGCACTGCATCTGGGCGGGTTCTCGCCCGAGGGGCTGTACAGCCTCGGCGCGTTCCGGATTGCCCTCAGCGTCCAGTTCCTCGTGCTGGCCGGCGGGGCCGCAGCAATCCTCATCACCCGCCGCAAGGTGCGCCGGCAGATGGCCGCGCAGGGCGTCATCGTGCCGCCGCTGCTGCGCACCCTGGTCCGGCAGCGCCGGCTCGTTGCCGAGCGCCGCCGCACGCCCTGAGGACGTTCTCCACATAGCGGCATCCGGGCCTGACCGCGGCGCGCCGTGCGGACGAAGCTGGCCTTATGACAGCTCCAGAGCAACTCAAAGCGACCGGCCCCGAGGACATCCTCGGCTTTATCCCTCACTCCCTGGGCTACTGGCCCGCCAGCAGCCTGGTGGCCATGACCGTGCAGGGAAAACGCCTGGGGGCCACGCTGCGCCTGGATCTGCCGGACCCGTCCCGGTGCCGCGGCCCCGGCCTGGCGGCCTTCGCCCGCACGGTGCTCGGCTACCTGGAGTCCGACCCGGATGCGGACGGCACCCTGCTGGCGGTGTTCACCGCACCGGACCCCTGCGACCCGGAGGGGGCGGTGCCGGACGCCGCCGCCCTGGACCGGCTGCTGGCCCAACTCCAGCGCACCCTCGGCGCGGCCGGCCTGCCCGTCCGGGACGCCTGGCTGATCGGCGAACACTACTGGCGCAGCGCCCTGTGCAACGATCCATCGTGCTGCGCTCCGCCCGGCCGGCCCATCGAGGAGATCCGGAACAGCAGGCTCAACGCCGAGCTTGTCTTCCGCGGCAGCCGCATCGGCGCGCCCCCGGCGGCCGGCACGCCGGCGGAGCCGCCGGAGGAGCCGGACCCCGCCGCGGTGGCGGCCGAGGCGGACTGGCGCCGGGCATTCTCCGGCCGCTGGCGGGACCGGGCGCAGTTCGCTGCCGTGCTGGACGTGTGGGAGCGCGTGCTGGCCGCCTGCGCGGATCCCGGGGCAGGCCTACCGGCCCTGCCGTCAGACCTGGCCGGCTACCTGCGGGCGACCCTGTGCGTGCCGCCCTGGCGCGATGCGGTGCTGGTGCTGGCGGCCGCCGGCCGCGGCGCCGCCGAGGCAGGCGCCGAGGAATTCGGCAGCTTCGACGCCGGACCGGGCCAGGCTGCCGGGCTGCCGCCGCTGCCGGGGTTCCCGCCGGCACCGGATCGGGGACCGGATCCGGCCCCGGACCCTTACCCTACGGCGGGGCTCCCGGACGCCGGTCCCTCGGCGGCTCTCCCGGCCCCCGGCTACGGCGAGGTGCTCCTGGGCCTGGAGCCGGCGGTCCCGGACTGGGCCCGGCTGGCGCAGCTGGACCGCCTCCTCGCCCGGCTCGAAGCCTGCGGCGGCGGCGAATCCCGGGCCGCCGGGCTGACCGGCCGGGCCTGGATCGAGTGGTGCCGGGGGCGGGGGTCCTACGCTGACACCCTGCTCCGCGCGGCCGCCGCGGCCCATCCCGGCTACCGACTGGCCGAACTGCTGGCCGAACTGGTGCGCCGCGGCACGCTGTGCGGCTGGGCGGGCCGGAAGGAGGCGGCCTGGCAGCGGTTCGACCCGGATGCGGCCTGACCGGGCAGGCGGCGGGGACCCGCGCCTGCCGCGGGGGAGGGAACCCGTCCTGACGGGAGCGTGCGGGGGCGGTCAGCAGCGCGGCAGGGCCTGATCCGGAAAATCGTGAGACAATGGTTGGCGAGACCCGGTTGGGTCCGTGAATCGAGTGCGAGTAGCGAACCTTGGAAACAGGGAACATTACGGTCGCTCCGGCAGTTCTACTAAGTGGCTCTGCCGGACGTGATTGCACGCGATGTCAATCACGGACTTGACAGGGTCATAGTGGTGTTGCCCGTATGGTGATTCCACAGACCGCCGCTAGAAAGGTTTTCTGTGACCCCGTCTTCCGCGAAGAAGGAACCCGCCGACCAGGCCGTATTGTCCCCCGAGGAGAAGAAGGCAGCGGCCAACGCCAAGCGTGCCGCCACGCGTGCTGCCAACAAGGCAGCCAAAGACGCAGCCGCCGCCGCGGGCGATGACACGGGCGCGGCAGTCGCCAAGCCTGAGCCCAAGAAGCGCGGGCCCAAGCCCGGCGCCAAAGCCGCGGCCCAGGCCGCCGGCAAGTCCTCCGATGAGGACACCGAAGACATTGAGGTCGACGAGGACCTCGATGAAGCAGCCCCCGACGCCGCCGACCTCGGCGAGGAGGGCGAAGAGGCAACCGGCAAGGCAGCGACAGCCGCCACCGGCTCCGGCTTCGTCTACTCCGATGCCGACGACGACGACGCCCCGGTCCAGCAGGTCATGTCCGCGGGGGCCACCGCCGACCCGGTCAAGGACTACCTGAAGCAGATCGGCAAGGTCGCCCTGCTGAACGCCGAACAGGAAGTCGACCTGGCCCTGCGCATCGAGGCCGGCCTGTTCGCCGAGGAGAAGCTCGCCGCGGACGACGGGTCCATGGACCCCAAGCTCAAGCGCGAGCTCGAGTTCGTCATCCACGACGGCAAGCGCGCCAAGAACCACCTGCTGGAGGCCAACCTCCGCCTCGTGGTCTCGCTGGCCAAGCGCTACACCGGCCGCGGCATGCTGTTCCTTGACCTGATCCAGGAAGGCAACCTGGGCCTGATCCGTGCGGTCGAGAAGTTCGACTACACCAAGGGCTTCAAGTTCTCCACCTACGCCACCTGGTGGATCCGCCAGGCCATCACCCGCGCCATGGCCGACCAGGCCCGCACCATCCGCATCCCGGTGCACATGGTGGAAGTCATCAACAAGCTGGCCCGCGTCCAGCGCCAGATGCTCCAGGATCTCGGCCGCGAACCCACCCCCGAAGAACTGGCCCTCGAGCTGGACATGACGCCCGAAAAGGTCGTCGAGGTCCAGAAGTACGGCCGCGAACCCATCTCGCTGCACACCCCGCTGGGCGAGGACGGCGACTCCGAGTTCGGCGACCTGATCGAGGACTCCGAGGCGGTCGTCCCGGCCGACGCCGTCAGCTTCACCTTGCTGCAGGAACAGCTGCACTCGGTGCTGGACACGCTCTCTGAACGTGAAGCCGGCGTCGTCGCGATGCGCTTCGGCCTGACCGACGGCCAGCCGAAGACTTTAGACGAAATCGGAAAGGTCTACGGCGTGACCCGCGAACGCATCCGCCAGATCGAATCGAAGACCATGTCGAAGCTGCGGCACCCCTCCCGCTCCCAGGTGCTGCGCGACTACCTGGACTAGGAACCGCGTCCCGCAATGCGGGGTCGCCGCGCCGCCGTCGGTCTTCGGACCCCGGCCGCACGGTGGCCCCGCATCGTGCGTTAAGGCGTGCAGCTGGGAGCGTGCAGCTCAGGCAGGCCGGCCAAACCAGGGCTTAAAGCAGCAGGACCCCCTCCGGGTCGGAGGGGGTCCTGCTGATGTCTGCGCCCTAGTCGGCCGCGACCGGCTCCTTCTCGTGGAGACGGGCCGTCTCGTCGTGCCAGTCGGAGCTGAGCGGCCGAAGGTTCGGCTCGACAGCCCGGGCGTGGTGTGCGCAGAAAAGAAGCTCGCCGCCGGAGGCTTCGAGAACAACCCGGACGTATGCCTGGGCTCCGCAGCGATCGCACCGGTCAACGGTGGTGAGTGTGCGGTCCGCAACTGCTGTTGTCATGTTCGGCCTCCTTGGTAGTTCGGTACATCTATATAACCAGCATTCGCCGCCGTTCCATGGCAAGGATGGGACACTTTCGCTGTCCGCGTATCACGGCTCCGTAACGGCCGGGCCCGTCCGGTGGCTGCCGGGGAGTGGCAACCGGGCGGTGGGCGGCTGGCCGACTAACCTAGGAAGAGCGTCTCCACGTTCCATCCCGAAGGAGTTTCCGACCCGTGGCACCAAGTTCTGATTACACCGCCCGGCACCTTTCCGTGCTGGAGGGCCTCGAGGCCGTCCGCAAGCGCCCGGGCATGTACATCGGGTCTACCGACTCCCGCGGGCTCATGCACTGCCTCTGGGAGATCATCGACAACTCGGTCGATGAAGCCCTCGCCGGCTTCGGCCACGACATCCGGATCATCCTGCACGCCGACAACTCGGTGGAAATCCACGACGACGGCCGCGGCATCCCGATCGACGTCGAACCCAAGACCGGGCTCACCGGCGTCGAGGTCGTCTTCACCAAGCTGCACGCCGGCGGCAAGTTCGGCGGCGGCTCCTACACCGCCTCCGGCGGCCTGCACGGCGTCGGCGCCTCTGTGGTCAACGCGCTGTCCTCCCGGCTGGACGTCGAAGTGGACCGCGGCGGCAAGACCTACAAGATGTCCTTCCGCCGCGGCGAACCGGGCCGTTTCAAGGACCCGGGAACCCGGCCCGACCCGGGCGCGGTGTTCGAACCGTTCATCGACGGTTCGGTGCTCGACGTCGTCGGCAAGGCCAAGCGCGGCGTGACCGGCACCCGGATCCGTTACTGGGCCGACCGGCAGATCTTCACTCCGGACGCGAAGTTCTCCTATGACGAACTGGTCTCCCGCGCCCGCCAGACCTCCTTCCTGGTGCCCGGGCTGAAGCTCACCGTCCGCGACGAACGAAGGATGTCCGGCACGCCCGGCGAGGGCGGCCCGCACGAGGAAGTCTTCCACCACGACGGCGGCATCTCCGAGTTCGTCGAATTCCTCGCCGCGGATCCGGCGGTCACCGACGTCTGGCGGCTCCACGGCGCCGGCAAGTTCAAGGAGACGGTCCCGGTGCTGGACGAACGGGGGCACAGCCAGCTGGCGGAGGTGGAACGGGACTGTGAGGTGGACGTGGCCCTGCGCTGGGGCATCGGCTACGACAGCACCGTGCGCAGCTTCGTCAACATCATCTCCACCCCTAAGGGCGGCACGCACCAGTCCGGCTTCGAGCAGGCCCTGGTCAAGACCTTCCGCAAGGCGGTGGAGGCGAACGCCCGCAAGCTCAAGGCCGGCAACGACAAGATTGAAAAGGACGACATCTTCGCCGGCCTCACCGCGGTGCTGACCGTCCGGCTCGCCGAACCGCAGTTCGAGGGCCAGACGAAGGAGATCCTGGGCACCTCGGCGGTCCGCGCCATCGTGGCCAAGGTCGTCGAGCGCGAGATTAACGCCAAGCTCACCTCCTCCAACCGTAACGACAAGGCCCAGTCGGCGCTGCTGCTGGAGAAGGTCGTCAGCGAGATGAAATCGCGGATCTCCGCGCGGGTGCACAAGGAGACGCAGCGGCGCAAGAACGCGCTGGAGACCTCCTCGATGCCGACCAAGCTCGCGGACTGCCGCACCGACGACGTCGCCCGCTCGGAACTGTTCATCGTCGAGGGCGACTCGGCGCTCGGCACCGCCAAGCTCGCCCGTTCCTCGGACTTCCAGGCGCTGCTGCCGATCCGCGGCAAGATCCTCAACGTCCAGAAGGCTTCGGTGGGGGACATGCTCTCCAACGCCGAGTGCGCCGCCCTGATCCAGGTGGTCGGGGCCGGGTCGGGCCGCAGCTTCGATATCGGCGCCGCGCGCTACGGCAAGGTGATCCTGATGACCGACGCCGACGTCGACGGCGCCCACATCCGCACGCTGCTGCTCACCCTGTTCTTCCGCTACATGCGCCCGATGATCGACGAGGGCCGGGTCTTTGCGGCCGTTCCCCCGCTGCACCGGGTGGAGGTCATCAACGCCGGCCAGAAGGCCAACGAGATGATCTACACCTACTCCGAGGCGGAACTGCACGCGCTGCTGGGCCGGCTCGCCAAGGAAGGCAAGCGCTACAAGGAACCCATCCAGCGCTACAAGGGCCTGGGCGAAATGGACGCCGAGCAGCTCGCCGAGACCACGATGGATCCCCGCCACCGCACCCTGCGCAAGGTCGGGATCGAGAACGCTAAGCAGGCCGAGGAGATCTTCGACTTGCTGATGGGCTCCGACGTGGCGCCGCGCAAGGACTTCATCATCGCCGGGGCGGCCAGCCTGGACCGGGAGCGGATCGACGCCTGAGCTGCCGGGCCCGGCCGGCCGTGCCCGACCGGCCGTGCCCGGCCGGCCGGGCGCGGGGCCGCTAGGACGTCGTGCCCGCGGGCCGCAGGCGCGCGGGCCGGGCGGCGGGTCAGCCGAGCAGGCCGGGAACGATCAGCAGCGCGGTGGGCACGGCCAGCAGCAGCACGCAGGCGCCAAGGACGGCGTAGCGCAGCGCCTCCGGCAGGGGAGGCTGCGGCGAGAGCAGCCTGCTGACCCGCGAGGCGGTGGTCACCAGGGCGCCGGCGCCCCCGGTAGCGCCGGGCTGGCCGCCGTCGGACTCCGCCGGACCGAAAGCCATCCGGGCCGCGGGGGCGCCCGGCGCGGCCGTCGAGCCGCTGGCCACGATCGCGATCGCCTTGATCAGGGTGGCCTTGCTCTCGGTCTTCAGGGCGACGTCGTCGGCCAGCATTTCGATCAGCGAGTTAACCGCCTCCTGGGCCAGGCGGGTGGTGGGCAGCCAGGGGAGGGCCTGCCGCCAGGCGGCGAAGGCCCACAGCAGCAGGTGGTGGCGCTGGTTCAGGTGCGCGTTTTCGTGGCTCAGCACGGCCCGCAGTTCGTCCGGGGCCAGGGCAGCCATCAGGCCGTCCGAGAGTACGGTGACGGAACGGGCCCCGCCGGGCAGGCAGTACGCCACCGGCGAGTCATGGTTGATCACCATGGTCCGGGCGCCGTCCGCCGAGGGGGAGGCCAGCAGCGCGAGCAGTTCGCGGTGCCGGCGCCGCTGCCGCTGGATCTTGTAGTAGGTCAGCAGCAGGGTGAAAACCAGGTGCGCGCTGAGCAGCGCCGCGGCGGACAGGGCGAAGATGTGCCAGAAGCCCAGCGCCGTGGTGGGCTCGTTGCGGAACACCATTCCGGCCAGCGACTTCAGGCCCGCCAGCAGGTTGTCGCCGATCGGTTCCAGGCCGTAGACCAGCATGGCCCCGATCATCGAGAGGCCGCCGGCGAGGGCGATGGCCTGCCAGAGCAGCATTGCCGTGAACGGCGAGCGGGCCGGCCATTGGGCGCGGGAAAGGAGGATAGGCACCGGCCACGCCAGTGCTATCGCCAGGACCGCCAGAAAGTATGAGGTCCAGAACATCCGCTGCTAGCTGTGGCCCAGGAGTTTGCGCAGCGTCTCGGCTTCGGTGGCCGTTACGGAACCGATGAAGCGGGCCAGCACGGCCTCGCGGTCCGGGGCGGAGCCGAGCACTTCGTGCATGAGTTCCGCGGTGTGGTCCGCCCGGCTGGAGACAGCCTGGTAGCGGTGCGGCCGGGTGCCGCGCTCACGCTCGACGAGGCCTTTGCGCTCCAGTCGGGACAGGACGGTCAGCACGGTGGTCACGGCCAGGTCCTTGCCCTCGTGACCGGCGGTGCCGCCGGCGGTCCGGGTGCTCTGCGCCAGCAGGTCCCGCAGGGTGTTCGCCGTTGCAGCCTCCTGGCTCGCCCAGAGCAGGTCCATGACTGCCCGTTCCAGTTCGCCGAGACTTGCCATTCCGTACGTCCTTCGTCAATGCCGCCCCGGGCGGCAGGGCCGCCGGGAAGTTGGTGAATACTACGGATTAAATTTACCGCTTTTTCGACGCACTTTCTACATGAAGTAGAACAGGGTCGGCGGGCGTGTCGCCGGCAGGGCCGGGACCGTCATTGCGGGGTGCTGTGCGCCGTGCCACGCTGGGGTGCAGGACGGTGCGCAGTTGTTCTACACTCTGTAGAAGTAAGTGTTCTACGCACTGTAGAAATCTCTCGGGAACCTAGCCAAAGGGACTGCCTTGGACGCCTTGGAAATTGCACGCTGGCAATTCGGCATCACCACTGTCTACCACTTCATGATGGTGCCGCTGACGATCGGCCTGGGCCTGGTGGTGGCGGTGATCCAGACCCTCTGGCACCGCACAGGCCGGCCCGAATACCTGCGGATGACGAAGTTCTGGGGCAAGCTCTTCCTGATCAACTTCATCATGGGCGTGGCCACCGGCATCGTCCAGGAATTCCAGTTCGGCATGGCCTGGAGCGAGTACTCCCGCTTCGTCGGCGACGTGTTCGGCGCGCCGCTGGCCATGGAGGCGCTGCTGGCCTTCTTCGTCGAATCGACCTTCCTGGGGCTGTGGATCTTCGGCTGGAAGCAGCTCAAGCCCGCCGTGCACCTGGCCTGCCTCTGGATCGCCGTCATCGGATCGGTCTTCTCCGCCTACTTCATCATCGTGGCCAACAGCTGGATGCAGCATCCTGTCGGCGTCGAAATGATCGACGGCCGGCCGGTGATGACCGACGCCTGGGCCGTCTTCACGAACAACACCGCCCTGGTCGCGGTGCCGCACACCCTCTTCGGCGCCCTCGCCGTCGCCGGAGCCTTCCTGCTCGGCATCTCCTGGTACCACCTGTGGCGGCGCCGGCACGACGGCACGGACACCGTAGGCCCGGACGGCAGGGTGGTCCCCGGCTCCTCGGACGTTCCCGGCCGGGACCGGGCGGACCACGCCGTCTGGATCCGGTCGCTGCGGATCGGCGCCGTCGTGGCGATGATCTCCTTCGCGGGGACTGCCGTCACCGGCGACCTGCAGGGCAAGTTGATGTTCGACCAGCAGCCCATGAAGATGGCCGCGGCCGAGGCGGCCTGCCACGACGGCACAGGCTTCTCCATCCTCAGCGTCGGCAACGTCGGCTCCAAGAACTGCGACGACGTCGTCGCCGTGATCGAGGTCCCCGGCCTGCTGTCCTTCCTGGCCAAGGGCGACTTCACCACCGAGGTCAAGGGCGTCAACAGCCTTCTGGACCAGTACAAGGCCGACTACGGCACGCACCTGCCGGACAACCCGATCTACGGCGACCGCGCCGGCAAGGAAATCCAGTACGTCCCGGTCATGGAAGTCACCTACTGGGGTTTCCGGATGATGATCGGCTTCGGCGGCGTGGCCGCCCTCGCCGCCCTCGCCGCCCTCTGGCTGACGCGCAAGGGGACCGTCCCGGCCTCACGCGGGCTGATGCGGCTGGCCGTCTTCGGCATCCTGGCCCCCTTCGGCGCCAACGCCGCCGGCTGGATCTTCACCGAAATGGGCCGGCAGCCCTTCGTCGTCGCACCCAATCCGGACCCTAGCGGCATCGACCAGGTCTTCATGTTCACCGCGGCCGCCGTGTCCCCGGGCGTCTCCGCGGGGGAGCTGCTGACGTCGCTGGTGGTGCTGACCGCCGTCTACGCGGTGCTGCTGGTGGTCGAAGTAAAGCTGTTGGTGAAGTACGTCCGCGGCGGGGTCGCCTCGGCGATGCCGGAACTCGCGCACGCCCCCGCCGACGAGAACGAGGACCAGACCCCCGGCGCAGGCCCCGGCAAGCCCGGTGCCGACGACGTCCTGGCTTTCGCCTACTAAACCGGCCCCTTCGAACGAGCTGCAGAGGACTTTCAGCATGGAACTGCTTCCCACCATCTGGTTCATCGCCATCGCGGTGCTCTGGACCGGCTACCTCTTCCTGGAGGGCTTCGACCTGGGGGTCGGAATGCTCATGAAGGGCTTCGCCCGGAACAACACCGAGCGCCGCGTCCTGCTCAACACCATCGGCCCGGTCTGGGACGGCAACGAAGTGTGGCTGCTGACCGCCGGCGGGGCCACCTTCGCGGCCTTCCCGCTCTGGTACGCCTCCCTGTTCTCCGCGCTTTACCTGCCGCTGCTGCTGGTCCTGGTGGCCCTGATCTTCCGGGCCGTGGCCTTCGAATACCGCGGGAAGGTCGATACCTCGCAGTGGCGGGCCCGCTGGGACTGGGCGATCGTCCTGGGCTCCCTGGTGGCCGCCTTCGGCGTCGGCGCCGCCCTGGCCCTGACCACGACGGGACTGCCGCTGAACGCCAACGGCGACCGCGACGGCGGCCCCTTCGCATGGTTCAGCGCCTACGCGGTGCTCGGCGGGCTGGCGGTCGTCGGCTTCTCGCTGCTGCACGCTCTCGCGTTCCTGGCGCTGAAGACCGACGGCGACGTCCGGCACCGGGCACGGCAGTGGTTTGTGCGGCTGCTGCCGGCGTTGCTTTTGCCGATCGCCGGCTGGGCGGTGGTGCTGCAGCTGCAGAGCGGTAAAGCCTGGACCTGGACCGCCGTCGTCGTCGCCGTCGCTGCGGCCGCCCTGGCGTGGATCTTCGGCCGCCGTGGCGCCGAAGGCCGGGCGTTCCTGTCCCTGGGCGCCTTCCTGCTGCTGGGCAGCGCCTCGATCTTCGGGGCGGCGTTCCCGGTGGTGCTGCCCTCGACCCTCAACCCGGATTTCAGCCTCACGGTCGCCAACGCCTCCTCCTCCGACTACACGCTGGGCCTGATGACGGTCGTGGCCTGCATCGGCCTGCCGCTGGTGCTGGCCTACCAGGCCTGGACCTACTGGGTGTTCCGGCGCCGGGTCAGCGCGGCCCACATCCCCGAGGCACACAGCTTCCTGCCCGCGATCGCGTCCCGCGTGCTGGCGCCGAAGGACTAGCCGCCGATGCGACCGCAGTTCCCCGCCGGCCCCGCCACCCGCTCCGCGCTGTACCTGCTGGGGCTCCTCGCCGCCCTGAAGGCCCTCTCCCTGGTGCTGATGGGCCAGGCCGTCGCCGCCATGCTGGCCGGCCTGATGGCCCACGACCCGGCGTGGGCGGAACAACTGGGCTGGGGCCTGGCGGGGGCGGTGCTGCGCGCGCTCACCGTCTGGGCGCAGGCGGTCGCGTCCCGCCGCGCCGCGCTCGGGGTCAAGGAGGAACTGCGCTCGCAGCTGCTGGAGCGCTCCCTGCACACCGGCGTCCGGAGCGCCGGGCCGGCCGACGGCGGCCTGGCGGTGCTCGCCACGCGCGGCCTGGACGCGCTGGATAACTACTACACCCAGTTCCTGCCCGCCCTGGTCAACTGCACCGCCATCCCGCTGCTGCTTGGCGCGAGGATTCTCTTCGCCGACTGGATCAGCGCGGTCGTGATCGTCCTGACCGTCCCGCTGGTGCCGCTGTTCATGATCCTGATCGGCCGCCACACCGAGGACCGGGTGCGGGAAGCGCAGTCTGCGCTGTCCCGGCTCTCCGGCCACATGCTCGAACTCGCCAAGGGCCTGCCCGTCCTGGTCGGGCTGGGCCGCGCCACCGCGCAGCGCGAGGCCCTGGAGGACATCTCCGAGCAGTACCGCGCCAGGACCATGGGCACGCTGCGCACCGCCTTCCTCTCCGCCCTTGCCCTGGAGCTGATCGCCACCATCTCCGTCGCCGTGGTGGCCGTCTTCATCGGCGTCCGGCTGGTGCACGGGGACATGGCACTCGAAGCGGGCCTGCTGGCCTTGATTCTCGCCCCCGACTGCTACCTGCCGTTGCGCGAACTCGGCACCGCGCACCACGCCAGCGACGAAGGCCGCGCGGCGCTCGCCGACACCACGGAGGTACTGGACGCGCCGCAGGCCACGCCGCTGCCGCCGTCGGGTCCGTCCGGCGCGTCACCGCGGGGTCCGGCCGGTCCGGCACCGCAGGGTGCGGGTGCGCCGCCGGCGGTCACGGTCCGGGACCTCGCCGTCCGCTACGCCGGGCGCACCGGATCCGCCGTCGGGCCGCTGAGCTTCACCGCCGTCCCCGGCGGGATCACGGCCCTGGACGGCCCCAGCGGGGCCGGGAAAAGCACCGTGCTCGGCGTTCTGGCCGGCACCATCGGCGCCGGCGCCGGCACCGCAATCACCGGCCGGGTGGAGGGCTACACCGCGGCGGACCTGGCGTGGGTGCCGCAACACCCGGTCATGGTCCAGCCCACCGTGCTCGCGGAGGTGCTACTGTACCTGGGCGCCCCGGCCGACCCGACCCCGGCGCAGGACGCGGCCGCCCGCGGATGCCTGGCTGCCTGCGCCGCCGCGCACCTGGCCGCAAAGCACCCCGCCGAACTCAGCCCGGGGGAGCTGCGCCGGGTCGCGGTGGCCCGGGGCCTGGCCCGGCTCAGGGCCGGCGCAACCGTGTTGCTGCTGGATGAACCCACTGCACACCTGGACCGCGCCTCCGCCGACGCCGTGAACGCCGCCCTCCAGGACCTGCGCGGCAAGGCCACCGTCCTGCTGGTCGCCCACGACCGGCGGACCCGGGAACTCGCAGACCGGCTGGTGGCCGTCGGCGCGGAGCCGGCGCCGGCCGCGGGGACTCCAGCGCCGCCTCTCAACAGTGAAGCGCCGGCCCGTGCCGGCACGGCGCCCGCGACATCCGGCGCTCGTGCCGTTCCCGCTGCTCCGGCCGCTCCCGCCGCCGGCACCGATGATCGTGACGCCACCGGCGCCTCCGCTGCCGGGGGGCCTCACGTGGCAGGGGCTGCAGGGCGGCTGCGCCGGCTGCTGGCCCCGGTGTCCGGCAAGTTTGCCGCGGCCGGTGCCGTCGGCGTGCTGGCTGCCCTGTTCGCGGTCGCCCTGTCCGGGCTGTCCGGCTGGCTGATCCTGCGGGCCAGCGAACAGCCTCCCATCCTGTACCTGCTGACGGCCATCGTGGGGGTGCGCTTCTTCGGCGTCGGCCGGGCCGTGCTGCGCTATGCCGAACGGCTGCTCCTGCACGACGCCGTCTTCACAGCCCTGACCCGGCTCCGCGGCAGGCTGTGGGAGTCGCTGAGCCGCCGGGCCCTGTCCCTGCGGCGGCTACTGCAGGGCGGCAACGTGCTCGGCACCGTGATCGATGACGTTGACACCGTCCGCGAGCTGCTCCCGCGCGTTGTCCTGCCCCCGCTCACCGCCGTGGCCGTGGGCGCGGCCGCGGTCACCGGCGTCGGCTTGCTGCTGCCGGCAGCCCTGCCGGCCGTACTGGCCGCCGCGGCCGTCAGCCTTGCCCTGGCGCCTGCGCTGGCACTGCTGGCGGACCGGATGTCCGCCCGCGCCGAGCAGCAGCTTCGCTCCGGCGTGCTGCGGCAGGTCGCCGCCGCCCTGGACGCCCGGGCCGAACTGCACGCCAACGGGGTCGCCGGACCGGTGCTGGCCGCCATCCACCGGGCCGACCGGGCCGCGACGGCCGCCTCCCAGCGTTCGGCCCTGGCCGAGGGGCTCGGCCAGGGACTGACCGTCCTGGCCTGCAGCGCCGCGGCCCTGGCCAGCGCGGTCCTCGCCGCGCCGCTGGCCCTGGCCGGAACGGTGGAACCGGAGACCGTCGCCGTCGTGGTGCTGCTGCAGCTGGCGCTGGTGGAGCCGTACGCGGCAATCACGACGGCGGTGCGGCAGTACCCGGCGCTGCGGTCCGTCCTCGCCCGGATTGCAGGCTCCGGCGTCCTCGACCGGGACTCCGGTGAAGCGGCCGGCGGCCCGGTTCCGGTGTCCCCGCGGCCCGGCGGACGGCCCGGACTGGAGCTCGAGGATCTCGCAGCGGCGTGGCCGGGCGGCCCGGACGTGTTCACTGGCCTGTCCGCCCGTGCCGAACCCGGCCGCTGGCTGGCGGTCACCGGAGCCTCCGGATCCGGAAAGTCCACCCTGCTGGCCGTCATGCTCGGCTTCCTCCCGGTTGCCGGTGGACGCCTCCGGCTCACCGGTGGAGCCGCCTGGTGCCCGCAGGAGGCGCACCTCTTCGACTCCACCATCCGCGGGAATCTCATGCTGGGGGTGCCAGGGTCGGGCCGCGGGGCGGGGACGGAGCTCGAGGCGCAGTGCACCGCCGCGCTCTCCGCCGTCGGCCTGGAGCCCCTGCTGCGCCGGCTCGACCGCGGCCTGGATACCCCCATCGGTCCGGGCGGAGCGTTCCTCAGCGGCGGCGAACGCCAGCGCCTGGCGGTGGCGCGGACGCTGATGACCGGCGCGGACGTCATTCTGCTCGACGAGCCGACGGCCCACCTGGACGCCGAGGCGGGCCGGAGCATGCTGGCCGAGCTGCGGCGCGGCCTGGCCGGCCGGACCGTCGTGCTCGTGACGCACAACCCGGAGGACATCAGCCCGGAAGACGCCCGGCTGGACCTGGACCTGGCCCGGGAACTCCATGGTCCTCCGGTGCTGGCGCGCCGCTAGCCGCGCCGCTAGCCTGATCCGATGACCACCCCGCACACCGATGATCCGCGCACCCGTCTCGACTCCCGCCTGAGCTGGCGGCCGGCCGGCGAGGACGACCTCGACGCCTGGGCGGCCCTGATCGCCCGGACCGCCGCCCTCGAACGCCCCGTCTGGTTCGAGCGCCGCGAGGACCTGGCACAGATCCTGGCCTCGCAGAAGAACCCTCCGGCCGCAAACAGCATCCTGGGCTTCGACCGGCAGGGAACCGCCCGGGCGTACGGCCGGCTCACGAAGAACCCCGGCGGTGACAAGGCCGTCGGCTTTGGCTGCGTGGACCCCGACTGGCAGGGCAGCGGCGTCGGACGCGGTGTGCTGGCCTGGCTGGAGGCGCGGACCCGGCAGCGGTTCGCCGAGGATACGGCCCGGGTACAGGATCCCGGGGACCCGGCAGAACGGGCCGCCGGGCCCAGGCTGCGCCTCCACGCCGAGGAACAGCACGCCCCCCAGGCCCGGCTCTTTACGCGCGGCGGGTACCGGGTGGTCCGCTACTACAACGAGATGCACCGGCCGCTGGAGGGGCCCCTGCCCGTGCACCGGCTCGACGACGGACTGGAACTGGTGGATTTCGGCCCCGGGCTGCACGAGCCGGTGCGGCAGGCCCACAACGACGCGTTCCGCGACCACTGGGGCAGCGAGCCCCGTGACGAGGAAGCCTGGGGGTTCGTCGTAAACGATCCGCAGGCGCGGCCGGACCTGAGCTGCGTCGTTCTGGACACCGCCAGCGGGCAGGTCGCCGGCTACCAGCTGGCCAGCCATGATGCCGAGATCGCCACGGAGCGCGGCTTCAAGGAAGGCTACACGGACCTGCTCGGGGTGCGGCGGCAGTACCGGGGCCGCGGCGTAGCACAGGCCCTGCTGGCCGAGGCCATGCGCCGCTTCGCCGCCGCCGGCATGGACAAGGCCTCGCTCGACGTCGACTCGGAAAACCCCACCGGAGCCCTCGCGCTGTACACGAAGCTGGGGTACACGACGGTCAACCGCAGCATGGCCTGGGACAAGGAGCTGTAGCGCCGCTCAGCCGTCGCCTTATCCGTCCACTTCTTATCCCTCCACGTCGTGGAGGTGGTGCACGATGTCGTGGAGGAAGTACTGGCTGAAGGTCAGGACCGTGAACTCGGAGCCGTTGCTGCGGGTGCCCTTGCGGCCCCAGTCCTGCTCGGGGATGGAGCCGAACGACGCGGCGATCTGGTCGCCCTCTGCCGTGAGCGCGGCGCTGACCTCGGCCGGGTCGGCGCTCTGGTAATCCTGCTCGATGGCCGTGCGGTCCTGGTCCCAGTCGTCGAAGCGCGCCTCGTCCCGGGTCAGCATCAGGTCCAAGCGGTGGTCGAAGAGCGTGAACACGTCCCGCACGTGGCAGGCATACTCCAGCGGGGACCACGTGTCCGCGTCCGGGCGGTCAGCCACGTCCGGCCGGCGCAGCACCGCACGCCAGCGCGGCAGCATGCTCGCCAGCTTCCCGGGGGCCGTGGCGGGGGTGCAGGCGGAGACATCGAAGCCGCACTCCGGGCACGGCCGCGACAGCACCCAGGTCCAGTCCTTGTAATCGGGCGCGATAGGCATGTCAGCAGTCTAGGCGAAGGAGTAAAATTCCAGCCGGGGGAAGGGCCTGGAAAGGGATATCGCCATGCTCAAAGACCAGCCGGTCGGCGCCGTACTGCCGGCCGCGGACATCGCCCGCGCCCGCGACTTCTACCGCGACAAACTCGGCCTCGAACCCGACAACCCCGGCGCCGAGGACAACCTCCAGTACACCTGCGGCTCCGGCAGCCGGTTCCTGGTGTACCAGACCTCCAACGCCGGCACCGCGAAGAATACCCAGATGGGCTGGATGGTGCCGGACGTGTCCGCCGCCGTCACCGAGCTCCGGGCCGCCGGGGTCGTCTTCGAGGAGTACGACTTCCCCGGGCTGAAGACCGAGGACGGTATCGCCACGCTCCCCGACGGCAGCTCCGCCGCCTGGTTCCTCGACAGCGAGGGCAACATCCTGAACATCAATTCCGGAATGTAGGACCGGGGCTCCCAACGCCAGGCCGGTCAGCCCTCGGCGGCCGATTCCGCGGCCCAGGCCATGCTCGGCCCGATCGCGTCGACGGCCTGGGAGAGCGGAATGCCGGACCCGTCGCGGCGGCCATGCTCCACCGGCAGGGAACGCGCCACCCCGGCCAGCGAGGAGGCCTTCGCCGGGCCGTGGCCGGCCCAGGCGAGCAGCAGGGTGTCCTCGCCCTTGAGGAAACGATGGGCCCGGACACCGGCCGTGCCGCGGCCCTTGGCCGGGTACTCGGCCAGGGCCGTCACCTTCGCCGAGCCCGGGGCGGTGCCCGGCAGGGCGCCTTCGGTCCCGGCGATCGTGACCACCACGGCTGCGTCGTCGGTGGAACCGGCCGTGCCAAAGTGCAGCACCCGGTCCCCGGCGGCGAGCTTGATCCCGGCCATGCCGCCGGCGGTGCGGCCCTGCGGCCGGACCGCGGAGGCGTTGAAGCGCAGCAGCTGGGCCTGGCGTGTGACGAAAATGAGTTCGACGTCGTCGCCCGCGGCCGGCTCCACGCCCACCACGGTGTCCTTGTCCTTGAGGGCGATCACGTCCCAGTCCTCGCGGTTGAGCGGGTAGTCCGGCTGGACGCGCTTCACCACGCCTTGGGCGGTGCCGATCGCGAGGACCGTATCCAGCGGGGCAAACGCCACCAGGGTCTCGCCCTTGAGCAGGGTGATGAAGTCCTTGGCCGGGACGCCGCCGGCCAGGTTGGGCGTGCCGGCGGTCGGGGGCAGCACCGGCATGTCCATCACCTGGAGCCGGAGCATCCGGCCCTGGGAGGTCACGGCCGCGATCTCGCCGCGTGCGGAGGTCTTCACCACCGAGCGGAACACGTCGTGCTTGGTCCGCGGCCCGGACTCCGCGAGGCTGTCCTGGTTGGCCGTGCGGGCGATCTGGCCGGAGGCGGTCAGGATGGCCCAGCAGGGATCGTCCGCGATTTCCAGGGCTAGCGGCGCGGCCTTGCCCTTGGTGCCGGGGGCGGCGAGGGCGGCGACCGTGGGGGAGACCGCCTCGGATTCGAGCAGCACGGTCCGGCGCGGGGTGCCGTACTTGTCCGCGAGTTCGCCGAGTTCGTCGGACACCAGCCTGCGCAGCAGCTCGGGGGAGTCGAGGATGGCCTGCAGCTCGGCGATCTCCCGGCGCAGTTCGTCCTGTTCCTTTTCCAGTTCGATCCGGGAGTACTTGGTCAGCTGCCGGAGCCGCAGTTCCAGGATGTAGTTGGCCTGGATTTCGGACAGGTCGTAGATCGACATCAGCCGGGTCCGCGCCGCGGCCGCCTCATCGGAGGAGCGGATGATCTGGATGACCTCGTCGATGTCGACGATCGCGACCAGCAGGCCTTCCACCAGGTGCAGGCGGTCCTTCTTCTTGGCCAGCCGGAACGCGGTGCGCCGGCGCACGACGTTGATCCGGTGGTTGACGTAGACGGTGAGCAGCTCCAGCAGGCCCAGGGTCTGCGGCTGGCCGTCAACCAGGGTGACGTTGTTGATCCCGAAGGAGTCTTCCATCGGCGTGAAGCGGTAGAGCTGCTGCAGGACGGCGTTCGGGTTGAAGCCGTTCTTCAGCTCGATCACGAGCCGCAGGCCGTGCTTGCGGTCGGTGAGGTCGACGATGTCGCTGATCCCGGTCAGCTTCTTGCCGTTGACCGCGTCCTTGATCTTCTCGATCACCTTCTCCGGGCCCACCATGTAGGGCAGCTCGGTGACGACCAGACCGGTGCGCCGGGCGGACAGCTGTTCGACGTCGACCTTGGCCCGGGTCTTGAAGGACCCGCGGCCGGTGGCGTAGGCGTCGCGGATCCCGTCCAGGCCCACGATCCGGCCGCCGGTGGGCAGGTCGGGGCCGGGAACGAACTTCATGATGTCATCGAGGGTGGCGTCCGGGTGCGCGATCAGGTGCCGGGCCGCGGCGACCACCTCGCCGAGGTTGTGCGGGGCCATGTTCGTGGCCATGCCGACGGCGATGCCGGTGGCGCCGTTGACCAACAGGTTCGGGAACGCCGCCGGCAGCACCTCCGGCTGGGTCAGCTGGTTGTCGTAGTTGGGGACGAAGTCCACCACGTCTTCGTCCAGGTGGTCCGTCAGGGTCAGCGCCGCTGCCGCGAGCCGCGCCTCGGTGTACCGCGGGGCGGCCGGGCCGTCGTCGAGCGAGCCGAAGTTGCCGTGTCCGTCGATCAGCGGCAGCCGGAGGGAGAAGTCCTGCGCCATCCGGACCATCGCGTCGTAGATGGCGGTGTCGCCGTGCGGGTGCAGCTTGCCCATGACCTCGCCCACCACGCGGGCGCTCTTGACGTGGCCGCGGTCCGGGCGCAGTCCCATTTCGCTCATCATGAACAGGATGCGCCGCTGCACCGGCTTCAGCCCGTCGCGGGCGTCGGGCAGCGCCCGGGAGTAGATCACCGAGTAGGCGTACTCCAGGAACGAACCTTCCATTTCGGAAGTGACGTCGATATCGACGATGTTCTCGTGGAAATCCTGGGCTTCCCCGGCCGGGGGCGTGGTTTGGCGGCGTGCCATGAGGCTGGTGGGTCCTTCTGCGGGGGTGCTGAACGGGTACTGCGCAAGTTTATGGCTAGGCTAAGCCTATGGTGGATCAGCCCCTGGACGGCGTTTATCCGGAACATTGGGAAGCCGATGTCGTGCTGCGCGACGGCGGAACTGCGCACCTGCGCCCCATCCATCCCGCGGATGCGGACGCCGTGCAGGCCTTCCACGTCGGACAGTCGCAGAAGTCCATCTACATGCGCTTCTTCGCGTTCAAGTCCAAACTTTCCGCCAAGGAACTCAAACGCTTCACCGAGGTCGACTACAAGGACCGGGTGGCGCTGGTGATCACCATCGGCGGCGACATCATCGGCATCGGCCGCTACGACCGGCTGCAGGACCCGGCCGAGGCCGAGGTGGCCTTCAACATCGCCGACGCGCACCAGGGACGCGGCATCGGCTCGATCCTACTCGAACACCTTGCCGCCGCCGCCCGGGAAAACGGGATCCGCAAGTTCAGCGCCGAGGTGCTCCCGGAGAACCGCAAGATGCTGATGGTGTTCTCGGACGCGGGCTACGACGTCAAACGGCATTTCGATGACGGCGTCGTCAGCCTCGAGTTCAACATCGATCCCACGGATAAGTCCCGGGCCGTGATGGAGTCCCGCGAACACCGCGCCGAGGCGCGCAGCATCCAGGAACTGCTCGCGCCGTCGTCGGTGGCGGTGATCGGGGCCAGCCGCACCTGGGGCACCGTGGGCTACCAGTTGCTGGAGCACATCATCGAGGGCGGGTTCACCGGCCCGGTCTACGCGATCAACCCCGAGGCCCTCGAACTGGCCGGCATGCTCTCCTTCGCCAAGCTCTCCGACGTCCCCGGCCCGGTCAAGCTCGCCATCATCGCCGTCCCGCACGACGAGGTGCCCAAAGTGGTCCAGGAATGCGGCGAAGCCGGCGTCAAGGGCATCGTGGTGGCCACCGCCGGCTACGCGGACGACGGCGAACGCGGTCTTGCCCGGCAGCGGGACCTGGTCCGCCAGGCCCGCGCCAACGGGATGCGCGTGATCGGCCCGGCCTCGCTCGGGATCGTCAACACCAATCCCGCCGTGTCCCTGAACGCCTCGATGGCCCCGTCCCTGGCCCGCCGCGGCGGCCTCGGCCTGTTCAGCCAGTCGGCGGCGATCGGCGTCGCGCTTTACGCGGCGTCGAGCCGGCGCCGGGTGGGCCTGTCCACCTTCCTCTCGGCCGGCAACCGCGCCGACGTCTCCGGCAACGACATGATGCAGTTCTGGGAGGACGACCCGGACACCACCGCCGTCGGGCTCTACCTCGAATCGATCGGCAACCCGCGCAAGTTTTCCCGGCTGGCCCGCCGGCTGGCCCGGACCAAACCGGTGATCGTGGCCAAATCCGATGCGATGGGGCTGAACCTGCCGCCCGGCCACGCCGTCCGCACCACCCAGGCGCCGACCGAGGCGCTGGACGCGATGATGCGCCAGGCCGGGGTGATCCGGGTCGAGACCATCGAACAGCTCATGGACGTCGCCCAGATCGTGTCCAGCCAGCCGCTGCCGCAGGGGCCCGGGGTGGCCGTGTTCAGCAACTCCAGCGCGCTCGGCAAAGTGGTGGCCGACAGCGCCGCCGCGGCTGGCCTGGGCGTGGAACGCGTCGTGGCCGACGTCGACCTGGACACGGGCATGTCGCGGGCGCTCCCGGCCCTGCGCCGCAGCCTGCAGGAGACGCTGACGATTGAATCGGTGCACGCCGTCGTGGTGGCCCTGCTGCCCGCCCGCGGCCTGACGGTGGAAAAGATCGGTGCCGTGCTGGCTGAGTGTTCGGCGGCCGCCGGGAAGCCGGTCGTCGCCGCCTTCACCGGGATCCTGGACCCGTCCATCTACGTGGAGGGCATGGTCGGCGCCCCCGCAGGGAATGCCGCCGCGGGAGAGGCCGCGGCGGGCGGCGACGCCGCCACGGAACCGGCCCCGGGCGTACCCTGCTACTCCAACCCCGGCGCCGCCGTCGCTGCCCTCGCCGCGGTGGTCCGCTACGCCCAGTGGGTGGTCCGCGACCAGGGCCTGTTCGTCGAGCCCGACGGCTGCGACCCCGAAGCCGCGCACGAGGACCTTGAGGAGCTGCTGCGGCCGGTCGGCGGCGAGCAGCTGGTCCGGCTGGAGCCGGCCGCCGCGGCGAAGCTGCTGGGCCGGTACGGAATCCGGGTGCTGCCATCCGAAGGGTTCGAGGACGAGGACCAGGCCGTGGCGGCCGCCGACCGGCTGGGCTGGCCGGTGGCCCTGAAAACCACGGACCCGGCCCTCCGGCACCGCCTGGACCTCGGCGGGGTCCGCCTCGACATCCAGGACGCCGATTCGCTGCGCCGCAACATCGTCCAGATGCGCCGGTCGCTGCAGCGCTACGGCTCGCCGTCATTGGAGGTGCAGTCCATGGCCCCGGTGGGCCAGGCCTGCACCTTCCGCGCCATCGAGGATCCGCTCCTGGGACCGGTGGTCTCGTTCGGGCTTGCCGGCGACGCCGTCAACCTGCTCGACGACTGGGCCCACCGGGTCCCGCCGCTCTCCGGCTCCGATGTTCACGACTTCATCCGAGCCCCGCGCGCCTCGCGCAAGCTCTTCGGGTATCAGGGGCTGCCCGCCGTCGACGTCGCCGCGCTGGAGGACCTCGCGGCCCGGCTGACCCGGCTCAAGGACAACCATCCGGAAATCGCCCTGGTCGAGTTCAACCCCGTGCTCGCCGGACCCGACGGCGCCGTCATCCTCGCCGCCGACGTCCGGATCGCCAACGCGGCCCAGCGGACCGACACGGCACGCCGCGCCATGCGCAGCTGAACCGCCCCGGACCCCGGCGCGGTTAGCAACTCCCTAGCCGATCTGTGAAAATGGAAGCCATGACCTCCCAGCCCCCAGCACGCCAGCCCCGCGCATCGGTCCCCGGCCGCAACGGCGTGCCGCACCACGGGCTGCACGACCACAGCGCGCAGGGCCAGAGCCTGGAGGGCGCACTCGAGCAGGCCGGCTTTTACCCGCGGCTGGTGGCCGACGTCGTCGCCGACGCGCTGGACGGCCGCGACTGCGTGGCGCACCTGGTGCACCTGGAAACGCACTTCGACCGTGCCGAGGTGCGCCGCCACATCACCGTCCTGGTCCTGACCGAGGACATGCTGGTCATCACCCACGTCGATGACCAGCAACTGGACGAAGCCGGCGAGCAGATCGTCGCGCAGGTCTCCACCGAGTCCGTCCCCGTGACGCAGATCCGCTCCGTCGTGCTCAGCTACGTCTACGCCCAGCCGCAGGACTACAAGCCCTCCGACCCGGTCCGTGAACTGACCCTGTTCATCGCCTGGTCCGGCGGGCAGCGCCTCGACATGGGCCCGGCGAGCTGCGGTGACCCGCAGTGCGAGGCGGACCACGGCTACAGCGGCACCATCGCGCAGGAGGACATTGTGCTCCGGATCAGCGCCGAGGCGGACGGGCTGCAGGCCGTCCAGGACGCCAAGCTGTTCGCCCGCGCGCTCCGGGCCGTGAACACCGGCTCCACCGCGCCCGCCCCGCACGGGACCTCCACCCTGCCGCAGCGGCCCCGCCCGGGCGTCTTCGGCAACCGCCTCAGCCGCGGCCACCAGCGCTGAGATGGGACCGGTCCACGCCGCCTCGTCCCAGGCACCCGCCGCCCCGGACACCGCCCCCGCCGGGTTGCCGGCGCCGCCCGCGTACGGGGAGCGCTCCATCGCCGAAGTCCTCGTCAGCGCCGCCGCCAGCCTGGGCGTCCCCGGCTTCGAGAACCGGCTGAACCTGCCCGCCGCCCGGCACGTCTGCGTGGTCCTGGCCGACGGCCTGGGCCGCCAGCTGCTCAAGCAAAAGACCGCCCACACGCCGTTCCTGCGTTCGGTGCTGCAGGCCGGCCAGGGCGCCGTGCCGGTCTGGCTCGACGCCGCCTTCCCGTCCACCACCGCAGCCTCGCTGGCCAGCTTCGGCACCGGGGCGCCCGCCGGGCAGCACGGCATGGTCGGCTACGACGTCCTTGACCCGGACCAGGACCGTGTGGTCAACATGCTCGGCAACTGGGACGAGGGCGTGGACCCAGAAACGTGGCAGCCGCTGCCCACCGTGTTCGAACGCGCGGCCGGCCATGTGGACGTCACGACCGTCGGACTTCCCAGATTCAGCGGCTCCGCGATGACCCGCGCCGCGCTGCGCGGTGGCCGCTTCCTGCCCGGCACCACCTCGCACGCCCGTACCGCGGCGGCAGCCGAAGCCATGGCCGGCGCGGAACGGTCGCTGATGTACTTCTACATCCACGAACTGGACAAGGCCGGGCACCGCCACGGCTGCCAGTCACCGCAGTGGGAACACCAGCTCGAGGAACTCGACGCCACCGTGCGGCGGCTCAACGCCACCCTCCCGCCCGGCACCACCGTGCTGGTCACCGGGGACCACGGCATGCTCGACGTCCCGGAGTCGCAGCGCATCGATTTTTCCGCCGACCCGGCGCTGACCGCCGGCGTCCGGCACACCGCGGGGGAGCCGCGGATGGTGCACCTCTACCTGGAGGACGGAACGGACGACGCCGGTGCGCAGCGGCTGCTGGACGCCTGGCGGGCGCGCTTCGGGGACCGGATCTGGGCCTTCACCAAGGCCGACGCCCTTGCCGCCGGGTTGTTCGGCCCGCTCCGGGACGGGGTGGGCGGCCGGATCGGCGACGTCATGATCGCCGCCCGCGACGCCCTGGCGTTCTACGACACCCGCAGGGTACCGGCCCGGGCCATGGAGGTGGTCGGCCAGCACGGCTCGTTGACCAAGGCCGAACGCGAAGTGCCGCTGCTGTGCTTCAGCGCGGAAGGAAAACCCCGGGGAGCCAAGGCCGGCTCGAAATCCGGTTCCAAGGCCGGCAGGAAAAGCGCGGCCAAGTAACCCAATCCGGGCGCCGCGCCGGACAGGCCGGGTGGTGCTGGACTGACCGGGCCGCGCCGGACTGGCCGGGCCGTGCTGAACTGGCCGGGCCGTGCTGAACTGGCCGGGCCGTGCTGAACTGGACGGGCCGTGCTGAACTGGACGGGCAGCGCGGGCGGTGGCTAGTCGCTGCGGGTACCGAAAACGATTTCGTCCCAGCTCGGGACGCTGGAACGCTTCGGCCGGGCGGGCTGGCGTTCCGGCGTCTCAGGCTCCCGTTCGGGGCGTGCAGCGTCAGTGCGGGAGTCGTCGCCGCGGGCGGCGGCGGAAGAGCCGTGGCGGGCCTGCCGGGAGGGGCCGCCGCCCAGCAGTTCGTCCAGGCCCGGGCTCGAGGTCGGACCGGACCGGACCGGCCGCAGCTGCGAGGCTGCGATGGTGATCTCCCGGGTTTCGGTGCTGACCCCGTCGTGCAGCTTCAGCGCGTCGTCGTCGTTCTCTTGGTGCCGGGGCGCGAGGCTCAGGCGGGACAGCATCGAAGGCCGCGCATCGCGGCGCCGAGTGAAGGCATCGGGGCCGGGAACCGCGTGCGGCTCAACGGCGGCCGCCGGCGCCTGGTCCCCGTCATCGGTCCCGTCCTCTGCTTCCGGGGCCTCTGCGGTCCCGGGCTCGTCAGCCTCGACGGATTCGTCCAGGTCGTCGTCCTCTTCCAGCGCCGGCACTTCGGAGGGCCGAGGATGGGCGGCGGGGACGCCGTTGGTCAGTAGCATCGCCAGCGCATCGTCCGCGTCCTCATCCAGGCCCAGGCGCTGGCCTCGGCGCGAGCGGAGCATGTCCAGCAGTCCGTCTGCATCCTTGTCCTGCTGGCCGCCCGCCGGGACGACGCTGAGCTGGGAGGTGCTCGGCTGCGCGGCGCTGCGCGCGGCTGCCTCGGCGTCGGTTTCGAAATCAAAGGGCCGGTCCGAGACCGCCGAGAGCCGGCGGGCCGGCACCGGGCCGTCCATCGGTTCGAGCTCGCTGAGCTGCTGGGCCCAGCGGTTGGCGTTCTGCAGGGATTTGCGGGCGGGGCTGAAGGTCCACATGGCCGGCGGTTCTTCGCCGATGGCGGCGTGCGCGCCGGAGGGGGCCTCGAAGCGGGCCACCACGTTCCAGCTGCCGTCGGGCCGGCGCCAGGAATCCCACTCCACGGTGGCCGGGTCGATGCCGTGGGCCCGCAGCCGGTGCACCACCATGTCTTCCAGGGCCGCGGGCTGGTCACCGAAGAAGGACCGGTAGTTGTCGTGGCCCGCGGACGGGGACGCCACCTCGATCTTCCGCGCCTGCTGGGCCACGTACTCGCGTTCGGCGAGCACCGGGCCCTCGTACCGCTGCACCTTCGCCAGCGGCAGGCCGGACAGGGCGGCGACCTCCGCGGCGGTGGCGCCGGCGCGGATCCGGGATTGGATGTCACGCGGGGACAGCGCAATGGGCTCCGCGGCGGGCGCGGCCTTGGCCGTGCTCCGCGCGGCGGCTGCCCTGAGCGCGTCGTCGATCGGCAGCTGGAACATCTCGCCGCCGGTGCCACTGACCAGGAGATGCTCCCCGTCGTCGTGGACGCCTACAAGCCGTAGATCCTGCATACAAATCCTCCACCCTGGCATTACTAACATTCGAAACTCTGCCACCGATGGGCACCTTTTCGGGTTAGGACGGAGGGCGCGCCGTGATTTTCCGCGACTTTCCGGCCCGGACGGGGGCCCGGGCGGGGTTCGGGACCGTCCGCAACGGGGTCCCGGAAGCCGCCGCCACTGGCCTCTGGCGCCCGGGCGGGCATGTGCGTAAAAATGACCCGACGCCGGGCACAAAAAGCCGTTGCCCGGCGTTGACATCGGTGAACCGGCCCGGGCCGGGCGGGGCTACCAGGCGCCGCGGACCCCGGAACGGCGAACCAACCCAACAACTGCGGAGTGTGAGCAACAACTAATGGCGACAGACTACGATGCGCCGCGCAAGACTGAGGAAGACCTCAACGAGGACTCCATCGAGGAACTGAAGGCGCGGCGTACGGACAAGCCTTCCGCGGTGGTCGATGAAGATGAGACGGAACTCGCCGAAGGCTATGAGCTTCCCGGCGCGGACCTTTCCGGCGAGGAACTGCTGGTGCGGGTCCTGCCGGCGCAGGCCGACGAGTTCACGTGCGCGTCCTGTTTCCTGGTCCGGCACCGTTCGCAGATCGCGCGCGAAAAGGACGGACTGAAGTACTGCAAGGACTGCGAGGGCTAGGCCGGAGGGCGCTCTTGCCTCGTCCGGCGCCGGGAACTCAGCGCGAGAGCGCGGCGACCAGTTCGTCCGGATGCCGGGAGGAGGCCAGCCAGTACGGAGTGCGGTCGGCCGGGTCGGTGATCTCGATCCGGACCACCGGATCGATCCAGCCCCGGATGCACATGAACGCCAGTCCGTTGAGCCGGGTGCCCCGCTCGGCGGTGGCGTCTGAACCGCGGAACGCCTCGGCGGAGCCCACGAAACGGCGCTCGATGCTGGCGCGACCGACGCGCAGCGTGCCGGCGGTGACGGTGATGGACGGCGTCGAGAGCACCAGCAGCACCGTGATGATCGCGAAGAGCACGACGGCGGCGGTGATACCGGCGGCCATGCTGATCGGCGCGAACACGAGGATGCCGGCGCCGGAGAGCCCGGCCGCGACCAGCCAGATCCAGAAACTGGGCCAGAGCTTCTCGCGGAAGACTACGGAAGCGTCGTGGGGGCTGCTGCTGGACGCGGGAACGGACGCGCTGGATTCGGGCATGGACCCAGCTTTCCACGTTTCCGGGGCCATTTCACCTCGGAGCCGCCCCGCCGCGGGCGTCCGACAACGGGCGGCTCTCCCGGGGCCCTGCGCGACCGTCCCCGCGGTAGGACGTTCCCTTCCCCGGGCGTTACAGTGGGGAACTGTGACTGAAGAAACCACCGCCGTGACCACCCCGCCGGCAGGCCCCGCAGCCGCCTACGGGACCCCCACCCTGACGGTGGAGCTGAAGATGCTCGACGACGGCCTGGAACCGCCGTCGTACGCCCACCCCGGCGACGCCGGTGCCGACCTGCGCGCCCGCGAGGACGTCGTGCTCCAGCCGGGGGAGCGGCGTCTGGTGCCCACCGGCGTCTCGATCGCCCTTCCCGACGGCTTCGTCGCACTGATCCATCCGCGGTCCGGCCTGGCTACCAAGCACGGACTGACCGTCGTGAACGCGCCGGGCACCGTCGATGCCGGCTACCGGGGCGAGATCGCCGTGACCCTGCTGAACACCGACCGCGAGCAGGCCATCGAACTGCGCCGCGGCGATAGAATTGCACAAATGGTCATCCAGCGCGTGGAGTACGCCCGCTTCGTAGCCGTGGAGGAGCTTGGCGCTTCGGTCCGCGGCGGCGGCGGGTTCGGCTCGACCGGCGGCTTCGGCCCTGCCGGTACCGGCGCCCCCGGGGCCTAGGACCCGGCCGGCCGGCAACCGATACGCGGCGCCCGGTGCCCCGTGCAGGATCACAACTAAGGAGACAACCCATGGTTTTTGGGCGTGGCAAGAAAGCCAAGCAGGAGCAGCCGGCGGACAGCACCGACCTCCCGGAGTCCGCGGCCGCCGCTGAACCGGCGGAAACCCGGCGCGGCGCCGGCCCCTTCGACGTGTCGGAAATTGAGAACCAGGACGGCTACGTCGATCTCGGCGCCCTGCTGATCGCCCCGCGCGAGGGCCTGCAGCTGAGGCTCGAGGTCGAGGAGGCCACCCAGCGCGTCGTGGCCGTCACCATGGACCTGGAGGGCTCCAGCCTCCAGCTTCAGGCCTTCGCCGCGCCCCGGTCCGAGGGCCTGTGGGACGAAATCCGGGAACAGATCGGCCAGTCTGTCGGCAGCCAGGGCGGCCAGGTCGACGAAATCGAAGGCCACTTCGGCATCGAGCTGGTCGCGAAGCTCCCGGCCGGCGACGGCAGCGACGGCTACCGCGTCGCCCGGTTCATCGGCGTCGACGGTCCGCGCTGGTTCCTCCGCGGGGTCCTCGGCGGCGAGGCCGCCCTGGACCGCGGCGCGGCCGCCGGGCTGGAGGAACTGTTCCGGCAGATCGTTGTGGTCCGCGGCGAGAGCCCCATGCCGCCCCGGGAACTGCTGCAGCTTCGGCTTCCGCGGGACACCGGCGTGGCCGCCCCGCAGGAGGCCCCCGAATTCGGGCAGCCCGAACGCGGACCGGAGATTACCCAGATTGGTTGATGCCCCGGGCAGGAAGCCTGCCGACGCCGTTCCGGTGCGCGGGCTGCCCGAACGCGGGCGGGTGCTGTGCCGCGGCTTCATCGAATCCGTGACCTACGCCCCGGTCGGGGAAGTCGCCGCCTTCACCGCCATCATCACGGACCACGACGCCCCGGCGCCCCGGGCCCGCGCCGCGGTGCCCGCACCCCAGGCCGCCCCGGCCGGGAACCGGCGCCGGCGCCCCGCGGCAGCAGCGGACCGGCTGCGTGTGGTCTGGCTTGGCCGGCGCCGCATCCCGGGCGTGAAGGCCGGCCTGGAGCTCCGGCTCGAAGGGATGGTCACGGTGCGCGACGGACTGCCCACCATGTTCAACCCGCGCTACGAAATCCTGTCCCGCCTGGAGGAACAATGAGCACCCCCGACGAACCGCAGCGGCCCGCGCCCCAGCCCACGGTGGCTGAGTCCGCCGCGCCCCAGCCCACGGTGGCGCAGCTCGCCGAAGGCTACGCCGCTAAGGCCGGCCTGCACCGGACCAGCAACGGCAACATCGATGTGCTCAAGAGCGCCGGCGGCGTCCAGGGCATCGCCGAAAGCATCCTCCCCGGTTTGGTCTTCCTGATCGCCTTCACCGTCACCCGGGAACTTCCGCCCGCACTGGTCGGCGCTCTGGCGGTGGCCGCGGTGTTCACTGTCGTGCGGCTGGTCCAGCGCAAACCGCTGACGCAGGCGCTGGCCGGCATTGCCGGCGTCGGCCTGTCCGCCTGGCTCGCCAACTCCACCGGCAAGGCCGAAGACTTCTACGTCCTGGGTTTCTTCACCAACCTCGGTTACATCCTGGCGATGTCCATCTCGATCGCGGTGCGCTGGCCGTTCGCCGGCCTGTTGTTCGGTTTCATCCGGAACGAGGGCCTGGAGTGGCGCAAGCACCCGGCCCGGCTCAAGGCCTACCGGATCGGCACCTGGGTCATCATCTCGGTCCTGGCCCTGCGCCTGCTCGTCCAGGTCCCGCTCTACCTGATGGGGGAGCAGGGCCTGGCCGGCCTGGCGACCACCCGGCTCATCATGGGCGCGCCGCTGTACATCCTGGGCATGTGGGTGGCGTGGCTGCTCACCCGTCCGGCGCCCGCCCCCGCCGACCCCAGCTGACCGCACCCGGCCCCGGACAAGCCAGTCGGACAAGCCAGCAGGACCGGCCGGTTTAAGCCGGCGGACCGGCCGGCCGGGTCAGCCGTCGAAGCCGTCGTCCGCTGCGGCTTGGGCCTCCCGGCCGTGGTGCTCGACGGCGGCCTGGACCGGGCCGCCGGCCGAGTCCGGAGCCGAGAGCAGGGCGCGCAGCCCGTCCTCGGCGGCGATGGTCGTCACGAAGAACAGCTCATCCCCGCCGTCGATCACGTCATCGCGGCTGGGCGTGATGGGCGCCTGGTCACGCAGAATCGCCACCAGGGCCGCGTCCTCGGGCCAGTCAATGTCGCCCACGGTCAGGCCGATCACATGCGAATCGTGCGGCACGGTGAACTCCACGAGCGAAGACACCCCGGTCTGCAGGGTCAGCAACCGGACCAGGTCACCGATCTCCACCGCCTCTTCCACCAGCGCGGTCATCAGCTGCGGGGTGTTCACGGCGACGTCGACGCCCCAGGAATCATCGAACATCCAGTCGTTCTTCGGGTTGTTGACACGGCCCACGGTCCGGCCGACGCCGAACTCCGTCTTGGCCAGCAGCGAGACCACAAGGTTCACCTTGTCATCGCCCGTCGCCGAAACCACGACGTCGGCGTCCTCCAGGCGGGCGTCCTTGAGCGTGCTGAGCTCGCACGCGTCGCCGACCAGCCAGTGCGCGCCGCGCAGGCCGCTGCGGCCGATCACCTCGGGCTTGAGGTCGATCAGCAGGATCTCGTGCTTGTGGGACAGCAATTCACGGGCGATCGAGGACCCGACGCTGCCCGCCCCGACGATGACGACTTTCACTTAGGACTCCTTGGCGGGGGACTTGGCGAGGATGTGGGCAACCTCGGAGGTGCGCTCCACACTGAGCATGGCGTGGACGGTGTCGCCGTCCTGGTACATGGTGCCCGGGCCCGGCAGGATGCCCTCGCCGAAGCGGGTGAGGTAGGCCACGCGGATGTCCGCAGCCTTCTCCAGCGAGGCCACCGGATGGCCGATCCAGCCGGCATCGACATCCACCTCGGCCAGCACGAGCCGGCCCGACGGGTCTCGGAAGTCTCCGGCCAGGTGCTGTTCGGGCAGGATCCGGCGCAGGACCTGGTCCGCGCTCCAGCGCACGGCCGCCACGGTGGGGATGCCCAGGCGCTGGTAGATCTCGGCGCGGCCGGGATCGTAGATCCGGGCCACGACGTGGGGGACATGGAACGTCTCGCGCGCCACCCGGGTGGCCAGGATGTTGGAGTTGTCGCCGCTGGAGACCGCCGCGAAGGCGTACGCCTCTTCGACCCCTGCCTGTTTGAGCGTTTCGCGGTCAAAGCCGACGCCGGTGACCTTGCGGCCGGAGAAGCCGGTGCGGAGCCGCCGGAAGGCACGGTCGTCCTGGTCGATGATCGCGACCGAATGGCCGGCGTCCTCCAGGGTGTGCGCCAGGGTTGCCCCGACGCGGCCGCAACCCATGATCACGAAGTGCGCCACACGTGCCTCCTTAAGCGTCTGTGTCTGTTGCTGCGTAAAACTCTACCGGCGGCAGCCGGTGCGGGCGGCGGAGCATCGCGTCCCGGCCCGGACCGGCGGCAGCCGGGCGGACTCCCGCCGTCATGACATCGCGTGCGAATCAGACTAACTTTGTCTGGTGCTGACAATTTTCAATGCCGTGAAGCGCGTGCTGGTAGGCAGGCCCTTCCGGAACGACCGTCTGGCCCACACCCTGCTGCCCAAGCGGATCGCGCTGCCCATCTTCGCCTCGGACGCACTGTCCTCGGTGGCCTACGCCCCGGACGAAATCCTGCTCACCCTGGCCCTCGCCGGAGTCAGCGCCGTCGCGTTCTCGCCCTGGGTGGGACTGGCCGTCATGGTGGTCCTGCTGACCGTCGTCGCCTCCTACCGGCAGAACGTCCACGCCTACCCCTCCGGCGGCGGCGACTACGAGATCGCCAACGAGAACCTGGGCAAGTACGCCGGGCTCACGGTTGCCTCCGCCCTGCTGGTGGACTACGTGCTCACCGTCGCGGTGTCGATGTCCTCGGCCGCCGCCTACCTGACCACCGCCGTCCCGTCGCTGCACGGCCAGCAGGCCGCGATCGCCACGACCGGCGTCGTAATCCTGGCGCTGGTGAACCTGCGCGGCATCCGCGAGGCGGGCACGGTGTTCGCGGTGCCCACGTACATCTTCATGTTCTCCATCCTGGGCATGACCGCTGTGGGCATCTTCCAGGCCGCCACCGGGCAGCTCGGCCAGGCGCCGTCGGCCGCCTTCGAGATCGTCCCGGCCCCGGGCTTCGACGACGGCCTGGTCGGCCTCGCCGGCGCCTTCCTGCTGCTGCGGGCCTTCTCCTCCGGTGCCGCCGCCCTCACCGGCGTCGAGGCCATCAGCAACGGCGTCCCGAACTTCCAGAAACCCAAGAGCAAGAACGCGGCCACCACCCTGCTGCTGCTCGGCGCGATCGCCGCCTCGATGCTGGCCGGCATCATCTACCTGGCCAACGCCACCAAGGTGCACATCGTGCTGGATCCGGCCAGGGAGTTCCTGCTCAACGGCCAGCCGCTGCCCGAGGGCTACATCCAGAACCCCGCCATCAGCCAGATCGCCCAGACCGTCTTCGGTCCCGGCTCCATCCCGTTCTACATCGTGGTCGCCGCCACCGGCGTGATCCTGGTGTTCGCCTCCAACACCGCCTTCAACGGCTTCCCGGTGCTCGGCTCGATCCTCGCCCAGGACGGGTACCTGCCCCGCCAGCTCCGCACCCGCGGTGACCGCCTCGCGTTCAGCAACGGCGTACTGGCGCTGGCCGCCGGCGCCCTGGTCCTGATCATCTCCTTCGACGCCGACGTCACCAAGCTCATCCAGCTCTACATCGTCGGGGTGTTCATCTCCTTCACCCTGAGCCAGCTGGGCATGATCCGGCACTGGGGCCGGGATTTGAAGCTCGCCAAGGACCCGGCGGCGAAGCTGCGCATGCTCAAGTCCCGCACCATTAACACCATCGGGTTCGGCATGACCGCCCTGGTCCTGGTGATCGTTCTGATCACCAAGTTCGAGCAAGGCGCCTGGATCGCGCTGCTCGCCATGTTCATCCTGTTCCTGATCATGTGGAGCATCCGGGCGCACTACGACAACGTCGCCAAGGAACTGGCCGTGGACGAGGACTCCTCGCCGCGCGCGCTGCCCACCCGCGTGCACGCCGTGCTGCTGGTCTCGCACGTGCGCAAGCCCGTGCTGCGCGCATTGGCCTACGCCCGCGCCTCCCGGCCCTCCCGGCTGGACGCCATCACCGTGGACATCAGCCCGGAGGAGACCGAACAGACGCTGGCGGACTGGGAGAAGCTGGAGATCCCGGTACCGCTGACCGTGCTGGCCAGCCCGTTCCGGGAAACGGTCACCCCGATCATGGAGTACATCAAGAACATGCGGCGCGATTCGCCGCGCGACCTGATCGTCGTCTACATTCCGGAATACGTCGTCGGCAAGTGGTGGGAGCAGCTGGTGCACAACCAGACGGCGCTGCGGATCAAGACCCGGCTGCACTTCGAGCCGGGCGTCATGGTCGCCAGCGTCCCGTGGCAGCTGAAATCGTCCGAAGAAGCAAAGAGACTGCAGGATATCCAATGAGCACCGATACCGGGACCACAGCCCATACCGAACTGACCGTCGACGTCGGGCCCGTCGCGCACGGCGGCCACTGCGTGGCCCGGCACGAGGGACGGGTCATCTTCGTCCGGCACGGCATTCCGGGGGAGAAGGTCCGCATCCGCCTCACCGAGGACGGCGAGTCCGCCAAGTTCTGGCGCGCCGACGTCGTCGAGGTGCTCGAACCCTCGCCGGACCGGGTGGAGCACTTCTGGCACGCGGCCGACGCGCAACGGTCCTGGTCCCACGGCCACCCGCCGGTCGGCGGGGCCGAGCTCGGGCACATCTCGCTGGCCCGCCAGCGCCGGCTCAAGGCCGAGGTGCTGGCCGAACAGCTGCACCGGCTGGCCGGACCGGGCTTCCAGGTCCCGAAGGCTCCGGTCGAGGCTGTGGGGGAGGCCGCCTCGGCTGCGGGCACCGGCCTGGGCTGGCGCACCCGGACAGGGTTCGCCGTGACGCCCGCCGGCCGGATCGGCATGCACGCGCACCGCTCCGAGGCCGTCTTCGCCGTCCGGGAGATGCCGCTGGCCGTCGACGGGATCAACGCGCTCCGGCTCTGGGACCTGGACCTGCAAGGGATTGAACGCGTCGAGGTGGCGGCCCCGGCCAACGGCTCACGGCCGCTGGTGCTGCTGGTGCCGGCCGGCGGCACCAGGCCCAAGCGGCTCGCCGCGATTGCCGCGCGGCTGCCGGAGGACGTCTCCGTGGCGCAGCTGGATCCCGCCACCGGCACGGTCACGCAGCTGCGGGGCCGGACCTGGGTGCAGGAGAGCGCGGCCGGCCACGACTACCGGGTCACCGGCGACGGGTTCTGGCAGATCCACCGCGACGCCCCGGAAACCCTGGTGGGAGCGGTGACCGGGTTCCTTCACGACGGCGGCTACCTCGCCGCCGGGTCGGTGGTGGCGGACCTTTACGCCGGTGCGGGCCTGTTCACCGCGCCCCTGGCCGACGCCGTCGGGGTCACCGGCTCCGTGCTGTCCGTGGAGGGCGCCCCGGGCACCAGCCGGGACGCGCGCAAGAACCTGCACGGTGCGCCCCAGGTCGAGATCGTCCAGGGCAAGGTCGAACGGGTACTGCGGCAGAAGCCGCGCAACTTCGACGCGCTCATCCTGGACCCGCCCCGCGCCGGCGCGGGCAAGGCCGTGGTGAACCAGCTGGTCGCGTCCGGTCCCCGCGCGGTCGCCTATGTTTCCTGCGACCCGGCGTCGTTCGCCCGCGACGTCGGGTACTTCCGGCAGGCCGGCTGGGAACTCGGGGCGCTGCGCGCCTTCGACCTGTATCCGCACACCCACCACATGGAGACTGTGGCGTTGCTGACGCCCCGCCGCTGATGCCACTAGGATGGCGGTAGTAGTCCGACGTCGCGCACTGTCCTCGGCTGAACGGCCACGGGGGCCCTTAGGGGCCGTCCCGCGCGTGGTCCTCATGACACCCGTCTTAGTTAGGGAAGCCTAACTAGCTAGGGGTCTGCGGCGCGACAAAGATGAAACTGTTGCGAGAGGAGTCCTGCGATGAGCACTGTGGACAGCTTCGGTTCAAAAGGCAAACTTAATGTAGCCGGTACCGAATACGAAATTTTCCGGTTGAACTCCGTTGAAGGTGCAGAAAACCTTCCGTTCAGCCTCAAGGTATTGCTTGAAAACCTGCTGCGGACTGAGGACGGCGCCAACATCACGGCCGACCACGTCCGCGCCCTGGCGGGGTGGAACCCCGACGCCGAGCCCGACACCGAAATCCAGTTCACGCCGGCGCGCGTGATCATGCAGGACTTCACCGGCGTGCCCTGCGTTGTCGACCTCGCCACCATGCGCGAGGCCGTCAAGGAACTCGGCGGCGACCCCAAGCGGGTCAACCCGCTGGCACCGGCGGAGATGGTGATCGACCACTCCGTACAGATCGACGCCTTCGGCAACTCCGGCGCCCTCGAGCGCAACATGGAGATCGAGTACCAGCGCAACGGCGAGCGGTACCAGTTCCTCCGGTGGGGCCAGACCGCGTTCGACGACTTCAAGGTCGTCCCGCCGGGAACCGGCATCGTGCACCAGGTCAACATCGAATACCTGGCCCGCACCGTCATGACCCGCGAGGTTGACGGCGTCGTCCGTGCCTACCCGGACACCTGCGTCGGCACCGACTCGCACACCACCATGGTCAACGGCCTGGGCGTGCTCGGCTGGGGCGTCGGCGGCATCGAGGCCGAGGCTGCCATGCTCGGCCAGCCCGTCTCCATGCTGATCCCGCGCGTCGTCGGCTTCAAGCTGACCGGGTCCATCCCGGCCGGCGCCACCGCCACCGACGTCGTGCTCACCATCACCGAGCAGCTGCGCCAGCACGGCGTGGTCGGCAAGTTCGTGGAATTCTACGGCGAAGGCGTCGCGGCCGTGCCGCTGGCCAACCGCGCCACCATCGGCAACATGAGCCCCGAATTCGGCTCCACCGCCGCGATGTTCCCGATCGACGACGTCACCCTCGACTACCTGCGCCTGACCGGCCGCTCCGAGGAGAACGTGGCCCTCGTCGAGGCCTACGCGAAGGAACAGGGCCTCTGGCACGACCCCTCCCGCGAGATCAAGTTCTCCGAGTACCTCGAGCTGGACCTGTCGACGGTTGTCCCGTCGATCTCCGGCCCGAAGCGCCCGCAGGACCGCATCATCCTCAGCGAGTCCAAGGCCCAGTTCCGTGAAGACCTGCGCAACTACGTGAAGGAAGACCTGGCCGACGGCAGCGTCGACGAGGCCATCGACGAAAGCTTCCCCGCTTCCGACGCCCCGTCCTTCACCGCCTCCGGCACGCACCTGACGGACCAGGCCCCGCACGCGCACGGCCCCAAGTCCAACGGGCGCCCGTCCAAGACGGTGGCCGTCAAGACCGCCGACGGACGCGAATTCGAGCTGGACCACGGCGCAGTGTCGATCGCCTCGATCACCTCCTGCACCAACACCTCGAACCCGTCCGTGATGCTGGCCGCCGCCCTGCTGGCCCGCAACGCGGTCGACAAGGGCCTGGCCTCGAAGCCGTGGGTCAAGACCTCGGTCGCCCCCGGTTCCAAGGTCGTCACCGACTACTACAACAAGTCGGGCCTGACCCCGTACCTGGAGAAGCTCGGCTTCTACATCGTCGGCTACGGCTGCGCCACCTGCATCGGCAACTCCGGCCCGCTGGACGCCGAGATCTCCGAGGCCATCCAGGCCAACGACCTCTCCGTCACCGCGGTGCTCTCCGGCAACCGCAACTTCGAAGGCCGGATCAACCCGGACGTCAAGATGAACTACCTGGCCTCCCCGCCGCTGGTCATCGCCTACGCCCTGGCCGGTTCCATGGACTTCGACTTCGAAACCGACCCCCTGGGTCAGGACGAGGCCGGCAACGACGTCTTCCTGAAGGACATCTGGCCGAGCCCGTCCGAGGTGCAGGAAGTCATCGACTCCTCGATCGACAAGGGCATGTTCGCCCGCGGCTACGAAGGCGTATTCGAGGGCGACGACCGCTGGAAGGCGCTCGACACGCCCGCCGGCGACACCTTCGCCTGGGACGAGAAGTCCACCTACGTCCGGAAGCCCCCGTACTTCGAGGGCATGAAGGCCCAGCCGGAGCCGGTCCAGGACATCACCGGTGCGCGCGTGCTGCTCAAGCTCGGCGACTCGGTCACCACGGACCACATCTCCCCGGCCGGTTCCTTCAAGTCCGACACCCCCGCCGGCCAGTACCTGCTGGCCAACGGTGTGGAGCGCAAGGACTTCAACTCCTACGGTTCCCGCCGAGGCAACCACGAGGTCATGATCCGCGGCACGTTCGCGAACATCCGGATCAAGAACCAGCTGCTCGACGGCGTGGAGGGCGGGTTCACCCGCGACTTCACCCAGGCGGACGGCCCGCAGGCCTACGTGTACGACGCCGCGCAGAACTACCAGGCCGCCGGCACCCCGCTGGTCGTCCTGGCCGGCAAGGAGTACGGCTCCGGCTCGTCCCGTGACTGGGCCGCCAAGGGCACCGCACTGCTGGGCGTCAAGGCCGTCATCGCCGAAAGCTACGAGCGCATCCACCGCTCCAACCTGATCGGCATGGGCGTCCTCCCGCTGCAGTACCCGGCCGGCGAGAACGCCGCCAGCCTGGGCCTGACCGGCACCGAGACCTTCGCCGTTGAGGGCGTCACCGCCCTGAACGAAGGCACCACGCCGAAGACGCTCAAGGTCACCGCCACGGCCGAAGACGGCTCCACCAAGTCCTTCGATGCGGTCCTGCGCATCGATACCCCCGGTGAAGCCGACTACTACCGCAATGGCGGCATCCTGCAGTACGTCCTGCGCCAGATTTCGGCTAGCTAGCCAGCTAGCGGCAGTCCGGTAAGAGACCGTGAAAGCCCCGGCCCGTCCCCGACGGACCGGGGCTTTCGCGTTCCGGCGCCCGGCCCGGCGCCGAGGCGTTAGAGTTAAAAGGCATGTCTACTACCCGCAAGGAGGGGCCGTTGGGAATCTTGGAGACCATCCGGAATCCGCAGGACCTGAGCAAACTGTCGCAGGCGCAGCTGGACCAGCTGGCCGCCGAGGTCAGGGAATTCCTCATCGGCAATGTGTCCCAGACCGGCGGCCACCTCGGGCCGAACCTGGGCGTCGTCGAACTCACCATTGCGGTGCACCGGATCTTCGATTCCCCGCGCGACAGCATCGTCTTCGACACCGGCCACCAGTCCTACGTGCACAAGCTCCTCACCGGACGGCAGGACTTCAGCACCCTCCGGCAGCAGGGCGGGCTCTCCGGCTACCCGGACCGGGGTGAGTCCGAGCACGACATCGTCGAAAGCTCCCACGCGTCCTCCTCGCTGTCCTGGGCCGACGGCATCTCGCGCGCCCGCCAGCTCACCGGCGACGGCGACCGCTACGTGATCGCCGTCGTCGGCGACGGCGCCCTCACCGGCGGCATGGCCTGGGAGGCCATCAACAACATCGCCGCGGACAAAAAGCGCCGCGTCGTCATCGTCGTCAACGACAACGGCCGCTCCTACGCCCCGACCGTCGGCGGCGTCGCCGACTACCTGGCCTCGCTGCGGCCCACCATCGACTCGCTCCGGGCCGCCCCCGCCTACGAAGGCGCCCTCGACTGGTGGAAGAAGCGGCTGCAGAACGGCGGCCCCGCCGGGCAGTTCACCTACAAGAGCCTGCACGCCATGAAAAAAGGCATCAAGGACTGGTGGGCGCCGCAAGGCATGTTCGAGGACCTCGGCATGAAGTACATCGGCCCGGTGGACGGACACAACCTGCAGGCCATGGAGAACGCGCTGGCCACGGCGAAAAACTACGCCGGACCAGTGATCGTTCACGCCATGACCGAAAAGGGCCACGGCTACGCCCCCGCCCGGGCCCACGAGGCGGACCAGTTCCACGCCGTCGGCATCATCGACCCGGAAACCGGTGAACCCACCGAGGCCGGGGGAGCCAAGTCCTGGACCTCGGTCTTCGCCGACGAAATCGCCGAGATCGCCGACGAACGCAAGGACATCGTCGGGATCACCGGCGCCATGCTCATCCCCGTCGGGCTGCACAAGTTCGCCGCCCGCCACCCCGAGCGCGTCTTCGACGTCGGCATCGCCGAGCAGCACGCGCTGACCTCCGCGGCCGGCATGGCGTTCGGCGGCCTGCACCCCGTGGTCGCGGTCTACGCCACGTTCCTCAACCGGGCCTTCGACCAGCTGCTGATGGACGTCGCCCTGCACAAGGCCGGCGTCACCGTGGTGCTGGACCGCGCCGGGGTCACCGGGCCCGACGGCGCCAGCCACCACGGCATGTGGGACATGGCCATGGTCCAGATCGTGCCCGGCCTCCACCTGGCCGCCCCCCGCGACGCCACCCGGCTGCGCGAAGAACTGCGCGAGGCGGTCGCCGTCGAGGACGCCCCCACCGTCATCCGCTACTCCAAGGGCACCGTCGGCGCCGAGGTCGAGGCGCTCGAACGGCTCAGCGACGGCGTGGACGTGCTGGCCCGCCGGCCCGCGGGCTCCAGCGAGAACGACGTGCTGATCGTCAGCGTCGGCGCCATGTCCGAACTCGCGCTGGACGTCTCCAACCGGCTCGGCGCGCAGGGCATCAGCTCCACCGTGGTCGATCCGCGCTGGGTGCTGCCGGTGCCGCAGTCCGTCGTCGCCCTCGCCTCCCACCACCGCCTCGTGATCTGCATCGAGGACGGTGTGCGGGCCGGGGGCGTCGGCTCCCGGATTCGCCAGGAAATGCGGGCCGCGGGCGTGGACACCGCCCTCAACGAGGTGGGCCTGCCGGTGGAGTTCCTCGACCACGGCAGCCGGAACCAGGTGCTGGAGCGGGTCGGCCTCACGGCGCAGCAGATCACCCACGACGTCGTCGCCCAGGTTTTGGGCACGAAGGTGCCTTTCGCCCGGCCGCTGCCCGGCCAGCAACACCCCAGCACCGGAAGCCTGCCGATCCTGTGACCGCCACCGAAGGGACAACCATGAGCGGCATCATCCGCCTCTACAAGCGCGACGAAGACGGGGTCCTGCACTTCCGGGAGGCCTGGATCGACGAGGAGTACCACGAGTTCGTGATGAACCACGGCGTCGTGGGCCACCAGAGCACGACCGAGGAAACCGAGGCGGCCGACGCCGAGGCCGGGGACAGCCTGATGGCCGCCTTCGCGGCGCAGTGCGCCGAGGACGGCTACGCGGAGATCCCTGACGAGGACCAGTTCTGGGTGGTGGCGCAGTACGCGCTCAAGACCAAGGACGGCACCAGCCGCGACCGGTACCTGGAGGAAAAGGCCATGGACGCGCTGATCAGCCACCTCGCCTGGCGCGGCCTGGGCATCGTGGACCGCTCCGAGTTCTCCGACGCCAAGCTCAACATCTTCTGCCTCACGCCGGAGGTCAACAAGACCGTCAACGCGATCAAGGTCTGCATCCGGGGCGAGGACCTGGACTTCACCAAGCTGAGCATCGGAGCGGCGCCGTACAACGGGACTGACTTCAAGCTTAAGCACTCGGCCAAACCGGCCAACAGCTTCACCCTCTAGGCGGCACCCGCCTGGAAATCCGTCTGTAAGGAGCCGGGCACGGGTCAACTCAGTTTTGGGGGCAAGCGATTGGAAGGTAACGCAATGACGCGGAAATCACCTCGACCAGGCAGCACTCCACTTCCGGCAGGACTCGCCGCACCGGCGCGCAAGTCCCTGGCGCACGCCGGGCTCGAAACGCTGGAGCACCTGGCCGCGGTGGGCCGCCGCCGGCTCGCCGGGATGCCCGGCATCTGCCCGCGCACCCTCGCCCAACTCCAGGACGCCATGGACGAACACGGGCTGGAACTGCCCGCCGGCTGACCCGGGCCGGGCCTGCCCGGCGGCGGCGCGCCGGCGTTATAGGCTGAATCCCATGACTGATTACCGACGCGTAGGAAATTCCGGACTGACCGTCTCCGCCGTGGGGCTGGGCTGCAACAACCTGGGCCGGGCCAACACCGCCACCGAGTCGCAGGAGGGGACCGACGCCGTCGTGCACGCGGCCCTGGATGCCGGGATCACCTTCTTCGACGTCGCCGACGCCTACGGCCGCGAACCGGGCCTGAGCGAAACCATGCTCGGCAAGGCCCTCGCCGGCCGCCGGGACGACGCCGTGATCGGCACCAAGTTCGGTCTGGACATGCGCGGGACCAACGGCAACGACTTCGGCGCGCGCGGATCCCGCCGGTACATCATCAGGGCGGCCGAGGCCTCCCTGCGGCGGCTGGGCACGGACTGGATCGACCTGTACCAGTTCCACACCCCGGATCCGCAGACCCCGATCGACGAGACCCTCGCTGCCCTCGATGAGCTCGTCACCAGCGGCAAGGTCCGCTACATCGGCCACTCCAACCGGGCCGGCTGGCAGATCGCCGAGGCCGAGTTCGTGGCCCGCGCCCGCGGCGGTGCCCGCTTCATCTCCAGCCAGAACCACTACAACCTGCTCGACCGCCGCGCCGAGCTGGAGGTCACCCCCGCTGCCGAGGCCTACGGCCTGGGCGTGCTGCCGTACTTCCCGCTGGCCAACGGCCTGCTGACCGGCAAGTACTCGCAGGGGAAGGCGCCGGAGGGTTCCCGCCTGAGCCACACCCGCACCAACCTGGTCCACGACGCCGACTGGGACCAGCTGGGCAAGTTCTCGGCCTTCGCCGCGGCCCGGGACCTGACCGAAATCCAGGTGGCCTTCTCCTGGCTCGCGGCCCAGCCCTCCGTCAGCAGCGTGATCGCCGGCGCCACCCGCCCGGAGCAGGTCAAGCAGAACGCCGAAGCCGTAGCCTGGGTCCCGGACGCCGCGGAACTGGCCGAACTCGACGAGATCTTCCCGCGCACGCCGAAGGTCGCCCTGTTCTGAGCGCGGACACACCCGGCGCCCGGGACGCCGAACACCTGATCCTGATGGACGTCGACACCGGGATCGACGACGCACTGGCCCTCGTGTACCTGCTGTCCCGGCCCGAGGTCCGGCTGCAGGCCATCACCTGTACCGCCGGAAACGTCGGGGCACGCCAGGTGGCGCTGAACACGCTGTCGCTGCTGGAGCTGTGCGGGCGGCAGGGGATTGAAGTCGCCACCGGCGCCGAGGTGCCCCTGCAGATTCCGCTGGTCACCACCGAGGAGACCCACGGCCCGCAGGGGATCGGCTACGCCGAGCTGCCCGCCCCCGCACAACCGATTTCGGCCCGGCACGCCGTCGACGTGTGGGTGGAGGAGGTGCGCGCGCACCCGGGGGAGATCACCGGGCTGATCACCGGACCGCTGACCAACTTCGCCCTGGCGCTGCGCCGCGAACCGGAACTGCCGCGCCTGCTCAAGGGCCTGGTGATCATGGGCGGCAGCTTCTACTACCAGGGCAACACGACGCCGACGGCGGAGTGGAACACCGCGGTGGACCCGCATGCCGCCAAGGAGGTCTACGCCGCCTACCGCGGGCTCCCGGAGGACAGACTGCCCGTGGTCTGCGCGCTGGAGACCACCGAGCGGATCGAGATGCTGCCGGAGCATCTCCGGAGGCTCGGCGAGGCCGCCGGGGCCGCCGAACCCGAACTGGTGCTCCCGGACCAGCCCGAGGGCCTGCGCAGCCGCTCCAGCAGCCCGCTGGTGGCGTGCCTGTCGGACGCGATCCGGTTCTACATGGAGTTCCACCGGCTTTACGACCAGGGCTACGTGGCGCACATGCACGACGCCTTCGCCGCCTGCGCCGCCGTCGGACGGACCCCGTTCGGCACCCGGCTGGCCACGGTCGACGTCGAGACCGACTCGCCGCTGCTGGCAGGGACCACGGTGGCCGACTTCCGCGGACTCTGGGGACTGCCGCCGAACGCGCGGATCGTCACCGGCAACGATCCCGGCCAGTGCTTCGAGGAGCTGATCTCCTCCGTCGGTGCGCTGGCCCGCACCCTGGACGGCTAGGATATAAGCTGCGCCGAGGTGACATGAGGCGGTCTTTGCAAACCCAGCTTAAGGACTTTCCCCATGTCACAGCAGCCCCTGACCCTGCCAGCCGCGGACACCCGTGCCGGGGCCACGCGCCGCCGCCGGCTGCTCGAAATCGCGGGTGCCGCGGCCATCGCCGCCACCTACGTCTTCCTGGTCCTCACCCAGCCCGTCGAGATCGCCAACGGCCCGGCGTCGTTCTCCGCCCTGGTGGCCCTCGGCGGCTTCCTGCTTGGCGCGGTGCTCCTGCTTGCCGCGGTGCTGCCCGTCCTGCCCACCTCCACGCTGGCCCTGATGCCGGTGGCGATCGTGCTCAACGTGGTTCTCGGCCAGCTGATGGGCAGCACCGGCCTGCCGTTCTACCTCGACGCGATCGGCACAGTCCTGATCGCCGTCCTGGGCGGCCCGGCCGCCGGCGGCGCCACGGGCGTGCTCGGGAGCATCGTCTGGTCCTTCTTCAACCCCACCGTGCTGCCGTTTGCCGCCGGGGCGGCCCTCATCGGTTTCCTCGCCGGTCTGGCGGCCCGTGCCGGTCTCTTCCGCCGCTTCTACTTCGCCCCGGTGGCGGGGTTCCTCACCGGCATCCTCGCCGGCGTCGTCTCCGCCCCGATCGCGGCTTTCGTCTTCGGCGGGACCGCCGGACTGGGCACCGGGGCGATTGTCAGCGCCTTCCGCGCCATGGGCGACACCCTGCTGGCCGCAATCACCAAGCAGGCCCTGATCTCGGACCCGATGGACAAGGCGATCGTCTTCACGATCGCCGCGCTGCTGGCCTATGCCCTGCCGCGGCGCACCACGTTCCAGTTCGCCTTTGTCCGTCGCTTCCGGGTGCTGGCCGGCAAGGCCCCGGCGGACCCCGCCGCCTAGTCCATGTCCCTGCACCCGCTGACGGCCCTGACCGCGGCCTGTTGCGCCGCGGTCGTGACGACGGCGGCCGCCAGCTGGCCGCTGTCCGTCGCCGTGGCGCTGGCCGCCGCGCTGCTCGCCGCGCGTGCGGGCGTCGCAACGCGGGTGCTGGCGGCTGCCGGGGTCATCCTGGCGCCGCTTCTGCTGTCCCTGTTGGTGCTGCACGGCCTGTTCTTCCCGGAAGGGCACACCGTGCTGGCGCAGTGGGGGCCGGCCCGCGTCACCGCCGAAGGTCTGGGCTTCGCCCTGGAGCTGGGCTCGCGGACCGCCGCGTGCGTGCTGCTGCTCCTGCTCTTTTCCTTCACCGTCAGCGTCCCGGACCTGGTCACCGCCCTGGCCGCGCGGCGGATCCCTCCGCAATTCAGCTTCGTGCTCGCCTCCACACTGACGCTGGTCCCGGCCATGGCCGGACGGCTGGAGAAGATCCGGCAGGCCCAGGAGGCGCGCGGCCTGGTGGTCGGGCGCGGGTTGCGGTCCCGGGTGGCTGCGGCCAGGCTGCAGGCGGTGCCGCTGGTCCTCGGGCTGGTGGAGGATGCCGGCGCCAGGGCGCAGGCGCTGGACGCGCGCGGCTTCGGCATGCCGGGACCGCGGACCAGCTACCGGCAGTTGCAGGACCCGCCGGCGCAACGCCTCTTCCGCGCCGCGGCACTGCTCCTGGCCGCGGCCGCCGTGGTGCTGCGCCTGATGACTGCCTGGCCGACGGCGGTACCCTCGTGAGCGCTGTCTCCGCCCTGATCCGCGGCTTCAGCTACCACGGCGGCGCGGCCGCCGCGCTGCGGGACGTCCGGCTTGAGGTCCGGCCCGGGACCCTGACCGCCGTGGTCGGCGGCTCCGGCAGCGGCAAGAGCACGCTCGGCAAACTGCTCGCAGGCTGGTTGCGACCCGGCCACTCCGGCACCCTGCGCGGCGCCCTGTCCCTGGGCGCAGAACGCCTCGACTTCGAGGGCGGGAGCGGGGATCCGCGGATCAACCCCGCCTCCTGGTCCGCCCGGGTGGGCTATGTGCCGCAGGACGCCGCGGCCATCCTTTCGACCGTGCGTTCCACCGTGGCCGAAGAACTGGCCTTCGGCCTGGAAAACCGCGGTGTTCCCCGGCCCGAGATGATCCGGCAGGTAGCACGCGTCGCTGAACAGACGGGCCTGACCGGACTGCTGGAGCGGGACCCGGCGGCACTCTCCGGCGGAGAGCTGCGCCGGCTGGCGGTCGCCTGCGCGGTGATTGCCGGGCCCCAGGTGCTGGTCCTCGACGAACCACTGGCCTCCCTCGACGCAGCAGGGGCCAGCCGGCTCCGGGGGCTGGTGGACGGGCTGCTGGACGCCGGCACAGCCGTCGTGGTCCTGAGCCAGGCGGCGGACGAGCTGGTCCGCAGTGCCGGGCACTGGATCATCCTGGACGGAGGAACGGCCGTCGCGGAGGGCCATCCGGCCGAACTGGAGAAGGGCACGGTGCTTCGCAACGCGGGCGTCGTGGCGGAGGGTACGCTCGCCGGACCGCCGGTGCGCCTGCCCACAGCGGCCGCGGCGGTGCCGGCCGCTGCGTCGCCAGTCCTTGAACTGCAGGGGATCGGCTTCGGCTACGCGGGAGCCGGGACGCGCACCGGCAGACCAACAAAGGCATCGGCCCGGAAGGTGCCCGCGGCAGATCTCCTGCGGGACCTCGACCTGACCGTCAGAGCGGGGGAGATCGTCGCCATCACCGGGCCCAACGGCGCCGGGAAATCCACGCTGCTGCGCCACGTCAACGGACTGCTGCGGCCCCATACCGGCGACGTGCTCGTCGAAGGCCGCACCATCGCCGGCATTCCGACGGGGCGTATCGCCGCCTCGGTCGGGCTGCTGTTCCAGCAGCCGCGGGACCAGCTCTTTGAGCGGACCGTGCTGCGGGAGGTTGGCTTCGGACTGCGCCGCCTGGCCGGTTCACCCGAGGCGGCGGCCGGCCGGGCGCAGGAGGCGCTGGCCGCCGTCGGGCTTTCCGACGCCGCGCAGGCGCACCCGGCTGAACTGGCATCCTCCCGGCAGCGGTTGCTGGCCCTGGCCACGGTCCTGGCGCGCAGGCCGGCCGTCATCGCCCTGGACGAGCCCACCGTCGGCCTGGACCGCCACGGAATCGAAAGGCTGCAGCACGCCACCGCCGCCGCGGCAGCGCGGGGCGCCGGGGTCGTTCTGGTCACCCACGACCTCGCGTACGCCCGGGCCAACGCCCACCGTGTGCTCGCGCTCGACGGCGGGAGCCTCCGGGAGCTCTGACACGGGTTCTGACACGGAAACGCCGGCTACCGGCCAGCTACCGTCCGGCACGGTATGGTCCTTGGAGATTTCCCGCGCCCGAGCCGGGACCAACCGCCAGGAGGAAACGCCAATGAACCCCATAGCCGCGCAGATCGGAACCGTCTTCGTGCCGGTCAGCGATGTCGCGAGGGCCAGGGACTGGTACTGCTCCCTGCTTGGTGTCCCGGCGGACGGCGAGATCCTGTTCGGCCATCTCTACGTGCTGCCCATGCAGGGGGCCGGCCTGGTGCTGGACAGCAAAATCTTCGCACCGGACGCGGTGTTCCGGGTTCCTGCGTTCCACCTGAACACCTCTGACATCCACGCCGCGCACGCCCACCTGGCAGAACGGGGCGCGGAGGTCACGGAAATCCGCGACGGCCAGTGGTTCAACTTCAAGGACCCGGACGGCAACGTGCTGATGATCTGCCAGTGCTGACCGGGGAAGTCCCGCAGCGGCGGCACGGCTAGCACGCCAAAGCGCCGCCGTTCCTGCCTGTCGGCGGGAACGGCGGCGCTGTCGTGTCGGGCGAACAGACTGCTAGGCGGCCGGCTCGGACGCGACGCCCGGAGCCAGGAACTTCTTGCCATTGACCCGCTCGGAGGCGCCCACCCGGTCCAGGTACGGGGTGATGCCGCCGAGGAACATCGGCCAGCCCGCGCCGAGGATCATGCAGAGGTCAATGTCCTCCGGCCCGGCCACAACGCCTTCATTCAGCATCAGGCCGATCTCCTCCGCGAGGGCGTCCTGCGTGCGGCGCAGGACCTCTTCCCCGGTGGACGGGGAGTCTCCGAAGCTCATCAGGGCCAGGGTCTCCGCCGGGATGACCGGCTTGCCCGCCTTGACCGAGGCCGGATCCCAGATGGACTTAATGCCGTTGTCGATCAGCGCCTGCAGGTTGGTTGAAACCGTGAAGCGGTCGCCGAAGGCGGCGTGCAGGGACTCCTGCACGTGCTGGGCCACCGGCAGCCCGACCATGGCGCCGAGGGTGAACGGCGTCATCGGCAGGCCCATCGGCCGCAGCGCGTTGTCCGCCACGTCGGCCGGGGTGCCCTCGTCGAACGCCGCGGTCACTTCGCCCATCAGCCGCAGCAGGATCCGGTTGACCACGAACGCGGCGGCATCCTTGACCAGGACGGCGGACTTTTTGAGGCCCTTGGCCAGTTCGAACGCGGTGGCCAGCACGGCGTCGTCGGTCTTCGGAGCGCGGACGATCTCCAACAGCGGCATCACGGCTACCGGGTTGAAGAAGTGGAAGCCGACCAGGCGTTCGGGGTACTGCAGGTCCTCCGCCATGGCCGTGACCGAGAGCGAGGAGGTGTTGGTGGCAAGGATGCATTCAGGCGAGACGATCGCCTCAACCTCCTTGAACACCTGCTTCTTGACCCCGAGTTCCTCGAAGACGGCCTCGATCACGAAGTCGGCGTCGGCGAAGGCTTCCTTGGACACCGATCCGGTGACCAGGGCCTTGGTCCGGTTGGCCGCGTCCGGGCTGATCCGCTTCTTCGCCAGCAGCTTGTCCACCTCGGCGTGTACGTACTCCACGCCCTTGTCCACGCGGGCCTGGTCGATGTCCGTCATCACGACCGGCACCTTGAGCTGCCGGGCGAACAGCAGGGCCAGCTGGCTGGCCATCAGGCCGGCGCCGACGACGCCGATCTTCGTCACCGGACGGGCGAGCTTGCGGTCCGGAGCGCCGGCGGGGCGCTTGGAGCGGCGCTGCACCAGGTCCAGGAACGCGTAGACCGTGGAGCGGAACTCGTCGGTCTGCATCAGGTCCGCGAGCGTCTGGCATTCCAGCTCCGCGGATTCGGCCTGGGTCAGGGTGCGGTTGGCCTCCAGCACGTCCAGCACCTTGGCCGGTGCCGGGGACGCGTTGGAGGTCTTGGCCTCCACGAACGCCCGGCCGGCAGCGACGGACGCGGCCCAGCGCTCGGCAACTTCCGGGGCGGCGGCATCGACGGCGTTGGCGCGCGCGGGCGTCACGGTCCCGGCGATCACCTGCGCGGCCCAGGCCACGGACTGCTCGACGAAGTCGGCGGGTTCGAAGATCGCGTCCGCGACGCCGAGTTCGTAGGCCTGGGGGCCGGTCAGCGTGCGGTTGTTGCTCAGCGGGTTCTCAATCATCACCTTGACGGCGTTTTCCGGACCGATCAGCCGCGGCAGGATGTACACGCCGCCCCAGCCGGGGATCAGCCCGATAAAGGCTTCCGGCAGGGCCAGGGCGCCCGCCCCGGTGGAGACGGTGCGGTAGGTGGACTGCAGGGCGATTTCCAGTCCGCCGCCCAGGGCCAGGCCGTTGATGAACGCGAAGCTGGGGACGCCGAGGTTCGCCAGCGTGGCATAGACGTCGTGGCCGAGCTGCGCCATCCAGAGGCCCTGCTCGCGGCCGCTGACGGACTTGACCGTGGACAGGTCAGCGCCGGCGACCAGGAAGTACGGCTTGCCGGTCACGCCGACGCCGACGATCTCACCGCGCGCGGCACGGTCCCGCAGCCCCTCGAGCACGGTGCCGAGCTCGATCAGGGTGTTCGGGCCCAGGGTGGTGGGCTTGGAGTGGTCCAGGCCGTTGTCCAGGGTGACCAGCGCGAAGGTGCCCGGGCTCGTGCCGTTCACGGCGGGGAGCTCGATGTCCTGGACGTAGGAGTGCGTCACGGTCTCGTTCGGAAACAGCTCGGCAAGCTTGTGGAAATCGGCGGCGCTCATGCTGCGGCTCCAGTCTCGGTGGTGTAGTCGGTGCCGTAGTCGGCGTGGTGCGGGTTTTCCCAGATGACGGTGGCGCCCATGCCCAGGCCAATGCACATGGTCGTCATGCCGAAGCGGACCGACGGGTCCTCTTCGAACTGGCGGGCCAGCTGGTTCATCAGCCGGACGCCGGAGGAGGCCAGCGGGTGTCCGACGGCGATCGCGCCGCCGTAGCGGTTGACCCGCGGGTCGTCGTCGGCGATGCCGAAGTGGTCAAGGAAGCTCAGGACCTGGACGGCGAAGGCCTCGTTGATTTCGAACAGGCCGATGTCCTCGATGCCGAGCCCGGCGTTTTTCAGGGCCTTCTCGGTGGCCGGGACGGGGCCGATGCCCATGACTTCCGGCTCGACACCGGCGAAGGCGTAGCCGACCAGGCGCATCTTGACCGGCAGGCCGAGTTCCTCGGCGGCGTCGGCGGAGGCCAGGAGGGCCGCGGTGGCGCCGTCGTTGAGGCCGGCGGCGTTGCCGGCGGTGACACGGCCATGGGCGCGGAAGGGGGTGCGCAGGGACGCCAAATCCTCCACCGAGGTGCCCGGGCGCGGCGGCTCGTCCACGGTGTTCACAGTCCAGCCCTGGCCCGGCTTCATGGTGGCGACGGGGACCAGGTCCGGCTGGATCTGGTCCTTGGCGTAGGCGGCGGCGAGCTTGTCCTGGGAGGCGACGGCGTAGGCGTCGGTGCGTTCCTTGGTGATGGCGGGGAAGCGGTCGTGCAGGTTCTCCGCGGTGTTGCCCATGTTCAGGGCGGCCGGGTCGACGATCCGTTCGGACATGAAGCGCGGGTTCGGGTCGGCGCCGGCTCCCATCGGGTGGTTGCCCATGTGCTCGACGCCGCCGGCGATGACGACGTCGTAGGCGCCGAAGCCGATGCCGCTGGCGGTGGTGGTCACGGCGGTCATGGCGCCGGCGCACATCCGGTCGATGGCGAAGCCGGGAACGGTGCGCGGCAGGCCGGCCAGCAGGGCGGCGGTGCGGCCGATGGTCAGGCCCTGGTCCCCGGTCTGGGTGGTGGCGGCGATGGCCACCTCGTCGATGCGCTCCGCTGGCAGCGACGGGTTGCGGCGCATCAGTTCGCGGATGCACTTGACCACGAGGTCATCGGCGCGGGTTCCGGCGTAGATGCCCTTCTCGCCGGCGCGGCCGAACGGGGTGCGGACGCCGTCGACGAAGACGACGTCGCGGACGCTGCGGTTCCGTCCGCCGGCGGGCGTCGCGGTGGTGGTTTTCCCGCTGGGACTGGCTTGGCTCACGTGTAACTCCTCATTGAGACAGGGGCGCCGGATCCGGGCCCGCGGGCTTGGCGGGACCGGAGGATCCAGGCGGCATCTCCAGCTATGTTACCCGCGGGTAACTTAGCTGGCAAGGAGTGTCGGACGGCGGCGGGGCGGCCTCAGGGGGCCGGGTCGGCCGCGGCTGCCCGGGGTTCCTTGACCGGCAGCGGTTCCGGGTTGAGGAAGGCGTCGGCGATCAGCGTTGCGGTGAGCTGGATCTGCCACTGCCGGGCGCCCAGGTTCTGCAGTTCCTCGGCGATGCCTTCCTCGCTGATTTCCGCCGGCGGACGCCAGGCCACGCGGCGCAGGTAGTCGGGGGTCAGCAGGTTTTCGACCGGCAGGTTCAGTTCCTCGGCCAGGGCCTGCAGCTTGGGCCGCGCCGTGGCGAGCCGGGCGGCGGCCTCCGGATCCCGGTCCGCCCAGACGCGCGGCGGCGGGGGAGCGTTGGTGGCCAGGTGCAGCGGCGGCAGGTCCTCGAGGCTGCGGGCGGCGCTGATGCAGCGCAGCCAGCGCGGTGCTTCGCGCTGCGCGGCCCGGCCGTGGAAGCCCTTGGTGCCGAGCAGCTGCGGCACGGTGCCCGGCATCGCCTTGGCGGCGGCCACCAGGGCGGAATCGGGAATCAGCCGGCCGGGGGCGACGTCGCGCTTTTGGGCCAGCGCGTCGCGCTCCAGCCAGAGTTCCCGGACCGCGGCCAGCTGGCGGCGGTCCCGGATCTGGTGCAGCCCCGAGGTTTTGCGCCACGGGTCCACGCGCGGGGGAGCCACACCGGCCTCGAGGATCGCGGCGAATTCCTGCTCCGCGTACTCGAGCTTGCCGTCTGCGGTGAGCAGCTCGATCAGCTCTTCGCGGAGCTCGGTGAGGACCTCGACGTCGAGCGCCGCGTAGCGCAGCCAAGGTTCGGGCAAGGGCCGGGTGGACCAGTCCGCGGCGGAGTGTTCCTTGGCCAGGCCGAAGCCGAGGAGTTGTTCGATGACGGCGGCCAGGCCGACGCGGGGCAGGCCGGCCAGGCGGGCGGCGAGTTCGGTGTCAAAGAGCTTGTCCGGCCACATGCCGAGCTCGGAAAGGCAGGGCAGGTCCTGGGTGGCCGCATGCAGGATCCATTCGACGCCGCGCAGGGCATCGTTGATGATGCGCAGGTCCCCGAAGGGCTCCGGGTCGATCAGCCAGGTGCCGGCACCCTCGCGCCGGATCTGGACCAGGAAGGCGCGCTGGCCGTAGCGGAACCCTGACGCGCGTTCCGCGTCGACGCCGGCGGGGCCGTGTCCGGCGGCCAGGGCCGCGGCGCAGCGCTCCAGTCCCGCCTGGGTTTCGATAACAAGCGGGACGCCGTCGCGGGGAGCATCAAGGTCGATGACCTCGGGGACCAGGCTGTCGAAGCCTTCCACCGTGATGTGGGCCGTGGTGTCGGCAGCTCCAGCTGCGCCGGGGGAGCTGGCGGGGACGGTGCCGGCCGTGGTGGTTTCCGGGTTATGAGGGGTCATGGTGCCTCCAGTTTACCGGCGGCGCGGCAGTGCCGTGACGCCGTCGGGCAGGGGAGGCAGTCCGGCGAAGGTGCAGACCATGTCCGACCACGCCTCCAGGTGGGCGGTGATGTCCCGCCCGGCCGGCGTCCACGAGGCGCGCAGTTCGATGTCGATGGTGCCGGGCCGGTCGGCCAGCGAGCCGAAGCTCTCCGAAAGGACCCGGGTGGCGGTTCCGCCCGCCGAGCGGTATTCGGCGGCGTGGTTGTCCAGGGCTTCCACCAGCCAGGTCCAGGCCACGGAGCCGAGCATTTCGTCGTTGCCCATGTCCGGTTCCAGCTGGGCGCGGATGTAGGTGACGATCCGGAATTCGCCGTCCCAGACCGCAGAGCCCTCCGGGTCGTGGAGCAGGATGAAGCGGCCGGTGGCGAGTTCGACGTCGTCGCTGCCGGCCGCCGGGGCCAGCGCGGCGGCGGCCGGCCCGTGGACCGAACCCGGCAGTCCGCCCGCGACTACCACTTCGGCGCCCAGCGCCACCGCGAACGGCGCCAGCCGGGCCGGGGTCGGGATCTCGTCGAGGCGCAGCTCGGCCCGGACCCGTGCCTTTCGCAGGGTTTCCAGCGCGAAGCGGAAATCCGGGGGAACCTGGTCGAGTGCGTTCACAGTGACAGGGTATGCACGGCCGACCCCCGGCCCCGGCAGGCTCGCCGCCGGGCCGGGGCGGGCCCGGGGCTAGCCGGCCGCGAGCTCCCGCTTGATGGCGGCGATGAAGGAATCAACGTCTTCCTCGGTGGTGTCGAAGGAGCACATCCAGCGCACTTCGCGGGCCGCTTCGTTCCAGTCGTAGAAGCGGAAGGACTTTCGCAGCCGGTCCGCGACGCCGGCGGGCAGCACCGCGAAGACGCCGTTGGATTCGGTCTTCTGGCTCAGCTCCACGCCCGGGATCGACTCGACGCCGGCGCGCAGCCGGGCGGCCATGGCGTTGGCGTGCGTGGCCGAACGCAGCCACAGGTCGCCCTCGAGCAGGGCGATGAACTGCGCGGACATGAAGCGCATCTTGGAGGCCAGCTGCATGTTCATCTTGCGCAGGTAGACCAGGCCGTGGGCGGCCTCCGGGTTCAGGGCCACCACGACCTCGCCGAAGAGCAGGCCGTTCTTGGTACCCCCGAAGGAGAGGATGTCGACGCCGGCGTCGCGGGTGAAGGCGCGCAGCGGCACGCCCAGGTGCGCGGCGGCGTTGGCGAGGCGGGCGCCGTCCATGTGCAGCTTCATGCCCTTGGCGTGGACATGCTCCGCAATGGCGCGGACCTCCTCGGGGGTGTAGCAGGTGCCCAGTTCGGTGGTCTGGGTGATGGAGACTGCCAGCGGCTGGGCGCGGTGCTCGTCACCCCAGCCCCAGGCCTCCTGGTCGATCAGCGCCGGGGTGAGTTTGCCGTCGGGGGTGGGGACCTGCAGGAGCTTGATCCCGCCGATGCGTTCCGGTGCACCGTTCTCGTCCATGTTGATGTGGGCCGTGGAGGCGCAGACCACGGCGCCCCAGCGGGGCAGGAGGGACTGCAGGGCCAGGACGTTCGCGCCGGTGCCGTTGAAGACCGGGAAGCACTCGATGCCGGTGCCGAAGTGCTGCTCCATCAGCTGCTGCAGGCGGGCGGTGTAGTCGTCCTCGCCGTAGGCGACCTGGTGGCCCTCGTTGGCGGCGGCCAGGGCCGCGAGCACCTCGGGGTGCACGCCGGAGTAGTTGTCCGAGGCGAAGCCCCGAACGGACGGGTCGTGGAGCCGGGCCGGGGCCGTGCTCGCCGTGCTTGCTGGGACGGTGGTGGTTTCGACCGTGGTCGTCATCGCTTTGCTCACGCTTTCAGTCTAGAGAGGTGCCGGTTCATCGGCTAAGTGGCAGCCGGCGGCCGTTCAGTTCGGCGGCCGGTGTCCCGAACAGCCCGACGGCGGCCGCCGCAAGGTCCTCGACGTCGGTGAAGCCGGGGAACTTGCGTTCGGGGGAGGCTGCGCGCATGGCGTCGTCCACGAGGGCCTTGACCACGAAGATCACCGCGGCGCTGTGCTGCTCCACGGGCTCCTCCTTGTGTCCGGACTGGGCGCGCCGGAAGCCCTCCGCGACCGCCAGGGTCCAGGCCTCCGCGGCGGCCTTGGCGGCGGCGTACGTGGCGCCGGCCGCCGTGGGGTTGGCCACCGCGGTGGAGGAGACGATGGCCAGGCGTCCCGTGCCGGAGGCGGCGAGGTCGTCGTAGAAGGCCCGGCTGACGTTGCGGAGGGTGGTGACGGCGTTGCGCGCCAAAAAGTCCCAGTCCTCGTCGCTTTGGTCCGCGATGCCCTTCGCGCCGCGCCAGCCGCCAACGAGGTGGATGACGCCGTCGACGCCCCCGGTCCCCTCCAGCAGATCCGCGTGGAGCCCGCGGACCGCTTCCGGGTCCGCGAGGTCGCAGGTCAGCGGCACCACGCCGGCGCCGGCGGCCGCGGCGGCCGACTCAATCCGGGCGGCGTCGGACCCCACGGTAAAGACCGCGTGGCCGGCGCCCCGGAGGGCGCGGGCCACGGCGATCCCCGACGGGCTGCTGCCGCCGGCTACCAGGATGTTGAGGGCGCCGCCGCTCATCCGGCGTTCAGTGCAGCGTTGGAGCTGCCCGTGTCGGACGTGCCCGTGATCCCCGCGGTGGACTCGATTACGCTGCGCATCTTCTTCTCCAGCGCCTCATAGAACATGGAGAGCGGGAACTCGTCGTCCATCACCTGGTCGGTCAGGCCGCGCGGCGGGCCATCCAGCGGCAGCGCGTCCGGGCCCTTCGCCCAGACCGACGCCGGGTGCGGCGTGACGGTGCCGGAGATCAGTTCGTAGGCGGCCAGCCAGTGGGCGGTCTTGGGGCGGTCGATCGAGCGCCAGTAGAGTTCCTCGATCTTGGCGCCGAGCTCCACCACGACGTCGGCAACCTCGTCCCAGTCGATGCTGAGCTTGCTGTCGGTCCAGTGCAGCACGTGGTGCTGGTGCATCCAGGCGAAGAGCAACTGGCCGCCGAGGCCGTCGTAGTTGCGCACGCGGCTGCCGGTGATGGCGAAGCGGAAGATGCGGTCGAAGATGACGGCGTACTGCACCAGCTTGGCGTGCCGGCGGGCCTCCGGGTCGGCGTCCTCGTCCTTTTCGATCTTCACAGATTCGCGGAACGCGGTGAGGTCGCAGCGCAGTTCCTCGAGCGAGTACAGGAAGAAGGGCATCCGCTGCTTGATCATGAACGGGTCGAAGGGCAGGTCGCCGCGCATGTGGGTGCGGTCGTGGATGAGGTCCCACATGACGAAGGTTTCCTGCGTCAGTTCCTGGTCCTCGAGCAGGGCTGCGGCGTCCTCGGGCAGCTGCAGGGAGGTGATGTCCGCCGCGGCGCGCAGGACGCGGCGGAAACGGGCGGCCTCGCGGTCGGCGAAGATGGCGCCCCAGGTGAAGGTGGGGGTCTCGCGGACAGCCACGGTCTCCGGGAAGAGCACCGCGGAGTTTGTGTCATATCCGGGGGTGAAGTCCAGGAAGCGGATCGGCACGAAGAGCTTGTTGGAGTATTCGCCCGCCTCCAGGCCGTCGATGAACTCGGGCCAGATCACTTCGATCAGCACGGCCTCGACCAGGCGGTTGCTGCTGCCGTTCTGGGTGTACATCGGGAAGACCACGAGGTGCTGCAGGCCGTTGACCCGGTGCTGCTGCGGCGCGAACGCCTGCAGGGAATCCAGGAAGTCGGGAACGCCGAAACCGCCGTCGGACCAGCGGGCGAAGTCGGTGACCAGGAGTTCGAGGTAGCGGGCATCGTGCGGGAACGACGGCGCCAGTGCCGCGATAGCCTCGGTGATGGTGGTGACGTGGGCCGCGGCGGCGCTGTGGTCGGCGGCCTCCGGTACGGAACCGTCCTGGGCCTGGAGGGCCTGCAGGGCCGTGGCGGCGGCCTTGAGCCGCTGCCATTCCGGGCTGGCGGCGGTGATCGGGGCGGGGGCGGTGAGGGCGGTCGTGGTCATCGTCGGTCGCCTTTCTGGTTGCTGGAAACGTCTAAGGCGAGCGTAACAAGCAACCAGAACCGCTAACTCAAAAACGGAGTAAGCGTAAGAAACTCTGGGTCATTGACGTGTCCGCGACCACGCCAGACCCAGCCCCACCGCGGGCTGGCCTAAGCCTCCGCGTCAGGAGCCGCGGCCTCCGCCGCGGGAACGAGCCGCAGCGATACGGAGTTGATGCAGTAGCGCTGGTCCGTTGGCGTGCCGTAGCCCTCGCCCTCGAAAACGTGGCCCAGGTGTGAATCGCAGGCCGCGCAGCGGACCTCGATGCGCTCCATACCCAGGCTGCGGTCGTGGATGTAGCGCACGGTGCCGTCCGCCAGCGGTGCCCAAAAGGAGGGCCAGCCGCAGTGCGAATCGAACTTTTCCCGGCTGGTGAACAGCTCGCTGCCGCAGGCCCGGCACTGGTAGACGCCTTCGGTGTGGGTGTCCCAGTATTCGCCGGTGTAGGGACGTTCCGTGCCGGCCTGGCGCAGCACGTGGTATTCCTCCGGGGTGAGCTCTTCACGCCACTGCTCGTCGGTCTTGGCCGCCGCGGCGGGGCTGCCGGCGTCGGCCGCACCTGCGGCGGTGCCGGGGAGGGCGACGGACGGGTGCTTGGGTTTGTTGCCGAAAATACTCATGACTTCATCAACGCCTAGGAATCCCCGATAAATCCCGACCCGGCGTACAGGTGCAGGACCGGAACCCCGAGCTTGTCCTGGGCCTCGTTGGCCCAGTCGGTGTGGAAAGTGTCGGCGACCGCGTGCGGCCGGGTGATCACCACGGCCTGGCTGGCGTTGAGTTCCCGGACCTTGGCGACCAGCCCGTCCACGGCCTTGCCCTCAACGACCTCGCCCGTGACGCCGCCACCCAGGCCGCCGAGCGTGGCCAGCGAGGTGGCCAGGGTTTCGGCTGCTGCCGTCCGCTCCTCGGCCGGGTCCGGATGCCGGGCGGTCAGCTCGCGGAACGCCTTGGCGATCTCCAGCAGGGAAAGGTTCTCGAGGAAGTCCACCAGCAGGTGCCGCTCGGTGTTGGCCGGGACCAGCACCACCAGCGGCGCGTCGCCGTCGGCCACCAGGGTGGCGATGTTGACGCGGTCGTCCGCGCCGAGGGGCTCTTCTGTCAGGATGACGATTGGGTCGCTCATGCCCTAAGCCTAGTCCCCGCACCGCCGGCGCCGCACGGCCAGGCGCGGCGGGCCCGGTGCGGTGGTTGGACACGCGTGCGGTAAGAATGGACCATGGCATCCATTCCGCGCCTGGCCCCGCCGCCGCGCAACCCCGCCGCCCGTTCAGCCGGCCCCGCTGCCGCCCTCGCAACTGCGCGCGCAACGGGCCGCCCGGCCGCGCTCCCGACCGTCCGATCCGACCAGGGCTCGGGCAGTGCCCGGTGGGCCCTGGGCGGCATCCTCGGCGGCGGTGCGGCGGCCAGCCTGCTGGCCGCCGGCTCCTCGGCGCTGGCCCTGTACTTTGCCCGCCGCGTCATCACGCCGGTGCGGGTGCGGGAGGAAGACCAGGAGATCCTGGCGGTCATCCGCGACGGCCGCCGGCAGCAGGTCATCCTCAAGGCGACCATGGACTCCACGGTGGAGGGCGTCTACGGCCTGTTCTTCGACGGCGGCCGCGGACACGCCCGGCTGGGCCGGGTGGTGTCCTATTCGCCGGCCGAGCAGACGGTGCTGCGCGAGGTCGAGGAGGTCTACAGCGGCGACCTCACCAGCGCTCGGCGCGGCTACTGGAGCGGCGCGGTCCATCCCGACCCGGCTGCCCTCGGGCTGCCCTACGAGGACGTGGAGATCGAGGTCGACGGCGGCACGGCGCCCGCGTGGTTTGTACCGGCAGCGCCGTCGGACGGGAAACCGGCCCCGAACATCTGGGCCATCATGGTGCACGGGCGCGGCGCCACGCGCCAGGAGGGCCTCCGGGCGGTCCGGGTGGCCCGGGACCAGGGCCTGTCCAGCCTGCTGATCTCCTACCGCAACGACGGACTGGCGCCCTCGGCCGAGGACGGCCGCTACGGCCTGGGCTCCACCGAGTGGCGCGACGTCGAGGCCGCGATCGGCTACGCCCTGGACCACGGCGCCACCGAGGTGGTCCTGTTCGGCTGGTCCATGGGCGGGGCGATCTGCCTGCAGACGGCTGACCTGTCCCGGTACCACCACCTGATCCGGGCGATGGTGCTCGACGCCCCGGTGATCGACTGGGTCAACGTGCTGGCACACCACGCCCAGCTGAACCGGATCCCGTCCGCCGTCGGACGCTACGGGCAACTGATGATGAGCCACCCGCTGGGCCGCCGGCTGACCGGACTGGCCGCCCCGGTGGACCTCAAGGCGATGGACTGGGTCTCCCGGGCCGTGGAACTGCGGACACCCACGCTGATCCTGCACTCGGTCGACGACGAATACGTCCCCTACGGCCCGTCCGCGGCGCTGGCGGAGAAGAACCCCGAGATGGTGACCTTCGAGGCCTTCGCGACCGCACGGCATACCAAGGAGTGGAACGTGGAGCCGGATCGCTGGGAGTCGCTCGTCAGCGCCTGGCTCCGGCAGCAGCTGGCACCTCGCCCCACCCCGGCAGGCTAACCAACCCCCGGAACCCAGCGCGAACGTACAGTTGCGACCCTTCAGGGAGCGCGAACGTACAGTTGCGGCTCCGCGGGAAGCGCGAACGTACAGTTGAGGCCCCAATCCCCGTGGGAAAAGGGCCTGAAGTGTACGTTCGCGCTCAGCGGTGGCGGGTGCTGATCCTGGCCGTGGTGGCAGCGGTCAGCCGGACCAGGTCCGCGGGGCTGAGCTCCAGGTCGAGCCCGCGCCGGCCGCCGGAAACCAGGATCGTCTCCAGCGTTAGCGCGCTCTCGTCCAGCACGGTGGGGGAGGGCTGGCGCTGCCCCAGCGGGGAGATGCCGCCGAGCACATACCCGGTGCGGCGCTGCGCCGTCGCCGGGTCCGCCATGGCTGCTTTCTTGCCGCCCACCGCGGCGGCCATCGCTTTGAGGTCAAGGTTTCCGCTGACCGGGACGACGCCGACCGCCAGGTGCCCGTCGACGTCGACCATGAGCGTTTTGAAGACCCGGGCGGGGTCGATGCCCAGCACCTCGGCGGCTTCCAGACCGTAGCTGGGCGCGGCGGGGTCGTGGCTGTAGGGATGGGCGACGAAAGACACCCCGGCTGCCGCGAGTGCCGCAGTGGCCGGGGTGCCCTGGGATGCCTGTTTGCGGGCCATGCCGCTGCCTAGCCCTGCTGCGGCAGTTCGGCGACCTTGCGCTTGATCCGGCCGAGCATCGCCGTCATGCCGCGCATCCGCAGCGGCGTGATGGCCCGGGTCAGGCCCAGTTGTTCGGGCATGTCGTCGGGGACGGCCAGGATCTCGGCCGGGCTCAGCCCGTCGAGCCCCTCATGCAGTACGCCGGCGAAACCGCGGGTCGTGGGCGCCTCGGGCGGAGCCTTGAAGAACAGCCGCACCCGCTCGGCCGAGCCGGCTGGCTGCCCGTCACCGGGCTCCGTCTCGATGGTCAGGAACAGCGGCGACTGGCACTCCACCACCTGCTCCATCAGCTCCGGGTGGTCCTGCAGCCGGGCCGGGGGATCGGGCAGCTCGCGGGAGAATTCCAGCAACAGCTGCAGCCGCTCGGCTTCTTCGAGGGCCTGGAAGTCATCAACGATTTCCGCCAGCGCGGCGGGGAGGGCAGAGGTAGTCATCTGTTCCAGTTTACTTGCCGGCCGGGACGGTGCCGCGGTCGGCGCCCTTGACGATCGGCACCCGGACGGCGTTGCCCCACTCGGTCCAGGAGCCGTCGTAGTTCCGGACGCTGTCGAAGCCCAGCAGGTACTTCAGGGCGAACCAGGTGTGGCTGGACCGTTCGCCGATCCGGCAGTAAGCCACGACGTCGTCGCCCGGCGTCAGCCCGGCCTCGTCCAGGTAGAGCGCCTCGAGTTCGGTCCGGTCGCGGTAGGTGCCGTCCTCCGCGGCGGCACGGGCCCACGGAATCGATGCGGCGGTCGGGATGTGGCCGCCGCGCAGGGCGCCCTCTTCCGGATAGGCGGGCATGTGCGTGCGCTGGCCGGTGTATTCCTCGGCCGAGCGGACGTCGATGAGCGGCTTGCCAAGGTGGGCCAGGACGTCGTCCTTGAACGCGCGGATCGGGGCATCGTTGCGCTCCACCACCGGGTACTCGCCGGGAGTCACGGCGGGCTTGTCCGTGGTGAGCGGGCGGCCCTCGGCGATCCACTTGTCGCGGCCGCCGTCGAGCAGCCGGACGTCCTCGTGGCCGAACAGCGTGAAGACCCACAGCGCGTACGCGGCCCACCAGTTCGACTTGTCGCCGTAGATGACGACCGTGCTGTCCCGGGAAATGCCCTTGGCCGCGGCCAGGGCGGCGAACGCCGCGCCGTCCACATAGTCGCGGGTGACCTCGTCGTTCAGGTCGGTGTGCCAGTCGATCTTGACGGCCCCCGGGATATGGCCGGTCTCGTAGAGCAGCACGTCCTCGTCGGACTCGACCAGCACCAGCTTCCCGCCGTCGAGCGCGCCGGCATCCAGCGCCGCGGCGAGCCACTCGGTGGAGACCAGGCGTTCGGGGTGGGCGTAGGCGGCGAATTTCTCGTTCTGCTCAACGGGGTAGGGCATGGGGCTGGCCTTTCACTGGGCGGTCGGGAGGCCGGGCCGTGGCTGCTGCGCGGCGACGGGCCTGTTACAACACTAGCCACGCGGCGCCGGGATTGCTCCACCGGGTACTTAGACAGAAATATGGCCTTCGTCACGTCGATGGCGCCGCCCGGAAGCGGGCGGGCCCATTGCCGGTATCCTTTCTGGGGACACGAGACCAGCAGAACGGACCACCTTGGTACAGATCGAACAGCTTGCCGCCAGAACGCCGGCGGTTTCCGTCGATGAACTCCTCAACGGGTTTTATCCGTCACCGCGGTTCGGCGAGGTGTCCTTTGCCAGCTACCGGCCGGATCCCGCGCAGCCGAGCCAGTCCCACGCCGTGCACGCGCTGCAGAGTTTCGCCGCCGGCGTCGGCTCCCGCGATGGTGAGGGGCTGTTCAAGCGGCTGTTCGGCAAAAAGCAGGAGTCCCGCGCGGGCATCTACCTCGACGGCGGCTTCGGCGTCGGCAAGACTCACCTGCTGGCCTCGCTCTGGCACGCGGCGCCGGGCCCCAAGGCGTTCGGCACCTTCGTGGAGTACACCAACCTGGTCGGGGCGCTGTCCTTCCGCAAGACGGTCGAGGCGCTGAGCCACTACAAGCTCGTGTGTATCGATGAGTTCGAACTCGACGACCCGGGTGACACGGTGCTGATGTCCCGGCTGATGCGCGAACTGGCCGACGCCGGAGTGAAGCTCGCGGCCACGTCCAATACGCTGCCGGGCTCTCTCGGTGACGGACGCTTCGCCGCCGTCGACTTCCAGCGCGAAATCCAGGTGCTGGCCGACCAGTTCGACGTCGTCCGGATCGACGGCGAGGACTTCCGCCACCGCGGGCTGCCCAAGGCGCCCGCGCCGCTGCGCAACGACGAACTCACCCACCACATGCAGGCGGAGTTCGACGGCAAGACGGTCGCCAAGGACGAGTTCAGCACCCTGATCAACCACCTCGCCGGCGTCCACCCGAGCCGCTACCGCCAGCTGATCGACGGGATCGACGGCGTCGTCTGGCGCAACGTGGAGACCATCACCGAACAGGCCGTGGCGCTGCGCTTCGTCGTGCTCGCTGACCGGCTCTACGACAAGGACGTGCCGATCCTGGCCAGCGGCGTGCCCTTCGATCAGCTCTTCACCGAGGAAATGATGACCGGCGGGTACATGAAGAAGTACTTCCGTGCCGTCTCCCGCCTCACCGCCCTGGCCCGCGAGGGCCAGAACCACGAGCCGTCATAGGCCCTTGATCGGGCACCTTGCGGTTCACCGGGAGGCGGGCATCGCGATGACAACGCTGCCCCTTTTGTGCCCTGTTTCGACGTGGGCGTGTGCCGAAGCGCCTCCGTCCAGGTCGTAGGTCTTGTCGATGACCGGAGCGTAGTTCCCGTCCGCGGCCAGATCGCCGATGAACCGCACGTCGTTAGCCATGGCGTCCGGCTTCCTGAGTCCGGTGAACATGATGCCTGCCTTGGTCCTGCCGACCAGCGGCGTCAGGAGCGCCCACAGCAGGACGGGAAGGGAGGGCACAGTCGTGAGGTATGTGCCGCCAGGCTTCAGGATTTTCCGGCACCGGGAGTAGGAGCTTTTGCCGACGGCGTCGAAGACTACGTCGTACTTTTCTGCAGTGTCGGTGAACTCCTCAATGGTGTAATCAATCACTGCATCAGCACCCAGGGACTCCACCAGCGCAAGGTTGGCGGTGCTGCAAACCGCCGTAACGTGGGCGCCGAAGTGTTTCGCGAGCTGAACGGCGGCTGAGCCGACAGCGCCGGACGCGCCGTTGACAAGGATGAACTGACCGGGCTGCAGATGTGCAGCATCCCTCAGGAACGGCAGGGCGGTGAGGGCGCCGTCGAGGATCGCCACGGCATCTGTGGCCGGGAGGCCGGCCCGCCGTGGTGCAATAACGCCGTCTTCGGAAACGCTGACATATTCGGCATGGGCGCCGAGGCCGGGGCCGACCGACCCCATGACCGGATCGCCGACACGGTACTTGGTCACGGCGTCTCCGATCGCCTGCACTTCGCCGGCGAAGCCTGTTCCCAGGATCGCGAAGCGGGGCCGCACCAGGCCGAAGTAGAGCCGGGCGACAGGGTCCGCGCCCCGGCGTGCCGTGGCCTCCGCCCCGGAAACGACGCTCGCGTGATTGCGGATCAGTACCTCGTGGCTTCCCGGTACGGGCGTGGTGACTTCCTCAACGCGCACGACCTCTGGTCCACCGTAGGTGCGGCTGGTGATTGCCTGCATGCTGCTCTCCTGCATTCTCGATGCAACCGGTGCGACGGATGGGTTGCTGACCTGGCCGTGCGTGGCCGCACGGAATGTGTACAGCGTACGCGCGAGAGCGTACGCTGTACACTACTTTTCGGAGAGATTTTCGGGGGACCAAGCTGAGAAGAGGACTGCCATGGCGGGCATTTCGGTCAGCGGCGAGGAGCGTAACCAGCCCCTCAGCCGGGAGCGCATCGTGCGTTCGGCAATCCGGCATGCCGACCGGGCGGGGCTGGAGGCGCTTACGATGCGCCAGGTCGCCAAGCTGCTGGGCGCGGCACCCATGGCCCTCTATCGCCACGTCTCAAACAGGGATGACCTTATTGACGCCATGATCGACGTCGTCTTCGGTGAGATTTCGATTCCCCGTGGCCGGATCGGGTGGAAGCTGGCCATGCGGGAACGCGCCCTCTCGCTGTACGAGGCTTTGGCCCGGCACCGGTGGGCGATCGGCCTGATGGAGTCCCGACGGCGCCCCGGCCCCGCCAACTTGCGGCACCACGACGCGGTCATCGGCACGCTGCGCGAGGCGGGTTTTGCCATCGATGCAGTGGCCCACGCATACTCCGTGCTGGACGGCTATATCTACGGTTTTGCCCTCACGAAGATGACCTTGCCGTTCGATACATCAGCCGAAGCCGACGCCATGGCACAGGACATGTTCGACCCGTTTCCCGCCAACGAATACCCGCACCTGGCGGAGTTTGTCACCGGGCACGTCCTCAAGCCCGGCTACGACTATGCCGAAGAATTCGAGTACGGCCTGGACGTGGTCCTGAACGGCCTGGAACAGGCGCTGGCGACGGGCCATTCGGGCTGACCCGTCCCGGTGCGCTTCGTGCCGGGGCGTCCGTGCGGCATCCCACCGATTCGCCGCGGTTCAGCCGCGGCTTAAACGACGAAGGTGCCGGCGCCGCCTCTCGGCGGGACCGGCACCTCGCTGACGTACCTGGGTCAGAGGCCCTGCTGCCGGGGTTCCCCGGCGACTGGGGGCACATCCGCGACGTGCGGCTCTGCGGCGGGGGCCGTTGCCGGCCGGCCGTTCGCGTTGTCGACGTAGTCGGAGGCGCCACGCTGGACGGTATCGACCTTATCGGCGTACTTTCCGCCGGTCTTCGAATCGACGAAATCACCCGCCTTTTCGATGCCGTCCTTGATGGCCTGCTCGTTGCCACCAATCAGATGCTGAGCCTTGCCCTTAAGATCGTCAATTAAACCCACGGGCACCTCCCTTCAGTCGCGGAGCCAGATCGCTCCTAGCACTTCCGATGCTAACCGCCGGGCCGGAGCCTGCCAAGGGAATACGCCCAGAGGAGAAAGACCCGGGGGTCGGCGGTGGCAATATGCCTGGTGCGGGGCCCGCGGCGGGCGGCCGGGGGAGAGGTCGCCGGGAAATGAAAAAAGCAGCTCCCGGGGGAGCTGCTCTCTTGGTGGGCGATACTGGGATCGAACCAGTGACCTCTTCCGTGTCAGGGAAGCGCGCTACCGCTGCGCCAATCGCCCGCAACCGGAAGGATCCGGAGTGGAATTGTTGAAACAAGAGAGCGGACGACGAGATTCGAACTCGCGACATCCACCTTGGCAAGGTGGTGCTCTACCAGCTGAGCTACGTCCGCATTTAGTCCATTCCGGCTATGCCGGCGGTACTGGATCAAGCAAGTTGCCTTGCTTTGGTGGGCGATACTGGGATCGAACCAGTGACCTCTTCCGTGTCAGGGAAGCGCGCTACCGCTGCGCCAATCGCCCCTATGCATCCGGGGTAAACCGGAAACCAGGGTTTTCACCGAGGTGGGTACGGGATTCGAACCCGTGTATACGGCTTTGCAGGCCGCTGCCTCGCCTCTCGGCCAACCCACCGTGTAAGCAGGATTCCGAAGAATCCATCTGCCGTGACAGTGTCCTGCGAGCGGACGACGAGATTCGAACTCGCGACATCCACCTTGGCAAGGTGGTGCTCTACCAGCTGAGCTACGTCCGCAGCGTTGGCTGCGATTTTCCTGCCGCAATCGGCATTTCCTCGCGTTCCAACGAGTAAGAACTCTATAGGAGGTTCAGGGAACTTACAAATCGGGCCCCCGCCGGTCGCCCCGGACCCCGCTGCTTCCCTGCAATCTAGCGGATTCTGCTAATTACAGGTGTGTAATTCGGAGCCCCGCCGAGGGGTGTTGGATAGCGAGGACCCCGACGCCGGCGCGCGCCGGGCCGCGTGGTCCTGATCGCCAGGCAGGCGTGGCCTGAGTGCGGTCACGTGCAGGGCGGCTCAGCCCCGCCCCGGGGTTCCCGCGGGAGCCAGTGGCCAAAAATGGCCGCTTAGGGACGATGAAAGCGGCCGTTTGTGTCAGATGGGCGCCGCGGTAACCCGCCAGGCTGCCGGCGCGGCGGCCGTCCCCCTGTGCGACGTCGGCGGCTGGAGCGGCGACGGCGCGGGGCCGGGGAGCCGGGCGAGCACACCGGCTTGCCTGGCGCCCGGTTTCCACAGCCTTGCGCCGATTTCGTAATTGCCGCCGGGGTGGGCTAGCATTCAAGGGCACCGGGGCGATTGGCGCAGTGGTAGCGCGCTTCGTTCACACCGAAGAGGTCACTGGTTCGAACCCAGTATCGCCCACCTGGCAAATGGTCCGTTCCGCTCAGCAGAGCGGGGCGGACCTTTTTTGTTGCCGCAGCCCGCGTGCCGCCGCCAGCCGCGCGGGCGATCGCTGCGGCGTCCTCCTACAGTGTCCGACCCCTGTGAAAGAGTCACGCTATGACCGCCCCGCTTCTTGCCCACGCCACCGAATACGGACGGATGTACGCCCGCTCGACGTCCGCGCAGTTCTCCGTCCCCTCCATCACCACGGTCATCGGGCAGCAGCCGCACGGCCTGGATGGCTGGTTCGGGTACATGGGAGCGAACAGCCTCGCCGCCGACCCCCAGCTGCCTGCCATCCTGGGCAGCCCCGCCAAGATCCGCCAGGCGGTCAGCCGGGCCGCCAAGGCCGCGGAGACCCACCGGGACGACGCCGCCAAGCGCGGCGACCGGGTCCATAACTACTGCGAGCAGGTGGCACTGCGCGCCCTCGGCCGTCCGCACCGGATGCAGGAAACCCGGGAAGCGCTGGCGGCCAACGGCGAAGAAGCCTTCGCCGCCCGCTTCGACGAATGGTGGGAGTTGTTCCAGGTGGAACCCATCGCGCCTGAGATCACGGTGTGGAACGCCACGGTCGGCTATGCGGGAACCCTGGACCTGGTGGCCAAAATCAACGGCCGCACGTGCCTGATCGACTACAAGACCAAGGGAACCACCCGGGACGGCACGGTCAAGCCGCTCGACGACAAGGTTGTCATGCAGCTAGTGGCCGGCATGAAGGCCGAGGAAAGCCTCGTGGATCCGGTGGCAGGGGAGTGGGAGCCCTGGCGGCACGGCGAGTCGCCCATCCTGCTGGCCGTCGCCATCGGCGAGACGGAAGTCAGGCCGCAGCGGGCCAACCCCGAAATCCTCAAACACCACTGGTGGAAGTTCTGCGCCCTGCGCCGGGTCTGGGAGATGTCCGCGGACACCCGGGCCGCGGGGCCGGCCCTGCTGCCGATCGCGCCGCCGGTGGCCCGCTGAACCCCGGCCCGGGCTGGCACTAAACTGGATGAGATCCCTAGCCGCCTACCGTGAGGACAGACAGCCCATGGCCATTTTGAATATCCGTATCATCGGCGACCCCGTGCTGCGCACCGTCGCCGATCCCGTCACGGAATTCGGGCCTGAGCTGGAGAAGCTAGTCGCCGACATGACCGAAACCATGGAGGACGTCGAGGGCGCCGGCCTGGCCGCACCCCAGGTCGGCATCAGCCAGCGGGTCTTCACCTACCGCATCCGCGGCGTGGAGGGCCACATCATCAACCCGGTGCTGGAAAACAGCGACGATTTCCAGCCCGACGAGGTCGAGGGCTGCCTGTCCATCCCCGGGCTGGGGTTCCCGGTCCGCCGCCACCGCGCCACCCGCGTCACCGGCGTCGACGTGCATGGCAACCCGGTGGTGCTCGAAGGCGAAGGCATGCTCGCCCGGGTCTTCCAGCACGAAACCGACCACCTGGACGGCATCCTCTTCACGGACCGGCTCGAGGGCGAGGACCGCAAGAAGGCCCTGCGCGCGATCCGCAACGCCAACTACGACGCCATCACCGGGCAGACGACGGCGAAGCGCGCCAAGTCCGTCGGCTCCAGCTTCGGCGCCGGCGCGTCCTTCGGGGCCGGCCAGTGAGGGTCCTTTTCGCAGGGACCCCGGCCGTCGCCGTCCCCTCGCTGGACGCGCTCGTCGCGGCCGGTTTCGACGTCGTCGCCGTCCTCACCCGTCCGGACGCGCCGCTGGGGCGCAAGCGCGTGCTGACGCCGTCGCCCGTTGCCGTCCGCGCCGCGGAACTCGGCATCGAGATCATCCATGCCGCGAAGGTCGACGCCGGCGTCACGGACCGGATCGCCGCGGCCGCGCCCGACGTCGCCGCGATCGTCGCGTACGGCGGCCTCATCCCGCGGGCAGCCCTGGACATTCCCCGCCACGGCTGGATCAACCTGCATTTCTCACTCCTGCCGGCCTGGCGCGGAGCGGCGCCCGTACAGCACGCGCTCATCGCCGGCGACGACGTCACCGGCGCCGTGACCTTCCGGCTCGAGGAGGGCCTGGACACCGGCCCGGTCCTCGGGACCCTCACCGAGACGGTCGGCCCCAAGGACACCGCCGGTGAACTGCTCGAGCGGCTCTCCCACAGCGGCGCCGTGCTGCTCACCCAGACGCTCTCCGCCGTCGACGCCGGACAGGCCGCCGCCGTGCCGCAGCAGGGCGACGTCAGCCTCGCCCCCAAACTGACCCTCGAGGACGGCCGCCTCGACTGGCGCCAGCCGGCGCTGGCAATCGGCCGCCGTGCCCGCGGCGTCACCCCCGAGCCCGGCGCCTGGACCACCGTGGACGGCCAGCGGATCAAGCTCGAACCGGTGCTGCTCCGGCCCGAGGCGCCGGCACTGGCGCCGGGGCAAGTGGCCCTGGCCGACAAATCCGTGCTGGTGGGCACCGGCTCCCACCCCGTCGAACTCACCCGGGTCCAGCCCGCGGGCAAAAAAATGATGAACGCCGCCGACTGGGCGCGCGGACAGGCGAAACTGGAAAGCGTGGTCTTCGAATGAGCGAATCCGGAGCAAGCGGCAGCGGCCGCGGACGGGGCCGGCAGCCCGGCAGGCAGGGCAACAGCGGCACGGGCGGGCAGAACCCGCGCAGCGGTGTCCGCCGCGACGCCCAGGGCAGGGAACGGAACCGCGGCCCCAAGCGCGGCTTCAGCGAAAGTGCCCCCTCCCAGCGCACCCGCCGCGCGGACCCGGCCCGCCTCGTCGCCTTCGAGGTCCTGCGTGCCGTGGCGGCTGAGGACGCCTACGCGAACCTGGTGCTGCCGGCCCGCATCCGGCACCACGGCCTCGATAAGCGCGACGCCGGGTTCGCCACCGAGCTGAGCTACGGCGCCCTGCGCGGGCAGGGCACCTACGACGCGATCCTGGCCCGCTGCGTGGACCGCCCCCTGGACCAGCTCGACCCCGCCGTCCTGGACGCCCTCCGGATCGGTGCTCACCAGCTGCTGGCCATGCGCGTCCCGGCCCACGCCGCCCTGGACGAGACCGTCGGCCTGGCCCGTGCCGTGATTGGCGCCGGACCCTCGGGCCTGGTCAACGCCGTACTCCGCAAGGTCTCCGCGCACACGCTGGACGAGTGGCTGGAGTTGCTGCTCAGCGGCGAAGCGGACGAGACCAAGGTGGCATCGGTCCGGTACGCCCACCCCGAATGGATCGTGCGGGCCTTCCGTCAGTCCCTGGTTGCCCACGGCCGTCCGGTCTCCGAAATCACCGAGCTCCTCGCGGCGGACAATGCCGCTCCGGTGGTGAACCTGGTGGCCCTGCCCGGCCTGGGCAGCCTCGACGAGGCCCTGGAAAACGGCGCGACGCCCGGCGAGCTGGTCGAAGGCTCGGCGCTCTCCAGCGGCGGCGACCTCGGCCGCCTCGCCTCCGTGCGGGAGGGAAGCACCCGGGTGCAGGACGTTGGTTCCCAGCTGGTCGCCCGCGCCCTCGCCGCGGTGGACCTGGCTGACGTAAAGAGCGACGGCGGCGAACGCTGGCTGGACCTGTGTGCCGGGCCCGGCGGAAAGGCGGCGCTGCTCGGTGCCCTGGCCCGCCAGCACGGCGCGACCCTGCTGGCCAACGAGCCGGCACCGCACCGCGCCAAACTCGTCAGCCAGGCCCTCAACGCGGTTCCGCACGAGGTCTGGACCGTGCGCACCGGTGACGGCCGCGACGTCGGCACCGAGATGGCCGAGGGCTTCGACCGGGTCCTCGTGGACGTGCCCTGCACCGGCCTGGGTGCGTTGCGGCGCCGTCCGGAGTCCCGCTGGCGGCGCAGCGCTAAGGACCTTGCCGACCTCGGTCCGCTGCAACGGGACCTGCTCAAGTCCGCCCTGGACGCGGTCAAGCCCGGCGGCGTGGTGGCCTACGTGACGTGCTCCCCGCACCCGGCCGAGACCACCGCCGTCGTCAGTGACGCCCTCCGCAAACGCGGCGACCTGGAACTGCTCGACGCCGGCGAGGCCCTGGACAAGGTCAGCCTCACCGGGCACCTTGAGGCCGGTCACGACCTGACTGCCCAGCTCTGGCCGCACCGGCACCGGACGGACGCCATGTTCCTGGCCCTTATCCACAAAAAAGCCTGAGCTTCGGGCCATACTGGCACCAGCTCCCAACTTTCCGAACGAAGAGGACTCCATGGCCCATTGCTGCATCAACCCGAGCATCCTGTCGGCGGACTTCGCGAACCTGCAGTCCGAACTGCACAAGATCCGGACCGCCGATGCCGTGCATGTGGACGTGATGGACAACCACTTCGTGCCCAACCTCTCCCTGGGCCTGCCCGTCGTCCAGCGGCTGCAGGAGGTCAGCCCGATTCCGCTGGATGCCCACCTGATGATCGAACACGCCGACCGCTGGGCGCCCGCCTACGCCGATGCCGGCCTCGCCTCGGTGACGTTCCACGCCGAGGCGTCGATCGCGCCGGTGAAGCTGGCCCGCGAACTGCGGGCCCGCGGCGCCAAGGCGGGCATCGCCCTACGTCCCGGCAGCGCCGTGGAACCGTTCCTGGACATGCTCGGCGAACTGGACATGATCCTCATCATGACCGTGGAACCGGGCTTCGGCGGGCAGGAATTCCTCGACCTGACCCTGGCCAAGATCAGGCGCGCCCGGGCCGCGATCGACGCGTCCGGGCTGGACGTCAAGCTCCAGGTCGACGGCGGCATCACCGAAAAGACGATCCAGCGCGCCGCCGAGGCAGGGGCGGACGTCTTCGTCGCCGGGTCCGCGGTCTACGGCGCCGATGACCCGGCGGAGGCCATCGCCCGGCTCCGCGCCGCCGGCCGCCGCCCGGAGCAGTAGGCCACCCGTACCGGGCCGCCCGGCGGGGCCACGCCCGGCCACGCGGCCAGCCCGGCCGGGCGCGGCCGGTCCACGCCGGCCACCCGATGACGAATATTGCGGCCGGCCGATGCGGGAATAGCCGGGCAGGTCCTGCAGTTGTGCCAGAATAGCTACACACATACGTGCTCCGGGGTCGGTGTAAGTCCGAACCGGCGGTCATAGTCCGCGACCCGCGAGCCGGCAGCCTCCTCCCGGAGGCCGACGGCGGACGGTTGAACCGGTGGAACTCCGGTACCGACAGTTAAAGTCTGGATGAGAGAAGCACGTACAGCTGTCCCCGCGGCGCCACAGGCGCCGTGGAACTGCGCTGTCGTATACCCCCGGAGCCATCGCGGTTCTTGAGGGAAGGAACGACACACACATGAACCCCCTGCGATGGCTCTCCGCCGACTCCGGCTACCTTCGGGTCCCGGCGGGCGGCAAATGAGCCTGCCAGCACAGAACACCGGTTCCGGCGTTGAGCAACACCGCGCCGAGGGACACGGCGTCGCGGAACAACAGGCCCCGCACCACGGCTTCCAAGCCGCCGGCTTCAGTGCCGCGGAGACCGCCGCCATGGACACGGCCCTTGCCGCCGCCGCCCGCGGACCCCGCGGGGCGAACCCCCTGGTCGGCGCGGTGGTGATCGACGCCGACGGGACACCCCTCGTGACCGGCTACCACCGCGGCGCCGGTACCCCCCACGCGGAGGTCGACGCCATTGCCCAGGCCCGCGAGGCGGGACTGAACCTGGCCGGCACCACCATGGTGGTCACGCTCGAGCCTTGCAACCACTGCGGACGCACCGGCCCGTGCGCCCGGGCGATCATCGACGCGGGCATCACCGACGTCGTGTACGCCGTCGACGACCCGCACGACCCGGCTGCCGGGGGAGCGGCGACGCTCCGCGCCGCCGGGGTCCGGGTCCGCTCCGGGCTGGGCGCGGTCGCCTCCCTGGACCTGAACCGGCGCTGGTTCGACGCCGTCGCCGCCCGCCGGCCGTTCGTGACCCTGCACATCGCGCAGACCCTGGACAGCAGGATCGCCGCCAGCGACGGCACCAGCCAGTGGATCTCCAGCGCCGAATCGCTCGCCGACAACCACGCCCTGCGCGGCCGGATCGACGCGATCCTGGTCGGTACCCAGACCGTCCTGGTCGACAACCCGCGGCTCACCGCCCGGACTCCGGACGGCGCGCCCGCCGAGCGCCAGCCGCTGCGGGCCGTCATGGGCCTGCGTCCCATCCCGGAAGACGCCGCCGTCAACGGCACCGACGGCAAGGTGCTGCACCTGGCCACCCGGGACCCCCGCGAAGTGCTGGACCGGCTGTTCGACGCCGGGGTCCGGCACCTGATGGTCGAGGGCGGCTCCAGCATTCTCAGCGCCTTCCTCGCCGCCGGTCTGGTCGACGAGCTCATCGTCTACCTGGCCCCGACCCTGCTCGGGTCCGGCACAGCCGCCCTCGGCGACCTCGGGATCGGCACCCTCGCCGACGCCCAGCACTGGGACTGGGACGCGGCTTCCGGCGGCGCCGTCCAGACCCTCGGCCGCGACCTGCGCCTGCACTTGCGCCCCGCCACCACGATTTCATCCGATTCCACCCCGCGCAGCGACGCGGACACTGCCGCAGGAGGCAACTGATGTTTACCGGAATTATCGCCGAACAGGGGAAGGTGCTCTCGGTCGAGCGGAACGGCGACACCAGCGCCACGCTGCGCCTGCACGCCCCCGAAAGCACCGAGGGACTGGCCCACGGCGGCTCCATCGCGGTCAACGGGGTCTGCCTGACGGCGACCGACATCACGGGCACCGATTTCAGCGTCGACGTCATGGGCGAGACCCTGGTCCGCAGCACCATCGGCGCACTGGCCGCCGGTGACACGGTCAACCTCGAACGCTGCGTCCCGGCCGGCGGCCGGCTCGACGGCCACGTGGTGCAGGGGCACGTCGACGGCGTCGGCGAACTGCTCGAGCGCGAAGCACTCGGCAACTGGGACCGGCTGCGGTTCAGCGTGCCGCAGCCCCTGGCCCGCTACATCGCGGAGAAGGGTTCGATCGCCGTCGACGGCGTCTCCCTGACCGTCACGGCCGTGAGCGACGCCGGGGAGCCGGCACCGTGGTTTGAGGTAGGGCTCATCCCGACCACCCTGGCCGAGACCGGGCTCGGCGCCAAGCGGCCCGGCGCCGGCGTCAACCTCGAAGTCGACGTCCTGGCCAAGTACACCGAGCGGCTGCTTGCCTTCGCCCCCGCCTCGCCCCGGCAGGAAGGCGCACACCGGGCGGAGGCCGCGTCATGAGCCGGCTCCAGGACCCCAGCGGCCTCGCCGTCGAAACGCCTGCGCTGGATCCGATCGAGGACGCCGTCCGCGCCATGGCCGCCGGCCGGCCGGTGCTCGTGGTGGACAACGAGGACCGCGAAAACGAAGGCGACATCATCTTCGCCGCCCAGCACGCCACCCCGGCGCTGATGGGCTGGACCATCCGCTACAGCTCCGGGGTGATCTGCGTCCCGCTCGACGCCGGCCGTGCCGACGCGCTCGGCTTGCCGCCCATGGTCGCCGTGAACGAGGACGCCAAGGGGACCGCCTACACTGTCTCCTGCGACGCAGCCGCCGGCGTGAGCACCGGCATTTCCGCCACCGACCGCGCGCTGACCGCCCGCGTCCTCGCCGACCCGGCGAGCCGGCCGGCCGCCCTGACCCGGCCCGGGCATGTTTTCCCGCTCCGGGCCGTTGAGGGGGGTGTGCGGGAGCGTCCCGGGCACACCGAAGCAGCCGTCGAGCTGTGCCGGCTGGCCGGGCTCGAACCCGTCGGTGTGATTGCCGAAGTGGTGTACGACGATGGGGAGATGATGCGCTTGGACGGCCTTCGCGGCTTTGCCCTCGAGCACGGCTGCCCGCTGATCTCGATCGCCGACCTGGTGGCCCACCTTGAATCCGCCGAGCCCGCCGGGCCTTCAGCCCACCCCGCCCGAGACCTTGACTGAGGAGAAACCATGACGACTTCTGAGACGCGCCCGGCCACCCCGGGCCAGCAGCCGCACCCGGTCAGCGGCGGACCGATTGTCCAGCTGCCCACCGCCTTCGGCGATTTCGTGGCGCAGGCCTGGACGGATCTTGAAACCGGCGCCGAACACCTCGCCGTCAGCTCCCCGCGCCCCGCCGCCGACGGCACCGCGCCGCTGGTCCGGCTGCACTCCGAATGCCTGACCGGGGACGTGTTCGGTTCCTACCGCTGCGACTGCGGCGAACAGCTGGCCTACGCCCTGGAACTGATCCACGAGAAGGGCGGCACGCTGCTGTACCTGCGCGGGCAGGAGGGCCGCGGCATCGGCCTGGCGAACAAGATCAAGGCCTACGCCCTGCAGGAGGCCGGGTTCGACACCGTCGAAGCCAACGAACAGCTCGGCCTGCCGGTGGACGCCCGCTGCTACAAGGCAGCCGCCCAGATCCTCGCCGAAATGGGGCTGCAGGAGGTCCGCCTGCTCAGCAACAACCCGGACAAGCAGGACCGGCTGGCCGAGGCGGGGGTGCGGGTGGTCGAGATGGTCGCCACCGAGGTCCCGTCGCGCGAACAGAACCTCCGCTACCTGCAGACCAAGAAGGACCGGATGGACCACCGCCTGGTCCTGGACATGCAGCCGGCCGCGGCGGAGCCCGGAGCCGGGCCCCGCGGGTTCGAGCACGAGCAGGACTGACCCCGGCTGCGCCCCGCAGCCCCACACCCGTACCTCCCCAGAGCAAGGAATTCGCATGAGCGGCCACGGCGCCCCCCAGATTGACCTGACCACCTTCCAGCCCGAGGAAACCTCCCAGCTGAAACTCGCCATCGTGGCAGCCAGCTGGCACACCACCATCATGGACGGCCTGCTCGCCGGCGCACTGCGCGCCGCCAAGGACGCCGGCATCGCCGAACCGACCGTGCTGCGCGTCCCCGGAACGTTCGAGCTGCCGGTCGCGGCCGCCCGGCTGGCACCGCATTTTGACGCCGTCGCGGCCCTCGGCGTCGTGATCCGGGGCGGCACCCCGCACTTTGAATACGTCTGCGAGGCCGCCACCATCGGCCTGACCGACGTCAGCGTGCGCACCGGCGTGCCCGTCGGCTTCGGCGTGCTCACCTGCGACACGGAGCAGCAGGGCCTGGACCGGGCCGGGCTGCCGGGCTCCACCGAGGACAAGGGCCACGAAGCGGTCACCGCCGCGCTGGCCGCCGCCGTGACGCTCAAACCGTTCGCCTAGGCTGTGTATTCGCTCACATCCGGGCCGTCATCCGACGGCCCGGAGGGCGAGGTCCGGCCGTGAACAAGTAGGCTGGAGGGTGTGAAGAATTTCGAGTCGCTGTTCGCAGAACTGAGTGAGAAGGCAGCCACCCGCCCGGAGGGCTCCCGCACCGTCGCCGAACTGGAGTCCGGAATCCACGGCATCGGCAAGAAAGTCGTGGAGGAAGCGGCCGAGGTCTGGATGGCCGCCGAGTACGAATCCGATGAGGCCGCAGCGGAAGAGATTTCGCAGCTGCTATACCACCTGCAGGTTCTCATGCTCGCCAAAGGCCTCAGCCTGGAAGACGTCTACAAGCATCTCTAGCCACGCCCGCCGCCCGTGCTGGACCCCGAGTCCGATCCGGAGCGGCCCCGCGTGGCCCGCAGTGCCTGTACACCCAGAACGTCCCACCAGAAAAGAGCCATTCATGCTGAGAGTTGCCGTCCCCAACAAGGGATCCCTGTCCGAAGCCGCCTCCGCCATGCTTGCCGAAGCCGGCTACCGCCAGCGCCGCGACACCCGCGAACTGGTCATGGTCGACCCGGACAATGACATCGAGTTCTTTTTCCTCCGCCCCCGCGACATCGCCGTCTATGTCGGCCAGGGCACGCTCGACGTCGGCATCACCGGCCGCGACCTGCTGCTCGACGCCGAGGTGGAAGCCGAGGAACTGCTGCCGCTGGGCTTCGCCGCTTCCACCTTCCGGTTCGCCGGCCCGGTCGGCGACTTTACCTCCATCGACCAGCTCGAAGGCAAGCGCCTGGCGACCAGCTACGACGGCCTGCTTCGCGGTTACCTGGCCCAGCGCGGCATCAACGCCAAGGTCGTCCGGCTCGACGGCGCCGTCGAATCCTCGGTCCGGCTCGGCGTCGCGGACGCGATCGCCGACGTCGTCGAAACCGGCACCACCCTCAAGGCCGCCGGCATGGAGATCTTCGGCGAACCGATCCTGCACTCCGAATCGGTGCTGATCGGCCGCAAGGGCGAACAGAACCCCGCCACCGAGGTGCTGATCCGCCGCCTCCAGGGTGTCCTCGTGGCCCGCCAGTACGTCCTGATGGACTATGACATCCGTAAGGAGCTCGTCGAGCAGGCCGCCGCCCTGACCCCCGGCCTGGAGTCTCCGACTGTCTCGCCGCTGCGCGACTCGGACTGGGTCGCCGTCCGTTCGATGGTGCCCAAGCGGGAGACCAACCGGATCATGGACGAACTCTACGACCTCGGCGCCCGCGCCATCCTGGTCAGCAGCATCCACGCCTGCCGGATCTGATCCGAAGCCCGTGAAGCCAACACCCGCAAGCGAAGAGCAGGAGCAGCCATGTCCCTAGCAGTCCGCGTCATTCCCTGCCTGGACGTCGACGCCGGCCGCGTGGTCAAGGGCATCAATTTCGAAGGCCTGCGCGACGCCGGCGACCCGGTGGAGCTGGCGCACCGCTATGACAACGGCGGCGCCGACGAACTGACCTTCCTCGACGTCACCGCGTCGTCGGGCAACCGGGAAACCACCTACGACGTCGTCCGCCGCACCGCCGAGGAGGTCTTCATCCCGCTGACTGTCGGCGGTGGCGTCCGCGGCGTCGCCGAGGTGGACAAGCTCCTGCGCTACGGCGCCGACAAGGCAGCCATCAACACCGCGGCCGTGGCCCGGCCCGAGGTCATCGATGAGATCACCCGGCACTTCGGCTCCCAGGTGCTGGTGCTCTCGCTCGACGCCCGGCGCACCCGGCCGGGGTCGCAGCAGACGCCGTCCGGCTTCGAGGTCACCACGCACGGCGGCCGCCAGGGCACCGGCATCGATGCCCTTGAGTGGGCCAAGGAAGCCGCTGACCGGGGCGTGGGCGAGATCCTGCTGAACTCGATCGACGCCGACGGCACCAAGGACGGCTTCGACCTGGAGCTCATCCGGCTGGCCCGCGCGGCCGTCAAGGTCCCGTTGATCGCCTCCGGCGGCGCCGGCCGGCCCGAGCACTTCCCGCCAGCGGTTGCCGCCGGCGCGGACGCCGTCCTGGCCGCCTCCGTGTTCCACTTCGGCCCGCTGGACATGATCGCCCAGGTCAAGGCCGCCATCCGCGAGGCAGGCTTCGAGGTCCGCTGACACAGCCGGCCTTGCGGCCGCCGCTGAAACAGCCGGCCACAGACAAAAAATACGGAGCCACCCACCGGGTGGCTCCGTATTTTTGTGTCTCGTGCCCAGGCCGGGCCGGGTTCAGAGCCCGACTTCGGCTGACTGCAGCAGCGCGACGGCGTCCGGCTGGCCCTCGAAGGTCACCAGCGCATGCCGCGTGCGGCCGTGGGCGTGCATGAGCAGTTCGCCCGGCTCGCCGACGATCGCGACCGAAACGGGGGCGCGTTTGGCCACATGCCGCGGACCGGATGGGCGCACCAGCACGATGCCCAGGTCCACGCCCCGGTAGAGGATGGCGGCGCGCTTGATCAGCTCGTCCCAGAGTGCATCGGAGTAGGCCTCGTCGAGGGCCCGCGGCGCCCAACGGTCCACGGCCCGGCGGACGTCCTCGGTGTGCACGAAGTATTCGATCAGGTTGGAGCTCTCGTCCAGGGCCTTGATCCGCATGGGGGAGAGCGCCGGGGGGCCGGACCGGAAGGTGTTGACCAGGCTGGCGTAAGCCTCCGGCGTGCGGAGCTCGGCGGCAAGTTCTGCCGTGGCCTGGTCCGAGGCCTTGGACAGCCGCTTGATCAGCAGGCCCAGTCCGACGCGGGCTTTGCGCTCCCGGAGGTAGAGGTGGGCGGCAAGGTCGCGGGTCAGCCACCCCTTGCAGAGCGTGGGGGAGTCAGGACCGGCCGCCAGCAGGGTTTCGGCCAGAACTTCACGGGACGGATCGACGAAATTCATCACTTGTGAAACTAGCACGAGACGCCCGTCCATGTGCACTGGAAGCGCCGTGGTTTCGCCGCCTGCGGGGCTTTCGGTGCGGATGTTAAGCGCTGGCGCCCGGCCCCGGCGGGCGGCAGGCCCGGAGGCACTAGACTGGCAGTGATGTCTGAGCAGCCCGCCCCCGCCCCCGAACCCGCCAGCGCGACCACCGGAAGTCCGCTTCCGGCCGAGCTCGCCGCCAGCCTGAAGCGCGACAGCGCCGGCCTGGTGGCCGCGGTCATCCAGCAGTACGACACCAACGAGGTGCTCATGCTGGGCTGGATGGACGACGAGGCGCTGCACCGGACGCTGACCACCGGACGGGTCACCTTCTACTCCCGGTCGCGGCAGGAATACTGGCGCAAGGGCGACACCTCCGGCCACGTGCAGTGGGTCAAGTCGCTCGCGCTCGACTGCGACGGAGACGCCCTGCTGGTCCGCGTCGACCAGGTCGGCGCCGCGTGCCACACCGGCACCCGGACCTGCTTCGACGGACGCGGACTTCCCGCCGTCGTCGGCCCGGCCGACTGACCCGGCGCGCCCTCCCGGCCCGTGCGCCGGCACCAAAGCTTCAGCAAGAGAACAGGCGGAAAATCGCAGCCATGCAGGACCTTGGAATCATCAGCCCCAGCCTGGAAGAGTTCCGGGAGCTCGCCGGCCACAGCCGGGTCATCCCCGTCCGGCTCAAGGTGCTGGCCGACGCCGAGACACCGATCGGCCTTTACCGCAAGCTGGCGAAGGGCCAGCCGGGAACCTTCCTGCTCGAATCCGCCGCCGTCGGCGGCGCCTGGTCCCGGTACTCCTTCATCGGCGCCAAATCCCGTGCCACGCTGACCACCAAGGACGGCCAGGCGCACTGGCTCGGCGAACCGCCCGTCGGCGTGCCGCTGGACGGCAGCCCGGTGGACGCCGTGCGGGACACCGTCCGCGCCCTGCACACCGAACGGTTCGAGGGACTGCCGCCCTTCACCTCCGGGCTCGTGGGCTTCCTCGGCTGGGAAGCGGTCCGGCACTGGGAAAAGCTCACCAGCCCGCCCGAGGACGACCTGCAACTGCCCGAGCTGGCGATGAACCTCGTGACCGACATGGCCGTCCACGACAACATGGACGGGACCGTGCTGCTGATCGCCAATGCGATCAACTTCGACAACAGCTCGGAGCGCGTCGACGAAGCCTGGCACGACGCCGTCGCCCGCGTGCAGGACCTGCTCGCCCGGGTCAGTGCCCCCACGGAACAGCCCATCTCCGTGCTCACGGCCCCGGCAGCCGACTTCGCCGCCAGCGTGCAGGAGCGGTGGGACGAGAACGAGTACCTGGCCGCGCTGGACCGGGGCAAGGAAGCGATCGTCGACGGCGAGGTCTTCCAGGTGGTCATCTCGCGCCGGTTCGAAATGGAGTGCGGCGCCGACCCGCTGGACGTCTACCGGGTGCTGCGCAACACCAATCCGAGCCCGTACATGTACCTGTTCAATCTTGAGGACGCCGCTGGCCGGCAGTACTCGATCGTGGGCTCCTCACCCGAAGCCCTCGTCACGGTCACCGGCGACGAAGTCATCACCCACCCGATCGCCGGCTCCCGGCCGCGCGGCAAGACCACCGAGGCCGACAAGGCCCTGGCCGAGGAACTCCTCGCGGACCAGAAGGAACGCGCCGAACACCTCATGCTGGTGGACCTGTCCCGCAACGACCTGTCCAAGGTCTGCGTGGCCGGAACCGTGGACGTCACCCAGTTCATGGAGGTGGAGCGCTTCAGCCACATCATGCACCTGGTCTCCACGGTGGTCGGCCGGCTCGCCCCGGACGCCACCGCCTACGACGTGCTCAAAGCCACCTTCCCCGCCGGCACCCTGTCCGGCGCGCCCAAACCCCGCGCCCTGCGCCTGCTGGACGAACTCGAACCCCACCGCCGGGGCATCTACGGCGGAGTCGTGGGCTACCTCGACTTCGCCGGCGACATGGACATGGCCATCGCCATCCGCTCCGCCCTGCTCCGCGAAGGCCGCGCCTACGTGCAGGCCGGCGGTGGCATCGTGGCCGATTCCGTGAACGCCACCGAGGCGCTGGAGACGGTGAACAAGGCCGCCGCCCCGATGCGCGCCGTCCATACCGCGCAGTCGCTGCGCACCATCACCGCCGCCACCGTGCCCGGACCCCGGACGGAGCAGGCATGAGCGGCGCCGCAATGAACGGACAGGGGACTACCGTCAAAAGCACCAGCCCGGCTGTTCCGCGCTGGGCCAGGAAGTCCACCCTGGTCCTGCTCATCGCCGTCCTGGCCCTGGCGGTCTTCGGCACCACCACCCAGACCTGGCTGACGGTCGAGCTTGACCCGAGCCAGCTTGGCCAGGCCGTCGGCAGCCAGGACGGGCTGCAGGTCCAGGGCAGCAAGGCCGCCACCACCGTGACCGCCCTGGCCCTGGTGGCCCTGGCCGGCGGCCTGGCCGCCTCGATCGCTGGCCGGGTGGCCCGCTGGATCATCACGGCCATCATCCTGCTCGCCGCGGCCGGGATCGTGGCCGCCGCCGTCACCGTGCTCGCCGACCCGCTCACCGCGGCGCAGGGCTCCATCGCCGCCGCCACGGGCATCAGCGGCAGCAACGCCCAGGTGGCCGTGACCGCGTTCCCCGTCCTCGCCGTCGTCGCCGGGGCCCTGCTGGGCCTGGCCGCCCTGGCGATTGTCCCGGCGGGACGGCACTGGAAGAGCCGGACCAGGTACGACGCCGCCGTCACGGGCACCGCCGCGGGCCCCGCCCGGCCGGCGGATGAGATTGAGAGCTGGGACCGGCTGTCCCGCGGCGACGACCCCACCTGAGCGCCGCCCGCACCACGGCCAACACCCGGTCAGACACCCCGGCAAGCGCCCCGACAGACACCCCGGCAAACAACGCTGCCAATAAATGGCAGAATGTAAGCAGTATTGATCCTGAGGAGATTTTCCATGAGCAAAGCCCCTGTTTCTGCACCCAAGCCCGCTGCCGGCACCGGCATCTACGACGACGTCGACCACAGCGAGCCGACCGGCCACGGCAACAGCCCCGCCGCCTGGACCACCGTGATCATCATGCTGGTCGGCGCGCTCATCGCGGCCATCGCCTTCGTGATCGCCAACACCCCGATCTTCATCGCCGGGGCGGTCGTCATGCTCGTCGGCCTCGTGGTGGGCTTCGCGATGCGGAAGGCCGGCTACGGCGTGGGCGGCAGCAAGCTGAAGAACTCCGGCCACTAGGAGTGACTGTTCTCGATGACATCAACGCCGGTGTCAGGGAGGATATGGAGGCCCGCCAGCGCCTCGTCACGCTCGCCGAGCTGAAGGACCGCGCCGCGGCCGCCGCTCCGGCGCGGGACGCATGGGCGGCCCTGGGCGGTCCCTCCGCCCGCGACCAGCTCAAGGTGATCGCCGAGATCAAGCGGCGCAGCCCCTCCAAGGGCGACCTCGCGAACATCGCGGACCCCGCGTCGCTGGCCGTCCAGTACGCCGACGGCGGTGCCGCCGTGATCAGCGTGCTCACCGAGCAGCGCCGGTTCAACGGATCGCTCGCGGACCTGGACGCCGTCCGGGCCGCCGTGGACATTCCGCTGCTCCGCAAGGACTTCATGATCGACGAGTACCAGATCTGGGAGGCCCGGGCCCACGGTGCGGACCTGATCCTGCTGATCGTCGCCTCGCTATCGGACGCGCAGCTGCGCGACTACAGCGCGCTCAGCCACGAACTCGGCATGAACGTGCTCGTGGAAACCCACACCCCGGATGAGGTGGAGCGCGCCGTGGACGCGGGCGCCCGCATCATCGGCGTCAACGTCCGCAATCTTAAGACGCTCGACGTCGACCGCTCGGTCTTCGCCGGGCTCGCCGCCGGGATCCCGGCTGGCGCCCTTATCGTCGGCGAATCCGGCGTGCGCGGCGTCGAGGACGTCCGCCATTACGCCGCCAGCGGCGCCAACGCGGTACTGGTCGGCGAAGCACTGGTCAGCGACGCGACCCCGCGCGAGCGGATCGCCGAGTTCATGGCCGCCGGGGCCGAAGAAATCGCCGCACGCTTCTGACCGCGCCCCGGCCGGATGACCGGCCGGGCGCCGCGGCGGACCGGTGCGGCCCGCAGTTTTAGCTAGCAGACAGGATGGTGAGACCGATGGCCGATGCGCCTACGACGGGCCCCGAGGACAACACGGTGGAGGCGTTCCTGGAAGGGAACAGGCCGGACGAAAACGGGCCGCAGGCCACGCCGTCGCTGCGCCACGCCCCCGGCCCCTACTTCGGCTCCTACGGCGGACGCTGGATGCCCGAGTCGCTGATCGCCGCCCTCGACGAGCTCGAGGACACCTTTGAGAAGGCCAAGGCCGACCCCGACTTCACCGCCCAGATCGCCGACCTGAACAAGAACTACTCCGGCCGGCCCTCCCTGCTCACCGAAGCCAAGCGCTTCGCCGAGCACGCCGGGGGAGTGCGCATCTTCCTCAAGCGCGAGGACCTCAACCACACCGGTTCGCACAAGATCAACAACGTCCTGGGCCAAGCGCTGCTGGCCAAGCGCATGGGCAAGACCCGCGTCATCGCCGAAACCGGCGCCGGCCAGCACGGCGTCGCCAGCGCCACCGCCGCGGCCCTGCTGGGCCTGGAGTGCGTCGTCTACATGGGTGCCGAGGACTGCCGCCGGCAGGCCCTGAACGTGGCACGGATGGAACTGCTCGGCGCCACCGTCGTCCCGGTGACCAACGGCTCCCAGACGCTCAAGGACGCCATCAACGAGGCCCTGCGCGACTGGGTCGCCAACGTCGGCACTACCCACTACCTGCTGGGCACGGCCGCCGGGGCGCACCCCTTCCCGGCCATGGTCCGGTACTTCCACGAGGTCATCGGCGAAGAGGCCCGCGCCCAGATCCTGGACCAGACCGGACGGCTGCCCGACGCCGTGTGCGCCTGCATCGGCGGCGGCTCCAACGCCATCGGCATCTTCCACGGCTTCCTGGACGACCCCTCCGTGAAGATCTACGGCTTCGAAGCCGGCGGCGAAGGCGTGGAGACCGGCCGGCACGCGGCCACCATCACCCTGGGCAAGCCCGGCGTGCTGCACGGCGCCCGCTCCTACCTGATGCAGGACGACGACGGCCAAACCATCGAGTCGCACTCGATTTCCGCAGGCCTGGACTACCCCGGCGTCGGCCCGGAGCACTCCTATCTCGCCGACATCGGCCGGGTCAGCTACGAGCCGATCACCGACAGCGAAGCCATGGAGGCCTTCCGCCTGCTGTGCCGCACCGAGGGCATCATCCCGGCCATCGAATCCGCGCACGCCCTCGCGGGCGCCATCAAGGTCGGCCAGCGGCTCGCCGCGGAGGCCGAGGACGCAGGCGACGCCGCGGCTGCCGCCGGCAAGGTCGTGATCGTCAACCTCTCCGGCCGTGGCGACAAGGACGTGGCCACCGCCGCGGAATGGTTCAACCTGCTGGACAAGGATTCACCCGAACACGAAATCGCCCAGGAGGGGGAGCAGCTGTGAGCACCGCCGAAAACAGCGCCAACGCCACGGTGCCCGGCGCCAGCAAGTCCGCCGCCGCCATCGACCGGGCGCGCGCCCAGGGCCGAGCCGCCCTGATCGGCTACCTCCCGGCCGGTTACCCCAGTGTCGAGGACACCATCGCCGCCGGGATCGCCCTGGCCGAAAACGGTGCCGACCTGATCGAAATCGGCATCCCCTACTCGGACCCGGTGATGGACGGCCAGGTCATCCAGGCCGCCACCACCGAGGCCTTGGCCAAGGGCTTCCACGTCAGCCAGGTCTTCGACGTCGTCCGCGGCATCACCAGCAAGACCGACGCCGCCGTCCTGGTCATGACCTACTGGAACCCGGTGGTCCGGATGGGCGTGGACGAGTTCTCCCGGCGCCTGGCCGAGGCCGGCGGTGCCGGGCTGATCACCCCTGACCTGATCCCGGACGAAGCCGCCGAATGGATGGCCGCCTCGGACAAGTACGGCCTGGACCGGGTCTTCCTGGTCGCGCCGTCGTCGACGCCGGAACGGATGAAGCGCACCGTGGACGCCAGCCGCGGCTTCGTCTACGCCGTCTCGATCATGGGCGTCACCGGTGCCCGCGCCTCGGTCAGCTCCGCAGCCCGGGACGTCGTCACGGCCGCCCGCGCCGCCGGCGCCGAACGCGTCTGCGTCGGCCTGGGTGTCTCCAACTCCGGGCACGTGCGGGAGATCGCCGCGTACGCCGACGGCGTGATCGTCGGAACGGCCCTCGTCGCGGCAATCGGTGAAGGCGGCGTGGATGCTGTAGCGTCCCTGACGAAAGAGCTCAGCACCGGCCTCACCAAGGAAGAAGCGTAAGCAATGCAGTCAGTCCTCCGCGCGGCGGCGATGGTCCCCGCGAGCATTCCGAGCCCGGACTGGTCCGGCTTCGATATCCCGCTGCCTTGGGGGACCCTGCGGATCCATGCCTACGCGCTGTGCATTCTGGCCGGCATCATCGCCGGCCTCTGGCTCACCTCGGTGCGCTGGGCCCGCCGCGGCGCCCCCGAGGGCAGCGTGTGGGACATCGCGATCTGGGCCATTCCCTTCGGCATCATCGGCGGCCGGCTCTACCATGTGGTGTCCTCCCCGGATGCGTACTTCGGCCCCGGCTTTGACGGCACCGGCGACCTGTCCCTGATCCCGCAGATCCAGCGCGGCGGGCTGGGCATCTGGGGCGCCGTGGTGCTCGGCGCCGTCGGCGCCTGGATCGGCTGCCGCCGCGCCGGGGTCAAGCTCAGCGCTTTCATGGACGCCGCCGCCCCCGGCCTGCTGCTCGCCCAGGCGGTCGGCCGCTGGGGCAACTACTTCAACCAGGAGCTGTTCGGCGGCCCCACCACGCTGCCGTGGGGCCTGCAGATCGACGCCGACAACCCCAACTTCCCGGCCGGCATGCCCGCCGACACCCTCTTCCATCCGACGTTCCTTTACGAGTCCCTCTGGAACCTCGTCGGCGTGGTCATCCTGCTGGCCCTTGACCGGAAGTTCAACTTCCGCCGCAGCCGGCTGTTCTGGCTCTACGCCATCTACTACACGCTGGGCCGGGTCTGGATCGAGGCCATGCGCATCGACGACGCCGAGCAGATCAGCCTCTTCGGCATCACCACCCGGCTGAACGTCTGGACCAGCATCTTCGTCCTGATCGCCGCGGCCGTCGTGTTCGTCCTCCTGGGGCTTCGCAAGGGTGAAGGAGCGGACACCCCGTACCTGCCCGGCCGGGAGCCGGCAGCCGTCGCAGCCACTGGTGACGCCGACGTGCACACCGACGCGAAAGGCGCGGCCGCGAAGGACGCCGACACCGCCGACGCCGAGACCGCTGCGGCCAAGGACGCCGACGCCGCAGACAACGGCGGCCCCGCCGACGTCGTCCGCTATCCGGACACTGATGTCTCAGATAGTGAATCGCGTGATAATCTCCCGGAGAAGCAAAGCGGTCCGGACCGCACTCCGGCCGTTGACGAAGCGGCCGGGGAATCCTCCGGCGGCAGCACGGCCGCCCACGGGGAACCGGCAGCCGGAGTATCCGGCCGCCGGACCGGACCGGCCGGGCCGGAAGCTGACAGCACCAAGTAACCAAGCACCGGCCACCGGGCTGCACGGCGACCCCCGCCGGGCCCGGGTCCACAACGTCGTGGCAAGAAGGAATGTACGGCCAGCAACAACTGGATGCCGTGCAAACCCTGTTCCGGGGCCCGCGTAACCGTTCGTTCGGAAAGCGGCCGCTGGCCTACAATTCCAGTAGGAAAAACACACTGTTGTGCCCGTCACACCGGCGCACCGATTCGGGCCAATGTTGTCCCTCCCATACGCACGATCAGGAGGAAGGACGTCTACCATGACCCAAACTCTTCACCGCCCCAGTTGGTCCGGCAACGATGATGCCGGCGCAGCCGTGTCCCCCTTCAAGCGCTTCGCCGCCCTGCCGGAATCGGCGGGGCTGTACAACGCCGAGCAGGAAAAGGACGCGTGCGGCCTGGCCATCATCGCGACCCTGCGCGGGGAGCCCGGCTATGACATCGTCGACGCCGCCCTGACGGCGCTCCGCAACCTGGAACACCGAGGCGCAGTGGGCGCCGACGAGGGCACCGGCGACGGCGCCGGGCTCCTCATGCAGGTCCCGGACGAGTTCTTCCGCGCGGTCACGGACTTCGAACTGCCCGCCGCCGGCCAGTACGTCGTCGGCACCGCCTTCCTGCCGGCCGAACAGCGCGAATCCGACGCGGCCAAGGCCGGCATCGAGTCGCTCGCCGCCGACGAGGGCCTCACCGTCCTGGGCTGGCGCGAGGTTCCGATCGTGGCCGACCTGGTCGGCGCGATGGCCCGGGCGTGCATGCCGTACTTCGCCCAGCCGTTCTTCGCCTCCAGCACCGGCGAGTCGCTCTCCCGCAATGAACTCGACTCACGGGCCTGGCGGATCCGCAAGCGCGCGCAGAACAAGTTCGGCGTGTACTTCCCGTCGCTGTCCTCCCGGACCATCGTCTACAAGGGCATGCTGACCACCGCGCAGCTGGAGCCGTTCTACCCGGACCTCTCGGACACCCGCTTCAAGACCAAGCTCGCGATCGTGCACTCGCGGTTCTCCACCAACACCTTCCCGTCCTGGCCGCTGGCGCAGCCGTTCCGCACCATCGCCCACAACGGTGAAATCAACACGGTCAAGGGCAACCGCAACTGGATGCGCGCCCGGCAGTCGCAGCTGGCCAACCCGCTGCTCGGGGACAGCCCGGAAGAGCTCTACCCGATCTGCACCCCCGGCGCCTCTGACTCGGCGTCGTTCGACGAGGTCGCCGAGCTGCTGTGGCTCTCCGGCCGCCCCATCACGCACTCGATCATGATGATGATCCCCGAGGCCTGGGAAAACCACGCCACGATGGACCCGGCCCGCCGCGCCTTCTACGAGTACCACTCGCTGCTGATGGAGCCGTGGGACGGCCCCGCAGCCGTGTCCTTCACCGACGGCGCCCTCGTCGGTGCCACCCTGGACCGCAACGGGCTGCGCCCTGGCCGGTACTGGATCACCGAGGACGGCCTGGTCGTCTTCGCCTCCGAGGTGGGCGTCATCGACGTCGAACCCTCCAAGGTGGTCAAGAAGGGCCGCGTCTCCCCGGGCAAGATGTTCCTGGTGGACACCGAAGCCGGCCGGATCATCGACGACGCCGAGGTCAAGGCCGAGGTCGCCGCCGCCAACCCCTGGGCCGAGTGGGTCAAAGACAACCTGATCGACCTCAAGGACCTGCCCGAGCGCGAACACGTCGTGCACACCGCGGCCTCGGTCAACATCCGCCAGCGGACCTTCGGCTACACCACCGAGGAACTGAAGATCCTGCTCGGCCCGATGGCCCGCACCGGCGCCGAACCGCTCGGCGCCATGGGCTCCGACACCCCCGTCGCCGTACTGTCCAAGCGGCCCCGGCTGCTCTTCGACTACTTCGTGCAGTCCTTCGCGCAGGTCACCAACCCGCCGCTGGACGCCATCCGCGAGGAACTGGTCACCTCCCTGACCTGCGCGATCGGCCCGAACGGGAACCTGCTCGACACCAAGCAGGTCCGCCAGCCGCAGGTTTCACTGCCGTTCCCGGTGATCAACAACGACCAGCTGGCCAAGATCTCGAACATCGAGAACGCCGACGGCGACCGGGTCGCCATGAAGGTCCGCGGCCTGTACCGGCCCGACGGCGGCGAGCACGCCCTGCGTGCCCGGCTGACCGAAATCTGCGAGCAGGTCTCCGGCGCCATCAACCGCGGCGTGCAGTACGTGGTCCTCTCGGACCGCGACTCGAACGCCCAGTGGGCCCCGATCCCGTCCCTGCTGCTGGTCAGCGCCGTGCACCACCACCTGCTGCGCAGCGCCAACCGCACCAAGACCGCCCTCGTCGTCGAGGCCGGCGACGTCCGCGAGACCCACCATGTGGCCGTGCTGATCGGTTACGGCGCCTCCGCGGTGAACCCGTACCTGGCGATGGAATCCGTGGAGCAGCTCATCAGCTCCGGCGACGTCACCGGCGTCACCCCGCAGGACGGCGTTTACAACCTGATCAAGGGCCTCGGCAAGGGCGTCCTGAAGATCATGTCCAAGATGGGCATCTCCACCGTGGCCTCCTACACCGGCGCCCAGACCTTCGAGGCCCTGGGCCTGGGCCAGGAACTGGTGGACGAGTACTTTGCCGGTACCCACTCCCAGCTCGGCGGCGTCGGGCTCGACGTGATCGCGGCCGAGGTCGCGGCGCGGCACCGGATGGCTTACCCGGAGAACGGGATCGAACTGCCGCACCAGCCGCTGCTGGGCGGCGGCGAGTACCAGTGGCGCCGCGACGGCGAACCGCACCTGTTCAACCCGGAGACCGTGTTCCGGCTGCAGCACGCCACGCGTGAACGCCGCTACGACATCTTCAAGGCCTACACCCGGGGCGTGGACGACCAGTCCACCAACCTGATGACGCTGCGCGGGCTGCTGAAGTTCAAGGGCGGACTGCGCCCGGCGGTCCCGCTCGAGGAAGTGGAACCGGTCTCCAGCATCGTCAAGCGCTTCTCCACCGGCGCGATGAGCTACGGCTCCATCTCCCAGGAGGCCCACGAGACCCTCGCGATCGCGATGAACCGCCTCGGCGGCAAGTCCAACACCGGCGAAGGCGGCGAGGATGTGGACCGGCTGCTGGATCCCACCCGCCGGTCCGCGGTCAAGCAGATCGCGTCCGGCCGGTTCGGGGTCACAAGCCTATATCTGACCAACGCCGACGACATCCAGATCAAGATGGCCCAGGGCGCGAAGCCCGGCGAGGGCGGCCAGCTGATGGCCCAGAAGGTCTACCCGTGGGTGGCCCGCACCCGGCACTCCACCCCCGGCGTCGGGCTCATTTCCCCGCCCCCGCACCACGACATCTACTCGATCGAGGACCTCGCCCAGCTGATCTACGACGCCAAGCGCGCCAACCCCTCGGCTCGGGTGCACGTCAAGCTCGTCTCCGAGGTCGGCATCGGCACGGTTGCGGCAGGCGTGACCAAGGCCAAGGCCGACGTCGTGCTGGTCTCCGGCCACGACGGCGGCACCGGCGCCTCGCCGCTGAACTCGCTCAAGCATGCCGGCGTGCCCTGGGAGCTCGGCCTCGCCGAGACCCAGCAAACGCTCATGCTCAACGGACTGCGCGACCGCGTGGTGGTGCAGGTGGACGGCCAGCTCAAGACCGGCCGCGACGTCGTGATCGCCGCGCTGCTCGGCGGCGAGGAGTTCGGTTTCGCCACCGCGCCGCTGGTGGTCTCCGGCTGCATCATGATGCGCGTCTGCCACCTGGACACCTGCCCGGTGGGCGTCGCGACCCAGAATCCGGAACTGCGGTCCCGGTTCAACGGCAAACCGGAATTCGTGGTCAACTTCTTCGAGTTCCTGGCCGAGGAAGTCCGCGAAATCCTCGCCGAGCTCGGTTTCCGCAGCCTCGAGGAGGCGATCGGCCACGCCGAGATGCTCGACACCCGGGACGCGATCAGCCACTGGAAGGCCGAGGGGCTGGACCTGGACCCGATCCTGCACGGGCTCGAGTTCGATGACGACGCGCCGCTGCGCAACCTCACCGGCCAGAACCATGAGCTGGACAAGCACTTCGACCAGCGCCTGATCGCGATGGCCGCCGAGGCGCTCAGCGACCGCACCCCGGTGAAGATCACCGTGGACGTGATCAACACGGACCGTTCGGTCGGCACCATGCTCGGCCACACCGTCACCAAGACCTTCGGCACCGACGTGCTGGCCACCGACACGATCGACGTGACGCTGACCGGCACCGCCGGCCAGTCGCTCGGCGCGTTCCTGCCGGCCGGCATCACGCTGCGGATGTTCGGGGACTCCAACGACTACGTCGGCAAGGGCCTCTCCGGCGGCCGCATCATCGTCCGCCCGGACCGCACCAACGTCTTCCCGGCCGAGCGGAACGTGATCGCGGGCAACGTGATCGGCTACGGCGCCACCAGCGGCGAGCTGTTCCTCCGCGGCCAGGTGGGGGAGCGGTTCATGGTGCGCAACTCCGGCGCCACCGCCGTCGTCGAAGGCATCGGTGACCACGGCTGCGAGTACATGACCGGCGGCCAGGCGCTCATCCTCGGCCGGACCGGACGCAACTTCGGCGCCGGCATGTCCGGCGGCACCGCCTACGTCTTGGACCTGCAGCCCGAACGGGTCAATAAGCAGGCCCTGGATGCAGGGGAGCTGCAGCTGCGCGAGCTCGACGCCGAGGACCGCGACATTGTCCACGGGCTGCTCGTCAAGCACCTGGAGGAAACCGAGTCGCTGCACGCGGCCCGGCTGCTCGAGGACTTCGACGACACCGCAGCCCGCATTACCAAGGTGCTGCCGCGGGACTACGCGGCCGTACAGCAAACCCGTCTCGACGCCATCGAAGAGGGCCTTGACCCCGACGGCGAAGAAGTTTGGTCTCGAATCCTGGAGGTGACCGGTGGCTGATCCACGCGGATTTCTGAAAGTACGCCAGCGTGAAACCCAGCCGCGCCGTCCCGTCCCGGTCCGGATCATGGACTGGAAAGAGGTCTATGAGGCCCAGGAGAAGGGCGTCCTGAAGGCCCAGGCCGGCCGCTGCATGGACTGCGGCGTGCCGTTCTGCCACCAGGGCTGCCCGCTGGGCAACCTGATCCCGGAGTGGAACGACCTTGTCTGGCGCGACAAGGGCGAAGAAGCCATGGAACGGCTGCACGCCACCAACAACTTCCCCGAGTTCACCGGCCGGCTCTGCCCGGCCCCCTGCGAGGCGTCCTGCGTGCTGGGGATCAACCAGCCCGCGGTCACGATCAAGCAGGTCGAGGTCTCGATCGTGGACCAGGCCTTCGACAACGGCTGGGTCACCCCGCTGCCGCCCGCACGCCTGACCGGCAAGACGGTCGCCGTCGTCGGTTCCGGCCCCGCCGGCCTCGCGGTCGCGCAGCAGCTGACGCGGGTCGGGCACACCGTCGCCGTCTATGAGCGCGACGACAAGATCGGCGGCCTGCTGCGGTACGGCATCCCCGACTTCAAGATGGAAAAAGAGCACGTCGACCGCCGGCTGGACCAGATGAAGGCCGAGGGCACCCGCTTCCGGACCGGCGTCGCGGTCGGCACGGACGTGACCTGGGAGCAGCTGCGCCGCCGCTACGACGCCGTCGTGATCGCGACCGGTGCGACCGTCCCGCGTGACCTGCCGATCCCGGGCCGCGAGCTTGAGGGCGTGCACTTCGCGATGGATTACCTCGTCCCTGCGAACCGCGCCGTGGCGGGCGAAACGGTGGAAAACCAGATCAACGCCGCCGGCAAGCACGTCGTGATCCTCGGCGGCGGCGACACCGGCGCCGACTGCCTCGGGACCGCGCACCGGCACAAGGCCGCGTCCGTGACCACCCTGGCGATCGGCAAGCAGCCGTCCGCCGAACGCGCCGCCCACCAGCCGTGGCCGACGTTCCCGACGCTGTTCGAGGTGGCCAGCGCCCACGAGGAAGGCGGCGAACGCACCTATCTCGCTTCCACCGTGGAGTTCGTCGGCGAGAACGGGAAGCTGACCGGCGTGAAGGTCGCTGAAACCGAGTTCGTCGACGGCAAGCGCCTGCCCAAGGCCGGCACCGAGCGGATCATCCCGGCGGACCTCGTCTTCCTGTCCCTCGGGTTCACCGGCGCCGAACCGGCCGGCATCACCGACCAGGTCCACGCCGAGTTCGACGGCCGCGGCAACGTGGCCCGCGACGGCTACTACATGACCAACACCGACGGCGTCTTCGTCGCCGGCGACGCCGGCCGCGGCCAGTCGCTGATCGTGTGGGCGATCGCGGAGGGACGCGCCTGTGCCGCCGCGGTGGACAAGTTCCTGATGGGCAGCACCGTCCTGCCGGCGCCGGTCGCGCCGACCGACCGGGCGATCGCCGTCCTCTAGACGGTCCGGGCGGCGGCCGGCCCGGACCGTCACCGGCTGTTCGCCGCCCCGAAGACTTAAATCAACCAAGAGACAACTAGGGTAGGTATATGAGACGCGCTAAAATTGTGGCCACTTTCGGACCGGCGATCGCGAGCTTCGACAACACGCTCGCCGTCCTCGAAGCCGGGGTCGACGTGGCCCGGATGAACATGAGCCACGGGGACTACTCCGTCCACGACAACACCTACGAGAACGTGCGCAAGGCCGCCGGCCAGCTCGGCAAGGCGGTCGCGATCATGGCCGACCTCCAGGGACCGAAGATCCGCCTCGGCCGGTTCGTCGAGGGGCCGCACCTGCTCAACGTCGGTGACACCTTCACGATCACCACCGAGGACGTCCCGGGCACCAAGGACATCTGCTCCACGACCCTCAAGAGCCTCACCGAGGACGTCAAGCCCGGGGATGCCCTGCTGATCGACGACGGCAAGGTCGCGCTGCGAGCCATCGAGGTCGACGACGTCAAGGTCGTCGCCACGGTGACCGTCGGCGGCTACGTCTCGAACAACAAGGGCATCAACCTGCCCGGCGTTGCCGTCAACGTTCCCGCCCTGAGCGAAAAGGATGAGGACGACCTCCGCTGGGCCATGCGCCGCGGCGTGGACATGGTCGCCCTGTCCTTCGTCCGCGACGCCACCGACATCAAGCGCGTCCACGAAATCATGGACGAAGAAGGCCGCCGGGTGCCGGTGATCGCCAAGATCGAAAAGCCCCAGGCCGTCGAGCAGCTGCCCGAGATCATCGATGCCTTCGACGCCATCATGGTGGCCCGCGGTGACCTCGGCGTGGAACTGCCGCTGGAGGAAGTGCCGATCGTCCAGAAGCGCGCCGTCGAACTGGCCCGCCGCTGGGCCAAGCCGGTCATCGTCGCCACCCAGGTGCTCGAATCCATGATCGACAACCCGCGCCCGACCCGGGCAGAGGCCTCCGACTGCGCCAACGCCGTGCTCGACGGCGCCGACGCGGTCATGCTCTCGGGCGAGACCAGCGTGGGCAAGTACCCGATCGAAACGGTCAAGACCATGGCCCGGATCATCGAATCCACCGAGGTCCACGGCCTGGAGCGCGTCCCGCCGCTGGGCACCAAGCCCAAGACCCGCGGCGGCGCGATCACCCGTGCCGCCGTCGAAATCGCCGACCAGCTGGAAGCGAAGTACATCTGTACCTTCACCCAGTCCGGCGACTCCGCCCGCCGCCTCTCGCGGCTGCGCCCGATCCGTCCGGTCTTCGCCTTCACCCCCGTGGAGCACGTCTGGAACCAGCTGGCCCTGACCTGGGGCATCCAGCCGGTCCTGGTCCCGATGGTCGGCCACACCGACGAGATGACCGCACAGGTTGACCGCAATCTGCTGGAGATGGACCTGGTCGACGACGGGGACATGGTAGTCATCGCCGCCGGTTCGCCTCCCGGCAAGGCCGGTTCCACCAACATGCTCAAGGTCCACAAGGTGGGCGACCTGGCCGACGCCGGCAGCCAGGGCGAGGCCGTCACCAAGGACAAGCTCGGCCCGTGGCCGGAGAAGAAGAAGAAGAACAACAAGGTCTAGGTTCTTCCTGACCGAAAGGGGAGGGCCCCGCCGCTGATGTCAGCGGCGGGGCCCTCCCCTTTGTGTTTGCTGGGTGTTAGTTGACCTGGTTGATGATGGTCTCGGCGACTTCGCGCATGCTCAGGCGGCGGTCCATCGAGGTCTTCTGGATCCAGCGGAAGGCCTCCGGCTCGGTCAGGCCCATCTTGGTGGTCAGCAGGCTCTTAGCGCGCTCGACCAGCTTGCGGGTGGCGAACTGTTCCTGCAGGTCGCTGACTTCGCTTTCGAGGGCCTTGATCTCCTCGTGGCGGGACAGGGCGATCTCCAGGGCGGGGATCAGGTCGGCCGGGGTGAAGGGCTTGACCACGTAGGCCATGGCGCCGGCGTCGCGGGCGCGCTCGACGAGTTCCTTCTGGCTGAACGCGGTGAGCAGCACGACGGGGGCGATGCGGGCCTTGACGATCTTTTCGGCTGCGGAGATGCCGTCCATGACCGGCATCTTGACGTCCATCAGGACCAGATCCGGCTTCAGCTCTTCGGCGAGCTGGACAGCCTTCTCGCCGTTGTCTGCCTCGCCGACGACGTCGTAGCCTTCGCCGCGCAGGATCTCGATGATGTCCAGGCGGATGAGGGTCTCATCCTCGGCGACGACGACGCGGCGCGCCGGCTGGGAGGTGGGGGTTGACTCCGTCTGTTCTGACACGGGTACTCCTTGGAAAGGTACGGCGGGAACTGGTCCATGTAGGGCTCGTCCGCTGGTGTACTGGGGGCCGGTTGGGATCGATGCGGCGTCACTGGCGCGATTCTCGAATTCAGCCTATCTGCATGTAGAGTAATTTCGCGCACCGGAAGCGATCGCGTTGCTCACAGCACCCTGGAGCAGGCGAATATGACAGCCGGTGTCCTCCGCGCCCGAGTGGCGGAATTGGCAGACGCGCCGCACTCAAAATGCGGTATCGAAAGGTGTGTGGGTTCGAGTCCCACCTCGGGCACAATGGTTCGGCAGTTCAAAGACCTGTTTGGGCAACGGTCGAGTAAGTCGCTAGTTGGTAACCGAGCACGAGTCAGGCTTGCCCCACCGATCTAAGGTAGCCTCATGCCCGGGAACGGGTGTTTGGGGCGGGTGCCATCCCTGCCCCCGCCCGAAGAGGTGGGGTCGCAGCTGGTGTTGAACAATCCCTTGCTGAACACAGGTGGCCAATGGCGACCACCCGCTTTTCTAACAAGATCCTCGCCGCGCTGACCGTCCTTCTGGCGACAGGCTCCGTCGCGGGCTGTGACCCAATTCCCCTGAGGTCAGGGGGGCGAAATCTGCGGCTCGTACTGCGGATGCATCTGGAGTGGCCGCCGCGTCTCGACCGGTGTCCCGACTGGTTATGGGTAATAGATGGCCACTACGACTGCGAGAATTGCACCGGCCGCTACGAAACCCCATCCGGAAAGGTTCAAGAGGTCAGGCCAGCCACTGTCCATCGGTTGAGAGTCCTTGGCAGGATCCGCAGGATCCGCGATGTTTTGGGGACCCGGTCTTGACGGCAGACGCTGGGTGCTTATCAGAGACGCAAGGGCTGCTTGAAGGATGGCGCCGAGGGCCAGGAAGACGGCCGATACGATCGTGATGAACCGCTTCGCATCCATGTCTGGGATGAACCGCCCGAACGCTAGCACGACAAGATAACCGAACAGGATCGCCGCGATGCCAACGGGAATATAGAGCCACCTGAAGGTTCGAAGGAATGCTTGGGCCGCCGTCAGGCCCGCAAGTTTGGCGGGTGGCTTCTGCCCTTGGCTTGGCGGCTCTATCGTGCCGAAAGTTGTTCTCTGTGTTTCGTTCTGATCTTCCCCCATGTCGCCCACCTTATCCGGCCGTCACAGTCGCAGGCGGGAGGGGAGCTTCGCGTCGCATGCGGTGCCCTTGACACGTCCTAGGGAGTGGCCGCGGGCGGGTTATGGCCGGTCAGGTGCTGGCATGGAGGCCGCTTGTCCGGGGCAGTCCATGGCTGAATGGGTGGAGCGGCCTGCTTGGATGGCGCGTTCGTCCCTGTCGTTCCCTGGAGTCCAGGAGTGCCTGGTCGATGGCGAGGGCGGGAGTGACGACACCGGTCCGGGTTTCGAAGAAGCGGTCACGGATGGCCTCCCGACCGAAGGTGTAGCGCATGGCGTTGACGAAGAACGTGGACTTGGCTGCCTCATCGCCGGGAACGGCGAACATGTCGATGCCCGGGGTCGACGGGTCGGCGGCGTCGATGACGGGGACCTGGTCGCCGAGGGTCTTGGACCATGCCACGTGCGTAGCCGGGCTGGCCGGAGGGGCGGAGACGTTCCATGCAGTGCCAGCCGAAGAGGGAGCGGACAAGAAGTGTCCTGCAGTAGGCGCGGGCGCGGGTCGCGGCTTCACCGGAGACGGCGCAGGCGTGCGGGAGACAATACCGACGACGACGTTGGATCCGACCGGGAAGGCGTCCGGTGCGCGTTTTTAATGCCGGATGCACACACCAAGGCACGAGCTCATCCAAACCCCAGGAAAGACCGGTAGCGCCGTGTCCGCGAATGGGTACGAGTTCCACCGTTATCGGCCCACACTAGGCAGCGTCAAACAGGCATAAAGCCACTATATGAGGAGGCATTTCCGGTCCACTCTACGCATGTAAGGTCACGCCGAACTGGGAGGTCACCGTGCCCACGGTTGGAGTCAGAGTTACCCCGAAGGCAGGTCTAGATCCGGAGGCGGTGAAAGACCGCCTGGCGACAGCAAACTGGAACCTAATTGAGCACATCGACGGAGGCCCTATCCTTGCGCTAGGGGAGTTCAGTGCTGGGGAGGACGGCGCAAAGGCACTGGCCGCCGCAACTGAAGTCGGGGACCCCGTAGCTCTCCTGGACTCCACGGAGGTCCAGGATCTCAACGAGGATGGCAAGGTTGGCCTTGTCCCATTGGAAGAGATAACGACGGCGTTCACCAATGTGGTCAAAACTGCAGGGGAAATCTCTGCTTCGAGCAACGGGAAGATAGCCACTGCGAGTACGCCCCGCTTCTTTGGTCCTCCAAATATCCCGGCTGCCCTGTTGGCGCGGCTGTCCACATCGGACCGTTCCAGAGTGATTTCCTCTTACATCGAGGGTTGGCTCCGGTTCGCGACCAACCGGGCGGAGCAGGCAGCCTGGGGTCCATCGCACGAGGCTATGCTATTGGCCCACGTCAACACCGACGAGGCCCGCTCTAAGGCTGCCCTGGATCTGTTCAACGAAGACGTCCGCGCAGCCAGAGAGCGCGCCATCCTGTTGTCTGAAGTGGTCGGCATGGCCGCTGCCATGAAGGATCAGGTAAAGGCGTGGACGTCCCTGGCAGGGAAGGTCCCCGGACTGCTGGTGCTATCTGTCCTCCTTGGTGCGCTGTTCGTCGGATGGAGCCTTATGTTGGTCCAGCAGGGCAAGCTCACCGGACTCGAGCTTGCCCTGCTCGCTTTTGTCTTCGCTCTAGTTTCCATCTCACCGGCAACTCTGCTGCTTCTTGGTAGGCCTCTCAAGGGGATGGACGACTGGACCCCGGACAAGCTGTTCGGCGCCGACAAGGACGACAAAAAGGACGAGGCTGGCGAGAACGACGAAGCAGTTGACTCGATCAAAGGTGCGGCCAAGCCCGGTGACGGGAAGACTGACGAGGCGAAGCCCGGTGAGCCGGCTGGAAAGCCGGCAGCAAGCTGAGGAGTGGGGCGGCGCCGCTCTGCGCGTGCGTCGCGCCGGACTCGGCCTTGATCTTGGCCGTCACGGTCTTCTTCGCACGCCAGCGGCGGCATTGGTGATGTGGGAGGAGCAGCCGGCATAGTTCAGACAGTGCTCGAACGTCCGGCCGTTCACCAGCACGGACATGAGCGAGCCGCCTCTACCGAACGGACCGTGCATGCTTCGAACTTGTGCCCCTGGCGCAACGCTTTGGATTTGGGGAAGCCGCGGGCAATCAGCAAGGGACCTCCTCCACGTCGACGAGCCCGGACACTTCCTGAAGGCAGAGGAATGGCCAGGTCTTTGTCCTGGGCTGTGACGGCGTACTGGATGCGTGCACACCGCTGCATCTGGAAGAGCCGCGCCGCAGTCCCCGAATACACTGTCCTGCTAACCGGCCCGGCTGGGGCCGGTGGACAGTTCGTCGACGAGATGATCCGGGACGCCTGAGCCCGACCCTAGCCTCCAAAGGGGACGGGGATTAATCTGCGCCATTACAGTCAACGCCCACGGATTTTCGGGGTGATAGCATCGGGCTCTTGTCGTGATGAAGGGTGTCCATGGAATCCGTATTTGGTTTTTTGTTAGTCGTCGCCTTTTTCTGGTGGTTGGCACGCCGAAAGAAGCAGCGAGCACTGAAGAGATTGGCTTCTTTGCAGAAGGAGGCGCCGAAATCGGGAGTGCGTGAACCGCTCACTTATACGCAGCCTCGCTCGGCCCCAGAGCCTGCCCCGTCAGAACGTTCGTCCATGCGGTTCGCTGAGCCCGGCCGTGTTGGTGAGCTCTTCAGCTATGGCGGACCGTCATTGGGAAAGGGGTACGTCCATGATGGTTCTTTTGCCGTGATCGATGTCGAAACTACAGGTTTTTCGCCGGGAAAAGGCGATCGTGTTATCGAATTGGCCATTGCCCGAGTCGATAAGAACGGTCGCATCGAAGACGAATATGCGACACTGCTGAACCCGGAAGGACGCGACACAGGCGCCGTGTTTGTCCACGGCATCAGCAACGATGCAGTCCGGAAAGCCCCACTATTTTCCGACGTTGTCTCGGAGGTTTTGGCGCGGTTGGACGGGGCAGTGGTAGTGGCGCATAACGCGAGATTCGAAGAACGCTTTATGGCGGCGGAGTTTGCACGGGCTGGCGTGAAGTCACCGCCTCTGCCAGCGCTTTGTTCTCTTTGGCTGGGACAGCAAACGTTCGACACCCCAAATCACAAGCTCGGCACGCTCGCGCAACATGCAGGAGTACCACTCGTGGACGCTCATGCCGCCTTGGGCGATGTTAGGGCAACAGCGGCATTGCTTCCTTTGATGCTCGACAGATACCGACCAGGAATTGAGTTTGCACACAGCCCAGTGCGCGGTCTTTTTGATCCATACCGCTTGGGCTCAGTGCGCCCGTTGACGCGGGCTAGTTCACTTCGGAAGGGTGGGGACGGTTGGATGCACTCCCTGCTATCCCGTCTGCCCATCAGCACAGGTGACGTTAGCGACGCCGCGGCCTCTGAGTATCTTGAAGCCCTTGCCCTTGCGTTGGAAGACGGCAAAATCGTAGGGGATGAAGCCAAGGCTCTGGCCAAAGTCGCCGGCAGAGGAGGCATGGGAGCTGAACAAGTTCGCGACCTAAATGAACGGTTCTTGGAACTGATGCGTGAAGCCGCGTTCGCAGACGATGTTCTGACTGCGGAGGAGCTCACCGAGCTAAAACGCTCTGCAGACGCGTTGGCAGCTCCCGGCTACTTCGACGATCTTGAGGCGCGCGTCATACATGGCAGCGGGCCGGCGAGGGAAAAACTGAACCCTTCATCGACAGCACCTAAACCCCGGAAATGCGGTCACTGCCGCACACCGGGCCACTACCGTTCGAAGTGCCCTGAACTGAACTAGAAGAGGCGTGGACAATGTCCACATCTGATTGCGCGGGTTCCCCCTGTTTGCGAGGGCCGGAAGACAGTTCAAATCCTTCCTCGGGCACCACAGGCTCCTCTCCGGAGGGGTTCCGCTTCAACGTGGAGGCTAAAGCTGGTGGTCCCGCCGGCCTGAAGTGTCTCTTCCGGCCGGGGCGATCCTGACCTCCGACGTGCAAGGGAGACGAAGTTCATGCCCGGACGATCCGGACTCCGCGCCAGGCACGGCTATACGCCCGTTGACGCCGCCAAGTTCATCCCTATCGACCGTCCACGCCACGCGTCGCTGCGCATGGTGGTAGTGGTCGGATTCATTCTGTGGATCGGGGCCGGGGCTATTTCGGCCGGATGGCTGGCCTCCCGCTTCACCACTGACCGGAATGACCGACCTGATGTTCGGAGTAATACGGGGAGTCGGAACTAGGAGGGGAAATGGGAAGTGCCCGAGCAAGGTTCCGGCGACTACCAAGGCATTTGAGCCGACTGAGGGTGGGCGTTTTCTCCTGATACCCAGGCGGGCAACGGCTCCGGCCGCGCGCCTCGGATGCGTTAGTTTTCGCTGGTCAGGGCCGGATGGTTTGATTGGTCAGTGCTTCGTCTTAAACGCCTGATGGTCTTCGGCCTGTTCGCGCTGTGCGCCATCACGGCGTTCTCCTTTTGGGCCGTCGGTCAGGCCGGTTCGGGAGCCGGGGGAGCGGTCCCGGCACCGCCGCGGGCCGGGGTGAAGCTGGCGGCACTCTCCACCGGCATGACGACAGCCGTGAATGTCACCCGCAGCCCGGACGCCCGGTGGCTGGCCCGGGCCGCCGCGCAAACCGGCATCCCTCCCCGCGCGCTCCGCGCCTACGTGGCGGCGGCCGTCTCAGCGAACGATGCGGCCCCGGCCTGCGGGATCGGCTGGAACACCGTCGCGGCCGTGGGCTTCGTCGAATCCGCCCACGGAAGCTACGGCGGCGGCAAACTCAACTCCACGGGCCAGGCGAGCCGGCCGATCGTGGGCCCGAGCCTCGACGGCGCCGGCTTCGCCGCCATCGCGGACACCGACGCCGGCGCGCTGGACGGCGACGCCCGCTGGGACCACGCCGTCGGGCCCATGCAGTTCATCCCCTCCACCTGGCAACTGGCGGGACGGGACGGGAACGGGGACGGCAGGGCGGACCCGTTTAACATCGATGACGCCGCCCTCAGCGCCGCGTCCTATCTCTGCGGTCCCGGCCGCGACCTCACCACCGCGCAGGGGTGGACCGACGCCATCTACGCCTACAACCAGTCAGACCCGTACATCCGCCAGGTGCGAAGCCAGGCCATCGCCTACGCCGAGAAGGCGGGAACCCCTTGAGCCGCGGGGTGCGGTCACCATAGAGTGTCCGCACAACGCCCAGCACCCCCAGGAGATGCCATGTCCCTCGTCCGCGTGCACAACTTCTCGGTCTCGCTGGATGGCTTCGGCACCGGCGAGGGCCAGCAGCTCGAGACCCCCTTCGGCCACGCAGGCTCCCGGCTCATGGACTGGGCTTTCGAGACCCGCACCTTCCGCGAGATGGGCTTCCACGGCGAGTCGGAGGGCTCCTTCGGCGTCGACGAGGCCTTCGCCAGCCAGTGGAAGCCTACGATCGGCGCGGAAATCATGGGGCGGAACAAGTTCGGCCCCCAGCGCGGGCCCTGGCAGGACGAGGAATGGAAAGGCTGGTGGGGCGAGAACCCGCCCTTCCACACCCCGGTCGTCGTCCTGACGCACCATCCCCGGCCGGTCCTCGAAATGGAAGGCGGGACAACCTTCCACTTCGTCGACGCCGGCCCTGAGGCCGCGCTCGAGCAGGCCCGTGCCCTCGCCGGCGGGCTCGACGTGCGCATCGGCGGCGGCGTCGACACTGTCCGCCAATTCCTCGCCGCCGACCTGATCGACCACATGCACATCGTCCTCGTGCCGGTCCTCCTGGGCCGCGGCGAGCGGCTCTGGGACGGGCTCGAAGGACTCGAGCAGCAGTTTGAGATCGAAGCGACCCCGTCTCCGCAGGGAGTCCAGCACCTGGTCTTCACCCGCCGGGGCAAGGACCGGCCCTGATGGCCCGGCGCCTGCCCGGCCTCTTCCACCGCCCCCGGCCCATCGAACCCTCGCCCGGCCAGGAGTCGGTGTGGGACTACCCCAGGCCGCCCCGGGTTGAGCCGCGCCCGGAACGGGTGGTCGTGCGGCTTGGCGGGCAGGTAATCGCGGACACCACCCACACGGTGCGGGTCCTCGAGACGAGCCATCCGCCGGTCTATTACCTGCCGCTGGACGCCTTCCCGGCGGGGGTGCTGGTCCCGGTGGAGGGAACCAGCTTCTGTGAGTTCAAGGGGGAGGCGCACTACTTCGACGTCGTTGCCGGCGGCGTCGCCGGGCCCCGGGCCGGGTGGACCTACCCGGAACCGGCCCGCGGGTTTGAGGCGCTCAGCACCCGGGTGGCGCTGTACCCCGGACGGATGGATTCCTGCGAGATCGACGGAGAGCAGGTGACCGCCCAGGAGGGCGACTTCTACGGCGGCTGGATCACCGCAAAGATCGTCGGTCCGTTCAAGGGCGGCCCGGGCACCGCCGGCTGGTGAGCAGCCCGGCCGCCACCGCTGTCAGAGGCCGCGGCGGCCCGTCCAGAGCGCGTGCAGGAGCGGAAGAACCGACACGGCCATCAGCACGCTGCCGAGCACCACATCGTCCGGCCGGACCACGGCGCCGGCAATCAGCAGGCCACCGAAGACCAGCGCCGACGCCGACCGGTGCGCCGTGCGGTCCAGCCGGGCCAGTTGCCGTTCGAGCCTCGGATTCGCCACGGACAGTGTGCCGTCCTCGATCCGGGTCAGCAGTCCGTCCAGGCGCTTCGGCAGGCCCAGCGTCAGCCCGGCGGCGTCGAGCGCCTGCTGGGCCACGTCCCGGGCGATGTTTCCGCGCTCCTCGCGCAGCAGCCGCGCCGCGTAGGGCTCCACCGCGTCCCAGATGTTGAACCGGGGATCGAGCGCGCTGCACACCCCCGAGGTCAGAGACATGGCCCGGATGATGAGCAGGAAGTTCTCCGGCAACTGGAACGGCAGAGAGCGGACCAGGTCGCCGAACTCCACGGCAAATTCGACGAACTCCCGCGGGTCCACCTCCCGCAGCTCGGCGAAGCCCATTCCGCCGAACCGGCCGAACAGGTGCGTCATCGCCCGCTCCAGCTCGGCCCGGTCGGCGGTCGCCGCCAGCACCCCGACGTCGCTGATGGCGCTGACCAGGCCCTTCCCGTCCCGTTCGGCGGCCGCGATCAGCAGTTTCCGCAGACCGCCGCGGGTCCCGGGAGGCACCTGGCCCATCATGCCGAAATCGATGAACGTCAGCTGCCAGGAGCCGCCCGCAGGTGACCCTGCGCCCGGGGTGACAAAGATGTTGCCGGGGTGCGGGTCGGCGTGGAAGAAACCGTTGGAGAACAGCTGTTCGAACATCACGGACGCGAACACCGGCGCAACCTGCACCGGATCGATGCCCGCCGAGAGCAGGGATTCGGTGTCGGTAACCTTGATCGCCGTGACGTCCTCGAGGGTCAGGACGCGGCGGGTGCTCCACTCCCAGGCCACGCCGGGAACGGCCACCCTGTCGTCGGCGGCGAAGTCGGCCGCAAAGCGCTCCGCGTTCGCCGCCTCGTGCAGGTAGTCGATCTCCTCCCGGCAGATCTGCGCGAACTCCTCGACCAGAGCGGGCATGTCCGCGCGGCTGGAGACCAGCCGCACCCGGCTGAGCCAGCCGCCCACCTTGCGCAGGGCCGCCAGGTCGACGTCGACAATCGCCTCGATGCCCGGGCGCTGCACCTTCACCACGACGTCCCGGAGTCCGGCGTCGGCGGCGTTCTCCGGCAGTAGGCGGCCGCGGTGGGCCTGCCCCAGCGACGCGGCCGCGAGCGGAACCTCGTCGACGTGCGCGAACACGCGGTCCAGTGCTGTCCCCAGTTCCGCCTCGGCCAGGGCCCGGATGGCGGGGAACGGGACCGGAGGCACCTCATCCTGCAGGCCCTCAAGCTCCCGGGTGATCTCGGGCGGAAGCACGTCCAGCCGGGACGAGAGAAACTGGCCGACCTTGATCATGAGGCCGCCCAGCTCCACCGCCAGTACGCGGAAGCGCTGCGCGAAGCCCTGCATCCGCTGCGTCCGGGTGCGCGCGGCGATGCTGCCGAGCCCGATCCGGGGAAGGAACAGTTCGAACCACCAGGTCACCGCCAGATGCCACGCGGCGAACCGCAGGATGCGCCGGTAGCGGGCGCGGGTGCTGCCGGCGCCGGGTACAGGGTCCGCCCGGTCCCGGCGAACCGAAGGCACCTGCGTCAGTCCTGGGCCAGGATCGAGTACAGCCGGCGGCGTGCCTCATCAAGCACCGCTACGGCCTGCTTCACCTGCTCCGGCGAACCGGTGCGGCCCACCTGTGCCGCGGCCTGGGCCAGCTCGACGCCGGCTTTCGGCAGTGCCGCGAACCCCGGGCCGGACGAGTGGGCCGCCTCTTCCCACGGTGCCGAGGCGCCCTCGCCCGCCACGGTCTCCCGCCCGGCCTCGGTCAGTGAGTAGATCTTGCGGCCGTTGGACTCCTCGGCCCGGATCAGCCCTTCGTCGGCGAGCAGTTGCAGCGTCGGATAGACGGAGCCGGCGCTCGGCTTCCAGCTGCCGCCGCTGCGCTCCTCAATCTCGCGGATGATCTGATAACCGTGCATCGGCCGTTCCGCGAGCAGGGCCAGCACCGCTGAGCGCACTTCGCCCCGTCCCGCCCGGCCGCCGGCGCGCTTCTCGAACCGTGACCGCAGGTCTTCAACCGCCTGCCACATGCTGTCGATATTGGGGGTTCCGAAACCGCCGGCCGGGTATGAATTACGCATGCTGGTCTCCTTAAATGGATCGCGAACGATACTCAACGATACGTTCCCGACATGGACAAAAACCAGCACTTTTTCGCGGTTGACAGTCCCCGCGCCGGAGGGGGCCGCCGCCTTGGAGGCGGGCCGCCACAGCGGAACGCCGGCGCCGGATACGATGGCTGCCTGGGGGCGGCCGGGGGGTGCCGCCCGGAGCATGAGCGATAACCCCGGGCGGTTCCGCAGCGGGCCGGAGAAAAGGATGCAGGATGGAAACGAAGCGCACAGTGGCGGTGCTGGGCACCGGCATTATGGGGGCCGCGATGGCCCGCAACCTGCTGCGGGCCGGGCACGAGGTCCGGGTGTGGAACCGGGACCGGGCCAAGACCGGGCCACTGGTCGACGCCGGGGCGCTGGCCGCCGGATCGCCGGCGGATGCGGTGGCCGGCGCGGACGTGGTGCTGACCATGCTCTTCGACGCCGCCGCCGTGACCGACGTGATCCGGCAGGCGGCTCCGGGAGTGCGGCGGGGCACCGCCTGGGTGCAGTCCACCACCGTGGGCGTGGACGACGCTGCGCCCCTGGCGGACCTGGCCGGTGAGGTTGGCCTCGACCTGGTCGAAGCCCCCGTCTCCGGGACCCGAGCGCCCGCCGAGGCCGGCACCCTGCTGGTGATCGCGGCCGGGCCGGACACCGTGCGGGAGCGCGTGGCGCCGGTGCTGGACGCGATCGGCGCGCGCACCCTGTGGACCGGACAGGACCCGGCCGCGGCCTCTGCCACCCGGCTCAAGCTGGTCGTCAACAGCTGGGTGCTCGCTGCTTCCAACGCGGCAGGGGAGGTCGTGGCCCTCGCCCAGGTCCTGGACGTCGACCCGGGCCAGTTCTTCGAGCTGCTGGACGGCGGTGTGCTGGACCTGCCGTTCCTGCGCGCCAAGGCGGACCTGATCCTCGAGGACCGGCTGGAGCCGGCGTCCTTCGCCGTCGATACCTCCCTCAAGGACGCCCACCTGATCCTGGCTGCCGCCCGCGACCACGGCCTGCGGCTCGACGGTGCCGAGGCGTCCGCCGCGCGCCTGGAGCGGGCCGCCGCCCAGGGCCGCGGCACGGAGGACCTGGCCGCCGCGTACTTCGCCAGCACCGGAGAGGGCACAGAGCCGACATGACCGCCGCGGCCCGGTCCCGGCTCAGCGGGCTCAGTCCGTGGGCTGCTGGTGGAACGCCTCGAGCCGGGCCTGCATCTCCCAGTACGACGTCGCTCCCGGCGCCGGCCTGCCGTCCCGCAGCGCGGTGGCCACGTTCACTGCCGCGTCGACGGCGGCCCGGTAGGGCAGCGAGCCGGAACTGACCCGGCGGACCCCGAGCGCGCCCAGTTCGGCGACCGTCAGTACGGGATGTGCCAGCACGTTCACCGGCAGCCCGACGCCGGCGGTGACGCTTCGGATGTCCTCAGGAACCGCCAGCCCCGGGACGAAAATTCCGTCCGCGCCGGCGTCGGCGTAGATCGCGGCGCGCTCCAGGACTGCCTCCACCGTGGCCTGCTGGCCGAACCAGAAGTTGTCCACCCGGGCGTTGAGGAAAACCTCGGGGCTGCGGCGCTTCACGGCGGCCAGCTTCCCGGCGGCCACCGCCGGATCCACCAGGTGCCCGTCCGCACTGTCCTCCAGGTTGACCCCGGCGACGCCGACGGCCGCCAGCCGGGCCACGAATCCCGCGACCTCGTCCGGATCATCGGAGTACCCGTCCTCGATATCAGCGGTGATGTGGACCGGCAGGCGGCACAGCTGGGGCACCAGCGCGGCGGTCGCCGTCTGGCTGGCGCGGCCGCCGTCCGGGGCGCCGGCGCTGGCGGCGATCCCGAAGCTGGTGGTGCCGACGGCCGGGAACCCGGCCGCGACAAAGGCCAGCGCAGAACCGACGTCCCAAGCGTTGGGAAGCACCAGAGGTTCACCGAGGTAATGAAGGTCCCTAAAAGTAGCCATCGTGGTGCCTCGTCTCTGCCGGCCAGGAGGTGGATTCCTGATCAGTGTAGCCGCGCTGCACAGGGCCGGAAGGTCCCTGTCGCCGGTGCTGGCGGGGCTGCTAGCCTCGCTGTCACAACGATCTCGGGAGGCCCTGATGTGGGAACGGCTGTGGGGACGGAAGAGCGGTCCGGAAAACGCGGAATCGCAGGGCCAGGAAACGCAGGGCCAGGCAATCCAGGGCCGGGCCGGCCTCGCCGATCCGGTCTATAAGGAGATCGCGCTGCAGCTGACCTCCACTGCGGAAAACTCCACACCGGACTGGACCACCGCCTTCGCCTACATCGAGGACATCGACGACGGCAGGGGCTACACCGGCGGGCTGGTGGGCTGGTGCAGCGGCACCGGGGACATGCTCGAGCTGGTGCGGGCCTACACGACCGCCGCCCCGGACAACCCGCTGGCGAGCTACCTGCCGCAGCTTGAACAGATCATGGACGCGCCCGACAAGAAACGCCCCGCGCTGAGCCACCGGCTCCTGGACCCGTCCTTTCCGGCCGACTGGCAGGCGGCGGCAGAGGACCCGGCGTTCCGGCGGGCGCAGCAGGAAGAACGGGACCGCGTCTACTGGGGGCCGGCACTGGAAGCGGCGGTGCGGGACGGCGTCGGACCCCTGGGGCTGGCCATCTACTACGACGTCTCGGTCAACCACGGACCTGGCGATGACGACGAATCGTTCGGCGGCATCCTGGCCACGGCCCGGAAAGCCCACCGGCCGCCCGCCGAGGGCGGGGACGAAGCGGCGTACCTCGCCGCCGTGGTGGACGCCCGGGTGGCGGTGCTCAAGAGCTGGGGCGACTACCAGAAGCACGGGCGGCAGGACATCCACACGGGGCTCCTGGAGACCGGCAACCTCGGACTGGTCCCGCCCTTCAGCTGGTCCGTCTACGGCGACCGCTTCGAGCTCGGCTCAGCACCGGCACCCCGTTAGCCCCGCATCCCGCGGCCTTCGGGGGCCGGGACGCCCGGCGGCCCCGCGGCCGCCGGCTACTCCTTGCCCGCCCACGGGTCGTAATCGGCGAGGAGCGGCTCCTGCGCCGGCCGTTTGTCCTCGGGAACGTGCTGGAGGTTCACCCGGACCCGGTACCAGAGCGAACTCGATCCGCGCATGCCGTCGATGAGGACGTCGGCCGGATGCAGGTCCGGGACGACGTCGGCGTGCAGGCTCTTCCATTCGTCGAGGGCCGCCACGGCTTCCGGTTTGGTCTTGGTGCGGGCCACCTCGATGAGCGGCATCACCGACTGCCGGCGTCCGGAACCGTCGGTGCCGCGGGGCGGCTTCTCGGCGGGTCCGAGCTCGGCGGCCAGGGCGAGCAATCCGTCGAGTGAGCCGGCGGCACCGTCGATGCCGCTGTGGGGGTCGCCGACGTCGGCGTACCGTCCGGGAACGGTCAGGACCGTGAACTGCTCCGGCCGGACCGAGCGGACCTCGGCCCAGGTCAGCGGCGCCGAGGCACGCGCGTCGGGCAGCGGCCGGATCGAATACGCGGAGGCCACGGTGCGGTCCTTGGCATTCTGGTTGAAGTCCACGAACACGCTCTCGCCGCGCTCTTCCTTCCACCAGCGCGCGGTGGCGAGTCCGGGTGCCCGGTTTTCGATCTCGCGGGCAAGGGTCTCGGCGGCGAGGCGCACGTCCCGGTAGGACCACCGGGGCGCGATCCGCACCAGGATGTGGAGGCCCCGTGAGCCGCTCGTTTTCGGCCAGCCCACCAGGCCGACGTCGTCAAGCACCTCCCGCGCCACGTAGGCGACGTCGACAATCTGGGACCAGCCGACGCCCGGCATCGGGTCGAGGTCGACGCGGAGCTCGTCGGGGTGTTCCAGGTCCTCGGCGCGGACGGGGTGCGGGTTGAGGTCGAGGCAACCCAAGTTCACGACCCACGCCAGGCCCGCGGCATCCCGGATGACGGCCTCTTCGGCAGAGGTCCCCGAGGCGTAGTGCAGCGTCGCCGTGTCGATGAACGCCGGGTGGTTTTCCGGGATGCGCTTTTGGAAGAACGGTTCGGCGTCGATCCCTTTGGGGAAGCGCTTGAGTACCATGGGCCGGCCGCCGGCGCCGCGCAGCGCACCGTCGGCAACGGAGAGGTAGTAGCGGACCACATCGAGCTTGGTCAGCCCCGGCTCCGGGAAGAGCACCTTGTCCGGGCTGGAGATGCGCACCTCGCTGCCGGCCAGGGTGAGGATCTCCGCGGGCGTCTTTGACGGGCTCATGCCGCCACGCTAACAACCATCCACGGTCCGGGCCAGAGCCCTGCGCCGGGGGCCGCCCGGTCCCGGGCGGGGGAGCGGTACGCTCAGGCCGCCTGCCAGCTGACCGGCAGCGCCTTGAGGCCGTAGACGATGGTGCTGTCCATGCGTTCGAGGGGCGGGGCCGGGTCGACGGCCAGTCCGGGCAGCCGGGCGAGCGTGGCCTGCAGCGCGGTCCTGGCTTCGAGCCGGGCCAGCGGGGCGCCCAGGCAGAAATGCACGCCGTGGCCGAATGCGAGGTGCCGGTTCGGGGTCCGCTCGACGTCGAACTCGCCGGGGCGCGGAAACTGGCGTTCGTCCCGGTTCGCGGAGCCGATCCAGGCCACCATGGGGGCGCCGGCCGGAATCCGGACCCCGCCCAGCTCCGTAGCGGCGACCGTTATCCGGTACATCGACTGGACCGGTGAGCGGTAGCGGAGCACCTCCTCGATCGCCGGGGGCAGCAGTGCCGGATCACGGCGGAGCCGTTCCAGGGTGCCGGGAACCTCGGTAAAGCACAGCACGGCATTGCCGATCAGGTTCGTGGTGGTTTCGTTGCCGGCAACCAGCAACAGGCTGCAGAACCCCAGCAGTTCCGGGACGCTGAGCTTCTGCCCGTCGATGTCGGCGGCGAGCAACCCGCTGACCAGGTCCGTCCCGGGCCGGCTGCGGCGCTGCTCAATCAGGGCCAGGAAGTACTCCGTCATCTCCCGGTTCGCTGCCTCGTGCTCCGCGCTCGGGGCGCCGGTGCGCGTCTGGCTGACGATCACATCGGACCACTGCTTGAAGCGGTCACGGTCCTCCGCGGGAACGCCGAGCAGCTCGGAGATGACGATGACCGGAAGCGGGTAGGCCAGCTCCTCGATCAGGTCGGCCGAGCCGCGGGCTGCGATCCCGTCCAGCAGATCCTCGGCCAGCCGGGCAATGCGGGGAGCCAGCGCGTCCACCGCCTTGGGAGTGAAGGCCTGGGTCACCAGCGAGCGCAGCTGCCGGTGCCTGGGCGGGTCGGTTGTGATCAGGCTGGATTCGAAGAGGTGGCCGGACTCGGAAGGCTCGTCCGGACGCATCCTCGAGGAGAAGGCGGCGTGGTCGGAGAGGACCCGCTGCACGTCGTCATACCGGAAGACGTGCCAGCTGCCGGACGCCTCGTCGTGGAAGACGGGGGCGGTTTCCCGCATCCGTTGGTAGCGGGGAAACGGATCCAGCGGGTGTTCCCGGTCGGGGGCGGGGTCCATGGCCGGCCTTTCTGGCCTGCCGGGGGCGCCGCACCCGGCGGTGAAACCACTCAGCGGATCGGATGACCCGCGGTCCCGATTCTACCGAGAGCCGGCGGCGGGGGACAGGGCGGCAGTCCGCCGGGTTTGCATAAATACCCCCAGGGGTATCACAATGGAGGGGTAGCCCCGGGCAGCCGGACAACAGGGAAGGACACCAGCATGAAGAGTATCTCCGTGGACGATCTGGCAGCACTCGGGCCTGACGTCTCCATCATCGACGTGCGCGAAGCGGAGGAGTATTCCGAAGCCTTTGTGCCCGGTACCCGGAACGTTCCGCTGTCCCGATTCCAGGAGTCCATGGGCGATGTCCCGATCGGACGCACGGTCTACGTGATGTGCGCCTCCGGGGGCCGAAGCTCCCGTGCCACCGCGCAGCTCGGACAGGCAGGCTACGACGCGGTCAACGTCATGGGCGGCATCACCGAGTGGTACCGCAACGGCCACCCGGTCACTTACCAGGCAGGCCGGTGAGCATGTCCGCCACCGTCAGCCTTCCGCCGTCGGCGCCTGGCGCCGGAGCGCGCCGCACCGTCAACCGCCTCAAGCGCGCCCGCGGGCAGCTCTCCGCCCTGATCGACGCCGTCGAGTCCGGCGCCGACTGCCGCAGCGTCGTCACCCAGCTGGCGGCCGTGCGCGGGGCCCTGGACAAGGCGGGCTTCGAACTGATCTCCTCGGCCATGCGCGAATGCCTGGCCGTGCCGGCTGAGCCGGGCGCGGATGGGCGTGAACCGGACAGCGACGGCGGGCGGCCCACGCTGGAGGAAATCCGCGCCCTCTTCCTGCGCCTGACCTGACCCCGGCCGCCCCTCCCCACTTTCCCCTCCCGAGCAGCAGTCCTCCTACCGAAAGGCCCAGCCCATGGACATGACCCCTCAGCAGCTTGCAGAACGGCTCAAGACCGAGAGCACCCTCCAGATCGTCGACGTCCGTGAAAGCGCGGAGGTCGCCGAAGGCATGATTCCGGGTGCTAGGCACATCGCACTGGGCGAACTGCCCGGCCGCCTGGGCGAACTCGACAAGACCGTCCCCGTCGTCGCCGTCTGCCGCAGCGGGCGCCGCAGCGCCGCAGCCGCGGACCAGCTCACGGCCCAGGGCTTCACCGCCTACACCATGCCCGGCGGGATGCTCGACTGGACCGCTGCCGGCCTGCCCACCTCCTGATCCCCTGACGGCCCGGGCGGCGCGAAAAGCGCACCGCCCGGGCTTCCACACGCCCGGCGCCGCCCCTGACATGGCACGCCCGGCGGTGGACGGCGGACCCGCCCCCGCGGGACCGCCACCGCAATTGCTCCACGAGATATACCGAAAGAGATTATGACTTCTGTGAACACGACCAACGCCGTTGAGTCCCTGCCCCAGTCCATCGACGCAGCAACCCTCAAAGCCTGGGAAGACAACCACGACGACCTGATGGTCATCGACGTCCGCAGCGGCGCCGAGTTCGAAGCGATGCACATCAAGGGCTCCTACCACGTGCCGCTGTCCATGCTCAGCGAGCACACCGAGGAATTCGCCGCCAAGATGGGCACCCGCGTGGTCCTCGTCTGCCAGTCCGGCAACCGCGCCGAGCAGGCCCGCAAGCACCTCGACGCCGTCGGCCTCGCCAGCGCCAGCGTGCTCACCGGCGGCGTCCCCGCCTACGCTGCAGCCGGCGGAAACGTCGTCCGCGGCTCCGGCCCGTGGGCTCTCGAGCGCCAGGTCCGGATGGCCGCCGGCTCCCTGGTCCTGGCCGGTGTGCTGGGCAGCAGGTTCGTCTCTCCCAAGCTGGGCCTGCTGGCCGGCGGCATCGGCGCGGGCCTGACCTTCTCCGCCGCCACCGACAGCTGCGCCATGGGCCAGATGCTCTCCAAAATGCCGTGGAACCGCTCGGCGAATGAGCCCACGGCCCACCAGGCCCTGCAGAACCTGGACGCCCGGGCATGATCATCTCCGCGGCGGCATTCGGGCTGGTCGTCGGCGCCCTGCTGGGCCTGGTCGGAGGCGGCGGGTCGATCCTTGCCGTCCCGGCCCTGGTCTACGGCGTGGGACTGCCGCTGGCCGCGGCGATCCCGACGTCGCTGGTCGTCGTCGGCGCGTCCTCCGCCGTCGCGGTGCTGCCCCGGCTGCGCCAGGGCGTGAACTGGCGCCTCGCGCTGATCATCGGCGCGGCAGGCACGGCCACCGCCTACCTGGGCGCGATGGTGAACCGGTTGCTCGATCCGAAGATCCTGCTGCTGGCGTTCGCCGCCATCATGGTCTTCGCCGGGGTCCGCATGCTGTTGCCGACCAAATCCGCCGGCGGCTCCTGCGCGCTGCCCGGGGGCGGCGTCAACTGGCGCAGCTGCCTGCCCAAAGCGATCGCCACCGGCGCCGTCGTCGGGTTCCTGACGGGCCTGCTCGGCGTCGGCGGCGGATTCCTGATCGTTCCGGCGCTCACACTGGTCCTCGGGCTTCCGATGGCCGTGACGGTGGGAACCTCGCTGGTCATCATCGTCATCAACTCCATTGCCGGCTTCGCCGCCCACCTGGGCGACCTGCAGATCGACTGGGCCGTCACGGCGGCCTTTGCCGGCGCGGCCATGCTCGCGTCGCTGGTCGCCGGCCGGATTGGCACCCGCATCCCGGACAAGGCGCTCAAGCGCGGGTTCGGCATCCTCGTACTGGTCATCGCCGTGTACGTGGCGCTGCAGGCTCTCTTCTCCTAAGAAGGGGGCTGGCGGCCCGACTAAAAGGCACCGGAGGCATTCGCCTCCGGTGCCTTTTTGTGCGTTCTTTCGGCCCTTGATTCCCCGGGCCCTGGAGAGGATCGTGGTGTCCCGGCACGCCCGTCGTACCGGGCATCACCAACCTTCGAGGAGCGTCATGGCGGCCGAGAAAACCTTCCGGATTGTCGTAGGCGTCGACGGATCCGCGCCGTCGCTGGCCGCCCTTCACTGGGCGCTGGAGGAGGCCCGGCTGCGCTCGGGACAGGTCCACATCGTCACAGCCTGGCACTATCCCGTCATCGGCGACGCCGCCGGCAGAGGCCCTGACCATGAGGCCTTCGGCGAGAACGCCCGGCAGGCACACGCCGAGGCGCTGCGGCAGGCCGGCGGTGCCGGTGTGCCCGTCACCGGCGGAGTGGTCGAGTCCCATCCCGCCGAGGCCCTGCTGAAGGCAGCCGAGGGCGCGGACCTGCTGGTGGTGGGATCCAGGGGGCACGGCGGCTTCGCCGGCATGCTCCTGGGCTCGGTCTCGAGCCAGGCGGTGCACCATGCACACTGCCCGGTGCTGGTGGTCCGCGCCGGCGGGGGCGAGGCGCGCGGGTAGCGACAGACCCCCTGCAGCAACCGGCGGGGGGCAGCACAAAGGGCGGCGGCCCGGGTGCTTGACCCGGGCCGCCGCCCTCTGAACTGCTGTGCTGTTGTTGTCTTGCCTGCGCCCTAGCTGGCCGGAACCGGCTCGGTGGCCTGCTGGCGTGCGGCCTGTTCCTTTGCGGCCCAGGCGGCGTAGCTGCCGTCGAGTTCGACGACGTCGTAGCCGGCGCGGCGCAGCGCGCTGGCCGCCACGGAGTTCCGGACACCGCTCTGGCAGTAGGACACGATGGTGCCCTCGGCCGGAAGCTCGTCCAGGTGCCACATGACGCGGCCGCCGCTGAGCTGGTAGGAGCCGGGGATGTGCCCGGCGGCGTGCTCGGTCTTGTTGCGGACGTCCAGGACCATGGCGGATTCGAAGCCTTCGAGCTCCTCGGGCTGGATCAGCCGCGGGGTGCTCATCGGCAGGCCCTCGAGCCCGGTGACGAAGCCGGCCACCTTGTCGATGCCGACGCGGACCAGGTGGTCCCACATTTCCATCGCGGAGGCCTGGTTCGGGGCCAGGAGCACCAGCGGGGCCTTGTCCTTTTCGGGGTCGATGACCCAGGCGCCGAAGCTGGCGGTGGACTTGCCGGCCGGGATGTTGACCGAGCCGGTGACGGTGCCCTCGTGGACCTGGGCGTTGGCGCGGGTGTCGACGAAGATGACCTTGTCCGCGGCGAGGTCCTTGGCGACGTCGGCCGTGGCCAGTTCGGTCAGGGGTGCGCGTTCGCCCATGACGGCGGGGCCTTCGCGGTTCTCGCGCTTCATGCGGGCGAAGTAGGCGTGGGCGTCGGGCTGGCCGTCGAGGAGCTCGTCGATGAAGCCCTGCTCGTCGTTGGCGGCCAGGTACGGGCCCCACCAGGAGTAGAGGCGCTCGTAGCCGACGGTGCTGGACGGGATGGCGCCGAGGGCCTTGCCGCAGGCGCTGCCTGCGCCGTGGCCGGGGTGGACCTGGACGTGGTCGGGGAGGGTGAGGAACTTGTCGCGCAGGCTGGCGAAGAGCTGCTTGGCGCCTTCGAAGCGGGTGTCGACGCCGCCGGCGGCCTCGTCCAGCAGGTCGGGGCGGCCCAGGTCGCCGGAGAACACGAAGTCGCCGGAGAGTAGGTAGCCGGGGGTGTCGGCGAAGGCGCCGTCCGTGATCAGGAAGGACAGGTGCTCGGGCGTGTGGCCCGGGGTGTGCAGTGCCTTGATGGTGATGTTGCCCAGCGCGACCGTGTCGCCGTCGTTGAGGCGCTCGGCGTCGAAGCCGTACTGCCAGTCAACGCCACCCTCACCGGAGACGTAAGCGGTGGCGCCGGTAGCGGCGGCCAGTTCGCGGGTGCCGGACAGGAAGTCCGCGTGGATGTGCGTCTCGGTGACCGCCACGATCTTCATGCCGTTGGCGGCGGCGAGGTTTTGGTAGACGGCAATGTCACGGCGGGGGTCGACGACGATTGCTTCACCCTTGGCCTGGCAGCCGATGAAATAGCTGGCCTGGGCGAGGTCTTCGTCGTAGATGCGCTCGATAAGCATTCGGGTGCTCCTTCGTGAGGTGGTCGGGGAAGGGATTCCTTCGTCCTCTGCACTCAACAATAATACCCCCGGGGGTATGTTGCAAACCGCTTCCGGGAAGCATTGCAGCCCTTGCCCACCGTTTGCCTTTATACCCGCCGGGGTATGTCGGATGCAAAAGGAAGATGCGCTGGGGTGGGGGCCGGATTTCGGTGTGGCCGGCAGCCCGAGGGCGGCGGCCGGAGGCCACTAACCGGAGTGGCTGCCGCCCGCGGGCCTTGCCCGCGTTCCCGTCTCCGGCAAGACTGAAGGACCCGGGAACTTGCCCCGGTCCGCCCGAACCGAACACAGCCAGGAGTGCTCCATGAGCTACACGCATACCGTCACCCTCCCGCTCGATTGGGACCAAGCCGTCCAGCGCACCCGCGAGGCCCTGGCCGCGCAGGGCTTCGGCATCCTGTCGGAGATTGACGTGCGGGCCACGTTCGAGGCCAAGCTGGGGTCCGAGGCGGCGGATGAACTGGGCGACTATGTGATCCTCGGTGCCTGCAACCCTTCCCTGGCCAGCCGGGCGCTGTCGGCGGAGCCGGACATGGGCGCGCTGCTGCCGTGCAATGTGGTGGTCCGCCGCGGCGCGGGGGACGCCGGCACCACGGTCCAGGCCATTGACCCGCAGACGATGGTTCAGCTCAGCGACAGCCCGGCGGTGCGCGACGTCGCCAACGACGCCGATACCCGCCTGCGGGCGGCGCTGGCCGCCCTGCAGTCCGGCTAGGGGCGCGTCCGGAGGGAGGCCGCGGCGAGGACGGCGGCCGCGCCGGCTGCTGCCGCCATGGCGTAGCTCATGCCCGTGTACGTGCCCAGCCATGCCGCCAGCAGCGGGCCAGCCGCTGGGGCGATGGCAGTCACGGCGGTCAGCGGTGCCGCGAAGATCCCCTGCAGGGTGCCCAGGCCGTGCATTCCCCACCGGTCCGCGACGACGGTAGCCTGCAGGAGCGTCTGGCAGCCGCGGACGGCTCCTGCGAGCATTCCCGCCGCCATCAGTACGGGCACCGGGCCGGGCAGGGCTGCCAGAAGAAGCACCGCACAGGCCGCTGTTCCGGTGATGGCCGGCAGCCGGACTCCGGGCGGGATGGCCGCGAACAACAGCCGGCCGCCGACCTGCCCGGCGCCCACGAGCCCCAGACCGAGAGCGGCAGTGGAGTAGTCGGCCCCTTTTTCCACCAGCAGGGGAATGAGGTTCAGCGTCACGGTGTACAGCCCAAGACCGAGCAACACCATAAGGGCTTGCAGGCCGAGAAATTCCGGACTGCGCCGGACGTCCCGAAGCCTGGCCCGGTGGTCTGTTGCAGGGGTGCCGGAGGATGTCGGAGCCCATTGGCCGTTGAGGTAACGGGCGTGCAACGGGACGGTGATCACGGCCAGGATCCCGGCCAGGACGAGGAAAGCGCCACGCCAGCCGAACGCCCCTGCCAGGGCGGCGGTAGCCGGGGCGAAGATGGTGGACGCGAACCCGGCGGCGAGGGTCAGGATGGTCAGGGGCCGGATGCGGGCGGGTCCATACCAGCGGCTGATCACGGTGAAGGCCGGCTGGTAGAGGACCGCGGACTGCGCGACCCCCGCCAGAAGCCACGCAGCGAAGAATACGGGCAGGGTGGGTGCCGCCGCCACGGTCACCAGAGCCAGCACTCCCAGCAGGGACCCGGAGATCATCAGGGCCCGCGGCCCGGTCCTGTCCAGGATCCTGCCCACGAAAATTCCGGCGACCGCCGAGACCAGCAGCCCTGCGGAGAACGCCCCGGTGACCACGGCCGCGTCCCAGCCGGTGTCTTCACTGATGGGCCGGACGGCGGCGACCAGCGCGTAATAGAGCACGCCCCACCCGGTGGTCTGGGTGATGCACAGCGCGGCGAGGCCGCCGCGCGGTGCACCCTCGGCCACCGGGGAGCGGGATGGTGCCACGGCGGCCAGCCGCCGGGATCAGTTCCCGCCGGAACGGCCGTGGGCCATGCCGGTCGGGAAGCCGACGAGGACCGGCTCGGAGGCTCCGCAGCAGCCGCCGGAGGTCTCCGCCACGAAGCCCGCAGGTACGGCGGCGGGGGCGTCGCAGCTGGTGCCGATATCCGAGGAGCAGACGCCGGTCTCGGGCAGTTCGAGCTGGACGGTGTCGGCGGCTTCGCGGTCCCCGGCGAGGGCTGCGGCGACAGAGCGGACCTGTTCGTAGCCGGTGGCCAGCAGGAAGGTCGGGGCCCGGCCGTAGGACTTCATGCCGACGATGTAGAAGTCCTGCTCCGGGTGGGCGAGCATCCTGGCGCCGTGCGGTTCGACCGTTCCGCAGGAGTGGAACTCGGGGTCGATCAGCGGGCCGAGCTCACGCGGTGCTTCCACGCCCGGGTCCAGTTCGAGCCGCAGTTCGCGAAGCATGTCCAGGTTGGGGCGGAACCCCGTGGCGGGCACGACGACGTCGGCTTCCAGGGTGCGGCCGTCGGTGGCCGTCAGGGTCACCGGGCCGCCGTCGCCTGCGGCGAGGGCGGCGATCCCGAAGCCGGTGTGCAGTTCCACCGTGCCGTCCTCCACCAGGGCGCGGAGCCGGCTGCCGAGCTGGCCGCGGGCGGCAAGCCCGTCGGCGTCGCCGCCGCCGTAGACCTTGGCTGCGGAGGCGCCGCGGATCGCCCACACGATCTTCGTGCCGGGCACCTGGGCTGCGAGCTCCGAGAGGTTGATGAGGGTGTTGGCCGCGGAATGACCGGCGCCGACCACGACGGCGGTGCGGCCGGCGAAGGCGTCACGCTCGCGGCCCAGGACGTCCGGCAGGGGAGAGGAGATGCGGGCCGACGCGGCGGCTTCGCCTACGGCCGGCAGGCCGGAGGTGCCAAGCGGGTTACGGGTGGACCAGGTGCCGGACGCGTCGATGACGGCGGCGGCCTGGTAGTCGCGGACCTCGCCGTCGGCGTGTTCGACCCGGACCACGAAGGGGGTGGTGTCGCGGTTCCGGCTGTGGGTCTTGTCCATGCCCTGCCGGGTGACGGCGATGACGCGGGCGCCGGTGTGCAGGCGTGGTGCGATCTCCGGAAGTGCCGCCAGCGGGGTGAGGTAGCCGTCGATGAGCTCCCCGCCGGTGGGCAGCGCCGTCGCCTCGGGGGCTTCCCAGCCGGCCGCGGCGAGCAGCCGGACGGCGGCGGCGTCGGTGTTGTACTGCCACGGGGAGAACAGCCGGATGTGGCGCCACTGCTCGATCGCCGCGGCCGGGGCAGGACCGGCCTCGAGGATGAGCGGTTCAAGGCCGCGTTCGAGCAGGTGGGCCGCCGCGGCCAGGCCGATGGGCCCGGCTCCGATGACAGCTACGGGAAGGGTGTTGGTTACAGCCATGGTGTCCTCTGTTTCATCCGGTGGGGTGGTGGGTTCTTTCTGGTGCCCGCCGGTCCTTGTGGGTCCGGCGGGCCGGGTCGGCGCCCCGGCCCGTTACGTGGCGGGGGTGAGGGAGGCGATGAGTTCTTCGATGCGGGACTTGATCTCGTCCCGGATCGGGCGGACGGCGTCCACGCCCTGCCCGGCCGGGTCTTCGAGTTCCCAGTCCTCGTAGCGCTTGCCCGGGAAGATCGGGCAGGTGTCGCCGCAGCCCATGGTGATGACGACGTCGGACTCCTTGACTGCCTCGGTGGTGAGGACCTTGGGGATCTCGGCGGACATGTCGATGCCGAGTTCGGCCATGGCCTCGACGGCGGCCGGGTTGACCTTGTCCGCGGGTGCGGAGCCGGCGGAGCGGACTTCGATCTCGCCCTTGCCCAGGGTGGTGAGGAAGGCGGCGGCCATCTGGGAGCGTCCGGCGTTGTGGACGCAGACGAACAGGACGGAGGGCTTCTTGGCGGTTTCGGTGCTCATGGTGTCTCCTGAAGTGTGCGGGGTTAGGCGGGAAGGGTGCGGGGGGTGAAGTAGCGCTTGCGGGCCCAGAGGGCGACGTAAACCAGTGCAACCAGGACGGGGACTTCGATCAAGGGCCCGACGACGCCGGCGAGCGCCTGCCCGGAGGTGACGCCGAAGGTGCCGATCGCCACGGCGATGGCGAGTTCGAAGTTGTTGCCTGCGGCCGTGAACGCGAGCGTGGTGGTTTTGGCGTATCCGAGTCCGAGCCACTTGCCGATCAGCATCCCTGCGCCGAAGACCACGAGGAAATAGACCAGCAGCGGCAGGGCGATCCGGGCGACGTCCAGCGGGCGGGAGGTGATGGTGCCGCCCTGCAGGGCGAAGAGCAGGGTGATGGTGAAGAGCAGGCCGTAGAGCGCCCAGGGGCCGAGCTTCGGCTGGAACGTACCTTCATACCAGGCCCGGCCCCTGGCCTTTTCGCCGATGGTGCGGGTGAGGAATCCGGCGAGCAGCGGGATGCCCAGGAAGATCAGCACCGAGGCGGTGATAGCCCAGAAGGAGAAGTCTGCGCTGGTGGTGGGAAGTCCCAGCCGGGACGGCAGGAGCTGAAGGTAGAACCAGCCCAGCGCTCCGAATGCGATGACCTGGAAGACGGAATTGATGGCCACCAGCACGGCGGCGGCTTCCCGGTCGCCGCAGGCGAGGTCGTTCCAGATCATCACCATGGCGATGCAGCGGGCCAGGCCCACAATGATCAGCCCGGTGCGGTACTCGGGCAGGTCCGGGATGAAGATCCAGGCGAGCGCGAACATGAAGGCCGGCGCCAGCACCCAGTTGAGAGCCAGGGAGGTGATCATGAGTTTGCGGTCGCCGATCACGCGGTGTGCCTGGTCGTAGCGGACCTTGGCGAGCACCGGATACATCATCACCAGCAGGCCGGCGGCGATCGGCAGCGAGACCTCGCCGATCTTGACGGCTTCGAGGGCGGTGTTCAGGCCTGGCACGAAGCTGCCCAGCAGCAGGCCCAGACCCATGGCCGCGATGATCCAGACGGGCAGGAACCGGTCCAGGGTGGAAAGTTTGCCGACGGCGGCAGCCTCGCCTCCGACGTCGGGCAACGGGTCTGTCTGGATGCTCACGGTACTCCTGCACTGCGCCGGCACCGCCCGGCTCGGGCTGCTCGACAAAAGATTGATGGTTATCGATATGAAGTATTGCCAACTATATCGATGAATGTCAATCCATGTGCATAATAGAGACATGACTTCCCTGCAAACCCTTGAGCCGGCCGTCGACGAGGCCTGCTGTGCACCGTCAGACCAGGCCGTTTTGAGCGCAGAGGATGCCCAGCGAAAGGCCCTGGTCTTCAAGGCCCTGGCCGATCCCAACCGGTTGCGGCTGCTCTCCATCGTGAAGGGCGCCGGGGGCGGGGAAGCCTGCGTCTGCGACCTGACCGAGCCGTTGGACCTGGGCCAGCCCACCGTGTCGCACCACCTTAAAATCCTGGTCGACGCCGGGCTGCTGCACCGCGAAAAGCGCGGCACCTGGGCGTATTACTCGCTGGTGCCCGGCGCGATCGAGCAGACTGCCGGGCTCCTGTCGTCCCTGTGAGCCGGGGCGCCACGCCGGACATCACCGTCCGGCCGATGCGGGAAGCCGACTGGCCGGCTGTCCGGCAGATCTACCGCGAGGGCATCGCGACCGGGCAAGCGACGTTCGAGGTCGAGGCGCCGGACTGGAACCGGTTTGACGCTTCGCGCCTGGCCGCGCACCGCCTGGTAGCGGAGGCGCCCGGCGTCGGCATTCTCGGCTGGGCGGCGGTCTCCGCCGTGTCCGCCCGGGCGGTGTACGCGGGCGTCGTGGAACATTCCGTCTACGTTTCCGAAGCTGCCCGCGGCCGGGGGATCGGATCCCTCCTCCTCCGGTCCCTGATCGCCGCAACCGAACGGGACGGCATCTGGACCATCCAGGCGAGCGTTTTTCCGGAGAATGAGCCGAGCCTGGGACTGCATCTCGCCCACGGCTTCAGGGTGGTGGGACGACGCGAAAAGATCGCCCGCATGGCCTACGGGCCGGAAGCCGGCCAGTGGCGGGACACGGTCCTGATCGAACGGCGCACAGAGGTCCTTTAGTTCTAGCGCCGCGCACAGGGTGGCGGGGAAGGTTGTCCCAAGGAGGCGGCAGCCTCACGGACAAAGGACACCCATGAACATCGATACCCCCGCCACCCAGGACCGGTTGCGCGCCGTGCTGGAAAACATCAGGAACGCCACCGCAAACACCCGTCAGGCGATGGACTCGCCGGGCGACGAGAACTGGGTGCAGGACGGTGAGTCGGATGCCGAATACCTGCGGGCGATCCAGCGCGACACGATCGCCAGGCTGGACGCTGCGGCCCGGGACCTCGACGCGCTGCTTGACCGGGGCCAGTCCGGCTAGCCACGCCATGCCGTGACGTCGGCGGCTCCCTAGGCCTCCGCGGGCTCGGAGGCCAGGCTCCGCTTGAGGATCTTCCCGCTCGGACCGAGGGGCAGCTCCGTGAGCAGCCGGATGACGCGCGGATACTTGTACGCGGCAAGCTGCGCGCTGGCGAAGTCGATCAGTTCCTGCTCGGTGGCGGTGGCTCCGGCGTCGAGCACGATGGCGGCCGCGACCTCCTGGCCGTGGACGTCATGCGGGATCCCGTAAACGGCGGCACTGACGACCTCCGGGTGGGTGAGCAGGATTTCCTCCACCTCACGGGGGTAGACGTTGTAGCCGTTCCGGATGATCATGTCCTTCTTGCGGTCGACAATGGTGAGGTAGCCGTCGTCGTCCTTGGTGCCGAGGTCCCCGGTGCGGAACCAGCCGTCCACGATCGCCTCCGCGGTGGTTTCGGGCCGGTTGAGGTAGTCCTTCATCAGCAGGTGCCCGCGGACGACGAGCTCGCCCAGCTCGCCCGTGGGCAGCAGTTCGATGCTCTCGACCGCCTCGGCGCGCGCAATTTCGATGTCGACGCCCCAGATGGCCGTCCCGATGGTGCCGGGCCGGGGCTGGGTGCCCACATGGTTGAACGCCGCGACCGGGGAGGTTTCGGTCAGGCCATAGCCTTCGTGGATCTCCACCCCGAAGACGTCGCGGAACCGGTCCATCATGGCAAGCGGCAACGACGCCCCGCCGGAGATGCCGTAGCGGAGGCCGGTGGGGCGGACGTCAACGGTCTTTGCCGCCTCGATGAGCGCCACGTACATGGTCGGCACGCCGAGGAAAATGTTGACGTTGTGCCGGGCCATCAGCCGCAGCGCGTCCTCGCCGTTGAAACGCGGCATCAACACGATGGTGGCGCCCGCCCGCAGGCCGGCGTTGAGCACCACCGTCTGGCCGAAGGTGTGGAAGAGCGGCAGGCCGCCGAAGAGCACGTCGCCGGGCTTGAAGTCCATGACGGAGGTCAAGATGACGGAGGTCTGTTCCACCAACGCGAAGTGCGTGCCAAGGGCGCCCTTGGGTTTGCCGGTGGTGCCGGAGGTGTACAGGATCGTGGCGGTGTCCGAGGGCCGGCAGGGCTCATAGCTGCGGATGGGTTCGGCCGCGGCGGCCTCCGCCTCGAGCCGGGGCAGGGCGCCGCCGTCGGGCGCCATGACCGTCAGGACGTCGACGCCGGCGCTGGCGGCGCCGGCGGCACCTTCCGCCAGCAGCGCTGCTGCGCAGATCAACATCCTGGCGCCGCTGTCCTGGAGGACGTAGTCGATTTCGCGCGCCTTGAGCAGGGCATGCACCGGAACCACGATGGCTCCCAGCGAGAGGATGGCGTAGTAGACGCGGGCGAAATCCGGGACGTTGGGGATCAGGACGGCGACGGCGTCGCCGGGCTCGATGCCGCGGGCCCGCAGCGCGCCGGCGTAGGCGCGGGTCTCCTTCCATAGTTGGCCGTAGCTGGTCTCGTCCTCACCAACGATCAGGGCGATGTTGTCCGGTGTCCGCCGGGCGGATTCGGCCAGGATGGCGGCGACGGAGGTTGTTCCGAAGCCCTCTGCGGTGCTGTCGTGGGTCATGGCCTGCTTCTTCGTCGGGATGGTAATGCTTTGAGGATCAGTGCGTCGCCCTGGCCGCCGCCGCCACAGAGGGCGACGACGCCGGTGCCTCCGCCGCGGCGCTTCAAGGCCAGGGCCTGGTGCAGCACCAGACGCGCTCCCGAGGCGCCTACCGGATGTCCGAGGGCGATGGCGCCACCGTCGGCGTTGACGGCCTCGGCCTCGATGCCCAGGTCGTTGGCCGACTGGATGAGGACGGAGGCAAAGGCTTCGTTGATCTCAACGAGGTCGAGGTCCTGCACGGAGAGTCCCTCGACCCTGAGCGCGCGTTCAATGGCCCGGGCCGGCTGGGAGTGCAGGGAGCCGTCCGGCCCGGCGGTCTGGCCGTGGGCCCCGATTTCCGCAATCCACTCCAGCCCCGCGGCCTCGGCTGCGGCTTTGCTGGCGATTACCAGCGCGGCGGCGCCGTCGGAGAGCGGGGAGGAGGATCCGGCGGTGATGGTTGCCGCCTCGTCCTTCGAGAAAGCGGGCCGCAACTGGGCCAGGGATTCCGCGGTGGTCTCAGGCCGGATTCCCTCGTCGTGTTCGAGCGTGAGCGCCGGTCCCTTGCGCTGCGGGACCTCGATCGGGGCGATCTCCTCGGCGAGTACGCCATCGGCGCGTGCCGCCGCGGCGCGCTGATGGGAGCGGGCGGCGACCTCGTCCTGCTCGGCGCGCGTGATGCCCCGCTCGGCATTGCCGGCGTCGGTTGCGGTGCCCATGAGCTGCCCGCTCACCGGATCCTGCAGGCCGTCGTGGTTCAGCGAATCAAGCATCGGCGCATCGCCGATCACGACGCCGGCGCGGAGGCCGGGCACCAGGTGCGGTGCGTTGGTCATGGATTCCTGGCCGGCCGCGACGATGAAGTCGGCTTCGCCCGCACGGATCATCCGGGCCGCGTCGATCACGGCGGTGAGGCCGGACAGGCAGAGCTTGTTGATCGTGACGGTCGGAACGTCCCAGCCGATGCCGGCGGCCAGGCTGGCCTGCCGCGCCGGACCCTGGCCCGCTCCGGCCTGGATGACCTGGCCGACGATGACGGCGCCGACCTGCTCGGGGGCGACGCCGGTCCGGTCCAGCGCGGCGCGGATGGCGTGCGCCCCCAGTTCGCTGGATGAGAAGGCGGTCAGGCCGCCGCGGAACCGGCCGAAGGGTGTCCGGGCTCCGCCGAGGATGACGGGGATGTTGGCGTTCTGGGTCATGGAAGTCCTTTCGGGGCCGCGGCACGGCGCGGGGTCAACTGAAGGCGGGGTCAGGCGAAGGCGGAGGTGCCGGTGATGCCGCGTCCGATGATGAGGGCCTGCATGGTCTCGGTGCCCTCGTAGGTGTGGATGGCCTCGATGTCGGCGAGGTGCCGAGCGACGCGGTTGGCCAGCAGGATGCCGTTGCCGCCGAGCAGGTCCCGGGCATTGGAGGCGATGCCGCGGGCTGTGCGGGTGCAGGTGTACTTGACCAGCGAGGCCTGCTCGGGGGTGAGCAGCCCTTGTTCGTCGAGGCGCGTCATCTGGACGACCATCAGCTGCATGGTGGCCAGTTCGCTGAGCATCCGGGCCAGCCGTTCCTGCACGATCTGGGACGCTGCCAGCGGCCGGCCGAACTGGACGCGCTGCTTGGCGTACTGGACGGCGGTTTCGTAGCAGGCGGTGGCATGCCCGACGGCGGACCAGGCGACGCCCAGCCGGGTCGCCAGCAGCACCCGCGCGGTGTCCTTGAAGGTCCGGGCACCCGGCAGGACGTTCCCTTCCGGGACGAAGACGTCCTCGAGCCGGATGTGCGCCTGCCAGATGGCCCGCAGTGCAAGCTTGCCTTCGATCCTGGTCGCGGAGTAGCCGGGGGAGTCCTGCGGTACCAGGTAGCCGTGCACCTGGCCGTCCTCCCCCCGGGCCCAGACCACGCTGACGCCGCCGACCGAACCGTTGCCGATCCACTTCTTTTCGCCGTTGAGCAGGAACCCGCCGTCGGTGGCGGTGGCCGTGGACTCCAGGGCCACTGAGTCGGAGCCGTGGGTCGGTTCGGTCAGCGCAAACGCGGCGTATTCCGTGCCGGCGGCGATCGCCGGCAGCCAGCGTTCCTTCTGCTCGGCGGATCCGCACTCCGCGACGGAGCGCAGCGCGAGGCCGCCCTGCACCGCGATCATGGTCGCCACGGAGCCGTCGCCCCGGCTGATTTCCATGTTCACCAGGCCGGCAGCCATGCTGCTCATCGCGGGGTACCCGTCGACCTCGACGCCGTCCCGCAGCAGATCGAGTTCGCCGAGGCGCCGGAGCAGCTGCAGCGGGTACTCGGCGCGCTCCCAGTATCCGTCGATGACGGGCAGGACCTCGTCCTGGACGAAGCTGCGGGCACGATCCCAGTAGCCGCGGTCCTCGTCGCTGATGCTGGCAAACACGGAGGCGGGATCCGTGCCCAGGGCATCGGTCAGCACGTAATCAGGTTCCACGGTGCCGAGCGGGAAGTTATCCGCGGCCGCTGTGGCGGTGGGCCCGGAACCGGGCGACGTCGTCGTCATGCGTTGTCCTCTGTCTGCGGTGCGGGTCTGGATCGCCCGCCTACTGTGGCTCGCGCCACATCGACTAAGGATGCATTGAAACGCAGTCTCACGTCAAGAAACTCAGTGCCACCGGGGCCTGCCCCGGTGCTAGGGCAGGGCGTCCCGGACGGCCTGGAGTACGGCGTCGTTGCCCGCGCCCGCCGCGAGGACGGTGACGACGACGGCGGGGGAGGCCTGCGCCGCACCGGAGTCCAACAGTGCCGGCCGGAAGATTTCCGAGAGGGCCTGCAGCTCCTTGGCGAGCGCCGCGGACCGGTCCCGTGACTCCGTCTCCGGTTCCGGTGACTCCCCGCTGCGAAGCCAGCGCCGGAGGATTGCATTGTGGACGGCCACGACGGCCGCCGCGAAGGAGACTGCCTTGTACTCGCGCTGCTCGGCGTCGGGCAGCCTGTCCAGCAGGTGCTGGAGGAACGCCCGCTCGTACCGGTGCGAGGTGACAAGTTCCCGGTCCCGGAGTGCGGGAACAGCCTGCATCAGCTCATAGCGCGCCCGCGACGTCTCCCGGTTCCGCAGGTGGTGGTTGAAGACCAGCAGGGCAGCGTCCACGATCGCTTCGAGTGGTCCCTGCATGGTCTCCGCCAGGCTGTCCGTCACCTGCCGCAGGATCCGCTCGTGGTCGGCGAAGACGACGTCCTCCTTGGAACCGAACTTCCGAAAGAAGGTGCTGCGGCTCATTCCTGCGGCGTCCGCGAGGTCGTCGACCGACGTGGCGTCAAAACCCTGCCTCGCCAACAGTCCGATAGCGGCGGCAGCGGGCGCGTCGGCATGGTGGCTTGACGGGTGCGAGGTCATGGGCCGAAATTTAGCACAGCGATGCCGGTGCCTTCTCTGGGGCCGTGCGCTCCAGCCCAGTTACCAGGTCCGACACGCGCAGCCGGCCGGTGTGTCCCCGGCGCAACGGCGGATTCGGGGGAGGTAACTGGGCAGGAGCGCAGCCCTTTCAGCTCACTCCGGTGTGCAGGAGCCGGTCGCGGCCTGACCAGCCGCCGGCGGCCCGTCGCCCTATCGCCTGTGGTGCCTATGACCCCTCCTTGGCGCCCGGAAGTGATAGGGCAATGGGCCGTTTGTGTGCCAGCATGGGCGGACGAACGACGCCAGGAAGGGAATGGAATGGAAGCCAAGGACCTGCTGCTCGATGCCTTTGACCGGATCCACGAAACCGTGACCGCCGCGCTGGACGGGGTGGATGCCCGCACGCTGTCCCGGCGCCCGGGCGGGAACGGGAACTCGATGGCGTGGCTGATCTGGCACCTGGGCAGGGTCGAGGACGCCCAGGTCGCCTCCGCGGCCGGCCTCGCCCAGGTGTGGACCGCGCAGGGCTTTGCGGCACGCTTCGGGTTGCCGCTGCCCGAACGGGACACCGGCTACGGCCACACTTCCGCGCAGGTCGGCGCCGTCACGGCCGCGCCGGAGCTGTTGGCCGCGTACTACGACGCCGTCCACGAGCAGACGGTCGGCTTCATCCGGGGCCTCGACAGCGGAGACCTCGACCGCGTCGTGGACACCCGCTGGGACCCGCCGGTCACCCTCGGCGTGCGGCTGGTCAGCACCCTCGCCGACTGCCTGCAGCACGTCGGACAGGCCGCGTACGCCAGGGGACTGGACGCCTGACCGGCGCCGGTCCCGGGAGGGCGGGTCCCGGAAAACCCCGGCGCCGGCCCTTGGGCTACCGCGCGGCGGTGAGTACCATCGCGGAGCCTCCGCCGCGCCTGACCGGCTCGGCCGCGGCGGTCATCCGCCCGCCCGGGCCGAACTCGATCGCCGTTGCCGCGCCGATTTCCGCCGCCGAGGTGAAGGCGTCCCCGGAGGGCGTGAAGGCGTGGCCGTAGCCGGTGAGCGGGCCGCCGTAGGCGGTGATGAAGTCCGGTTCGGCGGTCACCTTCGCGGTGTTCCGCTGTGACGCCCGCGGGGCCGCGATCGCCTCGGAGATGGTCATGCCCAGGTCAACCCGGTTCAGGATGGTCTGCAGGACCGTGGTGATGATCGTGGACCCGCCGGGCGAGCCAAGGGCCAGGAAGGGCGCCCCGTCCTTGAGGATGATGGTCGGCGCCATCGAGGAGCGCGGGCGCTTGCCCGGCTCGATCCGGTTCGGGTCCTTGGCGTCGTAGACCGTGGAGAAGTCCGTCAGTTCGTTGTTCAGCAGGAAGCCCCGGCCCGGCACCACCATGCCGGACCCGCCGGTCTGCTCGATTGTGAGGGTGTACTCGGCCACGTTGCCCCACTTGTCCGCGACCGTCAGGTTGGTCGTCGAGATGTTCTCGGTGTCCTTATCGTCTGCTGGGGCGGCCGTGGTGGCCGGGCACACGCCGTCGTACGCGGTGACATCGCCGGGCGCGACCGGCTTGGCGGCGGCCCGCAGCGGATCGATCCGGCACGCGCGCTCCTTGCCGAAGAGCGGGTCGGTCAGGGCGGCCGTCGGCACCTGCTGTCCGGCCGGGTCGCCGACGTACTTGCCGCGGTCGGCGAACGCCAGGGCGCTGGCCTCCAGGTAGTGGTGCAGGGCGCCGGCGCGCGGCATTGCCGCGAGGTTCGACGGGGCCAGGATGTTCAGGGCCTCGCCGACAGTGGTCCCGCCGCTGCTGGAGGGCGCCATCCCGTAGACGTCAAGGTCGCGGTACTCCACATGCGTCGGGTCCTGGTCCAGTGCCTGGTAGGCGGCGAGGTCCGCGGTCGTCATGGACCCGGCCGGCACGGGCAGGGCGGTACCGGCGGCTTTCGCCGGCGAGTGGACCGTGGCGGCGATCTCCGCCGCGAGCCGGCCGCCGTAAAAGCCGTCCGTGCCCTGCCGTGCGAGGAGTCGGTAGGTGGCGGCGAGGTCGTGGTTCTGGAAGATGCTGCCGACGGCGGGTGCGTCACCGCCAGGAAGGAACAGGGCGCTGGTGGCGGGGAACGCCGCGAAGCGGGCCTTATTGTCGAGGGTCTGCTGGCGGAAGGTGCCGTCGACCACGAAGCCGCGCGTGGCCACCTTGATCGCAGGCCGGAGGGCCTCGGCCAGGCCCAGGCTTCCCCAACGCTCGAGGGCCCGCTGCCACGTCGCGGGGGTGCCCGGGACGCCGACGGCGACGCCGCTGGTGACCAGTTCGGGAGTGAACCGGTAGGGCTCGCCGGTTCCCGGGTCGATGAAGGCGTCGTGCCGCATGCCTGCCGGTGCGGTTTCGCGTCCGTCGATCGTGCCGACGCGGCCGGTCTTTGCGTCGTAGAAGACGAAGTAGCCGCCGCCGCCGACCCCCGCGCTGTACGGCTCGGTCACGCCCAGGGTGGCGGCGGCAGCGACCGCGGCGTCGGCCGCATTGCCGCCCTTCCGCAGCACCTCCAGCGCGGCGGCGGAGGCCTCGGGGTCCACGGTAGTCACGGCGCCGCCGTAGCCGGACGCCGTCGCGGTCTTCTCGGTCTCCCGCGGCGCCGCGGAGGCGGGGGAGGCGACGGCGGCGCCCGCCACGCCCAGGGCCAGGGCCGCGGTGGCGGCGGACAGTCGGCGTCCTACAAAGTGCATGGGTGCTCCCCGGTTCGCGTGAATGACAGATTCTGTCACACTACTCGCGCCTGCTGTGACGTCGCAACGCAGGGTTTGTCACACGCCTGCCCCGGTCAGGGCTCCTCCCCAAGATGGTGCAGCAGGGCGTCCAGGACCGGGAGCTGGCCCCGGACCAGCTTCGTGCGGGCGTCCGCGACGCCGAACCATGCCGCGTCGTCGATCTCCGGATAGCTGCGGATCCTGCCGGAGCCCTTGGGCCACTCCAGCGAGAAGGTGTTGCTGGCGATCCTCTCAGGCCGGAAGTCCGCCTCTGCGGCAAAGACGGTGATGACCTTGCCCGAGGACTGCCGGAAGCTGCCAAGCGGGACGTAGTCCGCCCGCGGCGGCGGGGTCCCGATCTCTTCGGTGAACTCGCGCCGGGCGGCCTCCAGGGCGTCTTCGTCCTCCGCGTACTCGCCCTTGGGGATAGACCACGCGGCGGCGTCCTTCCGGGCCCAGAACGGTCCGCCCATGTGGGCGATCCAGACTTCCGGCTGCCCCTGCGCGTTCCGCCGGTACAGCAGCAGGCCCGCACTCCGGACGGTCATTGCCGTCCCCGCGGCCCTACCAGTTGCCCGGATCGCTCCGGTTGCAGCTCTGGCTGCTGCACTGCCGCGCACTGACCTGCCAGTCCGGCTGCCGGTCGCCCGCGGAGCGTTCGTCCTTCCAGGTCGGTACCACCCGTGAGCCGCACGCCGGACAGGGCGGCTCGGTGTGCGCGCGTCGCTGCGCCTTGTTCATGGTTCCCCCAATGGATTCTGCTGCGTAGGCCCCAATCTAGCCATAATTCCATCGAAGTTACAAACACCTAGGCGTCCCCGGCCCAGCCCAGGACGCGCAGCGCACGCAGCGTATTCCACCGGCTGGGAAGGCCGTCGCCGTCGTCCAGCGGGAAGTGGCTGCGGCCCGGATGGCTGTTCTCGAGCAGCCAGGTTCCGTCCGGCCGGCCTTTGCCCCGCACCAGCTCGAGGGCCTCGGCGGCCCGTGGGTCCGGTTCCCTCCCGGACGCCCGGAAATAGTCGAGGCCGCGGAGCACGTCGTAGTGCCAGCGTGTCGGGTGGGAGAACTGCAGCCAGGCGGGATTGATCAGCTCCCCGGTGCTCTTGCGGCGGAGAAGGCCGCGGTCGAGCAGGTAGTCCTCGCCGCGCCCCCGGGCGGAGGTCACTTCCGGGGTGTCGCCGGCGGTGCGCCCGTATGCCAGCAGCCCCTCCAGGACGTTGATCGTGGTGTCGAAGGAGGACCGGGTCGAACCGCGTTCGGCCTCACAGTTCCAGCCGCCGTCGTCGAGCTGTTCGTCAAGGAGCCGGGCGACGACGCCATCGACTTGTTCGCCGAAGTAGGCACCGAGCGCGACGGTCATGCCGTTGATGCAGGGCTCGACCTCACCGTCGAAGAACCGCTGTCCGCCTTCCTCCCAGCGGCTGCCCTCCCGGACGCGCGCGACGGCGGTCCGCGCCGCCGCGCTTTCCGGGTCAAGGCCGAATTCCCTCAGCAGCAGCAGGCTGTAGGTCGTCGCCGTCCAGGGCTGGCCCGGTTCAGCGTCGTCGTAGGGGGAGGGGTAGTAGGTCCCGCCGTCCCACTGCCCGTCCTCGCCCTGGAGTTCCAGCAGGCGCGCGCCCCAGCCCTCGGTTTCGATGCGGGCCCGCTCGGCCCGCAGCTGGTCCGGCGGGGCGTCCGTGAGGTCGCGCAGGACCTGCCAGCGGAGGGCAGGATCGGAGTCGAGCAACCAGTCGAGGACGTCCATCCGGACAAGCTAGCACCGCCGCCGCCCGGCCGGAAGGCGCCGGGGCCGGCCGCTCAGTCGACGTCGTCGACGGTTGCCCGGCGGAAGTCGCGGGACAGGTAGAGGGCCAGCGCCGCCGAATTTCCACTGTCCACGGTGACGGCCACGCGGCGGCGGCCCACGGCCTGCAGGGCCTGCAGGCAGTGGCCCAGCAGTTCTTCAGCCAGTCCCTGTCGGCGGTGGTCGGGGTGGGTGAACAACTCGGCGATCACGCTGTCCCAGTCGCCTTCGCTGCCGGGCGCGGGCTCGGTGACGATGATGGCGGCCGCCAGCGCACCGTCGGGCCCGGCCTTGACCGCGGAGGCCTCGGGGACGTGCCGGCCCTGGGTTCCGGCGAGCAGGGCCTCGATCCAGCCGGCCGAGCGGTCCGCCGGCTGCGGCAGGCCCTCTTCGTACGCTTCCCGGTACATGCGGGACAGCGAAGGAAGGTCGTCGGCGTGGATCGGCCGGATCGAGGTGCCGGGGCGGCTGCCCTCGGGTGCGCCGGTGGGGGCGGTCAGGATGATCAAGGGGTTCACGGCGGCCCTGCTCTCTCTAGCAACCTCAGATAACGGCACACCCCGCGGGCGTGTCTTCCAGCTTGGACCCGCCCTGTTGCAGGTGTGTTTCGGGATGGTGATATTCGGGCGACGGAACGGCGGATGCAGGGTTAACGCCTGCTGACCGCTGCGGGTTCCGCCGGCGCTGCCGTTACGGACCTGCGCTACCGGAACGGACCAGGGCTGCGGGGATCCCCGCAGCCCTGGTCCGTTGGCGCGTCGTCCGTCCGGAACGGCCGCGCGGACTAGCTCAGGGTCGCCGCGTCGATGACGAAGCGGTAGCGGACGTCGGAGGCCAGCACGCGCTCGTAGGCCTCGTTGATCTTCTCGGCCGGGATGACCTCGATCTCCGCGCCGATGCCGTGTTCGGCGCAGAAGACCAGCATTTCCTGGGTTTCCCGGATGCCGCCGATCATCGAACCGGCGAAGGAACGGCGCCCGGCGATCAGGGCGAACGCATTGACCGGCAGCGGCTCGGCCGGGGCACCCACGTTGACCATGGCGCCGTCGAGCTTGAGCAGCTGCAGGTAGGAGCTGATGTCGATCGAGGCGCTGACCGTGTTGACGATCAGGTCGAAGCTGCCGGCCAGCTCCGAGAAGGTGTTCTCGTCGCTCGTGGCGTAGTAGTGGTCGGCGCCAAGCCGCAGGCCGTCTTCCTGCTTCTTCAGCGACTGGGACAGGACCGTGACCTCGGCGCCCATGGCGTGCGCGATCTTCACGGCCATGTGGCCGAGCCCGCCGAGGCCGACGACGGCGACCTTCTTGCCGGGGCCCGCGTTCCAGTGGTGCAGCGGAGAGTAGGTGGTGATGCCGGCGCAGAGCAGGGGAGCGGCGACGTCGAGGTCCAGGCCGTCGGGGATGGACAGCACGAAGTCCTCGGTCACGACGACGTGGGTGGAGTAGCCGCCCTGGGTGATCGTGCCGTCGCGGTCGACCGCGCCGTAGGTGCCGGTGTTGCCCTTGAGGCAGTACTGCTCCTCGCCGGCCTGGCAGTTGGCGCACTCGCCGCAGGAGTTCACCATGCAGCCGACGCCGACGCGGTCACCGACGGCGTGCCGGGTCACGGCCGAGCCGACCTCGGTGACGATGCCCGCGATCTCGTGGCCGGGGGCCAGCGGGTAGGACTGGGGGCCCCAGTCGCCGCGGACCGTGTGGATGTCCGAGTGGCAGATGCCGGCGAACTTGATCTCAATCAGGACGTCATGCGGTCCGACGTCGCGGCGCTCAATGGTGGTCGGGACCAGGTCCTCGGTGGCGGACGGGGCAGCGTATGCGTTTACGGTAAGCATTCTTCTCCAGTAAGAGTCGTAGGGCTCGTTGCCAGCGGGGAGAGGAAAAGTTTTCCGGGACTTGGGGGCGCCTCGGAAACCTTCCGGCCCGCGATGGCGCGGTGGCCGGGCGATGTTTCCGTCCGGGCCACAGTGCGTGACAACCGCGGACCGGCCCGGTTTGTTCCGCGGGGCGGGATTATTTTGGCGGCCGTCCTTCGCGGCCGCCGGTCGCCTGCCGTTTCCACGCGGCCGGCAGGGCAGGGCACTGGCAGCGCCCGGCGCCCGGCGGGGCGGCCCGGCTTAGCTGCCGGCGATGCCCGGGTGGACGCGGACGAACTCGATCTTGTTGCCCGGGTCGACGCGCTTTTTGGGGGCACGGGAGTAGCCCTTGGCGTCCAGATGGTTCTGCGCGCGGTAGTCGGCGAGCGCGGCGTCGTAGGCCGCGTTAAGTTGCCGGCCGGTGACCTGCTCGGTCGAACCGTCCGCGAAGGTGATGGTGATAGGCGTTCCGGCCGGGAAGTGCCGGTTCATGCGGATGAAGCCTTCGTCGTCCTGCTGCAGATTGATCACGGGGTGCCGCCTTCGTCTTCGGGAAGAACCCAGTCTTCCGTAGTTTCCGCCCGGGCGCCTCCAGCGCCCGGCGGCGCCCCTCGCGCCCGTGGGCGCCTCTCGCGCGCGGCCGCCCGGCCTCGGCGCGGCGGTCCGCGCCGGGCGGGGACAATGGAGGGGTGACTTTATCCGCGCAGACCCCGGAGCCCGGACCGTTCGACCTCGCCACCCTCGGAGCCGGCCTGGTCTTCGCCGAGGCGCTGGACCGGCTCACGGCGGCCCTCGGCACGGACGGTCCCGGCGGGGCCGCCGTGGTCGAGGCGCCGCCGGGCACCGGCAAGACCACCCTGGTGCCTCCGCTGCTGGCCAACCTCGCGGCCCGGGACGCCGCCTCGCCCGGGCGCGTGGTGGTGACCCAGCCGCGCCGCGTCGCCGCTCGTTCCGCGGCCAGGCGCCTGGCCGCCCTGGACGGCGGCCCCCTCGGCGCACGCGTCGGGTACACCGTCCGCGGCGACCGGCAGGCGGGGGCCGGCACCCTCGTTGAGTTCGTGACGCCCGGCATCCTGCTCCGCCGCCTGCTGGCGGACCCCGGGCTGGACGGTACCGGCGCGGTGGTCCTCGATGAAGTCCACGAACGGGGGCTGGAGACCGACCTGCTGCTCGGCATGCTCGCCGAGGTCCGCCAGCTCCGCGGTGACCTCACCCTTGTCGCCATGTCGGCCACGCTCGACGCACGGCGGTTTGCCGGCCTGCTCGGGGACGCGGCGCCGGACAGGGATCACCCCGGGGATGCGGCGGCCGACGGCGGCGGTGCGGCTCCCGTCGTCGGCTGTCCTTCCGCGCTGCACCCGCTTGAGGTGCAGTGGGCCCCGGCGCCCTGCCCGCGCCTGGATGACCGCGGCGTGACGCGGACCTTTCTTGACCACGTGGCGGCCACGGCGGCCGAGGCCCATACCGCTGCGCTCGCCGCCGGGCAGGACATCGACGCGCTGGTCTTCGTGCCGGGCGTGAGGGAGGTTGCGCACGTTGCGGGCGCCCTGCGGGGACGGACCCGGGCCGAGGTGCTGGAACTGCACGGCCAGGCCGACCCGGCGATGCAGGACCGGGCCGTATCCGGCCGCGGCCCGGCCGACCGCGCACGCATCATCGTCTCCACGGCGCTGGCCGAATCTTCCCTCACCGTCCCCGGTGTCCGGCTCGTGATCGATTCCGGCCTGGCCCGCGAGCCCCGGCGGGACGCCGCCCGCGGCATGACCGGCCTGGTGACCGTCTCCTGTTCCCGCGCCTCCGCCGAGCAGCGCGCCGGACGGGCCGCCCGCCTCGGTCCCGGACGCGTGGTGCGGTGTTACGACCAGAAAAGCTACGGCGCCGCCCCGGCCCATCAGACCCCGGAGGTCGTCGTCGCCGACCTCACCGCGGCGGCCCTGGTGCTGGCCTGCTGGGGGTCGCCGGGCGGCCGCGGCCTGGCGTTGCCGGACGCCCCGCCCCGGGCTGCGATGGACGAGGCCGTCGAAGTGCTGCGGGAGCTCGGTGCGGTAGGACCCGACGGCCAGGCCACCGAGCTCGGCAGGACGCTGGCCCGGATCCCGGCGGACCCCCGGCTGGCCCGTGCCCTGCTGGACGGCGCCGCCGCCGTCGGCAGCCGCTCCGCGGCAGAGACGGTCGCCGCGGTTTCCGGCGGGCAGCGGGTCCCCGGCGCCGACCTGCCCGGGCTCCTTACCGCCCTGCGGTCCGGCGCCGATCCGGGGTCCCGCCGCTGGACCGACGACGTCCGGCGGATGGAGGCGCTGGCCCGCCAGACTGCGCCCGCGCCGGTGTCCCGGGCTGCCGGGCCGGGGAGTCCGGAGGCGGCGGGACTCGTTGTGGCCCTTGCCTTCCCGGACCGGGTGGCCCGGCGCGTCCCCGGGGCGGGGGAGCAGTACTTGCTTTCCTCGGGCACACGGGCGGGGCTCCCGGCCGGCAGCAGGCTCGCGGGCCGGGAATGGCTGGCCGTCGCGGAGGTCTCCCGCGCGGAGGGGCGCGACGCTGCCGGTACCGGCGCCGTGATCCGGTCCGCCGCCCCGCTGTCGGCGGAGGGCGCCGAGGCCGCCGCGGAGCACCTGCTCAGCGACACCGTCACGGCGTCCTTCAGCGGCGGCAAGATCACCGCCCGGCGCGAACGCCGGCTGGGTGCGATCGTGCTGTCCTCCACCCCGGTGCGGCCATCCCCGGCCGAGGGCCGCGCCGCGGTGGCCCGGGCACTGGCGCAGGCCGGTCTGGGCGCCATCGGCTGGTCGGCCGCGGCCGACGCCCTGCGGCGGCGCTTGGCCCTGCTGCACCGGGAACTGGGCGCGCCGTGGCCCGACATGTCCGAGCCGGTACTGCTGGCCCGCCTGGACGACTGGCTCGGCCCGGAACTTGAGGCCCTGGCCGCCGGGGCCCCTGCACGCAGCATCGACCTGGCCGAACCGCTGCGCAGGCTCCTGCCCTGGCCCGACGCGGCCAAGCTCGCGGAGCTGGCGCCGGAGACGCTGCAGGTGCCCAGCGGCTCCCGTATCCGGATTGACTATCCGGAGGCCGGGGACGAGGGCGGCCGGCCGGTGGTCGCGGTCAAGCTGCAGGAGTGCTTCGGCTGGGACCGGACGCCGCGGCTGGTGGCCGGGCGGGTGCCGGTGCTGTTCCACCTGCTCTCACCGCCGCGGCGGCCGCTCGCCGTAACCGACGACCTGGCCTCGTTCTGGTCGGGTCCCTACGCGCAGGTCAGAGCCGAAATGCGCGGCCGGTACCCCAAGCACCCGTGGCCGGAGGACCCCTGGACCGCGCCGGCGACGGCGAAGGTCAAGAACCGGATGTGAGCGGGCGCGGGACGTCAGCCCGCGTCGGCACCATCCCACGCCACATGGACCCAGCGCTGCCCCTCGTCGTCCCACGACTCGGAGTGGCCCAGCAGGGCAAGGTCCTGGAAGCTGACCTCGATGCCGTCCTGCTGCAGGTCCTCACTCAAGGCGCGGGTGGCCTCGCGGACGGCCGATGCGACGGCCTCGGGATTGTCGGACTCGACGGGCCGGGAGGCCTCATATGTTTTACTCATGGCCACCATCCTTGTGCCTCACGCCCGATAAGGGAACCGGCGGCCCGCCAATCAGCCGCTCCCCGTTGGCCCAGCAGACGGCACGCAGCCAGTCGTCGTCCAGGCGGGGCGCCGTGTCGCGGAGCCGCTCCAGCGCTTCAAGCTGGTGGGCGTAGGGGTAGGGGATGTTGGGGAAGTCGCTGCCGAGCACGATCCGGTCTGCGGCATCCGCCAGCCGGGGCAGCAGCCGGGACGGGAACGGGGCCACGTCCTCAAAGAAATGAGTGAACGCCATCGTGGTATCGAGATGGACGCGCGGATACCGGTCGGCCAGCGCCAGGAACTCCCCGTATTCCGGTGCGCCCAAGTGCGCGACGACGGCGGTCAGGGCAGGATGCCGGCGCAGCACGCCGGCGAGTTTGTCCGGGCCGGTGAATCCGGGTCGGGGAACCGGGCCGCTGCCGACGTGGACGACCACCGGGACGGCCGCGTCGGCCAACAGGCCCCACACCGGGTCCAGGACCCGCTCCCGCAGATCGAAGCCGCCCACCTGGGCGTGGATTTTAAAGACCCGCGCGCCCCGGCGAAGCACCGCTTCGACCTCCGCCAGCACGCCGTCCTCGGGGTAGAACGTGGCGCTGGGTACGCAATCGGGTTCCGCCGCAGCCAGGCCCAGGGTGAAGTCATTGAGGTCCGCGGCCATCCCGGGCCGGTGGGCGTAGGCCAAGGCGGTGAAACGGCGCACTCCCAGCGTCCGGAGCCGTTCCAGCCTGCTGTCCTGGTCGGTGCGGTAGGTGATCGGCCACGGCCTGCCCACGAGCGGTCCGGCTGCATCGAAATGGGCCCAGACGCGCCGCAGCATCCGCTCCGGCAGGAAGTGCGTGTGGATATCGATTAGCCCCGGCAGGCCCAGCCGCCGCCACCAGGCGGGAACATCACCGTCCGCGAGGGGAGCGGCAGGGTCCTCGTCCGCCGCCGTCACTGCTCTGCCGTCCCGGCGCCCGGTGCCGGGTGGGACCGGATGAACTCCGCCACGGGGCTGGCCAGCGCCGCACCGATGTCCTCCGGTGCCCGCTTCCTGCCTGCCACGGCGAAGGAATGGTCCGCGCCTTCCTGCCATTGCAGTGTCGCACCGGGCCCGATGCGGTCCACCACGGACTCGAGCAGCCCGGCGGTGGCGAAGGTATCCCGCGTGCCTTGCAGGAACAGCATTGGCACGGTGATGCCGTACAAGTGGTCGTCCCGAAGCTTCTCCGGCTTGCCCGGCGGGTGGAGTGGGTACCCTAGGTACACCAGTCCCGCCGCGGGCATGCCCTCGGCCACCGCCATCGACGCCATCCGGCCGCCGAAGGACTTTCCGGCCGCCCAGACCGGCTCGCCCTCGGCGCGGGAAGCGGCAGCGGCCATCACCGCCCGCCAGGTCGCAATGGCCACCGGCGGCCGGTCCGGAAACTTCCGGCCTGCCTCCCGGTAGGGGAAGTTGAAGCGCAGCGTCGCGACGCCGTCGTCGTTCAGCGCCGTGGTGAAGCCGCGCAGGAACGGATGCTCCATCCCGGCTCCGGCACCGTGGGCCACCACCAGCGTCGCGGCCGGGCTGTCGGGGCGGCAGTACACCCCCGACACCGCGGTGCCCTCGACGTCGATGCTCAGCGGCTGTTCAGCGGCAGCCATGCGGACTTCCGCGCCGCGCGAGCCCGCGCAGTGACAACCCGACGGCGCAGGCCACCGGCGCCATGGCCAGCAGCACGGCGACCGGGTTGGGCTTGAAGACGGTGCAGCCGCCCTGGCTGCGGGTGTAGACGCCGAGGGGCAGGACGAAGCCGCCGCCCCCGCCGCCGGAGCCTGCGGGGGCGTCGGCGGAGGCAGGGGCGCTGCCGCCGCCGAAGCCGAACGACACCAGCGCCACCGGAATGACTTCCTCGCCGCCGAGCTGGACGGGGGCTCCGTACGCGCGCGCCACCCCCACGTTCTTGAAAGCGTCCACGAGGGACGTAAATGCCTCAGCCATGCCAGCCACCCTAACCAGCCGTCCCGCGGATCACCAGATCGGCCCGCCGGGACGCCCCGGGAGCGTGCGTCCGGGACGTCCGGCCCCTGTGCCGGCGCGCCGGCTGCCCCTAGATTAGCCGTGGGGGCAACGCCGGCGGAGAGGAAGATGACCATGCGGAGAACTGCTGGAGCCGCAACGCGGCTGGCCGGGGCGCTGGGCATTGTGCTCGGTACCAAGGAGATCCCGCTGCGGCTGCGGGCCTGGGACGGCTCGGAAGCCGGACCGGAGGGCGCCCCGCTGCTGGTGGTCCACTCGCGCCGGGCGCTGCGGCGGATCCTCTTCTCGCCCGGCCAGCTGGGCCTGAGCCGGGCGTACGTCGCCGGCGAGATTGAGGCGCCGGGCGACATCTTTGCCAGCTTCGGCGCCCTCAGTTCCGCGGGGAAGTTCGCCGAGCCCGGGCCGTTCCGCCGCCCCACGCTCCGGGAACTGGGCACGCTGGCCGCGGCCGCGGTGCGGCTCGGCGCGCTGGGGCCGAACCCGGCGCCGCCGCCCGAGGAAGCCCGCGTGGCGCGCAAGGGCCGCCGGCACTCCCGGAGACGCGACGCGGCCGCCATTTCGCACCACTACGACGTCGGCAACGATTTCTACGCCCTCATCCTGGGTCCGTCGCTGGTCTACTCCTGCGCGGTCTGGGACAGCCCGGACACCGGGCTGGACGCGGCGCAGGAGGCAAAGCTCGACCTGGTCTGCCGCAAGCTCGGGCTCCAAGCCGGGATGCGCGTCCTCGACGTCGGGTGCGGCTGGGGCAGCTTCGCCATCCACGCCGCCCGCCGCTACGGGGCGGACGTCGTCGGCGTCACCCTCTCCGCCGAGCAGGCGGAACTGGCCCGCAAACGGGTCGCGGAAGCGGGCCTGACGGACCGGATTGAGATCCGGGTCCAGGACTACCGCGACGTCGAGGACGGCCCGTACGACGCGATCAGTTCGATCGGCATGTCCGAACACGTCGGCCGCGACCAGATAGGCCGGTACGCGTCCCGGCTGCACGCGCTGCTGCGCCCCGGCGGCCGGCTCCTGAACCATGCCATCTCCTGGAACGCCGGCCCCGCCGCCTCTGACCCGGACTCCTTCATCCCGCGCTACGTCTTTCCCGACGGGGAAATGCTGAGCCTGGCCGAGATGGTCGGCGCCCTGGAGGGCGACGGCTTCGAAGTCCTCGACGTCGAGGCGCTGCGCCCGCACTACGCCCTGACCCTGCGGGCCTGGGTGGACAACCTGGAGCGCCACTGGAATGACGCGGTGCTGGCTAGCAGCCCGGGCCGGGCCCGGGTGTGGCGGCTCTACATGGCCGCCAGCGCACTGGGCTTCGAGGCCGGAACGACCGGCGTCAACCAGGTGCTGGTCCGGCGGGCCGGCGGTGCCGAGCCCCCGCTGCGGCGGACCGCCTGGCTCTGATGAACCCCGGGCCGGCAGCCGCCGTCGCGGAGGGACTCTCCGCGGCCGAGGCGTCGCAGCGGCTGGCAGCCGACGGCCCCAACGAGCTGCCGACCGCGAAACCGCGGAACCTGCTGCAGCAGACCTGGGCGGTGGTCCGCCAGCCCATGCTCCTGCTCCTGCTGGTCGCCGGAACCGTGAACTTCCTGCTGGCCGAGCTGCTCGACGGTGTGCTCCTGCTCTCCTTCGTCGTGGTTGTCATCGCTATCTCCATCTACCAGGAGCGCAAAACCGAGAACGCGCTGGCCGCGCTCCGGGACCTGTCCTCGCCGCGTGCCCTGGTGATCCGGGACGGGGAGCAGCTGCGCATCCCCGGCCGGGAGGTGGTGCGCGGGGACCTGGCCATGCTCGCCGAAGGGGACCGCGTGCCCGCCGACGCCGTGCTGTTCGACTCCCGGAACTTCACCGTGGACGAATCTGCCCTGACCGGGGAATCGGTCCCGGTGCGGAAGGCCGCGGACCCGGCGGCCGCCGCCGGACCAATGGGACGGCCCGGCGGGGACGCGACGCCCTGGGTCTTCTCGGGGACCCTGGTGGTCAAGGGCCACGGGCTGGCCCGGGTGACCGGCACCGGGCCGGGAACCGAACTGGGCCGGATCGGCTCCGCGCTGCGCTCCATCGAACAGGAACCCACCCCGCTGCAGCAAGAAGTCGACCGCCTGGTCCGTTACCTCGCCGCCTTCGGGCTGGCCGCCGCCGCCGTCGTCGCCGGAGTCTACGGACTTACCCGCGGCAACTGGCTGGAAGCGCTGCTGGCCGGCATCGCAACGGCGATGGCCATGCTGCCGGAGGAATTCCCGGTGGTGCTCACCGTGTTCCTGGCCCTCGGGGCCTGGCGGATGTCGCAGCAGCACGTGCTGACCCGGCGGTCGCCGGTGATCGAGGCCCTTGGCGCCGCCACCGTCATCTGCGTGGACAAGACCGGCACGCTGACCATGAACAGCATGAGCGTCAACGAATTCGTGGTGGGCGGCGAACGCTGCCTGGTCGATGACCGCCCGCTCCCCGCGGCGTTCCACACCATCGCCGAGTATGGGGTCCTGGCCTCCCCGGTGGACCCCTTCGACCCGATGGACAAGGCCTTCAAGGCCGTCGGCAACAAGTACCTCAGCGGCACCGGGCGGCTGCATGGGGACTGGGAGCTGGTCCGGGAATACCCGCTGTCCGAGAAACTGCTGGCGCTCTCGCACGTCTGGCACGCGCCCGGCGGGAGCCATTACGCGGTGGCGGCCAAGGGCGCCCCGGAAGCCATCGCCCGGCTCTGCCGCCTGGACGCGGACCAGCAGGCGGCGCTGCTGGCCGAGGTGGAGACCGCGACCGCCGGCGGCCAGCGGGTGCTGGCCGTCGCGCGCGCATCGTTCGACCGCGCCGGTGACCTCCCGGAGCTGCAGGCCGACTTCGAGTTCGAGTACCTGGGCCTGGTCGGCCTGCACGATCCGCTGCGGCCCGGGGTGGCCGCCGCGGTGGCCGCGTGCGCCCGCGCCGGGGTCCGCACGGTGATGATCACCGGCGACTATCCGGGGACCGCGCTGGCGATCGGCCGCGCGGTCGGCCTGGACCACGGCGCGGGCGTCATCACCGGCCCCGAGCTCGCGGCCATGCCCGACGACGAGTTGGCGCGGCGCATCCGCACCGTCAGCGTGTTCGCCCGGATGGTCCCGGAACAAAAACTGCGGATCATCCGCGCGCTGAAGGTCAACGGCGAGGTGGTCGGGATGACCGGTGACGGCGTCAACGACGCACCGGCCCTGCGCGCGGCGGACATCGGCATCGCGATGGGCGCCCGGGGCACCGACGTCGCCCGGGAATCCGCGGACCTGGTCCTCACGGACGACGACTTCAGCTCCATCGCCGGCGGCATCCGCCAGGGCCGCGGGATCTTCGACAACCTCCGCAAGGCGCTGGCCTACACGATCGCCGTGCACGTCCCGATTGTCGGCATGTCCCTGCTGCCGGTCTTCGTCAGCGACTGGCCGCTGGTCCTGCTGCCGGTGCAGATCGCTTTCCTTGAGCTCATCATCGACCCGGCCTGCTCGGTGGTGTTTGAAGCGGAAGAAATCGATCCGGCGATCATGGACCAGCCGCCGCGCCGGCCGGGCCAGGGCATTTTCGGGCGCCGGGTGCTGGCCATCGCCGCCTGCCAGGGGCTCTCCGTGCTGGCCGCCGTCGTCGGGGTCTACCTCTGGAGCCTCGGCAGCGGCACGCCGGACGACGTCGTGCGCTCGGTGTCCTTCGCGACCCTCGTGGTCGGCAACCTGTGCCTGATCCTGGTCAACCGGTCCTGGCGGCTGCCGGTCTGGCGGACCTTCCGCGAGCGCCGCAACCGGACGCTGAAGTGGGTGGTCGGGGGCGCGGCCCTGTTCCTCGTGGTGCTGCTGAACGTTCCGGGCCTGCGGGGCGCGTTCAATCTGGGGCCGCTGGCGCCGGCCGATTGGCTCCTGGCGGTGCTCGCGGGCGCGGCCGGGGTGGCCTGGTTCGAAATCTACAAATCCGTCCGCCGCCCCTGAGGCGTCCTTTCCTTGGGCAGCGTCCGGGGGTAGCTTGATCCTCATGGCTCGCGAAGAAACCATGGTCGCCGTCGAGGGACCGGATGGCGGCAGGGAAGTCAGGGTCTCCAGTCCCAGCAGGCTGCTGTGGCCCGAGGCGGGTCTGAGCAAGCTGGACCTCGCCCACTACATGGTGGCCGTCGGGGATGCGTTCCTGGCGGCCAACGGCGGCCGTCCGGTCACGCTGCAGCGCTTTTCCGGGAACGTCGACGGCGAGCAGTTCTTCTCGAAGAACCCGCCCAAGGGTGCCCCGGATTACGTGCGGGCCGTGGACGTGGTCTACCCGAGCGGCCGGTCCCACCCCCAGCTGGTGATCGACGAGGTCGCGGCCGCGGTGTGGGCGGTACAGATGAACACGGTGGTCTTCCACCCCTGGGCGTCCCGGGCCGCGGACCCGGACAACCCCGACCAGCTGCGGATCGACCTCGACCCGCAACCGGGTACCGGCTTCAAGGACGCGGTGCCCGCCGCCCACGAGCTGCGCGCGGTCCTGGCCGAGGCGGGTCTGACCGCCTTCATCAAGACCTCCGGCAACCGCGGCCTGCACGTCTTCGCCCCGATCGAACCCCGCCACGAGTTCCTGGACGTGCGCCACGCCGTCATCGCCGCCGCCCGCGAACTCGAACGCCGGATGCCGGAGCAGGTCACCACCGCCTGGTGGAAGGAGGAACGCGGCGCCCGGGTCTTCGTCGACTTCAACCAGGCCAACCGCGACCGCACCATGGCGGGCGCCTACAGCCCGCGCGCGCTGCCCGCCGCGACGGTCTCCTGCCCGCTGGCATGGGAGGAGCTGGATTCAGCGGACCCCAAGGACTTCACCGTCGCGACCGTTCCGGGCCGGCTGCAGTCCGTGGGGGACCCGTGGGCCGGGATGCACGACCGGCCAGGCTCCATCGAGGCCCTGCTGGGCTGGTGGGAGCGGGACCTGGCCGAGGGCCTGGGCGAGCTGCCCTTCCCGCCGGACTTCCCGAAGATGCCCGGTGAACCGCCGCGGGTCCAGCCCAGCCGGGCCAAGGCAGCCGACTAGCTGCACCTCCCCGGCTCACTTGACCGTCAGGGTCCCATGCATGGAGGGATGGAAGGTGCAGTGGAACGTGTAGGTGCCCGCTGTGGCGGGCGCCGTGAAGCTGGCCGTCCCGCCGCCCTGGACGTCGACGTTGAACGCTGCACCGTCGTCGGCGGTGACGGTGTGCTCCGCGCCGTCGGCATTGGTTACCGTCACCGTGGCGCCAGGACGCACTTCCAGCGGCGGCCCGAAGGTGAAGTCCCGGATCGTAATGGCGGCGGCTGCAGGGACCGCGCTGGAGGCGCCGGTGCTGCCGGAGGCCGGTGTGGAGGTTCCATTGCTCATCTGCATCGGGCCGCCCGCGGGGGTGCTGGCGGTGGTTCCCGCCGGTGCACTCGCCGGGGGTGATGTGGCGGGCGGGGCCGTAGCGCTGCCGCCGCATCCGGCGGCGCCGAGCAGGACCGCCGCCAGCAGCAGCGATACCCGTGTCTGGCCAGTGTTCATGGCGCACCCCGATCTTCCCTCGCGTAGCAATGGGACCCCTGCTCTTAATTCTGCTCCCTTCCGCGGGTAAAGGCGCCGGTCAGCCTGGCCCGATTGTGGATAGCCCGCGTCCTTCGTGCCGCGGCCGGCGCGCGCGCTCGTGTCCGGTGTGGCAGTCTGGAACTGTCCGCGTCCTTCCCCCTCCTGGAGTTCCGACCATGACCGTGCCCGCACTGGTGGCAGCAGCCTCCGCGACGCAGGACCTCACCGGAATCGTGGGGGTCGCCGCCCGCTCCATTGACGCGCTGGGCGAATGGGGCGTCGGGCTGTTTACGCTCGCTGAGACCGTCTTCCCGCCGATCCCGAGCGAGGTGATCCTGCCGCTGGCCGGTTTCCTGACCCGGCAGGGCACCATGAGCCTGGTGCTGGTTTTCCTCACCAGCACCCTCGGTGCCTACCTTGGTGCGCTGCTGCTGTACTGGCTGGGTGCCCGGCTGGGGCTCGAACGGTCGATCCGCTGGCTCTCGAAGCTGCCGCTGGTGGACCGGGAGGACTTCGAGAAGGCGGCCCACTGGTTCGACCGCCACGGGAGGCCTGCCGTGTTCTTCGGGCGGCTGATCCCGGGGGTGCGGAGCCTCATCAGCCTGCCTGCTGGCGCGCAGAACATGAACCTGCTCAGTTTCACCGTTTTTACGCTGGCCGGCAGCGGGCTGTGGAACGGTCTCCTGATTGGCCTGGGCGCTGCGCTCGGGTCACAGTACGAGTTGATCGACCAGTATTCCCGCTACCTGAACTACGCCGTCTACGGGGCGCTGGCCGCGGTGCTGATCTGGTTCGTGGTCCGGGCGGTCCGCCGCAGCAAGGCGCGCAGCGGCGGAGCGCCGTAACCCGGACGTTGCGTAAACCGGCCGGCTACCTGTCTGCGGGAATGACTACCTGCTTTTCCACCCGGACGCTCACTCCAGGCGACGGGCGCCGGTACGCGGCTCACCGGCTCCTGCGGATGCGTGCCGGCGGCCGCCTACCTGCCCGCATCCACCCGCCCGTTGCGTACCGTCTGTCGGGGCTGCGCCGGCGCCGCAGCGTCGGGTGCCGCGGCCCCGCAGCTGCCGCGCAGGTACGCCGTTACGCAGCCTTGACCACCGGCAGTTCGTCCCAGTGCGTCGTGTAGCGCGGAGAGAGCATGTCGCGCTTCATTGTCCAGTCCGGTCCGCCCCGGATGCCGGCGTGGCCCAGTCCGATGGAACCCCGGCCGTACCTGCGGCTGACCTCCTCCAGCAGCGGGCCGATGCCGTACTTCTCATGCGGGTTCTCGAAGACGGCCAGCGGGGCCTGGGCCGCGGTCGGGCGCAGGTCGGTGACCATGATGCCGGCCCGGGCGTACCGGGCATCGTCGACGATCCGGGGGAGCAGGGCATAGGCCGCCCTTGCCAGCAGCACCGGGTCCGCGGTGGGCATGGGCAGCGGGACGCAGACCGAGGGATACGAACTGTCCCGCGCGTTGTAGTGGGATGTGGCAGCAAAGGCGGTCAGGACCTTGGACTGCAGGCCGTGCCGCGCCAGCCTGGCGCTGGCCTGCTGGGCGTAGATGCCGAGAACCTGGCGCATTCCCGCGGCGGTGCTGATCGGGGTGGCGAACGAACGGCTGAAGATCAACTGGTCCCGGCCGATGCGCTCCTCCTCCAGTGGGATGCACGGCGTCCCGCGCAGTTCCAGGACGGTGCGCATCAGCACCACCGAGAAGCGGTCCCTGATCATGACCGGGTCCGCCCTGGCAAGGTCAAGCACGGAATGGATTCCCAGCCCGTTCAGCCGCCTGGTCAGGCGCGTCGACACACCCCAGAGTTCGATCACGGACAGGCCGGCCATGAGCTGCTCCTGCCGCGCGGCCGGGACCGAATTCCAGTGGCAGACGCCGTTGAATCCAGGGTTGTGCTTGGCCCACTTGTTGGCCAGCTTGGCCAGGGTCTTGGTGCCGGCGATGCCCACGCAGACCGGGACGCCTACGTTGCGCCGGACCGCCGTCTTCATGGCGTGCCCTAGCCGCAGCAGCTCTTCCGGGCTTCCGCGCACTCCCAGGAAGGCTTCGTCAATGCTGTAGACCTCCAGCCACGCCGAGTACCGGCCCAGGAGTTCCATCACCCGGGCGCTGATGTCCCCGTAGAGCTCGTAGTTGCTGGACTTGGCGACCAGGCCCCACTCCCTGGCCCGCGGCGCCAGCTTGAACCAAGGTTCGCCGAGGGGGATGCCGAGGGCCTTCGCCTCGGGCGAGCGGGTCACCGCGCAGCCGTCGTTGTTGGAGAGGACCACCACGGGCCGGCCCTCCAGTGACGGGTCGAACGCGCGTTCGGCGCTGGCGTAGAAGCAGTTCACGTCCACGAGGGCGATACTGGCGCCCGGTCGGGTTTCAGGCATGACGCTCACACACCACGCTTAGACGTGGTGCAGGCACCGGGTGGCGACGCCCCAGATGACGAGGTTGGAAAGAGCGGGGACACGGATGTCCGGATACCGCGGGTTGTCCGCCTGGAGCACCACCCCGGACGGAGTGACGCGCAGGCGCTTGACGGTGAGTTCGCCGTCGAGCACGGCCACGACGACGCAGCCGTCGCGCGGCTCCAGCGCCCGGTTGACGATGAGCTCGTCACCGTCGCTGATGCCGGCGCCCTCCATCGAGTCTCCCGAGACCCTGACCACGTACGTGCTGGTGATGTCCTTGATCAGGTGCTCGTTGAGGTCAATGCGCCCGTCAAAGTAGTCCTGCGCGGGCGAGGGATAGCCGGCAGCCACCGCCACCGGCGAGATGAGTACCGACAGGAGGGAAACGCCCGCATCTATCACGCGGGGCCCGACAACAACGCCCACAACACACCCTTTTTCGAATATATGTTCGAATCCAAGTGTAGTCCCGCGGGCGGACATTTAACCCCGGCGGAGGGGCATTCCCTCGGACCGGTAGCTGCTCCGTGGGTTGCCGGCACCCCGTTCCGGCCACCGCCACGGCGGCCGGCACCGCGGTACGGTGTGGTTGAATCGGATCCAATCGCCCGACAAGGGGGCGCTGTCTGCACTTGTTCTTGGGGGAACGTGAAAATGAAAACCAGCAACTACGACGAATTTGCCGAGAGCTACTCGGCCGAGAACGAGTCCAGCCTCCTCAACGCGTTTTACGAACGGCCGGCGATGATCGCGCTCGCCGGCGACGTGGCGGGTCGCCGGATCCTCGACGCCGGGTGCGGCTCCGGGCCGTTGACCGCGGCGCTGGGCGCAGGAGGCGCCGTGATGACCGGCTTCGATTCCAGTCCCGCCATGCTTGAACTGGCGAGACGGCGGCTGGGAGCGGCCGCAGACCTGCACCTGGCCGACCTCGGCAAACCGCTGCCTTTTGCCGATGGCTCCTTCGACGACGTGGTTGCGTCCCTGGTCCTGCACTATCTGGAGGACTGGTCGGCCCCACTTGCCGAGCTGCGCCGGGTGTTGAAGCCGGGTGGCCGCCTGATCCTGTCGGTCAACCACCCGACGGTCAGCTTGCTCAACTACCCAACCGAGGACTACTTCGCTGTCCGGCAGTATTCGGAGGATTACGAGTTCGACGGCGAGCCGGCGGTCCTGACCTTCTGGCATCGGCCGCTTCACGCGATGATGAACGCCTTCACTGCCGCGGGATACCGCATAGCCACGGTGAGCGAACCGGCACCATCTCCGGAAACGCCGCCTGAACTCCTGCCGCCCCGCATCCTGAACGGAGAGAGGACAGCGTTCCTGTCCTTCATCTTTTTCGTCCTCGAAGCCGGCTGAGGGGCCCGACGGATCCGCGCCGATCCGAACAATAGGGGCGGGGTGTGGCGGCATGTACCCGCCCGCCGGGCTGGCCGGTTTACTCGAACCGGGACGGGTCTCCCATGCCGTGGCGCGTTACCTCGGCGACGCCGCTGGAGAAGTCGATGACCGTCGTCGGCTCGGCCCCGCAGTCGCCGGAATCAATCACGGCGTCGACCACGTGGTCCAGCCGCTCCTTGATCTCCCAGCCCTGGGTCATGGGCTCGTCCTCATCCGGCAGCAGCAGGGTGCTGGAGAGCAGCGGTTCGCCGAGTTCGGCCAGCAGCGCCTGGACGACCTTGTGGTCCGGGATGCGCACGCCGACGGTCTTCTTCTTCGGGTGCAGCAGCCGCTTCGGCACCTCCTTGGTGGCGGGCAGGATGAAGGTGTAGCTGCCCGGCGTGACCGCCTTGATGCTGCGGAAGACATCGTTGTCGATCTGGACGAACTGGCCCAGCTGGGCGAAGTCCTTGCAGACCAGCGTGAAGTGGTGCTTGTCGTCCAGGTGCCGGATGGCCCGGATCCGGTCCAAAGCGTCCCGGTTGCCCAGCTGTGCGCCCAGGGCGTAGCAGGAGTCCGGCGGGTAGGCGATCAGGCCGCCGGATTTCAGCAGGTCCACCACCTGAGTGATGGCACGGGGCTGCGGGTTATCGGGATGCACATCGAAGAATCTCGCCATGGCATGAGCTTACGCCCGGCGCCGGCCGGCGGGGCCCAACGGGGGAGTTGCGGACAGCGACTGCCTGCCGACGGCCGGTGTCCGGGCCGTGCCCTAGACCTGCTGCTGCTCGCGGTCCTGCTCGTCGTGGTGGATTCGTGCCTCCAGCCGGCGCAACGGCTGGCCGCTGCCCTTCCACTGCTTGGCGATGATTTCCGCGGCGATGGACACCGCCGTCTCCTCGGGCGTGCGGGCGCCGAGGTCCAGGCCGACAGGGCTGTGCAGTCGGGCGAGCTCGGTCCCGCCCAGTCCCGCCTCGCGCAACCGCCGGATCCGGTCCTCATGGGTACGGCGGGAGCCCATGGCCCCGACGAACGCCACCGGCCGGCCGCGGAGGGCCACCTCCAGCAACGGAATGTCGAACTTCGGGTCGTGGGTCAGTACACAGATGACCGTCCGCTCATCCACCAGTCCCTGCTCCTGCTGCCCGGCGAGGTAGCGGTGCGGCCACTCCTTGACCACCTCGGCGGCGTCGGGGAACCTGGCCGGCGTGGCGAAGACGGCGCGGGCGTCGCAGACCGTCACCCGGTAGCCCAGGAACGACCCGAGCCTCGCCAGCGCCGAAGCAAAGTCGATCGCGCCGAAGACCAGCATCCGCGGCGGCGGGGCGTAGCTGGTGAAGAAGACCCGCATCCCGCTGTCGAGGCGCTCGCCGTCGGGCCCGTAGCTGAGGATGCCCGTCCGGCCCGCGGCCAGGTAGCCCTGGGTGTCGTCGCCGACGGCGCTGTTGGCCCGTTCGGAGCCAAGGTCCCCGTCGACGCGGTCCGGGCGCACCACCAGGTGCCGCCCCAGCCAGGCGCTGTCCGGGTGCTCGATCACGGTGGCCACCCCGACCCGCTTTTCGTCCGCGATGTCCTGCCGGACGCCGTCGAGCTCCGCGAAGCGCTGCCGGGAGACCGGTTCGACGAAGATGTCGATGATGCCTCCGCAGGTCAGGCCGACGGCGAACGCATCGTCATCGCTGATGCCGTACCGCACGAGCTCCGGGACGCCGCTGTCCCTGACCTCGCTGGCCAGTTCGTAGACGGCGCCCTCGACACAGCCGCCGGACACCGACCCCACCGCCTCGCCCGCCGCCGTGACCAGCATGGACGCCCCCGGGAGGCGGGGAGCGGATTTGAACGTGCGCACCACAGTGGCCAGGCCGGCGGTCCTGCCCTCCCGCCAGTCCGGCATGATGGCTGCCAGGACGTCCCGCATCGGCGCTCCCTAGAGCCGTCCGCAGAGCCGGAGCATGCGGAATGCCGACCGCCGTCCGCCCCAGTAGGCCACGCAGGCGACAGCGGCCACCAGGCCCAGGACCTTGGCGGGGTTGCTGAGCTGATCGGCGGCAATGCCTTTGGCGAGGCTGAAGGCGTCCAGGCTGGCGCCCGCCGGAGTCATGGCGCCGCCGGGGAGAGCGCCGGGCGACGGCGCAGTGCCGGCTGCGGGCGCCCCACCGGCCGTCGGCGTGGTCGACGCCGGCACGGGCCCCGCGGGTACCGCCGCCGCGGGCGCCCCGGGCCCCGTCCCCGGCCCTGTTGCGGGCAGGGGTGCCGCCGGCGCGGCTTCCGGCGCCGGCGCAGCTGCCGGGGCCGCTGGGGGAGCTCCCGCCGTCCCGGCCCCGGGGGCGGCTGCTCCGGGTTCGGCCAGCATGGCCTGCAGGTTGGCGGCGAACAGCCCCATCATCTGCTCGGTGACGCTGCCGATGACACTCTTGCCCATGGCTGCCGCCTTGCCGGACAGCGAGAGATCCGCGCTGACGGTACCGCGCGTCGTCGTGCCCTCTTCCGTCAGCGCCAGGGTCACCGTCGCCTCCGCCGTGCCCTGGCCCCGGGTCTCCTGCGCCTTGCCCCCGAGCACGGCCCGGTGCTCGGCGGCGTTGCGCTCCAGGACGTTGAGCAGCCCCTTGTACTGCATGTTCACCGGGCCGAGCTTGACCGTCATGCCGACCTGGTAAGCGTCGTCGGAAAGTTTGTTGAGGATTCGGGCGCCCGGCAGGCAGCCGGCCACCCGTTCGAAATCCATCAGGGTGTCCCAGACCTTGCCGATCGGTGCGACCACCGAAAAACTGCTGTCAATCTGCATCAGCTGCTCCCTTGCCTTGCGATCCTGTCACTTCCCACGGTGGGTCTCTCCGGGGCGTCCCGGCCGTCGTCGCGGATGGCCGCCGCGACCTCTGCCAGCGCCGAGTAGCTGTGCCCGCTGACGAACGCGTCGCAGTACGGCAGGGCCGCCGCGATGCCTCCGACCAGGGGCCGGTAGCCCGGCGCGGCCTTGCGCGGGTTCACCCAGACCACCCGGTGCGCGAGCCGGCGTAGCCGGGCCATCTGGGCCGCCACCTGCTCCGGGTCCTCCTGGGCCCAGCCGTCGGAAAAGACGACCACCACGGCTCCCCGGGCGAGCCCGCGGCGGCCGTGTTCATCCAGGAAGCGGCGCAGGTTCCCGGCGATCCTGGTGCCGCTGGCCCAGTCCGGGGCGGTGGCCGCGGCCCGGGCCAGCGCCAGGTCGGTATTGCGCTGGGCCAGCTGGCGGGTCAGGCGCGTCAACCGGGTCGAGAAGACGAAGGCCTCCGCGCCCGCGGAGGCGACGGCGCCCTGCAGCAGCGACAGGAAGACCCTTGAATACGGTTCCATCGACCCGGACACGTCGCAGAGCAGCACCAGCCCGCGCTTTTGCTGGAGGCGCCGGGCGTACAGGAGTTTCGGCGCGTCGGAGCCGGACCGGCGGGCTGCGCGCACGGTGGCCCGGATATCCAGCCGCGCACCGCTGTGCGGCGAGGTGCGGGTCCGCCGGCTCAGGCGGACCGGGGTGGCCAGCCGGATCCGGGCCGCCAGCCGGCGGACCTCCGCGGCTTCGGATTCGGAGAGTTCCGCGAAGTTCATGCCGTGCAGGTGTTCCTCGGGGGAGGCCATCGCCAGGACGGCCTCGCGCTCCGGTCCGGGGCTCCCGGCGTCGTCCCGGCCGGCGACCACCGCGGGATGGTGCGGCGCGCCGGCGCGGCCCGGTTCGGTGGGGCGGCCGGGGCCAGCGGCGGGCCGGGTGCGGGACGAGTCCGCGGGCGGCGGCGGGGCCGGGACCGGTACGGGGTCTCCGGGCCGGCGGGAGAGTGCGGCGGCCGGATCGAAACCGCCACGGAAGACGGCGTCGAACACGGCGTCGAACACCGGCAGCTGCCCCTGGCCGGAAACCAGCACCACCCGTAACGTCCAGTAGAGCCGTTCCAGGTCCGTCGGCGGCGCCAGCCGCAGGGCAGCGGCGAGCCGCGCAGCACGGTCCGGTGAACAGGTCGCGCCCGCGCCGCGCAGGGCGGTGATGAAGGCCGCCGCGAGCGAGGCAGCTTCCACGACCGGCGGAGCTGCCTCAGCGTTGCCGGGAGCCGGGGCCGCCGGCGTCGGATCAGTCATTGGGCCCGCCCACCAGCCACGCCGCGCCGCGGGAACCCAACAGTTCCAGGTCGTCGCGGTTCTTCACGATCGAACCCCAGGTCTGCTCGGCCGTGGCGGCGTCGATCCGCTCGATACCCAGCACCGCCAGCGCCGAAACCCAGTCGATCGCCTCGGCGATCCCGGGCGGCTTGGCCAGGTCCAGGGTCCGCAGCCGGGTGATGGCTGCGGCGGCCTGCAGGGCCAGCGGGCCGCTGCTCTCCGGCACCCGGCGGCGCACGATCTCGGCGATCCGGTCGGGCCCCGGGTAGTCGATCCAGTGGTACAGGCAGCGGCGGGTCAGCGCATCGTGCAGGTCCCGGGTGCGGTTGGAGGTCAGCACGACGATGGGCGGATGCCTGGCCCGGATGGTACCCAGTTCCGGGATGGTGACGGCGGACTCCGCGAGCAGTTCGAAGGTGAAGGCTTCGAACTCGGCATCGGCCCGGTCGATCTCGTCCAGCAGGAGCACGGCCGGCCGCGGCCCCGGGTGTTCGATCGCCTGCAGCAGCGGCCGGCGGAGCAGGTACTGGGGGCCGAAGAGTTCACTTTCGGTGACCTCGGCGTCCCGCGCCTCGGCCAGCCGGATGCCCAGCAGCTGGCGCTGGTGGTTCCATTCGTAGAGCGCCTCGGACGCGTCGATGCCCTCGTAGCACTGCAGCCGGTACAGCGGGGTGTCCAGCAGCCGGGCCAGCGTCTTCGCGGCCTCGGTCTTGCCCACCCCGGCCTCGCCCTCAAGCAGGATGGGCTGGGGCAGCCGCACGGCCAGGAACAGGGCGGTGGCGAGCCCGGTATCGGCCAGGTAGTCCTGCTGGTCCAAGGCAGCCGTCAGCGAAGCGACGTCGGGGATCCGCCGCCGCACCTCGTCCTCCGCCCCGGACCGGGCCGCCGTGGTCACCCGGTCCCCTGCAGCTCGGCCAGCACCCGCCGGTAGTCCTCCTCGGTGTCGACGTCGAGGGGGACGGGCCCCGGCGTCGGGACCTCGACGACGTCGTCCGCGTGCTGCTCCAGCAGTTTCCACACGGCCTTGTCGCCGTGCAGTGACGCCAGTTCCGGCAGCAGCCGGCGGCTGAACGCGAGGGGATGGCCGACGCCGTCGTCGTAACGGCACACCGCGGCCGCGGCACCATCATCCCCGGCCAGGGCCTGCAGCAGCGGGGCCACGCTTTCGGCGCGGACGCCGGGCTGGTCGCCCAACAGCAGCACCACGGCCCCGGCGTCCGGCCGCAGCAGCCGCAGCGCGGCCGCGATCGACGATGAACACCCCTGCCCGTAGTCCGGGTTCAGCGCCACCTCGCAGCCCGCGGTGTCCACCGTGCCGAGGACCTGTTCGGCGGATCCGCCCAGCGCCAGCAGGGTCTGGGCAAACCCGCAGCGCCGGGCCGTGGCGAGGACGGCGTCCAGCAGGACTCCGCCTCCGTACGGCAGCAGCTGCTTGGGCCGGCCCAGCCGCGAGGAGGAGCCGGCCGCCAGGATGATGCCCGCCGTGCCCGGCGGCAGGAGGGAATCAGATGCTGAGGGCATAGCGCTCCGGATCCTTGCGGAAGGCGGCCCGGCAGCCGGGGGAGCAGAAGTAGACGGTGGTGCCGTTGTGCTCGAGCTGCAGGGAGGACTTGACCGCCGGGACGGACATGCCGCACACCGGGTCCACCGCCGTTGCCGGCTGCGGGACAGACGGTGCCGGAACCCCGCCGCCCTGCACGCCGGCCTGGGCATCGGCCTGGGCAGCGTTCTGGGCGTGGGCACGGGCCGCGGCCCGTTCCTGGACCAGCTGGGCGAGGATGGACAGGGCGATCTCGCCGGGGGTACGGGCGCCGAGCTGCAGGCCCGCCGGGGTGTACACCCGCGAGCGCAGCACGTCGTCGACGTCGAGGGACTCCAGCACGGCGGCGCCGCGGGTCTCGCTGGCGACCAGGGCGACGTAGGGCACCCCGGCGCGCAGCGCCGCTTCGAGCGCGCCCTCCTCGGCCTTGCCGTGGGAGGCGACGATCAGGGCGGCATCGTCCGGCCCGGGATCGGCGGCGTCCCCGTCGGCGAGCTCGACGTCGAACCCGGCCCCGACGCCCAGCACCGCGAGCGCCTGCGCCACCGGCGTCGAGCCCACCACCACGACCCGCGGCGCGGGCAGGCGCGGCTGCAGGAAGATCTCGATCGCGCCGCCGCTCAGGCACGGATTGGAGACCTCGACGGCGCCCTCCTCGGCGCGCCGGGACGGTTCCCCCGGGAGCACGCGCAGCAGCAGGGGTTCTCCGGAGGCGAGGACCTGCAGGCTGTAGTCCCGGACCGAGGACTCCACGCAGTTCCCGCCCACGAAGCCCTGGATCTCCCCGCCCGGCAGCACCAGGGCGGTGTCCCCGGCGCGGGCGCTGGTGGGATGCGCGGCGCGGACCACGGTGGCCTGGACAAACGGTTCCCGGCGGGCGGCGAGCTCACCGGCGCGGGCGGCGAGCGAGTCTGCGGCGGTGGCCATCTTAGATCGGCGGCCTGGCGTGGCCCTGCATGGCGGCCCAGACCCGGGCCGGGGTGCACGGCATGTCCATGTGGGTGACCCCGAACGGTGCGAGCGCGTCCACCACCGCGTTCACGATCGCCGGCGGCGAACCGACCGTGGCGGACTCGCCGATGCCCTTCGCGCCTATCGGGTGGTGCGGGGACGGGGTGACGGTGAACCCGGTCTCCCAGTCCGGCACCTCCATGGCGGTGGGAATCAGGTAATCCATGAAGGACCCGCCCAGGTTGTTGCCGTCCGCGTCGAACTCGATGATCTCCATCAGGGCCATCCCGACGCCGTCGGTGAGGCCGCCGTGGACCTGGCCTTCGATGATCATCGGGTTGATCCGGGTCCCGCAGTCGTCCACGGCGATGAAGCGCCGCACCTTGACGTGGCCGGTGCCCGGGTCGACGTCAACCACGCAGATGTAGGCGCCGAACGGGAAGGTCAGGTTCGGCGGGTCGTACGTCACCTCGGCGTCGAGGTTCCCGTCGACGCCCTCGGGGAGCGTCAGGGTGCCGTGGGCGGCCATGGCGATGTCCTCAATGGTCTTCCCGGCCGTCGGGTCGCCCTTGACGAACCAGCGGCCCTTCTCCCACTCGAGGTCTTCCGGGCGGGTTTCCAGCATGGCCGCGGCGATCAGCTTCGCCTTCTCCCGCACCTTGCGGGCCACCAGCGCCACGGCGCCGCCGCTGACCGGCGTCGAGCGGCTGCCGTAGGTGCCCAGGCCGAACGGGGTCTGGTCGGTGTCGCCGTGGACGACGTCGATGTTCTCCGGCGGGATGCCGAGTTCTTCCGCGACGATCTGGGCGAAGGTGGTCTCGTGGCCCTGCCCCTGGCTCTGCACGGACAGCCGGACGACGGCCTTGCCGGTGGGGTGCACCCGTAGCTCGGCGCCGTCGGCCATGCCCAAGCCGACGATGTCGAAGTGCTTCCGCGGCCCGGCGCCGACCACCTCGGTGAAGAAGGACAGCCCGATGCCCATCAGCTCGCCCTTGGCCCGTTTCTCCTGCTGCTCGCGCCGCAGTTCCTCATAGCCGGCCAGTTCCATGGACTTCCGCATGGCCGCCTCGTAGTTGCCCGAGTCGTAGACCCAGCCGGTCTTGTTGGCGTAGGGGAACTGCTCGGGTTTGATGAAGTTCTTCAACCGGAGCTCCGCCGGGTCCATCTCCAGTTTCCGGGCCAGGACATCCACCATCCGCTCCACGAGGTACACGGCCTCGGTCACCCGGAACGAGCAGGCGTAGGCCACCCCGCCGGGTGCCTTGTTCGTGTAGACGCCGGTGACCTTGCAGTGGGCGGCCTGCAGGTCGTAGCTGCCGGTGAAGATGGAGAAGAAGCCGGCCGGGTTCTTGGTGGGCTGGGCGGTGGCGTTGAAGGCGCCGTGGTCGGCCAGCACGTTGGTGCGCAGCGCCAAAATCTTTCCGTCCTTCGTCGCGGCGATCTCGCCCTGCATGATGTAGTCGCGGGCGAAGGAGGTGGACATCAGGTTTTCCGAGCGGTCCTCCATCCATTTCACCGGCCGGCCGGTGACGATGGAGCCGACGACGGCGAGAATGTAGCCGGGGTAGATGCCGACCTTGTTGCCGAAGCCGCCGCCGATGTCGGGGGAGACGATCCTGATCTTGTGCTCCGGGATGCCGGCCACGATCGCGAAGAGGGTCCGGTGCGCGTGCGGCGCCTGGGTCGTCTCGTAGAGGGTCAGTTTGCCGTCCACGGGATCGAAGTCGGCGACGGCGCCGCAGGTCTCCATCGGGGCCGGGTGCACGCGCGGGTAGACCATTTCCTGGCTGACCACGACGTCGGCGCCCGCGAAGACCGCGTCGGTCTCCGCCGCGTCCCCCATCTCCCAGTCGAAGATCCTGTTGTCGGTCCGGCCCTCCATCTCGTCCCGGATCAGCGGCGCGTCGGCGTCGAGGGCCCTGCGCGCATCGACCAGCGGCGGCAGCACATCGTATTCGACGTCGATCAGCTCCAGCGCGTCCCGGGCGGCGTAGCGGTCCTCGGCCACGACGAAGGCCACCTCCTGGCCCTGGAACCGGACCTTGTCGGTGACCAGGACCGCCTGGACGTCGGCGGAGAGCGTGGGCGCCCAGGCGAGTTTGAGGCCCTCCAGGTCCTTGCCGGTGATGACGGCGTGCACCTTGGGGTGGGCCAGGGCGTTGGTGGTGTCGATCGACACCAGCCGGGCGTGGGCCACGGGAGCGCGCAGGACCGCGCCGTGGAGCATGCCCGGCAGGACAATGTCGTCCAGGTAGTGGCCCTTGCCGCGGACGAAGCGCGGGTCTTCCTTGCGCTGGATGCGGCCGTAGCCGATGGGCCGGTCCGCGTCGCCGGCGGCGGGGTTGCTTTCCCGCTCATGGATGACAGTCATGCCTTCACCTCTGAGTCTTCGGTTTCCGTGGCGACGTCCTCCACCACGGTGTCGGTCCCGTCGAGGACCTCATCGGCCCCTTCGCCCGGGCCGGCGCCGGCCGCGGGATGCGCCGCCGCCCACTGCACCGAGCGGACGATCGTCGCGTAGCCGGTGCACCGGCAGATCTGGCCGGAGATGGCCTGCCGGATCTCATGCTCTTTCGGGTGCGGGTTCTTATCCAGCAGGGCACGGGCGGTCAGCATCATGCCCGGGGTGCAGAATCCGCACTGCAGGCCGTGCTCCTCCATGAAGCCCTGCTGCACGGGGTCCAGCGTCGTCCCGGACGCCAGCCCCTCGACGGTGCGGACGTCGTGCCCGGCGGCCATCGCCGCGAGCACCGTGCAGGACTTCACCGGCTGGCCGTCCAGCAGGACCACGCAGGTTCCGCAGTTGCTCGTGTCGCAACCCCAGTGCGTGCCGGTCAGGCCGAGCACCTCGCGGATGTAGTGGACCAGGAGCACCCGGGGTTCGATGTCGCTGGTGACTTCGTTGCCGTTCACGGTCATGCTGATCTGCATGCGCGTCAGCCTTCCTCGGTCTGGGTAGCTGGCTGGTCGGGTTCCCCGGCGGCCCGGGCGCAGGCGCGCCGCAGGACCCGGCGGGTCAGTTCATCGGCGAGGTGCCGCTTGTAGTCGACCGGGCCGCGCTGGTCAGCGACCGGGTCGCAGGCCGCAGCGGCGAGCCGGCCGGCGTCGGCGAACAGCTCCTCGGAAGGACGCTTGCCCCGCAGCAGCCCGGCGGCTTCCTCCACGGTGTGGTCCAGGCCAAGCGCGGTCAGGCCGACGGCGGCGTCGGCGATGCTGCCGTCCTCCGCCAGGGTCACGGACGCTCCGGCGGCCCCGACGGCCCAGTCGCCCACGCGGCGTTCCACCTTCTCGTAGGCGCTGGAAGAGCGTGCCCCGATAGGGAGGCGGACCTCGCAGAGCAGCTCGTCCGGGCCGACGGCGGTCTGGTAGGGGCCGCGGTGGAAGTCGCGCATGGACAGGGTGCGCTCGCCGCCGGGGCCGCGGACCACGGCGACCGCGCCGAGGACGGCGCAGACGGTGGAGAGGTCCTCCGCCGGGTCGGCCTGGCACAGCGAGCCGCCGATCGTGCCGCGGTTCCGCACCACCGGATCCGCGATCACGAGCTCGGCATCGCGGACAATCGGGAACAGCCGGTGGACTTCATCCGATTCCAGCAGCGTGGTGTGCCGGGTCAGGGCGCCGATGCGCAGGTTCTCCCCGTCGCGCAGGATGAAGTCGAGTTCGAAGAGGTCGTTGATATCGATCAGCCACTCGGGGCGGGAGAGCCGGAGCTTCATCATCGGGAGCAGGCTGTGGCCGCCGGCGATGATCCGGGACTCGGGTCCCTGGCGCGCCAGCAACTCGAGCGCGTCCTCCACCGTGGTGGCGCGGACGTAATCAAAAGGAGCCGGAATCTGCATAGTCCCACCTCACTCCGAGGCGCCGGCAACGTCGCAGGGCGCCGAATGAGGCCAGTGTTGCCCCGGCCCGGAGAGGGTGTCAATATCGTCATAAGCGAAAGGTTATGAGCCCGTGCCGATGACGTTGAGCCAGCTGCGGACGTTTGCGCTGGTGGCGCGCCTGGGCTCGCTGCACGCGGCCGCTGCAGCGCTGGGCGTCAGCGAGCCGGCCGTCTCCGCCGCCCTGGCCGCGCTCCGCCAGGACCTCGGCGACCCCTTGTTCACGCGGTCCGCGGGCGGCATCGCACTGACCCCCGGCGGCCGGGCGCTGGCCGACTACGCGCAGGACATAGTCGGCCTCGCCGACCAGGCCCGCTGGGAGGTCGCCAATGCCACGAACGACGCCGGGCGGCTGAGGATCGCGGCCACCGCGCCCTTCGCCGAACACGCCGCCGGGCGGCTGCTGGACTTGTTTACCCGCCGGTTCCCCGGCGCGTCGGTGGATGTGGTGGCCGAGCCCGCCGAGGATCTCGCCGCGCTGCTGCTGGAGCGGGCCTACGACATCGCCCTGGGTGCCAGGCCGCCGTCGCCCGGCGGGACTCCGGCCGCGGTCCCCGGCATCGACTCCGTTCCGTTCCTGCGGTACCAGCGGGTCCTGGTCGCGGCCGCGAATGATCCGTTGGGCCGCCTGCAGGTCCCGGCCGCCGTCGAACGCCTGCCGGGAAGGCCCTGGTTCGCCGGACCGGCGGGCATCCTGGCCAGCTCGGAGGAGGGCCGGTGGCTCGCCGCCCGCGGCGCGGTGCCGGAGGTCATTCGGCTCAGCAGCGAGACCGACGCCCTGGCGGCCGTGCGGGCGGGCGAGGGGCTCATGCTGGCCCTGGGCCACGTTGTCCGGCCGGAAATCGTGGGCGGCTCCCTGGTGCGGGTGCCGGTGGCCGGTACGCCGGTGCCGGGCCTGTGGTGGGCCAGCACCCTGGACCAGCACCGGACCACCACCATGGCCCGGGCGCTGAAGCGCTTCGTCGCCACCGCCGACGCCACGGCGGCGATGGTCGCGCCCGGCGGTTCCCGCGGGCTGGAGCGCCGGGGCTCAAAGTTCCACGTTGCGTTGTGGAGCTGAGCCCGGGGGAGCGGCGAGTTGTCCGGGGTGCCTGTGTCGCGTTGCACGTTGGCCGGAATCGGTGCTACCCCTTGAGGGACAGCGGATCGACCGGTACCTGCCGGAGCAGCACCTGACTAGAGGAGTAGCCCATGACTTTGCCCCGAGATGAAGACAGCGCGCTGCGGCACTGGAGTGCCCGCCTGATCCAGGCACTGCAGATCCTGGACCTGGAAGTCGACCACGAGAGGATCGTCGCGGTCGCGGAGGAGTCCCGGAAGGCCGTCGGGCCGCACGCGGACGCCATCAGCGCGTTCATTGTCGGGTTCGCGGCGGGAACGGCGTCCACCAACGGCCGCAAGAGCACCCAGGAAGCGGTCCACGCCGCATCGGACAAGGTCCTCGAGCTGTGCGAGCACGGCGAGGCCGGCGGCCCGGACGAGAAGGGCTGGACCAAGCGCGCCCAGTAGCACCGGCACCGCACAAAGGAAGGCCGCGCCCCGTCCGGGGCGCGGCCTTCCTGCGTGCCGGGCCCCGTCCGCAGGGCCCTGCCAGGACCGGACATGCCCATTCGCGAGACCTGCGGACGGGCATGTCGCGTTATGTCCACTCTTGGCGGCGACGGACGGGCATGTCCGGTGTGCCCCGCTCGTGGTGCGACCCAGCCGAGGACTGGACATGCCCATTCGCGAGACCTGCGGATGGGCATACCGCGCTATGTCCACTCTTGGCGGCGACGGTCGGGCATGTCCGGTGTGCCCCGCTCGTGGTGCGACCCAGCCGAGGACTGGACATGCCCATTCGCGAGACCTGCGGATGGGCATGTCGCTTTATGTCCACTCTTGGCGGCGACGGACGGGCATGTCCGGCGGGCCGAACGTGCAGGCCCCGCCGGGGCCCCTTCCGCGCCTAGGCCGGGGTGGGGACGCCCGGGGCCGCGTGCAGCCGGGCCGGGCTGTCGGGGGACTGGTCCAGGCTGGGCTCGAGCCGGACGATGACGGCCTTGGACACCGGGGTGTTGCTGCCCTCGGCCGTGTGGTTCAACGGCACCAGGACGTTCGCTTCCGGGTAGTACGCGGCGGCGCAGCCGCGGGCGGTCGGGTAGGAGACCACGCGGAACTTGCGCAGCACGCGGTCGACGCCGTCCTGGTACTGGCCGTGGATGTCCACAAACAACCCGTCCGCGAGCCCGAGTTCCTCGATGTCGTCCGGGTTGATGAAGACCACGTGGCGGCCCTTCTTGATGCCCCGGTAGCGGTCGTTGTGCCCGTAGATGGTGGTGTTGAACTGGTCGTGGGAGCGCATGCTCTGCAGGATCAGGGTGCCCTCGGGCCGCTCGACATGTTCGAGCTCGTTGACCGTCAGCACTGCGTTGCCGGTCGGCGTCGGGAACGTGCGCGAGTCGCGCGGGCCGTTGGCGAGGATGAAGCCGCCCTCCTGGCGGATCCGTTCGTTGTAGTCCTCGCAGCCTCCCACGACCCGGGAGATGTGGTCCCGGATCAGGTCGTAGTTCTTTTCGTAGCCGTCCCAGTCGGCCTTGATCCTGTCGCCCACGAGGGCCTTGCCGAGCCGGCTGAGGATGGCCGGTTCGGAGAGCAGGTGGTGGGACACCGGCTCAACGCTGCCCCAGGAGGGGTGCACGGCGCAGACGGTGTCCTCGACCGAGACGAACTGCTCACCGGATTCCTGGATGTCGATCTCGCTCCGGCCCATGGTGGGCAGGATGAGGGCCTCGGCGCCGGTCACCACGTGCGAGCGGTTGAGCTTGGTGGAGACCTGGATGGTCATGTCCGTCCCGGCCATCGCCGACTCGGCGGCGTTGGTATCCGACATGGCCGCGACGAAGTTGCCGCCCATGGCCATGAAGACCTTAATCGCGCCTTCCTGCATCCGGTTGATGGTCTCGACGGCGTCCACCCCGTGTTCGCGCGGCGGCTCGAAGCCGAACTCCTCGGCGAGGGCGTCCATGAACGACTGCGGCATCTGCTCCCAGATGCCCATGGTCCGGTCGCCCTGGACGTTGGAGTGGCCGCGGATCGGGGAGGCGCCGGCGCCGGGCTTGCCCATGTTGCCGCGCAGCAGCAGCAGGTTGATGATCTCCTTGATCGTCGCGACGCCCTTTTTCTGCTGGGTGATGCCCATGGCCCAGGTGATGATGACCTTGTCGGCCTTCAGGTAGCGGGCGGCGAGCTCGTCGATTTCCTCGCTGCGCAGGCCGGTCGCCTCCAGCACCGCCTGCTCGTCGAGCAGGGCCAGGTGCTCCTTGAGTTCCTCGAGCCCTTCGCAGTGTTCGGCCAGGAAGGCGTGGTCCAGGACGGTGCCGGGGTTCTTCGCCTCGGCGTCGAGCACGCGCTTGGAGACGGCCTGCAGCAGCGCCATGTCCCCGCCGATGCGGATGTGCATGAACTGGTCCGCGATCGGCGTGCCGCGGCCAACGATGCCCTTGACCTTCTGCGGGTTCTTGTACCGGTGCAGGCCCGCCTCGGGCAGCGGGTTGACGGCGACAATCTCGCCGCCGTTCTCCTTGCAGTTCTCCAGTTCGGTGAGCATGCGCGGGTGGTTGGTGCCCGGATTCTGGCCCATGATGATGATCAGGTCCGCGTCGGCGTAGTCGTCGAAGTTGACCGTGGCCTTGCCGATGCCGATCGTCTGCCCCATGGCCCAGCCCGAGGACTCGTGGCACATGTTCGAGCAGTCAGGCAGGTTGTTCGTCCCGTAGCCGCGCACCATCAGCTGGTACAGGAAGGCGGCCTCGTTGGACGTCCGGCCGCTGGTATAGAACGCCGCCTCGTCGGGGGAGTCGAGGCCCTTGAGCTTTTCGGTGATGATCCGGATCGCGTCGTCCCAGCTGACCGGCTTGTAGTGGTCCTCGCCGGCGGGCTTGTAGACCGGCTCGGTGAGCCGCCCCTGCATGCCGAGCCAGTAGTCGGAATGGTTCCGCAGCGAACTGACCGGGTTTTCGGCCCAGAACGACGTCGGAATCACCACCGGGGTCGCCTCCCAGGTGACCGCCTTGGCGCCGTTTTCACAGAATTCGAACGCCTTGCGGTGGTGCGGATCCGGCCAGGCGCAGCTCGGGCAGTCGAAGCCGTCCTTCTGGTTCATCTTCATGACTGTCTTGCGGGTCCGGTTGACGCCCATGTGTTCGATGGCCGGCTTCATCGAGTGATAGACGCCGGGCACGCCGGCGGCCCAATGCTTCGGCCCGTCGCCGACTTCGATGTCCTTTTCGCTGGTTTCCTCCACGCGCGGAGTCTTACGAGTCACGACAACTTCCCTTCTCCGGTTGCCCCCGGAGACCCGGCGGCCGGCACAACTACCTCTAGGCACCCTACCTGCCTGACTATCGCAGGCCTACCAGCTGGCCCGGGGCGCCCCAAGCGATCTCACGGCATATGGCGCCGGCGTCGTCAGGCCTGCCGGTCGGCCACCAGCCGGTCCTGGATCTCGCGGCGCAGGACCTTGCCGATCAGCGAGCGCGGCAGCTTGTCCATGACCACGACCCGCCGGGGCACCTTGTAGGCCGCCAGGCGGGCGCGGGCAAACTCCCGCACGGCCTCCGTCTTGAGGGTGGTGCCCAGGACCGGCACGACGGCGGCCACGACGTCTTCGCCCCCGCCGGCCCGGGGCAGTCCCACCACCGAGACCTCCGCGATGCCCGGGCACTCGGCCAGGACCTCCTCCACTTCGGTCGGCGAGACGTTGAAACCGCCGGTGATGATCAGTTCCTTGATCCGGTCGCGGACCGTGACGAAGTAGTCCTTGTCCACGGAGACGATGTCCCCGGTACGGAACCAGCCGCCCTCGAGCAGGGCGTCCTCGGTTTCCTGCGGACGGTTCCAGTACCCGGCAAACACCTGGGGGCCGCGGATCAGCAGCTCGCCGGCCTCGCCCGGGGCCCGGTCGATCCGCACGTCGCGCGGGTCCACCACCCGGATGTCGGTCAGCGGGAACGGCACGCCCACGGTGCCGGGCTTGCGGCTCGGGCCGAACGGGTTGCCCACCGAGATGGGGGAGGTCTCGGTGAGCCCGTACCCTTCAATCAGCTGCCCGCCGGTGGCCTTCTCCCAGGTCTCCACGGTGGCGGCCGGCAGGTTCATCGCCCCGGAGATGGCGTAGCGGATGCTGTGCAGGCTGACGTTTTGCCGCGCGGCCGCCTCCGCGATCCGGTCGTAGATCGGCGGGACGGCGGGCAGGAACGTCGCCGGGGATTTCCGGTGCGCTTTCAGCACCAGGTCGGCGTCGAACTTGGGGAAGAGCACCAGCTTGGCGCCGATACTCAGCGCGAACGTCATGCACAAGGTCAGCCCGTACGCGTGGAACATGGGAAGCACGGCGTAGACGGTCTCGCGCCCGTCCTTGAGCCCGGGAACCCAGGCCCGGCCCTGCGCGGCGTTGGCCTGGAGGTTCGCGTGCGTGAGCATGGCCCCCTTGGGCGTCCCGGTGGTGCCGCTGGTGTACTGCAGCACCGCCAGGTCTGTCGCTGCCGGCCGGGGGTGCCGTTTCCGCAGCTCCCCGGCGTCTAGCAGCCGGTCCCACGGCAGGACCCTTCGGTCCGCGCTGCCGTGCCGGGCACTGGCCGACGGCGTGCCGGCGGCCAGCGCCGCCCGGGCCTTCCGCGCAGCGGGGAGCGGCAGCCGCAGGGCCAGCCGCTTCCCCAGCGGCATCGCGGGGATCAGTTCCACCGAGACCACGCTCCGCAGCCCGACGTCGGCCGGCAGCTGCAGCACCCGGTCCACCGCCTTGTCCCAGACGACGGCGACGGCGGCACCGTGGTCCTCGAACTGGTGGCGCAGCTCCCGGTCCGTATAAAGGGGGTTGTGTTCCACCACGACGGCGCCGAGCCGCAGCGCCGCGTGGAAGGCGACCACGTGCTGCGGGCAGTTCGGCAGCACCAAGGCCACCCGGTCGCCGGGCTTCACGCCGAGTTTCCGCAACCCCTCGGCGGCCCGGTTGATCAGCCGCCCCAGCTCCCGGTAGCTTGTCCGGGCCCCGAAAAACTCCAGCGCGGTCCGGCTCCCGAAGCGGCGGACCGAGGCGTCCATCAGGTCCACCAAGGACCCCTTGGGCAGCGGCAGGTCGGCCTGGACACCGGGACCGTAGTGCCGCGTCCAGGGACGGTCTGCCCAGGGGTGCCCGGGGTTGCCGGTGCCGCGGGTGGATTTCATGGTCATACGCCGTCCTTGCAGCTGGCCCGGCGCAGCGCACTGTCCTGCTCCGCTCGGAGACCGGTGCGAAGACCGGCCACCAAAATCCTACCGGCGCGGCCCGGAGACCCCTGCGCGGCCCCGGCCGGCGCTCGTGACTTTCGGCCCTAGGTCGGGTGCCCGAATGCGCGGAAGGTGGCCTTGACGGACTCCGAAACGGAGGCACCATGAAACATGAGCGCCCGGCCCTCCGGTTTTTCGGTGCCACCGACACCGTGACCGGTTCCCGGTACCTGCTCGAGGCCGGCGGCCGCCGGGTCCTCGTGGACTGCGGGCTTTTCCAGGGCTACAAGCGCAGCCGTGAACGCAACCGGATGCCCTTCCCGGTCCCGCCCCGCTCGATTGACGCCGTCGTCCTGACGCACGCGCACCTGGACCACACCGGCTACGTCCCGGCCCTGGTCCGGGACGGGTTTACCGGGCCGGTCTACGCCACCGAAGGAACCACGGAGCTGAGCAAGCTGATCCTGCCGGACAGCGGTTACCTCCAGGAAGAGGAAGCCCGCTACGCAACGCACCGCGGATCATCCCGGCACAACCCGGCACTGCCGCTGTACACAGCCGCAGACGCCGTCAGGTCGCTGGACAGTTTCCGGAGCCGGGACTTCGACGACCCGCTGGACCTTGGCGGCGGCATGGAGATGACCTTCGTGCCGGCGGGGCACATTCTTGGGGCCGCCCAGGTCCACGTCCGGTTCGGCTCCCAGTCGGTGCACTTCACCGGCGATCTGGGCCGCACCGACGACCCGCTGATGCTGCCGCCACGGCCGCTGGGCGCCGTCGATGTGCTCGTTACCGAGTCCACCTACGGCAACCGGCAGCACTCAACCCTGGACCCGGAAGAGCAGCTGGGGGAAATCATCCGGCGCGTGGCCAAGCGCGGCGGCGTGGTGATGTTCGCCGCGTTCGCCGTCGGACGCGCCGAGACGATCATGCTGCACCTCTCGCGGCTCCGCCGGAAGAATGCCATTCCGGACATCCCGGTCTTCCTCAATTCACCGATGGCCATCGATGCCTCCGATATGTACCAGCGGCACCCGGAGGAGCACCGGCTCAAGGAGGACGAGTACGCGCACATGTACAGCCTCGCCAAGCTCACCCGCAGCGTCGACGAATCGAAACTGCTGAACCTCCGGGGCGGCCCGATGGTGATCATCTCCGCCAGCGGCATGCTGACCGGCGGCAGAATCCTGCACCACCTCGCCGCCTACGGGCCCGACCCGAAAAACGCCATCATCCTCAGCGGCTACCAGGCCGGCGGGACCCGGGGTGCGGCGCTGGCTGCCGGCGAACGGCAACTGCGGATCTACGGCGAGGACGTGAAAATCCGGGCCGAGGTCATCCAGATGGAAAGCCTGTCCGCCCACGCGGACTGCGACGGCCTGCTGGCCTGGATGCGAGCGGCACCGCAGGAACCCCGGATGACCTACATCACCCACGGCGAGCCGGATGCCGCCGATGCGCTGCGGGTCCGGATCAAACGCGAGCTCGGCTGGCGGGCCAGGGTCCCCGAACACCTGGAACGGATCGACATCGGGGACCCGCGGTGAGCCCCGCCGGCGTGACCAAGACGGCCGTGCTGGGCGAAATCCACTTGCTCGCACGGCAACTCCGCAGCGATCGGGACCTCGACGGGGCGGTCCGCCGTGCCGGCGACTGCCGCTTCACCGCGATCGGCGAAGCCTCCCACGGAACCCACGAGTTCTACACCTGGCGCGCCACCCTCAGCCGCCGCCTGATCGAGGAGCAGGGGTACACCTGGATCGGTGTCGAGGGGGACTGGCCCGACTGCTGGCGGATCAACCAGTGGGTCCGCGGGCAAAGCGGGCAGGACCAGGGGGTCCACGCGCTCCTGGCCGGCTTCCAGCGCTGGCCCACCTGGCTGTGGGCGAACGAGGAAGTCGCCGGGTTCCTCGACTGGCTGCGGACCTGGAACGCCCGCCGGCCGCTGGATGAGCGGGTGGGATTCTACGGGCTCGACGTGTATTCGCTCTGGGACTCGCTGCGCGAGATCATCGCCTGGCTCCAGGCCAACCAGCCCGACGCCCTCCCGTCCGCCCTGCGGGCCTGGCAGTGCTTCCAGCCGCACCACGAGGACCCGCACCAATACGCGTGGAGCACGCGGCTGGTGCCGAACTCCTGCGAAGCCGACGTCGTGGCCTTGCTCAGCGAGGTGCGCCGCCGGGTCTTCAGCCCCGGCGACCACGACGAGGAGGCCTTCGACGCCGTCCAAAACGCCGAGGTGGCCGCCAACGCCGAGCACTACTACCGGATCATGGTCCGCGGGGACCGCCAGTCCTGGAACGTCCGCGACCACCACATGGCGGACACCGTCGACCGGCTGAGCCGGCACCTGGGCGCCGGATCCAGGGGGATCATCTGGGAGCACAACACGCACATCGGCGACGCCCGCGGCACCGACATGGCACGGGACGGCCTGGTCAACGTCGGCCAGCTGCTGCGCGAGCGGCATGCGCCGGACGGGGTGCTGCTGGTGGGGTTCGCGGCCCACCGCGGTACGGTCCTGGCCGCAGGTGCCTGGGGAACCCCGGAGCGCATCCTGCCCGTTCCCGCGGCCCGGCCCGGCAGCCATGAGGATTTCCTCCATGAAGCACTCGGGGTGCCTGCCGTGCTGGACTTCGGCGAGGACCGGACCGGCCCCTGGCTGTCCACCTGGCTCGGGCACCGCGCCATCGGGGTCGTCTACCACCCGGAGCGGGAGCAGGGGAACTACGTCCCGACCCGGATGGGGGAACGGTATGACGCCTTGATCTGGCTCGAGGACACCGCGGCCCTGCGCCCGCTGCACCACGAGGGACCGCCGCTGGAGCCGGAGTTCGAGACCGAGCCCACCGGTTTTTGACCTGCCGCGCCGCCGGCCCGCCTCGGGGCTTAAGGCCCTAACCGGCTCCCCGGGCCCGCGGCACACTGAAGTGTCGGCAGGGCCCCAGGCGCTGCCGGCATGTCATGCAGACAGCAGCGCCCGTTCCACGGTCTTCGTTGCGGTCCGGCAGCGGTCACAGACGGGTGCGCTGCCACGGCCGCGGCCGGGCCAGCGCAACGGGCCGCGGTGAACAGTTCACGGACAGCGCGCTACGGAAAAGAGCAGGGTTGAGCATGGGTAAACCAATCGTCGTCGGCATCAACGGTTCGGCGGGCAGCGAAGCCGCCCTGGCCTGGGCCCTGCAGCGCGCCGGCGCGGGCAAGTCGTCCGTCTTGTGCGTCCACGCCGTGGACGACCGCTGGATGTCACCGGATTTCCAGTACCACGAACTCATCCGCGAATCCGGGATGGAACTGCTGGAGAAGGCCCGGACCAGCGCCCGGGGCCAGGCCCCCGACGTCGACGTCGACGTCCAGCTCCGGCACGGCAGCCCGGGCGCCGGCCTGCGCGAGGCCTCCAAGGAGGCCTCCATGGTGGTCGTGGGCGGCCACGACAAACACTGGCTCGACGGCGGGCCGATGACCGACCGGGCGCTGCAGATCGTCAGCGCCGCGGACTGCCCGGTGGCCGTCGTCCCCGCGGAGGGGACCGGCGGCAAGCACGGCGTCGTCGTCGGCGTGGACGGGTCCGAGGAATCGCTGCAGGCGGTTGCCTACGCTGCCGCCGAGGCCGACCGGGGCGGCGACGAGCTGACCGTGGTGCTGGCCTTCCGCAGCCCGGCCCGCTGGGTGGAGCAGCAGCTGCCCGAGAGCGGGCTGGCGGAGACGATCGTCGAGGAGAACAGGATCATCCTCTCCGAGTCGGTCGCCGGGCTCGGCGAGAAGTACCCGGACCTGGTCGTGCACCAGCGACTGGAGACGGACACGGACCCGGCGAAGGCGCTCGTCGACATCGCCCGGGACGCCCGCCTGCTGGTCATCGGCAGCCGGGGGCGCGGAGGATTCTCCCGGCTGGTGCTCGGCTCCACGGCCCACGCCGTGCTGCTCCACGTTCCCTGCCCCACCGTGGTGACCCGGGTGCACAAGGCCAAGCACGGGGACTGACCCCGTCAGCGGCCCGGACAGCGGGAAGGCTCCCTCGGTTGAGGGGGCCTTCCCGCCGCCGCCGGGAGGAGGTTACTGCCATGGACGGGATCACCGGCGCAATCGGCAACAACTGGTGGATGGTTTTCCCGCTGGGCGCCCTGCTCATCCACTGGACCCGGTCCGGAGTGCGGACCGCCGGACGCGGCCACCGCCGCAGGCAGGCCCGACGGCGGGTCCGCGCCGACCGCGCCAGGGCCGCCGTCCCGGACCCGGGGGAGCTGCGCAGGCTTATCGACGCCCACGAGGCGGTCAACCGCCGGTGGCTCGACTACGAGTTGGACGTCGGCAAACTCATCGACTTTCCCCTCATGACTGACGTCCGGGAACCGCTCACCGTCGCCTTCCTTCGAGCCAAGCGGGACGCCGACGGGCTGCGCCCCGAGGACGCGGCGCAACCTCCGACCCCTGCACACCTGGCCGAATACCGGGCCGCGGTCCGCAGCTTTGAGGTGGCGTTCGACGTCGCGGAGCGGGAAGCGCGCCGCATCAGGGACAGCCACTTCGCCGGGCCCGAGCGGGAGCGGCTCGCCACAGCGCGGAAGCTGCTGCGGATCGCGGCCGATGCTGCCGCCACCCCGGCCGAACGGCAGGCCGCCTACCGCCGGGTGCGGCGTGAACTGGATGGCCTGATTGCCCTGCCGGATGCAGCGCGCGCCGCGCTTGATCAGGGGGCGGCGGGCAGGCTCGGAGGCGCGCCGCCCCCTGCGCCGCCCGCCTGAGCCGGGACCGCCTGCCGGCCGGCGCCTTGTTTTGCCCAGCCCCCGCTGGCACGTACGATCTATAAGGTTTCAGGACAGCTTTGGTGAACCGCACAGGTGAACCGGCCAAACAGCCGGTGAACAGTGATAGACAAGGCCGCCACGGGGAATGAGACTGCTGACCGTCGACTCTGCAGATTGGGCAACAGGTGGAAATCACCGTCATGGTGGCGCTAGTCATATCGCTGGCGCTGTTCTTCGACTTCACTAACGGGTTTCACGACACCGCCAACGCGATGGCCACGCCCATCGCGACCGGTGCGATCAAGCCGAAAACGGCCGTCGCCCTTGCGGCGGTGCTGAACCTGGTGGGGGCCTTCCTCTCCACCGAGGTGGCAAAAACCGTCTCCGGCGGCATCATCCGCGAAGGCTCCGACGGCATCCAGATCACGCCGGCCATCATCTTCGCCGGCCTGATGGGCGCCATCCTGTGGAACATGATCACCTGGCTGAAGGGCCTGCCGTCGAGTTCCTCGCACGCGCTCTTCGGCGGCCTGATCGGGGCGGCCATCGCCGGCATCGGCCTGCACTCGGTGAACTTCGCCTCGGTGCTGCAGAAGGTGCTCCTGCCCGCCGTCTTCGCGCCCGTCATCGCCGCCGCCGTCGCCTACGTGTGCACCCGGCTGGCCTACGCCCTCACCTCCCGGCACGACCCGGAAACCGGCAGCAAGCTGACGCAGAAGCGCGGCGGGTTCCGCACCGGACAGATCTTCACCTCCAGCCTCGTCGCCCTCGCCCACGGCACCAACGACGCACAGAAGACCATGGGCATCATCACCCTGGTGCTCATCTCCGCCGGCAGCCAGGAACCCGGCTCGGGCCCGCAGCTCTGGGTCATCGCCGCCTGCGCCCTGGCGATCGCGATCGGCACCTACTCCGGCGGCTGGCGCATCATCCGGACCATGGGATCCGGCCTCACCGACGTCAAGCCCGCCCAGGGCTTCGCGGCCGAAACCAGCACCGCCGCCGCGATCCTCGCCTCGTCCCACCTGGGCTTCGCCCTCTCCACCACGCACGTCGCCTCCGGCTCGGTCATCGGCTCTGGCATGGGCCGCCGCGGCACCACCGTCCGCTGGGGCACCGCCGGCAAGATCGTCACCGGGTGGCTGTTCACGCTGCCGGCCGCCGGAATCGTCGGGGCCCTGACCGCCCTGCTGGTCAGCACCGGCACGGTCGGCTTCATCATCGCCGCGGTCGCCGGAACGGCCGCCGTCATCTACATGTTCGTCGCGTCCCGGAAATCGCACGTCGGGCACCACAACGCCGTCGAGGTCGAGGAGGCCGGCCAGGCCATCCGCTTCGCCAAGAAGAAGGCGGCTGCGGTCAGCCGCACCAACAACTCCAAGGGTGGCCGGAAATGAAGTGGCTTGAACTCGTCCAGGTAGCGGGAGCAACCCTCGCCGCGGCCGTCACCGTCACCGTGCTCTACGCCCTCGGGGTCCGGCTTACCGCCATCGCCGGGGACGCCCGGACCACCCAGCCGGGCTGGGTCCGACCGCTGTCCTACGTCTGCTTCGGCCTGTGCGGCGTGGCGGTCCTCTTCGGGCTCTACCTGATCATTCCGTACTTCAGCAAGTAACGGCCCGCCGCGTCCGTCCACTGGGAAAGCCCGCACCGAATGGCTACGCTGGGCCCATGCCCGGTTTCCAGTACTTCGTAGGGTCCTCGCTGGACGGCTTCATCGCCACCGCCGACGACCGGCTCGACTGGCTGCTTCAGTTCGACGGCTTCGAGGGCGGCGAGGAGAGCTACAACGCCTTCATGGCCGACGTCGGCGCCGTCGTGATGGGCGGGGAGACCTACGCCTGGCTCCGCAACCACGAGAGCGACTGGCCGTACCCCGGCATCCCGTGCTGGGTCTTCACGCACCATGAACTCGCAGCCCCGGCGGGCAGCGACATCACCTTCGTGCGCGGGCCCGTGACCGAGTTCGCAGAAGACCTGAGGCGCGACGCCGGCAGCCGGAACGTCTGGGTGGTCGGCGGCGGCGTCCTGGCCGCGCAGTTCGCCGACACCGGCCTGCTGACCGAACTGATCGTCTCGGTGGTCCCGGTGGTGCTGGGCTCCGGCAAGCCGCTGCTTCCGCTGGCCCGCCCGACGGCGCCGCTGGAACTCCTCGGGTGCCGGGCCATGGGCCGCGGCGTCGTCGAACTGCGCTACCGGCTCGGCTGACGCGCGCAACCGCCGGTGCGGCCGACCCAGGCCGGCGGGGTGCCGGGGGACTACTCCGCGGGGATATCCCGCAGCAGGTTCGTGATCCGTGCAGTGGAGAGCCGGCGGCCCTGCTCGTCGGTCATCACGATCTCATGCGTGGTGAGGGTGCGGCCCAGGTGGATGGCGGTGCAGGTCCCGGTCACGGTGCCGGAGGACACCGCACGGTGGTGGGTCGCGCCGACGTCGATCCCCAGCGCCTGCCGACCCGGACCGGCGTGCATGCCGGCGGCGAACGAACCGAGCGTCTCGGCCAGCACCACGTGGGCGCCGCCGTGCAGGATGCCGGCCACCTGCGTGTTGCCTTCGACCGGCATGGTGGCGACCGTCCGTTCCGGACTCATCTCCAGGAACTGGATCCCCATCTTCACCACCAGGGCGCCCACACCCATCCGGCCCAGCCAGCCATGCAGCTCCGCCGGGACACCGGCCGCTTCCAGCTCGGCGGCGAACGGGGCGGGCGTGAAATTGTCGACCATGGCAACTAGGCTGGCACCTGTGAGCGAAACTACCAAACCGGCACCCTCCCTTTCCGCAACGGACCTTCTCCCGGCCTCCGGCCCCGACACACTGCCGGCCGATCCGCCCGCCACGAAGTCCAGCCGGGCCGCCGCGCACGTCTCCGCCACCGAGGCGCCCGTGATACCGCTCACCGACCAGCCGCGCCTGCTGGTGCTGGATGGACACTCCATGGCGTTCCGGGCCTTCTTCGCCCTGCCCGCGGACAAGTTCTCCACCTCCACCGGGCAGCACACCAACGCCGTCCACGGCTTCACCTCCATGCTGATCAACCTGATCAAGGAGCAGAAGCCCACCCACGTGGCCGTCGCGTTCGACGTCTCCGATGACACCACGCACCGCAAAGCGGAGTACGACGGCTACAAGGGCGGCCGCAACGAGACCCCCCGCGAAATGAGCGGCCAGATCGACCTGATCGACAAGGTCATGGGCGCGTGGGGCATCAAGACCATCAAGATGCCCGGCTGGGAAGCCGACGACATCCTCGCCACCCTCGCCGCCAAGGGCGAAGAGGCCGGGTATGAGGTCCTGCTCGTGTCCGGCGACCGGGACACGTTCCAGCTCATCACGGACAACGTCTTCGTGCTCTACCCCCGAAAGGGCGTCAGCGACATCCCGCGGATGGACGCGGACGCCATCCAGGAAAAGTACTTCGTCAGCCCGGCCCGGTACTCGGACCTCGCCGCCCTGGTGGGGGAGACGGCCGACAACCTTCCCGGCGTTCCCGGCGTCGGGCCCAAGACCGCGGCCAAGTGGATCAACCTCTACGGCGGGCTCGAGGGCGTGCTGGAACACCTCGACTCCATCGGCGGGAAGGTCGGGGACGCGCTCCGCGACAACCTCGAAAACGTCAAGCGCAACCGCCGGCTCAACCGGCTCCGCACCGACCTCGACCTGCCCGTCAGCCTCGAGGACCTGGCCGATCCCCGGCCGGACCAGGCCGCGCTGGAGGAGCTGTTCGACACGCTCGAGTTCAAGACCATCCGGACCCGCCTCTTCGCCCTGTACGGCAGTGAAACCCCGGAAGCTGAACGCGAAAGCATCGATACCCCGGACTATGTGACCCCGGCGGACGCCGCCGCCCTGGAGGAATTCCTCGCCGCCGGCGCCGGGAAGCGGTCCGCCGTCGCCGTTGACCTGGTGCCGGGCAGGATCGGCGAGGACGCCGCCGCCGTCGCCATCGTGCGGGATGACGCCGCCGCCTACATCGACCTCGCCACCCAGGACGCCGCCGCCGAGAACGTGCTGGCCGCCTGGCTGCGGGACCCCGGCGCGGCCAAGGTGATGCACGGCTTCAAGGCCGCCCTGAAGGCGCTGTCCGCCCGCGGCCTGGAACTGGACGGCGTCGTGGACGACACCTCGATCTCCGGCTACCTCATCCAGCCGGACCGCCGCAGCTACGAACTCGCGGAGCTGGCGCAGCACCACCTGAACATTGCCGTGTCGGCGGAGGCCGCGAAAGCCGGCCAGCTTGAGCTGGCGTTCGACGGCGACGACGCGGCCGCCGCCGGCGCGCTGGTCCACGTGGCCGCCGTCGTCCGGGAACTGAGCCGCTATTTCGAGACCGAGCTGCAGGAGCGCGGGGCGCAGGACCTGCTGACCACCCTCGAGCTGCCGGTCAGCCGGGTGCTCGCCGACATGGAGCTGGCAGGTATCGCCATCGACATGGAACGCATGGACGAGCAGCTCGCGGACCTGGCCAAGGTCATCGACAACGCCAAGGAACAGGCATTTGCCGCGATCGGGCACGAAGTGAACCTCGGTTCGCCCAAGCAGCTGCAGACCGTCCTCTTCGAGGAGCTCGGGCTGCCGAAGACCAAGAAGATCAAGTCCGGGTACACCACGGACGCGGCATCGCTGAAGAACCTGCTGGAGAAAACCGGCCACGAGTTCCTGGTCCAGCTGATGGCGCACCGGGAGTCCTCCAAGCTGCGGCAGATGCTGGAGTCGCTGAAGAAGTCCGTAGCGGCCGACGGGCGGATCCACACCACCTATGCCCAGAACGTCGCAGCCACCGGCCGGATCTCCTCGAACAACCCCAACCTGCAGAACATCCCCATCCGCAGCGAGGAAGGCCGCCGGGTCCGGGGCATCTTCGTGGTCAGCGAAGGCTACGAATGCCTGCTGTCCGCCGACTATTCGCAGATCGAAATGCGGATCATGGCGCACCTGTCCGGCGACGCCGGGCTGATCCAGGCCTACAAGGACGGCGAAGACCTGCACCGGTTCGTGGGCTCGAACATCTTCCACGTCCCCACCGACCAGGTCACCAGTGCCATGCGCTCCAAGGTCAAGGCCATGTCCTACGGCCTCGCCTACGGACTGACCTCCTTCGGCCTGTCCAAGCAGCTCGAAATCTCCGTCGATGAGGCGCGGACGCTGATGAAGGACTACTTCGACCGGTTCGGCGCGGTGCGCGACTACCTGCGCGGCGTCGTCGACCAGGCCAGGATCGACGGGTACACCGCCACAATCGAGGGCCGCCGCCGCTACCTGCCGGACCTGACCAGCAGCGACCGCCAGCTGCGGGAGAACGCCGAGCGGGTCGCGCTGAACTCTCCGATCCAGGGTTCGGCCGCGGACATCATCAAGCGGGCCATGCTCGGCGTGGCGGGCGCCCTGGCGGACCAGGGCCTCAAATCCCGCATGCTGCTCCAGGTCCATGATGAACTGGTCCTCGAAGTCGCCGAGGGCGAACGCGAGGCTGTGGAGAAGCTCGTCACGGAGCAAATGGGCGCCGCGGCGCAGCTCTCCGTTCCGCTGGAGGTCCAGATCGGCATCGGGTCCAGCTGGTTCGAGGCCGGGCACTAGGCAGCCCGCCTTCGGGCCGTTCACGTTAGCAGCACATCCAGGGGGAGAAGCACGTGCCAGACCAGTACAAAATCCGACGGTTCAAGCCCTCCGCCAAGGACGACCCGGCGTACCCGGAAGCCGTGGCGTGGATGCGCGCGGTCGCGTTCGGGTTCCACGACGCCCGACGCAGTGACGAGCGGGTGGACCGCGGCATCGAGATGCAGCGCGTCGACGGACGGGTGATGACCGGCGTGTACCAGACCGGCCCGGTGCCGGAGCACTCGCTCGGGGCTGAGATCCCGGTGGCGACCTTCGGCACCATGGACAAGACGCTGAATATCGGCTTCGGCCGGCTGCTGGAGACCCGGCTCGTCACCGCCGTGACCGTGCGCACCTCGCACCGCCGCCGCGGGCTGCTGCGCCGCATGATGGCCGAGGACCTGGCGCTGGCCCGAACGGAGGGCCTGGCCATGGCGGCCCTGACCGCCTCCGAGGCCTCCATCTACGGCCGGTTCGGCTTTGGCGTGGCAACCTCGGAACAGTCGATCAAGGTGGACACGGGCGCGCGTTTCGTCCTTAACCACACCCCGACCGGCCGGGTGGAGGTCGCCGACCCCAAGGTCCTGCTGGAGCTCGCGCCGGCCGTCTTCGACCGGCTGCACCGCTGCACGCCCGGCTCCGTCGACCGGCACGAGTTCTACCGGCAGTTCGCCTCGGGGTCCGTCAGCCGGGACGACGGCGAAGACCCCAAGGTCAAGGTTGCCCTGTACTACGGGCCCGACGGCGGCGTGGACGGTTACGTGTCCTACAAGTTCGGCGGCTGGTCCAGCACCCCGCACACCATGGAGATCGTCGACCTTGTAGCGGCCACGCACGCCGCCTACCTTGAACTTTGGCAGTACCTTGGCGCCATTGACCTCGTCGAACGCGTCACCTGGGAAGAAGCGCCCGTGGACGACCCGCTGCCCTGGGCGCTCACTGACCCGCGCTGCGTCGACGCGTCGGAGGCCCGGGACATGTTGTGGCTGCGGATCCTCGACGTTCGCAAGGCGCTGGAGGCCCGCCACTACCCGCGCGACGGACGGCTGGTCCTCAAGGTGTCCGACCCGCTGGGCCTGACCGGCGGAACGTTCGCACTCGATGTCTCCGGCGGCGCCGCCGTCGTCAGCGACGCCGAAGGCACCGCCGCCGACCTCGAACTGGATGTGGCCGTGCTGTCGTCGATCTACCTCGGCGGCGTGCACCCCGTGACGCTCGCCGCGTCCGGGCGCATCCGTGAGACCGCACCCGGGGCCGCGTTCACCGCCGCGGGCATGTTCGCCGTCGAACGCCCGGCGCACTGCCTGACGCACTTCTAGAACGGGCGCCCGGGCAGGCCGACCGGCCCCGTTGCGCTTTGACCGGGGTTGTCGTATACGACTAGACTAAACGGGCGTGTACTACGTGCGCGCAACCAAATCCACAAATCAGGATGACCCGGCGGATCGCCTTTGATCCGCCGTGTTCTACGCGGGCGTCGCCGACGCCGGTGCAGCGGTTGGCCTGACCGACTAACTATCCACAACGGAGCCCCTACTACATGACCATCACCTCCACCGAGAAGTCCGGTACCCCTGTCGTCGCGATTAACGACATCGGGTCCGCCGAGGACTTCCTCGCAGCCGTCGACGCCACCATCAAGTACTTCAACGACGGGGACCTCGTCGAAGGTACCGTCGTCAAGGTCGACCGCGACGAAGTTCTGCTCGACATCGGTTACAAGACCGAAGGTGTCATTCCCTCCCGCGAGCTTTCCATCAAGCACGACGTTGATCCCGGAGACGTTGTCTCCGTCGGCGATCAGGTCGAAGCCCTGGTGCTCACCAAGGAAGACAAAGAAGGCCGCCTGATCCTCTCCAAGAAGCGTGCTCAGTACGAGCGTGCCTGGGGCGACATCGAGAAGGTCAAGGAAGAAGACGGCGTCGTCACCGGTACCGTCATCGAGGTTGTCAAGGGTGGTCTTATCCTCGACATCGGCCTGCGCGGCTTCCTGCCCGCATCCCTCGTCGAGATGCGCCGTGTGCGCGACCTTGCTCCGTACATCGGTCAGCAGATCGAAGCCAAGATCATCGAGCTGGACAAGAACCGCAACAACGTTGTGCTGTCCCGCCGTGCCTGGCTCGAGCAGACCCAGTCCGAGGTCCGCTCCACGTTCCTCAACAAGCTGGAAAAGGGCCAGGTCCGTCCCGGCGTCGTTTCCTCCATCGTCAACTTCGGTGCCTTCGTGGACCTGGGCGGCGTAGACGGCCTGGTTCACGTTTCCGAGCTGTCCTGGAAGCACATCGACCACCCGTCCGAGGTTGTCGAAGTTGGCCAGGAAGTCACCGTCGAGGTTCTCGAGGTCGACCTGGACCGCGAGCGCGTCTCCCTGTCGCTCAAGGCTACGCAGGAAGATCCGTGGCAGACCTTCGCCCGCACCCACGCCCTCGGCCAGGTTGTTCCGGGTAAGGTCACCAAGCTCGTTCCGTTCGGCGCGTTCGTCCGCGTTGAAGACGGCATCGAAGGCCTGGTCCACATCTCCGAGCTCGCCGTGCGCCACGTTGAGCTGGCCGAGCAGGTTGTCTCCGTTGGCGACGAGCTGTTCGTCAAGGTCATCGACATCGACCTCGAGCGCCGCCGCATCTCGCTGTCCCTCAAGCAGGCCAACGAGGGCGTCGACGCCGACAGCACCGAATTCGATCCGGCACTCTACGGCATGGCCGCCGAGTACGACGAAGAGGGCAACTACAAGTACCCGGAGGGCTTCGATCCGGAGTCCAACGAGTGGCTTGAAGGCTACGAGACGCAGCGCGCCACCTGGGAGCAGCAGTACGCCGACGCCCAGGCACGTTGGGAAGCCCACAAGAAGCAGGTCGTCCAGCACGCTGCCGACGACGCTGCCGCTGCAACGTCGGGCGAGAGCGACTCCGGCACCACCAGCTACTCCTCCGAGCCGGCCGCAACCGAGTCCGGTGCAGGCACGCTTGCTTCGGATGAGGCTCTTGCCGCTCTGCGCGAGAAGCTGACCGGCAACTAATTGCCACCGGCCCGGGTCGCCCCGGGCCACCCACTGCGGGTCCCTGCCAAGTGCAGGGGCCCGCAGTGGTTTAAGCAGAGGTACTTTTCTGGCCCGCGGGGCGTCGCCGCGGGCCCGGGGTGCCCTGTCGCGGGCAGGCCTGATCAGGGCTGGTGGACATGCCCGTTCTTCGGGTCGAGGGCTGGGCATAACCGGTTATGCCCGGTGGCCCGGCCCAGGACCGGGCATGTCCGTTCGGGGGCCGGGGTGTGTTGGGCTGTTCAGGTGATGTGCCTGCGGCACATGCCCGTTCTTCAGACCGAGGGCTGGGCATAACCTGTTATGCCCAGTGGTCCGACCCAGGACCGGGCATGTCCGTTCGGGGGCCAGGGTGTGTTGGGCTGTTCAGGTGATGTGCCTGCGGGACATGCCCGTTCTTCAGACCGAGGGCTGGGCATAACCTGTTATGCCCAGTGGTCCGACCCAGGACCGGGCATGCCCGGCTCCCGGAGGCGTGGTTTGTCAGTTAGCCGGGCCGAGGATCCGGTCGGTGGCCGCATCCGGGATTCCGCCGAAGTATTTGTCCAGGATCTCCTGGAACACGGGCTCGTCCGGCGCCGCCCGCAAGAAGAGGGTCGACGACGAGTGCAGCTTGCGTGCGTCAATGCCGCCGAAGATCTGCTCGGCGCTTCTGCCGTCCACGTCGAGCACCGCGCGGCAGCACTGCACGAGCCGGGGACCGAGAACAGGGTGGCCAAGGTAGGCCCGGGCCTCGTCCACCGAGGAAATGGCGAACCGGCGGGAGGTTGCGCTCTGACCGAGGCCGGCGATCTGCGGAAAAACGAACCACATCCAGTGGCTGCGCTTGGAACCTGCCTTGAGCTCCGACAGGGCCTGGCCGTACGTCCCGCCGGATTCCTGGGCGTCGACGAACCGGGACAGCTCGAACGGGTCATCCATCTGGGTCTTCCCTTCGGTTGGCTGGTGCTGGTGCCGCCGACGACGTGCCTGCCGGCGGGAAGGTTCACTCCTATCCAAGCACGGCCGCCAAAGTGCTGCGAGCATGACCGCGGGGACGGGCCCGGGTCGGGCCAGGGTGATCCGGGCAGTGACGCGCCGGCCGGCGGCGGTGAGCTCGGCGCCTGCGGAGCGCAGCAGGGCCTGCGCGGCCTGGTTGCCTGCGGCTGTGTCCGCGACCAGCAGCCCGGCACCCAGCGCGGCGGCTTCAGCCTTGACCAGCAGCAGCGCCGGAACGCCGATGCCGCGGCCGCGGAACTCGCGGCCCAGCCAGATCCCGGTCTCCACAACGCCGCCAGGGCCACACAGGTCCGACACCCGCCGAAGCCGGACCGACCCGGCCACGGCACCGCCGGCCGTGACCGCCAGGTCTTCTCCCGCGCCGGTCCGTCGAGTCCGGAGGCGGCGCGGTGGTACGACCGGAACCAGCCGATCCACTCCGGGTTCCAGCCCGCGTCCGATCCAAGCCGCGGGGTGACCTCATCGGCGTCGGCGTCGTGCACGGCCAGCGCCAGGAGTCGTTCCAGCACCAAGGGCGTGACCTCCGTCAGCGCCACCCCGGAATCCGGTTCACTCGGACCCGGCATCAACCCACTCCGTTCCGCCGAGCACCAGGGCAGCGCTGCCCGCGGTCAAGGCCGCGAGCCGCGCAGCCGCTTGCTCGACCTCAGCCGGGTCGTCCGGCAGCGCCAGGCGAAGGACGGCGGACTCGGCGGCGTAGTCGGTTCCTGTCACCAGGAAACCGGAGGCCCGCAGTTCGTTCTCCAGCCTGCCCGCGGACGCGTGCGGCACCCGGACCGTGCACAGCCGCAGCCGGCGGCGGCGGACCAGCGGTGCGGCCTCCAGCGCGGAGGACACCGAATCGGAGTAGGCCCGGACCAGGCCTCCGGCGCCCAGCAGGATTCCGCCGAAATAGCGGACGACGACGGCGGTGATGTCGCTGAGGTCGGTCACGCCGGGGGCGGTTTCGCGTTTGAGCAGGGCCTCCAGCATCGGCAGCCCGGCCGTGCCGGAGGGTTCGCCGTCGTCGCTGGAGCGCTGCACCCCGCGGTCCGGCCCCAGCACGAAGGCCGAGCAGTGGTGCCTCGCGTCGTGGAATTCCTTGCGCAGCGCGCTGACCAGGGACCGGGCGCTGTCCTCGTCCGGGGTGCGCCGCAGCACCGTGATGAAACGGGAACGCTTGATCTCCAGTTCGTGGCGGAAGCCGTCCCCGGCGGCCAGCGTGGTGTACGCGGTGGTCCTGCTTTCGGGAGAAACCGCATCGACTGGCACCGCTTCAGTCTAGTCTGGTGGGGTGTTGAAGATCGGGTTGACGGGCGGCATCGCCTCGGGGAAGTCAGTAGTGGCCGCGCGGCTGCAGGAGCTGGGCGCCGTGCTAGTCGACGCCGACGCACTCGCCCGTGAGGTCGTCGAGCCGGGCACCCCCGGGCTGGCCCGGGTGGTGGAAGCCTTCAGTTCCGCCGTGCTGGGCCCGGACGGGCGCCTCGACCGTCCCCGCCTCGGCGCGCTGGTGTTCGGCAACCCCGAACGGCTCGCCGTGCTCAACGGGATCATCCACCCGCTGGTACGTGAACGCGCCTCCGCCATCGCCGCCGCCGCGCCCCGGGGCGCCGTCGTCGTGCAGGACATTCCGCTCCTCGTCGAGACCGGGCAGGGAGCCAGCTTCCACCTGGTGCTCGTCGTGGACGCGCCCGACGAGGTCCGCGTGCGGCGCATGGTGGAGCACCGGAAGATGACCGAAGAGCAGGCCCGGGCCCGGATGGCCGCCCAGGCCACGCGCGAGGACCGGCTGGCGGCTGCCGACGTGGTGCTGGACAACTCCGGCACGAAGGACGAACTGCGCGACGCCGTGGACCTGCTGTGGCGCAGCCGGCTGCTGCCCTTCGCCGAGAACCTCGCCAAGCGCCGGGTCGCCCCGCGCCCCGGCGGTCCGGTGCTCCGACCGGCGGACCCGCGCTGGCCCGCCCAGGCCGCCAGGCTGGCCGGCCGCCTGCTGGCGCTCGCGCCGGAGGAATTCCTCGCCGTGGACCACATCGGCTCCACCGCCGTCCCGGGCCTGGACGCCAAGGACGTGCTCGACCTGCAGCTGACGGTCCGGGACCTGGCGACGGCGGACCGGCTGGAGCCGCTGCTGGCCGCAGCCGGTTACCCCCGCTGGCCCGGCATCGGCCCGGACAACCCCAAACCCGGGCACCCGGACCCGGCCGAGTGGGACAAGCGCGTGCACGGCAGCGCCGACCCCGGCCGCGCCGTCAACCTACACGTCCGCGCGGCCGGGTCGCCGGGCTGGCGCTACGCGCTGTGCTTCCGGGACTGGCTGCGCGACGACGCCGAAGCCCGCGGGGCCTACCTCGCCGAAAAACTCCGGGCGGCGCGGCGGCACGGCGTGGACAAGTCCACTGCCGGCTACGCCGCCGACAAAGAAGCCTGGTTCACGGCCTACGCCGCCCCGCGGATGGAGGACTGGGCGCGTCGCACCGGCTGGCAGCCGCCGTCGTACGCCGCCGGCGGCGGGCCGGGTACCGCCCAAAGCTGAATCGGGGTTTCCTGTCGGCGGCCGGCGGTAGATTAGATGCATGAGCCTTGCCCAGGAAATCAACCGTGTCGTGGCGCCCTTCGAAGTCATCAGCGAGTTCAAACCCGCCGGTGACCAGCCCGCCGCGATCGCGGAGCTGACCGAGCGGATCAAGAACGGCGAAAAGGACGTGGTGCTCCTCGGCGCCACCGGTACCGGCAAGAGCGCGACGACGGCGTGGCTGATCGAGCAGGTCCAGCGGCCCACCCTCGTGATGGTCCAGAACAAGACCCTCGCCGCGCAGCTGGCCAACGAATTCCGCGAGCTGCTGCCCAACAACGCCGTCGAGTACTTCGTCTCGTACTACGACTACTACCAGCCCGAGGCCTACGTGGCGCAGACGGACACGTTCATCGAAAAGGACTCCTCCATCAACGAGGAAGTCGAACGGCTCCGGCACTCCGCCACCAACGCCCTGCTGACCCGGCGCGACGTCGTCGTGGTCGCCACCGTCTCCTGCATCTACGGCCTCGGTACCCCCGAAGAGTACATCGCCGGGATGGTGACACTCCGCCGCGGCGCCGAAATGAACCGCGACGACCTGCTCCGGAAGTTCGTCGCCATGCAGTACGCCCGCAACGACATGGACTTCCACCGCGGCACCTTCCGGGTGCGCGGCGACACGGTGGAAATTATCCCGATGTACGAAGAGCTCGCCATCCGGATTGAGTTCTTCGGCGACGAGATCGAAAACATCCAGACCCTGCACCCGCTCACCGGCGAGGTCCTGCGCGAGGAAGAGGAAATGTACGTTTTCCCGGCCTCGCACTACGTCGCCGGACCGGACCGCATGGCCCGGGCCATCAAACGGATCGAAGACGAACTGGCGGACCGGCTCAAGGTCCTGGAGAGCCAGAACAAGCTCGTCGAGGCCCAGCGGCTCCGGATGCGCACCACCTACGATCTCGAGATGATGCAGCAGATGGGCTTCTGCAACGGCATCGAGAACTACTCCTCGCACATCGACGGGCGCGAGCCCGGCAGCGCCCCGCACTGCCTCCTGGACTACTTCCCGGATGACTTCCTGCTCGTGATCGACGAGTCCCACGTCACCGTGCCCCAGATCGGCGCGATGTACGAAGGGGACATGTCGCGCAAGCGGAACCTGGTCGACTTCGGCTTCCGGCTGCCCTCAGCGATGGACAACCGCCCGCTCAAATGGGACGAGTTCCTGCAGCGCGTCGGGCAGACCGTGTACCTCTCCGCGACACCGGGCAAGTACGAGCTGGGCAAGGCCGACGGGTTCGTCCAGCAGATCATCCGCCCGACCGGCCTGATCGACCCCGAGGTGATCGTCAAACCCACCAAGGGCCAGATCGACGACCTGCTGGGCGAGATCAAGACCCGCACCGAGCGGAACGAGCGCGTCCTGGTCACCACCCTGACCAAACGGATGGCGGAGGACCTCACCGACTACCTGCTGGGCCACGGGGTGAAGGTCGAATACCTGCACTCCGACGTGGACACGCTGCGGCGCGTGGAGCTGCTCCGCGAACTCCGGATGGGCGTGTTCGACGTCCTGGTCGGCATCAACCTGCTGCGTGAAGGCCTGGACCTTCCCGAAGTGTCGCTGGTGAGCATCCTCGACGCGGACAAGGAAGGCTTCCTGCGCTCGGCCACCTCGCTGATCCAGACCATCGGCCGCGCGGCCCGTAACGTGTCCGGCGAGGTCCACATGTACGCGGACCGGATCACCGATTCCATGGCCCAGGCGATCGACGAGACGAACCGCCGCCGCGCCATCCAGGTGGCCTACAACAAGGAGCACGGCATCGACCCGCAGCCGCTGCGGAAGAAGATCGCCGACATCACCGACCAACTGGCCAAGGAGGACGCGGACACCCGCGAACTGCTGGCCAGCGCGGGCAAGGCGCGCGGCAAGGGCAAGGGCGGCTCCAAGGTCCGCTCCGATGGCCTCGCCGCGGCCCCGGCCGAGGACCTCGTGGGACTCATCGAGCAGCTCACCGAACAGATGCACGCCGCGGCCGGGGAACTGCAGTTCGAGCTCGCCGCACGGCTCCGGGACGAGGTCGGAGAACTCAAGAAGGAGTTGCGCCAGATGCAGTCGGCCGGGCACGCCTGAGGTAAAGTGGACACCACGTAGGGGAGTATCCCGAGCGCTACGATCGTCAACACGCATGGCACAGACGCCCTGCCGGGCGTAGCGGGCAGCGCAGCGGCACCTGATGGCATCGGCCCGGGGCGGCGGCTTGGCCGGAGAGACTTACACCGCTCAGTCGTACCCTGCGAAAGGTAACTTCGTGCCCGAACTTCCCGTCTGGTTCGAGATCGGCTCCTTTGTCGTTCTCGGCATCATCCTCGCCATCGACCTGCTCCTGGTCGTGAAGCGCCCGCATGAGCCGTCCATGAAGGAAGCAGGCCTCTGGGTCTCCTTCTACATCGCGTTGGCCCTGGTCTTCGCCGGCGCCATGTTCGCCTTCACCGGCCCCGAGTACGGCGGCCAGTTCATCGCCGGCTGGGTGACGGAATACAGCCTCAGCATCGACAACCTGTTCGTCTTCATCATCATCATGGCCCGCTTCTCGGTACCGCGTAAGTACCAGCAGGAAGTGCTGATGGTCGGCATCATCATTGCCCTGATCCTGCGCGGCATCTTCATCCTGCTGGGCGCGATCGTGATCGAGCAGTTCAGCTGGGTCTTCTACATCTTCGGCGCCTTCCTGCTCTGGACCGCGTGGAAGCAGGCCCAGGACGAGGGCGAGGACGAGGAAGACCGGGAGAACCCGCTGATCGCCCGGATCCGGCGCGTCCTGCCGATGTCGGAGAAGTTCGACGGCGGCAAGCTGCGCACCGAGGTCGACGGCAAGAAGGTCTTCACCCCGATGGTGATCGTCTTCGTCACCATCGGCATGACCGACCTGCTCTTCGCAGTCGACTCCATCCCGGCCATCTTCGGCCTCACCCAGAGCGCGTTCATTGTCTTCACCGCCAACATCTTCGCCCTGATGGGCCTGCGCCAGCTGTACTTCCTGCTCGGCGGCCTGATGAGCCGGCTGATCTACCTCAAGCACGCCCTGTCGGTCATCCTGGCCTTCATCGGCGTCAAGCTGGTGCTGCACGCCATGCACGTCAACGAACTGCCCTTCATCAACGGCGGCCGGCACATCGAGTGGGCCCCCGAGATCCCCACGTTCGTCTCGCTCGCGGTCATCATCGGCACGATCATCATTGCCGTGATCGCCAGCCTGGTCAGCTCCAAGGCGTCCAAGGCCAAGCTGGACGCCCGGCTCGAGGAAGACTCCCGCAAGAGCCTGACCGACGCCGAGTAGCGCCGGAGCCTCAAACACCACTGCCCGGAGAAGCGAACGCTTCCCCGGGCAGTGGTGTTTCCGGACCCCTCAGTCGGACTGGGAGCGCGCCATGTTGAGCAGGCGGCCAAAGATCGCCTCGCCGTCGTCCGCGATGCCGTCGTGGTGGAACGCGGCCGTCTCCCACACCTGCAGTCCGCGGACGGCCGCGGCGGTTTCGAGCGACAGGTCACGGTCGACGTAAATGTCGTCGCTGTACACCGCGGCCGCGGCCGGGACGGCGTTCTGTGCGAGCCGTTCGGGGTCGTACAGCGGCTTCCAGTCGTCCTTCTCCGCGAGCAGCTGCGCGACGGGCCGCAGCGGGGCCAGGGCCGGGTCCTGTTCGAAGTACCAGGGGTACACCATCTCGCCGGTGAGCAGCGGGGCGGGAACGTCCGGCCGGAACTCAGGGTGGTCCTGCAACACCCGCAGGGCTGCCCAGTCGGTGGCCTCGCCCTGCCCGTAGATGGATTCATGCATCAGCGCGTACAGCGGGTTCGCGGCCCGCGAAACCAAGGCCCGGACCTGCTCCAGGAAACTGTCGGAGAGCCGGTCGCCGTCGGGGGTGCCGACGAACGCGTCCTCGAGTAGGTGGTGCAGGGCGTCGACCCGGGTGTTGCCGCCCAGGAAGGAGCCCACCATCTGGAACCGTTCGACGGTCAGCCGGCTGCCGTCCGGCAAATGCTCGGGCGTCTCGCGCAGGTGCCGGGCGATCCGGTTGACCGCCTCCCGGTCCTGCGGGTACCAGCCGAAGTATTCCGCGTTGCGCGCAGCCACCCGGCGGAACGTCGCCTGGTAGACACGGTCCGCGGGACCGTCCAGCGGGGCGAGGCCGCCGGTGATCAGCACCTCGCGGAGCCCATCGGGGGCGAAGGAGAGGTAGCTGAGCGCGCAGAAACCGCCGTAGCTTTGCCCGTACACGGTCCAGGGGGCCGCGCCAAGAGTGCGCCGGATGGATTCCGCGTCGGCCACGATCGAGTCGGCCCGGAAGTGTTCGAGGTACCGGGCCTGGTCCTGTTCGTTGCCGCGCAGCGGCAGGGTATTGCGGTCGATGGGGGAGGACAGGCCGGTGCCGCGCTGGTCCAGCATGAGGATCCGGAAGTCCCGGGCCGCGGCCTTGCTCCAGCCGCCCAGGGCGGGGAAGCGGTTGCCGCGGCCGCCGGGCCCGCCCTGCAGGTATAGCAGCCAGGGCAGCTCGGCGGCGGCCTCCTCGCTGTGGTCGGCGGAGACGTACTCCCGGGCGAAGACGGTGATCGTCTCGCCGTCCCCACCGAAGTGGTCCAGCGGGAGCTCGAAGTAGTGTTCGGCGGTCCGCATGCCGCGGTAGTCGTGCCGCGCCTTGACCACGTGGCCGGCGGCGCCGCCCGGACCGGCAGCACCCGGCTGAGCCGGCCCCGGTTCGGCCACGGCGGACTCGGCGACGGCGGGCTCAGCCACGGGCGTCGGCCGTGCGGGCGCCGCCGAAGGCATCCAGCGCATCGCCGGTAAGCCGGAAGGTGGACCAGCCGTTCATCGGGGCGGCGCCGAGGCTGCGGTAGAACCCGATCGACGGTTCGTTCCAGTCCAGCACGCTCCACTCCACCCGGGCGTACCCGCGTTCGACGGCGGTTGCGGCCAGGTGCTGCAGCAGCGCCCGGCCGTGTCCGGCGCCCCGGGCCTCGGGCATGACGTAGAGGTCTTCGAGGTAGATCCCGTGCACGCCCTCCCAGGTGGAGTAGTTCAGGAACCACATGGCGAAGCCCTGGACGTCGCCGGCCTCGTTCTCGGCCATGGTGGCGTAGACGCGCGGGTTCTCGCCAAAGAGCACCTCGGTAAGCATTTCCGGGGTGTTCCGGACGGCGTCCGGCTCCTTCTCGTAAACGGCGAGGTCATGGATCATGCGCAGGATGGCGGGGACGTCGGAGACGGTAGCCGGGCGGATTACACTCATGGTCGCCAGTTTACTGGCACGCCGGGCCGTACCGCGGCTACAGCCGGTTCACGGCCGTCACTGTGACGACGGCTGTGCCCGTCTCGTCCGAGGCGGCCAGATCCACCTCGGCGGAGATGCCCCAGTCGTGGTTGCCGGCCGGGTCGTCGAAGATCTGCCGGACCTTCCACGTGCCGGGCTCCTCGGTGATGATCAGCAGCCCGGGCCCGCGGGCGTCCGGCCCGGTGCCGATGTCGCCGTGCTCCTCGAAATAGTCGTCCAGGGCGTCTTCCCAGCGGTCGGCGTCCCAGCCGGAGGCGCCGTCGAGCTCCCCGAGGGCGGTGGCGGCCTCGTCCGCGAACAGTTCCACCCGGCGGAACATCTCGTTGCGCACCATGACGCGGAAGGCCCGGGTGTTCGAGGTCAGCGACGGCGGCGGGGGCGGTGGGGCATCGTGCGGGGTGGGGGCGGCTCCGGAGGTGAGCTCCTCCCATTCATCCAGCAGGCTGGAGTCGACCTGGCGGACCAGTTCGCCGAGCCAGGCGATGAGGTCCTCAAGGTCCTCGCGCAGCGCATCCTGCGGCACCGTCTGCCGGAGCGCCTTGAAGCCGTCGGCGAGGTAGCGCAGCACGATGCCCTCGGAGCGGGCCAGGCCGTAATACTGGACGAACTCGCCGAAGTTCATGGCCCGCTCGTACATGTCGCGGATGACGGACTTGGGTGCCAGTTCGAAGTCGCCGATCCAGGGTGCGGCTTTGCGGTACACCTCGAAGGCCTCGCCGAGGATCTCCGCGAGCGGCTGCGGGTAACTGACCTCCTCGAGCATCGCCATCCGCTGGTCGTAGTCGATCCCGTCGGCCTTCATCGCCGCGACCGCCTCGCCCCGGGCCTTCTTCTGCTGGGCGGACAGGATCTGCCGCGGCTTCTCGAGCGTGGCTTCGATCACCGAGACGACGTCGAGGGCGTACGACGGCGACTCCGGGTCCAGCAGCTCCAGCGCCGCCAGGGCGAAGGGGGAGAGCGGCTGGTTCAGGGCGAAGTTCGGCTGCAGGTGGACGGTGAGCCGGACCGTGCGGCCGTCGGGCCCCTGTTCCTCGGGCGGGATGCGTTCGACGACGCCGGCGGCCAGCAGTTCGCGGTAGATGCCGAGGGCCTTCTTCATCAGCTTCAGCTGGGCGGGGCGTGTCTCATGGTTTTCGGTCAGCAGGCGTCGGGCCGCCGTGAACGGGTCACCCGGGCGCTCCATCAGGTTCATCAGCATCGCGTGGGTCACGGTGAAGCTGGACACCAGCGGGTCCGGCACGGACTCCACCAGCCGCTGGTACGTGGGTTCGCCCCAGGACACAAAGCCCTCGGGCGGCTTCTTCTTGACCACCTGCCGCAGCTTCTTCTGGTCGTCACCGAACTTGGCCGTCGCCTTGGCCATGGCCTTGACGTTTTCGATCACGTGCTCGGGCGCCTGCACGACGACGGTGCCCGCCGTGTCGTAGCCGGCCCGGCCGGCCCGCCCGGAGATCTGGTGGAACTCGCGCGGGTTCAGCAGGCGGGTGCGGACGCCGTCGTACTTGCTCAGCGCGGTCAGGAGCACGGTGCGGATGGGCACGTTGATGCCCACACCCAGGGTGTCAGTGCCGCAGATGACCTTGAGCAGACCGGCCTGGGCGAGCTGTTCGACGAGCCGGCGGTACTTGGGCAGCATGCCGGCGTGGTGCACGCCGATGCCGTGCCGGACCAGCCGGTTCAGGGTCTTGCCGAAGCCTGCGGCGAAGCGGAACCCGGCGATCAGCTCGGCGATCTTGTCTTTTTCCTCGCGGGTGCAGACGTTGATGCTCATCAGGTTCTGGGCCCGGTCGATCGCTTCGAGCTGGCTGAAGTGCACCACATAGACCGGCACCTGCTTGGTCGAAAGCAGCTCCTCCAGCGTCTCGTGCACGGGGGTCTGCTGGTAGTAGAAGTGCAGCGGAATGGGCCGTTCGGCGGAACTGACGGTCGTCGTCGGGCGCCCGGTCAGTCCGGTGAGGCGCTCCTCGAAGCGGCTCACGTCGCCGAGCGTGGCGGACATCAGCAGGAACTGCGCCTGCGGAAGCTCCAGCAGCGGGACCTGCCAGGCCCAGCCGCGCTGCGGGTCGGAATAGAAGTGGAACTCGTCCATGATGACGGCGCCGAGGTCAGCGGCCGAGCCCTCGCGCAGGGCGATGTTCGCCAGGATTTCCGCGGTGCAGCAGATGATGGGTGCGTCCTGGTTGACGCCCGAGTCGCCGGTGATCATGCCGACGTTCTCGGCGCCGAAGATCTCGCACAGGGCAAAGAACTTCTCCGAGACGAGCGCCTTGATCGGGGCGGTGTAGTAGCTGCGCTGCCCCCGCGCCATGGCCTGGAAGTGTGCCGCGATGGCCACCAGCGACTTACCGGACCCGGTGGGGGTGGCCAGGATGACGTTGGCGCCCGCAGCGAGTTCCATCACGGCCTCGTCCTGCGCCGCGTACAGGGCCAGGCCGCGGGTCTCGGTCCATTCGACAAACCGGGTGTAGAGCTCATCCGGGTCGAGGCCGCTCCTGCCGGAGACTCGGGCGGCCGGGGTGGGAAGCTGATCAACAAGTTTCATTGCCTTCCAGCTTAGTGGTCGGCCCGGGGTTAGGCTTCGGCTGGGCACACCGATGAAAAGCAGGGGGACAGGCATGCAGTGGGATGCGGCGAAGTACCGACAGTTCGGCGACTACCGGGACCGGCCGTTCTTCGACCTGACCGCACGGATCCGGGCCGAAGCGCCACGGCGCGTCGTCGACCTGGGCTGCGGACCGGGGAACCTCACGGCGACGCTGGCCGCCCGCTGGCCGGGCGCCGCCGTCGAGGGAGTTGATTCCTCGGCGGAAATGCTGGAGAAGGCGGAAACCGTGGGCGGGGGAAACCTCGGCTTCCGCCTGGCCGACATTGCCGACTGGATGCCGGCGCAGGACACTGACGTCGTCGTCACGAACGCCGCCCTGCAGTGGGTGCCCGGTCATCGCCAACTCCTCGCCGGCTGGCTGGAGGCACTGCCGGCAGGAGCCTGGTTCGCCCTCCAGGTGCCGGGAAACTTCGACGCCCCCTCCCACGCCCTGATGCGTGAACTGGCCGCCTCGCCGGAGTGGTCCGGACCCCTGGCAGGCGTGCTCCGCCACGACGACGTCGTCGCCGAACCCGCCGAATATCTCGAGCTGATGCTCGACGCCGGCTGCGACGCCGACGCCTGGGAGACCACCTACCTCCAGCTCCTGCCGGGCGAGGACCCCGTGCTGGAATGGGTCCGCGGGACGGGCCTGCGACCGGTGCTCGCGGCACTCCCGGCCGAGGAGGCCCGGAGCTTCGAGGCGGACTACTCGCGGCTGCTGAAAGAGGCCTACCCGCCCGGCCCCCACGGCACCGTCTTCCCGTTCCGCCGGATCTTTGCGGTGGCCCGCAAGCGGTCCTAAGGTGCCGCTTCCGGCCGCAGCCGCGCCTGCCGCCGGGGGACCGCCCGGGCCGTCCCGGGCCCTTGGCTTTACTGATGTGACACGCCGCGTGACAAAGTCTGCATGTGATGGGGCTTACAATGACAAGGCGGTCCGGGGGCGGCCGCAGCGCGGTCCGCAATCGAGCCCTGTTCCGGCGATGGAGGTTCGGTGCTGATCAAGCTGATGGGACGGCTGTTGTCCGCCCACCGCGCGGCGGTCCTGGCCATCGTCTGCCTTCAGCTCGTGCAGACCACCGCCGGCCTGATGCTTCCCACGCTCAATGCGGCCGTCATCGACGACGGCATCGTCGCCGGCAACACCCCCCTGATCCTGCGGCTGGGGGGATGGATGGCCGGCATAGCAGCGCTCCAGGTCGCGGCCGCGGTGGCCGCGGGCTACCTCGGTGCCGTTGTCGCCATGAAGATCGGCCACCGGCTGCGCTCGGACCTGTTCACCCGCGTACAGCATTTCTCCTCGCAGGACGTCGGCACGTTCGGCGCGCCGAGCCTCGTCACCCGCGCCACCAACGACGTCATCCAGATCCAGAACCTGGCGCTGCTGGCCTTCACCATGCTCGCCGCCGCCCCGGCCAGCTTCCTCGGCGGCATCGTGCTGGCCGCCCACCAGGATCTTCCGCTGTCCGGCATCGTGGCCGCCGTGATCCCCCTGCTCGCCGCCGTCATGGTGCTGATTGTCCGGCGGCTGATCCCGCTCTACCGCCAGGGCCAGGAGCTTCTCGAACGGATCGGCCGGGTGCTCCGGGAACAGATCATCGGCGCCAACGTCATCCGCGGCTTCGTCCGGCAGGACCACGAGATCCGCCGCTTCGACGCAGCGAACAAGGACCTGACCCGGAACAACCTGGCCTCCGCCCTGCTGGTGGCCCGCATGAACCCGCTGATCATGGTGGTGGTCAACCTGTCCTCCGTGGCCGTGGTCTGGTTCGGCGGCCACCGCATCGAGGCCGGCGAGATGCGGCTGGGCGCGCTGACGGCCTTCATTGCCTACATCCTGCAAATCCTCATCGCCATCATGATGGCCATGTACGTCTTCACCACGGCCCCGCGTGCCGCAGTCTGCGCCGAGCGCATCCAGGCCGTCCTGGACACCGAACCGTCCATTGCCGGGCCGTCCATTGCCGGGCCGTCCCGCGACGGACTGCCGGTGGCTGCCCCGGCCGCCGTGGAGTTCCGCGGCGTGTCCTTCGCCTACCCCGGGGCCGAGGCGCCGGTCCTGTCCGACATCTCCTTCACCGCCGCCCCCGGTTCGACCACCGCGATCGTCGGTGCCACGGGCAGCGGCAAGACCACGCTGCTGAACCTGCTGCCGCGCTTCCTCGACCCGACGGCGGGCTCCATCACCCTCGGCGGCCAGGACATCCGGTCCCTGCCGCTGGGAGCCCTGCGCGAACGGATGTCCCTGGTGCCGCAGCATTCCTACCTCTTTTCCGGCTCGGTCGCGGACAACCTGCGGATCGGCGGCCCTGCGGCCACCGATGCGGAGCTGTGGGGCGCCCTGGACACCGCCCAGGCCGAGGACTTTGTGCGCCGGCTTCCCGGCGGCCTGGACGCGCCGGTCAGCCAGGGCGGCACGAACTTCTCCGGCGGCCAGCGCCAGCGCCTGTGCATCGCCCGGGCCCTGCTCCGCCAGGCCCCGGTCTACCTGTTCGACGACAGCTTCTCCGCCCTCGACTACGTGACCGACCGCCGTCTCCGGGCCGCACTGGACTCCCTGCTGGCGCCCGCCACCGTGCTCATCGTGGCCGAACGGGTCTCGACCATCGAACGGGCGGATCAGATCCTCGTGCTGGAGGACGGCCTGTTGGCGGCGCGGGGCAGCCACGCCGAGCTGATGGAATCGTCCCGGACGTACCGGGAGATCGCGGCCTCGCAGCTGGTGCTGGAGGAGTCCCCGTGACCCCGGCACTGCCGGCGGGGCCGGAGGACGGGAAGTGGCGGGCCGCCTGGCGGCTGCTGGGTCTCCTGAAGCCGATGCGGGCGCGGATGGCGGGGGTCGTCGCGGCCACCTGCGGCTTTGCCGTGCTGAACGTCGCCGCCCCCAAGTACCTGGGCGACGCCACCGACGTCGTCGTGGCCGGGGTGGTCGGCGGCGCCTTCGATGAGCACAGGCTCGGCCGGCTGCTCCTCGCCGTCGCCCTGATGTACCTCGGGGCTTCGCTCTTCAGCTGGATCCAGGGCGCCCTGACCGCGACGGCCGTGCAGCGGCTGGTGTACGGGCTCCGGTCCGCGGTGGAGCACAAGCTGCACGTGCTGCCGTCCGGCCACTTCGACGACCAGCACCGGGGGGATGTGCTCAGCCGCGCCACGAACGACGTCGACAACGTCTCGCAGTCGCTCAACCAGCTGCTCAACCAGCTGATCATGTCCATCCTGATGCTCTCCGGCGCCCTTGCCATGATGTTCTGGCTCTCGCCCCTGCTGGCGCTGATTGCGCTGGCGTCCGTTCCGCTCTCCACCCTGCTCACCGTGCTCGTGGCGCGCCGGTCGCAGGCCCATTTCACCGAGCAGTGGGCCAGCACCGGCACCCTGCACACACACCTGGAGGAGTTCTTCACCGGCCACGAGGTGGTCAAAGCGTTCGGCCGGCAGGACGCCGCCGCGGCCGCCTTCGGCGAGAGCAACGACCGGCTGCTCCGCGCCGCGTCCCGGGCACACTACGTCTCCGGCATCGTGCAGCCGCTGATGATCTTCGTGTCCAACCTCAACTACATCGCGGTCGCCGTCGTCGGCGCCCTCCAGGTCGCCGCCGGCACCATGACGATCGGCGGCGTCCAGGCGTTCATCCAGTTCAGCAGGCTCTTCAGCCAGCCCATGGGCCAGATCGGCGGCATGCTGACCCTGATGCAGTCCTGCGCGGCGTCGGCCGAGCGGGTATTCGCCCTGCTGGACGCTCCGGAGATCCCCGCCGACGCGGCGGAACCGGCTGCCGGGGCCGCGGCGGCCGCCGCCCGCCGCGCTCCCCGCGGCCACCCCGGCGGCACCGGGCCGGCCCCCGCCGGCCGGGTCACGTTCGAGCACGCCACCTTCGGGTACAGCCCGGGGGCGCCCGTGGTCCAGGACCTGTGCTTCACCGTCGAACCCGGACAGACCGTGGCGATCGTCGGCCACACCGGCGCCGGCAAGACCACGGTGGTGAACCTCCTGATGCGCTTCTACGAGCTGGACGCGGGCCGCATCACCGTGGACGGTGCGGACATCGCCGGGATGCCGCGGGACCGGCTGCGTTCCGGGTTCGGCACCGTCCTGCAGGACGCCTGGCTGTTCACCGGCACCATCCGGGAAAACATCGAATACGGCCGGCCCGGGGCCAGCGACGAGGACGTCATCGCCGCGGCGCAGGCCAGCCACGTCGACCAGTTCGTGCGCGCCCTGCCGGCCGGCTACGCCACCATGCTCGGCAACGACGGCGACTCGCTCAGCCGCGGCCAGCGGCAGCTCATCTCGATCGCCCGGGCGCAGCTGTCCGGCCGGAGCATCCTGGTCTTGGACGAGGCGACCAGCTCGGTGGACAGCCGCACCGAGGTCCAGATCCGGCAGGCAATGAAGCGGCTCCGCCAGGGCAGGACCAGCTTCGTCATTGCCCACCGCTTGTCCACCGTCCGGGACGCTGATCTAATTCTCGTCATGGACCAGGGACGCATCGTTGAACAGGGCAAACACCGGGAACTGCTGGCGGGGGAGGGGCTCTACAGCTCGCTCTACCGCTCCCAGTTCGCCGGGCGCACCGACGCCGACAGCGTCCTGGAGCCGGAGCTGTGAGCCCGGTCGAGGCGGCCGCGGCGGCCTACCCGGGCGGTTGGAAGCCCAACACCGGCAGTTCCGTCCCGCTCTTCGAACAGCTGCGCCTGAACATCATCGAAAGGGCCGACGACGGGTCGCTCCCGCCGGGCACCCGGCTCCCGGCGGTCCGCAGCCTGGCGGCCGAACTGGGCGTGGCACCGCACACGGTGGCCCGCGCCTACAAGGAGCTGGAAGCAGCCGGCGTCGTCGCGACCCGCGGCCGCAACGGCACAGTGGTCTGCCCCCGCGACGAGGTCTGGAATTCGCTCAGTGCTGCGGCGGCTGACTTTGCCGCTGCCGCCCGCGCCCAGGGGGCCAGCTTCGCCGAAGCCGTCCAGCTGCTCGCCGCAGCCTACGACCGGCACTAACAGACGTTCCAATAGCACAAACACCGACCGAATAGAGATTCGAAGAAGTTTTCGATTAGCATTGGAGGCGTGCCTAAAGCCGTAGCTGAAGAACCCGCCATCGAAATCCAGCCCGCCGCCCTGCCCGACCGGCCCCTGTCCGGCGGCCAGGAGATCGTCCGCCCGGACCTCTCCCGGCTGGTCGTCAAGGGCGCGCGCGAACACAACCTGCGCAACGTGGACCTGGACCTGCCGCGCGATGCGATGATCGTCTTCACCGGTCTCTCCGGCTCCGGCAAGTCCTCGCTGGCCTTCGACACCATCTTCGCCGAGGGGCAGCGCCGCTACGTGGAATCCCTGTCGGCGTACGCGCGGCAGTTCCTGGGCCAGGTCGACAAGCCCGACGTCGACTTCATCGAGGGCCTCTCGCCGGCGGTCTCCATCGACCAGAAGTCCACGAGCAAGAACCCGCGTTCCACGGTCGGCACGATCACCGAGATCTACGACTACATGCGCCTGCTCTGGGCCCGCGTGGGACGCCCGCACTGCCCCGTCTGCGGCGAGCCCGTCACCAAGCAGACCCCCCAGCAGATCGTCGACCAGCTCCTCGAACTGCCCGACGGCACCCGCTTCCAGGTCCTGGCCCCCGTGGTCCGCGGCCGCAAGGGCGAATTCGTCGAACTGTTCAAGGAGCTCACCGCCAAGGGCTACTCCCGCGCCCGGGTGGACGACAAGCTTATCCAGCTCAGCGACCCGCCCAAGCTGGGCAAACAGTTCAAGCACACCATCGAGGTGGTGGTGGACCGCCTGGTCGTCAAGGAAGGCATCAGCCAGCGCCTCACCGACTCGGTGGAAACCGCGCTGGGCCTGGCCGAAGGCCGGGTGCTGGCTGAATTCGTCGACCTTGAGGCGGACGATCCGGACCGCATCCGCGCCTTCTCCGAACACCTCGCCTGCCCGAACGAGCACCCCCTGGCGATCGACGAAATCGAACCGCGCTCCTTCTCCTTCAACAACCCCTTCGGCGCCTGCTCGGTCTGCAGCGGCATCGGCACCCGGCTCGAAGTGGACGAGGAACTCCTGATCCCCAACCCGGAGCTGTCGCTCTCCGAGGGCGCCATCGCTCCCTGGTCGCTGGGCGCCGCCACCACCGAGTACTGGAACCGGCTGCTCGGCGGCCTGGCCAAGGAACTCGGCTTCAAGATGACCACGCCCTGGGAAAAGCTCTCCGCGGAGGCGCGGAAGACCGTCCTGCACGGCAAGGACCACAAGGTCGTGGTGCAGTACCGCAACCGCTTCGGCCGCGAACGCAAGTACAGCACCGGCTTCGAAGGCGTCGTGCAGTACGTGCACCGCAAGCACACCGAGACCGACTCCGATTCCGCGCGGGACCGCTACGAGGAATACATGCGGCAGGTCCCGTGCCCGGCCTGCAACGGTGCCCGGCTGAACCCGGCGTCGCTGTCGGTCCTGATCAACGGCAAGTCCATTGCCGAGGTCGCCGCCCTGCCGATGCGCGAATGCGCCGAGTTCCTCGACAGCCTGGTCCTCACCGGCCGGGAGGCACAGATCGCCCACCAGGTCCTCAAGGAAATCCAGGCCCGCCTGACCTTCCTGCTCGACGTCGGCCTCGAATACCTGAACCTGGAGCGGCCCTCCGGCACCCTGTCCGGCGGCGAGGCCCAGCGCATCCGGCTCGCCACCCAGATTGGCTCCGGCCTGGTCGGCGTGCTGTACGTCCTCGACGAGCCCTCCATCGGCCTGCACCAGCGCGACAACCGCCGCCTGATCGAGACCCTCACCCGGCTCCGCGACCTCGGCAACACCCTGATCGTCGTCGAGCACGACGAGGACACCATCCACGAGGCCGACTGGGTGGTCGACATCGGACCCGGCGCCGGCGAGCACGGCGGCACGGTGGTCCACAGCGGGTCCTACCAGGACCTGCTGAAAAACACCGAGTCCCTCACCGGCGACTACCTCTCCGGGCGCAAGTCCATCGAGGTGCCGAAGAAGCGCCGCAAATACGACAAGAAGCGCGAGCTGAAGGTCGTCGGCGCCAAGGAAAACAACCTCCTGAACGTGGACGCGGCGTTCCCGCTGGGGCTCTTCACCGCCGTCACGGGCGTCAGCGGTTCCGGCAAGTCCACCCTGGTCAACGAGATCCTCTACAAGGTCCTCGCCAACAAACTCAACGGCGCCAAGCAGGTCGCCGGCCGGCACAAGACCGTCCAGGGCCTCGAGCACTTGGACAAGGTGGTGCACGTCGACCAGAGCCCGATCGGCCGGACCCCGCGCTCCAACCCCGCAACCTACACGGGCGTCTTCGACCACATCCGGAAGCTCTTCGCGGAGACCACCGAGGCCAAGGTCCGCGGCTACATGCCCGGCCGGTTCTCCTTCAACGTCAAGGGCGGCCGCTGCGAGGCCTGCTCCGGCGACGGCACCCTGAAGATCGAGATGAACTTCCTGCCGGACGTCTACGTGCCCTGCGAGGTCTGCCACGGGGCGCGCTACAACCGCGAAACGCTCGAGGTCCACTACAAGGGCAAGACCATCGCCGACGTGCTGAACATGCCGATCGAGGAGGGCGCCGAATTCTTCGCCGCGTTCTCGCCGATCGCCCGGCACCTGAAGACCCTGGTCGACGTCGGCCTCGGCTACGTCCGGCTGGGCCAGCCCGCCACCACCCTCTCCGGCGGCGAGGCGCAGCGCGTGAAGCTGGCAGCGGAACTGCAGAAGCGGTCCAACGGGCGCAGCATCTACGTCCTGGACGAGCCGACCACCGGCCTGCACTTCGAGGACATCCGCAAGCTCCTCATGGTCCTCCAAGGCCTGGTCGACAAGGGCAACACCGTCATCACCATCGAGCACAACCTCGACGTGATCAAGAGCGCCGACTGGCTCGTCGACCTCGGCCCCGACGGCGGCTCCGGTGGCGGCCGGATCGTGGCCACCGGCACCCCGGAGCAGGTCGCGAAGTCCAAGGAAAGCCACACCGCCGCGTTCCTCGCCGAACTCCTCGGCTGAGGAACCCGCCGGGGCCCATGCCCCGCAGGGATGTATTCCCTGCGGGGCATGGGAGTTTCTGGCATCCGCGCAGTCGTGAGAAACTAGGCCGGTGACGCCAACAACCGTGCCCGCGAACTCCCACCCCGGCGGCACCTCCATCGGTCCGGCCGCGGGGACCACAGCCCTGAATGAGGTGCACATCCTTGGCAATGTTTGACGCGATCCGCTGGACCACCCGCGGGTTGATCTCCTCCACCTGCCGTCCCACCGTGATCGGCCTTGAGAACGTGCCCAAGGAGGGTCCGTTCATCGTTGCTCCGAACCACCTGTCCTTCCTCGACAGTGTGATCGTCCAGGCCCTCATGCCGCGCCCCGTGGCGTTCTTCGCCAAGGCGGAGTACTTCACCACCGGCGGCGCCAAGGGCAAGCTGATGAAGTCGTTCTTCGAGGCGGTCGGGTCCATCCCGGTCGAGCGCGGGGAGCAGGCCGCCAGCGTGCAGGCCCTGAAGACGCTGCTGGACATCCTCGACGCCGGCAAGGGCGTCGGGATCTACCCCGAGGGCACCCGCTCCCGCGACGGCATCCTCTACCGCGGCCGCACCGGCGTCGGCTGGCTGGCCCTCACGACGGGTGCGCCGGTGATCCCGGTGGGCCTGATCGGCACCGGGGACCTCCAGCCCGCCGACACCAACAAGATCAAGCCGCAGCACTTCACCATGAAGGTCGGCGAGCCGCTCTACTTCGACAAGACCGGACCGGACCACTCCCTGCCCGCGCGGCGCCAGGTCACCGACCGGATCATGGATGCCATCGCGGAGCTGAGCGGCCAGGAGCGCGCCACCACGTACAACCAGAGCAAGAGCGTCGACTAGCCGTTGCCGGCCCCGGCGGCCGCCGGGGCCGGCGGATGTCAGGTCCGCCCCGGCAGGCTCAGTAGAATGGGCTGGTGGCAAATCCAGCGAGTTACCGTCCGCAGACGGGCGAAATCCCGACCAACCCGGGCGTGTACCGCTTCCGTGACCCGCACGGCCGGGTCATCTACGTGGGCAAGGCCAAGAACCTCCGCTCCCGGCTGAACTCCTACTTCGCCAACCCCGCCGGGCTGCTGCCCAAGACCCACGCCATGGTCCACACGGCAAGCAGCGTGGAATGGACCGTGGTCGGCAGCGAACTGGAATCGCTGCAGCTCGAATACACCTGGATCAAAGAATTCAAGCCGCGGTTCAACGTCATGTTCCGCGACGACAAGTCCTACCCCTACCTCGCCGTCACGATGGGGGAGAAGTACCCGCGGGTCCAGGTACTCCGAGGCGACCGGCGCAAGGGCACCCGGTATTTCGGCCCGTACACCGCCGGCGCCATCCGCGAGACCATGGACACCCTGTTGCGGGTCTTTCCGGTCCGCAGCTGCAGCGCCGGCGTGTTCAAGCGCGCCGAGGCCAGCGGCCGCCCCTGCCTGCTCGGCTACATCGACAAGTGCTCCGCCCCCTGCGTCGGCCGGATCTCGCCCGACGACCACCGGGCCCTGGCCGAGGACTTCTGCGCCTTCATGGGCGGCGAAGCCAAGCGCTTTGTTTCCCGGCTGGAAAAGGACATGGCAGCCGCCGTCGCGGAACTGGACTACGAACGCGCGGCCCGCGTGCGCGACGACATCGTGGCCCTGAAGAAAGTCTTCGAACGCAACGCCGTGGTCCTGGCCGAGGACACTGACGCCGACGTGTTCGCGCTGCACGAGGACGAACTCGAAGCTGCCGTCCAGGTCTTCCACGTCCGCGGCGGGCGGATCCGCGGCCAGCGCGGCTGGGTGGTGGAAAAGGTCGAGGACACCACCACACCGGACCTCGTCGAGCACCTGCTCCAGCAGGTCTACGGCGAGGAGGGCGAGGTCCAGGGCAGGCTGCCGCGGGAAGTCCTGGTCCCGGAGGAACCGAGCAACGCCGAGGAACTGGCCCAGTGGCTCAGCGGCCTGCGCGGCGCCCGGGTGGACGTCCGGGTCCCGCGCCGCGGTGACAAGGCCACCCTGCTTTCCACGGTGCGGGACAACGCCGAGCATGCGCTCAAACTGCACAAGTCCCGGCGCGCCGGCGACCTGACCATGCGCTCCCAGGCGCTGCAGGAACTGCAGGAAGCCCTGGACCTGCCGGACGCGCTCATGCGGATCGAATGCTACGACATCTCCCACGTCCAGGGCACCAACGTGGTCGGGTCCATGGTGGTGGTCGAGGACGGGCTGCCCAAGAAATCCGACTACCGCAAGTTCTCGGTCACCGGGGCGGCCGCCAACGACGACACGGCGGCCATGCACGACGTCCTGACCCGGCGGTTCCGGCACTACCTGGAGGACCAGGCGGCGCAGGCGGCGGCCGCGGCAAAGCCCGGCCACCAGGCCGCGCTGGACGCTGCCGCGGAAGCGGTCGTCGCGGACACCACGACGGCGGCCCCGCGGGCGAAATTCGCCTACCCGCCCAACCTCGTCGTCGTCGACGGCGGCAAGCCCCAGGTGAACGCCGCCGCCAAGGCCCTGGCCGAACTCGGCATCGAGGATGTCTACGTCGTCGGGCTGGCGAAGCGGCTCGAGGAAGTCTGGCTGCCGGACAGCGACTTCCCGGTCATCCTGCCCCGGGCCTCGGCCGGTCTCTATCTGCTGCAGCGGATCCGCGATGAGGCCCACCGCTTCGCGATCTCCTTCCACCGGCAGAAGCGGGGCAAGGCCATGACGGTCTCGGCGCTGGACAGCGTGCCGGGCCTTGGCGAATACAAGCGCAAGGCGCTGCTGAACCAGTTCGGGTCGGTCAAGAACATCAAGGCCGCCAGCGCCGAGGAGCTGACCGCGGCGAAGGGAATCGGTCCCGCCCTTGCGGCCGCGATCGTGCAGCATTTCAGTGCCGACGACGGCGCCGCGGCCCCGGCGCTGCCGGCGGTCAACATGACGACCGGCGAAATGCTCGAAACTTAGCTAGCGCGGGCAATCTTAGCTAGGGTTAGGAGCTGAGGTGCGGCGCGCGCCGGCGGGAAACCGCCCCGCCGCCCTCGCGGCAGAGCGGACAGCAGAGATGGGGCACGACGGATGACAGAGTCAACGGCAGGATCCGGCATGGAGGCGGACGGGCTGACGCCGGTCAAGCCGATCGAAGCGGAGCTGCTGGTGGTGACCGGGATGTCCGGCGCCGGGCGCAGCACCGCCTCGGACGCCCTGGAGGACCACGGCTGGTACGTGGTCGACAACCTGCCGCCGCAGATGCTCGGGACGCTCGCTGAGCTCGTCTCGCACGCGCCCGGCTCCATCTCGAAGCTCGCCGTCGTCGTGGACGTCCGTAGCAAGGACCTCTTCGCCGACATCCGCGCCGCGCTGCGCAACCTCGAAGCCAGCGGGGTCATGTTCCGCGTCCTGTTCCTGGACGCCAGCGACGACGTACTGGTGCGCCGCTTCGAACAGGGCCGCCGGCCGCACCCGCTGCAGGGCGGCGGCAGGATCCTGGACGGCATCGCCACCGAACGCGAACTGCTGCGCGAACTGCGGGAATCCTCGGACATCGTGCTGGACACCTCGCCGCTGAACGTCCACGGCCTAGCCACCGCCATCACCGAGCTGTTCAGCGAGACCGGACCCGTCGCGCTGCGCCTGAACGTCATGAGCTTCGGCTTCAAATACGGCCTGCCCGTCGACGCCAACTTCGTCGCCGACGCCCGCTTCATCCCCAACCCGCACTGGGTGCCGCAGCTGCGCCCGCACACCGGACTGGACGAGGACGTCCGCGACTACGTGCTCGAGGCCCAGGGCGTCAGCAACTTCGTGGAACGCTACGTCCTGGCGCTCGAACCGGTCCTGGACGGCTACCGGCGCGAGAACAAGCACTACGCCACGATCGCCGTGGGCTGCACCGGCGGCAAGCACCGCTCCGTCGCCGTCGCCGTCGAACTCTCGCGGCGCCTGGCGCAGTACCCCCGGGTCACCGTCACCACCACCCACCGGGATCTGGGCCGCGAGTAATGGCGCTCCTGACCGGGCCCCTGCCCCTGGTTCCGGCCGCCAGCGCGGCCTCCGCCGGCCAGCAGGACAAAGGCCCCTCCGTCGTCGCCCTCGGCGGCGGGCACGGCCTCTCCGCCTCGCTGTCCGCGCTGCGGCTGCTCACCTCCGAGCTGACCGCTATCGTCACCGTCGCGGACGACGGCGGCTCCTCGGGGCGGCTGCGCGAGGAGTACGGCGTCCTCCCGCCCGGTGACTTGCGGATGGCACTCTCGGCCCTCTGCGACGACACCGACTGGGGCCGGACCTGGCGCGATGTCATGCAGCACCGCTTCAAGCCCGGCAAGGGCACCGGCGGCTCGCTGGACGAACACGCCATGGGCAACCTGCTGATCGTCACCCTCTGGGAGCTGCTGGGCGACGCCGTCGTCGGCCTCCAGTGGGCCGGCGCGCTGCTCGGCGCCCGGGGACAGGTCCTGCCGATGTCCACCACCCCGCTGACCATTGAGGGTGAGGCCCGGGTGGCGCGGCCGGACGGCGGATCCGAACTGCAGACCGTCCGCGGGCAGGCCAGGTGCGCCGTGGCCGGCCGGCTGGAGGCGGTCCGCCTCCTCCCCGAGGCCGCGCCCGCCTGCGTCGAGGCGCTCACGGCCATCGAACTGGCCGACTGGGTGGTCCTCGGCCCCGGGTCCTGGTACACCTCGGTGCTGCCGCACCTGCTGCTGCCCGAGATGCGCGATGCCCTGTGCAAGACCGAGGCCCGGCGGTGCCTGACCATGAACCTCGCCACCGACACCAAGGAAACGCTCGGCATGACCGCCGCGGACCACCTGCGCGTGCTGCGCGACTACGCGCCGGAGTTCAGCGTCGACGTCGTGCTGGCCGATCCCGCGTCGGTCCCGGACCGCCGCGACTTCGAGCAGGCCGCCGGGATGCTCGGCGCGGAGGTGGTCTTGGGTAAAGTAGGGGCGTCGAACCGCCGGCCGATCCACGACCCGCTGCGCCTGGCTACGGCGTACCACGACATTTTCGGGAACAGGTAGGAAAGGTGCCATGGCACTGACAGCATCAGTCAAGGAAGAACTTTCGCGGCTGGACATCAAGAAGTCCTCGGTCCGCAAGGCTGAGGTGTCCGCCATGCTCCGGTTCGCGGGCGGGCTGCACATTATCTCCGGCCGGATCGTGATCGAGGCAGAGGTGGACCTCGCATCCACTGCCCGCCGGCTCCGCGCCGCCATCGCCGAGGTCTACGGCCACCAGAGCGAGATCATCGTCGTCTCCGGCGGCGGGCTGCGCCGCGGCAGCCGCTACGTGGTCCGGGTGGTCCGCGACGGCGAAGCCCTCGCCCGCCAGACCGGCCTGCTGGACTCCCGCGGGCGCCCGGTCCGCGGCCTGCCGTCCGTCGTCGTCAACGGCTCCGCGGCCGACGCCGAGGCCGTCTGGCGCGGTGCGTTCCTGGCCCACGGCTCGCTGACCGAACCCGGCCGCTCCTCCGCCATGGAAGTGACCTGCCCGGGCCCGGAGTCCGCCCTCGCCCTGGTCGGGGCCGCCCGGCGGCTCGGCATCCAGGCCAAGGCCCGCGAAGTCAGGGGAGTGGACCGCGTCGTGATCCGCGACGGGGACACCATCGCGGCGCTGCTGACCCGGATGGGCGCCCACGACGCGCTGATGGTCTGGGAAGAGCGGCGGATGCGCAAGGAGGTCCGCGCCACGGCGAACCGGCTGGCCAACTTCGACGACGCCAACCTGCGCCGCTCCGCCCAGGCGGCGGTCGCCGCCGGCGCCCGCGTCGACCGGGCGCTGGAGATCCTCGGCGACGACGTGCCGGACCACCTCAAGTACGCCGGCGAACTGCGCGTGGCGCACAAGCAGGCCAGCCTCGACGAACTCGGCCGGCTCGCCGACCCGGTGATGACCAAGGACGCGATCGCCGGCCGGATCCGCCGCCTGCTGGCGATGGCGGACAAACGCGCGCAGGACCTCGGGATTCCCGGCACCGAGGCGAACGTCACGCCGGAAATGCTCGACGAGTAGCCGCGGCCGGTGGATTAAGGACAGAATCGAAGCCGGGGCGGGAATACCCCGGCGGGCCAGGGAGCTATGCACCCTGGGCCCGCAGCCACAGATTTCCGGGTGCCAGCCACCCGGATGCACAATCCGAGAAGTAGCAAAACCGGACGGACAGTCCATGACATTGGAGGATTTTGTGACCGAATACGTACTGCCAGAACTGGACTACGACTACGCGGCGCTGGAGCCGCACATCTCCGCGAAGATCATGGAGCTGCATCACAGCAAGCACCACGCCGCCTACGTCACCGGCGCGAACAACGCCCTGGCCCAGCTGGCCGAGGCTCGCGAAAAGGGCGACTTCGCCAACATCAACCGCCTCTCCAAGGACCTCGCGTTCCACACCGGCGGCCACATCAACCACTCCGTGTTCTGGAAGAACCTCTCCCCGGACGGCGGCGACAAGCCCGAGGGCGAGCTCGCGGCCGCGATCGACGACGCCTTCGGCTCGTTCGACGCCTTCCGTGCGCAGTTCACCGCCGCAGCCATGGGCCTTCAGGGCTCCGGCTGGGGCTTCCTGGCCTACGAGCCGATCGGCGGCAACCTGGTCATCGAACAGCTCTACGACCAGCAGGGCAACGTCGCGCTCGGCACCACCCCGCTGCTGATGCTGGACATGTGGGAGCACGCCTTCTACCTGGACTACGTCAACGTCAAGGCCGACTACGTCAAGGCGTTCTGGAACATCGTGAACTGGGCCGACGTAGCCCGGCGTTTCGACGCCGCCCGGCAGAACGCCACCGGCCTGATCACGCTCTGACCCCGTCCGCGGACGGCGCCGTGCTGTAACAAAGCTCACATTCCGGTCCATTCGGCCCGGATCGTGGACTGCCCGCCCCCGCAGTTGCGGGGGCGGGCCCAGTTAAACGTAAGATGGATCACGGAAGGCGGTTAGCCTTCAGCAACGTGGCTGGTCGCCCTCCGATCTGGTAATCATCTCTGCCCAATGGCGTGCGGGATCTGTTAGTTGGCTTGAACGCCTACTCAACTAATCGTGCTTGATAGAGAGCACCAAGGAGACTGAAAACGTGACGACACGTATTGGTATCAACGGCTTCGGCCGCATCGGCCGCAACTACTTCCGCGCCGCCCTGGCCCAGGGTGCAGACCTCGAGATCGTGGCAGTCAACGACCTGACCAGCCCCGAAGCGCTGGCCCACCTCTTCAAGTACGACTCCGTCGGCGGCCGCCTGGCCGAATCCATCGAGGTCAAGGACGGCAACATCGTCGTCGACGGCAAGACCGTCAAGGTCCTCGCGGAGCGCGACCCGGCCAAGCTGCCCTGGGGCGAGCTCGGCGTCGACATCGTGATCGAATCGACCGGTTTCTTCACCAAGGCCGCCGACGCGCAGAAGCACATCGACGCCGGCGCCAAGAAGGTCCTGATCTCCGCCCCCGCCTCGGACGAGGACATCACGATCGTGATGGGCGTCAACGACGGCCTCTACGACCCGGCCGCGCACAACATCATCTCCAACGCGTCCTGCACCACCAACTGCCTCGGACCGCTGGCCAAGGTCGTCAACGACGCCTTCGGCATCGAGCGCGGCCTGATGACCACCATCCACGCCTACACGGCCGACCAGAACCTGCAGGACGGCCCGCACAAGGACCTCCGCCGCGCCCGCGCCGCCGCCATCAACATGGTTCCGACCTCCACCGGCGCCGCCAAGGCCATCGGCCTGGTCCTCCCGGAGCTCAAGGGCAAGCTCGACGGCTACGCCATCCGCGTCCCGGTCCCGACCGGCTCGGCCACCGACCTGACCGTCACGGTCTCCCGCGAGACCACCGTCGAGGAAGTCAACGCCGCGCTCAAGGCCGCCTCCGAGACCGAAGAACTCAAGGGCCTGCTGACCTACACCGACGAGCCGATCGTCTCCTCGGACATCGTCGGCGACCCGGCGTCGTCCATCTTCGACTCCGGCCTGACGAAGGTCATCGGCAACCAGGTCAAGGTTGTTTCCTGGTACGACAACGAATGGGGCTACTCCAACCGCCTCGTCGACCTTACGGAGCTTGTCGCGTCCAAGCTGGGCTAGGGTAAGACTCATGACATTCCACACCCTCGACGAACTGATCGCTGATGGTGTCCGCGGGCGGTACGTTCTGGTTCGAAGCGACCTGAACGTGCCGCTCGACGGCTCTACAGTCACTGACGACGGCCGCATCAAGGCCTCCCTGCCAGTGCTGTCGAAGCTCACGGACGCCGGTGCCCGCGTGCTGGTCACGGCACACCTGGGCCGCCCCAAGGGCGCCCCGGACGCGAAATACTCGCTGAAGCCCGCCGTCGACCGGCTGGCTTCCCTGGCGTCCTTCAAGGTTTCCCTCGCCGACGACACCGTGGGGGAGTCCGCCACAGCGGCCGCCGCCGCGCTGGCCGACGGTGAGGCGCTGGTGCTCGAGAACGTGCGTTTCGACGCCCGGGAGACGTCCAAGGACGACGCCGAGCGTGGCGCCTTCGCCGACGAGCTGGTGGCCCTCACCGGCGCCAACGGGGCCTTCGTGGATGACGCCTTCGGCGCCGTGCACCGCAGGCACGCCTCCGTGTACGACGTCGCCACCCGGCTGCCGTCCTACCAGGGCGACCTGGTCCGCACCGAGGTCGAGGTGCTGCGCAAGCTGACCGATGACACCCAGCGGCCCTACGTCGTCGTCCTCGGCGGTTCCAAGGTCTCCGACAAGCTCGCGGTCATCGCGAACCTGATCGGCAAGGCGGACACCATCATGGTCGGCGGCGGCATGCTGTTCACCTTCCTCGCCGCCGCAGGCCACAAGGTCGCCGGCAGCCTGCTGGAAGAGGACCAGATCCCCGCGGTGCAGGACTACCTCAAGCGGGCGGCCGACGCCGGGACCGAGTTCGTGGTCCCCACCGACGTGGTCGTGGCGGAGAAGTTCGCTGCCGAGGCGGCCCACGAAACCGTCCCCGCGGACGCGATCGAGTCCAGCAGCTTCGGCGCCGCAGGCATCGGCCTGGACATCGGGCCGGAGTCGGCATCGGCCTTCGCCGACCGCATCAAGGGCGCCCGCACCGTGTTCTGGAACGGGCCGATGGGCGTCTTCGAGTTCCCCGCCTTCGCGGCCGGCACCCGTGCCGTGGCGCAGGCCCTGACCGAGACCGGGGCGTTCACCGTCGTCGGCGGCGGCGACTCCGCGGCTGCGGTCCGGACGCTCGGCTTCGCCGATGACCAGTTCGGGCACATTTCCACCGGCGGCGGCGCCAGCCTGGAATACCTGGAGGGCAAGGACCTGCCCGGCCTGAGCGTGCTGGACCGCTAGAACCTCCAGCCGGCACGGTGCCCCGGCGGGCACCGTGCCGGCTTCTTCACCGCAACGACTCTTTTGGAGATCATGTGACAACCTCAACCAACGGCAAGTTCGACCGGAAGCCCTTTATCGCGGGCAACTGGAAGATGAACATGGACCACGTCCAGGGCATCACCCTGCTGCAGAAGCTGGCCTGGACCCTGTCCGACGCCAAGCACGACTACAGCCGGGTGGAGGTCGCCGTCTTCCCGCCGTTCACCGACCTCCGCGGTGTGCAGACCCTCGTCCAGGGCGACGAGCTCCAGGTCGCCTACGGCGGGCAGGACCTGTCACAGTTCGACTCCGGTGCGTACACCGGCGACATCTCCGGCCAGTTCCTGGCCAAGCTCGGCTGCCGCTACGTCCTCGTCGGCCACAGCGAACGCCGCACCATCCACCACGAATCCGACGAGGTCCTGAACGCCAAGACCAAGGCCGCCTTCCGCCACGGCATCACCCCGGTGCTGTGCGTCGGCGAAGGCCTCGAGGTCCGCCAGGCCGGCACCCACGTCGAGCACACCCTGGCCCAGCTCCGCGCCGGCGTCGAAGGCCTCACCGGCGAGCAGGCGGCCGAGCTCGTCGTCGCCTACGAGCCGGTCTGGGCGATCGGCACCGGCGAGGTCGCCGGGCCGGACGACGCGCAGGAGATGTGCGCCGCGATCCGCGCCGAGCTGTCCACCCTGTTCGACGCCCCCGTTGCCGCCAGGACCCGGCTGCTCTACGGCGGCTCGGTCAAGGCCAACAACGCCGCCTCGATCCTCAAGGAACGCGACGTGGACGGACTCCTCGTCGGCGGTGCCAGCCTGGACGCGGCCGAGTTTGCTAATATTGTCAGGTTCGAGAGCCACCTGCTGGCGGACTAGTCCGGACACAGCTCTGGCCCCCGTATTCCCCTCTTCCGAAAGGCCGTCGTGGACGTTCTTCATGTCATCCTGCAGGTGCTGCTGGGCATCACCAGCCTCCTGCTGACCTTGCTCATCCTGCTCCACAAGGGGCGCGGCGGCGGCGTGTCCGACATGTTCGGCGGCGGCATGAGTTCCGGGCTGAGCTCCTCGGGCGTGGCCGAACGGAACCTGAACCGTTTCACCGTGATCCTGGGCGTCACCTGGGGCGTCGTGATCATCGCCCTCGGCCTGCTGATGCGCTTCAGCACCGGCGCCGACTCCTAGGCTGACGCGCCGGACAGGCGCTCACAACTTCATATGGGCCTTGCGGCCCTCCCGGCATCGGGAACTCCCGGCGTACGCTGTCGCTGGCAAGAACCACACCACCGACAGTAGCCAGGAGTTCCCGATGCTGCATTCTGCTTCCGGATTCAGGGGCATCCGTGTAGGAGCTATCGCCGGGGCACCGGCCCGCCACGAGCCGCTCGACGGCAGGGGTGTGGGCCAGCCCCGGATTTCCGTGACCTACCAGTGCGCCAAGGGGCACCAGACCGTCCTGGTGTTCGCCAAGCTCCCGGAAGAGCAGATCCCCGGGGTGTGGGACTGCAGGCGCTGCGGCGCTGCCGCGACCCGTGATGAGGCCCGGTTCGCGCTGGAGGACGGACCGGCCGAGGGATTCAAGAGCCACCTCGAGTACGTTAAAGAGCGGCGCTCCAGCCAAGACGCCGAAGACGTGCTGGCCGGAGCGCTGGAAAAGCTACGCGCCCGCCGGGCCCTTCCGAACGAGCTGCTCGGGGACGCGTGAGGCCGCGTCCTCGTCGATCAGCCACAGCGTCCGGTTCCGGCCCCGCGGGCCCGCGGCCGGCACCTGCACGGGGTTAGCCCCGGCGAGGGCCAGGCCCACGGCTCCGGCCTTGTCGTCGCCGGCCACCACCATCCAGACCTCGCTGGCGGTGTTGATCGTCGGCAGCGTCAGGGACAGCCGTGCCGGCGGCGGCTTGGGGGAGTTCCTGACCCCGACGACCGTGAGGTCCTTCTCGCGGATGCCAGCCTGCTCGGGGAAGAGCGAGGCCACGTGCGCGTCGGGTCCGACGCCCAGGAGCACAATGTCCAGCCGGGGCAGCCGGCCCGGCTGTTCCGGGCGGTCATCGGACATGTCGGCGGCGTGCTCGGCCGCGGCAGCCTCGGCCAGGCGGCGGGCGTAGTCGGCCGCCGCTTCTTCCGGGGTGTCGAAGTCATCCGTGGACCCCGGGACGTGCACGCGGGCCGGGTCGACCGCGATGTGCGAGAGCAGCGCCTCGTGCGCCTGGCGTGCGTTGCGGTCAGCGTCGTCGCGGGCGACGAAGCGTTCGTCCCCCCACCAGAAGTTCACCTTGGACCAGTCCACCGCCGGGGCGGCAGGGGACTGGGCGACCGCCTTGAGCGATCCGATGCCCATCGTGCCGCCGGTCAGCACCACCGTGGCCTCGCCGTGCCGGTCCTGGATGTCCACGAGCTTGGTGATCAGGCGTGCCGCGATCGCGGCCATCAGGACTGTGGAGTCAGGATGGATGCTTACTCTGGGCTCAGCGCTCACTGGGACGGACACTCCTTAGGTTGGTACGGGGCAGTCCCATAGTAATCACTTCACCGAACACTTCATCCGGGTCCAGCCGCCGGAGCTCCTCGGCCAGGCAGTCCTTGAGGCTGCGGCGCGGGAGGGAGATCCGCTGCGCGGGCTGGCCCGGCTGGGTCAGTTCGGCGACCGTGAGGCCGGGCCGGTACAGCTGGATGTCACCGCCGGTGCGGGTCAGCCGCACCCGGCGGATGCCGGTGCCGGCCGGGTCCGCGACGATGGTGACCGGGGCGTCCAGCGCCAGGGTCAGCCAGGCGGCCAGCAGCATCGTGCTGGGGGAGTCGGAGGCGCCTTCGACGGCGACCGCGGTCACCGGCGAGGAGTCCACCTGGTCGAGCACGGCGGCGAGCTGGATCCGCCAGTTCGTCAGGCGGGTCCAGGCCAGGTCGGTGTCGCCGGCCTTGTAGGTGGCGCGGAGGTTGTCCAGCGCCGCGAGCGGATCGGCCTCATTGGCGGCGTCCGTGATGCGCCGGTGCGCGATCTTACCGATGGAGGTTTCGCAGGCGTTGCGCGGGGCGCCGTGCGGCCACCACGCCACGATCGGCGCGTCCGGCAGCAGGAGCGCGGCCACCAGGGATTCGCTTTCCTCGGCGAGCTCGCCGTAGCCGCGGAGCAGGATGACCTCCGAGGCGCCGGCGTCGCCGCCCACCCGGATCTGGGCATCGAGCCGGGTCGGTGCCGAGGCCCCGGCGTCGGCGAGGACGATGATCCGGCAGGGGTGCTCGCGGCTGGCCTCGTTGGCGGCCTCGATGGCCTCCTCTTCCAGGCCGGACTTGGTCACCACGACCAGGGTCAGCACGCGGCCCAGGGCGATCACGCCGCCCGCCTCCCGCAGCGCCATGATCTTCTTCGAAATCTTGGAGGTCGTTGTGTCGGGGAGATCTACGATCATGGCCTTCTCCAGGTGCGTCCGTCGCGGGCGAGCAGTTCAGCCGAGGACGGCGGACCCCAGCTGCCGGGGGCGTAGGGTTCCGGCTGCTCGTCCAGGCTGGCCCAGTACTCCTCAAACGGATCGAGGATCTTCCAGGACAGCTCCACCTCCTGGTGCCGCGGGAAGAGCGGCGGCTCGCCCAGCAGGACGTCTAGGATGAGCCGTTCGTAGGCCTCGGGGCTGGATTCGGTGAAGGAGTGTCCGTAGCCGAAGTCCATCGTCACGTCACGGACTTCCATCTGCGTGCCGGGAACCTTGGAACCGAAACGGATCGTGGCGCCCTCGTCCGGCTGCACCCGGATCACCACGGCGTTCTGGCCGAAGTCGTCCTCGCCGTGGTCGCGGAACAGCAGGTTCGGGGCCCGCTTGAAGATGACGGCGATCTCGGTCACCCGGCGGCCCAGGCGCTTCCCGGCCCGCAGGTAGAACGGCACACCGCTCCAGCGGCGGGTGTTGATGTCCACCCGGATCGCGGCGAACGTCTCGGTGGTGGAGTCGGCCGGGATGCCCTCCTCCTCGAGGTAGCCCACGACTTCCTCGCCGCCCTGCCAGCCGCCGGTGAACTGCCCGCGCGCCGAATGGGTCGAGAGGTCCTCCGGCAGCCGGACGGCGGCCAGGACCTTCTCCTTCTCGGCCCGGAGGTCGCCCGCGTTGAAGGAAATCGGTTCCTCCATGGCGGTCAGGGCCAGCAGTTGCAGCAGGTGGTTCTGGATGACATCGCGGGCCGCGCCCACGCCGTCGTAATAGCCGGCCCGGCCGCCGGTGCCGATGTCCTCGGCCATGGTGATCTGGACGTGGTCAACGTAGTTGGCGTTCCACAGCGGCTCGAACAGCTGGTTGGCAAAGCGTAGCGCCAGGATGTTTTGGACCGTTTCCTTGCCCAGGTAGTGGTCGATCCGGAACACGGCGTCCGGCGGGAAGACGGATTCGACGATGTCGTTGAGCTGGCGCGCGGACTCGAGGTCGTGCCCGAAGGGCTTCTCGATCACGACGCGGCGCCACTTGTCGCCTTCCGCCTGGGCCAGCCCGTGCTTGGAGAGCTGCCGGCAGACCAGTTCGAACGCCTTCGGCGGGATCGACAGGTAAAAGGCGTGGTTTCCCCGGGTCCCGCGCTGTTCATCGAGTTCGTCGATTGTGTCGCTGAGCCGCTCGAACGCGTCGTCGTCGTCGAATTCGCCCTGGACGAAGCGGATTCCCTCGGAGAGCTGCTCCCAGACCGTTTCGTCGAAGGGGGTGCGGGCGTAGTTCTTGACCGCTTCCTTCACCTCGGCGGCGAAGTCCTCGTTCTCCCACTGGCGCCGGGCGAACCCGACCAGGGCGAAGCTGGGCGGCAGGAGCCCGCGGTTGGCCAGGTCGTAGACGGCCGGCATCAGCTTCTTCCGGGCAAGGTCGCCGGTGACGCCGAAGAGGACAAGGGAGGAGGGCCCGGCGATGCGGTTGAGCCGCCGGTCCCGCGGGTCGCGGAGCGGATTGCGCCCACGGCCCGCCGACGGACGGGCGCCGTTTTGCGAAAATGGCATGGTGGTGGTGGTGCCTTAGCTTTCGGTAGAGGTTGCTGCCCGGGCGGCAGTGCCGGCCAGCGAGGAGACGAGCTGCTGCAGTTGGCTGACGCCGACGGCCCGGTCGGTCAGGTGGAGCCGCAGCACGGGGCGGCCGTGGTCGCCGAGCACCTGTGCGTCGCCGGCGGCCTGCGCCGAGATCAGTTCGCCGAAGGTGAACGGACGGCCGGGGATGGCAAGGTCGGTGGGGGACGCAGCGGTGACCTGGAGGAACACGCCGATCGCGGGGCCGCCCTTGTGGAACTGCCCGGTGGAGTGCAGGAAGCGCGGGCCCCAGCCGAAGGTCACCGGACGGCCGCTGAGGGCTGCCAGGTCGTCGCGGACGCCCTCCAGCGGGGCGTAGCTGAGCCGGTCGAAGTAGGCCTGGACGCTGAGGTAGCCGTCCGTGCCGAGCTGGCCGAGCAGGGCGCTGACGGCGTCGGCCGCCGTGGACGCGCCGTCCAGCCAGTCGCCGCCGCGGACTTCGATGGCGCCGTCGGTGAAGGCGGCAGGCGTCGGTTCCGGCTGGGCGTCCAGCAGGCCGCGGGCGGCCACTTTGGCCGCTTCGACGTCGGGCTGGTCGAACGGGTTGATGCCGAGCAGCCGGCCGGCGACGGCGGTGGCGAACTCCCAAGCCATCATCTGCGCGGCGAGGCCGCCGGCGATGGCCGCTTCGTTGGCGCCGAGTTCGACGTCGGCGTCGGCCGCCACAAGGCGGACGACCAGCACGTCGCCGGCCCCGGAGCTGACCTCCGGGGCGTCGACGCCGGCGACCACCGGCAGCACACCGGTGCCCAGTTTGCCGGTGGATTCGGCGATCAGCTGTTCGGCCCAGTCGGCGAACCCGGCGAACCCGGAGCCGTCCTCGGCGATCACGATCTTGTTCCGCAGCGGGTTGGTGCCGCCCAGGGCCGCGCCGAGGGCGAGGCCGATGTTGTCCTCGCTGTCGTCGTTGAGGATCTCGGCGGCCTCCTCGGCCTCGTCCAGGAAAGCCTGGATGTCGACGCCGGCGAGCCCGCACGGCACCAGGCCGAACGCGGTCAGCGCGGAGTAGCGCCCGCCGACGTTGGGGTCGGCGTTGAACACGGCCCGGTATCCCGCCTCGCGTGCGGCGGCATCGAGCGGCGACCCGGGGTCGGTGACGATGATGATCCGGCTCTTGGCGTCGAGACCGGCCTCGGTGAAGGCGTGCTCGAACACGCGCCGCTGCGAGTCGGTTTCCAGGGTGGAACCGGACTTCGAGGACACCACGATCGCCGTCTCGGCCAGCCGGTCGGCGAGGGCGCCGGCGACCTGTTCCGGGTCGGTGCTGTCCAGGACCGTCAGCTCGACGCCGGCGGTTCCGGCGATGACCTCGGGGGCCAGCGAGGAACCGCCCATGCCGCACAGCACGATCCGGGTGACACCCTCCGCGCGGAGGGCGTCACGGAGCGCGAGGATGTCGGCAACCAGCGGCTGGGACACGGTGGCTGCTTCGACCCAGCCGAGCCGTACCGCGGATTCGGCCTCGGCGTCGGGACCCCACAGGGTGGCGTCCTTGCCGAAGATCCGGGTGGCGACCCGGTCCTCCAACAGGGCGGGCAGGTGCTGTTCGTGGGCCTGGCGGGCGGCGCCCGTGGCGTCGTAGCTGAGAGTGGTCATGAGGAGGCTATGCGTCCTTCCGTGCAGCGGCGAGGGCGCCCTCGACGTCGGCCAGCAGTTCCTTCCAGCTTGCCACAAACTTGTCGAGGCCTTCGGACTCGAGCACGGCGACAACGTCGTTGTAGGAAATGCCGAGCGCATCGAGCGCGTTGAGCGTCGCGTTCGCGTCGTCGTATCCGCGGGTGATCGTGTCGCCGGTGATGGCGCCGTGGTCGAAGGTGGCGTCGAGGGTCTTCTCCGGCATGGTGTTCACGACGCCGGGGGCGACCAGTTCGGTGACGTACAGGGTGTCCGGGTAGGCCGGGTCCTTGACGCCGGTGGAGGCCCACAGCGGCCGCTGCGGGCGGGCGCCGGCTTCGGCGAGCAGGGCCCAGCGTTCGGTGGAGAACAGTTCCTCGTAGACCTGGTAGGCCAGCCGGGCGTTGGCCAGGCCTGCCTTGCCCTTGAGGGCCTTGGCTTCGTCGGTGCCGATCGCGTCGAGGCGCTTGTCGATTTCGGTGTCGACGCGGGAGACGAAGAAGGACGCCACGGAGTGGATCTTGGAGAGGTCGTGGCCGTTTTCCTTGGCCTGTTCGATCCCGCTCTGGAACGCGTTGATGACGGCCCGGTAGCGTTCCAGGGAGAAGATCAGGGTGACGTTGACGCTGATCCCGCTGGCCAGGGTCGCGGTGATGGCTTCGAGGCCTTCGAGCGTGGCAGGGATCTTGATCAGGACGTTGTCCTTGTTGACCTGGCCGTAGAGCTCCTTGGCCTCGGCGATGGTGCCGGCGGTGTCCCACGCCAGCCGCGGGTCCACCTCGATCGAGACGCGGCCGTCGACGCCGTTGGAGGCGGCGGCGACCGGGGCGAACAGCTCGCACGCGTCGGCGACGTCGGTGGTGGTGATCGAGAAGATGGTTTCCTCGACGGTCGCGCCGGCGGCGGCTTTTTCCTTAATGATTCCGTCGTAGTCGGTGCCGGTGGTGATGGCGGCGTGGAAGATGCTCGGGTTGGTGGTGACCCCGACGACGTTCTTCTCTTCGATCAGTTTGCGCAGCGTGCCGGTGGCCAGGCGGCCGCGGGAAAGGTCATCGAGCCAGATGGAGACGCCGGCGTCGGACAACTGCTGCGTGGGGGTGCTGTTCATAGCTAACTCCTGAAGTCTGGGGCCGCCGCCCCGTGGGGCGGCGGCCGGGTGGCGTGAGGTGGTGCTCAGGCGGTGAGGCCGGCGAGGGAATCCTTCGCGGCGGCCGTGACGGCTTCGGCGGTGATGCCGAATTCCTGGAAGAGGCGCTTGTAGTCAGCGGACGCGCCGAAGTGTTCGAGGCTGATCGAGCGGCCGGCGTCGCCGACGAACTCCTTCCAGCCCAGGGCGAGCCCGGCTTCGACCGAGACACGGGCCTTGACGCCGGCGGGGAGCACGGCGTCGCGGTAGGCCGCATCCTGCTTGTTGAACCATTCCACACAGGGCATGGAGACAACCCGGGTGGGGATGCCTTCGGCCTGCAGCGCGGCGCGGGCTTCGACGGCGAGCTGGACCTCGGAACCGGTGCCGATCAGGATGACCTGCGGCTCGGCGGTTTCACCGTTGGCCGAGGCTTCGGCCAGGACGTAGCCGCCGCGGGCAACGCCGGCGGTCGAGGCGAAGGTGTCACCGGTGGCGTCGCCGGTGCCGCGGTCCCAGGTCGGGATGTTCTGCCGGGTCAGGACGATCCCGGCGGGGTTGGCGTGGTTCTCCAGCATCGCCTTCCACGCTGCGGCGACCTCGTTCGCGTCGCCGGGACGGACCACGTCCAGGCCCGGGATGGCCCGGAGCGAGGCGAGCTGCTCCACCGGCTGGTGGGTCGGGCCGTCCTCGCCGAGGCCGATCGAGTCGTGCGTCCAGACGTACAGGGACGGCACGCCCATCAGGGCGCCGAGCCGGATCGCGGGGCGCTGGTAGTCGGAGAAGATCAGGAACGTGCCCGAGAACGCCCGGGTCGGGCCGGCCAGGGTGATGCCGTTGACGATCGATGCGGCGGCATGCTCACGGATCCCGAAGTGCAGGACCCGGCCGTAGGGGTTGCCCTTCCACGCCTCGGTCTGCCGGGACGCGGGGATGAAGGACGGTGAGCCTTCGATCGTGGTGTTGTTCGACTCGGCCAGGTCCGCGGACCCGCCCCAGAGTTCGGGCAGGACCGGGCCGAGGGCGTTCAGGACCTTCCCGGACGCGGCGCGGGTTGAGACGTCCTTGCCTGCTTCGAAGACCGGCAGGGCGTCCTCGATCCCGGCCGGGAGCTGCCGGGATTCGATCCGCTCGAGCAGGGCCGCTGCCTCGGGGTGGGCTGCCTGCCACGCGGTGAAGGACTCCTCCCATACCTTCCGGGCGTGTCCGCCGCGGGCCTGCGCCTCGCGGGTGTGGGCCAGGACCTCGTCCTCGACCTGGAAGGACCGCTCCGGGTCAAAGCCCAGGACTTCCTTCAGGGCCGCGACTTCCTCCCCGCCCAGGGCCGAACCGTGGATCTTGCCGGTGTTCTGCTTCTTCGGCGCCGGCCACCCGATGATGGTCCGCAGCGAGATAATCGAGGGCCTGCCCGTTTCGGCCTTCGCGGCCAGCAGCGCCTTGTGCAGCCCGGCGACGTCCTCGACGTACTCGCCGGTGGCGGTCCAGTCGACCCGCTGCGTGTGCCAGCCGTAGGCCTCGTAGCGGCCCAGGACATCCTCGGTGAACGCCACGTCGGTGTCGTCCTCGATGCTGATGTGGTTCTCGTCGTAAATCACGACCAGGTTGCCCAGTTCCTGGTGCCCGGCGAGCGAGGAGGCCTCGCCCGTGACGCCTTCCTGCAGGTCACCATCGGAGGCGATCACCCACACGGTGTGGTCAAACGGGGATTCCCCGGCCGGTGCGTCGGCGTCGAACAGGCCCCGCATCCGGCGCTGGGAGTACGCGAAGCCGACCGCGGACGCCAGGCCCTGGCCCAGCGGCCCGGTCGTGATCTCGACGCCGGCGGTGTGCTTGTACTCCGGGTGGCCCGGCGTCAGCGAACCCCAGGTGCGCAGCGCCTCAAGGTCTTTGAGCTCCAGCCCGTAACCGGAGAGGAAAAGCTGGATGTAGAGGGTCAGCGAGGTGTGGCCCGGGGAGAGGATGAACCGGTCACGGCCCAGCCAGTCCGGAGTTGCCGGATCATGCCGCATGACCTTCTGGAACAACAGGTACGCCGCCGGAGCCAGGCTCATCGCCGTCCCCGGGTGGCCGTTGCCGACCTTTTCCACCGCATCCGCTGCCAACACCCTCACGGTATCGACCGCACGCCGGTCCAGATCAGTCCAAGACAGTTCTTGCTCTTCCAAATGTGGCACGAAAACCGGGCCCCTCTCTGTGCTGACGGCCGGAGGCACGTGGCGCCGCCCCGGGCGTGTTGCCTGGGGTCGGCTCCGCCGGAGCACAGGAAGGTGCCCGCTGCGGTTCGTACCAGCCGTTCACCATCGAAACGTTGATCTATCACTAGTCGCATGCGCAGAGGCAGGGAGCGCCGTTGGGGCGGCCGCCCGTGCGTGCCGATCTGTGACCCAGCTTAGCCCCATTCCACCTGCCGGGCAGTGAACATCTCACGCATTGGACCGCTTTTTGTCTTATGTGAATCACCGCGGGCCGGGGGTGGCAGCGAGTCACCTCGGGTGCGGCCGAAGGGGGCGGCCCCGCGGGGAACCGGGGCCGGTGCCGCCACGCTATGATGGTGGGTGGCGACCAACGGGGGCGGGGACATGCCTGTGCGCTGTGCGCGGACCCCCTTGCGGCCGCGGTGCAACGGACCTGTCCGCACCGCGGCGACCAGCCGGACAGACCAGCCAGACAGAACAGAGTGACTGCCACCGTGAGCACAACAGATACGCCGCTTAATGCCTCCCAGGCCCCTGGCCGGATCGGCTTCGCCCGCAAGGCCAAGGCCTATCTGGCGCTCACGAAACCCCGGGTAATCGAGCTGCTGCTGGTCAGCACGCTGCCGACCATGATCTACGCCGAGCGCGGCTTCCCGTCGTTGGGCCTGATCCTCGCCACCCTGGTGGGCGGCGCTTTCGCCGCCGGCAGTGCCGGCTCCTTCAACTGCTACATCGACCGGGACATCGACAAGCTGATGCACCGGACCGAGAACCGTCCGCTGGTCACGGGCGAGGTGACACCGCGGGAAGCACTGGTGTTCTCCTGGCTGCTCGGCGCGGCCGCCATCGTGATCCTCTGGTTCGGCGCCAACCCGCTCTCGGCCTGGCTGGGCCTGGGAGCCATTGTCTTCTACGTCGTCATCTACACGATGATCCTCAAGCGCCGCACCGCCCAGAACATCGTCTGGGGCGGCGCCGCGGGCTGCTTCCCGGTGCTGATTGCCTGGGCGGCCGTGACCAACACGGTGGAATGGCCCGCGTTCGTCCTGTTCATGGTGATCTTCCTCTGGACGCCGCCGCACTACTGGCCGCTGTCCATGCGCTACGGCGAGGACTACCGGAACGCCAACGTGCCGATGCTCGGCGCGATCGCCGGCGCCAAGGTCGTCTCCGTCCAGGTGGTCCTGTACGCCTGGGCCATGGTGGCCTGCTCGCTGCTGCTCATCCCGGTCGGCGGCGCCGGCTGGGTCTACACGGTCACCGCCGCCGCCGCGGGCGCCTGGTTCCTGTACGAGTCGCACGCCCTCTACAACCGCGCGCAGGGCGGCGACGTCTCCAACAAGGGCGCCATGAAGGTCTTCCACGGCTCCATCAGCTACCTCACACTGCTGTTCCTGGCCCTCGCCGTTGACCCGTTCGTCGGGTCCGCGATCGTCGGCGGCTAGGCAGCCGTCCAAGGGGCAAGTCCCCAGGCCTGACAGAAGAGCCCCGGTCCAAACGGACCGGGGCTCTTCTGCTCGGGGGTTCTTGATGTTGACCGCGGGGGCCTCCGTGTTAGACCTTGCGCAGCCGAGTGGCTCGGGGAAAGTACTCTGGAACGCCCTCGCCGTGGACCCGTCGACCAGCGGACCGGGGGCACATTGGCGCGGACACGCCGTAACCCCAGCCCGCCGACGTCGGCAATGGCGGGCCAAAGCGCCCCCGGACGGCGGCGCCTTCGAGCCGGCGACTGGGGAAGGCAGGCTGCGCTGGGGGCTAGTTCTTCACCGGGCTACTCTGCGCGACGTCGGCGGCGTTGGTGGCGGCGCTCATCAGCAGGGCCGCGCCGAGCATGTGGGCGCCGACCAGCAGGGCCGGGATGCCGTTGTAGTACTGCGTGAAACCAATGACGGCCTGCAGCACGGTGACGCCCAGCAGCAGGAAAACGGCGGTGCGGAAGGGGCCCTGGATGCGGCCGCGGACCACCAGGAACACGCCGAACAGCGCCCCGGCGGTCACCAGGTACGCCGGGACGGCGTGGATGTGGGAGAACAGGTCCCAGTCCAGGTTGTTGCGCGGCGCGTCCGCGTCACCGGCGTGCGGCCCCGCCCCGGTGACCACGACGCCGAGGCAGACGGCGACGGCGGCCATCAGCGCCGTGGCGGCCAGCACCGGGCGGGCGGCGCCGGGCAGTGCCGCTAGTTCCCGGGTCCGGGCCCGGCCGGTCCGGCCGTAGGCCCGGTTGACCAGCAGGGTGGCCAGCACCACGAGCGCCATGGAGACTAGGAAGTGCAGCCCCACCACCCACGGGTTGAGCTGCGTGAGGACCGTGATGCCGCCGATCACGGCCTGGGCCGGGATGCTGGCCAGCAGGCCCAGGGCCAGGCCGAAGAGGTCGCGCCGTTCCTTGCGCAGGTTCCAGAGGAACACCAGCATGGCGACGGCGACGCCGGCCAGGGCGAAGGTCAGCGTCCTGTTGCCGAACTCGATGATGCCGTGGATGCCCATTTCGGGGGTGTTTACCAGGGAGCTGTCCGTGCAGCGGGGCCAGGTGGGGCAGCCCAGCCCGGAGGCGGTGAGGCGGACGGCGCCGCCTGTGACCACCAGCACGGTCTGGCCGATGAGGGACAGCACGGCCAGCCGGCGCACCGTCTTGTCGACGGTGACGGGCAGCCGGGAGGACACCCGGGACACGAGCCGGGAAGGGCGGGAGGCCGTACTCACAGTTTTCTCAATTCCACTTGAACCAACGGGTTGCCGCGAGGCCGGCCAGCGCCGTCCAGAGCAGCAGGACAAAGGCGGCGGCCAGGTTGACGCTGCCGTGCAGGAAGGCGTCCCGCAGCGACTGTCCCAGCGCGCCGGAGGGCAGGAAGTGCACCACCGCCTGGGCGGCTGCGGGGAGCCGCTCGGCCGGCAGGACGATGCCGCCCAGGGCTCCCAGCAGGATCCACAGCAGGTTGGTGATCGCCAGGGTCGCCTCGGGCCGGACGGTGCCGGCCACGAGCAGGCCCAGCGCGGTGAAGGTCGCCGCGCCGAGGACCAGCAGCAGCATTCCCGGCAGCAGGCCCGGCAGGGCGGGGCGCCAGCCCAGCGGCAGCGCGACGGCGGCAACCACCAGGACCTGCAGCACCAGGACCGCCAGCACGGCCAGGACTTTCCCGAGGATCAGCCCGGTCCGGCCCAGCGGGGTGGTGGACAGGAAGCGCAGGACCCCGTAGCGGCGGTCGAAGCCGGTGGCGATGCCCTGGCCGGTGAAGGCCGTCGACATGGCGCACAGGGCCAGGATTCCCGGGACGGCGATGTTGACCCGGCTTGAGCCGAGGCCGTCCAGCAGCGGGGTGACAGTCAGTCCCACCAGGGCAAGCAACGGCAGGATGACCGCGAGGATCAGCTGCTCGCCGTTGCGGAGCATGGTGACGGTCTCATACCGGCCCTGGAGCAGGACGCGGCGCAGCAGCGGCGCGGGCCTGCTGCCGAGCGCTGCCGTGGCGGGGGAGGAGCTCATCGGGTCTCCCTTCCGGAGATGTCGAGGAAGACGTCTTCCAGGCTGCGGGCCGCGAGGCTCATCGAGGCGGGCATGATGCCGCGGGCGGCCCACCACGCGGCCACGGCGGAGAGGTCCGCCGGCGTCAGCGGGCCGGTGGCGCTGTAGCTGCCGGCGCGTGTTTCGCGGACGTCGACGGCGTCCGGCAGCACCCCGGTGAGGTCCAGGCCGGGTTCGGCCTCGAAGAGCAGGGTGCGGATGTGCTGCCCGGCCGGGTCCGCCGTCAGCTCGTGCCGCAGCAGCTGGGCGACGGTGCCCTCGGCGACGTTGCGCCCGGCGTCGATGATGTAGACGTAATCCGCCAGCCGCTGGGCGTCGTCCATCAGGTGGGTGGTCAGGACAATGCCCATGCCGCGGTCGCGCAGCTCGCCGATCAGCTCGAACACGAGCTGCCGGGACTGCGGGTCCAGGCCGGCGCTGGGTTCGTCGAGGAAGAGCACCTCGGGTCGGCCGACCAGGGCCGCCGCGAGGGCCAGGCGCTGCTTCTGTCCGCCGGAGAGCCGCCGCACCGAAGTGCGGCTGAAAGCGTCGATGCCCAGCCGGGCGATCAGGTCATCGACAGGCCACGGGTCCTGGTACATGCCGGCGATGTGCCGCAGCAGCGGCACGGGGCGCGCCGACGGCGGCAGTCCGCCGTCCTGGAGCATCACGCCCACCCGGGCCCGCAGTTCGGCTCCGGCGGTGTCCGGGTCCGCGCCGAGCAGGCTGATCAGGCCGCCGGTCCGCTTCTGCAGCCCCTGGGCGCACTCGATCGTCGTGGTCTTGCCCGCGCCGTTGGCACCCAGCAGGGCTGTGACCTTGCCGCGTTCGGCGGTCAGGGACAGCCCGCTGACCACCCGCAGCATCTTGCCGTCAAGGCTGGGCAGCGGGCCAACATCCTTGATGAGCCCGCTGATGGTGAGGGCGGGGGATTCGGGAGATCGCACCTGAGCATTCTACGCGATGTAGTAGCAGCGGAGCCGAGCCCGGCCTGCGGCACGGGAAGCCATGCCTTACTGGATCGGGGGACTAAATTACGACATGATTGTGTTGTGTATTCCATGAGCCCCCCGACGTCCGCTGTGCCCGCAGCCGAGCCTGCCTCCGCGCCCGTGCGCGCGGAGCCGGTTGCGGTTGGCCGGGCTGCGCACGCGCGCGAGGCCGACGAGCGCACCCGGGACCGGGTCCAGGCCGCGGTCCTGGAGCACGGGCCGATCAGCGCCGCGGAGCTGGGCGAGATGCTGGGCTTCACCCCGGCCGCGGTGCGCCGCCACCTGGACCATCTGTCCCGCAACGGCGTCATCGAGGTCAAGCGCGCTGCCCGGGCAGGCGCCGGCGCAGGCCGGCCCGCCCGCCGCTACGTGCTCAGTTCGCAGGGCCAGTCCAGCCTTGGCAATGATTACCTGGACATTGCCGGGTCCGCCCTGCGGCGGATCGGTGACCTGGCAGGCCCCGAGGCGGTGCGCGAGTTCGCCGTCGAACGGTTCGCACAGATGGAACGCCGCTACACGCCGGAAATCGAGGCGGCGGGGGCTGACATCACGGCCCGCGCCCGGGCGCTGTCCGCGGCCCTGAGCCGCGACGGTTTCGTCGCCTCGGCGCAGTCCATCGAAGCCAAGGCACCGCTTCCGGCGGCGCTCTCCAGCGTCCAGCTCTGTCAGGGGCATTGCCCCATCCAGCAGCTGGCCGCGGAGTTCCCGGTGTTCTGCGAGGCGGAGACGGACGTCTTCTCCCGGCTGCTCGGCGTCGATGTCCGCCGGCTCTCCACGCTGGCGCGCGGCGGCCACGTCTGCACCACCCACATACCTACGGGCCGTCCGGCCGCTCCCGGGGCCGCCAGCCCCGCGGGGCAGGACAGTCCGGACGAAGTATCCAACCATCTGCAAGAAAGGCCGTGATGACGGACCAACTATCAGAGAAGAAGGTTGCTGAATCCACGGTGATTTCGGAGATTCTGGAAAAGAATCCCGAGCTCCACGGAATCGGCACCTACGAGTACGGCTGGGCCGACAAGACCGACGTCGGCGCCAACGCCCGCCGTGGTATCGATGAGGACGTTGTCCGTGACATCTCGGCCAAGAAGAACGAACCCGAGTGGATGCTGGACCTGCGCCTCAAGGGTCTGAAGTACTTCGACCGCAAGCCCATGCCCACCTGGGGTGCGGACCTGTCGGGCATCGACTTCGACAACATCAAGTACTTCGTGCGCTCCACGGAGAAGCAGGCCGCCAGCTGGGAGGACCTGCCCGAGGACATCCGGAACACCTACGAGAAGCTGGGCATCCCGGAAGCCGAGCGCAGCCGCCTCGTTTCCGGCGTCGCCGCGCAGTACGAGTCCGAGGTTGTCTACCACCAGATCCGCGAGGACCTGGAAGCCCAGGGCGTCATCTTCCTGGACACGGACACCGCCCTGCGCGAACACCCGGAGATCTTCCAGGAGTACTTCGGCACCATCATCCCGGTCGGCGACAACAAGTTCGCCTCGCTGAACACCGCGGTCTGGTCCGGCGGCTCCTTCGTGTACGTGCCCAAGGGCGTCCACGTGGACATCCCGCTGCAGGCCTACTTCCGCATCAACACCGAGAACATGGGCCAGTTCGAGCGGACCCTGATCATCGCGGACGAGGACTCCTACGTCCACTACATCGAGGGCTGCACCGCGCCGATCTACACCTCGGACTCGCTGCACTCCGCCGTCGTGGAGATCGTCGTGAAGAAGGGCGCCCGCGTCCGCTACACGACCATCCAGAACTGGTCCAACAACGTGTACAACCTGGTCACCAAGCGCGCCGTCTGCGAAGAGGGCGGCACGATGGAGTGGATCGACGGCAACATCGGTTCCAAGGTCACCATGAAGTACCCGGCCGTGTACCTGGTCGGTGAGGGCGCCAAGGGCGAAACCCTCTCGATCGCGTTCGCCGGTGAAGGCCAGCACCAGGACACCGGCTCGAAGATGGTGCACATCGCGCCGAACACCAAGAGCTCGATCATCTCCAAGTCCGTGGCCCGCGGCGGCGGCCGCGCCGCCTACCGCGGCCTGGTCCAGGTCCGGGAAGGCGCCAAGCACGCGGCCAACACGGTCCGCTGCGACGCGCTGCTGGTCGACACGATCAGCCGCTCGGACACCTACCCGTACATCGACATCCGTGAGGACGACGTCGTGATGGGCCACGAGGCCACGGTCTCGCGCGTCAGCGAAGAGCAGCTGTTCTACCTGATGTCCCGCGGCATGCGCGAGGACGAGGCCATGGCGATGATCGTGCGCGGCTTCATCGAGCCGATCGCCCGTGAGCTGCCGATGGAATACGCGCTCGAGCTGAACCGCCTGATTGAACTGCAGATGGAAGGATCGGTCGGTTAATGACTGACATCACTACTGAAAAGGCGCGCATCGGCGCGCCCTCATCCCCGCCGTTCATCGACGGTTTCACCGAGGAGGGCGAAAGCCTTTCGCCGCTCAACTCCGCCGAGTCGAAGGCACCGCTCGCAGGTGACGCCGTCAAGGCGCATTCGCACGGCGGCGGCGTCGGCGTCCCGGACAGCTCGCGCGCCGGCCGCCTGACTTCCTACACCCTGGCGGACTTCAAGCCGCTGACCGGCATGGAAGAGGACTGGCGGTTCACCCCGCTCAAGCGCCTCCGCGGCCTGCACACCGAGGTCCTCGGCGGGGCGGCGCCGGCCGTCGCCGTCACCGCGCCCGAGGGCGTCAGGGTCGAGACCGTCGGCCGGGACGACGCCCGCATCGGTTCCGCGGCCATCCCCGAGGACCGGGTGTCCGCGAACGCCTGGGAAAACTTCGCCGAGGCCACGGTCATCACCGTTCCCGCCAACGTCCAGGCCGAAGGCGAGGTCAGCGTGGTGCTGACCGGTCAGGGTGCAGCTGCCTCCGCGCAGCACGTGGTCATCATTGCCGAGAAGTTCTCCCGCGGCGTCGTCGTCCTGGACCACCAGGGCAGCGCCGTCGTCTCGGAAAACGTGGAAATCCTCGTTGAAGACGGCGCGGAACTGACCGTCATCTCGCTCCAGGAATGGAACGACGACGCCGTTCACGCCTCCTCGCAGCAGGCGAAGCTCGGCCGCGACGCCAAGTTCAAGCACATCGTCGTCAGCCTCGGCGGCGACCTGGTCCGCGTCACGCCGTCGGCCCGCTTCACCGCCCCCGGCGCGGAAGCGGAAATGTTCGGCCTGTACTTCGCCGACGCCGGCCAGCACCTGGAGCAGCGCCTCTTCGTCGACCACGCGGTCGCGAACTGCAAGTCCAACGTCCTGTACAAGGGCGCCCTGCAGGGCCGCAACGCGCACACCGTGTGGGTGGGCGACGTCCTGATCCGCAAGGAAGCCGAAGGCACCGACACGTACGAGGCCAACCGCAACCTGGTCCTCACCGACGGCGCGCGCGCCGACTCCGTGCCGAACCTGGAAATCGAGACCGGCCTGATCGCCGGCGCCGGCCACGCCAGCGCCACGGGCCGCTTCGACGACGAGCACCTGTTCTACCTGATGGCGCGCGGCATTCCGGAGAAGGTCGCCCGCCGCCTGGTGGTCCGCGGCTTCCTCAACGAGATCATCCAGCAGATCCGGGTGCCCGCCATCGAGGAACGCCTCACGGCCGCCGTCGAGCGCGAGCTCGCCGCCACGGACAACTAGACGACGGACCAACGGAAGAGGGCACGGGATGACGGAACAGCCAAAGGGCGAGCTGGTGTGCAACGCCGCGGAAATCCAGGTGAAGCAGGCCCTGCGCATCTTGATCGACGACTACCCCGTAGCGGTCGTGAAGGATTCGATGGGGGAGATCCACGCGATTGGTGACACCTGCTCGCACGCGGACATCTCGCTCTCCGAGGGCGAGGTGGAAGGCTGCACGATCGAATGCTGGGGCCACGGCTCCCAGTTCGACCTGCGCAGCGGCCAGCCCCTGCAGCTTCCCGCCTACGATCCCGTGCCCGTCTTCGCGGTCACCGTCCAGGACGGCGGCGTCTATGTGGACGTCAGCACCGTCCTGAACGGGGCCGAGGCTCCGAACGCCGGCTGACCGGCCACCCAGCTCCACCAAAACTTCAATGACCAGAAAACCGCACCGCCGCCGAGCCGGCGGTGCAGAGGAGAACGAGACATATGTCTACTCTTGAGATCAAGGACCTGCACGTCAGCATTGACACCGAGCAGGGCACCAAGGAAATCCTGAAGGGCGTCAGCCTGACCATCAAGACCGGCCAGACCCACGCCATCATGGGCCCCAACGGTTCCGGCAAGTCCACCCTGGCCTCCACGATCGCCGGCCACCCCCGCTACAACGTCACCGGCGGCACCATCACGCTCGACGGCGAGGACGTTCTGGCGATGAGCGTCGACGAGCGCGCCCGCGCCGGCCTGTTCCTGGCCATGCAGTACCCGGTCGAGGTCCCCGGCGTGAGCATGACGAACTTCCTGCGCACCGCCAAGACCGCGATCGACGGCGAAGCGCCCAAGCTGCGCACCTGGACCAAGGACGTCAAGGAAGCCATGGCGAAGCTGCGGATCGACGCCGACTTCACCCAGCGCAACGTTAACGAAGGCTTCTCCGGCGGCGAGAAGAAACGCGTCGAGATCCTCCAGCTCGAGCTCTTCAAGCCCAAGTTCGCCATCCTCGACGAAACCGACTCCGGCCTGGACGTCGATGCCCTGAAGGTCGTCTCCGAAGGCGTCAACCGCGCCCACGCCGAAGGCAACATGGGCACCCTGCTGATCACCCACTACACCCGGATCCTGCGCTACATCAAGCCGGAATTCGTGCACGTCTTCGTCGACGGCAAGGTTGTCGAGGAAGGCGGCCCCGAGCTGGCCGACCGCCTGGAAGAAGAGGGCTACGACCGCTACGTCCAGGGCGCCGGAACCGCCACCATCGCCGCAGCCGACGCCGCGGCACAGGCCTAGTTAGGACTACGCCATGACCGAAACCAACACGGCCCGCACGGGCCTCGAGGACGTCGAAGAGGCGCTCAAGGATGTGATCGACCCTGAACTGGGCGTGAACATCGTTGACCTGGGCCTGCTCTACGGTCTCAAGTACTCCGACGACGACGGCGCCCTGCTGATCGACATGACGCTGACCACGGCCGCCTGCCCGCTCACCGACGTGATCGAAGAGCAGGTGGGCAAGGCCCTGGACGGCATCGTTGACGACTGGCGGCTGAACTGGGTCTGGATGCCGCCGTGGGGTCCGGAGCGGATCACCGAAGACGGCCGCGACCAGATGCGCGCCCTCGGCTTCAACATCTGAGTTCCTCCCCGGACGCACAGACGGCGGCGGGCCCACCTCTCTGAGGTGGGCCCGCCGCCGTCTTTTGCGCCGTGCCGGCATCGGGTGCCCGGCAACCGACCTTCCAGCCTGTCAGAAGGGCGGTTACCCGGCGGCCGACGGGCTACGGGGTGGCGACCTTAAAGGTGTCGCACTGGTTGATGTTGCCGGTCTTGTAGCCCTGGTAGAACCACTTCTGCCGCTGCGCGCTGGAGCCGTGGGTCCAGGACTCCGGCGACACCCGGCCGGTGGCGGCCTTCTGGATCCGGTCATCGCCCACCGAGGACGCCGCGGACAGGGCGTCCTGCAGGTCCTGGGTCTTCAGCGGCTCAAGGAACGGCTGTCCGGTGTTGGGGTCCTTGGTGGTGGTCGCGTACCTGACCCAGAGGCCTGCATAGCAGTCAGCCTGCAACTCCACGCGCACCGCGCCGGACTCCGGTCCCTGCGGGTCCTGCTGGGCGCGGTCGATCGTGCCCAGGACGTTCTGGATGTGGTGGCCGAACTCGTGCGCCACCACATATTCCTGGGCCAGCGGGCCGCCGGAGGAACCGAACCGGTCCACGAGTTCCTGGAAGAAGCCGGGGTCGAAATACGCCGTCTGGTCGGCGGGGCAGTAGAACGGGCCCACCTCGGACGTGGCGCTGCCGCAGCCGGTGCTGGTGGCACCGCGGAACAGCACCGTGTCCGGCTGCGGGTACTTGCGGTTGTACTGGGCCAGGTATTCCGGCCAGAACGCGTTCAGGCTGTTGACCGTCCCCACGATCCGGCACTCAAGGTTGGCATCAGCGTCGGCGCCGGTCTTGCACGCCGGGGCGGTGCTCTGGGTCTGGGACTGATCACCGGTGGTGCCGGCCAGGCCTTCGAGCAGCTGCGGGTTGATGCCGAACAGGGCGGCCAGGAGCAGCACAATGCCGCCGCCGATCCCGCCGCCGATTTTGGTGCCGCGGCCCATGCCGCCGCGGCTTTGGACCTGGGACGGGTCCAGCTGGACGTTGTCATTGAAACTCATGCTGAAACAATATCCCCTGCCACCCGCGGCGTCGGCCCAGGCCGGTAAAGTTGATCCGATGCCTTTCCTCGACCGACTTCAGCGCTGGGCCGACGACCGCCCCGACGGGACCGCCGTGGCCGTCGCCGGCAAGCGGCTGGACTGGGCCGGGCTGCGGGATGCGGCGGCGGCGCGGGTCCCGGCGGCGCCGGCCGTCACGGTGCTGGCGGAACCGAATTCCCTGGATTTTGTGGTGTCGTTCGCGGCGGCCGTCGCGGGCCCGCGCCGCTGTGCCGTCCTCGACCCGACCTGGCCGCCGGAGCTCCTTGAGGGGCTGCGGACCAGGATCCTGGCGGCGGAGCCCGGCGAAGCGGCGGTGCCCGGCGCCCTGGGGGACCCGCATGCCGGCGCGGGGCTCACCGACGGGCCCCCGGAGACGCCGTTCCTGGTGGGACTGACCTCCGGGACCACGGCCCTGCCGAAGGCGTTCAGCCGGTCGCGGCGTTCCTGGCAGGTCTCCTTCGATTCCTCGATCGAGTTCTTCGGCCTGACGGCCCGGGACCGGACGCTGGCCCCGGGACCGCTTGCCGCCAGCCTCAACCTCTACGCCCTTGCGGAGTGCCTGTACGCCGGCTCCGAGTTCCACACCCTGGAGCGCTTCGACGTCGGTGACGCCCACACCGCCATCGCCCACGACGGCATCACCCGCCTGGTGCTGGTGCCGACGATGCTCCGCCTGCTCAGCGAGCGCGGCCTGGCCGGCGGCGTGGACGCCTCCGGCCTCCGAAGCATCATCTGCGCCGGGTCGAAGCTGGACGCCCGGACCCTGGAGGCCGCCCGCCGCTGGGCGCCCAACGCCACCATCTTCGAGTACTACGGCGCCGCCGAACTCAGCTTCGTCGCCGGCGCCGGCCTCGCCCCGGCCGGGGCCGCGGCGTCGAACGGGGCGCCGGGGTCTGACGGGATTCCGGCGTCGGTCGCGCCCCCCGCGGGAACCGGCATCGGCCGGGCGTTCCCCGGCGTCGACATCAGGATCCTCGACGGCGCCGGACGGCCGCTCCCGGACGGCGACGTCGGCAACGTGAGCGTCCGCAGCGGCATGGTCAGTGACGGGTACCTGTGGGGCGACGACGGGGAGGCGCTGCGGTGCTTCGACGGCTGGTACACGGTGGGGGACCAGGGCTACCTGGCCGACGGCGTCCTGCACCTGCTCGGCCGCCGCTCGGACATGATCAACACCGCCGGCACCAACGTGTACCCGCACGAGATCGAGCTCGCCCTCGCCTCGGTCCCGGGCGTCGCGGCGGCCGTGGCGGCCGGTGCGCCGGACGACCTGCGCGGCCAACGGGTCGTGGCCGCCGTGCTGGCCTCCCACGGCGGCCTGACCGCGACCCAGCTCCGGGCGGGACTGGAGGACATCCTGCCGCGCAGCAAACGCCCCCTGGATTACTACGCCGTGTCCGAACTTCCCCTGACCGACCGTGGCAAGCCCAGCCGTCCGCTCCTGCTCGCGTGGATCGCCGGCAACGATTCACGCCTCCGGCGCCTTGGCTGACGTCCAGCCCCGCCAGCGGCCCCGTGCGGCAGCCTCCGGGCCCGCGGCGCTCCCGGACGACTGGCAGCCCGTCATCATCGCCGCCCGCCGGACCCCGGTCTGCCGTGCCCGGGGAGCACTGAAGGCCCTGCAGGCCCAGGAGCTGCTGGCCCCGGTCCTGCGAAGCCTGCTTGCCGACTCCGGAGCCGCGCCCGGGTCGGTCGCCGACGTCGTGGCCGGCAACGCCGTGGGCGGCGGCGGCAACGTGGCACGGCTCGCGGCGCTGGAGGCGGGGCTGCCGGCGGCCGTCCCGGGACTGACCGTGGACCGGCAGTGCGGCTCAGGGCTCGATGCGATTGTCCTGGCGTCCCGGATGGTCGCCTCCGGTGGCTCCTTCGGCGGCAGCCCTCTCGGCGGCGACGGCGCCGTCTACCTCGCCGGCGGGGTGGAAAGCATCAGCACGGCCCCGCTGCGGGCGTTCCCCGGCACCGACGGTCCCGAGTTCTTCACCCGTCCCCGGTTCGCCCCGGAGAGCTTCGGGGACCCGGACATGGGCGTGGCGGCAGAGAACGTCGCTGCCCGCTTTGGCATCAGCCGGCAACGGCAGGATGACTTCGCCCTGCGCAGCCATAGGCGTGCCCTCGCCGCTGCGGCCGCCGGGGCGTTCGCCGGCGAAATCACCGCCCTGCCCGTCGCGGGAGGCACTGTAGCGGCCGACGACGGGCCGCGCCGGTCACTTACTGCCGCGACGCTGGCCCGGTTTCCAGCCGCGTTCGTCCCCGGCGGGACCGTGACCGCCGGCAACTCCTGCTTCGACGCGGACGCGGCAGCCGCCGCCGTCGTCACCTCCGTGGCGCACGCCCGCGCCCTGGGTGCCCGGGACGGGCTGCTGGTGCGGGCGACACGGACCGCGGGCGTGGACCCGGCCCTGCTGGGGATGGGGGCGGCCGCCGCCGCGGAGCGCCTGCTGGCGGATAGCGGCGTCACGGCCGCGGAGCTAGGCCTGATCGAGTTCAACGAGGCGTTTGCCTCCCAAATCCTGGCGTGTCTTGACCAGCTCGGCATCGACCCGGACCGCGTCAACCTCGACGGCGGAGCCCTCGCCCTCGGCCACGCCTACGGCGCCTCCGGCGCCGTGCTCGTGACCCGGCTCCTGGCCCAGGCCCGCCGCCAACGGGCGGACGGACTGCTGGGCCTGGCGATGATCAGCATTGCCGGCGGGATGGGGACCGCGGCGCTGTTCGAGTACCGCATCCTGTCCTAGCCGGCCCTTACATCCCGACGGACATGCTCATTCTTCGGTGCGGGGTCTGGGCATGATCCGGCATGCCCAGCGGCTAAGCCCGGGGACGGACATGTCCGTCACGTGGCAGCGGGAACGGGCGGGTCCTTGTGGGCGGCTGGAAAGGACATGCTCATTGCTCGGTGCGGGGACTGGGCATGATCTGGTATGCCCGGCGGCTAAGCCCGAGGACGGGCATGTCCGTCATGTGGCAGCGGGAACGGGCGGGTCCTTGTGCGCGGCTGGAACGGACATGCTCATTCTTCGGGACGGGGACTGAGCATGATCCGGTATGCCCAGCGGCCCGCCCTGGCGGCGGGCATGTCCGGTGGAGTTGAGGCTCAGTCCTCCGTGCCGGTCTCGCCGAGCCCGCGGGCAGCCAGCGCCTCGCCGGTCTGCCGGGCGAAGGCCACCGTCGTGATGAACACCGGCAGCACCAGGGCCCGGGGATTCCGGTCCAGGCCGCGGGCCCGGGCGGAGTCCCGCACGTCCGCGTAGGCGCCCGCGATAAAAGGGATGCTGCGCAGCATGACGGCAATCGTCAGGGCGAAGCGCTCCGGATCGGCGCCCAGCCGGCGGAAGGGCCGCGCCAGTGAGGCGACGCCGTCCAGCAGCGCCTGGACCGGGGTGGAAACTGTCAGAATCGACGCGGCCACGACACAGACCAGGATGTTCAGCACGATCCGGGCCGCCGTCGGACCACCAAGCTGCCACCACTGGAACAGCCCGACCATGGCCAGCACCGGAAGGACCGGCCGGACCGCACGGAACAGCCGGCGGGCGCCGGCGCCCGTACCCAGAAAGACGGCACAGAGCAGCGCCAGGACGACGGCGGCAACGGCCCAGTCCGCGACCAGAAACGACGCCATGCCGCACGCCAGCACCAGCAGGAACTTCAGCCACAGGGGAGCCCGGTGCAACAACGAGGTCCCTGGGACGTACTGGGCAAAGAGGAAGCCGTGACCTCTCACGGGCCCGCCTCAGGCAAACCAGCACCGGACGCTGCCGGACCGGCAGGATCCGCAGCCCTTGAAGAGTCTCCGGGATCCGCTGCGCACAGGGCACGGTAGAACCCCACCGCGTCCGCCGGGCCGCCGTCGAATACGATCCTGCCGGCGTCGACCACCAGCACCCGGTCCAGGTCGAGGGCGAGATCCAGGTCGTGGGTCGAGAGGATGACCTGCTGCTCGAGGCCGGCCAGGGTGCGGCGCAGCAGTTCCCGGTTCCGCAGGTCCAGCAGGGTGGACGGCTCGTCGAGGACCAGGATGTCCGGGGCCACGGCCAGCACGGCGGCGAGGGCCATCAGCTGCCGTTCGCCGCCGGAAAGCTCGTAAATACTCTGGTCCGCGAGCGCCAGCAGCCCGAACCGTGCCAGCACCGCCTCCGCCCGGTCGCGCCGTTCACGCCCGTCCCGCACAGAGCGGCGCAGGGACAACTCCACGTCCTCCCGGCCGGTCGGCATCACGAGCTGCGAGAGCGGATCGGTGAAGACGAAGCCCACCCGGCGCCGCACCGCCCGCACCCCGCGGACCGTGTCGGCGCCGTGGACCGTGACAGAGCCCGAGCTCGGTGCGACGAGGCCGTTCAGCAGCCGCAGGAGGGTGGATTTGCCGGAGCCGTTGGCGCCGATCACGCCGATGCGGCGCTCGGACAGGGTCAGCGTGACCTCGTCCAGGAGCGTCTTCGGCTCCGCCCGGCCGTCGACGGCGACCCGGACGGCCGCGCGGTCGATGACAATGCTCACGCGGGGACGTCCGCCCGCCGGATCCGCCGCAGCAGCAGGTCCGGGAACGCCTTGTGCAGCGCCAGCGCGATGGACACGGCCAGGATGTTCTTGAGCACATCGCCGGGGTAGAACGCGAGGTCGGCCAGGAACGCCGCGCCGAAGCTGAGCTTGGCGTTCACCACCATGCCGAGGATGCCCAGGCCGTGGACGAAGATGATGCTGCTCACCATCGCCGCGCAGAAGAGCAGCACGGCGCGCACCTTCCCGGAGCCGGCACGGGTGCGGCGGAGCACGACGACGGTCAGCGCACCCAGCGCCGTGGCCGCCAGCAGGAAACCGAAAATGTAGCCGGCGGATGGCCCGGCCAGTACACCCAGCCCGCTCCGGCCGCCGCTGAAGATCGGCAGCCCAGCGAAGCCCAGGAGCAGGTACAGCCCGACGGCGGCGAAGGCGCGCCCGGGGCCCAGGGCCAGGCCGGTCAGCATGACCGCGAGGGTCTGGAGGGTGATCGGGACGCCGAGGCCGCCCACCGGGATGGCCGCAATCAGTGCCGACACGGCGATCAGGGCGGCAAAGACGGCGATCAGCCCCAGATCAGTCGCGTCCCACCGGCGCGCCCGGGTGCCCGTGGCAGCAGACGGTGCGCCGGTTGCCGGAGCGGCACTTGGCGCGACGGCCTGCGGGGCGGACCGGGTGGCGGAATCGTCGGCGGCCTGGGTGGCGGCAGCGGGCTCGGCGGGGCCGTGCGTCCGCGCCGGGGAGGCGCCGCCTCCGGGCTGGCTGGTGTCGTTCATGGTGTGTCCTTCGTGCGGGCGGTAGAGGGGCCTTTACTCCGACGATACGGCTGCGGCGCCGGCCCCATTTTGTAGGCCTCCCACTAAACCGGCGCCCCCGCTCTGGGGAACCACGCCAATGGGCCGGGAAGGGCTCAGCCACGGCGCCGGGGGACGCCGCCCAAGGGGGCGCCCGACGGCGCCCGGCGCCCGCCGTCGTCCGCGGTGCCCAGGCGGATGTCACCCGGCGCGGACTCGGCCGGTAGACTGGTTAAGGCCGTTGTTCCGGCCATTCTGCCCCGGCCCCGTTCAGACTCCATCCGTTGTGCCGCGGCGTTCCCTGTTGTGAAAGGCCTTAGCTGCATTGATTACCGTCCAGGATCTCGAACTGCGCGCCGGCGCCCGTCTGCTTATGGACCAGGTGAGTTTCCGGATCGACAAGGGGGACAAGATCGGCCTGGTCGGCCGTAACGGTGCGGGCAAGACCACCCTGACCCGCGTACTCGCCGGCGAAGGCCTGCCGGCCGCCGGCAAGGTCACCCGCAGCGGCGAGATCGGCTACCTGCCCCAGGATCCCCGCACCCCGGACATGGAGCAGCTGGCCCGCGACCGCATCCTCTCCGCCCGCGGCCTGGACATCGCCGTCGGCAAGCTCCGCGCCGCCCACGAGGAGATGGCCAGCGAGGACGCTGCCGTCCAGCGCAAGGCCATGAACCGCTACGACCGGCTGGAGTCCGAGTTCCTCGCCGCCGGCGGTTACGCCGCCGAGGCCGAGGCCGCGGCGATCTGCTCCAACCTGGCACTGCCGGACCGGCTGCTGAACCAGCCGCTGAAGACCCTCTCCGGCGGCCAGCGCCGCCGCGTGGAGCTGGCCCGCATCCTGTACTCCGACGCCGAGACCATGCTCCTCGATGAGCCGACCAACCACCTCGACGCTGACTCGATCGCCTGGCTGCGGGACTTCCTGAAGAACCACCAGGGCGGGCTGATCGTCATCAGCCACGACACCGAGCTGCTCGAGGCGACGGTGAACAAGGTCTTCCTGCTGGACGCCAACCGCGCCCACATCGACATCTACAACATGGACTGGAAGCGCTACCAGGTCCAGCGCGAGACGGACGAGCGCGCCCGCAAGCGCGAACGCGCCAACGCCGAGAAGAAGGCCCAGGTCCTCATGGACCAGGCCAACAAGATGCGCGCCAAGGCCACCAAGGCCGTGGCCGCGCAGAACATGGCCAAGCGCGCCGAACGCCTGCTCGGCGGCCTCGAGGCGGTTCGCGAAACCGACCGCGTGGCGGCCCTGCGCTTCCCGGATCCGTCCCCGTGCGGCAAGACCCCGCTGACCGCGGACGGGCTGAGCAAGTCGTATGGCTCGCTGGAAATCTTCACCGACGTCGACCTCGCGATCGACCGCGGCTCCAAGGTCGTCATCCTGGGCCTCAACGGCGCCGGCAAGACCACGCTGCTGCGCATGCTCGCCGGCGTGGACAAGCCCGATACCGGCGAGGTCATTCCCGGTCACGGGCTGAAGGTGGGCTACTACGCCCAGGAGCACGAGACCCTCGACGTGGACCGCACCGTGCTGCAGAACATGCGCTCGGCCGCCCCGGACATGAACGACGCCGAGGTCCGCGGCATCCTGGGCTCGTTCCTGTTCTCCGGCGACGACGTCGACAAGCCCGCCGGCGTGCTCTCCGGCGGCGAGAAGACCCGTCTGGCCCTGGCCACGATCGTCGCCTCCAGCGCCAACGTGCTGCTGCTCGACGAACCCACCAACAACCTGGACCCGGCCAGCCGCTCGGAGATCCTGGGCGCGCTGCGCAACTACACCGGCGCCGTCGTTCTGGTCAGCCACGACGAAGGCGCCGTCGAGGCGCTCAACCCGGAACGCGTCGTCCTGCTGCCCGACGGCGTCGAGGACCTCTGGAACGACGACTACCTGGACCTGATCACGCTGGCGTAGGCGTCGTTGGTGGCCTCTTCGGTCACCTCCACGCCGCCGCCCGTTGTTGCTTCGCGGCTCGGCACGCCCGATTTGCCGCGTGCTCGCTCGTTCCTCGCTTAGACGCACGCTACGCAAATCAGCCGTGCCGTTCCGCTAGCGTGCACGTCCCCTTGCGCTTGTGGACTCCCCGTTCTGCGCTCGTGTGGACCTCACCTTGCGCCGGTGGACGTCGCCCTTCCGGGCTAACGCACCTGGAGTTCTTCCGCGTTGGTGATCCGGCGGAGCTCTTTGTAGGTGATGGAGAACATGGAGTTGTGGTCTCCGGCGCCGGCCCAGAGGATGGGGTGGGCTGCCAGGGATTCGTCCAGCAGGGTCCTGATCTTGCTGGGGTGGCCGAGCGGGGCGACGCCGCCGACGCGCTGGCCGGTGTGGAGCAGCACGAAATCGGGATCGGCGCGGCGGATCTTGCCTGAGCCCAGGGACAGCGCCACCTTGCGGACGTCCACCTTGGCGGCGCCGCTGGCGAGGATCAGCAGGGGAGCGCCGTCGAGGTCGTACACCAGGCTGTTCGTGATCGCCGCGACGTCGCAACCCAGCTCGGCCGCTGCCGCCGCCGCGGTCGGCACGGCCGTGTCGAAGACAGCCACGGTGTCCTCCGCGCCGGCGGCCTCCAGTGCGCGGCGGACATTCATTACAGCGTCGGGGTGCATGGTGTGCTCCATGTTCTCTGCCTAGAACCCTTGGGCATCAAGGATGGCGTCTTCCTCTTCCTCCGCCGTCGCCTTCCTGCCCTGGCGGGGCGGCGGACGACGGCGGGGCGCGGCGTTGCTGCCGTCGTGCAGGTACGGCCCGGTCCCGCCGTCTGCGGCGGCCGCCTCGTCCTCGGCGTCGATGGCCGCATTGCGCGCCTGCTGCCGCGCCGCGTAGCCGAAGCCGACGAACATCAGCACACCGAAGGCGAACCACTGCAGCGAGTAGGACAGGTGCGTGCCTTCCTCGGTGGACGGCTTGGGGAACCCGATCGGCATGTCCGCCGCCGGCGGCGTCTCGGAGGCCAGCTGGCCATAGGCGCCGGTGAGCAGCGGGTAGCCGAGCTGGGCCGAGTAGGCGGCCAGGTCAATGGACGCCAGCTGGCCGTCCGGGGCGCCGCGGTTCAGTTCGGGTTCGGTGTGTTTGAGCCGGGCCACCACGGTGACCTTTCCGGCCGGGGGCGCCGGCACCGAGTCCGGTCTGCCGGGGGTTTTGTTGCCGATGGGCAGCCAGCCGCGGTCGATGACGACCGTCTCGCCGGATTCCAGTTTGAACGGAACCACCACCTCGTAGCCGGGCTGCCCGTTCAGGGGCCGGTTGCGCACGATCCGCTGGCCTGCGGTGTCGTAGCTGCCCCGCAGTTCCACCTGGGTCCATTCACGCTCGGGATCGAGCCGGACGAACTGGTCCCGGGCGTCGGCGAAGGGGATCGGCGTGGCCGAGTAGTTCGAGACCACGCGGTTGATCTCTGCCAGGGTTTCGGCCCGGCGGTCCATCTGCCAGCGGCCCAGGAAGACGCAGGCGGTGGCGAAAATCGCGGCCAGCAACAGGTAGCCCAGCCATTTGCTGGAGAAGAGAAAGCGGTACATTCAGCGCGCCCCGCCGCGATCCGCGGCTGTCTCCGCGCGCGCCGCATCCCCGCCGGTGTCGGAGGATTCCGTCTCGAGGGCGACCGTCTCCTTCCAGAGCCCGCGGGTCTGGAGGTAGTCCTCCAGCCAGTCGCGGTGTTCCGGGCAGGCCAGCCAGACCTTGCGGCGCTCGGGGGTGTGGATGCGGGGGTTGTTCCACAGCAGCTGCCAGGCGGCGTCGGCGCGGCACGCCTTGCGCGAGCACATGGCGGCGGCGGGCTCCCCGGCGGTGCCGGCCAGGTCAAGAAGGTTCATGAAGCAGCCCGTCCGTGGTCCTCGTCGTCGTCAATCACTTCGCCCTGCAACAGCGTGGAGGAGGGATCCTCCTGCGGCGCTGCCTGCGGGCCGGTGCCCGGCGTGCCTGCCGGGGCTTCCAGTTCGGCCAGCGGGACGTAATCGATCAGGGATTCGCTGTGCACTTCGGCGTGGTCGCTGCCGTTGGCGATCACCACCGCGACCCAGGGCAGGAAGACCGCACCGATCACCGGCAGTACCTTGAACCAGCCGTCCACCACGAACACGAGCACGAGGCAGACCATACGGATCCCCATGGCCACGGCGTACTTGATCATGCGCTGGCGCATTTCTTCCGAATGCGCGGCAGCGGCGTCAGTGATGCTGTGGACCTCGGCGTCGCCGGAGTTCTCCCCGGGAGTCCGCTCACCGGGTCGGGTCTTGTTTGTCACGGCTGTCAGATCACGCTCCATAGGCTTCCCTTAATTCTCTCACCATCGGCGGAGGGCCCCAAATAGGGCACGCCCCGCAAGGAGGCCCGCCGCGCCTGCGGCTAAGATCGGAGGCAGGAAAATCCAGCCCACCCACCGCGGTACCAGTGCGCCGCAGAAACCGGAGTCCACCATGTCTGAAGCAACCGCGACCGGCCGCAGTGTCCTGATCACCGGCGGCAACCGGGGCATCGGCCTCGCCATCGCCGAGGCCTTCCTCGCCAACGGGGACAAGGTGGCCGTCACGTACCGCAGCGCAACGGCGCTGCCGGACGGGATCCTGGGCGTCAAGGCCGACGTCACGGACGAGGCCTCCGTGGACGCGGCGTTCGCCGAGGTGGAGGCGGCGCACGGCCCCGTCGAGGTTCTCGTCGCCAACGCCGGTATCACCAAGGACACGCTGCTGCTGCGGATGAGCGAGGGCGACTTCACCTCCGTGATCGACACCAACCTCACCGGCGCGTTCCGTGTCATCAAGCGCGCCTCGAAGGGCATGATCCGCGCCCGCAAGGGCCGCGTAGTCCTGATCTCCTCGGTCTCCGGCCTCTACGGGGCGCCCGGCCAGATCAACTACTCCGCGTCCAAGGCCGGCCTTGTCGGTATTGCCCGTTCCCTCACCCGCGAACTCGGCGGCCGCGGCATCACCGCGAACGTCGTGGCTCCGGGATTCATCAACACCGACATGACGGCCGAGCTCCCGGAGGCCACCCAGCAGGACTACCTGTCGAAGGTGCCGGCGGGCCGGTTCGCCGAAGCGTCAGAGGTTGCCGGCGTCGTGCGCTGGATCGCCAGCGACGAGGCCGCCTACATTTCCGGCGCCGTCATCCCGGTCGACGGCGGCCTCGGCATGGGGCACTAGGGGCGCTTTTCCGACGGCGGCGGCAGGTGCCGTGCGGCGCACGGCGTCCGTCACGGCGCCGCCGTCGTTTTCGCGCCTCCGGCCCGCGCCCAGGCGGGGCCTTTGGTCCTTGGCGCCGCCGCGGGCCGGGCGTGTAATGGGGGTACAGCCCCCGACCATGCCTGGGCGGGGCATGGACCCAGGAGGACAAATCATGACTGATCTCAGCAAGTGGACGCCCTCGGACATGCTCGAGCCGGTCCGCCGGTTCCTCGACGGCGACCTGACGATGGCGTCCAGCATCAAGGTCGAACAGTTCCAGGACGGCAACACGCTGGTGGTGCGGGCGGAGGTCCCCGGCATCGACCCGGACAAGGACGTCGACGTCTCGGTCAGTGACGGCATGCTGCACATCAAGGCCGAACGGGAAGAGAAGACCGAACACAAGAGCAAGACCGGCTACCGCTCGGAATTCCGGTACGGCTCGTTCGTGCGCAGCATCGCGCTGCCCGCCGGTGCCCGGGAAGAAGACATCACCGCCAGCTACAAGGACGGCGTGCTCGAAGTGCGGGCCCCGGCCCCCGTCGCGGCCCCGGCCGAGACGGCAAAGAAGATCCGGATCGACCGCAGCTGATCCGGCCGGGCCCGGGCGCTCAGCTTGCCTCGTCCCGGGCCCGCCGCAGCCAGTCCGCGACCTCGGCGTCGAGATCCTCCTCGGAACGCAGCTCCAGGTGGTGCATCCACAGGCTGGGGGAGACCCGCACCACGGACTTGAACCGGGGCGAGGAGAGCCGCTCGTGGAGCGCGATCGAAAGCGCGGCCGGAACTGTCGACCGCACGTAGCGCCCCGGCCACCAGACGTAGGCAAAGCCGCGGCGGGCGCGGAAAGCGACCTGGCTCGTGGTCGCCCGGACGTGTAGAGGGCCGGGCGCCGCCGCCGGGCCCTGCGTTTCCAGCAGCCGCTCCACCGCCCGGAAGAGATCCAGTCCGCGCGGGGACCCGCTGAAGACTGCCTCCGGCGTGGAATCGGTACCTCGCCCTGCCATGCCCGGATCCTACGCCGCCACCCGGAGCCGGGACAGGCCCGGTACCCCACTCGCCGCGAGGGCGCCGCGGTGGACCCGGCTGCTTCCCTGCGCGACGGGCATGTCCAACGGAACCCCGGCCTGAACTAGCCGGGTCCGTCTTCTTTGTGGATCCGGTACAAACGGTTTGCCCGGGGACGCTGGCATGATGGACAGCAGACCCCACGTATTTGGATGTTTGGAACAAAGGAGCTCGTATGGGACTGCTGGAGAACAAGACCGCGATCGTTACCGGTTCATCGCGTGGCATCGGCGCCGAGGTTGCCAAATTCCTCGCCGCGGAGGGTGCCGCCGTCGTCGTGAACTACCGCCAGAAGGCACCCCGGGCCAATAAGGTTGTCGCCGAGATCGAAGCCGCGGGCGGCCGCGCCGCAGCCGTGGGCGCGGACCTGACCACGCAGGAAGGCGTGCAGGCCCTGGCCAGCGCCGCGATGGAGAACTTCGGCTCCCTGGACCTGCTGGTCCTGAACGCCTCCGGCGGCATGGAATCCGGCATGGAGGAGGGCTACGCGCTCAAGCTCAACCGTGACGCGCAGGTCAACATGCTCAACGCGGCTGTGCCCCTGATGGCAGAGGGGTCCCGGGTGGTCTTCGTGACCAGCCACCAGGCCCACTTCATCGAGACCGTGCCCACCATGCCCGAGTACGAACCGGTCGCCCGCAGCAAGCGCGCCGGCGAGGACGCACTCCGCGACCTCATCCCTGCCCTGGACGAGAAGGGCATCTCGCTGGTGGTCGTCTCCGGCGACATGATCGAAGGCACGGTCACCGCCACGCTGCTGGACCGCTCCAACCCGGGCGCGATCGAGGCCCGCCGCGCCGAGGCCGGCAAGCTCTACTCGGTAAAGGAATTCGCCGCCGAGGTTGCCAAGATGGCCACGGCCGACGTCGAGACCGGCCACACCGAGTACGTCGGCGGCGCCGACTACTTCGACAAGGCGGACGGCGCGGGCACCAACTAGCCGCTACCGGGATGACACCTGGCGGCAGCGCTCCTGAAGGACACTGCAGCCGGGTGTCATCTCGCGTTAAGGCTCAGACGCCTGCAATGTGGCGGACGGCGTCCAGGTACGGCATGTCCACGGCAGCGTCCGCCGCGGCGCGGACGGCCGGCTTGGCGTTGAAGGCCACCCCGATGCCGGCAGCGCCAAGCATGTCCAGGTCGTTGGCGCCGTCGCCCACCGCGATGGTGTGTTCCATCGGGATGCCCTCGGCCGCGGCCCACTCGCGCAGGTACTTTTCCTTCGCGGCGCGGTCCACGACGTCGCCGAGCACCCGCCCGGTCAGAGCCCCGTCGACGATCTCCAACTCGTTCGCGATCCAGTAGTCCAGGCCCAGCCCCTCGGCAATCGGGCGCAGGATCTGGTTGAACCCGCCCGACACGACGGCGACGGCGTGGCCCGCCGCCTTGAACGCCGCCACCAGGGCCTCGGCGCCGTCGCTCAGCTCCACCTCGGCGCGGACGGAGTCGACGACGTCGGCCGGCAGCCCGGCGAGCACCGCGACCCGGGCGTGCAGGCTCTGCGCGAAGTCCAGTTCCCCGCGCATGGCCGCCTCGGTCACCGCCGTCACTTCCTCCCGCTTGCCGGCATAGGCGGCGAGCAGTTCAATGACTTCCTGCCGGATCAGGGTGGAGTCCACGTCCATGATCAGCAGTTTCCGCGGAGCCTGCCGGAGGGCTGCGGGCACGACGGCGGTTCCCGCGCCGGTGCCGGCGGCCGTGCCCGCGCCGGTGACCGCGCGGCGGACCTCCGCCAGGCCCGCTTCGGTCAGAGGTTCCGGGGCCGTGCACTCGATCGTGTGGACCTCGAAGCGTCCGTCGCCGGAGCGGGCCTCCGCTCCCACGGTCAGGCCCGCCGAGGCCAGGGCGCGGTGGAGCTGCTGCACGTCGGAGGGGGACAAATGGACGCCGTAGCTGACCGCGGTCACGTTCGAACTCATGGCTTCAATCCTAGCGATCGGCCCGGCGCGCCCCTGAATTCGTTTCGGTCCGGTGACGCCCGGGCGCGGGCCCCGGTGACGCGCCCGGTGACGCCCCCGGCCGGGCCGCCGCTGCCGGTTATCAGTAGCCCGCTTTTTTGTCCTAGTGTCTACTCCTATGAGTGAAGTTCTTGAATTGGCCGCCGTCAGCGTTGTGCGTGGGGCGAAGACGCTCCTGGACAAGGTCGACTGGCAGGTCAAGGAGGGCGAGCGCTGGGTCATCCTGGGACCCAACGGTGCCGGCAAGACCACTCTGCTCCAGGTCGCCGGCGCGCGGCTCCACCCGACCAGCGGCATGGCGGGCATCCTGGAAGAAGTCCTCGGCGCCGTCGACGTCTTCGAACTCCGCCCCCGGATCGGCCTGTCCTCGGCCGCCCTGGCCAACCAGATCCCCGGGCACGAGACGGTCCTCAACGTCGTCGTGACCGCCGCCTACGGCGTGACCGGGCGCTGGCGCGAAGGCTACGAGAAGGACGACGAGCGCCGCGCCTTCGCCCTGCTGAACGAGTGGGGAATGGGCCCGCTGCTCAACCGTCCCTTCGCGTCCCTGTCCGAAGGGGAGCGCAAACGCGTGCAGATCGCCCGCGCCCTCATGACGGACCCCGAACTGCTGCTCCTCGACGAGCCCGCCGCCGGCCTGGACCTGGGCGGCCGCGAGGACCTCGTGCACCGGCTCAGCGGGCTGGCCCGGGACGAGGCCGCACCGGCGATCGTCCTGGTCACGCACCACCTGGAGGAGGTGCCGCCCGGATTCACCCACGCCCTGCTGATGCGCGACGGCGGCATCGTCGCCTCCGGCCCGATCGGGGATGTGCTCACCGCCGGGAACCTCAGCGAGACCTTCGGCGTGGACCTGGACGTGACCGTCACCGGCGGCCGGTACACCGCCACCGCCCGCCGCTAACGGGGCCGCGCACAGCACGTGGAGTTCCTCAGCAGCATCTTCATCTTCTTCGCCGGGCTCTGGGCCGGCACCATCAACAGCGTGGTCGGCTCGGGCACCCTGGTGACCTTCCCGGTGCTCATCGCGCTGGGCTTTGCGCCGGTCACCGCCTCGATCAGCAACGCCATGGGCCTGGTCGCGGGCAACGCCGCCGGCGCCTGGGGGTACCGCAAGGAGCTCGCGGGGCGGGGGAGGCAACTGCTGCGCCTGCTCCCGGCGTCCCTCGCCGGCGGCATCACCGGCGCCTACCTGCTGCTGCACCTTCCCGAGGCCGTCTTCCATTACGCGGCCCCCGCCCTGATCGTCGTCGCGCTCCTGATGGTGGTGTTCCAGCCGAGGCTCCAGCGCTGGGTCCAGACCAGGGAAGAGAACCCTGCGAACGCGCTCCGCGACAAGCGGCACTCGGTCCTGCTGGTGGTCCTCGTCTACCTCGCGGGCGTGTACGGCGGTTACTTCGTTGCGGCCCAGGGCATCCTGCTGGTCGGCATCCTGGGCGTGTTCATGGCGGGCACCATGCAGAATGCCAACGCCATGAAAAACATCCTGGTCCTCGGCGTGAACGTCGTCGCCGCCGCGTCCTACCTCTTGTTCGCCTTCGACCGGATCAGCTGGACCGCGGTCGGCCTGATCGCGGTCAGCTCCCTGATCGGCGGCTTCATCGGCTCAAAGGTGGGCCGGCGGCTGTCCCCGCCGGTGCTGCGCGGGGTCATCTTCACCCTCGGCGTCGTGGCGCTGGGCTTCATGATCGCCAAACTGCTGAATTGACCGCGCCCGTGAACTTCCACTACCTGAACTCCGCCGACGATCCCCGGGTCGCGGATTACACGCAGCTGACCGACGTGCACCTGCGCAAACTCCGCGAACCCGCCGAGGGCATGTACATCGCCGAATCCTCCCGCGTCCTGCGCCGCGCCCTCGCCGCTGGCCACCGGCCGCGGTCCTTCTTCCTCGCCGAGAAGTGGCGCGAGGACCTCGCCGACGTCTTCGAGGCCTACCCGGACATGCCGGCCTACATCGGCTCCGCCGAACTCCTGGAACAGATCACCGGCTTCCACCTGCACCGCGGCGCGATGGCCGCCATGCACCGCCCGGCGCCGGTGCCGCTGCCCGAACTGCTCGCCGGGGCCCGCCGGATTGCCGTCCTCGAAGACATCGTCGACCACACCAACGTCGGCGCGATCTTCCGCTCCGCCGCGGCCCTGGGGCTCGACGCCGTGCTCATCTCCCCGCGCTGCGGTGACCCGCTGTACCGGCGCAGCGTCCGCGTCAGCATGGGAACGGTCTTCCAGGTCCCGTGGGCCAGGCTTGATGAATGGCCGGGGAACCTGGCGGTGCTGAAGGACCACGGCTTCCTCGTCGCCGCCATGGAGCTGACGCCCGACGCCGTCGACGTCGATGACCTCGCGGCCCGGAACCCGGAGCGGCTGGCGCTGGTGCTGGGCACCGAGGGCGCGGGAATGAGCGAGGCCACCCTGGCCGCCGTCGACCTCGCCGTGAAGATCCCCATGCGCCCCGGCGTCGACTCGCTCAACGTCGCCGCGGCCTCCGCCGTCGCCTTCTGGGAACTGCGCCACCGCGGCTGAACGCGGCCGCCCACCCCGGTCCGGCCGGTTCGTCGGAGCCGCGGATCTGGGCTATCATTGGTAGCTGGCTGTTCAGCGTTTTCCGGCGCCGGACGCCCACTCCCACTCATACCTGGCAGCTGGCAAAATCCAGTTGCGCGAACAAAGGTCCAATTATGCAGTCTGATATCCACCCGAAGTACGAAGCTGTTGTTTTCAACGACCTGGCTTCCGGCGTCAAGTTCCTGACCAAGTCCACCGTGTCTTCCTCGAAGACCATCGAGTGGGAAGACGGAAACACCTACCCGGTCATCGACGTCGAAATCTCCTCCGAGTCCCACCCGTTCTACACGGGCAAGCAGCGCATCATGGACTCCGCAGGCCGCGTCGAGCGCTTCAACGCTCGCTTCAAGGGCTTCGGCGGCAAGAAGTAAGCTTCTTCTTCCCAAGGTCTTGTGGAAAGCCCGCACCGGAAACGGTGCGGGCTTTTTGCGTCCCGGCAGGAGGGCGTCCCGGCGTGGCAGGATGGAGGGTATGACTTCCTCTCCCGCCTCCGACGCCGCCACGACCGAGGACGACGGCGGCCGCCGCCACGGCGAGTACAAGGTGCCCGGCGGCAAGCTGGTCGTGGCCGACCTTGACGTCGTCGACGGCGTCCTGGCCCACGTCTCGATCAGCGGCGACTTCTTCCTCGAGCCGGATGAGGCGCTGCCCGAAATCAACCGGAGCCTCACCGGACTCCCCGCCGACACCGGCGCGGCCGACCTCGCCGCGGCCGTCACGGCGGCCCTGCCGGCAGACGCCGTCCTGTTCGGATTCTCCGCCGACGCGGTCGCCATCGCGGTTCGCCGTGCCCTGGCCAAGGCCACCGGCTGGGGCGACCACCGCTGGGACATCATCGGCCCCACGGTCCTGCCCACGCACGTGAACGTCGCCCTCGACGAGGTCCTCACCGAGGAAGTCGGCGCCGGCCGCCGCAACCCGGCGCTGCGCTTCTGGGACTGGGAGGAGCCGTCCGTGGTGATCGGCAGCTTCCAGTCCGTCCGCAACGAGGTCCACCCCGAGGGGGTCAGCCGGCACGGGATCAGCGTTGTCCGGAGGATCAGCGGCGGGGGAGCCATGTTCATGGAGGCGGGCAACTGCATCACGTACTCGCTGTATCTGCCGCAGACGCTCGTGGACGGCATCAGCTTCGCGGACTCCTACGGGTTCCTGGACTCCTGGGTCATGGCCGCACTGGAAAAGGTCGGCATCAGCGCCTACTACGTGCCGCTGAACGACATCGCCACCGAGCACGGCAAGATCGGCGGCGCCGCACAGAAGCGGCTCGCCAACGGCGGCATGCTGCACCACGTCACGATGAGCTATGACATCGACGCCGACAAGATGGTCGAGGTGCTGCGGATCGGCAAGGAGAAGCTGTCCGACAAGGGCACCACGAGCGCCAAGAAGCGCGTCGACCCGCTGCGCCGGCAGACCGGGCTGGCCCGTGCCGAAATCGTCGCGGCCATGATGGAGGTCTTCAGCGAACGCTACGGCGCGACGCCGGCCGAGCTCACCGACGCCGAACTGGACGCCGCCCGCCACCGGGTGGAATCCAAGTTCGGCACCCCGGAGTGGCTGCACCGGGTCCCGTAATGCCCCGTTACGGAGCAGCCGATGACGGTTCCTGGCCCGCGGCCTGGGCCGTCAGCGCCCGGAGCAGCTGGCTGCGCTGTTCGACGATGATCCGGCGCAGGGCCCGCGGCGCGTCCTGGTGTCCGGCCAGCCATGCGTCCGTCCTCACCAGCACCGGGTGCTCGGCCGGGGAGCCGCCGTCGAGGTCCTGTCCGGCCGGGAAGAGGCCGCGGACGATCCTGCTGGCAATCTCGATGCTGCGGGTGGCCCAGACCCGCTCCAGGCACTCGAAGTACGGTTCCACATAGCCCGCCAGCAGGGATGCCGGGGCGGTGGTGAAGCCGGCGATGGTGGCGCTGAGCAGCTGGTTGGACAACGCCGTGCCGTGCACGGCGGCGTCCCAGGCGGCGTCTTTGACGGGCGGGTCCGGCCGCGCCGCAAGGGCCGTGGCGTGGCCGGATTTCCCGGACGCGGTGTTGTCGCGGGCCAGTTCGGCCTCCAGCTGCTCGGGCCCGGCCTGGCCGTGGGCTGCCAGCGCGTGCCAGAAGTTCCAGCGCAGTTCGGCGTCGACGGTCAGTCCCTCGATGACGGTGCTGCCGTCCAGCAGGCCGCGAAGCAGGTCCAGTTCGCCGGCGTCGAAACGGCTGGTGGCGGCCAGGGTCCTGGCCCAGGCCAGCTGCTGGTCCGAGCCGGGGACCGCGGCGGCCAGTTGCTCTGCGGCGGTGGCCAGGAACGCGTGCCGGACCGCGCCGCGGCGGCGGGCCGGAACGTAGCGTTCAATGGCCGTCGAAGCGTTCCCGAGCACGGCCAGCAGGACCCCGATGCCGGGTTCGGCGGGGGCGAAGCGTTGCACGGCCTCGACGTAGCGCTCAGCCGGGGCGGCCGCGTCGCGGGCCGCGTCCCACAGCGCGGTCCAGCACAGCGCCCGGGCCATCGGGTCGCTGATCGCGCCGAGCGAGCTGCGCACCGTGGCTTCGGACTGCGGGTCCAGCCGGACCTTGGCGTAGCTGAGGTCCTCGTCGTTGACCAGCAGCAGCGCCGGCCGGGCCTTACCGGTGAGGGCGGAGACTAGGGTGCGGCCGCCGTCGACGTCGGTTTCGACGCTGTCGGTGCGGACCAGGGCGCCGGCCGCGTCCGGGTTGTAGAGGCCGATCCGCAGCCGGTGCGGGCGCGGTTCCTGCCGGCCGGTGGCGGGGTCTTCCGCCTGCTGGGTGATCGCCACGGAGCCCATGACCCCGCCGGCGTCGTCGATCTCGGCGGTCAGCGTTGAAATGCCGGAGGTCTGCAGCCACTGCCGGGCCCAGGCGCCGAGGTCCCGGCCGGAGGCGGTGCTGAGCGCGGCCAGCAGGTCCGCGAGGGTGGTGTTGCCGTAGGCGTGGTCGCGGAAGTATTGGCGTGAACCGGCGATGAAGGCGTCAAAGCCCACGTAGGCGACCAGCTGCTTGAGCACCGAGGCGCCCTTGGCGTAGGTGATCCCGTCGAAGTTCTGCTTCGCGGCCTCGAGGTCCGGGATGTCCGCGACGATGGGGTGCGTGGTGGGCAGCTGGTCCTGGACGTAGGCCCAGGCTTTGCGGTTGTTGGCGAAGTTGACCCAGGCGGTGTCCCAGTCCGTGGTGCGGTCCACGCCCAGGGTGCCCATGTAGTCCGCGAAGGATTCCTTGAGCCACAGGTCGTCCCACCACCGCATCGTGACCAGGTCGCCGAACCACATGTGCGCCATCTCGTGCAGCAGCGTGTTGGCCCGGCCCTGGTACTGCGAGTCAGCGGCCCGGGAGGTGAAGACGTAACTCTCGGTGAACGTCACCAGTCCGGGGTTCTCCATGGCGCCGAGGTTGTACTCGGGGACGAAGGCCTGCTCGTACTTGCCCCAGGGGTAGGGGTAGTCGAAGAGGCCGTTGAAGAAGTCCAGCCCGTTCCGGGTCAGCCGGAAGAGCTCGTCCGGGTCAAAGGACGGCGCCATCGACGCGCGGCAGTACAGCGCGAGCGGCACCTCCAGTGCGGTGCCGTCCGCGAGCGTCCCGTGCCAGGTGTCCTCGGCCTTGAAGTAGGGGCCGGCGAGGACGGTGGTGATGTAGGTCGACATCGGCCGGGTCGGTGCGAAATCCCAGCGGCTGGCAGCCGGGTCACCGGGCAGCGGGGTCCGCTGCGTTTCGGCGCCGTTCGAGGACACCGCCCACCCGGAGGGGGCAGTCACGTGGAAGGTGAATTCGGCTTTGAGGTCGGGCTGTTCGAAGTTGGCGAACACCCGCCGCGCGTCGGCCGGTTCGTACTGGGTGTAGAGGTAGCACTGCCCGTCGGCCGGGTCGAAGAACCGGTGCATGCCCTCGCCGGAGGTGCTGTACAGGGCCGTGCCGGTGACCGTGACCTGGTTGTCCGCCTGCAGGTCATCCAGCCGGATCCGGGAGCCGTCCACGACCTCGCTGACCGCGAGTTCCCGGCCGTTGAGGGTGACAGCCTGCACCGCGCCGCCGATGAAGTCCAGGAACGTCCCGGCGCCCGGTTCCCGGGCGGAGAAGGTGATGGTGGTCCGGCTGGGGTAACCCGTCTCGGCCGGGTCCTCCGCCTGGCGGACATCCAGCCAGACGTCGTAGCTGTGGGTGCTGATCAGGGCTGAGCGGGCCGCCGCTTCGTCGCGGCTGAGGTTCTGGTTCGACACCCCGCTATCTAATCACGGTCGGCCCCGCGGGCCGGGTAGCGGCGAACTCCGGGCAGCGGTGAACTCCGTCAGCCGGCGGGGATGAGCACGACGGCGGCGCCGAGCCCCAGCGCGGCGATCAACAGCCACGACGCCAGGGCAGCCAGCAGGGCGGGCGTGCCCGTGTGCAGCAACTGCCTGACGCGCACGGCCGAGCCGAGGCCGAACAGTGCCATGCCAAGCAGGCCATCCTGCACGACGGCGGCCGCCGCGAGCACCTCCGGGGCGAGCCAGCCGGTGGACCGCAGCGCGGCCAGGGCGATGAAGCCCAGGACGAACAGCGGGACCAGGGGAGGCCGCTGCCCTCCGCCGTCGGCGCCCCTGCGGTGGTGCAGGCCGGCGGCGGCGACCATCGGGGCGAGCAGCAGCACGCGGGTGAGCTTGACGATCACGGCGACGGCGAGCGCGGAGGCGCCCGCGGTCTGGGCGGTGGCCACGACCTGGCCGACGTCGTGCACCGACGCGCCCGCCCAGGCGCCGAAGGTCTCCGGCGCCAGGCCCAGCGGTCCGACCAGGAGCGGCAGTGCGCCGATCGCGAGCGTGCCGCACAAGGTGACCAGGGCGATCGGAAGCACGGTGTCCTGCTGCCGGATCCGGCGCACAGCTGCCATGGCACCGATTGCCGAGGCGCCGCAGATGGCGAAACCGGTCGCAATCAGCAGCGACACCGGCGGCGGCAGCCGGAACAGCCGGCTGATCCCGTAGGTACCGGCAAACGCCGCCAGCACCACCGCGGTGATCAGCAGCAGCGCGGGCCAGCCCAGGCCCAGCACGTCGACCACGCTGACCTTGAGCCCGAGCACCACGATCCCCGCGCGCATCAGGTGCTTCCCGGCGAAATCCAGGCCGGCACGGCCCTGCCCGGCGCTCCAGCCGGCCGCGCCGGGAAGGTTCGCGGCGAGCAGGCCCAGCACCACCGCGGCCGTCATCGCCGGCAGGGCGGGCAGCGCCGCGTGCACGGCAAGGGCTAGACCGACGGCGGCGGCGCAGCCGAGCAGGCCGGGCAGGAGGCGCAGCGCAGCCCCGCCGGCCGGCGGCTGCGAAGAGGGGCGGGGAAGAGGCACGGCTTCCACCCTGCCCTATGAGGGCGCCAGCCGCCGCACGCAACACGGCCCGTGGCACGGCACGCACCGGCGAACCACGGCGCGCCCCGCCGCCGCGCCGCGTCCACGGCGCGGCAGCCGTGGACCGAAATGATTTCGTAACGAAAAGATGGTTGGCTAGTGGGCATGTCTGACCTTTTCGAGGATTACTCCGCGGCTGCCGGCCGCAGCGGCGCCTACGACGAGATGTTCGCCCCGGGCCAGCAGGCCCGCAGCTCGTACGGCCAGGTCGCCGGCGCGCTGCGCGAACTGTCGCTGGCCGACGTCACCGCCCGCGCCGACTCCATGGCCCGGACCTTCCTGGACCGCGGAGTCACCTTTGACTTTGCGGGGGAGGAGCGGCCGTTCCCGCTGGACATCGTGCCCCGCGTGATCCCGGCCGACGAATGGAGCGTCCTCGAACGCGGCGTCGCCCAGCGTGTGAAGGCGCTCGAAGCGTTCCTCAACGACGTCTACGACAAGATGGCGGTCGTCGCGGACGGCGTCATCCCGCGGCAGCTCGTCACCACCAGCGCGCACTTCCACCGCCAGGTCCACGGCTTCGAGCCGGCCGGCGGGGTCCGCGTGCACATCTCCGGGATCGACGTGGTGCGCGATGCTGCGGGCACGTTCCGGGTCCTGGAGGACAACGTCCGCGTCCCCTCCGGCGTCAGCTACGTCCTGGAGAACCGCCGCGCCATGGCCAAGGGCCTGCCGGAGGCGTTCGGCCAGCAGCTCATCCGCCCGGTGGAGGAATACCCGCGCCGGCTGCTCTCCGCGCTGCGCAAGACCGCGCCGGCCGGCGTCGACGACCCCACCGTGGTGGTCCTGACCCCCGGCGTGTTCAACAGCGCCTACTTCGAACACACCCTGCTGGCCGGCCTGATGGGCGTCGAGCTGGTCGAGGGCCGCGACCTGATCTGCCGCGGCAACCGGGTGTACATGCGCACCACTGCCGGTGAGCAGCGCGTGGACGTCATCTACAAGCGGATCGACGACGAGTTCCTCGACCCGCTGCAGTTCCGCTCCGACTCCATGCTGGGCTGCCCCGGGCTTGTGAATGCCGCCCGCGCCGGCGGCGTGACGATCGCCAACGCGGTCGGCAACGGCGTCGCGGACGACAAGTTGGTGTACAGCTACGTGCCGGACCTGATCCGCTACTACCTTGGCGAGGAGCCGGTGATCGCCAACGTCGACACCTTCCGGCTTGAGGAGCCCGAAGCCCGCGAGCACGTGCTCGACCGGCTCGATGAACTGGTGGTCAAACCGGTGGACGGCTCCGGCGGCAAGGGCCTGGTGATCGGCCCGGACGCGTCCCGGGACGAGCTCGACGCCCTGCGCAAGCGGATCATCGCCGACCCGCGCGGCTGGATCGCCCAGCCGGTGCTGCAGCTCTCCACCGTGCCGACGCTCAGCGGCGACAAGTTCGGGCCGCGGCACGTGGACCTTCGCCCGTTCGCGGTGAACGACGGCGACGACGTCTGGGTGCTTCCCGGCGGGCTCACCCGAGTGGCGCTGAAGGAAGGCTCGCTGATCGTGAACTCCAGCCAGGGCGGCGGCTCCAAGGACACCTGGGTGCTGGCGGACTCCCCGCAGGTGCCGGTCGAGGCCATCCCGCGGCCGGCCATTGCGGTGCGCGAACGGGTCTCCGTCTGGCCGGTCGAGAGCAACTGGCGCGACAGCCAGAAAGAGCAGCAACAGCAGCAGATGTCCGACGCGCAGGAGGTAGCCGCGAATGCTTAGCCGTATTGCCGAGTCACTGTTCTGGATTGGCCGTTACGTCGAACGGGCCGACGGCACCGCCCGCATCCTGGACGTCCACCTCGAACGGCTGAACCACCTGCCGATGGAGGAGCAGCGCAGCGTCGCGCAGGAACTGCTCGCCGTCATGGGGGCGCGGCCGCAGTCCGAGGAGTTCGGCCTGGACGAGCTGCTGCACGCCCTGGCCTACGACAAGCACAGCGCCACCTCGATCGCCGGTTCCCTCGGCGCGGCCCGGGAAAACGCCCGCCGCGCCCGCGAGACCGTGTCCTCCGGGCTCTGGGAAAGCCTGAACACCACGTACTACGGGCTGAACCAGCACCGCAAGGACGTCGTGGGGACCTACCGGTTCTGCAACTGGGTGCTCGAGCGCACCGCGATGGTCAGCGGCCTGGCCGACACCACGGTCAGCCACGACGAGAGCTGGCTGTTCCTGGTCCTGGGCCGGTCCCTGGAGCGGGCCGACATGACCGCGCGCATGCTCTCCACCCGGGATGTGCTCTCCGCCGGCATGTCCTGGGTGAACATGCTCCGCTGCGCCGGCGCATACGAATCCTTTTTGCGCACCCGCCGCGCCGCATTCGGCGACCAGCACGCGGCAGAATTCCTGCTGCTGGACCGGCTCTTCCCGCGCTCCATCGTCTACGCCCTGCGCGACGCCGACGACTGCCTCGCCAAGCTGGACCCCTCGGCCCAGCGCGTCGGCTTCATCAACGACGCCCGCCGGATCGTGGGCCAGGCCCGGACCTTCCTCGAGTTCCACCGCACCGATGACCTGATGTCCGAGCTGCCCGAGCACATGGAACGGGTACAGAAGGCCGTCTCGCAGGCCTCGGACGCGATTTCCCGTAAGTACTTCAATCAGGCAGATGAACTGGCCTGGGTGGGAGAAGTTTCATGACCCGGCTCAGCATCACGCACAGGACCGCGTACAAGTACAACCGGCGGGTCACGCTCTCCTACAACGAGGCGCGGATGACGCCGCTGACCGACCCGCAGCAGGTGGTGCTGGAATCCTCGATGAAGGTGTCCCCGGCGCAGGCGGCGGTCAGCAGCTACCGTGACTACTGGGGCACCCGCGTGACGGCCTTCGACATGCAGATGCCGCACGAGTACCTGGAGGTCCTCTCCACCACCACCGTCGAGGTGCACCGTGTGGAGCGGATCCCGGCCGAGGCCGACATCGTCGGCTGGGAGGACCTCGCCTCGGCGGAGACGCTGAACCGGTTCAGCGACTGGATCCCGCAGTCCCAGCTCACCGGCCCCGGCGCGGAGGTGCTCGGCATCGTGCCCGGGGTCGTCGCCGGGCGCAACCCGCACGAGGCCGCCATGGCAGTGTTCGAGTGGATGCGCGGCGAAATGAGCTACATGAAGGGCTCCACCGGGGTCACCACCAACGCCGAACAGGCGTGGAACCAGCGCCAGGGTGTCTGCCAGGACCTCGCCCACTTGGCCATCGGGGCCCTGCGCAGCTGCGGGATCCCCGCCCGGTACGTCTCCGGCTACCTGCACCCGCGTTCGACGGCGGAACTGGGGGAGGCCGTCGCGGGCCAGTCACACGCGTGGCTGGAATGGTGGGACGGCGAATGGCGCAGCTGGGACCCGACCAACCACAAGCCGGCCGGGGATTTCCACGTCACCGTGGCCCGGGGCCGCGACTACCGGGACGTGCCGCCGCTCAAAGGCATCCTGTCCGGCGGCGGCGGGTCGGACCTGTCCGTGACGGTGGAGATCACCCGGCTGGCCTGAGCCGCACGGGGACCCTGCTGCCGCCGGATCCGGGCAGGCTACTCCAGGCCCGAGCGGGTGGCGTCATCCAGCGGGGTCCACCAGGTCAGCGGCGGCACGATCTTGAACCGCCGCCCGGTGATGGTGTCCGGTGTGATCCGGACGAAATGCTCCTTCTTGCCAGCCTGCCAGGGGAAGAGCAGCAGCCCCACCGTGTCCAGGACCTCCGCCTGGTTCTTCACCGCGGCGGCCTGGCCCTTGACGACGACGCTCCAGGCGATGCCGCTGTCCGAATCCACGCCGTCGGCCTCGACCGCGACCGGGGTGTCACCCGTGGCGGCCTGCAGCTTGGTCCCCTCCGCGGTGCGGAACACCAGGGTGCCGTGGTCCACCTTGTAATTGATGGGGAAGATATCCGGGTGGTCATCGACCCAGACCGCCATCCGGCCCACCGTGACACTGCGGAGCAGCCGCCAGCACTCGTGGCTGTCCAGGTTTTCGACTTCGTGGGACTGGCCGGCGTGGGATTGGCCGGTGGCCGGCTTCGGATCAGTGCTCATGGCGCCGAGCCTACGACAGCGGCCGCGGCAGAAGCTAGGGCATTACGGCCCGACGGCCGAATATACGTTCCTTCATCCAAGGGATGTTCCCGGCGGATGGGGGTATTCTGGCCTCACGGCATCGGCGTGGATGTCCGGCGTGAGAATTGGGGCCAATGAAGATGCATTCACCTGGTGACAGCACGGAAACCACCGGTTCGGGCAGTCCCCGGATCGAGGATCTGCTCAAGGACGTGGTCTCCCGCGCCGGGGAATTGCTGCAGTCCCAGGAACGCATGGCAGGCCTGCTCGAGGCCGTCGTGGCCGTTGCCGAGGACCTCAGCCTCGATGCCGTGCTCGAACGCGTCGTGCAGTCCGCCTGCCGGCTCCTGAAGGCCCGCTACGGCGCCCTCGGCGTGATCGGGGACGACCACGCCCTGAGCCACTTCATCACCGTCGGCATCGACGGCGACCTGGCCCGGCAGATTGGGCCGCTGCCGACCGGGCACGGCGTGCTCGGCCTGCTGATCAGGGATCCCCGGCCGTTGCGGCTCCACGACCTGAGCAAGCACCCCGAAGCGTACGGTTTCCCGGAACACCATCCGCCCATGCAGTCCTTCCTCGGCGTTCCGGTCCGGGTTCGGGACACGGTCTTCGGCAACTTGTACCTGACCGAGAAGGAAGGCGGCGGGGACTTCACCGACGAGGACGAGGGGCTCGCCAACGCCTTGGCCGCTGCGGCCGGTGTCGCGATCGAAAACGCCAAACTGTACGACGACGCCCGCCGGCGGGCCCGCTGGCTGGAAGCCTGCATGGACGTCTCCGGCCTGATGCTCGGGTCCGACCGCGACTCCGCTGCCGGCGGTTTGGACCCCATCGCGGCGCGCGCGCTGCAGGAGTCCGGTTCACGGCTGGTCCTGGTCGCGGCCACCTGCCCCGACGGCCCCGGCTATGTCGTCGCCGGAGCCGCGGGGGAGCGCGCCCGGGAGTTCACCGGGGCACCACTGGAGCTCGACGCGCCCGGGCTGCAGGACGTGCTGGCCGGCGGCGAACCGGTGATGCTGGAGCACCCTGCCGAGGTCCTCGGAGCCGCCGGCGCCGAGGGGCTGGGCCCGCTGCTCGCGGTGGCCCTGAGCACCCAGGGGGCCCACCACGGCCTGCTGTTGATGGCCCGGAAGCGGGAGGAGCTGCGGTACGCCCGCACCGACATCGAGATGGGCGCGGTCTTCGGCTCGCACGTGGCGCTGGCGCTGGAACTCGCCCGCGTCCACCGGCTCCGTGAGGAACTGCTCGTCTTCACGGACCGCGACCGGATTGCCCGCGACCTGCACGACCTGGTCATCCAGAGGCTGTTCGCGGCAGGCCTGAGCGTGCAGAGCCTGACGCGGTTCACCAAGGACGAACTCGCCACCGACAGGGTCCGGAACATCACCGGCGAACTCGATGAGGCGATCCGCAGCCTGCGGGACACGATCTACTCGCTCAAGAGCAGCAGCAGCGGCGAGCCCGAGATGCTCAGCGGCCGGATCCGGCGCGTCACCCGCAGTTCCGCCAAGTCCATGCCGTTCACCCCGCGGCTGACGCTGACCGGACCCGTCGACGCGGTCACACCGGAAAAGGCGGACAACGTCGTGGCGGTGGTCTCCGAGGGGCTCAGCAACGCTATCCGTCACTCCGGAGCGGACGCCATCTCCGTCTCGGTGGCCGTGATCAAGGGCCGCGTCAACGTGGTCATCACGGACAACGGCTCCGGGTTCAACGACTCTCTGGAGCGCAACGGCCTGGCCAACCTGGAGGACCGGGCCCGGATGCTCGACGGCGAGTGCACTATCACAACGGCGCCGGAGGAAGGCACCAGCGTCGAATGGTCCGTGCCGCTCTAGCGCTTGACGTCGCCGCTTTGGCGGCGGGTCAGTGACTCGTCAGCAGCGCCGTGTCAGCGGCCGCCCTGGCCGGGCGCGCCGTGCACCGCATACGGCCGGCCGCCGTCGGCGGACCCGCCGGCCGAGGGGCCGGCCAGGGCAGGGCTGGCGATGAACACCGCGGCCTGGGTGCGGCGCTCGAAGCCGAGCTTGGCCAGCAGGGACGAGACGTAGTTCTTGACGGTCTTTTCCGCCAGGAACATCTCGGCCGCGATCTGCCGGTTCGTCAGCCCGCCTCCGACGAGCTCCAGTACCCGGCGTTCCTGCGGCGTCAGGGCCGCGACCCGCGGATCGACCTCTTCCGTTTCCACCAGGCTGTCGACGATCCCTGCGGCGACGCCCTCCTCAAAGAGGGATTCACCGGCCGCCGCCTTCCGGAGCGCGCCGATGAGGTCGGTTCCGCCGATTTCCTTAAGCACATAGCCGGACGCGCCGGCGAGCACTGCCCCGCGCAGGGCCTGGTCGTCGTCGAAGCTGGTCAGGATGATGCAGTTCAGCGACGGGTCCACCGAACGGACGTCCCGGCACACCTCGATGCCCGTCCCGTCGGGGAGCCGCGCGTCCAGGACACACACGTCCGGATGCAGCGCCGGAATGCGGCGGGTCGCCTCCACCGCCGAGCCGGAGCTCCCGACAACGACGAAGCCTTCGCCTTCGAGCAGTTCCTGCAAGCCCCGGCGGACCAGCTCGTGGTCGTCAAGGATAAAGACACGCAACGGGGCCGCTTGGCCTTCTGCCGTGAGACCGGCGTCTTCCCAGGCAATCATGATTCTCCTGTCCGGACACCGTTGCCGCCGCAAGCCGCTGCGGAGCTTCCCCCGGCTCTCGGTGCAGCGCGGCGGCGGACGGCGTCCGTCCTTCTTGGTGCGGGACCGGAGGCCGGTTCCGCGGTACGGAAAGTCGTATGTTCCATTGTGGCCCCGGAGGGGCCGCGACGGTTGCGATGCGACAATATTTCTTCGCTGCGCACAGCCAGTCTCCGGTTCCCCGCGGCCTCGGGGCAAGGGCCGTTCGGCCCCGGACCAGCGCCGGGACCGGCCGTGGCGCCGGATTTGGCGGTGCAACCGGGCCCGCCACCCCGGCCGCGTGGGCTGCAGGGTGGCGTGACTTTCGGCCCTAGCCCGGGCGCGGCGGCCAGGGCTACCTTGAGCGACGTGCCGCAGCGCGGTGACGGGGACGGGAAAGGGGCCAAGCCATGAGTGAACCCACGGGTATCGGGACCATTGTGGTCGGAGTCGACGGATCGGATGCTTCCGTGGAGGCCCTGCGGCAGGCTCAGCGGCTCGCCGCGCCGTTGTCGGCCAATATCGTGGCCCTGGCCTGCTGGGACGTGCCGCCGGTCTATGACGGGTATGTGGCCATGGGCATCAACGATTTCGACGTCCGCGCCGGGGAGATCCTGCAGGAGACGGTGGCAAAGGCCTTTGGCGGCGAGACGCCCGCGAACGTGGAAACCCGGCTGGTGCAGGGGCATCCGCGCCGCACCCTGATCGAGGAGAGCCGCACGGCGGACCTCCTGGTGCTGGGCCGGCGCGGCCATGGCGGGTTCGGCGGGCTGTTGCTCGGTTCGGTCAGCTCCGCCCTCGTCGCGCATGCGCACTGTCCGGTGCTGGTGGTCCATACCCCGGAAAAGCGTTAGCCGCCCGGCAGGGACGCCCAGCCAGAGAAGCGCGGACGGGCCCGTCCCCGGGGTGCCCGAACCGTCCGCCTCGCCTATTCGAACGAGGTCCGGCGCGGGTCGGCGAGCCGGGTCCGCCAGACGTCGGGCTGGTTGACCTTGAAACGGCGCCCGGTCAGGGCCTTGGGTGCCACCCGGACGTAGTAGTTTTTCTCGCCGGGCTGCCAGGGCTCCAGCAGCAGCGCGTCCACCGCATCCTTTTCGGCCTGGTCCTCGATGAGCTCGGCCTCGCCGCGCGCGACGACGCTCCACGCCGCCTGCTCGTGCGAGTCGTAGCCGTCGATTTCGAAGGCCACCGGTTTGGCGGTGATGGCGCCCCAGAGCTTGGTGCCGCCAGCGGTCCGGAACACGATCGAACGGCGCTGGAGAACAAAATTCACCGGGAAAACCTCCGGATGGCCGTCGACGATCAGCGCGATCCGCCCCACCACCTCGCTGTCGAGCAGGGCCCAGCACTGGTCGATGGACAGCTGGAAGTTTGGCGGCGGCGTCGTCGTAGTCACAGCTCCACGTTACGGACGCTCCCGCGGCCAGATCAGGGCCATATGGCCCTTGGCGGCCGCGGCCGGCCTCCTACCAGGGGCTGGGCTTGTAGTCCTTGAGGAAGACTCCGTACTGGTCCTCGCCGGCCTCGCCCATCACGATGGGGTCGTAGACCCTGGCGGCCCCGTCGACCAGGTCCAGCGGGGCGTGGAAGCCTTCCTCCATCAGCCGGACCTTCGTGTAGTGCGGACGTTCGTCCGTGATCCAGCCGGTGTCGACGGCGGTCATCAGGATGCCGTCGGACTCCAGCATCTCCTTGGCGCTGGTGCGCGTCATCATGTTCAGCGCCGCCTTGGCCATATTCGTGTGCGGATGGCCCGGGCCCTTGTAGGCGCGGGAGAACTGGCCCTCCATGGCGCTGACGTTCACGATGTACTTGCGCCGCGCATCCGAGCGCCTCATCGCTCCGCGCAGCCTGCTGACCAGCAGGAACGGCGCCGTGACGTTGCAGAGCTGCACCTCGAGCATTTCCAGCGGATCAACCTCGTCCACCACCTGGGTCCAGCTGTTGATCGTGGCGAGGTCCGGGACCAGGCCGCCGGCGTCAATCGCGGTGCCGGAGGCGATCCGCTCCAGCGACGCCGAGCCGGTGGACAGCGCCAGCGAGGTGATCGCGTCGCCGGCCAGGACCGGGTGCTCCAGGACCGAGCTGGCCAGCGCCAGCGGGTGCTTGTCATGGGCGTGGCCGAACGTGACGAGTTCGGGCCCGCCGTTGGCCGCCTGCAGCTCCGCCGGCAACGGCTCGTCCTCGGCGTCGACCAGCGGCTTGTACGCGTTCCCGGACCGACGGACGGTCTGCGCGGCGTTGTTGATGATGATGTCCAGCGGCCCGGCGGCGTCGAGGGAGTCGGTCAGCGCCATGACCTGGGAGGGATCGCGCAGGTCGATGCCCACGATCCGCAGCCGGTGCAGCCAGTCGGCGCTGTCCTCCATGGCGGCGAAACGCCGCGCGGCGTCCTTGGGGAAGCGGGTGGTGATGGTGGTGTGGGCCCCGTCGCGCAGCAGCCGCAGCGCAATGTACATGCCGATCTTGGCCCGGCCGCCGGTCAGCAGCGCACGCCGGCCGGTCAGGTCCGTCCGCGCGTCGCGCTTGCTGTGGCTGAAGAGCGCACATTCGGGGCAGAGCTGGTGGTAGAAGGCATCCACCTGGGTGTAGTGCTGCTTGCAGATGTAACAGGGCCGGGACCTGATCAGGTGCCCGGCGACCTCTCCGGTCGCCGAGGGTGCCAGCTTGTTGCCGCGCGTTTCATCGTCGATGCGGTCCGGCGCCGCCGTCGCGGTCTGGGCGATCACGGCACGGTCCGCCTCGGCGATCAGGTCCCGTTTGGTGACCCGGCGGTGGCGCTTGACCGCCTTGAACATCTTCCCGGTGGCGCGGCGCACGGACACGTAGTCCGGGTGCTCCTCGTCGTAGGCATGGATGTTGTTCAGCACCTTCAGGCAGGCGGCGATGTCCTCGGGGGTCAGCCCGGCGGCCGGCGTCGCGTCGCCGGCCGGGTCGGGCTGCAGGTCGGGAGAGCTCATTAGGCCAATTTTACAGCCTGGCGGCCGCCTGCCGGGACACCGGACGCCGGCCCCCCCCCGGCGGGCGTCCCGGCGTCCGCTGCGTCAGGCGCCGGCGCCGGGGTTGGTTCCGGACGGATCGACGCCGACGGCGGCGGCGTGCACTTCGCCGACCTTCTCCACCGACTCACGCACGGCCGGCCAGTTCTCCGTGGCCGTCTTGACGGCGTTGGGGACCAGGTAGAGGTTGGCGGCGGAGAGCGAACGTTCGGCTTCGCCGGGCTCGGGGACCTCCTGGCCCTTGGCGAGCACGGTGATACCGGAGTCGGTGACTTTGAAACCGCGTGCCCGGTCCAGGTCGGGGTCCAGGCCGATCGCGGCCCCGGCCGGGATCCGGACGTTCTTGTCGATGATGGCGCGCTTGATCACGGCCCCGGCCCCCACCTGGACCTTGTCCATCAGCACCGAGTCGAGGACCCGGCTGGCGGTCCCGACGTAGACGTCGTTGGAGAGGACCGAGCCTTCCACGATGCCGCCGGAGATCACCACGCCGCTGGCGACGATCGAATCCAGTGCGGTACCGACCGTGGAACCCTCGCCGCGGACGAACTTGGCCGGCGGCGAGATGCTCTGGCGGGTGTAGATCGGCCATTCGGAGTTGTACAGGTTGAAGACCGGCACGGGGGAGATCAGGTCCATGTGGGCGTCGTAGAAGGAGTCGATGGTGCCGACGTCGCGCCAGTACGTCCGGTCGCGCTCGGTGGAGCCCGGGATGTCGTTGAGGGTGAAGTCGTAGACCCCGGCTTCACCCTTGTCGACGAAGTACGGGATGATGTCCCCGCCCATGTCGTGCTTGGTATCAAGCCGTTCGGCGTCGACGTGCAGCGCCTCGACAAGGGCATCGGCGTCGAAGACGTAGTTGCCCATGGAGGCCAGGAACTGGCTGGGGTCCGCGGCGAGGCCCGGGGTCGAGGACGGCTTCTCGACGAACGCCGCGATCTTCTCCGGGTTCTGCTGGTCCACCTCGATCACACCGAACTGGTCGGCCATGTGCAGCGGCTGGCGGACGGCGGCGACCGTGGCCTTGGCCCCGCTGGCGACGTGCTGGGCCACCATCTGTGCGAAGTCCATCCGGTACACGTGGTCGGCGCCGACGACGACGACGATGTCCGGGTTGGCATCGTGGATCAGGTTCAGGGACTGGTAGATGGCGTTGGCACTGCCCAGGAACCAGCTCTTGCCCACGCGCTGCTGCGCCGGCACCGACGCAATGTAATTCCCCAGCTGGGTGGACATGCGCCAGGTTTCGGAAATATGCCGGTCGAGGCTGTGGGATTTGTATTGGGTGAGGACAACAATCTGCAAATACCGGGAATTCACCAGGTTGGAAAGCGCGAAATCAATGAGCCGGTAACTGCCGGCGAACGGGACGGCCGGCTTGGCCCGGTCTGCCGTCAACGGCATCAGCCTATTTCCCTCGCCACCTGCGAGGACAATGGCCAAGACTTTCTTCTGCTGCGGCATGATATCGCTCCTGAACGCCTTCGATGCTCCCCAAAATCCGCCCGGTGTGCCCGGACCTCTTCACACTAGAACAGATCAGCCGGAAGGACTACCTTGGGGTTTGTGCGAATAGACATTGTGACCAAGGAATTCCCGCCCGAAATCTATGGCGGCGCCGGCGTGCATGTGGCCGAACTCAGCCGTGTGCTGGCCCAGAAGGTGGACCTGCGGGTCCGCGCCTTCGGCGCCCCGCGTGACCCGGATTACCACGGCGCGGCCGTGTCCTCCTATCCGGTGCCGGAGGACCTCTCGGCCGCCAACGCCGCGGTGCAGACGCTCGGCGTGGACCTGCGGATCGTGCCCGACGTTGCCGGCGCCGACCTTGTGCACTCGCACACCTGGTACGCCAACATGGCCGGCCACCTGGCCTCGCTGCTGCACGGCATCCCGCATGTGCTCAGCGCGCACAGCCTGGAACCGCTGCGGCCGTGGAAGGCCGAACAGCTCGGCGGCGGCTACGCCCTGTCCTCCTGGGTGGAGAAGACCGCCTACGAGGCCGCCGCCGCCATCATCGCCGTGTCCGAGGGCATGCGGCAGGACATCCTCCGCAGCTACCCGGACGTGGACCCCGCCAAGGTCCGGGTGGTCCACAACGGGATCGACGTCAGCCTTTGGAACCGGGACGAGGACAACGACGCGGTCCGCGCCCTGGGGATCGACCCCGAGCGGCCCAGCGTGGTCTTCGTCGGCCGCAACACCCGGCAGAAGGGGGTGCCGTACCTGCTGCGCGCCGCCGCGAAGCTCCCCGCGGACGTCCAGCTGGTGCTGTGCCTGGGCGCGGCGGACACCCCGGAGCTGGCCGCCGAGACCTCCAAGCTGATCGATGAACTGCAGGCCAAGCGCAGCGGCGTCGTCCTGATCGAACGGATGCTTCCGCGCCGGGAACTGATCCAGGTCCTTAGCCACGCCACCGCCTTCGCCTGCCCGTCCATCTACGAACCCCTCGGGATCGTGAACCTGGAAGCGATGGCCTGCGGGGCCGCCGTCGTGGCCAGCGCCACTGGCGGTATCCCGGAGGTGGTTCAGCACGGCGAGACCGGGCTCCTCGTGCAGCTCGAACAGGTCACCGACGGCACCGGCACCCCGCTGGACCCGGAGAAGTTCGTCACCGAGTTCGCCGCCGCCCTCACGGAGGTGGTCACTGACCCGGAGCGGGCCCGGGCCATGGGCGCGGCAGGCCGCCGCCGGGCCGAGGAGCACTTCTCCTGGGAATCAATTTCGGAAACCACCCTGGAGGTCTACCGCTCGGTCCTTCCGCAGTAGTTACGCCAAACGACGACGGCGCCGCCCCGGTTCAGGGGCGGCGCCGTCGTCGTGCGGACGCTGCTAAGCGGTGCTGCTAATCAGCCGCGCTTCACCTTGCCGGACTGCGATTTGCCCGACTGTGATTTGCTGGACTGAGATTTGCCCGACTGGGCCGTGCGGGCCAGCAGGATCTTCTCGTCCACCGGGGCCTGGCCGCTGGCGCGCTGGCTGCGGAAGAACTCCCGGGCCTCGTCCTGGCGGGCCTTCTCCGCGCCGGTGGCGATCGCGGCGCGCAGGTGCTCCGGGCCGTAACCGAAGGCATCCACCAGGTCCAGGGCATGCGGCCGGATCTTCACCAGCAGCCGGTTGATGTACTCGCCGACGGTGCGGGCGCGCTGCATGGAGAGCCGGCCGTTCATGAGGTACCAGGCCAGGTTTTTCTCGATCAGCGACAGCCCGAACAGGTCGCGCAGCCAGGTCAGGACGGTCTTGGTGCCCGGGTCCGAGGTGTGGCCGAGGGCTTCGGTGAAGGCCTCCCACTGGAGCAGCTCGGCGTGCGCCTGGGCGGCCTCGATCAGTTCGTGCTGGTGGCTGTTGAACAGCGCCGCGGCCTGCTGCTGCGGCAGCTTGTTCGCGCCCTTGAGGGCCGCGCCGACCTCGGCGACCATGGCCTGCACGCGCTCGGTGAGCAGGGCGCGCTGCCCGGCCTCGTCCTTGAGCGCGGTGGCGGCCTTCTGCACCGAGCCGGAGTCCGCCACGAACTGGGCCACACCGCGCAGGCCGGTCCGGTGGATGGCGGCGCCGGTGGCCTGTCCGACGACGTAGCGGGCCAGCACGCCGAAGTCGACGTTGCGGAATTCCTTGGCGTAGTCGGCCAGCAGGCGCTTGGCGACCAGCTGCAGCAGGACGGTGTTGTCGCCTTCGAAGGTGGCGTAGACGTCCAGGTCGGCGCGCAGCGACGCGAACCGGTTCTCGATCAGGAACCCGGCGCCGCCGCAGGCCTCGCGGCATTCCTGCAGGGTGTCGAGGGCGTGCCAGGTGCTTAGCGGCTTGAGCGCGGCGGCCAGTGTCTCCAGGTCCTGGCGGTCCTCGTCGGTGTCGTTCCGGCCGGAGAAGACGTCGTCGAACTTCTCCAGCAGCTGTTCGCTGGCGAAGCCCGCGGCGTAGGTGGTGGCGAGGCGGGTGAACAGGCGGCGCTGGTGCCGCTGGTAGTCCAGCAGCACTTCCTCATCCGTGGCGGAGGAGGCGTTGAACTGGCGCCGTTCCGTGGCGTACTGGATGGCGGTCTTCAGCGCCAGCCGGGATGCGGCGACGGCGGCGCCGTCCAGGGAGACCCGGCCCTGGACCAGGGTGCCGAGCATCGTGAAGAAGCGGCGGCCCGGGCTGGCGATGGGGGAGCTGTACGTGCCGTCGGGGTCGACGTTGCCGTACCGGTTGAGCAGGTTGGTGCGCGGGATCCGGACGTCGGTGAAGTGCAGCCGGCCGTTGTCGATGCCGTTCAGGCCGCCCTTGACGCCGTCGTCCTCGCCGCCGATGCCGGGCAGGAACTCCTTGGTCTTCGGGTCGCGCAGCTGCACGTAGAAGGCATGCACGCCGTGGTTGACGCCCTGGGTGATGAGCTGGGCGAAGACGACGGCGGCCAGGCCGTCGATCGCCGCGTTGCCGATGTAGTCCTTCCAGGCCGCCCGGAACGGGGTGTGCACGACGAACTCTTCGGTAGCGGCGTCGTAGGTGGCAGTGGTGGCGATGCTGGCCACGTCCGAGCCGTGCCCGGTCTCGGTCATCGCGAAGCAACCCGGGATCTCAAGGCTCAGGATGCCCGGCAGCCACTTCCGGTGGTGCTCTTCGGTGCCAAGGTGGTTTACGGCGGAGCCGAACAGGCCCCACTGCACGCCGGCCTTGATCTGCAGCGAGGGATCGGCCACGACGAGTTCCTGGAACCCGGCGATGTTCGCCCCGTGCTCGTCGGCGCCGCCGAGCTCCACCGGGAAGGCCCGGTGGACGGCTCCGTTGTCGACCAGGATCCGGAGCTGGTCGAAGGTCCGCTTCCGGTGCTCGGTGTGGGTCAGGCCCTCGGTCTTGTGCAGCTCGGGCTTTCCGGCCAGCGCCCGGGCCTCGCGGCGGACCGCGGCCCATTTGCCCAGCAGCTGCTCGCCGAGGGCGGCGACGTCGACGGAGGGGCCCGCGGCAGCGGCCGGGGCGGCCGCCCCGGCGGCGGAGGAGGATGAGCCGGCGGGCCGGTTGGCTAGTTCAGTCATGTCGATTCCTTCGTTGGCACTGACATCGGTCAAACGGTTGGTACGGGGGTGGCGGAGCGGATCCGGTGCGGGGCGCTCCGCCGGGTCAGGACGGGCGGATCATACGGGCCGGTCCCGGAGTTCCGGGGCGATGCCGAAGCACAGCCAGTCGGTGATCTGCCGGGCCATGGCTTCCTGGCCCGGTTTGGCGGGGGAGTCGGGGCTGGCAAGCCACTGCTCGCCCGCATTACGGACCAGGCCGATCGCAGCGTTCGGCCAATACCCGATCACGGCTTCCTTCCCGGCGACGGCGCGCAGCTGCTGCCGCATGGGCGCCGCGATCATCTCGCTGATCGCGGCGAAGAAGTGGCCCAGGGCGCCCGCGGCAGCGACCGAACCGTGGTCCACACCCGGGTCGCCGGGGGCATACCGGGTCACGAAGGTGTAGACGTTCGGGCTGGTCTCGGCCATCTGCAGGTAGGCCGAGACCATGGCGTACAGCCCTTCGCGCGGCGTCTGGGCGCCCTGCGCGGCCTCGAGGATCCGGCGCTGCATCTGGCTGAGGACCACCTCGCCGACTGCCTGCTGCAGGCCGGCCTTGTCGCGGAAGTAGCGGTAGAACACTGACTTCGACGTGCCGGCTGCGGCCGCGATGTCCTCCATCGAGGCTTCGCTGCCGAGCGCGTGCACGGCCTTGCGGGCCGACTTGATCAGTTCCCGGCGGCGCTCCTCGCGGTGCGACTGCCAGCGGGAGACCCGGCCATCGACGGCGCCCGCGCCGCCGTCGGGCGCGCCGCCGTCGGGCGCGCCGGACCCGGGGCCGGCTGCGGCGCCCGTCTCACTCTGCGGCGCACCAGGCCCCGCCGGAAGGATGTTCACGATACCCAGCGTATCAGGTACGCTGGGTATCGGTAACCGGCTTTGATCGAAGGAGACAGCAGATGCCCGACAATGGAACCCCCGCGCCCGGAGCGGCGACAACGCCCGCGGCCGCCACGCAACTCCGCAAGGCCGTCGTCGTCGGCGGAAACCGCATCCCCTTCGCACGCACTGGCGGCGCGTACACCAAGTCGTCCAACCAAGACATGCTCACCGCGGCGCTCGACGGGCTGATTGCCCGGTTCGGGCTGCAGGATGAGCGGATCGGCGAAGTCGCTGCCGGCGCCGTGCTCAAGCACTCCCGGGACTTCAACCTCACCCGCGAAGCCGTTCTCGGCTCCGCGCTCTCCGCCGAGACCCCTGCCTACGACCTGCAGCAGGCCTGCGCCACCGGTCTGGAGACCGTGCTGGGCCTGGCCAACAAGATCAAGCTCGGCCAGATCGACTCCGCCATCGCCGGCGGCGTGGACTCGGCCTCCGACGCCCCGATCGCGGTCAGCGAGGGACTGCGTGAGGTCCTGCTGGACCTGAACCGTGCCAAGACCCTGCCGCAGCGGTTGCAGGTTCTTAGCCGGCTCCGCCCCAAGGACCTGGCTCCCGACGCCCCGAATACCGGCGAGCCGCGCACCGGCCTGTCCATGGGCGAACACCAGGCCCTGACCACGGCGCAGTGGAAGATCACCCGCGAAGCCCAGGACGAGCTCGCTTACAACAGCCACCGCAACCTCGCCGCCGCCTACGACGCCGGGTTCTTCGATGACCTGATGACGCCGTACCGGGGGCTCAGCAAGGACTCCAACCTCCGCGCCGACACCACGCCGGAAAAGCTCGCGGGCCTCAAGCCGGTTTTCGGCAAGAACCTGGGCGCCGAAGCGACCATGACCGCCGGCAACTCCACCCCGCTCACCGACGGTGCGTCCACGGTCCTGCTCGCCTCCGAAGCCTGGGCCGATGCCCACGACCTGCCCAAGCTGGCCACCGTCCTCGACGGTGAAGCAGCGGCGGTCGACTTCGTCCACGGCAAGGACGGCCTGCTGATGGCTCCGGTCTTCGCCGTTCCGCGCCTGCTGGCCCGCAACGGCCTGGGCTTCGGGGACATCGACTTCTTCGAAATCCATGAAGCCTTCGCCGGCACCGTCCTGAGCACCCTGGCAGCCTGGGAGGACGAGGAGTTCTGCCGCACCCGCCTCGGCCTGGACGGCGCCCTGGGCAGCGTCGACCGCGCCAAGCTCAACGTCAACGGCTCCTCGCTTGCCGCAGGCCACCCGTTCGCCGCGACCGGCGGCCGGATCGTCGCCTCGCTCGCGAAGATGCTGCACGCCAAGGGCCAGGTCGACGGACGTCCGGCACGCGGGCTCATCTCCATCTGCGCGGCCGGCGGCCAGGGCGTCGTCGCCCTTCTCGAAGCACACTAAGGGGACCCGATGAGTGACAAATACACCCAGTTCGTCAGCCGGGGCCTCGGCCGTGACCTGGCCCGCAAGCTCGGGTTGCCGCAGCCGGTGGAGCTCCGCCGCTACCGGCCCGGCCAGCCCCTCGTGGAAGGGCCTGTGCTCATCCAGGGCGCCGGCACCGGCGCGGATGAGCTTGCCGCTGCCCTGCTGGCCTGGAACCTCGATGTCCGGCGCCACGCCGTGCCGCGGGAAAAACTCGGCGCGATCATCCTGGTGCTGGACGAGGCCTCCCGGCCCGAGGACCTGGAAAAGCCGGTCCTCACCGCCGCTGCGTCGTTCCGCGACCTGGCCGCCAACGCCCGCGTGATCACCATCTCCCGTGACGCCGCGGAGGCCGCCGAAGCCGCCATGCCTGCGGTGGCGGCCGCCCGGCAGGGCGTCGACGGCCTGCTCCGTTCACTCGCCAAGGAGCTGCGCGCCGGCGCCACCGGCAACGGCATCGTCCTCGCCGACGGCGCACGGACCACGAGCCCCAGCGCCCTCGGCGCCCTGCGGTTCCTCCTCTCGGGCCGTTCGGCCTTCGTCGACGGCCAGTTCCTCACGGTTTCCTCCGACGCGGGCCAGCTGCCGGACGACGCCGACAGGCCGCTGGCCGGCAAGGTCGCTGTCGTGACCGGCGCGGCCCGGGGCATCGGAGCGGCGATCGCGCGCACGCTCCACCGGGACGGCGCCACCGTCATCGCGGTCGACATTCCTGCCGCAGGGGACCACCTCGCGGCCGTCGCCAACGAGATCCCTGGCACTGCCCTGCAGCTGGACATCAGCCGCGAAGATGCCGGCCAGCGGATTATCGACCACGCGGTGGAGCGGCACGGCAGGCTGGACATCGTGATCCACAACGCCGGCATCACCCGGGACAAGCTGCTCGCCAACATGGACCAGGGGCGCTGGACCTCGGTCATCGCCGTGAACATTGCCGCCCAGCTGCGGATCAACGAGGCCCTGCTGGCCTCGGAGCACTTCCGGAACGCGCCGCGGATCGTTTCCGTCGCGTCCACCAGCGGCATCGCCGGCAACCGCGGCCAGACCAACTACGCCGCGTCCAAGGGCGGCGTCATGGGCATGGTCCGCGCCACCGCGCCGCTGCTCGCGGCCCACGGCGGCTCGATCAACGCCGTCGCGCCGGGGTTCATCGAGACCGAGATGACGGCACGGATCCCGTTCGCGACCCGGGAGGTGGCACGCCGGCTCAATTCGCTGCAGCAGGGCGGCCGGCCCCAGGACGTCGCCGAGGCGATCGCGTTCCTGGCCAGCGACGCCGCTGGCGGCATCTCCGGTGGGGTGCTGCGCGTCTGCGGACAGAACCTGGTGGGCGCATGAGCGCTCCGCAGACTGTCCGGCTGGGCGAGATGCCGTCGCTGTCCAAGCTGTACGTCAACGCCGCCGCCACCGCGGCACGGCGCCGCGTCCTCGGCGCACAGTCCGGGTCCGAGCTGCCCGGCTGCGGCCACGAGGTCCGCGGCGTCACGGCCGGCGTCGGGAATCTGACGGCCTACCAGCACCTGGTCGGGGAAACCGCCAGCGATGTGCTGCCGGCCGGCTTCATCCACGCCCTGGCGTTTCCGCTGGCCATGTCCGTGATGAACCGCGAGGACTTCCCGCTGCCGCTGCTGGGCATGATCCACCTCAGCAACAAGGTGGTGCAGTCCGCTCCGGTGCTGTTCTCGGAGGCACTGGACATCCGGGCCTGGGCGGAAAACCTGCGCGGGCACCGCGCCGGGACCCAGCTGGACCTGGTCGCCGAGGTGCGCGGGGCAGGTGAAGACACCCTGCGCTGGCGCGGCGTCTCCACCTACCTGGCCAAGGGCGTGTTCCTGCCGGGAATCGACAAGCCCTCAGCCGCCGCGGCTCCGGGCGACTTCACGGCGCCGAACCCGACGGCCCTGTGGCAGCTGGGGGTGGACACCGGCCGCGCCTACGCTGCCGTGTCCGGTGACTTCAACCCGATCCACCTCAGCGTGCTCAGCGCCAAAGCCCTGGGCATGCGCCGGTCGATCGCGCACGGCATGTACCTGGCCTCCAGGGCGCTGGCCGACGTCGGCGCCGCGAAAGGCGACGCGTTCAGCTGGGATGTGGCGTTCGAGGCGCCGGTGTTCCTGCCGGCCAGGGTGGCGCTGGACATCAGCACCGTGCAGGACGACGACGGCGCGTGGCTGCGCTCGGACTACGTGGCGTGGAGTCCGCGGTCGGGCCGGAAGCATTTCAGCGGGTCGGTGGCGTCGCTGAAATAGCGCCCCACAAGGCAAACGTCGGCGGCCGCCCCGGGAAGACCGCGGTTTCCGGGGGGGAGCCGCCCGCGTCTGCGGCCCCGGGTCAGCCCGCGTCGGTGGTATCCGGCTGGCGTTTGGCGTCCCCGGACTTCAGCACGCGCAGCATGCGGTGCAGGCTGAGCAGGATCGATTCCACGGCGTTGGGCGCGCCGGGGGGCTGTTCCTCGGCCGCGATCCGCGCGGTGAACTCCTGGACCGCGGCATCGGCCTGTTCGATGAGCTCGGCCTGGCGCTGCGGTTCCTCCTCATCGACGGCGCGCAGGGCATCGCCGACCAGCGCCATGGCGTCGGCCAGCGGCTCGGCCTGGCCGTCGGGGATGACGAAGGGGTGGTCTGTGGCCCAGATGACGTCCGAGAGTACCTGCGTGACGTCCTGGATGTGGAAGGTCAGCCGTTCCAGGTCCCGCAGGTCGCGGTAGTCCTCTTCAACGTCCCGGGGGTGCAGGCGGCGGCGCGGGTTGGCCCGGCGGCTGGCGTCGGCCTTTTGGACGGCGGCACGTACCGAGCGGGCGTGCGCGGCCAGTGCCTCCGAGCGGCGCGACCAGTCCTCGTGTTCCGGCGGCCAGTTTTCCTTCAGCGCCTTGCTCATGTCCCGAAGCTGCCGGGCCAGGGCCAGCCGCAGTTCGGCCAGGCTCAGTGCCGCGGCCTTGAAGTGCAGCGGCGGGAAGACCAGCAGGTTCACGAGGATGCCGACGCTGACCCCGACGCCCATCTGGAGCAGGTAACCGAAGGAGAACTTGTCCGGGTTGTGGCCGCCGACCAGCAGCACCAGCAGTGCCGCCGTCGGGATCCAGTCGCTGCCCGAGCCAATCCGGGGCAGGCCGGCGAGGATTACCCCCAGCCCCATGACGATCGCGACGGTCAGCGGGGATGGGTCTCCGAGACTGAAGAGCATGAAGGCCAGGCCGATGCCGATGGCGAGCCCGACGAGGGTCTGGAACCCCTGGCGCATGGAGCCGGAGACGTTCTCGTACATGGCCACGAGCGCACCCAGCGGGGCGTAGTAGGGGTATTCAGCGGCGGAACCGGGCATGTAGGGGGCGATGAAGAACGCGACGCCTGCCGCGATGGCGGCCTTGGCTGCCAGCTGCAGCCTGGGCCACAACAGGGCGGCGGAGACGCTGGCCCGCACGGCCCGTCCCGCTTTGCCGAGCCGGGAGGGATGGCCGCCGCGGTCGGGTTTATCGTCACTAGCCATCCGGCCAACACTAGGGCTGCGGCGTTGGTGCTACAAGTGGACAAACCCGCCCATGCCCTGTCCGGCTAGTCCGCAGCGGCGCAGGCCTCCCGGACGGCTGCGGACAGACGCTGTGCCCGGCCGCCGGTACGGCCTTCCTCGGCACGCCGCGGGACGTAGCCGAAACCGATGCCGTGGGCCGGATCCGCATAGCCCAGGGCCGCGCTGGCGCCTTCATGCCCGAACGCGAACGCGCTGCCGAAGTCCCGCTCGGGCTGCGGTTTCATGAAGACGACGGCGAACGCGTCGCTTTGGGCCGAACACCGGTCCAGTCCCCAGACCTGTTCCTCGGCCATGAGTGCGGCGGTGCCCGGAGCCAGGAACGCGGGGAGACCGTCAACGCCGGTTAGCGCGGCGGCGTAGAGGCGGGCCAGACCGTCCGCGGAGCCGATTCCGCCGGCGCTGCTCATCCCGCCGGCCCGGATGGTGCGGTGGTTGGGCAGTTCCATGATGGTGCTGACCGGGGCGTTGCTGGTGATCCCGTCGAGGCTGAACGGATCCGCCGGCGGTCCCTCCGCGTACAGCACGTCCCGGAACCGCGGCTCCTGGTCCTCGGGCAGGCCCAGGAAGAAGTCCAGGCCGTAGGGGAGGCGGAGACGTTCGTCGAAGAGCGCCTGAAGGGACCTTCCCGCCACCCGCCGGCACAGCTCCTCCATGATGACCCCGATGGTCAGGGCGTGATAGCCGAAGGCAGTGCCCGGACGCCAGAGCGGAGCCTCGGCGGCGAGCCGGCGCGCTGCCTCGGAGGTGGGGAAGTCGGCGAGCGCCAGGCCTCCGGAGATGCCGGGGACCCCTGCCTGGTGGGACAGTGCCTGCCGGACGGTGAGACGGTCCTTGCCGTGCGCCCCGAACTCGGGCCAGTAGGCGACCAGTGCGGCATCCAGGTCCAGCAGCCCCTCCTGGACCAGCAGGGCGATGACCATGGCTGCGGCGCCCTTGGAACACGAATATGTGCCGGTGATTTCTCCCGGGCCCAGTCCGGCACCGGCGCTGAGGTCCAGCACCTTGGCGCCGTGCCGGTAGACGGCGAGCTGGGCGCTGTAGGCGGGGTCCGCGGCCCGGAAGGAGTCGAAGAGTTGACGGACGGCAGTGAATCCGGGAGCCGCGTAGCCGGAGGAAGAGGAGGAGGCCGCGTTGGCCGCGTCGTCGGTCGCTGTGTCCGCCACGCCTCAGCCGGCCCCGTGGCCGGCCGCCACCTCTTCGCCGGCCCGCACCGGACCGGGCGGGGTGCCGATGCCGAAGGGCCGGCCGCCGAGGGCCTCCCTGCCGTGCTCCGTAAGCCAGTTGCCCAGGTCCGGGCCTTTCGGGACGATGCCGGTGGGGTTGATGTCTTCATGGACGATGTAATAGTGCTGTTTGATCTGCACGAAGTCGATGGTGTCTCCAAAGCCGGGGGTCTGGAACAGGTCCCTGGCGTAGGCCCACAGGGCCGGCATCTCGCTGAGTTTCTGCCGGTTGCACTTGAAGTGTCCGTGGTAGACGGCGTCGAAGCGGGCGAGGGTGGTGAACAGCCGGACGTCAGCCTCGGTGATGGTGTCGCCGACGAGGTACCGCTGGCCGGTGAGCCGCTCTTCGAGCCAGTCCAGGGCTGTCCAGAGCCGGTCGTAGGCCGCGTCGTAGCCCTCCTGCGACCCGGCAAAGCCGCAACGGTAGACGCCGTTGTTAACCTCGGTGAAAACCCGCTTGTTCACGGCGTCGATCTCCGCCCGGAGCGCCTCGGGGTAGAGCTCCGGCGCGCCGTCGCGGTGGTACTCGGTCCACTCGGTGGAGAAGTCCAGGGTGATTTGCGGGAAGTTGTTGGTCACCACGGCTCCGCTGGGAACATCGACGATGGCCGGGACGGTGATACCGCGGGGATAATCCGGGAAGCGCCGGAAGTAGGCCTCCTGGATCCGTTCGATCCCGAGGACCGGATCCTTCCCGCCCGGATCCAGGTCAAAGGTCCAGGAACGGGCGTCATGCGTGGGTCCGGGCTGGCCGAGCGAGATGACGTCTTCGAGGCCCAGCAGCCGCCGCACGATCACAGTCCGGTTCGCCCAGGGACAGGCCCGCGCCGCGACCAGCCGGTAGCGTCCCGGTTCAACCTTCCAGCCGGGCTCACCGTTGGCGCCGGGGGTGCCGTCCCGGGTGATCCGGTCTTCGATGTAGTTGGTGTCGCGGGTGAACTCGGCTCCGCCGGTGACATAGGCGCCGCGCGTGCTGAAGGCCTGGTCCGTCTTCGTGGTTGACTCACTCATGCCCCCAGCCTAGACCGCCGGACCAACGGGGAGCCGCCCGGGACCGGTCGGGACACCCCGCCGGCACGCAGCCCCGCCGCCACGCAGCCCTGGCGGCGCAGCAGACAGCTTCAGCGCAGCAGGCCGGCGAGCACCGGGGCGATCGGCTGCCAGGCCACCCACCAGGCGGCGGCCACGGCCGCTACGAACAGTCCGATCCAGAGGAAGGCCGGAACCCGGGTGGCCCGGGCCAGCAGGAACGCATCCGACGTTGACAGGCGGTTCCGGTGCCGGGTGTGCACCGCGATGAGCTTGCCCAGGTCGCGGACGGCCGCCACCAGCAGCGCAAGACCGAGCCCGATCATCACATGGCCGATCAGCACGGCCGGGACAAACAGCACCAGCACTATGGCCGCGAGCACCGCTCCGGCAGTGATCAGCACGCCGGCGATGTTGCGCAGGAAGAGGAAGGACACCAGCAGCAGCACGGTCCCTACCGACATGGCCGCCGGCCCCCAGCCGGTGAACCCGCACCAGACCATCGCCGCGCCCGCCAGGGCCGGGACCGGGTAGCCCCAGAACGTCGACCAGACCGCAGCCGCCGGCCGCCGGCTGTAGCTCGTGGTCGTGCCTGAATGGTCCAGGCCCAGCCGGATGCCGCCGAGGCGCTGGCCGGTCATCAGGGCAGCGACGGCATGGCCGAGTTCGTGGGTCACGGTGGCGAGCAGGCCGAAGTAGCGCCAGGTGGCACTCGGCAGGGACAGCACGACGGCGGCCGCGGCCACCAGCAGGAGTTCCACACCGGTCACCGACGGGACCGGGGCGTGGCTGAAGCCGGCCACCAGCCGCTCCCACCACGTGCCGGCGAGGTCAGCGGCCGCGAGGCCGGGCAACGCGCTACCCATGTCCGGGGCTCAGGCTTTTCCGGCGGAATGCTGGATGCAGTACGGCGTCCACGGTCTGGCCTCAAGCCGGCCCTCCGCGATGGGGCCGCCGCAGACCTCGCAGATTCCGTAGGTGCCGGCCTCGATCCGGGCGAGGGCCGCGTCGATCTGGGCCAGTCCGGCGCTGCTCTGGGCCAGCAGCGCGGAGGCCTGGGAGAGTTCAAAGGCAATCGTGGCGCCTTCGGGGTCGTGCTCGTCGTCGACGTTGGAGTCCTGCCGGGCGGCGTTGACCGAGGTGATGTCCCGGCGCAGGGCGGGGAGCAGGGCAAGTTTGCGTTCGCGCTCCTGGGACAGGAGGATCCGGAACCGTTCGACGTCGACCATAGGGTGCAAGGCTAGCGCGGGCAACCGGACCGCGTCGAAACCGTCCGGACGGCCCGCCGGGCCGAAAGCCCTGTCGCCGGGGAGCGGGCCGGCAGTACAGTGAAAGCCCGATCTCACCCAGCCAGGGAGATGCCATGGACCCCTCCGCCGCACAGACCCCTGCTCCACGTAGCTCTCCTCCACAGGCCCCTGCTCCACAAAGCCCTGCTCCGCAAGCGTCCGCTGCGGAGTCCGCGATGCCTCCGGCCGCCGATGACGATGCCCGGGCGTTTGCCGCCGTGGAGCACCACCACGCCGGGATGCTCACGCGCCTCGACGCCTTGGTCGCAGCCCTGACGCATGCCGTCCAGGCCCGTGACTCTGTGGCGGAGCACGACGCCCACGAAGTGCTGGTCGAATGGTGCGAAACGGAGCTTGTCCCGCACGCGCTCGCCGAGGAAGGGCCGCTCTACGGCGGTGCGGGCGGCACCCCCGAGGGCCGGCTGCTGGTGGCGGGCATGCTCTCCGAACACCAGGTCATCGTCGGACTCGTGGAGCGGCTCCGCGCGGCCCGAGGCGTGGACGCCGCCGTCGCTGCCGGAGCTATCGGACACATCTTCGCGCTGCACCTGCAGAAGGAGAACGGCCTGCTGATGCCGTTCATCATGGACTCGCCCGGGCTCAGCCTGGCGGACGCCGTCGCCGGCCTGCACGAACTGGTGGGAGAGGCGCATGTGCACAGCTCGCACGGGCGAACCGTCGGGGACGCGCCGACGGCCAACGGCTGACCTGCCCATGGCAGACCGTCCGCCGGCCGGGGGCCCCGCCGGCCCGGAACACGGCGGCGACGCCGACCCGGCGTTGCGCGAACTTGCTGCCGCCCATGGGGTGGGGATCTCCTACCGGGGCTGGGACGGGCTGGAGCGTCCGGTGGCCGCCGGGACCCTGCGCCGGGTCCTCGGCGCCCTCGGGGTTGCCGCCGACAGCCCCGGCCACGTGCGGGGCTCGCTGGAACAGGCGAGGCTGGCACCGTGGCGCCGGCTCCTGCCACCGATCGTGGTGGCCCGCGAGGGGATGGCGGCGTCCTTCGACCTGCACGTCCCGCACGGCAGCCCCGTCACCGTCCGGGTCATTGCCGAGGACGGATCCCAATACGAAGCGCCGCAGCTGGAGAACTGGGAAGCGCCCGTCGAGGTCGACGGCGTACTGACCGGGCGCGCGAGTTTCGCCGTCCCGGAGGGGCTGGGTCTGGGCTGGCACACCGTCCAGGCGGACGCGGCCGGAATGACGGCGCAGTGCCCGCTAGTGGTGACACCGGCGCAGTTGCGGCCCACCGGTGCCCTGGCCGGCCGGCGCGCGTGGGGCCTTACCGCCCAGCTCTACTCCGTGCGGTCCGCCCGCTCCTGGGGGATCGGCGACTTCGCCGACCTGGCGGACCTCGCCGCGGTGGCGGCAGCGGAAGGCGCGGACTTCCTCCTGGTCAACCCGCTCCACGCCGCCGAGCCCGCGCCGCCGGTGGAGGATTCGCCGTACCTGCCGGCCACCCGCCGCTTCTTCAACCCGCTCTACCTCCGGGTGGAGGAGATTCCGGAGTACGCCTACCTTGAGCCCCGGGCGCAGGCCGCCATCCACGACGCGGCCCTCCGGCTGCAGGCGGCGAACCGGCAACCGGACCTGCTGGACCGGGACGCCAGCTACACGGCCAAGCTGGCGGCGCTGGAACACGTCTTCAGGGTCCGCCGAGGCCCCGACCGGGCCCGCCGCTTCGGCGACTTCTGCCGCGGCCAGGGGAAAGGGCTGGACGACTTTGCCCTCTGGTGCGCCCTGGCGGAGCGCCTCGACCCCGCGGCCCCCGAATGGGAGGCCGAGGCAGCCTCCCCGAACACGGACTACTGCGCAGCCCAACGGACGGCGCTCGCGGACCGGATCGAGTTCCACCGCTGGCTTCAGTGGGTCTGCGACGAACAACTTGATGCCGCCCAGCACGCGGCGCTCGGTGCCGGGATGCGGATAGGCGTCATCCACGACCTCGCGGTCGGAGTGAAGCCCGGCGGCGCCGACGCCTGGACCCTCTCCGGGGTTCTTGCCTCCGGCGTCACGGTCGGCGCGCCGCCGGACGTATTCAACCAGCAGGGCCAGAACTGGACCCAGCCGCCGTGGCACCCCGGCAGCTTGGCCGAATCCGGGTACGCCGCCTACCGGGACATGCTGCGGACCGTCCTGCGCCACGCCGGCGGCATCCGGGTGGACCACATCCTGGGCTTGTTCCGGCTCTGGTGGATTCCGGAGGGTGCGCCGGCGGACCAGGGCACCTACGTCTACTACGACCACGAGGCGCTGATCGGGATCCTGGCCCTCGAGGCCCAGCGCGCCGGAGCATTTGTGATCGGAGAGGACCTGGGGGTCTTTGAGCCGTGGGTGCGGGACTACCTTGCGGCGCGCGGGATCCTCGGCACCTCGATCCTGTGGTTCGAGCGCGACGCCGACGGCCCCCTCAGCCCTGAAAGCTACCGGGAACAATGCCTGACCAGCGTCAACACGCATGACTTACCGCCCACGGCAGGCTACTTGGCCGGCGAACACGTGGCCCTGCGGGAGTCCCTCGGGCTGCTGCGGCGGCCGGTGGCTGAGGAACGGGCCGCGGACTCCGCGGAGCAGGAAGCGGTGCTGGCGCGGGTCCGGGAGCGCGGACTGCTCCCGCCCGCTGACGCCCCGCCACCTGGCGAGCAGGCCACGGTCGAGGCGCTGTACGCCTTCACCGGGCTGACGCCGTCGGTCTTGCTCGGCGTCGCACTCGTGGACGCGGTCGGGGAGCGGCGCACGCAGAACCAGCCCGGCACCGGCTCCGAGTATCCCAACTGGCGTGTGCCGCTGGCGGGCCCGGACGGCGCCGTCCTCCTTGAGGAACTGCCCGCGAACCCAAGGGTCCAAGCACTTCTTGCCACCGTCCGGAAATCCCTGCACCCCGTCGCTGCCGACGGGAGCAGCCCGGCAGGCAAGTAGTGGAGGCCGAAAGGCAAGTACTGCCGACACCCGCCTGCAGGAGCGGGACAGGTAATTCGAGTACTCGATACTCGTGCACCTCTACAGGGCAGTTCCTAGGGTTTGGCCTACTGGGTCTCAACTGAATACGTAAGGTCTCACATCATGTCCACGCTAAATGCTCTTGCCCCAAAGTTTGTTGCCGTAGGCAACCCTATTAATGCTGACGTCCTTGCCCCCCGCACCGGGGGGAGTTCGCGTCCAGAATGGTGCCGACGGGAGCTGGTCGGGGAAATTCTGGGCAACCTGACCGGCCAGGGCGGCACCGGCGGCTCCTGCGGTGCGGTGGTCGTCGGAGCGCCGGGAGCGGGCAAAACCTTCCTCGCCCGCAAGGCGCTCGAACGGCTGGATCACAGTTACCTGGTCGTTCAGGTGGAGGGGCGTTCGGCCCCGGCAACAACGCCTTACGGCGCTCTGGAATCGCTCGTGAACAACCTCGACGAAGGATGCCTCGATCATCCGCTCAAAGTGGTTGCCGGACTTACCCGGCTGCTGCGGGATCGGGCCGGGGGACGCGAGGTTGTCCTGTTCGTGGATGATGCTGAAGGCCTTGACGAACTGGCCGCCCTCGTCGTTAACCGGCTGACAGTCCACGGAACTGTTCGATTGCTGGCCACGGGACAGGACCTGCTGGCGGCTCCGGGCGAGCTGGTTGCGCTGTGGAAGGACGGCGTCGTCGGACGGACTGACGTCGGTGCCTACAGCCGGGCCGAGGCACGCCAGTGGCTGCGCTCCTTTTGCGCGGCCGAGGTCTCAGCCGCGGCGGCAGCGGCATTCTGGGCAGCCAGCCGCGGAAACCCCAGGGTGCTCGAACTGATCGTGCGCGACCAGATGGACGCGGGCACGTTCGTTGCGGACGACGGTATCTGGGTACTGACCAACAGCTCCTTCGTGGACGGCGCGAACTCCAGGGACGCCGTCTGCGCCTGGCTCAACCCGGAATCCCGCGCGGAGCGCCAGGTCCTGGAACTGCTGGCACTCAGCGGCGGCATGCCCTTGGACTCCCTGCTGCAGCTCGGCAGCGCTGAAGCCGTTGATTCGCTCACCGCGAGGGGCTGCCTCGACCGGCCGAGTGGCCGGCGGTCCTTGGTGCGGCTCGGGAATCCTCTGGCGGAACGCGCTATCCGCGAGCGTGTTCCGAGGCGCCGGAGCAGGGAGCTGTACCTGCGCGCCGCGCAGGTCCAGCCAGGAGCTGAGGGCTCGGCCGCGGAAGTCCTGGCGATGTCCCGGTGGGCGCTCGACTGCGGCGAGCCGTTGTCCGCGCGTGAGGCCAGGGAGGCATCGTGCCTGGCCAACCGCGCCGGCCAGCCCCGGGTGGCCCTGAGATTTGCAGAGCTTCTGGCCCCGCACGAACCTGGCACCGCCTTGGTGCTTCAGGCCCGGGCCTACCTGGCGCTCGGGGAGGCCGTAAAGGCCGAGCAGCTCTTGTCCCCGCACGACCTCGACGCGATGGACCTTTCGCTGGCCTGCTGGGTCGAGGCAATGCTGGTGCGCAGCCACGTCCTCGCTTCCTGTCCGGGCCGCGGGCCTGAAGCCCGGGCCGAGTTGGACCGTGTGGAGGTGCGGCTGAATGGAGCCGAAGCCGGTTCCGTTCAGGACGGCGCCGGAACCGCAGCGCTGCGTGAGGACCTCGCGTTGGCCACCGCCGAACTCGACTTCAGCGAGGGCAGGTACCGCCAGGCGACAGAGGCGCTGGTTCGGCTGTATCCAGCCTGCACGGACCGGGGAAGGATGGTCCACGCGGCCACGCTGTTGTGGCAGGCCTGGACGATTGCGGGCCGTCGCGCGGATGCCCGGACCCTGATCCAGGACATGCAGGTCCGCTTCACCGCAGAAGAGCTGGCGGAGGTCGGAGCAAAGACCACTGAACAAGCACTGCTGTACCGCTTTGTGGGGACATCCCCGGTTCCCCGCCTCCTCGGCGGCCCCGACGCCGGGCAGGGCGCCGGCGGGACCGCAGCCGTCGCCGTCGCTTTGGGCGAACTCGGCCAAGGCGTCCTGGACGCCTACTGCGGACGGGCAGAGCGTGCGCTGACGCGGCTGTTGCCGGCACAGCGCCAGCTCGGGCAGCTGGATACGTCCGGCGGACAGGCACTGGCCGGTGCAGCTATCGCGTACTGCTACGCACTGCTCGGGAAGAAAGACAAGGCCCTGCAGTTCCTGGTTTCCGTGGAGCTCGACGGCCGCTGCCCGTCGCAGCTCTCGTTGGGCGTGCGCTCTTTCTTCCAGGTGCTCGCCTCCGCGGAACTGGCATCCAAGGAAAAAGCAGGAGTGCGGCTGCTGGGTCTTGCCGAGGAGGAACGCCGGCGGGGGGCGAAACTGCCCGAACTGGTTCTCCTCTGCGCAGCTGTGCGGCAAGGGTGCCACGGCGCTGCCCCGCGGCTGGTCGCGGCGTCGGCATCCGTCCAGGGGGTATTTGCGGACGTATGCCGCCTGTTCGGGACGGGCGTGCAGGAGCAGGACAGCGCCGTGCTGCTGGAGGCCGCCGAAGCCGCCGCTGGTATGGGCGATGACCTGTTCGCCAGGGACGCGGCCCGGGAGGCCCAGAAACTTGCCGCCACGGCGGGGGACCGGGCCGCAGCCCGCGCGGCCCGGCACCGGATCAGCAGCAGCGTCCAGAAACTGGGGGTCATGCCGACGGAGGAAGATGGACCGACGCTCACGGCCCGGGAACAGGAGGTGGCCCGCCGGGCGGCCGCGGGCGAGAGCAACAAAGCCATCGCTGCGAAGATGCACATCTCCGTCCGGACCGTGGAAGGTCATCTCTACCAGATCTACGGAAAGCTCCTGGTGACCAGCCGTGCCGACTTGAAGATGACCTTCGCGTAGGGGGCCGGACATGGATACGGGCGTTTCTTCCCAGGCCCAGCCGGGCTGCTCCGAGCTGGTGGCGTCCATAGTGGCCGCGCTGCAACATCCGGACCGGAAAGGAGTCCTGCTGGCGGGGGACGCCGGACTGGGCAAGACCGCCCTCGCACGGGGGGTGCTCCGGCAACTCGGCCCGACGGTCAAGCCCTTCTGGATATTTCCTGCCGCGGCACTGGCGCAGCTGCCTTTCGGTGCCTTGGCCCCTTACCTCGACTCGTTCCCCCTGCCGGAGCCCGCGTCGTGGCTGGCGGTACTGCGGCGCATGCAAGACGTGCTGCGCCGGCGGCTCGACGCCGGCGAACCGATGGCCTTGGTAATCGTGGAAGACGCCTGGCACCTCGATGCAGACAGTTCCAGGGTGCTGGCGCACCTGGCGGTGACCGGGCTGGTGAAACTGGTGGTGCTCTCCCGGAAGAAGCCGGAACCGCCGGCCGCTTTTGTCTCCCTCTGGGACGAAGGACTGCTGCAACGCTTTGACCTGTCGCCGCTGACGGACGCGGAGGCGGCCGCGCTTTGCGGGCAGGTGCTGGGCGGAGACATGGTCACCAGCGACAGTACCGCCCTCAACAGGATTGCCGGAGGAAACCCGCTTTTCCTGCTGTCGCTGATCCGTCAGGGCCAGCGGTCGGGCGAGTTGGTGCTCCGCAACCACGTGTGGATGCTGAGGAACTTTCACCTGCGGGTCGATCAGCAACTGCGGGACCTGGTCCGCGAACAGCTGGCCGCCAGATCGGCGGCGGAGAGGGCGATCCTCGAGACCGTGGCGCTCGCAGAGCCGATGCCCCTGGTTTGGCTGCAGCAGCTGGGCAAGGAATCGGACGTCGACACCCTGGAAGAGGACCGGCTCATCACCATCGCCCGCGGGCCGCACCGATTGGTGCGGCCGGCCTCCCCGCTGCTGGGAGCTGTGCTGCGCGACCTGGTTCCGCCGGCCCGCAGCATGACCATTCGCTCCCTGCTCCTCGCAGTCGCGGACGGTGTGATCCCGGAGGAGACCCAAACCAGGCTGGTCTGCTGGTCGTTGGAATGCGGCGCCGCGGTCAGCGATGAGCAGCTCCTGGGGGCAGCCGCCAGCGCCAACCGGCATTTCGAGCCCATGGTGGCGCTGCAAACAGCCGAAGCGGTGAGCGGGGAAGTCTTTCGGGCGGCAGCGAAGGTCCAGCTGGCTGAAGCCCACGTCCACCTTGGTGACCTGCCCCGCGCGGCGTCGTTGCTGCAGGACTGCATAGAGTCAGCGGCGGACCCCGCGACGGCGGAGGCAGCTTCCCGGCTGGCCGCCCGCGTGCATCTGGGGATGGGCGGCCAGGTCCTGGGGCTCAGAAGAATTGCCGCCGCCTGGCGCGCGTCGGAACGGCGGCTTGACGCCGGGAGCGCGGGGTCCGCGGTGCGCGGCCCCTGGGGGAGCCGCCTGCTGCTCCTGCACGCACTTCACCTGGAGGGACGCTACGCCGAAATCGAGGCTGAACTGGTTGCGGGGCTGGCCGACACCGGGGCGGACCCCGTCACCCGCACCAGGATCCTTTACCTCTGGGCTGAGTTGCTGGCGGCCACCGGACGGCCGGACAGTGCCGCCCGGGCAAGCGGCGAAATCCTGCAACTCCTGGGCGGAAGCTCGACGGCCCAGTTCCGGGCCTACGAACTGGCGCGCTTCAAGTATTCCCTGGCACTGGTGCGGCTCGGGCGCTGGAACCTCGTCGCCAGACCGCTGGAAGAGGCTCCGTGGCACGGGTTTCGCAGCGGGGTGCACTTCGGCGGCGGGCAGCCCCTGGTAAGCGGGCTGGCGGCACTGAGGCAGGGCGACATGATGACCGCATTGGGCAGGCTTGAGGTTGCCGTCGAGGCCCTCATCGAATCCGACTTCGACCAGCTCCTGCCATACGCCCTGGGCCTTGCGGCGTACGCTGCTTCCCTGCTCGGACGCAACGACGTGGTGGACCGCTATGGTGAGGCCTACAACGGCGTCCCCTATCAGGGTTCCCTGCACTTTCAGTTGCTGGGCCAGGCCCACCTCGCGGCAGCGCGGGCGGCCGTGCAGGGCGCAGCAGCCGGTATCCGTGAGCTGGCCGGACTGGCCGACCGTGCCCGCCGCGCGGGGCTGCTCGCGGCGGAACGTGATGCCCGTGAACTGGCGTTGCGGCTTGGGGATAACAGCCAGTTGGCCCGCCTGGTGGAACTGACAAATCACGGCGAGGGGCCGGAAGCCGAGTGCCTCAATGCCTACGCGCGCGGCCTGCTCGAGCGGGACGCCGAGCAGCTGCTCGCTGCCGGCGAAAGGGCGCAGGAACGGCGGTACTTCCTGCTCGCGGCCGAATGCCTCGGCAAGGCGGTCTCCTTCCTGAACGGCACCCGGGACCCGAGGCGCGTCCGGGCAGTGGCCCAACTGCTCCACCTCCGGCGCAACGAGCTGGCGGGAATCAGCGCCCTGCCCCTGTTCGGCCCGGATGACGCTACCTCCCTGACAGCCAGGGAACGCGAAATTGTCATCATGGTGACCAACGGCAACACCAACCGCGAAATCGCCGAGCTGTCGTCACTGTCGGTCCGCACTGTGGAAGGACACCTGTACCGAATCTTCAGCAAGCTCGGCATCAATCGCCGCGAAGATCTGAAGACTGTCGGCCTGACGACTGTGCGAAGCGGCGAGCTCAGCCCCCGCTGAAGCCCGCAGGGAATGCCGGCGCCGGCAGGATCATCCGCACGGGGTTCCGTGTCGGCGCCGCCGCACGGTGGTCGCGCCGGAAGGAGCTGCCGGGGACGGACCGAATGGCCGGCTGGTTTACTTGCTGAGTTCGGCCAGTTCCGGGGCACCGAGGCTCATCGCGGCCAGGATCGCGTCGACCGCGGCGTCCACCGAGGTGGTGCCGGTATCAAGCACCAGGTCGGCGTCCTGGGGCGGTTCATAGGGGGAGCCGATCCCGGTGAAGTCCCGCAGGTCCCCGGCACGTGCCTTGGCGTAAAGTCCCTTCCGGTCCCTCGCCTCGCAGACCTCCAGCGTCGTCGCCACATGCACCAGGAGAAAGGAGCCGGCACTCTCGGCCATCGCCCGGACCTCCTGACGGGTGGATTCGAACGGCGCGATCGGCGCGCACACGGCAATTCCGCCGGACTTGGCGATGAGCGACGCGACCCAGCCGAGCCGGCGGACGTTGAGCTCGCGGTCCTGCCTGCTGAAGCCAAGTCCGGACGACAGGAGCCTGCGGACGTCGTCCCCGTCCAGCAACGTGACGGGGCGGCAGTCCGCGAGCTGCAGCCTTTCGACCAGTGCACGGGCGATCGTCGACTTGCCGGAGCCGGAGAGACCGGTCAGCAACACGACAGTTCCCGCCGCGGGAGTAGCTCCTGCCAGCGGTTCGGGATTCGCCACGCGGCGCCGTCGCGGCCGGAATCCCGCCGCCGCCCCCGCGTCGGAGGTGTAGTTGAGCAGGATGGAGGCGCCCAGCCGGCGCAGTACGTAGTCGCGCAGGGCCGGGTCAGGACCGGCGGCTGCCCCCTCATACGCGGGCAGGACCAGCAGTCCGGTGCGCGCTCCGGACAGCTGCTCCGAGCAGTGTTCGAGGACGGTCAGCAGTTCCAGGACCGTGTAGCTTCCGTGCTCCTGGCTGCCGGCGACCGCTACCAGCCACAACGTGGCGTGGTGGCGGACCGCCATGCCCATCGCTTCGGCAAGCTGGGCCGGCTCCGGCACCCGGTCAAACGCGGCCACCAGGATCGGGTCCGTGGCGCGTCCCGGCAGCCCGCCGTCGGCTGCGCTGAGAGGCCGGGTCAGGCGCAGCCTGCGGACGGGCGGGTGCTCGGCGGGCTGAAGTGCTTCCAACCGGCCGGCAAGGTGCATGATGTCGTGCCCCGAGTCCTGGCTGGCGTTGACAGTCAGTCTGGCCAGGGGAGTGCCATCCGGATCCGTGATCACCAGGGCGCTTTCGTCCACGGCACGTTGCCCGACGGCGGCGGGCACCGGCAGTGTAAACGGCCAGGGCCACTCCGCTGGAACGTGGGAGGGCAGCGCATAGCCGTCCGCGGGACCATACAGGCCGCCCAGGAGGAGCTCCAGCTCGTCCAGGCGGGCGCCGGTGAGAACGTGCGATGGTTCTGCACCCAAGAGCAGGCTCACAGTGTCCCCCTGATTCCGTCGGCTGATTTCATGAGAGCGGCCGCCTCACGACGCCGTCGGCTCTCCACGCTGGCCAGTGCCGGGAACCCTTTCTGCCGGCGCAGGTACATCCAGGCAAGGGGTGCGACCAGCAAAGCGGCCCCGAGCACACCGGCTGTCAGCGCGTCCGGTACGGAGAGCATCTTCAGCGCCGACGCCAGCAGCACAAAGGCCAACGCCCTGCGCACAAATCCACCCGAGAGGCGGGAAGACAGCATGGCCCCCAGATAGACACCGGGAATGCTTCCCAGCACCAGGGGAAGAGTCAGGCCGAGGTTCAGGTCACCGAAGAAGGTATGCCCCACGGCCGCTGCAAAAACTAGGGGAACGGCCTGCAGGAGGTCGGTTCCGACCAGCTGGTTGGCTTTGAGCCCCGGATAGATCAGCATCAGCCCGATGATGATCAAGGACCCGCTTCCCACGGAGGTCATCCCCACCACCGTGCCGCCCAGAATCCCGAGGAGGACGGTGGGCACAACCCGGACTGCCACGTGCGGCCGCTCTGTGGGCAGCTCAGCGCCGCGTCCGTCCGCGCTGCGCGCGCGCTCGGCGAGGCGTATGTAGGCCCGCACCACCAGCAGGATGGCGCTCAGCAGCAGGGCAAAGCCAAGGGCCAGTTTGACGTTCTGCTGGACTTCCTCGCCTGGGCCCAGCCACTTGAGGATCAGCACTCCGCAGAACGCTGACGGCACCGAACCCACCGCCAGCCACTTGACGACGTCCAGATTTACGGTCCGGCGCCGCAGGTGTACCACCGAACCCACCGGCTTCATGACGGCGCTGGCCACGAGATCGCTGGAGACCGCGGCGAGTGGCGGGACGCCAAAGAACAGCACCAGAGCGGGTGTCATGAGGGCTCCGCCGCCCATGCCTGTAAGTCCCACGACGACGGCTATACCGAAAGCTGTCAACGCCAAGGTCAGGTCCATAGCGCCGATCCTTGCACCGCGGCAGCGCCCGATAAATACGTAGTTCTGCGGGGCCGAGAGTAGTCACTTGGACCGGGAGGCGCCGGATTGCGGTCCTGGTCCGGGCCGGCCTAACCGTTGGTGGTGGTGGTTGCGGTGAGGTCGAAGCTGATGTCTTTGGTGGCGTGGTAGTTCAGGTGGGTTTCCGCGGCGATGGTGTTGGTTCCGTTGACCAGCAGGGAGGGCGGGACGTTGAAGGTGACCGGGGCGGTGTTGGCGTTGGAGGTGGAGCTTGAGGCGGTGGCGTAGGAGTTGATGGTGACCGTGCCGGCGGGCATGCGGCTGCGGCCGACTTCCGTGCCGTTGACGTAGATGACGACGCCGTCGTCGGCAACGGTGGTGAGTTTGAGCGCGGTGACCGCGGAGGCGCTGGGGATGGAGAAGCTGCGCAGGAAGTAGGCGGCCAGCGGGCGGACGCTGGTGGTGGCGGAGGGGTTGAGGTTGGTTCCCAGCGGGGTTGAGCCGTAGCCCAGGACGCCCGGTCCGGTGGTCCAGGCGGAGGAGTTATAGCCGGGGTTCTTCCACGCCGGGTCCGGTGCGGTGCTGCTGTACCGGTATTTCCAGGAGGACTTGGCGGGCACGACGACGGCGGTGACGGAGCCGGAGGAAGTGGAGACGGTCACCGGCGAGGTCTTCGTTCCGGTTGCTCCCTGGCTGTCGGTCACGGTCAGGGTCACGTTGTAGGTCCCCGCGGCGGCGTAGCTGTGCGACGGCGAGACGCCGGTGCCGGTGCTGCCGTCGCCGAAGGTCCATCCGTAACCGGTGATGCCGGCGTCGTCAGTGGAGGCGCCGGCATCAAACGCCGCGGTCAACCCGGACACCGAGGAACTGAACGACGCCACCGGCGCGGCATTGACCGTGGAGCCGTTGGTGGTGGTGGTGGTTGCGGTGAGGTCGAAGCTGATGTCTTTGGTGGCGTGGTAGTTCAGGTGGGTTTCCGCGGCGATGGTGTTGGTTCCGTTGACCAGCAGGGAGGGCGGGACGTTGAAGGTGACCGGGGCGGCGTTGGCGTTGGAGGTGGAGCTTGAGGCGGTGGCGTAGGAGTTGATGGTGACCGTGCCGGCGGGCATGCGGCTGCGGCCGACTTCCGTGCCGTTGACGTAGATGACGACGCCGTCGTCGGCAACGGTGGTGAGTTTGAGCGCGGTGACCGCGGAGGCGCTGGGGATGGAGAAGCTGCGCAGGAAGTAGGCGGCCAGCGGGCGGACGCTGGTGGTGGCGGAGGGGTTGAGGTTGGTTCCCAGCGGGGTTGAGCCGTAGCCCAGGACGCCCGGTCCGGTGGTCCAGGCGGAGGAGTTATAGCCGGGGTTCTTCCACGCCGGGTCCGGTGCGGTGCTGCTGTACCGGTATTTCCAGGAGGACTTGGCGGGCACGACGACGGCGGTGACGGAGCCGGAGGAAGTGGAGACGGTCACCGGCGAGGTCTTCGTTCCGGTTGCTCCCTGGCTGTCGGTCACGGTCAGGGTCACGTTGTAGGTCCCCGCGGCGGCGTAGCTGTGCGACGGCGAGACGCCGGTGCCGGTGCTGCCGTCGCCGAAGGTCCATCCGTAACCGGTGATGCCGGCGTCGTCAGTGGAGGCGCCGGCATCAAACGCCGCGGTCAACCCGGACACCGAGGAACTGAACGACGCCACCGGCGCGGCATTGGCCCTAAAAGGAACCCGCTGCACCGCAAGCACAGCGGAGGTGTCGACGACGGTCACCTTCAGCCATTCGTCCCCCGTCGATCCGCCCTCCACTGTGATCCTGGAGAAGTTGGGGACGGGGGTGGTGAGGCCGTAGTACGACAGCCACGTCGAGGAGGTCAGCGGGCGGTCGCTGGCGAAGCCATGCGTGTCTCCGTTGAAGAGAAAGACCGGAAGCTGGTAGCTGAGGGAGTCGGAGGCGAAGGCCTTCACCAGCGGCTCGTAGGCGGTGCGGCTGGGCGTCCCCTTGAACATGTCGGCCTGGGTTGTGAAGACCACCGCACGGCTGCTGTTCGCCCTGGCACGTTCGAAGGCGGCGTGAATGAGGGCGACGCCGGCGTCGGTGCGTGCCTTCACTTCGGCGGTCTGGGCACTGGTCGGTGCCGAATAGCCGCTCCAGGTTGCCAGGTCGTTGGCCGAGCCCACGATGTGCACGGCGGCAAACGTGAGGCCCTCCCGGTCATAGAGCACGTTCTCCGGATAGCCCGCCTGGGCCGTCACGCTCGCCGCATTCCGCCCCAGGGTTGTGCCGGGGACTGGGAAGAAAACCCGGCGTATGGCGTCCAGGCGCTCCAGCGGGTTGGCGGCGCCCACCGAGGCGCCGGAACAATCGGCCCATTCATTGTCGCCGGGAGTGTAGACCAGCGGGTCGGCGAAAGTGTCAAATTTTGCCCTGATGGTCGCGTAGTACGAGTCGGAGCAGTTCGGGGGGCCGCCGATGTCGCCCAGATGGGTCACCAGCTGCACCTGGCTGTCCGCATTGATCTGTCCGATCCGGTCCGGGAAGACACTCAACTGCGCGGAGCCGTAGGGGGTGTCCCCGATGACGGCGAAACTGAACGGCGCGGCGGCCGCGACCGGTCCGGCGGCGGCTGCGGTGAAGCTCAGGGACAGGGTGACGGCGGCCAGAGCCGATACGAGCTTGCGTTTCACCGGGTATCTCCTCGCATTTGGGATTGCCACGCCGGGAGACCGCTTCCGCCGCTACCGTTCGGCGGCCAAGGATCCGTCCAGTGGCAAATCCGTCCAGTAGCCGCCCCTAACCGTCTCGGGTATCGAAAGGGTACAAGTGCCTCATCAGCTTGTCCATCACCTCCCGACGGCGACTCCGCCCGCCGTCCGCAGCGCCAGCCGGCACCGATGAACCGCCACGGCGCTGCCGGTCCGGGGTAGCCGGCCGGCCGCCGGCGGGCGCGATTAAGTAGGACCGGGCACAACAGAGTGGTCCGTACCCGGACACGAATTGCCGGCCCAGTAACCAGTACCGATTAAGCAGTGAGACGCCCAAGGAAGACCCGTACCGTTTACTCGCGTGCCCCGGCCGGCGTCCTCCTACGTTGGATATATCCAGTCGACAAACAACTACGGGTACTAAGTAGGTCTCGACATGTGCTCTTTGAAGATAAGTTCCGTACCGGCTTTTCACAGCAGCGCTTCCCGGCACGTACCGGCGCGCCAAGGCCATCATGTCCCGGACTCCGGTCCGGGCAGCTTCGGCAGGGGAAGTACCGTCGGGCCCGCATGCATCGCTGGCCGCCCGGCGGCGGGACCGCCTGCGGCCGGCGCTGATCCCGGGCCGTTCCCGCCTTCCTGCTTCCGGCGCGGCGACGGGCGGTGCAGCCGATGAGTCCGCTGGATGATTCCGCGGCCCTGGCCGTGGACCTCGGTTTCGACCGTCCCGCCCGCACGACGGGGCACAGCTATCCGGCCCTTCGCGCCCCGAAAACCAAAAGCGCCTGGACCCGCGCCGCCGGCTCCGGCCAGGCGTGGGCCGGCCACTACCACCGTCTTTTGTGCGTTACCGACGCCGCGGTGCTCTGTTTCGTGGCGATTGCCGCCCAGCTCTTCCGGTTCGGCGGCAACAGCTCCGAAATCGAGGTCGGCCGGTCCGGCTTCGATTACGGCTCCCTGTCCGTGGGCATCGCCGTGGCCTGGATGACAGCGCTCGGCGTCTACCGCAGCCGCGATCCCCGGGTGGTCGGTATCGGCACGGATGAGTACAAGCGGGTGATCAGCGCCACGGTCACGCTGCTGGGTGTCATGGCCATCGCCTTCCTGGTTTTCAAGGTCGACGTGGCGCGCGGCTACTTCGCCCTCGCAGTTCCGCTCGGCGTCGGCGGCCTCATCGCCTCCCGCTGGAGCATGCGCCAGTGGCTGACCCGGCAGCGGGCCTACGGCCACTATCTGTCGCGCGTCGTCGTTTTGGGCAGCTACAAGGATGTCCGTTACGTGGTCAGCCAGATCCAGAAGAAGTCCGGAGCCGTCTACGAAGTCGTCGGCGCAGCGCTGCCGCCCGGCGACGATCGGATGAGCGTAGCCGTCGGCTCCGCCGCCGTCCCCGTGGTCTCGGACACCGGCTCCGTGGTCGCGGCTGTAAAGCAACTCAACGCGGACGCCGTCATCGTTGCAGGACGGGTCAAGGGCGGCAGCAAGTTCGTGCAGGAACTCGGCTGGAAACTCGAAGAGTCCCGCGCCGAGCTCGTCCTGGCCACCGGATTGACCAACGTCGCCGGCCCGCGGATCCGCTTCCGCCCTGTGGAAGGCCTCCCGCTGATGCACGTGGACCTGCCCCAGTACACGGGGGCGAAGCACGTGCTGAAGCGGATGCTCGATATCGTCCTCTCCGCCGGGGCGCTCCTGGTGCTCTCGCCGCTGTTTATCGTGCTGGCCGTCCTGATCAAACGGGACAGCCCGGGCCCGGTAATCTTCCGGCAGGAGAGGATTGGCCGCGCCGGCAAGAAGTTCATGATGTACAAATTCCGCTCCATGGTGCAGACCGCCGAAGAGGACCTCGCCGCCCTGATGGACCGCAACGAGGGCGCCGGCGTGCTGTTCAAGCTGCAGAACGATCCGCGCGTCACCCGGGTCGGCACGTGGCTTCGGCGGTACTCCCTGGATGAGCTGCCCCAGTTCTGGAACGTCCTGCGCGGGGACATGTCGCTGGTGGGTCCGCGGCCGCCGCTGCAGCGGGAAGTGGACGCCTACAAGTCCCGGGTTCACCGGAGGCTGTACATCAAGCCGGGGCTGACGGGCATGTGGCAGATCAACGGCCGCTCAGAACTGAACTGGCAGGACAGTGTCCGCCTCGATTTGTACTACGTAGAAAACTGGTCTCTCGCCGGCGACATCATCATCCTGTGGCGGACAGCCAAGATGATGAAGAACCCAGTCGGCGCCTACTAAAACGGGGGAAATATGTTATCGCTCAAACGCGGGGGCGCTATCAGCGCCAAGCTGTCGGACGCCGAGCTGGCCGCAGCCCTGGCCGAAGGGGCCGGAGACATCCTCAGGACCCTGCAGGACGAAGCCGACACCCGGGAGCCCGGCCCGCTCGGCGCGGAGGGGGACAGGCGCTCCCAAACGTTCCTGACGAAGATGCTTCTCCGCAGCCGTCCCGGGGACCACGTGCTCTCGGAGGAGGCACCCGATCAGACGTCGCGGCTGCGGGCCGACCGGGTCTGGATCATTGACCCATTGGATGGCACCCGCGAATTCTCCGAAGGCCGCCGCGACTGGGCAGTGCACGTCGCGCTCTGGGAAAAGGGCGAGTTGGCGGCCGGCGCGGTTGCGCTGCCCCGGCTGGATATGGTCCTGACCGGTGAGGACGCCGGCGAGGCCGCCGCACCCCATACCGGCCTGAGGATGGCCGTGTCCCGGAGCCGGGCGCCGGAAATTGCCCGTGCCGTGGCCGCCGAAATCAACGCCGAGCTCATTCCCATGGGTTCGACCGGGTATAAGACGTGCGCCGTCGCCAGCGGTGAAGTCGACATCTACCTGCACGACGGCGGCCAGTATGAATGGGATTCCGCCGCGCCCGTCGTCGTCGCCCGTGCCGCCGGGCTCCATGTCAGCCGGCTCGACGGTTCGGCACCGCGGTACAACCAGGAAAACCCCTACCTTCCGGACCTGCTGGTCTGCCGTCCGGAACTCAGCGCGATGGTCCTGGCGGCAGTCGCCGACGCACGGCGGGAACACCCCCAGAAGGAAGGACAATCCGGTGAGTGACGTGACCGAAAGCCCCCGACGCATCCTGTCCCAGCTCGAGGTCCTCGAGTCGGAGGCGATCTATATCCTCCGGGAAGTGGTGGCGGAGATCGAGCACCCGGCGCTGATGTTTTCCGGCGGGAAGGATTCGATCGTCATGCTGCACCTCGCGGCCAAGGCGTTCGCTCCTGCCCGGATCCCATTCCCGGTGCTCCACATCGACACGGGCCACAACTTCCCGGAGGTGCTCGAACTCCGGGACCGGCTGGTGGCCCGGTACGGAGTGAACCTGGTGGTCGGTTCGGTCCAGGACGCCATCGACCGCGGCATGGTCCGGGAGGAGCCCAATGGTTCGCGGAACCGGATCCAGACACCCGTGCTGCTGGAAACAGCGGAGAAGAACGGCTTTACCGCCCTGCTGGGCGGTGCCCGCAGGGACGAGGAAAAGGCCCGCGCCAAGGAGCGCATCTTTTCCTTCCGCGACGAATTCGGCCAGTGGGACCCCAAAAAGCAGCGCCCGGAGTTGTGGAACCTGTTCAACGCCAAGGTGCACCTGGGCGAAAGCATCCGGGTGTTTCCGCTCTCCAACTGGACCGAGCTTGATATCTGGGAGTACATCGCCGCTGAGGGCATCGAGGTGCCCTCCATCTACTACGCCCACCAGCGCGAGGTCTTTGAACGCAACGGCATGCTGTTCGCGGCCAATGAGCTCTGCCGGCCCACCGCCCAGGAACCGACATTCCTGGAATCGGTCCGTTACCGCACCGTGGGGGATGCCACCCTGACCGCTGCTGTACGCTCCCAAGCCGACACCGTCGAGCGGGTCCTCGAAGAAGTCGCCTCGTCCCGGATCACCGAACGCGGGGCCACCCGCGGCGATGACCGGGTCAGCGAAGCGGCGATGGAAGACCGAAAGAAAGAAGGCTACTTCTGATGGACCTCCTGCGATTTGCCACTGCCGGATCGGTCGACGACGGGAAGAGCACCCTCATCGGGCGTCTGCTCTACGACTCCAAGTCCATCTTCAGCGACCAACTGGAAGGCGTTGAGCGGACCAGCCGCGAAATGGGTTCGGAATATACCGAGTTGTCGCTGCTGACGGACGGCCTGCGGGCCGAGCGGGAGCAGGGCATCACGATCGACGTCGCCTATCGGTATTTTGCGACCCCGTCGCGGAAGTTCATCATTGCGGACACCCCCGGCCACCTCCAGTACACCCGGAACATGGTGACCGGCGCGTCCACCGCAGACCTGGCGATTGTGCTGGTGGACGCCAGGAAGGGCTTGGTCGAACAGAGCCGCCGGCACGCGTTCCTGGTGTCCCTGCTCCAGGTTCCCCACCTGGTCCTGGCCGTCAACAAGATGGACCTTGTGGGCTACTCGCGCCAGGTGTATGAGGACATCCGGCGGGAGTTCACGGAGTTCGCGGCAAAACTGCAGATTGCGGACCTGACCGTCATACCCGTCTCCGCCCTGCACGGTGACAACGTGGTGGACCGCTCGGAGAACATGCCGTGGTACGAGGGCGGTTCACTGCTCAATCACCTGGAGAACGTGTATATCGCCAGCGACAGGAACCTCGTGGACGGGCGGTTCCCGGTGCAGTACGTGATTCGGCCGCACACCAGCGAGCACCACGACTACCGCGGCTACGCGGGGAAGGTTGCCGGCGGCGTGATGCGGACCGGGGACGACGTCATCGTGTTGCCCAGCGGCCTGCCGAGCCGCATCGCCTCCATCGAAACCGCCGATGGCCCGGTCGCCGAGGCCTTTGCGCCGATGTCGGTCACGGTCCGGCTGGAGGATGACATCGATATTTCCCGCGGGGACATGATCTGCCGCCCGCACAACCAGCCCAGCGTGTCACAGGATATCGACGCCATGGTGGCGTGGATGAGTGAGGACCCCCTCCGGCCCGGGCAGAAGCTGGCCCTTAAGCACACCACCCGCAACACCAGGGCACTGGTGCAGTCAGTGCAGTACGAACTGAACGTCAACACCCTGCACCGGGATGAATCGGCTCCCGAACTTGCGCTGAACTCCATCGGCCGGGTCCGGCTGCGCACGACGACGCCGCTGCTGACCGACGAGTACCGGCGGAACCGGGAAACAGGCGGATTCGTACTGATCGACGAAAACACTCACAGCACCGTCGGCGCCGGAATGATCATCTGAACGCACGGACCGGCGCCACCACGTATCACTAATTGGGGAGGATTTAAAGCAATGACATCAGACCTAGGTTTCCCGGACGGCCGGACAGCCGCATCGCCGGGCCCGGAGCGAATCCTGCTGGTAGGTTCCAGCGGCGGCCACCTGGCGCAGTTGATGTCGCTGCGGCCCTGGTGGTCGGCGCACGAGCGGGCATGGGTCACCTTTCCCACCGAGGATGCGAAGTCGAACCTCGAAGCGGAGACCGACGTGTCATGGGCCTACTCGCCCACGACACGCAATATCCCGAACCTGCTCCGAAACGCCCGGCTTGCCTATCTCGTGATCCGCCGCTTCCGCCCCACCGTGGTCGTCTCCACCGGCGCCGGCAGCGCTTTCCCCTTCTTCGTCGTGGCCCGGGCCATGGGCATCGCGACCGTCTATATCGAGGTGTACGACCGGGTCGAGAGCCCCACTCTGACCGGCCGGCTCTGCCGTCCCTTCTCGGACCTCATGCTGGTCCAATGGCGGGAACAACTCGGCCTGTACCGGGGAGCCCAGCTGCTGGGGAGGCTCCTGTGACGAGCAGAGCAGCCAGGACGATCGCGGTACTGGTGGGAACCGACTGCCATCCGTTCCAGAGAATCATCGACTGGGCAGACAAATGGGCGGAAGCCAATCCCGCCGACCGGGTGATCGTCCAGTACGGCCACAGCGCTCCGCCGCGAACTGCCTCCGGCCGGGCCTTCATCTCGCCCACGGAACTGGCCACCTTGCTGGAAACCAGCGACGTCGTCATCATCCACGGAGGCCCTGCCACGCTTTCAGAGGCGCGAAAAGCCAGTCACCTGCCGCTGGTGTTTCCCCGGGATCCCCGCCACGGGGAACATGTCGATGACCATCAGCAGCGGTTTTCGCGCTGGGCAGACGGGCGGGACCTCGCCATCTGCGTGGAATCGGCGCAGGAACTGGATGCCCGCGTGGCCGCGGCTGCCGGAGACAAGGCGGGGACCCGCCGCCTGATGGAGGCAGAGACCTTCGGCGCCGACGAGGCCGCGCGGAAGTTGGCCGCATTGCTGCACAAGCGCCGGACCTCGGCGAACAGCGCCTCCGCCGGAGCCCCGGTCGTCCTGTATGTCGCCGCACCGTCCGGCTCCGTCGACACCCTGCTGGAAACTGCCGGGGGCCTTGCCTCGGTGGCTTTCCTGGGCGACACGCGGCGGCTCTGGCAGCGCGGCATCATCGACAATGAGGATTGCAGTTGTGGCCTGCCCTTTCATGAGTGCACGTTCTGGCGCGCGGTCGGGAAGACCGCCTTCGGGGGGTGGGACGAAGTCGATGTCGCCGGTTTGAGCAGGCTGGCCGGCGCCGCCACCCCGGCACGCTACCTGGGGCCGGCGGTGCTGGCCGGAAGGCTGCAGGGCCGACAGCAGCTGGCCCGGTACAGCGGGTACTACCAGGCGGTCTATGCCGCCGCCAGGGATGTTTCCGGCGCGGACGTCCTGGTCGACAGCGCAGAGGACCCTATGCTGGCCTACGCACTGAGCCATAACCGCGAGATCGACCTGCGTTTCCTCGAGCTCTCCCTAGCCGCCACGTCCTGGACCTCGGCGCGGACGGCAGCCGGGCAGGACAAACCGTCCCGGCTCGCCGCCCTACGGGCGGCACGGGCCCTGAGCCGCCACAGCATCCCGCGGGCCAGCCTGTCGCCGACAGCCGTCCGCGACCGGCACGCCGTCTCGGCGTGCTGGGCCCGGTTAGGACTGCCCGGCTCCGGTGATGGGGCGGCCGGCACGGTGGGCCGCGCCCCCCAGCCGGTGCACGCCGTGGCATGCCACGCCCTGGCCGACCCCCGCAGCGGCGTCGGACCTGGCGGTGCCGCCGCGCCCGGCAGGGGCGCAGGAGCGGGCGCCGGTGCAGCCACAGCGGGAACCGGGTGGTGACCGCCATGGACCGGGTCACCGCCATCATTGCCACGAGGGACCGTCCGGAGATGCTGCGCCAGGCGATCAACGCCGTCATGGCGCAGACCTACGCCGGGTTCATCGAGATCCTGGTCGTTTTTGACCAGTCGGAGCCGGACTACTCCCTGGTCGAGGAATCCGAGTCCCGCAGCGTGCGGGTTCTGACCAACGTGCGGAAGCCGGGACTTGCCGGTGCCCGCAACAGCGGCATCGAGGCAGCCACGGGGGAGTTCATCGCGTTCTGCGACGACGACGATCTCTGGCTGCCCCACAAGGTCGAAGCGCAGGTGGGGCTGCTGGCGGACAATCCCGGCACTGAGTTCGTGACCTGCGATATTGCGGTCTCCTACGACGGTCAGATCCACGAGCGGCCGCTGGGCAAGTCCTGGATCAGTTTCCCGGACCTGCTGCGCGACCGCCACACCGAACTCCATCCCTCAACATTCATGATGCGGCGCTCTGCCGTCCTGGAGGGCTTCGGCCTGGTCGACGAGGCAGTCCCGGGCGGCTTCGGCGAAGACTACGAGTTCCTGTTGAGGGCCTCCCGCAGCGCTCCGATTGCCCACGTCAGGAGGGTGTCGGCGACGGTCAGGTGGGGTAGCCAGTCCTTCTTCTTCCGCCGCTGGCAAACGATGTGTGACGGCCTGTCGTGGATTCTGGAAAAGTACCCGGAATTCGATACGGTGCCCGCCGGCTCTGCCCGGATCAGGGGCCAGTTGGCGTTCGCGCACGCGGCCATGGGGGAGCGGCGGATGGCGTTGCGCTGGGCCGCATCGGCAGCCCAACGCAACCCACTGGAGCCGCGCGTGCCGCTGGCCGCCGCCGTCGCCTGCGGGATGGTGACGCCGGGACGGGTGATGGAAGCACTCCACAAACGGGGCCGCGGCATTTAGCAGCGCTGCGGCCCGGTTGCATCACCCGCTGACCAGTTTCCGCCAGGCCGCAGCCGAAGGTGCGTCCGTCAGGCGGTAGTCGCCGACACCGACCGCGGAGTCCCAGTACGCCACGAAAAGGGCCTTTTGGTCCTTCAGGTATTGACCGACCTTGGCAAGCCACGCAGCCCGCCCCTCCCCGCCGGGGTCAGTAGGGATGAGCCGGCTACCGGTCTCGGCGATGCCGAAGGGCTTGCCCGCGGCCTTGGAGACCGCAACGACGTCTCCAAAGACGGCGGCCGGGTCCGGGTAGGTCGAGGGACCGGCAACGCTCCCGGCGTCGTTATACGGGTCCCAGGCCAGGACGTTGATGTAGCTGTCGCCCGGGTAGTAATCCTTCCAGTCCAGCTTTGAGGCAGGGTTCACGGTCCATCCCATGAGGATCAGGGTGGAGTGCAGGTGCTCGTTGCCGGCCTGGTCCTCCAGCCGCGCAATGTGCTGCCAGGCCGCGCGGTAGTCGGCCGCAGTGAATTTGCCGCGGGCGATTTCGGCCTCGGGTTCGTGGACGTAGGACCAGTACGTTTCCTGGTCCCGCGGGGCCGCCTTGAACCAGGCCAGCAGGGCCTCATCGTAGGTGCCGGCCAGCACGTCCGCCGGCGGCGGACGGAAGGAGATCACCAGGGACTTACCCTTGAACGTTTCCAGCGATGACCAGCTGGACGGCAGCGCATCGTCGAAGAGCCGGACGGTGCCCAGGGAACCGAACCGGCATTCCTCCCGCGCCAGGGCTTCTTCACGCGTCCCGCCGGAGCTCGATTGTCCCAGGCTGGAGCCGAAGACGGTCCCCGACGGCGGCGCAGGGGCGGGCGCCGGCGTATCGGCAGCCACCGCCTGCATGGAGACGTCATCCACCTGGAGGGACTGGCCCGGCGCCAGGTCCCACGCCAGGATGTTCAGGTCCATGGACGAACAGTTATAGGCGGCCGTGACATCGAAGGCGATCTTCGTCCAGCTATCGGTCGTCAGGTGAAAGGTTGAGCCGGTGAGCGGGACGTCGCCCTGTTCCTCGCGGACCCGCACCTGACCTGATATGCCTGGGGTGTCGGTACGGACCCACGCGCTTACGCTGTAGCGCGTTCCGGCTTTGGTGGCTCTGACGGTATTGAGTCCGTCGTTCAGGACGGCTGTCTGCGTGCGCTTCGTTGTGAGCTCGACGGCGTGCCCGCCACTGTGGCCGCCGCTAACGATGGCCAGCTCCTGGGTACTGCTGTCATTGGTCCGCCAGCCGGAGGTGCCGGCTTCGAACCCGCCGTTAACCACCTGCTCTGCCGGGCCCGCCTCAACCGGAACAGAGCCGGCCTCGGCAAGACCCAGGACAATCGCCAGGGCCGTGCAGCTGCCGGCGACCAACCGCCGGCGGCGGCTCCGGTGCGCGGAGTCTGCCCGGGACAGGGGCAGGACGGCACCGGACCCTGGGGTGTTCCCGGTGTCTGTCACGCGATTCATAGGCTTGCTCCTGCGCCCGAGGGCGTCGATCACGATGCACCTGAGACCCGGCTGCGACCCGGACTTTCGAATCAGGTCAAAGCGGCCATGTCGATGTGAAGAGACTGTACAAGTCTTCGTCACGGATTCCCACAGGTGCTACGCGGGCAGCGGCTCAAATTACCCGTATAACCGGAATGCAATATCGTGCACAATGGGACCACATGCCGCAGGCGGCAGTACTGGGGGAACTGGCGGAGGGACCGATGATGAGAAACCCGTGGCGTGGACAACGCATTGTGAGCGGCACAGGCACGTCACCGCTGGACACGCTGGTGGAGCAACTCTGGCGCCTGCCCGTCTCGACCGGACAGGTCCGTGTTGTCCTCAACCCCTCTGCGGACGACGGGTGGCGCGAGGTCGAATCGTATTGGGTGCTTCCCAACGCTTCCCGGGCGAAGCTGCTGATCCCGCTGGCGACGCCGCAGGTCACCGCCGCCAGCCTGCTCCAGTACCGCTCGCTGCGCCGCGGCAAAATCAATACGGCACGGATCCTGCTGGGATCGTTGGCACGGCTGGGGCTACGACCGGTCCTGGACAAGTTGTCGGTGCAGGAACCCGCAGGGCAGGTGCCCGGAGCGCAGCCAGCGATGCCGCTTGCCGCCGTGGCGGCCAGGCTCCAGGACAGCGGAACGGCCGAGGGGGACAGCTCTCCGGCTACCGGCCGTGCCGGCCGGGAGTTGTTTGCCTCCATCGGTATCCGGGAGGGAGATAACCGCAAGCCGACGCTGCAACTGGTGGATGGCACCGGAAAGCCGGCAGGGTATGCCAAGCTGGCCTGGAACGAGAGCAGCAGCGAGTTTGTCCGGACGGAGATCGGCGCCTTGAGCGCCGTCGGCGGGTCAGCGGGGGCCGTGCGGGCACCGGCGCTGCTGGCCGTCGGAACCCACGGCGCCTTTCCCTATCTGGTGACCGAGCCCCTGCCGCTGGACGTGCGCGCTGTACGCGGCCGCGTTAACGGCCCCACCCCCCAGGAGCTCTTTGCCCTGTGCCCGGTCATCAGGGTGGACCGGCTCTCCTCCACTGACCACTTCCAGGCGCTGGGGCGCCGGCTGGCCGGCCTTGATCCGGCGACCGAGCCGCTGTTGGCGCAGGCCCTGGACCGCCTGGCCGAACAGTTGCGTGGCCGGGATCCGGTGCTGCCGGTGGCCGAGCGCTGGCACGGTGACCTTGTTCCCTGGAACACGGCACGGGATGCGGCCGGCCGCCTGTGGTGTTGGGACTGGGAGTCGTGCGAGCCCGATGCGATCGCAGGCCTGGACGCAGTGCATTGGATGTTCAGTGTCAGGCGCGAGCGCGGCGAGGGCCCGGTGGCAACTAACCTGCTCCGCGCCATGACGGACGCCAGGTCCTTCTTCGAGGCGGCAGGCCTCTCCCGGGACGCTTGGCCGGCGGTCGTGGGCGTCTACGCCATGGTGGTAGCCGAACGGGCCTGGACACTGGCTGTGCGCAATGGGGGCTGGGCCTCCTCCTGGATCACGGTGCCGGAGTTGATCAGCCTCCTTGATGCTGCCCACGGCCTCTTCGGAACCCCGGACGAGCGGGGTTCCGTTGAGGCCTCTCCGGCCGCCCCGGCGACGTGACGCCCAGGCCCCACGGGCCGGCTAGGGCCAGAGCGGTTCCCGCTGCAGATAATCGGCCAGCGCCTTGTTGTGCGGGGCGTAATAAGCGGTGAGCTCTGCCCTGGCGGCCTCCGGCATCCTGGACCGGGCGCTGGCGTTGAAGGTCTTGGTGGTCGGCAGGCCGAAGCGGGGGAGGCCGAGGAACTCGCATACCCGGTCGAAGGCACCTTGGACGTCGTCGTACATGTCCTCGCTGCGCAGGACCAGCAGCTGACCCTCCGGAAACGCGCGGTGCCAGTTTTGCACCTGCGGCAGGTACACGCCCCTGGCCCGGTACGAGTAGAAGTCATGGGCGGTGCTGTAATACCAGGAGTCCGACGCCATCTTCCCTAGCTCGCCCGCCAGCCTGGTGTCCTCGGCGGCGAGCGCCGCTTCAAAGTCCAGGGGCTCGACGCCGTTCTGGACTCTCTCCTGGTAGTGGGAGTAGGCGCGTTCAACCGGGTCCCGCAGCAGCGCGATCGCCTTGATGTTGAGGGAGACCGCGCGCGCCTGCATCGCGATCCGGGGGTCCCAGAGGTAATACGGGGACGCCTCACCGCTCAGCGGACGGTAGCCCAGCTTCCGGGACAACAGACCGCGGTACGCCTCCGTGTGGAAGTGCGAGCGGTACCAGAGCTCGCCCCGTCCGCGTTCCTTGAAGAAGTAGTCGGTACTCTTCTTGCCGCGTACCTGGGGGAAAAGCCCGAGGACCCCGGGGTGCATCAGTAGGTAGTTGTACAGGGAGGTGGTCCCGCCGCGCTTGGTGCCCACGATCAGGAAATCCGGCGCCGGCCTTGCTCCGACGGTCCCCTTCGCGTAGGACCGGGTGAGGACATCCCCGGCATCCTTCATCCACCTGGGTGCTACGTCTTTGATGTCGCTAAGTCCAAGCATTCCGGCTCCCTGATTCGTCTAGTGGGTGGTTTGGGCACGAAAAGGTTGGGTGGGGGGCCTACGTCGCGGCCGGGGCTTCACGCCGCCCGCTGCGGGACAGGAGGGCAAGGTCGTCGAGGTGGAGCCGTTTCCTGTCCAGCCAGCACCAGGCGGCCAGGGCGGCCATGCTGGTGGCCCCGGCTACGAATACGGCCGCCGTTGACTGGCCCATCAGCGCCCTGGTCAGCAGGCTGACCGGGACAACACAGACACCGGCGACGAACAGGGCGTAGAAGACCTGCCGCGCGCCAAATTTGATGCCGAGGAAGATGCGGCTCTCCACCGAAGCCAGCACGGAGTCCAGCAGCAGGCTGAAGGCCCAGGACACTGCCGCCCCCGTGATGCCCCAGAGTGGAACCAGCCACAGGTTCCCAAGCACGTTCAGGACCAGCACGATGACTTTGTTAACGGCCATCCACCCGCTTCTGCCGCTCATCATGAGTAGGGCGTCCACGTTGCCGGCCATCAGGAACGTCAGGGCGCCAGCGCACAGCACGATCAGCGCCGTGCTTCCGCTCTCAAACCCGGAACCCAGCCAGCCCAGGACGGTCGGGGCGAAGAACATGAACAGCGCGTAGACCGGTGCCCCCAGCAGCACAATCCAGCTGACGGTGGTGGAGTAGAGATCCTGGACCAGCCGCGTCTTGTTCTCGCCGAGGAGGGCACTGAACCGCGGCGACACCACCATCCTCATGGCGGTGGCGACGATGAGCCCCACGCTGACGAACCGGCTGGCGGCACCGTAGACGCCGGCCGCCCCCGCCCCGGCAATCAAGCCAACCAGCACAACATCGAACCAGATGATCGACTGTTCCACCCCGGAGGAGAACCAGCGGGGCAGCGCGAACTTCCAGATCTGCACGTTGAGCTCACGGGCAGGCCATAGCGGCCCGTGGCTGCCTGCGCCCCGCTCGTGCGCCCCGACGCGACGCCACAGAATCAATAGGGCTGCCACCATGGCGATTGCCGCCGGGGCAGCCCAGGCGATGGATGCCAGCACCGGCAGGGTGCCCAGGCCAAGGGCGCCGAGCCCCAGACTCCCCAGCACCAGCAAGGGCCGGGCCACCGGGAGGCCGATGTTGCCGATGGCCGCATACGGCACAATGTTTCCCAAGGCGCGGGTTGCGGCCAGCGCAACCATCATGATGGCGGCCGCGGGAAGGAACCAGCTTGCCCCCTGGACCGCCTGCACCAGCTGTTGGCTGTCGGCGTCGCCCCCGGCGCCGAGCTGGGGAGCGAGCACGGCCAGCAGCAGCGCGAGCAGGCTCCCGACCACGGCGGGGGGAACGAGCAAGGCCATCGTCGCGCCCCGGAGCGTGGACCGGTCCGAGATCTGCAGGCGGGGGAGCAGCCACACCGCGGCGGTATCCATGCCGGCTTTCGCCAGTCCCAGGACGATGGTGAAGATAGCGATGGTCTGCAGCACGACGCCGGAGCCCGCCTCGCCCAGTGAGCGCGCCAGGATGAAGGTCAGCGCAAAGCCCATGACGGAGCCGATGGCAGCCCCCGAGATTCCGATCACGCCGCCGCGGGCAGCCTGCCGCCGTTCGGCGCTGTGCGGGGAGGCCCCCCGGTCAACTACCTGTTTCTCCCCGGTAACGCTCACGACGACTTGCGGCTTCCGGCCGTGGGTGCTGACTCCGCGAGCACCGCCTCGGATTCAGGTTTCTTGTCGCCCGTTGTGGGCAGGCTGAGGATTTCCCGGTGCCGGGCCTCCTTGGCGGGGCTTTCAGGATCAACGATCCTGCGCCCCGAGGGGACCAGGACGGTTCCAGCGAGCTGGGCCTCCACGTCATTCATTTCAGCGGCGTTCAAGGCCAGGGCATCGATCCGGGTCCGCTGGCATTCCCCGACGAGCAGCACCAGGTCGGAGAGCCGGCCGGCCGCCAGGCGGCTTGCATGCGGCGCGGAGGGTGGCAGGGCCAGAATGATCACCTGGCCGGATTCACGTCCGATGAGCTCCCGGCGGACCGCCTCGGTGACGAACTCGTCGGCGTCCAGGATGGTCCTTCCGCGTTGCGGCTGGAAGACCGTGAGGGACTGGACGAGGCCGGAACGGAGTATGCGGCCATCGGTTCCGGCAGCATGGCTGTTCAGCTGCAGCCCGGTCTTCAGGACGGTCATCTGTGCGTCCGAGGCCCCCATCAGGACGAGCTCCACGCGGGTTCCGGCCTCCGCCAGCACGACGGCCAGGTTGGCAGCGACATCCGAAGGCCTCGAGTTGCGGGTCTCGTCGATGACTGTCAGGGTGCGCAGCCGGTTGTTTGAGCTGGCCAGCAACCGCTCACGCACCACCCGGAACTGGTCAAGGTCAGTGCCGGCTGCGGGCATCGACGCACGGGAAGCCGTGAACCGGACCAGGAGGGGGCCGGCGCCTGCCCCGCGGACGTCGAACCAGTCCCTGACGCGGCGGTCCAGCATGTTGACGGCAAACGCAAGCACCAGGCCCACCACAAACGCAGCCAGCGTGCCGGTGAGCATCACGGTCGTCGGCTGCGGTTGAACGCTCACCTCGTTCTGTGCCGCCGGGTTCAACACCGTGCCGCCGCTCGTGTCGATGAGGGACAGCTGGTTCAACTGCGACTGGACACTGCCAATCTGCGCGAGGATGGACGATGCGCTGCTGCCGGCGCGCGGAAGGGCCTTCTGCAGCCCGGTCAGCTGCTGCTCGAGCTGGCCCCGGAGTTTGGACTTCCGTTCCTCCGCCTGGCCCTGACGGTAGGCGAGGTACGAGTTGGCCAGCGCATCCGCGCCCGCCCTGGCATTCTGCGCGTTGCTTGAGGTGTAGGAGATGGCCATCGTCGTGCCGTTGGCCAACGTGGTGACGTTGACTCCGGCCCGGAGCGCTGCCACCGAGTCGCCATTAGCCAGGCTGGACGCCGCTGACTGGGCCACGACGTAGGAGCTTGCCAGCTGCTGCTCCGTGGAGGCGTCCAGCAGTGCCGAGCTCGCCTTGGCAGGGTTGAAGGGGTCCGTGGTGATGACGTTGAGGTTGACGACCGTGGAGGCGGTCACGGAGCCCGGCACCAGGCCGAGGTACGCAGCAGCGGCGCCGACCCCCAGGACGGTGACAAGCGCGATCGTTTTCCATTGCCGTCGCAAGACTACTGCGTAGTGACCGAGTCCGACGGAAGAATTCTCGTCCATTTGTTCCTCAATCTGCCGGCAGAACGCCGGCAATACGCCCAAAAGGGAGACCTGACTCAGCGCCGGGCCGGGGCTGATGGCACGACGATATAGTCCGCCCGCCCGGGGGCATATAGGTATTTGGGGGTAGGTACTAGGGGGGAACTACTCGTTGGCAGTCTTTGTGCCGGTTGCCATACTGAACGCCGATAGCCAAGGAGCCCCCATACCTTCACGAAGGACGCCAGGCATGAACACGGACTTCCCGGCCGGAACAACCGGCGTCGCGGTACTGCGCAGGAGTCCGGTGCAGCGCCCGGACCGGGAACGCGTCGGAGCCACTGCCGAGCTGCCGCGCTGGCCGTTTGCGCTCATCTTCCTTGGCTTCCCCTTGTGGTGGCTCGCCGGCCTCAGCGATCTCATTTGGATCGGCGTCGGGGGCATCATGTTCCTGTACCTGGTGCGTTTCCGTTCGGTGCGGGTGCCCAAGGGGTTTTCGGTGTGGATGCTCTTCCTGCTCTGGATGGCGTGTTCCTCCATTGCGATCGATTCACCCGAACGCATGCTCGGCTTCGTTTACCGGCTGCTGCTTTATCTGGCGCTGACTGTCATCTTCGTTTACGTCTACAACGCCCGGGCGCACTTGAAGGTGCAATACATTCTGGGCTGCCTGACGGTCTTCTGGGCCGTCGTCGTGGTTGGCGGCTATCTTGGGCTGCTCTTTCCCTCCGTGGTGATCCACACCCCGCTGAGCTACGTTCTGCCGCAATCGTTGTTGCGGAACGAGCTGGTGAACCAGATGGCCATCCGTCGGCTGACGCAGTTCAACCCCGACGCGTGGAACTACATCGACCCGCGCCCCAGCGCGCCCTTCCTGTACACAAACAACTGGGGCGCCGCGTATTCGTTGCTTCTGCCCCTGGTGGTGGGCTACCTCTGGCAGATCCGCAGGAGCCGCCGCTTCTGGCTGGTGCTCGCGGCGATTCCGGTGTCCTTCGTGCCGGCGTTCCTGACCCTCAACCGGGGCATGTTCCTGGGACTCGGCATCGCCCTGCTCTACGCCGCGATGCGGATGGCCCTGGCCGGAAACCGGAAGGGCCTTGGCGCGCTGCTGGGCATGGGCATCCTGGTGGCGATCATTGTCCAGGTCCTTCCCGTCACCGAACGCCTGCAGAACCGGCTCGGGGTCAGCAGCACCACTGAGGACCGGGAATCGCTCTATATCGAGGCCCTGAACGAAACGCTCAAGTCTCCGGTCTTCGGGTTCGGGGCGCCGCGGCCCTCCGTCACCATCGGAGCGCCCTCCGTAGGGACCCAGGGCCAGATCTGGATGGTGCTGTACTCCCACGGTTTCCTCGCGGCCGCCTTCTTCGTGCTGACCTTCGTCGTCATGTTCTTCTACACACTGCGGCTCTCGGACCCGGTGGGCCTGGCCTGTAACACGGTCCTGCTGGTGTCGGTCGTGGAGGTTTTTTACTACGGCATGCTCGCCTCGGGCCTGGCACTCATGCTGATCGCCGGAGCAATCGGCCTGCAAAAGGCAGGCGCACTGAAACGGGGGCCGCGGCCGCCGGGGATAGGGGTGTTCCCATCGAACTTCTAAGCGAGCTGCGCAACGACATCAAGGCGAACCGCGGGCAGTCAAAGGGCCAGGTCGTCATGGTTCTGTACCGGATTGCCCACGCAAGCCGCAGGCCATTGAACCGGCGCCCCCGGCCGCACGCCGTCGTCGTCGGTGCAGCCTACAGGCTGCTGGTGGAGTGGGTGCTGGGTGTTGAGATCCCCTGGCGCACCAGGGTCGGTTCCGGGGTACGCATCTACCACGGGGTCGGCCTGGTCATCAATGACCGGACCGTGATCGGCAACAACGTCGGCATCCGGCAGAACGTCACCATCGGCAACAAGGGTTCTGCCGGCCCGTGCCCGGTGATCGAAGACGACGTCGAGATCGGCGCCGGGGCGATCATCGTCGGCGGTATCCGCATCGGCAAGGGGGCCCGCATCGCCGCCGGCGCGCTCGTCACCACCGACGTACCGCCGGGCTTCACGGCGATCGGGAACCCCTCAGTGCTGCGGCCGCCGCGGGCCGTCCGGGCGGAGTCGAACTCCGCCTGAACGGCCCGGCGGCCGCCGCCGCTACCGGGTGGCGTTGTAGACGTCCGTGCCGAAGTGGTTCAACCCGGAGACCCCCGCCATTCCCAGATGCGCCAGGGAGAAGGTGTCCTCGATACTGGCGAGCAGGCTGTAGTGGTTGTAGAGCGTGTCGGACGAGGTATTGGGACGCACGAAGGGCGAGATCACCAGGGCACCCACCTTCCCTCCGCCGGGACCGAAGACTGCCTGCATCGGAGCCCCCCGGTCGATGTTCTCGCCGACTTCCTTGTCGCCCTCATCAAAGGTGATGACCAGCATCCCGTCCGTCTTGAAGGCCGGTGAGGAAGTGATTGCCGGTACCCACTTCTTCAGCCATGCGTCCGCTGTGGCCAAACCTCCCTCCGTCCCGTCGACGCACGGGGAATCGTGTCCGTCGCTGCACGTATTGGGAGTGATGTAGGAGAGGTTGGGGGTGGTGTCCGCCGACTTCAGGTCAGCGGTGAGCCCGGACAGGTCCACGACGTTCCGTGCACAATCGGGGGATCCGGTTATCGCGGCGAAGTAGACAAACGGGTTATGCCTGGTGGCGTACTGGTCACCGACCCGGGGCTTCTTGGTGCTGTCCGCGGCGTTCAGCTCGGGGTGCCGGCACGGGGTGCCCATATCTTCCATATACCCCTTCCAGGTCAGCCCCGCCGAGCTCAGTTGCCCCGCAACGGTCTGCACGCTTTCCGGATAGACGCAGCCGAAGCCGGCAAGCTGGCCGTAGGACGCCGTGCCGGTTTGAGTGAACTCGTGGAAGACGGCGCAGTCATTCATCGTTTTGGGGTTGGGGCCTTGTCCGGAGATCTGGGCGATGTAGTTCGGCAACGAGCTGGGCGCCACAGCGTAGTAGGAGGTCAGGAGAACGCCCTGTTCCCGCAGCGTCCGGGACAGGTACGGCGCCTGTGATGACTCGCCCCAGGCACGCTTGTAGCTCGTGTTTTCCAAATTGATGACAAATACGTGGGCCGGCTTGGTCGCCACCCTAACGCTCGTGGAGGAACCGCCCGCACCCTGGCCGGCACCGGCCACCTGGCCGCCGCAGCCCGATAGGAGGGCGGCCAGGGCCAGCATGGCCATGCCCGTGAGCGTCTTGCCGGCGGACCGGCCCGAGAGCGTGCTGCCGGCCGCCGCAGCCGGCCTCGGCGTGGACCCGGCTGAATGCCTGGGATTCGTTCGGGCGGAGGTACTGCGGTACGGCCTCATCTGGTTTCCGTTCCTTAGGTTCGCTGCTGCTGCGGTAGGTGGCTCCACAGGTAGCACCTGATTGCCTGCCGGTCTATAGGTAGTCCGGCGGCGGAGCGGGACCCGGCTTGTCGACGAATGCCCAGGTGGAAGGCGCTCGAGGCGGTCGGTACAGCGTCCGAAGGCTTCCTGCGCAGCTCCTGCCGCAGCGTTCAGGTGGCGCCGCTTCGGCGGTAAGTAGTGCCGCGGATTAGACGCGTAGCCACGGCCCGGATTCGGGTAGCCGGATGCCGGTTTCACGCTACTTTTCCCGGATCCGCCGTCATACTCTTGCTTCACTTTCCGGCTCTGAAGAGTGTCAGGTCTCCAGGAGTGTGCGTCTTCCCGGCGCATCCCGGTCTCTTTCTAAGGGGGCTCCCTGTGTCGAGGGCGCGCGTAATTTCAAAAATTGTCGGGCCGCTGGCCATCGCTTCAATCGTCTTCTCGACGCTGGTGGCCAATCCGTCACCGGCCGCGGCGGCGCCGGTGGTGGTGCGGAACGGCTCGACGGCGGCGACAGCGGCGGCCTCGTGCTGGGAAATCAAGCAGGACACCCCTGCGGCGGCCAACGGCACCTACTGGCTGCTGACGCCCGCCATGGATGCCCCGGCGCAGTTCTACTGCGACATGACCACCGACGGCGGCGGCTGGGTCCTGATCGGCAAGGGCCGGGAAGGCTGGGTGGTCAACAACAATGGAAAAGGCTCGCAGTCCGCACTGCGCACCGCCGGCCTGAGCCCCATGTCGTCAGCAACGACGCAGTACCCGGCCACCGTAGTGCAGGGGTTGCTCAACGGCGGCCGTCCGGACGCCCTGTCCGACGGCATCCGCCTCAAGCGTGCAATGAATGCGGACGGAACGCAGTGGCAGGAAGCCCGGTTCAATACGAATAAGGGGGAGCGCTGGGTCTGGACCTTCAGCGCGGAGCACCAGGTTGCCTGGTTCACCTTTGACGGCGTGCGCGGGGGAGGAGGGCTGACCTCCAACTTTGGTGCAGATGACGGCTACCAGCGGGTCACCACCAATACCCTGGCGGACGCTTCGCAGGGCTATACCCAAGGGTTTTCGTACGGTCCGTCGGTGACGGGCACCAGCAGCAGCACCAGCTATCTCTGGTCGAAGGCGGACGGGCAGGGCTCCGCCCGCCCTTACACGGAAATGTATCTCCGTCCCCGGCTCACCTCCCTGGACTCGGGCTTCACCCGCATCGGGGACGGCGGCACGGCCGCGAAAACGAATGTTCCGGTTGCTTCGTCCCTGGCGCTGGACAGCCCCTGGGGGCTTGCCGACCCGGCAACCCCGAAACGTGAAGGGGACGTGCTGTCACAGGCATTCGTCCAGAGCGGCAAAACGATGTACGTAGGCGGCAACTTCACCGCCGTCCAGCGTGCGGCCAATTCCACCGGGGCTGACAAGGTCTCCCAGGCCTACCTGGCGGCGTTCGACGTCGATACCGGCCAGCTGTTGCCCGGGTTTGCCCCGCAGCTGGATGGCCCGGTGATGTCCCTCGCCGTCCTGCCCAATGGCAACGTCGTGGCCGGCGGCATGTTCACAACGGTGAACGGGGCCCCGGCGCCCTCGCTGGCGACACTCAACCCGACGACGGGCGCCACGGCGACAAACTGGTCAGCGGCCGTGGAGGACCGCATCGTCGGGGACGTCATGCGGGTGACGGATCTGGCCGTCAACGGGGACTGGCTTTACCTGGGCGGTTCCTTTACGCATCTGAGCGGAGGAAGCCGGCCGAACACGTCCGTCTATGCGCGGGACCTGGGCCGCGTGTCGTTGACCGACGGCACACCGGACCCGGATTGGAACCCCAACATGGACGGGACCGTCATGGGGATTTCGCCGTCCGCGGACGGCACCCGGGTCTACGCGGCCGGGTTCTTCTCCAACGCGGCCGGGGTGACTGCACGCCGGGCTGCGGCCGTGCAGACCACCGCCGGCGCACCGCTCGCCACGCCGGCCTGGAACCCGGTGTGGAGCAACGGCAAGGACTACCAGCAGACCGTGGGGGCCATCGGTGACCGCGTCTGGCTCGGCGGGTCTGAGCACAGCCTCTTCAGCTTTTCCCCGTCCACGTTTGAGAAGTTGTCCGGGAACATCGGTAAGAACCACGGCGATTTCCAGACGATGACGTCCAGCCAGACGGGCATCCTCTACGCAGGCTCGCACGGCCACGACTGGAACTACTCCAACGCCTTCACCTGGCCGGACGTCGGAACAGGGTGGACCCACGCCGACGCCTTCAGCTACATCGGGGCGTGGGACGCGGCCACGGGCCAGATTGTTCCGACCTTCAGCCCGACCATCACCTGTGCCAAGAAAGCCGAAGGGGTGTGGGCCTCCGCCGTAGACAGCAACGGCACCCTATGGGCCGGAGGAGACATAGCCACGGCAGCGACGCGGACGTCGGTGTCGAGGTGGGCGGGAGGCTTCGCCCGGTTCCCGCAGACCGATGCGACCGCCCCCACCACCCCGGCCGCCGTGACGCCGTCGTCGGACGGAACGACGACGGTGAAGCTGACCTGGAGCGCCTCGTCGGACAACAGCGGCAGCGTTTCCTACCAGGTCCTGCGAAATGACCGCGTGGTGGCCACCACCACCGGCACGGGCATCACCGTCCCGAAGGGCGGCGAGAACCGCTTCTTCGTGCGGGCCGTCGACGCCGCCGGCAACCTCTCGGCCAGTTCCCCGGCCGTCGTCACCAGCGGCGGGAATCCTGCTCCCGTGGCCGAGTTCACGTCTGCCGCCGACGGCTGGAGCCAAAACTTCGACGCTTCGGCATCAACAGACAACGGAACCATTGCCGACTATGCCTGGAACTTCGGTGACGGCACCACCGGATCCGGCGTCACCGCCAGCCACACCTACACGGCCGCCGGGACCTACCAGGTCCGTCTGGTCGTCACGGACGACGGCGGCGAGCGGGCGGGCTCGATGAAGACGCTGACAATTGTGCAGCCTGCGCCGAAGGATGCCTACGGCGCCGCCGTTTACGATGAGAAGCCCACACTCTATTACCGCTTGGGCGACGGCAGCGGCACGACAGCGGCGGATTCGGGTTCCGCAGACAGCCCGGGAACCTATTCCGGCGGCGTGACCCTCGACTCCGCCGGGGCGCTGCCGGACGTGCCGGACACGGCCGCCGCCTTTGACGGCAGCTCCGGCCTGGTGGCCAGCCAGCGGAGCTACGACAACCCCGGCACCTACACCCTGGAGCTGTGGTTCAACACGACGACCACCACGGGCGGAAAGCTGATCGGCTTCGGCGACCAGCCGGTCGGAACTTCCAACAACTACGACCGGCACGTGTACATGCAGGACGACGGACGCCTCGTGTTCGGCACCTGGACCGGGCAGCCGAACACGATCACCAGCCCCGCCGCCTACAACGACGGCAAATGGCACCTGATGGCGGCGACGCAGTCCTCCGACGGCATGGTGCTCTACGTGGACGGTGCCCAGGTGGGGACGAACCCGCAAACCCAGGCCCAGCCCTACTCCGGGTACTGGCGGATCGGCGGGGACACCACCTGGGGTTCCAGCAGCCCGTTCTTCGCCGGAACCCTCGACGAAGCAGCCGTCTACCCGACAGCGCTGACCGCGGCGAAGGTTGCCCAGCACTACCACCTCGGCGGCGGCAACCTGGCCCCGGCGGCGGCCTTTAGCTCCACGGTCAGCGACGCTTCCGCCGTTTTGGACGCCTCCGCGTCGACTGACGACGGCAGCATCACCAGCTACGCGTGGGACTTCGGCGACGGCACCACGGGCACGGGGGCCACCACCACCCATGTCTTCGCCTCGGCCGGCACCTATCAGGTCAAGCTGACCCTGACTGACGACCTCGGGCTGACGTCCTCGGTGAGCCACCCGGTTGCCATCACCCGGCCCGCACCGGCGGATGCCTACGGTGCCGCGATCTACGCCGGAAACCCCACGCTGTACTACCGGCTGGGTGAAACCGGAGGCACTGCCGCGCAGGACTCCAGCCCGGCCGGCAGCGCCGGCGACTACTCGGGCGGGGTCACCCTGGGCGCTGCCGGAGTGCTGCCGGGAGGGGAGAGCACCGCTGCCTCCTTCGACGGAAACTTCGGCCTGGTCGCTACCCGCAACACGTTCTCCAACCCGACCACCTACTCCCTGGAGGTGTGGTTCAACACCAGCACCACCCGTGGCGGGAAGCTGATCGGGTTCGGAAACAGCGCCACCGGAACCTCCGGCAATTATGACCGGCACGTGTACATGCAGGATGACGGCCGCCTGGTGTTCGGAACGTGGACGGGCCAAATGAACACGATCACCACGCCCGGCGCCTACAACGACGGACAGTGGCACTCGGTGGTTGCGACGCAGTCTGCTGCCGGCATGGTCCTGTACGTGGACGGTGCCGAGGTGGGCACCAATCCGCAGACAGGGGCCCAGGACTACACCGGCTACTGGCGGATCGGCGGGGATACCACCTGGGGTTCCAGCAGTTCATTCTTCGCCGGCACCCTCGACGAGGCCGCCGTCTACCCCTCGGCGCTGACGGCGGCCGAGGTCGCCAGGCACCACCAGCTCGGGACAACCGTGGCGCCGGTGAACAAGGCGCCGGTGGCATCGTTCACCTCGGCGGTCAAGGATCTGGGGGTCACGGTCGATGGGTCCGGCTCCTCGGATCCGGACGGCACCGTTGAAAACTACGCGTGGGACTTCGGAGACGGAGCCGCCGGCCAGGGAGCCACCGCGACCCACACCTACACGGCCGCGGGAACCTACACCGTCAAGCTCACCGTCACGGACAACCAGGGCGCAACCGCTGAGAAGACCGATCAGGTCACCGTGACGGCACCGCCGGTGAACAAGGCGCCGGTGGCATCGTTCACCTCGACGGTCAAGGACCTGGAGGTCACAGTCGATGGGTCCGGCTCCTCGGATCCGGACGGCACCGTGAAAAACTACGCGTGGGACTTCGGAGACGGAGCCGCCGGCCAGGGAGCCACCGCGACCCACACCTACACGGCTGCCGGCACCTACACGGTGACGCTCACCGTGACCGATAACGAGGGCGCGACCGCCGAGACGACCGGCCAGGTCATCGTGACGGCACCGCCGGTGAACAAGGCGCCCGTGGCATCGTTCACCTCGACGGTCAAGGACCTGGAGGTCACGGTCGATGGGTCCGGCTCCTCGGATCCGGACGGCACCGTTGAAAACTACGCGTGGGACTTCGGAGACGGAGCCGCCGGCCAGGGAGCCACCGCGACCCACACCTACACGGCTGCGGGCACCTACACGGTCACGCTCACCGTCACGGACAACCAGGGCGCGACCGGTGAGAAGACCGGCCACGTCACCGTGACGGCACCGCCGGTGGACGTGGTGGCCGTTCCGGCAAAGTCAGACTGGAACTGGCGCTACGAAGCCACCGCGCCGCCGACAGGCTGGAAGGAACAGGGCTTCGACGCCTCGTCCTGGAAGACGGGCAAGGGCGTCCTGGGCTTCGGCTCCACGGGACTGGGAACGAACATCGATGTCAGTACCGGAACCAGCACGCGACCCCTTGCCGCGTACTTCATCAAGACCTTCACGGTGGACGACGCAGCCAGCGTTTCCAAGCTGACCCTTAAGACGGTCGCCGACGACGGCGTGGTGGTTTACGTCAATGGAACCGAGGTGGGCAGGAGCAACATGCCTGCTGGCACCGTGACGTTCAATACCTACGCATCAGCCGCCACCCGGACGTCGGTGGCCTCGGCCAGCCCGGTGACGGTGGACGTGCCGGTGTTCCTGTTGCGGAACGGGACCAACACCATCGCCGTCGAAACGCACCTGAATTACCGCGCCACGGCCGACGTCAGCTTCGACCTGAGCGCAACCGCAGCGGTCGGCGGAACGGTGCCAAACCAGGCGCCCGTCGCCAAGTTCACCTCGACGGTGTCCGGACTGGCGGTGGCGCTGGACGGGTCCACGTCCGCGGATGCTGACGGGACGATAGCGTCGTACGCCTGGAATTACGGTGACAACGCGACCGGCTCAGGCGCCACGGCGACGCACACCTACGCCGCAGCCGGGACGTACACCGTCACGCTCACGACGACGGACAACAAGGGTGCGACCGGTGTGGCAACGGCTCCGGTGACGGTCACTTCGGTGAGCGGGCCGGTAGACGTGGCCGTGGTGCCGGCGAAGGCCCCGTGGAGTTGGCGCTACGAATCAACGGCGCCCGACTCCGGCTGGAAGAACAACGGGTTCGACGCCTCCGCCTGGAAGACCGGCAACGCCGTCCTTGGGTTCGGCACAACGGACCTGGGCACCAACATCGACGTTCCGCCGCCTACCAGCAGCCGGCCGCTGGCAGCGTACTTCCTCAATCAGTTCAACGTGGATGACCCCGCCAAGGTATCGAAACTGACGTTGGACACCGTGGCTGACGACGGGGTCGTGGTCTACGTCAACGGAACCGAGGTTGCCCGCAAAAATATGCCCGCCGGGCCGGTGACATTCTCCACCTACGCCTCAACCGCGATCAGGACAATCAAGGCCAATGCGGCGCCGCTGACCATCGACGTGCCCTTGTCCTTGCTGGTGGGAGGCATCAACACCATCGCGGTGGAGACCCACGTGAACTACCGGGCCACGCCCGACGTCAGCTTCGACCTCAAGGCAACGATGACGAAGCAGCCCTGAGTCCCCGGCGGGGGACTCTCCGCACCACCTGACCGGGCGGACCCGGCCGCAGCTGCCCCAGCCGCGGCCGGGTCCGCGTTTGTGCGGATGAGGTCAGGCCGTCAGCAGTCCGGGTTGTCCGGGAAGGTCACCTGGCTGACCAGCCACGTTCGGGTTGCGGACTGTACCAGCGTCATCACATTCAAGGACCTGTCCCTGGCACTGCCCTTCTGGACCGTCGCTCCGGCGCTCGTAAGCACTGACACCGCCGAGGAATCGACGCAGACATTGAGGGTGACGGTCGGCGGTTCGGCGCCCGGCTCGTAGCGGACGACCTTGGTTGACACCACCTTCGGTTTGCCGGCGAGGTGCCAGCCGTTGGCCTTGAACTCGCTGGCCTTTGCCATCAGGGAGTCGTAAGCGGAGCCGGTGGCCAATGCCGAGAGTTGGGCCTTGTCAGGCGGGTTCACCGTGGCAAGAGCTGTGGCCGTGGTGCCCACGTAGGCGGCCGCGTTCTTTGTCACCGACGCCGCGACGGGGGCCGGAACGGCCACGGCGGGCGCGGCGGTTCCCGGCGGCGCGGGCGGCGGTGTTGCGGCCGACGACGCCGCAGACGGCGCGGCAGAGGATGAGGCGGACTGCGAAGGTCCGTTTTGGGCGTCTGACCGGACAGCACCGGGGCTGGCTTGCGTGGCGATCAGCAGGACCACCAGCGCGGCGGCCAGAACGGCTGCTGCGGCAACGATGACGGTGGTGCGCGACCTGGCTTTTGACGCCTGACCCGGTGTTGACATAGTTTCTCCCCCTCGATGACCGCCCGCTGCACCGATGCCCTCGGGTCCTCGGACCTCCGCCACGGCTCGGACAATGATCCAGTATCGTACACAGCCGGTTGTGCTGACTATAGCGGGCGCAGGGCGGCTGGAGCGGTTACGCGGCGGTGCGCCGTTGGACCTCCGTGCACCTCCCGGCGCGCCTGTCCGACGGCCCGCAGAAAGCCGCGTTCCGCGTGTCGTTGCGGGGCGTGGCACCGGGGTGATAATTTCTCTTGCCGCCTCAAATTTTCTGGCCAGGACGGCGCCCGCCCCACCCGTTCCCCCTGCATCCCCGCGCACCAGAAAGGCCGCAATGGCGCTGCTCCTTCCTGAGACCCTGCCGACCCTTCAGACGGTCACCGGCAGGTTCGTTTTGGCCCCGTTCACACCGCTCGACGTCGAGCCGCTGGCCCGTCTCCTTACCCGGGATGAGATCTGGTCGCAGGGCTTCAGCGACAGTGAGGCGCGGCCCGCGGGGGAGGCCCAGGTGGCTGCGTTCGTGGACCGCCGGTTTGCCGGCCTGCAGGTCTTCTCGGTGTACCGCCAGCTTCCCCTCGGGCAGTCACGCTTCGTCGGGACCACCGGCATCACCGACCACGACGTGGTCTCGGAGCGGGTCAAAATCGGGCGTACCGTGGTCGATCCGGATCTTTGGGGAGCCAAGGTGAACCATGAAGTGAAGATCACGCTGTTGGACTGGTTGTTCTCGTGCGGGGCCGGACGGGTCGAGTGCGACGTGGACGCCCGGAACCAGCGGTCATTGTCCTCGCTGGTCCGCTTTGGTTTCACGGCCGAGGGAACCCGCCGGCGGTCCTCGCGCAATATCGACGGGCTGTGGCGGGACTTTGTCATCCTGTCGCTGCTGACCGAGGAGTGGCCGGACGTGCGTCCGCGGGCGCTGGCAGCACTGGCCGGTCCGAGCCGCGCCGGCCTGCTGGCTGTCTAGCCCGGCGCGCATTACGCCGCCGGGTTGACCGTGTCGCCGTGCCGGTGGGCGACCTTCCATTCCCCGTTTTCCCGCCGGTACACCTGGGTGGCCCGGAGCGTGTAGCTGCGCGGTTCACCGTCGACCGAGGCGGTGACGTGCTCCAGTCCCGCCGTGTACGCCATGTCGCCGACGACGTCGAAGGCCTGCAGATCGAAGCTGTAGGCGGTGCAATCGGAGAAGCTCTGGCCCAGCGCGGCAAAGAGTTCGTCCACCTGCTCCAGCCCTGAGGCGTTACGCCAGGCCCCCAGCACGCTGACTGGTTCGTTGCGGGACCAGATCGCGCGGCGCGGACCGGGGTCGCCGTTGTGCAATGCCACTTCGGCGCGGTACAGCACCGAGGTCACCCAGACCAGGAAATCATCGCGGTCGGTCATGCTTCCAGTATGCGCCGCTGCCCAGGGCGCCGCCATCGGGCTGACGCTTGCACAAACCCCGTCAGGGCAACAAAAAAGCCCTTGGAATCCGAAGATTCCAAGGGCTTTTCCTTGTGTGCGCGGAGGGGGACTTGAACCCCCACCCCCTTTCGAGGACTAGCACCTCAAGCTAGCGCGTCTGCCATTCCGCCACCCGCGCAGGTGGTATTTCCGGGAAAATTTCGCCTTTCGGCGTTTTGCTTTTCTCGGAAGCAGCGAGAAAGACTCTACACGAAGTTTCCGGAAACAAATAATCGGGCCAGTGGGTAGGCTGAAGCCAGTACCGAGCCCACCACCGGATCCCTGCCATGAGGAGCGATATGACTGAAGTTCGGCCTGAAGACGAAGTTGTCCGGATCTGCCAGGAGCTGATCCGGATCGACACCTCCAACTACGGCGACGGCTCCGGACCGGGGGAGCGCGCCGCGGCCGAGTACACGGCCGGGCTGATCGCCGAGGTGGGTCTGGACGCCGAAATCTTCGAGTCCGCCCCGGGCCGGGCAAGCGTGGTGACCAGGATGGCGGGCGAGGATCCGTCCGCCAGTGCGCTGGTGGTCCACGGACACCTCGACGTCGTTCCCGCCCTGCGCGACCAGTGGTCCGTTGACCCCTTCGGTGCCGAGCTCAAGGACGGCCTGATCTGGGGCCGCGGAGCCGTGGACATGAAGGACATGGATGCCATGATCCTCGCCGTGCTCCGGGACTTTGCCCGCACCGGACGAAAGCCCAAGCGCGACATCGTCTTCGCGTTCTTCGCCGACGAGGAAGCCGGCGGCAAGTACGGTGCCGGCTACGCCGTCGAGCACCGGCCGGAGCTGTTTGAGGGAGCTGCCGAGGCGATCTCCGAGGTGGGCGGGTTCTCGGCGACCATCGGCGGCCAGCGCACCTACCTGCTGCAGACCGCGGAGAAGGGCCTGTCCTGGCTGCGGCTGGTCGCCCACGGCCGCGCCGGCCACGGGTCCCAGATCAACACCGACAACGCGGTGACCCGGCTCGCCGGCGCAGTCTCCCGCATCGGGGACTACCGCTGGCCGGTGGAGCTGACGCCGACCACCCGGCAGTTCCTGGACGGCGTGACCGAGCTGACCGGCGTCGAGTTTGATCCTGACGACCCGGAGAAGATCCTCAAGGAACTCGGCACCGTGGCCCGCTTCGTCGGCGCCACCCTGCAGAACACCACCAACCCGACCCTGCTCAAGGGCGGCTACAAACACAACGTGATCCCCGAATCCGCTGAAGCCCTGGTCGACTGCCGCACGCTGCCCGGCCAGCAGGACCAGGTCCTTGAGATCGTCAGGGACCTCGCCGGTGCGGGCGTGGATGTCAGCTGCGTGCACCAGGACGTCTCGCTCGAGGTGCCGTTCGCCGGCAACCTCGTCGACTCGATGATCGACGCACTGCACTCGGAAGATCCGGAGGCGAAGGTCCTGCCCTACACGCTCTCCGGCGGCACGGACAACAAGGCGCTGAGCCGGCTCGGCATCACCGGCTACGGTTTCGCGCCGCTGATGCTGCCGGAGGATCTGGACTTCACCGGCATGTTCCACGGCGTCGACGAACGCGTCCCGGCTGAGTCGCTGAAGTTCGGCACGCGCGTACTCAAGACCCTCCTAAGCAACTACTGAGCGGACGTTACAGACCCATGGCACCCCAAGACCGCACACCGCTCACCATCCTGCCCGACGCGCTGCTGGAACGGATCCGGGGCCGGGCCGCCGGCTACGACCGGGACAATGCCTTCTTCACCGAGGATCTCCGCGAGCTCGCCGACGCCGGGTACCTGAAAATCTTTGTCCCGGTCGAGGACGGGGGACTGGGGCTGGGCCTGGCCGGAGCGGCGCAACTGCAGCGCCGGCTGGCCACCGCGGCGCCTGCCACGGCGCTGGCGATCAATATGCACCTGGTGTGGACCGGCGTCGCGCACGTCCTGGCAGCCCGGGGCGATTCGTCCCTGGACTTCGTCCTGAAAGAGGCCGCACAGGGTGAGATCTTCGCCTTCGGCAACTCTGAGGCCGGCAACGACTCAGTCCTGTTTGATTCGAAGACCGAGGCGACTCCGCTGCCGGACGGCAGCTACGGGTTCACCGGGACGAAGATCTTCACGAGCCTGTCGCCGGCCTGGACCCGGCTGGGCATTTTCGGCAAGGACGCCGCGGGCCGCGGCGGCGAGGGCGAGCTCGTCCACGGCTTCATCGACCGCGACACCCCCGGATACCAGATCCTCTCCGACTGGGACACCCTGGGCATGCGGGCCAGCCAGTCCAACACCACGGTGCTCGAGGGCGCCGTCGTCCCGGCTGAACGGATCTTCCGCAGGCTCCCGGTCGGGCCGAACGCCGACCCGCTGATTTTCGCGATTTTCGCCTGCTTCGAAACGCTGCTCGCGGCGGTCTACACCGGCATCGGCGAACGGGCGCTGGAGTTGGGGGTGGCGTCGGTCAAGCGGCGGACCTCGTTCAAAAACGGCGGCCGCAGCTACGCCCAAGACCCTGACATCCGCTGGAAAATTGCGGAGGCGGCGATGGCGATGGACGCCCTCTACCCGCACCTCGCGGCCGTGGCGTCCGACGTCGACGCCCTCGCCGACCACGGCGGGCAGTGGTTCCCCAAACTGGTGGGCGTCAAAGTCCGGGCCACCGAAACGGCGCGCACCGTGGTGGACCTGGCCATCAGGGTCTCCGGCGGGTCTAGCTACTTCCGCGGTTCCGAACTTGAACGGCTCTACCGCGACGTCCTGGCGGGCATGTTCCACCCGTCCGACGACGAGTCGGCGCACAACACGGTGGCCAACGCCTGGCTGGGTCCGCTGGACGGCTGACCGGCCGGGCGGCGGGTCAGACGGTGCGCTGGACCTGGAAGACCTTGCGGCGGAGCCAGAACCGCCGGCCGCCGCCGACATACAGGACGCTGCGCTCCAATTCCCACTTCCCGTACTCGGAGTGGGCGGCGAGCAGGCGGCGGGCTTCGGGCAGGGAATCCTCAGGGCTGACGGTCAGAACGAGATACTCGTACTGCCTCGCGTAGTCCCGCTCCCGACGGACCGAGCTGTTCAGAAATTGTTCCCTCATCGCTCTCCATTTTCGTCTTTTTCGGGCTAACGTGAAGTCATGAGCATCGATCCGCGTGTCGCGCTTCAGTCCCTGACCGCCGCCCTCGAGGAGCATTTGGCCGCTGCTGCGGCACGGCGGGGAGAAGGGGATCCCGCGGTCGAAGCGGCGTTTTTCGCCGTCGCCGATGCCTTTGAAGTTTATGACGACTCGCTCTACGAAGCGTACGGCGAAGTGACCCCGCTTGAAGTCATCGAGGAAGAAGATGACGAGGACGAGGATGAAGATGTCGACGACGAGGAAGACCTGGAGCTGCTCCGCGACAGCTAGTCCCGGTCTCTCCGTCTTCGGGACCGTTCCCGTTCCGTCGCCGCGGGGACCACGCGGATCATAGCGGCGCGGACACGTCCTCGAGGGCGGTTGCGATTTCCGGCGGCAGCGGTTTCAGGTCCGCGTCCAGGATCTCCTTCAACTGCACCGGCGTCCGGGCACCCACGACGGCGGAAGCCACCCCGTGCTGGGACAACAGCCAGCTCAGGGAAACGTCCAGGACGCTCCGGCCCAGGCCCTTGGCCGCCATCGCCACGGCCTCGACTACCCGGGACGCACCGGCCGCCAGGTAGGGCTCAACGTAGCCGGCCAGTTTCTGGCTGGCCGCCCGGGAGTCGGCCGGCATGTGGCCGCGGTACTTCCCGGTCAGGACGCCGCGTCCCAGCGGGCCCCACGCCAGCAGGCCGAGGCCGGCGTCCTCCACCGCGGGAATGAGTTCCGCCTCGGCCCGGCGCTGCAGCAGGGAATACTCTGCCTGGCACGCGACCAGCGGGAACCCGGCGACGGCGGCCGCCTTGGCGGTCTGCCAGCCGTTGAAATTGGAGACGCCCACGTAGCGCGCCCGGCCGGACCGGACCGCGAACTCCAGGGCGGACAAGGTCTCTTCCAGCGGCACATTGGGATCCCAGGCCTGGGCGAACCAGAGGTCCACGTAGTCCGTGCCCAGCCGGGCCAGGCTGGCGTCCAGCGAGGACAGCATCCCGTTGCGGGACGTGTCCACGCTCCGCCGGCTGCCGGAGGCCGCCAGACCGGCCTTGGTCGAGATGACGACCTCCGAGCGCGCAACGACATCGCCCAGCATGCCCCCGAGCAGGACCTCGGCGCCGCCGCCGCCATAGGACGCGGCGGTGTCGATCATGGTGCCGCCGCCGTCGACGAATGCCCGGAGCAGGCCGGCGGCGTCCTGCTCGTCAGTTTCACCGGCCCACGACATGGTGCCAAGGGAAAGGGACGAGACACGCAACCCACTGTTGCCGACATAACGCTGCTGCATGCCTGCAAGCTTACGGTGCTTCGGAACTCCATAACGTAGGGTCTATAAACGTGAACTGGTTAGAAGCGGCCTTTCTTGGCCTTGTGCAGGGACTGACGGAATTCCTTCCGATTTCTTCGAGCGCCCACCTGCGGATCGTGGGGGAGTTCCTGCCCAACGCCTCCGATCCGGGAGCGGCCTTCACCGCGATCACCCAGCTGGGAACCGAGACCGCCGTGATCGTCTACTTCTGGCGCGACATCGTCCGGATCGTCAAGGCCTGGTTCGGCTCGCTGACCGGCAAGGTATCGCGGCAGGACCCGGACGCGCGCATGGGCTGGCTGGTGATCCTGGGCAGTATCCCGATCATCATCCTCGGCCTGCTCTTCCAGGACCAGATCGAGTCCGTGCTGCGCAGCCTCTGGATCGTCGCCACCACGCTGATCGTCTTCGGCATGATCCTCGCGGTCGCCGACGCCGTCGGCCGGCAGGAACGCGAGCTCACGCAGCTGAGCTACAAGCACGGCATCCTGTACGGGCTCGCCCAGGCGATGGCCCTGATTCCCGGCGTATCCCGCTCCGGCGGCACCATCACGGCAGGCCTGCTAATGGGCTACACCAGGGAAGCCGCGGCCCGTTACTCCTTCCTGCTGGCCATCCCCGCCGTCTTCGGCAGCGGCCTGTACCAGCTGTACAAAGTCGTCTCCAAGGACGGTCTCACCGGCCCCTACGGGTTGCCGGAGACCGCCCTCGCGACCGTCATTGCCTTTGTGGTGGGCTACGTCATCATCGGCTGGTTCCTCAAGTACGTCTCCACCCGCAGCTACCGGCTCTTCGTCTGGTACCGCATCTTCCTGGGACTGGCGCTGTACCTGCTGCTCGGTTTCAATGTCATCAGCGCCTAGCACTAGGCTTGGGGTGTGAAATCCTGGACTTCCCGCCCCGTTCCCCAGCTGCCGGGCAGCATGCCCGCGCTGCGTCTGTTCGACACCGCCGAGGGCGGCCCGGTCACCCTTGATGCGGCGGGGGAACAGTCCCTGTACGTCTGCGGCATCACCCCCTACGACGCGACCCACATGGGCCACGCGGCCAGCTACGTCGCCTTCGACCTGCTGAACCGGGCGTGGCGCGACGGCGGCCAGCAGGTCTCCTACGTCCAGAACGTCACCGACGTCGACGATCCGCTCTTGGAGCGGGCGACGGCGACCGGCGTGGACTGGCGCGAGCTCGCCGCCAGCCAGATCGAGCTGTTCCGCACCGACATGGAAGCCCTGAACGTGCTGGCACCGGACAACTATGTCGGCGCCGTCGAGGCCATCCCGCTGATCGTTCCCGCCATCGAGTCCCTGCTGGAGCGCGGCCTGGCCTACCGGGTCGCCGGCACCGGCGGCGAGCCCGACGGCGACGTCTACTACGACGTCGAAGCGGCCGGGAAGCACTCCGCCGAGGCCCGCGACGCCTGGACCCTGGGCTCCGTTTCGCACCTCTCCGACGCCGAAATGCTTGAACTTTTCGCCGAGCGCGGCGGCGACCCCGGCCGCGCCGGCAAGCGCCAGGCGCTGGACCCGCTGCTGTGGCGGGTGGCCCGCGAGGGTGAACCCAGCTGGCCGGGCGCCAGCCTGGGGGAGGGGCGGCCCGGCTGGCACATCGAGTGCACCGTGATCGCGCAGAAATACCTGCCGGCACCGTTCACCGTGCAGGGCGGCGGCTCGGACCTCGTCTTCCCGCACCACGAGATGGGTGCCGGACACGCCTACTCCCTGGCCGGGGTGCCGCTGGCGAAGCACTTCGCCCATGCCGGCATGGTCGGCCTCGACGGCGAGAAGATGAGCAAGTCCAAGGGCAACCTGGTGCTCGTGTCCCGGCTCCGCGCCGCCGGTGAGGAACCGGCCGCAATCCGGCTGGCGATCCTGGCCCACCACTACCGCAGCGACTGGTCCTGGACGGCGGAAGGCTTCGAGCAGGCCAAGGAGCGGCTGCGCGCCTGGCGTGCCGCCGTCGAGCGCGCCCCCGAGGGCTCGGCGGGCCCGCTGGTAGGGCAGCTGCGTGACGCCCTCGCCGAGGACCTCGACGCCCCGCGCGCCCTCGCCGCAGTGGACGCCTGGGCTGCAGCCGCCGCCGCAGCGCCGGAAGGCTGTTCCCCCGTGGACGCCGCGCTGGTGCGCGACGCCGTCGACGCGCTGCTCGGCGTCGAGCTCTAGGCTGCGCCCCTAGGGCTTGTCTTTGCCGCGGCGCTTCAAGTAGCGCTCAAACTCGCGCGCGATGGACTCGCCGCTGGCCTCGGGCAGGTCGGCGGTGTCCTTCGCCTCCTCGAGCTGCCGGACGTACGCCGCGATCTCCGGATCCTCGGTGGCGAGCTCGTCGACGCCGCGTTCCCACGCGTCCGCATCCTCCACCAGGTCCCGGGTGTCCAGGGGGACCTGCAGGAGTTCCTCGATCCGGTTCAGCAGCGCCAGCTGCGCCTTCGGCGACGGGGCCTGGGCGACGTAGTGCGGCACGGCGGCCCAGAGCGAAATGGTCGGCAGTCCGGCCAGCAGGGCGACCTCGCCGAGGACGCCCACGATCCCGACGGGCCCTTCATACTGGGAGGCTTCCAGGTCCATCCGCTCCCGCAGGGCCGCGTCGTCGGTGGAGGTGCTGACCGGAATGGGACGGCTGTGCGGCACGTCCGCCAGCAGCGCACCGACCAGGATCACGTAGTCGACCTTCAGCGCCTCGGCGTGGACCAGCAGCTCCGCCGTGTAGGCCCGCCACTTGTAGGAGGGTTCGGTCCCCTGGACGAAGATGACGTCCACGTTGGTCTCCGGCACGCTGGCCTTGAATATCCGGGTGGAGGGCCAGGAGATCTTGCGCTCACCGGAGGCCGTCCGCCGGATGGTCGGCCGGGTGAACTGGAAGTCGTAGTACTCATCGGCGTCGATGGTCCCGACCTTCTTGCCGCCCCAGAGCTTGTTCAGGTACCGCAGCGCGTCGCTGGCGGCCTCCCCGGCGTCGTTCCAGCCCTCGAAGGCGGCCAGCATCACCGTGACGCGGCGGCCCTCCGGGACGGGCTGCAGCAGCCGCTCCGGCTCGGGCGCGGCGTCCTCTTCCGTGATCTCTGGCTCGAAGCTGTTCATGGGTTCACCCTACGTCGAACCGGCCGGGCCGCGCAGGAAGCCGGGGGAGGGGAGTTCCCCGGCTTCGCCCTCGGCGTAGCCGCGGCAACGGCTCCCGCCCGGTACGGCAGGGTCCGGCACCGTAGACTTGGGGCATGCGATCGCCAGCCTCCCAGCCCCTGCTCAAAGCCGCACTATGGGACATGGACGGCACCATCGTCGATACGGAGCAGTACTGGATTGAGGCCGAACACGCCCTGGTCTCCGCCCACGGCGGACGCTGGTCGCACGAGAAAGCCATGCAGCTGGTCGGCCAGTCGCTCGTGTTCTCCGCCGGCATCCTGCAGGAGGCCGGCGTCGACCTCGAGGTCCGGGAGATCATCGACACGCTGACCGGGCACGTGGTGCACCAGGTCCGGGAATCGGTGCCGTGGCGGCCCGGCGCGCGGGAGCTGCTGGACGAACTGCACACCGCGGGCGTGCGCTGCGCCCTCGTGACCATGTCAGAGGCGCCGCTGGCCCGCGAGATCGTCGCCAGCCTGCCCAAGCCCTACTTTGAATTCCTGGTCACCGGCGACACGGTGGCGCAGGGCAAGCCACACCCGGAGGCCTACCTGAAGGCCGTCGAACTCCTCCAGCAGCACGACCCGGAACTGGACCACCGGCACTGCGTCGCGCTGGAGGACTCCGCCCCCGGCGTCGCCGCCGCCGTGGCGTCCGGCGTCCTCACCGTGGCCATCCCGCACATCGTGCCCCTGCCGCACGACCCGCGCCGCGCCACCTGGGACACCCTGGCCGGGCGGACCGTCGCCGACCTGGAGGGGCTGCTGGCCCTCCGCCACGAGTTCACCGGGGCCGGCCTGTGACCGAGCCGTCGGCGCGGCGGCCAGGGCCGCCGGAGGCGCGGGACACCCCGGATGGGGAACGGCCGTTCTCCCTGCGCGGCGGCATCCCGCTGGGCAGGATCGCCGGAATCCCGGTGATTTTGGCCTACTCGTGGTTCGTCATCGCGGCCTTCACCGTGATCGCTTACGGCCCCGTCCTGGCCAATAACTACCCCGGGGCCGGCGCCACCGCCTACCTTGCCGCGTTCGCCTACGCCCTGCTGTTGCTGATCTCGGTGCTGGTCCACGAACTGGCCCACGCGCTCACTGCCCGGCTCTACCACTGGCCCACCAGCAAGATTGTCCTGAACCTCTGGGGCGGCCACACCCAGTTCGAGAACTTCACCGCCTCGCCCGGGAAGTCCGTCCTGGTGGCCATGGCCGGCCCGGCCGCGAATTTGGTCCTGGCCGGAGCCGGGTGGCTCCTCGTTGCCCCCGGCCCGCTTCCCGGCCTCGCGGACCCCCTGGCCAACATCTTCGTCTGGGCCAACCTCCTGATCGGCATCTTCAACGTGCTCCCCGGCCTGCCGCTCGACGGCGGCCGGCTGGTCGAATCCGCGGTCTGGAAGGCCACCGGAAGCCACGAGCAGGGCACCATCGCGGCCGGCTGGGCGGGCCGGATCATCGTGATCGCCCTCGCCGTCTGGTTCGTCGTGCTGCCGCTGTTGAGCGGCAACCGCCCGGACACCTCGCTGATGCTGATCACCGTGCTCGTCGGCAGCTTCCTGTGGATGGGGGCGACGGCGTCGATCCAGCAGGCCCGCTACCGGAGCCGGCTCCACCTGGTCGACGCCGCCGCCCTGGCGGAACCAGCCGTCGGCCTGCCCGGCGACGCCACCGTGCTGGACGTGCTGCGGCATTCACCGCGCGGCGTCCCCGCCGTCGTGCTCTTCGGCCCGGACGGCCGGCCCGCCGCGGTCGTCGACGAGACCGCAGCGGCGGAAGTGCCCGCCGCGCTGGCCGCCGCCACCCCGGCAACCGCCGTCGCCTACCCGCTCGCCGCGGGCGCCTATGTTAAGGAAACCGACCGCGGCGCGGAACTGCTGGCCTACCTGGCCCAGCTCGAGGGGTCCGACTACGCCGTCATCGACGACGCCGGAACCGTCACCGGACTGCTCCGCCAGCTGACCGTGCTGAACGCCATCACCGGCAAGCAGGGACCCGGTAACGAGGGCGCCCGCTCCGGGGCCGAGGGCCGGGATCAGGGCCCGACCCGGTAGAGTTACCTGCCGGTCGTGAATTCTCCGGCCCCCAGACCACGGACCGGCCCCAGCCGCCACATCCGCGACCCCGGCTTTCACAGGAGCGAGGAACATCCCATGAGCAGCGACACTGCCGCCAACGCCACCCCCGACGGGAACAGCCCAGCCGCGGAGGGCACCGCGGCAGCCGCCGCCAGGCCCACACCGGCGGCAGCTATGCCCGCACCGGTCGGCGCCAACCGCCGCCGCGGACCGTTCCGCGAGGGCGAGCGGGTGCAACTGACGGATGAACGCGGCCGGATGAACACCATCAGCCTCGAAGCCGGCGGGGCGTTCCACACGCACCGCGGCTTCCTGAACCACGACGAGATCATCGGCAAGCCCGACGGCTCCGTGGTGGTCAACAACGTCGGCCAGCAGTACCAGACCCTGCGCCCGCTGCTCTCGGACTTCGTACTCTCGATGCCCCGCGGCGCGGCCGTCGTCTACCCCAAGGACGCCGGCCAGATCGTCACCATGGCCGACATCTTCCCGGGCGCCCGCGTCGTGGAGGCCGGCGTCGGCTCCGGCGCCCTGTCCATCTCGCTGCTGCGCGCGGTCGGGGACAACGGCTACCTTCACTCCTTTGAACGCCGCGAGGAGTTCGCCGACATCGCCCGCGGCAACGTCGAGACGATCTTCGGCGGCCCGCACCCGGCCTGGCAGATCAGCCTCGGCGACTTCCAGGAGGAAGTCCTCAAATCCGAGGCGCCCGGGTCCGTGGACCGGGTGGTGCTGGACATGCTCGCCCCCTGGGAATGCCTCGACGCCGTCGCCACCGTGCTGGCTCCGGGCGGGGTGTGGATCAACTACGTCGCGACGGTGACCCAGCTGTCCCGCACCGCCGAGGCCATCCGCGCCGACGGCCGGTTCACCGAACCCGACGCCTGGGAATCCATGGTGCGCGGCTGGCACCTGGAGGGCCTCGCCGTACGCCCGGACCACCGGATGGTCGCCCACACCGGTTTCCTGCTGGTCACCCGCCGGCTGGCCGACGGCGTGACGGGCATCTCCGTCAAGCGGCGGCCCTCCAAGACCGAGTTCGACGCCGATGACGTCAACGCCTGGACCCCCGGCGCCGTCGGCGAACGCGCCGTCTCGGACAAGAAGCTGCGGCGCGCGGCCCGCGACGCGATCGCCGGCACCAACGTCGTGGACACCCCGGAGGTCACGAACTAGTCCGTATTTCGGAAGTCTTCAGCGGCAGCCGACGTCTTGGGGCTATGGTCTTAAGAGAAGTACGGAAGGGGCTGGTGCATGATGGAGACTCCGAACAACGACCACGGCCGGACGCCGGAGGACGAGGCGGCTGACGCCGGCCAGGAGACGGCCGGCGCGGCCGCCGAACGCTACGCAGCAAGCGAGCTCTCGGTTGCCGAACGGCAGGTCAACATCCTGCGGGACAAGCTGCGCAACATCGACCGGCAGCTCGCCGCGGCCACGCAGAACAACTCGAAGCTGGTCGGGATGCTGGAGACCGCCAAGGCGGAGATCCTGCGGCTGAAGAACGCCCTCGACCAGGAGGGCCAGCCGCCGTACAGCTTCGGCACCATCCTGCAGCTGAACCCGAAACGGCCGCCCGAGCCGGGCAGCAGCGGCCAGGCGGCGACGGAAGAGTCCGTGGACATCTTCAACGCCGGCCGGAAGATGCGCGTCGGCATCAGCCCGCTGGTGAACCTCAACCAGCTCGCCGTCGGGCAGGAAGTCCTGCTCAACGAGGCCCTGCTGATCGTGGCCGGGCTGGGCTACGAGCGGGCCGGGGATCTGGTCACGCTCAAGGAACTGCTCGGCCGGGACCGGGCGCTCGTCGTCGGCCGCGCGGATGAGGAGCGGGTGATCCGGCTCTCCGGTGCCCTGCTGGCGGAGAAGCTGCGGGTCGGCGACGCTCTCTCGATCGACAGCCGCACCGGGTACGCGCTGGAGAAGATCCCGCGCTCGGAGGTGGAGAACCTCGTCCTCGAGGAAGTCCCCGACATCACCTACCAGGACATCGGCGGCCTCGGACCGCAGATCGAACAGATCCGCGACGCCGTCGAACTGCCGTTCCTGCACCCCGACCTCTACCGCGAACACGGCCTCAAGGCGCCCAAGGGCATCCTGCTGTACGGCCCCCCGGGCTGCGGCAAGACCCTGATCGCCAAGGCCGTCGCCAACTCGCTCGCCGCCCGCGCCGCCGAACGCGCCGGCAAGACGGACATGAAGAGCTACTTCCTGAACATCAAGGGACCGGAGCTGCTGGACAAGTACGTCGGCGAAACCGAACGGCATATCCGGCTGATCTTCGCCCGGGCCCGCGAGAAGGCCTCCGAGGGCAGCCCCGTGGTCGTGTTCTTCGACGAAATGGACTCGCTCTTCCGCACCCGCGGCACGGGCATCTCCTCGGACGTCGAGACGACCATCGTGCCGCAGCTGCTCAGCGAGATCGACGGCGTCGAACGGCTCGACAACGTGATCGTGATCGGCGCGTCCAACCGCGAGGACATGATCGACCCGGCCATCCTGCGGCCGGGCCGGCTCGACGTCAAGGTCAAGATCCAGCGCCCGGACGCCGAGGCCGCGGCCGACATCTTCAACAAGTACATCACCACGGACCTGCCGTTCCACGAACAGGACCTCGCCGAACACAACGGCGACGTCCAGGCCACCGTGGACGCCATGATCCAGCGCACCGTGGAGTCCATGTACTCCACCGAAAAGTCCAACGAGTACCTCGAGGTCACCTACGCCAACGGCGACACCGAGATGCTGTACTTCAAGGACTTCAACTCCGGCGCCGTGGTGCAGAACGTCGTGGACCGGGCCAAGAAGTCCGCCATCAAGGACCTGCTGACCACCGGGCAGAAGGGCCTGCGCATCGACCACCTGCTCCGCGCCGTCGTCGACGAGTTCCGCGAGCACGAGGACATGCCCAACACCACCAACCCGGACGACTGGGCACGCATCTCGGGCAAGAAGGGCGAACGCATCACCTACATCCGCACCATCGTCCAAGGCAAGGCCGGCCAGGAGCCCGGGAAGTCCATCGAGACGATGCCGAGCACGGGCCAGTACCTGTGACCGGCGGCGCCGCGACCGGCCCCGGCGGCCTGCCCGCCGGGGGCGCCATGCGCGTCATGGGCTCCGAAACCGAATACGGCATCCACGCCCCCTCGGCCCCCGGCGCCAACGCCACGATGATGTCCGCCCGGGTGATCCAGGCGTACGCCCAGCTCACCCGGCAGCGTGCCGCCGGAGGCGCCGAAACCCGCTGGGACTACACCGACGAGGAGCCGCTGCACGACGCCCGCGGCTGGACCCTGGAACGCAGCGCCGCCGAACCGGAGCAACTCACCGACCGGCCGCCGGTCCTCGACGCCGAGGCGGTCGCCCTCGCCTACGGGCGGGCGGAACTCGACCACGACGGCGAGGACGAATCCGGGTCGCTGCTGATGAACATGGTCCTCGGCAACGGCGCCCGGCTCTACGTGGACCACGCCCACCCGGAGTACTCCAGCCCAGAGGTCACGAATCCGCGCGACGCCGTGACCTGGGACGCCGCCGGGGACCTCGTGGCGCTGGCCGCGGTCCGGCGGCTCGCGGCGGATCCGGAGCTGCCGCCGATCAACCTCTACAAGAACAACACCGACAACAAGTCCGTCTCCTACGGTTCGCACGAGAACTACCTGATGCCCCGGTCGGTTCCGTTCGGTGAGATCGTCCGCGGCCTCACCCCGTTCTTCGTCACCCGCCAGGTCATGTGCGGCGCCGGTCGCGTCGGACTGGGCCAGGACAACTCCCGGCCCGGCTACCAACTAAGCCAGCGCGCGGACTTTTTCGAAACCGAAGTCGGCCTCGAAACCACCATCCGGCGCCCGATCATCAACACCCGGGACGAGCCCCACGCCACCGCTGACAAGTACCGGCGGCTGCACGTGATCATCGGCGACGCCAACCTCAGCGAGACCGCGAACTTCCTCAAGTTCGGGACCACCGCCATGGTGCTGAGCCTCATCGAGGCCGGCCTGGCTCCGCGGGTGGAACTCCACGAACCGGTCGCGGCCCTGCAGGCGGTCAGCCACGACACGTCCCTGACCGCCACCCTGCGCCTGGCCGACGGCCGCCGCGTCACGGCCCTGGACCTGCAGTGGATGTATTACGAGGCCGCCGCCAAGCTCGCCCAGGACACCGGGGTTGCGGATGCCGTCGACGGTGACGGGCACACCCACGAGGTGCTCGAGCGCTGGTCGGCGACGCTGACCGCCCTCGACAGCGACCGCCCGGCCGCCGCGTCGTCCGTCGAATGGCTGGCGAAACTGTCCCTCCTGGAGGGGTACCGGCAGCGCGACGGACTGCAGTGGTCCGACGCCCGGCTGGGACTGGTGGACCTGCAGTGGGCCGACATCCGCCCCGAGAAGGGCCTCTACCACCGCCTGCTGGCCCGCGGCCGCATGCAGCGGATCACCGATGACGCCGCGATCGGGCGCGCGGTGACGGAGCCGCCGTCGGACACCCGGGCGTTCTTCCGGGGCCGCTGCGTCAGCCGGTTCGGCGCCGACCTGGTCGGCGCCAGCTGGGATTCGGTGATCTTCGATCTTCCCGGCCACGGGAAGCTGCAGCGGGTGCCGACCCGCGAACCGCTGCGCGGCACGGAAGCCCTCACGGGCGGCCTGTTCGCCCGGCACCGCGAGGCCGGGCCGTTCCTGGCCGAGCTCCTGGGCCGAAGCCCCGGCTCGTAGGTTCAAACGCCCCCGTTGGGCGTCCAAGCGTGGCAATATGGCTTTAAAGGCCGTCCTGTGCAGGATGGGACGGACGGTGGGATGAAAGAAGGAGAGCACGATGGCAGGCCAGGAGCAGCAGCAGCCGCAGTCCCGGGACACCGAGGTGGCGGAGGACCTTCCCGCCCCGCCGGCGGCGCCGGAGGCCCAGGCCTCGGCCGCGACCCAGGGCGTGGACGACCTGCTGGACGAAATCGACGGCGTCCTGGAATCCAACGCCGAGGAGTTTGTCCGCGCCTTCGTCCAAAAGGGCGGCCAGTAAGCCCGGAGAACACAGGGCTGTGGGCCGGAAGCCATTGATCCACTACGTTGAGGGAGTGCACCAGTGCAGGAATCGTCAGCCAACCAGCTAGCAGCGGACGCCACGTCCTCCTTCACCGAGCACCTGCGGCGCTCCCGGCCCGAACTGCTACCCTACAACGCCCTCCCGGCCGCCGCGCCCGGCGCTCCCGCGGCGCCCGGCGCCGGCCCGCTACAGGCTCCGCACGCCACCACGATCGTGGCCATGACCTATGCCGGGGGAGTGCTGATGGCGGGGGACCGGCGGGCGACCATGGGCAACGTGATCGCCAGCCGCCACATCGAAAAGGTGTTTCCCGCAGACCAGTACTCCGTCCTGGGCATCGCGGGTACGGCCGGCATCGCCCTGGACATCACCCGCCTGTTCCAGGTCGAGCTGGAACACTACGAGAAGATCGAGGGCACCCAGCTGAGCCTCGACGGCAAGGCGAACCGGCTCGGCGCCATGATCCGGAGCAACCTCCCGATGGCCATGCAGGGCCTCGCTGTCGTCCCGCTGTTCGCCGGGTTCGACCGCGCTGCCGGCGTCGGGCGGCTCTTCTCCTACGACGTCACCGGCGGGCGCTACGAGGAACAGGAACACCACGCGGTCGGATCCGGCTCAATGTTCGCCCGCGGTGCGCTGAAGAAGCTCTGGCGCCCCAACCTCTCCGAAACCGAAGCCGTCCAGGTGGCGGTGGAGGCCCTCTACGATGCGGCCGACGACGACTCCGCCACCGGGGGACCCGATCCGGTCCGGCAACTCTGGCCGGTCGTGTATACGGTCAGCCGCACCGGCGCCTTCCGGGTGGCCGAACCGGTCCTCGCGGCCGCCGCCGGCACCGTCATCGAGTCCCGCGCCGCAGCCCAGCGGGAGGCCTGAGATGACCCAGCAGTTCTATGTCTCCCCGGAACAGTTGATGAAGGACCGGGCGGACTTCGCCCGGAAAGGCATCGCCAGAGGCCGCTCCGTCGTGGTGATCAGCTGCCGGGACGGCATCGCCCTGGTCGCGGAGAACCCCTCACCGTCCCTGCATAAGATCGGCGAAATCTACGACAAGATCGCCTTCGCCGCCGTCGGCAAATACAACGAATTCGAGAGCCTGCGCCAGGCCGGGGTCCGGTACGCCGACGTCCGCGGCTATTCCTACGACCGCGGGGACGTCACGGCCCGCGGCCTGGCGAGCGTCTACGCGCAGAGCCTCGGCGCGGTGTTCACCGCCGAGCAGAAGCCCTTCGAGGTGGAGCTGGCCGTCACCGAGGTGGGGGAGCGCCAGGAGGCGGACCACCTGTACCGACTGACCTTCGACGGCTCGATTGCCGACGAACAGGGTTTCATCGTAATGGGCGGGCAGGCGGAGAAGGTCTCCGAGGCCGTCGCAGCCGGCTGGCGCAGCGAACTGGACTTCGCCGGGGCGATCAGGCTGGCCCTGGCCGGTCTCGTGGCCGACAAGGAAGACGCGCAGCTACCGGTTTCGGCCGTGGAGGTCGCCGTGCTGGACCGCGGCTCGGAAACCAGCCGCGGCACCCGCCGCGCGTTCCGCCGCCTCGACGACGCCGACGTCACGGCACTGCTGGGTGAGGAGAACTAGGATGGACAAGCGCATTTTCGGCATTGAAACCGAGTTTGGAATCTCGTATTCCAGCCCGGAATCCCGCCCGCTGGCACCGGAGGAGGTGGCCCGCTACCTGTTCCGCAAAGTTGTCAGCTGGGGCCGGTCCTCCAACGTCTTCCTCACCAACGGCTCCCGGCTGTACCTCGACGTCGGATCGCACCCGGAATACGCCACCGCCGAATGCGACGACCTGGCCCAGCTGATCGCCCACGATCGGGCCGGCGAACTGATCCTTGACGACCTCGTGGACGAAGCCCAGGAACGGCTCGCCGCCGAGGGATTCAACGGCACGGTCTACCTCTTCAAGAACAACACCGACTCCGCCGGCAACTCCTACGGAAGCCACGAGAACTACCTCATCCCCAGGCGGGGCGAGTTCTCCCGGCTGGCGGAGATCCTGATTCCGTTCCTCGTCACCCGGCAGCTGATTGCCGGCGCCGGCAAGATCCTGAAGACCCCGCACGGCGCCACCTACGCCTTCTCCCAGCGCGCCGACCACATCTGGGAAGGCGTGTCCTCGGCCACCACCCGGTCCCGGCCGATCATCAACACCAGGGACGAACCGCACGCCGACGCCGAGTTCTACCGGCGGCTGCACGTGATCGTCGGCGACTCGAACATGTCCGAGACCACCGCCCTGCTCAAGATCGGCACCGTGGACCTGATCCTGCGGATGATCGAGGCAGGGGTGATCATGCGCGACATGCGGATGGAGAACCCGATCCGCAGCATCCGGGAAATCTCGCACGACCTCAGCGGCCGGGCGCTGGTCCGCCTGGCGAACGGCCGCCAGCTCACCGCCCTGGAGATCCAGCGCGAGTACCTGAACAAGGTGACCGAGTTCGTGGCCGACCGAGGTCCGCACAACGCCCACGTTCCGCTCATCCTCGACCTCTGGGAGCGCACCCTCGACGCGATCGAAAGCGGCAACACGGCCGCAATCGACACCGAGGTGGACTGGGCGATCAAGAAGAAGCTGATGGACAGCTACCGGGAGCGGCACGGACTGGAGCTCGACTCGCCCCGGATCGCCCAGCTGGACCTCACGTACCACGACATTTCCCGCAGCCGCGGCCTGTTCTACCTGCTCCAGGCCCGCGGCGCGGCCCGCCGGGTGGTCGACGAAACCGCGGTCAAGGACGCCGTCGACGCGCCACCGCAGACCACCCGCGCGAAGCTGCGCGGCGACTTCGTCCGGCGGGCGCAGGAACTGGGCCGGGACTACACCGTGGACTGGGTCCATCTTAAGCTCAATGACCGGGCCCACCAGACCATTTTGTGCAAGGACCCGTTCCGCAGCGTGGACGAGCGGGTGGACGCCCTGCTGGACTCTATGGGCTGATACCCAGCTTTCCGCGATATTCTGGGTGAGGTGCCTTTCCACGGCCACCGCATGCTCTGCCGCCGGCGACAGCCCGGCACAGCGTCCATCCTGCCCCGACGAAAGTTCTTACGTGCGCCGACTATTAGCAATTCTCCTGCCCGGACTGCTGCTGCTCACCGCCTGTGGTGGCGGCGAGCCCGCCGCTCCGGAGCCCACCAGCCAGTCCGCCGGCGAGACAGCGAAGCTGGACTCACTGAAACTGACCGACAAGGGCGACAAGAAGGCCCCGGGCGTCGAATTCACCAAGCCGCTTGAGGTCAAAGACCCCACGGTCAAGGTCGTCACCGAGGGCGACGGCGACCGGGTCAAGGCCAACCAGGTAGCGGACATCTCGATCGTCGCCTTCAACGGCAAGGACGGCTCCACCCTCGAGGACACCTTCCCCAAGGATCCCGAGAAGCTTGAGCTGAACGACGAGCTCAAGACCGGCAGCGCCGTCATCTACAACGCCTTCGTTGGCGCCAAGGTCGGCTCCCAGCTGGCCCTCGCCGTTCCCGGCCAGGCCGCGCAGGGAGCTCCGGCGCAGCCCACCCAGCTGCTGGTCATCAAGATCCTCGCGGCCAAGGACGCCCCCAAGGTCCTGGACAAGCCCGAAGGCGACGCCGTGACGCCGCCGGCCGGCCTGCCCACCGTGAAGGAAAACGACAAGGGCGTTCCGGAGATCTCCGTCAAGGGCGTCGCCGCGCCCAAGGCCCTCATTTCCCAGGACCTGATCAAGGGCAAGGGCCAGGCCGTCAAGGCCAGCGACACGCTCACCGTCAACTACGTCGGCGTCGCCCTGGCCAGCGGCAAGGTCTTCGACTCGAGCTTCGCCAGCGGCAAGAAGGCCTCGTTCCCGCTCACCGGCGTGATCAAGGGCTGGACGCAGGGCCTCGCCGGCAAGACCGTCGGTTCCCGCGTGCTCCTGGTCATCCCGAAGGACCTCGCCTACGGCGACCAGGGCCAGGGTGACGCCAAGGGCGACCTCGTCTTCGTCGTCGACATCCTCGGCGTCAAGTAGCCAGCACCACTCACCGCAAGCCATCGAAGAAGGAGCAACCATGTCATTTGGACAGCGCAACCTCGACCGCCAGAAGCCGGAAATCGACTTCCCCGAAGGCGACGTCCCCACCGAACTCGTCATCACCGACCTGATCGAGGGCGACGGCCCCGAGGCCAAGGCCGGCGACACCGTCTCCACCCACTACGTCGGCGTGGCCTGGTCCACCGGCGAAGAGTTCGACGCATCCTGGGGCCGCGGCGCCCCGCTGGACTTCCGGGTCGGCGTCGGTCAGGTCATCCAGGGCTGGGACCAGGGCCTGCTGGGCATGAAGGTCGGCGGCCGCCGCCGCCTCGAGATCCCCTCCGAGATGGCCTACGGCTCCCGCGGCGCCGGCGGAGCGATCGGCCCGAACGAGGCCCTGATTTTCGTCGTGGACCTCGTCGCCGTCCGCTAGTCCCCACCGGCTCCCCGCCCTCGCAAGCTCGGGCCGGGACCCTCGCCGGCGGGGGCCCACCCACTCGCTCCCTGCCCTCGCAAGCTCGGGCCGGGACCCTCGCCGGCGGGGGCCCACCCACTCGCTCCCTGCCCTCGCAAGCTCGGGCCGGGACCCTCGCCGGCGGGGGCCCACCCACCGGCCGGCGTTGGCCATACCCACCGCATGGCTTGGAAGCGCGGTAACAATCGGAAGGCTCTTTCCGGTTGTTACCGCGCTTTCGCGTTTGCGGGCGCCCTGACTTTAGTACCCTTGCGGAGTGTCCGCCTCACGTACTGAACGCCTCCTGAACCTGCTGATCGCGCTGCTCAACACCAAATACGGCCTGCGCCGCGGCGAGTTGCGCGAAAAGGTCTACCACGACACCACCAGCTCGGACGACGCCTTCGGCCGGCGGTTCGAGCGGGACAAGGTCGAGCTGCGGCACTTCGGCTTCGACGTCGAAACCGTCACCGACCCGGGCTGGGGCTCCGACGATCCTGCCACCACCCGGTACCGGATCGGCAAGGAATCCAACCGCCTCCCCGACGTCGTCCTCACCCCGGCCGAATGCACGGTGCTGTTGCTCGCGGCGCAGCTCTGGGAGCAGGCCGCCCTCGGCTCCGCCGCCCGCGACGCCGTCCGCAAGCTCCAGGCCGCCGGCGGCCTCGCCGACGCCGAGCTGCCGCCCGGTGTCCAGCCCCGCATCCGCCCGGCAGGCCAGGCGTTCGAAGACCTCGTCGCCGCAGTCCACGGCCGCCATCCCGTGCGGTTCAGCTACCTGGCCGGCAGCACCGGCATCGAAGAAGAACGCACGGTCGAACCGTGGGGGCTGGGCAGCCGGTTCGGGCAGTGGTACCTCGTCGGCTATGACCGTGCCCGCAGCGGCCGGCGGTTCTTCCGGCTGTCCCGGTTCACCTCCGCCGTCGAGGTGCTGGAGAAGGACAGCTTCACCCCGCCGTCGTCCTTCAACGTCCGCGAACAGCTCGCCACCCTGCCCGAACTGCCGGTGCAGCACGCTGTCGTCGACGTCGCCCGGGGCGCCCTGCTCGGGCTGCGCAAGCACGCCGCACCGGCCGGCGACGCCGAAGCCTCCGCCGCTGTCCCGCCACGCCCCGGCTTCGACCGGCTCACGGTGCCCTACCGCGATGCCGAAACCCTCGCCGAGGAACTGGCCTCCTACGGTGCCAAAGCCGTCGTCGTCGCCCCGCCGGCGCTGCACACCGCGGTGCACCGGCGCCTGGCCGCCGCCGCCGCCTTCGCCGCCGTTCCCGCGCCGGAGATCGACTTCCCCGAGCACGCGCCGGCCAAGCGGGTGCGGAAACGCACCTCCGAGGACCAGCTCAAACGCATGCTGCAGCTGGTGCCCTTCCTGGTCCACAACCAGGGCCTGCACATCAGCGACATCGCCGCGCGGTTCGGCATCAGCCGCAAGGAACTCGAAGACGACCTGCGCATCCTGATCTGCTCCGGCCTGCCCGAGGGCTATCCGGACGACCTGCTGGACATCCGCTGGGACGACGACCACGTCTACATCCTCGAGGACCTGGACCTGAAGCGCCCGGTCCGGTTCACCGTGGACGAGGCCTGTGCGCTGCTCACGGGGCTGCAGGCGCTCAACGGGCTGCCCGGCCTGGACGAGGGCGGGGCCCTGGAATCGGTGACACTGAAACTCACCGCTGCCGCCGGCGAGGAGGGCCTGAAGGCCGCCGCCGTCTCCGGGCCGGAGGTGGCACCGAAAGACTCCGCCACCCTGGACGCCGCCCGGGAGGCCATTAGCGCCGGCGAACGGCTGCACCTCGAGTACCTGTCGCCGCAGCGCGACGCCGTGACCGAACGCGACGTTGACCCACTGCGGCTGTATTCCCTGGACAGCACCTGGTACCTGGAGGCCTACTGCCACCTGGCCAAAGGCCTGCGGAATTTCCGGCTGGACCGGATCCAGGGCCTGCGCCGCACCGGGGTTCCCGCCGGTCAGGCGGCCGCGCCTGCGGGCGGGTTCCCGGAGAAGCTGTTCACGCCCACCGACGACGACGCCGTCGTCGTGGTGGAGCTGACCCGGCAGGGAGCCGGACTGGCCGATGACTACTACGCCGAGCGCACCGCGGACCTGCCGTCCGGGAACCTGCTGGCCGAAATCCGGTTCGGCAGCGCGGCGTGGCTGCCCATGTTCGTGGCACAGCACGGCGGATCCGTCCGCGTCCTGGAGCCCCGGGCCCTGGCGGAGGAAACCAGGGCCTGGCTTGAAGCGGCCCTCGCCCGGTACGAACCCGCCCCCGCCGCCCGGCTAGACTGAACAGCATGCCTTGGTGGTCCTGGATCCTGATTTGGATAGCGCTCGTCGCGCTGTCGCTCCTGTTCTTCGGCGTGCTCGGCGTCCGCTTGTTCCGGCAGTTCATGGCCACCGTCAAGGAACTCGGGGAGGCGGGGGACCGCTTCGCGAACCTCGGCTCCGCGCCGCTCACCCCCGGTTCAGCCGTTGTTCATGTTGGGGACGTAGCGTCGGAGCACGACGGCGCGGGGAACTCCGCGGGGGCGCAGGCCGCCCCCGGCTCAGCGGTTTTTGCCCCGCCCGCGGCCATGCGACATGATTACCATGCATCCAAAGTCGCCCGGCAGGAAGCCCGGCGGTTGCGCCGGATCCGGCGCAAAGCGGAACGTGGCCAGCCCCAGGCGCTGCGCGACATCGATCTCCGTTAGACATAGGATGTACTCAAACGAAAGGACCATCCGGCATGAGGCTTGAAGGCTGGCATCTCATCATCATCATCGTCCTGGCACTGGTGCTCTTCGCAGCACCGAAGCTGCCCGGAATGGCCCGGAGCCTCGGGCAGTCGATGCGGATTTTCAAATCCGAGGTCCGCGAAATGAAGAAGGACGGCACCCCTGAGGCAGCCGCCGACCCCGACGCCGTCGAAGGCAAAGTCGTGAACCACCCCCGGTCCACCGGCACCGAAAGCCGCCCGGGCGGGGGAACCGATGTTCCGCCGCCGAACCGCGCCTAGAACCAGATGGCAGTAACCAAAAGCCGCCGATCGAATCCCGAGGGCCGGATGGCCCTCCTCGATCACCTCAAGGAGCTGCGGAACCGGCTCTTCAAGTCCGCCATCGCCGTCGTGCTCGGCACCGTCGTCGGATTCCTGGTCTACCAGCCCATGCTGGCGGCCTTGATCAAGCCCATCCGCGACCTGAACGAACACGAGGGTCGGCAGGCCTCCCTGAACTTCGACGGCGTGGCGAGCTCCTTTGACCTGATGATCCAGGTCTCCGTCTTCCTCGGCCTGATCGTGGCCAGCCCGGTCTGGCTCTACCAGCTCTGGGCGTTCATCGTGCCGGGCCTGCACAAGAAGGAGCGGCGGCTCGCGCTGTCCTTCGTGGCCGCAGCCGTGCCGCTCTTCGTCGGCGGCGTGCTGCTCGCGTGGCTGGTACTGCCCAACGCGGTGCGCGTGCTCACCGACTTCACGCCCTCCGGCGGCTCCAACTTCATCAGCGCGCAGGTCTACCTCTCCTTCGTGCTGCGCCTCCTGCTGGCCTTCGGCATCGCCTTCCTGCTGCCGGTGGTGCTGTTCGGCCTGAACCTCGCCGGCCTGATCAAGGGCCAGCAACTGCTGCGGAGCTGGCGGATCACCGTCTTCCTGGTTTGCCTTTTCGCCGCGATGGCAGCCCCGGGCGCGGATGCGATGAGCATGTTCTACCTCGCCGTGCCCATGCTGCTGCTGTTCTTCACGGCCATCGGGTTGTGCCTGATCAACGACCGCCGGCGGGAAAAGCGAGCGGCCAGGGTCGACGCCGAGACCGAAGCCACCGCTGACCGGGCGACTCCCAGCTCCGAGCTGGAGAATCTCTAGCCCGCAGCACACTAGGCTGGAATCATGTCCTCACTACCCGGGCCGGAGTCGCCGTCGGAGCGCTACCGCGCCAGCGCCGAGCGGGCCGCAGAAGCCAAGACCTACCTGGGCGGATTCACCCGTTCCCTCGCGTTCGAGCTGGACCCGTTCCAGCGCGAGGCCTGCCTGTCCTTGCAGGCAGGCCGGGGCGTCCTGGTCGCCGCACCCACCGGAGCCGGGAAGACGATCGTCGGGGAGTTCGCCATCTACCTGGCCCTCCAGCGCGGCCTGAAGGCTTTCTACACCACCCCGATCAAGGCCCTGAGCAACCAGAAATACACCGAACTGGCGGACAAATACGGCCCGGCCCAGGTCGGCCTGCTCACCGGCGACACCAGCATTAACGGCGAAGCTCCGGTCGTGGTCATGACAACGGAGGTACTGCGGAACATGCTGTACGCCGACTCCGCCACCCTGGATGACCTCGGCTACGTGGTCATGGATGAGGTCCATTACCTGGCCGACCGGTTCCGCGGGGCGGTCTGGGAGGAAGTCATCATCCACCTGCCCAGCGAGGTCCAGGTCGCCTCGCTCAGCGCCACCGTGTCGAACGCCGAGGAGTTCGGCGCGTGGCTGGACACCGTCCGCGGGCAGACGGACGTGATCGTTTCCGAACACCGCCCGGTGCCGCTGTGGCAGCACGTCATGGTGGGCCGCAAGATCGTGGACCTCTTCGCCGGCGACACCAGCTTCGACGAGATCGCACCGGCAGGCCAGGACGCCTCCGCGGCCACCGCCGAACCCGGCGCCGCACCTGGCGCAGGGCGGGGCACCGTCATCACCGAACGCGCCGGCTACGAGGTCAATCCCGAACTGCTGTCCATGGCGCGGGCGGAAAGCCAGATGAACTTCCGCGGCCGCTACGGCCACGGCGGCCGCCGGCAGCGCAACCAGCGCGGCCAGCGGGACTCTGCGCCCCAGGCCGCCCCGCGCAGCCCGGTCCGCAAGGCCAGCCGGCCGCAGGTCATCGCCAGCCTGGACCGGATGGACCTGCTGCCGGCCATCACCTTCATCTTCTCCCGCGCCGGCTGCGACGCCGCCGTCGCCCAGTGCGTCTCCGCCGGACTGTGGCTGACCACCGAGAAGGAACAGGCCATCATCGCCCGGCGGGTCGACGAGGCCGCCCAGGACATCCCCTCCGATGACCTTGATGTACTCGGTTTCTGGAGCTGGCGCGACGGCCTGCTCCGGGGCCTCGCTGCGCACCACGCGGGGATGCTGCCCACGTTCAAGGAGGTCGTGGAGAAACTCTTTGCGGACGGCCTGGTCAAGGCCGTGTTCGCCACCGAAACGCTGGCGCTCGGGGTCAACATGCCCGCCCGTTCCGTCGTGCTGGAAAAGCTCGACAAGTTCAACGGCGAAGCCCACGTCAACATCACGGCGGGGGAGTACACCCAGCTCACCGGCCGGGCCGGCCGGCGCGGGATCGACGTCGAAGGCCACGCCGTGGTGCTCTGGCAGCCGGGGACCGACCCCGCCGCCGTCGCCGGTCTCGCGTCCCGGCGTACCTACCCGCTGAACTCCAGCTTCCGGCCTACCTACAACATGTCCATCAACCTGGTGGCCCAGTTCGGCCGCGCCCGGGCCCGTGAAATCCTCGAATCCTCCTTCGCGCAGTTCCAGGCCGACCGTTCGGTCGTCGGCCTCGCCAAGCAGGTCCGCAGCCGGGAGGAATCGCTCGCCGGCTTCAGCAAGTCGATGAGCTGCCACCTAGGCGACTTCACCGAATACGCCCGGCTGCGCCGTGCCCTGTCCGACGCCGAGAAGACGGCCGCGCGGGGCACCTCGCGGGCGCGGAAGTCCCTCACTGAGGACTCGCTGAGCCGCCTGCTGCCCGGCGACGTCGTGGACGTCCCCTCCGGGCGGGCGCCGGGGCTGGCCGTCGTGCTGAGCTCGGACCACCATTCACGGGAGCCTCGCCCGGCTGTCATGACCCTGGACAACCAGCTGCGCCGGATCGGCCTCACCGACGTCGAGGGCCCGCTCTCACCCCTCACCCGGGTCCGGATCCCGAAGTCCTTCAACGCCAAGGTGCCCAAGTCCCGGCGAGACCTCGCATCCTCGGTCCGCAATGCGCTGCGGGAGAACCGGCCGCCGGCGCCTCCCAGCCGGGACGAGGACTTCGGCCGCGCCGCCGCCGCGCCGAACATGGAAAAGAAGATCACCGAGCTGCGCCGCGAACTGCGCGCCCACCCGTGCCACGGCTGCAGCGAACGCGAAGACCACGCCCGCTGGTCCGAACGCTGGTGGAAGCTCCGGCAGGAAACTGACGGCCTGATCCGGCAGATCCAGGGCCGCACCAACACCATCGCCAAGACCTTCGACCGCGTCTGCGCGCTCCTGACCAGCTACGGCTACCTGGAGAGCTCCGAATCCGGGCAGCTGGCCATCAGCCCCGACGGCCAGCGGCTCCGCCGGATTTACGGGGAGAAGGACCTGCTGATCTCCCAGTCGCTGCGGATGGGGGCCTTCAGTGACCTGGACGCCGCCGAGATCGCGGCGCTGGCCAGCGTCCTGGTCTACCAGGCCAAGCGCGAGGACCGCGGCCTGCGGCCCAAGATGCCGAGTGTCTCGCTCGAATCCGCCGTCGACACGGTGGTGCGCGAATGGTCTGCCCTGGAAGACGCCGAGGAAGCCGGCAAGCTGCCGCTCACCGGCGAACCGGAACTCGGACTGGTCTGGCCGATCTTCAAGTGGGCCAAAGGCCGGCACCTGCAGGACGTGCTCAGCGGCACCGACCTGGCCGCCGGCGACTTTGTCCGCTGGGTCAAACAGGTCATCGACCTGCTGGACCAACTGGCCAAGATCCCGAGCCTGGATCCGCGCGTCGCCCGGCTCTGCGCCGAGGCGATCACCCTGGTCAAACGCGGGGTCGTGGCGTACTCATCGGTCGCCTGACCGGCTGACCGCCGGCCACCCTGCATCCCGCTTCCCACCCCGCCCGGCCGACGCCGGGCACCAGCTACAAGGAGTATTCCGCCATGACCGCTTCACCGTCCCGGCCGCGCAAAGTGACGCTGTACCGCAACGGCTCCGTCTACACCGCTGCGGATCCCTTCGCCACGGCCGTGCTGGTCGACGGCGACACCGTCGCCTGGGTCGGGTCGGAACAGGCCGCGACGTCCATCGCGGACTCCAGCATGGAGGTCATCGACCTTAAGGGCGCCCTGCTCGCGCCGGGGTTCGTTGACTCCCACGTCCACCTGACGGAAACCGGCATCGCCCTGGAATCGCTCCGGCTCGGCGGTGTCCGGTCAGCGGCCGAGCTCCTCGACGCCGTCGCCGGCTACGCCGCGGCGGGATCCGCAGCGGACGGCCCTGTCCTGGGCCACGGCTGGGACGAGACCCTCTGGACTGATCCGGCGCTGCCCACCCGCGCCGAACTCGAACGCGCCGCCGGTGGCCGTCCCGTCTACCTGTCCCGGGTGGACGTGCACTCCGCGCTGGTCTCGGACTCCCTGGCCGGCGCGGCGGGCCTCGGATCCCTGGATGGCACCGGGCCGGACGCGCAGGTCAAGCGCGCCGCCCACACTGCCGCGCGGCTGGCTGCCCGGAAACTCCCCGCAGCCGCCGTGACCGGTTACCAGCAGGCCGCCCTGGCCGAGGCCGCCGCGAACGGCTACGTGGCGCTGGCCGAGATGGCCGCCCCGCACATCGGCAGCATCGAGGACCTCCGCCTCGCCGCCGGCTGGAACGCCGCGGACCGGCCGGGGCAGCCGGCGCCGGAGATCCTGCCCTACTGGGGCGAGCTGGCTGCCTCGGAGGACCACGCCCGCAGCATCCTGGATGCCCTGGGGGTGCCTGTCCTGGGTCTGGCCGGGGACCTGAACATGGACGGATCCATCGGCTCGCGCACCGCCGCGCTCCGTGAGGACTACAGCGACGCCGCGGGGGAGCGGGGCACCCGGTACCTCTCCGTGGACGAGGCGGCGGCGCACCTGGCCGCCTGCTCGCTGCTGGGCCTGCAGGCAGGCTTCCACGTCATCGGGGACGCCGGACTCGACGCCGCGCTTGAGGCCATGGACCGTGCGGCCGCCGAGGTCGGCGAGCAGCGCATCCGCGCGGCGGGCCACCGCCTCGAACATGTCGAGCTCGCCGACGCCGCAGCAATCACGCGGCTGGCGCACTATTCGGTGACCGTCAGCGCCCAGCCAGCCTTCGACGCGCTCTGGGGCGGCGCGGACAGCCTGTACGCCCAGCGGCTAGGCGCGCGCCACACGGCCATGAACCCGTTCGGGTCCTTCTACTCCGCCGGCGTTCCGGTGTGCTTCGGCAGCGACAGCCCGGTCACGCCGCTGCGGCCCTGGTCCAGCGTCCGCGCCTGCCTCGAACACCACAACGACGCCGAACGGATCTCCGCCCGCGCCGCCTTCCTCGGCCACACCCGGGCCGGCTGGCGGGCCGCCCGGTACCGCAACCCGATGGCCGGCCAGCTCGTGCCGGGCGCGCCGGCCAGCTTCGCGGTCTGGGAAGTGGAGGAGCTGATGGTGCAGGTGGCCGACGGCCGGGTGCAGTCCTGGAGCACGGACCCCCGCGCCCGGACGCCCCTGCTCCCGGCGCTGGACACCGGGACCGACCCGGTGTGCCTACAAACGGTGCGCGACGGCGTCGAACTTTTCGCCAACGGCGCGCTCCGCGGCTAGCCGGCGCCCGGATCCGGTCCGCCGGCTGGCTATAATGGAGAGCTGTGCCTGTCGCCGGCCAACCGCCGGCACTCCCGGCCCTCCGACCGTTTCCCCAAGGAAAGGCCCCGCTGTGCGTGTCCTCACGATTATCCCGACCTACAACGAGCTGGAATCGTTGCCCAAGACCCTTGGGCGCCTGCGCACCGCCGTCCCCGCCTCCGACGTGCTGGTCGTCGACGACAACAGCCCGGACGGCACCGGAGAGCTCGCCGACAGCATCGCTGCCACCGACAGCCAAGTCCACGTCCTGCACCGTGCCGGCAAGGCGGGCCTCGGCGCGGCCTACATCGCAGGTTTCAAGTGGGGCCTCGAGGCCGGCTACGACATCCTCGTCGAGATGGACGCGGACGGTTCGCATAAGCCGGAGCAACTGCCGCAGCTGATCGAGGCGGTGGAACAGGGCGCTGACCTTGCCATGGGCTCGCGCTGGGTGCCGGGCGGAAGCGTAGTGAACTGGCCGCTGTACCGGCAGGCCATCTCCCGCGTTGGCAGCACCTACGCCCGGGTCATGCTCGGCGTCAAGATCAAGGACGTCACCGGCGGCTTCCGTGCGTTCCGCCGGACCACGCTGGAAAAGCTCAACCTGGATTCTGTCGACTCGGTTGGTTACGGCTTCCAGGTGGATCTGGCGTGGCGCGTCGCGCAGCTGGGCCTCAACATTGTGGAGCGCCCCATCACCTTTGTCGAACGCGAACTCGGTGCGTCCAAGATGAGCGGGAACATCGTCCTCGAGGCCATGGTCAACGTGACCAAGTGGGGCCTCACCGCCCGCTGGAACACGCTTAGCCGCAAGCTCGGCCGCCGCTAGGACCAGCCGACGCAAAACAGGCCGGGCCAGCACCTCGCTGAGGTGCCGGCCCGGCCTGTCTTCGAAGGACGCAGCGTCAGGCGGAGCGGCGTTCCCCGCGACGCTCACGCAGGATGGTGAGGCGGTCTTCGAGGATCTGCTCCAGCTCCGGCAGGGAGCGGCGTTCCAACAGCATGTCCCAGTGCGTGCGGACGGCCTTTTCGTTGCTGTTGACGGGGCGTTCGCCGTCGACCAGCAGCGCTTCCTTGCCGGTCTTGGAAACCCATACCGGCGGAATCTCGGCCTCGGAGGAGAAGGTTACGAAGACCTGCTCGCCGTCCTCGCAGCGGTACTCAACCCGCTGGCGCGGAGCCGGTTCGACGCCGGATTCCGTCTCCATGCTCTGTGCGCCAAGGCGCATGCCCCGCAGGCTGCGATCGCTCATCTTTTCTCCCTTATGCTCGGTTCCCAGGGCCCGGCCCTGCGCCGGCAGCCGCCGCTAGGCGCCGCCGGACTGTGTGTTGCATTGCGTTCCCTGTGCACCTGGAGGTGCACTTTTTATTGCCCAAAATCGACACTAGGTTCAACGCGCCGCGAAGCTTCTTTGTTCCAGCCAGCCGTACCGGCCGGACAAATACTCCACTATACGCGCCTGCGACCCGGCAGGTAAAGCCGCCGGACCGCGAAGGCCCGCCCCGCCGTGGTGGCGGGGCGGGCCTTCAGGGCACTGCAGGTTGTTCCTAGGCCTCGGGCGCGAAGCCGGGGCCCGACGTCGGGGCCGGCGGCGCCGGCGGCGACACCGGGGCCGGGGCGGCCGGGGCAGCTGCCGCCGGAGCCTGCCGGCCGGAACGGCCGTCGGGGTTGCCGCCCGGGACCTGCTCCGCGTCGGCCGCGGCGCCGAAACCGCCCAGCGCGCCACCGATGCCCTTGAGCGCTTCACCGACTTCGCTGGGGATGATCCACAGCTTGTTGGAGGTGCCCTCGGCGAGCTTCGGCAGCGTCTGCAGGTACTGGTAAGCGAGCAGTTTCTGGTCCGGGTTGCCCTTGTGGATGGCCTCGAACACCTTCTGGATTGCCTGGGCCTCACCGTCGGCCCGCAGGATTGCCGCCTGCGCGTCACCTTCGGCCTTGAGGATCGACGACTGGCGCTGGCCCTCGGCGGTCAGGATGGCGGACTGCTTGGTGCCTTCGGCCGTCAGGATGGCCGCGCGGCGGTCCCGTTCGGCACGCATCTGCTTCTCCATCGAATCCTGGATGGAGTGGGGCGGATCGATGGCCTTCAGCTCCACCCGGGAGACCCGGATGCCCCAACGGCCGGTCGCTTCATCCAGGACTCCGCGCAGCTGCCCGTTGATCTGGTCCCGGGAGGTCAGGGCCTCTTCGAGGTTCAGGCCACCGACGACGTTGCGGAGCGTGGTGGTGGTGAGCTGTTCGACGGCCTGGATGTAGTTGGCGATCTCGTAGGTGGCGGCGCGCGCGTCGGTCACCTGGAAGTAGACGACCGTGTCGATGGACACCACGAGGTTGTCCTCGGTGATCACCGGCTGCGGCGGGAAGGAGACGACCTGTTCGCGGAGGTCCAGGAGGGGCAGCAGCCGGTCAACGAACGGAATCAGGAGCGTCAGGCCCGGGTTCAACGTCCGCTGGTACTTCCCGAGGCGCTCCACGACGCCGGCGCGGGCCTGCGGAACAATCCGCACCGACCGCACGAGCACGATTATGACAAACGCTACGAGTACCAGCAGCACTACTGCGACTGCGATATCCATACATCACCTTTTCCCCAAATTGTGTAGTTATGGTCGGCGCGGCAGCTGCTACCGCGCCCCGGGTTCCTGCTGCGGAACGATCATCGCAGTAGCGCCGTCAATGGCACTGACCACCGCGCGCTGTCCGGGCGCCAGCTCCCCGGACACCGAGCGCGCGCTCCAGACGTCGCCGCCGATCTTGACCAGGCCGCCGTCGGAGCTGACCTGCTCCACGACGATGGCAGGTTCGCCAATCAGCCGTTCAATGTTGCTGCGCTGGTCAGCCGGGCTGTTGCGCAGGTGCTTGAGCGCCACGGGGCGCACGAAGCCGATCATGAGCAGGGAAACGACGCTGAAGACGACGATCTGCAGCCACGGTTCGGCGCCGCCGAAGTCCGCCACCAGTCCGGCCAGGGCGCCGCCGCCAAGCATGATGAAGAAAAGATCGAGGGTGAGCATTTCCACCACGGCGAACACCAGGAACACCGTGAGCCACAGCGCCCACCAGTTTTCGGCCAGCCATTCGAACATTTCGTCCCCCTTGGCCACGCGCTGCGGGTGCTGCGGACGCAGACCCGGCGTGGCTTGGTTCCATCCTAAGCCGGGGGGCAAGCCTGTGGGGCGGGGCGCCGTAGCCAGCCGGCGACCGTGGCCAAGTCGTTATTCCGCGGCGGCGGGAACGGGCGGCTCCAGCGGTGCGAAGACGCTGATCCGGAACCGGGCCGCGACGTCGGTGCGGGCCGGCAGTGCCGCGGTACGTGCCGCCAGCTCCGCCCGGTCCAGGTGGTGGCCGGCGGGACCCATCAGGGCGAGGTTGGCCACGTCCGCCGGCGCCAGGCCAAGGGTCAGGTCGAGTTCGTGGTCCCCGGCTGCCCGGAAGTGGCCGGAGAGCGCGGCGGCCAGTCGTTCCTCCTTGGCCGGTTCGATCCCCAGCATGCCGGTAAGTGCCGCCACCTCCGCCAGGTGCCCCGGCCGGGGCGTAACCACGACCAGCCGGCCGCCGGGGCGCAGCACGCGGGCGAACTCCGCCGCGTTGCGCGGCGCGAACACCACGGACACGACGTCGACGGCGTCGTCCGCGAGCGGAAGCCGCTGCCACACATCGGCGACGATGCTGACGGCCTCGGGGTTCAGCCGGGCCGCACGGCGGAGCGCGAACTTTGAGATGTCCAGTCCGACAGCCGCAGCCGGGACACGGTCCAGCAGGGCGCGCAGGTAGTGCCCGGTGCCGGTGCCGGCGTCGAGCACGGCGGCGCCGGGGGCTGCGAGGAACGGTGCCGCCAGTCCGGCGACGGCGTCGGCGAGGGGTCGGTAGTGCCCTGCGGAGAGGAAATCAAAGCGCGCCGCGACCATGTCCGCGGCGTCCGCCTCGAAGACGGTGCCCTTGCCGGTAAGGAAGTTGAAGTAGCCCTGCCGGGCAGCGTCGAAGCTGTGACCGGCGGGACAGACGAGGCGCCGGCCGCCGCCGTCGGCCTCCAGCCGCTCCCGGCACACCGGGCAGGTCAGGGCGGGGAAGGTCCGGGCGAACATAGCCTCCATCGTACGGCGGCCGGAGGACGCGGCCCGGCGGGGTGTTTCACGTCACGTCCGTTGGGGGTTAGGCTCGCACTCGTGAAATCCCACCACCTGCCCCTGCTCAAGTCCGTTTCGGCCCCGACCGTGCACCCGGACGGCACCCATGCCGTCGTGTCCGTGATCCGGCCTGATTTCGACGCCGACGCCTATGTGGGCCAGTTGTGGCACGTGCCGGTGGACCCGGCGCTGCCGCCGCGCCGGCAGACCCGCGGTTTCCGCGACACGGCGCCGGCGTTTTCGCCGGACGGCCGGATCCTCGGCTTCCTTCGGGCCGCGGCCGGCGGAAAGCCGCAGCTGCACGTCGTTGAAGCCGCCGGCGGGGAGCCGGTACCGGTCACCGCCGCGCCGCTTGGAGTCAGCGCCTTCACCTGGGCTCCCGATTCGCGCAGCGTGGTCTTCAACGCCAGGACCCCGGAGGAGGGCAGGTACGGCACCATCGAGGGGGTCGGCGCCGGCGCCGAGGATGCCCGGCTGATCACGGAGTACAAATACCGGATGAACGGGGTCGGCTACACGGCGGACAAACCGCTTCAGCTGTTCGCCGTCGATGTCCCGGACCTGGCCGCGGAGCCTCCGGTGGCGCCCGCCGGACGGGCGCTGAAGACCGGAGCCGGCAGCCGCGACGGGGAAGGCGACGGCGTGCCGGCGGCCCGGCAGCTGACGACCGCGCGGACCGACCACTCCGGCGCTTCCTGCAGCGCCGACGGCCGCTACGTGTACTTCACCGCTGCCCTGCACGAGGGGAGCGACAGCGACCTGGGGAGCGGAATCTACCGCCTTCCGCTGGATCCGGCCGCGCAGTCGGAACCGGAAGATCTCACCCCGGCCAACCTTGGCCGGCTGTCGGTGGCCGCGGTCCGCGAAAGCCGTGACGGGCACTGGCTCTATTTCACCGCCCAGGACATCGGGGCGTCGGGCCGTGACTTCGTAGCCCGCAACACAGCGCTGTACGTCCTGCCCGCCGGCGGCGGCGACGCGGCCCGGCTCAGCGACCCGGAGATCACGGACCTGGCCGCCGGCGGCATCGAGGCGCGCGGCGCCGATGGTGCCATGGTGCTGAACAACGCCCGCGGCACCGTCCAGCTGCTGGCCTACGGCCCGGAGGGACGCTCCGAGGTGCTGCTCGACGGGGACAGGGTGGTCACCGGCGCGGCGGAAGCGGGAGGTGTGGTGGTGCTCAGCTTCAGCGAGGCGCAGAGCGCCGGCGATGTGGCGGTCCTGCGGGAGGCGCGGCAGGAGGGGGCGCGGGATGACAGTGCCCGGCTCCAGGTCCTGACGGACTTCTCCGCGCCGTTGCGAACCGACGCCGGGATCATTGCCCCGCAGGAGCTGACGTTCGCCTCGGCCGACGGTTACCCGGTGCACGGCTGGCTGGTCCGGCCGGAGGGCGAGGGCCCGCATCCGGTGCTGCTGAACATCCACGGCGGCCCGTTCGCCCAGTTCACCGGCGCCCTCTTCGACGAGGCGCAGGTTTACGCCGCCGCCGGGTACGCGGTCCTGATGTGCAATCCGCGCGGCTCGGCGGGCTACGGCCAGGCCCACGGACGCGCCATCAAGGAGCGGATGGGCACCCTGGACATGGAGGACGTCCTGGCGTTCCTGGACGGGGCGCTGGAGAAATTCGAGGAACTCGACGGCGGCGCCCTGGGCATCATGGGCGGCTCTTACGGGGGTTACCTCACCGCCTGGACCATCAGCCACGACCACCGGTTCAAGGCGGCCATCGTCGAACGCGGCTTCCTGGATCCGGTGAGCTTCACCGGCAGCGCCGACATCGGCTGGTTCTTCGGCGGCGAGTACACCGGATCCGATCCCGACCAGGTCGAGGCCCAGAGCCCGATGGCCCGGGTGGACCAGGTTCGGACCCCGACCCTGGTGGTGCACAGCGAGGAGGACCTGCGCTGCCCCGTGGAGCAGGGCCAGCGGTACTTCACGGCGCTCAAGCGGCTGGGCGTTGAGGCTGCCTTCCTGGTCTTCCCCGGAGAAAACCACGAGTTGTCCCGTTCCGGCACCCCGCACCACCGCCGGCAGCGCTTCGACGAGATCCTGCGGTGGTGGGCGCAACACCTTCCGACGGCGTCGAACCCGTCCCCGGCGGACGCGCCCGCCGCCGGCTAGGCGCCGTCGGACACAGCTAAGGTCCGTCCGGCAGGAACCCAAGTTCCTGCCGGGCGAGGCTGATGTCCGGCTGGGACCAGCGGGAGGCGTACTCGGTGTTGCTGCTCAAGGAGCGCAGTTCCGCGCGGTCAAGGTAGAGGACGCCGTGCACGTGATCGGTTTCATGCTGCACGATGCGGGCCTGCCAGCCGCTGAACTCCCGCTGCTGCCGGGTGCCGTCCGGGGCGGTGAAGTCCAGCCGGACCGCCGTCGGCCGGCGCACCGCGGCCTGCAGCCCGTTCACGGACAGGCAGCCCTCGTAGAACGCGCTGTAGGCGGTACCCACCGGCGTGTATTCAGGGTTCAGCATGGCAAAGAACGGCAGGGGCTCCCTGCCCCGGGCCGCGGCGACCACCGGATCCACCTCGAAGTTGTCTTCAAGCACGGCAAGCTGCAGCGGAATCCCAAGCTGCGGAGCGGCGAGGCCAACCCCCGGCGCCTTGTGCATCACCCGGCGCATCAGGTCGATCAACCGGCCCAGCCGTTCCTCGTCGAGCTGGCCGGTGAACGGGACCGCCTGGTGGCGCAGAACCGGATGGCCCACCTGGACGATGGGCGGCAGCACCCCGGCGTCGAGGATATGGTCCACCAGCTCCCGGATCTGGTCGTCGCTGGCCCCGCTCAACGGGGCGTCGTGGTTGGCTTCGTTCCTGGCGTCTGCAGACATGGCACCAGACTACTGGCGCCGGCAGGCTGAGGTGATGAAGTCGTAGATTTGTCCGCGCAGTGCCGCTCCGGCGGCCACCTTCAGCACACCGTCCCGTCCGCCGGCCGAGATCGTCAGCGGGAGCAGCGTTCCCACCTTGTCCTCGGCGACGGTGTGCGGGTCGCAGCGGGCCGGCCGGACGCCCAGGCGCAGCACGCGTTCCGGTCCGCCCGCGGCGATCCGCACTGGCCCGGGCCACGGGAGGGCCGGGTCCTCCGCCAGCAGGGTGGTGCCGCCGATGCCGTTGAGGACCAGGGAGTTGCCGGTGCCGCCGGAGCCGGTGCGTGCCGGGGTGATGACCAGGCGCAGGACGGCGGTCCGGCCGTCCGGGGAGCGGTCCAGGCCCGGGCCAAGCCCGAAGGCCGCGACCTCGGCCGCCGCCTGGGCCAGGCAGAGCTCGTCGTGGTTCCGGACGAGGACACCGAAGGGGTCTTCCGCGGCGGCCCGGACGGGGGCTTCCGGGGAGCCCCCGTCGGAGGTGAACCGGACCTCGACGGTGGCCGTCCGCGCGCCCTTGCCGGTGGGCGCCGGGCGGCAGTCCGCGGCGGGCATCCGCACGGAGAGGCTTTTCACCTGGCCCGGTGGCAGCTCGGTTCCGGCCGCCGGCGCCCACCGGGCGCCGGCGGGGAAGAGCGGGCTGTGCAGCGTGGCCGCTATCGCGGTGATCGCTGCACTCCCGGTGTTGGTCAACTGGATTTCGACGAGCGGCTTGCCGTAGTTGTCGCGGAACTGGCTGATCGAGGCGCTCAGCGGCGCGGGGCGGCCGGACGGGGAGGAGGACCCGCCGGCGGTCGTGGCCGCGCCGGCGGTCGCCCCGGAGGTGTCCGCGCCGGGGTTTGCCCCGGAGATCCCGGTCCCGGCGCCGGCGCCGGTGCCGGTCCCGGTGCTGCATGATGCCACCGCCAGCAGGAGCGCCGCCGTCCCCAGCCGGGGCAGGGACCGGCGCAGGGAGGATGGAAGGCTGCCCATGCGGCCAGTGTAGGCGGCGGCACCAACCGCGGGAACCGGACCCCAGCAACCGACGGCCGGGACCACGGGGCCGGAAGCCGGGTGGGCTAGTCTCGGTCCATGACTTCCCGTGCTGCTACCCGTCCGCTGCCTCCGGAGGCCAGTCCGCTGGATTGCGTGCTGGGCCTGCTGCGCGCCCTCGAGACCGGGGGCGCGGCTGCGCCGGACCCGTTCCTGGCCCCCGACTACGTGCTGACCGAGGCTCCCAGCCTTCTCGCACCGCAGGGGTCGATCCGTACGCGCTCCGAGGTCCTGGCCGGCGCCGAGCGCAGCGGCGAGGTCGTCGTCGGCCAGCGCTTCGAGGTCCGCCGCAGCACCTGCGAGGCGGGCCGGGTGGTGGTGGAGGCGGACTGGTCCGCGGTCCTGCAGCTGGGACTTCCATATTGGGATGCGGGGGACGAGATCCGGGCCAGTACGGTCGCCGTCTTCGAGGTACGGGACGGCCTGGTCGTCAGCCAGCACAGTTACGACTGCTACCACCGGCCCCCTGAGCCCGGTCCAGCGGCTACTGCATCGTGAAGCGGCGGGCGACGAAACGGTTGATCGCCGGCACCGCCGCAGCGGCGGCGATGCCCCCGTTCCGCACGGCCAGCAAGCCGGCGGGCAGGGGCCGGCCGAGCGCCATGTTAATCTCGGCCTGCCGCGCCGCCCGCGCCGCCTGGCGCACCCGCCCCGCTTCGTAGCCGGCAAGCCCTGGGCGGCTCCCGGCCAGAAGCGGCGGCACCAGCGGCGCCAGGGCCAGGGCATCCAGCCAGCCCAGGCTCATGCCCTGGCCGCCAATCGGGCTGATCTCATGTGCCGCGTCACCGATCAGGACAACGCGGCCGTGCACCATCCGGCGGACCAGCCTCGACCGGACGCCGAAGCTGCTGAGCATGCTGTTGCTGCCGGGGTCCACCTCGGTTCCGGTCCGCCGTCGAACCTCCCCGGCGAGCCAGTGGGCGTCCGTGCCGTGTCCGGCCGGGCCCAGCCGGACCACCCAGCGCCGCAGCATCCCTGGCAGCGGAAAGGATTCCACGATGCCGTCCCGGGCCAGGAACAGTGCCGCGTCCGGACCGAGCCCGGTGCCGTCCGCGAAGTCGCCCATCAGATAGCGATCCGGATAACCCTTGCGGCGGAGCGGCGGCGCAAGAACGGTCCTGGCCATCGAACCGACGCCGTCCGCGGCGATCACGAGGGGCGCCCGGAACTCCAGCTGCCGGCCGTTGTGCCGTGCCGAGACCGTGACGCCGCCGTCGTCCTCGCGCAGTCCGGACACCTCCACGCCCCGGCGCAGCGCCCCGGCAGCGAGGGCGTGGACGCGTTCCGCCAGCACGGCCTCGGTGCGGTCCTGCGGGACGGACAGGACGAACGGGTAGCGGCCCGACACGCGGGCGAAGGACACTTCAGCGACGGTGGTGCCGCCGTGCAGGGCCCTGCCGCGCCGGATCGGGACGCCCTGGCGGATCAGGTCCTGGTCGGCGCCGATCCGTGCCAGCGCCGCCACGGCCGGGGGATGGATGCCGATGGCCCGCGGGTGTGCCGCGGGGGAGGTGCGCCGTTCCAGCACGGTGACCTCCAGCCCGAGCTGCAGCAGCAGGGCGGCCATGAAGAGACCGACCGGGCCGCCGCCGATGATCACGATGCCGGTCACGGTTTGTCCCACACCAGCAGGTTGCGGAAGGGGGAGCGTCGCTGCACGGTCCAGCCCGGGGGTGCGGCGGCCGCAAGTTCGGCCTCCGTGTAGCTGCGCCGGATCGAGGTCAGCCCGTCGCGGCGGATGAAGGACCCGGTGAACGGCAGGGCGGCCGCCCAGAACAGCGCGTAGGCGGCCGCGCTGCGACGAAGGTCGTTGTGGATCACCCGCGTCGTTGCCAGGTCCGCCGAATCGGCCAGGAACGCGGCGAACTCGCCGGGCGCCAGATGGTGCAGCACGTGGTTGGACACCACGACGTCGAAGCGCGCGCCCGCCGCGAGCAGGTCCCGGGTGGACTGCCGCCGGAACGAGACCCCCGGGCGGGGACGGAGCCGGGCGGTGAAGGCCGCGGCCCGCCGGTCAGGGTCCACCGCGGTGATCTCCAGGCGCAACCCGTCCCGCGCCGCCCAGCGGGACAGCAACAGCGGCACATCACCGCCGCCGCAGCCAATATCCAGCAGCGTCGTGGCGCCGGCCGCGGAGAGCAGCGGCCTTATGTCCCGGCGGTAGATGCCACGCCAGCCGGAAACGGCCCGGTTCACCACCCCGAACTGCGCGTAGGTGCGCTCCAGCCGTCCGGCGTCGCAGTCCGGCCGGTCCATCTCCTCGACGGCATCGAGCGCGCGACCGCGCAGCAGGTCCATGCCGCCGGATCAGGCCAGCGCGGTTTCCGGCCGCCGGGCGGAGTCGGAGCCCGCGCCGCCGGACCGCGGGGCGGTGAGCCGGGTGAACAGCGCCGTCTCCACGGTCAGGCCGGGCCCGAAGGCCATCGAGCAGATCCGCTCGTCACCCTCCTCCCGCCGCGGGCTGTCAGCGGCCGGGGCCGGGTCTGCTGCCGGCTGGTCCAGGATGTGCCGCAGCACGAACAGCACCGTGGCGCTGCTCATGTTGCCGAAGTTGCGCAGGGTTTCGCGGGCAGGAACCAGCTGTTCGTCGCTGAGCTCCAGCCGGGCCTGGACCTTGTCCAGGATGCTGCGCCCGCCGGGATGGATCGCCCAGTGCCGGATATCCCGGTAGGGCAGGCCGGCCAGCGAGGCATCCCGGGACAGGAGCGGGTCCAGCGCGCCGATGATGTGGTCGTCGATGATGTGCGGGACGTAGCTGCCCAGGATCATCTCGAAGCCCTCGTCGCCGATGTTCCAGGCCATCGCCTCCTCGCCGACGGGCGTCAGGACGGTCTCGAACCGGTCCAGGGTCATCAGCGCCGGCTGGCCCGGCAGTTCGCGGGAGCTGATGACGGCGGCCGCGGCGCCGTCGGCGAACAGCGCCGAGCCCATGATGGTGTCCGGATCGTTCGAGGTCCTCACATGCAGGGAGCAGAGTTCGGCGCACACCACGAGCACCACGGCGTCCGGGTCGGCGTCGCAAAACGACTTGGCGGCGCGCAGGGCCGGGAACGCGGCGTAACAGCCCATGAAGCCCAGATGGTAGCGCTGGACCGCAGGGTTCAATCCGAGGGCGCGGACAATCTTGTAGTCGGGCCCCGGGTTGAAGAAGCCGGTGCAGGAGACCGTCACCAGGTGCGTAATCATCCGCCGGTCCATGCCGGGGCAGGCGTCCACCGCTTTTTCGGCCGCCTCGATGAAGAGCTTGGCCGCCTCGGCGGCGAAGATATCGTTCCGGGTCTTCGTGCTGGGACTGAGCAGCAGCCCGGTCGCCTGGTCAAAGAATTTCGGGTTCTCCGCCCGGGCGCCCGTGGTCAGTTCTTCGACGGCGGTGTACCGCGTGTCGATCGCGGCGGAGTCGAAGCAGGTGCTCACCAGGCGGGAACCCAGCCTGCTCAGCCCCGGCTGGGCCGCGAACACGTCGCGGGCTTCGGCCTGGATCAGCACCGTGGGCGGGACAGCTGTTTCAAGGGACCTCAGGTAGACCGTCATGGTTCATTCTTAGTGAGGCCGCCCGTTAAGGCAATGCCCGTCCCCGCGCCGCCACGCCTGCGCCCGGCACCGATCCGTCGCGCCCGGCCGCTGTTCTAAGCTGGTCACAACCAGCCAGGCCGCGGACTCCGGACCACGGCCGGAGGCCAGCGACGCAGAGGGAGACACCATGGACATGCCCCACCCGGACGCACCGCCGCCTGCGTCACCGCATGTGGCCGACACGCACGACCTGATCCGCGTCCAGGGCGCCCGGGAGAACAATCTCAAAGACATCAGCGTCGAGATCCCGAAGCGCCGCCTGACGGCATTCACCGGCGTGTCCGGATCCGGCAAGAGCTCACTGGTCTTCGCCACCATCGCCGCGGAGTCCCAGCGGATGATCAACGAAACGTACAGCGCCTTCGTCCAGGGCTTCATGCCGGCACTGTCGCGGCCGGACGTGGACGTCCTCGAAGGCCTGACGACGGCGATCATCGTGGACCAGGAGCGGATGGGCTCCAACCCGCGCTCGACGGTCGGCACCGCCACCGACGCGAACGCGATGCTCCGGATCCTCTACAGCCGGATCGGACAACCCCACGTCGGGCCGCCGACGGCATTCTCCTTCAACGTCCCGACGCGCAAGGCCAGCGGGGTGATGAGCACGCAGAAAAGCGGCCGGATCGAGAAGCAAGTGGTGAACGATGCCGTCTATCTCGGCGGCATGTGCCCCCGCTGCGAGGGCATGGGATCGGTCTCCGACTTCGACCTCACCGCGCTGTACGACGACAGCAAGTCGCTGGCCGAGGGGGCGCTCACCATTCCCGGCTACAGCATGGATGGCTGGTACGGCCGCATCTTCAGCGGGTCCGGGTTCTTCGACATGGACAAGCCGATCAGCAAGTACACCAAGAAGCAGCTCCACGACCTGCTCTACAAGGAACCCACCAAGATCAAGGTTGAAGGCATCAACCTCACCTACGAGGGCCTGATCCCGAAAATCCAGAAGTCCATGCTCTCCAAGGACCCGGACTCCATGCAGCCGCACATCCGCGCCTTCGTGGACCGGGCCATCACCTTTGCCACCTGCCCCGAATGCGGCGGGACCCGGCTCTCCCAGGAAGCCCTGTCCGCAAAGATCAACGGGAAAAACATTGCCGAGGTCTGCGCCATGCAGATCAGCGACCTGGCCGGCTGGGTCCGGGAGCTCGACGAGCCGTCCGTGGCGCCGCTGCTGGGCGGACTCCAGCACCTGCTGGATTCCTTTGCCGCGATCGGGCTGGGCTACCTCTCGCTGGACCGCCCGGCCGGCACACTGTCCGGCGGAGAAGCGCAGCGGACCAAAATGATCCGCCATCTGGGCTCTTCGCTCACCGACGTGACCTACGTCTTTGACGAGCCCACGATCGGACTGCATCCTCACGATATTGAACGAATGAATGGCCTGCTGCTGCAGCTGCGGGACAAGGGCAACACGGTGCTCGTCGTCGAGCACAAGCCAGAAACCATCGCCATCGCCGACCACGTCATCGACCTGGGCCCGGGCGCCGGGACCGCCGGCGGCGAGGTGGTGTTCGAAGGCACCGTCGAGCGGCTGCGGGGGAGCGGCACCACCACCGGCCGGCATTTCGATGACCGGGCTGCCCTGAAACGCGCCGTGCGGGCGGCGTCGGGAGCGCTCCCGGTGCGGGGCGCATCGACCCACAACCTGCGCGACGTCGACGTCGACCTTCCGCTTGGGGTGCTGTGCGTCCTCACCGGGGTGGCCGGTTCCGGCAAGAGTTCGCTCATTAGCGGCTCCGTGGCCGGCCGTGACGGCGTCGTGGTCATCGACCAGGGTGCGATCCGCGGTTCACGCCGCAGCAATCCGGCGACCTACAGCGGACTGCTTGAACCGATCCGGAAAACGTTCGCGAAGGTCAACGGCGTGAAGCCGGCGCTTTTCAGTTCCAACTCCGAGGGTGCCTGCCCGGCCTGCAACGGCGCCGGGGTGATTTACACCGACCTCGGCGTCATGGCGACGGTGGAGACCACCTGCGAGGAATGCGAAGGCCGGCGCTTCCAGGCCGCGGTCCTGGAGTACACCCTGGGCGGGCGCAACATCGCCGAGGTCCTGGCCATGTCCGTCACGGAGGCCCTCGGGTTCTTCGCCGAGGGGGAGTCGGCAACACCGGCGGCGCACCGGATCCTGGAGCGGCTCGCCGACGTCGGACTCGGCTACCTCAGCCTGGGACAGCCGCTGACGACGCTGTCCGGCGGCGAACGGCAGCGGCTCAAGCTTGCCAGCCAGATGGCAGAGAAAGGCGCCGTCTACGTCCTGGACGAACCGACCACCGGGCTGCACCTGGCGGACGTCGAGAACCTTCTGGCACTGCTGGACCGGCTGGTCGACGCGGGCAAGTCGGTGATCGTGATCGAGCACCACCAGGCAGTCATGGCGCACGCGGACTGGATCATCGATCTGGGCCCTGGCGCAGGACACGACGGCGGCCGGATCGTCTTCGAGGGCACGCCGGCTGACCTGGTCGCGGCGCGCTCCACCCTCACCGGCCAGCACCTGGCCGCCTACATCGGAACGTAGCCCTACGAGGCCAGCCGCTCGGGGGACCGGCGCTCGGGGGAGCGCCGCTCGGCGGCGTCCGGCCGGGTGCCGCCGGCGGGGTGGCTGATCTCGGCCCAGACCGCGTCGAGGGAGAGCCCGAGGACGCCGGCGATCGCGGCGATCGTGGGGAAGGCAGGGGTCGCAATGCGCCCCGTCTCGATTTTACGGAGCGTTTCCGGCGAGACCTGTGCCTCGAGCGCGACCTCCAGCATGGGGCGTTCCGCCCTGGCGCGGCGCAACAGGGCCCCGAGGCGCCGTCCGCGCTCGACTTCTTCACCGGTGAGGGGCAGTCTGACCATGGCACCGAGTATAGCGGGATTATATGGCCGGTATAATAATTGGATGATTGAGATTTTGAACTCCGCCGAGCTGGGCCGCGCACGCCAGACAGGTGCCGTGGTCGCTAATATCCTGCAGACCCTGAGGAACCGCACCACCGTGGGCACGAACCTGCTGGACATTGACCGCTGGGCCCGGACCATGATAAACGAGGCTGGGGCCTCGTCCTGTTATGTCGACTACGAGCCGTCCTTCGGGCGCGGACCATTCGGGCACTACATCTGCACGGCCGTCAACGATGCCGTCCTGCACGGATTGCCGCGCGATTATGCCCTAGCCGACGGCGACCTGCTGACCCTGGATCTTGCCGTCTCCAAGGCAGGGATCGCCGCGGATTCGGCCATCAGTTTTATCGTGGGGGAGTCAAAGCCGTCGGAAAGCGTCGCGCTGATCAACGCCACCGAGCGCGCCCTGGCTGCAGGGATCGCGGCCGCCGGCCCGGGGGCCCGCATCGGAGACATCGCCTACGCCATTGGATCAGTCCTGAGCGAGGCTGGATATCCGATCAACACCGAGTTCGGCGGCCACGGCATCGGCTCGACGATGCACCAGGAGCCGCACGTTCCCAACACCGGCCGCCCGGGCCGAGGCTACGAATTGCGGCCGGGATTGCTCCTGGCCTTGGAGCCGTGGGTGATGACGGACACGGCGAAGCTCGTCACGGATCCTGACGGCTGGACGCTGCGCAGTGCCACGGTATGCAGGACGGCCCACAGTGAGCACACGATCGCGATCACGGACGATGGAGCGGAAGTTCTAACGGCCGCGACGGCCTGACGATCAACATTCGGACGACTCTTGAAGACGCCGACAACACTGCAAAGTTACCCGCCACGGCGGGTCCGTCCTGCCCCTCCCGGCCATTTCTCCAGAACGCCGATAATCTACATTATGTCAAGTAGTCCAGAGGAGCCCACCTAGCCCACCGACCAATGGTTCCGGCCAAGACGCCACTTCTGGCCCTCCACTTCGACGGTCACGACCGGGACCGTGCCTCGCCGTAACAAGCGACGCCTTTGTTCGATGCGCGCTTCGCCCTGAAGATAGGCGCGCATAACGAGGCAGATCCGCCGGAGCTCATCTTCCTTGTCTTGCTCCACGTCATCCTCGTCCGGGCCGCCGGCTGCCTGCACGTTGAGTTCCGGGATGAAAGCGTCCATCCACACGTAGGAGGCGCGAACGATTGCCGTTCGGCCCCGTTCGCGACGACTGATCACGCGGACTGCGGGCCGCAAAGGATCATCATTGGACGTCGCATCTTCGACGGTGAAGTTCTGGTCGAACACCTCAGTGACGACCCGATCAAGCATGGCTTTGATGTCGATCGGCACGGTGTCAGTCTCGCACGGGCGAACAGCGCCATCGCCTAGGCAGCCGGTGCGCGCTTTCCTGCTCCCCCGGTGCCGGCAGTCGTCAATCCGCGCACTGCCCGGCGGTATCGATCCAGTACCGCCGTTTACCGTTGCGGGTGTCTTCGTAGACCCCGCCGTTCTTTTCGATGGTCGCCCTGGAGCCCGCGTTGTCCTCGTCGCACGTAATGAGGGCCCGGGAGATGCCGAGGTCCTTGGCGACGGGCAGCGCATCGGCCAGCGCCTGCGCCGCATGGCCGCGGCGCCGCGCGGACGGCCTGACGCTGTAGCCGATGTGGCCGCCTTCGTTGAAGAGGAAACTGTTCAGCTCATGCCGGATGGCCAGCGAGCCCAGGAATCTGTCGCCGTCCACGATCCACAGGTAAGTGCATGGAACGTAACCCGGCTTCCGGGGGCTTTCGGGCAACGCATCCTCAACGAGCGAACGTACGAAGCGGCCGAAGGTGGCGGCGTCCGTGAGCTCCTCCAGCGGCCAGTCGTCCGCGCCGCCGCCGTCCCTGCGGCCGCCGTCGAACTCTGCCGATCCCTCGAGCCAGGAGGCGTGGTAACTGACATCCGGAACGATAAGGCGGGCCATCCCCCGATCCTACGTGCCGGGACCACGCAGGCTGTCCCCGCCGTCGAAGGCCACGGCACTGGTGCTCACCACCGCCGCGGTCCGCCCCGGGGCCGCATGGTTCTCCCAGTAAAGGTTCGTGTGCGCAATGACCAGCTCAGGCGGCGGCGCGCCCCAGTCCGAGAGATCCTCCGTCGTGTGGGCGTCGGCGACGAGTGTCACGTCGTAGCCGCGGACAAAAGCGCCGTGGATCGTCGACCGGATGCATTCGTCTGTTTGCGCGCCCGCAACGACGAGCCGCCCGACGCCGGCGGCGGCGAGGGCGTCTTCGAGGTCCGTGCCCTCGAAGGAATCCCCGTAGGACTTGTGCACCAGCGTTTCGTGCCCGGCCCGCGACAGCTCGGGGACGAACTGCCACGCGTCACTCCCCCGCGCCAGCTGCGCATCCGAATGCTGGACCCAGACGACCGGAACGGCGGCGGCCCGGGCCCTCTCCACCAGTTCGGCGATGTTCGCGACGACGGAGTCCCGGCGGTACGCCCCCTCGACCACGCCATTCTGCACATCGATCACGATCAGGGCGGTGCGGGGCCGGTCTGGCAGCGTGGTCATTGGTAAGCCTCCTGCGTGGGCGGGTCTGGAGACAGACTAGACCCGGCAGGGGCCCGACTCCAGAGCCGCCGAGGTTAGGCTTGAAGCATGCCCTCCCCCGCTTCCCCGCACTCCCCCGCGACTCCGGCCCGCCCGGCGCCGCCCGCCCACACCACGGTGCTTGCCGCCGCCGCCGACGCCGTCCTGATCCTGGTCTTCGCCGCGATTGGCCGGGACGCACACCAGCGCGGCGAGATCGTCATCGGCGTCCTGGCGACGGCATGGCCGTTCCTGGCCGGCGCCGCCATAGCGTGGCTGGCGCTGCGGCTGTGGCGTACTCCGCTGGCACTCTGGCCCGCCGGGGTCGGCGTCTGGCTCGGCACGGCGGCTGTCGGCATGCTGCTGCGCGCGCTCACCGGCCAGGTCGTGGTGCTGCCGTTCGTGATCGTGGCGCTGCTCAGCGTCGGTGTGTTCCTGCTCGGCTGGCGCCTCCTGGCGGCGGCCGTTCGGCGCTTGCGGGCACGGCGCCGGCCTGCCTGATGCACTAGGCTTGCTGCAGATGGCACGGCCCCTGCCGGGGCCGATCAACACGCCGGGTTACGGCGCAAACAGATCCGAAAGGTTTCAACGTGATCACCGCTTTCGTCCTCATCAAGACAGACGCTTCGGCTATCCCGGAGACCGCCGAAAAGATCTCCGCGATTCCCGGCATCAGTGAGGTCTACTCGGTGACCGGCGAATGGGACCTGATTGCGATCGCCCGGGTGGCCCGGCACGAGGAACTGGCCGATGTCATCGCGGACAAGCTCTCCAAGGTTCCTGCCGTCGTGCACACCACCACGCACATTGCCTTCCGCGCCTACTCCCAGCACGACCTCGACGCCGCGTTCGCACTGGGCTTCGAGCAGTAACTCCCGCTCAATCGCGGGACAGCGCGACCCACCGGTCCAGCACCGCTGCAGCCGAGCCGCTGTCCACGGACTCTTCGGCACGCTTCATCGCTGCTGCCATCCGCTCCGGCAGGGAACCCGCGGCATCCTGATCGAAGGCCACCAGCCCGGCAGCCGCATTCAGCAGCGTCGCATCGCGCGCAGGCCCCGGCTGGCCTGCCAGCACGGCGCGCACGACGGCGGCATTGGCCGCCGCGTCGCCGCCGCGCAGCTCTTCCACCGTCGCCTGGCGGATCCCCAGAGTGCGGGGGTCGAACACTTCCTCCGCAACTTTCCCGTCGCGGATTTCCCAGATCCGGGAGGGTCCGGTGGTGGTCAGTTCGTCCAGTCCGTCGTTCCCCCGGAAGACCAGGCCCCGGCTCCCCCGCGCCGCCAGGACCCCCGCCACCAGCGGCGCCATCCGTTCGTTGGCGACGCCGACGGCGGATGCCTGCACGTGGGCCGGGTTGGTCATCGGCCCCAGGAAGTTAAAGGCCGTGGGCACGCCGAGTTCGCGGCGGGCGACGGCGGCGTACCGCATGGAGGGATGGAAGACCTGGGCGAAGCAGAAGGTGATCCCTGCCTCCTCGGCATTCCGCGCGACACGCGGAATCGGCAGGTCCAGGCGCACGCCGAGGGCCTCGAGCACATCGGCGGAGCCGGAGCTCGACGACGCGGCGCGGCCGCCGTGCTTGACGACCTTGGCGCCGGCGCCGGCCGAGACGAGGGCTGCCATGGTGGAGATGTTAACGGTATTCAGCTGGTCCCCGCCGGTGCCGACGATGTCGAGCTTTTCGCCGCTGATCTCGATCGGATTCGCGGCCGCGGCCATCGCCTCCACCAGGCCGGTGAGCTCCTGCACGGTCTCGCCCTTGGCCCGCAGCGCCACCAGGAATCCGGCGACCTGGGCCGGCGTCGCCTCACCGGACATGATGGACGCCATGGCCCACTCGGTATCGCCGGCGCTGAGGTCCGTACCGTTAATAAGGGCGCCGATGAGGCGCGGCCACGCCATGCCTACAGCCTGTGCAGATGCCTGAGAAGTCACGATCCGATGCTATCGAGCCGGAACCCGCAATGCCCAATGCGAAGGCCGTCGGGAACTTTTCCGCGCGATTTCGCGTCTTTGTAGAAAAAGTCCTCCGAAAACGCGGTTTGCGTTGGGCAGGACAGAGTTTTACAGACATAATGTCTATGTGACATCTGCGACCCATGCCCCCAGTACCCCGGCGCACCCGACGCTGAATCGCCCGAATATGGTTTCCGTTGGAACCGTCGTCTGGCTGTCCAGTGAGTTGATGTTCTTCGCCGGTCTCTTTGCCATGTACTTCACACTCCGTTCGACCTCCGGACAGATGTGGGCCGAAGAGACAGCCAAGCTCAACTTCCCCTTCGCGCTTGTAAACACCATCGTCCTCGTGGCCAGTTCCTTTACCTGCCAGATGGGCGTCTTCGCTGCCGAGCGGCTCCAGCCGCGCCGGCTCGGCGGTCCGCTGAGCTTCGCCCGGTGGGGAATGAACGAGTGGTTCACTCTGACATTCGTCATGGGCGCGTTCTTCGTGGCCGGCCAGGCGACCGAGTACGCGATGCTCGTTTCCGAGCACGTCTCGCTCTCCTCCAACGCCTACGGCTCCGCGTTCTACATGACCACCGGGTTCCACGGCCTGCACGTTATCGGCGGCCTGGTTGCCTTCCTGCTGATCATCGGACGCTCCTTCGCCGCGAAGAAGTTCGGCCACTTCGAGGCCACCTCCGCGATCGTCACCTCGTACTACTGGCACTTCGTCGACGTCGTGTGGATCGGCCTCTTCCTGGTCATCTACGTCCTCAAGTAGCCCCCCTTGTCTCTCTTTCTACAAGAGATAGAATTTCAAGAATCGGCTCCCCGAGCCAACGCAGGATCGAATAAAGGAACCACCACGTGAAGGCACTCTCGCAGAAGCGACGTCACCCACTGGCAGCAGTTGCACTGTTGCTGATGGGCCTCCTCATCACTGGTGGGCTGTACGCCGTCGCCACCACCGTCAACCAGGCCAAGGCCGACACCACGAGCTTCAGTGCAAGTGATGCAGAAGAGGGCGGCAAGCTGTTCGCCGCCAACTGCGCCACCTGCCACGGCATGGGTGCCAGCGGCTCGCAGGCAGGACCGTCGCTCGTTGGCGTCGGCGCCGCCGCCGTTGACTTCCAGGTTGGCACCGGCCGCATGCCCATGCAGATGAACGGCCCACAGGCGTACAAGAAGCCCGCCCAGTTCAACGAAGAGCAGACCCACCAGCTGGCGGCGTACGTTGCTTCGCTGGGCCCCGGCCCGGCCATCCCCGAGGCCGGTGTCCTCGACGAGAAGGGCGACGCTGCCAAGGGCGGCGAGCTGTTCCGCACCAACTGCGCCATGTGCCACAACGCCGCCGCTGCCGGCGGTGCGCTGACCCGGGGCAAGTTCGCCCCGGCCCTGGCTGACGTTTCGGGCAAGCACATCTACGAGGCCATGGTCACCGGCCCGCAGAACATGCCGGTCTTCTCGGACGCCAACGTCAGCCCCGAGGGCAAGCGCGACATCATCACGTTCCTCAAGCAGATCGAAGCCAACGGCTCCCCCGGCGGCAACGACCTGGGCGCCCTTGGCCCGGTTTCCGAGGGCCTGTTCGTTTGGATTGCCGGCCTGGGCGTCATCATCGCGTTCACGATCTGGCTGACCTCCCGGACTTCCTAGCCGCTCCGCGGCACCGTAAGAATTTCTGCCGACCCGTCGGCAGTTGGAATTGAAAAACTAACCCGGCATCAGCCGGGACGAGAGAAGGATGAGGCGAATTATGGGCAACCATAGTGACGGCAGTCCGAACCACTCGGGCACCGTAGCTACGGCTGGTCAGAATGAGGTGGAGAAGTTCCAGGATCCTGGAATTCCCCCGCATCGTTTGCGCCTGGCTGACACGGACCCGAGGGCCGCCAAGCGAGCGGAACGGCAGGTGGCCATTCTGTTCGGCGCCTCGGTCGTGGGCACCCTGATATTCCTGGTGGCGTACTTCGCCATCGATCTTGGAGCAGACTCCTCGATCGCCACCATCCGGCTGCAGAACACCCTGCTGGGCATCGGCACCGCCTTTGCCATGCTGGGCATCGGCACCGGAATCGTGCACTGGGCCAAGGCCCTCATGCCGGACCACGAAGTGTCGGAAGAGCGCCACGCCATCCGCACCGAAGAGGACCGCCAGGCCGCCGTCCGGATCGTCGACGACATCGTCGAGGAAACCGGCATCAAGCGCCGCCCGCTGATCCGCAACACCCTGCTCGGCGCCGTCGCGCTCGCTCCGCTGCCGGCCCTGGCCGTCTTCGGTGACCTCGGCCCGCGTCCGGACAACAAGCTGGCCCACACCATGTGGGCCCCGGTTGACGGCAAGACCAAGCGCCTGACCCGCGACCCTGACGGCACCCCCATCAAGGCCGCGGACGTCACCATCGGCTCCGCCTTCCACGTCATCCCGGAAGGCCTGAACGAGCTCGAAGAGGGCAAGCTGAACGAGAAGGCCAAGTCCGTCGTTCTGCTGATGCGCCTGAACCCGGAATCCCTCAACCCCTCCCCGGGGCGCGAGGACTGGGGCTACAACGGCATCGTTGCCTACTCCAAGATCTGCACCCACGTCGGGTGCCCTGTTGCCCTCTACGAGCAGCAGACGCACCACCTGCTGTGCCCGTGCCACCAGTCGACCTTTGACCTGACCCAGGAATGCAAGGTCATCTTCGGCCCGGCCAGCCGGCCGCTCCCGCAGCTGCCCATCGCCGTGGACGACGAGGGTTACCTCTACGCCACGAGCGACTTCAAAGAACCTGTCGGACCTAGCTACTGGGAGCGTGATGAGCATGAGCGCAACATCAACAGCTGACACCCCCACCTTCGTCGCCAAGACCAAGGGCGGCCGCATCACCGACTTCGTTGACCAGCGCGTCGGCGGCTCGGGCATCCTCCGCGAATTCGGCCGGAAGGTCTTCCCGGACCACTGGTCCTTCATGTTCGGCGAAGTTGCCCTCTACTCCTTCGTCATCCTGCTGCTCTCCGGCACGTTCCTGACGTTCTTCTTCGACCCGTCGATGGCGGAGACGCACTACCACGGCTCCTACCTCCCGTTGAAGAACGTCGAGATGTCGGTTGCGTACAACTCCTCGCTGAACATCTCCTTCGATGTCCGCGGCGGGCTGTTCATGCGCCAGGTCCACCACTGGTCGGCCCTGCTCTTCGTAGCCTCCATCGCCGTGCACATGCTGCGTGTCTTCTTCACCGGCGCGTTCCGCAAGCCGCGTGAAATGAACTGGGTGGTAGGCAGCGTCCTGCTGATCCTGGCCATGGCCGCAGGCTTCACCGGCTACTCACTCCCCGACGACCTGCTCTCCGGCAACGGCCTGCGCATCATCGACGGCGTGATCAAGTCCATCCCGGTTGTCGGCACGTACATCTCGTTCTTCCTCTTTGGCGGCGAGTTCCCGGGTACGGCCATCATCGGCCGCCTGTACATGCTCCACATCCTGCTGGTTCCCGCGCTGATCCTGCTGATGATCGCCGTGCACCTGTTCATGGTGGTTGTGCACAAGCACACCCAGTACCCCGGCCCGGGCCGCAACGACGGCAACGTCGTCGGCTACCCCCTCGGCCCGGTCTACGCGGCCAAGGCCGGCGGCTTCTTCTTCATCGTGTTCGGTGTCATCGCGCTCATGGCCGGTTTCTTCACCATCAACCCGATCTGGAACTACGGCCCGTACGACCCCTCCCCTGTCTCCGCCGGCACCCAGCCCGACTGGTACATCGGTTTCGTTGACGGCGCCCTGCGCCTGATGCCGGGTACCTTCGGTGACTGGCACGTCGAGCAGGTCTGGTTCGGCCACGTCTTCACCTTCAACGTGCTCCTCCCGGCCCTGGTGCCGGCAGGCCTCCTGTTCACGGTGATGTTCGCCTACCCGTGGATCGAACGCTGGATCACCAAGGACGACCGGGAGCACCACGTTCTCGACCGTCCCCGCAACGCCCCTACCCGTACGGCGATCGGCGTGGCAGGTTTCATCTGGTACTGCGTGATGTGGGCTGCTGCGGGTTCCGACCTGATCGCCACGCACTTCCACGTGGCACTGAACGACGTCACCTACTGGCTCCGCGCGCTGTTCTTCATCGGCCCGATCCTCGGCTTCATCGTCGCGAAGCGTGTCGCCCTGGCCCTGCAGCGCAAGGACCGCGAGATCGCGCTCCACGGTCGTGAAACCGGCCGCATCGTCCGCCTGCCGCACGGTGAGTTCATCGAGGTCCACGCCCCGCTGGACGAGTACAAGCGCTACAAGCTGGTTGGCTTCGAATCCCCGTCGCCGATCCCGGCCCAGCCGAACGAACACGGTGTGGTGGACCGCAAGGAGAAGCGCCGTGCGCTGCTCTCCAAGTGGTTCTTCGAAGACCGGGTTGCACCGGCCACGCCGGCGGAGCTCGCCGCGGCCCACGGCCACCACGGCTCCCACGAGGCAATCGACGCAACTGCCGATCAGAAGACGCTCAGCCACTAGGAGCGATTGACAACGCAAAAGGCCCGGTCCGTCAGGACCGGGCCTTTTACGTACCCCGCGCCGTTGTGTCCGCCCCGCGCGTGGTTCCGCTGGGCCGTCGAGGCAGCCGTCAGTGCACAGCGGCCCCCGGGCCGTTGCGGCTAGGGACGGTACCCGGAGGCATAGTTCCGGGTCGGGCGGACGCCGGGACGCTGCAGCGGCACCCAGAGCTTGTACCGGTCGGCACGGTAGTAGGAGACCGAATAGTCCACCATGGCCCGGGCCACGAACGCGTGGCGCTGGATCTTCAGCAAGGGCGACCCGACCTCTACGTTGAGCAGCCGCGCCGTGGACGGCGATGCAGCGGTCGCCTCGATCATGTCCTCCCCCCACTCCATGACCAGGCCGTAGGATTCGCTCAGGACGTTATAGAGCGACGTCGGGGGCTCGCCGTCGAGCAGCCCCGGAACCCGGTGCGCGGGGATGAAGTTTTCGTCCACGCTCATCGGTTCGCTGTCGGCCAGCAGGAGCCGGCGGAACCTGACCAGCGGCGTGCCCTCCTCCAGCTGGAGCTCACGGGCCAGGAAGGCGCTGGCGTTGATCTGTTCAAAGCTCAGGACCTTGGCTGCGGGCACCATGCCACGCCGTTGCATTTCCTCGCTGTAGGAAGTCAGCTTTACCTGCAGGTCCAGCTTGGGCTTCCGCACGAAGGTGCCCAAGCCAACCACCCGCTCGATCACCTCTTCACCCACGAGTGCGTCGATTGCCTGCCGAACGGTCATCCGGGCCAGGCCAAAGCGTTCGGAGAGCTCCCGCTCGGACGGCAGGGCCGACCCCGGAGGGCAGGAACTGGCAATGTGGGCGCGCAGGATCTCCCGGAGCTGGACATAGATCGGAGTCCCGCTGCTCCGATCGATGTCCCCGGCCATCCTGGCCGCGTCAGAGCCCATAACGGTTCCCGCTGCAATCGTTCATGCACCAAGTTTAAGTCACCCCGCAGCAGGTCTAGACCACTGCGGATCCCGGATTAGCACGGGTCCGCTCCCCCGGCTACGCTGAGTTATGCCGCCGCACCGGCCGGCGCCCCGCAGACTTCGCTACTGCCGCCACCGCGGCGCCAGGTCGGCGGGGGTAGCAACACCTGAGGAGTCTCCATTGCCAGCACGCAAGGCGGTCGTCCGGTCACCGATCGGACTGCACGCACGTCCCGCTGCGGCCTTTGTCCGCGCCGTGACCCAGACCGGCTTCGCCGTCCGGATCAGCAAGGCCGGCCGGCCCGCCGTCGACGCCCGTTCCCTGCTGGAGGTCATGACCGAAGACTTTGACTGCGGCTGCGAGGTGGAACTGTCCATCCAGTCGGACCTCGTCCCGGCTGGGTCCGGTACCCGCGACGCCGACCAGGTCCTGGACGTCCTGTGCGCCCTGCTGGACTCGCAGGCAGGCTGACCGCCGAGGACGCCCAACCACGCACCACCGCAGTCAGCCGCCCGGGCACGGCGCAGCGCACACGCAAACGACGGCGGGCCCCACCATCAGGTGGGGCCCGCCGTCGTTTTCTACGTGTGGTGCCTAGTGCGCGTGGTCGCCGCGGCTGTATTCGTAGACCCAGCCTACGAGAGCCACCAGGGCCAGGCCACCGGAGATGTAGGTGACCCAGAAGCCGACGGCCAGGCCGAGGAAACCACCGGCGGCGGCCAGGCCAAGGACCAGCGGCCACCAGCTCCAGGGGCTGAAGTGCCCCTGCTCGCCGGCGCCTTCGTGGATCTCAGCGTCGCTCCGGTCCTCCGGGCGCATGCCGACGCGGCGTGCGGTGAATCCCAGGTAGGCGCCGATCATGCCCGCGAGGCCGGCCACCAGCAGGAGGGCGAGGTAGCCCACCGGCTCGTTCCAACCGGTCACGATGCCGTAGACGATGGCCACCGGGACGAAGAAGAAGACTCCGAGTCCAAAAATCCTTGATTCGATTTTCACTGGGCCTGGTCCTTCTGGTCGGCGTTACCGAGCGTCGCGGCTGCCGGGGCAGGCGAGTCAACGGTGTATGACTGGGAGAGTTCGGGGTGGTGCAGGTCCAGGGCAGGACGCTCCGAACGGATCCGCGGCAGCGAGGTGAAGTTGTGCCGCGGCGGCGGGCAGGACGTCGCCCACTCAAGCGACGCACCGAAGCCCCAGGGATCGTCCACCAGGACCTTCTCGTTGCTCCGCCAGGTGATGTAGACGTTCCAGAAGAACGGGATCAGCGAGGCGCCGAGCAGGAAGGACGCGTAGGTGGAGAACTGGTTCATCCAGGTGAAGTTGTCCTGCGGCATGTAGTCCGCGTAGCGGCGGGGCATGCCCTCGACGCCGAGCCAGTGCTGGATGAGGAAGGTGCCGTGGAAGCCCAGGAAAAGCATCCAGAAGTGGATCTTGCCGAGACGCTCGTTGAGCATCTTGCCGGTCCACTTCGGCCACCAGAAGTAGAATCCGGCGAACATCGCGAACACCACGGTGCCGAAGACCACGTAGTGGAAGTGGGCGACCACGAAGTAGGAGTCGGAGACGTGGAAGTCCAGCGGCGGAGACGCCAGGATGATGCCGGTCAGGCCACCGAAGAGGAAGGTGGCCAGGAAGCCGATGCTCCAGAGCATGGGGGTTTCGAAGGTGATCGAACCCCGCCACATGGTGCCGATCCAGTTGAAGAACTTCACGCCGGTGGGGACCGCGATCAGCATCGTCATGAAGGAGAAGAACGGCAGCAGGACCGAGCCGGTGACGTACATGTGGTGTGCCCACACGGTCACCGAGAGAGCGGCAATGGAGATCGTCGCGTAGACGAGGCCCTTGTAGCCGAAGATCGGCTTGCGGCTGAAGACCGGGAAGATCTCGGACACGATGCCGAAGAACGGCAGCGCGATGATGTAAACCTCGGGGTGGCCGAAGAACCAGAAGAGGTGCTGCCAGAGGACGGCGCCGCCGTTTTCGGGATCGAAGATGTGGGCACCGAAGCGGCGGTCCGCGCCGAGGGCGAACAGGGCGGCGGCCAGCGGCGGGAACGCCATCAGCACGAGGATCGCGGTGACCAGGACGTTCCAGGTGAAGATCGGCATACGCCACATGGTCATGCCCGGGGCGCGCATGCAGATGATGGTGGTGATGAAGTTGACGGCGCCGAGGATGGTGCCGAAGCCCGAGAGAGCCAGGCCGAAGACCCAGAGGTCACCGCCGACGCCGGGGCTGAAGGTGGTGTTGGACAGCGGCGCGTAGGCGAACCAGCCGAAGGAGGCTGCACCCTGCGGGGTGATGAAACCGGAGACGGCGATCGTCGAGCCGAACAGGAAGAACCAGAAGGCCAGGGCGTTAAGCCGCGGGAAGGCGACGTCGGGTGCGCCGATCTGCAGCGGCATGATGACGTTGGCGAAGCCGGCGAACAGCGGCGTCGCGAACATCAGCAGCATGACGGTGCCGTGCATGGTGAAGAGCTGGTTGTACTGTTCCTTGGTCTGCAGGATCTGCATGCCGGGTTCGAACAGTTCGGCGCGGATCAGCAGCGCCATGACGCCGCCGAAGCAGAAGAACACGAAGGACGCGATCAGGTACATGTACCCGATGGTCTTGTGGTCAGTGGAGGTGATCCAGTTGACGACGATGCGCCCCTTGGATTTGGGTACTACGGGAGCCTCAAGGGTCCCGGAGGGCTGAGAGTAGGTCGTTGCCACTTCGCGCTCCCCTTACTTGTTCTCGGTCTTGGCCGGGAGGCGGTCGTACTCTTCGCCGAGCAGTCCGGTGTTGCCGTCCTGGCGGAGCTGGTCCATGTGGGACTTGAACTCCGTCTCGGAGACAACCTTCACGCGGAACAGCATTTCGGAGTGGTACTCGCCACAGAGTTCGGCGCACTTGCCGTCGTAGGTTCCCTCTTTGGTGGGAGTGAACCGAATGTAGTTGGTCTTGCCCGGGATCATGTCGCGCTTCTGCAGGAACGCCGGCACCCAGAACGAGTGGATGACGTCGCGGGCGTTCAGCTCCAGATCGACGGACTTGTTAACCGGCAGGTACAGGGTGGGCAGCTTTTCCTTGTCCACCTCGGTGCCGGTGAGGTGCGCCTGGACGCCGGCCTCGTGGACGTCGTCGGTGACGACGTCGCCCTTCTTGTAGTTGAAGTCCCAGGCCCACTGCTTGCCGCGGACGTCGACGACGACGTCGGCCGGGGCGTCCCGGTTGTCGATCGCCTGCTGGTCACGGTCGGTGAAGTAGAAGAACACCAGGACCATGAACAGCGGGATCGTCAGGTAGAAGACCTCGAGCGGGAGGTTGAAGCTGTTCTGGCGGGGGAACCCGACGGTGCCCTTGCGCCGCCGGTATGCGACGATGCACCAGATCATCAGGCCCCAGGTAATGATGCCGACGACCAGCGCGGCAATCCATGAGTTGACCCAGAGGTCCATGATGCGGTCAGTGTGGTTGGTGGTGCCGCGCTCGGTCGGCAGCCACCCTTTCTGTACCTCTGGTGAACATCCAGTCAAAGCCAACGCGCCGGCTAGTGCCAAGCCAGTGATCGTAGTGATCTGTTTGCGTCGGCTGCCGGTTCGGTTCTGCGAACTCACAGACGGCCCTTCCTACTTGTTGCTGCCGCCCGGCCGCCGAAAGCGTTCCGGGCACACTAAAAGTTTTACTACTCGGTGTAGAGCTTACCGCTCCCCGCGAGTTTTCGCCCACATGTCCGCGCCGTGCCCTTGCGGAGTTTTTAACCCCTCCGGTGAACGCCCTCCGGACGGAACTAAGGCCGGGCTGAAAGCCCGGCCTTAGCCCTTAGTGGAAGGAGTCCCCGCAGGCGCAAGATCCGCCTGCATTCGGGTTGTCAATCGTGAAGCCCTGCTTCGAGATGGTGTCCTCGAAGTCGATGCTGGCACCGCTGAGGTAGGGGACGCTCATCTTGTCCACGACAACCTCGACGCCGTCGTAGTCGCGCACGGCGTCGCCCTCGAGCAGGCGCTCGTCGAAGTAGAGCTGGTAGATCAGCCCGGAGCAACCGCCCGGCTGCACGGCGACGCGGAGGCGCAGATCGGTGCGGCCTTCCTGTTCCAGCAGGCTGCGGACCTTGCCGGCGGCCACGTCGGACAGCTGGACCTCGTGGCTGGGCAGCTCCTGGTCGGCCTGGACGGTGGTGTCGGCGCTGTTTTCATTGGTTGTAGTGCTCATGGCCTACCTTCTAACGACGGTCGTGGCGGCCCCGCCTGCGCGGCGCCCGCCCCTACTTACACGGTATGGGCTATAGCTACATGCTACGTCGATCGGCCCTGTAGCTCTAACTCCTGCCGTAACCGTGGAAGCGGGCTGGATGTTCCCTGCGGGCGCCGCGCCGGGGCGCCTATGCCGGCGGTGTCAGGCCGTCGGCGTTCAGCCGGGCCAGCAGCAGCGCCTCCGCCACGATCGCGTTCCGGAAATCCGCCAGGTGGAGGGACTCGTTGGCGCTGTGCGCCCGCGAGTCCGGATCCTCCACGCCGGTGACCAGGATCTGCACTTCCGGGTACAACTCTGTCAGGTCCGCGATGAACGGGATCGACCCGCCAATGCCGGTTTCGACCGCGGGGACGCCCCAGGCCTCGCCGAGCGCCCACATGGCCAGTCCGGCCGCGGCGGAGCTGGTGTCCGTCGCGAACGCGTTGCCGCTCTCCCCCGGGGTGAAGACCACCTGGGCGCCGAACGGGGCGTGCGACTCGACATGCCGTCGCACGGCGTCCATGGCCTCGGCCGGGTCCTGGCCGGGCGCCAGGCGCAGGCTGAACTTCGCGCGGGCGCGCGGCAGCAGCGTGTTGGAGGCCACGTCGACGGCAGGCGCGTCGAAACCGATGATCGACAGCGCCGGCTTGGTCCACATCCGCGATGCGATGGTGCCGGTGCCGGCAAGCTTCACCCCGTCGAGGACCGAGGCATCGTTGCGGTACTCCTCCTCGGTGAGGTCGACCTCGGCGTCGTCGCGGCCGACGAGGCCCTCGATCGCGACGCTGCCGTCCTCATCGTGCAGGGTGGCGATCAGCCGGGCCAGCAGGGTGGGCGCGTCCAGGACGGGCCCGCCGAACATGCCGGAGTGCACGGCGTGGTCAAGGACCTTGACCTCGATGGTGCCGTCAACCAGGCCGCGCAGGCTGGTGGTGAGCGCCGGGATGCCCACCTTCCAGTTGGAGGAATCGGCGACGACGATCACGTCGGCGCGGAGCAGCTCCCGGTGCTCTTCGAGGAACGCGCGAAACGTCGGCGACCCGGCTTCCTCTTCGCCTTCGAAGAAGAAGGTCACGCCAAGGCCCAGGTCCTCCCCCAGCACACGGGTCACGGCGGAGTAGGCAGCGACGTGGGCGAGGATGCCCGCCTTGTCGTCGGCGGCGCCGCGGCCGTAGAGCCGTCCGTCGCGTTCGACGGCGGTGAAGGGGTCGGTATCCCAGAGCGCGGTGTCGCCGGCGGGCTGGACGTCATGGTGGGCGTAAAGCAGGATGGTCGGCTTGCCCTCGGCGGCGGGCCGGCGGGCGACGACGGCGGGCCCGCCCGGGGTGCCGTCGGCCTTGTCGCAGCGCAGGACGCGGACGTCCTCGAAGCCGCTGGCGCGGACCAGGTCCGCGACGGCTTCGGCGCTGGCATTCAGCGGCGCCGGATCGAAGCTGGGCCAGGCAATGCCCGGGATGGCGACCAGGTCCTTCAGCTGGGCGACGGTGGCGTCGAAGGAGTCGCTGACGGCCTGGCGGAGGGCGGCGGCGTCGATGGAGCCGGCGGCTGCGGACTGCGGGATCCCCGCGGATGATGAAGTCATGGCCAAAACCCTACCGTGTCAGCCGTCACGGCAGACCGGGCCCCGCAGGGTAATGTATAGGGGTGTTTGGACGTAAAAAGGAAGCGCCCTCGGCGCAGGACGTAGTTGACCAGCAGGCGGCCGCCGCAGCGGCCCGCGGCCCCGTGGCCGGCAAGGGCGCACCCACGCCCAAGCGCAGCGCCCAGGTTGCGGCCCGGAAACGGCCCCTGGTGCCGGAGGACCGCAAGGCCTCCAAGGCTGCCGAGCGCGAAGCGGTCGCCGCCCAGCGGCTGAAGATGCGCCAGGCGATGGATTCCGGTGACGAGAAGTTCCTGCCGCTGCGGGACAAGGGCCCGCAGAAGCGCTTCGCCCGCGACTATGTCGACGCGCGCTTCAGCCTTGGTGAGTACCTGATGTTCGGTGCCCTGGTCTTCGTGATCATTTCGCTGTTGGTTCCGGCGAGCAGCGAGCAGATGATTTATGTCCTCGGCGGTTTCTGGGTCATGTTCCTGGCCGTCTTCGTCGACGTCTTCATCCTCTCCCGCAAGCTCAAGAAGCGCCTGGCCGAAAAGTTCGGCGAGGTGGAGCGCGGCACGGTCTGGTACGGCTCGATGCGTTCGCTGCAGTTCCGTCGCCTCCGCCTGCCCAAGCCCCAGGTCCGCCGGGGCGAATTCCCCGCCTGATTCACGCCTTCAACTCGAAGGAGCCCCCGGCAGCTGCCGGGGGCTCCTTCGTTTGTTCGGGTACGCGGAGTGCCCGCCTCCGAACGGCTCAGCGCCGGGACGGGTGCTTCGCAAGGAGCCGGTTGATCCGCGCCGCCCAGAAGGGACCCTCATAGAGGAACGCCGTGTAGCCCTGCACCAGGGTGGCGCCGGCGTCGAGGCGCTGCTGGACGTCCTGTGCCGTTTCGACGCCGCCGACGGACACCAGCGTGATGGCACCCCCGGTGGCTTGCCGGAGCCGCCGCAGCACCTCGAGGGAACGCTGCTTCAACGGCGCTCCGGAGAGCCCGCCGGCGCCGCACGCTGCCACCGTCCCCGGCGCAGAGACGAGCCCGTCGCGGGTGATCGTGGTGTTGGTCGCGATGATGCCGTCCAGCTTCATCTCCAGCGCCAGCCGCGCGACGTCGTCGATGTCCTCGTCGCTGAGGTCCGGGGCGATCTTGACCAGCAGCGGCACGTGCCGGCCTGCGGCGGCATCCGCTTCCTTGCCCACGGCCTCCAGCAGGGGCCGGAGCGTGCCGACGTCCTGCAGCAGGCGCAGGCCCGGGGTGTTCGGGGAGCTGACATTGACCACCAGGTAGTCGGCGGCCGGAGCCAGGCTGCGGGCGCTGATGAGGTAGTCCGCCACCGCGTCGTCGAGTTCCACGACCTTGCTCTTGCCGATGTTGACACCGATCACCGGCCGGACTCCGGGGTAGCGGCGCTGCAGCGCGGCGCGGGCGGCGCGGAGCCGGGGTGCGACGGCGGCGGCGCCGTCGTTGTTGAAGCCCATCCGGTTGATCACCGCGCGGTCCTCGATCAGCCGGAACAGCCGCGGGGCCGGGTTGCCCGGCTGGGCCTGGCCGGTGATGGTTCCCACCTCGACATGGCCGAAGCCGAGCTCGGTCAGCGCCTCGATGCCGTGGCCTTCCTTGTCGAACCCGGCGGCGAGGCCGAACGGTGAGGGGAACGTCAGGCCGAAGGCCTCGGTCCGCAGCGAGGCCGCCGGTGCGGTGAAGCGCTGCAGCACCCGGCCGGCGCCGCAGCGGTTGGCCAGCCGGATGGCCTGGAACCCGATCTTGTGGGCACGCTCGGCGTCCATCCAGGAGAAGGCGAGCCGGAAGAAGGTGGGGTATACGCGCATGCCACTAGTTTTCCGGTTCCGGGCGCGCAATCCAAAATGCGCGCGGATTCGGTCGCCGCCGGGCGTTAGCATGAAGCCATGACCAGCGCGGATGCAGTCTCCAGCGGCGGCGCGGCCGCGCCCGGTGCCCGGATCGAAGCCGACGTGATCGTCGTCGGCGCAGGACTCGCCGGCCTGGTGGCCGCCGCCGAAGCGTACGCTGCCGGCCGGCGGGTGGCGGTCCTGGACCAGGAGCCGGCGGCCTCTACCGGGGGCCAGGCGCACTGGTCCTTTGGCGGCCTGTTCCTGGTCAACACCCCGGAGCAGCGCCGGCTGGGCGTCCGGGACAGCGTGGACCTGGCCCTGGCCGACTGGCTCGATTCGGCCGCGTTCGACCGCCCCGAGGACGCCCTGGCCAGGGACTGGGCAGAGGCGTACGTGAACTTCGCCGCCGGCGAGAAACGCGCCTGGCTCGCGTCCCTCGGGGTCGGCCTGTTCCCGCTGGTGCAGTGGGCCGAACGCGGCGGCTACGGCCCAGCCGGCCACGGCAACACGGTCCCCCGCTTCCACGTCGCCTGGGGTACCGGCCCGGCGCTCGTCGCGCCGTTCCTCGCCAAGCTCCGCGAGGGCGAGGCGGCCGGCCGGGTCTCTTTCCACTTCCGGCACCGCGCCACCTCCCTGACCGCGACGGCGGGACGGGTTGACGGTGTGCGCGGCGAGGTGCTGGTACCGAGCCCCGCGGCGCGCGGCGAGCAGTCCGAACGGACCCCGGTCGGTGAATTCGAAGCCACGGCCGGCGCCGTCGTCGTGACCACTGGCGGCATCGGCGGCAACCACGCCGCGGTGCGGGAACAGTGGCCCGGCGGGGCCGCCCCGGAGACCATGCTGAGCGGGGTTCCGGCCTCGGTCGACGGCGGCTTCCTGGCCGCCGTCGCACGCGGCGGCGGCCGGCTCATCAACGGCGACCGGATGTGGCACTACCCGGAAGGGATCCACAACCACTCCCCGGTCTGGCCCCGGCACGGCATCCGGATCCTGCCCGGACCCTCGGCGCTCTGGCTGGATGCGACCGGCCGGATGCTCCCGGCGCCGCTCTTCCCCGGTTTCGACTCCCTCGGCGCACTGCGGCACATCCTCGGCACCGGCCACACCCACTCCTGGTTCGTGCTGAACCGCACCATCGCACTGAAGGAATTCGCGCTGTCCGGCTCCGAGCAGAACCCGGACCTGACCGGCAAGGACATCCGGCTGCTGGCCGGCCGCCTCAAACGCAGCGGCGACAGCCCGCTGCAGCGCTTCCTGGACCGGGGCGTCGACTTCCTGCAGGCCGATTCTCCCGCCGCGCTGGCGGCCAGGATGAATACCCTGACGGGCTCCGGGCTGATTGACGCCGCGGAGCTCGAGAGCCTGCTCCGGGCGCGGGACCGCCAGTTCACCAGCGGCCTCGGCAAGGACCCCCAGCTTGCGGCGATCCGCGCGGCCCGGCGCTTCACCACGGACCGGATCATGCGGGTCGCGCCGCCGCACCGGATGCTGGATCCCCGTCACGGGCCGTTGCTGGCGGTCCGGCTGTCTGTCCTGACCCGCAAGAGCCTCGGCGGAATCCAGACGGACCTGCACTCACGCGTCCTGGACGACGCCGGGCTCGCGGTGCCCGGTCTGTACGCCGCGGGCGAGGCCGCGGGCTTTGGCGGCGGCGGCATCCACGGCTACCGCGCCCTCGAAGGCACCTTCCTGGGCGGCTGCCTCTTCTCCGGCCGCGCGGCGGGCCGCGCCGCCGCACAGGCCGGCTGACCGGACCGCGGAGGTTAGGAACGCAGATGGAATGGCAGACCGACATCCTGGGTGAGGACTTCGCCTCCTGCGCTTTCCAAGCGGCCGGCCCGGACGGCGTGGAACGAACGGCCACCCTCATCCGGCATGTGCCCTCCGCGGGCGCCGGCCCCGCCCCGCGGCAGGCGGTGCTCTTCCTGCACGGCTGGAGCGACTACTTCTTTAACGAGGAGCTCGCGGAGTTCTGGACCGGCCACGGCTTTAGCTTTTTCGCCCTGGACATGCACAACCACGGCCGGAGCCTGCAGTCCGGCACGCACGGCGGCTACGTCGCCGACTTAGCCGATTACGACGCCGAGATCACCGCCGCGATGGGCATCATTGACTCCCTGGGCCCCAAGGGCTCCCCTCCCCCGCCGGTTACCCTGATGGGACATTCCACCGGCGGGCTGGTCGCGGTGCTCTGGGCCAGCCGGCACCCTGACCGTGCCGCGGCCCTGGTGCTCGACAGCCCGTGGCTGGAGATGCACGGCAGTCCGGCGGTGCGGCGCGCCGCCCGCACCATGGTCGAACCCCTCGCCCGGTTCCGGCCGGAATCGGTGATCAGGCTGCCGGAGCGGGCCTTCTACTGGCGGAGCATCAGCAGCGCCGCGGAGGGAGAGTGGGTGCTCGATGACAACTACCGGCCGCCGCTGGCCTTCCCGGTCCGGGCCGGCTGGCTCAGTGCCGTCCTCGCCGGCCAGTCGCAGGTGGCCCGGGGCCTGGACATCGATGTGCCCATCCTCGTGATGATTTCCGGGGCGAGCGCCAACGGGATGTTCTGGAAGGAATCGATGCGGCGCACGGACGCCGTCCTGGACGTCAACACCATAGCGCTGCGGGCCCTGAGCCTGGGCCGGACCGTCACACTGGAGCGGATCGACGGCGCCCTGCACGACGTGTTCCTCTCCGCGCCCCGGGTGCGGGCGGACGCCTACGCCCGGCTGGAGCGCTGGCTCCGGTCCTACGTCCCCGGCCCCGGCCCCGGTCCCGGCGGGCAGCGCTGACCATCCCCGCGTCGAAGCTTTGGCAGCGGGATGTCCTGGGCAGCCGCTTTGAGTCCCTGGAGCTGGACCTGGGCCCGGATGACGAGGGGCCCGTCATCGCCACCCTGGTCCGTCACACCGGTACGGGCGCCGCCCACGGCACAGCAACAGGCTCCGGGAAAGACACAGCGGAAGGTGCAGCGGACACTGTCGCGGCAACCGCACCGCAAGGGCAGCCCCGGGACGTTCCCGGCACGGCTGTGCCGCAGAAGGTAGTGCCGGCAAAGGCTGTGCCGCCAAAGGTGGTGCTCTACCTGCATGGCTGGGCCGACTACTTCCTGCAAACCGAACTTGCCGACGAGCTCGTGGCCGGCGGCTTCCACTTCTATGCCCTCGACCTGCGGAAGTTCGGGCGCAGCCTGCGCAGCTGGCAGACGCCCGGCTACACGACGGACCTGGCGGTCTACGACGAGGACCTCGACGCTGCCCTCACCGCTGTCAAGGCGGACGTCGCCCACCGGACCGGCCTCCCCGGACTGCCGACGGTGCATCTGCTCGCCCATTCGTTCGGAGGCCTGGTGGCCGCGTTGTGGGCCGACCGGAACCCTGGAGCGATCGGCACGCTGATCCTGAACGCGCCGTGGCTGGAGCTGCAGGGCAGCAGCCTGATCCGGAACCTCGCCCTGCAGTTGGTGGAACCCTTGGCCCGCATCGACCCCCGGCGGCCGTTGTTGCTGCCGAGCATGCCCGGCTACTGGGACAGCGTCAGCCACACGGCCCACGGCGAATGGGAGCTGGATTCCCGATGGCGGCCCCGGGAGTCGTTCCCTATCCGCCCGGGGTGGACCAAAGCGGTCCTCGCCGGTCACGCGACCGTGCAGCGGAAGCTGGACATTACGTCGCCGGTGCTGGTGATGTTGTCCGGACGCACCCGGATCCAGGCCGAGTGGTCCGAGGGACTGATGGACCTCGACGCCGTGATCGACGTCGAGGAAACGGCGCGCCGCGCGCTTGGGCTGGGCCGCCGGACGGCCGTCTTCCGCTACCCGGGGGCGATCCACGACGTCTTCCTCTCCCGGCCCGCGGTGCGGCGCGAAGCCTACGGGGACCTGCTGCTCTGGCTGAACCTGTACCCCGGGTAGTCCGGCCCGCTGGTGCTGCCCGGCCCGCTGGCTTAGGCGGGGTTGGGCGGCGCCGCCGCGTCCACCGCGCCGCCGTACCGCCGGTCACGGCGGGCGTAGATTTCCACGGCTTCCCACAGCGTGCGGCGGTCTACGTCGGGCCACAGCGTGTCAAGGAACACGAACTCGGCGTAGGCGGACTGCCACAAGAGGAAGTTGGACAGGCGCTGCTCGCCCGAGCTGCGCAGGAACAGGTCCACGTCCGGCAGGTCCGGCTCGTCGAGGTACTTCTGGATGGTCCGTTCCGTGATCGCACCGGGCTTGAGCCGGCCGGCTGCCACTTCCTCCGCGATCGCGGCCACAGCGTCGGCGATCTCCGCCCGGCCGCCGTAGTTAACACACATGTTCAAGGTGCAGGTGCTGTTGCCCTTGGTGAACTCCTCGGCGTCTTCGAGTTCGCGGATCACCGAGCCCCACAGCCTGGGCCGGCGGCCCGACCAGCGGATCCGCACTCCCCAGTCATCGAGCTGGTTGCGCTGGCGTCGCAGCACGTCCTTGTTAAATCCCATCAGGAAGCGGACTTCTTCCGGTGACCGGCGCCAGTTCTCGGTGGAGAACGCGTAGACGCTGACGTGTTCGATGCCCAGTTCGATCGCCCCGGCCATCACGTCCAGCAGGGCGGGTTCCCCCGCCTTGTGGCCCTCGATCCGGGGCAGGCCGCGCTGGTTGGCCCAGCGGCCGTTGCCGTCCATCACGATCGCGACGTGCCGCGGAATGAGCTCCGCCGGGATGGGCGGCGGTACCGCACCGGAGGGGTGCGGGTAAGGCGCCACAACCGGCTCGGTGCGGCGGCGGACCGGATTCTTCTTCTTGCCCAGGACCATACTTTTTCCCAACGACACAGTGTTTTCTACTGAGGTTTTTCTACTGAGGGTTTTCTACCGAGGTTTTTACTGAGGTTATTTAACTGAGGGTCTTTCCCACTGACGCGGCTCCTTACGGCGCGGTCTGTCCCGGCGCCGGCGCTCCCGACACTACCGCTAGGTCCGCTCCACATGCTTGAGGGACTTCAGCACCCGCTCCAGGTGCCATTGCAGGTAACTGGCCACCAGGCCCGCGGCTTCCCGGCGGTGCACCGGCGCCGAGGCATCCGCGGCCTGCCAGTTCCCGGTCAGCAACGCCCCGAGCAGCAGCACGGTCTCGGCGGCGGGCGCGGGAGAGCCCGGCGGGCGGCACTCGGAGCAGACCATGCCGCCCAGCGGAGCGGAAAAAGCGCCGTGCGGCCCCGGCGCGCCGCAGCGCGCGCAGTCGGTGAAGCTTGGCGCCCAGCCGCCGGTGGACAGGGCGCGCAGCAGGTAGGAATCCAGGATCAGCTCGGGAGCGTGGTCGCCGCGGCTCAGGGACGCCAGCGCACCGACCAGCAGGTTGTACTGGGCGGTTCCGGCCTCGCCGTCGACGTCGGTGAGTTTCTCCGCCGTCTCCGTCATCGCGGCCGCAACGGTGTAGCGGCTGTAGTCGGCGGCGATGCTGGAACCGTACGCCCCCTTCGCGACGGCCTGGGTGACGACGTCGAGGGTGCGCCCGGAGATGAGCTGAAGGTCCGCGACCATGAACGGCTCCAGCCGGGCCCCGAAGCGGCTGCTGGTGCGCCGGACGCCTTTGGCGACGGCCCGGACCTGCCCGTGGTGCTTGGTCAGCAGCGTGATGATGCGGTCGGCCTCGCCGAGCTTGTGGGTGCGCAGGACGACGGCGTCATCGCGGTACGAGCGCGCAGCGAAGGAAGACGGTTGGGGCACGGTTAATCTTCGCACTGACTTCCGGGAAACGCCGCCTTTGCCTCACGGGCGGCGGGGGAACGGCAGCGCGCCGCCGGGCTTCCGGCGGCGCGCTACCGTTGCGTCCGTTCAGTCCGGTCAGCCGCGGGCGTCCCGGATGGCGCGGTTGACGGCCGAGATGACGGCCTTGAGCGAGGCCATCGAGGTGTTGGCGTCGATCCCGACGCCCCACAGCACCCGCTCCCCTACGGCGCATTCAACATAGGCGGCGGCCTGGGCGCTGCCGCCCTCGGACAGGGCGTGCTCGCTGTAGTCCAGGACCCGGACGTCCACGCCGTCCTCGCGCAGGATGCTCAGCAGCGCCGCTATCGGGCCGTTGCCGCTGCCGGTGCGGCGGACCTGCTTGCCGTCCACCTTCAGCGCCGCCGTCAGCACCATGGTGCCGTCCTCGTCCGATTCGGTGCTGACGGCGCCCAGGGCGTAGCGGCCCCACTGCGTTTCGGCGGCGGTGGAGGGCAGGTACTCGTCCTGGAAGAGCTGCCACAGCTGGGCGCCGCTCACTTCCCCGCCCACCGTGTCGGTGCGGCGCTGGATGACGCCGGAGAATTCGATCTGGGCGCGGCGCGGCAGGTCCAGGTTGTGCTCGTTCTTGAGCAGGTACGCCACGCCGCCCTTGCCGGACTGCGAGTTGACCCGGATCACGGCCTCGTAGCTGCGGCCCAGGTCCTTGGGATCGACCGGCAGGTACGGGACCTGCCAGGCGTAATCCGCGACGTCCTTGCCGGCGGCGGCGGCGTCCTTCTCCAGTGCCTCCAGCCCCTTCTTGATCGCGTCCTGGTGCGAGCCGGAGAACGCGGTGAAGACCAGGTCGCCGCCGTAGGGTGAACGTTCCGCGACGGGCAGCTGGTTGCAGTACTCGACCGTACGGCGGACCTCGTCGATGTCGGAGAAGTCGATCATCGGGTCGATGCCCTGGACGAACATATTCAGGCCCAGGGTCACCAGGTCGACGTTGCCGGTCCGCTCGCCGTTGCCGAACAGGCAGCCCTCGATCCGGTCGGCGCCGGCCAGGTAGCCCAGTTCGGCGGCGGCGACGCCGGTGCCCCGGTCGTTGTGCGGGTGCAGGGAGAGGATGATGCCCTCGCGCGGGTGCAGGTGGCGGCTCATCCACTCGATGGAATCGGCGTAGACGTTCGGGGTGGCCATTTCCACCGTGGCCGGCAGGTTGATGATCACCTGGCGGTCGGCGGAGGCCTCGAAGACGTCGGCGACGGCGTTGCAGACCCGAACGGCGTAGGCCAGTTCGGTGCCGGTGAAGGACTCCGGCGAGTACTCGTAGGTGATGTGGGTGTCCTCGAGGGTTTCCTCGTACTTCTTGCACAGCCGGGCGCCCTGCAGGGCGATGTCGAGGATGCCGTCCTCGTCCTGGTTGAAGACGACCCGGCGCTGCAGGACCGAGGTCGAGTTGTACAGGTGGACGATGGCCTGCTTGGCACCGACCAGGGACTCGTAGGTCCGCTCGATCAGGTGCTCCCGGGCCTGGGTCAGGACCTGGATGGTGACGTCGTCGGGAATGTGGTTGCCCTCGATCAGCTGGCGGACAAAGTCGAAGTCCGTCTGCGAGGCGGAGGGGAAGCCGACCTCGATCTCCTTGTAGCCCATCCGGACCAGCAGGTCGAACATCTTCATCTTGCGGGCCGGGCTCATCGGGTCGATCAGCGCCTGGTTGCCGTCGCGCAGGTCCACCGCGCACCAGCGCGGGGCCTTGGTGATGACTTTGTCGGGCCAGGTCCGGTCCGGCAGTTCGACCGTGATCAGGTCCTGGAACGGGACGTAGCGGTGGACCGGCATTCCTGAGGGCTGCTGTGCGTTTCGCATTACTATCGGGGCCTTTTCTGTGGTTCCTGGTGAAAGGGTGGCCGGGGCAACACAAACTCCGCAGCGAGGGTGGGCCTTGCGCTAGATCGCGTCTGAGGCCTCGCCGCGGCAGCTAAGAAGAAGCAGTTCTGCACGCACATTTTCACAGTAACACGGGTGCGTAAGATGAAGGAGCCATACCCCCGCAACGTCCACCATGCAGACGCCGGGCCGGTGCCAGGCCCGGTCCGGCGTCCTCTTCGAAGGAGCCCCAGTGCCGCTTTCCGGGATCGACCAGTCCACCATCGACGACGGCGTCCGCCCGCAGGATGACCTCTACCGGCACTTCAACGGCCGCTGGTTGAAGGGCACCGCCATCCCGGATGACCGGCCCCTGGAGGGAACCTTCACCGCCCTGCGGGACGGCTCGGAACTGGCGGTCAAGGAGATCATCCTGGAGGCCGCCGGCCGCGGCAGCGCGGCGTCCGGCATCGAACGCAAGATCGGGGACCTCTACAACAGCTTCATGGACGAGGCCACGGCTGAGGCCAAGGGCGCGGAGCCGATCCGGGAGCGGCTGGCGGAGGTTTTCGCCACCGGTTCCGTGGCCGAGCTCATCGGGCTGGCCGGGCGGCTGTTCCGCGCGGACGTCTCCGGATTGTTCTACATCTATCCGGCACCGGACGCGGGCAACCCGGACCGGATCCTGCTCTACACGGGCCAGGGCGGCCTGGGGCTGCCGGACGAGTCGTATTACCGCGAGGAAAAGTTCGCGCCGATGGTGGAGGCCTACCGCGGGCACGTGCGCACGCTGTTCGGGCTGGCCGGCGTCGCCGATTCAGACGCGGCGGCGGACCGGGTGGTGGACTTGGAAACCTCCCTCGCCTCCCACCACTGGGACAAGGTCACGCTGCGCAACCCGCAGAAGACGTACAACCTGAAGTCGGCGGAGCAGGCTGCCGATCTGTTCCCGCTGCTCTCCGCCTGGTTCGACGCCGCGGACATCGCCCCGGAGAAGCGGACCGAGCTGGTCGTCAGCACCCCGGACTTCTTCGCCGGTGCTGCCGGGCTGCTGGAGACGGTGCCGCTGGCGGTGTGGCAGGAATGGCTTGCCCTGCGGGTCATCAGCGCCGCCGCCCCGTACCTGTCGGCCGCGTTCGTGGACGCGAACTTCGCCTTCTACGGCACCACGCTCAGCGGCACGCCGCGCAACCGCGACCGCTGGAAGCGGGGGGTTGCAGTGGTCGAGGCCGCCCTGGGCGAGGCGGTCGGGCAGATCTACGTGGCCCGGCATTTCCCGGAGAGCCACAAGGCGCACATGCGCTCGCTCGTGGGCAACCTGATCGAGGCGTACCGCGGTTCGATCACGGAGCTGGCGTGGATGGGCGAGGAAACGAAGCTTGAGGCGCTGAAGAAGCTGGACTCCTTCCGGGCCAAGATCGGTTACCCGGAAAAGTGGATCGACTATTCCGCGGTCGAGATCGACCCGGCGGACCTCCTGGGGAACGTCGAGCGGGCCCACAGCGCCGACGTCGACCGGCACCTCGACGAGGTGGGCAAGCCCGTGGACCGGGAGAAGTGGCTGATGACGCCGCAGACGGTCAACGCCTACTACCACCCGCTGCTGAACGAGATCGTGTTCCCGGCCGCGATCCTGCAGCCGCCGTTCTTTACCGCCGACGCCGACGACGCCGTCAACTACGGCGGCATCGGCGCGGTGATCGGCCACGAGATCGGGCACGGCTTCGACGACCAGGGCTCGCAGTACGACGGCAGCGGGATGCTGCGGAACTGGTGGACCGAAGCCGACCGGACCGCGTTCGAGGCGCTGACGTCAAAGCTGGTGGCCCAGTTCGACGCGCTCTCCCCCGCCGAAGCTCCGGGCCACCACGTGAACGGCAAGCTCACCCTCGGCGAGAACATCGGCGACCTCGGCGGCCTGACGATCGCCTACAAGGCCTACCTGATCAGCCTCGGCGGGCAGGAGCCGCCGGTCCTCGACGGGCTCACCGGCGCCCAGCGCTTCTTCGCCTCCTGGGCCGCCAGCTGGCGGCAGGTGATCCGGAACGAGGAGGCCGTCCGACGGCTGGCGACGGACCCGCACTCCCCCAACGAGTTCCGCACCAACGAAATCGCCAAGAACCTCGACGCGTTCCATACGGCCTTTGGGACGACCGCAGCCGACGGGATGTGGCTGGCTCCGGAGGAACGCGTCAGCATCTGGTAGGCGCAGCCCGTCCCGGGAGTCCAAAAAGAGGGGGTCGGCCCGCGGTAACGTCCGCGGACCGACCCCTCTCTTTGCTGCCTCGGCGTGTGGCTTGCTGACCCTAGGGGACGACCAGGGCCGGGTTGGCCTGCTGGCACTTGGCGTCGCCGGCGGTCTGGTTGACGATGTCCGGCGGGAGGGACACGGGTGCGTCGGCCTGCTTGGTCCCTGACTTGTAATCGCTGCCCAGGTACACCTGCACGCCGGCCACGTCAGCCGGCAGGACCTGCTTGGCGGGAACCCCGAGCAGCGCGGCGACGTCCTTGGCCACGTCGGCGAAGTCCGGGCCGTAGTACACGGCCGTGGTCGCCACCGCCTGGGCGGCGAACTGGCCGGTCTGGCTGAACCCGGCGGCCTTGAGCGCGGTCACCACCTCGTTGGCGCGGGCGGCGTCGGCGGAGCCGTTGGCCACGGTCACCGGCTGCAGCGCCTTGTTGTAGGCCGGCGCGCTGGGCGTGGCGGCTTCGCTGGGCGCGGCACTGGCGCTGGCGGACGCGGTGCCCGACGCGGACGGGCTGGCGGACGGGGACGGTTTGGCTGTCGGGTCGGTCAGGTCAATGTCCTTGCGCATCGCGGCGAACAGCTCGGAGGCCGCCGGTTCGGCCAGCTGCAGCCGGTTCGGGTCCGATTCCGCGGGCTCGGTGGGCGCCGCCACGAACGCTACCTTGCCGACGTCGATGGTCTTCAGGCGGTTTCCCACGGTCAGCAGCGTCGGCACGGACGCCAGGCCGTCGTCGATCGTCAGGTTCTTGGTGATGGCGTCCGCGATGCCGAGCATCCGGGCCGGGTTGGACAGTGTGCCGTCGTCCTTGATCTTGCGCACCAGCGCGGACAGGAACCCTTGCTGCGCCTTGATCCGGCCCAGGTCGCTGCCGTCACCGAACGCGTGCCGGGTGCGCACGAACGCCAGGGCCTGCTCGCCCTTGACCTGCGAGGTGCCCTTGGGCAGCCGCAGGCCCGAGTCCGGGTCGTAGACCGCGTCGCTGATGCACACATCCACCCCGCCGACGGCGTTGGAGAGTTCCTTGACGGCGTTGAAGTCCGCCATCATGAAGTGGTCGATCTCCAGGCCGGTCAGCTTGTTGACGGTGTCGACAGCGCAGCCGATGCCCGCCTCGGTCATGGCCGCGTTAATCATCACGCCGCTCTGGGCCGGGTACTGCTTGTTGGTCTTGGGGTCCTTGCACGCCGGGGCGTCCACCAGCAGGTCGCGCGGGAAGCTGATGACGCCGACGCGCTTGTTGTCCGCGGAAATGTCCATCAGCATCATGACATCGGAGTGCCCGTAGCCGGAGGAGTCGTCCTTGGTGCCGTACTTGGAGTTCTTGCCGTCGCGGGTGTCGGTGCCGAGGATCAGGATCTGCATCCGGCCCGACGCGTCGTCGGGTGCGCCCTCGGTGCGGCTGTTGCCGGCGCCCAGGGCCTGGGTGGTGATGTTGCCCTGCAGCCGGATGACCCAGTACGCGCCGAAGGCGATCACACCCACCAGCATGACCGACAGGACGATCGTGGTGGCCTTCAGCCAGCCGGGGATCCGCCGGGCGGCCGCGAGGTGCCGTGCGGGCCCGACGGCGGTCTCATCCGTATGCCGGGCGGCCGCCCCGGGCCGGGTCGGCGGGCCTGTGCCGTCTGCACGGTTATCACGGGGTCGAACCACAGGTGGAGCCTTCCTAGACGAACGGGAGTCAAGCTATTTTACGGTCCGAAACTGGGAAAACCCCGAGGAACGTACCCCCGGGCGGGTCCGCCCGGGGACCGGCGGCCTAGAACCCGAGCTTGACCAGCTGCTTCGGGTCACGCTGCCAGTCCTTGGCGACCTTGACGTGCAGGTCCAGGTAGATCCGTGCCCCGAGCAGCGCCTCGATCGCCTTCCGCGCCGTGGTGCCGACCTCACGGAGCCGTGCACCGCCCTTGCCGATGATGATGGCCTTCTGCGAGGGCCGTTCGACATACAGGTTGACGCGGACGTCCAGGAACGGCCGGTCCTCGGGCCGGTCCTCGCGGGGGACGATCTCGTCGACGACGACGGCGAGTGAGTGCGGAAGCTCGTCGCGGACGCCTTCAAGGGCTGCTTCGCGGATCAGCTCCGCGATCATCACCGCCTCGGGCTCGTCGGTCAGGTGCCCGTCCGGGTACAGCGGCGGCGACGGCGGCATGTGGCGGACCAGCACGTCGGCAACGGTGTCCACCTGGAACCCGTCCGTGGCGGAAACCGGGACGATGTCCTTGAAGCCTTCCCCGCCCAGGACCTCGCGGCCCAGCTCGGCGACGGCCAGCAGCTGCTCGGTCAGACCCTGGCGGTCCACCGTGTCGGCCTTCGTCACGACAGCGACCACCGGCTTGCTGCCGAGCCCGGCCAGCTGCGCGGCGATGAACTTGTCACCGGGTCCGATTTTTTCGTTGGCCGGCAGGCAGAAGCCGATCGCGTCGACCTCCGCCAGCGTGTCCGCCACCAGCTCGTTCAGCCGCTTGCCCAGCAGGGTCCGCGGCCGGTGCAGCCCCGGGGTGTCGACGAGCACCAGCTGCGCGTCCGGGCGGTGCACGATGCCGCGGATGGTATGCCGGGTGGTCTGCGGCTTGGCCGAGGTGATGGCGACCTTCTGGCCCACGAGCGCGTTCGTCAGCGTTGACTTCCCGGCGTTCGGCCGGCCCACCAGCACCGCGAATCCGGCGCGGTAACCGCCGTAGGGCGCTTCGCCGTCGGACTTATTCTGCTTGCTCACGTGGAACTCCCTGGTGCGTTGGTTCGGCCTCGTCGAGGAGGTCTTCAAGGTCAGTTTCTTCCTTTGGAACGGCCGCCGCAATGATGTGGCTGACGCGGTTCCGGCGGCCCTCGAGCCGGTCGGCGCGGAGGGTGACGCCATCGACGGTGACGGTGCTTCCGACGATCGGGACCCGTCCGAGCGCCTTGGCGAGCAGGCCGCCGACGGTGTCGACCTCGTCGTCGTCGAGCTCGAGGTCGAACAGTTCGCCGAGGTCGTCGATGCTCATCCGGGCGCTGACCCGGTAGCTCCCGCCGCCGAGCTCCACCGCTTCGGCGGCCTCGGTGTCGTATTCGTCCACGATCTCGCCGACGATTTCCTCGATCAGGTCCTCCAAGGTGACGAGTCCGGCGGTGCCGCCGTATTCGTCGATGACGATCGCCACGTGCGTGGATTCCTTCTGCAGCTCACGCAGCAGCTCGCTCACCGGCTTGGAATCGGGGACGTAGCGCACCTCCCGGGCGAGGTCGTCGACGACGGGCGGTTCCTCGCCGGGGGCCAGGTTGTGCACCGCCGCGGCGACATCCTTGAGGTAGACGATGCCGAGGATCTGGTCCGTGTTTTCGCCGATCACCGGGATGCGCGAGTAGCCGGAGCGGAGGAACAGCGACATCGCCCGGTGCAGGCTGGAGCCCGAGTCGATGCTCAGGATGTCGGTGCGGGGCACCATGACGGAGCGGACCAGGGTGTCGCCGAAGTCGAAGACGGACTGGATCAGCTCGGCCTCGTTGTCCTCGATCACGTCGGATTCGCTGGCGCGCTCGACGAGTTCGCGGAACTCCTCCTCGCTGAAGAAGGCCTCGTTGTCCGCCGGTGCGCCCGGCGCGACGGCGCTGCCGAGCGTCACCAGCCAGCCGGGAATCGGGCCCAGCACCCAACAGAGCCACCGGATCAGCGGCGCGGAGAAACGCACCATGCCGGCGGAGTGCACCCGGCCGAGCTGCCGCGGCGAGACACCGACAATGACGAAGCCCAGCAGCGCCATGATGCCGGTGGCGGCCAGCCCGGCGAGCCAGACGTTGTCCAGCAGGCTGTGGAGCAGTACGGTCACGGCCACCGCGGAGGCCATCTCGAACCATATCCGCCAGAACCGCAGCGCCCGCATGTGGGCGACCGGCTGGGCGAGGATCCGCTTGAGCGCGGCGCCGCGGCTGTGCAGCACCGCTTCTTCGGCGTCGTGCCGTGGGAGGTAGTTGAAAGCGGCCTCCGCCGCGGTCAGCACGGCGGCAAAACTGAGGAAGACCAGCGCCATGCCGGCCAGGATCAGTGGGGTCACTGAATCGTCTCTGCCGGCGCGGCCTTACCGGTGAAGCCGGAGAGCAGTTCGCGCTGCAGGCCGAACATCTCCTCCTTCTCCTCCGGCTCCGCGTGGTCGAAGCCCAGCAGGTGCAGGATGCCGTGCGTGGTCAGCAGCAGCATCTCGTCCTGGGTGGAGTGGCCGGCGTTCTTCGCCTGGACTTCGGCTACCTGGGGGCAGATCGCGATGTCGCCGAGCATGCCCTGGGGAGTGGGCTTGTCCGGGGTGCCGGGGGTCAGTTCGTCCATCGGCACGGAGAGCACGTCGGTGGAGCCGGGCTCGTCCATCAGTTCGATGTGCAGCTTCTCCATCGCGGGCTCGTCGACCAGCAGGATGGACAGCTCGGCCTGCGGGTGGATGAAGAGCCGCTCGAAGACGTACCGTGCCAGCGCCACCAGTTCCGCTTCGTCGACGGCAACGCCGGATTCGTTGTTGACCTCGATGCTCATGCGCGTTCTCCCCGGTTCTCCCGGGCGGCGGAGTGCTTGACCCGGTTCCTTTGTGCCTCGTCCCAGATGCTGTAGGCGTTGACGATGTCCCCGACGAGGCGGTGGCGGACGACGTCGGAAGCGTCCAGGACCGAGAAGTTGACGTCCTCGATGCCGTGCAGGATGTCCTCGACGATCCGCAGCCCCGAACGGGTGCCGAAGGGCAGGTCCACCTGGGTGATGTCACCGGTAACCACCATCTTGGAGCCGAACCCCAGGCGGGTGAGGAACATCTTCATCTGCTCGGGGGTGGTGTTCTGGGCTTCATCGAGGATGATGAACGCATCGTTGAGCGTCCGGCCGCGCATGTAGGCCAGCGGCGCCACCTCGATGGTCCCGGCGGCCATCAGCCGCGGGATCGATTCGGGGTCCATCATGTCGTGCAGCGCGTCGTAGAGCGGGCGCAGGTACGGGTCGATCTTGTCGCTGAGCGTGCCGGGCAGGAACCCCAGCCGCTCCCCCGCCTCAACGGCGGGGCGGGTCAGGATGATCCGGTTCACTTCCTTTTGCTGCAGCGCCTGCACGGCCTTCGCCATGGCCAGGTACGTCTTGCCGGTGCCGGCCGGCCCGATGCCGAAAATGACCGTGTTCGCGTCAATCGCGTCGACGTAGTTTTTCTGGTTCAGGGTCTTCGGCCGGATGGTCTTCCCGCGGCTGGAGAGGATGTTGTGGGTCAGGACCTCCACCGGGTTCTGCAGCGACTGGCTGCGCAGCAGCGAGACCAGCTGCTGCAGCACGGCTGGGGTGACGACGGTGCCGCGCGCCACCAGGCCGCGCACCTCGGTGAGCAGCCGCATGATGCGGGGCACCTCGGCGGCCGGACCGTTGATGGAGAGTTCATTCCCGCGGACATGGAAGTCGACGCCGGGAAACTGGGTTTCGATGAAACGCAGCGCCTCATCGTGGCTGCCCAGGGACTGCACCATCTGGTCGGAGTCGTCGAACAGGACCACTTCCGTCCGCAGGCCTGGGAGGGAGTGGGGGAATTCCCCTGCGGTGCGCTCGCCCGCGCTGTTCCGGGCCTTGCCGTTGGCTGCTTCAGTCATAGTGGTGGCCCGCGGGCCTCTGGTCCCCTCCAGTTCGAAATTTCCCGCCGCGCCGGGTAGTTTGCGGCTTCTTACATCTTACGCCAGCGCATCCGCCGTCCCGCGACACGAGGAGCCGCAACAACAGAGCCGCATCGCCGGAGCCCGCGCCAACAGAGCCCCCGACACCAGGGGCCGCACCGCCGGCGGCGGGCCGTTTGGTATCAACTTCATATCGTCCTCATATCGTTCCCGTTGCAGTTCGCCGCGAGGCGCCGAATCCCGGCCGGGACCTCCTGCCGCTGTGGGATGCTGGATTCGGTCCTGCCGGGGAAGCCGCCGGCGCCGGGCCCCATTCCGCGGGAGCCGCCCCAGGACCGCACAGCGAAGGGACCGCACCATCAGCCAGCGTGGACAAAACCTCACGGCAGCAGGCCGGCGCACGCGCCGCACCCTGCTGCTGCTGGTACTGCCCGCTGCCCTGGCCCTCTCCGGCTGTGTGGCCACCCCGCAGCCCGGGATCACGAATTCGAACACGCCCTCACGCACCGTGCCGGGCCCGACGGCCGGCGTCGCCACCACGAGCGCACCGCTGGAGTCCACCCAGGCCTCCAACAAGGCCCCGGTCTACTGGATCGGTCGCAGCAATGACAACGTCTTCCTGTACCGGGAGTTCCGGGACGTTTCCGAGGACGACAACCCGATCACCCGCGCACTGCGGGTGATGATGTCCCAGAAACCGCTCGACCCGGACTTCTTCACCCCGTGGCAGAACCCGAAAATGCTGGCCACCTCGATTTCCGGCAAGAACGTCATCACGGTGGATGTCTCCGCGGACGCCTTCAACAGCAACCTCGACGCCGACATGGCCGAACGCGCCATCCAGCAGCTGGTGTACACCGCCACGGCCGCCGGCGCCAGTGCCGGCCTGACGGACACCGGGCAGCAGATCCAGGTCGTCGTCCTGGTCGACGGGCACACCGACTATGTGGCCTTTAACCGGGTGCGGCTCGGCTCGCCGACCTCGCGCAGCGTCGGAATGGTGGCCCCGGTCTGGATTATCGATCCGCAGGAGGGCACCGAACTGGCCGACGGCGCCGTCAAGATTTCGGGCCGGAGCACCGTGCCCGGAGGCAAACTCCGCTGGGAGCTGCTGCGCACGGACGGATCCGCCAAAACCCCCTACCTGAACGGGACGATCACGGCCGCCAGCGGGGCGGACCAGGCCGGGATGTTCAGCCTGAGCGTCAACCTGGGTCCCGGCAGCTATGAGGTCCGGGTGTCGCAGGTCGATCCCGCCGGCAAGGTCAAGGACCTGAACGTCGACACCCGCGGCTTCACCGTCAAGTAGGCCCGTCAGGCAGGCCGGTCAAGCAGGCCGGGCGGGGTCATCGCCCGCAGCCTTCCCGAAGGAAAAACCCCTACCAGCGTCCGAGGATGTCGCTGGCGAGCACCGTCGCGGCGGGGCCGGCCGTGGAGGACCGCAGCACGTGGTGGCCGAGCAGCGCCGTGACGGCACCCGCGCCGCAAAGCCGGGTGACCTCGCGGGGGCTGATCCCGCCCTCGGGGCCGACGATCAGAAGCACTTCGCGGACGCCTGCCGCCCCGCTGCCGTGGGCCCATCCTTCGAGTACCTGGCGCAGCGGCCGCACCGCGTCCTCGTGCAGGATGACGGCCAGGTCCGCGGCGGCAACGGCGGCCTGCAGCCCGGCGCCGTCGACCGCGGGGCGGACCTCGGGGATCCAGGCCCGGCGCGCCTGTTTGGCGGCCGCCGTGACCACCGACTGCCACTTGGCATGGGCCTTCGCGGCACGTTCGGGCTTCCAGCGGACGATGGAGCGCTCCGCCTGCCACGGAACGACGGCGTCGATTCCCAGCTCCGTAGCGGTCTCCGCGGCGAGCTCGTCGCGGTCCCCCTTGGCCAGGGCCTGCACCAGGACCAGGCGGATGTCGGGCCGGGCCTCCGTGCTGACCTCCCGGCACTCGACCGTCAGTTCCTGCCCGGCGACATCGGCGACCGTGCCGGTCAGCCGGGTGCCGGCGCCGTCGGCGAGGTCGACGGCCTCCCCGACGGCGAGGCGCTTGACGGTCACCGCGTGGCGGGCCTCCGCGCCGTCGACGACGAACGTCGTGCCGGGGGCCTGGCCGTCGAGGGCGCCTGCCGGGGTGAAGAAGACCGGGTTGCTCACCGCTACAGGTTACCGAGCCGGTCCCGCCACTTGGCGAAGACACCGCCGCTGGCAGCGAGCTTGCCCTCGGTGAACTGCTCACCGCGGAGTTGGGCGAGCCGGCGGAGCAGGTCCTCCTGCGCGGCGTCGAGCTTGGCGGGGGTTTCCACCTGGAGGTGGACCTTCAGGTCCCCTCGGCCGTAGCCGCGCAGGTGGGTGACGCCGAGGCCGCGGAGCGTGATGACCTCACCGGACTGCGTGCCGGCCTTGACGTCGATTTCCTGCTGGCCGTCGAAGGTCTCCAGGGTGACCTCGGTGCCCAGCGCGGCAGCGGTCATCGGGATGTTCAGGCTCGCGTGCAGGTCGTCGCCTTCGCGCACGTAGGTCGGGTCGTTGTTGACCCTGATCTCGACATAGAGGTCGCCGGAGGGTCCGCCGGCCGGTCCGGCCTCGCCCTGGCCGGAAAGCTGGATGCGGGTGCCGGTGGCGACGCCGGCCGGGACCTTCACGGTGAGCGAGCGGCGGCTGCGGATGCGGCCCTGCCCGGCGCACTCGTTGCACGGGTCCTTGATCACGGTGCCGAAGCCTTCGCAGCTGCCGCAGGGGGCGGTGGTCATGACCTGTCCCAGGATGGACCGGACGGCCCGCTGGACCTGGCCGCTGCCGCCGCAGATGTCGCAGCGCTCCGGGTGGCTGCCCTCGCGGCAGCAGGACCCCTCACAGGTGGGGCAGGTGACCGCGGTGTCGACCTCGATCTTCTTGTTGACACCGAAGACCGCGTCACGGAGTTCAATCCGGACGCTGATCAGGGCATCCTGCCCGCGGCGTACCCGCGAGGCCGGGCCGCCCTGGCCGGCTCCGCCGCCGAAGAAGGTCTCGAAGATGTCCTGGAACGCGAAGCCCTGGCCGGCGTAGCCGCCGCCGAAGCCGTTATCCGTGCCGTTCTCGTTGCCGGTGGTGTCGTAGACGCGGCGCTTCTGCGGGTCGGAGAGCACCTCGTAGGCGTGCGTGACGGCCTTGAAGCGCTCCGCGACGTCCTCGCCGGGGTTGACGTCCGGGTGCAGGGTGCGGGCCAGCTTGCGGTAGGCCTTCTTGATCTCTTCGCCCGTGGCTTCACGGGAAACTCCGAGAACGTCGTAGTGGCTGCTCAAAGTGTGTATCTCTTCCTGGTTGTACTGCCGGTAACGGGCAAAGAAGCGGTAAAGGTCAGGGGCGCCGCGCCGGGCCGGTCAGGGTCCGAGGATCCGCGACAGGTACCGGGCCACCGCGCGGACAGCGGCCATGGTGGTGGGGTAATCCATCCGGGTGGGGCCGAGCACGCCCACCTTCGCCGTCGCATCCGGGCCGTACCCGGTCGCGACCACGGAGGCCTCGGCCAGGCTGTCGTAGGGGTTTTCCCGGCCGATGCTCACGGTAACGCCGCGGGGGTCCTGGGCCATGTCGCTCAGCAGGCGGAGCATCACCACCTGCTCCTCCAGGGCTTCCAGGACCGGGCCGATGCTCAGCGGGAAGTCCACGTTGGAGCGGGCCAGGTTCGCGGTCCCGGCCATGACCATCCGTTCCTCCCGGCTGCTCAGCGCCAGCGACTCCAGCCCGCGGGCCAGCGCCTGGGCGGCGCCGCGGCGCTCCGGCGGGCAGCCGTCGACCACGGCCGGCAGCGACTGCGGCAACAGCCCCAGCGGAGTCCCGGACAGCCGGGCCAGGAACTGGGTGCGGAGCCCGGCCAGATCCTCGTCCCCGAAATCCTGGCCGACGTCGATCACGCGCTGCTCGACCTTGCCGGTGTCCGCGATCAGGACGGCGAGCACCTTGCGCGGGGCGAGCAGGACGAACTCGATGTGCCGGACGCGGGCCCGGCCCAGGAGCGGGTACTGCACGACGGCGACCTGGTTGGTCAGCTGCGAGAGCAGGCGCACGGTCCGGTCCAGCACGTCGTCGAGGTCATCCGACCCTTCAAGCAGCGCCTGGATGGCGCGGCGCTCGGCCGGTGACAGCGGCTTGACGGCCGAGATCCGGTCCACGAAGAGGCGGTAGCCCTTGTCCGTGGGAATCCGGCCGGCGCTGGTGTGCGGGGCGGTGATCAGTCCTTCGTCCTCCAGCGCGGCCATATCGTTGCGGATCGTGGCGCTGGAGACACCGAGGTGGTGCCGCTCCACGAGCGCCTTGGATCCGACCGGCTCGCGGGAATGGACGTAGTCCTCCACGATGGCGCGCAGGACTTCGAGTTTGCGTGGCTCGCTCACGCTCCACCTCCAATTCGACGCGTATCGCTCCGCCGGCGACCGGCGGTTAGCACTCGACATGCCCAAGTGCTAACCAGTCTAATATGAGTCGCGCCGTTGTTAGCATTGGATTCGCTGCGGGCGTGAACTGCGGGGCCCGGATTTAGCGGGCACACCGCGGCCCGCGTGCCGTTTCCCGTAGTTCCCGAGCGCAAAGCAGTGTGTAGCAAATGTCATACCAAAATTGGGGCCCGCAGGAGCTCTCCGCGCCCGCCAAGGCCCAGCTGCCCGAGGTACCGGTGGAACGGGGCATGGTGCTTGAGGATGCGCAGTCCGGCTGGGTCGGCGCCGTCACCCGGGTGGAGAAGTCCGGCGGCATGCACGTGGTGGCGCTCGAAGACCGGCGGGGAAAGACACGGTCGTTCCGCCTGGGTTTCGGCTTCCTGCTGGAGGGCCGGCCGATCCGGCTGATGCCGCCGGCACCGCGCGCCGCACCGGCCGCCGCTGCTGCCGGGCGCACCGCCTCCGGGTCGGTGCGGGTCGAAGGCCAGCGCGCGCAGGTCGCCAAGGCCAGCCGGATCTGGGTGGAGGGCAAGCACGACGCCGAACTCGTCGAAAAGGTCTGGGGCGATGACCTGCGGGTGGAGGGCATCGTCGTCGAACCGCTGCACGGCATTGACGACCTCGCCGGAGCCGTCCGCGACTTCCGGCCCGGACCCGGCCGGCGCCTGGGCGTCCTGGTGGACCACCTGGTGCCCGATTCCAAGGAGTCGAGGATCGCCGACGCGGTCATGGCCTCCCCGGGCGCGGCAGGCAACGTGCTGATCGTCGGCCACCCGTACGTGGACGTCTGGCAGGCGATCCGGCCCGCGGTTCTGGGCATCGAGCAGTGGCCGGTGATTCCGCGCGGGGTGGACTGGAAGACCGGCATCCTGACCGCCTTCGGCTGGCCGCACAGCACCAAGGAGGACATCGGCCTGGGGTGGCAGAAGCTGCTGGGCGCGGTGCGCACTTACGCGGACCTGGAGCCCTCGCTGCTGGGCCGGGTGGAAGAGGTCATCGACTTCCTCACGGTGCCCTGACCGCCGCCTCGTGCGTCGAACCGCGGCGGGAGCAAGTATTCTTGGTACGGCGGCTGCAGCCCTTTGCTGCGGCCGTGGCTCGTACAGGCACCATCGCTCCACCGCAATCCAAAGGACTCAACGTGGCAGAAGACGCACGCGAACACCCGGACCACCACGCAGGCCCTGAGCGGCCCCAGTACCATGGCGTGCCGGCGAACGCACTGCCGCTGACGGCCAGCGAAGACCGCCAGTGGGCCACCCTCGCGCACTTCGGCGGGATCCTCGGGTGCATCCCGGCGCTGCTGATCTATCTGATCTTCAAGGACCGCGGCCCCTTCACCGCCCAGGAGTCCAAGGAAGCGCTGAACTTCACGCTGCCGCCGACGATCGCCGCCGTCGTGGCCAACCTGCTGGTCTTCGTGCCGGTGGTGGGGAACATCTTCGCCGTGCTGGCCACCGTCATCTGGATCGCCCTGGCCTGCTTCTCCGTGGCCGCCGGAATCCACGTCAACCGGGGCCAGCCGCACCGCTACGAGTACAACCTGCGCTGGATCAAATAGCGCGAACGTACACTTCAGGCCCAACCGGGCCGGAGCGTCCGCGCCGTCCGGCCGGCGAACTTAGTCCGGCAGGATCCGGCGCACCACGGCGTCCGCGAGCAGACGGCCCTTGAGCGTGAGCACCAGGCGGCCCTTGAAGGCCTGCTGCGGTTCCACCAGGCCGTCGGCGATCAGCCCGGCGACGGCGTGCCGCCCGGTGTCCCCCAGGCCGCCCAGCCCGGTGATCTCCAGTCCGGTCACCAACCGGGCTTCGAGCATGACGCGTTCGACCTCCCGGGTGGCGCTGTCCAGGGTTTCCCGGCCGGCTGCGGGTGATGCTCCGGTGGAGATCCGGCCCGCGTAGGCGGACGGGTGCTTGACGTTCCACCAGCGGACGCCGCCCACGTGGGAGTGCGCGCCCGGGCCGATCCCCCACCAGTCGTCGCCGCGCCAGTAGGCCAGGTTGTGGCGGCAGGCCTGCTCCGGGGTCCGGGCCCAGTTGCTGACTTCGTACCAGCCCAGCCCGGCGGCGGAGATGAGTTCGTCGGCCAGTTCATATTTGGCGGCGTGGTCGTCGTCGTCGATCCCGGGAACCTCGCCGCGGCGGATCTGGGTGGCGAGCTTGGTGCCCTCCTCGACGATCAGCGCGTAGGCGCTGATGTGGTCCGGGCCGTAGGACAGCGCCGTCTCCAGCGAATGCCGCCAGTCCAGCAGCGACTCCCCCGGGGTGCCGTAGATCAGGTCCAGGCTGACAGCCAGCCCGGCGTCGCGCGCCCACTGGACGGCCTGCGGTACCCGGCTGGGCGTGTGGGTGCGGTCCAGGACCTTGAGAACGTGCGGCACGGCCGACTGCATGCCGAACGAGACCCGGGTGAAGCCGGCGTCTGCGAGCAGCTGCAGGGATTCCGGCGTGACCGAGTCAGGGTTCGCTTCCGTGGTGACCTCGGCGCCCGGCTCCAGCCCCCAGGTGTCGATGGCGGCGCCCAGGATCCGGGCCAGGTCCGCGGCCGGCAGCAGCGTAGGCGTGCCGCCGCCGAAGAACACCGTGGCCAGGCGGCGCTCGGGCAGCCCCGAGGCCCGGAGCGCCCTGCCGGCAAACTCCACCTCCGCGACGGCGGTGCCGGCGTAGGCATCCTGCGAGGCGCCGCCGCCCAGTTCGGTGGCGGTATAGGTGTTGAAGTCGCAGTAGCCGCAGCGCACGGCGCAGAACGGGATATGGACGTAGAGCCCGAAGGCCCGCTCAGCGGCGCCCTCCAGCGCCTGGGCGGGCAGCAGCCCGTCCGACGGCGCCGGGTCGCCGAGGGGTAGTGCGCTAGGCATGGCTACTTCTTGGCCTTGTCCTTGGACTCTTCGGTGGTCAGGGCGGCGATGAACGCCTCCTGCGGCACCTCGACCCGGCCCACCATCTTCATGCGCTTCTTGCCTTCCTTCTGCTTTTCGAGCAGTTTGCGCTTTCGGGTGATGTCACCGCCGTAGCACTTGGCCAGGACGTCCTTGCGGATCGCGCGGATGCTCTCACGGGCGATGATCCGGGAGCCGATGGCGGCCTGGATCGGCACCTCGAACTGCTGGCGCGGGATGAGTTCGCGCAGCTTGCCGGTCATCATGACCCCGTAGGCGTAGGCCTTGTCGCGGTGCGTGATGGCGCTGAACGCGTCGACCTGCTCGCCCTGGAGCATGATGTCGACCTTGACCAGGTCCGCGACCTGGTCGCCGTCGGCCTTCCAGTCCAGCGAACCGTAGCCGCGGGTCCGGGACTTGAGGATGTCGAAGAAGTCGAACACGATCTCGGCCAGCGGCAGCCGGTAGCGGATCTCGACCCGGTCCTCGGAGAGGTAGTCCATGCCGCCCATGACGCCGCGACGGCTCTGGCAAAGCTCCATGATGGCGCCGACGAACTCGTTGGGCGCCAGGATCGTGGCCGAGACCATCGGCTCGCGGACCTCGGCGACCTTGCCCGTGGGGTACTCGCTCGGGTTGGTGACGTGGACGACCTTCTTGTCCTCGAGCGTCACCTCGTATTCGACGTTCGGGGCGGTGGAAATCAGGTCCAGCTTGTACTCGCGCTCGAGCCGTTCCCGGGTGATTTCCAGGTGCAGCAGGCCCAGGAAGCCAACGCGGAAGCCGAAGCCCAGCGCAGCGGACGTCTCCGGCTCGTAAACCAGCGCGGCGTCGTTGAGCATGAGCTTCTCAAGGGCGTCGCGCAGCACCGGGTAGTCGGTCCCGTCCAGCGGATAAAGGCCGGAGAAGACCATCGGCTTCGCATCGGCGTAACCGGGCAGCGACTCGGCCGCGGGCTTGGCCAGGTTGGTGACGGTGTCGCCGACCTTGGACTGGCGCACGTCCTTCACACCGGTGATCAGGTAGCCAACCTCGCCGACGCCCAGGCCCTTCGAGGGGGTGGGTTCGGGGGCGCTCACGCCGATCTCCAGGAGTTCGTGGGTGGCGCGGGTGGACATCATCTGGATGCGCTCACGCGGGTGGAGCATGCCGTCGACCACGCGGACGTAGGTGACGACGCCGCGGTAGGTGTCGTAGACCGAGTCGAAGATCATGGCGCGGGCCGGGGCGTCCGGGTTGCCGACCGGGGCCGGAAGGTCACGGACGATCTTGTCCAGCAGCAGTTCGACGCCGGCGCCGGTCTTGCCCGACACGCGCAGCACGTCCTCGGGGTCGCCGCCGATCAGGTTCGCCAGTTCCTCGGCGTACTTCTCCGGCTGGGCAGCCGGCAGGTCGATCTTGTTCAGCACCGGAATGATGGTGAGGTTGTTTTCCATCGCCAGGTACAAGTTCGCCAGGGTCTGCGCCTCGATGCCCTGCGCGGCGTCCACCAGCAGCACGGCCCCTTCACAAGCAGCCAGGGACCGGGACACCTCGTAGGTGAAGTCGACGTGGCCGGGCGTGTCGATCATGTTGAGGGCATAACTGGTGCCGTCCAGCTCCCAGGGCATGCGCACGGCCTGGGACTTGATCGTGATGCCGCGTTCGCGCTCAATGTCCATCCGGTCCAGGTACTGGGCCTTCATGTCGCGGGACTGGACGACGCCGGTGTACTGGAGCATCCGGTCGGCCAGCGTGGACTTGCCGTGGTCAATATGCGCAATGATGCAGAAGTTCCGGATGAGGTCCGGATCTGTTGCGGCAGGCACCGGGGCGGTGCGGGCCATGGGAGACACGCAGGGTCCTTACTGTTGGCAATACTGGGGCGGCGCGGACGGACTATTCGCACAGGCCGTTCCACGGACGGGCGCAGCCGGGGCAGACCCTGCCGCGACACGCCGCAATTTTCGTTCCTCTAGTCTCCCACGTCCCGGCGCGTGGCACCGCATCCCGGCGCTTCCCGGCGCGCGGGCCGCCCGGCGGTAGGGTTTCCCCATGTCCCAGACTCTTCGCTCCCTCGCCAGGGCCTTCCGCGGCGCCCTGCGCCTGCTGGGTGGATCCGGCGGCGCGCCTGCGGCGAACCGCCGGCCCGCAGCCGGCACCAAGACCGGGCGCAAGCCCGCCGTCGGCCTCTCCGGAACCTACCCGGGCGATTTCCAGGGCCGCTCGACGGTCCGCTACAACCCCGCGGCCAACGGCCAGCCCGAACCCGGCGAAATCGTCTGGACCTGGGTGCCGTTCGAGGAGGACCACGGCCGGGGCAAGGACCGGCCCGTGCTGCTGGTAGGCACCCATGGCCGCTACCTCCTTGGCCTGATGCTCACCAGCAAGGACCACGACGGCGACGCCCGCCGCGCCCAGGACTACGTCGACATCGGGACCGGGCCCTGGGATCGGCAGTGGCGCCCCAGCGAGGCGCGGCTGGACCGGGTCCTGCAAATCAATCCGCGGGACGTGCGGCGCGAGGGCGCGATCCTGGACGCCGGGCGGTTCGGGGACATTTCCGCCGCGCTGCGCCGCCGGCACGGCTGGTCCTGAGCGACCCGCGCGCCCGGGCCCGAACTCGCCACCGGCGGCGGGGCTCTGCTATTATTGACAGCTGTGTGTCCGTGCAGGTCGACGGCCACAGATGGTTGGTCGCCATAGGTATCCCCACGCCGCTCAGTCAATGGCCAATCTGAAAGCCCTCTAGACCATTTTCCGCATTGAAAAAGAGAGTTCACACGTGGCTAATATCAAGTCCCAGAAGAAGCGCATCCTGACCAACGAAAAGGCTCGCCTGCGCAACAACGCAGTCAAGTCCGAGCTGAAGACGGCCATCCGCGCCGTCAACACCGCCGTTGAGTCCACCGACAAGGATGCCGCTGCTGCTGCACTGGTCACTGCCAGCCGCAAGCTCGACAAGGCTGTCAGCAAGGGTGTTCTGCACAAGAACAACGCTGCAAACCGCAAGTCCGCGATCTCCAAGAAGGTCAACGCACTCTAAGGTTTTCCAGTTCCACTGAACTGATGATTGTGGCCGGCACCCCCTGGGTGCCGGCCACAGCCAGTTAAACGCGCGGGGACGGTACTTCAACGCCGGCGCTAGCGTTAGCGGCGGACGGATCCCGCGATCACCGAGACGGCGTGCTCGACGGCGTAGACCGGGTCCCGCGACAGGCCCTTGACCTGGGCGTCGGCCTCGGCCGTGACCTGGATGGACTGGACCAGGCCCTCCGGAGTCCAGCGCCGGACATCACGCTGCGCCTGCTCGACCAGCCAGGGCTGCATGCCGAGCTCCTTGGCGATCTGCGCGGAGGAACCCCGCGCGCCGGCGACCTTGGCCAGCGACCGCAACTTGGAGGCGAGGGCGGCGACGATCGGTACGGGGTCGGCGCCGGTGTCGAGGGCGTGGCGCAGCGTGGAGAGGGCAAGCGGGGCGTTGCCGGCCATGGCGGCGTCCGCGACTTTAAAGGCCGTGGCCTCGACCCGGCCGCCGTAGTAGCGGTCCACCATGTCGGTGTCCACGGCGGTGGTCGCGTCGGCGATGAGCTGGCTGCAGGCCGCGGCGAGTTCGGCCAGGTGGGCCCCGACCGCGTTGACCAGGGCGTGCACGGCGTCCGGTTCGATCCGGCGGGCGGCGGCCTTGAACTCGGCGGCCACAAAGGCGGCCTTGTCGGCGTCTTTTTTCAGCGGCTGGCAGTCCACCACGGGCCAGCCGCCGGCCTTGACCGCGTCGAGGAGCTTCTTGCCGCGCACTCCCCCGCCGTGGCGCAGAACCAGCACAGCGTCCGGCTCCGGCCCGGCAAGGTATTTGAGGCCGTCGGCGAGGAAGGCGTCGTTCATCGCCTCGAGGCCCTCGACCTCGATCAGCTTTTGCTCGCCGAACAGCGAGGGGCTGACGTTCATGGCCAGGCTGCCCGGTTCGTAGCTGCCGGCGTTGAGCCGGGTCACCTCGACGTCGGGCGCGGCTGCCCGGACCTGGGCACGGATCCGGTCCATGGCCCGGGATCCGAGGTAGTCCTCCGGCCCGGCGACCAGCACGACGGCGGCAGGCATCACATCGCGCCAGGAGGCGGTGTTCGTGGCCGTGGTCCGGGCGCGTTGGGTCTGGGCAGCAGCCACTGGGGGTTCCTCCGAAAAGTAAATTTGCAGACTCTAAGCCTGCCACGACGGGCACCGTCCACCAAGCCGGTCCGCACCGCCACACTTCGTGTGCTGCCCGGCCGACCGGCTGACCCGGAACCGGTCCCCGAGCCTGAGCCCGAGCCCGAGCCCGACGGCGTCCTGCCCGGCGGGGCGGGTTGCCGGTCGAGGAGCCAGCCCAGCAACCTCACGGTGCGCCGGTGCATCCACGGCAACGCGGCGATGGCAGCGGCGGTATGGCAGGCCAGCCAGACGGCGGCCAGGGACAGGACGGAGAACGCCGCCATGGTGGCCGCGCCGAAAGCCCCTTCCGGCCAGGGCAGGGCCGCGGCCGGCAGGCCGGCAAAGTACCGGGCAATTGCTGCCACCCCGCCGGCGAAGATGCCGGCAACGGCTATGGGGAGCGCAGCCAGGGCCGGTGCTCCGGCGAGGGGCGGGACGGCGGCGGTACCGAGAAGGGTGATGGGCGGCACAAGTACCGCGGCCGCAAGGTTGGCGGGCAGGGCGTAGCTGGAGAACTGGGGCTGGAGGAGGACGATGACGGGGCCGCAAAAGAGCTGGGCGGACAGCGGAACAGCCAGCCCCGCGGCCAGGCTCCGGGGCATAGTTGCGGGCAGCCAGTCCATGATGGACCGCCCGGCCACGACGATGCCCAGCGTGGCCACGACGGAGAGCACGAACCCGACGTCGGTGGCCAGCGCCGGATCGACCAGCAGGAGTGCGGCCGTAGCGACGCAGAGCAGGCTGAGGCTCCGGCCGGCGCGGCCGAAGGCGAGGCTGGCCAGTCCCACGGCCCCCATCACCGCAGCCCGGAGGACGCTGGCATCGGGCCCGACCATCAGCACAAACAGCAACAGTCCCGTCACGGCCGCGGCGGCGGCGGCCGGCCTGGGGAACCGCAGGCTGCGGGCCGCCAACACCAGCGCGCCGAGCACCAGGCTGCAGTTCGCTCCGCTGACAGCGGTCAGGTGGGTCATGCCGACGGTCCGCATGGCCGCAGCCAGCTGCGGATCGAGTGCCGCCGTGTCCCCGGTGATCATCCCGGGGAGCAGGCCGGCGGCGTCACCGGCGAGCCCTGCCGAGGCGGCACTGAAGTCCCGGGCCAGTTTCGCGGGACCGCGGGCCCAGCCGGTCGCCTCCCGCAGCACGGTCGGAGCGGACGACGCCGAGAGGATCCCGGCCTCGGGCCCGGCGGACTCCGCAGACTTCAGCTTGCCGGTGGCGCGGATCCGCTGGCCCGCGCGGGCCTGCTGCCAGCCGCTTCCGCCAATGACGACCAGCGGCACCCGCACCTCGGCGCGGCGTCCGTCGAAGACCAGCATCCGCAGCGTGGCCGGCACCGCCCAGCGCCCGGCAGAGCCCGGCCGGTCCGGGACTGCCAGCCGGCGCGGGTCCTCGGCGATGTCCAGCTCAGCCAGCACGGCCGCCTCCCCGGAGAAGGCTCCGGCGACGTCGCCGGAGTGCCGTTGGACGGAAGCCGCGGCAGCGTGGCCCCCGGCGGCGCAGGAGAGCACCAGGCCGAGGGCCAGCGTGGCCCGGAAGCTGAGGTGCGGCAGCTGACCGCGGGCCCTGCTGCCCGGCGTACCGAAGCGGTGGCCATCGTCGTCGTGGCGACGCAGGCACGTTCGGCGCTGGGAGCTGCGGCCATGATTGTCGTCACCACGCCGGCAAGTCCGGCGCTGGGAGGTGCGCCGCGGGCGATATAGCAGCAGCAGTGCCGCCGCTCCGGCCTGCGCGCCGCACAGCAGAGCGATGGCACCGGGTTCCAGGAGCCCGCAGGTCGCGGCCGTTGCCCAGACGGACACGACAGCGGGCACCAGTCGAAGGTCGGTTCTCCGCCGGCGTTCCGGCTTACCGGCCGATGTGGCCGGCGCTACAGCCCGGCCTGCCAGAGCCCCGCGGAGGGCACGAGGGGGATGATCCCGCCAGTGGCTCCATGCGATATTCCATGAGCGGTCCCAGACGCGCCGCCACACGGAAGCGGCATGTTTGGACCCGGGTGGTCCGGCTGGCTCCGCGGCAATCGTGCGGGCCGCCGCGTTCCGGAAGGCCTGCCATGGCCGGGTCTGCCCCGCCGCCATCTCAGACCTCCACCAGGGGCAGCAGGGCCGCCAGCAGTTTGGGTCCGATTCCTTCGACGGCGTCGAGCTCGGCGACGCTGCCGAAGTTCCCGTGCTCCCTGCGCCAGTCAACGATGCGCTGCGCCAGCACGGGTCCCACCCGCGGCAGCGTGGCCAGCTCTTCGGCTCCGGCGGCGTTCAGGTTGATTTTGCCGCCCGGCGGCGCACTGCCCGCAGGTGCGGCAGCTCCATTGCCCGGGCTGCCGGCACCGCCCCCGGTGCTTGACGGCGGGTCAGGGTCGCCGCGTTTGAGCACGAGGACCTTCTGGCCATCGGCCAGGACGGCTGCCAGGTTAAGCCGGTCCAGGTCAGCGCCCGGAGTGCTTCCGCCGGCCGCCCGGATGGCCTCGTGCAGCCGGCTACCGCGTGGGACCTCCACCACGCCGGGGCTGGCGACCGCTCCGGCAACGTGGACGATGATCGTGCCGGCCGGATCGGGGCCGCCGCCTTCCGGAGCTGCCCGGCCGGAGCCGCCATCTTCCGGAGCTGCCGGATCGGAGCCGCCGCCTTCCGTGCCGGCAGTTTCCGTGCCCGCAGCGTCGGCGCTGGCAGTGTCTGTTTTGTCTGACCCGCCTCCGGTGCTGCGCGCGGCGGCGGACGGTCCGCCGAGCGGCAGGACACGGGGTGCGCCGGTCGCTGCCTGCCACCAAAACCACATGCTTAACAGCACGGACACAACGGCAACCAGTGCCGCTGCCCGCCGCCCGGTCCGCCACCGGAGCGCGGCCGCGGGAGGGCGGCGCGTCAGTCCGCGGCTGGACTCCGCCTCGCCGGTGGGTTGCCCGCCAGCCGGTTGCTCGCCGGCCGGCTGCCCGCCGTCGTCCCAAGGCCGTGCCGGCGCCCCGGCCGTGACGGAACCCAGACTGGCGTCCCAGCGGTGCCGGGTCAGCCCTGCTGCGCTGCGGCGGGCAGCTTCCCGGGATCGGCGCGACATGCGCTCCAGCCTAGGAACGCGCCGCGGCGCAGCACAGCAGCGGGCCGCGCTATGTGGACATGTCTCCGGCGGACTCCGCGGAACCGGCCGCGCCTGCGTGCCGTTCGGTTGGCCGGCGCGGCGTCGCCGGCCCGTGCGTGCCGGCTGGACCACCGGCTGGACCAGCGGCCGGGGCGGCCGGCGCGGGCGGGGTGCTGCTCTCCCCCACGATCACCGCGAGGACGCCGAGACCGGCGTGGGCCGCCAGCACGGCGGGCAACGCACTGATCTGCGCCGGCGGGCACTCCGGCAGGAGCGCGGCCAGCCTGGCCGCCAGCTGTTCCGCCTCGGCCTGGTTGCCAAAGTGGTGCACGGCGATCCGGGCCTCGCCGTCCGGGCGTGAGAGCGCGTCAGCGGCAGCGATCTCCTCGAGCCGCGCAATGGCGCGGGGCGCTGACCGGACTTTTTCCAGCGGCACGACCTTGCCGCCGTCGACCGCGAGGATCGGCTTGATCGAGAACATGGTGCCCCAGAGCGAGGCGGCGGCACCGATCCGGCCGCCGCGGCGGAGCTGCTCGAGGCTCGGCACGTAGAAGTACACGCGGGTCCGGGCCAGCCGCTCCTCGGCAAACTGTTTGACCTGGGCCAGTCCGCGTCCGTCGGCGGCCGCGACGACGGCGCTCTGCACGCCCATTCCCTGGGCCATCCCCACCGTGCGCGAGTCCAGGACCTCCACCGGGATGCCCACCCTGCCTGCGGCGAGGCGGGCGGAGTCGGCCGTGCCGGACAGGTCGCCGGAGATGTGCAGCGACAGGACGGATTCAAAGCCGCGCGCGGCAGCGGCCTGGAAAGCCTGTTCGAACTGGCCGGGCGAGGGCCGGGAGGTGCGGACCGGGGTACCGGCGGCCAGGGCTACGGCGATGGTTTCGGCGATGTCGTCCTCGCCTTCGCCGTAGATCTCGTCCCCGATCATGACGGGCATCGGCACGACCGTGAGGCGCCCGTCTGCGGTGAAGTCCCGCACCCAGTCCGCCGGGAGTGCGGCGGCCGAGTCCGTAACTACGGCGGTCCGGACCGCCGCCGGTACCGGGACCGCGGCAGGCCGGGCCGCCTGGCGGAGCCTGGCCAGGCGCTCACGCAGCCACGGCCAGCCCGGGGGCTCACGGTCCGGCACGATCTACCTCCTGGAAAGAGATCCGGCCGCCGGCATCTGCCGGCGGCCGGATCACGAACGGCTTGTCCGGCTAGGCCGGGACGATGTTGACCAGTTTAGGCGCCCGCACGATCACGGTACGGATCCCCCGGCCGTCGAGGGCACGCTGGACGTTCTCGGAGGCCAACGCCAGTTCGCGCAGTTCATCCTCGGCGATGCCCGGGGATACCTCGAGGCGGTCCCGGACCTTGCCCTGGACCTGGACGACTGCGGTGACCGTGTCCTGCACCAGCAGCGCCTCGTCGTGCGTGGGCCAGCCGGCGTTGGCCACCGAGGCCGGGTGCCCCAGCACATTCCACAGGTCCTCGGCCGTGTAGGGGGCGAACAGGCTCAGGATGACCGCGACGGCCTCAGCGGCCTCACGCACGGCCGGGTCTGCGCCGCCGGCACCGCTGTCGATCGTCTTGCGGGTCGCGTTGACCAGCTCCATCAGCTTGGCGACCACAACGTTGAACTTGTTGTGGTCCAGCAGGGCTTCCGCGTCCGCGATGGTGCGGTGGGTGACGGTGCGCAGGGCGCGGTCGCCGGTCGCGAAGTCGACGCCGGGGGCGCTGGTGACGTCCTGGCCGAGCCGCCAGGCGCGGGCCAGGAACTTCGCGGAGCCCGACGGCGAGACGTCGGCCCAGTCGACGTCGTCCTCCGGCGGGGAGGCGAAGATCATGGTCAGGCGCACGGCGTCGACACCGTACTTGTCGAGCTGCTCGCCCAGGTCCACGCCGTTGCCCAGGGATTTGCTCATGGCCTTGCCGCCGTTGAGGACCTGGCCCTGGTTCAGCAGCGCCTTGAAGGGCTCGTCGGCCTCGATCAGGCCCAGGTCGTGGATGACCTTGGTGAAGAAGCGGGCGTACAGCAGGTGGAGGATGGCGTGCTCCACGCCGCCGACGTACTGGCCGACCGGCATCCAGTTATTGATCTTGGCCGGGTCGAAGGGACCTTCGGTGTACTGCGGGGAGACGAAGCGCAGGAAGTACCAGGACGAGTCCACGAAGGTGTCCATGGTGTCCGTGTCGCGCTTGGCCGCGCCGTGGCAAGCGGGGCACTCGACGTTGACCCAAGCTTCCGCGGCGGCCAGCGGCGAGGTGCCCTTCGGGGACAGGTCTTCGCCGCGCAGGTCCGCGGGCAGCGTCACGGGCAGCTGGTCGTCCGGGACGGGTACTTCGCCGCAGGACGGGCAGTGGATGATCGGGATGGGGGTGCCCCAGAACCGCTGGCGGCTCAGCAGCCAGTCGCGCAGGCGGAAGTTGACGAACTTCTCCCCCGTGCCCTGCTCCTCCAGGATCCTGATGGCGGCCGGGATGGCCTCGGCCTTCGGCAGTCCGTCGAGCGCGCCGGAGTTGACCAGGGTGCCTTCGCCGGCGGTGGCGGTGCCGGACACTGCGGGGTCCTCCTCGCCGGTGTCCAGGACGGCGCGGACGGGCAGGTCGAAGGCCTTGGCGAAGTCCAGATCGCGCTGGTCGTGGGCGGGGACGGCCATGATGGCGCCGGTGCCGTAGTCGGCCAGCACGTAGTCCGCGGCCCAGACCGGCAGCTTCTCGCCGTTGAGCGGGTTGATCGCGTAGCGGCCGGTGAACACGCCGGTCTTCTCGCGCTCGGTGGACTGCCGTTCAATCTCGGACAGCGCCTTGACCTGCTCGCGGTACGCGTCGAGGGCGGCGGCGTGCTCGTCGGTGACCAACTCCACTGCCAGCGGCGCGTCGGCAGCGACGACGAAGAACGTCGCGCCGTACAGCGTGTCCGGGCGGGTGGTGAAGACGGTGACGTCCTTGGCGGGTTTCCCGCCGTCGGCCTCGATCGCGAAGGTGACGTGGGCCCCCTCGGACCGGCCGATCCAGTTCTTCTGCATGGCCAGGACACGCTCGGGCCAGTGGCCGCGCAGTTCGTCCATGTCGTCCAGCAGCCGGTCGGCGTAGTCGGTGATCTTGAAGTACCACTGGTTCAGGGACTTCTTCGTCACGGCGGTGCCGCACCGCTCGCAGGCGCCGTTGACGACCTGCTCGTTGGCCAGCACGGTCTGGTCCTTCGGGCACCAGTTGACCGGGGAATCCTTGCGGTAGGCCAGCCCGCGCTCGTAGAAGCGCTTGAACAGCCACTGCGTCCAGCGGTAGTACTCGGGGTCGGAGGTGTGCAGCCGGCGGGACCAGTCGGCGGAGATCGCGTAGCGCTTGAACGACGCCGCCTGGGTGTCAATGTTGGCGTAGGTCCACTCGCTGGGGTGCGCGTTGCGTTTGATCGCGGCGTTCTCGGCCGGCAGGCCGAAGGAGTCCCAGCCGATCGGGTGCAGCACGTCGAAGCCCTGCTGGCGCAGGTAGCGGGCGACGACGTCGCCCATCGCGAACGCTTCGGCGTGGCCCATGTGCAGGTCGCCGGAGGGGTACGGGAACATGTCCAGCACGTAGCGGCGTTCCTTGGAGCCGTCATCCAGGGGCGTGAAGACCTTGAGGTCCTCCCAGACCTGCGGCCACTTGGCCTCCATGGCGGCGAAGCTGTAGGCGCCCTCCTCGGGGCTGTCGCTCGCGCCGGCTGCTGCTGTTCCGGCTTCTGTCTCCGGCTGAACGCTCACTGCTGGCCTCTTCTGTTCATTCGATCGTGTCGGATCAGGGCGTGCACGCCTGATCCCTGGGTCCCCTGCTGCGGGCCGGTATTAGTCCCGGACACACAAAAGCCCCTCGCCACGGAGGGGCTGCCGCTCGGCAATCCGGGTTTTCGTCGGGATGCCGGGCGGCTAGCTAAGCAGAAGGATCGCGCGCATACGACTACTTTAGCGCACCGCCCACCTCCCTACCGTAAGTCGCCACGAGCGGCTGAATCGGCCAGCCCGGGAATGCCGAACTGTTGAGGGGGCCCGGGAGCGGCTTCGGGCGTCCGCGAAGCGGGCGGGGCCCCCTCAACAGTGAAGGCATCGGCGCGTGGACCTACTTCACGTCCTCGTCGACCCAGTCCATGGACTTCGTCACGGCCTTCTTCCACAGCCGCATCTGGCGGTCACGCTCGGCCTCATCCATCTGCGGCTCCCAGCGCTTGTCCTCGGACCAGTTGGCCGAGCACTCGCCCAGATCCTTCCAGAAGCCGACGGCGAGGCCGGCGGCGTAGGCGGCGCCGAGCGACGTCGTCTCGACCACCTTCGGCCGGATCACCGGCACGCCGAGGATGTCCGCCTGGAACTGCATCAGCGCGTCGTTGGCAACCATGCCGCCGTCGACCTTCAGCTCGCTCAGCGGCACGCCCGAGTCGGCGTTGACGGCGTCGAGCACCTCGCGGGTCTGGAAGGCGGTGGCCTCCAGCGCCGCACGCGCGATGTGGTTCTTGTTCACATAGCGGGTCAGGCCGACGATCGCGCCGCGGGCGTCGGAACGCCAGTACGGCGCGAAGAGGCCGGAGAACGCCGGGACGATGTACACGCCGCCGTTGTCCTTGACCGATGCGGCCAGGGTTTCGACCTCCGGGGCACTGCTGATCATGCCCAGGTTGTCGCGCAGCCACTGCACCAGCGAGCCGGTGACGGCGATGGAGCCTTCCAGCGCGTAGTGCGGCTTGGCGTCGCCGAGCTTGTAGCCGACGGTGGTCAGCAGCCCGTTCTTGGAGTGGACGATTTCCTCACCGGTGTTGAAAATGAGGAAGCAGCCCGTGCCGTAGGTGTTCTTGGCCTCGCCGGTGTCGAAGGCGGCCTGGCCGAACGTGGCCGCCTGCTGGTCGCCCAGGATGCCGGCGACCGGAACTTCGCGCAGCAGCTGGGAGGTGTGGACCGTGCCGTAGACCTCGGAGGAGGACTTGATGGCCGGCATCATGGACGCCGGGACGCCGAAGGCATCCAGGATCTCCTGGTCCCAGGAGAGGGTCTCGAGGTCCATGAACATGGTCCGGGACGCGTTCGTCACGTCGGTGACGTGCACGCCGCCGTCGGTCCCGCCGGTGAGGTTCCACAGCACCCAGCTGTCGGTGTTGCCGAAGACCAGGTCGCCGGCCTCCGCCTTGGCGCGGGCGCCGTCGACGTTGTCCAGGATCCACTTGATCTTGGTGCCGGAGAAGTAGGTCGCCAGCGGCAGGCCCACCTTCTGCTTGAAGCGCTCAAGACCGCCGTCCTTGGCGAGTTCGTCAACGATCGACTGGGTGCGGGTGTCCTGCCAGACGATCGCGTTGTAGACAGCCTTGCCGGTGGTCTTGTCCCAGACGACAGCGGTTTCCCGCTGGTTGGTGATGCCGACGGCGGCGATGTCGTGGCGGGTCAGGTTCGCCTTGGACAGTGCCGAGGCGATGACCTCACGGGTGTTGTTCCAGATTTCGGCCGGATCGTGCTCCACCCAGCCGGCCTGCGGGAAGATCTGCTCGTGTTCCATCTGGCCCGAGGACACAATGCTGCCGCTGTGGTCGAAGACGATGGCGCGGGTGCTGGTCGTTCCCTGGTCGATGGCGATTACGTACTGGTTCATGCTGACGTCCTTGTCTGTTGGGCCTGCGGTTGAAGTGATGCGAATCGAACGGGTCGTGCCGGGTGGATCAGGCGGCGGCGGTGGCGATGATCGGCACTACGGCTGCCACGATGCCGGCCAGGCCGCCGCCGACGAGCGGGCCGACGACGGGGATCCAGGAGTAGCTCCAGTCCGAGGAGCCCTTGCCCTTGATGGGCAGCAACGCGTGCGCGATGCGGGGGCCGAGGTCACGGGCCGGGTTGATGGCGTAACCGGTGGGGCCGCCGAGCGAGACGCCGATGCCGACGACCAGCAGGGCCACGGCGAGCGGGCCGAGTCCGGAGGGGGTTCCGCCGAAGGTCAGGATGACGAACACGAGGACAAAGGTGCCGATGATTTCCGTGATCAGGTTCCACGGGGTGGAGCGGATTGCCGGGCCTGTGGAGAAAACGCCCAGCTTGCTGGCGGGCTCGGGTTCGACGTCGAAGTGCTGCTTGTGGGCGAGCCACATGACGACGGCGCCCAAGAAGGCGCCGAGCAGTTCCCCGCCGAAGTAGGTCAGGGTGGAGGCGAAGTCAACGGGAACGCCGGGAGCGAACTCCTTCTTGCCGTTGAGCAGCAGGCCGAAGGTGACGGCCGGGTTCAGGTGTGCACCGGACTTGGCAGCAACGAAGACACCGGCGAAGACGGCAATGCCCCATCCCCAGGTGACCATCAGGAACCCGCCGTTGTTGCCCTTCGTGCCTTTAAGCGCGACGTTGGCGACAACACCGCAGCCGAGCAGGGTCAGCATTGCGGTGCCGAATACTTCGGACAGGAAAACTATTCCAAGAGACATCTTTGACTCCTCTATTTTCTGTTGTCAGCCCTTCGCGAGTTTGAAGGGCTGTTGGGCCGGCAGCGGTTTCGCGTTGCCGGCCTGCCACTGCGGGGTCCCCCTGGGAGGAACCCCGCAGCCCTTGTGTCCGGAGGGCGGGCCTCCGGACACGCAAGTCGTCAGGCGACCAGGCTGTGCACCTGGACGCCGTGGAAGCGTCGGAGCACCTCCTGGGCGTGATCGATTTCAGCGGCGCGGGCCGCCGCGTCCCAGCCGAGCGGGCCGGAAAGGATTTCCGCGACCTCGTTCAGCAGTTCACCGGTGACCAGCCCGCGGAAGGCCAGCGAGGTCCTCCGGATGAGAACGTCGACCAGGTGCCCGATCTGCTCGTTGCGTGCCATAAACTCCAGTTCACGGACGCTGAGCTCGCGGGTGGAGTGCAGCGGAGCGTCGGGGCCTTCGTCGAGGAAGGCGATGACGTCAGCCGCGCGGGTGCCGTAGCGGGTCAGCAGTCCGGCGGTGCGGTCGGCATCGCGGCCGGCGGCCATGTGGGCCTTGATCCAGCGCTGCACGCCGTCCTCGGTGGCCGGGAAGTCCGCGCCGCCGCCGATGGCGAGCTTCGCCGTCGAGACTTTCCGCTCCGCACCGAGCTCGGCGAGTACGTCGTTGCTGAGGTGTTCGGACAGGGCGCGGAACGTGGTCCATTTGCCCCCGACGAGGCTGAGCACCACCGGGCCGCCGGCGTCGCCACGGCGCTCGATCCGGTAGTCGCGGCTGACGAAGCCCGGCTGCGTGGCGTCGTGCCGGGGCAGCGGGCGGATGCCGGAGAACGTGTAGACGATCTGGTCCTTATCCACCGTGATGTCGGGGAAGACGTGGCCGATGAGGTCGAAGAAGTACTCAATCTCGGCGTCCGTGCAGACCGTGTCCTCGGCCGGGTCGGCGTCGATGTCGGTGGTGCCGACCAGGACGCGGTCACCCATCGGGTAGATCAGCACGATCCGGCCGTCGGTGTGTTCGAAGAAGATTTCCCGGCCCTGGCAGGCGTCGAGCAGCTCCGGGTGGTCCAGGACGATGTGGGACCCCTTGGTGCCGCCCATGAAGGCCGATGCGGCGCCCATGGCCTGGTTGGTCAGGTCCACCCACGCGCCGGTGGTGTTGACCACGACGTCGGCGCTGAAGTCGAAGACTTCGCCGGTCAGTTCGTCACGCAGCTGGACGGTGCCGGCCTTGGCGTCGGCCTTGTCACCGGCCTGCGCACCGGCGTCTCCCATGGAAACCAGCGACAGGTAGTTGCTGGCGCGGGCGCCGTTGCCGCCCGCTGCGCCGGCCTTTTCCCCGTCCTGCAGCACGTCCAGCGTCAGGCGCTCGGGGTTGTGCACGGAAGCGTCAAAGTAGGTCGCGGCGTATTTGATGCCCGGGTGCAGCCGGGGCAGTTCGGCGAGGGCACGCTTGCGGCCGCGGAACTGGTGCCGAGGGACGGTGCCGCCGTCGCGGGAGAAGAAGTCGTAGAGGCTCAGGCCGACCTTGATCAGGAAGGCGCCACGTTCCTTGGGGGCGCCCTGCTGCTTGTGGGTCAGGAACCGGAGCGGTGCGGCGAGGATGCCGGAGAAAGTGCTGAAGATCGGAATGGTGGTCTGCAGCGGCTTCACGTAGTGCGGGGCGATGCGCAGGAGCCGGTTGCGCTCGACGACGGACTCCTGGACGAGGCGGAACTCGCCGTTCTCGAGGTACCGGATTCCGCCGTGGATCATGTGGGAGGAAGCGCCGCTGGCGCCCTGGCAGTAGTCGCCCCGTTCAACGAGCGCGACGTCGACGCCCTGGAGGGCGAGGTCCCGGAAGGTGCCGACTCCGTTGATGCCGCCGCCGATGATGAGCACCTGGGCGTGGGGCCGGTCCTTCAGCCGCTGCACGGATGTGCGCGGTGCGCTCGACGCCGGATTGGCCGGTATTACCTGGTTTCCCAAAACTGCTCCCTCGGGATTGCTGCTCTGCGGCGCGCCGGTAGGCGGGCCGCCGTTCAACACTATTCTTTGGACTAATGGAAAATGGAGTCAAGCACTATGCACAAACGTGCAGAATGGAAATGGAATGTCGCCAACGCGCCCGTCCGACGCCCTCCGCGCCGCCCAGCTGTACTACCTCCAGGACCTGACGATGGATGCCATCGCCAGGGAGCTGCGCACCTCGCGCTCGACCGTCTCGCGGCTGCTCTCGGCGGCCAGGGAATCCGGGCTGGTGCAGATCCAGATCCGCAGCCCGCTGGACACCGGCCCCGAACTGGCAAGCATGATCCGCGCGGAGTACAAGGTGGATGTGCACGTTGTCCCGGTGGTGGACACGCTGAACGAAGCAGAAACGCTGGACCGGGTGGCGATGCAGGCGGCCCGCACGATCGGTCCGCTGGTCGATTCGAACGCGATTATCGGGGTGGCATGGGGCTCGACGCTCAGTGCCGTGAGCCGGCACCTGACCCGCAAGATCACCCACGACAGCATCATCGTCCAGCTCAACGGGGCCGGGAACATGCAGACCACGGGCATCACCTACGCCTCGGACATCATGCGCCGCTTCGGCAGCGCCTACGGCGCCCGGGTGGAACAGTTCCCGGTGCCGGCATTCTTCGACCACGCGGCCACCAAGAAGGCGATGTGGAATGAACGCAGCGTCCAGCGCATCCTGCAACTGCAGTCCCGAATGAGCATCGCTATCTTCGGGGTGGGGTCCGTCGACGCCGACTACCCCAGCCATGTGTACGCCGGCGGTTACCTGGACGAGGACGACCTGAGCGTCCTGGCAAGCTCCGACGTCGTGGGCGACGTCGCCACCGTGTTCTTCCGCGCGGACGGCTCCTCGGACGGCATCACGCTCAACGAACGGTCCACCGGACCGGACCTGGCACAACTGCGGCAGGTCCGGCGGCGGATCTGCGTCGTCTCCGGTGCGTCCAAGATCAACGGGCTGCGCGGTGCGCTGGCGGCGGGACTGGCGACCGACCTCATCCTCGACGAGGCCAGCGCCCGGCGGCTGGTCAGTGCCGAAGGCCTGTCCTGACGGCCCGTCTCCCCCGTCCCCGGCGTCGGACTGGGTAGAGTCTTCGCTATGAGAATCTCCCCGCGGCTGAGCCTGAATAACGGCGTGCTGATGGACCGCCTCGGCTTCGGACTGTACAAGGTGCCGCCCGAGGACGCCGCCGGCCTGGTGACCATGGCCCTGGAGGCCGGGTACCGGCATTTCGACACCGCCGCCATGTACGGGAACGAGACCGGCGTCGGGAAAGCGATCGGCGCCCTCTCGGCCTTCAACGGCTCCACCGGCGGCTCGGGCGAACTGCACCCCTCGCTCACCCGCGAGGATCTGTTCGTGACCACCAAGCTCTGGAACGACGACCAGGGCTACGATGCGACCCTGCGCGCCTTTGACACCTCGATCGCGAAGCTGGGGCTCGAGTACGTCGACCTTTACCTGATCCACTGGCCGTGCCCGCAGCGGGGTCTCTACACGGAGAGCTACCGGGCCCTCGAAACGCTGTACCGGGAGGGCAGGGTGCGGGCGATTGGCGTCTCCAACTTCCAGCCAGCGCACCTGCAACGCCTGCTCGACGGCGCCGAAGTGGTCCCTGCGGTCAACCAGATCGAACTGCACCCCTGGCTGCAGCAGTCCGAACTGAGGGCCCTGCATGCCTCCCTGGGGATCACCACCGAAGCGTGGAGCCCCCTGGGCCGAGGGCAGGTGCTGGAAGATCCGGTCATCCTGGAGCTCGCCGCGGCGCATCATCGCACCGCCGCGCAGATCATCCTGCGCTGGCACCTGGAGCTGGGCAACGTCGTCATTCCCAAGGCCAGTTCCCAGGCCAGGATCCGCGAAAACCACGACATTTTCGGGTTCAGCCTCAGCACCGCCGACCTCGACGCCTTGGCCGGCCTGGAGCGCGGCTTCCGCACCGGCTCAAACCCCGACAATGTCAACTAGGACCGGACGAATGGACGACGTGGCCGCCGGGTCATCGCCCCGGGTTCCCCTGCTCAGCGACAGCCTGGATGCCAGGAGCCGCGCCGCCACGGCGGAGATCAACGGCAGCAGGGTCGCCTACTGGACCTACGAACCCGTCCAGGTCACCGCCGCCACCCGGACGATCCTGGTGATCCACGGGTTCCGCGGTGACCACCACGGGCTGCTGCGTGTGGTGGACCAGTTGCCGGAGATGCGGCTGATCATGCCGGACCTGCCGGGCTTCGGCGTCTCTGAAGCCGCGGGTGCCGGAGAGCACAGCGTCGCCGGCTACGGAAAGTTCGTTCGTGACTTCATGGAAGCCCTCGGGCTCGGGCCGGAGACGGTCCTGCTGGGCCACTCCTTCGGGTCGATCATCGCCAGCCACTTCGTGGCGGACCATCCCGGGGCGGTGGCCGAACTGATCCTTATCAACCCCATCGCCGCGCCCGCCCTCGAAGGCCCCAAGGGCCTGATGACCAAGGCCGCGGTGCTCTACTACGAGGCGGCCGCCCGGCTCCCCCGCAGGCTGGGGAATGCGCTGCTGCGCAACCAGCTGATCGTTCGCGTGATGAGTGAGACCATGGCCAAGACCCGCGACAAGGACCTGCGGCGGTTCGTGCACGACCAGCACAGCGCCTACTTCTCCGCGTTCGCGGACCGCGACAGCCTGCTGGAAGCCTTCAAGGCCTCGGTCGGCAGCAATGTCGCCGAGGTGGCGCCGCGCCTGGCGCTGCCGGTGCTGCTGGTGGCCGGCGCGGAGGACGAGATCGCAACCCTTCCCGACCAGCACAAACTGTTGCCGCTGTTGCCGGACGGGACCTTGGAAGTCATTCCCGGCGTCGGGCACTTGATCCACTACGAAACCCCTGAACCCGCCGCGGGCTTTATCCGCCGCTTTTTGAAGGACCATGCCGCGTGAAAATTCTTATTGACGCCCGCTTCACCAGGCTTGACCACCATGACGGCATCAGCCGCTACGGCTCCAGCCTGATCGCGGCCGCGGCGAAAATCGCTGACGTCTCGATGCTGATCAGCGACCGGCGACAGCTGGCCCTGCTGCCGGATGTTCCCTACACGCTGATCAACAGCCCGCTGTCCCCGGCGGAACTGTTCGTAGCCCGGAAGATCAACCCGCTCGGCGCGGACGTCGTGGTGTGCCCGATGCAGACCATGGGCAGCTGGGGGCGCAAGTACGCCCTCGTCCTGACCCTGCACGACCTGATCTACTACGAGCACCCGGCGCCTCCCGGGTTCCTGCCGGCCCCGGTGCGGGTGTTGTGGCGGCTGTACCACAAGGCGTTTTGGCCGCAGCGGGTGCTACTGAACCGTGCCGACGTCGTGGCGACCATCAGTTCCACCACCGAGGCCCTGATGGCGAAGTACCGCCTCACCAGGCGGCCCGTGCGGATCGTGGGCAACGCCCCGCAGCCCGGGATCACCCCGCGCGATCCCGGCGCCGGGGCCGAGAAGACGCTGCTGTACATGGGGTCGTTCATGCCCTACAAGAACGTGGAGACCCTGGTCCGCGGCATGGCGGAGCTGCCGGAGATGACGTTGCACCTCTTGAGCCGGATCACCCCCGAACGCAGGGCCGAGCTCGAGGCGCTGGCGCCCGAGGCCGCGAACATCGTGTTCCACAACGGCGTGACCGACGCCGAGTATGAAGCACTGCTGGCCCGCACCACCGCGCTGGTCAGCCTGTCCCGGGCCGAGGGCTACGGCCTGCCCCTGGTGGAGGCGATGGCCCACGGCACCCCGGTGATTGCCAGCGACATTCCGATTTTCCGCGAGGTCGGTGCCGACGCAGTCAGCTACGTCGACCCCGACTCCCCCGCGGCCTTCGCCGCTGCGGTCCGCGCCCTGGAAGACCCGGCGCTGTGGAAGCAACGGTCGGGCCGGGCAGTGGAGCGGGCGGCCGACTTCAGCTGGGACGAATCGGCCCGCCGCCTGCTGGAGACCGCCGAAGAAGCCGTCGCTTTGCGGAAGCGCGCCCGCCGGTAGGTACTGCTTCGGGAGGTGCCGTGCCGGCAGGGGCTGTGCCGGGCGTTACTTCGGGTTGACGCCGGCGATTTCCTGCAGGGCGCGGACGTGCGCGTCGAAAGCGCGTCTGCCGGAGGGCGTGAGGGACAGCCAGGTGATGCGTCGTGCGTCATCGCGGCCCGCGGAAGCCGCTTTCGACGACGCTACGTAGCCGGAGGCGATCAGCGTCTTCAGCTGCTTGGAAAGGGTGGCATCCGAAACGCCTAACGCTGTGCGGATGACAGCGAAATCGAGTCGGTCCACCGGGCTGAGCAGGCCGCAGATGCGCAGCCTCAGCGGGGCGTGGATGACCTCATCAAACGCCGCCTCAGCCATGGCTGAGCTTGGCCACAGCTGAACGGTAGGCCACTCCGGCCAGCCAGGTCGTTAGGACGAACGCCATGACGCTGGGCAAGAGGACTGCCCAGTGCAGCCCGAGGGAAACCAGGGCCAGGGAGACGCTGTAGAGCCCGAGACAGGAGATGACCACGCCCGCCACTGCCAACAGTGCCAGCGCCCCCATGCGGCGGAAGCGGATCCCGGTGTCACGCTGGACCAGGTGGACGAAGACGAGCGCAACGGCCAAGGCCAGCCACCCCATTGCCGGCGGCTGGTAAGTCTGCCCCGGCGACGTCCCGGCAGCCATGCCCACCCACCAGGCGGCCACTCCACCGAAGCCAGCCATGAGCGCCCGGGGGACCCTGATGGTATGCGCGAGCCGCTGTCGGTCTGCGGACAGTTCGTTCAATGCGGCTCTCGCCCCGTCACCGGAGGGCCGTCGAAGATCACTTTCCATAGCGGAAAGACTAATGGTTACTTTCCACGGCGGCAAGTCAGAGCGGGTTGCCCCGAGGCGCACCTTGGCGAGCCGCGCAGCTCAGCAAACGCCGCGGCCCGGCCCGCGGCCCATTCGCCCACGGTCCCCACGGTCATTGCGAGGTTCGTTGCCTCAGCCGCTGGCCGGCGTTGGCCGCGCTGCAGTTCTCGGAGCGCCGCCAAGCTCGGCAAGTCGTGACTTTTGGGCACGCTCAAGCGGCGCGATTCAAGACGTGGCCTGGGATGGGTTCCTCGGACAGGGCGGGCCAGTCGGGTTCGTCGGGTTCGGGCGCCGCGAAGCGGTACCAGTCGGGGAAGGGGTCCGCGGGCAGTTCCGGGTCCGGGTCCAGGTACAGTTCGGTGTCCGGTGGCAGGCAGTCGGAGTCGGACCCAGGTGGCCAAGTGTCGGGCCAATTGGCGCCGGAGGGGATCGGCCCGCTTCCGGACCAATCGGAGTCGGACGGGGCTGGCCCGGTGTCCGACCAGCGGGTGTCGGGCAGGCGGGGTGGTTCCCAGTCCTGTTCTTCGCTGCGGTAATGCCGGCCGGCCGGTGATCTCCAGCCGGGCGGTTCGTGCCCGGTCGCCGGGGTGGGTTTCCAGGCCGTGGTGTGTCTGAGCCGGTGATGTTTACGGCAGGGCTGGCCCAGGTTGCTGACCCCGGTCGTGCCGCCCTCGGCCCACGCCAGCAGGTGGTCCGCCTCGGTATCCAGCGATGAGTTGTTACAGCCCGGGAAAGGGCACTTCCCATCCCGCAACCGCAGCCACTGCCGCATCGCCTTTGGAATCCGATAACTTGTCCGGCCGATCTCCAGCGGCGCCCCGTCCCGCGGGTCGGTCAACACCCGGTAGAACGAATCCGCCCCCTCAGCCACGAGCTTTCGGGCAACTGACGGCGGGACCGGCCCGTACCCGTCCAGCATCGCCGCCTCCTCCGTCACCCCCAGCAACGACAACACCGGCACGGTGACCAGAACCTGCGCCCGCGGCCCCGGCACATCGGCCGCGTCATTGGGGGCCACGGTCGGCGATGCGTTGGCGTCCTCGCCACCGGCAACAATGCCAGCAGAGCCGCCGGGGCCGCCCTTAAGGAGTACGGCCGCCGCCACGTCCGCCCGCAACTGGGCCAAAGTTCTGGGCTCTTCCGGGCCCTGGAGCGCGCGGGAGGTGGCGGTGAGTCGATCGAATATCCCCGCCGCGGTCGCTGCCGGCAGGTACGCGTTGAGCCAGGCCATTCCGTCCCGGTCCGGAACGAACTCCACCCGGCGATCCCCGGCGCCGCGGACATGGCGGACCTCGATACTGTCCGGGTGCTGGCGCTCCCGCCACGAACGGGCCTTCGCCCGGAACCGCCCCGGAACCAACTCCCCCGCCGGGCACCCCCGCGCCGGCACCGGAGCCGCAGGATCCAGGAAATGCCCCTCCAGCGCCGCGGCAGCGACCCGGTCCAGGCCAGCGGTTTCATCGACCATGACCCTCGCGTGCTGCCAGGATAGTTCCCCGGCCTGCAACGCCCCCAACGTCAACGGCAATGACCCGGTCAGCGCCTGCGCATCCGAAAGCAACGCCGACGCGGACCGCTCACTGACCGTCAGCACACACGCGACCTCTGCGACCGTCCCCATCTCCCGAGCCGTGTGGTCCTGCGGCGAGGCCGCCGGACCCGCCAACACCTGCGCCACATGCGCATACCCCGCCACCAACCAGACCTTCACGGCCGCCAACCGCGCCTCGGCCCGGGCCACCTCGGCCAACCCATCCAGGTACGCATCCTCCCGCACCTGCAGCGGATCGGCGCCGTCGATACCGACGTCGTCACCGACACCGGCCCCGCCAAGGAGGGCCTGAAGCGCGGCAGTAGACCCCGCCAGCGCAGCTACCGCCGCCCCGATCTCCGCGCTGAAAGCTTCTCCGCTTTGCATACCCAAAGCATCTCAGGAGGCACTGACAGTATTGCGGCGGGAGTGCGGAAGTACGGCTTTAACCCGCTTCATCCTTAACACGCAGCTGCCCCTTGCTGCCCTAGCCTGGTGCCCGACCGTGCCGCGCACCCTCGACGTTCAGCCTGCGCTGCTCGTCCCCGGCTCCCGGCTGGTGAGGCTGAGCCGGCGCTGTTGCGCCGCTGCGAACCCGGCAATCACGCCCGCGTCGAGTCGATGGAAGGTGCGCCAGTCGGTGTCAACGTCAGCCCATCGAGCGGGTTGGCCAGGCTCCGGCCGGAGCTCGCTGGTGGCGTCGGCCACCGCCCAATACGACAAGTTCAGCGTCTCCGGCCAGTCCCGGCAGTACGAGCGGGCTGCGGCAAAAGCCGGGCGGTGCGCAATTGCCGGATCAAGACCGGTTTCTTCCCTGAGCTCGCGGACCGCGGCCTCGCGAGGGGTCTCACCGGGTTCGACCCGCCCACCGGGTGGCACCAGGCCGCGCCAGCGGTGCTCAACGACCAGGATGCGAGTGAAGTCGGGCGTGAAGGCCCACACATCCGCCGCCAAGGGCTGGGGGTCCGAGGGCCATTTCGTCCCGAACCACTCCAACAGCCCCTCTTCTGCGATATGCGCTCCCAACACATCACGAGAGGCCGCATCGATAGCGCGTTGGTCGGCCATTCCCGCCCCTCCTGCCTCGTGGTAACTGCCGAATCCCGCACCGTCCCGTCCGGATGTGAACGCAGCCGCTACAGCACGTCGACGCCGTCGAGCCGCAACTGGACCGGATCGTCAGTGCGTTTCGCCGCTGCGGCGGCCTTGACAGCCCGCAACGCCTTTGTAACGTCGGTGGCCTGCGCGTACGGGATAAAGAGCAGGGTCCGGACGTCCCCGGCGGGCTGGGCACCGGGAACCTGCGCGCCCGGAACCGGGTGTCCGCCGGGAACGTGCTGGGCACCGACCGCCGGCCCCGCTCCTCCGCCGACCAGCGGCGCCGGACCGGCCGAGCGCAGGGTGATGCCCTGTTGGGCCAGCGACCGTTCCGCGGCCTGGGTGAAGTGGGCGACGGCGGTCCTGCCGCCGGTGACCGATGCGACCCGCACCGCCGGCGGTAGCGACAGTTCCTGGCGCAGGGCAAGCTCCCGGCCGGCGTACCCTGCAGGGTCCCAGCGCAGCAGGGCGCCCACGCCGGCGGTGTCTTCGGCCGTGATGACCACCAGCCCGCCGTCGGATGCCGGACGGACTAGGGCGGCGGCGTTGAACCAGCGCCGCACAGCGTCTTCGCCGGCCCGGAGGTTCTCGCGGCGCAGCAGCGAGTCGCCGTCGAGCAGCAGCGCCGCGGCGTACCCGCCGGCGGCCACCGGCTCCGCTCCCACGGTGGCGACAACCAGGGCCTTGGCCTCCGGCACCTCGGCCAGCACCCGGTCCCCCGAAGAGGTGAGCACCGGTTTGCCGGGGAAAGCCCGGCCAAGCTCCTCGGCGGTCCGCAGGGCCCCGACAGCCCCGCGACGCAGCCTTACCCCGTTGCAGTGCACGCACCGCCACTCCGGCGCCGGCGCAGAGCACCAGCGGCACGCCGGCACCGCGGCACTTCCACCCGGGCCGGCGATGGCCAGCGGCCCGCTACAACTGGTGCAGCGCGCCGGTTCACGGCAACGTTCGCAGGCCAGGGACGGCGCGTACCCGGCACGCGCTACCTGGACCAGCACTGGTCCGCGCTCCAGTCCCTCTTTCGCGGCGCGCCAGGCAACCCCGGGAAGCCGGGCGATCCGGGCCAGCGGATCGCGCTCCTGCTCGAAGCTGTCGGCCGTGTTCAACACCCGCGGCACGGCGCGGCGGACCACGTGGCGCTGGGCTTCCACCGACCGGGCCCAGCCGGACTCGACCAGCCGCTGCGCTTCCGTGCTGCGGGCGTGCCCGGCGAGCAGGCATGCGGCACCTTCATGGGCGGCGCGAAGCAGCAGCACCTCACGGGCGTGGGCGTACGGGGCGCGCTGCTCGATGTGCAGATCGTCGCCGTCGTCCCAGCACACCACCAGCCCCAAATCCCGGACCGGAGCGTACGCGGCCGAGCGCGTTCCCACCGCTACCCCGGCGGCGCCGCTGAGCACCCGCAGGAAGTTCCGGTACCGCGGTGTCTGGCCGTCCTCAGCCGTGAGCCGGGCGACGTCGTCAGCCGGCAGGAGATCCAACAACGCAGCTTCCGCCCGGTCCAGGTCACGCTGGTCCGGGACCACGACGACGGCGCCCCGCCCGGAGCGCCGGACAGCGGCCACCGCCTCGGCAATGAGTCGGGGCCAGCCCCCGGGGCCGTACCCTTGGAGGGCGCCCAGAACCGCCCGCGGCGATTCGCCGGCGGCCACGTGCTGCAGGAACGCCGGACCATTGTGGTAGTCCGCCCAGCGGGACGGGGCGGCAGCGTCACAGGCGGCACCACCGGCCTCGCCAGACTCAGCGGCAACCCCGTCACCAGCACCGGCGAAGAGCGCCGGGTCGAGTCTGCCGTCAGGGGCGAATTCCTTCTCCAGCCGGGCCATGCGGGGCGGGATTGCGACGCGCAGAACGTCGCTGACGGTTCCGGCGTACCGCCCGGCGACCCGTTCGGCCAGTTCGGCGACGGCGGGGGTGAGTACCTGCACCGGCGACACGACCTTGTGCAGCGGCACCAGGGCGTGGCCGGCGTCGGACTCCGCGACGCGTTCGAGCAGGTAGCCGCCCAGTTCCTGGCCGCTGAACTTCACTCTGACCCGCACACCGGGTTGGGCCGCTGCGTCCAGGTCCGCCGGAACGCTGTAGTCGAAGGGCCGGTCCAGGTGCGGCAGGGGCGACTCCAGCAGCACCCTGGCGACCGGCAGGTCAGCGGCCAGCGCCGGTCCGCCCGACGCCGCGGAAGCAGGGAAGCCCTGCAGCAGTGACAGCTGCAGGGGCTCCTCCGCCGCGGCGGCGCGTCCACGTGGTGTGCTCATGTTCCCTGCCTCCCTTCAGCTGCCGTCGGACAGGCATCTATCCCAACCCAAAAAACTGTAGCCAGGCCACCGGTCGGCGGCCTGGCTACAGTCCATCACGGGCCACCGACAGTCGGCGGCCTACCTAAGACATGCCTCAGGCTCAGGCGTTGAAGAAGGCCTTCAGTTCGTCGACCCGGTCCAGGCGCTCCCACGTGAAGTCCGGCTCCTCGCGGCCGAAGTGGCCGTGGGCGGCCGTCTTGGCGTAGATCGGCCGCTTGAGGTCCAGGGCGTCGATGATTGCCCGGGGGCGCAGGTCGAAGATCTCGGCAATGGCGTCGCTGATCCGGGCCGGATCCACGGTCTCGGTACCGAAGGTCTCCACGTAGGTCCCCACGGGGCGCGCCTGGCCGATCGCGTAGGCGATCTGGATTTCGGCGCGCTTGGCGAGGCCCGCTGCGACCACGTTCTTGGCGACCCAGCGCATGGCGTAAGCGGCCGAACGGTCAACCTTGGACGGATCCTTGCCGGAGAAAGCGCCGCCGCCGTGCCGGGCCATGCCGCCATAGGTGTCGACAATGATCTTGCGGCCGGTCAGGCCGGCGTCGCCCACGGGGCCACCGATCACGAACGCTCCCGCCGGGTTAAGGATGTTGCGGGCCCGGGAGGTGTCCAGGTTCGACATGGCCATGACCGGCCCCACCACGTGCTCGGCCAGGTCAGCGCGGAGTTGGTCCAGGCTGGCGCCTTCGGCGTGCTGGCTGGAGATGACCACGGTTTCGACCGAGACCGGCCGGTCGCCGTCGTAGCCAACGGTCACCTGGGTCTTGCCGTCCGGGCGCAGGTAGCCGAGCTGGCCGGACTTGCGGACCTCGGTCAGGCGCTCGGAAAGCCGGTGCGCCAGCCAGATCGGAACCGGCATGTAGGAGGGGGTTTCGTCGCTGGCGTAGCCGAACATGATGCCCTGGTCGCCGGCGCCCTGGAGGTCATAGTCATCCTCCTGGCGGCCCTCGCGCGCTTCGAGCGAGTTGAAGACGCCACCGGCGATGTCATTGGACTGCTGGCCGATGGAAACGGACACGCCGCAGCGGGCGCCGTCGAAGCCGTTGGCCGAGGAGTCGTAGCCGATGCCAAGGATGGTCTCGCGGACGATCTGCGGGATTTCGACGTAGGCATCCGTGGTGACCTCGCCGGCCACGTGGACCAGTCCGGTCGTGGCCAGGGTCTCCACCGCGACGCGGGACTCCGGGTCCTTGGTCAGCAGGGCGTCGAGGATCGAATCGCTGATCTGGTCACAGATCTTGTCGGGGTGTCCTTCGGTCACCGACTCGGACGTGAAGAGCCGGAGCGAGGCGGGCGTGGACCCGTGGAAGTCTGGGATGTGCAGCGGTAAAGTCACTCAACTACCTTACTGGTTGGGAAACGGGCGTCCGGCGGCGTGAGTCCCTGTGCGAAGGAGACCTTGATTACGGCAGCGCTCAAGCGGGCGGGACTGCCCTGCTCAACTCGGCGCTGACGCGGTCAATCACGGCAGCCGCGACGTCGGACTTGGAGCCCGACGCCTCTTGGGGTTCGGAGCCGGACCTCGCAAGGATGACTACGGAGTTGCTGTCCTGGCCGAAGACCTGATCCTTCCCGACCTGGTTGACCACCAGCAGGTCGCAGGCCTTGCGCCGCAACTTGGCCTGGGCGTACTCAAGGACGTCACCGTCGGCGTCGCCGGTCTCTGCCGCGAAGCCCACAATCAGCTGGTTCCGTGCGGCGGCGTCGCGGATCTCGACGAGTTCGCGGAGGATGTCCGGGTTGCGGACGAGCGAGATCACCGGGTCCGCGCCGTCGTCGCGCTTCTTGATCTTGGTGCCGGAGACATCGGCCGGGCGGAAGTCCGCCACGGCGGCCGCCATGATGACGACGTCGGAGTCGGCGGCGGCGTGCAGGGCTGCTTCGCGCAGTTCCAGCGCGGTCTCCACCCGGACGACGTCGACGCCGGCCGGGGCGGGCACGTCCATGTGGGCGACGAGCAGGCGGACGCGGGCACCGGCGTCGCGCGCGGCCGCGGCCAGCGCCACGCCCTGCTTGCCGGAGGACCGGTTGCCGAGGTAGCGGACGGGGTCCAGGGGCTCCCGGGTACCGCCGGCGCTGATGGTCACGGTGAGTCCGGCCAGCGGCCCAGCAGTACCGGCGGCCGTCGGGGCGGCGGCCAGCGAGGCCCCCGGCAGCGGGGTGCCGGACAGCGACGACCCCGGCACCGTGGTGTCCGGCGAGCCCGGCGAGTCCGGGACCTCGGCTCCCCCGGCCAGGGCCAGCGCCGCGGCGAAGATCGCCTCGGGCTCGGGGAGCCGGCCCGGGCCGGAGTCGGCACCGGTCAGCCGGCCGCTGGCCGGCTCGAGGACGGTGACGCCGCGGCTGCGGAGTGTTTCCACGTTGGCCTGGGTTGCGGCGTGCTGCCACATTTCGGTGTGCATGGCCGGCGCCATCAGGACCGGCCCGCCGGCCATCAGCAGCGTGTTGGTGAGCAGGTCGTTGGCCTGTCCGGAGGCGGCCCGGGCGAGCAGGTCAGCGGTGGCCGGGGCCACTACGATCAGCTCTGCTTCGTGGCCGAGCCGGACATGGTTGACGGTGTGCACCTCGTCGAAGACGCTGTTGCTGACCGGGTGCCCGGAGAGGGCCTCCCAGGTGGCGACGCCGACGAACCGGGTCGCGGCCTCCGTGGGGATGACGGTGACGTCATGGCCGGCTTCAGTAAAAAGCCGGAGGAGCGACGCCACCTTGTAGGCGGCAATCCCTCCCCCGACTCCGAGGACTATGCGCACGTGACCTCCGTCAGGCAGCAGAGTAGTTACTCTGCGGGTGCTTCGATCGGCGTGGAGACGAGCTTGCCCTCGTTGATCTCGCGCAGCGCGATCGAGAGCGACTTTTCGTTGAGCTTGGTGTCGACCAGCGGGCCGACGTACTCGAACAGGCCCTCGTGCAGCTGGGCGTAGTAGGCGTTGATCTGGCGGGCGCGCTTCGCACCGAAAATCACCAGTCCGTACTTCGAGTCGGCGGCCTTCAGCAGCTCGTCGATCGGCGGGTTGATGATGCCTTCAAGGTTCGTGGACACGAATTCTCCAAATTCTAACGGGCGTACATCCCGTCGCATGGGCTACGGGTTCGGGGTCAGCCCCATGAGTGAAACAAGCTCGTCCGCTGCCCGGCGAACGTCATCATTGATGACGGTGTGGTCGAACTCCGGTTCAGCAGCAAGTTCTAGTTTAGCGGTTTCCAGCCTTTGCTGCTGTTCTTCCGCGGATTCCGTGCCGCGGCCGACCAGCCGGCGGACCATTTCGTCCCAGCTCGGCGGGGCGAGGAAGACAAACTGGGCGTCCGGGACGGCCTTCTTGACCTGCCGGGCACCCTGCAGGTCGATCTCCAGCAGCACCGACCGGCCCTCGGCGATGGCGGCGTCGACGGTGCTGCGGAGCGTGCCGTAGCGGTTCCGGCCGTGGACGACCGCCCACTCGAGCAGTTCGCCGTTCTCGACCAGGGAGTCGAACTCCTCGGCGGACTTGAAGAAGTAGTGGACGCCGTCCTGCTCCCCCGGGCGCGGCGGCCGCGTCGTGGCGGATACGGAAAGCCAGACGCCGGGGTAGTTGTCCCGGATGTAGGTGGACACGGTGCCTTTGCCGACGGCGGTCGGTCCGGCGAGGACTGTCAGTCCGGGTTTCTTGCTCACATATTCCTTTGGCGGTGTTGCGGCCGCGGCGCCGCAAGGCGCCGGGCTGCAAAAAGCGGGCTATTTCTCGTCTATAAAATCTACCAGCGCCCGGCGCTGGTGGATTCCCAGGCCCCGCACCCGCCGGGACGAGGCGATCCCGAGCCGGTCCATGATCGCCGCGGCGCGGACCTGGCCGATCCCGGGCAGTGCCTCGAGGAGCTCCACCACGCGCATCCGGGCGATGGCCTCGTCGGAGTCGCCGGCGCTGAGCAGTTCGCTGACCGACAGACGGCCGGACTTCAACCGTTCCTTCGCCTCGGCGCGGGCCGCCCTGGCCGCGGCGGCCTTGTGCAGGGCATCGGCACGCTCCTGGGGCGTGAGGGGTCGCAAACTCACTGAGGTCCTCCCTGCACTATCAACCGAGACCACACGGACGGCCCGGTCAGCCGGGCCGCACCAGCACGCCGGCTGGTACCGCGGACTTGTCCTGAACTTACAGTCTGGGATCGCCGGAAAGCAATGGACCGCGGCCGGCACAGCGGATCTGGCCGACCGGGCCTGGCCGCCTAGGCCGCGAGGAGCGCGTCCAAGGTGCGGCGCGCGGCCTCCCTGAGCGCGGAAGGTTCCGGGCCGGCAGCCAGGATGTCCCGGCTGGAGGTGCCGAGCACCTGGCCGTAGGCGTCCCCGAAGGTGCGGCGCAGGTCCGCTGCGGTGGCACCCTGGGCGCCGAGGCCCGGGGCGAGGATCGGGCCCCGGACGGCGGCAAGGTCAAGGTCCAGGTCCGCCAGCGCCGTGCCGACCGTCGCGCCGACCACCAGGCCCACGGAACCAAGGTCTCCGTGGTACCGCTGGTTTTCCGCGGCGGCGGCCCGGACAATCCGCCGGGCCACCGAGTCGGCACCGCCGACGTGCTGGACCGAGGCGCCCTCCGGGTTGGAGGTCAGGGCCAGCACGAAAACGCCGCGGCCGGACTGCGCCGCGAGGTCCAGGGCGGGACGGAGCGATTCGAAGCCCAGGTAGGGGCTCAGCGTCACCGAGTCCGCGGCCAGGGCCGAACCGTCGCGCAGCCACGCGTCGGCGTAGGCGGCCATGGTGGAACCGATGTCGCCGCGTTTGGCGTCGGCGATGCTGAGCACGCCGGCCTCCTTCGCCGCCGCGAAGATGCGTTCCAGCACGGCCATGCCGGCCGAGCCGTGGCGCTCGTAAAGAGCCACCTGCGGCTTCACCGCGGCAGCGAGCGGCGCCACCGCGTCCAGGACGGTGCGCGAGAAGCGCTCCAGCCCGGCGACGTCGTCGGCCAGGCCCCACTGCTGCAGCAGGGCCGGGTGCGGGTCGATGCCGACGCACAGCGGGCCGCGTTCGGCCATGGCCCGCCCGAGCCGGGAGCCGAACGACTCCCGGCCGGGCGTGTCAACGGTGGCTGCCTCAGGCATCCGCGTTCGCTTCCTGCAGGACCCGCTGCTGCGAGGCGGCGAGGGAGGCTGCGTGCTCCTGCAGGCTCGTGACGGACCACTCGTAGGTGCGCATCGCCTCGATGGCCTGCACGGCGGCGTTGAACTCCGCCACCGTGGTGATGCACGGGATGCCGATCGACGTCGCGGCGGCGCGGATTTCGTAGCCGTCGCCGCGGGCTTCGCCGCCGGAGGGGGTGTTGAAGACCATGTCGATCTCGCCGGCGACGATCAGGTCCGCGATGGTGCCCTCCCCCTCGGCGCTGGAACCCTCCGCGACCTTGCGCACCGTGGTGGCCTGGAGGCCGTTGCGGCGCAGCACGTCGGCGGTGCCGCCGGTGGAGACGATCTCAAAGCCCAGGTCCGAGAGCCGCTTGACCGCCATGATGATGGCGCGCTTGTCCCGGTTGGCGACCGAGACGAAGACCTTGCCTTCGGTGGGCAGCGCGTTGTTGGCCGCGGCCTGGCTCTTGGCGAAGGCGGTGTCGAAGTGCTTGTCGATGCCCATGACCTCGCCGGTGGAGCGCATTTCCGGACCCAGCAGGGAGTCGACGACCTTGCCTTCGAGGGTGCGGAAGCGGCTGAACGGCAGCACGGCTTCCTTCACGGCCACCGGCGCGTCCAGCGGCAACGTCGAGCCGTCGCCGGATTCCGGCAGCATCTTGTAGGCGCTGCGCAGCTGGTTCACGGTGACGCCGGTGCCGATCAGCGCCGCGGCCTTGGCCATCTGCACGCCGGTGGCCTTGGAGACGAACGGCACGGTCCGCGAAGCCCGCGGGTTGGCTTCGAGGACGTAGAGCACGTCGGAGGCCAGCGCGAACTGGATGTTGATCAGGCCGCGGACGCCCACGCCCTCGGCGATGGCCCGGGTGGCGGTCCGGACGCGGTCGATCACATTGTTGCCCAGGGTGATCGGCGGCAGCACACAGGCGGAGTCGCCGGAGTGGATCCCGGCCTCCTCGATGTGTTCCATGATGCCGCCGAGGTACAGGTCCTTGCCGTCGAAGAGCGCGTCGACATCGATCTCGACGGCGTCCTCCAGGAACCGGTCGATCAGCACCGGGTGGTCCGGGGTGATCTCGGTGGCGTTGGCGATGTACCGGGAGAGGTTCGCCTCGTCGTAGACAATCTCCATGCCTCGGCCGCCCAGGACGTAGGACGGGCGGACCAGGACCGGGTAACCGATTTCGTCGGCAATCTTCTTGGCGTCCTCGAAGGACACGGCGGTGCCGTTCTTCGGGGAGACCAGGCCGGCCTCGTCGAGGACGCGGGAGAAGGCGCCGCGGTGTTCGGCCAGGTCGATCGCCTCCGGCGAGGTGCCGAGGATCGGCACGCCGGCGTCGGCGAGCTGCTGGGCGAGCTTGAGCGGGGTCTGCCCGCCGAGCTGGACGAAAACGCCCATCACGCCGCCGGTGCGTTCCTCGGCGCCGATGACCTCGAGGACGTCCTCGAGCGTGAGGGGCTCGAAGTAGAGCCGGGTGGAGACGTCGTAGTCGGTGGACACGGTCTCCGGGTTGCAGTTGACCATCACGGTCTCATAGCCGGCCTTGCGCAGCGCCATCGAGGCGTGCACGCACGAGTAGTCGAACTCGATTCCCTGGCCGATCCGGTTGGGACCGGAGCCGAGGATGATGATCGACGGCTTGGCGTGCAGCGCCACCTCGTCCTCCTCGTCGTAGGAGGAGTAGTGGTAGGGCGTGTAGGCGGCGAATTCCGCGGCACAGGTGTCCACGGTCTTGTACACCGGGCGGATGCCCAGGGCCTGCCGGACGCCGCGCACGACGGCCTCGGAGTTGTGGGTGAGGGCGCCGATCTGTGCGTCGGAGAAGCCGTGCCGCTTGGCGCGCTGCAGCATCTCCAGGGTCAGGGCGGTGGACTGCCGGATTTCCTGGGAAATTTCATTCAGCAGCTGCAGCTGGTCCAGGTACCAGGGGTCGATCCCGGTGGCCTCGAAGAGCTGCTCCACGGTGGCGCCGCCGAGCAGCGCGCGCTGGACCTGGTGCAGGCGCTCGGTGCTGGGCCGCTTGGCCTTCTCGACCAGTTCCGCGACTTCCCATTCGGGGACGGCGCTGAAGTCCAGCTGCGAGCCCTTCTGTTCCAGGGACCGCAGCGCCTTCTGCAGGGCCTCGGTGAAGTTCCGGCCCATGGCCATGGCCTCGCCCACCGACTTCATGGTGGTGGTGAGGGTGGCGTCCGCGGCGGGGAACTTCTCGAAGGCGAAGCGCGGGACCTTGACGACGACGTAGTCGAGGGTCGGTTCGAAGGACGCGGGGGTCTTCTGGGTGATGTCGTTGGGGATCTCGTCCAGGGTGTAGCCGAGGGAGAGCTTCGTGGCGATCTTGGCGATCGCGAAGCCGGTCGCCTTGGAGGCCAGGGCCGAGGAACGGGAGACACGCGGGTTCATCTCGATCACGACGACCCGGCCGGTGTCCGGTTCGACGGCGAACTGGATGTTGCAGCCGCCGGTGTCGACGCCGACCTCGCGGATGACGGCGATGGCGATGTCGCGCAGCCGCTGGTACTCGCGGTCGGTCAGGGTCAGCGCCGGGGCGACGGTGATGGAGTCGCCGGTGTGGACGCCCACCGGGTCGAAGTTCTCGATCGAGCAGACAACCACGACATTGTCGTTCTTGTCCCGCATCATCTCGAGCTCGTATTCCTTCCACCCCAGGATGCTCTCTTCGAGCAGCACCTCGGAGGTGGGGCTGTACTGCAGGCCCTGGCCGACGATCCGGCGCAGGTCATCCTCGTTGTACGCCAGGCCCGAGCCCAGGCCGCCCATCGTGAAGGAGGGCCGGACCACCATCGGGTAGCCCAGGTCCTCGGCCGCGGTGAGGGCCTCGTCCATGCTGTGGATGATGTGGCTGCGGGCCGATTCGGCACCGCAGCGCTCCACCACGCCCTTGAACTTCTCGCGGTCCTCGCCGAGCTCGATCGCCGCGATGTTGGCGCCGATCAGCTCCACGTTGAACTTCTCCAGCACACCGTTCTTGTCCAGGGCGATCGCGGTGTTCAGTGCGGTCTGGCCGCCGAGGGTGGGCAGGATCGCGTCGGGGCGTTCCTTGGCGATGATCTTCTCGACCACCTCGGGGGTGATCGGTTCGATGTAGGTGGCGTCGGCGAACTCCGGGTCGGTCATGATCGTGGCCGGGTTGGAGTTGACGAGGATGACACGCAGGCCTTCCTCCTTGAGGACGCGCAGTGCCTGGGTCCCGGAGTAGTCGAATTCGGCCGCCTGGCCGATCACGATCGGGCCGGAACCGATGACCAGGACGCTTTTCAGGTCAGTTCTCTTGGGCATTACTTCTTGTCCTCAGTCTTGGAGTCGGTGGAAGTCTTTGTTTTGGAAGAAGCAGCGTCCGCCATCAGTTCGATGAAGCGGTCGAAGAGGTACGCGGCGTCGTGCGGGCCGGAGGCCGCTTCGGGGTGGTACTGGACCGAGAAGGCCGGGATGTCGAGGCAGGACAGGCCCTCGACGACGTCGTCGTTGAGGCTGACGTGGCTGACCTCGACGCGGCCGAAGCGCTCCTCGGGGGCCTGGGTGGCGCCCTCGAGCGGGGCGTCGACGGCGAAGCCGTGGTTCTGCGAGGTGATTTCGACCTTGCCGGTGCGGCGGTCCATCACGGGCTGGTTGATGCCGCGGTGGCCGTAGCGGAGCTTGTAAGTACCGAAGCCGAGCGCGCGGCCCAGGATCTGGTTGCCAAAGCAAATGCCGAAGTAGGGCAGCTTGGCGTCCAGGACGGAGCGGAGCAGGTTGACCTGGCTGTCGGCGGTGGCGGGGTCGCCGGGGCCGTTGGACATGAACACGCCGTCGGGATTGACGGCCTTGACGTCCTCGAGGGTGGCGGTGGCCGGCAGCACGTGGACGCGGACGCCGCGTTCGGCGAAGCGGATCGGGGTCATGCGTTTGATGCCGAGGTCGATGGCGGCGATGCTGAAGCGCGGCTCGCCTTCCCAGCCCCAGTCGGCGGGTTCGACCGTGTAGGCCTCATCGACGCTGACTTCCTCGGCCAGGCGGGAGCCTTCCATTGGCGCGCTGGCCAGCACGGCGTCGAGGAGTTCCTTGTCCGTGGCGGCCGCGGCCTCGCCGGAGAAGATCCCGGCGCGCATGGTCTTGTGTTCGCGCAGGTGCCGGGTGATGGCGCGGGTGTCCACGCCCTGGATGCCGACGATGCCCTGGTCGATGAGTTCCTCGTCGAGGCTGCGCTCCGAGCGCCAGTTCGACGGCCGGCGGGCGGCGTCGCGGACGATGTAGCCGGCCACCCAGATCTTCCGGGATTCGGCGTCGTCCTTGTTCACGCCGGTGTTGCCGATGTGCGGTGCGGTCTGGACCACGAGCTGGCGGGCGTAGGAGGGGTCGGTGATGGTTTCCTGGTAGCCGGTCATGCCGGTCGCGAAGACCGCCTCGCCCAGGGTCGTGCCGGTGGCGCCGTAGCTGGTGCCGCGGAAGATGCGGCCGTCTTCGAGGACGAGCACCGCGGGGCTCGTTGCTGTTTCTGTCACGTCTGTCTTCTTCACTTCTGCGTTCGTCGCTGGCTGGGATTCCGTCACGTCGTTACTTTCCACTATCGGCTTCTGCCTGAGGGGCTGCGGAGATCAAATCTTGGAGGGCTTCGAGGAGGAGGGCCTTGTCGCCGGCCCGTCGGGTCCTGAAGCCGGTATCGAGTTCCCGGGCGCCGAGGGTCCAGCTGAGCACCAGGAGTCCGTCTTTCTCGACGAACTTCCCGGCCATGCCGCTTTCCTGCCGCACCCCGGTGAGCCGGCCGGCGGGAATGAAGACCGGGCCGGCGCCGGAGCGTTCGAACAGGACGCCTTCGGGGTGGACGCTGAGTTCGGCGTTGGTGCGCAGGCCCAGCTGGTGCACCGCGATCCGGTCCAGCCAGTCGCCCGCCGTGGTGGAGGCGACGTACTGGCCCTCCGCCGCGGCCAGGGGCGCACCCAGCGCTGCGGGAACCGCGGGCAGGGGCTCGACGTCGGCCTGGCGGCGCAGCCGGCCGCGCCAGCCCGCCCAAATCAGGGCCAGGGCGCCGATGATCAGGACCAGCGTCAGGATCAGGGAGAGTTCCTTGACCATCACGCCCGGCCCGCCGCCGGTGCGCCGGCGTTGCCGGGAGCGTCGGGGAGCCAGCGGTACGGGGTGTTCAGTTCCCCGTCCAGGACCGTGGGGTGTCCCTTGAAGAAGGTGGCCACGACCTTGCCCGGGAGTTCCCGGCCGGCAAACGGAGAGTTACGGCCCATGGTTGCCATCTTAGAAGGGTCCACCGTCCAGCGCGCAGCCGGGTCCACGAGTGTGACGTTGGCCGGTTCGCCGGGCTCCAGCGGCCGGCCCTGGTCCGCCAGCCTGCCGATCGCGGCGGGTGTGGTGGAGGTGACGCGGGCGAAGCCGGCCCAGTCCATCAGCCCGGTCTCGATCATGGTGTGCTGGACCACGGACAGGGCGGTTTCCAGCCCGGTCATGCCCATCGCTGCCTGCGCCCATTCGCATTCCTTGTGTTCGCTCGGGTGCGGGGCGTGGTCGGTGCCGACGACGTCGATCGTGCCGTCCGCCAGCGCGGCGCGCAGGGCCTGGACGTCCTCGTCGGTGCGCAGCGGCGGGTTGACCTTGTAGACCGGGTCGTAGCTGCGGACGAGTTCGTCGGTCAGCCAGAGGTGGTGCGGGGTGACCTCGGCCGTGACGTTGATGCCGCGGGACTTGGCCCAGCGCACGATTTCCACGGATCCGGCGGTGGAGACGTGGCAGACGTGCAGCCGGGAGCCGACGTGCTGGGCCAGCAGCACGTCGCGGGCGATGATGCTTTCCTCGGCGACGGCGGGCCAGCCGGTGAGGCCGAGGACAGCGGAGACGGCGCCTTCGTTCATCTGGGCCCCGGCGGTGAGGCGCGGTTCCTGGGCGTGCTGGGCGACGACGCCGTCGAACGCCTTGACGTATTCGAGGGCGCGGCGCATCAGCACGGGGTCGCTGACGCAGATGCCGTCGTCGGAGAAGACCCGGACCCGGGCGCGGGAGTCGGCCATGGCGCCGAGTTCGGCGAGTTGCTCGCCGGCGAGGCCGACGGTGACGGCGCCGACCGGACGGACGTCCACCCAGCCGGCGGCGCGGCCGAGGGTGAGCACCTGTTCGACGACGCCGGCGGTGTCCGCGACCGGGTTGCTGTTGGCCATGGCGTGCACGGCGGTGTAGCCGCCCAGGGCCGCGGCCCTGGTGCCGGTCTCGACCGTTTCGGCGTCTTCGCGGCCGGGTTCGCGCAGGTGGGTGTGGATGTCGACCATGCCCGGCAGCGCCACCAGGCCGGCGGCGTCGATGACGGTGGCGTCGGCGTCGGCGAGGTCGGTGCCGCGTGCGGCGATGACGCCGTCGCGGATGAGCAGGTCTTCAGCGGGGCCGCCGAGGATTGCGGCGCCCCGGATGAGGTAGGCGCCGGTGCTGCCCGTGTCCTGTTGCTGTGGTGCCATCAGTGGCTCTCCTTGGAGTAGGCGGCGGTGGGGGTGGCCGGTCCCCGGGTGTCCCCGGAGAGCAGCAGGTAGAGGGCGGCCATCCGGACGGACACGCCGTTGCGCACCTGGGCCAGCACGGTGGAGCGGGGCGAATCGGCGGCAGCCGAGGATATTTCCAGGCCGCGGTTCATCGGGCCGGGGTGCATGATGATGGTGTCTTTGAGGCCCAGGCTGTCCAGCGCGCGGAGGCGGTTGTCGTCGAACCCCCAGCGCCGGGAGTATTCCCGGGTGGTCGGGAAGAATGAGGCGTTCATCCGTTCGCCCTGCACGCGCAGCATCATCATCGCGTCCACGCCGACGGCGAGGGTCTCGTCCAGGTCGTAGCTGACGTTGCAGGGCCAGTGCTCGACGCCGATCGGCAGCAGGGTCGGAGGCGCCACCAGGGTGACGTCGGCCCCCAGCGTGCGCAGCAGCCAGACGTTGGAGCGGGCCACGCGGGAGTGCAGCACGTCGCCGGCGATCGCGACGCGCATGCCGGCCAGGTCTGCGCCGGCAGAGGGGGTGCCGGCGAGCCTGGACCAGTGCCGGCGCATGGTGAACGCGTCCAGCAGCGCTTGGGTGGGGTGTTCATGGGTCCCGTCGCCGGCGTTGATGACGGCGGCGTCGATCCAGTCGGTGGCGGCGAGCCGATGCGGTGCGCCGGAGGCCCAGTGCCGGATGACGACGGCGTCGGCGCCCATGGCGGCCAGGGTCTGGGCGGTGTCCTTCAGCGATTCGCCCTTGGAGACCGAGGAGCCTTTGGCCGCGAAGTTGATGACGTCCGCGGAGAGCCGTTTGGCGGCCGCTTCGAAGGAGATGCGGGTGCGGGTGGAGTCCTCGAAGAACAGGTTGACGACGGTGCGGCCGCGCAGGGCAGGGAGTTTCTTGACCTCGCGCTCCCCCACCGCGGACATCTCTTCCGCGGTGTCGAGGATGCGGATGGCGTTGGCGTAGCTGAGGTCTTCGGTGGAGAGCAGGTGCTTCATGCGGTGGCCTCGATGACCACTTCATTCACGGCCCCGCCGTCGGCCGAGTCGGTTTCCTCGAGCCGGACCCGGACCTTCTCCGCGGAGGAGGTGGGGAGGTTCTTGCCGACGTGGTCGGCGCGGATCGGCAGTTCGCGGTGGCCCCGGTCGATCAGGACGGCCAGCCGGACGATCCGGGGGCGGCCCAGGTCGACGATTGCGTCCAGCGCGGCACGGATGGTGCGGCCGGAGTACAGCACGTCGTCGATCAGCACGACGACCTTGTTGTCGATGCCGGTGCGGGGCAGCTGGGTGGGGTACGGGGGCCGGGTGGGCTGGTGCGACAGGTCGTCGCGGAACATGGTGACGTCCAACTGGCCGACGATGGCGGCCGGGTCCACGGAGGGATCGGCGGCGGCGATCTTGGCGGCGAGGCGGACGGCCAGCGGATAACCGCGGCGCGGGATGCCCAGCAGGACCAAATCCTGGGAGCCCTTGTTGGACTCGAGAATCTCATGGGCAATGCGGGTGAGTGCGCGGTCGATGTCAGCCTGGGTGAGGACCACCCGGCTGAGCTTGACCGTCGCCGGGACCGGTGCTTCCGGGACAGAAGTCAACGCTCTTCTCCCCTTTCCCCGCCTCACAGGACGGAATTAAAAAAGGATCATTTGCCTTTTCAAATTACCACACGGCCAACCGCCGGAGCGCGCCCGCGGAGGCGGCGTGCATCACACCGGAGACCGTTCGGGCGGCGTCTCTTGGGCCTCCCGCCGGGGGCACCTTAGGCTCAGTGCATGACGAGCTTCAATCCCCCGCCCGGCCGGCAGGTGCCGCAGCAGGCCAATCCCAGCTGGATGGGGCAGGTCCGGCCCCGGGACTACCGGCCGGCTCCGGAGTCGGGCCGGTCAGCGGCACCCGGCGGCCAGCCGGCGTACGCCGTGGCGCTCCCGGCCCGGTCCTCGGCCGGGATGGCAGCGCTCACGCTCGGCGGCGGGATCCTGGCGTTCTTCAGCCTGTTCCTGGTCCTGCCCTTCGTGCTGGAAAATACCGGGCCGGCCGGGTTCGTCGTGGGGTTCATCGCCTCGCTGCTGCCGCTGGGTTCGGTGCTGCTCGCCGTCCGCTACATCGACCGCTGGGAGCCCGAGCCGAAGCGGTTGCTGTTCTTCGCGTTCGGCTGGGGCGCCCTGGTCTCGATTGCCGTGACGATGCTGATCCAGCCGTTCTTCACGTTCGCCGCGGGTCCGGCGTCCGGGCTGGACTACCGCACCTTCGCCGTCACGGTGCAGGCTCCGGTGGTGGAAGAGTTTGCCAAGTCCCTCGGGCTGCTGCTGTTGCTGCTCTTCGCCCGCAAGCAGTTCGACGGCCCGGTGGACGGCATCGTGTTCGCCTTCACGGTCGCCGGCGGGTTCGCTTTCACCGAGAACATCCTGTACTTCGGCCGCGCGATTGCCGAGTCCAGCGCTCCCGGCGCGGACCTGGCCGTGATTTTCTTCCTGCGCGGAGTGATGTCGCCGTTCGCCCACGCCATCTTCACCGGGACCACCGGGCTGATCCTGGGCTTGGCGGCGCGGCGCTGGCATTCGGGCCTGGCGCTGCTGGCGTTCCCGGTGGGGCTGGTGCCGGCGATGCTGCTGCACAGCGGCTGGAACTCCATGGGCCGGGACTTCCTGGCCCAGTACATCGTGGTCCAGGTCCCGATTTTCCTGCTGGCGGTGCTGGTGGTGGTGTTGCTCCGCGTCGCGGAGCGCCGGCTGACCCGGCAGCGGCTGCTGGAGTACGCTGCCGCCGGCTGGTTGACCCCGCAGGAGGTGGCCATGATGTCGACGCCCGCGGGGCGCCGCTCCGCGCTGCGCTGGGCCGGAACCGTCGGCCGGCGTCCGCAGATGAAGGCGTTGCTGCATGCCGCCACCCGGCTGGCGTTCACCCGGCAGCGGATCCTCAGCGGCCGGGACGTCGCCGCACACCAGCTCGACGAACAGCAGCAGCTCGGCGAGCTGCTCAGGCTGCGGGAAGCCGTGCTGCGTTAAACCCCGGGGACGCCAAAGGCCGGCGGCCACCTTTCGGCGGCCACCGGCCTCGGTGGTGTGGTGCTTAGGCCAGCAGCGAGGGCTTCAGCTGCTGCAGGCGGCCCAGCAGGCCATTGATGAACGTCGGCGACTCATCCGTGGAGAGCGTCTTGGCCAGGGCCACCGCTTCGCTCACGGCGACGCCGTCGGGAACATCCTCGTTGTAAAGCAGCTCCCAGGTGCCGATCCGCAGGATGATGCGGTCCACGGCGGGCATGCGCTCCAGCGACCAGCCCTGCGAGTAGGTCTCGAGGAATTCGTCGATGGCCGCCTGGTGCGAGACGACGCCCTCGACGATTTCCAGGGTGTAGGGGTTGATGACCTGATCCGTCATTTCCCGACGGGAACGCAGTACATCGAATGCGGAGGCGGAGCGCTGCTCTGCCTCGAAAAGAACATCCAGGGCCCGGTTACGGGCCTTACCGCGTGCGCTCACTAGTCGTTGACCCGGCCAAGGTAGCTGCCGTCGCGGGTGTCGACCTTGACCTTGGTGTTGTTCTCAACGAACAGCGGGACCTGGATTTCGTAGCCGGTCTCGAGGGTGGCGGGCTTGGTGCCGGCCGAGGAGCGGTCGCCCTGCAGGCCCGGCTCGGTGTAGGTGATTTCCAGCACGACGCTCGGCGGCAGTTCGATGTAGAGCGGGTTGCCTTCGTGGATGGCGATGTTGACCATCTGGTTTTCCAGCATGAAGTTGGTGGCGTCCCCGACCGTGGCGGCCGGGACGGTCAGCTGGTCGAAGTCCGAGGTGTCCATGAACACGAAGTCTGCGCCGTCCTGGTACAGGTACTGGTAGTCGCGGCGGTCAACCGTGGCGGTTTCGATCTTGAGCCCGGCGTTGAAGGTCTTGTCGACGACCTTGCCGGACATCACGTTGCGCATCTTGGTGCGGACGAAGGCGCCGCCCTTGCCGGGCTTGACGTGCTGGAACTCGATGATGTTCCAAAGCTGGCCCTCCAGCTTCAGCACGGTTCCGTTCTTGATGTCGTTAGTGGTTGCCACTGTATCCTCGGGTTTCGTTGTTGGCTGGTTCTAGCCACCAGCCGCTTATGCCAGGCAGGCATGCCGATCGGGGCCTGCCAGCGCGTCTTTATCAAAAATCCAAAAACCATTCTACCGGTTTTGCCGGCGGGCTGCCGGTCGGGCCCCTAGCAGGCGAGGTCGAGGACGTCCCGCGCCCGCTGCAGCGCCACGGTCGAGGAGTAGATCAGGGCCGCGTCCGCGGATTCCGCCACCCGGAGGTCCAGCGCCTTCGCGAAGGATTCGACGGCGGCGGCGGCATGGCCGGCGGCGAAGTGGGAACGGCCCAGGTGCTGCTGGACCACGGATTCCTCCGGGGTGCCCTGGGCCTCCGCCAGAAGCTGGCGGTAGAGCTCGACGGCGCGGTCGAACCGGTGCGAGACCCGGAGGACCTCGGCTTCGAACATCCGCAGCCGGAAGGAGTCCGGGTCCTTGTACCGGGCCTCGGCCAGCAGCTCCGCGGCTTCACCGGGGTGGCCCTGCACGAGGCGGACGAAAATCAGGTCGGTGGGGTCCGTCGAGGCCGCCAGCGCCGCAGCGCAGGCCTCGTCGTTGACCACTTCCGGCATGAGCGAGTCAGGGTTGATCCTGATGCCGGGAAACCCGCCGTCGGGCCAGTCGCTGGTGCTGCCGCCGTCACGGACCATCAGGAAGCGATTTCCTGGTAGGCCGCGAACAGCAGCGAGGTGTCCGGTACATCCAGGATGCCGGGACGCGCCACGCCGTCGAGCACGACGAAGCGCAGCAGGTCGCCGCGGGACTTCTTGTCCCGCCGCATGCCGTCCAGCAGCGCCTGCCAGCGGTCCCGCCGGTAGCTGGTGGGAAGTCCGAGGCTTTCGAGGATGCTGCGGTGCCGGTCGGCGTCGGCGTCGCTGAGCCGGCCAACGCTGCGCGCGAGTTCGGCCGCGAACATCATGCCGACCGAGACGGCGGCGCCGTGCCGCCAGGAGTAGCGTTCGGCGAGTTCGATCGCGTGGCCCAGGGTGTGGCCGTAGTTGAGGATTTCGCGCCGGCGGGATTCCCGCAGATCCTCGGAGACGACGGCGGCCTTGACAGCGATCGAACGTTCGATCAGCTCCCGCAGGACCTCCGAGCGCGGTTCGGTGACGGCGGAAGGGTCCTTCTCGATCAGGTCAAGGATGGCCGGGTCCGCGATGAAGCCGCACTTGATGACCTCGGCGAGGCCGGAGATGATCTCGTTCTTCGGCAGGGTGTCCAGGGTGTCGAGGTCCGCCAGGACGCCGGCCGGCGGGTGGAAGACGCCCACCAAGTTCTTGCCCTCGGCGGTGTTGATGCCGGTCTTGCCGCCGACGGCGGCGTCCACCATGCCGAGCAGGCTGGTGGGCATGTGGATGACCTTGACCCCGCGCAGCCAGGTCGCGGCGACGAACCCGGCGAGGTCGGTCACCGCTCCCCCGCCGACGGCGACGATCGCGTCGGAGCGGGTGAAGTCGTTCTGGCCCAGCACCTGCCAGCAGAAGGAGGCGACTTCGATGTGCTTGCCTTCTTCGGCGTCGGGGATTTCCGCCGTCAGCGCGGTGAAGCCGGCGGCGGCCAACTCTTCGCGGACGGTGTCGCCGGTGAGGCGCAGCGCGCGGGGGTGGATCACGAGGACGCGCCGGACACGCTCCCCCAGCAGGGCAGGGAGGCCGGCGAGCAGGCCGCGGCCGACGACGACGTCGTAGTTCTCCCGTGCAGCCTGGCCGGTGACCTTGATGACGGTGGATTCGTTGCTCACAATTCAACTTCCTTTGTTGCCGCTGGAGTGGAGGCGGGTGCCCCGGACCGGCCGGCGGCCGGTTCCTCCAGCGCATCTTCGAGACGGCGGGCGAGTTCCTGGACGGATCCGCTGCGCACGTCGAGGACCAGGTCGGCCAGCCGCTCGTAGACCGGCTGGCGGGTGGCGAACAGCGTCCGCCAGCGTTCCATGGCGTCCCCGGCCAGCAGCGGGCGGCCGGAGTTCCGGGCGATCCGTTCGGAGACGGTGTCGGCGTCGCATTCGAGATAGACCACCGTGCACCCGGCCAGCAGCTGCTGGGTGCCGGAGTCGAGCACCGCGCCGCCGCCCAGCGAAATCACGGTGGGGGCGCCGCCCGCGTCCTCGATGGCCTGGGCGACCGCGCGGGCCTCGAGCTCGCGGAACGCGCACTCGCCCCGGGTGGCGAAAATCTCCGCGATGGTGCCGTGCCGGGCGACGACCTCGGCGTCGGTGTCCACGAACCGGGCGCCGAGCTGCTGGGCCAGCTGCTGCCCGATCGCCGACTTGCCCACCGCCATGGGCCCGATCAGGACCACCGGCCGGGGCTGTCCCTGCGGTTGCTGGTTCCGGGCGGGCACTAGTGTCCGATCGAGTCCAGGGACGCCGGAATGTTGTCCAGGTAACCCTTGAGGTTGCGGGCGGTCTCCTGCACGGAGTCACCGCCGAACTTTTCCATGACCGCCTCGGCCAGGACCAGGGCCACCATCGCCTCGGCCACGACGCCGGCTGCCGGGACGGCGCAGACGTCGGAGCGCTGGTGGTGCGCCTTGGCTGGCTCGCCGGTACTGACGTCAACGGTCTTCAGCGCGCGCGGGACGGTCGCGATCGGCTTCATGGCCGCGCGGACGCGCAGGACGTCGCCGATGCTCATGCCGCCCTCAATGCCGCCGGCGCGGTTGGAGGCGCGGGTGATCCTGCCCTCTTCGTCCTTCACGATCTCGTCGTGGGCGGCGGAACCGCGGCGCTCCGCGGTCAGGAAGCCGTCGCCGACCTCCACGCCCTTGATCGCCTGGATGCCCATCAGGGCCGCGGCGAGGCGGGCATCGAGGCGCCGGTCCCAGTGGACGTAGCTGCCCAGTCCGGGCGGCAGTCCGTAGGCGAGGACCTCGACGACCCCGCCCAGGGTTTCGCCTTCCTTGTGCGCGGCGTCGACCTCGGCCACCATGGCGTCCGAGGTCTCGCGGTCAAAGCAGCGCAGCGGGTCGGCGTCGAGGGCCAGGACGTTCTCCGGCGATGGCAGCGGCCGGCCTTCGGGCACGGCAACACTGGCGATCGAGACGGTGTGCGAGACGAGTTCGATGCCGAGCTGCTTGAGGAACGCGGCGGCGACGGCGCCGAGGGCCACGCGCGTGGCGGTCTCCCGGGCGCTGGCACGCTCCAGGACCGGCCGGGCCTCGTCGAAGCCGTACTTCTGCATGCCGGTGAAGTCTGCGTGGCCGGGCCGCGGTCGGGTCAACGGGGCGTTGCGGGCCTGGTCGGCGAGGACCGCGGGGTCCACCGGGTCCGCGGACATGATCTGTTCCCACTTGGGCCACTCGGTGTTGCCGACCTGGATGGCGACGGGGCCGCCCTGTGTGAGCCCGTGGCGGACGCCGCCCAGGACCGTCACGGCGTCCTGTTCGAACTTCATCCGTGCGCCGCGGCCGTAGCCGAGGCGCCGTCGGGCCAGCGCCTCTACGATCCGGTCACTGCTGAGTTCTACGCCCGCGGGGACGCCTTCGATAATTCCGACCAGGGCCGGCCCGTGGGATTCTCCGGCTGTCAACCAACGCAACATACAATCCATCCTGCCATGCACGGCACTTAGAACACCCGCCGGGGAGCCCCGACTGCGTCACACATCACATCTATGACTTCGGCCGGCAACGGGCCGTCGTGGCCGGTGAAGAGGCGTACCTGCTCCACGGCCTGGTAGAGCAGCATCTCCAGCCCCGGAACCACGGTGCCGCCCCCGGCCGCCCATTCTGCGGCGATGCGGCTGGGCCAGGGATCGTAGGCGGCGTCGAGCAGGACGCCCGGCGTGGGCCGGCCGGAAGCGGCCAGGTGCCCGGCGAGCCCGTCTGCGGCGCGCGGCGGCAGGGTGGAGACCACGACGTCGGCGGAGGCGATTGCCGGTGCCGCCGCGGACAGCTCCAGGATGCGCAGCGGCAGTCCGACGGCGGCTGCCGCCGCCCGCGCCTCGGCGGCCCGTGCGACGTCGCGCACGTACACCGCCGCTTCCGGCGCGCCGAGCTCCTGCAGGGCCGCCACCGCGGCGGCCGCGGTGCCGCCGCCGCCCAGGATGGCGGCGGCGGGCCGCGGGCGGACGCCGGCGTAGCGGAGGGCGTTGACGATGCCGGCGACGTCGGTGTTGTAGCCGACCAACCGGGCCGGACCGGCCGGGCCGGCGGTGTCCGCCGCGGCTTCAAACGCCACGGTGTTGACGACGCCGAGCTGGCGGGCGACCCCGCGCACGGAGTCAACCGCCGCGGCCATGGCTGCCTTGAGCGGCATCGTCACGGAGAGCCCCCGCCAGCTGCCGTCCGCGCGCACCGCGGCCAGGAACTCGGGAAGCTGCGGGACGGTCAGGTCGACGGCGTCGTAGGCGATGTCCACGCCCAGCCGGGCGTACGCCGCGCGGTGCAGCGCCGGTGACTTCGAATGGCTGATCGGGTGGCCGAGGACGGCAGCCCGCAGCATCACACGCAGCGTCCGGGGTTCGCCTCGCACCACGCGTTGTACTTGGCGACGTACCCGTTGTGCTCGGCCAGCGTCTTGGAGAACTTCGTCTCCTTGGTGTCCAGGTTGATGGTCACCCAGTAGAGGTAGTCATTCTTCTTGGGCTTGGCCGCGGCGTCGATGGCCCGCTTGCCCGGTGAGCCGATCGGTCCGGCCGGGAGCCCCACATTGGCGTAGGTGTTGTATTTGTTCGACTTGTCGGCCTTCTGGTCCTCGTCGATGTGGAAGCTGCGGATTCCCAGGCCGTAGGTGACGGTGGCGTCGGACTGGATCAGGCCGTTGGTCTCGGTGTTGGTGGGCTTAAGGCGGTTGTAGATGGCGCCGGCGACGTCGCCGTACTCCGCCTGGCCGCCCTCGGCCTGCACGATGCTGGCCACGGTGACGACGTCGTACTGTTTCGCCGGGTCCGTCACGCCTTGGGCCTTGAGCTCGTCGAGGGTAGTGCGGACGAGCTTCTGCAGGATGTCCTTTCCGGAGGAGCCCAGCGGGAAGCGGTATTCGCCAGGGAACAGGAAGCCCTCGAGGTTCTTGGCCTTGGCGGGGACGCCGAATTGCTTGGGGTTGTTGCTGAGGTCCTTGAGGTCCGCGACCGGGATGCCGGTGCCCTCCGAGATGGCTTGCAGTGATTCGTTAATCCGCAGGCCAGCGCTGAGCGCGAAGTACATGACCTTTTCCTGGTCCGCGTTCAGGAGGGCGGCCACCGCGTCGGCGTTGTTCATTTCCTTGCGCAGCGTGAACGTGCCGGGGCTCAGCGACCCGCCGGACGCGGCGAACTGCTTGAGGAAGGAGTCCGCGTTCGCGATGACGTTCTTCGACTCCATTTCGGTGGCGACGGAACTCGGTCCGGCCCCCGGCGGGACGGTGATGGTCACCGAGCCGGTGCCGGGCCCGGGGTAGTCAGCCTTGGTGTTGCCGCCGAGCAGCGGTTTGATGAACTGCGCTCCGACGGCGATGGCGACGACGAAGACGGCGAGGGTGACGACGAGGGCGAGGAAGCGGCGCCGCCGGCGGACCTTCTTGGAAGGGCCCTTGGCGGTGGGGATGGCGGCAGCGCCGACCATGAGGCCGTGGCCGCGGTCGTCGGCGTGGCCGTGGTCGTCGGCGTGGTCGTACCCGTCCGCAGCGTAAGCGTGGTCGTCGTGGCCCGGGCCCTCGTAGCTGTGGCTGTCGTAGGGCTGTTCCGCGTAATGCTGCTCTTCGTACGGCTGGCCGTCGTGGCCGTCGCCGTCGTGGTGGCCCGTCCCGTGGCCCAGGCTGTGGCCGTACTGCAGCTCATCGGCGCGCCGCAGCGTCTCTTCGCGGGACATGGCCGGAGCGTACTCGTGGACGGGTTCCGACCCGACAGGTTCTACCTCGACGGGCTCGGCCGCCGGCTGCCGCGGTGCGGACGCTTCACGCACCGGCTCTTCCTGCACAGGCTCATGCCGCACCGGCTCTTCCAGCGCCGGCTCATGCCGAACAGGTTCTTCCTGCACCGGCTCGTCCCGGACCGGCTCATGCACGGTCGGCGCGGCTGCCGGCGGTTGCGGAGCGGGCGCCGCGGCAGGGGGTGCGTCCTGGCCGGTTTCGAAGGCCTGCGGCGGGATGACATCGTGGCCCTGCGTGGCCAGGGATTTTTCCCGGGCCCTGATCTCTTTGCGCGTCAGCGGACGGCCAGCGCCGTCGTCGGCAACACCAGCGGAGTCGTCATGATTGACCGGGCTCACTGTAGCCTTCCATTTCAGGCAGAATGCGTTGTGCAGAATGCGTGTGTACTGCCGGGGCGGCCTGAGCGCCGTCCCCGGGTGGCCCCGCAGGCAGGTCCGCCGTGACGCGGCGGCCTACCTCCGTTCCCCTGGCCTTTTGCATATCGATCGCGTGCTGCAGGATACCCGCGGCCGCGACCTGATCAACTACTTTACGGTGGTCTTTGCTGCTCATGCCAGCCTGATGCAGCTCGCGATGGGCGCTGACCGTGCTGAGCCGCTCGTCAACCAGCCGCACCGGAACCCCGGAGCCGGCCGCCAACAGCGTACTGACCAGTAGCTTTGCATACTCCGTCGCCATTTGGGCGGAAGCGTGCTCCTCGCCTTTCATGGTGCGCGGCAGCCCGACAAAAATTTCCACGGCATCCAGTTCCTTCGCCAGGCCGGCGAGGATCCGCACGTCGGTGTTCTTCTTCGCGTTCCGGTGCAGGGTGCGCAGCGGTGTGGCCAGGATCCCATCCCGGTCGCACACCGCCACGCCCACCCGCACGGTCCCGACGTCCACCCCGAGTTTGACTCCGCGGGGGTAGCCGTCGGGCTCGGCTGAATCTGCCATCCGAGGTCCGGACTAGCGCCGGCTGATGGCGTCCACGACGGCGGAAAGCGCCGCGCCGACCTTGGACGCGTCGGTGCCGCCCCCCTGGGCCACGTCGTCCTTGCCGCCGCCGCCGCCGCCGAGGATCCCGGCCGCGAGGCGCACCAGCGCTCCGGCCTTGACGCCGGCCTCGCGGGCCGCCTCATTGGTGGCGATCAGGATGACCGGACGGTCGTTGCTGACCCCGGCGACGGCGACAGCCGCTGCGTCCGACCCGAGGCGGGTCCGCAGGTCCAGGGCCAGGCCGCGGAGGTCGTCGGCTCCGCTGACGGTCCCGGCGTCGTGCGCGATGACCTTGACACCGGCGGCGTCCTTGGCGGTGCCGACCAGTTGGGCGGCGGCAGCGGTGAGCTGTTCCTTGCGCAGCCGTTCCAGTTCCTTTTCGGTGGCCTTGAGCTTGGCCAGGGTGCCGGCGATCCGCTCGGTGAGCAGGCCGGAGGGAACCTTAAGCATTTCGGTGAGTTCGGTCACCAGGGCCCGCTCGGCAGCGAGGTGCCGGAACGCGTCCATGCCCACGAAGGCCTCAACGCGGCGGTTTCCCGATCCGACGGACTGCTCGCCGAGCAGCGACAGGCTGCCGATCAGCGAGGTGTTGGACACATGCGTGCCGCCGCAAAGCTCGCGGGACCAGGCGCCGTCGATCTCCACGACGCGTACCTCGTTGCCGTAGTTCTCGCCGAACAGCGCCATGGCGCCGAGGGCCTTGGCTTCGGCGAGGCCCATGACCTTGGTCTCCACCTGGAAGTTGTTCCGGATCGCGATGTTGGAGACTTCCTCGATTTCGGACCGGGTGGCGGCGCTGAGGCCCTCGCCCCAGGCGAAGTCGAAGCGCAGGTAGCCGGCCTTGTTGAAGGAGCCGCGCTGCAGCGCTTCCGGTCCGAGGATCTGGTGCAGGGCGGCGTGCACGATGTGCGTGCCGGTGTGCGCCTGCTCGGCGGCGTGCCGGCGTTCCCGGTCGACGGCGGCCTGGACCAGGGAGTCCGCGCCGATTTCGCCCTCGCGGACGATCGCCTTGTGCACGCTCAGGCCCTTGACCGGGCGCTGGACATCGAGGACCTCGACGACGAAGCCGTCGCCGGTGATCAGCCCGGTGTCGGCCGCCTGCCCGCCGGCCTCGGCGTAGAACGGGGTTTCGGCGAGGACGAGCTCGATCTCCTCACCGGTGGCGGCCTGCGAGACCTTGCGGCCGCCGGCGATGATGCCGCGGACCTTCGACTCGCCGGCGAGTTCGGTGTAGCCGGTGAAGACGGTCTCCCCCGCGCCGAGCAGCTCCTGGAAGACGCTCAGGTCCGCGTGGGCGCCCTTCTTGCCCTTGGCGTCGGCCTGGGCGCGCTGGCGCTGTTCCAGCATGAGCTTGCGGAACTCGGGTTCGTCGACCTTGAGCCCGGCTTCCTCGGCCATCTCCAGGGTGAGGTCGATCGGGAAGCCGTAGGTGTCGTGCAGGGCAAAGGCGTCGGCGCCGGAGAGCGGCTGGCCGGCGGCCTTGGATTCCTTCACGGCGTCCTCGAGGCGGGCGGTGCCCGAGGCGATGGTGCGCAGGAACGCCTTTTCTTCGGCGTAGGCGATCCGGCTGATCCGGTCGAAGTCCGTTTCGACGACCGGGTAGACGCCCTTCATGGCGTCACGGGAGACGGGCAGCAGGTCCGGCAGGCAGGCCTTCTCCACGCCCAGCAGGCGCATGGAGCGGACCGCGCGGCGGATCAGCCGGCGCAGCACGTAGCCCCGGCCCTCGTTGGAGGGGGTGACGCCGTCGGCGATCAGCATCAGGGCCGAGCGGATGTGGTCGGCCACCACGCGGAGCCGGACGTCGTCGGTGTGGTGCGGGTCATCGGGGGTCTCGGCGGAGGTGTACTCCTTGCCGGCCAGCTCGGCGGCCTTGTCGATCACGGGGCGGACCTGGTCCGTCTCGTACATGTTCTCGACGCCCTGGAGGATCATCGCGAGGCGTTCCATGCCCAGGCCGGTGTCGATGTTCTTCTTGGGCAGTTCGCCGGTGATGTCGAAGTCCACCTTGGAGCGGACGTTGTCGATCTGGTACTGCATGAAGACGAGGTTCCAGATCTCGATGTAACGGGTCTCGTCGGCCAGCGGGCCGCCCTCGACGCCGTACGCCGGGCCGCGGTCGTAGTAGATCTCGGAGCAGGGGCCGGCGGGGCCGGGCTGGCCGGTGGACCAGTAGTTGTCGGCCTTGCCCATCTTCTGGATGCGCTCGGCCGGGACGCCGGTGTTCTTGAGCCAGAGTTCCTTGGCCTCGTCGTCCTCTTCGTACACGGTGACCCAGAGGCGTTCGGGATCGAGGCCGTAGCCGCCATCGTCAACGCTGGTGGTCAGCAGTTCCCAGGCGAACTTGATGGCGTCTTCCTTGAAGTAGTCGCCGAAGGAAAAGTTGCCGCACATCTGGAAGAAGGTGCCGTGCCGGGCAGTCTTGCCGACCTCCTCGATGTCGCCGGTGCGGATGCACTTCTGCACGCTGGTGGCGCGGGAGTAGGGGGCCTCTTCACGGGCGGTCAGGTAGGGAATGAACGGGACCATCCCGGCGACGGTGAACAGCAGGGAGGGGTCGCTGGAGACCAGGGAGGCGGAGGGCACCGCCGTGTGGCCCTTGCTGACGAAAAAGTCGATCCAGCGCTTGGTGATCTCCTGCGACTTCATAACCTGGTTTCTTACCCTTCAATATGCACGGCCGGAATGCGCTGCGTGGTGCCGCATCATTGGCTCTGCGTTGTTAGTACTGCTGCGTTTGTTAGTGCTGCCGCGCTTCGTGGGGCTGCGGCATTCGGTGGGACTATGCGGGGGTGGTGCTGCCGTGCCCCTCGGACGGCGGGAGCCGCGGAGCCGACGACCCGCTGCTCCGCGGGACGCCGCTGCTGTCCATTCTCTCCCGGCTAGCGCCGGATCGCACCCCGGACGGTGGCGGCAGCGGAGCCGGCACCGCCGTCGGTAGCGCCGCCGGCGTCGACGCCGAGGGCGGTGCGGAGTTCGGTTTCCCGTTCCCGCATGCCGGCCCGGACGGCGTCGGCGAAGTCATAGACGCCGTCGGTCAGCCGTCCGACGGCGCGGTTGAGGCCTTCGGGACCGAGCGAGGACTGGGCCTCGCTGAGCTTGCGGACGGCGATGACGCCGATCGCGACGCCGATGCCCATCCAGATGATCCTGTTCATGTCCAGCTCCTGTGTGCGGGTCGGGTCAGCGGCTGCGGCGGCCGGTGGCGGGCTTCTTGCGGGCCGTGAAGGCCGAGCGGACCCCGTAGCTGAAGGCGGCGATCTTGATCATCGGTGAACCCACGGTCGCGGCGACCAGCGAGGACAGCGCCGAGATGTTGGCGGAGGCGTCGGAGACGTTTGAGGCGATCCCGTCGACCTTCTTCAGCTGCTGGTTGGTCGTGGAGACGGTCGCGGTGACCTCGTCCATGAGCGGGGTGGCGCCGTCGCTGATGGAGCGGATGGTGCTGCGGACCTCGTCCAGCACGCCGCCGAGCTTGAAGATCGGGACCGCGAGCAGCAGGACCAGCAGTGCAAACACTCCGGCCGCGATCAGGCCGGCAATATCGCCACCAGACATAGACGTTCATCTCCTTGAAACTACGTGGATTCCTGCGTGGTCCTCCGGCCGCGGGACGGCAGGCGGAGAACTCCCCCAAGTACCTTACATACAAAGAAGCCCGCGGCGCTTGCCACGGGCTTCTTTGTAAGGTGTCGCGCTGGTTCTAGCGTGCGTAGAATTCCACGACGAGCTGCTCTTCGCAGGTCACGGGGATTTCGGAGCGCTTCGGGCGACGGACCAGGCGGGCCTGGAGTGCCTCGAGCTTGACGTCGAGGTACGCCGGAACCGTCGGCAGAACGTCGCGGTGTGCGCCGGCTGCTGCGACCTGGAACGGAGGCATGGATTCGCTGCGGCTGTGGACGTGGACCAGCTGGCCCTCGCCGACGCGGAACGACGGGCGGTCAACGCGGACGCCGTCAACGAGGATGTGGCGGTGCACAACCAGCTGGCGAGCCTGGGCGATGGTGCGGGCGAAGCCTGCGCGCAGCACGAGGGCGTCAAGACGCATCTCGAGCAGTTCGATCAGGTTTTCACCGGTCAGGCCCTTGGTGCGGCGTGCTTCTTCGAAGGCACGGGTCATCTGGGCTTCGCGGATGCCGTACTGGGCGCGCAGGCGCTGCTTTTCGCGCAGACGAACGGCGTAGTCGGAGTCCTGCTTCTTGCGCGCGCGGCCATGCTCACCGGGGCCGTACGGGCGGCGCTCCATGTACTTGGCGGCCTTGGGGGTCAGAGCAATGCCGAGTGCGCGCGAGAGGCGTGCGGTACGGCGAGCACGAGTGTTGTTAGCCACTTGTGTCCTTCCAATATCTGCGGTGTGTCAGTGTTACTGGCCTCCACGATGGAGAGCATCGGCCAACCGCTGCCTTTTGCTACTGGGCACAGGGCAAACCCGTCCCGCACAGCAGAAACTGCCGGTGGTGGTGGATTGTGCGTCCGTGCCTTGCCAGACAACGAACTATCCTAGCACGGCCGGCGCCTGCCCTAGGTGCCCCGGATGATCTTCCGCAGCCGCTGTAGCCGGGTGGAGATGTCTCGTTCGGCCCCGTTGGCGGTGGGTTCGTAGTAGTTCCGGCCCACGAGGTCGTCCGGCGGGTACTGCTGGGTGGCCACAGCGTGCGGGGCGTCGTGGGCGTATTTGTAGCCCTTGCCGTGGCCCAGCTGCTTAGAGCCGGGGTAGTGCGCGTCGCGCAGGTGCGCCGGGATGCCCCGGCCCAGGCCGGCCCGGACGTCGGCGATGGCCTGGTTGATCCCGAGGTACGCGGCGTTGGACTTCGGCGCGGTAGCCAGGTGCACGACGGCTTCGGCCAGGATGATGCGGCCCTCGGGCATGCCGATCAGCTGCACGGCCTGTGCGGCGGCGACGGCGGTCTGCAGGGCCGTGGGGTCGGCCATGCCGACGTCCTCGGCCGCGGAAATCACGATCCGCCTGGCCACGAAGCGGGGGTCCTCCCCCGCCTCCAGCATCCGGGCGAGGTAGTGCAGGGCGGCGTCGACGTCGGAGCCCCTGATGGACTTGATGAACGCGCTGGCGACGTCGTAGTGCTGGTCCCCGGCGCGGTCGTAGCGCACCGAGGCCACGTCGAGGGCGCGCTCGGTGTGCTTGAGCTCGATCGTCACGGGCGCCCCGGCGGCTTCCCCGGTCCCGGGGCCGCCCGCAACGTCGTCCGCGTCCCCGAAGGCGACGCCGGCGGCGGCCTCCAGCGCCGTGAGCGCCCGGCGGGCGTCGCCGCCGGAGAGCCGCACAAGGTGGGCCAGCGCCTCCGGCCCAAGCTTGACCGTGCCGCCAAGGCCGCGGGCGTCGGCGACGGCGCGTTCGAGCAGGCCTTCGATGTCGGCGTCCGTGAGCGGTTTGAGCGTCAGCAGCAGCGACCGCGAGAGCAGCGGGGAGACCACCGAGAACGACGGGTTCTCCGTGGTGGCCGCGACCAGGACCACCCAGCGGTTCTCGACGCCGGGCAGCAGCGCGTCCTGCTGGGCCTTGTTGAAGCGGTGGATCTCGTCCAGGAACAGCACGGTGGTGGTCTTGTACAGGTCCCGGGCGGTGAGGGCCTCGTCCATCACGCGCCGCACGTCCTTGACCCCGGCGGTGATCGCGGAGAGCTCGACGAACTTCCGGCCCGGGCCTTTGGCGATCACGTGCGCGAGGGTGGTTTTGCCGGTGCCCGGCGGGCCCCAGAGGATCAGCGAGCTGGGCCCGGCCGGGCCGGTGGCGTCGCTGCCGGCCGCGAGCTGCCGCAGCGGCGAACCGTGGCCCAGCAGGTGCTGCTGGCCGACGACGTCGTCCAGGCTCCGCGGCCGCATCCGGACAGCGAGAGGACTGCGCGGCGCGGTCCGGGCCGGCGCGCCGTCCGGGGCGCGGTCGCTGCCGGTTTCCTCGGCGTCACTGTCATGGTGCGCGGACGCGGTGTCCTGCCCTGCGCCAAAGAGATCATCCACATAGATAGGCTACTTCTAGTTCCCGGCCGCCCCGACACGGCGGCCGCCCCTGTAACCCCGTCCGCACCTCACATCGGAGACCCGCGCCATGGCCAGCCCCGACACGCGAGTGGCATTCGTGTCCGGCGACCGGCTGCCCGGCTGGGTGGAGCGTTTCGCCGCCAGCCACGGGGAGCTGCGCGAGGACCCGGAGGATGCCGGGCTGCGGCTGATCGCCGCCGACGGCGCCACCGCGCTGCTGCTGCCGCCGTGGCCGGTGGACGGCCGCCCCGGCCGCGGGGGCGACCCTGTGGCCCGGCTGGCGTCCCTGGCCTCGCAGCCGCGGCGCCTCGGGGCGGTCCTGGTGCGCCGCGGCGGCTATTCGGTCGCGGTGGTCTCCGAGGGCCGGGTGCTCGCGTCCAAGACCGGGACCCGGCACGTGCAGTCCCGCACCGCGGCCGGGGGCTGGTCCCAGCAGCGCTTCGCCCGGCGCCGGGCCAACCAGGCGGACGCCCTGGTCGAGGCCGTCGCCGAGCATGCAGCCCGGGTTTTCGCGGACCACAGCATCGAATACCTCGCCCCGGGCGGCGACCGCACCCTGGCCGATCAGGTGCTGGCCGAACCCGTACTGAAAAGCTATGCGGCGCTGGGCCGGCTGCCCTTCCTGGATGTCCCCGACCCGCGGGCGGCGGTGCTGAAGAAGGCCGCCGCGGACCTGTGCGCCGTGCGGATCGTGGTGACGGACCCGCCGGCTTAGCGGCAGCCTCGGACCTGGGGCCAGCCCCGAGCCCGCCCGTCCCCGGGCGGGCCCGGCGTCGGGCCGGGCCCAAAGAAAGCGTCGGGGCGGCCCCGCCGTCGGGATCAGTGCTACTTGCGTGCCGGAGCCGCAGGAAGGCGTGATGCCAGCACCAGGCCCGCGGCGATCTGCAGGGCGCTCACGGCCCTGGTCAGTCCGGGATGCCCGGCCCACATACGCATGTACTTGCGCCACGGTTCCGGGCCGGACTCCCAGCGGATCGAGTGCTGGACCGGGAACACCAGCCCGAGGACACCGTCACCGATGGCCATCATCGCCGCGGATTCCGCCAGAACTACTTTCATGGGATGCCTCCATCCTTTTGCGTCCGGAACGGGCTGGTGCGGCAATCTGACCGCCGAGGCGCATGGCTGTGGCCCGTTCGTTGGTTCAGCACGATGTGGTTCACACCGGGTGATTGTTCCGATTTTTCTCCGGCCACACCTGGGGTTCCCAGTGCTGAAATGCCCTCTCCCCCATCAGTGTCCCTGGCCGGTGCCCGTACCGTGCCCTCCTGGCGGACAAGGCGGCTATCTTGGAGCGACGGGCTGCTTACGCCAGCGGCCGCCGGCAGCAATTGGGACAACGACGTCGAGGAGGAATGCATGGAGGACCATCCCGAGGCGCCCGAGGTCCAGGATCCGGGGCCCTTTTTCCACGGCACCAAGGCTGACCTGAAGCCGGGGGACCTGCTGGAACCGGGCTACAGCTCGAATTTTGGTGCACGCAAAAAGTCGAACTTCATCTACCTGACCGCAACCCTCGATGCCGCCACGTGGGGCGCCGAACTCGGGGCCGGCGAGGGACCGGGCAGGATCTACCGCGTGGAACCAACGGGCCCGTTTGAGAACGACCCCAATCTGACGGACAAGAAGTTTCCGGGAAACCCGACAAGGTCCTACCGAACCCGCGAGCCGCTGCGGGTGGTCGATGAAGTTCGGGATTGGCAGCCACACTCTCCCGAAGTGTTGCAGCACATGCGGAATCACCTGGAAGAACTGAACCGGCTCGGCGTCGAGGCCATCAACGACTGACCCGATCACTACAGCCGATGCGGTTGTTCCGGGCACTGCCGCCGCGTAACGCAGACCAGCAGTGGTTGCCCTGGGCCAGCGACGGGGTCAGGCGGCGGTGAACTGGTACCAGTCCGCGAGCGGGTCCGTAGGCAGCTCCATACCGGGATCCAAGCCGGGGTCGTCCGGGCCAGCTTCCGGTTCAGGTTCCTGGTCTGCGGTGAACTGGAACCAGTCCGTGAACGGGTCCGCAGGCAGCCCCATGTCGGGATCCCACCCGGGATCGCCAGCCCTGCCCTCGTCCACTGGCGCGCCGGATTCCAAGATTGCGTCGGTGAGCGGGATGTTGTCCGGCCAGGTTGGTGGTTCCCAGTCCTGGGGTTCGCTGGCGTAAGTCCGCCCCGCCGGTGAGATCCAGCCCGGCGGGCTGGTCTTCGTGGCCCCGACGGGCCGCCACGCGCTGGCGTGTTTGAGGCGGTGGTGTTTCCGGCACGGCTGGCCAAGGTTGCTGATCCCGGTGGTCCCTCCCTCGGCCCAGGCCAGCACATGATCGGCATCCGTGTCGAGGGAAGAGTTGTTGCAGCCGGGAAACGGGCATCTGCCGTCACGCAGGCGCAACCACTGCCGCAGGGCCTTGGTGACCCGGTAACTGGTCCGCCCGATCTCCAGCGGCGCCCCGTCCCGCGGATCAACCAGGACCCGGTGGAACGAATCCGCGCCGCCGGCGACCAGACGCCGGGCCATCGACGGCGGGATCGGCCCGTACCCGTCCAGCATCGCCGGCTCCTCCGTCACTCCTAGAAGCGAGAAGACCGGGACGGTGACGAGGACCTGCGCCCGCGGAACCGGCACCTCCCCGCCCACGATGCCCGCGCCCGCTATATCCCCAGTCACGGTGTTCCCGTCAAGGACGTCACCGCACACGACCGGGCGCTCGTCCGTCCCGTGTCCGGTGCCGACCGTTCCGCCACGAATGTCAGCGCCGTCACCGGTCCTGGCGCCAGTGCCGCCGTTGCCGGTGAGGAGCAGGGTGGCCGCGACGTCGGCGCGGAGCTGGGTCAGGGTCCGGGCCTCCAGCGGGCCCTGCAACGCCCTCGCCCCGGCAGTGGTGCGGTTCCAGATCCCCGCCGCGGTCTCCGCCGGAAGATACGCGTTGAACCACGCCATGCCATCGCTGTCCGGAACGAACTCCACCCGCCGGTCCGCCGCGCACCGGACGTGCCGGGCCTCGATGCTCACAGGATGGTGGCGTTCGCGCCAGGTGCGCGCCCTGGCGCGGAACCGGCACGGAACCAGCTCCCCGGCCGGGCAGCCGCGCGCCGGGTCCGGCGCGCCCGGGTCCAGGAAGTGCGCTTCCAGCGCCGCCGCCCCGGCTGCGTCCAAGTTCGCTGTCTCATCCACCATGATCCGGGCGTGCTGCCACGAGAGGGTCCCGGCTTGCAGGGCTTTCAGGGTCAGCGGCAGCCTTTCCGTAAGTGCCACACAGTCGGAGATCAGCGCCCCGGCCGTGCGTTCGGAAACGGTCATGGCACCTGCGACCTCGGCGACCTCCGCCATCTCCTGAGCGGTGTTGGGCAGTTCCGGTGCCGCCAACGCCTTGGTCGCGTCCAGATACTCCGCGGTGATCCGGGCCCGCAACGCCGCGCTCCGCGCATCCAGCCGCGCCAGCTCCGCGAAACCGTCCAGACACGCTTCCGCCCGTTCCCGCAACGGATCAGCACCATCCGGCTGCGGTTCGTACCCGCCGTCGGGCAAGCCGGAGGAAGCCGCGCCAACAAGAGCATTCAACGCAACGGCGGAATCAGCGACGGCCGCCGCCGCCTCCTGGGTTTCCGTACTAAAAGCCGCGCTGCTTTTCATACCCCCATCAAAGCAGGGAGCACCGACAGTATTAGGGCTGGCTGCGGCCCGGCCGGAGGGGTTCCCCGGAATCCCTCAGTGATGGCCGCTAGGGTGGGCCCATGCCACAAACCGCCGGCCAGAAGCTCGGGTCGTTACTGCTGCCGTTGTATTTGCTGGCAGTCCTTGCCGGTATGGCAACCGGCGCGGCTGTCGGCGCTGTCCTGAGCGCAATTTCGGCCCTCCAGCGGGTCCTCGACCCCGTCCTCGCCGCGACATGGGGACCGGGCGGACCGGGGATCATCCCCATCCTGGTCGGTGTGCCGGTCGGTGCCGGGATGGCGTTGGCCCCGGCAACCGGCGCCGTCGCGGGGCTGTTCGTGCAGGCCTGGAAATTGCCGTTCCCGTCGGTCAGGAGCCAGGCCCGCGCCGCGGCGTGGGGTGCCGGGCTGGCGTCCGTCCTGCTGACGTGCGGTGCGTTGTTCATGGACGGCGGCAGTATCCCTGCGATCATCGCGGCCGGGGCAGCGTATGCGCTGGTGTCCTTCTATCTGGCGTCGGCCATCACCTCGAGGCTTCTCCGGTACCGGGGGTCCCGGGACGCACCGGACTGAGGCACCTGGTCAGCAGCCCGTGAGGTGCCTCGTGGGGCGTTCCTGCCGGTAAATGTAGCGGCCGGCCGGCCGGAACCCTGCGCGGGTGTAAAGTTCGCGGGCTCCGGTGTTGGCGGCCGTCACCAGCAGCCAGAAGGACGTGGCACCGCGGGCTTCGCCTTCGCGCAGCAGCGCCTGCAGGATGCGGGAGGCGTAACCGCGCCGCCGGGCGTCCGGGCGTGTCGCCATGCAGTACAGCCCGCCCGCGGCGCCGCCGGCTTCCGGCGGCAGGGACAGGCGCCCGACGGCGGCCGGCTCACCGCCGTCGTCGCGCACGAGGGCGTACAGCGAGGGGCACGCTTCAAGAATTCCCCGGGCGACGGCGAGGTCCTTGTCGCCACCGCGGCCGTCCACACTCCACCACAGCCGCAGCCATTCCGGAGTGGGAGCCTCGGATATTTCGACGCCGCCGGCGGCAGGAACCACCGTCCCGCCGTCCCGGACCAGTATCAGGGTCTCGGACTGCCGGGTGAACCCTTCGGCGTCCAGCAGGGCGTTGAGCGGCGCGGAGCGCGGGTCGTCGAAGACCTGGAAGATCAGCGGGAGCCGGCGTTTCCGGTACCAAAGGCGCGCCTGCCTGAGAGCCGCTGAAAGCAGGTGCGGATCCGGGCCAGGTTCGCGCGGCCACACGGAGTTGGCCCGTTGGGTCACCCCGGAAGCCGCGCGGAGGACCCAGCCCGCATGCTCCTCCCGGTCGGGGGCGGCCCACGCGGCGTCCATCAGCGCTTCGATCCCAGGCATCGGTTCCGCTGCCATGCGGCCCCCCTCCCCCTACTTCTAAGAGACAGCAAAGGCTCCCCGGTTGCCCGGGAAGCCTTTGCTGATCGTCACGCCAGGCTACTTGGCGCCGTCCGCCGGAGGCGCGGCTTTCTTGGCCTCCGGCTTGAAGTCCACGCCGGCTTCCTTGCGCTGCTGGGCCGTGATCGGTGCCGGCGCCTGGGTCAGCGGGTCGTAGCCGCCGCCGGACTTCGGGAAGGCGATGACGTCGCGGATCGAGTCCACGCCGGCGAGCAGCGAGACGACGCGGTCCCAGCCGAACGCGATGCCGCCGTGCGGGGGCGCGCCGAACTTGAAGCCCTCGAGCAGGAAGCCGAACTTCTCCTGCGCGTCCTCGTGCGAGAGGCCCATGACCTTGAAGACGCGCTCCTGGATGTCGCCCTGGTGGATACGGATCGAGCCGCCGCCGATTTCGTTGCCGTTGCAGACGATGTCGTACGCGTAGGCCAGCGCCGATTCCGGATCGGTGTCGAAGCTGTCCATGAACTCCGGCTTGGGCGAGGTGAAGGCGTGGTGCACGGCCGTCCACTTGCCGCCGCCGACGGCGACGTCACCGGAGGCGACAGCGGCTGCGGCCGGTTCGAACATCGGCGCGTCGACGACCCAGCAGAAGGCCCAGTCGCTCGGGTTGATCAGGCCGGTGCGGTGGCCGATCTCGACGCGGGCGGCGCCGAGCAGCGCCCGGGACGGGGTCTTCTCACCGGCGGCGAAGAAGATGCAGTCACCGGGCTTGGCGCCGACGGCGTCGGCCAGGCCGGCGCGTTCGGTCTCGGTCAGGTTCTTGGCGACGGGGCCGGCCAGCTCGCCGTCTTCCTTGTAGAGCACGTAGGCGAGGCCCTTGGCGCCGCGCTGCTTGGCCCATTCCTGCCAGGCGTCAAGGGCGCGGCGGGCCTGCGAGGCGCCGCCCGGCATGACGACGGCACCGACGTAGGGAGCCTTGAAGACGCCGAAGTTGGTGTCCTTGAAGAACTCGGTGAGCTCGGTGAGCTCCCGGCCGAAGCGCAGGTCCGGCTTGTCCGAGCCGTACCGGGCCATCGCGTCGTTGTAGGTGATGCGCTGGATGGGCGTGGGGATCTCGACGTCGATCAGCTTCCACAGCGCCTTGACGAGGCTTTCACCGAGGTTGATGATGTCGTCCTGCTCCACGAAGCTGGCTTCGATGTCGAGCTGGGTGAATTCCGGCTGGCGGTCCGCGCGGAAGTCCTCATCACGGTAGCAGCGGGCGATCTGGTAGTACTTCTCGAAGCCGCCGACCTGCAGGAGCTGCTTGAACAGCTGCGGCGACTGCGGCAGGGCGTACCAGGAACCCGGTGCGAGGCGGGCGGGCACGACGAAGTCGCGGGCGCCTTCCGGCGTCGAACGCGTCAGGGTGGGGGTCTCGATCTCGACGTAGCCGTCCTGGTGCAGCAGCTCACGGGCCACGCGGTTGGCCTCCGAGCGCAGCCGCAGGTTCCGGGCGGGGCCGGGGCGGCGCAGGTCCAGGTAGCGGTGCTTGAGGCGTGCCTCTTCGCCGACCTCGACGTGCTCGTCGATTTGGAACGGCAGCGGGTCCGAGGTGTTGAGGATGGTGACCTTCTCGGCCATGACCTCGATCTCGCCGGTAGCCAGCGCCGGGTTCTCGTTGCCCTCCGGGCGCTTGGCGACCGTGCCGATGACCTGCAGCACGAACTCGTTACGGAGGCCATGGAAGACCTCTTCCTCACGGACGACGACCTGGGCGACGCCCGAGGCGTCGCGCAGGTCCACGAATGCGACACCACCGTGGTCACGACGCCGGCCGACCCAGCCGGCGAGGGTTACGGTTTGTCCAATGTGCTCGGAACGAAGCGATCCGAGGTCGTGTGTGCGCAGCACAGCTCGCCTTTCAGCAGGAAAACAGGTGGTATTAGGGTGGACCATTGCGGGAACGGTCCCGTCTGAGTTTACCCGCTGGAAAGGACCCGTCCGCCATGGCCCTCCCTCCCACCCCGCCGGGGCAGCTGCAGCGCCGCCTCGGCGTCGTTGATTCCACCGCGATCGGCCTCGGGTCGATGCTGGGGGCGGGCGTGTTCGTGGTGTTCTCCCCCGCCGCCGCCCTGGCCGGGCCGCTGCTGGCCGTTGCGGTCGCCGTGGCCGGGGTGGTGGCCTACTGCAACGCCGTCGCCTCCGCCCAGCTCGCCGCCCGGTATCCCTCCAGCGGGGGCACCTACGTCTACGGCCGCCGGCAGCTGGGCGAATGGCCGGGGTTCATCGCCGGCTGGGGGTTCGTGACCGGCAAAACCGCGTCCTGCGCCGCGATGGCCCTGACCTTCGGGCACTACGTGGCGCCGGGGTTCGCCACCCCGATAGCGGTGGCCGCCGTCGTCGTGCTGACCGGTGTGAACCTGCTCGGCATCACGCGCACCGCGCTGCTGACCAAAATCCTGCTGGCGGTCGTGCTCGCCACCATCGCGTTCGTGGCGGCCGCGGCGCTGATCGGCCCGCACCCGGCCGGCGCGGCGTCCGGGACCCTGGCATCCGGGATGACGGCGGCGGGGGCGTGGGGCGTGCTCCCGGCGGCCGGACTGATGTTCTTCGCCTTCGCCGGCTACGCGCGGATCGCCACCCTGGGCGAGGAGGTCAAGGACCCGGCGACGACGATCCCGCGCGCCATCCTCGCTGCCCTCGCCGGGGCGTTCGTCATTTACCTTGGCCTGGCCGTGCTGCTGCAGTGGCACCTGCCGGCGGACCGGCTGGCCGCCTCCTCTGCCCCGCTGCTGGACGCCGTCGCGGACTCCGGGCTGCGCGCCGGCGTGCCGCTGGTCCAGGCGGGCGCCGCCGCCGCGTGCCTGGGCGCGCTGCTGGCCCTGATCACCGGGGTTGGCCGGACGACGATGGCGATGGCCCGGGAACGCGACCTCCCCCCTGTCCTGGCCCGGGTCGGCGGGCGGCACACGGTCCCGTTCGTTGCCGAACTTACCGTGGCGGCGGCGGTGATCGTGCTGCTGCTGACCACCAACGTGCTGACCGTGGTGGGCTTCTCCAGCTTCGGCGTGCTGGTCTACTACGCGGTGGCCAACGCCGCCGCGTTCACTCTGGCCGGCCCGCGCCGCTTCGCTCCCCGCTGGCTCAACGTCCTGGGCTTCGCCGGCTGCGTACTCCTGGCGCTGACGCTGCCGCCGGCCTCGGCACTGGGGATGGCCGCGGTGCTTGCGGCGGGGATCGCCGGGCGGGCGCTGGTGCTGCGGCTCCGGGCCCGCAACGGGGCCTGACCCGGCCTAGCTGTACAGCTAGGCCCGGGTCACCCGGACGTGCAGGTCCTCCTCGGCCGGGGCCCAGGTGGCGGGGTCGGCGTCGACCTGCTCACCGGTGCGGATGTCCTTGACCTGGTGTTTGCCGTCGTCGTCGGTGAACCAGACGAACGGGATGCCGCGGCGGTCAGCGAACTTGATCTGCTTGCCGAACTTCTCGGCCTTCGCCGCGACCTCGGTCGCGATCCCGCGGGCGCGCAGCTGCGCCGCGACATCCTGCGCGGCGCCCCAGCTGCCGTCGTCGTTCAAGGCCACCAGCACGGCCGTGGGGACGGCCCGGGAGGCCTTGGCGAGGTCCTGGCTGAGGATCCGGGACACCAGCCGGGTCACGCCGATGGAGAGCCCGACGCCGGGGAACTTGCGGTTGCCCTTGCTCGCCAGCGCGTCGTAACGGCCGCCGGAGCAGATCGAGCCGAGCTGCTCATGGCCCACCAGGACCGTCTCGACGACGGTGCCGGTGTAGTAGTCGAGGCCGCGAGCGATACTGAGGTCCGCGACGACTTTGCCCGGGGCGCGCTGGACCGCGGCGGCGATGACCTGTTCCAGTTCGTTCAGGCCCTCCTCGAGCAGCTCGTTGCTCACGCCGAGGGCACGGACCTGCTCGACGAACGACGTGTCCGGGGTGCGGATGCCGGCGAGCTTGAGGGCGGCCTGCGTCTGCTCCTCGGTGGCGCCGAGCTCCGACTTAAGCAGCTCGGCGACCTTGGCGGGACCGATCTTCTCCAGCTTGTCGATGCTGCGCAGCACCCCGGCGGTGTCGGTGAGGCCGATGCCGTTGTAGAAGCCTTCGGCCAGCTTGCGGTTGTTGATCCGGAGGAGGAAGTCCGGGATCGGCAGGGCGGACAAGGCCTCGGCGATCACCAGCGCGATCTCGACGTCGTAGCGGAACGGCAGCTCGCCGTCGCCGACAATGTCGATGTCCGCCTGGGTGAACTCGCGCGCCCGGCCCTCCTGCGGGCGCTCACCGCGCCAGACCTTCTGGATCTGGTAACGGCGGAACGGGAAGGCCAGGTAACCGGAGTTTTCCACCACGAAGCGGGCGAACGGCACGGTGAGGTCGAAATGCAGGGCCAGGGCGTGCGGGTCCGCCTTGTGCGAGGCGGAGGCCGCGTCCGCGGCGTCGCCGGCGTCGTCCTGGAGCCGGCTGAGGCCGTAGACCTCCTTGTCGATCTCCCCCTTGCGCAGCAGCTGCCCGACGGTTTCCACGGCGCGCGTCTCGATGGACGAGAAGCCGTGCAGCTCGAAGGTCCGCCGCAGGGTGTCCAGCACATGCAGTTCCACCAACCGCTCCTCGGGAAGCCACTCGGGGAATCCGGACAGGGAGGCGGTGCGTGCCATGGTGGAATTTTCTCCTCGGGTTACGACGGCGGCGGGAAGGTGCGCGGGCGCAGCGGCCGCGGCGTCCCGCGCAGACCGGCCGGTCATGCATAAACTGTGTGCGGCAGTCAGTTTATGCTCTCGGCGCGCTCATCTCTAATGCGGCGGCGCCCGGACAGTACTGCCGGCAGCTCGCGCGCTGCACCGGACCGGCGCCCCGGCGCCGACCGGGTGCGGCCCTACTTCCAGGAGGACTTTTGGCGGCCAGTTCACGCAGTGCACGCGAGGCCAAGCGGCGCGTCCAGCAGATGGAGGCCAAGCGGGAGCTGCGCCGTGACCAGGACCGGCGGCGGAAACGCGACAACATCGTCGCCGCCGCGGGCGGCGGCGCCGCCCTTGTCCTGGCGCTCGTGCTGCAGCTCGCCGTGTTCTCCGGCAACCCGAGCGAGGACGACTTCAAGGCTGCCGAAGCCGGCCTCGAGAGCCCCACCGCCAGCCCATCCGCCGCCGCGAGCAACGGGCCGGAGATCCCGAAGCCGGAAACCGCGGCCGGCAAGAAGTTCACCGGCACGCTGGCGCTGAACCGCGGCAGCCTCGGCGTCGAACTGGACGGCACGAAGGCCCCGCAGGCCGCCGCCGTCTTCAAGTCCCTCGCGGACCAGGGCTTTTACAAGGGCCTGAGCTGCCACCGGCTGACCACCGCCGAGTCCTTCGGGGTGCTGCAGTGCGGTTCCAAGTCCGGCGACGGCAGCGGCGACCCTGCCTACACGTGGGGCCCGCTGGAGAACACCCCGGCAGACAACAAATACCCGGCCGGCACCATTGCCGTGGCCCGGACCGGCGGGAACGCCTACGGCAACGGAACCCAGTTCTTCATCGTCTACAAGGACACCCAGATCCCCGCCGACGCGGCCGGCGGCTACACCGTCGTCGGCAAGGTCACCTCCGGACTCGACGTGGTCAGCAAGATCGCGGCGGCGGGAATTAAACCGGGTTCCAGCGCAACGGACGGCGCACCTGTGGAACCAGTCACGATAGACTCGTTCTCTCTGAAGTAACCAGCCGGGGCCCGTGCGGCCGCGGTGCCGGTATTTCCCTCCAAGCGAAAGACTTCTAGCGGTGACAGACAGTCAGAAATCCGACGAAACAGTGGCAGCAGCTGCCAACCAGACCGAGGCCCCGGCCACGGCCCCCGAGGCAGGTGCAGCAGCCCCGGCCCCCGCGCCGTCGCCTGCACCGCGCCCCGCGCCCTCTCCGGCCGCTTTCGCCGCCCGGCCCAAGGCCGCGCCGTCCCCCGTGGTGACCGCTGCCGCTGCCGCGTCAAGCGCCGCCTCCCTGGCCGAAGCGTCCCGCTGGGGCCGGGTGGAGGGAGACGGCCACGTCTTCCTGACCATCGACGGCGAGGAGCACCCGGTCGGCCAGTACCCGGGCGTCAGCGACGACGAGGCGCTGGGCTACTTCGCGCGTAAATACGACGACGTCCTCGCCCAGATCGTCCTGCTGGAGCAGCGGGTGGCGTCCAAGGCGCCGGCCACCGACATGCAGAAGACCGTGACACACCTGCGGGAAATCCTTGCCGAGCGCAACATGGTGGGCGACCTTCGCGCCGCCGAGGCCCGGCTGGACACCCTCTCCGGCCAGATCACCGAGCTTGAGAAGACGGAAAAGGCCGAGCACGACGCCGTCCGCGCCGCCGAACTCGCCGCCCGCGAGGCGATTGTCGCCGAAGCCGAGCAGATCGCCGGGAACGACCCTGCCCAGACGCAGTGGAAGACCTCCAGCGCGCGGATGAACGAGCTGTTCGAGAGCTGGAAGACCGCCCAGAAGAGTGGGGTCCGGCTGGGCCGCAGCAACGAGGACGCCCTCTGGAAGCGGTTCCGCGCCGCCCGCACCGTCTTTGACCGGCACCGCCGCGCGTACTTCTCCCAGCTGGACAGCATCAACTCGGCGGCGAAGGCCGCCAAGGAAAAGCTGATCGCCGAGGCGGAGGCGCTGTCCTCCTCCACCGAGTGGGGCTACGCCGCCGGCGAATACCGGCGCCTGATGGACCAGTGGAAGGCCTCGCCCCGCGCCAGCCGCAAGGACGACGACGCGCTGTGGGCCCGCTTCCGCGCGGCCCAGGACGTCTTCTTCACCAACCGGCAGGCCGCCAACGACGAGATTGACCAAGAATACGGCGCGAACCTCGTGGTGAAGGAAGCCCTGCTGGCCGAGGCGAACGAGCTCCTGCCGATCAAGGACCTCGCCGCCACGAAGAAGGCCCTGCAGTCCATCCGCGACCGCTGGGAAGACGCCGGCAAGGTCCCGCGGGCCGACATGGGCCGGATCGAAGCGGGCCTGCGGAAGGTCGAGGACGCTGTCCGCCACGCCGAGGATGAGAACTGGCAGCGCTCCAACCCGGAGACCAAGGCCCGCACCAACAGCGCCCTGACCCAGCTGGAATCCGCCATCGCCGGCCTCAAGGAGGACCTGGCCCAGGCCGAGAAGGCCGGGGACGAGCGGAAGATCGCGGCGGCCCGGGAAGCCCTCGAGGCACGCCAGGCCTGGCTGGAGCAGCTCGAACGCTCCGCCAGCGAACTCTCCTAGCAGTACGGCGCGGCCAGGCAGCCGCCGCCTGGCAACTACTGCCGAAGGGACAGGCCCCGTTCCGGTTATCCACATGACCGGAAGGGGGCCTGTCCTGCGTCCCGGGCCGGGCGCGACCATGGCTGGATGGTTCTGTTGCACGCCGCCGACGACACCCCTGAGGTGCTCTACTCCCCCGGCCTGCCCTTTTCCTGGCCGGAACTGCAGGCCATGGCGGCCGACGGCGTGCTCGTCCGGTTCGCCCAGCGCGGGTTCCTGCCGCCCGGTGCGCAGTCCACCCCGCGGCTGCGTGCCCGGGCCGTCGCCTGCGCCCTTCCGGCGCCGGTACGGCAGCGGGTCGTCGCGGGACGGATGACCGCGGCCTGGATTTTCGGCTGCGCGCCCGAACCGGACCGGCTCGCCCTGCTGGTGGACGCCAACCGCCGGGTGTCGAGCCTGCGCGCCACCCGCGGCTGCAGTTTCCATGAGGTGAAGCTGGGCCCCTTCGACGTCGTGAGCCTCGGCGGGATACTGGTGTCCAGCCCGCTGCGGACCGCGGTGGATATCGCCCTGCACGTCGAGGCCGCGCGGGCATTACCGGCCCTTCAAGCCTTCCTCGACACGCCCGCGCTGGGCATCCGCACGGGTCTGCTGCGCCGGGCCGTCGAGGCAGTCCCGCGGCTGCCGTACCGGAAGACCGCGCTGGCGACGCTGGCCGCCCTCGAGTGAGGCTGCCAGCGTCAACCGCCAGCGGCGGTAACGGCCGCGGTCAGCTGCGGCGGCGGTTCCCGGTGGTGCGGTAGACGTCAAAGACACCGTCGATCCGGCGGACCGCGCTGAGCACGTGGCTCAGGTACTTCGGATCGCCCATCTCAAATGCGAACTTCGAGATCGCGACCCGGTCGGTCGAGGTGTGCACGCTGGCGGCAAGGATGTTGACGTGGTTCTCGGACAGCACCCGGGTGACGTCGGACAGCAGCGACTTGCGGTCCAGGGCCTCGACCTGAATTTCGACCAGGAAGACGCTGGACTGCGTCGGCGCCCACTCCACTTCAACGATCCGGTCCGGCTGGTCCATCAGCCCGGACACGTTCGTGCAGTCGGTGCGGTGGACCGACACGCCCGAGCCGCGGGTCACGAAGCCCAGGATCGGGTCCGGCGGCACCGGAGTGCAGCACCGCGCCAGCTTCACCCAGACGTCATCGACGCCGCGGACCACGACGCCGGAGTCGGAGTACCGGGCCTTGCTGACCTGCGCGGGGATGGACACCTCGGTGAGGTCGTCCTCGGGGGTCTCGTTGCCGCCCAGGCTCTCGACGAGCCGCTCCATCACGGACTGGGCGGAGGTATGACCGTCGCCGACGCCCGCGTAAAGGCCGGAGATGTCCGTGTACTTGAAGTCCTCGGCGATCGCAGCGAGGGCGTCGTGGGTCATCAGGCGCTGCAGCGGCAGGTTCTGCTTGCGCATCGCCTTGGTCAGCAGCTCCTTGCCGCGGTCGATCGCCTCCTCGCGGCGCTCCTTGCTGAACCACTGCCGGATCTTGTTCCGGGCCCGGGCGCTCTTGACGAAGTGCTGCCAGTCCTGGCTGGGCCCGGCGCCTTCGGCCTTGGAGGTGAAGATCTCCACCCAGTCGCCGTGGTTCAGTTCACTGTTGAGCGGGACGAGCTTGCCGTTGACGCGCGCACCGATCGTACGGTGCCCGACTTCGGTGTGCACCGCGTAGGCGAAGTCCACCGGCGTCGAACCGGCCGGCAGCGCCATCACCTCACCCTTGGGGGTGAAGACGAACACCTCGCGGGCGTTAATCTCGAACCGCAGCGAGTCGAGGAACTCCCCCGGGTCGGAGGTTTCCTGCTGCCAGTCCACGAGCGAGCGGAGCCAGCCCATGTCGCCGTCGCGCGGGCTGCCCGGACCCGCGGCGGTGCGGTTGGGCTGGTCCTTGTACTTCCAGTGCGCCGCGACACCGTACTCGGCGCGGCGGTGCATCTCATGGGTGCGGATCTGGATCTCCACCGGTTTGCCGCCCGGACCGATCACCGTGGTGTGCAGCGACTGGTACATGTTGAACTTGGGCATCGCAATGTAGTCCTTGAACCGGCCCGGCAGCGGGTTCCAGCGCGAGTGCATGGCCCCCAGCGCCGCGTAGCAGTCCCGGACCGAGTCCACGAGCACCCGGACGCCCATCAGGTCGTTGATGTCGTCGAAATCCTTATCCCGGACGATCATCTTCTGGTAGATCGAGTAGTAGTGCTTGGGCCGGCCCGTGATGGTCGCCTTGATCTTGGCCGTCCGCAGGTCCTCGGTGATCTGGTTGCGGATGACGGCGAGGTTCTTCTCCCGCTCGGGGGTCCGCTCCCCGACCATCCGCACGATTTCCTCGTAGACCTTCGGGTAGAGCGCCGCGAAGGACAGGTCCTCCAGCTCCCACTTGATCGTGTTCATGCCGAGCCGGTGCGCCAGCGGGGCGAAGATCTCCAGGGTTTCGCGGGCCTTGCGCGCCGAGGACTCGGCGGAGACGAAGCGCCAGGTACGGGCGTTGTGCAGCCGGTCCGCGAGCTTGATCATCAGGACGCGGATGTCCTTGGCCATCGCCACGACCATCTTGCGCACGGTCTCGGACTGGGCGGCCTCCCCGAAGCTGACCTTGTCCAGCTTGGTGACGCCGTCCACCAGCATCGCGACCTCGGGCCCGAACTCACCCTTCAGGTCCTCCAGCGTGTAGGAGGTGTCCTCGACCGTGTCGTGCAGCAGCGCGGCGGCGAGGGTGGTCCCGTTCAGGCCCAGTTCGGCCAGGATGGTGGCGACGGCGACGGGGTGGGTGATGTACGGGTCGCCGCTCTTGCGCTTCTGTCCGCGGTGGCAGCGTTCGGCGACGACGAAGGCGCGCTGGATGAGCTCGAAGTCGTCCTTGGGGTTGTTGGCGCGCACGGTGCGCAGCAGCGGCTCGAGGATGGGCGAGTACGCGGGGGTGCCGCGGCCGGTGAGGCGGGCCAGCCGGGAGCGGGTGCGTTCGCGGCGGCCCGGGAAGGTGGGCCGGGCTCCGGAGTTGTCGACGGGCACGGCCGTGTCGGAACGGCCGGCAGCCACGACGCCGGTTCCCGGCCCCTGGCCGGAGGCCTTTTCCGCCGGGGCGGCTGGCACCGGCGTCGAACGTTCTTCCACTGAAGCACCTCTCAAAACCCGTTAATTATTCAAGTCTATTCCCGCGGCAGGATACTTCGATAACCGCGCCTCCTACGCCGACGGGCCGGAGGACGCCGCTAGGACGTTCTCCGGCCCGTCGGGGCGCTCGTGTACCGCGGGCGGTCAGGCCGTGGCGGGTGCCTGCCTGGCCGGGTCGGCGGCCCGGCGCTGCTGGACGCGCTTGGCCTGCTTGACCAGGTCCGGCTCGCCCTGGCGCAGCCACGCGTACAGCGGCGCGGCGACGAAGATGGTCGCGGCGGTGCCGATCAGGATGCCCACGAACAGCGCCAGCGAGAGGTCCCGCAGCGTGCCCGCGCCGAGCAGTCCGGCGCCGATGAAGAGGATCGCACCGACCGGCAGGATGGCGACCATCATGGTGTTGATGGAGCGCACCAGGGTCTGGTTCACGGCGAGGTTGACTTCCTCGGCGAAGGTGCGCCGGGTGGAAGCCTGCAGGTCCGCGGTGTTTTCCCGGATCTTGTCGAAGACCACCACGGTGTCATACAGGGAGTAACTGAGCACGGTCAGGAAGCCGATGATCGCCGAGGGGGTGACCTCGAAATCGCTGAGCGAGTACACGCCGGCGGTGATGAACATCGTCACGGCCATGCCGGCGAGTGCGGACAGGGACATCTTCCAGGTCCTGAAGTACAGCGCCATGAGCACCGCTGCGAGGCCGACGAAAATCGCCAGGCCGATCAGCGCCTGCTTGGTCACGTCCGCGCCCCAGGTCGGGCCCACGAAGGTGGAGGTCACTTCGTTGTCGGTGACCCCGTACGCCTTGGTGAGCCCGTCCTTGATCCGGAGCGTCTCATCGTCGCTGAGCTTGTCCGTCTGGATCCGCATCGTGTTGCCGGCGACGTTGGCCACGCGCGGCAGGGTGCCGGAGACGACGTCCTGGACGGCCTTCTCGCCGAGGGCCGGGTCGCGGTCCTTGACGTTGGAGACCGTGAATTCGGAGCCGCCGCGGAACTCGATGCCGAGGTTGAATCCGCCCTTGACGACCGGCAGCAGGATCGACAGTGCGACGGCGACCGCGGCGACCAGGAACCAGATCTTCTTGGCTCCGACGAAGTCGTAGGACCGCTTGCCGGTGTAGAGGTCGTTGCCGAATGTGGCGAAGCTGGCCATTTACTTGCCTTCCTTGGACGCGCTCTTGCTGGACCCGGCGAGTTGTTCCTGCCGTTCCGCGAGCCGCCGTTCTGCGATGGTCATGCGCCGTTCGGCTTCGGCCGCGGCACGGCTGTTCTTGGCGCGCGGGGCGGCGGCGGGCCGCTCCTCCGGCGTGCGGATCCGTCCGGCACCCCGGTAGAGGGGCACGGCACCGAGCCGCTTCGGGTCCAGGCCGGAGAACTTGTGGCCTTCGCCGAAGAACTTGGTCCGGGCCAGCAGCTGCAGGGTCGGGTGCGTGAACATGAAGACCACGATCAGGTCGGCGATCGCCGTCAGGCCCAGGGTGAACGCGAAGCCGCGGACGTTGCCGACGGCGACGAAGTAGAGCACCAGGGCGGCCAGCAGGTTCACGGCCTTGGACGCCAGGACGGTGCGCTTGGCACGCTTCCAGCCGTTCTCCACGGCGGAGACCAGGCCGCGGCCCTCACGCAGTTCGTCGCGGATGCGTTCGAAGTAGACGATGAAAGAGTCTGCGGTCTGGCCAATGGCCACGATGATGCCCGCCACGCCGGCCAGCGAGAGCCGGTAGTTTTCGGTCCAGCCGAGGATGGCGATGGCCAGGTAGGTCAGCGCGCCGGCGACGACGAGGGAGGCGACGGTGACAAAACCGAGCGCCCGGTACTGGAACAAGGAGTAGACCACAACCAGCAGCAGGCCGATCAGACCGGCCAGCATGCCCATGCGCAGCTGCTCGCCGCCGAGCGTGGCGGAGATCTGCTGCTCGCTCTGGATATCGAAGCTGATCGGCAGGGCGCCGAAGCGCAGCTGGTCGGAGAGCGCCTTGGCGGACTGCTCGGTGAAGCCGCCGGTGATCTGCGGGCGTCCGTCGGTGATGACCGCCTGCGACCGCGGTGCGGAGATGACCTGGTCGTCCAGGACGATGGCGAACTGCGCCTTCGGGTCCGAGCCGGTCTCGCCGCCGGCGTCGACGTAGAACTTGTTCAGCCGTTCGGTGACCGTCTTGAACTTCGCGGTGCCCTCATCGTCGAACTGGATGTCGACGGCCCACTCGTTGGTGACGGCGCCCTGGGCGCCGCGCTGCAGCTGGAAGGACGAGGACTTGATGTTCGAGCCCTTGACCTCAACCGGGCCGAGGATGTACTTGATCGCGGGCCGGCCGTCGGCGGCGGGTTCGCAGGTGACCAGCGGCTTGGCCGGGTCGGAGCGTTCCTGCTTGTCCTGGGACGGGTTGTCGCAGTCGAGCGCCTCAAACTTCTTGTAGACGTCCGCCGTGACCCAGTTCTCGTCGCTGCCGTTCTTCGGGGCGGCGGTAGGCTTGGGCAGTTTCGCCGCCGGGGTCCGGGACGCTTCGGGCACCGGAGCGCCGGCGCCGGCCTGGATCACCGGGCGGAAGTTCATGTCGGCGGAGGCCTGGATCAGCTTGCGGGTCTCCTTGGAGGGGGTGCCCGGCAGGCTGACGATCACGTTGCGCCCGGACTGCGTGCTGATTTCGGCTTCCGCGACGCCGGAGCCGTCCACGCGCTGGCGGATGATCGCCACCGCCTGGTTCAGTTGCTCTTCGTTAATGTCCGAACCGCCCGCTACCTTGGGCGCCAGGATCATCTGGGTGCCGCCTTCAAGGTCCAGGGCCAGCTTCGGGGCCCAGCTTGCCTGCCCGGCCATGGTGCCGCCCGCCAGGACGGCCGTCAGGACGGCGAGGATAACGCCAAGCCAGACCAGCACCCGGAGGGCTGAATTTTTGGGGCCAGTTCGTGCCATTGTCGATCTTTCTATTGTTTACGGAAGAACCGCCGGCGGGCCCTGACGGGCCGGCGCCGGCGGATGCCCGCGCACCGTAGCTCCGCGGGATAGCTCAGGAGGCAGACTAGCTGTCTTTCCGGCCTTCATCGTTCAGGCGGCGCAGGGTTTCGTCCGGAGTTTCGTTGCGCGGGGTCTCGGCGGCGGGAGCTGTGCCTTCGACGCCGTCGACGGTGGCGTCGGTCTTTCCGACGGTCAGCGACGAGGCGTCGTCCGGAACAACCGTAGGCTCAGCGGCGGCGGCGGCCGGCTCGACGATCTTCGTGACGGCCTGGCGGTGCACCGTGGCGGTGTTGCCCGGGGAGAGTTCGAGCAGGACCTTGTTCTCGGCTTCGTCGATCTCGACGATGCGGCCGAAAAGGCCGAAGCTGGTCATGACCTCGACGCCGGGGCCGAACTTCGACTGGAGCTCCGCCTGCTGCTGCTGCGTCTTCTTGTTGCGGCGGAACATCATGAAGACGAACACGCCGAGCATGACGAACAGGAGAATTGTCATTGGATCCAAGGGAAAGTTCCGTTCTGTACTTGCAAGCTGATTGAGGGCATCGTCCGCTTCGTTCCGGGGCTGCCCGGGGCGGACCCCGGAAGGAAACCTGGCGGGACTACCTCGCCTGGCCTGCGACGGCCGGCAGGGACCGCACACGGAAACAAAGGCCCGAACGTGCCGAGCGTCATACCAGTCTAAAGGGAAAAGCCTGCGCGTGAGTGCTACTGCGGGTTACGGATCCATTCCGGATCCGCCTCTGCCGCGCCCTCGTCGGCCTGGAACAGCTCCAGCGGATCCTGGCCGGCCACCCCGGCGGGCACCGCGTAGCCCAGGTGCGTCCACGCGGCCGGCAGGGCGATCCGCCCGCGCGGGGTCCGGCCGAGGAGTCCCTCGCGGACCAGGTACGGCTCGGCAACCGTCTCCACCGTTTCGGTTTCTTCACCGACGGCGATCGCCAGCGTCGACAGTCCCACCGGACCGCCGCCGAACTTGGTGATCAGTGCCTCCAGCACGGACCGGTCCAGCCGGTCCAGGCCGCGCTTGTCGACCTCGTACATGTCCAGGGCCGCCGACGCCGCGCGCGCGTCGATCTGGTCGACGCCGTGCACGAGCGCCCAGTCCCGGACCCGGCGCAGCAGCCGGTTCGCGATGCGGGGCGTCCCCCGGGAGCGGCCGGCGATCTCGCTGAAACCGGCGGAATTGACCTTGAGGTCCAGCAGTCCGGCGGAGCGGCGCAGCACGAGCTCCAGTTCCTCGACGGCGTAGAACTCCAGGTGGCCGGTGAAGCCGAACCGGTCCCGCAACGGTCCGGGCAGCAGCCCGGCGCGGGTGGTGGCTCCGACCAGGGTGAACGGCGGCAGTTCCAGCGGGATCGCGGTGGCGCCGGCGCCCTTGCCGACGACGATGTCGACCCGGAAGTCCTCCATGGCCATGTACAGCATTTCCTCGGCGGGGCGGGACATCCGGTGGATCTCGTCGAGGAAGAGGACCTCACCTTCGGAGAGCGAGGACAGGATGGCGGCCAGATCGCCGGCGTGCTGGATCGCCGGGCCGCTGCTGATCCGCAACGGGGCGTTCATCTCCGCGGCGATGATCATCGACAGTGTGGTCTTGCCCAGGCCCGGAGGTCCGGAAAGCAGCACGTGGTCGGCGCTGCGGCCGCGCATCCGGGAGGCTTCCAGGACGAGCGACAGCTGCTTCCGGACCCGGTGCTGTCCGACGAAGTCGTGCAGGTTTTTCGGCCGCAGGGCGGCCTCGATGGCGCGTTCCTCGGGTTCTTCTCCCCCGGCGACCAGGGATGGCTCAGCCACGGGCGCCTGCCCGGTTCCCGGCGCGTGCCCCGTCCTGGCCGAGCCAGCGGAGCGTGGCGCGCAGGATTTCGGCGACGTTGCCCTGCTCGGCGAGGCCGGGGGAATCGGCCAGCGACTTGTCGATGCTGCTGGCGGCGTCCTTCTCGGACCAGCCCAGGCTGGTCATGGCGGCGATGACCTGTGGTTTCCAGACTGCCTCGGCGGACACGGCCGGCGCGGAGGTTCCGGGGGTGCCGTGCGGCACCAGTTTGCCTGCCAGCTCCAAAACGATCCGGCCGGCGACCTTGGGCCCGATGCCGGGGACCTTCGTGAAGGCTTTGTTGTCCCCGGAGTGGGCGGCGACCCGGATGGCCTCGGGGTCGTGGACGGCGAGCACGGCCAGCGCGAGCCGGGGACCGACGCCGCTGACACTGAGCAGGATGTCAAAGACCTCGCGCTCGTCGTCGCTGGCGAAACCGAACAGCGTCAGCGAGTCCTCACGCACGATCAGCGAGGTGAACAGCTTGCCCTCGTCACCGACCCTGAGCCGGCTGAGGGTCTGCGGGGTGGCGTGCACGCTCATGCCGGCGCCGTTGAGGTCGATGACTGCCGAGGACAGGCCGACGTGCGCCACCGTGCCGCGGAGAAAACTGATCAAGGCCTGGCTCCTGGGGTTACAGCTGGTGTCCAGCTGAGCTCTTACCGCCGGTACGGCCGGCACGCGCCGGCCATCCGAACATATCTACGAATACCCTAGCAAGCGGCCCGGACATTCAGCGCGCACGGCGCGCTTTGGCCTCCGCGTCCGCCCAGGCCCGCTGGGCGGCCGTGAGCGACTGGCCACCCGGGGCGGCGTCGGCCCAGGCCCGCTGGGCAGCGGTGAGCGACTGCCCCCCTGGCGCCCCGGCGCCTGCTGCCCTGCCCGACGTCGCGCCCCCGGCACGCCAGGCGTGCGTGATCGCCAGCGCCAGGGCATCGGCCGCATCGGCGGGCCGGGGCGGGGCGTCCAGCCGCAGGATTTTGGTCACCAGTTTGGTGACGGCGTCCTTGTTGGAGGTGCCGCTGCCGGTGACGGCGGCCTTGACCTCCGACGGGGTGTGCAGGGCTACCGGGATGCCCCGGCGGGCGGCGGCGGCGATGACGACGCCGGAGGCCTGGGCTACGCCCATCACCGTGCTGACGTTGAGCTGGGAGAAGACGCGTTCGACGGCGAGGACGTGCGGTTCGTGCTTGTCGAGCCAGTCGTCGATGGAGGTGGCGATCACCAGCAGCCGCTGGTCCAGCTCCTCCTCCGGGGAGGTCCCGACGACCCCGTAGGCCACCATGGTGGCCCGGCGGTTCTTCTCGACGTCCACGACGCCGATCCCGCAGCGGGTGAGGCCGGGGTCGACGCCGAGGACGCGAAGGGTCACTCGGCTTCCAGTGCGGCCTGCACTTCGTCGCTGAGGTCGGCGTTGCTATAAACGTTCTGCACGTCGTCGAGCTCTTCGAGCGCGTCCACGAGCTTCATGAACTTCTTGGCCGCGTCCAGGTCCAGCGGCACCTGCATGGAGGGCACGAACTCGGCCTCGTCGGTGTCGTAGTCGATGCCGGCTTCCTTGAGCGCCTCGCGGATGGCCTGCAGGTCGTTCGGCTCCGAGTGGATCTCGAAGCTGTCGCCGTTGTCCTTGACTTCCTCGGCGCCGGCGTCGAGCACGGCCATCAGGACGTCGTCCTCGGTAAGGCCGTTCTTCGGCAGCGAGACGACGCCCTTGCGGGAGAACAGGTAGCTGACTGATCCCGGGTCCGCGATGGTGCCGCCATTGCGGGAGATCGCGAGCCGGACCTCGGAGGCGGCGCGGTTCTTGTTGTCGGTAAGGCACTCGATCAGCAGCGCCGAGCCCTGCGGGCCGCGGCATTCGTACATGATCTCGGTGTAGTCGACGACCTCGCCGGTCAGGCCGGCGCCGCGCTTGATGGCGCGGTCAATGTTGTCGTTGGGGACGGAGGTCTTCTTGGCCTTGGTGACCGCCAGTTCCAGCCCGGGGTTGCCGGCCAGGTCGGGTCCGCCCATGCGCGCCGCGACTTCGATGTTCTTGATCAGCTTGGCGAACGACTTGGCCCGGCGGCTGTCAATGATGGCCTTTTTGTGCTTGGTCGTCGCCCATTTGGAGTGGCCTGACATGCTTTACGCTTCTCCTCTGATCATTCGAATAAACAGTTCGTGCACCCGCTTCTCCCCCGTCACTTCCGGGTGGAAGGAGGTGGCCAGCAGCTTGCCGGAACGCACTGCAACAATTCTAGCCGTCCCGTCGAGGGATTCCGGGTGGCCGGCGAGGGACGGTTCAACCTTGGCCAGCACCTCCACGCCCGGACCGACGCGCTCGACCCACGGGCCGCGGATGAACACGGCGTGCACGGGATCGACGCCGGCCGCGCCGGCACTGAACTCAAGGCCCTTGAAGTCGAGGTCGGTTTCAAACGATTCGCGCTGCCGCCCGAAGGCGTTCCGCCGCACGGTGATGTCGAGCCCGCCGAATGTCTGCTGCGGGTTGCCGGCCAGGTCGGTGGCCGGGTCCGCGATCTCCTCGGCGAGCAGGATCATCCCGGCGCAGGAGCCGTAGACGGGCAGCCCGGAGCGGATGGCATCACGCAGCGGGTCACGGAGCTCAAAGATCCTGGCGAGCTTGTCGATCGTCGTCGATTCCCCGCCGGGAATGATCAGGCCGTCCAGGCCGTCCAGTTCGGCGGGCCGGCGGATGCCGATGCCGGCAGCGCCGGCGGCCTCCACCGCGTGCAGGTGTTCGCGGAAGTCGCCCTGGAGAGCCAGGACGCCGATCCGCAGGCCGGAGCCCACGCGGGAGCCGGGCGCAGAAAGGGGGGTGGTCATCATGCCAGCATAGTGCTCGGCGGTGCCGGGAGGCGCACCCGGGCCGGCCCCGGACCGGGTTCCATGCCGCTGCTGGGATATATTACAAAGCATGCTCTACTTCAGCGTTCCGCTCGGCAAGCTCGTCCGCCGGGTGTCCCGGCTCCGGGGTGGAGGCTCTGCCCTCCCCGGCCTTGTGGTCGAAAAAATCGACCCGGGGTTCATGCAGCGGACGCTCGCCACCCTCCCGCTCGGCGTCGCCGTCGTCAGCGGCACCAACGGCAAAACCACCACCACCAAGATGGTCGTGGAACTGCTGGAGAGCCAGGGACTGAAAGTCTTCACCAACCGCACCGGCAGCAACTTCACCCGCGGCGTGGCCGCGGCGCTGCTGGGCGAGGTTGACTGGCGGGGCCGGCTCGATGCAGATATCGCCGTGCTGGAGCTCGATGAGGCCCACGCCGTGCACTTCGTCAACAAGGTTCCGCCGCGCTACTGCCTGCTCCTGAACGTGCTGCGCGACCAGCTGGACCGGTTCGGCGAAATCGATAAGACCGCGGAACTGCTGCAGCGCATTGCCTCGAAGACCACCGGCACCGTGGTGCTCAACCGCGAGGACCCGCGGGTGGCGCGGATCGCCGACACCCTCGGCCAGGGCGCGGCCAACGCACCGCAGGTACGTTACTTCGGCCTGGACGACTCGTTGCTGAGCACGTTCCCCAACGATGACGAGCTGCGCGCCGCGCCGGGCAGCCCGGTGCCGGCGGCGCCGCCCAAGCCGGCCGCCGACGTCGTGCTTCGCCGGGTAGGCGCCGACGATGCCGACTTCGAATACGACGGGGCCACGGTCGGCACGCACATGCTCCTGCGCGGCGTTTACAACATTTTCAACGCGGCGGCGGCCCTTACCCTCGCCCGGGCCATCGGTGGCCGGGACGGAGCCGCACCCGACAACGGGCGCCTGCTGGCGGCCCTGGCCCGCGTGGCGCCGGCGTTCGGCCGCGGGGAGAGCCTGGTGGTGGACGGCCTGCCGCTGGACCTGGTGCTGGTCAAAAACCCCAGCGGCTTCCGGCTGGGCCTGAAGTCCTTCCCGGCGGCCGGCTACGCCACGATGATTGCCATCAACGACAACTACGCCGACGGCCGGGACATGTCCTGGCTGTGGGACGTGGAGTTCGACACCCTGCGTGAGGGCGGCGTGGACCAGCTGTCCGGCTCCCGCGCCTACGACATGGCGCTGCGGCTGCAGTACGACGACGTCGCCATCGGCGCGGTGGACACCGAGATCGCCCCGGCGCTGGCCGCCTTCATCCGCGGAGCCAAAGACAAGCCCAAGCGGATCTTCTGCACCTACACGGCCATGCTCGCTATCCGCCGCGAGCTGTCCAAAATCACCACAGTGGAGGTGGTCTCATGACCCCGGCGTCCCCCGAAACCCCGGACGGGCTCTCCTTCGGCCACGAACTGCCGCCGGCGGACTCCGCCGTGCCCGGCAAGGGCACCATCCGCGTGCTCCAGCTCTACCCGCGCGACATGAACATCTACGGGGACTGGGGCAATGCCCTGGTCCTGGCCCAGCGGCTGCGCTGGCATGGCTACACCCCCGAGCTGCTGGAATACAACGTTGGCGACGAGTTTCCCGACGGCGTCGACCTGATCGTCGGCGGCGGCGGCCAGGACAGCGGTCAGCTGGTGATCCAGGACGATCTGCTCACCCGCGGGCCCCTGCTGAAGGGCCTCGCCGAGGACGGCCTGCCCATGCTGGTGATTTGCGGGCTCTACCAGCTCTTCGGGAAGTTCTTCAAAACCCGGACGGGAGCGGTGATCCCCGGGATCGGCGTCCTCGACGTGGAGACCCACGGCACGGACGAACGGCTGATCGGCAACGTGTCGGTCTCCTCCCCCGAATTCGGGACCGTGCTGGGCTACGAGAACCACAGCGGCCAGACCACGCTGGGCCCGGGCGTCACGCCGCTGGGCACCACCGCCAAGGGCACCGGCAACAACAGCAGCGACGGGCAGGAGGGCGCCCGCTACCGGAACGTCGTCGCCAGCTACCTGCACGGTTCGCTGCTGCCGAAGAATCCGGCACTGGCGGATTTCCTGATCAAGACGGCGGCGGAGCGCAAGTTCGGCAGCTTCACGCCCGGCGCGCCGGACGACACGTACGCCGTGCTGGCCCGCGAACATGCCGCCCGCCGTCCCCGCTGACACGCAGGCACACCGGTCCGGGGCCATCGAGGTAGCCCGGGACGACCCGGCGCGGACCGACGTCCTCGGCCTGCTGGGCGAGCACCTCGCCGACATGTTCGCCACGTCGCCCGCCGAGAGCGTGCACGCCCTCGATCCCGCGGCGCTGGCGGGCCCGGACATCACCTTCTGGACCGCGCGTCCGGCCCCGCACGGCAGCGGGCAGCTGCTCGGCTGCGGGGCGCTGAAGGAACTGGACCCCGGCAGCGGCGAAATCAAATCCATGCGGACCGCGCAGCACGCCCGCGGCCGCGGCGTCGCTGCCCTGCTGCTGGAGCGGATCCTCGCCGAAGCCCGCGCCCGCGGCTACCGGCGGGTGTTCCTGGAGACCGGCAGCCAGGACTACTTCGCGCCCGCCCGGCGGCTCTACGCCCGGCACGGCTTCACGGTCTGCCCGCCGTTCGGCACCTACGCAGCGGACCCGAACAGCGTGTTCATGGCCCGTCAACCCTGAGGATCCGCACCCCTTCCGATTCGTCCGGTTCCTCGAATATGCCCGCCAGATGGCGGACCGCTGCCTCCGTCAAGGGGTGGGTGCCGGGTTCCGCCGCCAGCGTCCGCAGGAGGGTCCGCTCGATGGCGACGCCGAGAGGCGTCTGGACGTGGTGCAAGACGGCCCCGAACCCCGCCTCCCTGGCGTTGTCCCGCCACCGGGCCCGACGCTCACGGTTCCACTGGTTCCAATCAAGGACGACGTCGGTCCCGGTCCGCAAGACCTGGACGGCAATATCCCACATCAGCACTTTGCACTCTTCAGCGCGGCGTGCGTACTCATCGGAAGCGTAGTGCAACCCCGGATGGAGCCGCAGCATCCAGTCGTCGAGGCTGAAGCGCACCGCCGGAAGCGTGGCTTCGAGCCGCTTGGCCACCGTCGTCTTGCCCGCACCGTTCAACCCGCAGAGCAGATGGACGATGGGCGCCGTCGTGCTCATTGTCCGGCGTCAGCACCGCGCAGCAGCGCCGCAAACTCCGCGGGCCGGGTGGCAGGCCACCAGTGGCCGCTGTCCACCCTGACCACCTGCAGGTCATCCACCCAGGCCTGCAGCCCGTCGACCAGGTCCGGGCTAAGGAAGGGATCCCTGGCCGGGGCCACGACCTGCACCGGGAGGGTCACCCGCGCGGCCGGCGGCCAGTGCCGGCCGGAGCGGAAGTTGGCCCGGTAGAGCGCCAGCCCGCGGACCGGGTCGTTTCCCACGCCGCGCTTGGCGGTCCGCTCGTAGCGCCGGGCCAGCACCAGCCGCCAGGCGGCCTCGGGCAGCACCGGGACCAGGAAGGCGGCGATGTACCAGCTCCGTAGCAACTGCCCGGCCAGCTGCGGCCAGGCCCGGGGGTTGCGCACCCGGGAGCGCACCCAGCGGGAGTAGTGGCGCAGATCGGGCCCGGAGACGGAGGTGTAGCGGCTGATCCGGCCGGCGGCCCGCGGATCCTGGACGGCGGCCCAGCCCTGGATGGAGCCCCAGTCGTGGCCGACCAGGTGCACGCCGGCGACGCCGACGGCGGCCAGCACCGCAAAGAGGTCGTCCACCAGGGTGGCCAGGCAATAGTCGCCGGGTGCGGCGGTGACCGCGGACGCGCCGGCGTTTCGGGTGTCGTACGCGATCACGTGGTGCGTAGCGGCCAACTCCCTGACAGCGGCGGCGAACACCCTGTGGTCGTCCGGGTAGCCATGGACCAGCAGCAGCGTCGGCACAGCCGGGCCCGGCTCCGGGCCGTACTCGTAAACGGCCAGTTCCGCGCCTGCAGCCGTGACCGTCCGCCGTCGTTCCTGCAGCGTGTCCACGCCTAGCGTTCCTTGGTGATCAGCAGTTCGTGCGCCCCGGCGGCGGCCGCACCCATGGACTCGACGACAGTCCGGGTCCGCGTTCTCGTCGCGGCGTCCGCGGCGGCACCGGCGCATGGACCCTGCGGGGCGTCGGAGGCGACCGAACACCACCGGTAGGGGTCCCGGACGATGACGGACGGTACCCAGCCCAGGTCGGAGGCGGACCACTTGCCGGCGGCGTCCTGGCTGAACTGTGCCCGCACCAGCAGGCCCTCGTTGTTGACCACATACCAGGGCGAGAGTTCGGTGACGCCGTTGCCCAGCCCGTAGGCGATCCAGGTCCCCTTATAGCGTTCGATCGGCAGGACCGAGTGGGTGTGGTGGCCGTAGATCATGGTGAACTGGCCGCTGTCCACCAGGGCGTGCGCCACGCTGCGCTGCTCGGCGTTCGGCGCGCTGGCGTACTCATCACCGGCATGCATGACGCCGAGCACGATGTCGGCCCCGAGCGCCCGCGCCTTCCTGGCCTTGGCGATCATCGCGGCCGGGTCGAGCATGTCCACCTGCCAGGCGTGCTCCGGGAGCTGCCCGTTGAGTCCGTAGGCGCCCTCGATCACGGCGATTTTGGCCGCGGGGGTCTGCAGGATCATCACCTCGCGGGAGTCGGCTTCGCTGCGGTAGGAGCCGGTGTGCTGCAACCCGGCGGCATCCAGGGCGTCCAGGGTGCGGACCAGCCCCGCCGTCCCCTGGTCGATCGTGTGGTTGCTCGCGGTGGTGCAGGCCTGGTAACCGACCTGCTGCGCGGCCGTGATGATCTGCGGCGGCACATTGAACGACGGGTAGGCGGAGAACGGCCCGGTGGGGCTGGATACCGGCGTCTCCTGTTGGCAGATCGCGAGATCGCTCTTGGCAATGTAGCGGCGCTGGCCCGCCAGCAGCGGCTCGAAGTCCAGTCCCTTGGCGCCGGCGGCGAGGGCGTCGGCGCGGGCCTGCTCCCAGAGCTGCGTGTGGACGAGCATGTCGCCGGTCACCAGGACGGAGGCGCAGCGGACTCCCGGGCACGCCGGGCCCTTCCCCGGCGTCGGGGTGGGCGACGGGCTTGGGGTCGGGGTCTCCGCCGCGGCTCCGGGCGTGGACTGGCCGCCCGGCCCGGCCCCGGCCGTCGCGGCTGTGTCTTTTCCTGCGGATGCACCCGCGGAGGCACCCGGGGATTCCGCACTCGGGTTTGAGGCCAGGCCGCAGGACGCCAGCAAGGCGGCAAGGACGAGTGCCGCCGGTCCGGCCAGCAGCCGGCCGGACCGGAAGGAGGTGATGGTTCGCATTCCGCTATCGTACGGTGGCCGGGGTCACAACACGCCCACCATTCCGTTGTGTACGCCCGCCGTGCATGAAAGAGTTATTTCATGACTAACCCGCTCCTGAGCCCCAGCCCCCTGCCGTACCAACTGCCGCCGTTCGCGGACATCGAGGTCCCGCACTACGCCGAAGCCGTCGAGGCCGGCCTTGCCGAACACCTCGCGGAGATCCAGGCGATCGTGGACAGCCCCGAACCGGCGTCGTTCGAGAACACGGCGCTGGCGATGGAACGGTCCGGCCAGCTGCTGCAGCGCGCGGCGGCGTCCTTCTTCACGCTGGTGTCCGCCGACGCCACCGACGCCATCCGCGAACTGGAGACCAGCCTTTCCCCGAAGTTCTCGGCCCACCAGGATGCGGTGTACCTCAACCGTGGCCTCTACGAACGCTTCGCAGCCATCAGCACGGACCGGCTCGACGCCGAGTCCCGGCGGCTGGTGGAGGAGTACCTGAAGGAGTTCCGCCAGTCCGGCATCGGGCTGGATCCGGCCGGCCAGGACCGGCTGAAGGCCATCAATGCCGAACTCTCCACCCTGGGCACCGAGTTCGGCCAGCGGGTGAAGGAGGGGATGAAGTCCGCCTCGCTGCTGCTGGACGACGCCGCCGACCTCGCCGGTCTGCCGGCGGACGACGTCGCCAGCGCCGCCGAGGCGGCGCGCACCGCCGGCCATGAGGGAAAGTTCCTGCTCACGCTGATCCAGCCCAGCAACCAGCCTGCGCTGGCCGCGCTGGAAAACCGGGAAGTGCGGCGGCGGCTGTTCGAGGCCTCGACCGGTCGCGGCAGCGGCGGCGACAGCCTCGACGTGTTGGACCTGGTCAAGGACATGGTCCGGCTCCGCGCCGAGAAGGCCACACTGCTGGGCTTCGCCAACTTCGCCGAGCTCAGCGTGGACCAGCAGACCGCGCCGGACTTTGAGGCAGTCCAGGCCATGATGAACCGGCTCGCCCCTGCCGCCGTCCGCAACGCCGACGCCGAGGCGGAGGCCCTGGCGGAAATCGCCGGTCACCCCCTGGAGGCCTGGGACTGGGCCTATTACGCGGCGAAGGTGAAGCGGGAGCGCTACGCCGTGGACGAGCAGGCGCTGCGGCCCTACTTCGAGCTGGACCGGGTCCTGAAGGACGGCGTCTTCTTCGCCGCGAACGCCCTGTACGGGATCACGTTCCACGAACGCACCGACCTGGCCGGTTACCACCCGGACGTCCGGGTCTGGGAAGTGAAGAACTCCGACGGCACCGACCTGGGCTTGTTCCTGGGTGACTACTACACCCGGGAGAGCAAGCGCGGCGGCGCGTGGATGAACTCGCTCGTGGAGCAGTCCGGGCTGCTGGACAACCGGCCCGTGGTGATCAACAACCTCAATATCTCCAAGCCGCCGGCCGGTGAGCCGACGCTGCTGACCCTCGACGAGCTGCGGACCACCTTCCACGAATTCGGCCACGCCCTGCACGGGCTCTTCTCCGCCGTCACCTATCCGCGTTTCTCCGGCACCTCCGTGCCGCGGGACTTCGTCGAGTACCCCTCCCAGGTCAACGAGATGTGGATCATGTGGCCGGAGGTGCTCGCGAACTACGCCAAACACCACGCCACCGGAGAGCCACTGCCGCAGGAAACCGTGGACAAGCTCGAGGCCGCCGCACTGTGGGGCGAGGGCTTCGGCACCACCGAGTACCTCGGCGCGGCGCTGCTGGACCTGGCCTGGCACGTCCTGGACGGCTCGGACATCCCGGAGGACGCGCTGGAGTTCGAGGCCAAGGCCCTGGCCGCGGCCGGGGTGGCGCACAGCCTGATCCCGCCCCGCTACCGCACCGGCTACTTCCAGCACATCTTCGCCGGAGGCTGGTACGCGGCGGGCTACTACTCCTACATCTGGAGCGAAGTGCTCGACGCCGAGACAGTGGAGTGGTTCAAGGACAACGGCGGCCTCACCCGGGCCAACGGCGACTTCTTCCGCGCCGAGCTGCTCTCCCGGGGCAACAGCCGCGACCCGCTGGAATCATTCCGTGCCTTCCGCGGCCGCGACGCCGGACTGGAACCGCTGCTGCAGCGCCGCGGCCTGGAGTAGGTCGCTTAAGAACAATCGACGGCGGCCGGCCACCGGAAAGGGTGACCGGCCGCCGTCGTATTCATCAGAAGCGCAAGGCGCCGGGCGGTGTGATCCGGCAGCGTGCGTAAAAGGGGCCCCGCGCCCCGGCCAGCCGCTTAGCTGCGAACAAGGCGCGGGGAATAGCACGCAGAGGATCAGCGCCGTCCGGCGCCCTCAACAGCGCGAGTTACCAGCCGCGCTCGGCGAGGCGGTGCGGCTGCGGGATTTCGTCGACGTTGATGCCCACCATGGCCTCGCCCAGGCCGCGGGACGCCTTGGCGATGACGTCCGGGTCGTCGAAGAAGGTGGTGGCCTTCACGACGGCGGCGGCGCGCTGGGCGGGGTTGCCGGACTTGAAGATGCCGGAGCCGACGAAGACGCCGTCGGCGCCGAGCTGCATCATCATGGCGGCGTCGGCCGGGGTGGCGATGCCGCCGGCCGTGAAGAGCACCACCGGGAGCTTGCCGGTGGCGGCAACTTCCTTGACCAGTTCGTACGGGGCCTGCAGTTCCTTGGCGGCGACGTAGAGCTCGTCCTCGGGCAGGGCGGCCAGCTTCAGGATCTCGGCGCGGATCTGGCGCATGTGGGTGGTGGCGTTGGAGACGTCGCCGGTACCGGCCTCACCCTTGGAGCGGATCATGGCCGCCCCCTCGTTGATGCGGCGGAGCGCTTCACCGAGGTTCGTGGCACCGCAGACGAAGGGAACCGTGAAGTTCCACTTGTCGATGTGGTTGGTGTAGTCGGCCGGGGTCAGGACCTCGGACTCGTCGATGTAGTCGACGCCGAGGGACTGCAGGACCTGCGCCTCGACGAAGTGGCCGATGCGGGCCTTGGCCATGACCGGCACGGACACGGCATCGATGATCTTGTCGATCATGTCCGGATCGGACATGCGGGACACGCCGCCCTGGGCGCGGATGTCGGCGGGAACGCGCTCCAGCGCCATCACGGCCACGGCACCGGCGTCCTCGGCAATGCGGGCCTGCTCGACGTTGACGACGTCCATGATGACGCCGCCCTTGAGCATCTCCGCCATGCCGCGCTTGACGCGGCTGCTGCCCGTAACGTTCTTGGCGGACGCGCCGGCTTCGCTGCTTACATCAGGTGTAGACACAAAAACCCCTATGGGTAGATAGATGACCTCGCCGGGGCGCGGAGGGCACGCGGATCGGAATCTCGCATACTCGCTCGCACACACCGGATTACCGGGAACCATTGGCCGGTAAGGGTAATACTAGTCCCCCGCCGCGGAGGGTTTGAATTCCGGTTACGGTCCCTCCCGCCGCGGAAAGCGCCCCGGGAGGGGCCCGCTAGGAAACGGCGGGTGCGGCGCTCAGGCCGCCGGCTCGCTCGCGGTTCCCCGGTGTTCGTCCTGTGCCTGGCGGTGCACCGCGGTGATGCGCTGCACGACGGTGACGAAGCTGGCCAAAGCCAGCAGGCACAGGGTGGCGAACAGGACCACGGTGGGCAGGCCCAGCCCGGTGAAGCCGGTGACCACCAGCACCGAGACGAGCCGCTCGGCGCGTTCGGCGATGCCGACGTTGGCGTGGAAGCCCAAGGCCTCAGCCTTGGCCCGCGCGTAGGAGACCACCATGCCGAGGACCAGGCAGAGCAGCGCCGCGACGGCGATCGCCGTGTCCGCGCCGCCGGTGAAGAACCAGATGGCGACGCCGGCAAAGAGGGCGCCGTCGGCGATCCGGTCCAGGGTGGAGTCCAGGAAGTTGCCCCAGCGGCCGCCGCGGTCCTGCAGCCGGGCCATGATCCCGTCGATGACGTCGGAGAAGATGAACGCGGTGATGAACAGGGTCCCCCACCACAGCTCCCCCAGCGGGTAAAGCACCAGGGCGCCGACGACGACGCCGGCGGTCCCCACGATGGTGACCGCATCCGGGGAGACGCCGATCCGCAGCAGCCAGCGGGCGAACGGGGTGAAGAGCGCGGTGAAGAATCCGCGGGCGTGCTTGTTAAGCATCCGTCGCACCGGCCGGCATCTGCCCCGTGTTGCTGCCCTGGTCGCCGCCCCGCTCATTGTTCTGGGGCCAGGCGTCGGCGACCTGCTGGCGGACCTCGCCCAGGGTCTGGGTGATGGCCTTGGTCTGGGCGATGATCGGGAAGAAGTTCCCGTCCCCGCCCCAGCGCGGCACGACGTGCTGGTGCAGGTGGCCGGCGATCCCGGCGCCGCCGGTGACGCCCTGGTTCATGCCGAGGTTGAAGCCGGTGGGGTTGGCGACCTTGCGCAGCACCCGCATCGCGGTCTGGGTCAGGTCCGCAAACTCCGCGGTCTCCTCCACCGTCAGGTCGGTGTAGTCCGGGATGTGGCGGTAAGGGCAGACCAGGAGGTGGCCCGGGTTGTACGGGAACAGGTTCAGCACGACGTAGCAGGACCGGCCGCGGAACACGATCAGCGAGTCGTCGTCCTCGCGCTCGGGCGCGACGCAGAACGGGCAGTCGTCCGGATTCTTGAACTGGTGCTGGCCGCCCTTGATGTACGCCATGCGGTGCGGAGTCCACAAGCGCTGGAACGCGTCCGGCACCCCGGCCAGGCCAAAGTCGTCGGTCACGCCGTCGTCGCCCGGGTAGCCCGGGACGGCGCCTGTGGTCTCCTGCACGTGCTGCTCCCCCGCTAGCTGGTCCGGTTGCGGACGGCGTCGACGATCCGGCTCACGGCTTCCTCCACCGGCACCCCGTTGTCCTGGCTGCCGTCGCGGAAGCGGAAGGACACGGCACCGGCCTCGGCGTCGTCGCCGCCGGCGATCAGCACGAACGGGATCTTGTCCTTGCTGGCGGTGCGGATCTTCTTCGGGAAGCGGTCCGAGGAGATGTCCACCTCGGCCCGGATCCCGGCAGCCTTGAGCTTGTCGACGACGTCGAACATGTAGTCGTTGAACGCCTCGGCGACGGGGATGCCCACCACCTGCACCGGCGCGAGCCAGGCCGGGAACGCCCCGGCGTAGTGCTCGGTCAGGACACCCATGAAGCGCTCGATCGAGCCGAACAGGGCGCGGTGGATCATCACCGGGCGCTGGCGGGTGCCGTCGGCGGCCTGGAACTCGAGTTCGAAGCGCTCGGGCAGGTTGAAGTCCAGCTGGATGGTGGACATCTGCCAGGTCCGGCCGATCGCGTCGCGGGCCTGCACCGAAATCTTGGGACCGTAGAACGCCGCTCCGCCCGGATCCGGGACCAGCTCCAGCCCGGATTCCTCGGCCACCTCGGCGAGGGTCCGGGTGGCTTCCTCCCAGATCTCATCCGAGCCGACGAATTTCTCCGGGTCCTTGGTGGAGAGCTCGAGGTAGAAGTCGTTGAGTCCGTAGTCCTTCAGCAGGGCGAGGACGAAGTTCAGCGTGCTGGTGAGTTCGTCCTTCATCTGCTCGCGGGTGCAGTAGATGTGGGCGTCGTCCTGGGTCATGCCGCGGACCCGGGTGAGGCCGTGAACGACGCCGGACTTCTCGTAGCGGTAGACGGAACCGAATTCGAAGAGCCGCAGCGGCAGTTCGCGGTAGGAGCGGCCGCGGGAACGGAAGATCAGGTTGTGCATCGGGCAGTTCATCGGCTTCAGGTAGTAGTCCTGGCCGGGCTTGCGCACGGTGCCGTCCTCGTTGAGTTCCGCGTCGATGTGCATGGCGGGGAACATGCCCTCCCGGTACCAGTCCAGGTGCCCGGATACCTCGTAGAGGTGGCCCTTGGTGATGTGCGGGGTGTAGACGAATTCATAGCCGGCGTCGACGTGCCGCTGGCGGGAATAGTCCTCCATAGCCTTGCGGATAATGCCGCCCTTGGGGTGGAAGACCGGCAGGCCGGAGCCCAGCTCGTCCGGGAAGGAGAACAGGTCCAGTTCCGCGCCCAGCTTGCGGTGGTCGCGGCGCTCGGCCTCGGCGATCCGCTCCTGGTAGGCCTTGAGCGCTTCCTTGGTCGGCCAGGCAGTGCCGTAGATGCGCTGGAGCTGCTTGTTCTTCTCGCTGCCGCGCCAGTAGGCGGCCGAGGAGCGGGTCAGGGTGAAGGCGTTCGAGATCAGCTTGGTGTTGGGCAGGTGCGGCCCCCGGCAGAGGTCGCACCAGACGGTGGCGCCTTCCTTGCGCTCGACATTGTCGTAGATGCTCAGCTCGCCGCCGCCGACCTCCACGGACGAGCCGTCGGCGTCGGAGCCGGCACCCTTCAGGCCGATCAGTTCCAGCTTGTACGGCTCGTTCTTCATCGCCTCGCGTGCCTCGTCCTCGGAGACCACGCGGCGTACGAACTTCTGGTTCTGGTTGATGATCTTCTGCATCATCTTTTCCAGCTGGCGGAGGTCTTCCGGGGTGAAGGGCTCCTCGACGTCGAAGTCGAAGTAGAAACCGTCGGCGATGTAGGGGCCGATGCCGAGCTTGGCGTCGGGGCGCAGCTGCTGCACGGCCTGCGCCATGACGTGGGCGGTGGAGTGGCGCAGGACGTTCAGGCCGTCCGGGGAGTCGATGGTGACCCCTTCGATGGTGGCGCCTTCAGGCAGCGGCTGGTCGAGGTCTTTCAGCTCGCCGTTGACGCGGGCCACAACGACGTCGCGGCGCTCAAAAAAGAGTTCCGCGCCGGTGGTCCCGGTAGTCACCTTGGTCTCTTCGCCGTCGACGAGAAGGGTGATCTGCTGGGCATCTGACACGGGTGTCTCCTATTCAAAGTTAAGGCTTCGTAGCTTGTGGCGTACGGGGACCACAGCCAGCCTCGTCCATGCTATCGGGTTCCGGAGGGGCCAACCAACGCAGGCTGGCGGGGAAAATCCGCCCGTCAGCCGCCGAACCCGGTGATGGCAAGGTTCCGCCGGATCCCGTCCAGCGGTCCCGGCACGGTCACGTCGGCGGGGACCGGCGACGCTGCGTCACCGGGTTCGGCGCCGGCGGAGCCCGCGGGCGCAGGGAAGGGCAGGGTGTCGGTGCGGCTGAGGTCCCAGGCCATCGAGGCGCTGATGCTGATGCCGCGCGGCCCGGTCCGGCGGGTGGTGCCGCGGATCAAGAGCAGCCGGGTGCTGAACAGCAGCGGGCCGGCCTGCTCCTGGGCCTCGTGGAAGAAGACCGAATCCACGCAGCCGGTCCCGTCGTCGATGCTGATGAACACCACCCGGCGGCCGCCGCGCATCGGCGGGGTCTGGGTGGCAACCCGCACCCCCGCCACCAGCACCTCGGTGCCGTTGCGCAGGCCCAGCAGCTTGTCCGCCGTCGTGACTCCCAGCCGGTCCAGCAGGGGCCGGTGGCTGGACATGAGGTGGCTGCTGACATCCACGGCCATCAGGTCGAGTTCGGCCCGGACGGTCTCCACCAGGGTGGGGGCCGGCAGCCCGGCCTTGATGTTCTTGAGTTCGACGTCACCCAGGGGCAGGGCCAGCTGTCCCTCGATGACCTCGGCACCCTTGCGGTGCGTTTTGCCCTGGAGCTGCTGCAGGTGCTGGACCAGGTCTGCCCGGTTGGCGCTGCCTCCCGAGCTCCGGTGCAGCGAATCGAAGGCGCCCAGTTGGGCGAGCCGCTGGATACTCGGTTTGCTCAGCCGGGCCCGGGCTCGCAGGTCCGCCAGCGAGTCGAAGGGCTGCCCGGCCACAATCCGCTTCAGCTCGGCGCCGGAAAGCCCGAAAATCCCGTTCAGGCTCAGCCTGATGCCGAGCCTGCCCCGGTCCGGGCCTGCTTCCACCCGTTCGACCCGGTATTCGGCCTGGCTGCGGTTGATGTCCAGCGGGAGAATGGGAATTCCCAGCCGCCGGGCCTCGGCCACCAGCAGCCGCTTGGGATACATGCCCGGATCGTGTTCCCAGAGCCCGGCGAGGAACGCCTCCGGGTGGTGGGCCTTGAGCCAGGCCGACTGGTAGGTGGGCACGGCGAAGGCGGCGCCGTGGGCCTTGCAGAACCCGAAGCTGCCGAACGCTTTGAGCGTCCCCCAGACCTTGTCCACCACCCCGGGGGCGTAATTCCGCGCCCGGGCTTCGCGGCGGAAGAATTCCTCCACCTTGGCTTCCAGCACCTCGTTGCCCAGGGCGCGCCGGAATTCATCCGCCCGGGCCAGCCCGCAGCCGGTCATGATGTCGAAGGTTTTGAGGATCTGCTCATGGAAGACGGTGACACCGTGGGTTTCCTGGAGCACGGGCTTGAGGTCGGGGTGCGGAAATACCTCCGGCGCGAAACCATGCCGGTGTTCGAGGAACGGCCGGACCATGTCCGATTTCATCGGCCCCGGCCGGAACAGCGAGATGTCAATGATGAGGTCGTTGAATTCCCGGGGCGCCAGCTTTCCGATCAACTCCCGCTGGCCCGGGGACTCGATCTGGAAGCAGCCCAGGGTATGGGTGCTGCGGATCAGCTCGAAGGTGGGTTCGTCGTCGAGTGAAACCGCGTTGAGATCGATGCGGCCGTCCGCGGCGATGAAGTCCGGTCCGGTGCCGTCGGGTCCGGCCGGGTGGCCGCCCGCGGCCATGACCTCGGCCTTCGACGGGTGCAGCCGCACCACTTCACGGACGGCGAAAGCCATGGCGCTCTGCATGCGGACACCCAGGACATCGAGTTTGAGCATGCCCATCGGATCCATGTCGTGCTTGTCGAACTGGCTCATCGGCAGGCCCAGGCCGCTGGGCTGCACCGGGGTGCGGTCCAGCAGGGTCGCGTCGCCCAGGATCACTCCGCAAGGGTGCATCGAAATGTGCCGCGGCAGCCGGTCGAGCCGTTCGGTCAGGTCCACCAGCAGGTCCAGCTGCTGGTTTTCGCCAAGGTCGCGCTGCTCCACCCGGCCGGCGAACTCCTTCAGCTCGGGTTTCTCCACCAGGGCCTCGCGGAAGTTCCGCGCCGAGAACCGCCACAGCTGCTTGGCGATCTCGTCGATGTCCCCGCCGTCCATGCCCAGCGCCAGGCCGGCGTCGCGGACGGCGCCGCGGGCCCGGTAGCCGTTCTGCATGCTCATCAGGGTGACGCGTTCGGCGCCGAACCGCTCGAAGATTTTCCGGTAGACGTTGTGGCGTTCGGCGCTTTCGACGTCGATGTCGATGTCCGGCAGCGTGGCGCGGTCCCGGGAGAGGAAGCGCTCGAAAATGAGGTCGTGCTGCAGCGGGTTCACCTGGCTGACGCCGATGAGGTAGTTGACCAGGCTGGAGGCTCCCGAACCGCGGGCGGCTGCCCGGACCCCCATGTCCTGGATCATCCGGGACACCTCGGCGACGGTGAGGAAGTAGGACGCGAAACCCAGGTTGTCGATGATCCTCAGCTCGTGTTCCAGCCGGGCGCGCAGTTCTTCGGCCTGCCGTCCGGCGATCCCGGGGAAACGCGCGGTGATGCCCGCCTCGCAGCGCCCGGTGAGTTCGACGAGCGGGTCGCCCGCAATCCCAATCACCGAGGCCTCCGGTACTACCGGTTGCTTCCAGCCCATGTCAGCGGCCGGGTCCATCCGGCAGCGGTCCGCGAGCGCCTCGGTCTGGGCGAGCAGGCTTTTCAGGTCCGCGGCGCCATAGCCGGCGGCGTGCATGATTTCCCGGCCCAGCTGCTGCATCTGCCCTGCGGATTTCAGCCAGGCCTGTCCGTTCGGTTGCAGCAGCGGGGCCGCGGCGAGTTCGGGCAGGGACTTCAGGGTGCGTGCGGAATCCAGCACGTCCGCCGTTGCGGCTCCGTCTTCGGCGCAGTACCGCACGGCGTTGCTCAGCACGGCGGGTACCGCGTGTTCGGCCGCGAGCTTGAGCATCCGCACCGCGTGCGCGGTGCTCAGCGGCTCACCTGGCGGGCTGAGCTGCGAGACCACCTCGGCGGCGACGGTTCCCGGCGGCATGGCGTCCAGCCAGCGTTTGAAGAGGGTGCGGGGGCGCAGGTAGCGCCGCCCGGTCATGGCGCGGCCGACGTCGGAGTCCGGACCAAGCAGGACGGTCAGGACCGGCTTCAGGGTGTGCTGGTCCAGGGTGCGGGAGGCCAGTTCCGCCCGGGTCACCGCGACGGGCACCGTGCCGCCGGCCTTGCCGGTGGTGCGGGCATGGGCGTCAGAGACCAGCCGGCACAGCGCACGGTAGCCCGCGCCCTGGTTCTGCCCGTGCGCCAGCACGACGACGCGGCCGCCGGGCTGGGCGCGGAAGTCGCCGTCGTCGTCGAAGACCGCAAGGTCCACGCCGACGACGGCGTCCAGCCCCGCGTCCATGCAGGCCTTCAGGTGCTTGACCGTGCCGTACAGGCCGTCGCGGTCGGTGCAGGCGAGCGCCGTGGCACCGTCGGCCGCGGCTGACGCTGCCAGTTCCTCCGGCCAGGAAACCCCATAGTGGGCGCTAAAGGCGGTGGAGACGTGCAGATGGGTGAAGCTCATGCCGATTCCGTTTTCCGGACCGGGCGGAGGGCGTCATGGATCCGCAGCAGCCGCCAGCGGCCGCTGCCGGTGTGGCGGCTCAGGTCCAGGGTGAGTTTTTGCTCCGGGTGACCGGCCCCGCGGACCTGGATCCGCCAGATCTCGTGGTCCACCAGCCCTGCCCCGCCGCCCAGGGGAGCCCGCATTTCCTCCACCCACCATTGCCGCCGCTCGAACCAGCGGACCGGTTCGGCGCAGACGTCATAGTGCCGCCCGGCCCATTCCAGGGACCGGGGCTGGCCTGCGGGCGTGCAGTCGACGTCCACCGACTCACTGAACATCCCCATGACGCCTCCCGGACCCGCTGGCCGCTATACCGGCCTGAACAAAGCTTTCCCCGGGCCGTTCCCGGGTAGGGCACAGGACCGAGTATTCGAATATATCTTCGAACGCTTCCAGTCTACGCCCGGGCCGGGACAAAACCTAGATCGGGGGTGGACGGACGCAGGCGCAGGTAGCAGGATTGAGCCATGAGCTCCCACAGCGCACTCCTGAAGCACGTAAGTATCGCCGCCAAGGATTCAACCTTGGTGGCGAAATTCGATATTGACGGGAATATCCCCAGTTCGGGGGCGTATGTGGTGGGGCTGGTGGCGTCCACCCCGGACCATTCCCATCAGCGCCGGATGGAAATCGAGTTCATGAACGGCGAGGCCGTGTCCTTTTTCTGCTTCAGCCATGACGGCACGGAGGAGAACTTCGACCTCAAGGGGGTGGAGCATTCCGGCAACACCATCACCGGGAACTTTCCGCTCAGTACGGTGATGGGCCTGACCAAGGGCCACCTTATGACGGCCTACAGTGACTGCGACGGCCGGGACTACCAGGCCAACGTGCCGGTCGAAGAGGCCCTGTAGCCTCCGGGGACCGCGTCGCGGCGGATCCTGCCGCGGGTCAGTTGCCGGCCTTGTAAACGTCCAGTTCAAGCCGGGTGAACGCCGCGATCATCGCCTGGTACGTCTCCGTGACGATTTCAGGGTCGATGTCTTTTGCCTCCGCGGTGGCCTTGACGTGCTCAAGGACCCGCTCCACCCGTCCCGGTGCCCGCACCTCGGCGCTGTCGGCCTTGAGCGTCCCGGCGATGCGGATCAGCCGCTCCCGGCGGCCGATCAACGCGACAATCTGCTCGTCCACCTCGTCGACCGCCACCCGCACGGCTGCGAGCTGGTCCTTGTCGGCCTGGGCGTCTTTGGCGTCACGATGGGATGTGGACATGCCCATGACAGTATCGAAAGATGCAACCACGAGTCGACTTCATCTCACTGGGCGTCCGCAGTGTCGACGCCTCGCGCCGCTTCTACGTCGAGGGGCTCGGGTGGCCGGTCCACCGCGAGGTTCCCGGCGATGTGCTCTTCCTGCAGGCCAACCACGGCCTGATTCTCTCGCTCTGGGACGCGGGCCAGATGCAGGCCGAGGCAGCCACCGACGCACCCGCCGGGGTTCCCTGCATCACCCTGAGCCACAACGTGGGCAGCGCCGCGGAGGTGGACGAGGTCCTGCGCCAGGCGGAGGCTGCCGGAGCCGTCATCGTCGCGGCGGCCAGGACCCAGCCCTGGGGAGGCTACACCGGCTACTTCGCCGATCCTGACGGCTTCCGCTGGGAGGTGGCCTTCAATCCCACCTGGACGGTCGACGCCGACGGCCGGGTGACGGTCTAGGCCTCCCGGCCAAGCGGCCTCGGCCGGATCCGCGCTAGAACAGGCTTCCCACGGGCTGGATCAGCTCAGGCGAATCGTTCTTGACGTTCCCGACGGCGGTGCCGACGGCGTCGATCGTCCAGCCCTCGGCAACGTCATGCGCGTTGGCCCGCACGATCCCCACGAGGGCGGCCGCGTCTTCGGCCTGCGGATCCAGCCAGGTCTCCATGGTCCGGCGGTCCATCGGCAGCGGAACCCGGTCGTGCAGGGCCGTCAGTTCCGCAAGCATCCCGCCCGCGTAGCCCTCCGGCGGCGAGTCGGTGGTCAGGATCGACGTCGAGAGCAGCCAGCGCTCCGGGTCCCCCTCGGCCTTCGACGGGTCCTTCCACCATTCATAGAGCCCCGCGAAGACCACCGGGCTGCCGTCCTTCGGGTGCACGTAGTACGGCTGCTTTCCCCGGCCTTCGCCCTTCCACTCGTAATATCCGTCGGCCGGCACGGCACAGCGCCGCGAGCGGGTGGCCTTGCGGAACGCAGGCTTCTCCAGCACGCTTTCGCTGCGCGCGTTAATCATCTTCGAGCCGATACCGGGGTCCTTGGCCCAGGACGGCACCAGGCCCCAGCGGGCGATGTGCAGCTGCCGGACGGGGGCCCCGTCCACCAGCCGCTCCAGCAGGATCGGCACATCGGCGGTCGGGGCGACATTCCACGACGGCGGGATCACCACTTCCTCTTCGAGTTCGGCGTCGAATTCGGCCAGCAGGTCCCCGACCGCACGGGCCATCACATAGCGTCCACACATGGCACCAGCATGCCACCGGGACGGGGTCCCGGACAGTATCTGCGGGAATAGCGGCCAACGGGTTACGGTTATGGGCAATGACGTATGACCTTCATCGGCGCCCTGCGCTTCGCCCCGGCGCCGCCGACCAGCCCTAAGGAGAACTTCGTGGACTTCACCCCCGATTCCGGCACCATCACCATGTTTTCGACGACCTGGTGTGGCTACTGCAACCGGCTGAAGAAGCAGCTGGACGCGCAGGGCATCGGCTACACCGAGATCAACATCGAGGAAGTCGAGGGCACCGCCGAACTCATTGAGCAGCTCAACGGTGGCAACCGGACGGTTCCTACCGTCCTGTTCCCGGACGGCACCGCCGCGACCAACCCCTCCGCGGCCGAGGTCAAGAGCCGCCTCGCGGCGTAGGAACCCGTTCAGCACACCCCAACACCACGTACGGCGCGGACTGCCGGCTCACCCCAGAAGTCCGCGCCGTACCGTTTCCCGCCAGCTTCCGGCGGGGAGACGGCGATGAAAAGGAGCTATCCCATGGTCCACAAAGTCAAGGGCGCGATCGTCCGGTCCAAGAACGCCCCGGTCACCCTGGAGACCATCCTGGTCCCGGATCCCGGGCCCGGCGAGGCCTTGGTGGATATCCTCACCTGCGGCGTCTGCCACACGGACCTGCACTACAAGCAGGGCGCCATCAATGATGACTTCCCCTTCCTGCTGGGCCACGAAGCCACCGGCGTGGTCAGCGCCGTGGGCCCCGATGTCACCGCGGTGGCACCCGGGGACCGGGTGGTGCTGAACTGGCGCGCCGTCTGCGGTGAATGCCGCGCCTGCCGCCGCGGCGAACCGCAGTACTGCTTCAACACGCACAACGCCACGCAGAAGATGACCCTGGAGGACGGCACCGAACTCACCGCCGCGCTCGGCATCGGCGCCTTCGCCGAGAAGACCCTGGTGGCCGCTGGGCAGTGCACCAAGGTCGACCCCGACGCCGATCCGGCCGCCGTCGGTCTGCTCGGCTGCGGCGTCATGGCAGGCCTCGGCGCCGCCATCAACACCGGCAACGTCGGGCGCGGCGATTCCGTGGCCGTCATCGGCTGCGGCGGCGTCGGCGTGGCAGCCGTAGCCGGCGCAGCGCTCGCCGGCGCCACCACCGTGATCGCCGTCGACATCGACGCCAAGAAACTCGAACGCGCCAAGGAACTCGGCGCCACCCACACGGTGGACTCCTCCGCCGTCGACCCGGTTGAGGCGATCCGCGAACTGACCGGCGGTTTCGGCGCCGACGTCGTGATCGACGCTGTCGGGCGGCCCGAGACGTATAAGCAGGCCTTCTACGCCCGCGACCTCGCCGGCACCGTCGTGCTGGTGGGGGTCCCCAGCCCGGAGATGACCCTGGAGCTGCCGCTGCTGGACGTCTTCGGCCGCGGCGGCTCGCTGAAGTCCTCCTGGTACGGCGACTGCCTGCCCTCCCGTGACTTCCCGATGCTGATCGACCTGTACCGGCAGGGACGGCTGGATCTGGACGCCTTCGTCACGGAGCGGATCACGATCGACCAGATCGAGGAAGCCTTCGAGAAGATGCACGCCGGTTCCGTGCTCCGCTCGGTGGTGGAGCTGTGAGCGGGGCCGGCGTACGGATCGACCAGCTGGTCACCTCGGGCACGTTTTCGCTCGACGGCGGCACCTGGGACGTCGAGAACAACGTCTGGATCGTCGGCAACGACACCGAATGCGTGGTGATCGACCCGGCCCACGACGCCGCGGCGATCGCGGACGCCGTCGCCGGCCGGACCGTCACGGCCATCCTGCTGACCCACGGCCATGACGACCACATCGCCGCGGTGGGCGAGGTCCGGAACCTGGTGGGCGCGCCGGTTTACCTGCACCCGGACGACTGGATGCTCTGGGACCGGGTCTTCCCGGGCACCGAGCCGGACCACGCGATTTCCGACGGCGAGACGTTCGACGTCGCCGGCGCCCGGCTGGTGGCCCTGCATACCCCCGGCCACTCCCCCGGTTCCGTCAGCTTCCGGCTGGAGAGCGAGGGGACGGTCTTCACCGGCGACACGCTGTTCCAGGGCGGCCCCGGCGCGACCGGCCGGTCCTTCAGCGACTTCCCCACCATTATCGAATCCATCAAGACCCGGCTGCTGACGCTGCCGGCGGACACCGTGGTGCGCACCGGCCACGGGGATTCAACGACGGTGGGCGCAGAGGCGCCGCAGCTTGAGGAATGGATCGCGCGCGGCCACTAAGCCACCTGTTGCCGTTGCCAGGGCCCCGTCCGGATTCCGGGCGGGGCCTTGTAGGCTGTGGCGCTATGAGCACATTCCCCAGCATGGACCCGGGCATCTTCGCCGCGGACCTGCGGGCGCAGTTCGACGCGTTCCTCGATGAGCACCGGGCCGCCCTGCACGATTGCCTCGACGGGCTGAGCGAGGCGGAGGCCCGGGCAGCGCTGGTGCCCTCGCGCACGACGCTGCTGGGCCTGGTCAAGCACGCGACGTTTGTGGAAAAGGTCTGGTTCGACGAAGCCGTCACGCGCCGGACCCGGCAGGAGATCGGCATCCCGGCGACCCCGGATGAATCGTTCATCCTTGACCCGGGCGACACGATCGCCAGCGTCCAGGCCGCCTACCGTGCGGCGTGCAGCGCATCCCGGGCCCGGACGTCGGCGCTGGGGCTGGACGACCTGGTCACCGGCAACCGCCGCGGGCCCCTGCCGCTTCGGTGGGTCTACCTGCACATGCTGCGGGAACTCGCGCAGCACTGCGGGCACGCGGACATCCTGCGCGAACAGGTCCTGGCGGCGCGCAGGCCCGGCTGAGCCGCTGGCTGGGTCCCGGGGTCAGGCCAGCAGGGTCCCGAAGTCGCCGTCTTTCAAGGACGCGTAGCGGCCGTACGCGGCCAGGACGGCTTCTTCGACTCCCTGCACGTCAATGCCCGGCACCAGCTCGTCGGCGGCGCCCGCCGTCGCCGGATCCCAGTCCAGGCCCAGCGCCGCGTAGCTGGCCTCCAGTACCGCCCGAATGGGCGCCGAGTCCTGCACGATGATCACCGAGCTGAACAGCCACCCGCCGGAGACCACCCGCTGGGCGGTGCCGATGAGCTTGATCCGGTGGGCAGGGTTGGCGGCATGGGTACCGTGCACGCTGAACTCCCCCGGGCAGTACTCACCGGGGATCTCCCCGACGGCGGCGTCCAGGCCGGCGTCACGCAGCGCCCGGGCCAGCAGTTCGCCGAAGAAGGAGAACCGCCCCTTGGCTCCGGCGATCGCGTCGGCATCCGGCTCCAGGTGGTCGATCACGAGCGTGCCCTGGTGGTAGGCGGCGGCCCGGCCGCCGGCCTTCCGCACCAGCGGTTCGAACCCCAGCTCCCGGCAGGCCTTCGCCGCGGCTTCGAATCCGGGCAGGTGCGTGTCCCGCTGGCCGAACGCGACGGTGGGTTCGGGACGGTACAGCCGCAGCATCGGGCCCAGCACGCCGGTCTTGACCCGCTGCAGCAACTCCAGGGCGAAGTCCAGGTCCTGCGCGGCGCCGAGGGACTCCTGCTGCCGGTACACGGTCAGGGTCCGGGGTCCGGCCGCGGCCTGCTGCATGTTGTTATGCTCCCTTATGGTCATTCTGCAATTCCTGGTGGTAGCCGCCGCGTTCGCCGTGATCGACGCCATCTGGCTGAAGTCCATGAGCAAGTTCTACCGCCGGCACCTGGGCCATCTGATGGCGGACAAGCCCCATCTAGGGTACGCCGTGGTGTTCTACGTGCTGTACATCGCGGGGATCGTTTTCTTCGCCCTCCGGCCGGCGCTCGACGGCGGCGGCTGGGCCACCGCGGTCGGCTACGGCGCCGCCCTCGGCGGCTTCGCGTACGCCACCTATGACCTCACCAACGCCGCCACGCTGAAGAACTGGCCGCTGGCGATCGTCGTCGTCGACATTGCCTGGGGCGTGTTCCTGACCGGCGCGGCCACGCTCGTCGGCTGGCTTGTGTTCCACTAGGCTCCCGGCCTTAGCCCCGGCCGGACCGTTCCGGCCCCGGGATTTGCGCCGCCCCGAGATTTGCGCGGCCTCAGGATTTGCGCAGCGTCAGGATCTGTTCAGCGCGGCCGAACGGTCCCTGCAGGTCGTGCAGCACCGTGGAGGTCAGGCCGATGCCGTCCGTGCCGAACGAGACCTCATTGTCCAGGCCCAGCCATTCGCCCTCGGGCCGCCGGTACATGTGGATCTGCAGGTCCAGGTTGGGGAAGGCGTAGCTGTCCTTGCCCGGCGGAACCCGCGCCGCGATGCCGTTGGCGGTGTCCACCAGGCCAACCAGCCGGGCCAGGTCGCTGCTGTCGGCCCGGTCCGTCAGCGGATGCTCGGTGTGCAGCCAGACGGTGCCGGAACCGGCCCGGTGCCCTTCCGCGAGGCGCATCTGCAGCGAGGCGATGTACCCGCCGGGCCAGACCTGCGAGGCGTCGTACGGCTCGCAGTCCTCAGGCGCCGGGATCCGCGGATCCTCGATGGCGGCGACGGCGGACGTGTCGGAGGTGATCATCCGCCAGGCCGTGGCCCGGATCGCCACCCGGCCGCCGGCAACGAGCTCCGCCTGCAGCAGTTCGATGGTCCGGCCGGGGCGCAGCGTGGTGGTGGTGACCTCGAATTCCCCGCCCGGGATCAGGCCCAGGATTTCATAGCTGATCCGGGCCATCCGCATGTCGTCGCGCGGTTCGTGCCGGGCCAGGCAGTCTGCCATGATGCCCGACGCCGGTGCCATGTGCTGTTCGTGCGCATTCCAGGCGCCCTGGGCGTGGATGGTGGAGCGGAAGCGCCCGTCCCCCAGCACCTCATAGTAGAAGTCGCCCTCGGCGAGCACCGGTAGTTCAGCAGTCAACGTCGACCCTTTCGCCGCATCAATCAGAGAATCTTCACCACCCTACCGCCCCCCGGGACGGCGCCCCGGAACCGCGGCGCAGCAAGGCACCGTTCCCTCCGGGCGGGCGGGACTGGGTAGACTCGGAGGCAGGTTTACCCCCGACTATGCTGCGAAGAGGTGCTCCCCCTGATCCGAGTCATCAGCTACAACCTCCGCAAACACAAGGCCAGCGGCGAACTTGAGGCGCTGGCCAGCGATTACGACATCGATGCCCTGTGTCTGCAGGAGTGCGACACCGAAGACCTGCCCGAGAGCATCGCCGGCCTGCACCTTGCCGACGCCACGCGCGGCAACCGGCTGGGCCTGGCCATCTACTACCGCAAGGAACGTTTCACCGCCGGTGAGACCAAGACGTTCGCGCTGAAGAAGTCGCTCCACGACCGTGTGCTGGCACCGGCCCACGAGCGGCTCATCGGCACCCGGGTGGTGGACAACGAGACGGACCACGACCTGGTCATCGCCTCCTTCCACGCGGCACCGCTCACGGCGTCGAACTCGTTGCGCCGCAACCAGATCCACGCCGCACACGCGGAGCTGCTGAGCATGGGCGGCGGGCTCATGACGCTCATGGTGGGCGACTTCAACTACCCGTTTTTCACCAAATACCTCACGGAGCAGATGAAGGACGCCGGCTACGAGCTCTCGCTCAGCGACCGCCGGACCTACACCCGCTACAAGGTGTTCAAGGGCCACTTCGACTTCGCGACGTCCCAGGGCCTCATGATTGAAAGTGTCGAGACGCTGCCGCGCGGCGCGTCCGACCACCTCCCCATCCTCATTTCGGCGGAGTACGGCCAGGACGCGCCCGGCACGGTCAGCGGGCCGGAAACCGGCACCTAACCCGGTGCCGCCGTGCCGCGCCGCTGGACCCTGAAGGCACCGCCCGGGCTCAGGATTGTCCTGGACTACCGGAGGGCATGGCTGCCGGCCGACCTCGCCGCGGGGGCCGCCCTGAGCGCCGCGCTGATTCCCGCAGGCATGGCCTACGCCGAAGCGGCCGGGCTGCCGGCCGTGTCGGGCCTCTACGCGTCGGTGGTTCCGTTGCTGGTGTACGCGGTCTTCGGCCCCTCCCGGGTCCTGATCGTGGGGCCCGATTCATCCCTGGTACCGATGATCGCGGCGGCGGTCCTGCCCCTGGCCGCGGGCAGTCCGGGCCATGCCGTGGCGCTGGCCGGGGTGCTCTCGATGCTGATCGGCCTGATCCTCGTCGCCGGCCGGTTCCTCAGGCTGGGGTTTGTCACCGGCCTGCTGTCCAAGCCCATCCGTGTGGGCTACCTGAACGGCATCGCGCTGGTGGTCATCGCCAGCCAGGTGCCGCGGCTCTTCGGGCTCCCGGCCGACGGCGGCAGCCCCGCCGACGCCGTCGCGGCCACCGCCCGGGGACTGGCCCAGGGCGCGGCCCACCCGGTCGCGCTGCTGTTCGGCGCCGGCAGCATCGCCGTCATCCTGGCCTGCCGGGCCCTGCCCTGGAAGGTCCCCGGCATGCTGCTCGCCGTGCTGGCGGCCCTGGCGGCTACCGCAGCGGTCGGCCCCGACGCCGTCGGGCCCGTGGTGGGCGCGCTGCCGCCGGGTCCTCCGGCGCCGGAGCTGGGCAGCGTCCGGGCCTCCGACGTGCTGGCGCTCCTCGGCCCGGCCGCCGGGATCGCGCTGATCGCCTTCGCTGACACGTCCGTGCTCTCCAAGTCGCTGGCGCGGCGGGACGGCATCCACGTGGACGGCAACCAGGAAATGGGTGCCCTTGGCCTGGCCAATGCCGCCTGCGGGCTGGTGGGCGGCTTCCCCGTTTCCGGCAGCGCGTCCCGCACCCCGGTGGCCCTGCAGGCGGGAGCGAGGACCCCGGTAAGCGGGCTGACCGCTGCGGCGCTCGTGGTGCTGTTCATGGTGGCCGCGCCCGGAGTCACTGCTTACCTGCCCTCCAGCACGCTCGCCGCCGTCGTGATCGTTGCGGCCGCATCGATCATCGATGTCCGGACCCTGGTGCGGCTGGTCAGGATGAGCCGCACCGAGACGGCGCTGCTGCTGGCGACGTTCCTGGGCGTCGCGTTCGTCGGCGTCCTGGAGGGCGTGGTGGTGGCGATCGCCTTGTCGCTGATGGTTTTCGTCCTGCGCGCCTGGGATCCGTACCGCACCGAACTGGGCAGCGTCCGCGGCAGGCCCGGCTACCACGACCTGAGCCGGCACCCGGAGGGCAGCCGCGTGCCCGGCCTGGTGATCGCGCGTTTCGATGCCCCGCTGTTCTTCGCCAACGGCGCCGTCTTTGCCGAGCACATCCGGAACCTCGTGGCGCAGGCCCCCGGCCCGGTCCGGTGGGTGCTGGTGGCCTCGGAGGCCATTACCGACCTGGACACCACCGCCCTCGATGACCTCGTGGAACTCGACGACGAACTCGCCCGGCAGGGCATCAGCCTGGTCTTCGCGGAGATGAAGGGGCCGATCAAGGACCGGCTGCTCCGGTTCGGCGTCAGCGGCCGGTTCGGTCCGGACCATTTCTACCCCACCGTGCACAGCGCGGTACGGGCCTACCGGCGCCGGTTCGGCCTTCCGTGACAGGTACTTCGGTGGCCGGTACTTCGGTGACCGGTGTCAGCTCCGGAGCGGAATGACTTCCACCCGGTCGCCCGGGCCGGCGACGACAAGCACCCGCTTGGCGCTCACGCCGGCCAGCGCGTCCGCCACGCGGCCGGCGTCGACACCCGGCCCTGCGGCACCCGGCCCTGCGGCACCCGGCCCGGCCTCAGCTGGCACGGGGACGGCAGGGCCGGCACCGGGCACTCCGGGAGTTCCGCCGTCGGCCCGGTTCCAGACCGTCACCGCCGCCCCGGTGCGTTCCTCGATGCTGCGGCGCAACGGTCCGGCGTCCCCGCCCGCCACCAGGATCACGTGGCCGATCGTGCGCCTGCGCCCGGCCGCGGCGGATGTCAGCCGGGACCTGTCGTGGCGCCAGACGGCGAAGTGGTAACCGGCGGCCAGACCGGTGGCCACCAGCAGCCCCAGCGGCGCGCGGATCCGGTCCACCAGGCTGCCGCCCGTCACATCGCCGAGGAAGAACTCGAAGATCCGGTAGCCGATCACCAGCAGGGCCACCAGGGCCACCATGGCGCTGAGGCCAAAGACCGCGACCAGGTAGACACGCCGGCCCGCCGGCACCGCGGTGTCCGTCCGGTGCTGCCTCGCGGGCCGCCACGCCAGCCACCAGACGCAGCCGCCCACCGCGAGGGAGCTCAGGCCGCCCAGCAGCAGCGTCCGGGCGTTCCCGCCGGCCAGCGGCGAGACCGCGATGGACAGGGCGGCGTTCACCACCACCCCGATGCCGGTCGCGGCCACCGCCAGTGCGACGCCGGAGGTCACCAGTGCCCCGGCCTGCCGGGTGCGTTCGGAACGGCCGGCCGCCTGGGTGCGGTAGTAGCGCCAGACCAGGGCTCCGACGGCGGCGCCGGCAATGGCGAGGCCCAGGGGTTCCAGCAGGACCATGAGGGAATCCCGCCGGTCGAACGCGAGCCGCAGGAGCACGAAGAGAATGGTCCCGGCGCCGGCCAGCGCCAGCACACCCGTCGCCATCACCCCCACGACCACCAGCCCGACGTCGGCGAACCCGCCCCTAAGGCGCCTCGCCCCGCCGCGGAACCAGTGCCACCACCAGACCAGGGCACCGCCGGCCGACCAGATCAGGTCGCGGAGGGTGCTGTGCCACCAGGGGTCGACGGTTGAGGTCAGCTCCATCGAGCCGCGGACCGCCACATCCAGCAGGCCGCCCAGGGCGGTGACCGCGGCCCCCATGCCGAGGGCCAGGCCGAAGTACGTGCCGACCACGGCAGGGACGGTCGTGAGTTCGAGTGGGCCGCGGGCCGGATGGCGCCACATCCAGCGGTGCCACCACCAGACCAGGGCCCAGACCACCCCGACGGACAAGGAGGAACGCCATTCCGGGGTCCGGTCGCCGACAAACGAGGCAGCCGTCGCCAGCAGGGCCGTGACGGTCATGATCAGGGAGTACGAGTAGACCGCCGCGACGTAGAGGCCCCACGACGGCGCCGCCCGCTCCCCCTCCTCGTCCAGCCGGCGCCAGATGAACCACCAGAGCAGTGCCGCCAGCGGACCGCCGATCAGGGTGAACGCCAGGGACAGGGCCAGCCCCTCGATGCCTTCCCCGGCGAGGACCTGCCCCGCGCGCAGGATCCGCTCCAGGAGGCCGCTGAGGCCGTTGGCGGCAATCATCACCAGGGCAAAGAGCAGGACAAAGACAACCAGGCGCCGGACCTTCGCCTGGGCGGAGCCCGGCACCGGGACGGGGTGCATTTTGACGGTACCTGCCTTTTCGGCGCTCACTTTTTCGGCACTCACTTTTTCGGCACTCATTTTTTCGGGACCAGGGACGTGCAGGTTTGCAGGCTGTAGGGCAGGTCGTTGATCAGCCAGGTGCCTCCGCTTTTGACCAGGCCGATGGCGGCCTCCTCGGCGTATTCGTCCGGGCCGAACGGTCCTCCGCCCGTGCCGCGGACAATGGAAACCTTGACGGTCGCTGTTTCCCTGCGGTCCGTCGTCGAGATCAGGACCACGCTGCTGACCTGGGCCACACCGTAATAGTTATCGCACCGGGAGCGGGCGTCGGCGCTCAGGTAGGCACCGGCGGCGGCAGTGTCGCCCTCGATCACCGCCTTGCTGTAGCGCTGCACCACCCCGGCCGGCGACCCCGGATCCAGCTCAGGCGCCTCCCCCCGGAGGAACACGACCGCAAGGGCGACGAGGACCAGGACAGCGATGGCCGCGACGATGCCGAGCAGGACCTTGTCCGGCCGGCGGCGGGACTCTCCCGGTTCTGCGGATCCCGGCGCGTCCGGTTCCGGCGCTCCCGGCTGGGAGGTGCCCGTCTCAGCCTCTCCGTGTCCCCGAGGCACCGGCCCCTGGCCGGACGCTGCCCCGGCGGCGGGTGCGGGGTCCGGAGGAGGGTGACTCATGCCGTCAGTATGAAGGGCCGCTGGCGCCCCGTCACGGTGTCTTTCGGCCCGTCTCAGCACCCCCGGGGCATCGACGGCATGGGTCGCCGACGGCGGGGGCGGCAGCCACTCCGGGGTCCGGTCGCCGACGAACGAGGCAGCCGTCGCCAGCAGGGCCGTGACGGTCATGATCAGGGAGTACGAGTAGAACGCCGCGACGTAGAGGCCCCACGACGGCGCCGCCCGCTCCCCCTCCTCGTCCAGCCGGCGCCAGATGAACCACCAGAGCAGTGCTGCCAGCGGACCGCCGATCAGGGTGAACGTTAGGGACAGGGCCAGCCCCTCGATGCCTTCCCGGCGAGGACCTGCCCCGCGCGCAGGATCCGCTCCAGGAGGCCGCTGAGGCCGCTGGCGGCAATAATCCCCAGTACAAGAAATAAAGTCGAGCTAAAAAAAGATATAACAACGGCAAGTAACGCGACAGGCGCCGATAAACCCATAGATACTTGTTGTGTTACATGAGACATCTTGCTTATAGTTATACCATAACCAAGATGTCTTTATTATGGCTACGTCAGGGTTAGTAGTCGTAGCCGTCAGCCGGAGATCGTACACCGTCAATAACATAGCCAAGTGCGTAGTAAATAAATTCCCCACCATCAAGAAGCGTTACATCTGTACGAATTGCTTGACCGGTTTTTACGTCTGTCACCGAGTCAATAGTGCTCGAGAAACCTTGTTTATAAGTGATATTCATGAAGTCAATTGGTTTGCTGTCGCGGTCAATACCATGCTGTACTTTACCGTTAGATACGTATTCAAACACAAAGTCACCAGATACACCTTCGCGACCATTACGAACGACAGTGTCAGCCGCGGCCTGGTATGACGAACTAATTTGTCCATCCTGCTTGTCAGTTGTGTAATAAGAGTAAGTTCCTGCTAGTTTTGCACGCGTATCAGGATCTTCATGATTAAATGCAAGGTTGGCAAGTGACTGCCATGATGATGATGGAATTGTCCATGCGTTCCCATCGAAGTCATCATTACCAACTGGTAGGTATGGCGAGGTTAACTCTTGACCTGGCTTAAAGAAGGTAAGCACAGCAAAGGCGATTCGGTCACCGTATGGTAGCTGTGCAAATTCTTCAACACTCATCTTGTTCATTTCTTCAAGTGTTTTCGTTTGCTCAAGGTGTTCACCAATAAACTCGCCTGAATCAATAAACTCAGAAGTAGTGTTTTCAGGGATTTGAACTTCAACGCCATCCTTTACACTTGCGATACCTGGTGTGTAGTCAGGGTTAGTAGCTGGTGTTTCGCTTGATGAAGGGGTTGAGCTTACCGATGGCCCAGGAGATGGTTCGGCGCTAATTGTAGCGGTAGGCGCAGGTCCTTCGGCGCGTGCGTTTGAGCCACAGCCCGCAAGTGTAATAGTAAGTGCACCGGCAGCAAGCACTGCCATTACTTTGTTCCTATTGTCCCCTAAGAAATTTCCGGTTCCGTCCAAGATACGGCGCGCTGCACTAACTTCCGAATTATTGTTGTTAGAATTCGTTGTACCTGTTGGTTCGTCTCGATCCATAGTGGTGTTGTTTCCTTCTATTGTGGTGGTGATAAATTCAGTCAAAATTGATATTCCGGGCTGCTTGTACCATAAATACCACAAAAGTTATAAAAAGTAAAGAGCTTATGATGTGTTTAAGCGTAACGTCGTATGGAGCTGTTCTCGACACCTTTACTGGTGGCAACCCCGAACAGGTAAAAGAGCTCGTACAATTATTAGTAACGTGATTATAGGCGCAATTGCATTTGGACTAATGTTTACGCTTCCGAACTTTATTGTCCCTGGAGGGGAATTTAATGCGTAATATGAAAACGCGATGCCGGGCAGGACCTAGTCCGGCCGGCGGGGGACTTTCCCGGTTCTGCGGATCCCGGCGCTGCCGGTTCGGACATGCCCGGCCCGGGCTCCCCGGCTCCGGGCTGCACCCGACCCGGGCCACGCGCCGCCCCGGGATCGGATCCGGGGGCAGGGGCGGGTGACTTATGCCGTCAGTATGAAGGGCCGCTGGCGCCCCGTCACGGTGTCTTTCGGCCCGTCTCAGCACCCCCGGGGCATCGACGGCATGGGTCGTCGACGGCGGGGGCGGCAGCCACTACTCTGGGGACCCATGGGGACGCACCGGCATCTGGGAAACACGCAGCACCACATTGGCACCACAGCGGCGCGGCTGCTGCTGTCCCTGGCCGGCCTGGCGGCACTGCTGCTCGGCCCGGCGCACGCGGCGCTCGCGGTTCCGCCCACCGACGTCGTCGTCGAAGACCGGGCCGGGGTCCTGGACCGCAACAGCCTGCTGCCGGCAGTGCGGAGCATCGAGTTCTACGAACCCACGAAGGTGGCCGTGTACACCTATAACGGCACGGCGGCGGACAACCTCAACGAAGAAGTCCTGCGGTTTGCCCGGGCCCAGCACCCGGAGTGGATCAGCGCCGACGGGCAGAAGTGGGCGGACGGGCTCTTCATCTTCGCCCTCGATCCGGTGGGCCGGCATGTCGGCACCTACATGGGCGAGGACCGGAAGGTGTCGCTGGAGCAGCGCAGCGACATCCAGGACGCCTCGAAGGAGTTGCTCCGGGACGCCCAATGGACCGACGGGACGATTGCCGGCATCCGGCGGGGGGCGGAACTGATCAACCAGCCGTGGTACCGCTCGACCGCGTTCCTGGCCACGGCCGGGACCGGGGCCGGAGTCACGGCGGCGGGTGCCGGCACGTGGCTGCTGGTGCGCTGGCGGACACGGGTGGGCGCACGCCGGGAGATCGCCCGCGGGGACGAGGACTACGCCGACGTCAGCATGGACCTGCAGGTCACCGAGCTGAACGCCGGCACCATCCCGGACTCCTCCCGCTACGGCAGCACCGTCCTGGAGAAGCACCGCACCTTCCTCAGCCGCTACAACGCTGCCACGGGGCTCTCCAACCAGGTCCACGCGCTGACGAAGCGCCAGCTCGGCCGGCAGTCCAGCCTGGCGCTGGCCCGCCGGTTCGCCGACGCGGCGGCCGAACTTGATGCCCTCGACGATGTCATCGCCGACACCAACGCCCTGCTGAACCGGGCCTCCGGCTGGGCTGCGGCCTGGGACCGGCAGCTCGCGCCGTTCCGCAACGACCTGGCCGGCATCGAGGGCATGCTCGCCAAGAGCCACGGCGAGGGCAGCTCCGCCACGGCCGCTGCCCTGCGGTCGTTCCGCGACCGCAGCCAGCGCGAGATGGAACGCTGGACCGCGGACTTGTCCGAGGGGGCCATCAGCCCCGAAACGGCCCTCGACCGGCTGCGTGACGCCAGGACCGAACTCTCGGAACTGCTCAAGAGCCATGCGGACACGGTGATCGCCGGCTACGCCAAGAACGGGCGGGAGGCCGAGCTCATGCGCAAGAAGATGGAGGAGGCGCAGGCCGGCACCGCCAGGCGGCAACGGCGCAGCTACGAGCCCAGCATCCTGGGCACCGTCTACCCCTCCTACTACTTCTTCTCGGTCCCCAACTTCACGACCGGGGTCAGCTCCGGGGTTTCCAGTGTCAGCTCGGCCCGCGGCGGCAGCACCACCGGTTACGGCGGCAGCGGCGGCAGCTTCTCGGGCTCCGGGAGCTCGTCAAGCTTCTGAGAAAATCCGCCTCGACAAGGAGCCTGCGGGCGAGGATCGTTGGCTCCGTAGGCAGTCCTGTTCCGGGTCCACGATGTGCCGGACGCCGTCCGCCGTCGTGCGCCAGGGTCTCAATATCCCAATCCGCAATGCATGGTTCGAAAAGAGGGAGTGCAATGTCCGCAAACGTTGTCACCCAGCTGCAGGTTAAGTCCCACAACTCCCCCGACGAGAAGCGCCGGCCCGACAAGACCGAGGTGGACATCGTGTCGGTCGGCGACTACACGATCGGACGGCTGAGCTTCGAGCCGGGCTGGCGCTGGTCCGACTGCATCAAACCCGTGGTGAACACGGATGCGTGCCAGAACAGCCACGTGGGGTTCTGCGTGTCCGGACAACTGACGGTGGAAACCACCGACGGCGGCCGCATCAGCATTGCCGCCGGCGATTCGTACACCATTCCGCCGGGCCACGATGCCTGGGTGGAGGGCTCGGAGGGCTTCGTGGGGATCGAGTTCCTCAGTGCCGCCGACTTCGCGAAATCCGCGGAGTGACGAGGGCGCATCCGGAACAATCAGCCAAGTTCCCGGCGCCTGAACCGCAGTTCGCGTTGCGCCCCCCGCAGGGGCGAGCCGGCGAACGGCAACTGGTCCAACCGGACACCCTCCGCTGCCGCCAGCGCCGTCCGGTTGGCGGCCGCGGCAGCCCGCTCCGGCAGGCCCAGGCTGTCCGCGAACTCCGCCCAGTGCCGTGCCTTCAGATTCCTGGTCTTTCCTGCCACCGGCAGGGCCAGGGTCTCGTCGCCGTAGAGCAGGGTGCACGGGACGTCGTAGACCGGGGCCATGACGAACCCGGCGGGGCTGCCGAGGACGGCCAGGTTCTTGGCGTGCAGGTCACCGTTGCCGGTCAACCAGGCAAAGACGAACTGCAGGTACAGGTTCCGGCTGGCCACGACCGGCGCCCGGCACACCCGGGCCAGGGCCGCGGCAACCGCTTCCGCGTCCACCCCGTACTTGGCCGCGGGCGGCAGGCCGAGCACTTGGCTGCCGTCCTCGAGCGGCAGCCGGCGCCAGGTCCCGTCGGCACCTTTGACCCGGTCGAACCGTTCGACGAGGAGTCCGGCCAAGCCGTTCCGGTCCGCGATCACGGAGCTCTTTGCCACCGGGATCTTCAACGCCCTGGCGCCGGCCAGGTGGGCGGCCTCGTTCTCCACCAGGTGCGGATGTTCCGGCGGGTCAAGCTTGAGCAGGTAGCGGTGCCCCCGCAGGGCCAGCGGGGTGGTCAGCATGGAGGCGCTGGTCTTGCGCTGCACCCCGGGGATGCCGTGCAGGTCCACAGTGTTGGCCAGGAAGGAAAAATCCAGCTCTTCGGGGCGGGACGTGTCGGCCAGCGCTGCCGGTTCCGACGGCGGCTCGCCGGCCGGGACGACCTGGACGTCGCCGGGAACGTCGGCGCCGACGGCGAGGAGCAGGGTGAGCTCGTCGTCGAAGCTGGTCTTGGTCGCATTTTTCAGGACGGTGAGCCGGTGCCCCTCGGGGAGCAGGCCGGCGAAGAACGCCGGCAGGGCGCCGGCGGGGGCTTCGACCGCGGCGTCGGTAAGCGGCAGGGAAAACGCGACGGCGGGGTCTCCGCCGGAGCCGTAGTCCTCGCGGTAGGAGAACCGCACTCCCCCGGTGCCGGTCCGAGCCAGGTGGCCGGCCAGCACGCCGTTCTTGTAGACGTCCGCCGCACGGACGAACCTGAGGTCGCGAAGCTCTGCGGCCATCAGGACACCGTCAGGGCCAGGCCCAGGACGTTAGCAACGGCCACGACGGCGTGCAGTGACGGGTTGCCGGTGCCGGTTTCGATGGCGCGCACGGTGCGTTCGGACGTGCCGGCCAGGTGGGCCAGGTCTTCCTGCGTCAGGCCCGCCTCCCTGCGGGTCCGGCGAATCGCCCCGGCGATTCCGGCAATGTCGTCCACGCTCATTTCCTTTCGTTCCCGCTCCCGCCAGCTGTCTCCGGCATGATTCTGCCGGTTTCGGCCGGTAGTTCCTCCATCATGGCCCGAAACAGCCAATTCGGCAAGATTCTGCCGAAAACACGAACAAGTCCTGCCGCCGGATCCCCAAGGAGCTCAAACGGCATGATCCTGCCGGTTCGTTTTCACCGCGTTCCCCTACCGGGAGGCCCCGTCCGGGCGTACGCTCGGCCCATGCGGAAGATCATTGTGGCCGTGCAGGTCTCCCTTGATGGGTTCTTCGAGGGCCCCGGCCGCGATATTGGCTGGCACCGGGTCGATGAGGAGCTGCACAACCACTTCAACGAGCAGTTGCGGACGATGGGGGCCTTCCTGGACGGTCGGGTCACCTATGAACTGATGGCCGGCTACTGGCCGACGGCCGACCTGGATCCGGCGAGCACGCCGGCGGAGGCGGAGTTCGCCCGGATCTGGCGGGACATGCCCAAGTACGTGTACTCCCGGACCCTGCAGGCGGCCGGGTGGAACACCACGGTGGTGCGCGACGTCGTCGCCGGCGATGTCCTGGAGTTGAAGCGGAGCCCCGGCGGGGACCTGGCGCTCGGCGGGGCGGAGCTGGCCGACAGCTTCCGCCGCCTCGGGCTGATCGATGAATACTGGATTTACGTCCATCCGGTCCTGCTGGGGCGCGGCCGGCCGCTGTTTAGGACTGCCGCGGACAGGACGGAGCTGGCGCTGGCGGACACCAGGGCGTTCGGCAACGGGGTGGTTTTACTCCGCTACACCAGCTGAGCGGCACCCCGACGGCGGCCATGCGGCTGAACCCGCACGCAGGCAAGCGAAAGCCGGTGGCCGGCTGCCCAGGGCAGCCGGCCACCGGCTTTGAAAGAGGCGCGTGCGCCGCCGCTCTGCGCGGTGCTTAAGCGCGGTGGTTAGGCGCCGGCGCGGACGAAGGTCACGCCGCCGGTGGCGGTCAACCAGGACAGCGGGTGCTTGATCGTCTGGTTCGAGCCGTTCATGCCGCCGCTGATGACCTGGCCGTCGCCGGCGTAGATGGCAACGTGGCCGGACTGGACGATCATGTCGCCGGGCTGCGGGGTGCCCACAACCTTGCCGTAGTTCATGAACTGCTGCGGACCGAGGTCACCCACCGGGATACCGGCAGCGCCGAGGGCTTTCTCCACCATGGCGGTGCAGTCCTGGGTGATGCCGATCTGGCTGTAGGCGGCCGCCAGCATGGCGGCGTTCACGCCGCCGGCCTTCGGTGCAGGCGCTGCGGTTGCCTTCGCCTGGACGGTGATCGCCGGCGCCGCCGGAGCGGCAACGGGGGCAGCAGCCGGAACGGCCGGCGCGGGAGCAGCTGCGGGGGCCGCGGCCACCGGCTTCGGCTGCTCGATCACGGGTGCCGGCGTGGTGGCCACTGCCGGGCGGTCGAAGCTGATCTGCACCGCGGAATCAGCGGTGACGGGCGTCGAGACCTTGCTGTCGACGTCGACCTTGGAAGCCGGGGCGGAGTCGCGCTCGGCCGGGGCCGCGGTGGCCGCGTGGGCCGCCATGCCGCTGGTCAGGACGAGGCCGGACGCGGCGAAGAGTACGGCGGCCTGGCGGCCGATGGTGCCTGGTTTGACCGAAAACGCTGCGGTCCGTCCGGCGGTGGCGTCGGTACGATGGCGCGCAGAAGTAGTGCTTGAAGACATGAATGTAGCCTCTCCCAATGCCTGCGAGGTGAGCTGTCGGATTCGGATGGGAGGCACCCGGCCGCTGGCCCGTCAGAACGAGCACTGCGCGGCTTCACCCCAAGGCCGGCATAACGCCAGGCCAAAAGTGGTTTCCCCGTCTCTGCCAGATGGTTGCATTCGGATCCCGGGCCGCGGCAGAGTTAGGCAATCGGCTCAGGAGCGCCCGTATCGGATACAAACAGGCACTCATCCACGGTAACGTGATCAGGCCGTAATGTCACATTCAGATAACGAGGCCCGTGTCCTGCGCATTTTCCGGCCGGGGGCTGGGCCGAAAACCCCTGGGGGCGCCGGCGCTCCTGCGCCTAGGATGGCAGCACCCAGCATTTCCGGAGCGGAGGCCCGAGATGTCCAGCCCGTGCGTTGCGATCTGCCAGTTGAGCGACCCGGCCCAGCCGGACCTAGACGTCAACACCGAACTGCTTGTCCTAGAGGACAATGAGACCCACGTCTTGACGTGGGATGCCGAGCCGCGCGATGGCGGCTTCGACGTCCATGTCCTCAATGACCGTGTGGACGCGCTCGGGTTCATGGTCGTCACCGACTGGCAGTTCCTCGACGGAAAGGCCTACGCCGTGGTGGAGCGCCGGCCGGACCGGTAGCGGTTCAGCCGCCCGCCGGCCGGCTCAGGCGCGGCCGCGCCCGGGCTCCGCGCCGCCGTGCCGGCTGAATGCGCTGCGGATGGCGGACACCGCCTCCGCCACAGGGTCGTCGGGCGCCGGCACTGACGTTGCGGGCGCTCCGGACTCTGCGGAGCGGTGCCCCGGTTCCGCCGCAGCAGGACGGCGCGCGGCCGCCGTCGCCGTCCCCGTCTGCGCAAGGTGCGCCTGCCGGCGGAAGCGTTCCCAGTCGCCGCGGCCGGCCCGCACCTCGCGCAGCGGAGCGAGCAGGGCGGCGCGCCGGAGCCAGGCGTCCGGGTCCTGCAGCCAGCGCCCGAGGACGGCCTCGGCCCGGGCCCGGGGCGGGCCCTGCAGCCCCGCGACCAGCGGCCCGACGACGTCGACGGCGAGCGCGTCGGCCAGTTCGCGCAGGTGGGCGCCGCGGACGAAACCCTCGATCCGGGTCAGGTCCGTGTTGTCCAGCACAGCGAGGCGGGACTGCAGCAGCACGACGGCGGCGAGCCGGCGCTCGAAAACGGGCACTGCCCACAGTTCGGAGCTGAGCGCGGTGACGCCGTCGTGGTCCAGGTCCCGGTAGCGGCGGAGCGCGTCGCGGACCGTGCCGCGGACGGCACCCACGGAGGCGCCGTAAACCCGCAGCTCGGGGGCGTAGCGGGCCTGGCCTTCCTCCGCCCGCTGCCAGGAGCTTTCCCGTTGCAGCGCCGCGTCAATGAACTCCCCGGGCTCGCTCATGGCTCCATTCTGCCCGGTGGAGCGCGCCGGGCTTAGCCGGTGACGGCGCCGGTGGCCGAGTACCAGGTCAATTTGCCGCGCTGGAAGTTCGAGGCCCGGCCGACGGGGACCCAGTACTCGTCCGAGACCGGATAGCCCAGCCGTCCCCGTTCCCAGCCCAGGGCAGCCCAGCGGGACCTGATAGCGCCCATCACCGAATGCGCGCCGCTGGCCGGTGACCAGTAGATCGAGCTGCCACTGCCTCCGCCGCCGGCGAAGTGGTTGTACCGGCCCACCTTGTCCGGAGTTACCATCTCATCCGTGACGGGGTATCCAAGCTTGCCCTGCTCCCAGCCCTGCGCGGCCCACGCCGTCCTGATCCCGCCCATTACGGCGTGCGCCCCCGTCTTCGGTGACCAGTAGATCGAACTGCCGCTGCCCCCGCCGCCGGCGAAGTGGTTGTACCGGCCCACCCTGTCCGGGGTGGCCAACTCGTCCGTGACGGGGTAGCCGAGCCGGCTCTGTTCCCAGCCCAGGGCGGCCCAGCGGGACCGGATGGCCCCCATGACCGCGTGCGCCCCTGTCGCCGGCGACCAGTAAATCGAGCTGCCGCTGGCGCCGCCGCCGGAGAAGTGGTTGTACCGGCCCACCTTGTCCGGGGTCGCTTTCTCGTCCGTTGTCGGGAAGCGCAGGACGCCGGCGGCCCCGCCCATCGCCTTGTAGCGGGCGTAGATCGCTCCGGTCAGCACGTGTGCGCCGGTCGCCGGCGACCAACAGATCACGCCCCGGGCATAGTCCTGGCACTTGCCGCCCGCGACCGGGTATTCGAGGGTCAGGGACCGCCCGAGGATCGACCGGGGGTCACCGGCGTTGAGCTGGTAGGCCTTGAGCCCGATCGGATCGTCGACGCCCGTTCCTGTAAGCATCACCTTCAGGGCGCCCTGCCCGTCGTTGCCGGTCAAGAGGTAGAACGTGTCCACGGTTCCTGCCTGGCCCGGCGCCGTCGGTTTGAAGGTGACGCTCTGGTAGGCGGATTCACCCGGCGGGATGACCAGGCCTTCGGCGATCGGGGTGGTGGTCGAGAAGACGCCCTGCGGCGCCTTGGCCTTGGTGATGGTCAGCGGGATGTTTCCGGTGTTGACGACCGTGAAGTCCCGGGTGGCGGCTGCACCGACGGCCACGTCGCCGAAGTCCAGCGACGGCGGGAGCTGCAAGTGCGCCGCGCCGGAGACCGCCGTCGCCGACAGCGGGACGGTGAGTGATCCGCGGTCGCTGGCGACCACCAGTTTGTCAGCCACGGCGCCCGCCGCCGTCGGGCTAAAGGTGATGGACACCGGCACGGAGGTAAGCGGCTGGATCTTTTGCCCAAGGACCGGCGCCGTGCCCGGGTCCACCTTGAGGGCTGCGTTGGCCGGAGGGGTCATCCCGGTGACCGTGGCGACGGTGGTGCCGGTATTGACGACATTGACGGTCTGCCGGCTGCTCGTCTGGGTCGGCACATCGGTGTAGGCCAGCGCTGCCGGGGTGGCACCCAGCCCCTCCTTCGTGCCCACGGCGTGGATGCCGAGGAGGTCTGTTTCGCCGTCGGCGGTCTTGACCGTCAGCGCTCCATCGACCTGGCCGACGGCGGTCGGCGCGAACGTCACGGGAACCGCCAGGCTGGCGCCTTTGGCCAGCGCGCGGGGCAGCGGCAGGGCGCCGATCGCGAACGGCGCGGCGGTGGACACGGCGTTGATGGTGACGGCCCTGGTGGCGGTGACGGTCACGGTGCCGGTCTTCGCCGAACCCACCGCGGCCAGGCCGAGGTCGGTGTTCGTTGCCCCGACGGCGGAGGTCGTGGGGGCGCCGAACGCCAGCAGCCGCCCGTCCCTGGTGCCGACGTAGACCCGGCCGTTGTCGGTGGCCACCGACGAGAACTTGGAGGCCGTGCCGAGCGGTCCGGCAAACACCTGCTGAAGCTTTCCGTTGCTGTCCGGCAGCGCGCGGTAGGCCCGCAGTTCGGCACCGGCCCCGGTGGGTCCGGTCGAGTACACCACCCACACGAGCGCCGAGGCGGGATCCGTGCCGTTCGAGGTGACCGACGGCGCGCCGGAGGTGTATCCGAACGTGCCCACCGACGTGCCCACCGAGGCCAGCTGCACGCCGCCGGTGCTGGTCGGCACAAGCTTGTGGGCCCGGAGATAGCCCTTGTTTTCGACGGTGTAGACGTACCCGCCGTCGGGGGTGCCCAGGAACGCGGGCCTGCCCCAGACCCCGCTGTACGGACCGGCCTCGTCCAGGACCGCGTCTCCGCCGCCGGGGCCTTGGCCCATGCCGCCGAGGTTCGTCCGGTCCATCAGGTACACACGCCCGTCCTTGCCCGCGTGGACCAGCAGCCGCGGGTGCGCCGCAGTCCCATAGCCGTCGGGGATGGCGATCGGCGCCCCGGAGCCGAGGTCGGCGTCGTCCTGGTCGAGCTTGGCGTTGTTGGCGGGGCTGAAGAAGTCGGTGGGCTTGAGGGTGCCGTCCGCGCCCACGGCCAGCCGGACCACGGATTCGGCGAGGGTGGCCGGCGGGGTTTTGCCGGGTCCGGGCTTAGGCGAGATGCCGTTACCGGTGGCGAAGAGGATCTGGCCCGGCCCGTCGGAGACCAGGCCGCCGCCGGACTGCCAGATGCCGCCCTCGGCGTTGCTGTTGCCGGATTCGGTGGCCCACATGGTGGTCTGGCGCCCGGCGGTGGAGACGCTGACGACGTAGCCGACGAACGGGGCGTAGTCGCAGTGGCTGGCGAACCCCGCGTACACCACACCGTTCATCAGCAGGAGCCCGGGCCGCTGCATGGCCGTCATCGGGTTGAACGGCCGGGACGGGTCGTTGGTCGGGGCGCCGCTGATGAGGACCGGGAAGCCGGGCCGTTCCGCGCCGGTGGTGCGGTCGAGGGAGTGCATGTACCAGTGCGGCAACAGTGCGCTTGTTCCGTCGTTGGTTTTCGCCAGCAGGAAAACGCTGTTCGTCGCGGAGTCGTAGACGGGGGTGGAGGTGACGCCGATGTTGGGCGTGAGGTCTCCGCAGCTGACCGTGGATGCCGGCCAGGCCGGGCCGAGGTTGCGCTGCCAGGTCACTGCGCCGGTGGCGCCGTTCACCCCGTAAACGTTGTTGTTCTCAGTGGCGGTAATGACGGTGCCGCCCACCACGAGCGGCTGGGCGTAGACCTGGCCGTCCACGGGGGTGGAGAAGAGTTTGCCGAAGTTTGAGGAGGCCACCGACGACGGCGTCAGGATCGTCTCGTTGCTGTCCCACCCCGTCCGGAAGACGTCGTGGGCGATGGTCCCCACATCGGCGGCGGCGAGGCTTCCCGCGGACAGCCCGGCGGCGGCGAGTGCGGTCGAGAGGAGAAGTGCCCATGCGCTCCGGAGCCGTCGTCGTGGACGGCCCGCGGGGTTTGCCGCGCCGCTGCTCCGCCTGCGCCGCCCTCGCGGAGCCCCCGGTGCTTGGCCGTACCCCGTGGCCCTGAAGCTGTCTGTTAAATTGCCGGATGAGACCGATCCTGCTGTTCCTTCGCGCATGGTTTGAGACCCATTTCTAACCGCAAAAAGCGTTTCCCTGCCCAGTAGTCAGGAGCCTAGGAGCGGCGCCGATCCAGGAGACGAGTGGGCCTTACCCGTCTTCTGGCCGGCATTTCGTGCTTTTCGCCGGGTCCTACTTGCTTTTGCCAAACGCCTACCTGTCCGGCTACCTGGCTGCCGGTGGTCCCCTGCCGTCGGCGCCGCCCGGCAAGTGTGGGCTAGCATGCTGACACGGCCAGCCCGATGCCGCGGCTGCCGCCTGCACCCGCCGACCTGCCTTAGGGGACCCCGACCATGACAGCCACCTCGCCCGCGCCCGAGTCTTCAACCGTGTCCTCCCCCGCTGCCGGCCTCCGCTGGGGCATCCTCGGAACCGGCTTTATCGCGGGCCTGCAGACCTCCGATCTGGTCAACCACGGCTTCACGGTGCCGGCTGTGGGATCGCGGAGCCTGGCGACGGCCCGTGATTTTGCCGGCACTTACCAGGTGCCGAACGCGCACGGCAGCTACGAGGCGCTGGCCAACGACCCCGGGGTCGACGTCGTCTATATCTCCACGCCGCACCCGTTCCACTACGAGAACGCCCTGCTCGCGCTCAACGCCGGCAAGCACGTCCTGGTGGAGAAGCCGTTCGCCATGAACGCACGGCAGGCCCAGGACATCGTTGACCTCGCGGCCGCGAAGGGGCTGGTGGCCCTTGAAGCCATGTGGACACGCTTCCTGCCGCACATGGTCCGAATCCGGGAGCTGGTCCGCTCGGGCGCGCTCGGCGAGGTCCGGACGGTTATCGCGGACCACAACCAGAACCTGCCCAAGGACCCCGGGCACCGGCTTAGCGATCCCGCCCTGGGTGGCGGAGCACTGCTGGATCTGGGGATCTACCCTGCGTCCTTCGCCTTCGATGTCTTCGGCGCGCCCGCCCGCATTCAGGCGGCGGCCAGCATGACCGCCACCGGCGTCGACCGCCAGACGGCGATGATCTTCGAATATGCGGACGGCCAGCAGGCGGTGCTGCATTGTGCCCTGGATACCGCCGGTCCCAACCGGGCGGCTGTCATTGGAACCGCAGGGAGCATCGAGATCGATCCTGTCTGGTACACCCCGACCGGTTTCACCCGGTACGACGACGGCGGGAACGTCGTCGAGCGCTTCGACGAACCGGTGACCGGCCGCGGCATGCAGTACCAGGCGTGGGAGCTCGAACGGCTCGTTGCCGCCGGCGCAACCGCCGGCGATGTGCTCGCCCCCGCGGAGACTGTCCAGGTCATGGCGGGGCTGGACGCGGTCCGCGGCCAGATCGGGCTCAGCTACGCCAGCGACGAACGGTAACGGGGCCCCAGGCCTTCCCGGCGGCGGCCGGGACCCCCGCAGCCGCTGGTAGGGTCTGCGCATGGATGAAAATTTGGGGAAGTTCATCGATGACTTCGCGCAGCTCGTGCAGCTGGCCCAGGCGGGCCAGCGCCGGGTACCGGCCGGGGAGCAGCTGCTGGCGACGCTGGCCGGGCATTTGGGCGTCGCGGTCGACACCTTGTCCGTGGTCGCGGAGGACATTCCGCCGCACCGTTTCGCCGACGCCGACATCCAGCTGGCCGAACTGGCGGGCAGGGATCCGGAATTCCGGCTGGTGGGCATCGGCGGCGGCGACCAGCGCCACCACCATTCGCTCAGCGACATGCTGCAGCAGGCCCAGCTCTTTCCCCAGTTTCCGCTCGCCCAGCCGGACTACACCAACCTTGCGGTGGGGCCGGAGGAGCAGCGGCAGGCCGTGGCGCTGGGTCTCTGGCTGTTCCGGTTCGACGGCCAGCCGATCGCCGTGCTGCAACGGGACGCCAACCCCCGGTACGGCCGCCAGGCGGCCTCCCTTGAGGTCCTGGCCGGCCGTCCGGACACGGCCGCGGCTTTCCTGGCCGAATTCCGCCGGCGGATGCAGCACCACAGCATCCTGAAGGGGCAGGTCATTTCCCTCGTCCTGGGCGAATACGGCGCCAGCTCGGGGGGTGTGACGTTCCACGAACGGCCGGCCCTCGCCGCGGACGAGGTCATCCTGCCGGACGGGCTGCTGCGGAAGGTGGCGGACCATACCCTGGGCATCGCCGAGCACCGGGACGCGCTTCACGGTTACGGCCAACACCTCAAACGCGGCGTCCTGCTCTACGGCCCACCCGGCACCGGGAAGACCCACACGGTCCGGCACCTGCTCAGCGGCAGCGGCGGATCCACCGCAATCCTGCTCTCCGGCGGTTCGCTGGCCCGGATCTCCGAGGCAGCGGCCATGGCGCGCGCGTTGCAGCCGTCCCTGATTGTGCTCGAGGACTGCGACCTGATCGCGGAGGACCGAAGCTTCGGGCATGGGCCACAGCCGCTGCTGTTCGAGGTGCTCGATGCCATGGACGGGCTTGCCAGCGATGCGGACGTTGCCTTCGTGCTGACCACCAACCGGGTGGACATGCTCGAACGCGCCCTGGCCCAGCGCCCCGGCCGGGTGGACCTCGCCGTGGAGATACCGCTGCCTGCCCGGCCGCAGCGGATGGCCCTGCTCGAGCTGTACTCACGGGACATTCCGTTCAGCGCGGCCGCCCTGGGCGAGGCCGCGGACCGGACGGCCGGAACCACTGCCTCCTTCGCCCGCGAACTGGTCCGGCGCGCCGTCGTGGCAGCGGCCCTGGCCGGCGTTCCCGCCGCAGATGCCCATCTCCGTGCCGCCACCGAGGAGCTGATGGCCGACGGCGAGGCGCTCACCCGCAGCCTGCTGGGCAGCGCGGGTGACCGCCCCAGTCCCTACGCGTAGGCCAGGCTCACCAGGAGTGCCTTGAGCTGGGCGTACCGTTCCGTGGCCATCCATGCCCTGGCTTCACCCCGGTTGGCAAAGGCGGGCTCGCCGAAGTGGACCCGCGTAAACAGCCCGCCGTTTTCCGTCGGCACGAGGTTGCACCAGGACGTGACGCCGTCACCTTGCTCCAGGGACCGGGGGTCAGCCAGTCCCATGTTGTAGTAATCTTTCCCGGCGATGGATTCCACGGCGAACCCGAACGCGGGGACCGTGCCGTCCGGGCCGGTCATGGCCGGAACCGCGGCCCGGTCGAGGACATGCCGCGAGGCGGGACCGCCCGCGCACCCGGATCCCACGCCGTTGGCCAGCGACACCACCTCCCGGCCCGCCTCATCTGCGACCACCGCTTCGACGCCCGGCAGGCCGGCCGGCGGATACTGCGTGCGGACCGTCCACGTTTCGGGGTAGCTGAAGGAGATATGGCCGTCAGGGAAGGTGAACGTTTTCAGGTCGCGGGGTGAATCCGACGGCTGAGTACGTTGCCCGGCGACCGTCGTCACCCCGGACACCGTAACTGCCGAGGCTGCGGCCTCCGACGCCGCCGGACCCCCGGGCTGCCCTCCGCAGCCGGACAGGACTAGGCCGGCAGCCAGGCCCGCCGCCGACAGGGTCAGGAAACGTCCCGTGTGCGTGGTCTTCATGGTGTACCCCCAAGATGCTGTAACGGCGGGCGAGGTACCCGCCTACCATCAAAGTTTCCTGAACACCGCCAAGGGTTACATTCGGGCCCGAAGATTCTCTTGCCGGCACAGGGTACGCGGCGGTTATCGTGGTGCCATGCCCAGCCAATTAGCCTCCGTTGCCATTGACGCTGTCGACCCGAAGGTGGTGGCCGATTTCTGGTGTGCCGTCCTCAGCTGGACCATCATCGAGGAGGCCGCCGACGAAGATGGGGAACTCATCAGCATTGGCCCCCGCGACAACTCCGCCCCGTCCATCGACGTCATCGCGGTGCCCGGGGCGAAAACAGTCAAAAACCGGCTGCACTTTGACCTCCGCGCCGACGGCGTCTCCACGGCCGAGGAGCTGGAGCGGCTCCTGGCCCTCGGGGCCCGGCGGACCGACGTCGGGCAGGGGCCGGATGTCAGCTGGGTGGTGCTGGCCGATCCGGAGGGCAATGAATTCTGCCTGCTGTCCCGCTCCGTCCAGGATGTTGAAGCGGAGGAAGCCCGCCCGGCGGGGCCCGGCCAGGCTTAGGATCAACGGCGGCTGCGGAGCAGGCTGACGAAAGGGGTCTCCGGTGGCACGTATCTTCATCACCGGCTCAGCTGCCGGCTTGGGCCTCGACGCCGCCCGGACCCTGCTCGGTGAGGGCCACGACGTCGTCCTGCACGCCCGCAACCCGGCGCGCGCCGGAACGCTCCGGGCGTTGTCCGGCGCAGCGGTAGTCGTCGGCGATCTCAGCAGCGCAGCGGAAACCCGGTCCGTCGCCGAGCAGGTGAACAGCCTGGGCCGGATGGATGCCGTCATCCACAACGCCGGCACCTATCTTGAGCCGGACCGCGGCACCACCCCCGAAGGGCACGCCCGCACACTGGCCATCAACACCCTGGCGCCGTACCTGCTGACGGCCCTGCTTGACCGTCCGGACCGGCTGGTTTTCCTCAGCAGCGGCCTCCACCGCGGCGGCGGCACCTCGCTGGCGGACATCGACTGGACCGGGCGGCGCTGGAACGCCGGGCAGGCCTATGCCGAGAGCAAGCTGTACCTCACGGCGCTGGCGCTCGCGGCCGCCCGCCGCTGGCCGTCGGTGCTGAGCAACGCCGTCGACCCCGGCTGGGTCCCCACCCGGATGGGCGGCCCCGGGGCACCTGACGATTTGGAACTGGGGCACCAGACCCAGACCTGGCTGGCGGCCAGCAACGACCCCGCAGCCCTCACCAGCGGCGGCTACTGGCTCCACCGGACACTGCGAGCCCCCGCCCCCGAGGCCGCCGATCCCGGTTTCCAGGACCGGCTGCTCGCCCGGCTCGCCGAGCTGACCGGCGTACGGCTGCCTTGACGGTGCCCTGCGCCTGCCCGTGTTCCCGCTCAGCCCCGGCTTAGTCCCAGCCCAGGGCCGGGCGCAGGCCGGTGGAAATCGCCTCGAGCAGCCGGAGGTTGAAGTCCACGCCCAGCTGGTTCGGGACGGTCACCAGGACGGTATCCGCCGCGGCAACGGCGGCGTCGCGGGACAGTTCGTCCGCCAGTTGCTCGGGTTCGCCGATGTAGCTGCGACCGAACCGGGCCAGGCCGCCGTCGAGGTAGCCCACCTGGTCCCGTGCGTCCGCCTGGGCGCGGACGCCGAAGTACCGCCGCGATTCGTCGTCAATCAGCGGGATGATGCTCCGCGAGACGGACACCCGCGGCGCGCGCTGGTGCCCGGCCGCGGCCCACGCCTCCCGGTAGCCGGCAATCTGCTCAGCCTGCAACTGGTCGAACGGAACGCCGGTGTCCTCGGTCAGCAGGGTCGAGGACATCAGGTTGAGGCCCTGCTCCGCCGCCCACCGCGCCGTGGCCCGGCTCCCGGCACCCCACCAGATCCGCTGGGGCAGTGTGGCGGACCGCGGCTGGATGGGAACGCTGGCGCCACCCGCGCCGAACCGCGGGTTGGGCCGGGCCAGGCCGGCTCCGGAGATGGCGCTGCGAAAGCGGTCCGTGTGCCGTCGGGCCAGGTCCGCGTCGGTCTCCCCCGGGGCGGGCACGTGCCCGAAGGCCTCGTAGCCGGCCAGCACGGATTCCGGTGAGCCCCGGCTGATGCCCAGCTGCAGCCGCCCGCCACTAATCAGGTCGACGGCGGCGGCCTCCTCGGCGAGGTGCAGCGGGTTTTCGTAGCGCATGTCGATGACGCCGGTGCCGATTTCGATCCGGGACGTGCGGGCGGCGATTGCGGCCAGCAGCGGCAGTGGCGCCGCCTGCTGCTCGGCGAAGTGGTGGACGCGGAAGTAGGCGCCGTCAACGCCGACTTCCTCCGCGGCCACGGACAGCTCGATTGCCTGCAGCAGCGCGTCCCGGGCCGAGCGCACGCGTGAGCCCGGGACATCACCCCAGTGGCCGAAGGACAGGAAGCCGATCCGTTTCATCGTCATCACCCTCTCACAGGCGTTCGGGCTGCCGGAACCAGGCATGGGGCCCCGGGGGCGGGGGCCCCTCCGCGTTGGCCGGCGCGACGGCCAGGACGAGCAGGGCCAGCGCGATGATGCCCAGCCCCGTCCAGCCGGCCGCGCTGAGGCGCTCGCCCACGACGGCGACGGCCAGGACGGCGGCGACCGCCGGCTCGGTCAGGGTGATCGTGGTCGCCGTGCTGGCAGGAACGCGGGCCAGTCCGTAGCCGAAGAGCACGTACCCGGCGAACATCGGGACCAGGGCCATGTAGGCGGCGACGGTGAACGCCCGGCTACTCGAGAGCAGCGGCGCACCGGTCAACAGAAGGACGGGCACCAGCAGCAGGCCGCCGGCACCGAAGACCGCGCCCATCGACGCGGCGCGGCCGACGCCGTCGTTAATAAGCCGCCGGGCGCACCAGGAGTAGCTGGCGTAGGTGGCGCCTGCGACCAGTCCCAGCCCGAGGCCGGCGAGCGCGGAACCTCCCCCTGCTGGGTCGCCGGACATCTTGGCCAAGCACAAAAGGACGCTGCCGGTGACTCCGAGCCCCGCCGCCATCAACCACCACCGGCTCAGTGGGGCGCGGCGGGTCACCCGTTCCAGTACCCCCGAGGCCAGCGGCGCCGAGGCGAGGGAGACGACGGTGCCGAGCGCGACACCGGCCAGGTGCATCGAGCTGTAAAAGGCCAGCGGATAGATCGCCACCGCGGCGGCCCCGATGGCCACCAGAGGCAGCCTGGCACGAAGCTGCCCGGCGGCGGCACGGAGCGCGGGAAGGGCGATGAGGGCCTGCAGGATGCCGCCTACGGCCAGGGCAGCCGATCCGATCGCCAGCGGACCCGCCCCCGGGGCGAAGGTGGCGGCGGTGCCGGTGGTCCCCCACAGGATGGATGTCAGGGTGATGGCGCCTAGGGCGATCAGGTGCTGCCGCCGTGCACTCCCGCCCGGGCCGGCGGCCGGCAGCACCTCAGCGTCATTCTTGAGTTCCCGCACCGGCGCCGCCCTTTTCCAGAAGTAGGTAGCCCAGTCTAGCTACTTCGTCGTGGACAGCGACTAGCTGTCGAGCGGCCTCCGGGGCCCGGTCCCGGGCAGTTCGCTTTTCGATTCCCGGTTCTGCGTCGAGGCGGCCTGCAGGAAGAGTTCCCGAGAAGCGATGTTGATACCCAGGGCGGTCGCGGCGATATCCTCCAGCGCATGCTGTATCCACAGCACAGCGGTCTCGCTGGCGGGATCCTCCACAAGGGCGGAGGGTTGGGCCGCCCGTAACGATGCGTACCGGGCGACCTTTTTCCTCAGCGTTTCAGCGAGGTCCTCGACCTCGGCCAGCAGTGCATCCCGCCAGGCCTCCGGATCGTGGGTGTCGGCCGAATAAAGGTGGTCGAGTCCGGGCTCTTGCCGCTTCCAGAGGAAGTCCGCCAAGGCGTTCGCTTGCGAAGGGGTCGACGCAGCCTGGGGTTTTGGGTTGCCTGACATGAAAGGTCCTCTGGGTAGTTCGCCGAAAGATGGGGCGCTACCAGGGTCCGGGGCAACAATGCCACTCTACGTGGGTTTGCCCGAAGAGGCTAGAGCACGGAGCGGGCCCTAGGGCACAGGCGGACGGGCCGGTCGCTGGAGTAAAATTCCGGCATGGCTGAACGTAGCCGTGCCGAACGCATCGGCTCCGCTTTCGTGAAGATGGCGGACACCCTCGTTGTCGACTATGACGTGTTCGACCTCCTCCACACCCTCGTGGACGAAGCTGCCGCCGTTCTCGACGCCGCTGCTGCGGGGCTGCTGCTCGTAGATCCCGACGGCAGCCTGCAGGTGATGGCGACGACAAGCGCGGAGTGCCAGGTGGTGGAAGAACTCCAGGTCGAATCCGGGGCGGGTCCGTGCGTGGACAGCTACCGGACGGGGACGCCCGTGGCCGTCGATGACATTGCCGCGACGACCAGCCGCTGGCCCGCATTCGCGGCCTGCGCCCTCTCCCAGGGTTTCGGGTCCCTGCTTGCCGTTCCCATGCGGCTGCGCAGTCGAACCGTCGGTTCCCTGGCATTGTTCAGCCATGGGACGGGGCCCTTCCCCGCGGAGGACGCCGCTATCACCCAGGCCTTTGCCGACATGGCAACTATCGCCCTCCTGCAGGAACGCGCTGCGAAGGAGAGCGTCCTGATTAACGAACAGCTCCAGCGCGCCCTGAACGGCCGAATCCTGATCGAACAGGCCAAGGGCATGATCGCGCACACGTCCAATGTCGACATGGGCGCGGCTTTCGCGCTGCTGCGCGACTACGCCCGTTCCCACAACCAGACGGTCTACGAGACGGCGGACAGGATCATCAACAACCGCAAGTTCTCGGTCTAGTCCGGATGATGGGACGTCGGCTTGCTGTCTGCTCCCCTGCCCGGGTGGAGGGGTTTAGTGCACACTGGTGCCGTGAGCGGATTCCCGTGGGTGCTGCATGTTGACTTGGACCAGTTCATAGCGGCCGTGGAAGTGCTGCGGCGGCCTGAACTGGCGGGCCGGCCCGTCATTGTCGGCGGCCGCGGCGATCCTGCGGAACGTGCCGTGGTCTCCACCGCGTCCTACGAGGCCAGGGCTTTCGGCGTCGGATCCGGAATGCCCCTGCGCGTTGCCGCCCGGAAAGTGCCCGACGCCGTCATCCTGCCGGTCGATCAGGAGGCCTACCTCGCCGCCTCCGAAACGGTGATGGCCACCCTCCGCGCGCAACCCGGCGCCACCGTGCAGGTGCTCGGCTGGGATGAGGCCTTTGTCGGGGTCGAGACGGAGGACCCGGAGGCCTACGCGCGTCAGCTCCAGGCCGCCGTCCGGGAGCGGACCCGGCTGCACTGCAGCGTCGGCATCGGCGACACCCTGGTCCGGGCCAAGGTCGCGACCGGTTTCGGCAAGCCCGCCGGCGTCTTCCGCCTTACCGCCGCCAACTGGCTTGAGGTCATGGGCGGCAGGCCTACCAAGGAGCTCTGGGGCGTCGGAACGAAAGTCTCGGCGAGGCTGGCGAAGCTCGGCATCACCACGGTTGCCCAGCTCGCCGCGGCTGATCCCCAGGCCCTGGCCCCGGAGTTCGGCCCCCGGATGGGGCCCTGGTACGCGGAACTGGGGCGCGGGGACGGCGCCGGCGTGGTGGATGACACCCCCTGGGTTGCCCGCGGGCACAGCCGGGAGACCACGTTCCAGCAGGACCTGATCGATCCCGCCCAGGTGGATGAGGCTTTGCGGGAGCTGACGTCGCAGGTGCTCAAGGACGTTGCGGCCGAAGGCCGGCCCGTCGTCGGCCTTTCCCTGAAGGTCCGCTACGCACCGTTTGTGACCAAGACGCACGCACGGAAGATTCCCGAGACGTTCGACCGCGCCGATGTCTTTGCCCGGGCTTTGGAGCTCGGGGCCGGCATCGAACCGGGCCGCCCCATCAGGCTCCTGGGCCTGCGCGCGGAGATGGCCATGCCGGACGACGCCCGGAAGGGGCACACGCCCACGCGCGGCGGCTGGTGACGCCGTCGTCGTCGGCCGCCGACCACGCCGGAGCGCCGCTAAGGCGGAAACGCACGCCCTTCATCACCTAACGTTGGCAGGGGCCGCGGCCGCGGCTACCGGTTTTCGACGGAGGACAATCGTGGACTACATCAAACTCGGCAACACCGGCCTGGACATCTCACCGCTGGCCCTGGGGTGCATGACCTACGGGGACCCGGACCGGGGACCGCACCCGTGGACGCTGCCCGAAGACCAGAGCCGGCCGCTGATCCGCCAGGCCGTGGAGGCGGGGATCAACTTCTTCGACACCGCCAACGTGTATTCCAACGGCTCAAGCGAGGAAATCGTGGGCCGCGCGCTCGCCGAGTTCACCCGCCGGGACGAAACCGTCATCGCCACCAAGGTGCACGGCGTGATGCGCCCAGGCCCCAACGGGCGCGGGCTCTCGCGCAAGGCCATCTTCGCCGAACTCGACGCCAGCCTCACCCGGCTGGGGACCGACTACGTGGATCTGTACCAGATTCACCGGTGGGACCCGGCGACGCCCATCGAGGAGACGCTCGAGGCCCTGCACGACGTCGTCAAGGCCGGCAAGGTGCGCTATATCGGTGCGTCGTCGATGGCGGCCTGGCAGTTCAGCAAGGCGCTCTACCTGCAGCAGCTCAACGGCTGGACCCGGTTCGTCACGATGCAGGACCACTACAACCTGGTCTACCGCGAGGAGGAGCGCGAGATGTTCCCGCTCTGCGCCGACCAGAAGATCGGTGTCCTGCCATGGAGCCCGCTGGCCCGCGGCAAGCTCACCCGCGGGTGGGACGAGAAGACCAACCGGTCCGAAAAGGATGAGTTCGGCAAGACGCTGTACAGCGCCGAGGACAGCGACCGGGCCGTGGCGGATGCCGTGCGGGTCATCGCCGAGCGCCGAGGCGTGCCCCGCGCCCAGGTGGCCCTGGCATGGGTCCGCTCCAACAGCGTGGTCAGTGCACCGATCGTCGGCGCGAGCAAGCCCGCCCATCTGGAGGACGCCCTCGCTTCGCTGGAACTGACGCTGACGCCGGAGGAAGAGGCGGAGCTGGAGAGCCCGTACGTCCCGCACGAGGTCGCCGGGTACTGAGACGACGAAGGGGCGGGCGCGGGCGGGGCCCGGGGCGCCTGCGGGCGACCCTACGGCGTCGGGTGCGGGGGCGCGGCGACCGGCCCGCGCTTAGTGCCCGCTACCCGGGCGTGGGACAATGGGAAGGATGACTTCCTCAACTTCCTCCTCCGACGCCCCCGACCGTACCCGCGCAAAGGACGCCGGCGCCGCCGCACGCCCGCAGGTCCGCCCGACGGCGGAAGGCTGGGAGCAGGCGCGCACCGTCGAGGGCCGGCCGGTCCTCCAGTTCGCCTCGCCGCGGGTCAAGCAGCCGCCGGCGCACCTTGCCGACATGACCCTGGCCGAGCGTGCCGCGAAGCTCAAGGAGCTCGGCGTCCCCGCTTTCCGGGCGAAGCAGCTCTCCACGCACTATTTCCAGCACTGGACCACGGATCCGGAAGCGATGAGCGACCTGCCGAAGGCCGGCCGCGAAGAGCTCGTCGCGGAGATGTTCCCCCCGCTGCTGACCGAGGTCCGCCGCCTCCGTACGGACAACGGGGACACCATCAAGTTCCTGTGGCGGCTGTTCGACGGCGCCCTGGTCGAGTCGGTCCTGATGCGCTACCCCGGCCGGATCACGCTGTGCGTGTCCTCGCAGGCCGGCTGCGGGATGAACTGCCCGTTCTGCGCAACCGGCCAGGCCGGGCTGACCCGCAACATGTCGACCGCGGAGATCGTGGACCAGGTGGTCGCCGCGAACCGTGCGATCGCCGCGGGCGAGCTGGGCCCGAAGGAGCACGACGACGAGCGCGTCACCAACATCGTTTTCATGGGCATGGGCGAGCCGCTGGCCAACTACAAGCGCGTGATGGCGGCCCTGCACCGTTTCGTGGACCCGGCGCCCGAGGGCCTGGGCATGTCGGCCCGGAACATCACGGTCTCCACCGTCGGCCTGGTACCGGCCATCCGCAAACTGGCCGACGAGGACCTGCCGGTCACCTTCGCGCTGTCCCTGCACGCGCCCGACGACGAACTCCGCGACGAGTTGATCCCGGTCAATAACCGGTGGAAGGTCGACGAAGCGATCGACGCCGCCTACGAGTACTACCGCAAGACCGGCCGGCGCGTCAGCATCGAGTACGCACTGATCAAGGACATGAACGACCACGCCTGGCGTGCGGACCTGCTGGCGAAGAAGCTGAACCAGCGCGGCCGAGGCTGGGTGCACGTGAACCCGATCCCGCTGAACCCCACCCCCGGTTCCATCTGGACGTCTTCGGAGAAGCCGGTGGCCCAGGAGTTCATCGCACGGCTCCGCGCCGCCGGGGTGCCCTGCACCCTGCGCGATACCCGCGGCAAGGAGATCGACGGCGCCTGCGGCCAGCTGGCCGCCGCGGACTAGGAGCACCGTCTCCGGCCAGTTGCGGGGAACGGAAACATGGAGTTCAACCGCCTGCTACAGATCCGGCGCATCTATGCCCAGCCTGCGGCACTGGAGCTTCCCCGGGGCAAAGAAATTGCCGCACGCTGGCCGGACGCCGACGTCGTCCTTGTCGATAGCCACTGGAACATCCCAGAAGTCCACGGAGATGAAACGAATGTGCCGCGCTGGTCCCGGATCAAGACGGAGGCGCTGGTGCTCGGCGTCAAGAAGGCACTGACCGTCAAGCCCAACGGCCGGTCGGCGGACTTCATTGCGCCCTCGACCGCTAATGGCTGCGCCATGGCGTGCGCGTATTGCTACGTACCCCGGCACAAGGGGTACAGCAACCCGGTGACGGTGTTCGCGAACATCGACCAGATTGCCCGGTCGATCGAACGGCATGCCACGCGCCAGGGCATCAAGCTGGAGCCCAACCAGTGCGACCCGGAGCTCTGGGTGTACGACATCGGCGAGAACAGCGACTGCTCCGTCGATGCCCTGATCAGCGACAACGTGGAGGATCTGGTCACGCTCTTCCGCGACCTGCCCACCGCGAAGCTGTCCTTTGCCACCAAGTACGTGAATCCGGCAATGCTGGCCTGGGACCACGGCGGGCACACCAGGATCCGTTTCTCCCTGATGCCCGCGGCCCTGGCGAAGTCGATTGACGTCCGGACCTCACCGGTGGCTGAACGGATGGCTGCCATGAACGACTTCGTCGACGCCGGGTATGAGGTCCACGTCAACTTCTCCCCCGTCATCATCACCGACACCTGGCTCAGCGACTGGGAACAGCTGCTCCGCCAGCTCGATGACACCCTGACCGCCGCGGCGAAGGACCAGCTCGCGGCTGAGGTCATCTTCCTCACCCACAATGAACGGCTCCACGAAGTCAACCTGGGGTGGCACCCGCAGGCCGAGAATGTGCTGTGGCGTCCGGACCTGCAGGAGCCGAAGGTCTCGTCGAACGGCTTCACGAACGTCCGCTACCGGTCGGGAAGAAAGGCTGGCTATGTGCGGCAACTGACGCAGCTCATTGCCGAAATCGCGCCTTATTGCCGGGTCCGCTACGCGTTTTGAGGGAGGCTTGCGGGGCTGGCTGACAGCCCCGCAACCTTACGACCAAGAGTGCTCCAGCCGGATGTCCTCGGTGATCTGTTCGATGCTGTCCGGACGCCCGGCTTCCCTCGTGAAAAGGGACACGGTCGCCGTCGCGCAGCCCGGCATGAAGCGGCCGCTCCCTGCCGGGACAGTGAGGACCACTTCATCCGGCTCGCCTGTGCAAGTCAGTGGCCCGGACCCGGCGCCACCAAAGGGAGCGCGTCCATGGTGTTCGGCCTGGGTGAGGAAGATTCCCACTCCCGCCGTCTGCCCGACCGGGCATTCATAGGTTACGTACACCTGGACCCGGGAGCCGTGTCTGGACAACTCCCCGTCGTCAACGCCCAGCGCTGCTCCGGCGTCGGCTCCGGCGGGTGCCACCGCAGCCAGCAGGACGAAGGCGACAGCTGCAACGCTGCCAGCCAAGGTGGAGGCCCAGCGCCGCGAGGGCCTGCCATGGCGCCGGCGGCGGAGTTGTTGATCCATGCTCACGATTCCCGCCTCCCTGGGCCTATCCATCTCCGCGGGACAAGCGGACTGCAATCAGGGAAGAAGGTCCCGGCAGGGGTTTCAGCGTCGGCGTGCATCAGGTGCCGTTCCAGGCTGTCCAGGACCTGCCCCAGCGACCGCCGCTGCTGCTCGCTGGTCAGGGCGGCACCGTCCTGCAATTGCTCGAGCAGCCAGGCGCCGGCCGTCTCTACTTCCTCAAAGGTGCGCAGTGCCGGCTGCAATAAAGGACCGACCCACGTCCGTTCATGATTCATTTTCGACCCGTCCCCTCGGCCGAGCCTCTCCCCCGCCTTCGAGCCTAGCCGTCCGCCGCCGCAAGAAAAAGCTACCCGCCGGTACCGCGCGAGTCCGATAATTCCGCTGAGAACCCCGGGCCACTCTCGCGGGTAGAGAACCTCATGCGGGACGCGCTCCGCATGAGGAATATCACCGACTAGAGGGAACCATCCAAACTTTTCCACGTAACCAACGGCCTCAACGTCCCGGACGTGGAGGAGGCCTGCGTCCGGGTATAAATGTCGGTGGTCCGCCGTAGTGTGAAGACATGGAGAGCAGAGATGCTTTCACAGCGGAGATCAGGGCGGCAGCGGCGGCCCTGAGGCAGTCCGCCGCCGCTTTGGAGGCTCTCCTTGATGGTCCCGACCGCGCAACCCACTCCAACGACGACGCCGATCCGGTGCGGCTGCTTGCCGACGCCTGCCTGGACGGCTTGTCCGAGGCGGCACGGGTGGAGTCACGGGTCGCGGCGCTCAATGTCCGCCTGGCTGCCGGGTACGTCCATCTGGCTGAGGTTCTCGCGGGGCCGGCTGCCACGCCTCGGGACTGTACGGCCCGGGAGATGAGCGCTGTGGCGGAGGTCGCGGGTGTGCTGACCGTCAGTGAGCGCTCCGCCTCTGCGCTGATTTCCGATGCGCTGGCCCTGACAACCTGGCTGCCGCTGACACTCGAGGCGTTGGGTTCCGGGAGGGTGTCCTGGCAGCACGCCCGCATCATGGTCAATGAGGCCGCGGGCCTCCCGCCTGCCGCGGCGGGATGTCTGGAGGCCCATTTCCTTGACCCGAACGCTTCTTCGCCGGCCCGTGCCTGTTTCGCGGGAGAGCTGGCACCGGGACGCTTCCGGGCCAAGGCCCGGACCTGGCGTGAGCGCCACCACCCGGACAGTATTGAGGCCCGGCACACCCGCAGCGCCGCCGACCGGCGGGTCGAGTTCGTCCCGGACCGGGACGGGATGGCGTGGTTGAACACGTACCTGCCGGCGGCGACGGCCGCGGGGATTTTCGACAGGCTGACAGCCGCGTCGCGGGCGTTGCAGGGCCCGGCCGAGGCGCGGACCCTGGCCCAGCTACGGGCGGACGTGGCGGCGACCGTACTCCTTAGGGGCGGCTCCGGCCGCTCTGCTGGCATTGCGGCCGGCGGCGCGGACGCCCACGCATCGCAGACCGTGGCCGGCAATACAGCGGCCGGGGTCCCGGTGCCGCGGGCGCAGGTTTTGGTCACCGTCCCGGTCCTGTCACTGCTGGGGATAACGGAGGAACCGGCCATGCTGGACGGCTACGGCCCGATCCCGCCGTCGATGGCCCGGGCGTTGGTGGCGGGCGGGGCGGATTCGTTCTATCGTGTGCTGATCGATCCGCGGGACGGGGCTCCGTTGGAAATCGGCCGCACCAGCTACCGGATCCCGAAAGCGATGCGGTACTGGCTCCGGCTGCGGGACGCCAAATGCACCTTCCCCGCCTGCAACAACCCCTCGCTGGACACCGATGCCGACCACCTGCTCGCGTGGGCCGACGGCGGGACCACCGGGATCAACAACCTGGGCCAGCCCTGCCGCAAACACCACCGCCTCAAACACACCACTGCCTGGCAACCGACGCCGGCCACGCCACAGAAACCGCCGGACTGGATCTCCCCCACCGGCCGCCACTACCGGAGCGAGCAGCAGGATTGGGAACCGCCGGCTTGGCCTGAGTCCCTCCCGCCACTGGCCGCCGCCTCCGGCCCGCCGCTCCTCGAGCACGCTGCCGGCGTCTGAACATTTTGGCTATTCCCTTCCCTCCGCTACGGGAGCAAACTTCCACTGCGCGGACCTGCGCCTCAAACAGCAATCAGGAGGGCACTCCAATGTCCAGCATCGAATCCTTCAGCGGAATCGGCGTCTACGAGATGCAAAGCGCGGCGGCCAGGGAGGTGAAGCGCATCATGGCCGAGGCCAAAGGCGATCGGCTGAAAGCGGACAAGATCGTGCTCAGCAAACTCCAGGAGCTGGACTTCATCAACGAGTCAGAGTTGCCAGTGCTGAACCATATCTGCGAGCTCGGCCACGCGGCCACTGGAGGGAAGCATGACGCCGCCAAGGCGTACCACGAGGTGAAGAAGGCGTATGAGGAACTCATGATGAAAGGCAACGCCAGCCCGGTCGCTCTGGCCTACGCCTCCGGCGCCGTCGGATCCTACGTGGCCACCGAGGAAGGCGGCGGATCGACCACGGTGGTCTACAAGAAGTCGGGAGGCAATTGGCAGGGCACCCTGGCCGGCGCGGGTGGAGTCATCGGCGGCTACTTCGGTGGCGCCGGAGGCGCTGCCCTGGGCGCCGCAATCGGCAGCGTGGTCGGCAAGATCATCGACGAATGCTGATCCGACGCGGATATCCATCAATAATTCGCCACCAACAGAAACGGCCCCGCACGCACGTGCGGGGCCGTTCTCATGTTCGGTACTTCCCGAGGGAAGGCAGGAATAAGAAGAACTAGAAGTCCCAGTCCTCATCCTCGGTGTTAACAGCCTTGCCAATCACATACGACGAACCCGACCCCGAGAAGAAGTCGTGGTTCTCGTCCGCGTTCGGCGACAGGGCAGACAGGATCGCCGGGTTCACGTCGGTGACGGAGGCCGGGAACATGGCCTCGTAGCCGAGGTTCATCAGGGCCTTGTTGGCGTTGTAGTGCAGGAACTTCTTGACGTCCTCGGCCAGGCCGACGCCGTCGTACAGGTCGTGCGTGTACTGGACTTCGTTCTCGTACAGCTCGAAGAGCAGTTCGAAGGTGTAGTCCTTGATTTCCTGGCGCTTCTCCTCGGAGACCTTCTCCAGGCCCTTCTGGAACTTGTAGCCGATGTAGTAGCCGTGCACGGCCTCATCGCGGATGATCAGGCGGATCAGGTCGGCCGTGTTCGTCAGCTTGGCCCGCGATGACCAGTACATCGGCAGGTAGAAGCCCGAGTAGAACAGGAAGCTCTCCAGCAGCGTGGAGGCCACCTTCCGCTTCAGCGGGTCGTCGCCCTGGTAGTAGTCCATGACGATCTGGGCCTTCTTCTGAAGGTTCTCGTTCTCGGTGGACCAGCGGAACGCCTCGTCGATCTCCTTGGTGGAGGCCAGCGTGGAGAAGATCGAGGAGTAGCTCTTGGCGTGCACCGACTCCATGAACGCGATGTTCGTGTAGACGGCCTCCTCGTGCGGGGTGAGGGCGTCCGGGATGAGCGAGACGGCGCCGACGGTACCCTGGATGGTGTCCAGCAGGGTCAGGCCGGTGAACACGCGCATGGTGAGCTGCTGCTCGGCCGGCGTCAGGGTGTTCCACGACTGGACGTCGTTGGACAGCGGCACCTTCTCCGGCAGCCAGAAGTTGTTGACCAGGCGGTTCCAGACGTCCACGTCCTTGTCGTCCTGGATGCGGTTCCAGTTGATCGCCTCGACGTGGCTCAACAGCTTGACCTTCTCGGTCATGTCATCCCCTCAATGTTGGGTTGGTTCTCTAAGTTAAAGCGTACGACGGCGGGCGGGCGCCCGCCGTCGTGCTCAAGCCTTCAGCGGCTGATTACAGCATGCAGCTGACGCAGCCCTCTACCTCGGTCCCTTCCAGCGCGAGCTGGCGGAGACGGATGTAGTAGATGGTCTTGATGCCCTTCTTCCAGGCGTAGATCTGGGCCTTGTTGATGTCACGCGTGGTCGCGGTGTCCTTGAAGAACAGCGTCAGCGACAAGCCCTGGTCCACGTGCTGCGTGGCCGCGGCGTACGTGTCGATGACCTTCTCGTAGCCGATCTCGTACGCGTCCTGGTAGTACTCCAGGTTGTCGTTCGTCAGGTACGGCGCCGGGTAGTACACGCGGCCCAGCTTGCCTTCCTTGCGGATCTCGATCTTGGACGCCACCGGGTGGATCGAGGAGGTGGAGTTGTTGATGTAGGAGATCGAGCCGGTCGGCGGGACAGCCTGCAGGTTCTGGTTGTAGATGCCGTGCTCCATGACGGAAGCCTTCAGCTCGCGCCAGTCATCCTGGGTGGGGATGTGGATGTTCTGGAACAGCTCGGCAACCTTCGCAGTCTGCGGGACCCATTCACGGTTGATGTACTTGTCGAAGAACTCCCCGGAGGCGTACTTAGACTTCTCGAAGCCGCCGAACGTCTGGCCGGTCTGGATGGCCAGCTTGTTGGAGGCACGGACCGCGTGGAACAGCACCGAGTAGAAGTAGATGTTCGTGAAGTCCAGGCCCTCTTCGGAGCCGTAGTGGACCCGCTCGCGGGCCAGGTAGCCGTGCAGGTTCATCTGGCCGAGGCCGATTGCGTGGCTCTGGTCGTTGCCGCGGGCGATCGAGGGCACCGAGGTGATGTTGGACATGTCCGAGACCGCGGAGAGGGACCGGATGGCCGTCTCGATGGTCAGCCCGAAGTCCGGCGAGTCCATGGTCTTCGCGATGTTCAGCGAACCCAGGTTGCAGGAGATGTCCTTGCCGGTCTGGTCGTAGGACAGGTCATCGTGGTACGTCGTGGGCTGCGAGACCTGGAGGATCTCCGAGCACAGGTTCGACATGATGATCTTGCCGTCGATCGGGTTTTCCCGGTTCACGGTGTCCTCGAACATGATGTACGGGTAGCCGGATTCGAACTGGATCTCGGCGAGGGTCTGGAAGAACTCGCGGGCCTTGATCTTGGTCTTCTTGATCCGGGAATCGTCGACCATCTCGTAGTACTTCTCGGTGACCGAGACGTCGGAGAACGGCATGCCGTAGACCTTTTCGACGTCGTACGGGGAGAACAGGTACATGTCCTCGTCCCGCTTGGCCAGCTCGAAGGTGATGTCCGGGATCACGACGCCGAGCGAGAGGGTCTTGATGCGGATCTTCTCGTCTGCGTTCTCCCGCTTGGTGTCGAGGAAGCGGTAGATGTCCGGGTGGTGCGCGTGCAGGTACACGGCACCGGCGCCCTGGCGGGCACCGAGCTGGTTGGCGTAGGAGAAGCTGTCTTCGAGGAGCTTCATCACGGGGATGACGCCGGAGGACTGGTTCTCGATCTGCTTGATCGGCGCGCCGACTTCACGGATGTTGGTCAGCGCGAACGCCACGCCGCCGCCGCGCTTGGACAGCTGCAGCGCGGAGTTGATGGACCGGCCGATCGACTCCATGTTGTCTTCGATGCGGAGCAGGAAGCAGGAGACCAGCTCGCCGCGCTGCTTCTTGCCGGCGTTCAGGAACGTCGGGGTGGCCGGCTGGAAGCGGCCTTCGATGATTTCGTCGACCATTGCGGTCGCGAGCTTCTCGTCGCCGCGGGCCAGGTGCAGGGCCACCATGCAGACGCGGTCCTCGTAGCGCTCCAGGAAGCGCTTACCGTCGAAGGTCTTCAGCGTGTACGAGGTGTAGAACTTGAACGCGCCGAGGAAGGTCTCGAAGCGGAACTTCTTCTTGTACGCGCGGTTGAAGAGCTCGCGGATGAAGTTCATCGTGTACTGGTCGAGGGTTTCGCGCTCGTAGTACTCGTTCTTGACCAGGTAGTCGAGCTTTTCCTCGAGGTCGTGGAAGAACACGGTGTTGTTGTTCACGTGCTGCAGGAAATACTGGTGCGCGGCCTCGCGGTCGGCTTCGAACTGGATCTCGCCGTTCGGGCCGTAGAGGTTCAGCATGGCGTTGAGCTCGTGGTAGCCCAGGCCCTGGTAGGCGGCCGGCAGGGCCGGCTTCTCCCCGGGGACGGTGTGCTTCTCGACGGCGGTGTCCGCGGCGGAGCCGGAGCCGGTGGCTACTTCTGTGTCTGCGACAGTCGTGTCCAAAATTCTTCCAATCCTTGTTGTACTCGGCTGACGTCTTCCGGCGTCCCCATGAGTTCGAAACGATATAGGTGCGGGACCTTGCACTTGGCGGCGACGATGTCCCCGGCCATGCAGTAGTTGTCCCCAAAGTTCGTGTTGCCCGCCCCGATCACTCCACGGAGCTGCTGCCGGTTCCTCGGATCGTTCAGGAAGCGGATGACCTGCTTCGGAACGGATCCCTCTCCCCCGGTTCCTCCGTAGGTGGGAAGCACCAGGACGTAGGGCTTGGTGGCCAGCAGTGCCGGTTCCCTCGGATGGAGGGGGATGCGGGCCGCCTCGATACCCAGCTTCTCGACGAAGCGCTTGGTGTTCTCGGAGGTGGAGGAGAAGTAGATGAGGTGGCTGCCGGTGGTGCGGACCGCATCGGAGCCTACCGTGGCTGAGTCCACGGTGTCCGCTGCCAGCGGCGGGCCGGCGGGTGCCGGTGCAGCCATGCGAGTCACCTCATCCGTCGTGGTGCTGTGTGCCGGCTTTCAGGCAACCGCGACGGCGGCAGCCTGTGCCAGTTCTTCGATCTTGTCCGGGCGGAAGCCGGACCAGTGGTCCTGGTCGGTGACGACGACCGGAGCCTGCATGTAGCCCAGGGACTTGAGGCGCTCCAGGGCTTCGGCATCCTGGGAGATGTCAACGCTCTGGTAGGCGATGCCCTTCTTGTCCAGAGCACGGTAGGTGGCGTTGCACTGTACGCAAGCCGGCTTGGTGTAAACCGTAACGGTCATGTCCTGGTCCCCTTTGTTGAAGTCTGTGGTTCGTGTCCGGTGGGGCCCGACGGGAACAGGAATCCTTATCCGTTACTGGCCTCGCCCTGCGGTCTGCAACCGCTCCGCTCGAACTGTATGTCGATACTACATGTAGTGCAAGAGCCCGATGTGGACCCCAAGATGATGTATTACAAGTATGTCATTTAACCCACTTTTAATCCACAGCCGGGGACCGTCAAAATGTCCGGATTCCAGCCGTTTTCGAGGACGAAATCCACATCCTGTGGAGTAGTTAGGCACAATTAACAGCCCGGCGTGTCGCTATCCGACGGCGTGTCGCAGCTAGTGGCGCACAGCGCCTGCGGCAGGGCACTACGCAGCCCCGGTTGTGCCCGCCGCGCTGGTCTCCGGGCACCTGGAGCTCCGGGCCCGCCGGGTTGCCCGGTTGGCGCTCTGGGCCCGCCGGGCTGCCCGGTCAGTCGGCCGGGCGCAGGGACGTGATGGTTTGGCGCACCTCGTCGTACTCCTCCGTGGCCGTGTAGGCCTCGGGGGTGTCGACGTCGGGGGTGTCGCCCGGCGCCGCGACCACCGGGTTGTAAACGCCGCTGAAGGCAGCGAGCCCCGAGCCCCAGTCGAAGAACTGGAAGATGGGGCACGCGCTGGGCCCGACGGGCGGCGCGGCCGAGGTGATTCCGTACGCCAGCGAGGCCGGCCGGGTGGGATACGACCCATGGTCGTCCCTGCCCTCGAAGATGAACCGGGGAGCCGCGCCGTCCTGCTTCAGGGCCGGCAGGACCTGGGAGTCCATCAGGGCATAGGGGTATTTCGCCGGACAGTCCGGCTTGGTTTGGATGTTCGTGCGCAGCGTGGCCATCGACTTCCCGGCCCCGCTGAGGACCTCCACGAACACTCCCCCGGGTGCTGCCTCGCGGGCACGGTCCTTGACGCTCCAGTCCGGCGGATAGTCGAACGCCAACTGGCCGTCCGGCGTCGTGTAGGTCTTCCATTCCGCCTGGGCTGACGGGCGGGGAGTCGCCCGGACTGCCGGCGTCAGGGCCGCCTTGGACAGCGAGGGTGTCGCCGACGCCGAAACGACGGGCGGCCCGGTCGGAGCAGAGCAGGCGGTCATCAGCACCGCAGCGCAGGAAAGCGCGAGGACTGCTTTTCGGGTTGGCATGGACCGCCGCATGGCGCCCTCCCCTTGTGGGTGCAAAAGTACTGCCAACAATTCTGCCCGCTTCCGCGGCGGATAACAGGGCCTTACGGCCCCGCGGCCGCAGCCCGGCAGGATGCTTCAACGGCTCCGGCAGCACAGAGGGGTGCCGGCGGACCTCGCCGGCACCCCTCTGTCCAACCCGGATTCCCCCGGCTGCCGCCGGCGGGAGTCCTGTTGCGCCTTAGCGCTTCAGCAGCGTGTTGCCGTAGCCGGCGTCGCACTTGCCGTCGTGGATCACGCCGGCACCGGGTGCCACAGCGTAGTCACTGGCCGGGTTGAAGACCGCGGTGCGGACATTGGTGACCTTGCTCGCGCAGGCGTCGGCGCCGTCGGAACTCATGCTCTGGCCGCCGATCCACATGTCGATCCAGATCGTGGAGTTGGTGCCGTTGACGTTAGTCCCCTGGTGGCACGGGCCGCCCTGGGGCTCGTCGCCGTCGCCGCAGCTGTCCTCAACGATGAAGTAGCGGCGCACGTCCGGCAGGTAGATCCGGGTGCCGGCCGGAACGTCCAGGACGTCCTTACCGGTAGCGGTGGAGTGGCCCACGGCGATCGTGATCGGGTCCTGGTAGGTGCCGGTGCCGCCCGCGGTCTTGTGCAGGATGGGGTGGCTGATCGTGGCCGACCCGGCGGGGGTGTTGTCGTACCAGGTGTACGCCGTCGTGTACGTGGTGTGGACGACCCGCTCGGAGGACGCCGGAACGACCGGAGCCGGCTTCGGCGCGGCGGGAGCGGCGGGAACGGCGGCGGGGGTCGACGGGACAACTGCGGGCACCTTGGCCGCGGCCTGCGCCTGGGCAGCTGCCTTCTGTGCCGCTGCGGTTGCCGCTGCCTTAGCGGCCTTCGCCTTCGCAGCCGCGGCCGCCTTGGCGTCCGCCTTGGCCTTGGCAGCAGCCTTGGCCTTCGCCTCGGACTGCGCCTTGGCGGTGGCCTTGACCTTCTCGGCCGCGGCCCGCTGCGAGGTACCGATCTCGGCGGAGCTGTCGGTTGCGGAGTCGAAGCCGGCACTGGCCGAGCCCGTGGACTGTGCGGATGGGTTCTGGGCACCGGCCCCGCACGCCGAGGTGGCGAGCAGGACGGAGAGCATGCCGGCGGCAAGCAGACTATTTCTGCGCATGGAAAATAAAGCCTCTTCGTGGAAATGCGGAAACAGGCAGGCGCCAGGGGGTAGCCCTGCCCGGGAATGGTCACGGTTTGCGGAGCGCGAGACGACGCCGCCACGGGACTTACCACACGCAACGGCGTTCGGAACGCCGTGTCGGGGCGTGTGCGCCAACCGGTGACCTAAACGTTACCGGAGCGTCAACTAAAAGGCCCAATCCTCGGCGCGCCGCGAATAAAGCCGCAGGCCAGAGGCTTTCGGCCCGGATTCATCCGGAGCCCGGGCGCCCCTGGCGGGGTCCCAGCGGGCCCTGCCTGACCTCGCCAGCCCTCAGCGCGGCGGGGTTGATCCCGGCGAGACCGTCACGAGCTGGTTGCCGTAGCCGCTGTCGCAGATGCCGTCGTGGATCACGCCGTCCCCGGGGGCGACGACGAAATTGTCGGCCGGATGGAAGACCGCCGCGCGCACTCCCGTGACCTGCTCCGCGCAGCGCTGGGCAAACGATTCACCCTCCCCCTCGCCGCCGATCCAGGCGTCGAGCCAGGTGCTGGCCCCGCCGTGCCTGGCCGCGTCCGCGTGGCATGGGCCCTCCTCCGGCGCCGGCCCGTCCCCGCAGGTGTCCTCCACGATGAAGTAGCGCCGCACGTCGGGTAGGTAGATCCGGGTGCCCGCCGGAAAATCCAGGACGTCCTGTCCGGTCTCCAGGGAATGCCCGACGGCGATCGTCACCGGGTCCGCGTAGGTCCCCCGGCCGCCGGCCCTCTTGTGCAGCACAGGGTGGCTGATGTCCGGGGAGCCCTCGGGGGTGTTGTCGTACCACGTGTACGCCGTGATGTAGGTGTCTGCGGGCGCCGTCACCGCAGTCACCGGAGGGGGCCGCGGGGGCGGTTCCGCGTCGCACGCGGCGGCGGCAAGCAGTACCGCCAGCACGCCGGCTGCCGCTCCGACTCCCCTGCGCATGCCGCACCTGCCTCCACTGACTCCCGGCCCGTATCCCGTACGCTACCCGGCCCCCGCCCAGCGCGGTAGCCACCGCCGACGCCGTGTTGCGCCGCCCGGCGCGGCCCTCCCCGGGGCCGCGGACGGCTGCTGCCGGGCAGACCGCGGCCGCGCCGGCTTACTCACAAAACACCCGGTCGGTACTCGGTAATCGGGACCGAAAACCAAGTAGCACCATCGCGAAAACGCGCGTGTTTTCTACGCGTGTGCCCCGTTCCGGAGCGCTCCAGACTCGAAAGCAGAAAGCGATACGCCGCAATCCGGCGGCTCGAGAAAGTTCAGGGAGAAGTCACATGAGCGCCAATTTCTCCCGTCGCGAAATGGTCGCCCGTTCCGGGTTGAATCCCCGTCGAACAGCGGCGGCGCTCGCGCCCTGGTCTCCGTCAGGGCTTCTGCACCATCGATTCTCCGGCGAGGCAATCCATGACGAAAAAATCTCCCATTTCCGGCACGGCACCCGTCTTCTTTGATCCCAGTGGCAAGCGCTGGCGTCGCATCCTTATTGCGTTCGTCGCCAGCGCCCTGCTGATCGTCTTCTCGGTCGTGTGGATTCTGCCCGCGGCCAGCGCCCCGGTCTGGAAAGGGCAGGAAAACCAGAACGTGGAATATCCACGGAAGCTGCTTTCCAGCCAGGACCTGCGTAACATCCCCCGGATCGGCCCGGAGGGTGGTTTCGCTTTTGACCGGATTGCGCTGATCGAACGCCGGAACGGCAAGGTCTTCCTCAAGGACCCCTTCAGCTCGACAATTTGGCGTGAAGCCACCGCCGAAGAGATTGAACTGATCGGCAACAGTCCGTACGCCATGGAAACTTTCGGCAAGCCGGCGGACCACACCCTCATGCTGACTTTTGATGACGGACCGGACCCGAGGAATACGCCGCAAATCCTGGACTTGTTGTCCAAGGAAGGCGTCCCGGCAACCTTCTTCACCGTGGGGGACAACATCGTCAAATACCCCGACATCTTCCGGCGGATGACGCAGGAAGGCCACATGGTCGGGAACCACACCATGTCGCACATCGATTTCTGGGCCCACGATGACCTCTTCAACCGGCAGCAGGTCATCGGTGCGGATCGGATCATGCGGGCTTCGGATAATTACGCCAGCCGGCTCTTCCGGATCCCGACCGGCGATCCCGGCAACAATTCACTGGCGTTGCTGCAGTCCCAGCAGCTGGGATTCCTGCACATCAATATGGACTTTGATACCCGTGACTGGTCGTACGCCCCCGGGGTTCCGATCAAAGCGCAGAAACTCGACGGCCAGGGACACATTGTCCTGGTCCATGACGGCGGCGGTGACCGGAGCGCCACGATTGAAATGCTGAAGTCCTTTATCCCGATGGCCAAGGCGCAGGGCTACACCTTTACCACCGTGGAGCCGCTGCTGCCGCCGGAATTCGTCCCGGCGAAGAATGTTCCCGGTGCCATCGAGGACAACGCCACCCTTGCCGCCATGACTACCTACCTGGTGACCCCTAACGTCATCCTGACCTGGCTGTTCTGGTTCGGCATTGGCTCCCTGACGCTGCTGACCTTCCTCTACGTCGTGCTGGCAGTCATCAACAACCGGCGCCAGAAAAAGCGGCTCTGGGCGGAGATCAAGGAAGAGGACTGGCCGTTTGTCAGCGTCGTCCTGCCGGTATTCAACGAGGAACTCGTGGTGGCCAAAACATTGGACGCACTGCGGGCCAGCGACTATCCACAATTGGAAGTCGTGGCGGTCAATGACGGCTCCACCGACGGCACACTGAAGGTATTGTCCGAATACGCGGAAAAGTGGCCCCAGTTGCGCGTCATTGACCAGCCCAACGGCGGCAAATCGGCCGCCAGCAACCATGGAATTGCCCAGTCCCGCGGCGAAGTGGTGGTCACGCTGGATGGCGACACCATGTTTGAGCCGCAGACGATCAAGATGTTCGCCCGGCATTTCCTGGCCCCGCGCAACGGCAAGGTCGTCGGCGCGGTGGCCGGGCATGTGAAGGTGGGCAACCGGCGGAACCTGCTGACGGCCTGGCAGAGCCTGGAATACCTCTCCGGCATTTGCGTCACCCGCATGGCAGAAGGGCTGATGGGCGCGATTTCCATCGTTCCCGGCGCCTGTGCCGCCTGGCGGCGCGAAGCGCTCCTGGCCGCCGGCGGCTATTCCCACGACACCCTCGCCGAGGATGCAGACCTGACCTTGTCCTTGCAGCAGTTGGGGTACAGCATCGTCCAGGAAAACAACGCCGTGGCCTGGACCGAGGCGCCCATGACGCTCCGGGGGCTGTTCAAGCAGCGGCTGCGCTGGACCTACGGCAACATCCAGACGCTGTACAAGCACCGGTCCATGCTCTTCAATCCCCGCTTCGGGGCCCTGGGCATGCTGACCATGCCCTACGCCTTGATCTCCGTGCTTGTCCCGCTGGTGTTCATGCCACTGACCGTCATCGTGGCGATCAGCAGCCTGGCCCACGGCGAATGGCAGGCCGTCGCACTGTTCTCGGCATTCGTCGCCGGGACCCACATGATCATTTCCGTCGTGGCGGTGGTGATGGTCAAGGAGAGCCCGATGCACCTGCTGATGGTTCCGATCTACCGGCTCATCTACGAACCGCTCCGGGCCTACGTGGTCTTCGGCTCGGCCATCCTCGCGCTGCGGGGCACGGCGGTCGGCTGGTACCGGCCCGAACGCACCAACAGCGTCGCAATCCCCGCCGGCCACGGCGCACTGGGGGCGCTGGCTCCGGTACCCGCGGACCAACTGGCCCACTCCTAGCCGGCAGACGGGGAAGGAACGGTGCCGGACCGGCGGAGGCGGCGCGGCTTCAAGCCACGCCGCTCCCCCGCGCCCCGCGGCTGGGGCGCGGCCCTGGCAGTGTGCGCCGTCGTCCTGGCAACCGTCGCCTGCACCCCCATCCCGCCCGGGAACTACGGCCAGGAAGAAGGCAGGAGCCGGCCGCCGTTGAGTCCGCCGTGGTTCGGGGGGTACCTGGATGTCACGCTCACGCCCAACCTCCGGCTCCAGGACCTCCCCCCGAACGGCACGGTCACCACGGTGCTGTCGTTTATCGGTGCGCATCCGAAGAAACCCTGCGAGCCATCTTGGGACGGCTTTTACACCCTGGATGAAGCCAGCAGCCGGATCGACCTGGCCGGACAGCTGAAGGCCTCCCGGGCCGCGGGCAACAGCGCCGCTATCTCCTTCGGCGGGCAGCTCGGTAAGGAGCTGGCGGGAGCGTGCGCCACCGAGGATGCCCTGGTGGCGGCGTACTCGACGGTGATCTCAAAATACGGTGTGGACACGGTCGACTTCGACGTCGAGGGGGACGGCCTGAAAGACGCGGCGGCCGCGGCCCGGCGGGGCGCTGCGGTCGCCAGGCTGCAAGCCGGACGCCCGGCGGACCGTCCGTTGAAGGTGTGGCTGACGCTGCCGGTGTCCTCCGCGGGCCTGACCTCCGACGGCGAGAAGACGGTCGCGGCCATGCTCGACGCCGGGGTCGACCTCGCCGGCGTCAACATCATGGTCATGGACTTCGAACCCCTCGACCCGGGCCGGACGATGCTCGACGCCGCCGTCAGCGCCGCGGAGGCCACGCACCGGAGCCTGGCCAGGCTGTACGGGGCCGCCGGCGAGCAGCTGGATTCCGGCCAGGTGTGGCACCGGATCGGACTCACCCCGATGATCGGTGAGAACGATGTAAAGGGCCAGGTCTTCAGCCTCGCCGATGCCGAACGGCTGAACAGCTTCGCGGTCGAACGCGGCATCGGCCGGATCTCCATGTGGTCCCTGAACCGCGATGCTTCCTGTGCCGCCGGGGCGCAGCGGCAGGCGGGCAGCGCCGCCGCGAACAACTGCAGCGGGGTGAAACAGGAGGCCGGCCAGTACGCGAAGCTGCTCGGCAAGACCCTGACGGTCTGATGCCGGGGCCAGCCGGTCCCGGCTCCCCGGCCGGCCCGGCGTAGGCCCCGGTCAGCCCGGCCGGCCGCCCCTGTCAGCCGGGCCGGCTGCAGAGGATCTGTTCCACTCCCATCCGCCCCTCGGCGAAACTGCGGAGCGCGCCGACCAGGTACAGCCTCCAGACGCGGGCGATTTCCTCACCCATCATCGCCACGGCCGTGTCGTGGTTCTCTTCGAACCGGGCGTACCAGGCCTCCAGGGTGCGGACGTAGTCCCGCCGCATGGCCTGCACGCCTTCGACTTCGAAGCCTGCGTCTTCCAGGAAGCCCAGGGTCTCGCCGACCGGGCGCATGTGCATGTCCGGGGCGATGAACGACTCGATGAACGGCCCTCCGCCGGGGTGCTTGCCGCGCCGGGACATTTGCTGGACGAGGACCTTGCCGCCGGGCACCACGTTGCTGAACAGCGCCGAGGCGTAGACCGGGTAGTTGCGCTGCCCCACGTGCTCGCCCATTTCAAGGGAAGCGACCGCGTCGAACGGTCCGTCCGGTATCTCGCGGTAATCCTGCACCCGGATTTCGACACGGCCCTCGAGCCCGCGTTCCTTGATCCGCGCGTCGATGAAGGCTTTCTGCTCCACGGACAGGGTGACCCCCACGACGTCGGCGCCGTAGTACTGCGCCGCGTGCAGGCTCAGTGAGCCCCAGCCGCAGCCCACGTCGAGCAGCCGCATCCCGGGTTTCAGGCCGATCTTGCGGCACACGAGATCCAGTTTGTCCCGCTGGGCGTCCTCGAGCCCGTACCCCTCGGAGGAATCGGTCCAGTATCCGCTGGAGTATGCCATCTGCGGGTCGAGGATCAGGGCGTAGAAGTCGTTGCTGAGGTCGTAGTGGTGGCTGATCGCCGCCCGGTCGCGCAGCAGGCTGTGCAGCCGTCCGGTCACGCGGGCCTGGCTGGCGGGCGGGGCGGGCGGGGCGCCCAGGGCTCCCGCGGCCCGGGCGATCCGCGCCACGCCGGCGAGCACCGACGGCGTCGGCCGGACGCCCGAGAGTCCGCGGTCCCGCACCACCTTCCAAAGGTGCTCGAGCGCGGCGTTGAGGTCGCCGTCGACGTCGAGCTCCCCGGTCACGTAGGCCTGCGCCGCGCCGAGCTCCCCGGGCGCCCACAGCAGCCGGCGGATGGCGTCCGGGGAGTTCAGCCGGACCACGGGTGCGCCCGCCGGGCCTGCTTCGCTGCCGTCCCACACCACCAGCCGGACGGGGAGTTCCCCGCCGGCCACCGGCCGCAGGACCTCCGCGATGGTTTCCGCCAGCCCCGCCGTCACTGACCGCTCCGGCCGGCCGTGGCGGTGCGGGCCGGCACCTTGTCCAGCACGATTTGCTGGACGTCGAGGTACCCGGTTTCGAACCCGGCGCGGGAGTAGCACAGGTAGAAGAGCCACATGCGCTGGAAGACTTCGTCGAAGCCCAGTCCGCGCACCTCAGCGGCCCGGGACATGAAGCGTTCCTCCCACAGCCGCAGCGTCTGGGCGTAGTGCTCGCCCATGGCCAGCCGCTCGCGGACCCGAAGTCCGGTCTGCTTCTCGGTGACCTCCTCGATGGCCCGGACCGAGGGGATGACCCCGCCCGGGAAGATGTACTTGTGCACCCAGGTGTAGCTGGTCCGGGTGGCGATGAGCCGGTCGTGGCCGATCGTGATCGCCTGGATGGCCACCCTTCCGCCGGGGGCCAGCACGCGTTCGATGGTCTGGAAGTAGGTGGCCCAGTACTCGTAACCGACTGCTTCGATCATCTCGACCGAGACGACGGCGTCGAACTCGCCCTCGACGGCACGGTAATCCTTGAGCTCGATCGTGACGGCGTCGGCGTAGCCAGCCTCGGCCACGCGTTGCCGGGCAAGTTCCTGCTGTTCGCTGGAGAGGGTCACCGAGTACACGCTTGCCCCGCGGGCGGCGGCACGGAGGGCGAGTTCGCCCCAGCCGGTGCCGATTTCCAGCACGCGGGTTCCTTCCGTGACGCCGGCCTTGTCCAGCAGGCGGTCGATCTTGGCCTGCTGGGCGGCGGCGAGGCCGTCCCAGGCGACGTGCCGCAGCGCCTCGCCGCGTTCCGGGAACAGTGCGCTGGAGTAGGTCATCGTGCTGTCCAGGAACGTCGCGAAGAGTTCGTTGGACAGGTCGTAGTGCCGGGAGATGTTGGACCGGGTGTTCTGTTCGGTGTTGCGTTCGGTCCGCGGGGTGCGGGGCAGGTAGAGCCCGCGCAGTTTCTGCAGCGGCTCCGGCACGAGGGAACCGACCCGGGCCGCGAAGACCTCCATCACGGCGGTGAGGTTGTCCGCGTCCCAGTCCCCGGCCATGTAGGACTCGCCCAGGCCGATCAGCCCGCCGTCGCCCAGCCGCCGGGCGAAGTCTTCGGGCCGGTGCATCGTCATGACGGGGTACGCGGCGCCCTGGCTGGAGCCTGAACCGGCGCCGAGACCCAGCTCGGCGCCGTCGGGGTAGCGGACGGTCAGGGGCAGGCGGCGGACCGCGGCGCGGAAGATCGTGTCGGCGACCTTCCCCGCGACCTTGGCCTTGGTGCTGGCCGGAACGGCGGCGACGCTGGGCCAGATCGCGGCGTCAATGACCGCCGGCGGCTGCGGAACGGTGTACGGGACGGCGTACGGCGTGGCCGGGTTCCCGGAAGTCGGGCTGTCCGGGGTGTTAGTTTCCGGCGTGTGGTCGGTCGGCGGCGCCGGGTAGGCTCCGCCCGCTTCGGTCATGGTCACTGGACTGCCTCCTGTGAGGGGTGGTGTGGTCTTTTGATGACGGGCAGGCGGCGTGCCCACAGCTTGATGCCCTGCCAGCGGATCTGCGCCGCGACCCGCAGCGGCGCCAGCGGGACGGCGAGCGCCGCGGCGAGGATGTTCGGCACGGTGGCTTCGCGGCGGACCCCGTCCATGGTGGCGACGAAGGGCTGCTGGCCCTCCCGCTCCAGGATGATCGATACGGCCAGCCGCTCCCCCGGTTCGGGCAACTTCATCCGGTACCGGCCGTCGACGTCGTTGAACGGGGAGACGTAGAACGCCTTGGGGACGGTGGCGCGGCCGGCGGGGTCGGTCTGCAGCAGGTAGCAGTGCCGTTCGCCGTAGGTGTTGTGCACTTCGGCGACGACGCACCGCAGCTGTCCGTCGGGGCCGTGGCACCAGAACAGGCTGAGCGGGTTGAAGACGTGTCCGAAGACGCGGGCGCTGGCCAGCATGGTGATGCGGCCGCCGTCGAGCGTGATGTCGTGGGTGGCGAGGTAGCGTTCGACGTTGCCGCGCAGGCTCCCGGCCGGGTCACCCAGGTGGTCGGCGGCGGAGAACCCCGCCAGCGGCGCGATCCAGCGCGGCAGCGCCGGGAGGGCGTCGACGTCGACGTACCAGCTGTAACTGCAATAGGTGAACGCGTTGCGCAGCGGTGTCCGCCGCACGTGCGCGATCGAGGTGCGGTAGATGGCTGCGCGGCCGCTCATGCGCCCTCCAGCGCGGGGGTCAGCGTTCCGGGGCCCATCGTATCGGCGTCCAACGTGCCGGCGGGGGCCGCCGGTTCCCAGGACCGCCCCAGGGCCGCCGCGGCGCGGACGCCGGAGAGCGCCCCGTCCTCGTGGAAGCCCCAGCCGTGGTAGGCGCCGGCGAAGGCCAGCCGCTCGTCGCCAAGGCCCTGGATCTGTTCCTGGGCGCGCAGCGAGTCCGGGGTGTACTGCGGGTGTTCGTAGACCATGCGCTCCAGGACGGCGCCGTCGCCGATCAGCCCGGATTCGCCGAGGCTGACGATGTAGCGCCCGCCGTCGACCGGGTTCAGCCGCTGCAGCCGGGTCATGTCGTAGCTGACCAGCACCCGGTCGGGTCGGGCGTCGCAGGACGGCAGGCGGTAGTTCCAGGAGGCCTGGGCGTTGCTGCTCTTCGGGAGCACGGCCATGTCGCGGTGGAAGACGGTGTGGTTGACCGAGTAGGGCATGCCCGCCAGGGCGTCCCGTTCGGCGGGCGAGGCGTCGGTGAGCAGGCGCAGCGCCTGCGCCGGGTGGGTGGCGACGACGACGGCGTCGAAGGTCTCCGTGTGCTCGGGGCCGGTGGCGGGTTTGGAGGTGACGTCGACGCCGCCCTCGTGCCGGCGGATCCCGGTGACCGGCGAGGAAAGCCGGATGTCCGTCAGGCCGGCGGCGATCTTGTCCACGTAGCTGCGGGAACCGCCGGTGACGGTGCGCCACTGCGGGGACCCCTTGATCCCGAGCAGGCCGTGGTGGCCGAGGAAGGTGAACAGGTAGCGGGCCGGGTAAGCCAGGGCGGTGGTCGGGTCGCAGGACCAGACGGCGCTGACCACGGGCGTCATGAAGTGGACGATGAAGTAGCTGCTGAACTTTTCCCGATCCAGGAATTCTCCGAGCGTCAGTTCGCTGTCGCCGTCCGCTGCGCCGTCCGTGCCGGCGGCCAGCAGGGCCCTGGCCCGGCGGTAGAACCGCGTGACCTCGAGCAGCATCAGCAGGTAGCGGCCACGCAGCAGGGTGGAGGGCGTGGGGATGATGCCGCGGGCGCCGGCCCGGGCCCCGGCATATTCGAGTCCGCAGCCGTCGCAGCGGATGGACATGCTCATCTCGGACGGCTGGGTCTGGACGCCGAGTTCCTTGAACAGCCGCAGGAGAGTGGGGTAGGTCCGGTTGTTGTGCACGATGAAGCCGGTGTCGATGCCCAGCGCCGTGCCGTCGGGCTGGCGGACATCATGCGTGTGGGCGTGGCCGCCGAGCCGTCCGTCGGCTTCGAAGACACTCACCCGGTCCCGCCGGTTCAGCACGTAGGCGGCGGTCAGGCCGGCCACCCCGCTGCCGATCACGGCGATGCGCCGACCGTCCGGGATGCTCTCTGCTTGCTGCACTGTCTGCTCCTGTTGCCTTGCCTGAATTGTCCTGATGGACCGTCGTATGGGCAATTCGTCGCTGCGGGGCGGCCGGATGAGTGTGAATTTTCGGCGGCCGCTTGAAACCCAATGTGCCAGAATGAAGCCGGATTCCGCTTCCGCCCCACCGAAGCACTGACGCACAACCCCGAAGGACGGCCCGTGATCAACCCCGTGCACCTGCGAACGCTGGTGGAAGTGGTCCGGCTCGGTTCCTTCACGGCGGCCGCGTCCCGGCTCGGTTACACGGCCTCGGCGGTGTCACAGCAGATGTCCGCCCTGGAGCGGGACACCGGGGTGGAGCTGTTCCAGCGCTCGGCCCGCAGCATCCAGCCCACGGAAGCCGCCGTCGTCATGACCCGGCACGCCGCCAAGGTCCTGACCGATATCGACGCCCTGATGGCGGCGGCCGCGCGGACCCACGACAGCGCCAGCCAGGAGCTGCGGCTGGGCATCTTCCCGTCCCTGGCCACGTATGTGCTGCCCCGGATCCTGCAGAATCCGGCGTGGAAGAAACTCGGCATCGAACTGCGGGTCTCCGTGGCGGAGCCCGGACAGACCATCCAGGGGCTGCGCACCGGCGGCGAGCTCGACGTCGCCCTGGTCTACCAGGTGGGCCAGTCGGGCCTGGCGTGGCCGCACACCATCAACCGGCAGTGGATCGGCGACGACGACTTCCGGGTGGTGCTGCCAGCGGCGTGGGGTATCGGCGCGGACGCCCGGGTCGCCGCCGACCACCTCTCCGACATGCCCTGGATCATGCACCACCCCGGCACCTCCGACGCCACCGTGATCGAGCGGCTCTTCGTCGGCTGCAACCTGCACCCGCGGGTGGTGGCGTACAGCGATGACTTCCACGCCAGCCTGGAGATGGCCGCCGCGGGGCTCGGCGCGGCTCTGGTCCCGGAGCTGGCACTGCTGCACCGGCCTGAGGGCGTCGTGGTGCTGGACGTCCCGGAGATCCGGCTGGCCCGCAATGTCTTTGCGCTGCTGCCGAAGGAGAAGCAGACCGCGCAGGTGCAGTTGTTCGTGGAGCTGCTGGCCGACACGTTGCAAAAGCTGGGAACGACGCGCCGGGACTAGGCGCCAGGCCGGGGTCAGCCCTCGGTGTCAGGGCCGGACGTCAGGAGCGGCGCCGCAACTTCCCGGCGGGCGCGACGAGGGCGCTGATGAGCCGGTGCTTGGCCTTCGTGTACGGCGGATAGATCAGTTCCAGGGTGTCCGGCCAGGACGGTTTGGACAGGGTGGAGCGTTCGTGGGAGAAGGTCCGTACCGAATGTTCCCCGTGGTAGGCGCCCATGCCGCTGTTGCCCACCCCGCCGAACGGCAGCCCCGGAACGCTCAGGTGCGCCGCCGGAACGTCGAAGCAGAGCGCCCCGGACGAGGTCTCCTCGGAGAACGCCTGGCGGGTGCCGGCGTCGTTGCTGAAAACGTAGAGGGCCAGCGGCTTGGCGCCGGCGTTGATCATCCGGATCGCCTCCGCGCGCCCGCTGACCGGAACCAGCGGCAGCAGCGGCCCGAAGATCTCCTCCCCCATCACCGCGTCGCCCGGCGCGGGCCGCAGCAGGCTCGGGGCGAAGTAGCGGCTGGCGGCATTCCGTCCGCCGCCGTGGACCACCGTGCTGCCGTCCGCGAGCGCCGCGACCCGGTCGAAGTGCCGGTCGTTGACGATCCGGCCGTAAGAGTCGCTCCGCGCCGGGTCGCTGCCGAACAGCGTGGTGATCGCTTTGACCAGTTCGCGCTGCAACGGCTCCAGCACCTCTTCGGTGGCCAGGACGTAGTCCGGTGCCACGCAGGTCTGGCCCGCGTTCATGAACCGGCCCCAGGCCAGCCGCTTTGCCGTCTTGGCCAGGTCCGCGGTGGAGTCCACGTACGCCGGGGACTTGCCGCCCAGTTCCAGGGTGACCGGCGTCAGGTGCTCGGCCGCGGCCCGCAGCACCACCTTCGCGGCGGCTTCCCCGCCGGTGAAGAAGATGTGGTCGAAGCGCATCCCGAGCAGGGCCGTGGTTTCGGGGATGCCGCCCTCGATGACTTCGGCTGCGCCGGGAAGGTACTCCGGGATCCAGCGGGCCAGGGCGGCGGACGTGGCGGGAGCGTGTTCGCTGGGTTTGAGCACCGCCGTGTTGCCGGCGGCAAGGGCGCCGGCCAGCGGCGCCAGCAGCAGCTGCAACGGGTAGTTCCACGGCCCGATCACCAGCACCACGCCCAGCGGGGTCAGCTCGGTCCAGGCCTTGGCCGGCTGTACGGCCAGCGGGACGGAGACCGGCCTTGGCTTCAGCCACGCGGCCAGGTGCTTCTCCAGGTGCGCGGCCTCGGCGGTGACGAAGCCGATTTCGGTCAGCTGGGCCTCGGTCTCATGCTTGCCCAGGTCGCCGGCGAGGGCGGCGGCGAACTCGCCGCGGCGCTCGACCAGCATCCGGCGCAGGTTGCCGAGCTGCTCGAGGCGCCAGGCGAGCGGGCGGGTGGTTCCGCTGTCAAAGACTTCGCGGGCGCGGGCGACGGCGGCGGCTACGGTGTGCATCCGTTCAATGTACCTGCCGGGAGACCCGCTCCGGCGGCGGCGCCGCGCAATTGCCGCCGGATGGTGGAACGGGGCGGGTTTGAGGACTATGTTGAAGTCATGAGCAAGGTAGCAAGCCGGCACTTTGGAGAGATCGAGCTCAACCACGGTCGTGACCATAATTTCGCTGCGAAGCACGAACTTGACGGCCAGCCCCTGGAGCTTGACCTCAATGTCAACGCCCATGACCACTTCGACGAGGCGGCCCTGCACAAGGTCGACTACCGGCTGCGGTTCCTGCCGGAGCTGGTGGACCAGGTCCGCGAGATGATCGCCGAGGAGCTGGACCAGGAGGGCACCAGTCCGCAGGAGTACCTTCGCTTCCACTGCAACGCTCTCAAGCCCGAGCACCTGAAGCAGGTCTTCGGCGTCGAGGACAAGGCGCAGCTGACCAACCAGGTCTTCCTCAAGGCGTTGAAGCTGGGCCACGTGGGCATCTTCCCGGGCCAGCCGGAGCGCTACTTCGTCCTGGACTTCACCTTGGGCGCACACTTCACCGATGAGGTGCTGGTGGCTTCCGCGGACGAGGACGGCGTCGTCGACGACGAGATCCTCTGGGAGTCCTAAAGCTGAGTGGAACCCACGACGGCGGCCGGTCACCCTGGGAGGTGGCCAGCCGCCGTCGCTGTTTCATCTGGCCGGCTTTCCCGGCCGGGGGCTAGACGGCGGCTTCGAGCAGTCCGGCGCGGACCGTCCGCGCCGCGCCGACCAGGTGCCGCAGCGATTCCTCGGTCTCGGCGTAGCCGCGGGTCTTCAGGCCGCAGTCCGGGTTGACCCACAGCTGGCGGGCCGGGACATGCCTGACCGCGGTGCTGAGCAGTTCGGCGACTTCCTGTTCTGCCGGGACGCGGGGCGAATGGATGTCATAAACGCCCGGGCCCACACCGCGGCCGAAGCCGTGCGCCTCGAGGTCGTGCACCACCTCCATGCGGGAGCGGGCCGCCTCGATGGAGGTCACGTCGGCGTCGAGGCCGTCGATCGCATCGATGATGGCGCCGAACTCGGAGTAGCACAGGTGGGTGTGGATCTGGGTGGCGTCCGCGGCGCCGGCCGTGGCGAGACGGAACGACCTGACGGACCAGTCCAGGTACGCGGCCTGGTCGGCGCGGCGCAGCGGCAGGAGCTCACGCAGCGCCGGCTCGTCGACCTGGATGATGTTGATTCCGGCCGCTTCCAGGTCCGCGATTTCGTCCCGGAGGGCCAGCGCCACCTGGTTGGCGGTCTCCCCCAGGGGCTGGTCGTCGCGGACGAAGGACCAGGCCAGGATGGTGACCGGACCGGTGAGCATGCCCTTCATCGGCTTGCTGGTCAGCGACTGCGCGTACCGGGCCCACTCCACCGTGATCGGGGCGCTGCGGGTGACGTCGCCCCACAGGATGGAGGGCCGGGTGCAGCGCGAGCCGTAGGACTGGACCCAGCCGTGCACGGTGACATCGAAGCCCTCAAGGTTCTCCGCGAAGTACTGCACCATGTCGTTGCGTTCGGGCTCGCCGTGGACCAGGACGTCGAAGCCGAGCTCTTCCTGCAGCTCCACGACGCGCTTGATTTCATCCTTCATGAGCTGCTCGTACTGCGCGCTGCTGAGTTCGCCCTTGGCGGCCCGGGCCCGGGCGGTGCGGATCTCGGCGGTCTGCGGGAAGGAGCCGATCGTGGTGGTGGGCAGCGGGGACAGCTGCAGGGCCGCCGCCTGCGCGACCTCGCGGACGCCGTAGTCGGAGCGGCTGAAGTCGGCCTCGGTCAGCGCCGCCGTGCGTGCCCTGACCTCGGTGCGGCGGACCCCCTCGGCGGCGGCGCGGGAAGCGATGACGGCCTTCGCTTCCTCGATTGCCGGCTGCACGGCGGCCGGATCGGTCAGCAGCCCGGCGAGGGTGACCACCTCCACGGCTTTCTGGTCGGCGAAGGCCAGCCAGCTGCGCAGCTGCGCGGAGAGCTGGGTCTCCTCTTCGACGTCGTGCGGGACGTGCTGCGTGGAGGTGGAGGTGCTCACGGCGAGCCTGGCGGCGGACTGCCGGAGCTCGGCGATTTTGGCCGCCGAGGCCCCAAGGTCGTTGCGCCAGATGTTGTGCCCGTCCACGACGCCGGCGACGAGGGTCGTGTTCCCCAGCGCCGCCAGCGCGGCGGCGGACGGCACCTGGCCCTTGAAGACATCCAGGTGCAGGGCGTCGATGCCGGTCGCGGCGAGGGTGCCGAGCTGGCCGTCGAGTGAGCCGTACGGGGTAGAGACGAAGAGCTGCGGCCGACGGGCCGCGGCGGCGAGGACCTCGTAGGCGCGGGCGGCCGCGGCCTGGACGTGGCCGGCCGGGGCCGCGTGGTCGGCGACGAGGGCGGGTTCGTCGAGCTGGATCCAGGCCGCCCCGGCCGCCGCGAGCTTCTCCAGCAGCGCGGTGTAGACCGGCAGGACATCCTCGAGCCGGGACAGCGGGTCGAAGCCGGCCGGGGCGTCGTCGGAGGCCTTGCTCAGCAGCAGGAACGTGACGGGCCCGACGAGGTACGGGCGGGTCTGCACGCCGTGGGCGAGGGCGTATTCGAACTCGTCGACGATCCGGGAGGAAGCCGGCGTGAAGCGGGTTTCCGGGCCGATCTCCGGGACGAGGTAGTGGTAATTGGTGTCGAACCACTTGGTCATTTCCAGCGGCGGCTGGTCCTTGGTGCCGCGGGCCAGGGTGAAGTAGCCATCGATGCCGAGCTGGCCGTCCGCGTCCAGGAGGGTGCCGAAGCGGGCGGGGACGGCGCCGAGGTGGGCGGCGGCGTCCAGCACCTGGTCGTAGAAGGAGAAGGTGCCGGGGATGGCGGCGGGCTCGGTCAAGCCAAGCTCCTGGAGCCGGCGGGCGGTCCCGAGCTGGATCTGTTTGGCGGCCGCGTCCAGGGCGGCGGCGTCGATCCGGCCGGCCCAGTATGCCTCGACGGCCTTTTTGAGTTCGCGGCGGCGGCCGATCCGGGGGTAGCCGAGGATTGAGGCGGACGGGAAGGGGGTGGTGTGCTGTGCAGTCATGGCAGGTCCTTGGGTGGTGTGGTGGGTGTCAGCTGGCGAGGCGGCGCTCGGTGCCGCGGCGCGGTGCGGAGCTCCGGCGGGCGACGGGCCGGGCGCCAGGCCTGGGCAGCGCGAGCCGGTCCAGCACGTCGAGGGCGCTGGCGTGCTCGTTGAAGGTGTAGAGGTGCAGGCCGGGGGCGCCGGCGTCGAGCGCGGCGTTGGCGAGGTCCACGGTGGCGGCGACCCCGATCCGGTTGCGTTCGGCGTCTGTGTCGGCGGCAGCGAGCCGTCCGAGCAGCTCCGGGGCGGGTTCGACGCCGGTCAGTTCGCCCAGCCGGGTCAGCCGGCGGACGCTGGTCAGCGGCATGACGCCGGGGATGATCGGGATGGTGACGCCGGCCCGGCGGGCCCGGGCCAGCAGCTGCTCGTACTGGCCCGGGTGGAAGAACACCTGCGTGATGGCGAAGTCGGCGCCGGAGCGCTGCTTGGCGAGCAGCACCTCGACGTCGTGCGCCTCGCTGGGCGATTCCGGGTGCCGGGACGGGTAGGCCGCGACGCCGACCGCGACTTTGCCCGCACAGAGCAGGGCCGAGCGGCGCTGTTCGACGCGGCGGATCAGCTCGATCAGGTCCTGGGCGTAGCGCAGGGACCCCGGGGCCGGCTCGGTCCCGTCCTTGGGCTGGTCCCCGCGGAGGGCCAGGATGCCGCGGACGCCGACGTCGAGCAGTTCGCCGATGACGCCGGCCAGTTGCTGCGGGGTGTTGCCGACGCAGGTCAGGTGGGCCAGCGGCCGCAGGGTGGTTTCCTGGACGAGCCGGTTGATCAGTTCGACGGCGGTGCCGCGGTTGGAGCCGCTCGCGCCGTAGGTGACGGACACGTAGTCCGGGTTGGTCGTTTCCAGTTCACCGATGGTGGTCCAGAGCGACTCCGCAGCCGCGGGTGAGCGCGGCGGGAAGAGTTCGTAGGACAAGGCGACAGGCGCGGTGGCGGCCGGATGGGGATGTGCGTCGATAAGGCTGGGAGGTGACATTTGCGTCCTTGGCTGTGGGTCATCGCCGCCAGCTGGGCCGGGATCCGGCCGGCGCTGGCGCCAATGAGGTGAGTTTGGAAACACGGAGGGAACTTCGGCAGGACGCAGCCGCGACTGGTACGCCTGGGGGAAGCTGTCCGTGAGCAAATGTCAGGCCCACATGGGGGCACCCACACCCTCCTGGGCGGCGCCGGATGGTTCCGGTGGCGGGCCCGCAGCGGAGGATCGCTGACACGTTACGGAAGTAACTTGGCTACGACTCTAGGCGGTGCCGGAAGGGGCGCACAAGCCGGTCGCCGAATTAAGACGCGGTTTTACGTCATCGAGGCACCGCTGGTTGAATATTCTTCGGCGGAAATCCCCCTGCGCCGCCGGGTCGGTCCGGTGGCGGGGCGTGATGCTCAGTGCGGAAGGACCCTCCCCAGGCCACCGGTGCGGGTCTATCCTGTGCACATGATTCAGCTTCCAGCCAGTTACCAGGAGTATCTCGCCGGCAAGAGCGAGAGCCTCGTCAACACCGTGCGGCCCATTTTGATGCAGTCCGCTGCGGACGGCCGGCACGGCGTCCGGGTGGTCGTCCACCCCCACGACCATCAGGCGCACCTCGACGACACCATCCCGTTCGGGACCGTCATCGAGGACATCGACTAGCGTCCGGAGCCCCGCAAGGCCCGGCCCGCTCGCCTAGCCTTCGAGCAGAAGGCGCTGCGACCGGGGTGCCAGCGTGTGTTCGAGCACCAGGCAGGCCGCACCCACGGCGCCCACGTCCTCCCCCACGCCGGTGCCGACGACGTCGACGCCGTGAATTTTCCCGGTGGCGCTGCTGCGGCCCACCAGCTCGGGAAGCAGTTCCAGGTAGGCGGGCGAGAGGCAGGTCCAGAACGGGCCGCCGAAGACGACGCGGTCCACGTCCAGGGCATTGGTCACCGCGGAAACGGCCCTGCCGACCAGCACCGCGGACTTCCTGATGATCTCAACGGCTGTCTCGTTGCCGCCGTAGGCCAGGGCACAGAGTTCGGCGAAGCTTTCCTGCACGGCGGGCGCGCTGCGGTCGCCCCGGGAACCGTCCAGCACCCCGGCGGCCTCGGCCTGCGCCACGAGGACCTGCGGGATGGCGGATGACTTCACGCAGCCCCGCTGGCCGCAGTCGCAGAGCGGGCCGTCCGGGTCCACGATGATATGGCCGATTTCGCCGGCGTTGCCCGACGTCCCACGGATGACCTCGTCATTGATCACCACACCGCAGCCGATGCCGGTGCCCATGTACATGAACACGAAGCTGCCGGCCCCACTGGGCCCGCCGGCCCAGGTCTCTGCGACGGCAGCGCTGGTGACGTCCTTGTCCAGCAGCGTGGACAGGCCGGTCGCTTCGGCGAGGGTGTCGCGCAGCCGCACCCGGTCCCACCCCGGCAGCAGCGGCGGATCCACCACGGCGCCTTCGCCGAGATCGATCGGCCCCGGCGACGCCACCCCCAGCCCCGCCACCTTGGCCGGATCGACGCCGGAGTCCTGGATCAGCTGCCGGATTTCGGTGGCGATGGTGCCGATGATCGATTCCGGGTCCGTGCGGGAGGGGGTTTTGAGCCGGGAATGCTTGACGACCGCGCCGACGAGATCCAGCACGACGAAGGTCAGGACGGCGGGATCGAGGTGGACGCCGACGGCGTACATTCCGCCCGGATTGAGCCGCAGCATGGTGCGCGGCTTCCCGGGCCCGGACCCTTCCTTGCCGGCTTCCACGATCAGGTTCTGGTCCAGCAGGCGCCGGGAAATATTGGAGATGGTCTGCGGCGACAGGCCGACCATCTGTGCGAGCTCGACGCGGCTCAGCCCGGCCGGGGCCCGACGGATGGCGTCCAGGATGACGGTGAGGTTGAAGTCGCCCATGCGTGGGAGGTTGGTTCCGCGCCGAGGCGAGGGTGTGCGGATCTCAGTCACTGATACCTCTCAACGTCTTTGGCAAAGCACAGCCGATGTCAGAATCGTACGTTACCGACGGCGCTGGCCCCACCCGCGGGCGTCACGATCAGGCTGGTTCGGCGTCCGGTTCGGCGGCCGCGGCCGGTGCCGCTGCCGACGGTGCCTGCGCGGCGCCGCGCGGCGGCTCTTGCCGCACGCTGACCGTGACGGTGAATTTGCGGTTGCGGCCGGCCTCCCGGGTGGGCCCCACCATCCGCTGGAGGGCGGGCCGGTACTGCAAATGGCTGTTGAAGACCGTCCACAGTTCCCCGCCCGGCGCCAGGACGCGGGCGGCCGCCTCGATGAGTTTGAGCCCGGCGCCGGCGTGGACTGCGGCGCCCAGATGGAACGGCGGGTTGAGCAGGACCAGCCCTGCACAGCCGTCCGGCAGGGAGCTCACGGCGTCGTCCTGCAGCGTCTCGATCTGTTCGTCCAGGCCGTTGGCGCGGGCGGTGGCCCGGGCGGAGTCGACGGCCGCTGCCGAGCGGTCGGTAGCCGTGACCCGGGCGCGCGGATGGCTGCGCGCATAGGCCGCGGCCAGGACGCCGGTGCCGCAGCCGAGATCCACGGCGTGGGCGACGTCGGGCAGTTCGGGGAGGAAGTCCAGGAGGAACCGGGTGCCGATGTCCAGCCCTGTGCCGGCGAAGGCTGCACCGCGGGCGCAGACGGTCAGCCCGAGCCCGGCGTGCCGTTCGGCGACCGGGAACGGCGCGGCTCCGTCGACGGCTTTGGCCCCGCGCACCAGGAGGACGCGTGACTTTTGCCTGGCCAGCTGGGGTTGGACGTGCCGGAAGTAGCGTTCCAGTACGGTGTTCATGCCCAGGCTCATGTGCTTGATCCTGCCGCCGGCCAGCACGGTCACGCCGGGGGCGGCGTACCGGGCGACGGCGTCGGCGATCTCTTCGAGTTCGGCCAGGGACCGCGGCAGCTGGAGCAGGACCAGGCCGGCGTCCCGGACCGCGTCGTGAAGCGGGAGCTGCTCGAAGCCGCCGGTGAGGCCGGCGGCCTCGGCGTTGCGCCTCAAGGCGCGTTCGCCGGTGACCAGGTCCTCGTGGACACGAATGATGCTGTCCGCCCCGGCGGCGCCGTCCCGGCCCCAGCCGGTCAGGCGCAGCCCCAGGGTCAGGGCGCCGTAGCGGTCCCCCACGACGGCGGTCCGGACGCCGGGGGCAAGGTCACCGCTGGCCCGCAGCGCGGCGGCGGTGTCCAGCAGCAGGCGGTCCGTGGCATCCCAGGCCTGCAGGTTGGGCGCCTCGACGTCGGGGGCCCTCCGCAGCAGGGAGAACAGGGAGTCGAGGTCTTCTTCCGCCATGTGCACCGCTTGCCGCCGTTCTCTCGCGCCGTTTCGGTCGTTCCTGGGCCGCACCGCACCCGGGGGCTTCCCGCGCCAAGCAGCCGCCTGCCCGGCCTGTCGGCTTAAAAAGGTGAGGTCCCGCTCGCTGAGCGGGACCTCGTTCGGTGGAGCTGAGGGGACTCGAACCCCTGACCCCCTGCATGCCATGCAGGTGCGCTACCAGCTGCGCCACAGCCCCGAAACCGCTGCTTCTCCAACCTTCCCAGTGGGCGGTTCGATCAAGCAACCTGATTAGCTTAATCTACATTTGCCGCTGACGCTAATCGGCGCGCCGACGCGCATTTCGGCGGGATGGCCGGCACCTGGAAGCCGGCCGGCAGTCCCGGAAACCAAAAAATCCGCCGGAATCTTTCGATTCCGGCGGATTATCCGGTGGAGCTGAGGGGACTCGAACCCCTGACCCCCTGCATGCCATGCAGGTGCGCTACCAGCTGCGCCACAGCCCCGTATTCTTGCCGTTCCGGTTTCATTCTCTCCGGAGCAACTCAAATATCTTAGACCAGCACTTCTGAAAATTCCAAATCGGGCATATTCAGAATCCGGTGCCGCCCGGTCCGGCTGTCCGCTACTCGGTTTCGGTGGCGGGAGCCGTGGTGGCGGTGGCTTCGTCGCCCAGCTGGAGGTCCACGACGGGGCAGTCCTTCCAGAGGCGCTCCAGGGCGTAGAAGACGCGGTCCTCCTCATGCTGGACGTGGATGACGACGTCGGCGTAGTCCAGCAGGACCCAGCGGCCGCCGGAGCGCCCCTCGCGGCGGACCGGCTTCAGGTCGTGCTTGGACAGTTCGTCTTCGATGCCGTCGACGATGGCGTTTACCTGGCGTTCCGAGGGGGCGGAGGCGATCAGGAAAACGTCGGCCAGGGCCAGCCGTTCGCTGACGTCGAGGGCCACGATGTCCTGGGCCAGTTTGTCTGCGGCGGCGTGGGCTGCCTGGCGGGCGGTCGTGATGGATGAATCGGTGGCAGTCATTGGACTCCTTGGTGAAGGGGAAAGCTGGTGGATGGGGACGGGCTGGCCGCCGGGGTGCGTTGGGCGCCGGCTGCCGGCGGGGCGGTGCGGGACCGCGGAGACGGGACGGGTTAGCCGGCCAGCCCGGTGATGATCAGGATGATGCCTGCGATGAGCGCCAGCACGCCAAGGGCCAGGACCCCGAGCTGGATGGCGCGCAGGCGCCGGGCCCGGCCGAGCCCGGCCGTGGCGGCGTCCAGCGGATCGAGCCCGTACGCGGCGTTGGCGGCCACGGGAGGCCTGGCCGCCGGCTCTTCCTCGGCCGCCGCCTCGACGCCGGCAGGCCGGCGGCGGACGGAGGCAGCCTGCGCGGCGGCCTCTGCCCGGGCCAGGACGCCGGAGCGTCCGTCCGCCGGGCCGGCGTCGCGCTTGCGGGCCGATCCGGGCCTACGCGCGGTGCGAGGCGGCTGGACCTTGGGGCTGGAGTTGGTGACCAGCGGGACGTAGGACGTTGCCGGGCGTTTCATCACCGGCCGGTCGATGCCGGGGACGGCTTCGAATTCCAGCGGCGTGACCATGGCGAGGTTGCTCGCCGTCGAGGGCCCGTTGCTGGGCGTCTCGGTGCGCGGCTGGCCGGGACGCGGCGCGGCCGGCTGGCTGTTTTGTGCGGCGAGCTTTTGCTTTGCTGCCGCCCGCCGGTTGAGCACCGCGGCACGTTCGGCCAGGGCGATCTGCTCGGCAAGGACTTCCGGGTTGACCGCGTCCGGGTCAGTGGCTGCGATGTGTTCCATCTTGGCAACCTGGTTGCGCGCCTGTTCGGCGAGGAGTTCGCGCGCGGCGAGGGCCTGTTCGACACTCATCCCCTCGGGCAGCTTTGCCTCCGGCCCGGGGCCGGCCGACGCGCCGGCAGGCGCGGTGCCGGGGCCGGGAGCGGCGCCGGTAGCGGGAGCGGCCGGCTCCGGAGCCTTAGGAGCGGCGGCAGGCCCGGCAAGGCCCTTGTCGGCGGCACTCTTCGGTGCAACCACCGGGTGGGACCGGGTCCGCGGCGACGGCATCGGAACGATCGGGTTGGCCGAGGTCGCCGGGGCGGTCTCCTCGGCCAGCTGCTGGAGCCGGAGCTGCCGGCGCGTCGGGGTCCCGCCGGGCGCGAGCTGGCCCTCCTTTTCGGCGAGCTCCTTGATGGTGCGCAACGCGGCGCGGTCACGGGCGCGGACCTGGGACGAGCGCTCGGCTGCGGAGGTCGTCCGGACCGAGTCCACCGGCCCGGGAATGCGCCGCCGGCCGGTGGTTTCGGCCTCCGTGGGCGCTTCCGGCCGCGCGCCATTGGCCGGGTTGTCCGGCGTCGCGGCGCCCGGGTTGGCGTCCTGGCGTTCACCCCTGGCCTGGCGCAGTTCGCGTCGGCTGCGGATGGGGGGCTGTTCCTGACTCATTGAAGACTCATTCGGTGCTGGCGGTTTGGTGTGCTTCGGGCTCCGGCCGCGGCTCCCGGGTATCCGACTCGGGATCGGACCGGCCGTCGTAGAGGTCGTACTTGGCGATGTACTGGACCACCCCGTCGGGTACGAGGTACCAGACCGGGTTGCCGGCAGCGACCCGCGCCCGGCAGTCGGTGGAGGAAATGGCCATGGCGGGGACCTCCAGCAGGCTCACATCGTCGCGGCCCATGCCGTCGAGCACGTGGCCGGGCCGCGTCACGCCGACGAAGTGCGCCAGTGACCACAGCTCGTCGATGTCCTTCCAGGACAGGATCTGGGCCAGCGCGTCCGCGCCGGTGATGAAGAACAGGTCCGCGTCCGGCCGCAGCGTGCGCAGGTCGCGCAGCGTGTCGATGGTGTACGTCGGGCCGGGCCGGTCGACGTCGACCCGGCTCACCGTGAACCGAGGGTTCGACGCCGTGGCGATGACGGTCATGAGGTAGCGGTGCTCGGCCTCACTGACCTTCTTGCTGCTCTTCTGCCACGGCTGGCCGGTAGGCACGAAGACGACTTCGTCGAGGCCGAACTCGGCCGCGACCTCACTGGCCGCGACGAGGTGGCCGTGATGGATCGGGTCGAAGGTCCCGCCCATCACACCCAGGCGCAGGCGGCGCTTCGCGCCGTGCTGCTTCACTGTGGCGGAAATATTAGTGGCCCAGTCCGTGGTCGTGCTTGTTCGGGTGCTGGCGGTGCGGGTCCGCGTGCTCCTCGACGGCTTCGTGGCGCTTGCCGAGGTTGCCGTAGGAGAGCGTGATGAACAGCATGACCAGCAGGATCACGAACATCGTAATGCCGATGACGAACGGCGGCGCGATGAGCGGTGCGAGTTCCTCATGCTCGGCAGCGGCGGCTACGGTGGTGGCGATCTGCTGGAACAGCATGTTCTCCCCTAGTGAGTTCACGGAATCAGGACGGCGGGCTCCCCCGCCGTTCCTGGCTTTTGTTCCATGTTACCGCGTCGCTACGCCCTGACTTGGCCTTCGCCCTGCACGATCCACTTCGTGGTGGTCAGCTCGGTCAGGCCCATCGGACCGCGGGCGTGGAGTTTCTGGGTGGAGATGCCCACTTCGGCGCCCAGGCCCAGTTCCCCGCCATCGGTGAAGCGCGTGGAGGCGTTCACGATCACAGCGGCCGAGTCGACCTCCGCGATGAAGCGTTCGGCGTTGGCGAGGTCGTTCGTGAGGATGGCTTCGGTGTGTCCGGTGGACCAGGTCCGGATGTGCTGGACCGCCTCATCCAGGCTGTCGACCATGGCCACGGCGAGGTCCAGGTCCATGTATTCGGTGCCCCAGTCCGCGTCGGTGGCCGGGACGGATTCGATGTCGGCGGGCAGCGCGGCCCGGATCCGGTCGTCCGTGTGCAGCGTGACGCCAGCGCCGCGCAGTGCGGCGGCGACCGCGGGCAGCACTGTCGACGCGGAGTGCACCAGCAGCGTCTCCACGGTGTTGCAGACACTGGGCCGCTGGGTCTTGGCGTTGAGCAGGATCTCCACGGCCATGTCTTCGTCGGCGGAGGCGTCGAGGAAGATGTGGACGTTGCCCTCGCCGGTTTCGATCACGGGTACCGAGGAGTTCGTCACCACGGTCTGGATCAGCTCGCGGCCGCCGCGGGGAATCAGCACGTCGACGCGGCCCCGGGCTCGCATCAGCACGCCCGCGCCCGCGCGGCCGTATTCGTCGACGCTCTGCACGGCGTCCGCGGGCAGGCCCACGGACTCCAGCGCGTCGCGGAGGATCGCAACCAGCGCGGCGTTGGTGTGGGCCGCAGCGCTGCCGCCGCGCAGGATGACGGCGTTGCCGCTCTTGAGGGCCAGCCCGGCGATGTCCACGGTGACGTTGGGACGCGCCTCGTAGATCGCTGCCACCACTCCCATGGGCACATTGACCTGCCGCAGCCGGAGCCCGTTCGGGAGGGTCTGGCCGCGGACCACGTTGCCGACCGGGTCGGGCAGGTTGGCGAGGTTTTCGAGCGCCGCGGCGAGGGCCTGGACGCGGGCGGCGGTGAGGGTCAGCCGGTCCAGCAGTGCCGCGGAGGTGCCGTTGGCCCGTCCGGCGGCGACGTCCTGGGCGTTGGCGGCCAGGACTCTGTCCTGGTGTTCGAGCAGGGCGGCTCCGACGGCCCGCAGGCCGCGGTCCTTCCAGGCGCGGTTGGCGCGGGCCATCCGGCGGGACGCGGCCCGCGCCCGGTCGGCGACGGCGTGCACCGCGGCTTCGACGTCCGTCACGGCCGGCGGCAGGGCCCCGGCGGGCGCGTCGGTAACCGGCAGGTCGGGGTGCGAAGTGAGGGCCTCAGTCATGCTCCAAGTTTAGGCGAGCCGGGGGCTTAGACCAGCACCAGGTCGTCAACATGAACAACTTCACGGTCATAGCCGCGGCCGAGCGCCCGGCCCAGTTCCCGGGTGGAGCGGCCGAGCATCTGCGGCAGCTCCCCGGCCCCGTAGTTGACCAGCCCGCGGGCCACCACGGTCCCGTCGGTGCCGGTCATCTCCACCGGGTCGCCGGCTTCGAAGTCCCCGTGCACGGCGGTGATGCCGGCCGGAAGCAGCGAGGTGTGGCGGTCGCGCACGGCGCGGACGGCGCCGTCGTCGAGCACCAGCGTGCCCTGGACGGACGCCAGATGGGCGAGCCACAGCAGCCGGATCGGCTTGCGGGAGCCGTTGACGGAGAACCAGGTTCCCACGTCCTCCCCCGCCAGCGCCGCGGCGGCGTTGGCGGTGGACGTGACGAGGGCGTGGATGCCGGAGCCGGCGGCGATCGAGGCGGCTTCCACCTTGGTGACCATGCCGCCGGTGCCCACCCCCGCTTTGCCGGTGCTGCCGATCGAGACCCCTTCGAGGTCCCGCGGGCCCGCGACGTGCGGGATCCGCTTGGCGCCGTGGGAGGGCGGCCCGTCGTAGAGGGAGTCGACGTCGGAGAGCAGGACCAGTGCGTCGGCGCGGACCAGGTGGGCCACGAGCGCGGCGAGCCGGTCGTTGTCGCCGAAGCGGATTTCATGGGTGGCCACGGTGTCATTCTCGTTGACTACCGGGACCACGCCGAGGTTCAGCAGCCGGTCCAGTGCCCGGAAGGCGTTGGTGTGCTGGCTGCGGCGCATGAAATCATCCGCGGTGAGCAGCACCTGGCTGACCGTGACGCCGTGTGCGCCGAAGGCGTGGGTGTAGCGGGCCATCAGCAGTCCCTGGCCCACGCTCGCGGCGGCCTGCTGGGTGGCGAGGTCGCGGGGCCGCTTGTCCAGGCCCAGCGGGGCCAGGCCGGCGGCGATCGCGCCGGAGGAAACCAGGATGATCTCGGTGCCGGCGTTGCGCTTGCGCGCCAGGGCGTCGGCGAGGTCGGTGACCGCTTCCTCCGCGATGCCGCCCCGGATGGAGGTCAGCGACGAGGACCCGACTTTGACCACGATCCGGCGGGCCCCGGAGAGCACCTCACGGCCGGGGACGCCGGCCGTGCCGGGCCGGGCGACGGCGTTACTCGTCATCGGCTTCGCCGAGCCCACTCTCCTTGAGCGGCTGCGGGGCGCGGCGGGCACTGACCGATTCGGTCCAGATACCGGCCTTGCGCTCGGCCTCCAGCTCGGCGCGGGCGGCAGCCTTGGCCTCGCGGCGCTCCTGCTGCTCCTCGCGCTTCTGGCCACGGGTGGGTCGGTCGCCGATGTCGGCGAACCGGATGTCCGTGCCGCGCGGCGAGGCCAGCAGTTCGGCGCCGGCCATCATGGTCGGCTCCCAGTCGAAGACGACGCCGTCATCCTCGCCGATGACGACCGCGTCGCCGGGCTTGGCGCCCTGCTTGAACAGCTCGGTTTCGACGCCGAGCTTGGCCAGCCGGTCCGCGAGGTAGCCGATGGCTTCCTCGTTGGTGAAGTCGGTCTGCTTGACCCAGCGGACCGGCTTCTCGCCGAGGACGCGGAACAGCGGCTCCATGCCGCGTTCTTCGCGGCGGATAGTGAAGCCGGATTCGTTGACCGCGCGGGGCCGCAGCACCGGCGCCGCGACCTTGGGCGGGGTGGCGGCGACGGCGTCGCGGGCGGCCTTGACGATCTCGGCCATGGCGAAGCCGAGCTGGCGGAGTCCCTCATGGCTGGTGGCGGAGATTTCGAAGACGCGGTAGCCGCGTTTCTCCAGCTCCGGACGGACGAATTCGGCCATGTCCTTGCCGTCGGGCAGGTCCACCTTGTTCAGGGCGACCAGCCTCGGGCGGTGGTTCAGGGGCACGACTTCGCCGTCGGTGCCGGCGTAGCTCATGTCGACGGCGTACTTCTCCAGTTCGGCCTCGATCACGGCCAGGTCGGAGAGCGGGTCGCGGTCGGATTCCAGCGTGCCGCAGTCCAGCACGTGGACCAGGGCCGCGCAGCGTTCGACGTGGCGCAGGAAGTGGTGGCCGAGGCCCTTGCCTTCGCTCGCGCCCTCGATCAGGCCCGGGACGTCGGCGATGGTGAAGCGGACGTCGCCGGCCTGCACGACACCGAGGTTCGGGACCAGGGTGGTGAAGGGGTAGTCGGCGATCTTCGGCCGGGCGGCGGACATCGCGGCGATCAGGCTGGACTTGCCCGCGGAGGGGAAGCCGACCAGGGCGATGTCGGCGATGGACTTCAGCTCCAGGACGATGTCGCTGGATTCGCCTTCAATGCCCAGCAGCGCGAAGCCGGGGGCGCGGCGCTTCTGGGAGGACAGCGCGGCGTTACCCAGGCCGCCCAGGCCGCCTGCCGCGGCGATGAACTCGGTGCCTTCGCCGACCATGTCGGCCAGGACGGTGCCGTCCTTGCTCTTGACGACGGTGCCTTCGGGCACGGGCAGGACCAGGGTCTCGCCGTTCTTGCCGCCGCGCCAGTCGCCCATGCCGGGGCCGCCGTTGGTGGCGTGGCGGTGGGGGGCGTGGTGGTAGTCGAGCAGGGTGGTGGTCTGGGGATCCACGCGGAGGATGACGTCGCCGCCGTTGCCGCCGTTGCCGCCGTCGGGCCCGCCGAGCGGCTTGAACTTCTCGCGGTGGACGGAGACACAGCCGTGGCCGCCGGTACCGCCGGATACGTGCAGTACTACCCGGTCTACAAAGCTGGCCACGTGGATCTCCTCAGTGCTGTTCCTTGGGTCCCTGGGGGCCCAAGATGATTGTAATGCGGTTAAAACACCGGTGGAGCGGACCTGCTGGCCCGCCCCACCGATTTAGAACTTGTTGTTACTCTGCAGCTGCAGCAGCCACGATGTTCACAACGCGGCGACCACGACGGGTGCCGAACTCGACAGCACCGGGGGTCAGGGCGAACAGGGTGTCGTCGCCGCCGCGGCCGACGCCGGCGCCCGGGTGGAAGTGGGTGCCGCGCTGGCGGACGATGATCTCGCCTGCGGAGACTACCTGGCCGCCGAAGCGCTTGACGCCGAGGTACTGGGCGTTGGAGTCACGACCGTTGCGAGTGGAGCTCGCGCCTTTTTTATGTGCCATTTGAAATGCCTGCCTTTAAATTCTGGGGAATCTGCTGAAAACCTGAACAGTAACGCTAGTTACTTGATACCGGTGATCTTGACCTTGGTCAGTTCCTGACGGTGACCCTGGCGCTTCTTGTAGCCGGTCTTGTTCTTGAACTTCTGGATGACGATCTTGGGACCACGCAGGTCCTCCAGGATCTCAGCCGTAACCGTTACCTTGGCCAGGTCCTTGGCTGCAGACGTGACCTTGTCACCGTCTACCAGGAGCAGTGCGGGCAACTCAATGGTGCTGCCGGCTCCACCGGGGACGCGGTTCAGGGTAACGAAGTCTCCAACGGAAACCTTCTCTTGGCGGCCGCCTGCGCGGACAATCGCGTACACCACTGGGGAACTCACTTCTCTCGACGTTTATTACTAGATTTGCGTGCGGAACCTGGGACCAAGGACTGGTCCGGCTCACGCTGTGCCTCAACGCCGGTGGATTCCCCGGGGGGATCCATGAGCCATTCCGTGAAAGCGTCCTGCCCGTAGGCGGATGGACACTTCCTCAAGGACATAGCCCAAGTGTTGGCGTAAGCACCGAAGGTCTAGACTACGCTAATTTTGCCTTCGGTCGCAAACGAGGCCGGGCCCGGCATGGAGTGCGTGACAGGCGCCACACCGCCCCCGTCGAGGGGCCGGTGCCGTCCTGCCGCAACAGCTTCCGGAACCGCGCCCCATTATCTTACCGGCCGGAACGTCCCGCGGCGCCTAGGCGTGCAGCCTCGGCGCGTCGAAGAACTCCCTCTCGTAGCGGCAAGAGTGGCGGAAGGCTTCGGCCATGGCCATGCGGTCCCCCGCCGACGCCCGCCGGGCTGCCGCGTCGGTGAAGCGGATGGCCTGCCGCGTCGATTCCGCGAAGGCCTCGTCGGCGTAGGTGCGCAGCCACGCGGCATAGGGATGGGCGCCGGGGTCGGTGGCGAAGTCCCGCCGGAAGGCCTCGTGCAGGGTGGCTCCCACTTCGGCGTACAGCCAGAAGCACGGCAGCACCGCCGCGAGCAGTACCGCGTAGCTGCCGGCGAGTGAGGCCGCGTGCAGGTGGTCCACGTAGGCCTTGGTGACCGGTCCCGGTTCGGCCGTTGCCGCGGCGCGGCCGGCCAGCCATGTCCGGTGCAGCTCGGATTCGACCTCGAGGCACTGCTGGGCCGAGCGCCCCCAGAACAGTTGCTCGTCCTCGGTGGGGGCAAGGGCGGCGGCACGGGACAGCACCCGGGAGTAGCCGTTGAGGTACAGGGCGTCCTGGCCGAGGTAATAGGTGAATTCGCGCTCGGGCAGGGTCCCGTCCGCAAGACCCCGGATGAAGTCGAGGCCGTAGATGGCCGCCAGGCTGTCGGCCGCGTGCCGGTCGAGCGCCGCCGCGAAGCCGCCCTCGGCGGCCTCCGGGCCCCCGTCCCCGTCCCCGCCGGACGCGGGGTGCAGGTGGTGGAAGTGGTGGACGGGTCCGTTGCCGCCCCCGACCTGCAGTTGCCCGGCCTCCCGAAGTGCTCCCAGCAGCCAGGGTTTGACCTCCCGCAGTGCGGCCTCCCAGTTGCCCGTCCGGGCCTGCACCGTGGCGAGGGCCGAGGACAGCGAGCAGCCCGTGCCGTGGCTGTTCCCGGTGGCGATCCGCTCGCCTTCCACCACCACCTGTTCCCGGCCAAGCACTCCCCCGGTGTTGATCAGCGCATCCGGGCAACCGCCGTCGTCGGTCCCGGCGCTGCCCGCCAGGTGGCCACCCTTGACCAGCACCGTCGTCCCGGCGGCGGCTGCGAGCCGTTTGCCCTGCTGCAGCGCACCGGCCCAGTCACTGGCCGCCGGTTCGCCGAGCAGCATGCCCAGTTCGGCCAGGTTGGGGGTGATCAGGTCCGCCAGGGGAAGCAGCGCGCGGAGGGCGGCTTCCGCCGATTCCTGCAGCAGCCGGTCGCCGCTGGTCGCCACCATCACCGGATCCAGGACCACGACGGCGGGCCGGGCCTTCTCCAGCCAGCCGCGCACGGCCTCGATCACGGCGGCGTCGCCCAGCATGCCGATCTTGACGGCGTCGATGGTGATGTCCTCGCTGATGGCCGCCAGTTGGGAGGTCAGGAACGACGCCGGCGGGACGTGCACCGCGCGCACGCCGCGGGTGTTCTGGGCGGTCAGCGCGGTTATGGCGGCCATTCCGTAGCCGCCGTGCGCGGCGATGCTCTTCAGGTCCGCCTGGATGCCGGCGCCGCCGGAAGGATCGGAGCCGGCGATGGCCAGGACCCTCGGGATCCGCCGGGCCTGCGGCGCTTCGGTGGCGGCGCCTCCCCGCCGGTCCGCCGGTGCGGGGGTTGGAAAGGCGGAGGTCAGGGTGGAAGTGGGCGCGGTGGATACAGTCATCTGGACATCCCTTCGCCGGTGCTAACCGGACAGGTTCAACGGGTCTGAATCTCAGCCGGCTCGATGCGCGGCACCCCGTGTCAGTCCACCCAGCCTAGCGCGCGTCGCCGGCCGATATCCCGCGTCCCGCGGCGGGTCCGTGTGCCCGGCGGAACAGCGCTGTTAACGAACCAGCGGGCCCCGCCCGGATCCAACGACATGCGTCGGATCCGGGCGGGGCCCGCGGTGGTTCGTGCCTGCTGCTTCCGGTCGCCTACAGTTCCGAGGCGGGGACGCCGACGCCGAGGATGAGGGGTTCGCTGGCGGCCGGCTTGGCTGCTGCCTGGCTCGGTTCCGGCGCCTTGGCCTCGTGCACCGAGCCGGCCGCAGCCGACGGGGTGGCTTCGCGCTGCTGCACGGAGGTTTCGTTGGCGGCACCCTGCGCGCGGCTGGCGCTGCGGTTACGGCGCACCCGGCGCGGGGCGGTGGTGTCCGCAGCCGCCACGGACGGCTGGGCCGGAGCCTGCCGGACCGGCGCCTGCTGGGCCGGCGCCTGGGCGCGTTCCTGGCGGGCCGGTTCCTGGGCGCGTTCCTGCGTCCGGTCCTGGCGGCCGCGGTCCTGGCGGGCCGGTTCCTGGGCGCGTTCCCGCGTCCGATCCTGGCGGCCGCGGTCCTGACGCGACGGCGCCTGTCCCCGCTCCTGCCGGGACTGGTCCTGCCTGGACTGGTCCTGCCGGACCGGTTCCTGGCCGGCTGCCTGCTCCTCGCGGGCACGCACGCTCGGCGGCTGGATCCGGGCGACCCGGGCCCTGCCCCGGCCGCGGGTGGCACGGGACGGTGCGGCGGCCGGTGCAGCCGCAGATTCCTCGTCCGGCGTGGCTTCGGCGGCCCGGGTGGGGGCAGCCTCGGCGGCGGGAGCCTGCGCCTGGACGGGAGCCGCCCCGGCGGGCTTGCCGGTTTCGGCGTCGCCCAGGTTGGCGAAGGCTTCGGTCAACAGGTCCAGGGTCAGCGCAGGCTGCGTGCTTTCCTGGGCGTGCTCGACGAAGGGCAGGGCTACCTGCTCCCCGCCGAAGGTCAGGACCGCGGCCGGCCGGCCGGCCGCTTCCTCGGTGGAGGCGAGCTCCACGGCGGCGTCGAGCGCCGCCTGCCGCGTTTCGGCGTCGGGCGCTGCCGTTGCCTCGCCGTCGTGCAGGTGCGCGGCGTGCGCTGCGGCGGCGATGTTGGCCAGCGCCGCACGGGTCGCCTCCGCCTTGGCGTGGCGCTCCGCCTCATCCGGTTCGGCGTGCGCAGCTGCGGGCGTGGGAGCCCCGGCCTCGCTGCCCTGGCCGCCCTTGCCCCGACGGCGCTTGCGCTCACTGCGGCCGGCCGGCTGGTGCTCGGTGCGCGGCACGTGGTGTTCGGCGGCGACGGTGTTGGCGCGGCGGTGTTCCACCGGCTCGTCGTGGGTAACGACGCCCCGGCCGGCGCAGGCTTCGCACTGTTCGCCGAAGACTTCCAGCAGGCCGGTGCCCATCCGCTTGCGGGTCATCTGCACGAGTCCGAGCGAGGTCACCTCGGCGACCTGGTGCTTGGTCCGGTCCCGGCCCAGGCATTCGACCAGGCGGCGCAGCACGAGGTCGCGGTTGGATTCGAGCACCATGTCGATGAAGTCGATCACGATAATGCCGCCGATGTCGCGCAGCCGCAGCTGCCGGACGACTTCCTCGGCGGCTTCGAGGTTGTTCTTGGTGACCGTTTCCTCAAGGTTTCCGCCGCTGCCGGTGAACTTGCCGGTGTTGACGTCGACGACGGTCATGGCCTCGGTGCGGTCAATCACGAGCGAGCCGCCGGAGGGCAGGAAGACCTTGCGGTCCAGGGCCTTGTGGATCTGCTCGTCGATGCGCCAGGCAGCGAAGATGTCCGTGTCCTTGGTCCACTTCTCGAGCCGGCCCACCAGGTCCGGGGCGACGTAGGTGACGTAGGCCTCGATGGTGTCCCATGCCTCCTCGCCGGAGACGATCAGCTTGGAGAAGTCCTCGTTGAAGACATCCCGGACCACCTTGATGGTCAGGTCCGGTTCGCCGTAGAGCAGCTCCGGGGCGAGGACCTTGCTCGACGCGGACTGGGCTTCGATTCCCTCCCATTGCGCCCGCAGCCGGTTGATGTCGTGGGTCAGCTCCTCTTCCGAAGCGCCTTCGGCAGCGGTGCGGACAATGACGCCGGCATCCTCCGGGAGGCGGTCCTTGAGGATCCGCTTGAGCCGGTTGCGTTCGACGTCGGGCAGCTTGCGGGAGATGCCGGTCATGGAGCCGCCGGGCACGTAGACCAGGTACCGGCCGGGCAGGGAAATCTGGCTGGTCAGTCGGGCGCCCTTGTGGCCGATCGGGTCCTTGGTGACCTGGACCAGCACGGAGTCGCCGGACTTGAGCGCGTTTTCGATCCGGCGCTGCTTGCCCTCGAGGTTGACGGAATCCCAGTTCACTTCGCCGGCGTACAGCACGGCGTTGCGGCCGCGTCCGATGTCGACGAAGGCTGCCTCCATGGACGGCAGCACGTTCTGGACCTTGCCCACGTAGACGTTGCCGATCAGGGAATCCTGCTGCGTGTTGGACACGAAGTGCTCGGCCAGGACGCCGTCTTCGAGGACACCGATCTGGATTCTGTCGTCGCGCTGGCGCACGATCATCTGGCGGTCCACGGATTCGCGGCGGGCCAGGAACTCGGCCTCGGTGATCACGGTACGGCGGCGGCCGGTGTCCCGGGACTCGCGGCGCCGCTGCTTCTTGGCTTCCAGCCGGGTGGAGCCCTTGACGGAGGTGACTCGGTTGCTGGCCGGGACTTCGCTGACCGTCCGCGGGGCCCGCACGCGGGTCACCGTGTTGGGCGGGTCGTCGTCGTTGCCCCCGGTCAGTTCCAGGTCCTGGTCACCGCGGCGGCGCCGGCGGCGGCGGCGGGAGGTGACGCCGTCTTCGAGCGTGGCCTCGGAATCATCGCCTTCGCCCTCAATGTCGCCTTCGGTCTCGGCCTCGCCGGCGGTGCGGCTGCGCCCACGGCGGCCGCGGCTGCGGCGGCGCCGGCGGCTGCCGGAGTCCTCGCCGTCCTCATCTTCTTCTTCGTCCGTCTCCTCGGCGGCCGCGGGGGCTGCCGCAGCGGCCGGGCGGACCACCGCGCTCAGGTCGGGGGCCTGGAAAATCATCGAGGTGACGGCGCCCGGGGCCAGGAAGGGCGACGGCGCCCCGGCGGTCTGCGTGTCCGGCTCCGCCTCCGGGGCCGGGGTTTCGGCGGCCTGGGTGGCCGGGGCCGCTGCGGGGGCTTCCGCCTCCGGTGCGGGGGCTTTCGCCTCCGGTGCGGGGGCGGCCGTCTCGGGCGCTGCTGCCGTCCCTGCTTCCTGCACCGCTATGTCCTGCGCTGCTACGGCGGGCTCTGCTGCTGCTTCATCCGGGGCGGCTGCGACCGGGGCGACCTTGGCCCGGGAAGCCCGGCGCCGGACCGGCTTTTCGGGGGCCTCGACGGCCGGAGTTTCTGCGGGGGCTTCGACGGCGGCGGCCGTCGTGTCGGCGGCGGCTTCGGCGACAGCGTCCTGGACGTCCGTCTCGACCTTTTTCCGCGACCGGGTTCGGCGGGCAGGGGCCTTGGCTTCCGCGGCGGGGGCTTCGACGGCGGCGGGGCTGTCGGGCGCGGCACCCTCGGCGCCGGCCGCAACGACGGCATCGGCGTCGGGCGCCGGCTCGGCTGCTGCCGACTTCGGCGCCGCCTTGCGGCGGCTACGGGTGGCCTTCTTCGGCGCCTCCGCCGCGACGGCGGCTTCCGGGGTTTCCTCGGTGACGGTTGCTTCGTCGTTACCGGCTACAAGCTGGTCTTTATCCATATGTGGCGACACTCCTGCCCCTGATATACCGCCACATCCGGCACCCGTGGGGGCAAATATGCGTCAACACCCGCAGGCATTGACAGAAGTCAATTGGCTACCTTCAGGTTCGCACCGGCAGTGGGGTGCGGCAGCCCTGGAAGGCCGGCGGGATTGTCGTGAACCCGTTGATCTCTACGTCACAACCAGGTGCCGTCCAATGGCATTGCGGGATAGCCCGGATCGACGGATCCGTAGTATGCCCAGCTCATCATTGGCGGTCTTGGAAACAAAGTCGCCGGACTGAAACCCGAATGTGGTTCGCGTAACAGCCAGGTTCATTGTCTCACAGGAGGCACAAAAGCAGGGGTAGGCCGGGTCTCCGGTCCGCGCATTGGACCGCGGGCCGGGGTGAGGCAGGGCCGTTGCCGGGCTTCTTCCAGCCTCCGGCGATAGAATCGGCGCTAGAGCATCCGCCCCGGTTTCCCAACGCAAAGGACTGAAATCCATGCCGAGCCTGTCCACCGCCCCCGGCGACGTGTCCCCGGCCGGACCTGCCGCCGGCACGGCCGCAGCGGAGCGGCCGTTGCCCCCGATGACCCGCGACCGGCCGTTCGCCTGGCTCCTGCTGGTCACCGGCGTCGTCGGCTGGCTCGCGTCCGGTGCGCTCGTGCTGGAAAAGCTGGAGGTCCTGAAGGACCCGAGCCATGTCACGGTGTGCGACGTGAACCCCTGGATTTCCTGCGGGCAAGTGATGCAGACCTGGCAGAGCTCGGTCTTCGGCTTCCCGAACATGTTCATCGGCATCGTGGCCTTCGCCGTTATCATCACCACGGCCATGGGCATCTTCGCCGGGGCCAAGTTCGCCCGCTGGTACTGGATCGGGCTGCAGACCGGCGTGACGCTCGGCTTCGCCTTCGTGGTGTGGCTCTGGTCCCAGGCGCTGTACTCGATCCACATCCTTTGCCCGTTCTGCATGATCGTCTGGGCCGCGATGATCCCCCTGTTCGTCTGGGTGACGGTGCGCAACGTCAGCCACGGCGTCATTCCGGTCCCGGCCCCGGCCGCCCGCATCCTGGGGGAATCCGGCTGGATCATCACGGCCCTGCTCTACGTCGCCGTCATCGCCACCATCTTCTTCGCCTTCATCCAGGTTTTCATCGGCACCTCCGGCTACTGAGCCTCCCCACCCCCGCACACACAAGCGCGAACGTACACTTGGGGCCCCGGTTTCCATCCAAAACCGGGCCCCAAGTGTACGTTCGCGCTTAACGGGGGGTCTGAGGTGTCCGTTCGCGCGGGAGTGGGTTAGAACCAGATCTTGATCTCGCGCTCGGCGGATTCGGCCGAGTCGGAGCCGTGGACCAGGTTCTGCTGGACCTTGACGCCCCAGTCGCGGCCGAAGTCGCCACGGATGGTGCCGGGCGCCGCCGTCGTCGGGTCGGTGGTGCCGGCGAGTGAACGGAAGCCCTCGATCACGCGGTGGCCCTCGAAGATCGCCGCAACGACCGGGCCGCTGAGCATGAACTCGACGAGCGGCTCGTAGAACGGCTTGCCGACGTGCTCTTCGTAGTGCTGCTCGAGGAGTTCGCGGGTGGCGTCGACCTTCTTGAGTTCGGCCAGGGTGTAGCCCTTGGCCTCGATCCGGGCAAGGATGCTTCCGGTCAGGTTGCGGGCGACGCCGTCGGGCTTGATCAGGACTAGGGTGCGCTCAGTGCTCACAGCTGCTCCAATATGTTGGGGTGGGGTTCGGGGACAAGTCTAGTTGCTCTGGCCTTCGGGGTGGGCGGCGTCCCAGGCCTGCTGCTCGCGGTCCCGTTCGGCCGACTCGCGGTCGATCCGGATGCCGGTCAGGATCCCGTACCACCAGGTGATCGCGAACAGGCCGCCGACGATGAACATGGTGGGCTCGATAAACCCGGTGAGCACCAGCAGCAGCTGCAGGATCCAGCCCAGGGCCACACCCCACGGCTTCGTCAGCACGGCGCAGGTCAGCGCGAGCACCAGGCTCAGCCCGATGCCGACGCCGAAGACCAGCAGCGGCGGGAACTCGCCGCGCCGGAGCCCGAAGACGGCGAGGGTGCCGAAGAGCGCCACGAAGGACTCCAGCAGCAGGACCGTGGAGGCGAACATGACCTTGGTGGAACGGCGCTTTTTGGGCATGCCCGGGCGCCATTCGCGCTGGGCTTTGGTGAGCTTTGCCATCGGTTACGCCTCGGACTTTCCGAGCAGGATCCGCGCCTCGGCCACGAGCGTGATGGACCCCGTGACGAGGATGCCGCCGGCGAGGTCGTCGTTGGCTTCGGCCCGCTCGACGGCCCATTCGAGGGCGTCGTCGAGTTTTTCCGCGACGTGGATGTTCTCCTCGCCGAAGCCCAGGTCCAGGGCCAGCTCCCCCAGCTCGGCGGCCGGGATCGCGCGGGGCGAGTTGGACTGGGTGAAGCAGTACTCGGCAGCCATGTCGCCCAGGGAGTCCTTGAGCTGGCGGAGGATTTCCTCGGCGTCCTTTTCCTGCAGGATGCCCACGACCACCACGAGCTTGCTGAAGCTGAACGCTTCCTGCAGCGCTTCGGCCGACACCCGGATGCCTTCCGGGTTGTGGGCGGCGTCCACGATGATGGTGGGGGCGGTGCGGAGCACCTCGAGCCGGCCCGGGGAGGTGACGGCGGCAAACGCCTCCTGCAGCACCTCGGCGTCGAGCGGTTTCTCGGCGCCGAAGAACGCCTCCAGGGCGGCGATCGCGACGGCGGCGTTCTCCGCCTGGTGCGCCCCGTGGAGTGGAACCAGCAGGTCCTCGTAGCGGCCGGCGATGCCCTGGACGGTCACAAGCTGTCCGCCGACGGCGACCGTGCGGGACTCGACGCCGAACTCCACCCCTTCGAAGCGGAACGGCACGTCGACTTCCTTGGCCTTGTCCAGCAGGACCTGGGCGGCGTCGAGCGGCTGCGCAGCGCTGACCAGAAAGCCGCCGGGCTTGATGATGCCGGCCTTTTCGTGCGCGATGTCCTCGGTGGTGTCCCCGAGGAGGTCGGTGTGGTCCAGGGAGATCGGCGTGATCACGGAGACCTGGCCGTCGCCGACGTTGGTTGCGTCGGTGATCCCGCCCAGGCCCACCTCGATCACGGCGACGTTGACCGGCTGGTCCGCGAAGACCGCGAAGCCCAGGATCGTCAGGCATTCGAAGTAGGTCAGCCGGGGCTGGCCCTCGGCGGCGAGCTCCCCGTCGACGATGTCCAGGTACGGGCGGATTTCGTCCCAGATCCGGACGAAGGTTTCGTCCGGGACCGGTGCGCCGTCGATGCTGATCCGCTCGGTGACCTTGGTCAGGTGCGGGCTGGTGTACCGGCCGGTGCTCAGCCCGTGGGCCCGCAGGCCGGCCTCGATCATCCGGGCCGTGGAGGTCTTGCCGTTGGTTCCGGTGACGTGGATGATCGGGAACGCCTTGTTCGGCTCCCCCAGGATGTCCATGGCGCGGCGCAGCGGCGCGAGCCTGGGTTCCATCTTGTTTTCCGGCGCCCGGCCCAACAGTTCGGCGTAGACGCTCTCTACGGAGAATTCGTCGGTCATGGCTTAGGCCCCTACTTCAACGGTTACTTTGTCGACACTGATCCGGGGTTCCTTGACGTCGGCGGGGACCGTGTCCAGTTCCACCGTCAGCGTCTCGGTTTTCACCAGCTCGGCGTGCGCCAGCAGCGCCTCGACCGTGGCGGCCGCGGCCGTGACCGTGGTGCGGATCCGGTCGCTGACGTTCAGCCCGGCGTCCTTGCGCGCCTGCTGGATGGCACGGACGAGGTCCCGGGCGGTGCCCTCGGCTTCGAGCTCCGGGGTGACTTCGGTGTTGAGCACCACGAACCCGCCGCCGGGCAGGACCGCCGCCGCGCGCGAACCCTCCCCTTCGGCTGCTTCGGCCACCACGGTTTCCAGGGTGTATTCCTGCGGCTCGAGCGCGAGCCCGCCGGCAGTCACCACCCCGTCCTCGCCGACGGACCAGTCACCGGACTTGGAGCCCTTGATGGCCTGCTGGACGTTCTTCCCCAGGCGGGGTCCGGCGGCCCGGGCGTTGACCACGAGCTTCTGCTCGATGCCAAACTCCTCCGGGGAGGCGCTGCCGGCATCGAGCAGCCGGACCGAACGCAGGTTCAGTTCATCGGCGACGACGGCGGCAAAGCCCGCGAGGGCGTCCGCGCCGGGGGCGACGACGGTCAGTTCCTGCAGCGGCAGGCGCACCCGGAGGTTCGCGGCCTTGCGCAGCGAGGATCCGGTGGAGCAGATCTGCTGCACCCGGTCCATCGCCTCGACCAGCTCCGGGTTCGCGGGGAACTTCTCCGCCTCGGGCCAGTCGGCCAGGTGCACGGAGCGCCCGCCGGTGAGGCCGCGCCAGATTTCCTCGGAGACCAGCGGCAGCAGCGGGGCCGCCGCCCGGCAGACGGTCTCCAGCGCGGTGTAGAGCGCGTCGAAGGCGTCGGTGTCCTCGTCGAAGAAGCGCTGCCGGCTGCGGCGCACGTACCAGTTGGTGAGCATGTCCAGGTAGCCGCGCAGTTCATCGCACGCCCCGGAGATGTCATAGCTGTCCAGCTGGGCGGTCATGTTGCGGACCAGCTCGCCGGTGTTCGCCATCAGGTAGGCGTCCAGGGTGTCGGTGTAGCCGTCGTAGCGCAGCTTCGCGTCGTAGCCGGAACCGCCTGCAGCGGCGTTCGTGTACAGCGTGAAGAAGCTGTAGACGTTCCACAGCGGCAGGATGACCTGGCGGACGCCGTCGCGGATGCCCTGCTCGGTGACAACCAGGTTGCCGCCGCGCAGGATCGGGCTGGACATCAGGAACCAGCGCATAGCGTCCGAGCCGTCGCGGTCCAGGACCTCGGAGACGTCCGGGTAGTTGCGCAGGCTCTTGGACATCTTCTGCCCGTCGGAGCCGAGCACGATGCCGTGGCTGATGACGTTGCGGAAGGCCGGCCGGTCGAACAGCGCGGTGGAGAGGATGTGCAGCATGTAGAACCAGCCGCGGGTCTGGCCGATGTATTCGACGATGAAGTCCGCCGGGTTGTGGGTGTTGAACCATTCCTCGTTCTGGAACGGGTAGTGCACCTGGCCGTAGGGCATGGAGCCGGAGTCGAACCAGACGTCCAGGACGTCCTCGACGCGGCGCATCACCGACTGGCCCTCTTCCGGGGTGCGCGGGTCGTCCGGGTTCGGCCGGGTCAGTTCGTCGATGAACGGCCGGTGCAGGTCCACCTGGCCGTCCTTGTTGCGCGGCAGCCTGCCGAAGTCCGCCTCGATCTCGGCCAGCGAGCCGTAGACATCGGTGCGCGGGTAGTCCGGGTCGGTGGACTGCCAGACCGGGATTGGGCTGCCCCAGTACCGGTTGCGGCTGATCGACCAGTCGCGGGCGTTGGCGAGCCACTTGCCGAACTGGCCGTCCTTGACGTTGCCCGGGATCCAGTTGATCTCCTGGTTCAGCTCCGACATGCGGTCCTTGAACTTGGTGACCTCGACATACCAGGAGGAGACGGCGCGGTAGATCAGCGGGTTGCGGCAGCGCCAGCAGTGCGGGTAGCTGTGCTCGTAGCTGGCCTGGCGGACCAGGCGGCCCTGCGCGCGAAGCACCTGGGTGATGGGCTTGTTGGCCTCGAACACCTGCAGCCCGGCGATCGCGGCGAGGTCGCCGTGGCCGAAGAGCGGCAGGAACTTCGCGCCCTCGTCGACGGAGAGGACCACGGGGATGCCGGCCTCTTCGCAGACCTTCTGGTCGTCCTCACCGTACGCCGGTGCCTGGTGGACGATGCCGGTGCCGTCGGTGGTGGTGACGTAGTCGGCCACGAGGAAGCGCCAGCCGTTTTCGGTGCCGTACTTCTCGGCGTCGGCGAAGTAGTCCCAGAGCGGCTCGTACGTCAGGCCCTCGAGTTCGGCGCCGGTGTGGCGGGAAACGACGGCGGCTTCGGCCGCGGCGGCGCCCTCGGCGCCGTCGCCGTAGCCGAGGTCCTTGGCGTAGGCGCCCAGCAGGTCGGCGGCGAGCAGGAAGGAGCCGGTGACCGGCGCGTCGGCCGAGGCGGCCTTGATCCCGTGCGGGCCGGCCGGGAGCACCACGTAGGTGATGGCGGGGCCGACGGCGAGCGCCAGGTTGGTCGGAAGGGTCCAGGGCGTGGTGGTCCAGGCGAGCGCCTGCACACCGGCCAGCTGCTTGGAGAGCTCGGACTCCCCCGCGGTGATCGGGAACGTGACCGTGACGGTCTGGTCCTGGCGGTTCTTGTAGACGTCGTCGTCCATGCGCAGCTCATGGTTGGACAGCGGCGTCTCGTCCTTCCAGCAGTACGGCAGCACGCGGTAGCCGTTGTAGGTCAGGCCCTTCTCGTGCAGCTGCTTAAAGGCCCACAGCACGGACTCCATGTACTCGACGTTGAGCGTCTTGTAGTCGTTCTCGAAGTCCACCCACCGCGCCTGGCGGGTGACGTAGCTCTTCCACTCGTCGGCGTACTTCATCACCGAGGCGCGGCAGGCGTCGTTGAACTTGTCGATGCCCATGGCCTCGATCTGGGTCTTGTCCGTCATGCCCAGCTGCTTCATGGCTTCGAGCTCGGCGGGCAGTCCGTGGGTGTCCCAGCCGAAGCGGCGCTCGACGCGGCGGCCGCGCTGGGTCTGGTAGCGGCCCACCAGGTCCTTGGCGTAGCCGGTGAGCAGGTGGCCGTAATGCGGCAGTCCGTTGGCGAAGGGCGGGCCGTCGTAGAAGACAAATTCGTTGGAGCCGTCTTTACCCGCGTCCCGCTGGTCGATGCTCGCCTGGAACGTGCCGTCCTGGTCCCAGTACTTGAGGATGCGCTCCTCGATCTCCGGGAACTTCACGGAGGCGGACACACCGGCGGAGGGAGCGTTGCCGGCGTCGGAAGGTGCGGCTGAGGCCTTGGGGTAATGGGTCATCTCGACATCCTGGGTTGAGCTGTGAACAACGGGATTCATTCAGGATGCGAGGACGGCTCCTGTGCTGTCGGAACAACACCGGCACCGCGGTACCACCTCACTTACCGCACGCTGGCCATCGCTCCCCGAAGGGGCGCCGGCCGGCCGCGGCCGCTCGTTGACTGCTGTGACGGGCTTACCCGTCCGGTTCTACTGGCCCTGGCGCGCAACCATTTTTACAATCTGCCGCGCCGGGGCGTTCTTCCGGAAGCTCACCGGTGATGGCCGGGTCAAAGCTGATATGTCGATGGTACCGGAAGTCGCGGCGGCCCGCGGTATTACGGCCGGGCCGGCACAGCGGGACGCCGAAGGAGCGGGAGGAAGGCCAGCAGCGCTGCCAGCTGGGTGGCCACGATGAAAGTGATGAGCCCGGGAAGGGAAACGGCATAGAGGGCGCCGACGATGGTGGAGCCGGCCAGCCACCCGGTGCCGTAGATGGCCGTGAAGATACCGTATCCGGTGCCGCGTCGCGCTGCCGGCACCAGGTCTGCGACCGCTGCCCGGAGGGTGGATCCGTGGATGCCCAGGGCCGCGCCCCACACCACCGCGCCCGTCCAGACCAGGCCGGGCGAGGTGCTGAAGGAGAGGAACGGGACGGCAGCCGTCAGCGGCAGCGCAATCAGCAGGCCCCGCAGTCCGATCCGGTCATACAGCGCCCCCGAGGTCAGGGCGGCCAGCGCCGCCGCGCCCATGGACGCGGCGTAGGTGACCGGGATCAGCGCGGCGGGAAGCACCCCCTGCACTTCGAGGTGGTAGGAGATCACCCCGAAGGTGGAGAACCCAAACATCGAGACCGCGGTGAACCCGCTGTACCACCAGAACCTGGCCGGCAGCCGGTGCCGCGGCGGGCGGGGCCCGTCCGGGCCGGCAGTGGTTCCGGAGGTGCCGGGGTCGGCGTCGGGGCCGTCGGGGTCGAACCTCTCGGGCACCGGGACGGCGCGGCGGAGCAGCAGCACAGCGACCAGGGCGAGCGCCCCCGGGATGGCCAGCACCGCGAAACCGAGCTGGTATCCGGACACCGCGACCATCAGCCCGACCAGCAGGGGTCCCACCAGCGCTCCGGACCGGTCGAGGGCTTCGTGGGCGGCGAACGCCCTGCCGTGGCCGATGCTCGACCCGGCGTGGGAGAGCATGGTGTCGCGCGCCGGTGTGCGGACCGCCTTGCCGAAGCGTTCTGCGATGATCAGCACCGACGCCTGCCACAGCGCTCCGGCCAGCGAAAGCAGCGGAACGGTCACGATGGTCAGCGTGTAGCCGGCAATGGTCAGGGGCCAGTACTTCCGGGTCCTGTCCGCCAGGGGGCCGCTGGCCAGGCGCAGGACCAGGGCCACGGCTTCGCCGGCGCCGGTGATGAAGCCGACCATGACGGCGGATGCGCCAAGGGTGGCCAGGTAGGGACCCGTGATGGCGCGGGCGCCCTCGTAGACGACGTCGGCGAGCATGCTCACGACGCCGAAGGACAGCACAAACCGCAGCGGGCCGAGCCGGTTCGTCGTGCCCGCCGGGCCCGTCACAGCAGCCCGGCCAGGCCCAGCCCGGCGGCGGCTGCAGCGACGGCGGCAACGGCCGTGCCGACGCCGTTCAGGAGTGCCAGGCCGGTGCGGCGGGACTGGATGAGGCGGACGGTTTCGAAGCTGGCCGTGCTGAAGGTGGTGAAGCCTCCGAGGAACCCGGTGCCGGCGATAGCCTGCAATTCGGCCGGCGCCGCGTGGGCAATGACCAGCCCGGCGACCAGACCCAGCAGGAACGATCCGCTGACGTTGATGGCGATGGTGCCCAGCGGCAGGGCGGTGCGCAGCCGGGACCGGACCAGCCCGTCGACGACGAACCGTGTCCCGGCGCCGAGGCCGCCGGCGAGGCCAAGCAGGAGCAGCGTTGGGAGGGTCATTCGGTGCGCCCCTGCCGGGCAGCACGCCCGGGGCTCCGCCGCCGGGCCTGCCGGTCGTGCTGTCCGGCGGCTGCCCGGATCCCCGCTACGGTCGCCAGTGCCCCGCCGACCACGGTCGCGGCGACGTAGCCCAGCGCGTCGCCGGCCCGGCCGGCGCCGAGCAGGGTGGTGGTCTCCAGCGCCAGGGAGCTGTACGTGGTGAAGGCGCCCATGAACCCGGTCCCGGCGAGCAGCCGGATCACCCGGAGCCTGCCGCCGTCGGGCCCCCGCCGCACGAGGGCCTCCAGCAGGGCGCCGAGCAGGAACGCGCCGGCGAGGTTGACCACGAAGGTTGGCAGCGGCCACCCGCCCGGGGACGGCAGGACAGTACCGAGCCCGTAGCGGGCCAGCGCGCCGGCCACGCCGCCGCACACCACCACGAGCACGAAGCCCGGGTGCAAGTGCAGCGGACGTTGGACGCGCGCCGGGCCCAGGGTGCCGGCGTCGCCGTTCACGGGCAGCACCCGCCCGGGTCCGGCCGCGGGCGATTCCGCCGAGGTATTCGGGGCGGCCGTCTCCGGAGTGCGCCGCTCCATCAGTGCCCTTCTTTCGGACGCGGTTTGGGCTGCGGCGCGAGCGGCACGACCAGGACCGGCCGGTGCTGGCGGTGGGTCAGATGGACGGCCACAGACCCCACCAGCAGTTCCTCGAACCGGGCCCCGAGGCCGCGTTCCCGGGTGCCGACGACGATCACGGAGGCGGCGATCGATTCGGCCAGCCGCCCCAGCGCGCGGGCCGGTTCGCCGGCCAGGGTCACAAAGGACCACTCGACGCCGGAGCCGTCCAGCGCCTCCCGCAGCCGTTCGGCGATCGCGGCGCTGATCCCCTCGACGTCGTCATCGATCCCGTCAGGATCGATGGGCCGGGCGCCGCCGCCGTCGGGTCCGCCGGCCAGGTAGCTGGTGACGTCCACGTAGGCGCAGATGAGCTTCACGCCCAGGCTGTGTGCCAGCTCGGCGGCGCGATGGACGACGGCGAGAGGCTGGCCGGGCACGACCCCCATCAGGACCGGGCCGGTGATCCGGCGCGGAACGAACGCGGCTGGTCCGGTCTCCGCCGCGGGACGCTTCTCGGGCTCGGTCATCGGTGCTCCTGTCGTTCGGATTCAACATCGCCGGGGGACGCTGCGGGGACGCGGGACAGGGCCGGCAGGGCCCCGGCGGACTCGAGGCGCCGGCGGGACGGGGCACACCGTGCGGCATGGGTCACCTACCTTCGTATCCGCAAAGGTAGGAACCATCAGCCGGGAGGCGGTTCGAACGTCCGCTACGGGTGCGGGGCGTTCCGGCGGGATCCATCGCCGTGAACAGATGCTACAGGCCCAGCCGCGGGCGCGCCATCATAAGGCGCGCCCGGCGGCCACCGGGTACGGCTAGCTTTTGCGGATCACCTTGAAGTTGGATGCCTGCGCGACCGGACGGATGACAATTTGGTCCAGGTTGACGTGGTGCGGCGCGGTCACTGCGTAGCGGACGACGTCGGCCACGTCCCCGGCCGTGAGGGGCTTCTCCACTCCGGCGTAGACCTTGTCCGCGGCGCCCTGGTCACCGAGCCGGTTGAGCGAGAACTCCTCGGTCTGCACCATGCCCGGGGCCACCTCGATCACACGCAGGTTGTGTTCGGCTTCCTCCAGCCGAAGGGCACCGGTGAGGGCGTGCTGGGCGAACTTGGCGGCGTTGTAGCCGCCGCCGCCCTCATAGGCGGACAGGCCCGCCGTCGAGGTCAGGTTCAGGACGGTGCCTTCGCCGCAGGCGCGGAGCATCGGCAGGAAGGCGCGGGTGAGCTTCATCGTGCCGAGCACGTTGACGCCGTACATCCACTCCCAGTCTTCGGTTTTGGACTCGGCGACCTTGTCGGCGCCGCGGGCGCCGCCGGCGATGTTGATCAGGGTGTCGATGCCGCCGGCCTGGCTGACTGCTTCGAGCAGCCGTGCGACGTCGGCGTCGTCGGTCACGTCCGCGGGCAGGGCGACGGCCCCGGTCTCGGCGCCGAGCGCCTCGAGCCGCTCGGCGCGCCGGGCGACGGCGAAGACGGTCCAGCCTTCGTTCCTGAGCGCCCGGACGGTGGCCTCGCCGATGCCGGTGCTGGCGCCGGTGACGACGGCTGCCTTGGCCGTAGGTGCAGTTCCTGCTTTATCGATTCCCTCAGTCATGGCACCACCCTAACGGGAATCGCCCGCCGGCTCGGCGCTGCGCCGCTGCAGGAACTCCAGCAGCACCCGGGCGTGGTTGGTCTCCGGATCCCTGGCTCCGAACAGCAGGGTCACCTTCGGGTGGCTAGCGGCGAGCTCGCGCAGGACGCCGACGGCGGGGTTGGCGTCGAGCTCGGCTTCGTAGGCGGCGCGGAAGTCGGCGAACCGTTCCTGCATGTGGGCGAATTCCGTGCGCAGCGGCGGCGAGGGCGCCACGTCCTTGAGCCACAGCTCCAGCTGCGCGCGGTCCTTGCTGACGCCCCGGGGCCAGAGCCGGTCCACCAGCACCCGGCAGCCGTCGTCGTCCGCGGGCTCGTCGTAAATGCGCTTGATTGCGAAACTTCCGCCGCTTTCCGTCACCTGCAGCATGTTACGGCAGCTGCCCCTGCGGGGCACCGGCAAAAAAGATGGAAGAATTGGCCCATGGCTGAACACACGCAGGGTACAGACACGCCCACCACCGCCCCCATCAACGTTCCGGACAAGCCCGCCCTCGAGGGCCTCGAAGCCGCCCTCACCCGGCGCTGGCTTGACGAAGGGACCTACAAGTTCGACCCGGACACCACCCGGGACGAGGTCTACTCGATCGACACTCCCCCGCCCACCGCGTCGGGGTCCCTGCACGTGGGGCACATGTTCTCCTACACCCAGACCGACGTCCTGGCCCGCTACCAGCGGATGACCGGCAAGAACGTCTTCTATCCGATGGGCTGGGACGACAACGGCCTGCCCACCGAGCGCCGGGTCCAGAATTACTACGGCGTGCGCTGCGATCCGGCCATCCCCTACGACGCCGGGTACCGGCCGCCGGCCGAACCGGCAAAGAACCAGCGCGACTTCGACGTCGTTTCGCGCCGGAACTTCATCGAACTTTGCGAGGAGCTCGCGGTCGAGGACGAGAAAGTCTTCGAGAACCTCTTCCAGACCCTCGGCCTGTCGGTGGACTGGGACCTGACCTACCGCACCATTGACGACAAGTCCCGGGCCATCTCGCAGCGGGCGTTCCTGGCCAACCTCGCCGCCGGCGACGCGTACATGGCCGAGGCGCCCACCCTGTGGGATGTCACCTTCCGCACCGCAGTGGCGCAGGCCGAGCTGGAGGACCGCGAGGTCGCCGGCGCGTACTACCGCTACCCGTTCTTCACCGAAGACGGCGAAAAGATCTTCATCGAGACGACCCGGCCGGAGCTGCTGGCAGCCTGCGCCGCGCTCGTGGCCAACCCCGACGACGAGCGCTACCAGCCGCTCTTCGGCAAGAAGGTCACCTCTCCCCTGTTCGGCGTCGAGGTGGAGGTCAAGGCCCACCCGCTCGCCAAAGCGGACAAGGGCTCGGGCATCGCCATGGTCTGCACCTTCGGCGACCTGACCGACGTCACCTGGTGGCGCGAACTGCAGCTGCCGACCCGCCCGATTGTCGGCCGCGACGGCCGCATCGTGGGCGAGACCCCGGGCTGGATTACCTCCGAGGAGGGCCGGACCGCGTTCGCCGCGATTGCCGGCAAGACCGTGTTCAGCGCCAAGGAAGGCGTGGTGGAACAGCTGGCCGCCGCAGGCCTGCTCGACGGCGAACCGAAGAAGATCATGCACCCGGTCAACTTCTTCGAAAAGGGCGACAAGCCCCTCGAGGTCGTCACCTCCCGCCAGTGGTATATCCGCAACGGCGGCCGCGACGAGGACCGCCGCGAACGCCTGATCGGCCGCGGCAAGGAGATCGAGTTCCACCCGTCCTTCATGCGGTCCCGCTACGAGAACTGGATCACCGGCCTGAACGGCGACTGGCTCGTCTCCCGCCAGCGCTTCTTCGGCGTGCCGGTGCCGGTCTGGTACCCGCTGGATGCCGACGGCAACCCGGACTACGACTCCCCCATCCTGCCGGCCGACGAGCAGCTCCCGGTGGACCCTGCGGCGGACGCAGCCCCCGGCTACGAGGAATCCCAGCGCGACACCCCGGGCGGCTTCACCGGCGACGCCGACGTCCTGGACACCTGGGCCACCTCCTCGCTGACCCCGCAGATCGTGGGCGGCTGGAGCACCGACGAGGCGCTCTTCGCCAAGGTCTTCCCGTTCGACGTGCGCCCCCAGGGGCACGACATCATCCGGACCTGGCTGTTCTCCACCGCCGTCCGGGCCGATGCCCTGCAGGACGTCGCACCGTGGAAGCACGCGGCGATCTCCGGCTGGATCCTGGACCCGGACCGCAAGAAGATGTCCAAGTCCAAGGGCAACGTGATCGTCCCGACCGACGTGCTCAACGAATACGGCTCGGACGCTGTCCGCTACTGGGCGGCCTCGGCCAAGCTCGGCGCGGACACCGCCTATGAGATCGCGCAGATGAAGATCGGCCGCCGCCTGGCGATCAAGCTGCTGAACGCCTCCAAGTTCGTGCTGAACCTGGGCGCCACGGAGGACTCGGTGGTCTCCAGTGACCTGTCGGTCCTGACCAACCCCTTGGACCGCGCCGTGCTCGCGCAGCTCGCCGAGGTGGTTCAGCAGGCCACCAAGGCGTTCGAGAACTACGACTACGCTCGCGCCCTGCAGATCACCGAGAGCTTCTTCTGGCACTTCACCGACGACTACGTGGAGCTGATCAAGGACCGGGCCTACGGTGCCGCCGGTGAGGAGCAGCAGGCCTCCGTGCTGGCCGCGCTGGCCACCAGCCTAGATACGCTGCTGCGGCTCTTCGCTCCGTTCCTGCCGTTCGCCACGGAGGAAGTCTGGAGCTGGTGGCGGAACGGCTCGGTGCACCGCGCGCCGTGGCCCGCCGCCGTTGAGGTCGACGGCGACACGACCCTGCTGGCCACCGTGGGTTCGGCCCTGGGCGGCATCCGCAAGGCCAAGTCCGAGGCCAAGGTCAAGCAGCGCACCGAGGTGCTCTCCGCCACGATCAAGGCCCCGGAGGCGTTGACCGCCCAGTTGCAGGCCGGGCTGGGCGACCTCAAAGCCGCGGCCAACGCACGAGAGCTGGCGTTGGTGGCCGCCGACGGCGAGCTGACCGTGAGCGACGTCGTGCTGGCTCAGGCCGAGGAGCCCGCGCAGGCGTAACGCCTGCTTTTGGGCAAAGGGGAAGCCCCATCAGCTTTTTGCGGTTGGTGGGGCTTCGACTTTTCGATTACCACGTGACGTCTTAGGTAATCTGGCGGGATCCTTGGAATTTCAGGTCTTCCTACCTCGTCACTGGTAGCCATCATCTGACTTTGCCGAAGGCTGCGTCGGATGAGTGTCACTGAATCTTTGGTTCCTGCGTCCCGCTTCTTTCGAAGTGGGTAAGTTCTATTGTTCTCCCGCCCTTCCGGATGCACAAGGGCCCCGGTCGAACTACAACAAAGTAGTTCGACCGGGGCCCTTGTGGCCGCCGTGGGGCTACCGCCTAGCTGAACACCGGGCTCTCGGTGCGGCTGCGCTTGAGCTCGAAGAAGGACGGGAACGACGCCAGGGTCACGGTGGCGTCCCACAGCTTGCCGGCCTCCTCGCCGCGCGGGATGCGGGTGATGACCGGTCCGAAGAATGCCGTTCCGTTGAACGCCACGACCGGGGTGCCGACGTCCTGGCCGACCAGGGAGATGCCGGACTCGTGGCTCGCCCGCAGCTCGGCGTCGAACGCGTCGTCGTCGCCGGCGGCAGCGAGTTCCGCCGGCAGGCCCAGCTCGGCCAGCGACTTGGCGATGACCTCGGCGATGTCCTTATTGCCCTCGTTGTGGATCTTGGTGCCCATGGCGTCGTAGAGCGGCTTGATGTATTCGTTGCCGTGCTTCTGGGCGGCGGCCACGATCACGCGGACAGGTGCCCAGGCCTTGACCAGGAACTCCTTGTAGTCGGCCGGCAGTTCGTCGCGGCCCTCATTCAGGACGGCCAGGCTCATCACGTGCCACTCGGTCTCGATGTCCCTGACCTCCTCGACCTCGGTGATCCAGCGGGACGTCACCCAGGCGAAGGGGCACATGGGGTCGAACCAGAAGTCAGCTTTATTCGTCATGGTTTCAGGCACGGAATTCTCCTTCGGAAGTCAACGGGGCCGCACCGCGCGGGGGCGAAAACACCACCACAGCGCACGGGGCGTTACTTACGCATAGCCACGGTCCCGGATGATTTATTCCGGAACCCCGCCTGCTGACGGACGGTCCCGACCAGGCCGGCGTAGTCGGACCCTCGTGATCAGGCGGACTTGCGGCGTTTGACGTCGTGCGCGATCAGCGTGGGCTCGGCCTTGTTGGCCACGACATCCTTGGTGATCACCACGGATGCAACATCGTCCCGGCTGGGCAGGTCGAACATGACCGGGAGCAGCACTTCCTCCATGATGGCCCGCAACCCGCGGGCGCCGGTGCCGCGTTCGAGCGCCTGGTCCGCGATCGTGTCCAGGGCCTCATCCTCGAATACGAGTTCCACGCCGTCGAGCTGGAACATCTTCTGGTACTGCTTGACCAGCGCGTTCTTGGGCGTGGAGAGGATCTGGATCAGTGCCGGGCGGTCCAGGTTGGACACGGTGGTGATGACCGGGAGCCGGCCGATGAATTCGGGAATCAGGCCAAACTTCAGCAGGTCCTCGGGCATGACCTCGCCGTAGGAGTCCGCGTTGTCCTTGACCTCGTTCAACGGGGCGCCGAAGCCGATCCCCTTGCGCCCCGAGCGCGAACCAATGATTTCCTCCAGGCCGGCGAAGGCGCCCGCCACGATGAAGAGCACATTGGTGGTGTCGATCTGGATGAATTCCTGGTGCGGGTGCTTCCGGCCGCCCTGCGGCGGGACCGAGGCCACCGTGCCTTCGAGGATCTTCAGCAGGGCCTGCTGCACGCCTTCGCCCGAAACGTCGCGGGTGATGGACGGGTTCTCGCTCTTGCGCGAAATCTTGTCGATCTCGTCGATGTAGATGATGCCCTGCTCGGCCTTCTTGACGTCGTAGTCGGCGGCCTGGATGAGCTTGAGCAGGATGTTTTCGACGTCTTCGCCCACGTAGCCGGCCTCGGTCAGGGCGGTGGCATCCGCGACGGCGAACGGGACGTTCAGGCGCCGGGCGAGGGTCTGGGCGAGGTAGGTCTTGCCACAGCCGGTGGGGCCGATCAGCAGGATGTTGGACTTGGCGATCTCGACGTCGTCGTGGTGGCCGCCCTCGGCCAGGCTGCCGCTCTTGGGTGCGTGGCCGGCCTGGATCCGCTTGTAGTGGTTGTAGACGGCGACGGCGAGGGACCGCTTGGCGGGCTCCTGGCCGATGACGTATTCCTGGAGGAAATCGAAGATCTCGCGGGGCTTGGGCAGTTCAAAACTGCCCAGGTCGGCTACTTCGGCGAGTTCTTCTTCAATGATCTCGTTGCAGAGTTCAATGCACTCGTCGCAGATGTAGACGCCGGGCCCGGCAATGAGCTTGCGGACCTGCTTCTGGCTCTTTCCGCAGAAAGAACACTTCAGCAGATCGGTGCTCTCGCCAATCCGAGCCATATGTGAACCCCTTTTAGTGTCTTGCTGCCGGCCGGGTCGTGCTCCTGTGCAGCGCTGCATCCGTTACTCGAGTCACGGACGGTCCCCGCGGGACATCCGGCCGTGACATCTTCCACTCTAGGTCACTTTAGGCGTGATCGGTGGAAAGAAGACGCCGGTGCGGCCCCATTTCTCTGGGCCGCACCGGCGTCGTGGTCTTACCGCCGGGTGCTACTTGGTGAGCGCCTGGGGCTTGATCTTGCGCGAGTCGAGGACCTGGTCGATCAGGCCGTAGCTCATCGCTTCGGCCGCGGTGAGGATCTTGTCGCGTTCGATGTCGTTGTTGACCTGTTCGGAGGTCCGGCCGGAGTGCTTCGCCAGGGTGTCCTCGAGCCAGGAGCGCATGCGCATGACCTCGGCGGCCTGGATTTCCAGGTCGGAGGCCTGTCCGCCCTGCCCGCCGGAGAGGGCGGGCTGGTGGATCAGGACGCGGGCGTTCGGCAGCGCCAGGCGCTTGCCGGGGGTGCCGGCGGCCAGCAGCACTGCGGCGGCGCTGGCGGCCTGGCCCAGGCAGACCGTCTGGATTTCCGGGCGGATGTACTGCATGGTGTCGTAGATCGCCGTCATGGCGGTGAAGGATCCGCCCGGGGAGTTGATGTAGAGCGTGATGTCGCGGTCCGGGTCGGTGGACTCGAGCACCAGCAGCTGCGCCATGATGTCGTCCGCGGAAGCGTCGTCGACCTGGACGCCCAGGAAGATGATGCGGTCCTCGAACAGTTTGGTGTAGGGGTCCTGGCGCTTGAAGCCGTAGGGAGTGCGCTCTTCAAACTGCGGCAGCACGTAGCGGCTGCTCGGCAGGTTCCCGGCAGTCGATCCGAAGTTGTAGTTCATAGTCATTGCTCCTGGAGTCGGTTCTGGCTGCGTGCCGGTTAGTTTTCGGTGCCGGACTCGGCGTTGGTCCCGCCGCCGCCTGCCACGGATCCGGCGTGGGCCGCGATCTTGTCGAAGAAGCCGTATTCGAGGGCTTCGGTGGCCGTGAACCACTTGTCACGGTCGTTGTCCTTGAGGATGGTCTCGACCGTCTGGCCGGTCTGCTCCGCCGTCAGTTCAGCCATGACCTTCTTCATGTGCAGGATCAGCTCGGCCTGGATCTTGATGTCCGAGGCGGTGCCGCCGATGCCGCCGGAGGGCTGGTGCATCAGGATGCGGGCGTTCGGGGTGGCGTAGCGCTTGCCCTTGGTGCCCGAGGAGAGCAGGAACTGGCCCATCGAGGCGGCCAGGCCGGTGGCGACCGTGACGACGTCGTTCGGGATGAACTGCATGGTGTCGTAGATCGCCATGCCGGCGGTCACGGAGCCGCCGGGCGAGTTGATGTAGAGGTAGATGTCCTTCTCGGGGTTTTCGGCCGAGAGGAGCAGCAGCTGGGAGCAGATCGCGTTGGCGTTCTCGTCGCGGACCTCGGAGCCGAGCCAGATGATGCGCTCTTTCAGCAGGCGGTTGTAAATGTAGTTATCCTGGGCTGCCGGATCGACGGTAGCCATCCGGGGTGCCCCTGCTTGCTGTGACATGTGTACTTACCTCTCGCTGGCGACGGTGGCGCCACTGGACGGCGCCACTGAACTTTCCTACATGGACACTAACGGTTTTCCGCCCCGCTTTGTGCGCAGGCGCAGGGCTGTTCGCTGACGGCGCACGATTGGCCGGAGGGGTTCGTTGCAGGCTTAAAAAGCCGCACCCCCGGATCGGTGATCCGGGGGTGCGGGCGGGTACTGCGGGTGCCGGTCGGGCTAGAACTTCACAGCCGCCGGGTCATCGTTCTTGGCTTCTTCGGCAGCCGGAGCCTCCTCAGAGGTTTCCTCGGCCGCGTCGGCTTCGAAGGAGGCCTCTTCGCCGCCGGGGCGGACGAAGTCGCTCAGGTCGATGGTCTTGCCCTCGGAATCGGTGACCTCGGCCTGGCCCAGGACCACGGCGAGTGCCTTGCGGCGGCGGACCTCGGAGACCATCATCGGGACCTGGCCGCTCTGATCGATGATCTGGGCGAACTGGTTCGGGTCCATGCCGTACTGGCTGGCGGTGGTGACGATGTAGTCGATCAGCTCGTTCTGAGTGACGTTGACTTCCTCCTTTTCCGCGATGGCGTCAAGGATGATCTCGTTCTGGAAGGCGCGCTCGGTGTTGGCCTTGACCTCGGCGCGGTGCTCCTCGGTGTCGTGCTCGCCTTCACCGTGGGAGTTCTCGGCGCTGAAGTGCTGCTCGAGCTGCTCTTCGACGACGGAGGCCGGGACCGGAACCTCGACCATTTCTACGAGCTTGTCCAGGACCTTGTCGCGGGCCTCGACACCCTGCTCGACCGTCTTGGAGTCGGCGGCCTGCTTGGCGAGGTCCTCGCGGAGCTCGGCCAGGGTGTCGAACTCGGACGCCAGCTGGGCGAAGTCGTCGTTGGCCTCGGGCAGCTCGCGCTCCTTGACAGCCTTGACGACAACCTTGACCTGAGCGGCTTCGCCGGCGTGGTCACCGCCCACGAGGGTGGTGTCGAAGATGGCGTCCTCGTCGGCGCTGAGGCCGGTGACGGCCTCGTCCAGGCCTTCAAGCATGGTGCCCGCGCCGACCTGGTAGGACAGGCCGGAGGCGGAGTCGACTTCGGCGCCGTCGATCGAGGCGGTGATGTCGATGGTGAGGAAGTCACCGTCAGCGGCGGGGCGGTCGACGGACTTCAGCGTGCCGAAGCGGCCGCGCAGTTCGTCGAGGGCCTTGTCCACATCGGCGTCCGAGGACTCGGCGGCGGCGACCTCGACCTTGATGCCGGCGTAGTCCGGCAGTTCGATCTCGGGGCGGACGTCAACCTCGGCGTGGAACTTCAGCTCGCCGTCGGTGGCGGACGGGTCCGGCACCTCGGTGATCTCGACCTCGGGGCGGCTCAGCGGCCGGATGCCGGTTTCCTGCACGGCGGCCTGGTACCAGCCGTTGAGGCCTTCGTTGATCGCGGTCTCCAGGACGTACCCGCGGCCGACCCGCTGGTCGATGAGCTTGGCAGGGACCTTGCCCTTGCGGAAGCCGGGAACCTGGATCTGCGAAGCAACAGTCTTGTATGCCTCTTCGATGCTGGGCTTCAATTCCTCAAAGGGGACCTCAACATTGAGCTTGACCCGCGTGGGGGTGAGGTTCTCGACAGCGCTCTTCACAGTCTAAGTACTCCTGGTTTTGGGGGTATGGGGGTCTGCAACGCCACTATCGACGGCATTGCTGCAGAGTCGGGGTGACAGGATTTGAACCTGCGACTTCCTGCTCCCAAAGCAGGCGCTCTAGCCAAGCTGAGCTACACCCCGTAAGTGCACAGAACAGTCTACGGTCATACTGTGGCGATTTGCACATTTGACACTGGGGGCCTGCATTGGGTTTAGTTGTATCCGGCTTCAACAGCCGCCCGGAAATTTCGCTGAAGTTCCAGCGGATTCCCGGGGACGTAGCTTAATGGTAAAGCCTCAGTCTTCCAAACTGATTACGCGGGTTCGATTCCCGTCGTCCCCTCTCGAATATGACGAAGAAGGCCCCTCTCCGGAGGGGCCTTCTTCGTACCCGGGCATTTCAGGCCCGCTGGCAGACGGGGCACCAGTAGAGCTTCCGGGCGGCGTGCTCGGCCAGCGCCACCGTTCCGCCGCAGTCGCGGCACTCCAGGCCGTGCCGGCGGTAGACGAAGTGCGCGTCCACGGGCTCCGGCAGGAGGCCTGCGGCGCGGGTCCCCGGGCCGCCCGCGCCTGCGCCGCCGGCCGCACCGGCGCGGGCCGACGTCCAGTAGCGCGGCGCGGTGGTCACGATCCGGCCGTCGCGCACGCCGTCGGACATCACGGCAACCGTGTCGTCCCAGAGCCGGCCGGCGGCCTCCGCGTCCAGGGCGGTACCCGGCAGCAGGGGATCCAGCCGCTGCCGGAACAGCAGTTCGGCCCGGTAGACGTTGCCGACGCCGGCAATCACCTTCTGGTCCATCAGCAGCGTCGCCAGCGGGCTGCGCTTTGCGGCCAGCACGGCAATAAAGGCGCCCCGGTCCCCCGGAAGATTCCGCAGCGGATCCGGTCCCAGCCGGGCAGTGACCGCTTCGGCCTCCGCTGCGGTCAGGGTCTCGCAGGTGGTTGCCCCGCGCAGGTCCGCCCAGCCGTGTGCACTGGCCAGCCGCACCCGCACGGCGCCCACGGGGGCGGGCGGGCCGGCATACACGGGATCCGGGCCGGCCCCGCCGGAGACCTCCCGCTCCCCTACCCGGCGCGGCGCACCGATGCTGGAAGCGCCGCGGAAGTGCGCGTCGCCGCCGAAGTCCCAGGCCCCGTACAGCCCCAGGTGGACGTGGAGGACCAGGCCGTGCTCGAACGTGAGGAAGAGGTGTTTTCCGTGGGCGGCGGAGGCGGTCAGGACGTGTCCGTCCAGCAGCGCCGCGCCCTGGGCAAAACGGCCCTGCGGGCTGCTCACTGCGAGCCGTTCGGCCACAAATACGTCGGCGAACTGGCGCGCCAGCCGGTGGATTGAATGCCCCTCCGGCACTACTCGACGACCTCGCCGGTGGCCTCGTAGGTGGCGATCTTGCCGATCCGGCGCACGTGGCGCTCGTCGTTGCTGAAGGGCTCGGTGAGGAAGGCCTCGATAATGGCGGTGGCCTCCTCGACGCTGTGCTGCCGGCCGCCGACGGCGACGACGTTGGCGTCATTGTGCTCCCGGGCCAGCTTGGCGGTGGAGAGGTTCCAGGCCAGCGCGGCGCGGATGCCCTTGACCTTGTTGGCCGCGATCTGCTCGCCGTTGCCGGACCCGCCCAGCACGATCCCCAGCGCCGCGGTACCGGCCTCCTGGTCGGCGATCACGGCGCGGGCGGCGTTGATGCAGAACGACGGGTAGTCATCCTGGGCGTCGTAGGCCTTCGGCCCGTGATCGATGACTTCGTAGCCCTTGGCCCGGAGGTGGCCCACCAGGTGGGCGCTAAGCTCCATGCCGGCGTGGTCGGTGGCGATGTGGACGCGCGGGAATTGCGGTGCAGTGGTCACGGCAGATCCGTTCTGTGGGGCGCCGGCGGGCTCGCCGGCGCGGCTGATCAGGCTCCTGACAAGCCTACTAGGGCCGGACCGGCGGCGCCCCGCCGTCGCGGCGCGCCCGGGCCGCGACCCGGGTAAGCACCTGCGCCACGTTGTCCGCCGTCGCCGGGCTGCCGCCGCTGATGGCGAGCCGGTGCCCGTCGGAACGGGCGACGACAACGGCGGGGCCGCTGCTGACCAGCATCGCCGTCGTGCCGCCGTGGCGCCGGTAGCCCCAGCCGCCGTAGTCCGCGGCCTTGACCAGCTCCGGGACGGCCGTCTCGATGGCGGCAGCTGGGACGTCCATGACCGGCACGATGCCGGCCGCGAATACCCGCAACCCGGTGCGGTCCACCCTGACCCGGGCGAAGAGGAACACCGCGGCGAGCACTGCCACGGCCGCCAGCAGCACGGCCAGCCAGGGGACAGCGATCGTGAGCAGCGCCGCCGGGAACAGCGTGGCAATGCCCAGCATGACGAACACGGAACTGCGGGCGTGGACCCACAGGCTGATGGAGTCGCGGGCCAGCTCGGGGTCCAGCTCCCGTTCCAGCGCCTCCCTGACGGCCCGCTCATCGTCGGCGGACCACCGCTCGTCCGCCTTGAAGACAAAGCCCATCACCACGCCCAGGCCGAGGGCGGCGCCGCTGCCCATGGCCAGCACCGCCACGTCGACCCGGGAGCCCCGGGCGTCGGGCAGGCCCAGCTGACCGACGAGCATGGCCGCCAGCACAGTGGTGACAAAGAGGCTCACCGCCAGCCCCGCCCCCATCATGAAGCGGCGCATCAGCGCCGGGCGGGACAACGGGACCGCCTGCAGCAGCAGCGCCCAGCCGACGACCGCGATCAGGGCCGCCCCGATCCCCACGACAGCCCCGAAGGGCGCGAAGTCGGCGGCCCCGGCACCGGTCCAGCGGACCGCCAGCGGTTCGGGCAGGTCCGGCCGGATCAGCAGGGCGCAGCCGACGAAGGCGGCTGCCAGCACCACCGGGAACCCGACGGCGAAGCGCAGGGCCCGGACGTCGGCGGAGTCACGGATCTTTCCCATGGCTCCAACGCTACCCCTGCCGCGGCCGCCGGGAAGGACACGCTGTGACGGAGGCAACTTGCCAAGCCGACGAAGCGTGAAAGAATAATTTCACAGTATCGTTTCCACCGTCCCCACCACTTCTGGAGGCACCTCTTGCCCGGTATGAACCTCACGCGCGCCGAAGCCCGCGAGCGCGCCGCACTGATCGCCGTCGACTCCTATGACATCAGCCTCGACCTGACCCGGGGCGAGAAGGTGTTCGGCTCCACCACCGCCGTGAAGTTCACGGCAACGCCGGGGTCCTCGACCTTCATCGACGCCGTGACCGACACGGTGCACAGCGTGACGCTCAACGGCCGCGAACTCGATCCCGCCGTCGTCTCCGACGGCATCCGCATCCAGCTGCCGGACCTTGCCGCCGAGAACGAGCTGGTGGTGGTCGCGGATGCGCCGTATATGAACACCGGCGAGGGGCTGCACCGCTTCGTGGATCCGGTGGACAACGAGGTTTACCTCTACACCCAGTTCGAGGTCCCGGATTCGCGGCGGATGTTCGCCGTGTTCGAGCAGCCCGACCTCAAGGCCAGCTTCACGTTCACCGTCACCGCCCCCTCGCACTGGGATGTCGTGTCCAATTCCCCCACGCCCGTCCCGGCCGAAACCACCCCGGGCGAGGACGGAGGCGCCCGGTCGGTCTGGACGTTCGCGCCGACCCCGCGGCTGTCCTCCTACGTCACCGCCTTGATCGCCGGACCGTACCAGTCGGTCCGCAGTGAAGTGGTCTCCGCCGACGGGAAGGTCACCCCGCTGGGTGTCTTCGCCCGGAAGTCGCTGATGCAGTACCTCGACGCGGACAACATCTTCGAACTCACCCGCCAGGGCTTCGAGTTCTTCGAAGCCCAGTTCGGCTGCCCGTACCCGTTCGAGAAGTACGACCAGCTGTTCGTGCCCGAGTTCAATGCCGGGGCGATGGAAAACGCCGGCGCGGTCACCATCCTTGAGGGCTATGTTTTCCGCAGCAAGGTCACGGACGCGCAGGTCGAACGCCGCGCCATTACCGTGCTGCACGAACTGGCGCACATGTGGTTCGGCGACCTCGTCACCATGCGCTGGTGGAACGACCTGTGGCTCAACGAGTCCTTCGCCGAGTACATGTCCCACCTCGCGGCCGTCGAGAACACCAAATTCGACCACGCCTGGACCACCTTCGCCTCGGTGGAGAAGTCCTGGGCCTACCGCCAGGACCAGCTGCCCACCACGCACCCGATCTTCGCCGAGATCAACGACCTGCAGGACGTCGAGGTGAACTTCGACGGCATCACCTACGCCAAGGGCGCCTCGGTACTGCGCCAGCTGGTGGCCTGGGTGGGGCCGGAGGAGTTCATGGCCGGCGTGCGGGAGTACTTCCGCAAGCACTCCTGGCAGAACACCGAGCTGGCTGACCTGATGGTCGAGCTGGAGAAGGCCAGCGGCCGCGACCTGGACCACTGGGGCCGGCTCTGGCTGGAGACCGCCGGGGTGAACACGCTGAAGCCGGAACTCTCGGTGGGCGAGGACGGCACAATTACCTCCTTCGCGATCCTGCAGTCCGCCACCGAGGCGCAGCCGACCATCCGGCCGCACCGGCTCGCGGTGGGCTTCTACAACCTCGACGGCGCGGGAAAGCTCGAGCGGGTGCACCGCGAGGAGCTCGACGTCGACGGGGAGCGCACCGACGTTCCGGCCCTGGCCGGCATGGCGCGGCCGGACCTGGTCCTGCTCAACGACGACGACCTGGCCTACGCCAAGGTCCGGCTGGACCCGCAGTCCCTGGCCACCGCCACGGCGCACCTGAAGGACTTCGGCCAGAGCCTGCCTCGCACCCTTGTCTGGGGCTCGGCCTGGGATGCCGCGCGCGACGGCGAAACCCCGGCGCGCGGCTACGTGGAGCTGATCCTGGCCAACATCGCGGAGGAAACCGACTCCTCGGTGATCCTGGTCCAGCTCCGCCAGCTCGCCACCACGCTGAACTTCTATGTGGCCGCGGAGCACAAGGAGGCCACCGCGACCGCCGCGGCCGACCGGCTGTGGGAGCTGGCCTCCCGCGTCCCGGCCGGCTCCGACGCGCAGCTGCAGTTCGTGAAGTCCTACGCCCTGCTGGCCCGCAGCGCCGGGCAGCTGGACACGGTTGCCGGGCTGCTGGACGGCTCGGTCGAGCTGGCCGGGCTCGCCGTCGACCAGGACCTGCGCTGGGAGCTGATCACGTCCCTCGTCGCCGGCGGCCGCGTCGGCCAGGAGGCGATCGACGCCGAACTGGAGCACGACAACACCGCCACCGGCCAGAACGCCGCCGCCCTGGCGAAGGCAGCCATCCCCACGGCCGAGGCGAAAGCCGCGGCGTGGGAGTCGATCGTGGTCAAGGGCGAACTGTCCAACGCCCTGCAGGGCTCGGCGGTCGCCGGGTTCACGCGGGTACTGGACACTTCCCTGCTGGAGCCGTTCGCCGAGAAGTACTTCGAGGCCGTCCCGGGCATCGTCCGGGACCGCACCCACGCGCTGGCCCAGCAGATCGTCGTCGGGCTCTACCCGGCCCAGCTGACCACCCAGGCCACGGTGGACCGCACCGACCAGTTCCTGGCCACCCTGCCGGAGGAGAGTGCCGCGCTGCGCCGGATGATGCTGGAGAACCGCGACGGCGTCGTCCGGGCGCTGCGCGCCCGCGCAGCCGACGTCTAAGCCGCATCTGACGGCGGCGCTCACCGGCGCCGCCTGACCGCAGGACCCCGGCACCGCCTGACGGTGCCGGGGTCCTGCTGTTTTTGGCGCGGCTAGACTGGCGCCATGGGCCTTGACGAACACCGCTATTCCCTGCTGGTGCGCTGGACCGGCAACACCGGCAGCGGCACCTCCTCCTACCGGGGCTACTCCCGGGACCACGACATCGAGATCCCCGGCCTTCCGGTCCTGAAGGGCTCCGCGGACCCCACCTTCCACGGCGACCGGCAGCGGTACAACCCGGAGCAGCTGCTCCTCGCCGCGCTCTCGCAGTGCCACATGCTGTCCTTCCTGCATGTTGCCGTGAAGCACGGCGTGGTGGTCACCGGGTACGAGGACCACGCCGAGGGCCTGATGCGAACCAACCGGGACGGCAGCGGCCAGTTTGAGTCCGTCACGCTCAGGCCAAAGGTCACCACTGCGTCCGCCGTGGCCGCGGACCTGATGGAGGAACTGCACCGCGGGGCGAACGCCGTCTGCTTCATTGCCCGGAGCGTGAACTTCCCGGTACGGCATGAGGCGTCGGCGGCGGTGGATCCGGGCCCGGCCGCTTAGCCGGACGCAGCTCCGGCCCGGAACTCCCGCAGCAACCGGCGCTCGGTGTCCGGGCTGAGGCCGGCCTTGCGTTCCCGGTCCAGCCCGCGGCGCCGTTCGTCGGCCAGGCTGTCTGCCAGCGTCCGGGTCCAGGGCCGCAACTGCAGCCCGGCGGCGCGGGCGGCGGCGTTGCTGCGGGTCGCGAATCCCTCGTAGCCCGGCGGAAGCCACAGCGGCAGCGAGTCCGGACCGGCGTAGTAGTTCACGCCGCGGGCGGCCAGCCAGTCAGAAGGAACGGTAACCACCTCGGCCGCTCCGCTGGCTGTTTTCCCTGCGGCGGCCCCGGCTGCTTCCCCCGCCAGCCGCTGCGACTCTTCAAGGTACGCGGCGAACGGCACCGGTTCGCCGACGGCGTTCAGCGGCCCCGTCACGCCCTCTTCCGCCGCCGTCAGCAGCCAGGCGGCCAGGTCCCGGACGTCAATGATCTGGGTCCAAGCAGCCGGAGTGTCCGGCACGAGGACCGGCCCGGGCTCCCGGGCGAAGCGGGCCGGCCAGTAGCCGTAGCGGTCCGATTCGTCGCCGGGCCCGCCGATCAGCCCTGGCCGGCACAGGTGCGCCTTCTCCCCGGCCAGTTCCATGGTCAGGCGTTCAATCGCGGACTTCGCCGCGCCGTAGTTCTCCATCGACGCCGGCGTCCCCGCGGGCAACGGAGGCAGGACGGCGTCGTCCTCCGCCGTGCCGGGGATCGAAGGGTCCGCATAGACCGAACAGCTAGAGACGAAGGTCCAGTGGCGGGCCCGGCCGGCGAGCGCTTCGAGCGCATCCTGCGCCTCGCCGGGGTCCCTGGTGACGTCGACGACGGCGTCCCACTCCCCCGCGTAGACGGCCCCGGCGTAGGCGGCCGGCCCCTGTGAACGGTCCGCCTGCAGCCAGGTGGCACCGTCCGGCGGCCCCGACCGGGTTCCACGGGCCAGGCACATGACCTCATGTCCGGCGGCGACGGCCTGCCGGGCGATTTCGGCTGACAGGAAAGCGGTGCCGCCAAGGACCAGGATGCGCATGGGGCAACGCTACGGCGCTAATCTGGAAAGTGAACAGAGTCTTATGCGCCCGGCGAACGCGGGCGCACCGAAGGAGCAACCCGCGCAGATGTACAGCCTGACCACCGCCGAGCCCATCACGCCTCCGGACATATCCGCCGTCAACCTGCCCGGTGTGCTGATCAGCATCGGCGTAGGGGTGGCCGTCTGGCTGGTGGCGTCCTTCGTGATCGCCGGCATCACCAAACGGGTGGCCGCCGGCACCACGTTCTTCAAGAAGCCGCACTTCCGCTGGGTGGCCCCGGCGCTGCGGGCACTGGACCACCAGCGGCGCGAACAGCGCGCCAACACCATCGGCTCGCTGCTCAGCAGCGTCGTCAGCGTGCTCGTCGTCGTCATCACGGTGATGTACGTCCTGCAAAACCTGAACGTCAACATCGCCCCGCTGCTGACCAGCGTCGGCATCCTGGGCGTGGCAATCGGCTTTGGCGCCCAGCAACTGATCCGCGACTTCCTGGCCGGGATCTTCATCACCATTGAAGACCAGTACGGCATCGGCGACGTCATCGAAACCTCGGAAGTGGTCGGGACGGTGGAGTCCATGGGCTTGCGCATCACCCGGGTCCGCTCCGAGGATGGCACCGTCTGGTACCTGCGCAACGGCGAGATCCTGCGGGTCGGCAACCGCTCCCAGGGCACGTACCTCCCACCCACGGTCCAGGCGGACGACGCCGGAACCGCACCCCAGCAACAGGCCGGAGAATGACATGACCATCCCCAGCGCCGGTGAACCCCGGCTGCCCAAACTGCTGATGCAGAACGATCCGTTCAGCCGCCCCGGGTACACGGACAACTTCTACGACGCCGTGGGCGGGCACGAAACCTTCGTGAAGCTGATCGATGTGTTTTACGACGGCGTCGCGACGGACCCGCTGCTGCGGCCGATGTACCCCGAGGAGGACCTGGGCCCGGCCAAGCGCCGCTTCCTGATGTTCCTGGAACAGTATTGGGGCGGCCCCACCACCTACGGCGAGGAGCGCGGCCACCCGCGGCTGCGGATGCGCCACATGCCCTTCCGGGTCACGCCGGAGGCCAAGGATGCCTGGCTGCACCACATGCGCACCGCCGTCGACGCCCTGGACCTGCCGCCGCTCTACGAGGGCACGCTCTGGGATTACATGGAGCGGGCGGCGCTCTCGATGATCAACAGTCCGTCCGAGGCCTAGGAGCGCACCAGGCCGAACATGGAAAGACCCCGGAGGCACTTGGGGGAATGCCTCCGGGGTCTTTCTGCGTTCAGAATACCCCGACGGGTATGCACGTGGCAAGTGCTGCGTGCGCGTGGTCCGGAAGCGTCCTAGAGGCCCGAGCCGGCACGGACCAGGATGTGTCCGCGGCTGCTGCTGAGCCGGAACCACCGGCCGGCCCGGAAAAGCCCCTGCTCGCCGTCGGCCAGGAACCCCAGGGCCAGCGCGGCGAAGGCCGCTCCGGCAGGCAGCCCGCCGGCGTTGTCGAGAGGCCGGCCCCAGACGGTGGCCCGGGCGTTGTTCACCAGCAGCGCCCCCGGCTTGTCCGGGATGATCCCGGCAATCTCGGCGATCCCGGCATCCGCAGCCTGGCGCAGGACGGCGTCCGGCAGCGCCCCGAGCGGCTCCCAGCCGGACCGCGGGGCTCCGACGCCGGCCCAGGATTCGGCGACAGTCACCGGCGGCACGGGAAGGTCGACGTCGCCGGCACCGGCGCGGGCGAGCCGGTCCAGGACGGCGGACAGCGGAACGGTCACGTCGAGGTCCGCGGGTTCGGCCAGCGCCATCGTGCGCAGCCCCAGGATGGTCGGCGTCGACTCCCCCAGCAGCCGGGGCCGGAGCACGCACACGTAGGCGGCCAGGACCGGGCCGGCGGCGTTCAGCCGGATGGCTCCGTCGTCGATGGACTTGGCGCGGGTCGCGAAGGTGCGCAGGTCGGCGAGGTCTTGGGGATCGGTGAACCGCAGGGACTGGGTGAGGAGGTCAGACACAATCCCGACTTTACCGGCTGTGCCTCTTTTGAGCCTTGCCGGGGCGGCGTCTAGAGTCGTTGCATGACTGAAGCCGAAGCCGGATTGCAGGCGATGCCCACCGAGGATCCCACCTCCTCGCTCATCCAACTCCTGACCCTCGGCGAGCTGGAGGGGGCCCGGACGGACGAGGACATTTTCATGGGCCCCTCGCAGAAGCAGCCCCGGCAGCGCGTCTTTGGCGGACAGGTCCTGGCGCAGTCGCTGGTGGCGGCGGGCCGGACCGTGCCCGACGGGCGCGGGGTGCACTCCATGCACGGCTATTTCCTTCGCCCCGGCGACGCCAACCAGCCGATCACCTTTGGCGTGCAGCGGCTGCGCGACGGCCGTTCCTTTTCCGCCCGCCGGGTGCACGCCTACCAGGAGGGCATGCCGATCCTGTCGATGATCGCGTCCTTCCAGGACGAGGACGAAGGGATCGAGCACCAGAGCGAGATGCCGGCGGGGATCCCGGACCCGGAGTCGCTGCCGAGCACGGCTGACCTGCTGGGCAAGTACGACCATCCGGTGGCCCGGCACTGGGCCTATGAACGTCCCTTCGATATCCGCCATGTCGACCCGGCCCTGTACGTCTCGGCGCAGGGGTCCAGGGAGGCGCGGAACGCCGTCTGGATGCGAACCTTCGGGCCGATGCCGGATGATCCGCAGCTGCACCGCGCTGCCCTGGCCTACGCCAGCGACTACACCTTGCTTGAGTCGGTCCTGCGCCGGCACGGCCTGAGCTGGATCACCCCCGGCATGTCCGTCGCCAGCCTCGACCACGCCATGTGGTGGCACCGGCCGGTCCGCGTTGACGAGTGGCTGCTCTATGTCCAGGAGTCGCCGAGCGCCCAGGGTGCCCGCGGCCTGGCGACGGGCCGGATCTTCAGCCGCGACGGCCGGCACGTGGCGACCGTCGCGCAGGAGGGGATGATCCGGGTGCCGACCGACCTCAAGCACAAGGTCAAGGGCGCCGTCCAGACCAAGGTCCTGCAGCACCAGATGCGCAAGGCCGACCGCGGCTGACGCGCGCACGCAAAAGGGCCGGCTTCCCGTTCGGGAAACCGGCCCTTTTGGTTCGTGCGGCCGTGCCGCGGGGCGGAACCTAGTCGCGGGTGAGGCGGCGGTGGGTCACGCGGTGCGGCTTGGCCGCGTCGGGGCCGAGGCGCTCGATCTTGTTCTCCTCGTAGGATTCGAAGTTGCCCTCGAACCAGTACCACTTCGAGGGGTTCTCCTCGTCACCTTCGTAGGCCAGGATGTGGGTGGCCACCCGGTCCAGGAACCAGCGGTCGTGCGAGACGACGACGGCGCAGCCGGGGAACTCCAGCAGGGCGTTCTCAAGGCTGCTGAGCGTTTCGACGTCAAGGTCGTTGGTCGGTTCGTCGAGCAGCAGCAGGTTGCCGCCCTGCTTGAGGGTCAGGGCCAGGTTCAGGCGGTTGCGTTCGCCACCGGACAGCACGCCGGCCTTCTTCTGCTGGTCCGGGCCCTTGAAGCCGAAGGCGGCCACGTAGGCCCGGGACGGCATCTCGACCTGGCCGACCTGGATGAAGTCCAGGCCGTCGGAGACGACCTCCCACAGCGTCTTGTTCGGGTCGATGCCGCCGCGGCTCTGGTCCGCGTAGGAGATCTTGACCGAGTCGCCGATCTTCAGCTCGCCGCCGTCGAGCGGTTCCAGCCCGACGATGGTCTTGAAGAGCGTGGTCTTTCCGACGCCGTTCGGGCCGATGACGCCGACGATGCCGTTGCGCGGCAGCGAGAAGGACAGTCCGTCGATCAGTGTCCGGTCCTCGAAGCCCTTCTGCAGGTTCTTGGCTTCGAGCACCAGGCCGCCGAGGCGGGGTCCCGGCGGGATCTGGATCTCTTCGAAGTCAAGCTTGCGGGTGCGGTCAGCTTCCGCTGCCATCTCCTCGTAGCGGGCCAGGCGGGCCTTCGACTTGGTCTGGCGGCCCTTGGCGTTGGAGCGGACCCACTCGAGCTCCTCGGCGAGGCGCTTGGCCTGCTTGGCGTCCTTCTTACCCTGGATCTCCAGGCGGGCGCGCTTCTTCTCGAGGTACGTGGAGTAGTTGCCCTCGTACGGGTAGAGGTGGCCGCGGTCCACTTCGGCGATCCACTCGGCCACGTGGTCCAGGAAGTACCGGTCGTGGGTGACGGCCAGGACGGCGCCCGGGTAGGAGGAAAGGTGCTGTTCGAGCCACAGCACACTCTCGGCGTCCAGGTGGTTGGTGGGCTCGTCGAGCAGCAGCAGGTCCGGCTTCTGCAGCAGCAGCTTGCAGAGCGCGACGCGGCGGCGTTCACCACCGGAGAGCAGCGTGACGTCGGCGTCGGCGGGCGGGCAGCGCAGGGCGTCCATGGCCTGCTCGAGCTGGGAGTCGAGGTCCCAGGCGTCCGCGGCGTCGATGGCTTCCTGGAGCTGGCCCATCTCCTCGAGGAGTGCGTCGTAGTCCGCGTCCGGGCTGGCCATCTCTTCGGAGATCTCGTTGAAGCGCTGGATCTTGCCGTAGATCTCGCCGACGCCTTCCTGGACGTTGCCCAGGACGGTCTTTTCCTCGTTCAGCGGGGGTTCCTGCAGCAGGATGCCCACCGAGTAACCGGGGCTCAGCCGGGCTTCGCCGTTCGACGGCGTGTCCAGGCCTGCCATGATCTTGAGAATGGTGGACTTACCGGCACCGTTCGGGCCAACAACACCAATCTTGGCCCCCGGGAAGAAGGACATGCTTACGTCGTCGAGGATAAGTTTTTCGCCAACGGCCTTACGGGCCTTGGTCATTGTGTAGATAAATTCCGCCATGCCTACAAATCTAGTGGCTCGACGCGGATAACTCACATTTTCCCGGCCCCGTGTGTGATCTCCGTCCGCGCTGGCGGCCCGCCGCCCCTCAGGCCGCCGTGTCCTTGAGCTCGCCGGTCTCCTCATCAAATTCCAGCTCGTCCCCCGGAGCATCGCCGGCTTCCCCGTCACCGCCGGCCGGGAAGTCCCGAAACGGGTCCTCCGGCCCGGGCCCGGCGTCGTTCCGTTCGGGGACAGCCGCTTCGTCGGTCGGGCTGTGGCCCGCGTTGCGGATGAAGTTGGCGGAACCCCACATCAGGTCATGGCCAACGGACTCGGCGTCAATGTCCACAGCGTGATGGACCCGGCCGTCGGATTCCCAGCTGCGCAGCTTAAGCCGGCCGACCACGATGACGCGTTGGCCTTTCTTGATGCTGCAGCCCATGTTCCCGGCGAGCTGGCGGTAACCCTGCACGGTGAACCAGTTGGTGTGGGTGTCCACCCAGGCGTTGGCGGTCCGGTCGAAGCGCCGGCCGGTTGACCCCATGCGGAAAGAGGCGGTGGCAACGCCGCCCGGTGTCGTCGAGCTCTTGATCTCCGTGGCCACGAAGCCGCGGACGGTGATGCTGTCGTTCATTGGTCTTGTCCTGTCTCGCTGGGTTGTTCCTTGGCTCTCCCAGCGTCCGGCCTTATGGGCTCGCCCGGCAGGCCGGGACGCCGCTATGTGGAAAACCCGTCCACCTGCGCGTCCGGAGGCGAGTCCCCGGGGCCCCCTGACCGGGTGCGCGCGCCCCCTGACCGGGTGCGCGCGCCCGGCACTGTAAACTTCTTGAGGCGTCTCCGGCAGCAGCCCGGCGAGGCCATGTGCCCCAGTAGCTCAGGGGATAGAGCAGCGGCCTTCTAATCCGCCGGTCGGGGGTTCGATTCCCTCCTGGGGCGCAGGATGATGGCGCGGAACATCGGCGCCCGATGTCCCGCGGGAAATACAACACCCCCGGTCTTCGGACCGGGGGTGTTGTATTTTTGCCGGGAACCGGGACCGCGTGCCTGCCGCCGGAGTCCGGCCGGAGAGCCGGGGTGCCGGCCGGGTCAGATCACCGGGCGGGTGGTGACCGGTTCGGAGGGTTTGCTGAACAGCTGCTTGGTTTTGGGATCCAGGAAGATCAGGTAGAGCGCGAACAGCAGGGCGATGATGGCGGCCGCGTTGCGGGCCAGCGCGAGCGCCAGGCCGAGGTCTTCGGTCTGCAGGTAGGGGAAGACTTCCAGCTGGTCCGAGATGGCGTACACCATGAAGAAGGACACCAGGAAGTACACGGCCTTGACCTGCCAGTCGTCCCGGATTCCGGTGACGGCGAAAAGCGGGATCAGCCAGACGACGTACCAGGACTGGATCATCGGCGCCAGGAACACAACGGCGGCGAAGGCCAGCGTGAGCCGCCGCATCAGGCGGTCGTAGTCACCGCGGAAGATCTGCCAGGCCACGATCCCGAGCGCCAGCAGCTTCCCGGCGTCGTAGACCCATTTGGCCACTCCCCAGCCGTCCAGGCTGAAGGCGTTCAGGATCGAGGCGACGATCAGGCCCAGCAGGCCCACCGGCGCGTACCAGATCCAGATGCTGCCCGGCGCCGAGAGCCCGTTGATCCAGCCGAAACCGAACCCGTTGACCAGGCTCATGGCGTACAGCAGCGCGAGGCTGATGCCGGCGGTCAGCGCCCAGAAGACGAACTTACGCGGCCAGCCGGCGTTCTTGCCGGCCCACAGCAGCCCGATGAACGGCAGGAAGACGATCGTGATGGGCTTGACCGAGATGGACAGGGTCACGAGGACCAGGCCCAGCAGCACGCGCTTGGTGGCGCAGTAGTAGAGACCGGCCAGGGCCAGGCCGATCATCAGGGCATCGTTGTGGACGCTCGCGATGAAGTTGGTGAGGAACAGCGGGTTGGCGGCGGTCAGCCACAGCGCCCGGTGCGGGTTGACGCCGTGGAGGTCGGCCAGCTTCGGTACGTAGATGATGCACAGCACGATGCCGATCAGGGCGGCGAGGCGGAACAGCATGACGCTGGCCTCGGGATGGACGTTCGTGGACCAGACCACGAACTGTTCGATCCAGAGGAAGAGCTGGCCATACGGCACAGGAGCCTCGGTCCACATCTTGTCCGCGCCCAGCTGGAAATAGTTGGACAGCGCAGAGATGCCGTTCTCGTACGGGTTGAACCCCTCCACCATGAGCCGGCCCTGCCCGATGTACGCGTACACGTCGCGGCTGAACAGCGGCACCGACACCATCATCGGCAGCCCCCACGCGGCCACGGCCGCCAGGGTTGCCTTGCGTGCGCCGGGGCCCCAGGTGCGGACCCGCTGCCCCAGCCGGAGCCAGGCGCGGACCAGCAGCATCCCGCCGACCGCCAGCAGCACGATGCTCAGGCCGACGCCCACCGCCTCGGTCCGCATCCAGATGAACAGCGGAACCCGCCGCAGTTCGGAAACCGGGGCCAGCCAGCCGACGCCGAGGGAGCCGATGGCCATGAAGACCGAGCCCACAAATCCGGCCAGTATCGGTGACCGGGCGTTGTCGACGTCCGCGACGGACGCCGCCGGAGAGGTGCGGGACGTACCGGCAGCCGTTCCCCCCGCCGCAGGTACAGGCGCCGTCATCTCAGGGTCGTCCAATCTGTAGTTGGGGGTTGGTTCGGCCCGCAGCCCGCCTCCACGGCGGCCACCGGGCACGCCGCGGGGTCAAAAAATTCGAGGGCCGCGTACCCGAAATCCTAGCACCGGACCGCTCAACGACGGCGGAACGGTAGGCTGGGCGGGTGCCTATAACTAACGAACGCATCGTGTGGATCGACTGCGAAATGACCGGCCTGGACTCCAAGAACGACGCCCTTATCGAGGTGGCGGCCCTCGTGACGGACTCTGAGCTGAACATCCTTGGCGACGGCGTCGACGTCGTGATCAAACCGGACGACGCCGCCCTGGCCCAAATGAACGACTTCGTGCGCGATATGCACACCCGTTCCGGGCTGCTCGCGGAGCTTCCCCACGGCAAGACCATGGCCGAGGCGCAGGCCCTCGTGCTCGACTACATCAAGAAGTGGGTGCCGGACCCGAAGAAGGCGCCGCTGGGCGGCAACTCCGTCGGCACCGACCGGGTGTTCCTGGTCCGCGACATGCCGGAACTGGTCGAACACCTGCACTACCGCGTGATCGACGTGAGCACCATCAAGGAGCTCTCCCGGCGCTGGTACGCCCGCGCCTACTTCCAGTCCCCCGCGAAGCTCGGCGGCCACCGCGCCCTGGGCGACATCAAGGACTCCATCGACGAGCTGCGCTACTACCGGGAAGCCGTCTTCGTGCCCGCACCGGGGCCGGACAGCGCCACCGCCCAGCGGATCGCCAAGTCCATCATGGCGCCGGCCGGCGCAGCCGAAGACGCCCCGGCCACCTCTTCGGCGGAGTAATCTCCACCACGTTTGGGGAAAATTTCGGCGAATTCCGCCAAAGTGGCAAAACCACTCCCGAAGAGCAGGTAAGCTATTTGTCGTTGCCTTAGCAGCCCGCCGGTTCGCCGGAGGGTCCAGCAGGGCACATGGTGGGCGTAGCTCAGTTGGCAGAGCGCCTGGTTGTGGTCCAGGAGGTCGCGGGTTCAACCCCCGTCGCTCACCCTCACCAAGGACGGCACATTGTCCGACCTTGCCAAAGGCCGCACCGGTTATCCGGTGCGGCCTTTGTTGTCTGTCCAGTCGTCCGTGCAGGGAAGGATCCGCCATGAAACGCCGGCTCTTTGAAGAAGACCACGAGATGTTCCGCGAGATGGCCGCGGAGTTCAACACCCGCGCCGTCGCCCCGCACTACAGCCAGTGGGACCAGGACCACATGATCTCCCGCGGACTGTGGACGGCCGCCGGCGAGCAGGGCCTGCTGGGCCTCGCTGTGCCGGAGGAATTCGGCGGCCTCGGCATGGACGACTACCGCTTCCGCGCCGTGCTGGACGAGGAGTTCGCCCGGAGCAACCACCTCGCCGTGGGCCTGGCCCTCCATCTGCACGATGACATGGTCCTCCCCCACCTGCTGGCCTACGCCTCCGAGGACCTGAAATCCCGCTGGCTGCCCGGCATGGTCTCCGGCGAGACGGTCACCTCGGTCGCGTGGACCGAACCGGGGGCCGGCTCGGACCTTCGCGGCATCCGCACCAAGGCAGTGCGCGACGGCGACGACTGGCTGATCAGCGGCCAGAAGACCTTCATCGGCAACGGCATCTCCGGCGACGCGTCCCTGGTCCTGGCCCGCACCGACGGCGGCACCGGACGCGGAAACCACGACTCCTTCTCCCTCTTCATGGTCCGCAAGGGCGAGGGCTACAGCACCGGCAAACAGCTGGACAAGATGGGCCTGAAGGCCTCCGACACCGCAGAGCTGTTCTTCGACAACGTGCGCGTGCCGCACGCGGACCTGGTCGGAGAGGAAGGCAAGGGCCTCCAGTACGCGGCAGCACAGTTGCCGCAGGGCCGGCTGGCGATCGCCGTGGCGGCGTCCGCCGTCGTCCGCGCCGTCTACGAGACGACCGTCGCGTACACCAAGGACCGCAACGCCTTCGGCGAGCGGATCATCGACTTCCAGCACAGCCGCTTCGAGCTGGCCGACATCCTGACCGAGGTGGAAGTTACGGAGAGCTACGTGGACCGGGCCGTCCTGGCCTTCAACGCCGGCGAGCTGGACGCGGCATCCGCGGCGCGGGCCAAACTGTGGGCATCGGAGCGGGCCAAGTCCGTCACCGACCGCTGCCTGCAGCTGCACGGCGGCTACGGCTACATCATGGAGTACCCGGTCGCGCAGGCCTACCTCGCGGCCCGTCTGCTCACCATTTTCGGCGGCACGAACGAAATCATGCGCGACGTCGTCGGCCGCACCATCGCCGGTTAACCAGCCGCCGGCCGCAGCAAAGGAAACCCATGACAGTCCTTCCCATCACCATCTGGGGCGAGCCCGTCCTGCACCGCCGGGCCGCAGAGGTTGAAGTCTTTGACGACGCCCTCCGCACCCTGATCGCGGACATGTTCGAGACCAACGACGCCGCCAACGGCGTCGGACTCGCCGCTCCGCAGGTGGGGGTGGGCAAGCGCTTGTTCGTCTACAAGTACGCGAACGACGACGGCGCGCCGCCGTCCGGCGTGGTCGTCAACCCGGTGCTGACCCTCTCGAAGGTCTCCGGTGCGCTGCCCGACCCGGATGAGGAAGTCGAAGGTTGCCTGTCCTTTCCGGGCGGCCAGTACCCGCTCAAGCGGGCGGAGTGGGCCAGGGTGCAGGGCTTTGACGGCGACGGCAACCCGGTGGACTTCGAGGCGACCGGCTGGTTCGCCCGGGTGATGCAGCACGAGTATGACCACCTCGACGGGAAGCTCTACGTCAACCGGCTGATGGACCGCTACTCCCGCAAGGCGATGAAGCAGGCCAAGAAGAGCGGCTGGGGCGTCCCCGGGCTGACCTGGATGCCGGGCGTGGACCCGGACCCGTTCGGCCACTAAGCAGCCCGGCGACACCGGCCGGCCGGGCTCCTATGCTTGGCCCATGGAAGCCACCGCAGCGGCGAAGCCGATCCTCACGCTTACCGTCAATCCGGCCCTGGACATCAGCACCACCACCGAGACGGTCGCCAGCGGGCACAAGCTGCGCTGCGGGCCGAGCCGGCTGGATCCGGGCGGCGGCGGCGTGAACGTCGCCCGCGTCGTGCAGCGCCTCGGCGGCCGTCCGCTGGCCATCTACACCGCGGGTGGACCCACCGGGGAAGCCTACCGGCGTCTGATCGAAGCCGAACGGCTTCCGTCCCTGGTGGTCCCCGTCCAGGGCAGCACCCGGCAGGACTTCACGGTTGACGAGACCGGCACCGGGAAACAGTTCCGCTTCGTGCTGCAGGGACCGGAGTTGAGCGAACCGGAGTGGCGCCTGTGCCTGGCGCTCGTGGCGGACACCATCCAGCCGGGCGGGTACGTCGTCGCCAGCGGGAGCCTGCCGCCGGGGGTACCGGAGGACTTTTACGCCCAGGTGGCCCGGCTGGCCCGGGAACAGGGTGCGCGCTGCGTGGTCGATGCCTCCGGCCCTGCCCTGGCCGCGGCCCTGGCCGAGGGGGTTTTCCTGATCAAACCCAGCCGGCGGGAGCTCGGGCTGCACTTCGGTACGGTCCTGGACAGCGAGCAAAGTGAACTCGACGCGGCGATGGCGTTGGTGGCCGACGGGACCGCCAAGCACGTTGCGCTGACCCTCGGCGGGCAGGGCGCGGTGCTGGCCTCCAGGGAGGGCACCCTGCGGCTGGCGGTCCCCCAGGTACGCGTGCGAAGCACGGTCGGCGCGGGCGACAGCTTCCTGGCCGCGTTCGTGCTCCGGCTGGCGCAGGGCAGGCCCCTGCCGGAGGCGTTCCGCTCCGCTGTCGCGGCTGGCAGCGCAACGGTCACCACGGTGGCCACGGAGCTCTGCCACCGGGAGGACGTCGAGCGGCTGGAGGCCGAACTCGCGGCCCAGGACTTCGGCGCGTAGGCGGTAAGCCGCCGCGCGCGCGGCGCCTCAGCGGGGCAGCACCGTGGGCTGCTCCGGACAGGAATCGAGCACCCGCTTCATTGCGTCCTTCTCGGCAGGGGTCACCCAGAGCCCGTAGGCGGCCTTTACCGAAATCTGCCGGGCGACGTAGTGGCAGCGGAAGTTCCGGTTCGGCGGCAGCCAGGCGGCGGCGTCGGAGGCGCCCTTGTCCTGGTTGGCCTGGCCGTCGACGGCGATCAGGTTCAGCGGGTCGTTGGCGAGGTGCTGGCGCTGGACCGCCGTGAGCTGCTGGGCGCCCGTCCGCCAGGCATCCCCCAGCGCGACGACGTGGTCGATCTGCACGTCCTTGCTCGAGCCCGACCCCCGGCGGAACGTTTTCGTCCGCCCGGTGTAGGGTTCCTGGAATGTCCCGGCCCCAATCCGGCAGCGGGATCCCGCGGCGAAGCTGGCCCCCGGGAGGTCCCGGCGGAGGATGTCGTTGCGGGTGTCACAGCCGTTGCGGTCGACGTCGAACCACGCCTGCCCGAAGGCGCTGCGGTTGTAGTTGCCGACGCCGGCCGGATCCCTCACCGGCAGCGCTTCCAGCGCGTCGGCGGCGCTCCCGCCGGGGACGGCGCGCACCGCTGCGACGGGTTTCATCCAGCCCCGCGCCAGCACGGGCGCGGCGCTGGGCCCGGTCCCCCGCGGTTCGGTCAAGGCGAACTGGCCTGCGGCGAAAAACCACACCGGCAGCACCAGGGCTGCCAGCAGAGCCGCGGCCAGCACCGCCCACGCCTGCCGGGACCGGCGCCGGGCGCGACGGTAGTCGCGCCAGGTCGCGGTCACGGAGGGTTGGCGCAGGGCCGGGGCGGGTACACAACCTCAGCCTAGGCACGGGCAGAAGCGGCCGCGGGGTTCTCCACAGTGTGCAGGACAAGTCCGCGGCGTGCCCGTCAGGTCCGAGGCGTTACTGCTCCCGGGTGACCCGGCGCAGGTCCTCCTCGGCAAGCTTCAGCAGCGCTTCGAGCTGGGCTACGCGCGCGTCGTCGATCTCGCCGGCCTCGCGCTTGGCACGGGCGTCGTCGAGGAGGCGTTTGGCTTCCTTGGCGTTGCTGCGTGCCACATCGAGGGCGTGTTCGAGGGTGGTTTCGTGCTCCACAGCCGGGTTCTGTTCCATGGCTTTATTGTGGTTCGCTTTCCCGGCCGATGCCAGCAGACCGGCCGGGAAAGCGCGAAGCGTCCTAGCCGACTTCGACCGGCAGGCCGGCTGCGGCCAGCGTGGCCGCCGCGTCCTTGGCGGGGAACGACGGCGGGTTGACGCCGGCCATTTCCTCCATGACCCGGACCACCTGGCAGCTGTAGCCGAACTCGTTGTCGTACCAGACGTAAAGCACCAGGTTCTTGTCGTTGCAAATGGTGGCGAGTCCGTCGACGATGCCGGCACGGCGCGAGCCGACGAAGTCGGTCGAGACGACCTCGGGCGAGTCGATGTAGTCGATCTGCTTGCGGAGGTCCGAGTGCAGGGACATCTCGCGCAGGTAGTCGTTGACCTCGTCCTTGGTGGTGCCGTTCTCGAGGTTCAGGTTCAGGATGGCCATCGACACGTCCGGGGTGGGGACCCGGATGGCGTTGCCGGTGAGTTTGCCCTGCAGCTCCGGCAGCGCCTTGGCCACGGCCTTGGCGGCGCCCGTCTCGGTGATGACCATGTTCAGCGCGGCGGAGCGCCCGCGGCGGTCGCCCTTGTGGAAGTTGTCGATCAGGTTCTGGTCGTTGGTGAAGGAGTGGACCGTTTCCACGTGCCCGTGCACCACGCCGTAGCGGTCGTTGATCGCCTTCAGCACCGGGGTGATCGCGTTGGTGGTGCAGGAGGCCGCGGTGACGATCTTGTCCTCGTCGGTGATCGAGCCGTGGTTGATGCCGTGCACGATGTTCTTGAGATCGCCCTTGCCCGGAGCGGTGAGGAGCACCCGGGAGACGCCCTTGCTCTGCAGGTGCTGGGAAAGACCTTCGGCGTCGCGCCACCGGCCGGTGTTGTCGACCACGAGCGCGTCCTTGATCCCGTAGGCGGTGTAGTCGACGGTGGCCGGGTTGTCGGAGTAGATGACCTGGATCTGCACGCCGTTGGCCGTGATGGTGTCGTTCTCCAGATCCACCTTGATGGTGCCCTCGAAGGAGCCGTGCACCGAGTCGCGGCGCAGCAGGCTCGCCCGTTTGGTGAGGTCGTTATCAGACCCGCGGCGTACGACGATTGCGCGCAGCCGCAGCCCGTGGCCGCCGCCGGCCTTTTCAATCAGGAGCCGGGCCAGCAGACGGCCGATCCGGCCGAAGCCGTAGAGGACGACGTCGGTGCTTGTGCGGTCGTCGCCGCCGCGCTTGCCCACAACCTCAGCGAGTTCCTGGCGCAGGAAGGCGTCCAGGCTGACGCCCTCGCCCTCCGCGCGGTACTTCTCGGTCAGCCGGGCGATGTCGATGGCCGCGGCGCCGAGATCCAGCTTGGTGAGCGCGTCCAGCAGCGGCGCGGTCTCTTCCAGGCGCAGCTCTTCCTTGCTCATGCGGCGCGCGAAGCGGTGGGCCTTGAGGATGTTCATGGTGGACTTGTTGATCAGGCTCCGTCCATGGATGGAGGTCACCACGTTGTTCTCGCGGTACAGCCGGCCGATGACCGGGATCATGGCCTCGGCGAGCGCCTCACGGCCCATCCACGTATCAAGACAAGAATCTGACGTCTGGCTCACAGAACTACCTTCCTAGAATCCCCGCATACGCCCTCGTATACGGATGTCGGCCGCCGGCGGGTCTCCGGAACCTGGGCGCCGCGGGGATTCGGTCCACCCCGGGCGCCTGCGTGAACTGCAGAGAAAAAGCCACCGGCTGCGAACGCAGACCCGGTGGCAGAACATCTACGTTCGCTATCCATTCTAGGGCGGGGCCGCGCCCCCGGAAGCCGGAGGCGGCGTGAAGTCACTCACACGGCCGTGGGGCTGGCGGGGCGCCTGTGACGTAGGATGAACGGATGGGACTCATCGTTGCACTTCTTGTCATCTGGCTGATCCTCTCAGTCCTCGGCTTCGTCGTGAAGGGCCTGCTCTGGCTGGCCGTAATCGGCCTCGTCCTGTTCGTCGCGACCGCCGCCTGGGGCTGGGTCAAGCGCAAGGCCAAGGCCTGACCTAGGCCAAGACCTCAAACCAACGGCGAAGGGCCGGCACCTCCGGGTGCCGGCCCTTCGCCGTATGCCGGCCGCTCCGGCCGGTGCTGTTTGGGGTGGATGGGTTGACCGATACGCCGGGTTACCGGCGAAACCGCGTCACTCCGCGGCCGTTCCGGGTCTATGCGCGATTCATGCGCAATCACCTTCACCAGCCCATCAGTCAGGGTTGCAGCCCGGGTGTCGTCATCCGGCCATAGGTGCCCGTACTTCTTCAGCGTTTCGGTCAACCGCGGCAAGTGTCTCCAGCCACGCGGGGTCGGCCGCCGCGCCACCGGCCGGTTCGCCAGGTGCTCCGCCTCGATGTCCGGGGGAGGGTCCGCTGCGCCCGGATATGCCAGCCCACCGTCTGCCGCACGGCGAAGCAGAGGTCAGCGATCCGGGTCACCGTCAGGCCCTTTCGGTACATCAAATCCGACTCAGCGTGAAGGGACACACCAAGCTCGGACGCTCCCCCGGAATTCATGTCCACATTCTAAAACAATGAGTCGGGGCTACATCAGGTTCCAGCCCAGACCGGGGGCAGGTCAGGAGCAGGAGTTCGCTTCTTCTTTCACCGGCACAGAGGCCGGCGCGGTCTCCTGCCCGCCGAAGAATTGCTCTACGGTCTTAGCCATTTCCTTACCGAGGATGTCACCCACCATGAATACGAATGCCCCCATTAGCGTCAAGAAAGCCGTCGTGACGATGACGTCCACAAAATCGAATGAGAGCTTGAAACCGAACACTATGAGACACAGAAAAGTGGAGGTAAGCGAGCCGATAAGCGCGACATAGCGGACGGTAAAGTGCGCGAGGTTGTACCATCTGGCGAAAGTCCTGGCTTCAAGAATCTCCCCTCAAGGAGGAGAGCGATGAGAAGCGTCGGGAACACCTGGGCAAGGAGCCCTGCAAGGTCGGGAGTTATGTGCATGCGGCATGCTAACCCGGCGCCATCCGCAAACGACTGATTCCCCACGATCAACCGTTAGGGAACTCCGGTTTGATGTCGGGGCTCGCCACTAGTATTCGAAGTGGCCGTCCGCCCACCACGACTACGAAAGGCTGTGCCGCATTGAGTGAAGTAACAGAAACAGAAGAGGAGTATGACTTCTCTACAGACCCGCATGGACTTACAAAGGACGATGTCGCCGGTCAGGACCTCCTGCTTGAAGTAATGCTCGCCATGGCCCACGGCCGGCGCGACGACGGCGAGGGAAGCTTGGGTCTCACGGTCACCATCGATGGTGTTGCGATCTCCGGCATCGCTATCAGCGCCAAGGAATGGCGGCGTCGCATGTCCGAACTCCTTGAACCAGCCGGCGCGGCATTCGCCTCCGCCTTCACCGAAGTGGCGTCGGACCTCGCGGACAAAAAAGCAGAAATGCTCGCCGCCCGCGAAGCAGAGAACCGACCCGCCCCGGCTCCCCGTTTCATCCACATGCGGGACGCCTACCTTGTTTCAGGTAACACACACCAGAAGATGCCCCTGTGGCGCGGAAGGCTGTCAAAGCTCAGCGGCTGGTCTATCGGAAGCATCAACACCCCTGAAGAATCCAAAGAAAACTAAGTGCAACGGGACTGCGGCGCCAAGAAACGTAACTGGGTACTGGCGCCGCAGCCCGTCAAGACCGGAGAATCGACATGATTATTCCCTGTGAGGCCGCGACCGTGGTCGTTGAGTCGGCGCCAGACTGGACGGGGCCCATCGTCGGCATCATCGGTGTTGTCCTCGGGTCACTGATGGGCTTGGCAGGAATCAGGTGGCAACACGATGCCCAAAGGGCATACGACGTACGCAAGCTGTGTGCCGAATTCATCGCTGTGGTCGATGAAATCCGGCTGATGTTCTGGAGCACGACAGAAAACGACCTGAGCCCCTTGGCACTTGACGACGTCTTGTTGAAGATGAACCAGGCTACAGGTCAAATCAATCTGATTCGCCGCCATCTGGAGTTAGTCGCACCTGTGCAGACCGAGCGACTTGCTGCAGCCTACGGATTGTCCGGGGATCTCTTCATAGTGCTATTCGAAAATCGCTTCTTGAAGACTCAGGCCGTGGAGGGGGCAGCAGAAGCCGAAGTGGAGGGCAGATGGCTCGGATCGCGGCAGGCCCTAATTGAGCATCTAAATCCAAACCGGAGGATTCGCCCGACAATCCCGGACCGGGTAGCTGGGTATCGAACGAAAATCGATAGATCCCGGCAGGTTAGGAGAAGCCACTGAAAATGTTGGGAACCAATGCGTGCGGCGCGAAACTCAAGGGCAAGAAGGCCGGCAGGACATGCGAGCTCACGCCAGCGGAGGGCGCTGCACGCTGCTGGCGGCATGGCGGCAAGGCGGCAAGGCTCCGCAGTTGCAGAAGGCGGCGGAGCGGTGCGTTGCTGAGGCCGCGGCCCGGGAAACCATGGCCAAAGCCGTCCGCACGGTGGGCCTGCCCATCGACGTCGACCCCGGCAGAGCCTTGCTGGCTGAGATCCACCGGACCGCCGGGCATGTGGCTTGGCTCCGAGACAAGGTCCAGAAGCAGGAAGCCGAGCAGCTGGTCTGGGGTAAGACCCAGACCGAACAGGGTGTCGGGCCGCGGGGCCCCGTCGACAGCACCACCGAGAAAGCCGGCCCGTCAGTCTGGTACGAGCTCTACCTCAAGGAACGTGACCACCTCGCCAAAGTCTGAGCCCTCGCCCTCCGTGCCGGCATCGAAGAACGCAAGGTCAAGCTCGCCGAATCCCAGGGCCTCCTCGTCGCCGACGCCATCCGCCGGATTCTCGGCGCCCTCGGCCTCACCCCCGAACAACAGCAGCTGGTGCCCGTGATTGTGCCGCGGGAACTGCGTGCGCTTGCCGGGGGCGCCTAAGGCATGGCCCCACTGGTGGGCTCCAGTGGCTGGGGCGGAGTCCGGGGCGGTAGACGCACTAGTGCTCGGATCCTGCGCGCCACCAGTGGGCTCACTGTACGTGTATACCTGCTGTCTTCCGCTGGCAGCGAGCCCTACGCCACAGAAAATACCCACGGGTACGACGAAAATGTATGCCGGCCACCACAGCATGGCCCAGAAGATGAGAGCTGCCATCAACGCACCGATTAGGAACGCCACAAACAGGAGCGCGCCGATCCCACTCCAGTTGAGCGTTCGGGTTCCCCGCCTAATCCGCTCGGAGGCGTACTTCTCCGCTTCGAACGTGATGAGCCTTTCAATTGGCCCCCGACTAATCTCCGGCAACTCCTCACGCAATTTTGCATGTTGTTTGAGCGCCCTTACAGCGGTCGGATCTTGCTGTTCGTTTCGAACCTTCAGCCACAAACCGACGCTGGGCACGATGACGGCACCAATCGAGTTTCAAACGCGTAGAACTTGCTAGACGTACCAGTGCTAAGCGGCGGTATCGGAGGGGGGAGCCAAGTGGTCGAACAAGCGCAGTGCACGGGCGGGGAACACCCAACCAACGCGCAAGGGGTGACCCCCTGCCACAACTGCACCACCCGGCTCGAAACCCTCCTCCGGGACGTCAGGGACGTGTCGGCGAACCTCATGGTCACCGCGGCCCGCCTCGACAGAGGCGCCGCGTCCATCGGGTCCAGCGGCCACTCGGTCCCGGCTGCACCCGGCAACTTCGAGGCCATCGAATACGGGGACCAGCTCGCCGCCGGCCTCCGAGGGTGGGCGGAACAGCTCGCCGTGGTCAGCCCCCACTTCAGCCCGCCCCGGGTCGCGGAGCGCCTACTGAACCAGGTCAAGCAGATCCAGGCGGCGGGACTGGGCCGGCGACCTGATGCACGAGCTTCGGGACCCCCTCAACGCGGCTCGCCGCGCAACGGACCGGGGCGCGGAACGGGTGTTCGCCGGGATGTGCCCCACCCAGACGGACGGGACCGAGTGCGGGGCAGCAGTGTTCACAGCACCCGGGCGGGCCGTTGCACGCTGCCACAAATGCCGGTCCGAATGCGATTTGACGGAGTGGCGGGGACGGGCAATCAGTTCCGCTGGCATCCACCACGGCACGACCGCGGAAATGTCTCGCATGATCTCCGTCCCATCACAGGCGAGGCCTTGCCGCAGGCCCGGATCAGGCAGTGGGTGCGCCGGAACAAGCTCGCACCCATCGAGGTCAACGCCGACGGCAAACCCACCTACCAGGTGCGGAAGGTCCGGAACCTGTGGGCCCGGATGCAGGCCTCCGCCGACGGAAACCCATCGAACAAGAAACAACTTGAACTCACCGCATAGGCGCTCTGCAATTCGCAGACTTGTCACGTAGGTCGAACCCATACTGCGAGCAGGCGCGAAGCCCGCCGCTCCCCCAGCTGTGGCGGACTTCTTGCATGCGAGGGGACGGGTAAACAACCGGAGCGTACCCTGGTGAAGGCCGGCCGGGGTTCTTTGAACCTTTCAACCCTGCAATGGGCGGACCTGCCCACAACTCCCCCCGCCACAACGGAATAGCCCGACGCCGCTGCGTGAGACCCGGCCGGAGCGGGCGTCAGGAAACCCTCTACGACATGCTCCCGATCGCCAGCAATGGCAGCAAGTACCATTTGAAGGTTGAAGAACCTTCGAACGGGAAAGAGAATCCGTGGCCTCCGACCGCATCGCCTCCGCCGCACTCTTGTCAGACCAGCTCTTGGAGGACATCGAGATGTCCCGGATTGGCGCGGCGGACCAAATCCGCCGCGCTAGCCGCTTGGCTCGTCTCCTTGACGACGACGAAGCTCTGGCATGGCTGGGCCACGAGATTGAGGGCTTTACCACAACAAACGGTGGACTCACTGACTCGCAGGTCCAGGCAGCCACAAGGTCGCGCCGACAGGCTCCTTCGAAGGAGAGCGGAAAACTGAGTTTCTGGACCGACTCGGTTGACAAGATACAAGCCGAAATTGAGTCAGCGCGGCTGCAGCTTGCGGCGTCGGCAGACGCACCGGTGAGTGTGTCGTCCGCTAATCCCTCGCAGTTTGTCAGTGCTCCCTCCGGAAACGCTAGAGAACGAGCCTCCTTACGCGAGTTCATCTCGCATCGCAGCGATCTCCTAGGCAGGATCCAGGGTGCTGTGCACAAGTACGCGTCTGAAAAAAACGTGGAACTCCGCTTCGGTGCGGCAATGGAATCCGCGTTTGCGGTTCTCCGGCGGGACGTTGACAGCAAGATCGCGTCCCTCGTTCCGGCAGCAGGCGCCAAGTTCGCCACTGCCTTCGAGAACGCAGCTTCCCGGAACTCGGAAGATTGGGCGAATGCCGCGGGAGCATGCCGGCGGCTAATTAAGGCCGTGGCAGATGAACTCCGGCCCGCCGGAGAGCCGGTCAACAACATCAAAATGACGGATGACAAGTACATAAATCGGCTCATCGACTGGATCAACGAACAACACGAGTTGAGCGCAACGCCGAAGGACGTTATTCGCCGCGATTTGGAGTTTCTGGGCAACCGGCTGGATGCCTTCGCGGACGCCGGGCACAAGGGGGCTCACGCCGAGGTGTCACGCTACGAGGCATCTCGGTACATCACGGGCACGTATCTTCTCATCGGAGACATTCTCCGTCTCAACGATCCGATGGCGACCAGCGCCGACGCCGCATCCGCATAGCTTTCGGAGGTCCAATGACCGTGGACATGTGGGAAGCAGCTGCCCGCATGTTCGAACCGGCGGACAAATACGCGACGCCCGGTGCTCTGGCGAGGGCGATCGACCCGGCCACGGTGCAGACTCCGGCCCTGGACCTGATCGACCAGGCGCTCGTGGATGTCGAGGCGGGCCGCACCAACCGCCTCATCATCTCCATGCCACCCCAGGAGGGGAAGAGCACCCGGGTGACGAAGGTCGGGCCGCTCTGGTTCCTGACCCGCAACCCGGAACGACGCATCGCCGTCGTGCCCTACGCAGCGTCTTTGGCGCAGGAGTTCGGGCGGGACATCCGCAAATTCATCACGGACAACTCCGGTCAGGACGGCACCCTCGACCGCGGCCTGCGCATCGCACCCGACAACGGGGCTGTGTCCGGGTGGCGGCTCGACGGGCACAAAGGCGGCGTCAAAACCGTGGGCCTACGCGGCGGCCTGACCGGTAAACCCGCCGACATCCTCTTCATCGATGACCCGGTCTCCAACCGCGACCAGGCCGAGTCCTCAACGTTCCGGGAACAGGCGAAGAACTTCTGGCGCTCGGTCGGCTCCACACGCCTCGCACCCGGCGCCCCCGTGATCCTGATCCTCACCGCTGGCACGTCGACGACCTCGCCGGCCACCTCCTGTCCCAGCCGGACAAGGACCGGTGGCGGGTCATCAACATCCCCGCCCAGGCGAACCACGACCCCGAACAGGGCGAAACGGACCTTGTGGTCACGAACCATGCCGGGAAGCGGGACGTGAACGCCCGGCAAGTAGCGGTGCAAGCACGCCTGCGGGAAGTCGCCGAGGCGTACGGCGGCGCCCTCGTGAACCTGTGGGGCAAGTACCGGAACTCGTGGGCCGTCGCGCGAACTCGGCAGGGTACTGGGGATCCACGACCACGATCGACGTGACGGGGACAGACGACGTGCACCCGTCGGACACCGGGCACGCCGCCGTCTGGGCAACCATCCGGCCCCTGCTCGTGCCGGCCGCCTAGCTACCAGGCGTTGACGGATTCGAACTCGTCTCTGTGCTCGACCGTGCAGTAGGGAATTCGCGCATCCGGGAGCAGAACTCCGCACATACGGCACTTAGCGCCGGCGAACTTACTCAGCAGGAAACGCAGAACACGCAAGACTATCCGAAAAATGAGATGAGCCTACCCCTACAGCGTTGGAGCTACGATTACCGCATGCCCTCCCTTTACCCTCGACGGTACAACGTTCGAGTATTCCGCCGGCGACCCCGGCCGGGAGGAGGAAACCCATTTGTGGGAGTACGGGCACCACCCCAAGATCGTCGCCATCCTGCAGCTGGCCGACGGCAGTGTCGAGCTCCACGCCCACTCGCAGCGCTGGAGCCCCACCCACGTCCTCGCTTCTTGGGAAGACGACGATCGCCGCCCGCACTGGGCATGGCTCCCCGCCGCCGACGTCCGAAGGCTCACAGAATCCGAATGGGATATCTGGGAAGACTGGGGCTGCCCCGAGAACCTCCACGGCGTGCGCTGGGGCGACCGACTCCCAGGTTTCCTACCGGCATGATTTCCATGCGCGATCTATGCGCAAATTGAGTGACCGAACGGGCAAAAGTAGCCCAAATAGCCCAAAGCTAGAGACCCGGAAATGCCGCAGAAACCGCGGAGTCCCCCGTTTTCACGGGGGACTCCGGCTAAGTCGTGGGATGGGTTGACCGATACGCCGGGTTCTGTGTTCCCGCGCTGTTACCGGCGCGGGAGTAGCGGCCATCCATCTACGAACGCCGTTGCCGACGCCCTCCAGCAGCCTACCCGGACACTCGGGCGGGCAGCCCTCAAACGTGTCCTGTCTGGCCTTGCTCCGGGTGGGGTTTACCTAGCCTTCCCGGTCACCCGGGAAGCTGGTGGTCTCTTACACCGCCGTTTCACCCTTACCTGCTCCCGCCACCGTGCAAGCACGGTTCCTGGGCAGGCGGTCTATTTTCTGTGGCACTGGCCTGCGGGTTACCCCGAGTGGGCGTTACCCACCACCCTGCCCTGCGGAGCCCGGACGTTCCTCGAGCCACTTGCGTGACGCGCGGCCGCCTGGTCAACCCATCCGCTGTCCATTCTACGGTCCCGCCGCCGCATGGCCGGGCGGCCCCGCCGGACCGGCGCCTTTTTCCCTCTCCGGTGGGAGAATTGAAGCAACATTCCCGCCAGGCAAGGGGGCGTCCGAATGGACTTCACCGCCGTCGTCGTATGGCTGCTCGCCGCGGTCCTGCTGCTCCTCCTGGCCCGGGCCTCCATCCGGATCGTCCGCCAGTACGAGCAGGGCGTGCTGTTCCGGCTCGGCCGGGTCATCGGCGTGCGGATGCCGGGGCTGCGCTTCATCGTCCCGGTCATCGACCGGATCCAACTGGTCAGCCTGCGGATCGTCACCATGCCCATCCAGTCTCAGGGCATCATCACCCAGGACAACGTCAGCGTTGACATCTCCGCCGTCGCCTACTACCGGGTGATTGACGCCGTGAAGTCGGTCGTGGCGATCGAGAACGTGGCGGCCGCAATCAACCAGATCGCCCAGACCACCCTGCGGAAGGTAGTCGGCCGGCACAGCCTGGACCAGACCCTGTCCGAGACCGAGCACATCAACAGCGACATCCGCGAAATCCTCGACGCGCTCACCCTGGAGTGGGGCGTCGAGGTGACCCTCGTGGAACTGAAGGACATCCAGCTGCCCGACAGCATGAAGCGCGCCATGGCCCGGCAGGCCGAAGCCGAACGGGAGAAGCGGGCCAAGATCATTGCGGCGGAGGGCGAATCGATCGCGGCGGTGGCCCTCGGCGAGGCATCGGACATGATGATGGCGCACCCGCTGGCCCTGCAGCTGCGGAACCTGCAGTCACTCGTCGAGATCGCCGTGGACAAGAACTCCACGGTCGTCTTCCCCGCCCCGCTGATGAGCACCATCGGCGAACTATCGGCCTTCCTCGCCCGCGAAAACCAGGCCGCCGAGGCAGCCGGGCACCCCCGGCCCGACGCGCCGGCGGCCGGAGCGCCGACCCCGGCCCCGGCGCCCGCGGTGGCCCCGGCTGCCGCCAGCACCCGGGACACCCCGCCGAAAGTCGCCTGAGCTGCGCGCGGCTAAGATCGAACGGTGCTGATTCTGCTGCCGCCCTCCGAAGGCAAGACCCCCGCAACCAGCGGCGACGCCGTCGACCCTGCGTCGCTGAGCTTCCCGGCGCTGAACACCTACCGCGCCAAGGTCCTGGAGGCCCTGGGCACCGTCAGCGCCCACGAGGACGCCTTGGCCCTGCTGGGCGTCGGCGCGTCGCTGCGGGCCGACGTCGAACGCAACACCCGGCTGCACGCCGAACCGGCCGCTCCCGCGCACCAGGTCTACTCCGGCGTCCTTTACGACGCCCTGGGCTACCGCACGCTGACGCCCGCGCAGCGGAAGAAAGCTGACGGCTCGGTCCTGGTCATTTCCGCACTCTGGGGCGCGATCCGCTTCGCCGACCGGGTTCCCGCCTACCGCCTGTCGATGGGCACGGCCCTGCCCGACGTCGGCCGGCTGGCCTCCTTCTGGAAGCCCCAGCTGACCGAGGCACTGGCAGCCGTCACGGAGGGTGAGCTGCTGGTCGACTGCCGTTCAAGCACTTACGCGGCCGCCTGGGCTCCGCCGGCCGGACAGACCGTGGCTGTCAATGTCTTCACCGAGGTCGGCGGGGTCCGCAAGGTGGTGAGCCACTTCGCCAAGCACACCCGCGGCGCGCTCGCCCGGCACCTGCTGACCCGGCGCGGCAAGGCCCCGCAGACGCCGGAGCAGCTGAGACACGCCGCCGCCGAAAAATGGACCGCCGAGCTGGTCGGGGGCACGGCCCGGAAGCCGCACACCCTCAACCTGATCCTGCCGGGCCAGCCCGGCTAAGCCGGAAGCCTGGCTAGGCCCACTCGGCGGAGCGGACCAGGATGCAGCCGGAGTCGGGGCAGAAGACAATGTCATCCTCGGCGGCGGCCTTGATCTCGGCCAGGTCGCCCGGGCTCAGCTGCATGCCCGAGCCCTCGGAGGTGCCGTGGAAGAGCCGCGCCGCGCCGACGCCGCGCTTTGCCAGCGTCTTCTCGTAGACGGCGAGCATCGCCGCATCCAGCCCGTCGGCGAACTCGGCGCGCTGGCCGCGCACCACGGTCAGCTCGGCCGCCACCTCGGCGAGCTGTTCGTCCAGCTCGGCACGGATGGCCCCGAACGAACCCTGGATGTCGTCAACGATCTGCTGCTGTTCAGCCTGGCGGAGGCGCAGCCCGTCCAGCCGTTCGAGGACCTCGAGCTCGACGTCCTCAAGGTCCGAACGGCGCTTGTTCAGGGATGCGATGTCGCGCTGCAGGGCCACCAGGTCCTTGGACAGGCCGGTGCCGCTGTTGAGCCGTGCCTCGTCGCGCTCAATCCGCGAGGCGACCTGCTCGACGTCGGCCTCGGCACGCTTGAGTTCGAGCTCGGCGTCGTGCACCGCCACCTTCGCGGACCCCAGTTCGCCGTTCGCCACGCCCAGCGCGGCCTCCAGGTCGGTGATCCGGGAGTCGCTTTCAAGGCTGCGGCGGCGGTTGGTCAGGGACTTGATCCTGGCGTCGAGTGCCTGCAATTCGAGCAACTTCAACTGTTCCGCCGGTGCTGCCTTGGCCACTGTTTCCTCCGCTTGTTCACTTTCCGGCCGGAGCCGGGCACCGTACCGGCGCTCCCTAGACTCTATCGCCTAGTCTGCTCCCCGGCCCCCTGCACCCCGGGATTAGCCCGGAGTGAGGATGAAGTCCCAGGGGTCGCTGTTGGTGGTGCTGACCCGGATCTCCACGTCGTGGCCCTGGTCGCCCAGCACATTGCCCAGCGCCTCGGCCGCGGCCGGCAGCCACAGCCACTCGCTGGCGAAATGCGAGACGTCAATCAGGTAGGGCCGGTCGTTGACGGCCGCTTCGCGGGCTTCCGAGGCCGGGTGGTGGCGCAGGTCCGCGGTCAGGTAGACGTCGGCGTTGCTGGCCCGGACCTCGTTGAACAGCGAGTCCCCCGCTCCCCCGCACAGCGCCACGCGCCGGACCAGGCCGTCGCGGTCCCCGGAGACCCGGACGCCGCCGGCCACGGAGGGCAGGATTTCGAACACCTTGGCGGCGAACTCCCCCAGCGTCTGCACCTCGGACAGGTCGCCCACGCGCCCGATGCCCTCCTCGGGGAGGCCGTTGGCGGCCGGAGTCAGCGGCATCACGTCCTGCAGGCCCAGCGCATCGGCGAGGACATCAGAGACGCCGCCGACGGCGGAATCACCGTTGGTGTGGACGGTCAGGAGGGCGGTGCCGGACTCGATCAGCCGGTGCACGGCTTTGCCCTTGGGCGTGTTGGCCGCGACGGAGGTGACGCCCTTGAGCAGCAGCGGGTGGTGGGTGATGAGCAGCTCGGCGCCCCAGGCGACGGCTTCCTCGATCACTTCCAGGGTCGGGTCGACGGCGAAGAGGATCCTGCCGACCGGGGCGTTGGGGTGCCCCGCCACCAGGCCGACCTCATCCCACTGCTCGGCCAGCGATTCGGGCCAGAGCTCCTCGACGGCCAGCAGGATGGTGCCAAGCGTGGCAACGGATTCCGCATTGGGGGCCTCCCCCGGAGCGGCGTCGTCCGCGGCGCCGGTTCCTTCGGCAGTTTCGGCACCGGTCACGGTGCCCTCCGCCTCGGCGCCCGCGGCCTCGGTGCCCCCGGGGTTTGCGGCAACGCCGCCGGGCCCGGCCGGCTGTGCTGAAACGTCGTTGTTCTCAGGTTCCATACCCACATTCTTACCCTATCGGCGGCTCCTGCCGCCCGTGCCGGGCGCCCCTGGTTGGGGCCGGGTCCGGGCGGCCGGGAATGATCTGCGCGGTTCGTCCATTGAAGAGAACATGAGAACTTTCGTCCTCGGTGGGGGCTGCTTCTGGTGCCTCGATGCCGTTTACCAGAAGACCAAGGGTGTCAGCTCGGTCGTTTCGGGTTACACCGGCGGCCATGACCGAAACCCCGACTACTACGCCGTCTGCTCCGGCACCACCGGCCACGCCGAGGTGGTGGCGGTGACCTTCGACGAGGAGATCATCCCCGCGGATGTGGTCCTGGACATGTTCTTCGCCCTGCACGACCCCACCACCCTGAACCGGCAGGGCTACGACGTCGGCACGCAGTACCGGTCCTCGATGTTCTACGAGACGACCGAGGAAAAGATCCTGTTCGAGGAAGCGATCGAGCGGAACCAGGCGCTCTGGTCCGATCCGATCGTGACCGAAGTCAGCCGCCTGCCGGTCTTCCACGTCGCCGAGGATTTCCACCAGGACTACTACGCGAAATATCCCGAGCAGGGCTACTGCCAGGTGATCATCAACCCGAAGCTGGCCAAGGCGAGGAAATATTACTCCGCATGGCTTAATGCTTAGCCGGGCCTTTACGGCTCTCGTTAGGCTGACCTTAGAATTCCTCCTCACAGATAGGCACATATACCCATGGCACGGATCTATGACGATGTAACCCAGCTGGTCGGCGGGACGCCGCTGGTGCGGCTCAACCGGCTGAGCGAGGGCCTGGACGCCACCGTCGCGGTCAAGCTCGAGTTCTACAACCCGGCCAACAGCGTCAAGGACCGGATCGGCGTCGCGATTATCGACGCCGCGGAGAAGTCCGGGGCGCTGAAGCCCGGCGGAACCATCGTCGAGGGCACCTCGGGCAACACCGGGATCGCCCTGGCCATGGTCGGCGCAGCCCGCGGCTACAAGGTCATCCTCACGATGCCGGAGACCATGTCCACAGAGCGCCGTGTCATGCTGCGCGCCTACGGTGCCGAGATTGTCCTCACCCCCGGCTCCGAGGGCATGCGCGGAGCGGTGGAAAAGGCCCAGGAGATCGTCGCTAACACCGAGAACTCCATCTGGGCACAGCAGTTCGCCAACGCGGCCAACCCCGAGGTCCACCGCCGCACCACGGCCGAGGAGGTCTGGGACGACACCGACGGCAAGGTGGATATCTTCGTCGCCGGCGTCGGCACCGGCGGAACCGTCACCGGCGTCGGCCAAGTGCTCAAGGAGCGCAAGCCCGGCGTGCAGATCGTCGCCGTCGAGCCCAAGGACTCCGCCATCCTCAACGGCGGCGCCCCCGGCCCGCACAAGATCCAGGGCCTGGGCGCGAACTTCGTCCCGGAAATCCTCGACACCAACGTCTACGACGAGGTGCTCGACGCGACCCTGGAGGACTCCGTCCGGGTCGCGCGCGACCTGGGTACGAAGGAAGGCATCCTCGGCGGCATCTCCTCCGGAGCGATCGTCTGGGCCGCCCTGGAGCTCGCCAAGCGTCCCGAGAACGCCGGTAAGCTGATTGTTGGCGTCGTCTGCGACTTCGGGGAGCGCTACATCTCCACCGTGCTGTACGACGACATCCGCGGCTAATACCGGCCCCGATTCCAGCTTTTGCAGAAAGGTCTTAGTGAGCTTCTTCGCAAGACTGAAGGAAGACCTCGACGCCGCCCGGTCCCACGACCCGGCGGCGCGGGGTTCTTTTGAGAACTTCTTTGCCTACTCCGGCCTGCACGCCATCTGGGCGCACCGGCTGACGCACCGCATGTGGCAGAACCCGTCGCTGCGTTTTCCGGCACGCCTGATCTCGCAGCTGGCCCGGTTCCTGACCGGGATCGAGATCCATCCCGGCGCCACGATCGGCCGCCGCTTCTTCATCGACCACGGCATGGGCGTGGTGATCGGTGAGACCGCCGAAATCGGCGAGGACGTCATGCTGTACCACGGCGTCACCCTCGGCGGACGCTCGCTGGCCAAGATCAAGCGTCACCCGACGATCGAGGACCGGGTCGTGATCGGCGCCGGCGCCAAGGTCCTGGGCCCGATCACGATCGGCCGGGACAGCGCCATCGGCGCCAACGCCGTCGTGGTCAAGGACGCGCCGGCCGAATCCATCCTCACCGGCGTGCCGGCCACCTGGCGGCACCGCGACGCCCAGCGCGAGACCAAGCCCGCGGTCGACCCGGCCGAGTACCTGATCGAATACCGCATCTAGCCCGCGTTCCAAGCAGAGGCTTTAAACGCAGCGGCCGGCGCCCCGGATTGGGGGCACCGGCCGCTGCGGCTTAACCGGTCCGGGCTAGTGCGTGTCCACCGCGGCGATCTCGGACTTGTCCTCGCCCCAGAGGGTGTGGAACGTGCCTTCGGTGTCGATGCGGCCGTAGGTGTGCGCGCCGAAGAGGTCGCGCTGGCCCTGGATCACGGCGGCCGGGAGGCGCTTGCGGCGCAGCCCGTCGTAGTAGGCCAGCGACGAGGAGAACACCGGCACGGGGATGCCCAGCTGCACGGCGGTGGCGACCACGCGGCGCCAGGCCGGGAGAACCTCGGCGATGGCCTGGGTGAAGGCCGGGGCGAAGAGCAGGTTGGCCGGCTTCTCCTCCGCAGCGTAGGCCTTGGTGATTTCCTTGAGCAGCTCGGCGCGGATGATGCAGCCGCCCCGCCACAGGGAGGCGATCTCGTCCAGCTTCAGGTCCCAGCCGTATTCCGCGGCCGCGGAGGTCAGCATGTCCAGGCCCTGGGCGTAGGAGACGAGCTTGGACGCGTACAGCGCCTGCCGGACATCCTCGACGAAGGTCTCGGGGACCTCGACGGCGGCCTCGCCGCCGGCGAGCAGCTCCTGGGCCAGCTTGCGCTGGCCGGCCTGGGAGGACAGGGCGCGGGCGAAGACGGACTCGGCGATGCCGGAGACCGGCGACCCGAGCTCCAGGGCGGAGATGACCGTCCAGCGGCCGGTGCCCTTCTGACCGGCGGCATCCACGACGACGTCGACGAACGGCTTGCCGGTCCTGGCGTCGACATGGCCGAGGACCTCGGCGGAGATCTCGATCAGGAAGGAGGCCAGCTCCCCCTTGTTCCATTCGGCGAAGATCCTGGACTGCTCGGCCGGCTCGATGCCCGCGCCGGAACGCAGCAGGTCGAAGGCTTCGCCGATGACCTGCATGTCGGCGTATTCAATGCCGTTGTGCACCATCTTGACGAAGTGGCCGGCGCCGTCGGTGCCGATCCAGGCGCAGCAGGGCTGGCCGTCGACGTGGGCGGAGATCTTTTCCAGCAGCGGGCCGAGCGCCTTGTAGGACTCCTTGGATCCGCCGGGCATGATCGAGGGGCCGTTGAGCGCGCCTTCCTCGCCGCCGGAGACGCCGATGCCGACGAAGTGGAGGTCCTTCTTGGCGAGGGCCGCTTCCCGGCGGCGGGTGTCCTCATAGTGCGAGTTGCCGGCGTCGATGATGATGTCGCCGGGCTCCAGGAGGGGTTCGAGCTGCTCGATCACGGAGTCCACCGGCTTGCCGGCCTTGACCATAATCAGCACGCGGCGGGGCTTCTCCAGCGAGTCGACGAGTTCCTGCAGCGTCTCGGTCCGGACGAAGTCGCCGTCCTGGCCGTGCTTCTCGAGGAGCGCGTCGGTCTTCTCAACGGACCGGTTGTGCAGGGCAACGGTGAAGCCGTTCCGGGCCAGGTTGCGGGCCAGGTTGGCCCCCATCACCGCAAGGCCGGTGACACCGATGTGTGCTGACATCAAAACTCCAATTCATTCTGTGCAACGTGTGCAATTCGCTCCGCGCCGGGCGGGAGCACGCTTTTGGAACCAGCGGCTGTCAATAAACCATATGTATTCCCGCGCACTGCGGGAAAGCAGCGCCCACGTGGCGGAATACGGCGCGTCATAAACAGTCTATGATTTCGGCGGCCGCCGCGCCTGCTGCCGCCGGATCAGCGGCCCGCGCCACTATGCTTACGACTATGTCGACCAGCCTCCATCACCGCGCTATCGAGCATCTGGGCGCCCGCATCGTTGCCGGTGAGCTTCCCGCCGGCCACGTCATGCTGGCAGAACACCTGGAGGACGAGCTGAAGGTTTCCCGCTCGGTGGTCCGCGAGGCGGTCCGGGTGCTGCAGTCGCTGGGGCTGGTGGAGACGATCAAGCGGGTCGGCATCCGTGTTCTGCCGGCCAGCCGGTGGAACCCGTTCGATCCGCTCGTGATCCGCTGGCGGCTGGCCGGTGAAGGGCGCGGCGCCCAGCTGCGTTCCCTGGCGGAACTGCGGACCGCCGTCGAGCCGGTCGCGGCCGAGCTCGCGGCCGCGAATGCGCCGGACGAGCTCCGGTCAGACCTGGTGGAGATCTCCCATGCCATGCGCGAAGCCGGCGTGGCCGGTGACGTCCCGCGGTTCCTCGACCTGGACATCCTGTTCCACTCGCTCCTGCTCACCGGTTCCGGCAACGAGATGTTCGCCAACATGGTGGGCCAGGTCGCCGAGACCCTGACCGGCCGCACGGTCCACGGCCTGATGCCGGACCACCCGCGCAGCTCCGCGCTGCAGTGGCACGTGGATGTGGCCGAGTCTATTGCGGCCGGCGACGGCGCCGCCGCCCGGGAGGCTTCCGAGAAGATCATGCGCGAGACCATTGCCGACATGGAACCAAGCTGGAAGGACCAGCCCCGGGTCTTCGTGCCGGTGCAACGCCGTTAGCCGGAATTAGTCAGGGCAATGGCGAAATTCAACCTTTAGGCGTTTCACAATTTCCGGAAATCAGGGTATATTTCTTTCAAGCCTTCCACCGCGGTATCCCCCAATAATCGCGGTGGAAGGCTTTTCCATTGCTAGGCGGCGTCTGCCACGGCATCGCGGAGCCGCCATCCCCCGCCGAGGCCGTCGCGGATGATCTCCATGGTGGTGAGGGCGGATTCCCGGTTGCGGCCCAGCCGGGCCTGGATCTGCCACACCTCCACGTCGACCCGGCTTAGGCCCTTGGGCATCCTGCGTTCAGCCTCCCACCACGGGACCCGTTCAAACCAGCGGACCGGCTCCGCCCCGACAAGCCATTCGCGGCCCCCGCGCACCACCGTAGCAGGGCGCCCGTCCGGGCCGGTCTTCACCATCACATGTTCCATGCCGGTGACAGTACGGGCGGGCACCGACATTCTTCCGCGACTCCTCGAGCGGCGGGGCCGCCGGTGGGCGGGCAACAAAAAACCCCGCTGCGGGAGCCATGGTTAGCGCTCTGCAGCGGGGTTATCGTGGTGGGTCCTACCGGGATCGAACCGATGACATCCACGGTGTAAACGTGGCGCTCTACCAGCTGAGCTAAAGACCCAAAGCGTTGTTTCCGCACTTCAACGCGTCAACCAACGAACAATTACTGTACCGGAAGCGGGCGCCGAAACGCTAATTGGCGCCCGGTCAGAGTTCCGGGAGTTCGGCCGCGAGCCAGGTCAGCGATTCGCTCACGCCGGCCTCCAGCTTGATGGTGGCCAGGTCGTCTCCCCGGGTGGGCCCCCGGTTGATGATCACCACAGCCTTGCCCTGCTTCGCCGCGTGCCGGACGAACCGCAGCCCGCTCATCACGGTCAGGGACGACCCCGCCACCAGCAGGGCCGCAGCCGCGTCGACCATGGCGTACGAGCGCTCCACCCGCTCCTTGGGGACGTTCTCGCCGAAGTAGACAAAGTCCGGTTTGAGGGTGCCGCCGCAGGCCGGGCAGTTCGCGACCACGAAGCCCTCGATCAGCTCCGCGTCATCCACGGCGGCGTCGGCGTCGGGGGCGGTCTCGACGACGCCGGTTGCCAGCGCCTCCGCCAGGAAGCCGGGGTTCAGTTCCTCCAGCACGCCCGCCAGCAGGGAACGGCTGTAGCGGCGGTGGCAGTCCAGGCAGATGACCTGGTCGAAGCGGCCGTGCAGGTCCACTACGTTCACGCTGCCGGCGTCCTCGTGCAGCCGGTCCACGTTCTGGGTGATCAGGCCGGTCAGCAGCCCGCGCTGTTCCAGCCGGGCGGCCGCCGCGTGGCCGTCGTTGGGGTCGGCCCGGCGCATCCGCGACCAGCCGATGTGGTTGCGGGCCCAGTACCGGCGCCGGTTTTCCGCGGCGCCGATGAATTCCTGGTACGTCATGGGGGTCCGCGGTGCCGCTCCGGGCCCGCGGTAGTCCGGGATGCCCGAGTCCGTGCTCAGCCCGGCGCCGGTGAGCAGTGCGAAGCGCTCCCCGGCCAGGACTTCGTGGATGCCGCGCAGGACCTCGAGGTCGTCCTGCGCCAAACGGGCCGCAGGTACCGGCGGCAGGCTCGCGAAGCCGGTCATGCCGACTCCGGGCCGCCGCTGCCGCACCATGCCGCCTCCGCCGTCAGTTTCCCGCGAGGGCCGCCAGGGCGGCACGGTATTCGGCCAGGTCGCGCGCCTGGCCGCGGGGATTGACCACCACGTAGCGGACCGTCCCGGCCGCGTCGATGATGAAGGTCCCGCGGCGGGCCATCCCGGCGTCGGCGTCAAACACACCGTATTGCTCCGCGACGGCGCCGTGCGGCCAGAAGTCCGCCAGCAGGTCGAAGCCGTAGCCTTCCTTCTCCGCGTAGGCCCGCTGGGTGAACTTGCTGTCCACCGAGACGCCCAGCACCACGGCATCGGCGTCGTCGAAGAGCGCCAGGTTGTCGCGGAGTTCGCAGAGCTCGCCCGTGCAGATGCCGGAGAAGGCGAACGGGAAGAACACGAGCACCACGTTGCGGCCCCGCAGTCCAGACAGCCGGACCGGTTCGCCGTACTGGTTGGCCAGTTCGAAGTCGGGAGCCTGCTGGCCGACGGCCGGAACGGCAGGGGCCAGCGCCGGCGCGTCGGTGCCGGGTGGGGTCACTTGTTCTTCCGGGTGACCAGGCGGGTGGCGCTCCAGTCGCGGGAAACGCCGGCGGAGGTGGTGCAGTGCAGCCCCGCGGTGGGCGCCGCTTCCTGGATGTCCGACGGCGAGACGTAGCCGTCACGGCCGTTCTTCGGGGTCAGGACCCACACCACGCCGCCTTCGGTCAGCGAGGTGAGCGAGTCGACGAGGGTGTCCACGAGGTCCCCGTCGCCGTCGCGCCACCAGAGGATCGCGGCGTCCACGACCTCATGGTCCTCCTCATCGAAGAGTTCCGAACCGGTGAGGTCCTCGATGTCGTCACGCAAGTCGAAGTCGACGTCGTCGTCATAACCGAATTCCTGAATCAGATCTCCGTTTTTGAAACCCAATTTTTCCGCCACATTTACCGAAGTGGCGGCGTCGGCCTCGCTCACGTGTTGCTCCTATGCTGTTTGTACGATCCGGGGTGGTGCTCTATGGTCCCAGCGGTGCTAGTGATTTCCATTACTACAAGCCAACACCCTTTGAGCCTTTGCTTCAAGCTGCCGGGCCCGTGATCGGCCATATTCTGCGTCACACAGCCCCGTCCGCGGGCCGGTCGTCGGCCCCGCGTCACAGAACCAGTATGCCCGCGTCTCACGGCCCCGGCCCTGCGCGACAGCTACGCATCCGCGGACGCACACGGCTAGAGTGGCTGGTGACGACCATGACTGCGCGGCCAAACCGACCGCTACAACAGGCAGGCACGGTCGTGATTGGACCTAGCCCGGCGTACAGGACCGGGCTGCTGTTACCGATATGTCGCACACGTCGCGTTCACGCCAGGCAGTCACCCTGCCGGAGCTGAGGGTGCCGGTGAATGCGCTCAAAGAGAGGTTGGACGTGGCTGCAGGAGAAGATACCTCCCATATCCTCAGCGGGTTGACTAACCAGCTGCCTGATCGTGATCCCGAAGAGACCGCCGAATGGCTGGAGTCCCTGGATACCCTGATTCAGGAACAGGGCACCGAGCGTGCCCAGTACATCATGCGGAGCCTGCTTCAGCGGGCGGGCGCCCAAAGCGTAGGCGTGCCGATGGTGACCACCACCGACTACGTAAACACCATCCCCGTGGACCAGGAAGCACCCTTCCCCGGCGATGAGGAGATCGAACGCAAGTACCGCGCCTGGCTGCGCTGGAACGCCGCCGTCATGGTGCACCGCTCCCAGCGCCCCGATATCGGCGTCGGCGGCCACATCTCCACCTACGCCGGCGCGGCGACCCTCTACGAGGTCGGCTTCAACCACTTCTTCCGCGGCAAGGACCACCCGGGCGGCGGTGACCAGGTCTTCTTCCAGGGCCACGCCTCCCCCGGCATGTACGCCCGCGCCTTCCTCGAAGGCCGCCTGAGCGAAGAGGACCTGGACGGCTTCCGGCAGGAGAAGTCCAAGGAGGGCCACGCCCTCTCGAGCTACCCGCACCCGCGCCTGATGCCGGAGTTCTGGGAGTTCCCGACCGTGTCGATGGGCATCGGCCCGATGAACGCCATCTACCAGGCGCAGTCGAACCGCTACCTGCACAACCGCGGGATCAAGGACACCTCGGACCAGCAGGTCTGGGCGTTCCTGGGCGACGGCGAAATGGACGAGCCCGAGTCCCGCGGCCTGCTGCAGCTCGCCGCCAACGACAAGCTGGACAACCTCAACTTCGTGATCAACTGCAACCTGCAGCGCCTCGACGGCCCGGTCCGCGGTAACGGCAAGATCATGCAGGAGCTTGAGGCATTCTTCCGCGGCGCCGGCTGGAACGTCATCAAGGTTGTCTGGGGCCGCGAGTGGGACACCCTGCTGGCCAAGGACGACGACGGCTCGCTCGTGAAAATCATGAACGAGACCGTCGACGGCGACTACCAGACCTACAAGGCCGAATCCGGCGGGTTTGTCCGCGAGCACTTCTTCGGAAAGACCCCGCAGACCAAGGACATGGTCGCGGACATGACGGACCAGGAGATCTGGAACCTCAAGCGCGGCGGCCACGACTACAACAAGGTCTACGCCGCGTACAAGGCCGCCACCGAGTTCAAGGGCAAGCCGACGGTCATCCTGGCCCACACGGTCAAGGGTTACGGCCTGGGCACGCACTTCGAGGGCCGCAACGCGACCCACCAGATGAAGAAGCTGACCCTGGCGGACCTGAAGGCCTTCCGCGACCACCTGCGCATCCCGATCACGGACGAGCAGCTCGAGGCAGACCCGTACCAGCCGCCGTACTACCACCCCGGCGCCGACGCCCCGGAGATCAAGTACCTGATGGAGCGCCGCCAGGCGCTCGGCGGCTTCGTCCCGGAGCGCCGTTCCAAGCACACCGAGGTCACCCTGCCGGGCGACAAGGCTTACGAGGTCGCCAACCGCGGCTCCGGCAAGCAGCTGGCCGCGACCACCATGGCGTTCGTGCGGTTGCTCAAGGACCTGATGCGGGACAAGGACTTCGGTTCCCGGATTGTGCCGATCATCCCCGACGAGGCGCGCACCTTCGGCATCGACGCGTTCTTCCCGACGGCGAAGATCTACAACCCGAACGGCCAGAACTACCTGTCCGTGGACCGCGACCTGGTCCTGGCCTACAAGGAATCGATCGCCGGGCAGATCGTGCACGCCGGCATCAACGAGGCCGGTTCGGTGGCGGCGTTCACCGCCGCCGGTACCTCCTACGCCACGCACGGCGAGCCGCTGATCCCGATCTACGTGTTCTACTCGATGTTCGGTTTCCAGCGCACCGGCGACTCCTTCTGGGCAGCCGCGGACCAGATGACCCGCGGGTTTATCATCGGCGCCACGGCCGGCCGCACCACGCTGACCGGTGAGGGCCTGCAGCACGCTGACGGCCACTCCCCGATCCTCGCCTCAACCAACCCCGCCGTCGTCACCTACGACCCGGCCTACGGGTACGAAATCGGCGTGATCATGCGGGACGGCCTGAACCGGATGTACGGTCCCGACAGCACCGACCGGAACCTGATGTACTACCTGACGGTCTACAACGAGCCGATCGTCCAGCCGGCCGCCCCGGCCGAGCTCGACACCGAGGGCATCATCAAGGGCATCTACCTGCTGGCCCCGGCCAAGATCGACGGCCCCCGCACGCAGATCCTCGCCTCCGGCGTCTCGGTCCCCTGGGCCCTGGAAGCCCAGCGGATCCTCGCCGAGGACTGGGGCGTGTCGGCCGATGTCTGGTCCGTGACCTCCTGGACCGAGCTGCGCCGCGACGCCATGGCCGCCGAAGAAGACGCCTTCCTCAACCCGGGCCAGCCGGCACGCGTCCCGTTCGTGACCGAACAGCTCGCCGGCGCCACCGGACCGATCGTGGCGGTTTCGGACTACATGAAGGCCGTGCCGGACCAGATCCGGCAGTTCGTCCCGAACGAGTTCGCCTCGCTCGGCGCGGACGGCTTCGGCTTCTCGGACACCCGCGCCGCCGCGCGCCGCTTCTTCAAGAACGACACCCACTCGATCGTGGTCCGCTCGCTGCAGATGCTGGCCCGCCGGGGCGAGGTCGATGCCCAGGCTCCGGCCCAGGCGATCGAGAAGTACCGGCTGCTGAACGTCAACGCCGGCACCACCGGCAACGCGGGCGGCGACTCCTAGCCACCCGCGCCGGCCACGGCAGCACCGCAACGACGCCCGACGGCGGTTCCCACCTGGTGGGGGCCGCCGTCGGGCGTTTAACCCCGGCGGAGGCAGCCCCTTGGCGGCCGCGGGTCGTGTGATCTGGCGCAACGCGTCTTGTAGCCTTTGCACAAATGGAGCTTGGGCGGCGTGCCCCGTATGCTCGATGCATGGCAGAGCCCACCACGACCCCCGCCCAACGCAAGCAGCCGGCGCGGGCATTGACTCCAGAGAAGGCCGAGACGCTCAAAAAGCTCCGCGCCAGCGTGGGCCAGCTGTCCACCACCACCCTGCGGCAGCTGGAAAAGTCGCTGCCCTGGTACAGCCGGCTGAACTCCGATGAGCGCTCCGCGCTGGGCATGGTCGCGCAGAACGGCATCGCCGCCTTCGTGACCTGGTTCGAGCGCCCGAGCTCCCCCTCGTGGATCCTGTCCGACGTTTTCGGCACCGCCCCCACCGAGCTGACCCGGTCGATCAGCCTGCAGAAGGCCCTGCAGCTGATCCGGATTGTCGTCGAAGTGGTCGAGGAACAGGTCCCGATCATCGCCCCGGAAGCGGACCAGGCCGGTCTCCGTGAGGCCGTGCTGCGCTACTCCCGCGAGGTCGCCTTCGCCGCGGCCGACGTCTACGCCCGTGCCGCCGAGACCCGCGGTTCCTGGGACACCCGGCTCGAAGCGCTCATCGTCGATGCGATCCTGCGCGGCGAAAACACGGACGCCCTGCGGTCCAGGATCGCCGCGCTGGGCTGGAAGGCGCAGGAGCGCTTCACCGTGATGGTGGGCAATTCCCCCTCCGAACCCAGCGCCAGCTACGTCAGCGAGCTGCGCCGCACCGCCGGCCGCTTCGCCGAGGACGCCCTCGTCGGCATCCAGGGCGACCGGCTCATCCTGATCCTGGGCGGGGTCCAGGACCGGGAGGCGGCCTGCCAGAAACTCAGCGAACTCTTCGCCCCGGGCCCGGTGGTCTACGGCGCCGAGGCCGGGTCCCTGCTGGAGGCCAGCAGTTCCGCCCAGTCCGCGTTCGCCGGGCTCACCGCGGCCCGGGCCTGGCCGTCGGCACCGCGTCCGGTGGCGGCCGACGACCTGCTGCCCGAGCGGGTGATCTCCGGGGACGACGCCGCGCGGCGCTCCCTGGTCAAGAACATTTACCGGCCGCTGCTGGCGGCCTCGAACGGCCTGGTGGAGACGCTCGGGACCTACCTCGAGCTCGGCCATTCGCTCGAAGCCACCGCCCGGGAACTGTTCGTCCACGCCAACACGGTGCGCTACCGGCTCAAGCGCGTCTGCGACGTCACCGGCTGGGATCCGCTGATCCCCCGGGAGGCGTTCGTGCTCCAGGCGGCGCTGGTGGTGGGCCGTCTCTCGACCCCTCCGCGGGCCGCGGCGGAGCGCCCCGCGCCGCGCAACAACTCCTGACCCGTTGTAGACTTCCTACAACCTGACCCAGTGAGCTTGGTGCATGAAAGTACCGATGATTCACGCGGCAATTTGGAAAGCTGGATACGTGCTTGCAATCGTCTGCCCTGGACAGGGCTCCCAGACCCCCGGTTTTCTGGCCCCCTGGCTGGAACTGCCACCCGTCGCAGGCCACCTGGCCTCCCTGAGCGAGATAGCGGGCATCGACCTCACCGCGCACGGCACCACCTCGGATGAGGAGACCATCAAGGACACCGCCGTCGCGCAGCCGCTGATCGTCGCGGCCGGACTCGTGGCCGCCAAGTCGCTCTTCGACGTCGAACTGGGCACCCTCCCCGTCATCCTCGCCGGGCATTCGGTCGGTGAAATCACCGCCTCCGCCCTAGCCGGGGTGCTGACCGAAACCGAAGCCATGACCTTTGTCCGCGAACGTGCCAACGGCATGGCCGCCGCGGCCGGAGCCACCCCGACCGGCATGAGCGCCGTCGTCGGCGGCGACCCCGCCGAGGTGCTGGCCGCGATCGAGGCCTGCGGCCTCACCCCCGCCAACGTCAACGGCGCCGGCCAGACCGTCGCCGCCGGCACCCTGGAGCAGCTCAAGGCCCTGGCCGACAACCCGCCGGCTAAGGCCCGCGTGATCCCGCTTAAGGTTGCCGGCGCGTTCCACACCGCACACATGGCCCCCGCCGTCGCGGCACTGGAGGCCCTGCGCCCGTCGCTGCACCCGCGCAACCCGCAGGTTCCCCTGCTGTCGAATTACGACGGCGCCGAGGTCACCGACGGCGGGGCCGCCGTCGCAAGCCTGATCGCCCAGGTCTCCCGCCCGGTCCGCTGGGACCGCTGCATGGAAACCCTCCTCAAGCGCGGCGTCACCGGTGTCATCGAACTGGCTCCGGCCGGGACGCTGGCCGGCCTCGCCAAGCGCGGCATGCCGGGCGTGAAAACCGTCACCGTCAAGACCCCGGACGACCTGTCCGCCGCCCTGGCCCTATTCGCAGAACTGGAGGGAGGCAAATGAGCGCTCCTACCCTGAAGCAGTCTCCCCTGCAGGAGAACACCCGGGTGATGGGCGTCGGCGCCTACCGCCCGAACGTCATCGTCACCAATGAGGACGTCTGCCAGTGGATCGACTCCTCGGACGAGTGGATCCGGCAGCGCACCGGCATCATCACCCGCCACCGGGCTCCCGCCGACGTCAGCGTCATCGACATGGCGGAGGGTGCGTCCCGCGAGGCGCTGCAGAAGGCTGGCATTGAGGCCTCCCAGCTCGGCGCCGTGATCGTCTCCACCGTTACCCACCCGTACGCGACGCCGTCGGCCGCGGCCAGCCTGGCCGACCGTCTCGGCGCCACCCCCGCGCCCGCGTTCGATATCTCCGCCGCCTGCGCCGGCTACTGCTACGGCATCGCCCAGGCCGACGCCCTGGTCCGCTCCGGCGCCGCCAAGTACGTGCTCGTCGTCGGCGCGGAGAAGCTCTCCGACGTCATCGACAACACCGAGCGCACGATCTCGTTCCTGCTCGGCGACGGCGCCGGCGCCGTCGTCATCGGCCCCTCCGACACCCCGGGCATCGGCCCGTCGGTGTGGGGCTCGGACGGCAGCAAGTGGGACGCCATCGGCATGACCCACTCGATGCTGGACATCCGCGAGCTGGCCATGGCCGGCAAGAGCAACGCCGCCCTGAGCGACGGCGAAGCGGCCGTGACGCAGGCCGCGCTCTGGCCGACGCTGCGCCAGGACGGCCAGACCGTGTTCCGCTGGGCCGTCTGGGAGATGGCGAAGGTGGCCCAGCAGGCCCTCGATGCCGCCGGCGTCCGCGCCGAGGACCTCGCGGCCTTCATCCCGCACCAGGCCAACATGCGCATCATCGACGAGATGGCCAAGCAGCTCAAGCTTCCGGAGACCGTCAAGGTCGCCCGGGATATCGCCGAAGCAGGCAACACCTCGGCAGCGTCCATCCCCCTGGCCACCCACCGCCTGCTGCAGGAAAATCCTGAGCTCAGCGGCGGGCTGGCCCTGCAGATCGGGTTCGGAGCCGGACTGGTCTTCGGCGCCCAGGTGATTGTGCTTCCGTAGGCGGCCACCGCACTTCCCAGGCCGGCGGCACCCGCCGGCACTGATTCCCACACCAAGCCGAACCCTCGGTTTGAATCATTTCGCCAGACACTGCCGGAACAACACCCGGAAGCCGACGGCACCAACAAGAGAAGGAGCCATCAATGGCTAGCAACGAAGAGATCCTGGCCGGCCTGGCCGAAATCGTCAACGAAGAGACCGGCCTGGCCCCCGAGGCTGTCGAGATGGACAAGTCCTTCACCGAGGACCTGGACATCGACTCCATCTCGATGATGACCATCGTCGTCAACGCCGAGGAAAAGTTCGGCGTGCGCATCCCGGACGAAGAGGTCAAGAACCTCAAGACCGTCGGCGACGCCGTCAACTTCATCTCCAACGCCCAGGCCTAATCACCGCCTGAACTTCCGGCACGGGCCGGCGGCGGCCGGGCACCAGCCCGCCGCGCCGGCCGTGTTCCGGCCAGGTTCCCGGCCTGCTTCCGTTCCCGGCGCCGCTGCGCACGGAACAACCCCCGCCGGAACCAATCGCTACCGCACCACCACCGAGTTTTCCCCACGCGGGCCGCGGACGCCTCACCCAGGGTCCGCACGAGAGCCGGCGCACCGACAGAGAGTGATCCCATGGCACGCAAAGTAGTCATTACCGGTCTGGGTGTCACCACACCCATCGGCGGCGATGTCCCCACGATGTGGAAGAACGCGCTCAAGGGCGTCTCCGGGGCGCACACGCTCGAGGACGACTGGGTCGCCAAGTACGAACTTCCCGTGCACTTCGCCGCACGCGCCTCCACCCCGGCCCTGGAGGTCCTCAGCCGGGTCGAGGCCAAGCGCATGGACCCCTCCACGCAGTTCGGCGTCGTCGCCGCGCGCGAGGCCTGGGCCGACGCGAACATCACCGACATCGACCACGACCGCCTGGCCGTCGCCTTCGCGACCGGCATCGGCGGCGTCTGGACGCTGCTGGACGCCTGGGACACCCTGCGCGAAAAGGGTCCGCGCCGCGTCCTGCCCATGACCGTGCCGATGCTGATGCCCAACGGCGTCGCAGCCGCGGTCAGCCTGGACCTCGGCGCCCGTGCCGGCGCCCACACCCCCGTCTCCGCCTGCGCGTCCGGCACCGAGGCCGTGCACATGGGCCTGGACCTGATCCGTTCCGGCAAGGCCGACGTCGTCGTCTGCGGCGGCGCCGAAGCCGCCATCCACCCGATGCCGATTGCGGCCTTCGCCTCCATGCAGGCCCTCTCCCGCCGCAACGACGATCCGGAGCACGCCTCGCGGCCGTACGACCGCGACCGTGACGGCTTCGTCATGGGCGAAGGCGCCGGCGCGCTGGTGCTGGAGGCCGAGGAGCACGCCCTGGCCCGCGGCGCCCGGATCTACGCCGAACTCGCCGGCACCTCGGTGACCGCCGATGCCTACCACATCACCGCCCCGGATCCCGAGGGCCTGGGCGCCACCCGGGCGCTGAAGGCCGCCATGTTCGACGGCCGGATCCAGGCCGAGGACGTCGTGCACGTGAACGCGCACGCCACCTCCACCCCGGTCGGTGACAAGCCCGAGTACACCGCGCTGAAGGCCGCCCTGGGCAGCCACGTGGACAACGTGGCGGTCTCGGCCACCAAGTCGCAGATGGGCCACCTGCTGGGCGCCTCCGGTGCCGTGGAAGCGGTGCTGACGGTCCTGGCCGTGCACGAGCGCAAGGCTCCGGTCACGATCAACCTGGAGAACCAGGATCCGGAGATCCCGCTCGACGTCGTCACCTCCGAGCGGGCCCTGCCCGCCGGGGACATCGTGGCGCTGAGCAACTCCTTCGGCTTCGGCGGCCACAACGCCGTCATCGCCGTCCGCAGCGTTTAACCGGGCCCGCCGCGCGGCATGGCCGCGCGGCACGTCCGGCACGCCCCGGCACGCCGAAATGACAGATGGCGGCAATGTTCCTCGTGAACATTGCCGCCATCTGTCATTTCGCGGTGCTATGGAGTGTGTTGCGGTGCGTCCCGGACTGGCGGGAGGCGGGTGGGGTCTAGCCGACCTGGTGCAGCCAGCGCACGGGTGCGCCTTCGGCGGCGTGCCGGAAGGGTTCGAGTTCCTCGTCCCACGCCTCGCCGAGGGCCAGGGAGAGCTCGTGGTAGACGGCGGACGGGTCGCCGGCGCCGGATTCATAGGCGTAGCGGATCCGGTCCTCGGAAACCATGATGTTGCCGTGGACGTCCGTGACGGCGTGGAAGATGCCGAGCTCAGGGGTGTGGGACCAACGGCCGCCGTCGACGCCCTGGCTGGGCTCCTCGGTGACCTCGTAGCGCAGATGCGCCCAGCCGCGGAGCGCGGACGCCAATTGAGCCCCCGTGCCCGGCGTTCCGGTCCACGACAGCTCGGCCCGGAACATTCCGGGCGCGGCGGGCTGGGCAGTCCACTCAAGGTCCGTGCGCTTGTCCACGACCGAGCCAATGGCCCACTCAACGTGGGGGCACAGGGCGGTCGGGGCCGAGTGAACGAACAGGACACCGCGGGTTTGTGCAACAGACATTCCATCCTCCATAGCTATAGGTACGTCTTCCCCAACGACCTCTGCCTGGATGCCTGTCTGCTACGTGGATCCGCGTGCGGGGCTGTTGCCCCTTGCCAGACTATTCAGTTTTGAAGAACTACCTGGTGCAAAAAATAGGTCCGGACCTCAGGTGGTGAAACGATGCTTTGGAGCTTCAAGCACCACTTGAAAGTTGCCGGGCGTGAGTCTCATTCTGCCGTACCCTGCCTAATTACGCCAGTGCAATTCGGCGAGCCGTTTCCGGCGCGCCGAAAGGGGGTTGAACGGTTCGCCATGCATGGGCCTGCGCACCCGGCGAGCCGCGACAGACTGCCCCGCCGGTCAGGCCCGCGGGTGTGCCTGTTGGTAGCTCTTGCGCAGCCGGTCGACGGAGACGTGGGTGTAGATCTGGGTCGTGGCGAGGCTGCTGTGGCCAAGGATCTCCTGCACTGCCCTCAGGTCGGCGCCGCCGTCGAGCAGGTGCGTGGCGGCGGAGTGGCGCAGCGCGTGCGGCCCCGTGGCCGAGGTGTCCCCCAGCCCGTCCAGCAGGCCTTTGACGACGCTCCGGACCTGCCGCTGGTCCACGCGGCGACCGCGGGCGCCCAGGAAGAGTGCCGGGCCGGAGCCCTCCACCGCGACGGCCGGGCGGCCGCGGCGCAGCCAGTCGTCGACGGCGAGCGCCGCCGGCAGTCCGTAGGGGACGGTCCGTTCCTTGTTCCCCTTGCCGAGTACCCGGAGGGTCCGGCGGTCCGGGTCCAGGTCGTCGATGTCCAGGCCGGCCAGTTCCCCGACGCGCACGCCGGTGGCGTAAAGCAACTCCAGCATGGCACGGTTGCGGAGGGCCAGCGGGTCCCCCTCCGCCGCAGCGGACTCGGCCCCGGTGACCAGACGCTGTACCTGCCCCTGCTGCAGCACGCCGGGCAGGGACTTCTCCCGCTTCGGGGCCTTGAGCCGGAGGGCCGGGTCGGTGCCAAGGAGCTCTTCGCGGACCGCCCAGGCAGTGAAGGCCCTTGCCGTGGCGGCACGCCGGGCGAGCGTGGCCCGGGACATCCCCGCCTCGCTTTGCGCTCCCAGCCAGCGGCGCAGAGTCCCGAGCTCGATGTCTGGCAGGCCCGCGGCGCCCTCCGACGCGGCATGCTCGAGCAGGCTGGCGACATCCGAGAGATAGGCGCGCACGGTATGGGCGGACCGGTTCCGCTCCGCCGCCAGGTAGCGGCCGAAGCCCTCGGCGGCGGCGTCGAGCGCGGCGGGCAGTTGCTGTGTTGACACCCTCCCATTGTTCCCGCTTGGGACCGGCCGGTCCCGCAGCCGGGCGGCGCGCCGGGCATTCATCCGGCCGCCGTCGAGCGTTTCCAGCCGCCGCGGACGCCCTCGGCCAGGCCGAGCAGTCCCAGCCGCCCGAGGCCTGCCCGAACCGACTCGGCGCTGAGCCCGGCCACGACCGCGAGCTTCTCCACCGTACTGGTGGTCCGCAGCGGCAGGGCGTCGAGCAGGATCAGGTCCTCGAGGGTCAGCCCATCCTGCGCCAGCGCCGGACCCGGGTCGACATCGGGCAGGCCGTCACCGCTGGGTGAGGCCAATTCGGCGATCTCGCCGGCATCGGTGACGCACACCGCGCCGCCCTCGCGCAGCAGGCGGTGGCAGCCTGCCGAGTTGGCGGAATGCACCGACCCGGGAACTGCCCCGACGGCCCGCCCCAGGCTCTCGGCGTGGTGGGCGGTGTTCAGGGCACCGGAACGCCAGCGGGCCTCCACCACCACCGTGACGGCGGCCAGTGCGGCAATGATCCTATTGCGCTGCAGGAACCGGTACCGCGTCGGCGCCGAGCCCGGAGGAACCTCGGCCAGAACGGCCCCCTGGTTGGCCACCGCGCGGAGCAGGTCCTCGTTGCCCGCCGGGTAGAAGCGGTCCACTCCCCCTGCCATCACGGCGATCGTGGGCAGGTTCCCGGCAGCTCCGGCGAGGGCCGCGCGGTGGGCGTGCGCATCGATGCCGTAGGCGCCGCCGGAGACGACAGTGAATCCCCGCTGGGCCAACGCGTAGGCCAGATCACCGGTCACCGCCGAGCCGTACGCGGTACTGTCGCGGGAGCCGACCAGGGCGACGGCCTTCGACGCCGGAGGCAGCTCCTGTTCGACGCCGCGCCACCAGAGGCACACGGGTTCCTGTAGGCCCAGGTCCGCCAGTTGGGCCGGCCACAGCGCGTCGCCGGGGATGAGGAGACGGCCGCCGAGCCGCTGCACCGTGGCCAGGTCCCTGGCCGGGGCCAGATCGGGAACCCGGGGCGCCCAGCGCTTCAGGGCCATTCCCAGCCCGCACCAGCCGCCCGACGCACCGTTTTCCTCCAACATGCCGGTCAGCTCACGTTCCAGCCCGGGCCCGGCTGGGAGCTGTCCGGTCGCGACCCGCAACGCGTCTTCGGCACCCACCAGCCGGACCAGCGCCAGGCCAACGGCATCCTGGGGTTCGAACAGCCGGGACAACGCGGCCCGGGCCATTCTTTCGTCGTGTGTCATGCAGGGATTCCTCTCCGTTGGTGGTCCAGGCCTTGACTCCGCACCCGCAGGCCGGAGCCGGAGTGCGCCGGCGCCGTCATGCGGCGGCCGCCGCGGCCTGGCGAAGCCCGAGCGCCTGGCCGATCTCGTCCGCGCCGGGACTGCCGCGCCCGGCCAGGTCGGCCAGCGTCCAGGCGAGCCGCAAGACGCGGTCATAACCGCGGGCCGTCAGCGCGCCCCGCTCCAGGGCGTGGTCGAGGATGCGGGTGTTCGTGCCGGCCGGCCGGAGCACGCCGCGCAGCACCCTTCCCGGGACCTGGGCGTTGGTCTCCAGTCCGAGGGGCCCGAGCCGCTCCAGCTGGATCTCCCGGGCCCGGTGGACCCGGGCGGCGATTTCTGCGGTCCCCTCCTCCGCGCGGGTTTGCCCGAAGTCGGCCAGGGCCACCCGCTCCACTTGCAGCTGGATGTCCACGCGGTCCAGCAGCGGCCCCGACAACCGGGCAAAGTAGCGGCGACGCATCATCGGCGTGCAGGTGCAGTCCAGGCCCTTGCCGGCGGCCTTGCCGCAGGGGCACGGGTTGGCTGCGAGCACCAGCTGGAATCTCGCGGGGTAGGCGGCGGTGCCTGCGGAGCGGTGAATCACCAGCTCACCGCTTTCCAGCGGCTGCCTCAGGGCGTCCAGGACACGCCGTTCGTACTCCGGGGCCTCGTCCAGGAACAGCACGCCCCGGTGCGCCCGTGAGGCAGCGCCTGGCCGCGGCAGGCCCGATCCGCCGCCGATGATGGCGGCAGCGGTGGCCGTGTGGTGCGGGTTCTCGTAGGGCGGGCGGCGGCGCAAGGTGACAGCCGCCGAGGTCAGGGCGCTGAGCGAGTGGATGGCCGTAACTTCCATGGCTTCCCGGTCGCCAAGGTCCGGGAGCAACCCGGGCAACCGTTCGGCCAGCATGGTCTTGCCGGCTCCGGGCGGTCCGCTCAGCAAAACGTGGTGCGCGCCCGCGGCTGCAACTTCCAGGGCCCGCCGGCCTTCCGTCTGGCCGGCGACGTCGCACATGTCCGGCGCCAAGGCTGCCGGATCCGCGCCTTCTTCGTCCGGCTCTTCCTCGTCGGGCTCGAAGTCGAGGGCGAGGTCCTGCGGGTCGGCCCCGAAGTCGAAGGCCAGCCGGGCAAGCGTGCGGTAGCCGCTGACCCTGGCGCCGGGCACCAACCCGGCCTCGGCGGCGTTGGCCTGGGCAACCACCACATCCGGGTAGCCGGCCTGCACCGCGGCCATGACGGCAGGAAGAATGCCCCGGACCGGCCGCAGGCGCCCGTCCAGGCCCAGTTCGGCGATGAAGACGTGCCTGCCGGTGGGGCGGACGTCGTTGGCGGCGAGCAGCACCGCCATGGCAATGGACAGGTCGAAACCAGACCCCCGTTTGGGCAGCGATGCGGGGATCAGGTTGGCTGTGATTTTCCGCCGGCTGAGCGGAATGCCGGAGTTTTGCGCGGCAGACCTGATCCGCTCTTTTGCCTCGTTCAACGAGGCGTCGGGAAGGCCGAGGATCACAAACGCCGGCAGCGTCTGGCCGATGTCGGCCTCGACTTCGACGATGTAGCCGTTCAGTCCCACCAGGGCGACAGAGTATGTGCGGCCAAGCGCCATCTAGCCCACCCCTTTGAGGTGTTCGATGGACGGGCCGCCGGTACCGTCGTCGAGGACGGCGACGACGTCGACCCGGCGCAGCGGCATCCGAAGTTCGTGGTCACGGCACCACGCGGAGGCCAAGCGGTGCAGCCGTGCCAGTTTGGCCACGGTGACGGCTTCGAAGGGGTGGCCGAAGGCGAGCGAGGCGCGGGTTTTGACCTCCGCGATGACCAGGGCGTCGCCGTCGAGCGCCACAATGTCGATCTCCCCCTCGGGGCACCGCCAGTTGCGGTCGACGATCCGCATCCCCTGGGCTTCGAGGAAGCCTGCGGCGAGTTCTTCACCGCGCCGGCCCAGCACGTCCTTGGCTCTCATGCCTCCACCGTGCGGCCCGGCGGTTCCCAGGCACAGCGTGAGGCCGGGCTATGTGGGTAACCCGGAGTATGTGGGTAAGCCGGCTCTGTGGGTAGCCCGGGCTACGCAGGCAGCGTCAGCGGCCGGCCCGGCCCCAGACGGAGGTCACTCCCCGGCGCAGGGTCAGTTGCCGAGGTCCTCGACCTTGGGCAGCGCCAGTTCCTCGGAGCGCGGGAGTTCCTCGACGTTGACGTCCTTGAACGTAATGACGCGGACGCTCTTGACGAACCGGGCGGACCGGTACACGTCCCAAACCCACGCATCCTGGAGCGTCAGGTCGAAGTAGACCTCGCCGTCGGCGCTGCGCGCCTGCAGGTCCACATGGTTGGCCAGATAGAAACGCCGTTCGGTCTCGACCACATAGCTGAAGAGCCCGACGACGTCGCGGTATTCGCGGTAGAGCTGCAGCTCCATGTCGGTTTCATAGTTCTCAAGGTCCTCGGCACTCATGCTTCCATCTTGCACCATTGGGCGACGGGCGCGCGCCACGGCCCCCGACGGGCCGGGCTGGCTCCGGCACCGGGAACGGCGCCCGGGCCCCGCAACAGAGCCAGCCACGGTGTGCCCGCAACGCGGCGGCCGTCCTAGTCGCCCAGCAGCTGCCAGCTGACGCGGTGGTAGGGCGAGGGTCCGGCGGCGCGGAGGGCGTCCTTGTGCGCGGCGGTGCCGTAGCCCTTGTTTTCGTTCCAGCCGAAGGCCGGGTATTCCGTGTGCAGGGCTGCCATCTGCCGGTCCCGCTCAACCTTGGCCAGCACGGAGGCCGCGGCCACGGACAGGCACTGCATGTCGGCCTTGACGAGGGTGTGCACCGGGGCGTCGCAGCCGGGCTCCTCGGGGCCCTCGTCGAACAGCGATGCCTGCGCAGCCGGCGAAAGCCAGTTGTGGCTGCCGTCCAGCAGCACCACGTCGGGCCTCACCCCGGCGGCCAGCACGGCGAACCAGGCGCGGTTGCCAGCGAGCCGCAGCGCGGCGATGATGCCCAGCGCGTCGATCTCCGCCGCGGACGCGTGGCCGACGGCGGAGGCAACGCTCCAGCTGCGCACCAGCGGTTCCAGCCGCTCCCGGTCGGCAACCTTGAGCAGCTTGCTGTCCCGCACATCGGCGAGCAGCTTTTGCTTGTGCAGGTCCACGACGGCGATCCCGACGCTGACCGGGCCGGCGAGGGCGCCGCGGCCCACCTCGTCGATCCCGGCGAGCAATCGGGCACCGGAACCCCGGAAGCGGCGTTCGTAGTCGAGGGTTGGAGCTTCGGACACGGCAGCCGTCCCTACTTGCCCGCCGGGGCCGGGACGTTCCGGAAGACGTCCGGGTAGTTGTCCAGGGACGTGATCCGGTTCAGCGGCCACGCGATCACGGCTGCCTTGCCCTCGATGTCGGCCAGGTCGATGAAGCCGCCGCCGCTGTCCAGGTGGGCACGTGAATCGGCCGAGTGGTTGCGGTTGTCGCCCATGACCCAGACCTTCCCGGCCGGCACCACGACGTCGAAGTCCCGCGCCTGCGGGATCTCGGCGTTGTTGATGTACTTCTCGTCCAGCGGCGCCCCGTTCACGGTCAGCCGGCCGCTGCCGTCGCAGCAGACCACGTGGTCGCCGGGGAGGCCGATGACTCGCTTGACCAGGTGCTGCTCGGAGTTGTCCGGGAGCAGGCCGACGAATATCAGCGCGTCCTGCACGCCGGTGAGCGGTCCGGCGGGCTTCGCCGGGGCCGGGACCAGCCAGCCCTTGGTGTCGCGGAAGACGACGACGTCGCCGCGCTGCAGCGCGATCGGTTCCGGCACGAGCAGGTTCACGAAGATCCGGTCGTTGACGTCGAGCGTGTTCATCATCGACTCGGACGGGATGTAGAAGGCCCGGAACAGGAACGTCTTGATCAAGAAGGACAGGACGACGGCGATCACCACCACCGTGGCGATCTCCTTGAGCCAGGCCAGGACGGGGTTGCGTCCCTCGCGGGCCTTCGCCTTGCGGGCCCGCGCCGACGTCGGCCCGGCGTGCGCGGGACCCGCCAGCGGGGTGCCCGGAGCGTGTTCGGGCCGGACGTGCTCGGACCGACCGGACCCATGGCCGGGCCGCGCCGCGTCGTGCGCCGGGTGCGGATCAGCGGCGGTCTCCGGTGTCGGATCGTCGTCGAACGCGGTGGTCTCCGCCGTCGGCCCCGCAAAGGCGGCGGTCTCCGGCGTCGGCTCGGGGACGTGCGTCGGCACCGGCGCGGCCGGCAGCCGCGTCGTCCGGGGTTCGTCGGCCGGGATCGGCATGGAGGTCACGCGGGGTTCGTCGTGCCCCTGCGGATCGGGACTCCGGGGTCCGGTCTCGGGCATCTACCGTCCGTTCCTAATCGTTGTGGCGGCCTCTGCGGGCCGCGGTATTTCTGCAAATCTATCAAGCGGCCAGATGACCTGTACCGGCCGGCCGATTACGCGGTCCAGCGGAACCATGCCGCCGCCCGGAGCGCCCAGCAGGCTCCGGGAATCGGCCGACTGCGACCGGTGGTCCCCCAGCAGCCACAGCCGTCCATCCGGGACGATGACGTCGAACTTGAGCCGGCTCGGGGCGTCCCCCGCATAGATATAGGGTTCCTCAAGCGGCTGGCCGTTTACTGTGAGCCGCCCGCCGGCGCCGCAGCACGCCACCCGGTCGCCGGGCAGGCCGATGACGCGTTTCACGTACGTGGTGTCGCTGCCGGTCAGGCCCAGCCAGTGGCCGGCGCCGGCCAGGAGGTCGGCGGCGGGGCCACGCCCGCTGGTCAGCGGGGCGAAGGACCCGCGGCCGTCGAAGACGACGATGTCCCCGCGGCGGATTGGCGACGACGCGAAATCCGTCCGCGACACGAGGATCCGGTCACCGTCGCGCAGCAGCGGTTCCATCGACGCGGAAGGGATGAAGTAGACATCCAGCCACAGCGAACGCACCAGCCCGCCGATGGCCACCGCCAGAACCAGGCCTAAAAGCGCAAGACGCCAGCCCAGTTTCCTGGGCCGGCGTCTTGTCTGTTCCATGATCCGAATCCTCTAACGCGTTTCTGATGGAGCTGCGCAGGGGCGGACGGTTCCGGCGCATGCCGGAGCCGTCCGTGGATCCGCGGGTAAGTCCGGGAGACTTACTTGGCGGTCTGGAAGTCGCGCTTTTCCTTGATCTTCGCAGCCTTACCGCGCAGTGCACGCATGTAGTAAAGCTTGGCGCGGCGCACGTCACCCTTGGAGACGAGCTCGATCTTGTCGATGATCGGCGAGTGCACCGGGAAGGTACGCTCCACGCCAACACCGAAGGAAACCTTGCGGACGGTGAAGGTTTCGCGCACGCCGTCACCCTGGCGGCCCAGGACGAAGCCCTGGAACACCTGGACGCGGGAGTTCTTGCCTTCGATGATGTTCACGTGCACCTTGATGGTGTCACCCGCGCGGAACTCGGGAACATCGTTGCGCAGCGAGGCTGCGTCGACGGAATCGAGGATATGCATTAATCCACTCCTGGTGAACGCCACAGGTCATTCACGTTGGGTCACGGCGGCCAAGCCCGGATGCGGTCCGCACCGGAAATTGCCGCCGAAAGTTTTATGTTTCCGGTTCCGCCGGGAATCGGCGGGACCGGGGTGCCGCACTGTTGGTGACGCTCCCCCTGTGGCAGGTTCGCACCCAGCAGGCACAAGGACTAATTTTGCCACATCCGGGCCCGGTTTGGTGAATCCGCGGGACCGCCCGGCCTTGCCCGGGCCGGCCGGGAGGCCCTGCGGTGCAGGCTCAGGCTTCGGGGCGGCGCCGGAGCCGGCCGTCGACGACGTCGTACCCCAGGTCTGCGAAAGCGGTGCGGTCCGCGCGGGGCAACGCGGCGGCGTCGAACGCCTCCAGCAGGTCCGGCCGGCGCTCGGCGGTGCGGCGGTACTGTTCGTGCCGCCGCCACTGGGCGATCCTGCCGTGGTTGCCGCTGAGCAGCACCGCCGGGACCTCGCGGTCCCGCCAGGTCGAGGGCTTCGTATACACCGGGTATTCGAGCAGCCCGTCGGAGTGGGATTCCTCGACGAGCGATTCGGGGTTACCGACGACGCCGGGCAGCAGCCGCCCGACCGCCTCGACCATGGCCAGCACGGCCACCTCGCCGCCGTTGAGGACGTAATCGCCGAGGCTCATGGGCCGGACGGTGAAGTGCTCTGCGGCCCATTCAAGGACCCGTTCGTCGATGCCCTCGTAGCGGCCGCAGGCGAAGACCAGCTGGTCCTCTTCCGCGAGTTCGTGGGCGATCGACTGGGTGAAGCGCTCCCCCGCGGGCGAGGGGACAATCAGCACCGGCTTGTGGGCACGTGCCCCGGCGGAGGCGTCGCCGCCTGCCCCCGTCGCAGCCACGGCCTCGAGCGCCTGGGCCCAGGGCTCCGGCTTCATCACCATGCCCGCGCCGCCGCCGTAAGGTGTGTCGTCTACGGTGCGGTGCCGGTCCGTGGTGAAGTCGCGCAGGTCGTGGACCGACAGGTCCAGCAGGCCGTCCTGCCGGGCCTTGCCGATCAGGGACAGCTCCAGCGGTGCCAGGTACTCGGGGAAGATGCTGACGACGTCGATCCGCATCTTAGGCGTTGTCCCCGTCGCCCGCCGGCCGGTCCCCCGCCGTCCCGGCGCCGTCGCCGTCGTCGGGGGTTGCGCCGGCGTCGGAGTTGACCTCGAAGAGTCCGGGCGGCGGGGTGACGACGACGTACTTGTCGCCGACGTTGACCTCGGGGACGATCTGCTCGACGAACGGGACCAGGACTTCACTGCCGCCCTCGACGGTGACCACCAGCAGGTCCTGGACGGGCATGGTGTGCAGGCCGGAGACCTTGCCGACAACCTTGCCGCCGACCCGGACGTCGAGGCCGACGAGTTCGTGCTCGTACCAGCCCTCATCGTCGTCCTCGTCCAGCTCCTCGGTTTCGACGTAGAGCTTCGCGCCGCGGAGGGCCTCGGCCTCGTTGCGGGTCTGCACTTCCTCGAAGGCCAGCAGCAGGATGTCCTTGTTCCAGCGGGCGCTTTCCACCGTCAGGGGCCCGGCGGAGGCGGGTTCCACCACGAACTGCATGCCGGGAACGAAGCGGTCACCGGGGGCGTCCGTGAGCACCTGCACGGTCACTTCGCCGCGGATGCCGTGCGGCTTGCCGATTCGTGCCACCTGAAGCTGCATCTGTTCCTCTGTTCGGGTCTTGGGGAGTTTGTGGTTCCGGGTGCGCTCGTTGCGCAAAAGAGTCCGGCCCCTCCACCATAAGCTGGCGGAGGGGCCGGACTAAAGACGAGTTGTGCTGGCCGCGCTACCGGCGGCGGTCGGTGTCGACGACGTCGACCCTGACCTGCTCGCCGTCGGCCAGGGCAGCCACCACAGTGCGCAACGCGCGTGCGGTGCGGCCCTGGCGACCGATCACCCGTCCAAGGTCATCCTGATGAACGCGCACCTCGAGGGTGTCCCCGCGGCGGTTGTTCTTGGCACTGACCTTGACGTCTTCGGGACTGTCAACAATCCCGCGGACCAGGTGTTCGAGCGCTTCTGCCAGCAAGTTACTCAGCCTCGGTGGTCTCTGCTTCGGCTTCGGCCGGAGCCTCGGCTGCATCGTCCTTCTTGGCCTTCTTGGTGATGGCTTCCGGGATGATCACGGAACCCTTCTCCGGGGCAACAAAGCCTTCCTTGGCAGCCTTGGTCTTCAAGGTGCCTTCCTGGCCCGGGAGACCCTTGAACTTCTGCCAGTCACCGGTGATCTTGAGAATCGCGGCAACCTGCTCGGACGGCTGTGCGCCGACGCCGAGCCAGTACTGGGCACGGTCCGAGTCGACCTCGATGTACGAGGGCTCTTCGGTCGGGTGGTACTTGCCGATCTCTTCGATGGCACGGCCGTCACGCTTGGAGCGTGCGTCCATGACGACGATGCGGTAGTACGGGGCGCGCATCTTGCCGAAGCGCTTAAGGCGAATCTTAACGGCCACTTTTGTGGTCACTCCTGTTTCATAAACGGGGTCGAGCCCGGCGTTCTGCACCCGTGGGGCGGGCCGTACTAGGGGGTTCTAAAGGACAAGATCCAGACGCGGAGAGAGGGGCCGCGCAGATCAAGTACCTGATCATTGTGCCAGATGACCGCGCGGATTTCGACTTGACACCCGCGTGCGGCGTTCCCGGCGGCGTTCCCGGCGGGTTTCGGCCGGTGTTCCGGGCGGCGGCGTGGGCGGCGTCAGCAGGCCCAGACGTACAGTCCGGCCCTGGTCGCAGGGTCGATACCGGCGGCGAGCTCCGCGATCTGCCGGACGTACCGCTCGGCCCGTTCGGCACCGAAGGGCATGTCCTCCTCCGCGGCCCAGCTCGCAGCGACGTCGGCCAGCACGTCGCCCTCCCCTTCGGTTTCGTAGCTGAGCAGCTCCGCCAGGGCGCGGACCATGGCCGCCGGGGCACCGAGCAGGGCATCGCTGGCCACGTCCACCATGGCCAGCTCGTAGTCGGCGCCCGCGGCATGCACCGCGGCACCGGCCAGGTCGCCGAGGCGCTCGACCTCGAAGTCGCTGATGTCCGGGATCCGGACCGCACCGGGCGCGACGGCGGAGCCGCCGTCGAGGGCTGCAGCGCGCTTGAGCGCGGCGTCATGGGTGGCGGCGAAAATCTCGGTAAATCCCACGGAACTCATCCTTAGCTGTCCGGCGGCGTCGGGCCGCTGCCTGCGGCCTTCCCTCAGCCTAGCGGCTCGGGCCCTGGCGATGGACATGCCCCGCAGCCGGCAGAATCCGGCAACGGACATGCCCGGTCAGGGCTAGGCCTGGTGGGCATAATCCGTTATGCCCATTCCCGGCGCCGAAGGATGGGCATGTCCGTCGAGGGAGCTGATGCCGCCCAACGGGCATGCTCCGCCCAGGACATACCCGGTGGGCATAACCCGTCATGCGCTGTCCCGGCGCCGAAGGATGGGCATGTCCGTCGGAGGTGCCGCGGACATGAACTACGGACACGCCCGGGCCGGGCTTAGCGGACCGCGACGCGGATCCGGTTGCGCCACGGGTCCTCGAAGCGCAGCTCCGCCCCGGTGTGGTGGGACTGGACGCCGGCGGTCTTGAGCCGGTCCGCAAGCGCCCCGACGTCGTCGCCGGAGGGTACTTCGATCAGCACCTCGCCCAAGCCCAGGGTGTCCCGGCGCGGCCCGGCGCCGCGGCTGTTCCAGACGTTCATGGCCATGTGGTGGTGGTAGCCGCCAGCGGAGACGAAGAGCGCTTGGCCGTGCCAGCCGGCGGTCTTCTCGAAGCCGAGCGTGCCGACATAGAAGTCGTGGGCCGACTGTACGTCGCCGACCTGCAGGTGGACGTGTCCGACGCCGGCATCCGTCCCGAGCTGTCCGGCCAGGGCGGCTTCGGTCAGGTGCTGTTCCAGGTAACGCTGCGGCGGCAGGGCCAGGCTGTCCATCACCACGGTCTTGCCATCCCAGGACCAGGCGTCGCGGGGCCGGTCCCAGTAGAGCTCGATGCCGTTGCCCTCGGGGTCGTTGAAGTAGAAGGCCTCGCTCACCAGGTGGTCCGCGCTGCCGGTGAAGGACTGCGGTTCGTACTGCGCGGCCGAGGCGACGGTCGCCGCCAGTGCGGCCTGGTCCTCAAAGAGCAGGGCGGTGTGGAAGAGGCCGGCCTCGCCGCGGGAGGGGATGTTCAGCCCCGGCGCCGGAGCCAGGTGGACCAGCGGCCTGCGCTTGCGACCGAGGTAGAGCCCGCCGTCCTGCTCGGCCACGACCTCCAGGCCGAGGGCGCGCTGGTAGTAGTCGGTCATCAGCTTCATGTCGCCGACCTTGAGCATCACGGTGCCCATGGTGAGGTCTGCGGGAAGGAGATCCTGGGTGCTGGGTTCTGCGGTCATCGAAACGCTCCGGTGTTCCTGCGGCCGCCGACCTTCGGCGACCCGTCACATAGTTAAATTACTTGAAGCTTCAATTTATTCCTAATGCGGGCCGCCGGGGCCACCCTCTCCCCCACCGACGCGGTCGCCGCGCAACACAATGTGGCGGATGCTCCGAAGCGTGGACAGGTCCTTGCGCGGATCCCCGGCGCAAACGAGGACATCGGCGCTGGCACCTTCGGCAATGGCATCACCCCCCAGCCACGTGCGCGAAGCCCAGGAACCGGCGTCGAGGGCGGCGACGGCGGACAGGCCGGCGGCGTGGAGCGCCTCGAGTTCGTCCACGATCCGGCCGTGCCGGATGACACTGCCGGCGTCGGTGCCGGCGTAGATCGCCACGCCGGCCTCATGCGCTTCAAGGATGCGTTCCGCCCGGCGCTCCCACAGCGCGCGCATGTGCGCCGCGTACCGGGGGAATTTGCCCTCCGCCTGTGCGGCGATGTCGGGGAAGGTGGCGATGTTGATCAGGGTGGGCACAATCGGCACACCCTGTTCGGTGAATCGGGGCAGGTGCCGGGGCAGCAGCCCGGTTCCGTGTTCGATGCAGTCGATGCCGGCGTCGAGCATGTCATCGAGAGTGTCCTCGGCGAAACAGTGCGCCGTGACCCGCGCGCCCTCGTCGTGCGCGGCCTGGACGGCGTCCTTTACGGTGCGGGCAGGAAAGCTCGCGGCGAGGTCCCCGGCATCGCGGTCGATCCAGTCCCCGACCAGTTTGACCCAGCCGTCACCGGCGCGGGACTGCTTGCGGACTGCCTCCATCAGGTCCTCCGGTTCGACCTCGACGGCGAAGCCGCGCAGGTAACGGCGGGTCCGGGCGATGTGCCGGCCGGCGCGGATGATCCGGGGCAGCCCCGGGTGCCGCTGGATCCAGCGCGTGTCATGGACGGCGCCGGCGTCGCGGACCAGCAGGGTTCCGGCGTTGCGGTCCTGCTCGGCCTGCTGTCCGGCCACCTCGGCGGAGACATCGCCGCCGGGGCCGAGCCCGATATGGCAGTGCGCGTCCACCAGCCCGGGGATGACCCAGCCGTCCAGGACCTGGTCCGGTGCCTCCGTGGGCCGGGTGAAGGTCAGCGCGCCGTTCACCGACCACAGCCCGTGCCGTTCCTGATCGGGCGCGGTAAGGATCGGGCCGCGGAATTCGATGATGCCGTTCATGGCCTACAGCCTAATCCGCGGCACCGGCGGCTCAGGAGGCGTGCGCGTGGCTGCTGCGTTCGACGTCGGCGATGAAGGTGCGGATGGCGCGGTCGCCTTCGCGGGAGTCCTGCGGCCGGTGCCCGCCCGGGGCAGTGCGGTGCAACGCCCCGGTTTCCCGGAGGTAGCCGGCGATCTCCTCATAAAGCGGTTCCCAGCCGCCGGTGAGGACCAGGGTGGGCACGCCGGGAACGATGTGCAGCGGCGCGTCCCACCCGGGGGCCTGCAGCCGCAGCCGCCGCGCCTCCCTGCCGTCGTCGGCCGCGGGGGCGCCGACGCCGCCGCGCACGGGGGCGTGGGCGGCGAACACGCGCCGGACGAATTCGCGGTGGAAGTCCTCGTCGCTGAGCTGGTGCCGGACATCGAAGAGCGGCTGCAGCAGGGCGCGGTGGGCCGCGGTGGCGGGCAGTTCGGCCGTCAGCGAGAAACAGGCCGGTTCCACCAGGGTCAGCGACTGCACCAGGTCCGGGCGTTCGACGGCGGCCATCATCGCCGAGATGGCGCCCTGGGAGTGGGCGACCACGTGACCTCCGGCGGCACCCCGGCCGTCGTCGGCCAGGGCACGCAGGACGATGGCTGCGTCGGCAGCGAAGTCGGTCGCCAGCGGCTCGGCGACCGGGTCGAAGCCGTGGCGGCGCAGGAACAGGGCGTCGTAGGCCAGGGCCATGCCGTGCTGCTTCGGCCACGCCGCGGCGCCGAAACTGCCGGCGCCGTGGACGAAGACTACGCGCTGCTTGAACATGGTCTAACCCTAGGGCACCGGTCTGTCATCGGAACCGACGACATACGCTCCGGGCGCCCTGCCTACTTGCTGCCGCCGAGGAACTTGTCGAAGCCCTTGGGCAGGTTCAGCTGCGACGGGTCGAAGTCCCCGCCCTGCTGGCCGAAGGACGCACCCGTGGGGACGGCCTTCGCGCCGGCGGCCCGGCGGGCCTCCGCGTCGCGCAGTTCCTGCGCGGCCTTGGCCGGGTTGCCGGAGCGGGCCTTCTTCTTCGGCGCGGACTTGGCTCCCTTTCGAGCACCGCCTCCGCCCATGCCGGGCATGCCCGGCATCCCGGGCATGCCGCCGCCGGCGGCCATCTTCTTCATCATCTTCTGCGCCTGGGCGAAGCGTTCCAGCAGGCCGTTGACCTCGGAGACGTGCACGCCGGAACCGCGGGCGATGCGCGCGCGGCGGGAGCCGTTGATGATTTTGGGGGCCACCCGCTCGTGCGGGGTCATGGACCGGACGATCGCCTCGACGCGGTCGATTTCACGCTCGTCGAACTGCTCGAGCTGCTGCCGGATGTTCTGTGCGCCCGGCATCATCATGAGCATCTTCTTCATCGAGCCCATGTTGCGGATCTGCTGCATCTGGGCGAGGAAGTCTTCGAGGGTGAAGTCTTCCTGGTCGGCGAACTTCTTCGCCATCCGGGCCGCTTCGTCCTTGTCCCAGGACTTTTCGGCCTGTTCGATCAGGGTGAGCACGTCGCCCATATCGAGGATGCGGGAGGCCATCCGGTCCGGGTGGAAGAGTTCGAAGTCGTCCAGGCCCTCGCCGGTAGAGGCGAACATGACGGGCTTGCCGGTGACCGACGCGACGGAGAGCGCGGCACCGCCGCGGGCGTCGCCGTCGAGCTTGGAGAGCACGATGCCGGTGAAGTTCACGCCCTCGTCGAACGCCAGCGCGGTGTTCACCGCGTCCTGGCCGATCATCGAGTCGATGACGAACAGGACTTCGTTCGGGACGATCGCCCGGCGGATCTGGCGCGCCTGCTCCATCATGTCCGCGTCGACGCCGAGGCGGCCGGCGGTGTCCACGATCACGACGTCGTGCAGGGTGCGCTTGGCTTCCTCGACGCCGGCGCGGGCGACGGCGACCGGGTCACCGGCGGGGTGGTCCAGCTCGGTGGAGGTGGCGCCCGGGTGCGGGGCGTAGACCGGGACGCCGGCGCGCTGGCCGACGACCTGCAGCTGGGTTACGGCGTTGGGGCGCTGCAGGTCGCAGGCGACCAGCATGGGGCTGTGGCCCTGGGCCTTGAGGAACTTGGAGAGCTTGCCGGCCAGGGTGGTCTTGCCGGCACCCTGGAGGCCGGCGAGCATGATGATGGTCGGGCCGGTCTTGGCCAGCCGGATCCGGCGGGTCTCGCCGCCAAGGATCTCCACGAGTTCCTCGTTGACGATCTTCACGATCTGCTGGCTCGGGTTCAGTGCACCGGAAACCTCGGCGCCGAGGGCACGCTCGCGGACCCGGGCGGTGAACTCCCGCACCACCGGAACGGCGACGTCGGCGTCCAGCAGGGCACGCCGGATCTCGCGGACCGTGGCGTCAACGTCCGCCTCGGTCAGGCGGCCCTTGCCACGGAGGTTCTTGAAGGTTGCTGTCAACCGGTCAGAGAGTGAATTGAACACGCGCCGTGCACTTCTTTCAGTGGATCTACAGCTGGCGGCCGGAGCGGCGCGCCAGAGTCGTGACTGATTCGCCGGAACGAACTGCCTCGACAACGGGACTCGACTATCTAGGGTATCAAGACGCGCCTTCAAGATGGCATGCTGGCTTAGGTGACCAGTCAACCAACGGTAAAAACCCTGCTCATCCTCGGCGCCTCGGGCGACCTGACCGGCCGGCTGCTGCTTCCGGGCCTGGCCCGGCTGGTGGCCAGGGGCCACGCCGAGGGCCTGACCCTGGTCGGCGCCGGCTCCGACAACTGGACCGAGGACCAGTGGCTTGAACGCCTCGAGACTTCGTTCGCCGACGCGAACTCCCAGGCCGATTCGGCCGGCAAACGGGAGCTCAAGCGGATCCGCACGACCACCGCCTACCGGCAGCTCGACGTCACGGCCGAGGGCCAGCTCGCCGGGCTGATCGCCGGGCTGGAAGGCCCCGTCGCCGTTTACTTCGCGCTGCCGCCAAAGATCAGCGAGCGCGCCTGCCAGGCCCTCAGCCCCGACGACGTTCCCGCCGGGACGCGGCTGGTGATGGAAAAGCCTTTCGGATCCAGCGAGGAATCCGCCCGCGAGCTGAACCGGACCCTGGCTGCCCTGGTCCCCGAGGACCACATCCACCGGGTGGACCACTTCCTGGGCAAGGCGACGGTGCTGAACATCCTGGGCCTGCGCTTCGCGAACACGTTCCTGGAGCCGGTGTGGAACCGGGAACATATCGAGAAGGTGGAGATCATCTTTGACGAGGACCTCGCGCTTGAGGGCCGGGCCCGCTACTACGACGGCGCCGGCGCGCTGCGGGACATGATCCAGAGCCACCTGCTGCAGATCATGGCGCTGATGGCCATTGAACCGCCGGCGTCCGTGGACGAACGCGACCTGCGCGACGCCGTCGCGACCCTGCTGCGCGCCAGCAGCATCAAGGCCCCGTACGCCAAGAGCACCCGACGCGCCCGGTACACCGCCGGGACCCTGGACGGCCGGAAGGTCCCCGACTACGCCAAGGAAGACGGCGTGGACGCCTCGCGGAACACTGAGACCCTGGCCGAGGTCCAGGTGGACATCGACAACTGGCGCTGGCAGGGCGTGCCGTTCATCCTTCGCTCCTGCAAGGCGCTCGGCACCAAGCGCAAGGAAGCCGTGGTGACTTTCCGTCCGGTCCCGCACCTGCCGCGCGGTTTCACCGGCGTCGACTCCCCCAACCAGCTGCGGATCGGTTTCGGTCCCGACACGCTCCAGTTCGACGTCGACGTCAACGGCCCCGGCAACGTGCTCAGCCTGGACCGGGCCACCCTGCAGGCCGAACTGAGCGCCTCCGACCTGCTGCCCTACGGCGAAGTCCTGGAGGGCGTACTCACCGGCGACCCGCTGCTGAGCGTCCGCGGAGACACCGCCGAAGACTGCTGGCGCATCCTCGAGCCCGTGCTCAAGGCCTGGGCCCGGGACAGCGTGCCGCTGGAGGAATACCCTGCCGGCTCCGACGGCCCCGAGGGCTGGCCGGCCTAGCCGCCGCTGGCGGCAGCGCACCACGCGCTAGGCATCACGCACCCGAGAACAAAAAAGCGGGCCGGACACCTTTTCAGGTGCCCGGCCCGCTCTCGTGTCCCCCGATCGCGGTCCGCGGACACAGTCCACAGCGGTCCGGCCGGGGGCTGCGGCCTAGATGGCTGCCGCGCCGCGTTCTCCGGTGCGGACCCGGACGGCTTCGAAGACGTCCACGGTCCAGACCTTCCCGTCACCGGCCCGGCCGGTGTTCGAGCTGGCAATGATGACGTCCAGGATGTCGTCGGATTGTTCGTCGGTGGCGAGCACCTCGACCCTGATCTTGGGCAGCAGGTCCACGTTGTACTCGGCGCCGCGGTACACCTCGGTGTAGCCGCGCTGCCGGCCGTAGCCGCTGGCCGCGCTGACGGTCAGGCCCTGCACGCCGTAGGCTTCCAGGCCTTCCCGGATCGCGTCGAGTTTTTCCGGACGGACGATTGCGGTGATCAGTTTCATGCTTCCACGCTTTCCTTGCCTGCAGCGGTCTTCTGGCCGTTCGAAGCGGCGTCCACGGCAGCCCCTGCCGGTGCAACTGCCGGGGCGGCTGCCGGCGTCCCGGCGCCCTCGGCCAGCGGCTTGCCGGTGATCAGTTCGTGGAGCGGCTGGAAGCTTCCGCCGTGGCCGCCGACGCCGAACTCGTACGCGGTTTCGGCGTGCAGGCTCAGGTCCACGCCCACGACTTCCTGCTCCTGGGAGACCCGGAAGCCCATCGTCTTGTGGATCGCCAGGGCGATCACCGCGGTCAGGACGGCCGAGTAGACGATCGCCACCGCGGCCACGGCGAGCTGCGCCCAGAGCTGTGTGAGTCCGCCGCCGTAGAACAGGCCGCCGCCGACGCCGTCGGCCGGGACTGCGATGAAGCCCAGCGCCACGGTGCCGATGATGCCGGAGACGAGGTGGACGCCGACGACGTCGAGGGAGTCATCGAAGCCCCAGCGGAACTTCAGGCCGACGGCGAGCGCCGAGGCCACGCCGGCCACGACACCCAGGCCGAGCGCACCGACGGGGCTGACGTTGGCGCAGGCCGGGGTGATGGCGACCAGGCCGGCGACGACGCCGGAGGCGGCGCCGAGGGAGGTCGGGTGGCCGTCGCGGATCCGTTCGGTGACGAGCCAGCCGAGCATGGCCGCGGCCGGGGCTGCGAGCGTGTTGACCCAGATCAGGCCGGCCTGTTCCGCCGTCGTTGCCGCACCGGCGTTGAAGCCGAACCAGCCGAACCACAGGATGGCGGCTCCCAGCATGACGAACGGGATGTTGTGCGGGCGGTGGTTCGGGTCCTTGCCGAACCCGCGGCGGTTGCCGATGATCAGGACCAGGATCAGGGCCGCGACGCCGGCGTTGATGTGGACCACGGTGCCGCCGGCGAAGTCGATGGCCGGGCCGAGGGCCTTGCCGAGTGCACCCTCGGGGCCGAAGAGCCCGCCGCCCCAGACCATAAAGGCCAGCGGGCAGTAGACCAGGGTGACCCACACCGGGACGAACACGCTCCAGGCCCCGAACTTGGCCCGGTCCGCGATCGCGCCGCTGATCAGGGCCACGGTGATGATGGCGAAGGTCGCGGCGTAGCCGACCTTGATCAGCCCGTCGGGGGTGTCGATGCCCTCCAGCCCGAAGGTGGCGAACGGGTTGCCGACGATTTCCAGGAAGCCCTGCCCGGAGCTCATCGAGGCGCCCCACAGCACCCAGACAACGCCGACCATGCCAATTGAGATGAAGCTCATCATCATCATGTTCAGTGCGGCCTTGGCGCGCGTCATGCCGCCGTAGAAAAATGCCAGTCCCGGCGTCATGAACAGCACGAGCGCTGCTGCCACCATCAGCCATACGTGACCTGCGGTAAGTTCCATGGTGCACGTCCTCCCTTGCGTAGAAATAAGTGCGATGCGAATTGTTGATGTCCGGCGGATCGCTCCGCCTGCCCCAACGCGGATTGCGTTCTACGAAAGAGTCTGCTGGCGCCGTGTTTCACCGGCAGAGGATTTACATTGCCGGGTTGTTACAGGACGCTCCCGGACGTAAATGGTGCATCTCGCGCTTGTTACGGTTATGTTTCACGCGCTTCCACTCCCCTCCGCGTTCCTTCCGGCACCGAAAGCAGCACCATGAGCAAAACAACCCCGCCCGCCAACGGAACCCGCCTCCCGGCCCTCCTCCGGCGCACCGGCGGCCCGCGCCTGCCCCGGGACATCAAGGTGATGCTGGTCGCGGCGTTCCTGATCGCACTGGGCTTCGGCCTCGTGGCGCCGGTGCTCCCCCAGTTCGCCACCACGTTCGACGTCGGCGCGACGGCGGCGGCGGTGATTGTCAGCATCTTCGCGTTCATGCGCCTGGTGTTCGCACCGGCCGGCGGGGCGCTGATTGTGAAGCTGGGCGAACGCCCGGTGTATGTGGCCGGGCTGCTGATCGTGGCCGCGTCGACGGCGGCGTGCGCCTTCGCCCAGGACTACTGGCAGCTGCTGATTTTCCGGGGCCTGGGCGGCGCCGGATCGGTGATGTTCACGGTCGCGTCGATGGCCCTGGTGGTCCGGCTGGCGCCGCCGGAGAGCCGCGGCAGGGTTTCCGGCGCGTACGCCTCGGCCTTCCTGATCGGCAACGTGTGCGGGCCGATCGTCGGCGGGCTGCTCGCCGGCTTCGGCCTGCGGGTGCCGTTCCTGGCCTACGCGGCAGCGCTCGTACTGGCGGCCGCCGTCGTGCAGACCCAGCTCAGCCACGCCCCCGCGGGGTCCCGTGAGGCGGGCGCGGCGGCGCCGGCGATGCTGCTGCGGGACGCGCTGCGGGACAGTGCCTACCGGGCCGGGCTGGCCTCCAGCTTCGCCAACGGCTGGGCGACCTTCGGGGTCCGGATGGCGACGGTGCCACTCTTCGCTGTCGCGGCGCTCGGCGCGGGCCCGTCGTCGGCCGGCTGGGCCCTGGCCGTGTTCGCGGCCGGCAACGCCGCGGCCCTGACCTTTTCCGGGCGGCTCGCTGACACGCTGGGCAGGAAGCCGCTGATGCTTGCCGGGCTGGTCGTCACCGGTCTGGCCACTGCCGGGATCGGCTTCACCCACCAGTTGTTCTGGTTCCTGCTGGCGTCGACGATCGCTGGCCTGGGCTCCGGGCTGCTGGGGCCGGCGCAGCAGGCGGCGATCGCCGACGTCGTCGGTAACGAACGCTCCGGCGGGAAGGTCCTGGCGGTGTTCCAGATGACCTCGGACAGCGGCGCGATCGTCGGCCCGGTCATCGCCGGGGTGCTGGCCGACCGGCTGGGGTACGGGTGGGCGTTCGGCGTGACCGGCGGGGTGCTCCTGGCCGCGGCGGCCGGCTGGCTGCTGGCCCGGGAAACCTTCCAGCGCCAGGCCGCTTAAACCGCAGCCGGTGCCGTTGGGACGTCCCAACGGCACCGGCTACGGTGTGAGGCGCCTAGTTCAGCAGCGCGTCCACGAAGCTCTCGGCGTCGAAGGGTGCCAGGTCGTCCGCGCCCTCGCCCAGGCCCACCAGCTTGACCGGCACGCCGAGGGACTTTTGGATCGCGACGACGATACCGCCCTTGGCGGTGCCGTCCAGCTTGGTCAGCACGATGCCGGTGATGTTCACGACCTCGGCGAAGACCCGGGCCTGGTTCAGGCCGTTCTGGCCGGTCGTCGCGTCCAGGACCAGCAGCACCTCGTCCACCTCGGCGAGCTTTTCGACCACGCGCTTGACCTTGCCCAGCTCGTCCATCAGGCCGACCTTGTTCTGCAGCCGTCCCGCAGTGTCGATCATGACGACGTCGACTTCCTGCTCGATGCCAGCCTTGACCGCCTCATACGCAACGGACGCCGGGTCCGCCCCGGCAATGTCGGACTTGACCGTGGGGACGCCGACGCGCTGGCCCCAGGTGGCGAGCTGCTCGGCGGCAGCGGCGCGGAAGGTGTCGGCAGCGCCGAGCAGCACATCCTTGTCCTCGGCGACGAGCACGCGGGCCAGCTTGCCCACGGTGGTGGTCTTGCCGACGCCGTTGACGCCGACCACCATCATCACGGCGGGCGCGGCGGCGTGCCGTTCCACGTTCAGGCTGCGGTCCATGGTCGGGTCAACGAGCTTGATCAGTTCCTCGCGCAGCAGCGCCTTGACCTGCTCCGGCGACCGGGTGCCGAGGACCTTGACGCGTTCCCTGAGGGCGTCCACGAGCTGCATGGTCGGTTCGGTGCCGAGGTCGGCCAGCAGCAGGGTCTCCTCGACCTCGTCCCAGACGTTCTCATCGATCTTGTCCGCGGAGAGCAGCGCCAGCAGGCCCTTGCCCAGGATGTTGTTGGACTTGACCAGGCGTTCGCGCAGCCGGGTCAGGCGGCCCGCCACCGGCAGCGGGGTCTCGACCGGAACGGTCTCCAGACCGGCGGCGTTGTCCGGCACCTCGACGGTCTCCAGGCCCTCGAGGTCGACGGCGTCCGGCGCCTTCGTGGCCGGGCGGTCCTCCAGCAGCGTGCCGCCGCCGGCGCCCTGCACGGGGTCGTTCGCGTCGCGCTGCGTCGGGTACTCTTTGATGTTTTTCCGGGTCTTCATGAGCACCGGAATCAGCGCACCGAGGACCACCAGGGCAACAATGATGGGCAGAATGATAGGGAGGATGTCGTTCACTCCCCTAGCTTCTCATAACCCCAATCGCCGGCCTTAAGGCGCCGGCCCGGGGGCCGGTTTCCGGCCTCGGGCCTAGACGTCGGCGCCCAGCCGCTGGCTGATCACCGTGGAGACGCCGTCGCCGCGCATCGTGACGCCGTAAAGGGCATCAGCGACTTCCATGGTGCGCTTCTGGTGCGTGATGACGATCAGCTGGCTCGATTCGCGCAGCTCCTCGAAGATGGTGATCAGGCGGCCCAGGTTGGTGTCATCCAGCGCCGCCTCCACCTCGTCCATGACGTAGAACGGCGAGGGCCGGGCCTTGAAGATCGCGACCAGCAGCGCCACGGCCGTCAGGGAGCGTTCGCCGCCGGAGAGCAGGGAGAGCCGTTGGATCTTCTTCCCGGCGGGACGCGCTTCCACCTCGATGCCGGTGGTGAGCATGTCGGTCGGGTCGGTGAGCACCAGCCGGCCTTCGCCGCCGGGGAACAGCCGGGCGAAGACGCGGACGAACTGGGCCGCGGTGTCCTCGAAGGCTTCGGCGAAGACCTTCTGGACCCGCTCGTCGACTTCCTTGATGATGTCCAGCAGGTCCTTGCGGCTGGCTTTGAGGTCTTCGAGCTGGCTGCTCAGGAACTGGTGGCGTTCCTCGAGGGCGGCAAATTCCTCCAGCGCGAGCGGGTTGACCCGGCCCAGGGCGGAGAGGTCGCGTTCGGCCTTGCGGAGCCGCTTTTCCTGTTCCTCCCGGACGAAGGGCGTGCCTTCGACGATGTCGCGGCCGTCCTCATCCACTGGGGCGCGCAGGGCTGCCCACTTGTCCGCCGAGGCTGCGGCCGCCACGGGTACGGGCTGGTCGGGGCCGTAGTCGGCGACGAGCTGGTCCGGGGTCAGCCCGAGTTCTTCGACGCTGCGCAGCTCCAGGGCTTCGATCCGGAGGCGCTGCTGGGCGCGGGCCAGCTCGTCCCGGTGGACGGAGTCGGTCAGTTCGGCCAGTTCGCGGGCGAGCCCGTCGTTGCCGGTCCGCACCGCGGCCAATTCCTGGTCCATCTGTTCGCGGCGTTCCTCCGCGGCGTCGCGTTCCCGCCGGGCCAGTTCCACCGAGACATCGAGGAAGCCGACCGCCTGCCCCACGGCGGCGGCCACGGCGGCCGCGCGGGCGGCCTGCAGCCGACGGCGGCGGGCCCGCTCTGCGGCTTCCTCGCGGGCGCGGCGCTCGGTAGCGGCGGCGCGCTCCAGCGACGCGGCGCGGTTACCGATTGCGGTCAGCTGCTCTTCCGCGCTGCGCAGCGCCAGGCGTGCCTCCATCTCCACGGCGCGCGCGGAGGCGGCGGCCGCGGCGAGTCCGTCGCGGTGCTCGGGGGACGGCTCTTCCTCCGCCGGGGCCTCCTGGGCCGCGGCCAGCCGGGCGGCGACGGCTTCCAGCGCCTCCTGTTCGACCTGGATGTTCGCCTCGGCGCGGGCCAGGGAGGCGGTGAGGCGTTCACTTTCACCGACGGCGCTGCGCAGCACCGAGTTCAGGTGCCCCAGCCGTTCGGCGACGGCGGCGAGCCGGGCGTCGGAGTCGTGAAGTTTCTCCAGGGCCGCGTCCGCCCGCTCCTGCGCTTCGGCGCGGCGGGATTCCGCGGCGGCCCGGGCGAAGCGGTGCCGTTCAAGGTCAGCGGCCACGACGGCCAGCCGGGCGGCGGCTTCGTCGACGGCGGCCTGGACTTCCAGCAGCGACGGCGCCGTGGCGGAGCCGCCGCTGGCGGTGAGAGCGGTGAACACGTCCCCGCCCCGGGTGACCGCGGTCAGCTCCGGCCGGGCGGCGATGAGCCGGGCGGCCTCGTCGAGATCCCCGACGACGGCGGTGCGCTCCAGCAGGCGGGCGACGGCGGCGACGGTCCCGGCCGGGTCCGCCGCGCCGTAGGACGCCGCGACCAGGTCGGCGGCCCAGCGGGCGCCGGCCGGAAGCCCGGCGGCAGGTGCAGTGACGGCTTCGGGGCCCGGTACCGGGCCGGCGAGCAGCAACGCAGCGCGGCCGGCGTCGTCGTCCTTGAGCTGCTGCAGGGCCGCGGTGGCCGCGGCAGCGCCGGTGACCACGACGGCGTCGGAGCAGCTTCCCAGCGCGGCGGCGACGGCGGCCTCGAACCCGGGTTCGACGCTCAGCATGCCCGCCAGCGGGCCCAGCACGCCGGGCAGGTCAGCGGCCAGCACGTGGCCGGAACCGTCCTTGCGGTTCAGGCCGAGCTGCAGGGCGTCGCGCCGGGCCACGAGGGCGTCGCGTTCCCGCTCGGCGCCGCGTTCGGCGTCGTTGAGTGCCTCGATTTCCGCGGCCACGGTATCAAGCGCCTCCGCCGCGACCTCGTATTCGGCGTCAAGGGTCTCCTCGCCGTCCTCGACGCCGGCGACCTGGGCTTCGAGCGCGCTGAACTCGCTCTGGGCGAGGCGGCGGCGTTCCTCGCCGGCGGTCTGGGACTCCCGCAGCCGGCCGAGTTCGGCCTGCGCGGCTTCCACCCGGGACCGCGCGGCCCCCACCTGGCCGGCGAGCCGGGCCAGGCCCTCGCGCCGGTCGGCCGCGGCCCGGAGCAGCGCCGCGTGGCGCTTGTCCTCGGCCGCGGCGGCGGCCTCGGCGTCCTGCTTGGCGGCGGTGGCGGCGTCCAGGACGGTGCGCCGCTCGAGGATCTGTGCCTCCAGCCCGGCCTGTTCCGCCCGGACCCGGGCGGCCTGCCGCTCCAGCTGCTCGGGGTCCCGCCCGGCGTCGGGCGCGGGGTCCGACGCGCCCAGCAGGCGGCGCCGCTCCTCGGCGAGCGAACCCAGCGAGCGCAGCCGTTCGCGGCCGGAGGACAGCTGGTACCAGTTGTCCCGGGCGGCGTTCAGCGCCGGGGTGGCCTCCGCCGCGAGCTGTTCCAGCCGGCCCTGGCGCTGGCGGCCGGCTTCGAGTTCGCGTTCGACGACGGCGCGGCGTGCCTTCAGCGCGCTCTCGTCCGCTACGTCCTGCGCCAGCACGGACTGCAGCTGGACCAGGTCGTCGGCCAGGAGCCGGCAGCGGGCGTCGCGGACCTCGAACTGGACGGTTTGGGCGCGGCGGGCGACCTCGGCCTGCTTGCCCAGCGGGGTGAGCTGGCGGCGGATCTCACCGGTCAGGTCGCTGAGCCGGGCGAGGTTGGCCTGCATCGCCTCCAGCTTGCGGACGGTCTTTTCCTTGCGGCGGCGGTGCTTGAGGATGCCCGCGGCTTCCTCGATGAAGCCGCGGCGGTCCTCCGGGGTGGCGTGCAGCACCTTGTCCAGCTGCCCCTGCCCGACGATGACGTGCATCTCCCGGCCCAGGCCCGAGTCGGAGAGCAGCTCCTGGATGTCCAGCAGCCGGCAGCTGGCGCCGTTGATGGCGTATTCGGAGCCGCCGGTGCGGAACAGCGTGCGGGAGATCGTCACCTCGCTGTAGTCGATCGGCAGGGCGCCGTCGCTGTTGTCGATGGTGAGCGAGACGTGCGCGCGGCCCAGCGGCGGGCGGCCCGAGGTTCCGGCGAAGATGACGTCCTCCATCTTGCCGCCGCGCAGGGTTTTGGCGCCCTGCTCCCCCATCACCCAGGACAGGGCGTCCACCACGTTGGACTTGCCGGAGCCGTTGGGGCCGACCACGGCGGTCACTCCGGGTTCGAATTCGAAAGTCGTCGCGGAGGCGAACGACTTGAATCCGCGGACGGTCAGGCTCTTGAGGTGCAAGGTGTTTCGGGTCTCCTGCTTGGCGGACGCGGCGCGTCCCGGGTACCTCCAATCTACTGCGCGGCCCGGACAATCCTGCGTAGCCCGCCTGCGCAGCCGGCACAATTCCGTCCGTCACCGGCAGGCCCTCGCCCCGCAGGACCTGGCCACCGCCGTCGTCCCGGAATCTCCGCGTCGGCGGGAACAAAGCCGCAGGGGGCATAGTTAAGGGTCTTGGGCCTGCGCTCAGCGGTGGTTTCTTTGCCGCCCGGTGGAGGACGGATATGAACAGGGGCTTTGATTTGGTAGGGAATGCAACATTCCGGCACAGCAACACTGCGTTGCTCTCGGTCAGCAGCGTCGAAGCTCCGACAATTGTCAGCTCTTCGGATTTCGACCGGCGGCTGGCGGTGACCCTGCGGCGGCTGAAGTTCCCGCCGAAGCTCCTGGAGCGCGTCGCCGGCGTCACGCACCGGCGCTGGTGGGCGCCGGGGACCTCCTTCGACGACGCGGCGATCGAGGCCGGAGCGAAGGCGCTGGCCGAATCCGGCGTCGAGGCCGCCGAGGTGGGCCTGCTGATCAACACCTCCGTGACGCGGCGGAACCTGGAGCCCTCTGTGGCGGTGAAGATCCACCACGGGCTCGGCCTGCCGTCGTCGGCGATGAACTTCGACCTCGCCAATGCCTGCCTGGGCTTCGTCAACGGCATGACGCTGGCAGCCAACATGATCGACTCCGGCCAGATCAAATACGCGATGATCGTCAACGGCGAGGACGCCCAGGCCACGCAGGAGGCCACCCTGGCCCGGCTGCAGCGGCCCGAAACGACCCGCGAGGACTTCAACCGCGAGTTCGCCACCCTCACCCTGGGCTCCGGGGCCGCCGCTGCGGTCCTCGGCCCGGCGGACCTGCATCCGGGCGCGCACCGGATCCTGGGCGGGGTGATGCGGGCCGGCACCGAGCACCACGAGCTGTGCGTCGGCGGTGTCGACGGTATGGCCACGGACACCAAGGGTCTGCTTGACGGCGGCCTGGAGCTGGTGGTGGAGGCGTGGCGCGAGGCGCAGCCGGAGTGGGACTGGGCCGCGATGGACCGCTATGTGACCCACCAGGTGAGCAACGCCTACACCCAGGCCATCATCGACGCGATCGGCCTGGACCCGGACCGGGTCCCGATCACGTTCCCGCACTGGGGCAACGTCGGGCCGGCGTCGCTGCCGATGACGCTTGCCGCTGAATCGCAGACCCTGACCGCCGGCGACCGCGTGCTCTGCATGGGCGTCGGGTCCGGCCTGAACACCGCGATGGTGGAAATCGTTTGGTAGCCGCCGACTGGCCCGGCGTCGACCCTGCCTGGTCGCGCGAACTCGACGTTCCCTCCAGCTCCAGGGCCGACGCACCCTGCACCGTGCGTCGCTGGCACCTGCTCGATAACGGCGCGGAGCTCGCCCGCCGCGGCCTCACCCCGGAGGGGACGCTGCTGTGCGTGCACGGCAATCCCACCTGGTCCTACCTGTGGCGCAGCCTGCTGGCCGCCGGGTCCGATCCGGCCCGCCCGTGGCGGGTGGTGGCGGTGGACCAGCTGGACATGGGCTTCTCCGCGCGGACCGGCAGGTTCCGGCGCCTGGCGGACCGGATCACCGACCTCGGCGACCTCACCTCCGCGCTCGGCCTGGACGGCCCGGTCGTCACCGTGGGCCACGACTGGGGCGGGGTGATCAGCCTCGGCTGGGCCCTGGCGCATCGGGAGCAGCTCGCCGGGGTGGTGCTGACCAACACCGCCGTGCACCAGCCCGGCGGCACCCCCATCCCGCCGGCCCTGCGGCTGGCCCTGCACCCGGCGGTGCACCGCTGGGGAACCACGACGACGCCGGCGTTCCTGCAGGTCACACACGCCCTGGCCCGGCCGCCGCTGGCCCCCGAGGTCCGCGCCGCGTTCAGGGCGCCCTACCGCGGCGCCGGGCGCCGGACGGGCGTGGGGAACTTCGTCGCGGACATTCCGGCGGACGCTGCGCACCCGAGCTACCCGGCGCTGGAGCGTGTCGCGGAGGGCGTGCGCGGCCTGGACGTTCCGGCCCTGATGCTGTGGGGCCCGCGCGACCCGATCTTCTCCGACCGGTACCTCAAGGACCTGATCGGCCGGCTGCCGCAGGCCAGGGTGCACCGCTTCGAGGGTGCCGGGCACCTGCTCGCCGAGGACCGCGACGTCGCCACGCCCATCTTCGACTGGCTCGCCGCCCAGACCCTGGGGCCGAACGGACACTTGACGCCCCACCCCGAGGGCACCACCCCGCCGAACGGACACTTGACGCCCCACCCCGAGGGCGCCACCCCGCCGAACGGACAGTTGACGCCCCACCCCGAAGGCGCAGGGTGGGAGCCGCTCTGGGCACCGTTGATGGCGCTGGCCTCGGGGCCAGCCGCCGGGGACACCGCCGTCGCCGAAATGGCCGAGGACGGGCACACGGCCCGCTCGCTGAGCTGGAACGACTTGGAGGACAGGATCACGCGCCTCGCCGCGGGCCTGCACGACGCCGGCGTGCGGCCCGGGACCCGGGTCAGCCTGATGGTGCCGCCGGGTGTGGACCTGACGGTCGTCTTGTATGCATGCCTGCGGCTGGGGGCTGTGGTGGTCGTCGCCGACGCCGGCCTGGGCACCCGCGGCCTGAGCCGAGCCGTCAAGGGCGCGACCCCGGACTTCCTGATTGGCATCGACCGGGCGCTGGCGGCCGCAGCGGCACTCGGCTGGTCGGGCCGGCGCCTCAGCGTCCGGGACCTGCCGGCCGCCCGCCGCCGGATCCTCGGCGTCGAAACCTCCGTCGAGGAACTCACCCGCCGCGGCGCGTCCGCCGGCGCGGCGGACCCGCTCCCGGCACCCGCGCCGAATGACCCCGCCGCCGTGCTTTTCACCTCCGGTTCCACCGGCCCGGCCAAGGGCGTGCTGTACACCCACCGGCAACTGGCGGCGATGCGGGACACCGTGGCCGCGACCCTGGGAATCCGGCCGGGCGCCCGCCTGGTGGCCGGCTTCGCGCCGTTCGCGCTGCTGGGCCCGGCGCTGGGCGCCGTCTCCGTCACCCCCGCCATGGACGTGACTCTGCCCCGGACACTGACCGCCCGCGCCCTCGCCGACGCCGCAGCCGCCATCGACGCCACCGTGGTCTTCGCCTCCCCCGCGGCGCTGCGCAACGTCCTCGCGACCGCAGCGGGCCTGGACCCGGCCGGGCAGGCGGCGCTGGCCAGGGTGGAGCTGCTGCTCTCTGCGGGTGCGCCGGTTCCGGCCGCGCTCCTGGCGGAAATGCAGCAGCTGGTGCCTGCCGCCTCCCTGCACACCCCGTACGGCATGACCGAGGCGCTGCCGGTGACCGACATCAGCCTCGACGACATCCGCGCCGCGGAGGCCGACGCCGCCGGCGGCACCGTCGCCGGGGCCGGGAACGGCGTCTGCGTCGGCCGGCCGGTGCACGGCGCGCGCGCTGCCGTCGTCCCGCTCAGCGCGGACGGCACCGCACCCGGGGGTACGCCGGTCACAGACCCCGGAGTGACCGGGGAAATCCTGGTCAGCGCCCCGCACGTGAAGGACAGCTACGACCGGCTCTGGCTGACCCAGCGCGAGAGCGTCCGCACCCCCGGCTGGCACCGCACCGGGGACGTCGGACACTTCGACGCCGCCGGCCGGCTCTGGGTGGAGGGCCGGCTCGCGCACGTCATCACCGCACCCGGCGCCGCGGTCACCCCCGTCGGGGCAGAACAGGCCATCGAACGGCTCGAGGGCGTCGGCCTGGCCGCCGTCGTCGGGGTCGGACCGGCCGGGACCCAGGCCGTCGGCGCCGTCGTCGAAACGGAGCCCCCGGTCCGCCGGGCAGGCCCCGCGGAACCGGAGCTGGCCGGGCGCGTGCGCGCAGCCGCCCGTGAAGCCGGCGTCGAGGTGTCCGCCGTGCTCACCATCCCGTCCCAGCCCACCGATATCCGGCACAACGCCAAGATCGACCGGGCCCGCCTGGCCCGCTGGGCCGCGCGGGTGCTCGCCGGCGGCCGGCCGGGCACGCCGTGAGGGTCCTGGTCACCGGCGCGAGCGGCCTGCTCGGCGGCGGGGTGGCGACACTGCTGGTGGGGCAGGGACACGCCGTCACCACGTTCCAGCGCCGCCCCTCCGGCCTCGAGGGCGCCACGGACGTCCGCGGCTCCCTCTCCGACGACGGCGCGCTCCGCCGCGCGGTCGCCGGCGCCGAGGGCGTGATCCATCTCGCCGCGAAGGTCTCCTTTACCGGCCGCGCGGCCGATTTCGACGAGGTGAACGTCGAGGGCACCCGCCGCCTGCTGCGCGCCGCGCGGGAGGCCGGGGTGCGCCGGCTGGTGTTCGTCTCCTCGCCCTCGGTGGCGAGCTCCGGCGCCGCGATCACCGGGTTGGGCGCCGAACCGGCGGACCCGGCCCGCGCGCACGGCGACTACGCACGGACCAAGGCCGCGGCGGAGCTGCTGGCCTTGGCCGCCGACTCGCCCGAACTGCGGGTCGGCGCGGTGCGGCCGCACGTGGTCTGGGGTCCGGGCGACACGCAGCTGGTGGAGCGGGTGCTGGACCGGGCCCGCGGGGGCCGGCTGCCGCTGCTTGATGCCGGGGCGGCCCTGATCGACACCACGTACGTCGACAACGCTGCGTCGGCGATTGTGGCCGCGTTGCACCGGATGGACCACATCCACGGCCGGGCCCTGGTGGTTACGAACGGTGAACCACGCCCGGTGGGCGAACTGCTGGCGGGCATCTGCGCCGCCGGCGGAGTATCGGCGCCGGCCTGGCACGTCCCGGGCCGGCTGGCGCGGGCGGCGGGAGCCGTGGTGGAGAAGGCCTGGCTCCTGGCTGGCAGGACGGAGGAGCCGCCGATGACCCGGTTCCTCGCCGAGCAGCTGTCCACGGCCCACTGGTTTGACCAGCGCCAGACCCGGGCGCTGCTGGAATGGATACCGGAGGTCTCGCTGGACGAGGGACTGGAGCGGCTGGCCCGGCACTACGGCGGGCGCTGACTTCGGCTACCAGCGGCCGTTGCGGGGCTTCGGCTGGCAGACCGGGCAGGTGTAGGAGGAGCGGTTCATGAACTGCTCGCGCTTGAGCAGGCTGACGATCCCCGCTTCGGCGCAGCGGCGGCATTCACGGCCCTCGCGGCCGTAGGCGTTCAGCGACCGTTCAAAGTAGCCGGAGGCGCCGTTGACGTTGACGTACAGCGAATCGAAGCTGGTCCCGCCCGCGGCGAGGGCGTCCGTCATGACCTGCCGGGCGGCGTCGAGGACGCGCAGCGCCTCGGCGCGGCGCAGCGTGTCGGTGGGCCGGGCGTAGTGCAGCTTGGCCAGCCAGAGGGCCTCGTCGGCGTAGATGTTGCCGATCCCGGAGACCAGGCCCTGGTCCAGCAGGGCACGTTTGAGTCCGGTCCGGCGGGCCCCAAGGCGCCGATAGAAGGTGTCGAAGGAGAAGTTCGGGTCCAGCGGGTCCCGGGCGATGTGCGAGGCTTCCTCAGCTATCAGCGGCAGCGGGGTTTCCGCCAGGCCGCCGGGTCCGCCGTCGGGGGTGGGGACCAGCGAGGTGAGGGACAGGCCGCCGAAAATCCGCTGGTCCACGAACCGGAGTTCCGCTGGAATGCCCGCGGCCGGGCTGAGCCGCAGCCGGACCTTCAGGTGCTTTTCATCCGGGACGTCGGGATCCTGCATCAGTAGTTGTCCGGACATGCCCAGGTGCGCCATCAGCGCGACCGACGGCGGCGCACCGACGCCGTTTCCCGGGACGGCGTCGGCCGGGGCCTCCCCGGCCGGAGTGTTCGCGGGCCCGGCCAGCGGCATCCACAGGAATTTCCCGCGCCGGACCACGTCCAGTACGCGGGCGCCCTCGAGGTTGCCGGCGAAGTCCTCCGGTCCCAGGGCGTGCCGGCGCAGGGAACGCGTGTCCAGCACGTCGACGGCGGTGATGGTCCGGCCCCGAACCCAGCTCACGAGTCCGCGCCGGACCACCTCCACCTCGGGAAGTTCAGGCAAGGCCGCTGCCTAGCTGCCGGCCGGCGCCGCGGAAGACGGGGCGTTGGAAGAGGCAGCTTCCGAAGCTCCGGTGTCCCCGGCGGCGTCGGTCGACTGGGCGCCGGTGGGTGCGGTGAGCCGGCGCCAGGCGTCGGCGGCGGCTTCCTGCTCGGCTTCCTTCTTCGAATTGCCCGACCCAGTGCCGTAGTCCGTGCCGCCGATCCGCAGCACCGCCACGAATGACCGGGCGTGGTCCGGGCCTGAGCCCTCCACGAGGTAGTTGATGGTGCCGAGCTGGCGGCTGGCGGCGAGCTCCTGGATGCTGGTTTTCCAGTCCGTACCGGCGCCGAGCACCGCTGCGTCCTTCAGCAGCGGCCCGATCAGCCGCATCACCAGCTGGCGGGCGGTCTCCAAGTCGTTGGACAAGTAGGTGGCGCCGATCAGCGCCTCCATGGTGTCTGCCAGGATGGAGGCCTTGTTCTTGCCCTGGGTGAGCTTCTCGCCCTGGCCCAGATAGATGTACTCCCCCAGCCCGATGCTGCGGCCGATGCCGGCCAGCGCCCGGGTGCTGACGACGGCGGAGCGCCGCTTGGCCAGGTCCCCTTCGGGCAGGTCCGGGTTGTCCCGGTAGAGCGCGTCCGTCACGGAGAACCCCAGGATGGAGTCGCCCAGGAACTCGAGCCGCTCGTTGGTGGGGATGCCGCCGTTTTCGTAGGCGTAGGAACGGTGTGTCAGAGCAAGACGAAGCGTCCCGGCGTCAATAGAGACACCGAGACGCTTCAGAAGCTCTTCAGTTGAAGACATCTTAGTCAGCCTGTTGGCGGATTAGACGTCCGCGACCTTGCGGCCCTTGTACTCAAGGAACAGCGCGGTGCCAGCCGAGTCGGTAACGACCTTTGCCTGGTGCGGCAGGCTGTAAACAACCTGGCCGTTCTCTACGGTCTTCACCAGGTGGGGGGCGGTTGCCTTCCACTGGGAGCGGCGGGCGCGGGTATTCGAGCGAGACATTTTCCGCTTGGGAACAGCCACGGCTAACTCATTTCTCTCTAGTCCAACACTTACAAATCAGTTTTGCCGGTCAGGCTTAGCCAGGTCGGCTAGGGCAGCCCAGCGAGGATCTACGACCTCGTGGTGGTGCCCCGGCTCGTCTTCCAGGCGGACTCCGCATTCGGAGCACAGGCCTTGGCAGTCTTCCCGGCACACCGGCTGGAACGGCAGCATGGTAACAACTGCGTCCCGCAACACCGGCTCAAGATCGATCAGATCGTGCTCGACTCGACGTTGCTCTTCTTCATCTTCTTCGTCCGGGAACTCGGCGTCCCCATAGAAGAACAGTTCTTGCACATTGACCTCAAGGTCATACGCAAGGGGATCCAGGCATCGGCCGCATTCGCCGGTTACTTCGACGTTCGCGGTTCCCGAAACCAGAATTCCTTCGTGTACGGCCTCCAGGCGCAGATCCAGCTCGACATCCGAGCCTTCCTGCACACCAATGAGCGCCACACCAAGGTCACTTGGTGCGGGTACATGTTCCTTCAGTGTCCGCATGCTTCCCGGACTGCGTCCGAGGTCCTTGACGTCGAACGCCAGGGGCGAACTAGCATCTCGTTTAATGAGAACTCCTGTTGAACATATGACCGACGTACCATCTTAGCCTGATCTTCCGGACGGACTCAAACCGGCCGACGGCGCGCGGCAGGGCGCCGCACCCCGGCACCGGCAAGGGCCGCGCCACCGGAGCCAGGCTCCCGAGTACCGGTCAATCCTACCCTCTGCCGGGCGGATTCTTCTCCGGCTCGCCGGACCGCAGCCGCCGGAGCACCGACTTCGGAATGAACTCGGACACGTCCCCGCCCAGGCTGAAGACTTCCTTGATCAGGGTGGACGAGAGGTGCAGGTAGTGGCCCTCCGCGGGGATGAACACGGTCTCGACCCCGGTCAGCTGCCGGTTCATGGTGGCCATGGGCAGCTCGTAGTCGAAGTCCGAGGAGGACCGGAGGCCCTTGACGATCGCCGTGGCGCCGCGGTTCCGGCAGTACTCGGCCAGCAGCCCTTCGCCCACGGGCTCCACCACGATCCCGCGCAGCGAGGCCAGCGTTTCGCGGGCCATATCCAGGCGTTCGTCGAGGCTGAACCGGTACTTCTTGGCGTAGTTCGTGGACACGGCCACGATCACCTCATCGAAGAGGCTCGCGGCGCGGGCAATGACTTCCAGGTGGCCGTTGTGGATGGGGTCGAAGGAGCCAGGGCATACCGCGCGTCTCATCCCCCGAACCTACCCCATCCCCCGGACGGCCCGGGATAGCATGGCGGAATGTCAGCACTGAACAATTCCTCCATCGAGCCGTTCACCGTTGCCGGCGGCGTCGTCCTCGTCACCGGAGCCGCCATGGGTATGGGGCGGCTCTACGCCCTGCGCGCGGCCCGCGAGGGCGCCGCCGTCGTGATTCTCTGGGACGTCGACGCCGACGGCCTGGCCCGCACCGCGGCAGAGGTTACCGAGGCGGGCGCCCGCGCGGTTGTCCGCCGCGTGGACCTGGCCAGCCGGGACGCGATCGCCGGGGCCGCAGCCGAAGCGGCCGCGGAGGGACCCCTGACCCTGCTGGTCAACAACGCCGGGATCGTGCGCGGCGCCCTGTTCTGGGACCACGAGCCCGCCCGGGACATCGCGTTGACCATGGACATTAATGCCCTGGCCCCGATGTACACCACGCTCGCCTTCCTGCCGGCCATGATGGCCGACGCCGGACGGCCCCGCCGGATCCTGAACATCGCCTCGGCCGCCGGCACCGTCTCCAACCCCCGCATGAGCGTCTATGCCGCCTCGAAGTGGGCGGTCATCGGCTGGAGCGACTCGCTGCGCCTCGAACTCGAGCAACAGGGCTACGGGCACCTGAAAGTGACGACGTTCTGCCCCAGCTATATCTCCACCGGTATGTTCGCCGGCGCCCGCGGTCCGCTGTTAACCCCGCTGATGACCCCGGACGACGCCGTCGACCGCGCCTGGCGCGCGGCCGTGGAGGGCCGGCCGCAGCTGATCGCGCCGGCGACGGCGCAACTGGGCAAGGTGCTGCGCGGACTGCTGCCCGTGCGGGCGTGGGACTTCGTCGGCGGCAAGGTCTTCGGCATCTACACCACGATGGACAAGTTCACCGGCCGCACGGGGGCACCGGCCCAGGGCGGCGCCGCGTCCGGGCCCGGTAAGGCGGAAACCCTGTGAGCGCGCAGCCGCTGGCCCCATGGCAGCGCACTGCCACCGGCGCCAACCTGCTCTCCCCCGGCGGAAACCTCGGCGTGACCATCTTTGAGGAGATGACCACCCTGGCGCTGAAGACCGGAGCCATCAATCTCGGCCAGGGCTTCCCGGACGAGGACGGCCCGGCCGAGATCAAGGACGCCGCGCAGGCCGCGATTGCCGCCGGAGCCAACCAGTACGCGCCGGGCAAGGGCATCCTGGAACTGCGCGAGGCCATCTCCCTGCACCAGGAGCGCTTCTACGGGCTTACCCCGGATCCGCAGACGGAGGTGATTGTGACCACCGGCGCCACCGAGGCGATCGCCGCGGCGCTGCTGGCCCTGGTGGGCCCGGGCGATGAGGTGCTGACCTTTGAGCCGTTCTATGACTCCTACGGCGCGATCATCGGGCTCTCCGGCGCCGCCCACGTCACCGCCCCGCTGCTGGCCCCGGACTTCATGCCGGATCTCGATGCCCTGGCCGCGGCGTTCAGCGACCGCACCAGGGTCGTGCTGGTGAACAACCCGCACAACCCCACCGGCGCGGTGTTTCCGCGCGGGGTGCTGGAGCGCATCGTCGAACTCGCCGCCAGGCACGACGCCGTGATCATCACCGACGAGGTCTACGAGCACCTCACCTTTGGTACCGCGCACCTGCCCATCGCTTCCCTCCCCGGCGCCGCGGAGCGCACCCTGACGATTTCCTCGGCGGGCAAGACCTTCTCCTTCACGGGCTGGAAGGTCGGCTGGCTCTCCGGCCCCGAGCACCTCGTGGCCGCGGCCCGGACGGTAAAGCAGTTCCTCAGCTACAGCTCCGGGACCCCGTTCCAGAGCGCGATCGCCCTGGGCCTGGGCCTGCCGGACGAGTTCTACGCCGGCATCGCCGACACCCTGCGGCTCAAGCGCGACATCCTCAGTGAGGGCCTCCGCGCGGCGGGCCTGGAGGTCCTCACCCCGCAGGGGACGTACTTCGTGAACGTCGACACGGCCCCGCTGGGAATCTCCGACTCGGTGGACCTGGCCCGGCGGCTGCCGGAGCTGGTGGGCGTGGCCGCCATCCCGGTGCCGGTGTTCTGCCACGCCGAGGGCGCCGAGCGGACCCGCAGCCTGCTGCGCTTCGCCTTCTGCAAGAAGACCTGGGTACTGGAGGAAGCCGCGGAACGGCTCTCCACCCTGCGGGACAGGCTGTGAACGAACCGGACACCCCGCACGCCGACACCCCGGCGGGCGGCACCCCGGCGCTGCGGCGGTTCCTGCGCACCACCGGCCAGGAGGCCGTGATCGAAGCCGACGAGTTCACCGAGGGCGGCTACGTGCTCAGCATCGGCGGCGCGGAGCAGTCCCATGTGAACCTCTCCGAGCCGGACGACATCTTCTACGAGTACCTGCGCCGGATCGGCCATGTGGTGGACCTGGCCGCGCCGTGGGGCGGACCGATCACCGCCCTGCACCTGGGCGCCGGCGCGCTGACCCTGGCCCGGTACATCCAGGCCACCCGGCCCGGCTCGGTGCAGTACGCGGTGGAGCTGGAGGGCGAACTGCTGGACTTCGTGCTGGAGGCGCTCCCGCTGCCGTCCGGGACCGAGCTGCATCCCCTGGTCGGCGACGCCCGGGAGGCGCTGGCGGCGCTGCCCGCCGGGCTGGCGTTCGACGTCGTGATCCTGGACATTTTCTCCGGCCCGGAGGCGCCGGCGCATCTGGCCTGCACCGAGTTCTACCAGGAAGCCGCGGCCCGGCTGACCCCGCGCGGCGTGCTGGTGGTCAACGTCGGGGACGAGCCCGGCCTGACCCTGGTGCGCAGCCAGGTGGCCGCGCTGCGCCGGGCCATGGCCGATGTGGCCGCCGCCGCGGAGGCGGGCATGTTCGCCGGCGACCAGCCGGGCAACATCATCCTGGCCGGCACGCAGGGACCCTGGCCGTCGGCCTGGTCGGCGGCCCTGACCGCCCGCGGCCCGCACCCTGCGAAAGTCCTGGCCGGGGCCGAGCTGGACGTCCTCTCGGACTAGCCGAAGGCGATCTTGCGCAGCAGCCCGCGCAGCTGGTCCCGCTCGGCACCGTCCAGCGCCGCCAGCGAAACGTCCTCGGCCGTCCGTACAGCCGCCGCGGCCTGCCGGTAGAGGTCCTGGCCGGCCGGCGTCGGCCGGATGACCTTGGAGCGACGGTCGCGGGGATCCGGAGCGCGGGCCACCAGGCCGCGGTCCTCCAGCGCGTCCACGAGTGCCACAATCTGGCTGGGGTCCAGGCGCAGGAAGTCGGCGAGCTCCCGCTGGGAGGGCTCCGAGGCCCCGCACACCACCGCCAGCACCGAGTAGGACCGGACCTTCAGGCCCAGCGGGGCCAGCACGGCGTTGGCGTGGGCACTGCCCAGGGACCGGGCGCGCGCGGCCAGGAACTCGATTTCATCCGCCAGGCCGCCGGCGAGGAGCCGCTCCGGGACGGCCGGACCGGCGACAGCATTGGTGGCGTCCCCGACGTGCTCAAGAGATTCAGCCACAGGTCCTCGCAACTTCCGGTTGGCTCCTAGGAGCGATGATCAGGCTCCACCCTACCGCCGGGTGTTCCCGGAGCGGGAATAGTTGAACAAATTATCGTTGACAAACTCAATTATATGGGTTGTCATGTACGTACCTCGGAGCCGCCGTCACACCGCCTGCCGGCTGGGGCACCGGGCGTCGGATAACTTACCCCAAGGAAGTGGACTGTTATGAAGAGACTCACCTTTGCAGCCGTCGGCATGGCCGCGGCCCTGCTGCTCACCGGCTGCGGCAGCGGGTCGCCGTCGGGATCCGCCTCGTCCGCTCCGGCCGCCGGCGGCGGCGACGGCATGCGCAACATCAGCGTGGGTGTGATCTCGATTGCCCCCTCCGCGGCCGTGAAGCTAGGCATCGATGAGGGGATCTTCACCAAGCACAATCTGAAGGTCGAGCTGCAGAGCGGCCAGGGCGGAGCGGCAATGCTGCCTGCGGTCTCCACCGGCACCATGAACTTCGCGGTCGGCAACCCGCTGTCGGTGCTGCTGGCCAAGAACAAGGGCCTGGACATGCGGATCGTTACGGGCTATTCCAACTCCCTCGCCTCCGGCAAGGACATCAACGGTGTGGTCGCCAAGGCGGACTCCGGAATCGCCACGGCCAAGGATCTGGCTGGCAAGAAGGTGGCGGTCAACACCATCAACGCCCAGGGCGACCTGACCATCAAGGAGGTCGTGGCCAAGCAGGGCGGCGATCCCAAGGCGGTCCAATTCCTCGAGCTGCCGTTCCAGGACATGGGCGCCCAGCTGGCGCAGGGCAACGTCGACGCGGTCTGGGTTCCCGAGCCCTTCCTCTCGAAGCTGCTGGCCGAGGGAAACAAGCTGGTCACCTACAACAACCAGGAGGCGCTGCCGGGCCTGCCGACCATGGTGACGTTTACCAGCGGCAACTACGCCCAGCAGAACCCCGAGGTGGTGTCCGACTTCAAGGCGGCCATGACGGAGACGCTCGCCATGGCGCAGAGCAACCCGGACAAGGTCCGGGCGCTGCTGCCGGAGTTCATGAAGATGCCCGAGGCGGTGGCCTCGAAGCTGCGGCTTGAGGAGTTCGACGGCAAGGTCAATGAGCCGGTCCTGGGCAAGCTGGGCGAGCTGATGGCCAAGTACGGCATCACGCCGTCGACGCCGGATGTCGCGGGCACCATCCTGAAATAACGGCTCCGGGGCTCACCCCGGAGGAAATCAGCAAGGGCTGACGGCGGGACATCCCGCCGCCGGCCCTTGCCGTTTACCGGGCTAGTCTCCGGCGGTGTCAGGCTCCACGTCAGGTTCCACGCCCGGCTCGGCGAACCAGAGCCGGGTTTCGCCGTATTTCTTCTCGGCGAACCGCTCCAGGCCCTCGGGCCAGGAGGGTTCCGGGGTGCGGGCGGAGCGTTCCACCACGACGACGGCGCCCTCGGCCAGATGCGGCAGCAGCTTGGCCAGCGCCGCGGCCAGCGCCGGCTCGTCCAGCGGATAGGGCGGGTCCAGGAACACCAGGTCCCAGCGGGTGGACTCCGCCGCGCGGTCCAGGAACGATTCGACCTTGGACCGGTGCACGGCGACCACCTTGCGCCGGGCCACGGTGTTGACCAGGTCGGCGTTGCGCTGGCAGACCTCGCTGGCCTTGCCGTCGAACTCCACCAGGTCCACGGTCCGTGCGCCGCGGCTGGCGCTTTCCACGCCGAGCGAACCGGACCCGGCGTAGAGGTCCAGCACCCGCGCGTCGGCGATGACCTCGAAGGCGTCCAGCCGGGAGAACAGGGCTTCCTTGACCCGGTCCGTGGTGGGCCGGGTCATGGAGCCGGGGACGCTGGCCAGGGGTGTGCCGCCGGCGGCGCCGGCGATGATCCGGCTCATGGGTTGCCCGCGCTTGATGGGTTAGCCGCGTTCAAGGAACGCCTCCTTTTCCGGGTTGAGGTAGTCGTCGATCGCCGCGGCGAGCTCGGGGTGGCGGGCCAGGTCCGGGTCGGCGCCGATGATCGCCTGGGCGTCGGTCCGGGCCCGGGCGATCACGTCCTCGTGTTCGAGCACCCGCAGCAGTTTCAGGGTGGAGCGTCCGCCGGACTGGGAGGCGCCCAGGATGTCGCCTTCGCGGCGCAGCTTCAGGTCCTCCTGCGACAAGGCAAATCCGTCCGTGGTGGCCGCCACCGCGTCCAGCCGGCGCCGGCTGGGATGTTCGGGTTCCAGGGTGGTGACGAGCAGGCAGGTCCCCGGCAGCCCGCCGCGTCCCACCCGGCCGCGGAGCTGGTGCAGCTGGGAGATGCCGAACCGGTCGGCGTCCAGGATCACCATGAGCGTGGCGTTGTGCACGTCGACGCCGACTTCGATCACCGTGGTGGAGACCAGCAGCTTGGTCCGGTTGGCGGTGAAGGCGGCCATGGTGTCGGATTTGAGCACCGGGTCCTGGCGGCCGTGCAAGGGCGCCAGCGGCACGCCGGCCAGTGCCGGTTCATCCTGCAGCAGCTCCACGACGCCGGTAACCGACGCGAGTTCCCGTGAGCCGTTTTCGGCCAGGTCCGCGTCGGTGGGTTCGGCTGCGCCGGGGCTGAAGTCGCCGTCGTCGTCCGCGCCGATCTTGGGGCAGACGACGTAGACCTGGTGGCCGGCGTCGATCTCCTCCCGGGCCCGGGTCCAGATCCGGGTGGCCCAGGCCGGGTGTTCGGCCAGTCCCACTACATGGGTGGTGATCGGGGCGCGGCCGGCAGGGAGTTCGTCCAGGACGGAGGTTTCCAGGTCGCCGAACACCGTCATCGCGACGGTTCGCGGGATGGGCGTGGCGGTCATGACCAGCAGGTGCGGCGGCTTGCTGGCCTTGGCGCGGAGGGCGTCGCGTTGTTCGACACCGAAGCGGTGCTGTTCATCCACCACGATCAGGCCGAGGTCGTAGAAGGAGACGTTCTCGCTGAGCAGGGCGTGGGTGCCGATCACGATCCCCGCCGTCCCCGATGCGGCGTCCAGCATGGCCTGCTTCCGCGCCGCGGTGGGCATGGACCCGGTCAGCAGCGTGACCTGCACGGAGTCCGCGCCGAGGCCGCCGAGCAGCCCGTCGCGGGAGAGCGCGCCAAGGGTTCGGCGGATCGAGTCGTAGTGCTGGGCTGCGAGGACTTCGGTGGGGGCCAGCAGCGCGGCCTGGCCGCCGGCGTCGACCACCTGCAGCATGGCACGCAGCGCCACGATGGTCTTGCCCGAGCCCACCTCGCCCTGCAGCAGCCGGTTCATCGGCGAGTCCAGGGCCAGTTCCTCGGCGAGGGTCTTGCCGACGGCGGACTGGCCGGCGGTCAGGGTGAACGGCAGCTGCCGGTCGAACGCGGCAAGCAGGCCGTCGGTCCGGGGGCGGCGGGCGGTGGCTTCCTCGGCGGCGAGCTGGGCCCGGCGCCGGGCCAGGGCCGACTGCAGCACCAGGGCTTCCTGGAACCGGAACCGGTCCCGGGCCCGCTGCCAGTCCGCCGGGGTCTGCGGGGCATGGATCAGCCGGTAGGCGTCCGCGACCGGCAGAAACTTTTCCCGGGCAGCGATCCCGGCCGGCAGCGGGTCCGCGAGCTGGTCCAGGTCGACCGTGTCCAGCAGTGTGGAGATCACCTTCTCGATGGACCAACTGGTGAGCTTCGCCGTCGCCGGGTAGACCGGGATGGGCATGGCGGCGAGTTCCTCGGGGTCCCTGCCCGGGGCGTCCGGGTCCTCGTCCAGGAGCAGGAAGTCCGGGTTGGTCAGGCTGAGCGCGCCGCCGTAGCGCGTGACCTTGCCGGAGAACATGGCGCGCCGGCCCGGCAGCAGCTCGGCCTTGGCCCGGAAGCCGTTGAAGAAGCTGATCTTGAGCGTCCCGGGAACGCCTTTGCCAGCGTCGTCCGTGACCACGACGTCGGTCAGCGTGCCGCGGCGGGCGCGCATGGACCGGGTGTTGCTGGAGAGCACCCGGGCGATCAGGGTTACGTCCTCGTCCGGCGGGAGCTCGCTGATGGGGGTCAGTTCCCCGCGGCTCAGGTAGCGGCGCGGGAAGTAGTTCAGCAGGGCGCCGACGGTGCTGATGCCGAGGTGCTTTTCAATCACGGCCGCCGAGCGCTTGCCGATCCGGCGCTCCAAGGGCAGGGCTAGCTCAGCGTTCATGTCCGTCCGGGTCCGTGCTGCGGCCGACGCCGGCGGGGTCCGGCTCCCGGGGATCGCGGGGCAGGGCGAGTTCGCTGACGCTGATGTCGGAGGGTTCACCGAGCGAGCGGATGAGCTCGACGGCGGGGGCCGGGTCCGGGACGTGGACGTGGACGCGCCAGCGGTAGGCGCCCTCAGCGTCGGGGTCGCCGCCGACCTGGCTCATGATCACCGACTCGCCCATTTCGTCGAGCCGCTGGCGCATGGTGGCGGCGTCCAGCGGCGAGAGCGTGATGGTGCACATGACCTCCACGCCCTCGTCCCGGGGCATACCCTCGTGGATGTGCGGGTCATGGACGTCGTAGCCGTGCAGCCCGTCCAGCAACTGGTCCTGCAGTTCCTCGCCGAGCACGGCGGAGCGCAGGCAGTCCAGGATCAGCAGCATCCCGACACCGCCGGCGTCCACCACGTGCGCGGTGTGGAGGGCTTCGAGCTGGTCCTCAGTGTGCACCACGGCGGCGAGGGCGGCCTCGACGGCGGCGTCCAGGGCCAGGCCCAGGGTGTGGTTGCTGTCGTCGCCGCCGTGTTCAGCGTCGACGGCGGCCGCGGCGCGGGCGGCAGCTTCCATGACCGAGAGCATGGTCCCGGGGACGGGATCGCTGAGGGCGGACCAGGCCCGGATCTGCGCGCGGTTCAGCGCGGCGGCCAGCAGCGGGGAGCTGAGCCTGGGGTGCCCGGCGAGCGGTTCGGCGGCGGCGCAGAGGAAGACGGCGAAGAGCGTGCCGGAGTTGCCCCGGGCCTGCTCGATGGCGGCCTGCCCGGCCCTGGCCAGGATGGCTCCGACGTCGTTCTGGGCCGGGTCCGGCGGCCCCACCACGTGCAGCGCGGTATCTGCGGTCACCTGCGGAAGGGCGGAGGTGTCCGTGGGGACGTCCTGGAGGGCGCGGGCGGCGGCGCGCACCGTGAGGTAGAGGTTGGTGCCGGTGTCGCCGTCGGCGACGGGAAAGATGTTGATGGCGTTCAGGCGGTCGCTGTGGTTTCCCAGCGTTGTTTCCGCCTTGCCCAACCACCGCTTCATCGCTTGCGCGTTGGCGGCAATTTTAGTCTGCAAAGTGATCCCATCCCACGGTGTGCGCGGGCTTGCCCGCGATCGTCACGCCCGTGCTGTCCTTTGGTGCAGGGTCCTTTACCGAGCCTATCGCAGTGAACCCGGCAGGCAGCTGAGCCCCTGCCGGGAAGGTGGCCAGCAGACCGTGGTCCTCTCCCCCGCCCAGCACCCAGGCCATGGGATCCGCTCCCAGCAGGGCGGCGGCGGGCCGGAGCGGGGCGGCCAGCGCCGTGAGGGCAACGGGATCCAGGTCCAGCACGGCGCCGCTGGCCGCGGCCATCCGGGTCCCGTCCCGCACCAGCCCGTCCGAGATGTCCATCAGCGCGGTGGCGCCGTGCCGGCGCGCCAGCGGGCCGGCGGCAAGCGGCGGCCGGGGCCGGCACTGGGTGTCCAGCAGCTCGCGCTGCGCAGTGGTGAGCGTCTCCACGGGGACGTCGGATTCCAGCAGGGCCAGGCCCGCGGCGGCGCGGCCGACGGTCCCGGCGAGCGCCAGGGTGTCCCCCGGCCGGGCACCGGAGCGCAGCACCGGGGCGTGGCCGTCCAGGCTGCCCAGGATGGCGACGCTGACGGCCAGTTCGCGGCCGCGGCCGAGGTCCCCGCCAGCGATGGCGCAGTCGGGGGCGCCGAGTTCGCGGATGCCGGCGCTGAGGCCGTCGGCGAAGTCCTCCACCCAGGCGACGGCGGTGTCCTCGGGCATGGTGAGGCTGACGACCATGGCGGTGGCGCGGGCGCCCATGGCGTTGATGTCGGAGAGGTTCTGCGCGGCAGCCTTCCAGCCGACGTCGTACCCGGTGGTCCGGTACCCGTTGTTCCATTCCAGCCGGAAGTCCTGGTCAGCCACCTGGGTGTCGATACTGATCACGGTGCGCCCGTCCGGGGCAGCGACGATCGCAGCATCGTCCCCCGGGCCCAGCAGCAGGGTGCCGGCAGCCTGGGTGGAGTCGCCGCCGTGCAGCCGCGGGAAGATCCGGGCAAGGAGCTCGCCCTCGGAGAGCCCGCCGACGGTCAGGGCTGCGGGGTGGGCGGGGGCGGTTCCGCCGTCCGGCGGGTTGCCGGTACGGGGCGGGCGGGTCAGCGGTTCAGGCACAGTCCTACGCTACCGCGCAGGGCCGACAGCAGTATTCGCCGCGGGCATGCCACACTTTTAGGCATGCCCCGTCCACTGCTTACACTGCCGCCTGTCCTGGCGCAGTGCCTGGCGTTCGGTGCCGGGGCCGCGGCGCTGTGGTTGATCCTCGCCGCGCAGCTGTTCGTCAACGTCACACCCCTGGCCGTGCACCACACGGACGCCGTCATCATGCTTGGCGGAGCCAGTGCCGAGCGGCTTCCGGTGGCGCGGCAACTCCAGCAGGAGCTGGGTGCACGGGTGCTGGTGCTCTCCCACACGGACACCCCGGGTAACAAACTCGCCGACGAGGTGTGCAACACGGCCCAGTTCCCCAACCCGGACCTGGTCTGCTTCCGCCCCGGCGAGTACGACACCCGCGGCGAGGCGCAGGCCGTCGGCAAGCTGGTCCGGACCAATGGCTGGAAGTCCATTACGGTGGTCACCTCCAGCTACCACGTCACCCGAGCGGGCCGTCTCATGGAGCAGTGCACGACGGCGGATGTCCAGACGGTGCCCTCGCACCCGGACTTCTCGCCGGCCCAGTGGTTGCGCCGTTTCGTGATCGAAACCGGCGGACTGATCGATGTGTCGCTGCGGCCGGAGTGCCCGGCGGGCGCGCAGTGATGTAAGAATTGAGCCTGGCCCGGGAAACGTCGTCGCTGGCTAGGACGACTCGATCAGCGAGGAGGACACGATGGAGCAATCCACGGAACAGACTCTCTCGCTGCTTGCCGCGCCCCGGCACCTTCGGAGGAGGCGCTTTCGTACCGACATTCCTGACACGCTGTTGGTGCCTGACGTGGAGCCAGCGCTGTCCGCCGAGCCAGCGGTCTCAGCGAAACGTGCCGCAGTAGCCGCACCGCCCGCCGAGGCCGCCTACCGGCGTAAGCGTCTGGTGGCTTTGCTACTGGTGCTCGCCGTGGCCGTGAGTGTTCCGCTCTTGGTAATCGCGCTAGCGCTCGCCGGCTGAAGAGGGCCAAAGCCAGGGCAGCCAGGCCGTCAGCGTGTTTGCGCATAGTAAGGGTTGACTGCGCCCCAGACGTTTGTGACTTTCACCACGTAATACTTTCCTGTACCCAGGGTCGTGGGCTCCACATTGGCGGCAACGCCCTGGAGTGCCGGGTTGAGGCCCTGCTGTTGGCCATACGCCGCGTTGTAGCTGGTTGCCCGAACAGTCTTTGACTGGATCGCCCCCGCCGCTGTGGTCCACCGCAGTTCGACAGTCGCCCCACTGAGATTGAAGCCGGTCACCAGCAGGGAACCGGACCCCGGATTGAAGCTGACGTCGGTGACGATGGGAGTGGTCTTTCCGTTCTGCAGTCCCTGCGCCAGAGGCGCCCAGGCGCCGGTGCAGGTGTAATAGGTATCCCACATGAAGGAAATGATCTTCCGGGGGGCGTTGGCCATCTGTTGGAGTTGCCGGTCGATGCGAGCCTTCGTCGTTTGACCGCGGAGGTTAATCCCACAAGGGTTTGTTCCGGCGGCCGGTGCCATTCCCTCCATGTTGGCCCAGAGCGTCGCCCCCGTCCCGGCGACGCCGGCGGCGGCAGCCAGGTAGTATTCGCGGTTGGGTGCCACGTATTTACTACTCCAGCTCCCGGCCCCCACTATGGCGCCGGCATACCTGTCAACTGGCGCACCGGCCTCGTTGCCATTGAAGGCGCCCCCTTTGCCCGTGCCCATGCCGTCTTGGACTGCAATGTTTAATGAAACCCCACTTGCGGTAAGTGCAATCTTTCGAGCGGCGGATTGTGCCTGCGCCGGAGTGGAACCGCCTTGGGGTGTCCTGCGGGAGTCGAGGTAGGGACTGACGACAGCGCCAAGGGTCGGCAGAACAGAGCGGATCGCTTGGTTCTGGATTCGGTATACGGCGAGGACGGAGTCGAATATTGCCGAGTCTTTGAGTGGCATCTCCGTGGAAAGGTAGAAACCGGCCAGCCCTGTCACGTTGTTTGCTGCCTCCTGGTACTGGAGGTAGCGCGTGGTGAAGAGCCGAAAAGTGTCCTGGTAGGACAGATCAGGAAGGTATGCCAGGTCGGTCCTGTTGGCGGGCGTTGGCATGCCCGCGTAAAACTTCATGCCGTGCGCCGTGGCTGCCCTGGCCATGGAGCCGCTAGCGCTAGCGCCGGGCGCGTTGCCTCCGCTGACCACCACAACGTCATAGCGGTTGTTGGTCGCGTCACAGCCGGCACCGACGGTGGGTAGTACCAGCACCGTAAAGAGCTTGTTGTTGTTGGTGATGCTCAGATCGCGAGGGCAGCGGACGGCAGGCGCACCCCACGGGCTGGCATCTGAGTACGTGAACACCCTGTTAAGCAGCACACCGGCCGCGGCCGACTGGGCGCAATTTACCCCAGTTATTCGGCAGTCGGCCGGTACGCCAGCGAGGCTGGACGGCGTCATGCGGGATCCGAATGTGATCACCGTGTCCCCGCCCACGGCCTTGATAGCCTGCAACTTCTGGTTGTTGACAGCGTCAACCGTGCTAGCGGCGACGAAGAATCCGCTGACGGGAAAAACCGGAAGGTCCGCCGCTGCAGCCGGCGGACCGATTGAACACAGCCCCAGCACCGTTAGCGTCAGAGTTAGCAGACGGAAATCCTGCAGGGCCCCGTGCGAGAAATGGCCTATGGTCTCTGGTACAGCTGCCATGCCCGATCCTTAGCTCACTTGGCTGAGACCTGGCTTACCCCCAAAGATGGCGCCCGCGCCGGCGAAGCGCAAGTACTAAACCTCCCATCTTTCCTGAACATTGGCGTCCCACTGCGGTGCACCCAGCCTCCACGCTGCAAGCCGCGGGTCAGGTCGATTCAGCACAACACACTTTGGTCCCGTAGCATTACCGGCGAACATCCATTTACTTTTCTTGGGGGAACACCTGTGCCTACCGTCATGCCGATCTTTGGGACAAGGCCAGAGGCCATTAAGATGGCCCCGATTGTAGCCGCGCTGCAGGAATCGGACCTGTTTGATTGCGTGGTCACTGTAACCGGGCAGCACCGGGAAATGCTGGACCAGGTCAACGATCTCTTCGGCATCGTGCCCGATCATGATCTAAACATCCTTCAACAGCGCCAGTCACTCTCGGCCATTATGACGCGAACCATCGACGGCCTGGACAAGCTTTTTACGGATAACAAGCCCGACGCAGTCATCGTTCAAGGTGACACCACGACGTCAACGGCCGGAGCAATTGCGGCGTTCTACCACGGCATTCCGGTAGTTCACGTTGAGGCAGGACTTCGCAGCGGCGATCTCTTCTCCCCGTTCCCCGAAGAAGCCAACCGCAAACTGACCAGCCAGCTTGCCAGCCTGCATCTGGCCCCCACCAGTGTCAGCAAGGCAAACCTATTGGCTGAGGGGGTAAACCCCAAGGACGTTGTCGTCACGGGTAACACTGTGATCGATGCCCTCCTCACAACAGTCGGAAAGCAAATCCCCTTCACCGATCCACGGCTCGAGGGCCTCGCCGAAGCCGGTCAACAGATCCTTTTGGTTACGACCCACAGGCGCGAGAATCAAGGCGGTGCTATGCGCGGTATGGGCAGGGCGCTGGCCCGAATTGCGGACTCCGAGCCGAACCTCGTCATCGTGCTGCCCGTTCACAAGAATCCCGCGGTGCGTGAGGCGGTGTTGCCCGCGTTGGAAGGCAAGACCAACGTTATCGTCACGGAGCCCCTGCCCTACGGCGAGTTCACCCGCATGCTTTCGCTGGCCCACGTCGTCCTTACCGATTCCGGCGGCGTCCAAGAAGAGGCCCCGAGCTTGGGCAAACCCGTCCTCGTTATGCGTGAGAACACCGAGCGGCCGGAAGCAGTCCACGCCGGGACCGTCGCTCTCATCGGCACTGATGAGGATCGCATCGTCAAGGAAGTAGATCGATTGCTTCATGATCGCGCTTTTTACGACTCCATGGCTCAGGCTGTCAACCCGTATGGTGACGGCTTGGCTGCTACTCGTACGGTAGCGGCATTGGCATCCATACTCGGGCTGGGCGAACGAATCGAGGAGTTTGCCGCACCCCATTCGGCGTAGTCACATCCATTCGAAGCCCGCTTCCCGGGGTTAGGGAAAGAAGCAGGCCTCCTACCCGAGGACCCAAAGCCCGGCCCGCGTCCACACGCCAGGCTATTGATATCCAAACACCCATTAGCGTTCGCACAAATGAATTTATTTCCCTGGCTCGGCCTAACTATGGACCTATGGTTTCGGCTCGGGCCTTGAGTCCTAGAATTCTTTCTCCGATGTTCAGTCCGGCAACGCTGGGACCTTTGGCTACGACCGTACAGAGTTCGACTTCCGGGATATTCAAGGGCGGGGGTCGGCGCCGGGGCAACTGAACACCCATCCCGAAGTATGTACCTCGACCCCTTTTGGTAGGTGGAGGTACAAATTTGGACGCCCTACTGGGAGCGGATTCTCCTACTTCCTTGGAAGGCCTCCAGGTCAACAGGGAGCCCGGGTTGAGTGGAATGTGGAGAAGCCGAGCGACTCCTGCCCGCTTAGGATAGCCACGCTGCAGGCATTCGCGCCAAGACGCTCGTAGCCTCTCGCTGCTAGAAAACGAACCGTGGCTAGCCAATGCCATCCGACGCCAAAAACTAACCGGTCTTTCGAGGAAATATTCGAGGGACTATGGGAATCACGGGCTCCTCTGGTTAATATCCAGTCAAGCCAAGCGCCGGCTAGTGCCAAGCCAGTGATCGTTGTGATCTGTTTGCGTCGGCTGCCGGTTCGGTAGCTTGAGAACATGCAGGCGAAGGTTCGGTTTCAAACGGCGGACTTTCAAGGCCACTGGGAAGCGCTCGGATAGAAAGAGACGCCCCCGGGCGTCAGCCGCCGCCACACGGAAACAGGCGACTGACGCACGAACTAGGCACGCACTAGTTAGCAATGAGTTGGAGCCACTGCGCCCCTGCCTGCCGCATATCGAAGTGTTGAACATGAGCGCGCGCTGCTGCTGACTCGGCGGTATACAGTTCAGTGGATTCGTTTAGTTCTGAGACAAACCGGAAAGCTTCCGAAGTAGATGAATGTGTCCACCTGCTGCTGAAGATTTCATTCACCCCGGGTCGTTCCCAAAACACAGGCACCGCTCCCGAAGCCATCCCCTCTGCAGGCGCCAAGTGGAAGCTCTCATCTGAACTCGGCGAAAGTACGTAGCCGATTTTCCGAAGCCAACTCGCCATGTCCGGTCCAAACGGCTCAAAAACAACTGCTTCGCGAAGTGCCTCGGATCTCCCAATGCGCGCAAAGATTTCTAAGTAGGCTTCCCGCTGGAGAGGCTTCTTCCACTCATACGGATACTCCCAGGGCATCCTGCCCCGCACATGCAGGGTGTATCGGTTGTCGTGAGCAAGCAACCGTTCAAGCAGGTCGATCGACCGGTCCAAGCGCTTTCGCATCGGGACGATCCCAACTATACCGAGGCGGAAACGGTGCCCAGGCTCCTTCTGACGAGCTAGGTCAGCTACGTCTACTGCATTCGGGATGACAACAACGTTCACATCGTTCCATTGGGTCCGCTTAAGAGTTCGCTCCACGTAGAGCTGAGAAACGCAGACGAGAACATCAATATTATCTTTCGCCACGCTTGCCAACCAAGGCCCGTTAAGCTCAAACATGTGCAACCGCACGATCAGCTTTTGGCGGGGACGCTTATTGTTTGAATACCAGACAGCGTTGGGGCCACACCATTCGCAGATTATTACATCGGCCCAGTCCCTCAATCGCTCGGAGGCACTTTCATCATGAGTGTGAAGCGTTTCCCAATGGTCGAAGGCTAACTCCACATCTTCTCTCATGTTCAAGACGGCCACCAATTCACCGGCGAACTTGAGATCGTGCCCCGCTATCAGTACTCGTGTTTTATGGCGACTGCGCGGGCTGAGATCATAATCAGCCTCCGAGCGCTCGAAATAGGCTCTCAACCTATCTGCCGATGCAGAAATTGAATATTGTCTAACGCGGTCTCGGACCGCTACTCCCAGGTCGGTTAGGTCTCGCCGCGAGCTTCGGAGTAGGTTGACGACTGCGTCCGTAGAATCCTCATCTACGTAGAGGGGGTAGTCAGGCCCAAAGAGCTCAACGTACTGCGCGTTTCTGTTAACGACGGGCGGTACACCAAGGGCCGCGTATTCCAAGACTTTCGTAGATAGCTCAAGGCTTCCATCCATCGAAGCATCGCGCCAACTCAGCCCAATATCGTGACGTCTCACCTCTTCGACTGCGCCATCACGGGACAACCCGCCTAGCCATTCAACCCCCGGAAAATCGATGGCCTTTCTCATCCGAGCTGCCCACTGCCCGTCCTGCGCGTCGTTTTGGAACTTGTCGCCGATCATCGTAAGAGATAGATTCAAGCCCTTCACAGCCGCCTCGGCCGGAAGTGAACACATTTCCAAAGTACGCCAATTCTTGGCGAACTTTCCGGAGTAGACGGCCCGCACTTCGCCGGCGGAGTGGGATTTGCCGTGCGCGAAGTCGAAATACTCATCCGGAATCATCGGTGTTAGCACCAATGTTTTGCCCGCTGCTTCCGGAATGGTCGCCTCGATGTACGAACGAGCTGATTCAGTTTGGACAAAGAACCGGTGGCAACGCCCTATGATTTTCCCCAGCTTTTCTCGGTTGTCAACTGACAAATGAGTACTCGGGTGTTGTATGTCGGTGATATACAGCCAAGACTTGTGAGCCAGCGCCTCAGAATTGGCAACGTGTGAGGACACTTCGGTGCCGCGCGCAATGACGACGTCGAAGGGGTGCTCACTGTCGAGCCGAGCCATCTCTTGGGCAGCCTGTCGGGCAGAAAAGCCCTTGATCTCATCAGACCCAGTAGGCGGAATGATCTCGATCCTTGGGTTGTCCATGATCCTGCCCAGCAAGCGAGGGTTAGTGACGGGCGCCTTTAGTAGAACGCTGACCTCTGAATCCGTTCGAGATAAGGCCTCCGCCATGGAAACCAGCCAAACAGCAGATCCGTCCAGTATGTTCATGTTAACGTCGCCATAAAGTAGAACCTTGCGAATCGAACCTCTAGGCGTATTCTGAGTCAAGGAGCACCTCGCTATTTTTGTGACCGGTACGTTCTTTGTCGACAATAAAGCCGCTAAGTTTTCCTAGCAGTCCAAACTCATAGTCTTCAGTCCACTCGGCATCGAAGCCGGTTTTGTCCACTACAACATCCGACGCTGCGGAGATGTCCTGGGTGTATACATTTGAAGCCGCTAGTCTCCGGACGAAGTAAACAGGGACACCCGCTTCTTTGCACCACGCGAGTGCAGCCAATAGCGTGTCCGCTAACGGCGTTCCGCTCGCCGCGTCGACCCCGTACCACACTCCACCCGCGAAAGCTGCGTCATCCAGGACGACCGTTGTTCCGTTGCCGGTTCTTAGCTGCGCCATTATGGTGCTGGGTGACAAGACTTCGACATGGTATTCAGACAGGAGAAGTTCCCTGAGATCGTGACCGACTACTGTAAAGATCGCGCGGCGCGTTGAGTCAGGGGCTGGCGGGCTGCCCAGAAACCGAAGGATCTCAGCTTGTCGGTCACCGTCTTGCGCCACTGCGGCAGCGAGTCGTCCAGCCACTTTCTTTGTGCCGACGCTTCGTGGACCAGTACCGCCAGCGGGCGGTACTGGGTTTGCACCAAATGCAGTTGGTGCTTTCACGGCCGGGCGTTCGGACACACGCGAATCGAACGGTTTCTGCTGTGCGTTCGCAGGCTCTGGGCCAGTCAAACCAATTAAGGACTGCTTTACTTCCCGGAGCCTTGCATGCAACCGTCGCGATTCGGTTTCTTGCACCCATCGAATGCGGATCAACAGATAGATGGCGCTGATAGCTAAACCGGTAAAGGCCATCACTGAAAAAATGCCCCACACAGCTCCAGAAGCGATGAAGTAAACGGCAGCAAAGGTTGCACCTGACAACCCCAGCACCACAACTGCTATGAAACCCCGGCTTCGTCCGGCTTGTTGCAGGAACTTCGTTAGGTATTTCACGATGCGCTGAAAACTCCCTTGGTATCGACGACAACCTTGCCCATCAACGCTTGCGGCGAAAGGGCTTTGACTGCGTCGTGATCCACAAGGACTACGACAACCGACGATTTGCTGACTGCGTCGTCTACGCTAACCAGGCTCACGTTTTTCATATCCTCGAGCGTGGGTGGCATCCGCTCAATGTGGGGTTCGGCTACATTTATCTGTACTGACGGAAGCACTTGTGCAATGGATCGGGCGATATCAACCGACGGTGATTCACGAAGGTCGTCAATGTTGGCCTTAAAGGCGAGACCCAAGATCGCGATTTCGCCTTCGCCGTCTAGCTCCGCGTGAGCATCTCGAACCTTCTGCAGGACCCAGCTCGGCTTGTCATCATTAACGTTTCGTGCGGCACGGATGAGCCGCGTCTCCTCAGGGGCGGCCGCCACAATGAACCAAGGATCAACCGCTATGCAGTGCCCTCCAACACCGGGACCTGGCTGCAGGATGTTCACCCTTGGGTGGTGATTGGCCAGCCTTATTAGTTCCCATACATTGATGCCGAGTTTTTCGCTCACAACTGATAGTTCATTCGCGAAGGCGATGTTGACGTCCCGGTAGGAGTTTTCGACTAACTTCGCCATTTCCGCCGTGACGTCATCAGTCAGCAGAATCTCGCCCTGACAAAAAACAGAATAAAGCTCCTTCGCCAGTTCAGCCGCTTGAGGCGTCAGACCGCCGACTATTCTGTCGTTAGTGACGAGTTCAATCATGACTTTCCCAGGCAAGACGCGCTCGGGGCAGTGCGCGAAGAGGACCGCCGGTTTGCCGCCGGCTCCGTCCAGGGAAAGATCCGGGCGCAGAGCAATGATGTAGTCTCCCAAGTGCCGGGTTGCCCCGGGCGGAGACGTCGATTCGAGGATGACGAGTTCACCGCCCTGCAGGACGGGGGCGATGCCGCGGGCTGCGGCTTCGATGTAGCCAAGGTCTGCGCTCTTATCCTCTAGAAACGGAGTAGGTACGGCGACGATGAAGACATCCGCGGATGGTGTCTCGGTGGTTGCCTTAAGACGACCTTGGCTGACGGCTCCCGCAACGTGGATGCCAAGGTCCGGCTCGACGAAGGGCACTCGGCCCTCGTTGACGGCGTCCACGGTGCGCCGACTTACGTCGACGCCGATGACGTCCAGACCGTTCGTAGCCAAAATGGCCGCTGTGGGCAGCCCAATGTATCCGAGGCCGATGACGGCTACCGTCCCAATGCGTGTCATTTTGTTGTCCCCAATCAGAGAGCGATGTGTTCGCGTGGATTGCCGAAAATCTGTATCTTGCCACTGGCAGCCAGCTCGTGGTCCGCTACGGCCCAGGTATGACCCGCACCGCTACGCATCTGGCAGTAGTTGAACCGGTCGGCCGAATATATGGAGCCACCATTGCCAGCCACTGAGGCGAGGAACGCCGTGTCTTCCCCCCGGCTTCGTTCCTCAAAGGGGTTCAGCTCAAAGACCTCGCGCGCCGCCGTGATGGTCGGCCCCATAACCGAACGACTGAACCGGTGTTCCATATGGGCCGCCCGAAGCACAGTAGCGCCGCTAGCCTCAAAGTGCATGTAGTGGGCCTGCTTCCCCACCACGTCCGCCCCCGAGTATTCCAGGGCGAATTGCAGGTCGAGCAGATAATTCGGAGCGTAGTAGTCGTCATCGTCCATCTTGGTGAGAATCTCTCCTGAAGAAGCTTTTACACAGAGATTCAAACACTCGCCCAGAGTCAGGCTTGGTGAGGCCGCTAACACCGTGTAGTGGTCTACGCCGGTAACGGACGCCAAGTGGGCCAGCCTGTCTTTATCCGCCTCGAACCCGTGTGTGAGCAGAACAAGTTCGGCCTTTACGCCTGACTGGCGTCCAACCGCCTGAAAGACATTTTCGAGTTGGTGCGGCCGGATCGTGGATACGAGCGCGCTAACGGAGGGACGCCCCACGGGTCGCGCCATTCCGGGGGACGCGGCTTGAATGACAGCTTCTGCCCGATGGGCATAGGTGTGCTCGCTCCAAATGCGGCGCTGCGCCTTGTGCACGACACGTTCATTGAGTTCTGTACTGGACGTCAACATCCTGAGGATGTTTTGCGCCTCGGACCGGGAGCCCACCACCATGACTTCGTCCTCGGCAAAGAACTTCGCTATGGCCGCGCTGGCCGTCGATACGACGGGTGTCCCTGACGCTGAGATTTCAAAGATTCGCCGAGCGCACATGCTGGGAGATTCGGTAACCGAATTAACATTGAGGAAGACTTTATGCGCCCTGTACGCGGTGAGCATTTCGGCATAACTCAACGAACCCACAACGCGTTTGTCCAAAGGCGCTGGGAACTGATAATTCACATCAGCCCCCAACTGCCGGGAGTAGATCTCAAGGTCTGCACCACCTCTGTCCGCCTCTGCGGAGGCCGCGCCGATGAGCATATCCATCTGATCCCGCCGTTCCGGGTACTTATGCGCGAAGTACATTCCAGCAAAGGCCACACCCCGGGAATGCCACCCATGTCTAGGTCGGATGGGATTGTGGATAGCCGGTTGCGCAGCAAACGGCAGTGTAGCGACCCGGTCATGACCGAGTTCGCGTACGTACTCGGGAATCTTGTCGGCATCGCTCGTGAAGACGAAGTCAAACAGTTTCGCAGCGGGTAGGAAGTCATCGAAGTGAGGCGGATCTTCCTTATTCCAAAAAGCGGTGGGGATGCCTTGCTGTGCGCACCACTCAAGGAGGTTGATAAACTCCACACTTGGCCCGGATGCCCCGGTGAGTCGGTACTTCCACGAGCCTGCGTTGCCGTTCCAGGCCGATTCGACAAATATGAAGTCAACACGCTCTTCCGTCAGCTGGTCGCGCCACCCACCATGCCGGAGCTCAACAAGGTTCCATTCGTAAGAGAACGCGGCGCGACTGAAATCGTCCAGGATGACCCCGACTTTTAAGTCGCTCCGCCGCGGTTGCCGTGCCGGCGATTCATACGGCGCGAAACGGAGGCGTCGTTTGCGGCCGCGACCGGTCCATCCGCCCTCGGCCCCCTTGGTGTTTAGTGGAACATAGAAGCCTTGTTCCGCTTTCCGGCGCAACTGCCACTGACGTAGCTGGGCAACGCCCCCCGCACGGTAGTGCCAAGCTGCTTTGCGCAGCGATGCTAACGTAACCATTACCCACGGACCCGTCGCGATGAGCGTTCCCGGACTTCAGTAACTACGAGATTTGCCTTGGCTTCCTCGAGCATCGCCTCCGCGGAGATGTTGTTCCCCTTGGACAGTTGTTTCGTAAACTCTTGGTACGCCTTTATGGCCACGTTCGGTTCGCCGTCCATGATGAGGTCCCCCTTGTCCAACCAAATAACCCGGGTGCACATATCACTGATGGTCTCGAGGCTGTGGCTTACCAGAAAGACGCAGCCGGCCTGGGCCCGGAGTTCATCCATGCGGAGCTTGCTGCGGTCCGCGAACTGCGCATCGCCGGTGTTGAGGGCTTCGTCCACCAACAGGATCTCGGGGTCGACTGCTGCGGCAATGGCAAAGCGCAGGCGCGAGGCCATGCCTGACGAATAAGACTTCATCGGAAGGTGAATCGACTTCTCAAGACCGGAAAGCTCCACAATGCCGTCGAACTTCTCGTCGGCTTCGGCCCGGCTCATACCCATGGCTAGGCAACCAAGAATGACGTTCTGGTCACCGGAAAGGTCCTGGACCAAGGCTGCATTGACACCAAGCATGATAGGAGTGCTTGACGCGTACACAGCGCCCGACGTCGGCTTCGATTGGCCGCTGATGATCTTCATTAGGGTGCTTTTACCGGAACCGTTCCGGCCAATAATGCCCACCGATTCACCGCGCTCAACCACCAGGGAAATTTCGTTCAACGCGTGAACGGTGACCAGACTGGACTTAGGCACGGCACTGCGCAGGACCCGGGAGCTGAATCTCTCCTTTGGCCGCTCTACAGACTCACTTGACGCAACCCTATAGCGCATTTCCACTCTGTCGACGACTACGCAAGGATGGCCGTCGATGTAAATTGCCTGCTCATCCGCGTCCATATGATTCCTCCCCTTTCCAGAAATACACGAGACCAACGGCTAGGGTTGCAAGTGCCCACGCGGCCAGGATCGCCCATGACTGCCATTGCGGAACCCTGGCGTAGAGCACGCAGTCGCGAATGATGTCGATCACGTTGAAAAGCGGATTGAGTTTGATGAGAGCCAGGACCTGCGGGTGCGTGACAAAACGGTCATAGGTGTAGAAAATTGCGGACAAGTACATCCAGGCCCGAACGGCAAATGGAATGAGATGCGTGACGTCGTTGATTCGGGAGATCATGCGTGCGAGTATCAGCCCCACGCCCAGATTGAAGAGTGCCTGCAACAGGACCGCCGGAATTACCAGGAGCCAGAGCCATGTGATCTCTTCCGCTGGCGGAAGGACGACGGTGATCAGCAACATAGCGAGGAACAGCGGCACCGCCGAGAGCAACTCCCGCACGTTCGCACCGATCGGTAGAGCTGCCCTAGGGAAGTTGAATGCTTGTACGACTGACTTGTTGTTGCGGATCGACCGGGCTCCTGAAGTGATGGCTCCAGAGCTGAACTGAAAGGTGAAAATTCCAATGACCAAATACCCGACGAAATTCTTGATGCCACCGCTGGTGTTCAACAGCAGACCGAAGATTAGGTAGTACGTCAGGCCGTTAAATATCGGGTTCAATAGCAGCCAAGCGCTGCCGAGGCGGTCGCGTCGCGTGCCACTTTGAACGCGGGCCCGAGCATCGTAAAAAATGAACTGCCGGAAGTCCCAGAGCTGCACTAAATAGTCAAGGAAACCGGGGCGGGAGCCAACCCTGGTCAGTCGGCGCATGTCCACGGACAGCGGCTGGACGGCCATCTGATCCTGCGCCACGCGGGAATCGGTGGACACTAACACGTTCTCCTCATTTTTCACTCAGCAGCTCACTGTAAGCAGCTGACAAAGCTCGAGCATTCGCTGCCCAAGTCCTGGTTCCGAGCACATCGGCTCGTCCGGCACGTCCCATGCGGATCTTCTTCGACGCATCCGCGAGGAGCGACTCCAGAGCCGCGGCTAGTCCGGGCACGTCGCCGGCCTCAACCAGGGTGCCGCTGACACCGTCATGGACAATTTCTGCCAAAGCAGGCAGCCTACTCGCCACCACCGGCCGCGCGCAGGCCAGAGCCTCGACAGGCTTGAGGGGGGTCACCGACTGCGTCACATCCAAGTCCCTGCGCGGCACCACAAAGACGTCCAGAGCTTGGTGATAGCGAACTGCCTGTTCGCGGGGAACCCGCCCGGTGAAGATGATGCGGTCGACTAGGCCGAACCGGCGGGCCTGCAGCTCAAGAGCCGGGCGGTCCGCGCCGTCGCCAACTATCAACAACTTCAGATCCGTAAAGCGGGGGGCGAGCAAACCAAATGCATCGATAAGACAGTCGAGGCCTTCATAGGCTACCAAACTGCTGACCGTCCCGACGTACAGCCCGTCTTCGTTGAGCCCAAGCTCTCGGCGGACCGCGGCTGCGTCCCGTGGCTCTTCAAGAAACTCGCCGCCTACGGCGTTCGGTGCGATCATGATTTTGCTTTCCGGGATGCCGGCGGCGACGATATTCGCCTTCATGGCGCTGCCGAGAGTCACCACTAAGTCGGCATCTCGCATGACCTCGGCTTCGCGTTCCTGAAACAGCCGGTATCGTTCGCTGTCCTTGGCTGCGGCAGGCCGCGTTGATGCCCATGTGTCGGCAAGCTGGCCACGCACTTCGTAGACCCACGGGATACCAACAGCCTGCGCCACGGCCCGAACCACGAGGGCATTGACGTGGTGCGTGGTGGTGTGGAGCACGCTGGGCCGGAACTCCAGCACGATGTCCAGCAGCTCCTGCGCCTGCTGCTGCAGGCGTTGGTCCGGGGTTGCTGCCAGCCGCGCCGGCAACAGACGACGGTAGCGGACGCCCTCCACCACGTCCTCGTTCTTGGCGAAGATTTTTCCTACCTGAACCGGGTAGCCCAGCCTGGTCACGGCAAGGACGTCCCAGCCGGCGGCGTGCTGCGCGGCCAGGATGGAATGCGACCGCTGAGCGTAACCGCTCGCGGTATGCGGCAGCGAATTGGTCAACAGATGAAGGACCCGCTGCGGAACTGGGCTGTAGTCGGTGTGGTTCAGCACCGGTGCTGCCAACCCGGCCAGGACGTCCCGCTCTGCCGCGAGCCGGGCCAGCTGCCCCCGAGTGCCGTGACCGGCGCCGCCGCGCACAAAATCTTCCAGGACCTCAACGGCGTCGCTCAACGCACCGTCGTACCAGAGTCTCCGGGCGCGCGCCTGTGAGAGCCCGCGGGCACCCTCGGCGCGGTCAAGGAAGCCGTCGGCGAGGTCGGGAAGCTGGGCGGCGAGGGCCACGTCGGCGAGCTGGCGGGCGCGCTCCCCCGTGGGCTTAGCAGCGGCGGCGAGTGCCAGCCGGCGCTGCACTTCGTCGGCGTTTCCTCCCACCAACGCTGCAAGCAAGGCGGGACGCCCGGAGGAATTGTAAGGAGCGATGCGGGTCGCAGCTTGGGAAAGCGGCCCCACCAGTCGCGCCGGAAGGCGCCGGCTCACCTGCAGGAGCAGAAGCATCGGATCGTCGGTCAGATGACTGGCGATGACACCGGCGGCCAGTCGGACATTGCGAAATAGCTGGGTCATCAGGAGGCTTCCGGCTCCTGGTCGAGCAACCGCGAGATCAGGGCCATGTACTGCTCGGCCAGCAAGGAATAGTCCGCGTGTTCCTTCACCCATTGCCGGCTGGCTCCGTCCCGCACCAGCCGGGAGCGGTCAGCGGCCAACTCCCGCCACAGCTCGGCCACGGCTTCCGGGCCGCTGGCCACAATGTCTCCGGCCTGGGCGTCCGTGATGATGCGGGCGGCTTCACCAATGACAATTGCCGTCACGTGGCGGCCGAGCGACAAGACCTCGTAGGTCTTTGACGGCACGGTGGTTTCAAACGATTTCCAGTCGTCCCGCAGCGAGACGATGCAGGTGTCAGCCGAGGCATAGCGCTCCAGGACAGCCGAACCGTGCAGGGATGAATGGAAAGTCACTGGGGCGTTAAGCTCACGCGCAAGCTTCTGCAGCGCCGGCTTGCGGGTCCCGTCACCCACCAGGTGCAGGTGCATGGAGTCTCCTACCAGCGCGCTGGCACGGATCACCACTTCCAGACGTTGGCTCGCACCGTGGTTTCCAAGGTACAACGCCTCAAAATGGTCGCGCTCCGGCTCGGGCGGCGCAAGCACGGGAATCGTGTCCACATGCAGTCCGTTGCTGACCGTGGCAACGTTCTTGATGCCGCGTCCGCGCAGAGTCTCCGCGAATCCTTCCGTGACGGTCACGACCAGGTCCGCACGGCGCTGGATGAAGTCGACGGCGACCTCCACCACACTTTTGACCCGGCCCTTGACCATGCGGGAGTCGCGGGCCAGATCCGGCCAGGCGTCCCTCATCTCGACGATCAGGGGCACGCGGCGAAGCCTCGCCAGCAAATACCCCGCGGCCAGGATGGGCAGGCTGGGTGCGGTAGCGACGACTACGTCGGGCCGGCGGCTGAACAGCCCCACCGGAACGGACATGGCGGCTGAGAAACAGTGATCAATGAAGCGGGTCAGCTGCGAATTGCCGTGCGGCAAGAACGGAACTCGGCGGATCAGCTCCGTGAACTGACCCTCCTGGCGCCGGAAGGCGCGGCCAGCCTGCTCTTCGGGCACCTCCCGGCGCCCGGACGGTGCGTGCGCCACCGGCGTGATGACCTCGACGTCCCACCCGCTGGAGCAGAACTCCTTAAGCAGGGCCGTCCAACGCCGCTGCGGCGGGCTGGTTTCGGGCCAGTAGGAATGCACCAGGAGGCTGACCCGGATCGGCCGGTCCGCGCCGCGGGAAGTTTTCGACTGGTTCACGGAGAAACCGGGGACCATTCTAACGACGACCCTTGGGGCTCACTCGCCCACGGGAACCCAGTGCGCGGAAGTAGGCGAATCCAGCCGCCAGCAGGACAACGACGGTCGCCAGTTGGACGCCAAAAGGGCTTCCAGTAGCCGCCGTGACGGCGGCCTGGATCACGGGTGCAGACTCGATTGCTTGCTTCTCGCTGGCCGGCTTGGGCTCTGGCGTCTTAGTAGGTGCGGAGGATACCGGCGCCGCTGAGGCGGTGGCAGACGGCGTCAGCGTCGGCGTCGGCGCTACAACTTCGGCTGCCTGGGCCGGCGCTTCCCGAACCGGCGGCGGCGATTGACCGGGCGGCACGGCCGGTACGACCACGGGCGACGCAGGAGTCGGTGCCGCCGGCGCGGCCGGAGCGGGAGCCGGCCTTGCCGGCACCTTGACGGGCACCGGAGCGGGCGCCGGGGACGCCGGTGAGGGCGGCGCCGGCGCTGGGGCTGGCTCCACCGGCGCCGGAGCGGGCGCCGGGGGCGCCGGTTCCACAATGATGATCGGGTCGGGGCTGGGGGTCACAGCATCCTCGGCCTGGGCGGGAGCTGCGCCGAGGCCGAGAGCGACGGCGGCGCCGAGAGCCGCCGTCGTGATCCCTCGCGTGCGCGCGCCGCGGCTGTGTGATGCGTTCAATGTTCCCCCAGCAAAATCCAGTTAGGTGCGTCGTAAGAATCCCCGCCGCACTTTACGGCGTGGCCGCATTTCTGTGACCGCGCCGAGAGCATCCTACCGGTTTACTGCAACCGCAAAAAACATTAAGGGCCCGCTACGAGCCAGAACCCGCGGTTTTAGCGACCTCCCCCAGCGTGTCATCGCGCAGCGCGGCCCCGACCTTTGCGATGGCGGCATCGTCGCGAAGCACGATCGACTGGCCGTCCGCGGACGTGCCGATGCCTAGCGTGGGCAGCGTAAAGCTGACGACGTCAGAGGAACGGACATTGCGCAGTCCCACCGCCAGGGAGCCCACAGCCGTGGCGTCAAGGGACTTGTCCACGCTCACGAACGGCGACACCGTGTCCACGAGACTACTGATCCGGACCGGGTTTGTCAGCGTCTCAGCGGTGAGGAACTTAGACATCAGGGCCTTCAGAAAAAGTTGCTGATTCTTCACCCGCTGGTAGTCGCCGTCGGTGAAGGCTTTGCGCTCACGGACGAAGGCGAGGGCCTGCTCACCGCTGAGCTGTTGTTTGCCGGCAGAAAAGGAAAACTGTTTCGTGTTGAACGCCGCAGGCACATTTACGGTGACCCCGCCCAAGGCGTCGGTCATGGCCTTGAAGCCTTCGAAATCTACAACCGCCACGTGGTCGATCCGATTGTCGAACATGCCCTCCAGGGTTTGAACCACCAAGGGGATGCCGCCCAGAGCCATGGCGGCATTCATTTTCGCTTCGCCGTGGCCGGGGATCTGTACCCAGGTGTCGCGCATGATGGACATCATGTAGATGTTCTTGCGGTCCGCGGGAATGTGGACCCACATCATGGTGTCTGAACGCTGGTCGGACGCCCCGCCAGCCTCCGCCTCGCCCAGTGCAGCCGCACGGCTGTCGCTGCCAAGAAGCAGCAGGTTCACGGCGTCCGTTTTAGTTTCAGCCGGCCGTGCAGTTTCGGCAGGGAAGGCCTGCTCGATCTTCTGCGACTTGGTGTTGAAGCTGTTCGCCAAGTTGAAGGCGTAGACCCCGGCCCCGACCGCCACGACGAGAAAGAACGCTACGACCGTCAGCAGCACATTGCGCGCGGTCCTGCTCTTCTTCGGCCGGGGCCGCTGGCCTCCGTCGAGAGGAGCGGGATCTTCGGTGTAAACGGACATTGTTGCGTTCCCAACTCTTGTAACGATCGTCGTAGTGCGAACAGAAATAGCTGGGCCCATTGTGCCATGGACGGGTTGTGGGGCCGCACGTTGCTGAAACCTCCAGATGCCCCCGCCGGGATAGGCTTAAGCAATGCCTTCGCCCCGTATCCCTGCAGCCGCACGTCCGCTTCGCCTGGTGGTTGCCGCCGCGGCCGGTGCGCTCGTGCTGAGCGCCTGCTCGCCCGCCGTCGACGTCGCCCCGGCCAAGGATGCGGCGAACGCAGCGTGCGCGCCGATGATGCTGGCCCTGCCGGACAGCATCGGGGACGCGAAACTGCGCAAGACCAATAGCCAGGCGACTGCGGCGTGGGGAGATCCGTCGCTGGTGATCCTCCGGTGCGGCGTGAATGTCCCGGGCCCCACCACGGACCGTTGCGTCAGCGTCAACGGCGTCGACTGGGTGATCAAGGAAGGCAACCCGGTGTGGACGCTGACCACCTTCGGGCGGGAACCCGCCACCGAAGTGCTGATGGACCCGGACAAGATCAGTTCCGCCACCGTGCTGGCGGAACTGGCCAGCGCCGCGGGCAAGGTCAAGGCCACGCGGAACTGCGTGGGCCAGGAAGATCTGCAGAACCTGCCCGCCGGCAAGTAGGCGGCCGGCAGGCAGGTCGGCTCTTACCGCAGGCCGGTCTTGCGGTGCAGGGCCAGGTGGATCAGTTCGTCGATCAGTTCCGCATAGCCCAGGCCCGAGGCCTTCCACATCTGCGGGTACATGCTCTTGGGCGTAAACCCGGGCATGGTGTTGATCTCGTTGATGATCAGCTCACCCTCGGGCGTGTAGAAGAAGTCCACCCGGCTCAGGCCCTCGGCACCGACGGCGTCGAACGCGACGGCCGCGAGCTCGCGGACCCGGGCGCTGGCCTCGTCGGGCAGGTCGGCCGGGCAGCTGAGCGCCGCGGCATTGTCCTCGACGTATTTGGCGTTGAAGTCGTAGAAGTCATGGCCGCCGCCGGCCACGGAAATTTCACCCGGCATCGACGTCCGCGGCGCATCGGTTCCCCGGCCTTCCAGCACGGCGCACTCGATCTCGCGGCCCACGATGCCAGCCTCGATCACGAGCTTCGGGTCATGTTCCCGGGCGGCCTCGATGGCGGCGTCCAGCTGTTCCAGCGAGTCGACCTTGGAGATGCCCATAGAGGAGCCCGCCCGTGCCGGCTTGACGAACACCGGGAAGCCGAGCGCGTCCACGCGTTTGCGCACCAGTTCCGGGTCGGTCAGCCACTGCCGGTCCGTCACCGCGATGTACGGGCCCACGCGGAGACCGGCGGACTCGAACACGACCTTCATGAAGTGCTTGTCCATGCCCACCGCGGAGGCCAGCACGCCGGCGCCGACGTAGCGGGTGTCGGAGAGTTCCAGCAGGCCCTGGATGGTGCCGTCCTCGCCGAACGGCCCGTGCAGCAGCGGGAAGACCACGTCCACCGAGCCGAGTTCCTGCGGGACCTGGTTGGGTGCGGCGACGATGAGCTGGTGTTCGCCGCCGATCTCCGCCAGCGTCACGGTCTGTTCCGACGGTGCCACCTCGGGCAGGGAGGTCGAGGACAGCGACCACTGCTTGGTGTCCCCGGAGACGAGCACCCACTGGCCGGTCTTGGCGATCCCGATCGGAATGACCTCGTATTTGGCCTGGTCGATCGCCCCGAGGACCCCCGCCGCGGTAACGCAGCTGACGGCGTGCTCGCTGGAGCGGCCGCCGAACAGCACTGCCACCCGCGGCCGGGCGCTGCCGGTGGTGTTTTCTGGGCTCACGTTGTTTTCCGACACTCTTAGTAATCGCCTTCGGGTTTCAGGTCCCGGGACAGCAGCAGCGGCCCCAGTTCGTCTACGGACAGTTTGCCGGCCAGCACGGCGACGACGGCGGCGGTGATGGGCATCTCGACGCCCACCTTCCCGGCCAGCTCGTGGACGGCCTGCGCCGACTTGATGCCTTCGGCGGTCTGCGTCATTTCGGCGGTGACCTGCTCCAGGGTCAGCCCCGTGCCAAGCAGGCGTCCCGCCGTGTGGTTGCGGGACAGCGCGGAAGAGCACGTGGCCACCAGGTCGCCGAGACCGGCCAGCCCGGCCATAGTCCGGGCTTCCCCACCCAGGGCCAGGGTCAGCCGGGAGGTCTCGGCCAGGCCGCGGGTGATCACGGACGCCTTGGTGTTATCGCCCATCTGCCTGCCCTCGCAGATGCCGACAGCCAGGGCGATGATGTTCTTGACGATGCCGCCGATCTCCACGCCGATGACGTCCGACGTCGTATACGGGCGGAAGTACGGTGCGGTGCAGCTGCGTGCGATCCAGCCCGCCGCGGCGTCGTCCGCGCAGGCAACGACCGACGCAGTCGGCTCCTCGCGCGCGATCTCCATGGCCAGGTTCGGGCCTGACACCACAGCGACGCGTCCGGCGGGGATGCCGAGCTCTTCCCGGATCACCTCGCTCATCCGGGCGTCGGTGTGCAGTTCCAGGCCCTTCATCAGCGAGACCACCAGCGCGTCAGGTCCGATCAGGCGCTTCCACTCGCGCAGTTGCGGCCGCAGCGTCTGAGCGGGCACTGCCAGGACCACCAGGTCGGCGCCCTCGATGACCTCGGCGACGTCGGTGGAGGCGGTGATGCTCGCCGGCAGCGCGATGTCCTTGAGGTACTGGCCGTTGCGGTGCTCGGTGTTGATTTGGTCCACGACGGCGGCGCGCCGGCCCCAGAGCCGGATGTCACGCTCGACGCCGGAAGCGGTGGCCGCGTCGGCGAGGACCTTCGCAAACGTGGTCCCCCAGGAACCGGCCCCCAGCACGGCAACGCGCCGGGCCGAACCGGTCAAATCTGCGGTCACTTCGTGCCGTCCGTGGCGGTGCCGGCAGTTCCGTCCGCGGCAGTGCCTCCGGCGGGTCCGCCACTCTTGCCGCCTCGTTCGATGAAGCGCCCGTGGGTGGACTGGTTGTGCGCCGAGGGATCCCAGCGGACCAGCGGCGGCTGGCCGCCGCGCAGTGTCGCCAGGAGGTCGGTGATGGCGTCCATGATGACGCCGGTGGCCTCGGTCAGCGTGGCCTTGTCCAAGGGCCGGCCCTCGAATGCGCTGAGGTCCACCGGATCGCCCACCAGCACCCGGGACGTCTTACGGGGGAAGACGTGGAAGCGCTTGGCGTAGCGCGGGAAGACTTCATGCGCTCCCCAGTGCGCCATCGGGACGACCGGGATGCCGCTTTCCAGCGCCATCCGGGCGGCTCCGGTGTGGCCTTTCATGGGCCACAGCTCGGGGTCGCGGGTCAGCGTGCCCTCCGGATAGATGATGATGGCGCCGCCCTCGTCCACGACTTCCTTGGCGACCTGGAGCGAACGGTTGGCGCCCGCCGTCGAACGTTCCACCGGGACCTGCTTGGTGTTGCGCAGCACTGAACCCAGCACCGGCACCTTGAAGAGGCTGCCCTTGGCCAGGAAGTGCGGCATCCGCTTCTGGTTGTAGAGCATGTGGCCGATCACCAGCGGGTCGATTTCGGTGCAGTGGTTGGGGACGGCAATGAAGCCGCCGGCCGGCAGTTTCTCCAGCCCTTCCCACTTCTTGTTCATCAGCAGGTTCATGACGGGCCGGACGATTCCGGCCACAATGACAAAGGTGATGTGGCTCTTGGCCGTTTCCTTCACTGCGTCCCCGCTATCGGGCCGACGTGATGTCGAAATCGGCGCCCAGGCCGGCGAGCTTTTCGGTGAAGCGCTCGTAGCCGCGGTTGATGATGTCGATGCCCGTGACGCGGGAGGTGCCGGTGGCGGCCAGTGCCGCGATCAGGTGGCTGAAGCCGCCGCGCAGGTCGGGGACGTCGATGTCGACGCCCTTGAGCTGGGTGGGGCCGGAGATGACGGCGGAGTGCAGGAAGTTGCGCTGGCCGAAGCGGCACGGGACGCTGCCAAGGCATTCGCGGTGGACCTGGATGCTGGCTCCCATCCGGATCAGGGCGTCCGTGAACCCGAAGCGGTTTTCGTAGACCGTCTCATGCACGATCGAGACGCCCTCGGCCTGGGTCAGGGCAACGACCAGGGGCTGCTGCCAGTCGGTCATGAAGCCGGGGTGCACGTCGGTTTCGAGCACCAGCGGGTTGAGCTTGCCGCCCGGATGGTAGAAACGGATGCCGTCCTCGCCGATGTCCATGCCGCCGCCGACCTTGCGGTAGGTGTTCAGGAAGGTCATCATGTCCCGCTGGGTGGCGCCCTCGACGAAGATGTCGCCGCGGGTCACGAGGGCCGCGGAGGCCCAGGACGCGGACTCATTGCGGTCGGAGAGGGCGCGGTGGTTGTAGCCGCCCAGGTCCTGCACGCCCTCGATCCGGATGGTGCGGTCCGTCTGGACGCTGATGATGGCGCCCATTTTCTGCAGCACGGCGATCAGGTCAACGATTTCCGGCTCGGTGGCCGCACCCGTGAGCTCGGTGATGCCCTCCGCGCGGGTGGCGCTGAGCAGGACCTGCTCGGTGGCCCCCACGGACGGGTATGGCAGCGCGATCTTGGCGCCCTTGAGGCCGCCCGGCGCGGAGATGTGGATGCCGCCGGGGCGCTTCTCGACGACGGCGCCGAACTGGCGCAGCACGTTCAGGTGGTAGTCGATGGGCCGGTCACCGATCTTGCAGCCGCCCAGGTCCGGGATGAAGGCTTCGCCGATCGCGTGGATCAGCGGCCCGCACAGCAGGATCGGGATGCGCGAGTCGCCGGCGTGCGCGTCAATGGCCGTGTGCGAGGCGGTCTTGGCGTTGGTCGGGTCCAGGGTGAGGTCCCCGGTGACGGGGTCCTTGTCCACCGTGACGCCGTGGAGCTGGAGCAAGCTGGTGACAACCTCAACGTCCTTGATTTCGGGAACGTTGCGCAGCACGGAAGGCTCGTTGCCCAGCAGGGCGGCGACCATCGCCTTGGGGACAAGATTCTTGGCCCCGCGAACGGTGACACGGCCGGTCAGCGGGACGCCTCCGCGGATTGTCAAAACACTACTCATTTACCAGTTTCCTCACGACTACTCGCCCCCAAATCCTTACAAAGGCTCCAGCTAAGCATAGGAGCTAGCGTTACCGATCTGAAATACGGCGCGGTGGCGGGTGGCGTTAGGCGCTCAGGACGGGGCGTGTCGGCCTAGCCGGTGTTGAGGGCCGTGACATCGCCCGGCACGTCGCGCATGGCAGCCGCGTCGGGTCTGCGACTACGCGAAGTTACTGCGCCGCCCCGGCGGCCACACCACACCTCGAGGCCGGCGGCTGCAGTCGCGAACGCAATAATGTCAGCCCCCTGCTGTTGACTTGATTCATGGAAGGGAATGAGGAGCTCTCCCGGGTTTCAATCGACGACGGCGCCCCAGTGAGTGCCGCGGCGATCGCTGATCAGATCCGCGTCCTCGAAGACGAAAAATCTGCACTCTCGGCCCGGCAGGCCCGCCTGGCCGTGACGTTCGATCTGCTGAGGCGCGCGGAGCAGGCCGACGCCGGCATGCCCGCGGACAAACTGGGTGCCGGGGTTGGTGCCGAGATCGCCTTGGCGCGGCGGGAATCCCCCGCCAAAGGCTCCCGCCTCCTGGGTCTGGCTAAAGCGTTGGTGACCGAGATGCCTCGCACCCTCGCCGCTTTGGAAGCCGGGCAGCTGAACGAATGGCGAGCCACCCTGCTGGTCCGCGAGACCGCCTGCCTCTCCGCCGCGGACCGGGCCGCGGTGGACGAAGAACTCGCCGCGGACGCCGGGACTTTCGACGGCGCCGGCGACCGGACCATCACCGCCGCGGCGAGGGCGGCCGCCTACCGGCGCGACCCGCGCACGGTTACCGAGCGGGCAGCCCACGCCGCGACCGAACGGTACGTCAGCGTCCGCCCCGCACCGGACACCATGTGCTACCTCACCGCGCTGCTCCCCGCGGCCCAGGCCGTTGCGGTCTACGCCGCCCTCACCCGGGCAGCGGATGCCGCGCGCTCCGACGGGGACCCCCGTACCCGGGGCCAGCTGATGGCCGACGCCCTCGTTGACCGCACCACCGGCGCGCCCGGCGGGATCGGCGGCATCAGCATCCAGCTCGTCATGACCGACCGCACCCTGTTCCAGGGCGACAGCGAAGCGGCTCGGCTGCCGGGCTACGGCATCGTCCCCGCCGGCTGGGCGCGGCAACTGGCCAGCCGAGGCGCCGGCACCGGCGGGAGCGGAGACCGGGCGGACGATGACAGCGGGCCGGGCGCCGGAAACGGCGCGGTCAACGGCAGTACGGCCGGGCACGGAGGCGGCGTAGGCAGGAACCCGGCCTTCCCGGTCTGGCTGCGGCGGCTCTACACCGCACCGACCACCGGAGAGCTCACCGCGATGGACTCCCGCGCCCGCCTCTTCCCCGCCGGGCTCCGCCGCCTCATCCAGGCCCGCGACGACACCTGCCGGACCCCGTACTGCGACGCCCCCACCCGCCACCTGGACCACATCATCCCCTGGCACACCGGCGGACCCACCACCGCCACCAACGGCGCCGGACTCTGCGAACACTGCAACCACACCAAAGAAACTCCCGGCTGGACCGCCCAACCCAGACCCGGACCAGGCCGGCACAGCCTCGAACTGACTACCCCCACCGGCCACACCTACCGCTCCACCGCACTACCACTGCCGGGGACCAGCATGGGCGGATCACGCGAACAGCGATTCAACACGGCCATATCTTCGGACCTCGTCATGGCGGCCCGGCGACGAGAGATAAGACACCGGGCAAAGGTCCAGGGTCCCCGCCGGAAGACACGTGCCGCCGCTTAGGCAGGCAAGGCGCCCGCTTAGGCGGGCAAGGCACTGCAAAAGCAAAGTGCCGCCGTCGGGGTTTCAAACCCGACGGCGGCACGGCGCCTTCCGCTCCTGCCTAGGACAGCTTTGCCGGCAGCGTGGTGGGCTTGAAGGCCGGCCGGGTGGCCTCGTAGGCGGTGATGTCTTCTTCGTGCTGCAGGGTCAGGCCGATGTCATCGAGGCCCTCCAGCAGGCGCCAGCGGGTGTAGTCATCGATCTCGAAGGGCGCGACGACATTGCCGCACTCGACGGTCTTGGAGACCAGGTCGACCTTGACTTCGGTGCCGGGGGCGTTTTCCAACACCTTCCAGATGAGTTCGATGTCGTCCTGCGCCACCTCCGCGGCGAGCAGGCCCTGCTTGCCCGAATTGCCGCGGAAGATGTCGGCGAACCGGGAAGACAATACTGCCTTGAACCCGTAGTCCTTCAGTGCCCAGACGGCGTGTTCGCGCGAGGATCCCGTGCCGAAGTCCGGTCCTGCGACCAGCACGGAGCCGGCGCTGAACGGCTCCTGGTTCAGGATGAACGACGGGTCCTTCCGCCAGGCCGAGAAGAGCGCGTCTTCGAAGCCGGTGCGGGTGATGCGCTTGAGGTAGACGGCGGGGATGATCTGGTCCGTGTCGACGTTGCTCTGGCGCAGCGGGACACCGATGCCGGTGTGGGTGGTGAACTTTTCCATTGCGGATCCTTCTGGGTCTGCCAAGCGGGGAGGGGCCGGGAGCGGTACGCGCTACGCCGCGCCCACGCGCTGGCCTGCGGGTTCAGTTACGGGCTCCAGGTCCGAGGGCGAGCTCAGCGTGCCGCGCACCGCCGTCGCCGCGGCCACGACCGGCGACACCAGGTGGGTGCGGCCGCCCTTGCCCTGCCGGCCCTCGAAGTTGCGGTTGGAGGTTGAGGCGCAGCGCTCCCCCACCTCAAGCTGGTCCGGGTTCATCCCCAGGCACATGGAGCAGCCGGCGAACCGCCATTCGGCGCCGAAGTCGGTGAAGACCTTGTCCAGCCCCTCGGCCTCGGCCTCGAGCCGGACGCGGGCGGAGCCGGGAACCACCAGCATCCGGATGGCCGGGTCCTTGGTGCGGCCGCGGATGACGTCCGCGGCGGCCCGCAGGTCCTCCATCCGGGAGTTGGTGCAGGAACCCAGGAAGACGGTGTCGACGCGGATGTCCTTCATCGGCGTGCCGGCTTCGAGACCCATGTATTGGAGGGCCCGCTCGGCGGCCGCCTTGGCGTTCTCGTCGCCGAAGTCCGCCGGCGACGGCACCTTCTCCGACAGGGATACGCCCTGGCCCGGGTTGGTCCCCCAGGTCACGAACGGCTCCAGCGTGTCGGCGTCGAGGTCCACCTCAACGTCAAACGTTGCGTCATCGTCGGTGCGCAGGGTGTTCCAGTACTCGACGGCGGCATCCCAGTCCGCGCCCTGCGGCGCGTGCGGCCGACCCTGCATGTAGTCGTAGGTGGTCTGGTCCGGGGCGACCATGCCGGCGCGGGCGCCGGCCTCGATCGACATGTTGCAGATCGTCATCCGGGCCTCCATGGACAGTGCCCGGATCGCGGAGCCGCGGTACTCCAGGACGTAGCCCTGGCCGCCGCCGGTGCCGATCTTGGCGATGACGGCCAGGATGATGTCCTTGGCCGAGACGCCGGGGCGCGGGGTGCCCTCGACATTAATCGCCATGGTCTTGAACGGCTTGAGCGAAAGCGTCTGGGTGGCCATGACGTGCTCGACCTCGGAGGTGCCAATGCCCATGGCGAGGGCACCGAAGGCACCGTGCGTGGAGGTGTGCGAGTCGCCGCAGACCACGGTCATGCCGGGCTGGGTCAGGCCCAGCTGCGGCCCGACGACGTGCACGATCCCCTGCTCGGCGTCGCCGAGGGAGTGCAGGCGCACACCGAATTCCTTGCAGTTGTTGCGCAGGGTCTCGATCTGGGTCCGGCTGGTGGGGTCCGCGATTGGCTTGTCGATCGCCAGCGTGGGAGTGTTGTGGTCCTCGGTGGCGATGGTGAGGTCCGGGCGCCGGAGTTTGCGGCCGGCCAGGCGCAGGCCCTCAAACGCCTGCGGGGAGGTCACCTCGTGCACGAGGTGAAGGTCAATGAAGAGAAGGTCGGGCTGGGCATTGGCTCCTTCGCCGTCCCCCTTGCGCACCACGTGCGCGTCCCAGACTTTTTCGGCCAATGTCTTTGCCACGGCCTGCTCCCTTCACTGCTGTCCTAAGTGCGTCGCGCCCGGATGATGCCGCGCGACGGATCCGGTTGCTACCGGCTGATGCTGTCCACTGAACCAGCACCGCCGTCGAATGCGCCAGCGCAATGATTTGCATCTCAGATAATGAGACGGCAATATCATTACATGGACAATTCTAGTGGCGTCGGCGTCATCGATAAAGCGGCCCATGTACTCGACGCGCTCGAGGCCGGCCCCACCACCCTGGCGCAGCTGGTTGCCGCCACCGGACTGGCCCGCCCCACCGTGCACCGGCTGGCCCTGGCGCTCGTCCACCACCGACTGGTCAGCCGTGACATCCAGGGACGCTTCGTGCTCGGCAGCCGCCTGGTGGAGCTCGCCTCCGCCGCCGGCGAGGACCGCCTCATCGCCTCCGCCGGCCCGGTGCTCATGCAGCTGCGCGACGCCACTGGCGAGAGCGCCCAGATCTTCCGCCGGCAGGGTGAGTGGCGCGTCTGCGTCGCCTCCGCCGAACGGCCCATCGGCCTGCGCGACACGATTCCGGTAGGCACCCAGCTGTCTATGAAGGCCGGCTCCGCCGCGCAGGTGCTGCTGGCGTGGGAAGACCACGATCGGCTCCTCGAGGGCCTCCAGGCCGCACGCTTCACGCCAACCGTCCTGGCCGGAGTACGACGCCGGGGCTGGGCCCAGAGCCTCGGCGAACGCGAGCCCGGGGTCGCCTCCGTGTCGGCGCCCGTCCGCGGTCCGTCCGGCCGGGTGATCGCCGCCGTGTCGATTTCCGGCCCGATCGAGCGCCTGACGCGCCAGCCCGGCCGGCTGCACGCCGAAGTGGTCTGCAACGCGGCCCGCATCCTCACCGAGGCGCTGCGCAAAACCAACGACTAGGCGCCGCCGCTTTACTTGCGGGCGCCGCTAGGCTGTGGCCATGAACAGCTATGCGGTCTTCCTGCGCGGGGTCAATGTCAGCGGCATCAACATCAAGATGGCCGAGCTCAAGGAGGCCCTGAAGCCCCGCCCCTTTTCGGCGGTGAAGACGCTCCTGGCCAGCGGCAACGTGGTGCTCTCCAGCGAGCTCGCGCCGGCAGCGGTCAAGGCAGAGTTCGAGGCGTGCCTGCGCGAGGGCTTCGGCTATGACGCCTGGGTGGTGGTGCTGACGGCGGACCGCGTGGCCGAACTGGTATCCGCTTGCCCCTATCCCCCAGACGACGCCGCAACGCACAGCTACGTCACGCTGTCCTCCGATCCGGCCGCGCTGTCCGAACTCTACGACGCCGGCCGGCAGCTGGAGGGCGTGGAACTCGTCCGGCTCGGGCCCGAGGCGGTGGCCTGGCTGGCTCCCGTCGGCGGCACCCTGGACAGCCCGTTCAGCAAGCTCTCCTCGAAACCCAAGTACAAAGCCTCTACCACCACACGCAACCTGCGCACGATGATCAAGGTCCGGGACACCGCAGTGGGAATGTGACCCACTGCAGTTTGGAAGTCTTCGGGCAGCGCATCAACCGTAATCCCGTCCCTAAGTTCAACGACGATCTTGGGACCATGCTTTCCGGGAAGAGTGCCAGGTGCCAATGAAGGGTTGATCATCATGTCGATGACACGTAGGAAGGCCATAGTCTTCGGAAGTCTAGGACTAGCTACTGCCCCTCAAAGCATCCAAGGACTAAGCGGTAATGTGCGCCCGACCCACGCCGGAATTACCGCTGACGCCGCGCAATTTTCTACCGTACCCGGTTCCGAGATGACACCGCTGGACGGAGCTGGCAGCAACCGTGAATTCGTCATAAATGCAAGCCACTACGGGGTTAGAGGCGACGGAAAAACGGATGACCGGGGCGCGTTGCTGGAGGCGGCGAACGCTGCTGTCGCTCTTGGTTACCCCCTAGCCATACCGGCCGGTTTGACCATGATCCTCGGCGGAACTCTGGTCCTCCCGACAGGGCTTCAACTGTACACAAACGGTTCGAGGTTCCGGGCGTTGTCCCAGACGGGTCGCAACCCGCAAATCCGGATCGGCTCCCACACAACCGTCACGGGCGGTGTCTACATCACAACTCTTGGCGGTGTCAGCGGCTCTGGACTCTGTATCCAGGGAGCAACAAATGTCCGCATCGACGTTGTGGATATCGAGTCGGCCATCCCCGGGCAGGGCAGCGGTAACGTACGGGACAACGGCCTGAATATAACCGGGTCGAGCGACGTCACCATTGATCGTGTGCGCATAAAGAACTTCGACTACTCGTTGTTCGCTGAGAGAGTACCAAACCTGACGATCAGGTGGCTCGAAATCGAAACCTATAAGTGCGGAGCTCATTTTCGTGACGCATCCCGCCTCCGTCTCAATGGCGGATGGATCCATGGCGCCTCCCCGAACTCTGCCTACGCACCTGGCCACAACGGCGTCCTTTTGGAGTCCAACGATGCTGCAGAAGAGATTCGCATAGAGAACGTAGCTGTGCACGATGCTGGCGAGCACGGGTTCCGGATCTCCGGCCCTGCACAAATTAGGAATCTCTGGCTCAATAGTTGCTCCGCCATTAATTGCACAGGTACCGGCTTTAAACTTCTCGGCGGCCTTCACGCCGACGGTGTCTATAACGAGAATGTGTTCTTCCTGAACTGCCTAGCCGAGGATTGCGGCCTGGTCAACAGGAACACCTGCGGGTTCCTGATCCAGATGGCCAAGTGCGTCAAAGTAGTCAGCCCGATCATTCGAAACCGAAACAAGGTGAGTTCGGGACACTCCGGCATTCGTCTCGGCGGCGTGACGCACCTACAGATCACAGACCCAGACATAGTAAGAGCTGCCCAATACGGCATCTTCATTGACTCCGAACTGGGAAACGTGTCCGACGTGAAAATCAACGGAGCGAACATCGACCAGACGACCGGTTGGGCGGTGTACCTCTCAAACGGGCAGCCTGGCGGGAGCCCAAACAACTTCCACAACATCGAGATCGAGGCAACCGTTAGCATAACTGATGCCAAGTCTGGCGGGTTCTACGCCGGGAGGGGCGCCTACACAGCTGAGGGCACGTGGACGGGCTTCAACCGGGTAGTCCTGCGGTTCCAAGATACTGTGAACCAAACGGTCGCGGCTTCCGCCTCGTCGAGGCACTTCCACGCCGACATTATCGGGAACAGGAACACAACGATTCTTTTCAAGAACGGTTCAAAGTGGCTTGACACGAAGACTGGAAACTACCTGCTGGCCAAGGCTGGAACGTGGGTAACCCAGTGAACAGCTAGGTTGCGTCTGCCATAAAGTTGGGATATAGAACCTTGCGGATGCAACCGCCATTAATGCGTCAACCCTACCGAAGTCGCCTCTAGACGCAGTCTCCTCTGGGGTATGCAACCCCGAGAGTGGCTTCCCGGTCCTGCCCAGCCTTCGCCTCCACCGTGCGTGAGAGAGCGACCGGCGCGACGTAGGTGGCCAATTCATCGGTTGCCACATCCGACCGCGCGAAGTCCGGTTGTTACATCTACGACAGCGCCACGGCACCGGCGCCCGGCAGGGCCCGTGCTATTCGGGAAAGACCAGCAGACTACCAATGCCACCAACCTGGCCAAACGCTCTGCGCATTTGCGGTTCTCCAACTAACGGCTCGTCGCCTGGCTCGAACCGCTCAACGACTGCAAGTTTTCCATCAGCGCCAACAGCCATCTTACCTTTGGATGGATGCGGGGATTCGGACTTAATCGGGGTAGCGGTCCTCGACCGCTGAAGGCTACACGGTATGATCCAACTGGCTTGAGGCGCACTCCACAGGGAGCACCACCAGGGTTGACCCGGACGAGAATTAGTTCGTGTGCAATTACAATCTCAAAAACGGGGTAGAAATACGTGCAATCGGATCTCATAACTTCAGACCTCATCGGCACCACGTATACCAATGATGAACTGATTTCATATCTGTATTTAGAAAACATGTATCTGAAGCGGGGCGTCGATAAACCAATCGCGCCCTCCACAATCTCTGCCCCAAGCCAGCATGAGGTTCAGATGCTGGACCAATACCACGTCGCTCGCGCATACCTCCGCAAAACTGCACCCTCAACCGGTAGGCACTTAATCCTTGCTAACGAGTATCCCAACTATGGCGCCGAATACGGGAACGGGTTCATTCATCGTCGCGTTGAATTGTACAAACAGTATGGAGCCGACGTTGATGTAATGGCATTTGGTAAACGTCTTACCCGAATGACATACAACTACAAGGGCGTGGATGTCCTCTCAGGGTATGTACATGAACTCTTAGCTCTTCTCAGTTCCAGGCGATATGAGTCCATCAGCGTTCATTTTCTGAATCACGATATGTGGAATGTTATTTCCCCATACCTAGACACTTCAAAACTGTACGTGTTCCTACATGGTTACGAAGTTAATAGGTGGATTCGTCGAATATTCGAATATAAGACGTTCAAGGAACTCGATAGCAACATATCACGGTCGATGCAACTTCAGCGGTTCTGGCACCACGTCGTCAAGCACAAGCAAAGTCCCGCAAAATATGTATTCGTCTCAAAATGGTGGCAGCAAGCAGTGTCCGAGGATATGGAGTTGACGTTTCCGCACGCGAGGACCGAAATTATTCACAACTTTATCGATACGGAACTTTTCAAATATATCCCGAAGGAGCCGGCTCAGCGTTTTAAGATCCTCTGGGTCCGGAGCAGCGATGCGCGGAAATACGGCAACGATCTTGCTATCGATTGTCTCAATCGCATCAGAGCGACCCAGTACTGGGACATGGTCCAGGTCAAGATCATTGGCGACGGTAAGTATTTTCACGAGTTCGACGAGGCGTTCGGTCAGGAGGCCAATGTATCGATTGAACAGAGATTCGCATCCCAAGAGGAAATCGCAAGTCTCCATCGCGATTACGGGCTATTTCTGGTCCCCACGCGGCTAGACTCACAGGGTGTGTCTCGAGACGAAGCAATGTCCTCGGGATTAGTCCCCGTAACTAACGCAGTCACCGCCATTCCTGAGTTCGCCGATGAAACATGCGCTGTGCTCGCACCCGCAGAAGATTCAACATATATGGCGGATGAGATTCTTCGCATCTTCAACAGTCCGGAACTATTTCTTTCAATGTCGGAAAACGCTGCGAAACGTGCACGCAGTCAGTGCGACGAATCGAATACTGTCCGACGCGAAGCAGAAATGCTTGGCATGCTCGAAAAAGGAACTAGGCATTGAGTTCACTGATTTTTATATCTGACACGGGCGCCGTCGAAGGCAACCTGCTCTCCGCCCACAAAGCCGCGGATGAAGAGGCTTGGTTTTATCACGTCACCGAAAATCGCTTCTACCCAGACGGCATTGAGGCAGCAGAATCCTGGCTGGACCCGCGCATGGCTCCCTCGCGCCATATTCTACGCACGAGGTATTTTCAAGCGATTATCCGAAAACGCGGAATAGGACGCGTTCTCGCGGTCGGGATGACGGCTGCAAATTATGCCAGCACCGTGCTGGACTCACATGACTTCACTCCCATTCTTCTCAGAGGTGACCTGGACTTTTCCAGTCGTCGTACTGGCCACGTGGAGAGCTTCACCGCGATCAATACCAACGCCCGCAGAATTTTTTTTGAAGATTCATACGAGATGGATAAAGCCGCGGCGCACGGTTCGACGACACCGCATCTAAAGTACCCGTCGTTTGCGGACGTGCAGACGGGGATACTGCACCACGACGTAAACCATAAGAAGGTGGCTTTGGTCTACGATGCGGCCGCTAACGATGCGAGGACGGTCAGTCAGCTCAACGACTACGAGGAGATACTCACACAGGCCGGATTTGCATCAAAACGCGTCGACATAGGTTCCTTGTACTCCAGTATCGACTTGCGAATGGGGCGGACTTTCCCCGCCACTATGCGGTATCGCATAGGAGACTGTTCACACTGCATCATAATTGGTGATTCTAGGAATACCGGCACCGTGATAGCCGGCTTGGCAGGACAGTCAGACAGGATCTTTGTCGATGACACTTTCAATTCATCCTTTGTCTATTCAGCCTCCGACTTCGCAAATTTTGGTAGGGGCCTGGCTCTCGTTCAAAAGCTGATTGTAGCGAGCGTAGGCGAAGGCACCAAGGAATCAAATTTGGCGGATAATCTGATTTCGAGCGCATTTGCGCTGGGTGCCATCGACCAGCTTGTAGCCCAGCAACTGCCTTGGTTCTATGAGCCTCTTGCAGGCTCCGAAAATGCATCAGACTTCGATGTATTTTTCACCGTCGCCCCAATTGAGAATCGGGCCAACGGGGCACGTCCCCAAAGAATTCGAAACATTGCAGAGGCTTTCGCTGAAGAGCGGCCGACAGTAATGGTGTCGTCAAATATAGCGGGGTTGAAGCGAAAGACCACCTATCTTCAGTGGCTAATTGGCCGGGGCATAAGGCCTGCCTACTTTTACGGTGAGAATTCGACTACCCCGATTGCCACTTACGACGGCATAGAGCTACTCGCAGATCTTCTGGTATCTTTGCGTAGCGCTGGCTGTCTTGTTGGCTGGTTTATCCGTGATCTCCACTGGTTGGATCCCGACAACGCATATCTTTCGACTTCCTCAACTGACCACAGGACGATTACCGCTAGAGGACTTTACGAAGTCCGAGTTCTTTCCGAGGTATGCGACCTTTTCTTCGCTCCAAATTCTGAGTCTGCGGTTGCCTTCAAGGGATACTTGGGCTCCCACAATCCTATAAACGTTGAGTGGGCCCCTCTTCCCCCCGGGATATCCTGGAGCAACACTCTTCCCGTCAAATCTTCGGGGCTCTCGGGAGAGTCCACAGACAGGACCACCTTTGTCTACAGCGGAGGCGTTGGGGACGTCTACAATATGGACACCTACCTTGAGGCGATATCTCAACTTAATCCTGATCAGTATTACTTTGACTTCGTGGTCCGCAAGGAGGAACAGGATGCCCTAACCACGTCTATTGGGCAGCTAAGCTCTGTCACCCGCGAAGCAATCCGAGTTCTTAATGTAGATCTTGCTGATTACATTCCGCGGTCCGACCGGTGCGTCGGGATCGTTCTTATTTCGAGCACTTACGCCAATTTTAGCTTTCCCTATAAGACAATGACCATGATCGAGCGTGGTTACCCTATTCTTACCTTTGCTGATATGGCAATAGCCGAATTTGTGGTATCTGAGTCTGTAGGCGTTACCTGTGGGAGGTCTGCTCAATCCGTTGCTGAGTCTATGCAGGACCTAGCAACTTCCGACTATTCAACGTATCGGTTCAGCGATTGCCGCCTGTCGAACTCGTGGGGAGATCGAGCCAATCAGATCCGTTTCTCCCTCGATGGACAGCGGGCTCGATAGGCTGTGCCTCGGCTTGCTCGGCCCCGCTGCTTCTGGTGGACAGAGCGAGGGCGTACTTCGGACAGCAAATCATAAACAATAAGTGCAGTCGGGGACGGGCGGTTTGTCACTTCCTCCTCACAGCCCTGGCGTCGTCGCCGGCCGCGATATCTACACAATTTGTGGCCTTACGTACCTTTGGGGTAGCGCCGGGCCGAGCTGAACCCACGTCAGCGCCGCTTTTTGATGTGGAAACGGAAGTACGTGGCGATCCGAACTGCTCTTGCCGTGAACCCCAGCATGATTCTGCAGACCGCTGCGTGTTTGGCGCGCGTCACTGGCGCGCTGAACTCAGTCCACGACTTGTCCTCACGCTACTTCATAAATCACCGTCGCCGCTGGCCAACTAAGTCTGATCAGCGCGCGGCCTTCAGCGCCTTCCTGAACGCCTGCAGCCGGCCGACCTCCAGTTCCACCGGGTCCACCACGAGTTCCTCGGCGACGGCGGCGACGGCAGCCTGAAGGCGGCGCCTGGCCGCCCGGGCCCGGCCCCGCGCCGCGGCTCCGGCAATGAATTTGGCCGCCAGTGCCAGCACAACCCCCAGCAGCACTCCCCCGGCCACCATCACGGTCGCGACCGGCCAGCCTTCAATCCGCGGCATCTCCGGGACCGGCAGCTGGAAGTAGGCCAGCCCCGCCAGGACCCCCAGCCAGCCGAGGCCGCCGACCGCGACCAGCAGGCCCAGCCATTGGACGATGTTGAAAGCCGTCCACCACCAGGAGCCGCGGCCGGCTTTGAGGTCCGTGCCGGCAATGGCCTGATCCAGCGCGTCCGGCAGCCGTTCCCGGCCCTCCCGGGCGGCACCCCGGATGACCGCGCGCCAGGGTCCCGGCGCGCCGTCGGATGCTGCGTCGGCGAATTCGCGCACCGCGGCGTCCGTTCGGGCCCGCTCCGGGGCCCCCGCAGCCGGCAGTGAGGTCCGGTTCAGCTCCGGCCGTACCTCGGTGCGTCGCAGGTTGAGCCGGCGCAGCGGGTCCGGCCGGAACCGGACCAGCCACCGAGTCACCGGCCAGCCGGTGCGCCGCGTGGCCTCCTGCCGGTACGAGCGTGCGACGGCGTCGACCACCACAGGCACATTGGCCGCCACGGCCAGTTCGCCGGCCAGCCGGTCCCGGGTTCCGGCTTTCACCCCGGCGGCTTCCCCCGGGCCTGACGCCTCGGCAAGCCGGGCCGCGGCCCGGTCCACGTCGGCGGCGAGCCGCTGCGAGAGCGCCAGCCGCTGCATGGCCACCTGCCGGATGGCGGCGCGGACCTTGTCCACTCCGGTGCCGACGACGGCGGAGGCGCCCAGCACCTGCACCTTGCCCAAGCCGTCGCGGGCCAGGATGCCCTTCAGGGATTCGAGGACCGGCCGGATCTCGTGCTCCGGCAGCCGGTCCACCTGGTTGAGGACCACGAGGGTGACGGCGGCGTGCGAGGCGAGGGGGGCCAGGAAATCATTGTGCACGGCGGCATCGGCGTATTTCTGCGGGTCAAGGACCCAGACGAGCACGTCCACCAGGCCCACCATGCGCTGGACGATTTCGCGGTTTTCGGCCCGGGTGGAGTCGAAGTCCGGCAGGTCCAGCAGGATCAGGCCGGTGCCGTCGTCGGCGAAACCGGGCACGGGGGTGGCGTGGTGCCGGTTCCGCACTTCCAGCCAGTCGAGCAGGGCGTCGCTGCCCTCGGCGCCCCAGATGCCGGCGAGGGGTTCGGAGGTGGTGGGCCGGCGGGCGGCCGCGGTGGCGATTTCCGCGCCGCTGACGGCGTTGAAAAGCGACGACTTGCCGCTGCCGGTCGCCCCGAAGAACCCGACGACGGTGTGGTCTGCCGAGAGCGAGCGGCGCGAACTGGCCCGTTCCAGCACGTCGTAGACTTCGTCCAGCGTCTCCTCCGGCAGCGCGCCGGCGGCGAGTTCCCGGGCCTCGTCCAGGGCTTCCAGCCGCCGGTGCAGCTGGGAGGCCTGCTTGGCGGCGGCGTGGCGGTTCATGCGGACACCGCCAGCCGGCCCAGGGCTGCGGCGTGCTCGGCGAGGGCGGTGTGCGGCACGGGGTCGGGGTCGTCCAGCCGGTCCAGGAACCGCCGCTGTTCGGCCTGCAGCAGCCGCTGGCAGCGGGCCTGGAGGTCGTCGCGGGCGGTCTTGGCCAGGCGGCGGACGGCGTCCTCGCCGAATACCGCTTCCAGGACGCGCTGGCCAACCACGGCGGTGCCGCCGGCGACGCCGATCTCCAGGCCGGTCAGCCCGGCGGTCATGGAGAAGACGACGATCATCAGGGCGGCGCCGAGGCCGTTGATGCCGAAGGACAGCCAACGGGCCTGGGTGCGTTTGCCCTGCCCCTCGGTGCGGATGAGTTCCATCAGGCCGCCCTGCCAGGCACGGATTTCGGCGGCGACGGCGTCGGCGAAACCATCGCTGGTTCCGGAGAGGTCGTCGGTGCCCAGCAGCTGGCGGCCGGCGGGGTCGGAGCGCCAGCGCTGGTCGGCGTCCTCGGCGGCGTTGGCGGCCTCATCCAGGATGACCGCCTGCAGTCCGGTCTCGATCGCGGCCTCGACCCGCACAGCCGGAGCGGGTTCGCCCCGGAAGAAGGCCCCCATCCGGTCCCGCAACCGGCCGATGTTCTGTTCCATGACGCGGAAGAACTCCCCGGTGCCGACGAAGTCCTGCCAGCGGGCCAGGACTTCGCCGCGCAGCAGCGCCCCGTCGCGGGTCGCCTCTAGGATCCGGGCGACGGCGTCGTCGTAGGCGTCGGTGGCGTCCTTTGCCAGCAAACCGGCCGCACGGTGCTGGGCAGAGACGGCGCCGGCGACGGCGTCGACCCGGCTGCTCAGGGCCTTGACCGTGCCGTTGAGCGTCCGGCGGGCGATCGCAGCGCGGCCGGCGGCGTCGGCGGCCAGTACGCGCAGCCAGTCCTGCAGGGGCGTGACGGCGTCGGCGGGAAGCATGCCCATCGCATCGAGGGGCACCTCGGGCACGACGAACAACCGGGCGGAGCCGAGGCCTTCGCGGGTGAGCATGGCACGGAGATCGGCGCTGACCTCGGCCTCGGCCGCCGGCGGAACGCGGTCCAGGACGACGGCGACCATGATGTCGCGGGAGGCGGCGTCCAGCAGCAGGCGCCAGGGGACGGCGTCGGCGTAGCGGTTCGCGGTCGTGACGAAAATCCAGAGGTCCGCGGCGGCAAGCAGCTGGCCCGCGAGCCGGCGGTTGTCGTCCGAGATGGAGTCGACGTCGGGCGCGTCGAGCAGGGCGATGCCCTGCGGCACCGCGGCGTCCGCCGCGAGCACCAGCGAGGTGATCGCCGCGGCGTCGGGGGTCGGCCCTGCCTGGTGGGCGGGCAGCGGATCGGCCACCACGGTGCCGCGGATCCGGCTAAGGCTCGGCAGCACCCGCTGGTCCTCAAACCATTCGGCGTCAGCCGGGTGGTGCAGCAGGATCGGCTGGCGGGTGGTGGGACGGATGGCCCCGGCCCGGGTCACCAAGTGTCCCACCAGGCCGTTGACGAGCGTGGACTTGCCCGCCCCGGTGGAACCGCCCACCACGGCCAGCAGCGGCGCGTCCAGGCTCCGGTAGCGCGGCAGGATGTAGTCGTCCAGTTGCGCCAGGGCCTGGCGGATGTCCTGCCGCGCGGTGTCGGCGCCGGGCAGCGCCAGCGGCAGCGTGACCGCGGCGAGTTCGTGGCGGACCGCTTCGAGCAGGTCGACGGCGGCGGCCTGGCGTGCGGCGGGCGTCTGCTGGCCGGCGGCGTCCTGCGGGCGGGTGCCGGGTGTTTCGTTGGGGCTCACAGCTTCATCATGCCAGTTGCATCGGTCGGCCCAACGAAAAACGGCCCCGGGCTGCTGCCCGGGACCGTTTCCTTGGTGACCCCAGCGGGATTCGAACCCGCGTTACCGCCGTGAGAGGGCGGCGTACTAGGCCGCTATACGATGGGGCCAAGTACTTTCTGAACAGCACTTCCGCCGTTCAAGCCAAGTCAGTATTTCACAACCTTGGCCTTCCATCCAAATCGGCGGAGCCGCTTCGGATGATCTGATTTTCCGCGGAAATCCGCGGTTTTTCAGCGCTGGGATACCAGGACTCGAACCTAGAATGACGGTACCAGAAACCGTAGTGTTGCCAATTACACCATATCCCAATGGAACTTTCGGGCCGGTCCTGCAGGCTCAAACCTGCGCTCCCAGCGCCTCAGCACGAGTAATTACTTTACCCGAGACTTTTGTCCGGCACAAATCGGCGCACAGAACCCCCATCGGGAGCGGTTCCGACGTCGGTTCGGGCCCGAATCGGCGGGCCGCCGGGTCCAGCTGATGAGAAAACCCTTGCCAATCCGGCGTCGCTAAGTTTACTCTCGGTAAGTTACCAATGAGTAACAATCCCTCCCCCACTCAGCTGCGGGTAGAACGACGCCCCATTTCGGGTGTTAGCTGCATCACAGTTGCGGGGGCCCGGCAGCGGCCGTTGCCGGCGAGACCGTCGAGAGGAACCACCCGTGACACAAAGTCGTGCCGCAACCGCTCCGCCCCGCACCCGGGCACAACAGATCGCCATTGCCATCCTGGCCCTCCTGCTGGTCGCCCTACTGGGCTTTTACACCCTGGTCACCGGCCGCATCACTGACGGGTCCGCACGGCTCAACGACGGCGCCGGCCAGGCCGCCGCGGGGGCGGCGCAGCTCAAGGACGGGGCCGGCAAGCTCGCTGCGGGCGCCGGACAGGCAGACTCGGGGGCCGGCAAGGTCTCAGACGGCGCCGCCAAAATCCAGGACGGAATTGCCGGGAAACTTGCCCCGGGGGCGGACAAGCTCGAGGCGGGGGCGGAACAGCTCGCTACCGGTGCCGTCAAGATCCAGGCAGATGTCAAGAACAAGCTGGCGCCGGGCGTCTACAAGGTGGACGATGGGGCGCAGAAACTGGCCGCCGGCGCTGTGCAGCTCTCCGCGGCCCTGACCCCCACGGCTTCCGGCACCGCCCCGAATAACCTCGCCGACGGCGCCACCCAGCTCAACGCCGGTGCCGCCAAGCTTGCAGACGGCACGGGCCGCCTCGCCGGTGGCGCGGTCCAGTTGAAGGCAGGCACGGACCAGTTGAAGGCCGGCACCGATCAGCTCAAGGGGTACCGCGGGGCGAACAACAATCCCGAGGCCGGCACCGGCACCGCCGCCCTGGCCCAGGCCCTGGAGCTGCTGCAGGCCGCGGCCAACGACCCGGTCCAGGGTCTTGTCCCCCTGGCCGTGGTGAAGGACAAAATTGCGAAGATCCTCGCCGGCGCCCACCGCCTGGATGCCGGCGCTGGCCAGCTGCAGGCCGGCGCTACGCGGCTTCAGGATGGCGCTGGCGCGCTGAGCGCCGGGGCCGGGCAGCTCGACGCCGGGGCGGGCCAGCTCCACGCCGGCACCGGAAAGCTGACGGCGGGCTTCGCCACGCTGGCCGAAAAGCTCAACAGCCGCGACCCGAACAGCCCGGGCGTTGTGATGGGCACCCAGCTGCTGGCCGATGGAACCGCCAAAATCCGGGTGGGCATGGACGGGGTTCCGGGCGACCCGGAGCACCCGGGGCTGCTCAAGGCCGCCGCCAAGATGACCGACGGAAGCTCCCGGCTGGCCGACGGGACGCTTGCCCTGAATGCCGGCATCCAGGGCAATCCATCCGATCCGGCCAACCCGGGCCTGCTCAAGGGGTCCACGGCCCTGGCCACCGGCGCCTCGCAGCTCTCGGACGGCAACACGAAGCTGGCGTCCGGCTCCTCGCAGCTCTCCGACGGGGCGGCCAAACTGGCCGACGGGAATGCCCAGATCGCCGCGGGTACCGGAACGCTGTACTCCTCCGCGGCGGCTGTCTCGCCGTCGAACCTGGTCAAGCCCGATGCGGCGGTGGCGCTGGGACTGCTGGCCCTCCTGGCCCTCGGCGCGGTGGGAGCCTACCTTGCCCTGCGGAACCGGCGGGCAGTGCAGGAACGCCGCAGGCTGGCGCAGGACACGGTCTAAGCGGTGTAGCTCAGCCCAACAGTTCGAGCAGGGTGGTGACCTCGCGACCGGCGAAGCCGGGGGCGGGGTCACCGCCCCGGTTCAGCCAGACGCCCAGCAGGCCGGCCGCCGTCGAACCTTCCGCGTCCAGGAGCCGGTTGTCCCCCACATAAAGCGTTTCGCCGGCGCCGGTGCCGAGCCGGCGGACGCCCTCGAGGTAGATCGCCGGATCCGGTTTGGGCACGCCGACCGTGTCGGTGCCCACCAGGACGCGGATCCGCTCCAGCCCGGCGGCGTCCAACTTGACCCGCTGGTAGTCGTGCACGTTGTTGCTCACGGCCCCGTACGGGATGCCGGCCGCGTCCAGCGCGTCCAGCAGCGGGCCGACGTCGTCGAAGGGGCGGATGTAGCTGTGCTGGCGGCTGGCGTAGGAGCTGACCCAGTGGTGGGCCTGCTCGCCTTCTTCCAGTTCGACGCCGAAGTGCCCGAGGGCCGCACGGCCGCGCAGCAGGCGTTGTTCGTTGAAGGTCAGTTCCCCGGCCAGGTAGCGGTCGTAGAAGTGGGTGGTCTCGCGGGTGAAGATCCGCCCGACCCGCTCCCAGCCGGCGTCGTCGAGGCCGGGCAGGAGGTGCTCGCTGACGTCACGCAACGCCGTCGTCATGGCGAACTCCAGATCCACCAGGGTGTCGTCGATATCGAAGAGCACCCCGCGGATCCCGTCCAGCCCGGGGGCGAGGACCCCGGGCCCGGCCCCGACGTCCATCAGCCGCGGAAGGCGCGCAGGCGTGCCAGCGACGAGTCTTTGCCCAGGATGACCATTGACTCGAACAGCGGCGGCGAGATCCGGCGGCCGGAGACGGCGGTGCGGACCGGCCCGAAGGCCAGCCGCGGCTTGACGCCCAGGCCCTCCACGAGGGCGGCTTTCAGGGCAGCCTGGATGTTCTCGGCGGTCCAGTCGGCGACCGGCTCCAGGGCGGCCAGGGCGGCGTCGAGGACCTCGGTGAGGTTTTCCGGCAGGCCCTTGCGGGCGTCGTCGGCGACGTCGATCGCGTCGTCGGCCTTGAACAGGAAGGCGAGCATCTCAGGCGCCTCGCCCAGCAGCGAGATGCGCTCCTGGATCAGCGGCGCGGCCTCGGCGAGGATTTCCTCCTCGCGGGCGGTCAGCTGCTCCCCGACCAGTCCGGCGGACTGCAGGTAGGGCACCAGCCGGCCGCGGAAGTCCTCCGGGTCCAGCATGCGGATGTGCGTGCCGTTGATCGCCTCGGCCTTCTTGATGTCGAAGCGGGCCGGGTTGGCGAGCACGTCGTTGACGTCGAAGTTCGCGATCAGCTGCTCGACGGTGAAGATGTCCTCATCCGCCGACAGGCTCCAGCCCAGCAGGGACAGGTAGTTCAGCAGGCCCTCGGGAATGAAGCCGCGGTCCCGGAGCAGGAAGAGGTTGGACTGCGGGTCACGCTTGGATAGCTTCTTGTTGCCCTCCCCCATGACGTACGGCAGGTGCCCGAAGACCGGCATGTAGCTGGCGACGCCGATGTCCATCAGTGCCCGGATCAGCACCACCTGGCGCGGTGTGGAGGACAGCAGGTCCTCGCCGCGCAGGACGTGGGTGATCCCCATCAGGGCGTCGTCCACCGGGTTGACCAGGGTGTAGAGCGGGGAGCCGTCGGCGCGGACGATGACGTAGTCCGGGATGCTGCCGGCCTTGAAGGTGATCTCGCCGCGGACCATGTCGGTGAAGGTGACGTCCTCGTCCGGCATCCGCACACGGAGCACCGGCTTGCGGCCCTCGGCCTTGAATGCCGCGAGCTGTTCCTCGGTGAGGTTCCGGTCAAAGTTGTCGTAGCCCAGCTTGGGGTCCCGCCCTGCGGCCTTGTGGCGGGCCTCGACTTCCTCCGGGGAGGAGTAGCACTCGTAGGCGTAGCCGGCCTCAAGCAGCTTCGCGACGACGTCCTTGTAGAGGTCCAGGCGCTGCGACTGGCGGTACGGCTCGTGCGGGCCGCCCACTTCCACGCCCTCTTCCCAGCTGATGCCGAGCCACTTCAGGGCCTCCAGCAGCTGCTGGTAGCTCTCCTCCGAGTCGCGCGCCGCGTCCGTGTCCTCGATGCGGAAGACGAAGGTGCCGTTGGTGTGCTTCGCGTGGGCCCAGTTGAACAGGGCCGTGCGGATCAGGCCGACGTGCGGGGTGCCGGTGGGCGACGGGCAGAACCGGACCCGGACGGGGGTCTCGGCTGTGACTTCGCGGGCGGTTTCCGAGGTGGCGGTGCTGGGGACGGCGGCGGGCGCGGTGGGAGTAGTCATAGTGGTACCAACTTTACCGCGTGCCCGGCGCCCGGTTCCGCTGCGGAAACGGACAGCCGCGCCGGTTCCGGACCGGCGCGGCTGTTCCGGGGTTCCGCGCAGGTTCCGGACTTTCGCTAGGGTTCCGGACACGCGCGCCCCGGGCCCGGGGTGCGCTTGTCCGGAACAGGCGCGCTAATCCTTGGGCCCAGCCCCAGCGCCCAGCAGCGGAGACTAGGGTGGTCCCCCGGTCAGGTCAGCGTTTCCGGGTCGCCGCGCACGGGCCACGGCCCTCGCCAGGTAGAACAGGGCCAGCGCCAGGCCTGCCGCCAGGAGCACCAGCGCCACCCAGAGTGGACCGTCAAGCCAGTGCACGGCGCGGGCGGCCATGGCGAACGTGGCGACGGATCCCAGCGCATAGAACAGGAACGACCGGTTCCGGCTGAAGCCTCCGGCGGAACCGGGCCGGCCGCCGTCGTACCTGCGCAACCGCGCCGCGCCCTAGCGGCGGACGACTGGGTTGGAGAGCCGGCCGATGCCCTCGATCTCGACCTCGAAGCGGTCGCCGGCCGTGACCAGGCCGACGCCGGCCGGGGTGCCGGTCATGATGACGTCGCCGGGCAGCAGGGTGAACGCGTGCGAGACGATCGAGACGAGTTCCCGCACGCCGCGGATCATCTGGCTGGTGCTGCCGTCCTGGCGCAGCTCACCGTTGAGCCGGCCCTGGATCTGCAGGTCCTCGGTGTCCAGCTCGGTCTCGATCCACGGGCCCAGCGGGGCGGAGGTGTCGAAGCCTTTGGCCCGCGCCCACTGCAGGTCCGTCTTCTGGACGTCGCGGGCGGTGAGGTCGTTGCCGCAGGTGTAGCCGAAGACGACGTCGTCGACGCGCTCTTCCGGCACGTCCTTGCAGATCCGGCCGATCACGACGCAGAGCTCGGCCTCAAAGGAGATCTCCTCGGAGAACTCGGGCAGGATGATCGGATCGTTCGGCCCGATCACGGAAGTGTTGGGCTTGAGGAAGAGCAGCGGCTGCGCCGGGACCTCGTTGCCGAGTTCGTGGGCGTGTTCGACGAAGTTCCGGCCGACGCCGACCACCTTGCTGCGCGGGATGATCGGGGCGAGGAGCCGTACGTCCTCGAGCTTGTGCTTGACGGCGGTCCGTTCCACACCGTGGAAAAAGGGGTCGCCGTTGATGACAGTGATTTCCTCACTGCCGGGCTGGCCCTCAACAATGCCGTACATGGGATCAGAATCGACTACAAACCGGGCGATACGCATGGCTCCAACCCTACCGTCTCGGCCCGGCCGGCACGCACTTACCGTCCCCGAAACGGCTTAGCTGGCCGCGGAGCGCAAATAGTCCAGCTGGGCGGCGACGGAGAGTTCGGCTGCGGGCCGGACGGCGGGGTCGACGGCGGCGTAGACGGCGTCGGCGACCTCAGTGACCGCGGCGTCGGCTCCGAGTTCAGCCAGGGCGGCGCGGATCTGGGCGAGCCGGTCCTGCCGGTGGTGGCGGTAGGCGCGCACGATGCTGTCCAGTGCTGGCAGCATGGGCCCGTGCGCGGGCAGGACGGTGGCCGGACCGAGGGCCTCAAGGCGGTCCAGGGACTCGAGGTAATCCCCCAGCGTCCCGTCGGGGTAATCCAGCACGGTGGTGCCGACGCCGAGGATCGTGTCCCCGGTCAGGACGGCACCGCCGGCACCGTCACCGGGCAGGTGGAAGCAGACCGAGTCGGAGGTGTGGCCCGGGGTCGCCAGAACCCGGATTTCCACCCCGGCAGCGTGCAGTACCTCGCCGGCGCGGAGCGGCTCGCCGCCGTGGCAGTGCGCGGGATCGGCGGCCCGGACCGGGGCACCGGTGAGGGCGGCGAACCGTTCGGCGGCGGAGGTGTGGTCTGCGTGGCGGTGGGTGATGAGGATGAGCTCGACGGCGCCGTAGCGGGTCAGTTCCTGCAGGTGCTCTTCGTCGAGGGGCCCGGGGTCGACCACGACGACGCCGGGCGAGCCGGGGGCGGACACCACGTAGGAATTGGTGCCGTGCAGGCTCATCGGGCCCGGGTTCGGCGCCAGGCGGAAACGGGTCAATTCGGTGCTACGGACCAGGGCGCGTGCGTCATCGGGAATCACAGTTCCATCTTCCCACCGGAGGCCCTCAAAGGAGCAGCAGCCCGACAATCGCGGCGGGCGGTACGGCCTCGGCGAGGGCGCTGGCCCATAGCCGCCGCTCGGAAACGAACAGGATGATGCCCAGCAGCACGTGGCCGGCGGCCGTGAACAAGAGCAGGGCACGGCCTGCGCCGGGGTCGGGACCGGTGAGCATCAGGGCGCCGATGATCGCGCCGGCGCCCCAGATCATGTTGTAGAAGCCCAGGTTGAAGGTCCACATCCGCACTGCCGCGACGTCGTCGGGCTTGATCAGGAATAGCCGGTGGAAACGCTGGTCGCGGAAGAAGAAGGACTCAAGCGCCCCGACAAGGATCAGTATGGCCCCGAAGATGACGCCGAGAACCTGGATCAGCCCGGTCATGGACCGATTGTGGCCCCGCCGCCGCTCCGGGCACAGGGGCTTGTGGCCCGGTCTCCCCCGGTGCACCGCGCCCGCGCCGGTGCTGCGTCGAAGACTCCCGCAAACGACGACGGCGGCCCGCACCACCGGGGTGCGGGCCGCCGTCGGGCGTTGAGCCGGAGCTGCGCCGGGCCGGGCTATGCCAGGCGGGTCAGCCAGCCGTGGGTGTCCTCGACCGTGCCGGTCTGGATGCCAAGCAGCTGCTCTCGGATGGCCATGGTGGTTTCCCCGGCCGTGGCGTCCTCGGAGCCGATGAACTCGGTCTCGTCCTTGAGCACGCCGATGGGCGTGATGACCGCGGCGGTGCCGCAGGCGAAGACCTCGGCGATCTCGCCCGAGGCGACGCCGTCGCGCCACTCGTCGAGGGTGATCTTGCGCTCAGTGACCTCGCGGCCCATGTCGCGGGCGACCTGGATGACCGAGGAACGGGTGACGCCTTCGAGGATGGTGCCGGAGAGCGCCGGGGTCACCAGCGAGCCGTCCTTCATGACGAAGAAGACGTTCATCCCGCCGAGTTCCTCGACCGCGTTGTCGTTGAACTGGTCCAGGAAGAGCACCTGCTTGCAGCCGTGCGCCTCCGCCTCCTGCTGGGCGATGAGGGATGCGGCGTAGTTGCCGCCGCACTTGGCGGCGCCGGTGCCGCCGCGGCCGGCGCGGGCGTATTCGCGGGAGATCCAGATCGACACCGGCTTCAGCTCGCCGCCGAAGTAGTTGCCGGCCGGTGATGCGATGACCCGGAACGAGACTTCGCGGGCCGCGCGGACACCCAGGAACGCCTCGGTGGCGATCATGAACGGGCGCAGGTACAGGGCTTCGCCGTCACCGCTGGGGACCCAGTCCCGGTCCACCGAGACGAGTTCGCGGATGGCGGCCAGGAAGTACTCCTCGGGGAGTTCCGGCAGGGCCAGGCGTCGGGCCGACTTGTTCAGGCGGGCGGCGTTGGCCTCGGGCCGGAACGTCCAGATCGAGCCGTCCGCGTGGCGGTACGCCTTGAGCCCCTCAAAGATCTCCTGGCCGTAGTGCAGGACGGCCGCGGACGGGTCCAGCATGATGGGACCGTAGGGTTCGATCCGGGCATGGTGCCAGCCGCCCTTGCCCTCGGCGTCGACGCTGTAGTCGACGATCGCAGTGTGGTCGGTGAAGTGGTCGCCGAATCCCGGGTTGGCCAGGATGGCTGCACGTTCTTCTGCGGACTTCGGGGTTGCCGAGAGCCGCTGGCTGAATTCGACGCCATGGGCAGTCTGGGTCATGGTTCCTCCACGGTCGGCTGCCTGGCGTGTGAACGTGGTTCAGCCTCGGACCACGGCAGCATGTTGGTGATTCGAGACAAGCTTACGCCCGCGTGCCGTGCGGGCGGCCTACAGTGCGGCGGCGATCGCATCCCCGATGGCTGCGGTGCTCCGGGGGCTTCCGTCACGGCTTTCGACGTCGGCGGTAACGGCCGCCTCGATCTTGCGGGCCGCCGCGCCGTAGCCCAGGTGGTCCAGGAGCAGCGCCGCGGACAGGATCGCCGCGCTCGGGTCGGCTTTCTGCTGGCCGGCGATGTCCGGGGCAGACCCGTGGACAGGTTCAAACATGGACGGTGCGGTGCGGTCCATGTTGATGTTGCCCGAGGCGGCCAGGCCGATGCCTCCGGTGACCGCAGCGGCGAGGTCGGTGAGGATGTCGCCGAACAGGTTGTCCGTCACGATCACGTCGAAGCGGGCCGGATCGGTGACCATGAAAATGGTGGCCGCGTCCACGTGCAGGTAGTCGTGGCTGACCTCGGGGAAGTCCTGGGCCACGGCCTCGACGGTCCGCTTCCACAGGTGTCCGGCGAAGACCAGGACGTTGTGCTTGTGCACCAGGGTCAGCTTCTTGCGCGGCCGCTCGTTGGCGCGGCGGAACGCGTCCCGGACTACACGCTCGACGCCGTGCGCGGTGTTCAGTGAGACTTCGGTGGCCACCTCGTGCGGGGTGCCCGCCCGCAGGGTGCCGCCGTTGCCGACGTAGGGACCCTCGGTGCCTTCGCGGACCACGATGAAGTCGACCGCGCCGGGGTTGGCGAGCGGGCTGCCGACGCCCGCGTACAGCTTGGAGGGGCGCAGGTTCACGTAGTGGTCCAGGCTGAAACGCAGCTTCAGCAGCAGTTCGCGTTCGATGATCCCGGAGGGGATCCGCGTGTCGCCGGGAGCCGCGCCCACCGCGCCGAACAGGATTGCGTCACGGGTACGCAGGTCCGCCAGGGTGGCGTCGGGCAGGGTCTCCCCCGTCTCCAGCCAGTGCTGGGCGCCGAGCTTGTAGTGGGTCTGTTGCAGGACGATGCCCTCGGTCGCGGCGGCCTTCTCGAGTACCTTCAGTGCCTCGGCGGTAACTTCCGGACCGATGCCGTCGCCGGGGATAACTGCCAGGTCAATCGTGGATGCGCTCATGTTTTCAGGGTAGCCAAGGCATCCGCATGCTGGTCAAACCGTCTCAATATTCGGAATGCTGGCTAGCCGGCCTTGACCGGCGAGGCGACGACCACGACGTTCTGCCCCCAGAGGTCCCCTGTGTAGCAGGAAATCAGTACGACCCGGTTGGGAACCACCGCCCAAACCGGGCTGTCCTTCAGCGTGGACTTCACGTAGGTGGTCACCGAATCGACCTTGTAGCTGATCGCCCCGGTAGCGGTGTGGACAGTCAGCTTATCCCCCGCCGCCGCCAGCGTGCTCAGCCGGTTGAACGGCGCATCCACCCCCTGCCAGCTGTGCCCGACGACGTAGGTGGTGTTGGTCGACCCCGCTCCCGGGACCCCGAAGGGTGCCAGCCAGTAGCCGTCCATCGTCTCCGGCGGCACGATGCTCTGGCTCGCGGCCTCGCCAGCGCTGGGTTCCAGAGGATGCACGGCGACGTCGATCCGCGCCGCCGGGTAAGTGATCCGCAGCGGGGCGGAAGCCTTGGGGACCTGAACCGCGGCCGGCGTCGTGCGCTTCGGGGCCGCCGGGACCGCGCTCTTTCCGGTTCCCGGCGTCGCCGCCGATGCCGGGGCTGGGGCCGAAGAGTAGGGTGCCGTCGACGAGGCTGTCGGGAGCGCCGCGGCTGCGGCGGGGCCCCGCCCGACCGGAGCCGCGCCGAGTGCGCCGTAGGTCAGCCAGGCGGCCAGCAGGCCGACGATGCACAGCACCAGCAGCGTTTTGTCCCAGCCTGCCCGCAACAGTCCGCGGCGCGCTGGTGCCTTGGCGGGAAGGTCGGGGATGCGGGTGCGGGCCATGGGAGCTCCTGGCTGGTTAGTTGCCCGAATGCTGGGAAGGTGCGGGCCGGCTGCCGCACTGGCAGCCGGCCCGCGTTTGTAGTTAGCTGTTGGCGTTCCGGCGGACTGCACTCCGCAGCAGGGCCGTAGCGGCCCCTGCGGTCAGCAGCCCCGTCAGGATGGCGAGCCAGACCGGCGTGCCGGTTGCTGGAGCGTCTTCAACAGCGGTCTGGACGTTGTAGCCCATGTTGACCACAGGCGCCGGGGCGCCCTGAGCCGCGCCGGTGGGCGGTGCCACAGGCTTGGCAGCGGGAGGCGCAGCCGGCTTTACGGCCGGCGGGGTCTGCGGCTCGGGTGCGGGCGGTTCCTCACACTCGTCCTTGTCCCACTTGCCCGGCCAGTCGCAGTCATTGCCGTGGTGGTGACCCTTGTCGCCCTTGTCCCACTTGCCCGGCCAGTCGGCACGGTCGCCATGGTCACCGCGGTCGCCCTTGTCGCCATGGTCACCCCAGTCGCCACGGTCACCCTTGTCACCGCGGTCGCCACGGTCACCGCGATCTCCCTTGTCGCCGCGATCTCCCTTGTCCCAGGAGCCCGGCCAGCCGGCGCGGTCGGCCTTGTCGCCGCGGTCGCCTCCGTCCCACTTGCCCGGCCAGCCGGCGTGGTCGCCGCGGTCGCCCGGCTCGCACTTGTCCCACTTGCCCGGCCAGTTGGCGTGGTCGCCCTTGTCGCCATGGTCACCGTGGTCGCCCTTGTCGCCGCGGTCGCCATGGTCACCCTTGTCGCCACGGTCACCCTTGTCGCCACGGTCACCCTTGTCGCCACGGTCACCCTTGTCGCCACGGTCACCCTTGTCGCCACGGTCACCCTTGTCGCCACGGTCACCCTTGTCGCCACGGTCACCCTTGTCGCCACGGTCACCCTTGTCGCCACGGTCACCCTTGTCGCCACGGTCACCCTTGTCGCCACGGTCACCCTTGTCGCCACGGTCACCCTTGTCGCCCGGCTTGTGGGAGTTACCCGGCTTCTCGCCCTTGTCACCGCCAGTGCCTGGCTGGTGGGAGCTATCCGTCGGCCCGCCGGCGGCCGGAGGGTTGGTCACCGGGGCGGCCGGAACCTCGGGAGCGCCGGCGTTGTCCGGCATGTTGGAGTTATCCGGCAACCCTTCGGCGGCCGGCGGGGCGGCCGGCGGATCTGCCACCGGCGGGATGGTCACCGGGCCGGGCAAGGTGTCCGGCTTGTCCGAGTTATCCGGTGCTCCCGACGCGACGGGCGGGATCGTCACCGGGCCGGGCAGCGCGTCCGGTGTACCGGAGGTGTCCGGCGTACCGGTACTGTCCGGCGTGCCCGGGTTGCCGTGTTGGCCGGCCCCCGGCGTCTGGCCCGGACCGCCCTTTCCGGGCAGGGACGTCACTGTCCCGCTTCCGTTGCCATTGCCCTCGGCGGCGGCGTTGGCCGTGCCTGCGGATCCCAGCAGGGCCAAGCCCAAAATCCCCATTGTTGCGATTGTTCGTCTCATTACTGGCTGCTCCATCACGAGTCGACTTCCGACCTGACGGCACCACGCGGAGTAACTCCGGCGACCGGGACGAGTGTCCCCGATCTGGAACATTGTGGGTGAGTGATGAGAGTTACTCCCCTGCGGTTTCCTCAGACCGCTGACGCAGTAAAGCTATGACGGGGCAAAGCGGCGAGTCCCGAGTAATCACTGCCCGCATTCGGGGGTTAACCACTCGTTACTCGGGAAAAACTACCTATATACCTCGGAGATCGGGGCCCAAACAAAATCGAGGTGGCATTTCACGGCGGTGTTCGGTTCGAACATTGCCGTGAAATGCCACCTCGACGGTGGAGCGTTGCAGGTTAAGCCTCGGAGGGTTCCTCGTACTTGGGGAACACGGGCGCAGGTGCGGGCAGCTCGGTCCCTGCCTCGATCGGCGTCTGGAGCGCGGCGAAGTCGCGGGCTGCGCCGTCGGCCTGGCCCAGGCTGACGAGGATGGCGGCCGCCGCCGTCGGCATGACCGGCTGCGCGAGGATCGCGACGATCCGCAGCACCTCAAGGGTCACGTAGAGGACGGTGTTCATGCGTTCGACGTCGGTCTTCCGCAGCACCCACGGGGCCTGCTCGGCGAAGTACGCGTTGGTGTCCCCCAGCACGTTCCAGATGGCCTCGAGCGCGCGGCTGAACTCCTGCTTCTCGAACGCGGCGCGGGCGATGTCCAGCAGGCCGTTCGCCTGGCCCAGCAGGGCGGCGTCCTCGGCGCTGAACCCGGCCGGGACCGGGACGCGGCCCTCGCAGTTCTTGGCCACCATGGACAGCGACCGCTGCGCGAGGTTGCCGAAGTTGTTGGCCAGGTCCGAGTTCATCCGGCCGACGATCGCATCGTGGCTGTAGTTGCCGTCGGCGCCGAACGGGACCTCGCGGAGCAGGAAGAACCGGACCTGGTCCAGGCCGTACTGCGCCACCCAGTCCGCGGGCGCCACCACGTTGCCCAGCGACTTGGACATCTTGATGCCCTGGTTGTGCAGGTGCCCGTGGATCATCACGCGCTTGGGCAGTTCCAGCCCGGCGGACATCAGGAACGCCGGCCAGTACACGGCGTGGAAGCGGGAGATGTCCTTGCCGATCACGTGGACGTCCGCCGGCCAGTACTTCCGGAAGCTCTCCGATTCGGTGTCCGGGAAGCCGACGCCGGTCAGGTAGTTGGTCAGCGCGTCCACCCAGACGTACATCACGTGCTCCGGGTTGCCGGGGACCGGGACACCCCAGTTGAAGGAGGTGCGGCTGATCGAGAGGTCCTCGAGGCCGCCCTTGACGAAGCTGATGACCTCGTTGAAACGGCTGTGCGGCGCACCGAACTCCGGGTGGTCGGCGTAAAGTGCTAGCAGCCGGTCCTGGTAGGCCGAGAGCTTGAAGAAGTAGCTCTCCTCCTCGGTCCAGGTCACCTCGGTGCCGGTCTCGGAGGCGTAGCGGAGCCCGTCCTCGCGGACCTCGGTTTCGTCCTCGACGAAGTAGCGCTCGTCGCGGACCGAGTACCAGCCGGCGTACTTGGACAGGTAGATGTCGCCGTTGGCTTCCATCCGCTGCCACAGGGCCTTGGCCGCCTCGTAGTGGTCCGGGTCCGTGGTCCGGATGAAGCGGTTGAGCGAGATGCCCAGATTATCGCTCATCTGCCGGAACGCTGCCGAGTTGCGGTCGGCGAGGTCCTTGACCGGGATCCCTTCCTTTTCCGCCGTCTGCTGCATCTTCAGGCCATGCTCATCGGTGCCGGTCATGAAGAACACGTCGTAGCCGTCGAGCCGCTTGAATCGGGCCATGGCGTCGGTGGCGATGACCTCGTAGGCGTGGCCGATGTGCGGCACACCGTTGGGGTAGCTGATGGCGGTGGTGATGTAGAACGGGGTCTTTTCGGAAGGGTTCACGTTATAAACCTAGATCAGTTCGGTCAGGGTATCGCTCTGGCGGACAAGTTCATGGTCATGTGAAGCGACCAGCACGGCGATGCCGTCCGACGTCGTGTCCTTGAGGATGCTGATGATGCGGTTCGCCGAGGTGCGGTCCAGGCTCGCAGTCGGCTCGTCGACCACCAGCACGCGGGTGCCGAGGATCAGGGCACGGGCGATCGCGACGCGCTGGCGTTCGCCGCCGGAAAGCTGGGCCGGGCGGTGCCGCATGCGCCGGCCCAGGCCGACGAGGTCCAGAAGGTCCTTAGCCATGTCGCGGCGCTGTTCGACCTCGCCGTCGGGCACGGCCGGCAGCAGGACGTTCTCCAGCGCGCTCATCCCGTCGATCAGGGCGCCGCCCTGATCGACGTACCCGATCAGGGCACGGCGGCGGTCGGCGATTTCGTCGTCGCCCATCGTCTCAAGCGAGTCGCCTTCCCAGAAGACCCGGCCCGACGTCGGCAGGGTCAAGCCCGCGCCGACGGTCAGGATGCTGGTCTTGCCCGAGCCGGACCGGCCGGCGATGCAGTGCATTTCACCGGCGTGCAGGGTCATGTTGAAGTCGTCGACGACATTGACCGCCTCGGCGCCGCCCTTGCCCCCGCCGTAGTGGATGGTGATGTTGCTCAGTTCCAGCGGGGTAGCGTGGTCCGCGGCCTTCACGATGGTGTTCGCGCGGGTCTGGTGGCTGCCGGTTCCGGTGCTCTCCGGCATCCGGTTCCGGGCCGCCCTGGTCAGGTTCAGCTCGTTAGTCATTGGACCACTTTCGTTGCAATCGGAATCCAGCAAAGTACAGCCACCAGCCCGGCGATTCCGGCCCAGAGTGCGGCATAGGGGGCGAGGAGCAGTCCCACGCCCAGGGCGCCCAGGACGCCGAGGGGCAGTGCGATGGCTCCCACCATGGCGTTTTCGAAGAAGCGGACCTGGCCCAGCATGTCCGGGTTCCAGCCCATCGCCTGCAGGATGCCCAGGTACTGGCGCTTGGCTCCGAGTTCGAAGCGGCCGGTGACCATGGTCAGCAGCAGGCCCACGGCCACCCCGGACAGGCCCAGGATGATGCTCGGCAGCGCGATGCTGGCGGCGGCCAAACCGCTGAGCGCGCTGGCGCCGGCGGCCCGCGGAATGTCGATCAGCAGGGCGGCGAGTCCGCCCACCGCGGCGCCGAAGACGCCGACGGCGACGGCCAGGGAGCCGGTGTTGAACTTGTTGGTGCTCAGCTGCCGGCTGGCGAAGGTCAGCGGTGAATCGACCGGGATGAGCCGCTCGTCGTGCTGCGGTTCCTGGTCGATGACCTCGCGGTGGCGCAGCTGCTGGGCGGCGAAGTACGCGGCGCCGCAGTACAGCACCAGCACCGAAGCGGAGACCACCGCGGTGGCCGGGTTCCAGCTGATCAGGCTCAGGACGATCCCGGCCAGGGCCAGGGCGGCAGCGCCGACGCCGAACTCGGCGAGCACCCAGGACCGGATCCTGTTCTGGGTCCAGCCCATGGCCCGGAGCGTACCGGCCTCGCGCCGGCGCTTGCGGACGTAGCTGACGGTGGAGGCGCCGGTGAGCAGGGCCGCACCGCACAGGGTCAGGAAGAGCAGGGTGATGTTGGTGCCGGTCAGCGAGCCGGAGACAGCATCGGCGGCGTCCTGCCGGACCCAGGACTGCTGGACGGTGCCCAGCGGGGATTCCTTGCCGGCGTCGTCCTTGGAGTAGCCGGGCACGAAGATGCTGGCGTCCTCGCGGGCGGAACCGGCGACCACGGTGGCTTCCAGGCCCATGTCGCGGATTTCGTTGGCGAGCTTCTCCACCTCGGGCTGGGACTGCTTCCAGCTGCCCTCGACGTTGGCGCGGACGCGGACGGCGTCGATCACGGAGGCGTTCTTCTCGTAGCCGCGGGCGGCGGCGAGGCCGTAGTAGTCGGTGATGGCGCCGGCAGACTGGCTGACCAGCCCGGTGCCGCTGAGTGAGGGCTTCAGGGGCGTCCGGCCGGCGTCCTTGCCGTCGGCGTCCTTGGCCAGGGTCATCGGCGTGGGGTCATAGCCGCCCAGCGGCAGCCGGTTCACGTCACCGGCGGCTTCCTGGACCTTGGCCGGGTCGAAGGTGCCGTAGACCATGGCCAGCGGGGTGGCCGGCTTCTTGCCCGTGGCGAGGTTCTCGCGGTAGGAGCGCTCGTCCACCGGGGTGCGCTGGGTCTGGTCCACCGGGGCACCGTTGGCCCCCTTCTCCGGGAGCCGGTTCACCGTGACCCAGTCGCCGGGGATCGCAGACTTGTCGACGGCGCCGTTGCCGGCGGTCTCGCCGTCCTTGTACTTGGGGGCGGCGGCGAAGTCGGTGCTCCACGTCGCCGGGTTGTAGAGGCCCTGGCCGAAGCTGCCGGTGTCGCCGAGGAGCTTGGACAGGTCCTTCGAACCGGGCCAGGACAGCGCGAACGGGGACTTCGACACGAACGGCAGGTAGTCCTTGTCCAGCGAGCGGGTCGCGGTGCCGACCTCCTTGGTGACGTTGCCGGCGTCGTCGATTTCCTCGATCTTGACCGAGTACTTCAGGTCCAGGGAGGTGCCGGAGCGGACGATCAGCGGGATCGCCTGCGAGTCGTCTGTCAGCTGCCCGGCGCTCTTGGCCTGCTGGTACTGCGTCATCAGCGGCGCCCAGTACTTGAGCTTCACGCCGAGGAAGTCCGGGCCTTCCTTGAGCTGTTCCATGCTGATGCCGCTGGTGAAGAGGCTCTCGAAGTGGCGGCCGATCGCGCCGGCGTTGCGGGCGTCGGCCGACGGGGCCTTCTCCAGCGGGGCCAGGAAGTCACCGGCGCCGCCCAGCAGGGCGCGCTCGGAGACGGGGTCGACGGCGACGACGGACTCGGTCACCTGCGGGGCCATCGGCAGCGAGACCGAGAGGTTGAAGAGGGTGTGCTCCGAGCCGCCGGCCGGAGCCGGGAACTTGATGCCGGTCTCGCCGTCGGGGCCGGCGATCCGGACGTTCTTGCCGCCGGCGACCTCTTCCTCGACGAGCCGGGCCTTGCCGAGGGAGCCTTCGGCGGTGGTCTTGAACAGGGTCTGTTCGGACTTGCCGTCGGAGCTGACGGCGCTGGCGGTGAGCCGGTACTTCTTGGGCGTGTCGCTCAGGACGGATTCCGCGGCCGGCCACTTGGAGGGGTCGGTGGCGGTGGGGTCCCCGGCGGTTCCGGCCAGGCCGGCGTTGTAGCCGAGGTAGTCGGTGGCGTCCAGGCGCGGCGACTCGAGGTTCTGCGAGACCCGGGAGACCAGGCTGATCGGGGCGGCGACGGAGGTGCCGGAGAGCTTGCGGATGGAATCGAGCTGTTCGAAGCTGATGCCGCCCTGGCCGGTGGCGATCTCCGGCTGCATGAGCCCGCCGTCGTCCTTTGCCTTGGCTTGGACGAGGATGTCATAGAGCCCGCGGGAGTTCTGGTCGACGGTGCGGTTCAGCGCGGCCTGCGACTGCCCCTGCACGAGAACGGACAGGCACATGGCCGCGATCAAAATGGACGCGGTCAGCAAAAGCACTCTGCTTCTGATGAACCTCTGGACGGCGTTCATTGGGCTCCTGAAAGCTGGATTGCGTGCGCACGCCGCAGTTCATTCCATGGAAATGAAGGCGTCCCGGCCCGGGCGTGCAAAAGTAAGGGCCGGTCTGCCGGCCCAATCCGAAATTCGGACCTAGCCATTGTACGCAGACCGGCCGGTCGATCGTGGCCGACCGCGGCGAGTCGCCGCCGCGGTCTGCCACGTCGCGCGGGGTTAGTCCTCGAGGTCCACTTCGCGGACCATTTCGGCCCCGATGCCGGCCTTGATGGCGTCCAGCACCTGCTGCGGCACGGAGCTGTCGATGGTCAGCAGGGCCAGCACCTGGCCGCCCTCGGCCTGCCGGGCCACCTGCATGCCGGCGATGTTGATGTTGTTCATGCCGAGGATGTGGCCGATGGTGCCGATCACGCCCGGGCGGTCCGAGTAGGCCACCACCACGAGGTGTTCGCTGATCGGGATTTCGACCTCGAAGCCGTTGATCCCGACGAGCTTTTCGACCTGCTTGGGCCCGGTCAGGGTGCCGGCGACCGAGATCTGGGTGCCGTCGCTCAGCGCCCCGCGCAGGGTCAGCACGTTGCGGTAGGACTCGGTGTCCGGGGTGGTGATGAGCCGGACGTTGATGCCGCGCTGCTCGGCGATGACCGGGGCGTTGACGTAGGAGACCTGTTCGGTGACGACGTCGGCGAAGATGCCCTTGAGCGCGGCGAGTTCGAGGACCTTGACGTCGAGTTCGGAGATCTCACCGGCCACCTCGACGTCGAACTGGGTCAGCGACGCGTGCGTCATGGCGGTGAAGATCCGGCCAAGCTTTTCGATCAGCGGGATGCCGGGGCGCACGTCGGGGGCGATGATGCCGCCGGCGACGTTCACGGCGTCGGGCACGAGCTCGCCGGCGAGGGCCTGGCGGACCGATTTGGCGACCGAGACGCCGGCCTTCTCCTGGGCCTCGTCGGTGGAGGCGCCCAGGTGCGGGGTGACCACAACGTTGTCCAGCTTGAAGAACGGCAGGTCGGTGCTGGGTTCCTTGACGAAAACGTCGACGCCGGCGCCGGCGATCTCGCCGGACTGGAGCGCCGTGTAGAGGGCTTCCTCGTCCACCAGGCCGCCGCGGGCAACGTTGACGACGTAGGCGCTGGGCTTCATCTTCTTGAACGCCTCAGCGCCGAGCATGCCGACGGTTTCCGGCGTCTTGGGCATGTGGATGGTGATGAAGTCCGACTGGGCCAGCAGCTCGTCCAGGGTCACCAACTGCACGCCGAGCTGGGCGGCCCGGGCGGAAGTGATGTAGGGGTCGTAGGCCAGGATCTTGGTCTCGAAGCCCTTCAGGCGGGCCGCGACCAGCGCGCCGATCCGGCCCAGGCCGATGATGCCGACCTTCTTTTCGAACAGCTCGGTGCCGGTGTACTTGGAACGCTTCCACTCGCCGTCCTTGAGCGCGGCGGAAGCCTGCGGGATGTGGCGGGCGAGGCTGAGGATGTGGCCGACGGTCAGTTCGGCAGCGGAGACAATGTTCGACGTCGGCGCGTTGACCACCATGACACCGGCCTGGGTGGCGGCCTTGATGTCGACGTTGTCCAGGCCGACGCCGGCGCGGGCGATCACCTTGAGGTTCTTCGCGGCGGCGATCGCCTCGGCGTCCACCTGGGTGGCGGAGCGGATCAGGATGGCGTCCACGTCGGCGATCGCGGAGAGCAGCTGGGAACGGTCGGCGCCGTCGGTCTGGCGGATTTCGAAATCCGGGCCGAGCGCGTCGACTGTGGCGGGCGAAAGTTCCTCAGCGAGGAGTACGACAGGTTTGGTGCTTGTCACCGGTGACCTCTTTAGCTCTCTTGTAATTCAGGTGGGGATTTTGGTGAAACGTCGGTTGGTGCAGGTGGTGCTCGACGCAGGAGAGCCGGACCCCAGAAACTGGTGTCCGGCTCCCCTGCCGGTCAGTTGCCTTAGCGGGCTACCGAACCTTCGGTGTAGTCGTCTTCGTTCTTGATCCAGGAGAAGAGCTTGCGCAGTTCCCGGCCGGTGGCCTCGATCGGGTGGTTCTCACCCTTCTTGCGGAGCTCCTTGAACTCGGGGGCGCCGGCGTCCTGGTCGTCGATGAAGCGCTTGGCGAAGGTGCCGTCCTGGATGTCCTTCAGGACAGCCTTCATGTTTTCCTTCACCTCGGGGGTGATGACCCGCGGGCCGGAAACGTAGTCGCCGTACTCGGCGGTGTCGGAAACGCTCCAGCGCTGCTTGGCGATGCCGCCCTCGACCATCAGGTCAACGATCAGCTTCAGCTCGTGCAGCACCTCGAAGTAGGCGACCTCGGGCTTGTAGCCGGCCTCGGTGAGGGTCTCGAAGCCGTACATGATCAGCTGCGAGGCGCCGCCGCAAAGCACGGCCTGCTCGCCGAAGAGGTCCGTTTCGGTCTCTTCGGTGAAGGTGGTTTCGATGACGCCGGCGCGGGTGCCGCCGATGGCCTTGGCGTAGGACAGGGCCAGTTCCTTGGCCTTGCCGGAGGCGTTCTGCTCGACGGCGATCAGGTCCGGCACGCCGCGCCCGGCTTCGAACTCGCGGCGCACGATGTGGCCCGGGCCCTTCGGGGCGACCAGGGCGACGTCGACGTCGGCCGGGGGCTTGATGTAGCCGTAGCGGATGTTGAAGCCGTGGCCGAAGAACAGGGCGTCGCCGGCCTGCAGGTTCGGGGCGATGTCCTCGGCGTAGACGTGGCGCTGGACCTGGTCCGGGGTGAGGATCATGATCAGGTCGGCCTCGGCGGTCGCGTCGGCGACGTTGAGCACGCGCAGGCCTTCGGCTTCGGCCTTGGCGCGGGACTTGGAGTCCTCCTTCAGGCCGACGCGGACGTCAACACCGGAATCGCGCAGGCTGAGGGCGTGGGCGTGGCCCTGGGAGCCGTAACCGATGACGGCGACGGTGCGGCCCTGGATGATCGACAGGTCGGCGTCGTCGTCGTAAAACATTTCAGTCACTGGGGTGTCTCCTTTGAATGGATTCTGTGGTGTTGTCTGTGAAATTCGGGGGGTGTTGCGGGGTGCTTCGCGGGCCGGCGCGCCTTTTAGGCGGAGCGCAGGGCCCGGTCACTCATGGAGCGGGACCCGCGGCCGATGGCCAGGGTTCCGGACTGCACGATTTCGCGGATGCCGAACGGCTCCAGCACTGACAGCAGTGCGGTGAGCTTGTCGGGGTGGCCGGTGGCTTCGATGACGACAGACTCGGTGGAGACGTCGACCACTGAAGCGCGGAAGAGATCGGCTGCCTGGGTTACCTGCAGCCGGGTTGCGGCATCCGCACGTACCTTGACCAGGATGTGGTCGCGCTGTACGGAAGATTCGGGGGTGAGCTCGACGATCTTGATCACGTTGATCAGCTTGTTCAGCTGCTTGGTGACCTGTTCGATCAGCTCGCCGTCGGCGTCGACCACCACGGTCATCCGGGAAATGCCCGGAACCTCGGTGGGGCCGACGGCCAGGGAGTTGATGTTGAAGGCGCGGCGGGCGAAGAGGCTGGCCACCCGGGTCAGCACGCCGGGCTTGTCCTCGACCAGGACGGAGAGTGTGTGGCGGGTCATGTTCAGTCCTCTTCTTCCCAGTCCGGGGTCATGTTCCGGGCAACCTGGATCTGGTCGTTGCTCACGCCGGCGGGGACCATCGGCCACACCATCGAGTTCGGGCTGACGACGAAGTCGATAACGACCGGCCGGTCGTTGATCGCCAGGGCCTGCTGGATGGTGGCGTCGATGTCCTCGTCCCGTTCGCAGCGGAAGCTGGCGCAGCCGTAGGCGTCCGCGAGCTTGACGAAGTCCGGGATCCGGACGGTGTCGTGGCCGGTATTCAGGTCCGTGTTGGAGTAGCGGCCCTCGTAGAACAGGGTCTGCCACTGCCGCACCATGCCCAGCGAGGAGTTGTTGATCACCGCGACCTTGATCGGAATCTTGTTGATGGCGCAGGTGGCCAGTTCCTGGTTGGTCATCTGGAAGCAGCCGTCGCCGTCGATCGCCCAGACCACGCGGTCCGGGTTGCCGACCTTGGCGCCCATGGCCGCCGGCACGGCGTAGCCCATGGTGCCGGCGCCGCCGGAGTTCAGCCAGGCGTGCGGGCGTTCGTACTTGATGAACTGCGAGGCCCACATCTGGTGCTGGCCGACGCCGGCGACGTAGACGCCCTCGGGCCCGGTGAGGGCGCCGATCCGTTCGATCACGCGCTGCGGGGCGGTGAGGCCGTCCTCCGGTTCGGTCCAGCCGAGCGGGTAGGTCTCCTTGAGGTTGTTCAGGAACGCCCACCAGTTCGTCAGGTCCGGGGTGCCGGTGGCCTCGAACTGGAGCCGCAGCGCTTCGGTGAGCTCCGGGATGATCTCCTTGACCGAGCCCACGATCGGGACATCGGCGGTGCGGTTCTTGGAGATCTCCGCCGGGTCGATGTCCGCGTGGATGACCTTGGCGTTGGGCGCGAAGGAGGACAGGATGCCGGTGACCCGGTCATCGAAGCGCGCGCCGAGGGTGATAAGCAGGTCGGACTGCTGCAGTGCGGTCACGGCGGAGACCGTGCCGTGCATGCCGGGCATGCCGACGTGCTGCGGGTGCGAGTCCGGGAAGACTCCGCGGGCCATCAGCGTGGTGACCACGGGCGCGCCGGAGAGCTCGGCGAGTTCGCGCAGTTCCGCGGAGGCGTGCGCCTTAACCACACCGCCGCCGACGTAGAGCACCGGCTTGGTGGCCGCGGCGATCAGCCGGGCCGCTTCGCGGACCTGCTTGCTGTGGCCGCGGACCACCGGCCGGTAGCCCGGCAGGTCGATCTTCGGCGGCCAGGAGAACGTCGTCTGGCCCTGCTGGGCGTCCTTGGCGACGTCCACCAGCACCGGTCCGGGCCGGCCGGTGGAGGCCAGGTGAAATGCCTCGGCCATGACGTGCGGGATGTCATCGGGGTTGGTGACCAGGAAGGAGTGCTTCGTGACCGGCATGGTGATGCCGACGATGTCCGCTTCCTGGAAGGCATCGGTGCCGATGACCCCGCTGGAGACCTGGCCGGTGATGACGACCATGGGCACGGAGTCCATGTGGGCGTCCATGATGGCGGTAACGAGGTTGGTGGCGCCGGGGCCGGAGGTGGCGATGCAGACGCCCACCCGCCCGGTAACCATGGCATAGCCTTGCGCGGCGTGGCCGGCTCCCTGTTCGTGACGGACCAGAACGTGGTTCATTGTGGAGGCCATCAAGGGGTCGTAGGTGGGCAGGATCGCGCCACCGGGCAAACCGAAAATGTCCTGGACGCCGAGTTCTTCGAGCGAACGGACAATTGCTTGCGAGCCGGTCATCGGCGTCGGGGGTACGACGTTGTTCGGCCCAAGGACAGGAGAGACGGCAGCATGATCGACGCCGGCGTCGGCCGGACGGTCGACGCGTTCCGGAGCCTTGTGGGCTCCAGCGGACTTAGTGGCCATCAGCGAGGGGCTGATCGGCGATCCTTTGCTCATCGGACTCTTCCTTTGGTGGATCTGGGGTGGATCTACGGTGATCGGGTGGTGCTGGTGGTGCAGGTGAAGCGGAAATAAAAAAACCCCTCAGCCTGGCGGCTCTTCGAGGGGTTTGCGCGTGGCGGTTCGTTACCAGGAACGGCTATTGAGCCACGCGCTTGGTAAGGACGACGACTGCGGCTGCGCAAGCGCCGCCGGTAACGATCTCGATCATGCGTTCAGTTTTCCCTCTTCGTGAGACAGGTGTCAACGAGCCTGCGCCCTGTCTCACTATGTGGACGACACTGTCCACTGGTTGGGACCCGGGAGGGGGCGCACGCGCCCCCTCCCGGGTCCGTTGTCACCCGCAGTAGGCGCCGGTGGAGGCGCTGTGGACCAGCTTGGCGTACTTGGCGAGCACACCCTTCGTGAACTTGGCCGGCAGCGGCTCCCAGCCCACCTTGCGGGCCTCGAGCTCGGCCGGTTCCACCAGCAGGTCGAACGAGCGGGCGGCGATATCGACGCGGATCCGGTCACCGTCCTTGACGAAGGCGATCGGACCGCCGTCGACCGCTTCCGGCGCGACGTGGCCGATGCACAGGCCGGTGGTGCCGCCGGAGAAGCGGCCGTCCGTGAGCAGCAGGACGTCCTTGCCGAGGCCCGCGCCCTTGATGGCACCGGTGATGGCGAGCATCTCGCGCATGCCGGGGCCGCCCTTGGGGCCCTCGTAGCGGATGACGACGACGTCGCCGGCCTTGATCTCGCCCTTGTCCAGCGCGTCCAGGGCTCCCTGCTCGCGTTCGAAGACGCGGGCAGTGCCCTCGAAGACGTCGGCGTCGAAGCCGGCGCTCTTGACGACGGCGCCTTCCGGTGCCATCGAGCCGTGCAGGATGGTGATGCCGCCGGTCTTGTGGATCGGGTTGTCCAGCGCGCGCAGGATCTTGCCGTCGACGTCCGGCGGGTTGATCGCCTCGAGGTTTTCCGCGACGGTCTTGCCGGTCACGGTGAGGCAGTCGCCGTGCAGCAGGCCGGCGTCGAGCAGGGCCTTCATAATCACCGGCACGCCGCCGATCTTGTCGACGTCGGTCATCACGTAGCGGCCGAAGGGCTTCAGGTCGCCCAGGTGCGGGATCTTGTCGCCGATCCGGTTGAAGTCGTCCAGGGTCAGCTCGACCTCGGCTTCGCGGGCAATGGCCAGCAGGTGCAGGACCGCGTTCGTGGAGCCGCCGAAGGCCATGGTGACGGCGATGGCGTTCTCGAAGGCCTTCTTGGTCATGATGTCGCGGGCGGTGATGCCGAGGCGGAGCAGGTTCACCACGGCCTCGCCGGACTTCCGCGCGAAGTCATCACGACGGCGGTCGGCCGACGGCGGGGCGGCGGAGCCGGGGAGGGACATGCCCAGGGCCTCGCCGATGCAGGCCATGGTGTTGGCGGTGTACATCCCGCCGCAGGCACCTTCGCCCGGGCAGATGGCCTTTTCAATCCGGGTCAGGTCCTCCATGCTCATCTTGCCGGCGGCGCAGGCGCCCACGGCCTCGAAGGCGTCGATGAGGGTCACTTCTTTTTCGGAGCCGTCCTCGAGCTTGACCCAGCCGGGCATGATGGAGCCGGCGTAGAGGAAGACGCTGGCCAGATCCAGGCGGGCCGCTGCCATGAGCATGCCGGGCAGGGACTTGTCGCAGCCGGCCAGCAGCACCGAGCCGTCGATCCGTTCGGCTTGCATCACGGTCTCCACCGAGTCGGCGATGACTTCGCGCGAGACCAGGGAGAAGTGCATGCCCTCATGGCCCATGGAGATGCCGTCGGAGACGGAGATGGTGCCGAACTGCATCGGGAACCCGCCGCCGGCGTGGACGCCTTCCTTGGCGCCCTGGGCCAGCCGGTTCAGGGAGAGGTTGCAGGGAGTGATTTCATTCCAGGAGCTGGCCACGCCCACCTGGGGCTTGGCGAAGTCGTCGTCGCCCATGCCGACCGCACGGAACATGCCGCGTGCGGGGGCGGCGTGGATTCCATCGGTGACGACCCGGCTGCGTGGCTTGATGTCCGGCTTGGTCTCTGTCGCTGTTTGGGTGTCCTCACTCATGGCTCAAAGTCTAGGGCTACGGCGCAGGCAGCAACGAGCCGGATGGGCTCATTAAGCCCAATTCCGGGAATATTTCGTCCGGATGGTGGACCGTCGTCTCATTCTGCGGAACCTATCGGGTGCTCGCCGGCCGCCAGGTGATCCGCGTCACGCAGCTCGGGGGCTTCCGCCACGGCGCGGGCTTCGTCCTTGAGCATGGCCAGTACCTGCTGGATGCGCGTGCGGGCCGCAGCCTCCGGGCGGGCCAGTGCCACGATGCTGCGGCTGGCCTTCACACCCCGGAGCGGGCGGAGCACGAAGCCCCTCCCCTGGTTCTTCAGGGCCGTGTAGCGCGGCAGCAGGCTGAGTCCGTGCCCGGCGCTGACCAGGGCCTCCAGGACGCGGAGGTCTGGATACAGCTGGGCCCGGACCGCCGGGGAATCGGCCTGCAGCTCAATCTGGCGCAGCACGGTGTCGAAGGGGAACCCGTCGGGCACGCCCATCCAGGGGAATCCGACGACGTCCCCGGCGCTCAGGGCGGACTTGCCGGCGAGTGCATGGCCCGCGGGGACCGCGACGTCGAGCGGTTCGTCAAGGAGCGGGATGACCTGCAGGCCCTGCCGGGCAAACACCCCGGGCCCGTCGACGCTGTGGGCGAGGACGATGTCGTAGTCGGCGGCGAGGGACGCGAAGCCGGCGACGCCCGGGTCCTCGAAGTGGGCTTCGAAGCGGAGCCCGTCGATGTCCTTGACCCGGTGCAGCAGGCCCGGCAGGAACATTTCCGCCGCGCTGGGGAAGAATGCGGCCCTGATCCGGGTCTGCCATCCGCGCCGGTAAGTGTCGACGGTTGCCTCGGCGCGGGCCAGGGCGGTGGAGACGTCGGCGGCCGCGCCCGCCATGGCCAGGCCCGCCTCGGTCAGCCGCACTCCCCTGCCGGACTTCTCGACGAGGACGACGCCCAGCTCCTCCTGCAGCGTCTTCAGCTGTTGAGAGACTGCCGACGGCGTGACCCGCAGTGCTTCCGCGGCGGCGCCGACCGTGCCGCGGTCCGCCAGTTCGCGGAGGATCCGCAGTCGCTTGAAATCCATGAAGCGAGGCTACACGGGGCGGTTCCGGAACGCTGGACAGTGCCGTCGGGCCGGACGTAACGTCAAGCAACGGCAACCCTGCCCCTGGACAGAAGGATTCCGCTATGGATTGGATTACCTGGCTCATCGTCATCGTGGTGATTGTCGGCGTCGTGTGGTGGCTGCTGAACCGCAACAATGCCCGCAGCGGCGCGGAGACCTCCACGTCGGGGACCTCCAAGCCCGCCGACCAGGCTCCTGCCAGCGGTGAGCGCCACGACGGCGCCCTGTCCGGCGGGGCCGCCGCGTCCTCGGCCGCGGCGGCCGCCACCACCGGGATGCCCTCCGCCGCCGGATTCGGCAACGCCGAGCCGGTGCCGCCGACGACGGCCGACGACGAAGCTGCTGCTGCGGCGGCCCGGCCGACCGGTGAGGAGCCGGGCGCCGAGGACACCGAGTGGGAAACCCAGTGGTCCGAGACGCCGCCGGCCGACACCCACGCCGCACCGCACCATGAGGCCCCGCATGCGGGCCATCCGCGCCACGAGGCAGCCGCCGGGACGACCGCCGGGACTGCGGAAACGTCGGCCGCGCCGGTGCACCACGACGAGTACACCGGCCCGCACGCCCCGACCCTTCCCGGCGCGGAGTCCGCGGCGGCAGAGGCCGCCGACATTGAGACCGCGCAGGCAGCCGCCTCGGCCGCCGCCACGGAGGGCTCCGCCAGCCATTTCGCGGAGCCCCGGACCGCCGAACCCGCCCACAGCGCCGAACCGTCCCATACCGCCGAACCGGCCCAGGCGCCCGCACCGGCCGGGCACCTCGCCGTTGAGCAGCCCTACGGCGAGGGGTCGGCCGCCCCGGCAGCGGACGGCAGCGGACCGGAAGGCTTCACCGTGAAGGGAAACGCCTCGTCGATGATCTACCACGATGAGACCAGCCCCTCCTACGAGGAGACCCGCGCCGAGGTCTGGTTCGAGTCCGTAGCCCATGCCGAGGCCGCCGGGTTCCGTCCCCCGCGCCGCTCGCGCCTCTAGCGGGACGGCGTCCCGGCCAGTGCGAGGGAACACGCCACATCGAAGCGCCCCGGCGGCAGCAGCGGCCGGGGCGCTGGCGGCTGCACTGGCCCTCGCGGCCTCGGGCTGCACCGGCACGGCAGGCACGCCCGCCGCGCCACCCGCCAGCGGCAGCGCACTGGCCACCGAGGGGAATACCGCTTCCGGCAGTCCGGCGACTTCCGCGCCGCCCGCCTCCGGGCCCTCTACCCCGCGGCCGTCCACCACAGCCCCACGCGTCGTGGCACGGATCGACGCCAATCTTTCAATCCCCTGGTCGATCGTCTTCCTGCCTGACGGCACCGCGCTAATCTCCGAACGGGACAGCGCGCTCCTCAAGGCAATACGGCCCGGCGCCCAGGACGCGGCCGACACCGTGGGCCAGGTGCCCGACGTCGTGCCCGGCGGAGAGGGCGGCCTGCTGGGACTGGCCCTGTCCCCCGGCACCGGCAGCGGCCGCCACCTGTACGCCTACTTCACCGCCGCGTCCGACAACCGGATCGCGCGCTTTCGGCTGGGCCCGGACGGGCTGCCGGACCTGGGCGCCCCGGAAGTGATCTTCTCCGGGATCCCCAAGGCCGCCACCCACAACGGCGGCCGGATCCGTTTCGGCCCGGACGGGTTCCTCTACGTCGGCACCGGGGACGCCCGCCGCAGCGGGGACCCCCAGGACCGCAACGCCCTCGGCGGCAAGGTTCTGCGGCTCACCGCGGACGGCAAGCCGGCGCCCGGAAACCCCTTCGGCAACAACCCGGTGTACAGCCTGGGCCACCGCAACGTTCAAGGACTGGACTGGGACAGTGCGGGGCGGCTCTGGGCCAGTGAGTTCGGCCCCGACGTCAACGACGAATTGAACCTGATCGTGCCGGGCGGCAACTACGGTTGGCCGGAAGTGACCGGGGCGCCGCACCGGGGCGGGTTCCGGGATGCCGCCGCGGTGTGGCCGTCGACGGCGGACTCATCGCCGAGCGGCCTTGAGATCGTCGGCGACACCGCCTACCTTGGGGCGCTTCGCGGGCAGCGTCTCTGGACGATCGCGTTGCGGGGCGAAACTGCCGGCGAACCTGTGGCCTATTTCACACGGCAGTACGGTCGGATCCGCGACGTTTCGCTCGCTCCGGACGGACGCCTGTGGGCGCTTAGCAACGGCCAGAACCCTGATTTTGCGCTGGTTTTGGAGCTTCCGGGGTAAGCGCACGGTGACCCCCGGGTCCCGATTTCACACTGCACCAAAACTCGTGTAGAGTTTCATGTCGTTGCGGAGAACACCGCGGGAAATAAACAGCCTGCGGGGAACGAAAACAACAGCTGCACCTCTAGCTCAACTGGCAGAGCAATTGACTCTTAATCAATGGGTTCCGGGTTCGAGTCCCGGGGGGTGCACCAAAGGAAAACCCCGTTCAGCAGACTGAAAAGTCCGCTGAACGGGGTTTTTGGTTTAAGCGCACCGGCCGGCGTTTGCCCATCGCAGACCAGCCGGACGGCTACCCCGTCGACGGTGCGCTTAGGGGCGCGTATGCCGGCCAAGTCCGACGGCACCGGCCGCCGCCACGAGCAGCCCGCCCAGGGACAGCAGCACGCCGCCGACGGTAAGGCCGGACGTCGCGGAGCTTGCGCCCGATGAGTCCGCCGCTGTGGTGCCCGCCCCGGTGGGCAGCGGCTCCCCCGCGTCCGGGGCAGGGGTTGCCGTGGCGGGCGCTGAGGGCGTGGGAACGGCGTTCGAGGCCGCGGGACGGGGCGTAGCCGGAGCGGCCGTGCGGGAGGGGCCGACGGTTGCCGCCGGAACTGCAGGATCTGGGGCAGGCGCTGTCCGGGGCGCCGGTGTCGAACGGCCGCCGGGCGCCGGGGCCGGGCCGACGGGGGCTGGCGGCGCGGACGGTGCCGTACTGCCCGACGGCGAGGGCTTGGCCGCAGGTGGGGGTGATGGAGTGGGCGTGGGAGAAGCGTGGCACCCGGGCAGCGGAATCAGCACGAGAGGTCCGCAGGGGCCGGCATAGGCCGGCGTGGCAGCGGCCGGCACTGCCACGAGGACAAACGCCAGCGCGGCAGCAGCACTTCCAAGCTTCCCCGCCCCGGATCGCGCAGCCGACCGCCGCTTCCGGTCATGCCGCCGCCCAGGGCGGCGCGGCCACAGCCGGACCGTCGAAGGAGCAGGCATCGGGCGGGGGTCCTAGCGGCGCTCGGCGGCTGCGAGCTGGAAGTGGATCGGCAGTGCCAGCTGAATCGGCGCAGCGCCAACCGGCTCGTCAAGCAGCTCGTTGATCGAGGTCTGCCCTTCCAGCTCAACAGTCAGCTGCGCATCCATGCCTCGATCCTAATTCCGCTCCGTGCCCGGCACGGGGAAGGACACGCAACCGGTCGGGCGTACGCCGGACTGCAGCCGGACGCTATAGGGGTCAGCGCACAGCTTCGACCGGTTCCGGGTGGGGATCACAGTCGTCGCAGAACACGGCCCCGGTCAAGTCTCCGCAGCACTGGCAGCGATGTTCCAAAGATCTGGCTTCGAGGACATATCGAGTCATGGACCCATGCTTCACGAGCGCGCCGCTATCGAAACCAGTAGTCAGTACTTGTTTCCCTGGCCGGGAGGGGCGGAGGGAGACGCCTAGAGGGCGTCTGCAGTAACTCCGGCGTCGGAAGCCGCCACGGCCTGCGCCACGGCCACCGGGTCCGCAGAGGTGACGATGGCCTTGGCCTCGGTCGTGGAGATCCGGTTGGCCAGCTCGCGGACCACGGACTTCAGCTCGTGCCGAAGCGCGTCCGGGTCAATCGACGCCGCCGCCAGAACGGACCGCTCCATGTCGGCCGCCGTGACGACCGCTTCGCGGCCGCGTTCGGTCAAGGTGACGACGTGGCTGCGGCGGTCCGAGGGGCTGCGCTCCCGGGAAATGTGTCCATGGGCTTCGAGCCGGCTCAGGGTCTTCCCCATGGTCTGGGCTTGGACCCTCACCAGTTGCGCCAGTTGAGCTTGGGTCATGGGTCCTTGGGCGGAAAGCACTTCCATCGCAATGACCCCCGCGTGGGTCAGGCCGATCGCCCCCAGTTTTTCGTTCCAGGAGTGTTCAACTAGGCGTGCTGCCGTCGACAATAGGCGGCCGGTTGGCCAGCGTTCCATATCAGGCATACCAAAGAGTATAGCGAGTGTCCGATTCGGCGCCGCCGCCGGTGCTAAGTAGGCTGGGATTCCCCAGATTTCCCAAGGAGATGAACATGCCTGAACGACTTGTCCCCGGAGACGAAGCGCCGGACTTCCGGCTGCAGGACTCGGACGGCAACGAAGTGGCGCTGCAGGACTTCCGCGGCCGCCACACCGTGGTCTATTTCTACCCCGCCGCCGCCACCCCCGGGTGCACCAAGCAGGCCTGCGATTTCCGGGATTCCCTGGCCGCATTGCAGGCTGCCGGCTACGAGGTCGTCGGCATCTCCCCCGACCCCGCGGCCAAGCTGGCCGCGTTCGCCGCAGCCGAGGGCCTCACCTTCCCGCTGCTGTCCGATCCGGACCACGCGGTGGCGGAGGCCTACGCGGCGTGGGGCGAGAAGAAGAATTACGGCCGCACCTATGAAGGCCTGATCCGGTCCACGGTGGTCGTCGGCCCCGACGGCAAGGTCACCCTGGCGCAGTACAACGTGCGCGCCACCGGCCACGTCGCCAAGCTGCTCCGCGATCTGCAGCTGGCCGGCTGACCGGCCGGCAACGGTCTGTAGAATGGTGGCTGGCGTGCGTTGACGGGGCCCCTTCGGCCCCCGGCGACGGCGCAGCGCGCGAGTGGTGAAATTGGCAGACACGCAGGATTTAGGTTCCTGTGCCTTCGGGCGTGGGGGTTCAAGTCCCCCCTTGCGCACTTTGGAAGAGAACCCCGGTCTTTGGACCGGGGTTCTTTTTTGTGCCCTCTTTATGGGCCGGAATTCCGAAGCCCGGAAAGGGATTCGGCAGCGGACGCCGGGGATCGGGAAAAGAAATTCATATCCCACCCATCCCCTCCCGCCGGGCACCCGAATATCCAGTGAGACACCAACCAAGGGTCGGTGCCCACCAGTCGGAGAAACGCCGCAGCGGCCACGAGGTCCGCTGCCGGCAATGAAATCGGCACAACAAAGGAGATTCGAAATGCAGACCATCAAGCGCACGACTTTCGCCGTTGCAGGTATCGCTGCCGCCGCCATGCTCAGCCTCACCGCCTGTGGCGGTTCCACCAGCGGATCCAGCGCCTCGGCCCCGGCCGCCGCACCGTCCGAATCCGGCATGGCCTCGAGCATGGCGCCGTCGCCGTCGATGAGCTCCTCCGCCGCAGCCATGGACCCGGCCGCCGACCTTGTCGGCTCCGGCTGTGAGGCCTACGCCGCCCAGGTTCCCGACGGCAAGGGCTCCGTCGCCGGCATGGCCCTTGACCCGGTCGCCACCGCCGCCTCCAACAACCCGATCCTGACCACCCTGACCGCTGCCGTTTCCGGCAAGCTCAACCCCAAGGTCAACCTGGTGGACACCCTGAACGGCAGCGAGTTCACGGTCTTCGCTCCGACGGACGACGCGTTCAAGAAGATCGACGCCGCCACCATCGACAAGCTCAAGACCGACGACGCCCTGCTGAGCAAGATCCTCACGTACCACGTTGTTCCCGGCAAGGTCAGCCCGGCGGAGATTGTGGGCACCCACAAGACCGTCCAGGGCGGTTCGGTGACCGTCACCGGCAGCAAGGATGCGCTCAAGGTCGACGGCGCCAACGTCGTGTGCGGCGGCGTCAAGACCGCCAACGCCACGGTCTACATGATCGATTCGGTCCTGATGCCCAAGTAGACATTGCCTAGGCCTCCAGTCACGGATCCAGCCTGACTCCCTGGGTCCTCCGGAGAAAACGAAGGCCCGCACCCCCGGTGCGGGCCTTCGCCGTGTCCAAGGGATTCACCCGGCCGGTCAACTAGACTGGGCCTTGGCCGCAGCCGGCGGCCGTCCAGTTCCCAGAGGTGATTCCTTCAGTGCCCAGCAGTCCCGCGCCCAGAAGCAGGGCCCCCCGCAGCACAGTGCGCCGCATCGCCGCCGGCGTCGGGGCGGTTCTGCTCATGCTCCCGCTGGCCTCCTGCACCGGCGTCCCCGGCCCGACGCCGTCGTCTTCCTCTGCCTCCACCCCCGCCGGCCCCACCGCCACTTTCACCTTCGGCACCGCCTCGCGCCCGCTGGGCCTGGACCCGGCGCTCGTCTCCGACGTCGACTCGTACCGCATCACCCGGCAAATCCTTGAAGGCCTGGTCGGCGTCGACCAGACCAGCGGGAAGCCCACCCCGCTGCTCGCCACCGAGTGGACCACGAGTGAGGACGGCAGGTCCTACACGTTCACCCTGCGGGAAAAGGTGAAGTTCCAGGACGGTACCGCGTTCAACGCAGCGGCCGTATGCACGAACTTCAAGCGGTGGTTCAACTTCTCCCCGGCGCTGCGCAAGCAGGCCCCGGGCAGCAGCTTTAAGGGCGTGTTCATGGCCCACGCCGACCAGGCCCCGCTCTCCATCTACAAGGACTGCAAGGCACTCTCCGCCGGCAGCGTCCGGATCGACCTGACCCAGCCGTTCACCGGCTTCCTCCAGGCGCTCACCCTGCCGGCGTTCGCGATCTCCTCGCCGCGCGCCCTGGCCGCCGGCTCCGCGGACGTGCTGAACCAGAACCGCGAGGGCCAGCCGGTGTCCGCCTACGCCCTGCACCCGGTGGGCACCGGCCCCTACGTCTTCGGCTCGTGGGACAACAACACCGTCACGCTGACCACGAACAAGGGCTACTGGGGCGACCGCGGCCAGATCGCCACGATCAACTTCGTCAACTACGACCACCCGCAGACCCGGATGCAGGCGCTGCTGGACGGAAAAATCGACGCCTACGACGCAGTGACGGTGGGCAATTTCGACCAGCTGGTCAAGCGCGGCAAGCAGATCATCCAGCGCGACCCGTTCTCCGTCATGTACCTGGGCATGAACCAGCAGGTGCCCGTGCTGCGGGACCTGAAAATCCGGCAGGCGATCGAGATGGCCCTGGACAAGGACACCCTGATCCGGAAGTTCTTCATTGACAACACCTCGGCCGCCTCTCAGTTCGTGCCGCCGAAGCTGAGCGGCTTCAACAACAACGCCCCGTCCCTGGGCTACGACCAGGCCAAGGCCAAGAAGCTGCTTGCCGACGCCGGGTACAAGGGCGAAGAGCTCAAGTTCTACTACCCGCTGAACGTCGCCCGCCCCTATCTGCCGACCCCGGAGAAGGTCTACGCCGAGATCAGCCGCCAGCTCACCGCCGTCGGGCTCAACATCAAGCCCATGCCGGTGGACTGGTCCGACGGGTACCTGCAGAAGGTCACCTCCCCGGGCGACCATGCCCTCCACCTTCTCGGCTGGAACGGCTCCTACGCGGACCCGGACAATTTCGTCGGCCCGCTGTTCGGCGAAAAGACCGGCGAGTTCGGCTACCAGGACCCGCAGGTGTTCTCCAAGATTCTGCGGGCCCGTGGCCTCCCGGACGGGAAGGAACGGACCGAGCAGTACCAGACCATCAACGCCCAGATCGCCGAGTCGGTGCCGGCGGTGCCGATCGCGTTCCCGATCTCGGCCCTTGCCCTCTCCGACCGGGTGCTGAAGTACCCGGCGTCCCCGGTGCTGAACGAAGTTTTCACGAACGTCCAGCTAAAGCCTTGACGTAACCGGCCAATTTCAGTTAGTAGGCGGTGCGGGGATATTCTGTGACAGCCAGAGCCGCTGCTATCGGAGACTGATCGTGACTTTCATTTCCAAGACCCAACATGCCGACGTCGTCCTGATTGGCGGCGGCATCATGAGCGCCACGCTCGGCGCGTTCCTCAAGCAGCTTGAGCCGAACTGGACCATCTCCCTCTTCGAGCGGCTGGACCAGCCGGGCCTGGAAAGCTCCGGCCCGTGGAACAACGCCGGCACCGGACACGCGGCCCTGTGCGAGCTGAACTACTCCCCCGCGGCCAAGGACGGCTCGGTTGATCCGGCCAAGGCGCTGCACATCAACGAGCAGTTCCAGCTCTCCCGCCAGTTCTGGTCCCACCTGGTCACCAACTCCCTGATCGGCTCGCCCAAGGGCTTCATCAACACCGTCCCGCACATGAGCTTCGTCGTCGGGGATGCGAACGTGAACTTCCTGAAGACCCGCTACGAGGCGCTGAAGCCGAACCCGCTGTTCCGCTCGATGGAGTACTCCGAGGACCAGGCCCAGATTGCCAAGTGGGCCCCGCTGATCGTCAAGGGCCGCGACCCCAAGCAGCGCGTCGCCGCCACGCGCGCCGCTGAGGGCACCGACGTCGACTTCGGCGCCCTGACCCGCGAGCTGACCGGCTACCTCGGCAACAACGGCGTGGAAATCAACTACGGCCACGACGTCACCGGCATCAAGCGGGCCTCCGACGGCGGCTGGGACCTTGAACTCAAGCACCCGCGCTCCGGCGAACACGGCTCGATCCACGCGAAGTTCGTCTTTGTCGGCGCCGGCGGCGGTGCCCTGCACCTGCTGCAGGCCTCCGGCATCCCGGAGAGCAAGGGCTACGGCGGATTCCCCGTCTCCGGCCAGTTCTTCCGCTGCACCGACGAGACCCTGGCCGCCCAGCACAGCGCCAAGGTCTACGGCCAGGCCTCCGTGGGCGCACCGCCGATGTCCGTCCCGCACCTGGACACCCGGTTCGTCAACGGCAAGCGCAGCCTGCTGTTCGGCCCGTACGCCGGGTTCTCCACCAACTTCCTGAAGAACGGCTCCTACCTGGACCTGCCGCTGTCCATCCGCCCCTCCAACATCATCCCGATGCTGGCCGTGGCCAAGGACAACATGGACCTCACCGCCTACCTGGTCAAGGAAGTCGCCAAGCGGCACGGCGCCAAGGTCGAGGCCCTGCGCGAGTACTACCCGGAGGCCAAGGACGGCGACTGGGAACTGATCACCGCCGGCCAGCGCGTCCAGATCATCAAGAAGGACCCGAAGAAGGGCGGCGTGCTGCAGTTCGGCACCGAGGTCATCGCCGGCCGCGACGGCTCCATCGGCGCGCTGCTGGGCGCTTCCCCGGGCGCCTCCACGGCCGTGCCGATCATGATCGAGCTGCTGCAGAAGGCCTTCCCGAAGAACTTCAAGGGCTGGCAGTCCAAGCTCAAGGAGATGATGCCGGGCTACGGCGTCAAGCTCAACGAGAACCCGGACCTCGCGGCCCAGCTTGAGGCCGACACGGCCCGGGCACTGCAGCTGGAACCGGTCCCGGCCGGCCGCTGAAACTCTGCCGGGTTGCGGCACGTTTAGTCCCATTGAGGCGTTCCGTCGTGGCGAGCGTCCGCTAACCCCCAGGAGTTCATGAGATGTTCCGGCTGGCCCAGCTCTCGCTAGCAAACCGGGCGCTGATCGCGCTGATCACCATCTTTGCGTCGGTGTTCGGCGTGATCACGATGACCTCGCTGAAGCAGGAGCTCATCCCGTCCATCGAGTTCCCGCAGATCACGGTCATCACCTCGATGCCGGGCGCCTCCCCCGAGGTCGTGGACAAGCAGGTCAGCGGGCCGCTGGAGACGGCGCTCCGCGGCGTCGAAGGTCTGGAGTCGACGTCGTCGACCTCCCGCAACGGCGTCTCGCAGATCACCCTGGCGTTCACCTACGGGTCCAACCTGGACCGGGCGCGGAACCAGATCGACCGGGCCATCTCCAACGCCAAGCAGGCGCTCCCGAAGGACGTCCAGCCGCAGGCGATCGCCGACAGCATCAGCGACTTCCCGATCGTGTTCCTGGCCGTGTCCTCGGACAAGCCGCTGAGCGAGCTGAACGCGGACCTGGTCCGGCTCAGCGTGCCGCGGCTGCAAAAGCTCGACGGCGTGCGCGGCGCCGAGGTGACCGGCGGCGCGACCCAGCACATCAAGATCCTTCCCCGGCCTCAGGACCTGGCCGCCAGCGGCGCCACGATCGGTTCCATCTCCGACGCCCTGAAAAACAACGGTTCCCTGGTGCCGGCCGGCAGCATCGAGGAGAAGGGCAAGACACTGTCGCTGCAGATCGGCAGCCCGGTCGACTCCCTGGACGCGATCAAGGCGCTCCCGCTCTCCGGGGCCCAGGACGCCGCAACGATCGGCAGCGTGGCGGATGTCAGCCTTGCCGAGGACGCCCGCACCTCGATCACGCGGACCAACGGCAAGGAAACCCTGGCCGTCTCGGTCACAAAGAAGCCCGAGGGCGACACCGTGGGCATCTCCCACGCGGTCAAGGACACCATTCCGCAGCTGGAGGCGGAGCTCGGGTCCAACGCGAAGTTCACGCCCGTCTTCGACCAGGCGCCGTTCATCGAAAAATCCATCAAGGACCTGACCACCGAGGGACTCCTGGGCCTGGGCTTCGCCGTGGCGGTCATCCTGCTGTTCCTGCTCTCCGTGCGCTCGACCCTGGTCACGGCGGTGTCCATCCCGCTGTCCCTGCTGATCACCTTCATCGGGCTTTCGGTTACCGGGTACTCCCTGAACATCCTGACCCTCGGCGCGCTGACCATCGCGATCGGCCGAGTGGTGGACGACTCGATCGTGGTGATCGAGAACATCAAGCGGCACCTCAGCTACGGCGAAGCGAAGATCACCGCGATCCTGACCTCCATCCGTGAAGTCGCCGGCGCGATCACCGCGTCCACGCTCACCACGGTGGCCGTGTTCCTGCCGATCGCCTTCGTCGCCGGGCTGGCCGGAGAGTTGTTCCGGCCCTTCGCCCTCACCGTCACGATCGCCCTGGTGTCCTCGCTGCTGGTCTCCCTGACCATCGTCCCGGTGCTGGCGTACTGGTTCCTGCGAAACCCGGCGGTCAAGGCCGGCGCCGCGGATAACCGGGCGGACGCCGCCTCCGAGGCTGCTGCGAAGGCGCACGAGGCCGAGCAGCGCAGCATCCTGCAGCGCGGCTACCTGCCGGTCCTGCGCGGCACCCAGCGGCACCCCGTGATCACGCTGGTGGCGGCGGTCCTGGTTCTCGGCGGCACGGTCGCCATGTCACCGCTGCTCGCCACCGACCTGCTGGGCCGCTCCGGCGAAAACAGCATGACCGTGAAGCAGACCCTCCCGGCCGGCACCGGCCTGGCCGAGGGCAGCGCGGCCGCAATCAAGGTCGAGAAGGCCCTCCTCGGCATCGACGGCATCAAGGATGTCCAGGTCACCACCGGCAACGCCCAGACCGGTTTCTCCGCGCTGCAGTCCACCGGGGCGGAGAACTCCACCTTCACCGTGGTGACCGAGGAAAAGGCCAACCAGGGCAAGCTGCAGGACACCGTGCGTGCCGAGCTGGCCAACATTTCCGACGCCGGAAAGATCACGGTCGGCTCGCAGCAGGGCGGCTTCGGGACGACGTCGACCGTGGACATCACGCTCAAGGCCGCCCGGTCCGATGACCTGCGCACCGCCAGCGACGCCATGGTCAAGGCGATGGAGGGCGTGCCCGGCTCGACCGAGGTCAGCACGAACCTGGCCGCCAGCCAGCCTGTGGTGCAGGTCAAGGTGGACCGGGCCAAGGCCACCGCGGCCGGCCTGAACGAGCAGCAGGTCGCCGGTGTCCTGGCCTCGACCATCAGCCCGGTTCCGGCCGGAACGGTCCGCATCGGCACCAACGATTACCCGGTCCGGATCGGCGAGGGTACCCGGTTCACGAGCATCGACGCGGTCCGGGACCTTAAGCTGCCGACGGCGCGGGGCCCGGTCCCGCTGTCCTCGATCGCCTCCGTGGAACAGGCGGATGTGCCGGTGTCCGTTACGGCCAGCAACGGCCAGCGCACCGCCCGCGTGTCCGTCACCCCCTCGGGCAGCAACCTCGGGGCGGTCAGCACCGAGGTCCAGTCGCGGCTGGCCACGGTCCAGCTGCCGCCGGGCGTTACCGCGGAGATCGGCGGCGCCACGACGCAGCAGGCCGAGTCCTTCAGCCAGTTGGGGCTGGCACTGCTCGCCGCCATCGCGATCGTCTACGTGATCATGGTGGCGACCTTCAAGTCCCTCGTGCAGCCGCTGATCCTGCTCGTCTCCATCCCCTTCGCCGCCACCGGGGCGATCGGCCTGCTGCTGGTGACCCGGGTCCCGCTGGGCCTGCCGTCGCTGATCGGCATGCTCATGCTCGTTGGCATCGTGGTGACGAACGCGATCGTGCTGATCGACCTGGTCAACCAGTACCGGCAGCCACGCAACGGCCAGCCGGGGATGAACGTGGCGGACGCGATCACGCACGGGGCCCGGCAGCGGCTCCGCCCCATCCTCATGACCGCGCTGGCCACCGTGTTTGCGCTGACCCCGATGGCGCTCGGCCTGACCGGCGGCGGCGGCTTCATCTCCCAGCCGCTCGCCATCGTCGTGATCGGCGGCCTCATCTCCTCAACCCTCCTGACCCTGATCCTCGTGCCGGTGCTGTACCGGCTGGTTGAGGGCCGGCGGGAGCGCAAGGCACTGCGGAAGGCCGACGGCGGCGCTGCCCCGCACGGCCGCCGGGCCCGCCCCGCGGCGTCGACCCCGGAGACACCCGGCGGCGAAGGAGCCGGGGCCCCGGCCCGCGCCGGTACTCGACCGGCCACGGGCAGCACGGACGACGACGAACGCGACGACGAACCGGACGAGGCGCCCGCGCTTCGGCACTGATACGCTCCGCCGCCCTCCGTGCCAGAGCCTTCGTGCCGTGAGATGCTAGCCGAAGTGAGTTGCGACCTTGCCACCGCCTGCGGATTCCACTATGGAAGCGGCGACATCGCGGAGCTTCAAATTGCGGTTGTTTGAGGCGGCTTTGATGAGGCCAAAGGCTTCCTGCTGAGTACACCGGTTCTGCGCGATGATGACACCGACCGCCATGTCGATGACGGTCCGCGAAGTCATTGCCAGCCTGAGGTTCTCCGCGGTTTGACTGTGCTGGGCCAGCAAAACCGCCAGCCTGAGGCCTTTAGAAGCCTGGGCAACGAACCCCTGCGCCCGGCTCACCGACCCGCCATCGAAGGCGTGGGCGTTTTCCGAATAGAGGTTGAGGCCAGCGCGGACTGAGTCGTCCGGCAAGTGGAAGGGCACTGCGAGGATGGAGCGGATTCCATTGGCGGCGGCGATAGCGTTGTACGCCGGGAAGGTGTCATCACCAGCAAGATCGGGAATGTGGACCAGCAATTGCCGCCTGCTGGCCATCAGACACGGCCCCTCATCGAGTTGATACTGCAACTCGTCGAGCCTGCGTGCCTTTTCGCCACTGCTCGCCACCGTACCGGCGGAGCCGGGACGCAGCAGCGTAATCCCGCAGAACACTTCGTTCTTCTCCGACGACAGATTGGCGGAGGCATAACGGGCCAGTTCGTCGAGAAAGTCGGCGACGTCCTGGGTCTCCAGAAGCAGGTCCTGTACCTCCGCGGCGACGGGTCCCCGCTCAGCCCCGTTCAGCCCGGGCTCCCTCATCGGTCCCATACCTAACTATGCACCCTGCCCTGCCGGGCCCGACAGCCTGCAACGTCGGCTTACCGGCGCTGCGGGGCCGGTCCGGGTGGACGTACTTCCGAAAATAGTGACGTAAGTTACTTCCGCGTTCAAAATTGGTGCACTAATCTTCTTTTTGGGTCAAGACGCGGCCCGTTCGTGTTTCGTAGAGAGATCCATATCTATGACCACCGGAAAACTTGGCGTCACGGCGTCAGTCGACCTCGATGCCTCGACTGTTACGATCCGCCCCGTCGGAACGCTGACCAACCGAAACCTTCAAGGCCTGCTTGCCCTTCGCCACCGGGCTGAACGCGCCCTCCCCCAGTGCGACATCGTCCTCGACGGCGCGTTCCTCGGCTACGGGTCGGAGGACGCCCGCGAAGCTCTGATCAGGTCCGGGCTGCACCCGGGAACCGACCGGCCCCGCCGCACCGGCCTCGGTCGCCGGGCCGCCCTGAAGCAGGCGGCATGAGCGGTCTACCGCATCCGGAAGCGCCATCGCGGCCGCAGCTCCCTCCAGCCACCCGCGGATATGGCCGTTCATTGGGGGCGGCCATATCCCCGGGCAATGCATGACCGCGGACGCGGCGTGGGCAGAGTACTTCGATCACGTCGCTTCTGCGGCGTCCGCTCGTTCCTAGCCACTCGTGGCCAACCCAGAATCACGAGGTTGTCATGACCAAAGAAGCCGAACCACAGGACCACTTGGGCAGCCGCACGCGGGAGGCGACCCACGGGTACAGGACGGGCAGTGTTGCCACTTTCCTGGGAGTCTTGCTGATGACGGTTGCGGTCGGTTGCAATTCCCCGAACGCGTCGACCCCAAGCACGTCACCCGCTGTCGCGTCGCCGCCGAGCGCTTCGCCTCGGGTCTCGACGTCGGCAGGTGCACCGCCCCAGGGCGATGCGCCAGTTGCCTCAGGCCCCGCTGACCCTTTCCAAGCGCAGAAAGAGGCAATCGATTCGCTGGCGTTGGAGCAGTCCGTCGAGTTCGTCAACAGTAAACTTGGTGTGCCGCGAGAATCCCACCCTCTATGTTCGAAAACATCCACCTGCAGTCTGGGCACGTCCGGCGAACCGTTGCTCAACATATACCGCGATGATCATTACACCGTCCGTGCGATATTCGACGCGAACAGCTTGAAGTTCTTCGCCGTCACCATGGAATCCGACCAGTACAAGCCGCACATTCGCTGGCTTTACGGTCTTGGCGCAGTCGGAGAGTTTACGTACAAGGACGCTGCGGTAACGGACGGCATCGAACCCACAGCACTGATGATTCAGCTGGGACCCCGGTCATCGGCCTACGCGGAGATAATTTCCGTGGGGGCCCCGGGACACTATCAAGGGCTCATTCTGGGCTGGGCCCCGGACGGTTTCGGGAACTTGCCGTGGGACAGTAAAGGGGCCGAAGCGCTCAGCGCCAAACAGATTTCCTCCACCGACCGGCAAGCCCTGCTCGAAGCGGCCGGTTCCTTCCGCTCAGGTTCCGTGCCGAACACCGTTGGCCTGTTCTTGGATGACGGTGGCACCATGAGCCAGCTCCTGAACGACCCGCAAAACGCGATCGCCATCCTCTACGCGGGCACCAGGCAGTGACCGTCACCGACAACTCGGCCCCATCGTCGGTGCGGGAGATACGCTCGCTGTCCGGGCACTGGTGAAAATCAGGCGGCGCGCTGAGACGACTTCCCAGCGTGCACCGACAAGGCGAGCAAACGGTTGAGATTAGGCTGGACCCACAGCAGAACGCCGGCTTGAAAATCCATTGGGGGGAATATGGGACAACCACACGCAAACGGAATCAATTTTCGGGAGATGGACCAAAATGGAAATGCCGGCGTCCACCCGTCGACGGCAGTCGGTGAGCCGGACCGTCGGGAGGTCCTGGTCCATCAACCCGTTCGTTGCCCTATTGTGGCTGCTGACCGCGGTACTGGTCGTCGACAGCTTGGCGATTCTGTCTACCGTGACTTTCAATATCAGCCCCCCCGAGTGGGCCTCCCGCCGTCTCATTCCTCATGATGACATTTGCACCGCAAGCGCTACTCGTCGGGGTCGTCGTCGTCCTTTGCCAACTCTTCTGGCGCGCATGGCAATGGCAGCAGCGGCGCGCGGAACGGCCGGCCCGCTGACCCCGGAGCGCGAGCCCCGGGTCCCGCCGGACACGGAGCAGCTTTCGGCGGTCCGCCCCTGTGGGGTGGTCCTGGACGCTCGCACGGCGGGCCTCGCCCAAAATTAACCGCCCGCGTATCTGCAGTAGCAAAGATCACATTTAAGTTGATTGCCCGCGGCTATTTCCCTTAACCTCCTATCGAGGTTTTGCAGAGGGCCTTCTTCGTGTTTCGTAGGCCGCTGTGTCCACCAAGCCCGCCGGCACCGTCGCCGTTGACCTGGATCTCACCACCGTCACTATCCGCGCGGCCGGCCTGCTCGACGCCGAGAACATTTCCGGCCTTCTGGCTGTCGCCAGCCGGGCTCAGCGCACACTCCCCGACTTCATGGTCCGGCTGGACCTTGAGCACCTGCGCGCAGCGTGCCCCGACGCCCTCCACCGCCTGCACCAAAGCACGGCAGTAACTGCGGCTGTCAAGGACAGGGCCCTCACCGTACCGGCCCCGGCCCTCAGACCAAGGCTGGCGGCGTGATCGGCAGCGCGCTCCCTCACCCGGCGAACCTGCCGCGCTCCCGGCCACGGGACCCATGAACCACCACGGGTATGGCCCACAGGAACGCGGATTGGGGGTGGGCCATCCCCGTGGGAAACGTACGTACGCCCGGCGGTGCTCCCCGCTCTGCGACGCGCCGTTCGACGGGTCCCCGCCCGACGCATCAGCTGTAGTCAGCGTCAACCGTTTGGGTGGTTCCGTCAAGGCGGACGAGTCCGCCATGGGGAAGAATCCATTGTGGCCGTGTGTGCCCGAAAGGAACTCCGGCGCAGATCACCGCATCCGGGTTGTACGTCCTCACCTGCCCGATGATCACGTCACGTTGCTCGGCCCTTAGTCGGGCGCGTTCCGCCGCTGCCGGCACAGTTTCCCCAAGGCTGCTGACCGGCGGGCGGGCCACGAGCACGCCAGCGGCGGCTTCGAGGATCCCCCGCTCCCCCAAGGCCCGCACCCATCTCTTGACTTTGTCTGCGCCAGGGAGTTCTTCACTGGTTTCGAAGAGCAGAATCGCGCCTTCGAGGTCGCCCACAGCCGGCATCCGATCGGCCATCGCGATCTGGTCAATGACCTCCAGGCATCCGCCCCACGACCGACCCTGCACAACCGTCGCCGGACCAGCCCAGGTCCACGGTTCCGTCGCCTCCCGGACTCCGAACTCGGTCAGAGCTCGAGGATCCGTCCAGGGAACGCCAAAGTCTTCCGACTCTCCGGGGTCGGACAATTCAATGGTTCCGCCGTCGATGAGTGCGGCGCGAAGCGAGGCAAGGTGCACCCGGTCCACGCCTGGGCCCGCTCCCAGGTGGACCTGCGTGGAACCGCCGTAGTAGCTGGTGATCCCGAGACCCCACAGGAAGTTGTGCAGGTTCGTGTTGTCGCTGTAGCCGAGGAACGGCTTCGGGTTGCCGGCGACGACGGCGGCGTCGACGTGCTTGATGACGGTGATTTGGTCGTTGCCCCCGATCGTAGCGAGCACAGCCCGGACAGTGGGGTCGGCGAACGCGGCAGTGATGTCGTCGGCCCGTGCTTGCGCGCTTGCGCCGAGCTGCCGTGTCGTTGGGTACTCGACTGGGATCAACCCGGTGATTTCCGTCAGCCGCTGCATGGCCTGCTCGTGAACAGCTTCCGAAACGGCTGGTGCCGCGAAGGCCGGAGAGAGGACCGCGACCCGATCGCCAGCGCGGGCCTTCGCCGGTGAGGTCAGTTTCTGTGAGGTCATCGGACCATTAGAGCAGCCAGCCGTCGAGACGCACGGCTTCCACGCCGGGCCGGAGCCGTCCGCCACCCGTCGGCTAGGCTGGCGCCATGGAGTCGTTGCCCAATGCTGCGCCCGGTGAATGGCTGACACCGTTGCTGGATTCCGCGTGGCATGACATGCACGTTGTGGTGCCTCGGGGTTTCCCCGCCTACGCCCGGATTTTCCATCCGGTGGTGCGGGACCGCCCGCGGGACACCGGGACGTGGCACGGACATCCGCGAAGGGACCTCGTCACCCTCGAAGAAGAACAGGTCCGCTGGTCCGTCGTCGCGAGTGCATTCGGGTCGAAGATGCACCCGTTGGCCCAATTTCACCGACTCCCAGGGCACATACCGGGCGGGCAGGAAATCCTGGACAGCGAGGGCTGGCGTTATTCCGGACCCCTCACCGGCAATCTCGCACCAAACATACTGGCAGTCCTGGCGGCCCGCCTCTGTGAACATACCTCCACACCCCACCAGGGTGTGTCCGCGATCTGGGAAGGATGGGGAGGTCTCACCAGCTCCGCCGGCTACGCGGAGCTCACGTTCTCAAACGACCAGGCCCCTGCGAAGCCTTTTCCCGTCTCCGCCGTGCTGCAAAAAGCACCTGGTCCCGGCCTGCTACCGGCGGAGGTCATCAACGGCGGGACGCTGACCCTGCCGGGGCGCGCCTATTACCTTTTTGACGCTGCCCCGCAGTTTTACTGTGATTCCGGGTGGGTAAATCAAGTGCCGTGGCACCATTCCCCGCAGTTCCCGCAATCACCGAACATCCTTTGGCCATCGGACCGAAGCTGGGTCATGGTGACGGAAATAGACTTCGACTCCACGGTGGTCGCGGGCAGCCGCGACCTCGTATCGGCATTGGTGCGGGATCCGGCGATCGAGGCGCTGCCACTGGATGAGGGGGCAGACCTGACATGGGACGCCGACGTTCCCAACCGTCCCGGCGAATAGCAACCACGGACGCCGGCTCGGCCAGCGGGCTGACTAATTACCGTCGGTGGCCCGTGTTGTCGAGTCCGACGACATGCGATTGGCCAAGAGTCTTTCCCCGGTAGAAATCGCGAAGCTCCCGCTCCGAAGCCGGGTCGGATCCCGCAGGGGGCCGCAGCGACCTCCGGGAAATGTCGCGCCAGATGGACGCAACAATAATGACCAGGGCGACTATGCCTAAGACAATCCACTCCATGATTCCCCCTTCAACAGTCAGTCTATCCAGCGGTCGGCGAGGGCAACAGGTGGAGGGCACGGCGGCCCGTTCCGGTCCCGGCCGGGCAAGCGTCTCCCCCGCAAAGGACCGACAGGAGGACTTACTGGTGAATCGGTTTGTCCAGGGAAAGGCTGAGGGTCTGACCCGGCAGAAGCTCCCCTGTGGGTAGATCCGCATATGCGTACCAGGAGCCGCCGCTGCCGGTGAGCGGTCGGTTCGCGGCTCTCAGGTCAGTAACGCCAAAGCGGAACGCGATTTGGCGCTCAGTGTCCCCGGCAGAAGTTGTATAGGTGAGCGGGATGCCGTCGGCATCGGAGGTGAAGGTGCCCCGGGCGCCGTCGATCTTGAGCTTGGCGGGGGTGAGCACCACCCTTGTCCCCGCCCGGATGGGACCGTCCGCCGTCAAAGCCGGGTTGTATTGCAGCAACTGGTCCGTACTGGACCGGAACTTATAGCCAAGACTGTCGAACGAGTCACCGTCGACCGTGGTGTAAAAGACGGCATGACCAAAGGAGTTATTGACGGTCTCTCCGCTGCCTGACCTGCTATCGACCGGATTCTTCTGCAGCTGTACGCGCTTTCCGGCACGGACGAAATACGTGTTGCCCTTCTCGTACGTGTACGGGACCTTGTTCGCTTCCGCCAACTGCTCCTCGGTGAGACCGAACCGGTAGGTGATCCCGCCAAGGGTGTCGCCCGCTTCAATCAGGTAACTCGTCGGGATGCCCTTGGCATCGACGACGGGCGTACCCTTCGCCCCGGTGATCGGCCCCGGGGCGGGAATCAGGCGAAGTTTCGTGCCCGGAGCCAGGGGCGCCCCGGGCACGAGATTGTTGAATTCAGCGAGTTTCTCCTCGGAAATCCGGAAAGAGCCGGCGACGATCGCAGGTGTGTCGCCGGAGACCGTGGTGTAGAAATCCGCGTTTCCAAAAGAATCCGCGTCCACCGGCCCCAGCGCTGAACGCGCTGCGGCCCCGGTCGGGACGTCGGCTGCTGCTGTGGGGGTGTTGCGCTCTGAGGCGACCGGGGATGGGAGCTCCGGGGAGACACATGCCGCCAGTCCGGCTGACAGCGACACCACCAGGATGGCGCCGCCCACTCCCCTCATCAGGCGCTTCTCGACACCCGGACACCCAGTAGTTCCCGCCATCACACCCCCAATAGAGCCGCTCAGGGCCGCTCTCGGCCCGGACAGAACAAGAACGAGCCTAAGCGAGAACCCTGCATCAGGTACTCTGGCGGCGCAGGTAACTGCGAGCACATAAATGCGAGCACAGCTTTGGGGGATGGCGTGGACCACAAGACGAGACTATTGATAGCCGGCGCAGGGATTGCCGGTTTGAGCGCACTGTCACAACTTCTGTTCGTCCTTACCAAGCTCCCTGTCATCTTTTGGTCTGATTTTCTGGGCGGAGTCGCCGCAGCCGCCGTCACCTCAATTCTCTTGGTCCTCCTCCGGGCCCGGATGCGGCGGTCGGCATAATCGCCCTATCGGCACGCCCGATGCCTAGGCCGAAAGGAGGCACCCGATGTGGATCCCAAGCGCCTTCTTCAGCGCCCGTCCAGCAACCGGGATCTAAGTTCCTCTGCCCGGGAAGCGAGCGCCCGACGCTGGTCTCGGGTGAATCGTCTGACCTGCATGTCGAGGATGAACCGGCTGCTTAGCTCTCCCACGCCCAGCAGTTGACCAACGCGACGGATTGCTTCCTCCGCGTCTTCTGAGTCGTCGACCGTACGGAAAACCTCCTCGCGACGATCCGTGGCCTGCAACAGAGCCTCGACAATCATCAATTCTTCCCGCGTCCGCCGCTCAACCTCATTCATGCCGCGATTCTTGCACGACCGGCAGGCGAGGGGCCCGCCTACGCCGTGCCAGCTGGCTGGAGCCGCGTGCTCGTTTTGATCAACACCGGACGCTCCGATCCCTCCCGCAAGCCGGCCCCCTCCGGGGATCGACGGCAGCCGGGATCGGGGCACCGGAATAATCCCGCGAGCCACGCGTTGTAGACGGTGATAGATGCAAATGCATGTAAATCGGCTATAGTGGAAGCAGTTACCGGAAGTCTCCGGCCCGGAAAGGAACACCATGCAGATCGGCGTATTCAGCGTCAGCGACATCACTACCGACCCCACCACGGGCCGCACCCCCACCGAACACGAGCGCATCAAGGCCTCCGTTGCCATTGCGAAGAAGGTCGAAGAGATCGGCATGGATGTCTACGCCATCGGCGAGCACCACAACCGTCCGTTCTTCTCCTCCTCCCCCACGACCACGCTCGCGTATATTGCCGCGCAGACAAAGCGGATCATCCTCTCTACCGCCACCACGCTGATCACCACCAACGATCCGGTGAAGATCGCCGAGGACTTCGCCATGCTCCAGCACCTCGCCGACGGCAGGGTTGACCTGGTCCTGGGCCGCGGCAACACCGCCCCGGTCTACCCGTGGTTCGGGAAGAACATCCAGGACGGCATCGAGCTCGCGATCGAGAACTACTCCCTGCTGCGCCGGCTCTGGGACGAGGACACGGTCAACTGGTCCGGAAAGCACCGCACTCCGCTGCAGAACTTCACCTCTACGCCGCGGCCGCTCGACGGCGTCGCCCCCTTTGTTTGGCACGGCTCGATCCGCACCCCCCAGATCGCCGAAGTGGCCGCCTACTACGGCGACGGTTTCTTCGCCAACAACATCTTCTGGCCCAAGGAGCACTACCAGCAGCTGATCGGCCTCTACCGCGAACGCTACGAGCACTACGGCCACGGCAAGGCGGACCAGGCCATTGTGGGCCTCGGCGGCCAGTTCTTCATGCGGAAGAACTCCCAGGACGCCATCAAGGAGTTCCGGCCGTACTTCGACAACGCGCCGGTCTATGGCCACGGCCCCTCCCTGGAGGACTTCACCGCGCAGACCCCGCTGACGGTCGGCAGCCCCCAGGAAGTCATCGAAAAGACCCTGACCTTCCGGGAACACTTCGGCGACTACCAGCGCCAGCTGTTCCTGATCGACCACGCGGGCCTGCCGTTGAAGACCGTCCTCGAGCAGCTGGACCTGTTCGGCGAGGAAGTCCTGCCGGTGCTCCGCAAGGAATACGCCGAGAAGACTCCGGCCCACGTACCCGCCCCGCCGACCCACGCTGGCCGGGTCGCCGCATCGCTGGCAGCCCATGAGGCCGCCCCGCAGGAGGCGTGATGCCTGGCGGACACGGCCCGGCAGCGGCGGCGCAGACGTCGACGCCGGGCACGGCGCCGTCGTCGGAAACGCCGACGGCAGCGCCGGGCGCCGCGGTGCGCCTGTCGGCCCAGACCTGGGAGTCGCTGTTCCGGGCGCAGGTGGCCGTGATGCGGCGGCTGCAGTCCGGACCGGCCTTCAAGTCCCTTGCGGTCAACGAGTACGACGTGCTGTTCACGCTCTCCGGCTGTCCGTCCGGCTGGCTCCGCCAGAACGAACTGAACGATCATGTCCTGCTGAGCCAGTCGAGCCTGAGCCGGCTCGTGGAACGGCTGGAGAAGCGCGGCCTCGTGGAGCGCCGTCCGGCGCCCGACGACGGCCGCGGCGTCCTGGTCCGGCTCACCGACGCCGGCCGGGAGCTGCAGAAGCAGATTGGCCGCGAGCACGTCCGTGACATCGCCGAGCTCGTGGCGCCGGCGCTGACGGCCGAGGAACAACGCGAACTGCTGCGCCTGACCGAGAAGCTCCGCGCCTCGGTGCAGGGCAGGTCCGTGCCGGGGGCGACGGGCACCGCCGGGTAAATTCCGCCGGTCGGAGTCCGGCAGGCGGAGACCCGCCGGTCGGGAGTCCGGCCCGGCAGGCTACCGGATGGTGACCAGCTCGGCCGGGTCCTCCGCGGGCAGCTCGCCCGTGACGGTGGCGGTGACCTTGAGCTCCCGGAGGGACAGGCTGCCGCCGACGGTGGACAGGAACGCCGTGTCGGATGAGTCCCGGCCGGCGGTGATCCGGAGCATGCTGGCCCGCGGCGCCAGGCCGGTCGGGTCGATGACATGCCAGGCGCCGTCGACGTGGGCTTCGGCGACGGCATGGAAGTCCATCGGGCTCAGGCCGGGCGCATAGACGGCAGCCAGCCGGGCCGGGATGTTCTTGGACCGCAGCAGCGAGATGGCCAGGTGGGCGAAGTCCCGGCAGACACCGCGCCGGTGCAGCAGGGTTTCCACTGCGCCGTCGGTCCCCCGCGAGGAGCCGCTGACATACCGCAGCTCACTGAAGACCCAGTCCCGGACCGCGTGCAGCAGCTCCGCGCCGGCCAGGCCGCCGAACTCCGCGTACGCCGTCGGGAGCAGCCGGTCCGATTCGGCATAGCGGCTGGGCCGGACATACCGGATGAGTTCCATCAGTCCGGGCTCCTCGGGCGCCGCAAAGCCGGTGACGGTGGCGCCGTAGTCCACGACCACCTCCGTGGGCTCGGCGAACTCCATGTAGTGGAACCGGCCGCCGTGGTGGTCGGCGAGTTCGGTCAGCGGCACGTCGGCGCCTTCCGCGGTCACGGACAGCGTCTCCTCGAAGCCGCTGTAGCCGGGATTCCGGGCCACCGCGACGGCCATCGCGACCCTGGTGTTGGCCACCGTTTTGAAGGCCAGGCGTGCGGTCACAATGCGTTCCATGAATCTCCGGGGGTGCTGGCGAAGCCGCTGGATCGGGCAGCGGCTTTGGCGGTCTGCCGGGACGCCAGGGGGCGGCGCGGCTGGACTAGTTGTTGATCTTCAGCGACATTAGCATCCGCTGGACGTTGGCGAATTCGGAGCCCTGGTTGACGTATTTGTCCGCCTGGTCCAGCGTGTCGAAGGCCTTGGCCGGGGCGACCTTCTGGTCCGGGGCAAAGGCCTTGAGTTCCACCAGGTCGCCGAAGGAGTAATCCCCGGTCGCTTCCGTGCCGCGGACGATGTTCCGCAACGCGCAGGCCTTTCCGGCCGCTCCGCCCACCATATTGGTGATGCCGTAGGAGCCGAAATACTTGTAGCCCTGGATGACGCGATACACCACGTGCGGCTCGATGGTTCCTTCCCCGCCGCGGTGCGGCAGCTCCACCGGAACGCTGCTGACCACCACGTACGGTTTGGCCGCCGCGGGCTTGCAGGCACCGGCCGGCTGCGGCCGGAGCCCGGTCTGCAGGGTTGCCAGATACCGACCCGCCGCGTCCTTGACCTCAACCCTCAGCGCACCCGGCAGCGTGCCGGCCGCCGGAGCCACCGACTGGGCAATCCAGTCCTGCGGCAAATCGAAGCTGACGGTCTTCCCGGGATCCGAATAGGTCTTCCAGGCCGACGCCGTCGCGCCGGGCGACGCCGTGGCCGCGGTGGCGGAGGGGGTCCCGGACACCATAGCGCCGGTGCCCGCTGTGGCACCCCCGGCCGCGTCCGACGTCGGACCTGCGGCGGGCGTTCCCGCCGTCCAGACCGGCGTGCCATTGCCGCCGCCGCTGCAGCCGGCGAGCGCCGCCGCCGTTAGTGCCAGCGCCGCGGTAAACCGGAGTCCGCGAGGAAGAACCGTCCCAGTCATGGACAAAGCCTAGCCCGGCGCCGCGACGGGACCATGCTGCCGCGCCACGGCGGTTCCGGCGCCGGGCAAGGGGTCCCGGGAGCCAGCGCAGGGCGGGCCGCGGCCGTCCGGGGCGTAAACCCGGCTAGGCTGGAGGGATGGCCGAACAGGACTTGGACACAACGGACCCCAGCAAGAGCCTCGGCAGCATGTCCGCCGTCGACATCGCCGACTGGCGGCTCCGGACTTTTGCCCTCTACGCCGCCGTGCGAAAGATCGCCGCGGACAACCCGGCCGAAGCGCACGCGTACTGGCGCCAGGAGCGGGACCGGATGTTCGGCACCCACCCCGCCTCGCCGCTGACCGAGGAAGCCAAGGCGAACTTCGGCGGCCTCAAGACGGTCGACTATGACCCGATCTACCGCTTCCACGTCCCCCTCACCAAGGAGGGCGCCGGGCGGGAGATGAACGTTGAAACCGGAACCGACGGCGTGGTCCGGTTCGTCCGGCTCGGCACCTTCGACCTCCCGGAACTGGGGCAGCTGGCGGTCTGGAAGCTCAACGGCTACGGCGGCGGCATCTTTGTGCCGTTCCGCGACGCCACCGCCGGCCGGCCGGGCGGCAGCTACGGCGCCGGCCGCTACCTGATCGACACGATCAAGGGCGCCTTCCACGGCGTGGAGGGCCACGGTCCGGACGCGCCTTTCGTGCTGGACTTCAACTTCGCCTACAACCCCTCCTGCGCGTACAACGAAGCGTGGGCCTGCCCGCTCGCGGGGCCCGCCAACCGCCTGGCTGTCGAGATGCCCGTCGGCGAGCTGTACTGACCGAATGGAGTCACAGCTTCAACAGGAGCAGGCCCTCCCGCGGCCCGTTCCGGGGCGCCTGCGGCACCGGGGCGTCCTGCGCTACCCGGTGGTCCGGCAACTCCTGCGCTTCACCGGCGTCGGCGTCATCTGCACCGTCACCTCGCTGGCCCTGTACGCGTTCCTGCGGCCCTGGATCGGTGCCCAGCCGGCCAACGCCGTCGCCCTGGTCCTCACCTCGCTGATGAACACCGCGCTCAACCGGCGGCTGACGTTCAAGATCACCGAGCGGCACCGGATGAAGCGCGACCACCTCAACGGGATCATCGTAATCCTGGTGGCGCTGCTGATCACCGGCGGCAGCCTCGGCGTCCTGCACTGGATCAACCCGGACGCCACCGTGGCCGACGAACTCTGGACCACCACGCTCTCCGGCTTCCTGGCCACCGCGGTCCGGTTCACGCTGCTGCGGCACTGGATCTTCCGCCGCGCCCGGCACCGCTAGCCCGCTTGCTCAGGCGCCGAGGGTGCGGACGCTGCCGACGGCGGCGCGCACGGCTGCCGCCGCCTGGTCCAGGTCGGCCGCGGTGACATTGCCGTCAAAGCTGAAGCGCACGGCGGTCTGGGCGACCTCGGCGCTGATCCCCATCGCCAGCAGCACCGGGGACGGCTCGTCGGAACCGGCGGCGCAGGCCGAACCGCTGGAGCAGATGACCCCGCGCCGCTCGAGTTCCAGCAGCACGGACTCGCCGCTGGTACCGGGGAAGCAGAAAGACGCCACCGAGGGCAGCCGCTCCACCGGGTGGCCGGTGGGCAGGGCGCCCGGCACGGCGGCCACGACCGCCCGGATGAACTCGTCCCGCAGCGCAGCCACCCGGGCCGCCGCGGCCGGCTGGCCGCTTCCCGCCAGGCCCAGGGCGGTGGCCAGGGCGACAGCGCCCGCAACGTTCCCTGTCCCCGAGCGCCGGCCGCGTTCCTGCCCGCCGCCGTGGAGCAGCGGCTCCAGCCGCGTCCGGCCGCGGACGATCAGCGCGCCGCAGCCCTTCGGGGCGCCCAGCTTGTGCCCGGAAAGGCTCAGGGCGTCCACCCCCAGCGCCCGGAAGTCCAGCGGCAGCCAGCCCGCGGCCTGCACCGCATCGGTGTGCAACGGTACGCCGTGCGCGTGCGCCAGCGCGGCCAGCCGGGCCACGGGCTGCACCGTGCCGACCTCGTTGTTGGCGTACATGATGCTGACCAGGGCGGTTTCGGGCCGCAGGACAGCGGCGAGCGCCGCCTCGGTGACCTGCCCGTAGCGGTCCACCGGCACCACGTCGACGGCAAAGCCATGGACCCGTTCGAGGTACCGGGCGGATTCCTCCACGGCCGGGTGCTCGACGGCGCTGACCACCACCCGATCCAGACGCGGGTCGGCGGCCCGCCGGGCCAGGGCGATGCCCTTGACGGCGAGGTTGTCCGCCTCGGTGCCGCCGGACGTGAAGACGACCTCCCCCGGCCGGCAGCCCAGGGCCTTGGCCGTTGCCTCCCGGGCGCCGGCGAGCGCGGCGGCGGCGGCGTCCCCCAGCGAGTGGTGGCTGGACGGGTTGCCGAACTCCCCGGCCAGGTACGGCCACATGGCCTCCAGCACCTCGCGGCGGACCGGGGTGCTGGCGGCGGCGTCCAGGTAGATCACGGCAGTCCTCAGCCGTCCGCCGCGGCGCCGGGGGCGTCCGGACCGGCGCCCAGTTCGACGTCGAGCCCCAGGTCCAGGGCGGTGACGCTGTGGGTGAGCGCGCCGACCGAGATGATGTCCACCCCGGTCGCGGCGATCCCGGCGACGGTGGCGAGACTGACGTTGCCGCTGGCCTCCACGCGGGCACGCCCGGCCACCAGTTCCACCCCGTCGGCGAGCTCCATTAGCGAGAAATTGTCCAGCATGATGGTGTCCACCCCGGCAGCCAGGACCGGTTCGATCTGCTCCATGCTGTCCACCTCCACCTCAAAGTGCGTGGTGTGCCCAAGCCGCGCCCTGGCCTCCCGGAGTACGGCGGTGAGCTTTCCGGGGTCCCCGCCGGTGAGCACGGCCAGGTGGTTGTCCTTGGCGAGGACCGCGTCCGAGAGGCTGAAGCGGTGGTTCGCTCCCCCGCCGCAGCGCACCGCGTAGCGCTCCAGTACCCGCAGTCCCGGCGTCGTCTTCCTGGTGTCGGCGATCCGCGCCCGGGTGCCTGCCACCAGCGCGACGAACTCGGCGGTGCGGGTCGCGATGGCGCTCATCCGCTGCACCAGGTTCAGCGCCACCCGTTCGGCCAGCAGCACGGCGCGGGCGTTGCCGCTCACCCGGGCCAGCGCCGTCCCGGCGTCGAACGCGGCACCGTCGGCCACCAGCAGCTCCACGACGGCGTCCGGGTCAGCGAGCCGCATCGCGGCGGCGAAGACTTCCCCGCCGCTGAAGACCCCCGGGACGCGGGCGGCGAGCACCGCGGTGGCGCGCGCACCGGCCGGAATCAGGGACTGGGAGGTGATATCGCCGTAGGGCGCGTCCTCCTGCAGCGCGGCGCGGAGCACGGCGTCGACGGCGGCCGCCGGCAGGGTGCCGGTGAGGTCCGTTGCCGACGGGGCGGCGTGCAGGGCCGGGGCGGGTGCTGTCATGAGGGGATCCTTTGCTTCGGGCGGGTGGCGGAGGGCCGGGCGGCGTCTGCCGCCGTGGAATCGGTTCGGTAGTGGGCGCCGAGGGATGCTGTCCGGGCCCGGGCGGCGTCCACAAGCAACCGGGCGGCCAGCAGCAGGTTGCGGTCCTCATGCTCCCGCGTGTCCGTGGCGTCCGGCACGGTCTCCGGCCGTACGACGGCGGCCCAGTCGGAAAGCTGCGCGGCAGCGGCATCAAGCTCGACCCCGGAACGAAGCACCCCGGCAGCGGCGGTCATCAACCGGCCAAGAGCGTCCCGCGAAAACGGCTCCGGCCCCGATTTCACAAAACTCTCGGTGGGAGCCGCGGAGGTTCCTTTTTTGGAGGAGCCGCGCAAGGGTACTGCGGAAGCGTGCGTCAAAGGGAGGCCGCCCGCGGCCGAGCTAGCACGCGGAGCAGTGCCGTTGTGCGGCACTTCGCCTCCGAGGAAATCCTCCACGGCCCTTCGCCCGAAGACCAGACCCTCGAGCAGCGAGTTGCTGGCCAGCCGGTTGGCGCCCTGGGCACCGGTGCGGGCAACTTCGCCGGCGGCGTACAGGCCCGGAACGGTGGTGCGCCCGGCCAGGTCCGTGGACACGCCGCCCATCCAGTAGTGCGCGGCCGGGGAGACCGGCAGCGGCTCGCTGGTCCAGTCGTAGCCGGCGGCGCGGGTGGCCGCGGTAATGCCGGGGAACCGCCGGGCGAGGAAGCCGCTGCCGCGTCCGGCCTCGATGCCGCGGGCATCCAGGTAGACGGGACTGTCGGCCGGCTGGCCGGAGGCGGCCAGGTGCAGCGCGATGCTGCGGGAGACGACGTCGCGCGGGGCCAGCTCGGCGGCCGGGTGGTAGTCCGGCATGAAGCGGCGTCCGGCGGCGTCGAGCAGCAGCGCGCCCTCGCCGCGCACCGCCTCGGAGATCAGCAGCGGGGGCGGGCCGCCGGGGACCTCGGCGGCCGCCAGCGTGGTGGGGTGGAACTGGAAGAACTCCAGGTCCCGGACCGCGGCACCGGCCCGCCAGGCGAGCGCGAGGCCGTCGGCGGTGGCGACCGCCGGATTGCTGGTCCGCGCGAACAGTCGGCCCGCGCCGCCGGTGGCGAGCAGCACGGCGTCGGCGTCCAGCCGCCCCCGCCGGCCGCCGGCAAGGTAGGCGACGCCGGTGACGGCGCCCGCCGGGCCCGTCAGCAGTTCGGTCACGAAGGTGCCGGTCTGGACGCGCAACCGGCCCTGCACTGCGCGTTCGAGCACCGCGGCGACCAGGCCGCGGGCGATGCGGGCACCGGTCGCGTCGCCGCCGGCGTGCAGGATGCGCGCTGCCGAGTGGGCGGCCTCCAGGCCCAGCAGCGGCGCCCCGCCGGGCCCGAGGTCGAACGCGACCCCGTAGCGGCGCAGCGCAGTGATGTCCCGGACGGCCTCGGAGCAGAGCACCCGCACGGCTTCGGGGTCGTTCAGGCCGTTTCCCGCGGCGAGGGTGTCCGCGATGTGCGCCGCGACCGAGTCACCCGGGGCGGCCTCGTCCGGGCCCAGCACGGCGGACACGCCGCCCTGGGCGAAGAAGGTGTTGGACTCCTCGAGCGTGCCCTTGGTCAGCAGCACCACCTCGGCGGGCCCGGCGGCGCTGCCTGCGCCGGTTTCGGGATCGGAGGCGACCAGTGCCGCATACAGCCCGGCGATCCCGCTGCCGACGACGACGAGACGCCTGGTCACGGCCGCGCCGCCAGCATGCGTTCGAGCGCGATCCGGGCGGGGGCCGCGACGTCGTCCGCCACCGTGATGCGGTTGACCACCTCGCCGCGGACCAGGGCCTCCAGCACCCAGGCCAGGTAGCCCGGGTGGATCCGGTACATGGTGGAGCAGGGGCAGATCACCGGGTCGAGGCAGAAGATGGTGTGCTGCGGGTTTTCGGCCGCCAGCCGGTTGACCAGGTTGATCTCCGTGCCGACGGCGAAGACGGTCGGCTCGGTGGCCGCGGCGATAGCCTTGCGGATGAAGTCGGTGGACCCGGCCGCGTCGGCGGCGTCCACCACCGGCATGGGGCACTCCGGGTGCACGATGACCCGCACACCCGGGTACTCGGCGCGCGCCTTCTCGATCTGGGCCACGGTGAAGCGCTTGTGCACGGAGCAGAAGCCGTGCCAGAGGATGACCCGGGAGTCCAGCAGGACCTGTTCATCGTTGCCGCCGAGGTCCTGGCGCGGATTCCACAGCGGCATCTGTTCCAGGGGCACGCCCATGGCCTTGGCGGTGTTCCGGCCCAGGTGCTGGTCGGGGAAGAACAGCACCCGCTGGCCCCGCTCGAACGCCCATTCCAGGACCGTGGCCGCGTTCGAGGAGGTGCAGACGATCCCGCCGTGCTCGCCGCAGAAACCCTTAAGCGCGGCCGAGGAGTTCATGTAGGTGACCGGGATGACGGGGACCCGGCCGTCGGCGTCGGGCTCGGTGCCGAACAGCTCTTCCAGCTGTTCCCAGCACTCGGTCACCGAGTCGACGTCCGCCATGTCCGCCATCGAGCAGCCGGCGGCAAGGTTGGGCAGGATCACTGCCTGCTCCGGTCCGGAGAGGATGTCCGCGGTTTCGGCCATGAAGTGCACGCCGCAGAAGATGATTGCCTCCGCCTCCGGCCGGGTCAGGGCCGCGTTGGCGAGCTGGAAGGAATCCCCCACGAAGTCGGCGTATTCCACCACCTCGTCGCGCTGGTAAAAGTGCCCCAGGATGACGGCCCGGTCCCCCAGCGCTGCCTTGGCGGCCCGGATCCGGGTGTCGAGTTCTGCATCCGTGGCCAGCCGGTATTCCTCCGGAAGCTGGCCCTGCCGCGGGGTCGAGGCCGGTGCGGCGTCGGCCGCGGAGGCGCCGGGGCCGTACGCCGGCACACCGGCACGGGCCTCGGCGGCGTCGAAGTCCCAGGGGCCGCGGGCCAGCGCCGGGCTGCAGGTGGATCCTGCCGCGGCGGCCGTCGCCTGGCCGGTGGCCTGTTCGCGCGTGATCAGCTGGATGGCCGTGTTGACGCTGCTCATGAGGTGCTCCTGTTGTCTGGATCGAGGCCGGGGCGGCCGGTGAAGCGGTAGAGGCGGGGCGGGCGGTGCTTGCCGCCCTGGAGGTATTCGTCGGTTTCTTCGATTTCCGGGGCGGCCTTGATCTGCCGGCGGAAGTTGGCCGGGTCCAGTTCGCGGTCCAGGACCGCCTCGTAGACCTCCCGGACCTGGGCGAGGGTGAAGTACTCGCCGAGCAGGTGGTAGGCGATCGAGCCGTAGGCGAGCTTGTTCCGCAGCCGCCAGAGCGCATAGTCGACGATTGCGTTGTGGTCGAAGGCGAGGTCGCCGAGGCCGTCCGCGCGGAACCAGCGGACGTTTTCGGACTCGTCGGCGAGCGCGGCCTCGGTGGGCTGGACCAGCGCCCAGTAGACGATCGAGACCACCCGTTGGCTGGGCGAACGGTGCAGGCCGCCGAAGGCGTACAGCTGTTCGAGGTACCGCGGCGTGAGCCCGGTGGTGTCGCGCAGGTTCCGGGACGCTGCGTCCTGCAGCGACTCGTCGTGGCTGAGCGGGCCGCCGGGAAGCGCCCACATGTCCTTGAAGGGTTCCCGGATGCGGCGTACCAGCGGGATCCAGAGCGTGGGCCGGCCGGAGCGTTCGGAGGGGCGCAACGCGAAGATCACGGTGGAGATGGCCAGCGACGGCGGCGCGAGGCGGCGCTCCGAGACGTTGGCTGGAGAGGTGTAAACGGTGATCAACCCCGCTTTCCGGGGCCCGGACCGTTCCTGCGGGGACCGGCCGGGCGGGTCCGGCCCTACCGCCGGACTAGTTATAGTCACTTTGACTAGAACTAATGATACGTCCGCGCCCGCGGGGTGCAAAATGCTGCGGAGGAGCCGCCGAGGTGGTCGCGCGGCCGGCGCGGCCGGCTGCATTACGGATTTGCGCGGCGGTTTCGGACGGGCGCGCCCCGGGCCCGGGGCGCGCCCGTCCGAAACCCCGCGCCTGTCCGAAACCGCCGCGCCGGTCCGAAACCTACGCGCAAAAGAGACTGCCCGCCGCGACGGGCTGCCGCGGCACCTCGAGGCCGGCGTGCGTCGGTTTACTGGCCCTGCGCGGCGGCTTCCAGCAGGGGCAGGGTCCGTCCCTCGAAGTGGGTGTTCAGCACGATCACCGAGGAGGAGCGCAGGACCGTCCGGGTGGCGATCATCGCATCCAGCACCCGCTGCAGGTCCGGGTTGGAACGGGCGGCGATGCGGGCCATGAGGTCCGAACTGCCGGAGACGGTGTGGATCTCGATCAGCTCCGGGATTTTGGCCAGGGCCTCGACGACGGCGTCGTGGCCCAGGTCCTGGTTGATGGTCAGGGAGCAGAAGGCCACCACCGGGTAGCCAAAGTGCGCCGGGTCCGGCTGCGGCACCCAGGAGGCGATCACCCCGCTGTCCTGCATCCGGTCCAGCCGCGATTGCACCGTGGCGCGGGCGACCTTCAGCACCCGTGACGCCTCCAGGACGGACGCCCGGGGGAAGTCCGTGAAGAATCGGACAATCTTTGCATCGAGCGGGTCAACGTTCACGCCGGTTTCCTTCCCTGCGGGGGTCCGGCCGCACAAATCGCCGTGATTCGCGCCGGAAGGGGAACAATCTGCCCCCATGTTCTCACGCCGCCCGCACCGCGGGGGCCGCCGGGGGCGGTAAATTCGAATGGTCCCAAAAGGACGCAACCCCCACCAAAGAAGGTTCGCCAGCATGACAACGAAGTCCGCCGCGGAGCACCCGTCCCTGCACCTCGGCCACAGCATGAAACCCCGCCAGCTCACCATGATGGGGCTCGGCAGCGCCATCGGCGCGGGCCTGTTCCTCGGATCGGGGGCCGGGATCCAGGCCGCCGGTCCCGCCGTCCTGGTCTCCTACCTGGTAGCCGGCACGCTGATCATCATCGTCATGTGGGCGCTCGGCGAGATGGCGGCGGCCAATCCCACCAGCGGCGCGTTCTCCGTCTACGCCGAGAAGGCACTCGGCAAGACCGCCGGCGCCACGGTGGGCTGGCTCTGGTGGCTGCAGCTGGTAGTCGTCATCGCCGCGGAGGCGCTGGGGGCGGCCGGGCTGCTTTTCACCATCTGGCCGGTGGTGCCCGTCTGGGCCCTGTCGCTGGTCTTTATGGCGGTCTTCACTGCCATCAACCTCGCCGGCGTGCGGAACTTCGGCGAATTCGAATTCTGGTTCGCCATCCTCAAGGTGGTGGCCATCCTGCTGTTCCTGGCGATCGGGACCGCCCTGCTGCTGGGCTGGCTGCCGGAGGTACCGAGCCCGGGCCTGTCCAACCTCACCGCCGACTTCGCCCCGGCGGGCCTGGGCGGCATCGCCACGGCCCTGTTCGTGGTGATCTTCGCCTTCGGCGGCACCGAGATCGTCAGCGTCGCCGCGGCCGAGACCGAGGACCCCGAGCGCAGCGTGGGTCACGCGATCCGCACCGTGGTCTGGCGGATCCTGGTCTTTTACATCGGCTCGGTCTTCGTCATCGCCGCCGTGCTGCCCTCGACTTCGGACGCGCTGAAATCGCCCTTCGCCGGCGTCCTGGACCTGGCCCGCATCCCGGGCGCCGGCGCCGCGATCACCCTGGTCGCCGTCGTCGCCCTGCTCTCGGCACTGAACGCCAACCTCTACGGCGCCTCCCGGATGGCCTTCTCGCTGTCCCAGCGCGGCGAGGCGCCGGCCTTCCTGTCCCGGCTGAACAAGGCCCGCGTGCCCGTGGCAGCGGTCAGCATCTCGGTGGCGTTCGGGTTCCTCGCCGCCGTGCTGGAGCTGTTGTTTCCGGAGCAGATCCTGCCTGCCCTTTTCCAGCTGGTCGGCTCGACCTGCCTCGTGGTCTGGGGCTCGGCCCTGGTGTCCCAGCTCATCCTGCGGCGCCGCGCGGACCGCGAAGGCACCGCGCTGCCGTTGCGGATGAGGGGCTTCCCGGCAATAACCATCTTCGGCCTGGTGCTGCTGGCGCTGATCTTCGCCGTCGGCTTCAGCAGTCCGGACAGCAGCAAGCAGCTGTTCAGCACCCTGGCACTGATCGCCGCCATGGCCGCCGCGAGCTGGCTCGGCACGCGGTTCGGCAAGGCACGCCGCGGCGCCAACTGACCGGCGGCCGGCGCCGGCGCCTGAGGGCAACGGCGGCGGCGGGTCAGGCAGTTCGGGTCCGGGTATACAAATTGCCACAGCTGGCCGCGGCCCGGGGGGCAGCTTTAAGCAGAGTGGCCAGCGATTCCTGAACTGATTGCCCACCGTGCAAACCGTGACTAGGGTCACAGCCATGGATACACTTCCCCTTGCGGTCTCCGGCGGGGACGCCGGGCCGCTCAGCGCCGCGGAGCTCCGCCGGCTGTACTCCTTGATGGTTGCCGTGCGGCACCTGGACACCTCGGCGATCGCCTGGCAGCGCCAGGGCATCATCCCCGGCTACGCCCCGGAACTGGGCCAGGAAGCGGCGCAGGTCGGCAGCGCCTACGCCGTGGACACCACCCGCGACTTTGTCTTCCCGACCTACCGCGAGATGGGCGTCGCCCGGACCATGGGTGTGGACATGGTGGGCTACATGTCCACGCACAAGGCCACCTGGCACGGCGGGCTCTACGACCCGGCGGCGTCCCGGCTCGCCCCGATCCAGGCCGTGGTCGGCGGCTCCGTACTGCATGCCGTCGGCTGGGCGCACGGCCAGACCCTGGCCGGCGCCGCCGACGGCAAGCTCGGGGTCGCCTTGACCTACTTCGGGGACGGCGCCTCCTCCCAGGGCGACGTTCACGAGGCGATGAACTTCGCCGCCGTGATGAAGGCCCCCGTGGTCTTCTTCGTCCAGAACAACGGCTGGGCCATCTCGGTCCCCACCGAACGGCAGGTCGCCGGCGGCTCGGTCGCCGCACGCGCCGCCGGCTACGGCATGCCGGCGCTGCAGGTGGACGGCAACGACGTCGTCGCCGTCGTCGATGCCACCCGCCGCGCCTTTGCCCACGCCCGCGCCGGACACGGCCCCGTGCTGATCGAAGCCATGACCTACCGCCGCGGCCCGCACTCAACCTCGGACGATCCAGGCCGCTACCGCTCGCTCGACGAGGAGCGCGACGGCGCCGGCGTTGACCCGCTGGAGCGGCTCAAGCAGCGGCTGCTGGCGGACGGCACCGCAGACGAAGCCTTCTTCGCCGAGGCCCTTGCCGCCGCCAAGGCCGAGGAGGAGCAGATCCGTACCGGCATCCAGGCCCTGGGACCCCGGCCCGGTGCCGAAATGTTTGACCTGGTCTTCCAGGAAACCACCCCTGCCCTGCAGGCCCAGGCCGCCCACTGGCGCGAGGAGTCCGAACATGTCTAACTCAATCCTGGAAAGCGGCACGGCCGGCACCGAGGCCGCGGCCACCGTGATGTCCATGCAGCAGGCCCTCAACCGGGCCCTGGACGAGGTCCTCGCGGAGAACCCGAAAACCGTCATCTTCGGCGAGGACTGCGGCCGGCTCGGCGGGGTCTTTCGGATCACGGACGGGCTGCAGGCCAAGCACGGCGCGCAGCGGGTCTTCGACACCCCGCTGGCGGAGTCCGGCATCCTGGGCATGTCGGTGGGCCTGGCCATGGCCGGGTTCCACCCCATCCCCGAGGTCCAGTTCGACGGCTTCGCGTACCCGGCGGTCAACCAGATCGTCTGCCAGATCGCCCGGATGAATTACCGCAGCCGTGGCACCCTGCCGATGCCGATCACCCTGCGCGTGCCCAGCTTCGGCGGCATCCGCGCTCCCGAACACCACGGCGAAAGCCTCGAGGCGCTCTTTGCGCACGTTCCCGGGCTGAAGGTTGTCTCGCCGTCGAACCCGCACGAGGCGTACCACCTGCTCAAGTACGCGGCCACCCGGCAGGATCCGGTGATCTTCATGGAACCGAAGTCCCGCTACTGGCAAAAGGGCGAGGTCGACACGGACAGTGCCGACGCCGGCGGCGGCGCCCCGACCGGAGCCAAGGTCATGCGCGAGGGCCGGCACCTGACGCTCGTGGCGTGGGGCGCCATGGTGGCCCGCTGCCTGCAGGTGGCCGAGCTCGCCGCCGAGGACGGCATCGAGCTCGAAGTCCTGGACCTGCGCTGGCTCAAGCCGATCGACGCCGCGTCGCTGGCCGCCTCCGTGCGCAAGACGCGCCGCGCCGTCGTCGTCCATGAAGCGCCGCTGACCTCGGGACTGGGCGCCGAGGTGGCACAGCTCATCACCCAGGCATGCTTCGACACGCTCAGGGCGCCGGTGGAGCGCGTCACCGGCTTCGACGTCCCGTATCCCTCGGGCGACCTCGAGGACGAATACATCCCGAACATTGACCGGATCCTCTTCGGCATCCAGCGAGTATTGGAGTACAAGCGTGGCTGAAATTTCCTTCCCGCTGCCCGACCTTGGCGAGGGCCTGATCGAGGCGACCGTGCTGGAATGGCTCGTCGCCCCCGGCGACCAGGTGGAGCGGAACCAGCCGCTCGTGGAGGTCGAAACCACGAAATCGGCGGTGGAATTGCCCAGCCCGCAGGCAGGTAAGGTAGTGCGTATCCACGGCGGGCCCGGCGACAAGATCAATGTCGGCGAGCCCCTGATCGTGTTCGAGGTGCCGGACAACACCGCCGGCATCGTGGGCACGGTCCCGACGGAAGAGGCACCGAAGCGCCGGGTCCGCCTGAGCGCCGTACTTGATGAGGACTGACACCATGAGCGGCAGGCATACCGGCGAGCAGCATTCCCACACGGTCGAGGGCACCGACCCGCAGCTGTATGTGGCGGTGCACGAACCCAAGACCGACGCCGGGCTGCGACCGGTGCTGCTGCTGCACGGTTTTTCCTCCTCCTCCAAGCTCAACTGGGAGGACACCGGCTGGATTACCGCCCTCACCGAGGCCGGCCGCCGCGTCATCACCGTGGACTTGCCCGGCCACGGCCGCAGCGGTGCGCCGGAGGACCGGGACTCCTACTCCCCCAGCCGGATCCGTGCGGACCTGCTGCAGATCGCGTTCGACGCCGGCGCGCGCCCGCTGCGCGACGGCGACCCGGCGACCGGCCTGGACGTGATCGGCTACTCCCTGGGGTCGCGGCTGGCCTGGGAGTTCGGCGCGACCCAGCACGAGCTGGTCCACCGCCTGGTGCTGGGCGGCCCGAACGTGGCGGACCCGCTGGCGGAGTTCGACCTGGTCGCGGCGCAGCGCTATCTCGCCGACGGTACGCCGATCGCCGATGCCTCCACCGCGGGGCTGCTGAGGATGGCGCAGCTGCTGCCGAGCAACAACATCTTTGCCCTGTTGTCCCTGGTTGAGGCGATCAAGGACGAACCTTTCGACCCGGCCGAGGCCATCCCGCCGATGCCGATGTTGCTGGTCGCCGGCGAGAAGGATGAGCGGGCCGCCTCCATGCCCGACCTGGCTGCGCTCGGCGCGAAGGCCGGAGCCATGGTGGAACAGCTCATCCTGCCGGCCCGGAACCACACCAACGCCGTCACCAGCCGGGCCTTCAAGCAGGGGGCCATCGACTTCCTGGCCGTCTAGGCGGCGGCAGCCGAACCGGTAGAACGCAGAAGAGGCACGGACGAGCGTCCGTGCCTCTTCTGCGTTCTGGCCTTGCCGGCCGGCAGCCGCCTAGTGGTGGCTGCTGACGCCCAGCGGGCGGCCCTTGGTTTCCTTGGCCAGCACCACGCCGACGGCGGAGATGACGCAGAGGATCATGATGTAGATGCCGATCGAACCGGTCCACTTGGTGCTCTGCAGCAGGGCCTCAGCGATGGTCGCCGCGAAGGCTCCGCCAAGGATGGCGCCGAAGGCGTAGCCGATCGAGATGCCGGAGTAGCGGACGTTTGCCGGGAACATCTCGGCGTACATCGCGGACATCGGGCCGTAGGACAGGCCGAGGCCGACGGTGAGGACGAACAGCGCCACGCCGTAGAGCAGGATGTTCTTGGTGTCGATCAGGGCGAACATCGGGATCATCCAGGCAAAGACGATCGCGTAACCCAGCAGGAAGGTCTTGACCCGGCCGATCTTGTCGGAGAGCCAGCCGCCGACGAGGGTGAAGATGAGCCAGCCGAAGGACGCCAGCGTGGTGGCCAGCAGGATCTGCGGGGTGGGCATCTTCAGGGTCTTGGTGGCGTAGGAGATGAAGAAGGCGATCAGCAGGTAGCCGGCGGCGTTGTTGCCGATGAAGATCAGCGTCGAGTAGAGGACGGCCTTCTTGTGCTTGCGGATCAGCTCGCCGAGCGGGGCCTTGCTTTCTTCCTTGCGCTCCTGCATCTCCTTGAAGACCGGGCTCTCGGCCACGGCACGTCGGATGAGGTAACCGACGACGATCAGCACGATCGAGAGCAGGAACGGCACCCGCCAGCCCCACGCGCCGAAGTCTTCCTTGGACATGGACGTGTTCAGGAAGTACAGCAGGCCGGTGGCCAGGATCATGCCGACCGGAACACCGATCTGCGGGTAGGCGCCGAACAGGCCGCGGCGGCCCACGGGAGCGTGCTCCACGGCCATCAGGGCAGCGCCGCCCCATTCGCCACCGGCAGAGAAGCCCTGGATGACGCGCAGCAGGATGAGCAGGACCGGGGCCCAGAAACCGATCTGGGCGTAGGTCGGCAGCATGCCGATCAGCGCCGTCGCGGCACCCATCATGACAAGGGTGAAGACCAGCATGGCCTTGCGGCCCAGGCGGTCGCCGAGGTGGCCGGCGATGATGGCACCGAGCGGGCGGAACAGGAAGCTGATGCCGATCAGGGCGAAGGACAGGATCTGCGCCAGGCCGGGGTTGGACGCGTTCAGCGGGGCCAGGAACAGCGGCGAAAGCAGGGTCGCCGTCAGCTGCGCGAAGATGAAGAAGTCGTACCACTCGATGGTGGTGCCGACCAGCGTCCCGGCGAGGACCTTTCGTTCCTCGTGCTTGCTGCTGGGGCCCGCCGCTGAATCGACGGTTGAACTTGCGGTCATTGGAACTCCATGGCTGGGGGCAGTGGTCCTGCCCGGTGGGTGCGAAGGTAAAACTTGATGCCTCGTGAATTACTGATCGAACGGTCAGTTAGTACCGGTGATCTTACTACGGAACGTGGGATAAATCACACACCCCGGGGAAATCGCCACGCCGCCGCGCCGGGCGGGGGCTGGCCTGCGGTAAGCGGACAACGACTATCCCGGCCTGGGTGGCGCCGGATGCCGGGGGCTGCCGCTCTTGCCGGCCGCCTCCTTGTGTTCTATAATCGAACACACCGTTCCCATATAGAACGCTACTGTACTGTGAGCCGGAACACAAGACTCCGGCCGCGGTCGCAGGCCGCGCCGTGCGGCCCCGGCCTGGCCCCAGGAGGGACCCCATGACCCCGAACACCGGCACCCAGGCGTCGCCGTCGCAAACGCTATCCCGCGGCATCCGGGCCCTCGAAATCCTGGCCGACGCCGCCGAACCACTCACCATTGCCGAACTGGCGGACGCCATGGGCGTGCACCGCTCGGTCGCCTACCGCATCCTGCGCACGCTCGAGGACCACTCGCTCCTGGTGCGCGACGACGGCGGCCGGGTCCAGCCAGGTCCGGGCCTGGCCGTGCTGGCCCGGGGCGTGGCCCGCAATCTGCAGACCGCGGCCCTGCCGGAACTGACCCAGCTGGCGAACACCCTGGCCATGAGCGCCTTCATCGCCGTCTGGGACCGCGAGGACTGCGTCACCCTGGTTACCGTCGATCCGCGCCACACGGGCGCCGCCGTGGTCCAGCATCCAGGCTCCCGGCACCCCGTCAGCGCCGGCGCCCCCGGCATCGCGATCCAGTCCGCGCACTCGGAACAGGACTGGCACCGGCTGGCCCCGGGCATCCCCTACCGGCCGGAGGCCGCCGAGGCCCGCCGCCTCGGCTTCGCAGCAAGCCACGACGAGGTAATACCGGGCGTGTCGTCGCTGGCGGTACCGGTCCGGGTGCCCGGCGGCCGTCCCGCGGCCCTGGCCGTGGTCTACATCCGGGCCGCCCAGGACCCGGACGAAGTCGCGGCGGCCCTGGTGGCGGCCGCGGCCCGGATCGAAGCCCAGCTGGGCTGACCGGCCCCTGGCCCGCGGCTCAGGCGGCGGCCCGGGCCGCCCGGCGGCGAAGGACGACGGCGGCTGCCGCGCCGAGCAGGAACAGCGCCCCCGCGGCGCATACCGGAACCAGGAACGCCGTCGAATACCCCTGGTCCTGGGCGAGCCGGCCGGCCAGGGACGAGCCCACCGCGGTGCCCGCGACAATGCCGCTGGCCAGCGCCGTCATGACGGTGCCAAGCTTGCCCTCCGGCGCCACCATGCCGCCGATCGCGAAGACGGTGACCATGAGCGGCCCCACCGGAAGACCCAGCACCAGCAGCACCAGGATCATCGGCAGCGCCGTCGCCGGCAGGAGCAGCAGGGCCGCGAGTCCGGCCATCAGCGCGGCGCACGCCAGCCAGCGGACGTGGACGCTGACCGAGGCGGGCCAGTAGGCCACCGACAGGGCCGCCGCGGCCGAGCTCAGGCCCATCACCGCGTACAGCAGCCCGGCGAGTTCCGCCGTGGCGAAGCCCGCGGCGAACGAACTCAGCGAGGTCTGGGTCGAGCCGAAGAAGGTGCCCATGCAGACCATCGCCAGGACCGGAAGCCCCACGGCGGCGAAGCCGGCCACGCGCTGCCCTGGTGCCGGCCGCTGCCTCGCCGGCGCGGCGCGGCGGTCACGGGCCGGGGTCCGCGGCACCGAGCGGTGCGTGGGGTGGACAGCAAAGGCCGGGACCAGTGTGAGGGTGAGGGCGCCGGCGAGGGCGAGCGGGAGCCAGGGGCTGACCAGGCTGGCGAGGATCCCCACCAGCGCCGGGCCGAGGACGAACGTAATTTCGTCGGCGGTGCTCTCGTAGGACAGGGCCGTGTCCAGGTCACCGGGGCGTCCGGCTCCTCCGCCGTCCGAGCTCAGGGCCATCCAGCGCACCCGGGCGAGCGGGCCGACCTGCGGGCAGCTCGCCCCGGCGGCGAACGCCGCGGCGAGGACGGGAACGGCGTCGGCCAGGTCCGGTCCGCCCGGCACCAGATAGGCCGCGAGGATCAGCGCGGCCACGGCCGCCGTGTTGAGCAGCGCGGAGACGAGCAGGACCGGACGCTGGCCCAGCCGGTCGGCCAGCGCACCGAGCACCGGGGCGCCCAGCGCGGAGCCGATGCCGACGGCACCGGCGGCGGCACCGCCCACGGCGTAGGAGCCGCTGACCGCGGTGACGAGGGTCAGGGCACCGACCGTAAGCATGGCCAGCGGGAGCCGGGCGAAGAGGCCCAAGGGGATGAAACCGCGGCCGGCCAGCGCCGGCAGCCGGGCGAAGCGGCCGCCGCGTGGTGCGGGGGGTGCCGGCGCGGGGGCCGGAGAAACGGGGGATGTCGTCGACGACGGGAAAGGGTTCATGGTTCCGGGTTCGCTCAGTGGTGCGCATCGTCCCTCCTCCCGATGCGCGCGACCCGGTAACCCTTCGATTGTACCCGAGCCTGCCCCGCTCAGGCCGGGACGTCGTCGGAGATGTGGAGGGTCGAACCGTTGCGTCCCTTGACCACCTGCAGCTGCGTGGTGATCCGCTGCTTCATCTCGGCCACGTGGCTGACCAGGCCCACCACCCGGCCGCCGTCGCGCAGGCCCTCGAGCGCGTCCATGACCTGTTCGAGGGACTGTTCATCGAGGCTGCCGAAACCCTCGTCCACGAAGAGGGTTTCGATGTCCACCCCGCCGGACTCCATCTGCACGACGTCCGCGAGGCCCAGCGCCAGCGCGAGCGAGGCCATGAAGGATTCGCCGCCGGAGAGGGTAGCGGTGTCGCGCCGCTGCCCGGTCCATTGGTCCACCACCTCCAGGCCGAGGCCGGACTTCTGGTTGCGGGCCGCCCTGGCGTCGGTGTGCTGCAGGGTGTACCGGCCGTCGCTCATCCCGATCAGCCGCTCGGTGGCGGCCGCCGCGACCTGTTCCAGCCGCGCGGCCAGCACGTAGCTGTTCAGGCTCATGCGGTAGGTGTTCTCCCCGCCGCCGCGGGCGGACTCGGCGACGGCGGTCCACAACTCCGCACGCTCCCGCGGTTCCCGTCCGGCCGCGGCCTGCCCGGCGTATTCGGCGCTGATCCGGTCCAGGGCCAGGACTGACTTAGCGGCGAGTCCGGCGGCCAGGGCGGCCTCCCGGGCGGAGCGGTCGGCGCCGGCTGACTCGGCCCGGAGCTGATCCAGGCCCGCCTCGTCCACGGCGCCGCCGTCGGCGAGTTCCTGCGCCGCCAGGACCAGGTCCTCGCTGGCGAAGAGCTCCTCCAGCCGCGCAATTTCGTCGCGGCCGGCCCGGACCGCGGCCTCCAGCTGCGCGGCTTCCGGTGCCGGGAGCAGCACCGCGCGCGCCGCGGCGGCTGACTCGAAGCCGGACTCGGGCAGGGCCAGCTCCAGCCGGGTGCGGGCCTCGGCGGCGCGTTCCCGTGCCTGTTCCAGGCTGCCGGCGGCCGCGTCGGCACGCTCCAGCAGCGCCGTCGTGCCGCGGACCGAATCCAGCCGCGCGGCGAGGCTTTCATGGCCGGCGCGCAGGGCGGCCAGCGCCGCATCGAGTCCGTCAGCCTGGCCGGTGACCTCGATGAGGCTGGACTCGGCCTGGGCCAGTTGTTCACCGGCTTGCGCGCGTTCCCGCTCCGCGGCGGAGATTTCCTCCTCCAGGGCGGCGCGGCGGGCGCGGTTGCTGTCCAGGTCCGCGGCCGCCAGGGCGGCTTCGGCAGCGCGTTCCTGCGCCCGGTCGGCGTCGCTGCGCGCCACGCCGGGATCGGTGTCGCCGCCCTGGGCGGCAAGGACGGCGAGGTTCTGCTCCGCCTCGCGCAGCACGCGCTCGAGGTCCGCCAGCTCGGCTTCGGCCGCTTCGGCGGCTTCCTGCGCGGCCTGTTCGGCATCGGCGATGGCCAGGGCGGAGGCCGCGGCCTGCGCCGGGGCCGGATGCTCGGCGCTGCCGCAGACCGGGCACGGTTCATCGGTCCGGAGCTGGGCGGCCAGTTCGGCCGCGGCGTTGGCCAGGCGCTCCTCGCGCAGGTCCAGCCAGTGCTGGCGGCGGTCCTGGTAGCTGTCCCGGGCCACCCGGTGGCGTTCGGTGATCCGCGCGCAGTCGGCGGCGGCGGCAGTGTGGCGGCCCACAACGGCGACCAGCTCCTCGGCGGCTGCGGCTTCCTTGGCGCGCAGCTGGGCCTCGGCAGCCATCGCCTCGAGCGGCCCCACGGCGGAGGCAAGCGCGAGCGACTCGGACCGGAGAGCGTCGAGCACCGCGGACCCGGCGCGCCGGGTCTCCTGCAGCGTTGCGACGCCGGTCCGCAGCGCGGCGCAGCGCGCGGTGAGCGCGGCCAGCTTTTCCTCGTCCGGGAGCCGTTCCTCCAGGACGGCCCGGAGGGAGCGCAGCCGTGCGAGTTCACCGCGCAGGGCCGTCCCGTCGACCAGGCCGGCGTCCGGACCGGCTCCCCCGGCCGCCGGCGGCAGCGCGGCCAGCTCCGGATCGGTGAGCGCTGCTGCCAGCAGTTCCGCGGCCGCGCCGGCGGCATCCGCGGCAGCGCGCTCGGCCGCTGCGTCCGCGCTGTCCAGGGCCTGCAACTGGCCACCGAGCACCTCGGCTTTGCGGTGCCGCTGCAGCCGGGCAGCCGTGGCGTCCAGCTCCGGGGCTGCGGCCTCGGCGCCGGCCCGGCGCTGATGGGCCGCGGCGAGTTTGGCCTGCCGCGCGGCGCGGGCGGCGAGGTCCTCCAGCCGGCCCGCGAGCACGGCGGCCCGCTGCTCCGCCTCGCCCGCCGCCGCCTGGCGTTCGGCCGCGGCCGCCTGCGTGCCGGCTCCCAGCCAGGCCAGCAAGGCATCGGCGTCGTCCCGGTCGGGGGCGCCGTCGAGGTCCAGGCCGAGGCCGGCGGCTTCCGCCTCGGCCTGGGCCAGCAGCAGGCCCAGGCTGCCGTTCAGGGTCTCCACCTCGGCGCGGGCGGCAGCCGCCCGGCGGCCAAGTTCCTGTTCCACCGCCTCAAAGCGCTGGGTGCCGAACAGGCTTTGCAGCAGCACGAGCCGGTCGGAGGCCTTGGAGCGGAGGAACGCCGCAAAGTCGCCCTGGGGCAGCATCACGACCCGGGTGAACTGGTCCCGATCCATGCCCAGCAGGGCGGTGATCTCCGCGCCTGCCTCGTCGTTGCGGCCGGACTTTTCCAGCCACTGCCCGTCCACCCGTTCCCGCAGCAGGGTGTTGGCCTTCTGCTCGGTGAATCCGTTCTTGCCCCGCGCGCTGGGCTTGTTCCACGCGGGCGACCGCGAGACCTCGAAGTGCCGGCCCTGGGCGGAGAACTCACAGGTGACGCGCGGCTCCGTGCCGGCGTCGGCGTGGTCGCTCCGCAGCCGCTTGCCCTCCTGGCGGGCGCCGGGCACCGACCCGTAGAGGGCAAAGCAGATGGCGTCCAGGACGCTGGTCTTGCCGGCTCCGGTGGCGCCGTTGAGCAGGAACAGCCCGTGGGCGCTGAGCCGGTCGAAGTCGATCCGCTCGGTGCCCGCGAACGGGCCAAAGGCGGTAATTTCCAGGCGGTGGATCCTCACCGGGACACCCCTTCCAGCCGGACGGCTTCCAGTGCTTCGGCCAGGATGCCGGATTCCGCCTCGTCGGCGCCGCGGCCGCGGACGTGTTCGAGGAAACCGCAGCAGACCGACAGGTCGTCCACGGCCTCGGCCAGCCTGCTGCTGTAGCTGGTCCTGGCGGCGGCCTCGGCCCCTTCGGGGTCAAAGCCCAGGACCAGGGTGTCCGGGAACCTGGCGCGCAGCCGTTCCATGGCCTGGTTCGGCCGCTGCGGGTCGGTCAGCGTGACCTGGCAGTAGGCGCCTTCGGCCCAGGCCAGGCCGGCGTCGTCGAGGAGTTCGTCCAGTTTCCCGCGGAGCACGGCGAGGCGGCGCGGGGCCTCCCAGTGCACCTCGGTGACCGCCGTAACCCCGGAGGCATCCACGTCCACAAGCCAGCCGCCCTTTTGGTGCTTTGCTTCGGAGAAGGAATAGGCCAGCGGTGAGCCGGAATAACGGACGGCTTCAGAAAGCGACTGCCGGCCGTGCAGGTGCCCCAGTGCGGTGTAGCTGAACCCGTCGAAGAGGTCCAGCGGGACGGCACCGACGCCGCCGATGCTCAGGTCCCGTTCGCTGTCCGAGCTGATGCCGCCGCTGGCAAAGGTGTGGGCGAGCACCACGGAGTGGACGGTCCGGTCCCTGGACCGGACCGCGAGGTCGGCACGGATGCGTTCCGTGGCGGCGCGCGTCACCTCGAAGTGGCTTGCCGTCTCAACGCCGAGCTGAGCAGCGACCAGCCGCGGTTCCAGCCACGGGATGCCGTAAATCGCCAGCACGGGCCCGTCGTCGGCGTGCCCGCCGCCGGGCGCTCCGGCGTCGGAGAGCGGCAGGAGCAGCGGCGCATCCAGGCTGTTCAGCCGGGTGCGCAGGTGTACTCCCCCGCGCTCCAGCAGCCGGGACGCGAAGCCCAGCCTGATGGCCGAATCATGGTTGCCGCTGGTCAGCACGACCTTCGCCCCGGCGCTGCTGAGCCGAACCAGGGCGTCATCGAGCAGGCCCACGACGTCGACGCCGGGCAGCGCGCGGTCGTAAACATCGCCGGCGATGAGGACGACGTCGACCGCCTGGTCGCGGACGACGGCGACGAGCTGGTCGATGAACGAACGCTGCGCGTCGAGCATCCCGACGCCGTGGAACGACCGGCCCAGGTGCCAGTCCGAGGTGTGCAATAACCGCATGCCTCTACGCTATCGGCTGCCACCGACACTCTTGTGCAGCGCCCCGGGGCGCCGGGGTGACGGGCGTTACGGGGTGCGCTTGTCGAAGAAGTCCCGCGCTTCATCGGCCGGTGCCGCGGCTGCCCGGCCGGCGGCCGCCGGACGGCCGGCATCCTGCTCCGGTCCCGCGCCGGCGGCTTCGGTTTCGGCCTCCGCCGTAACGGTTTCGGTGGCTGCAGCTTCGGTGCCTGCCGCTTCGGTGCCAGTCCGGGCGAAGCCGCGGAAGACCAGCCCGGCGACCGCCGCGCCGGCCAGCGGCGCCACCCAGAACAGCCAGAGCTGGCCGAGCGCCTCGGGGCTGCTGAAGAGCGCGGAGGCCGTGGCGCGGGCGGGGTTGAAGGGGGCGTTGCCGATGCTTTGGCCAAGTTGCAGCAGCACGGCCATGCTCAGTCCCACGGCAAACGGCGCGGCAGCGCGGAGCGGGTTCCGGCGCGCGGTGGTGCCCAGGTAGACGGCCACAAGCAGGGCGGCGCCGAGCACCTCGACCAGCAGCACGCCGGCCACCGGCGCCTGGATGACGGAGCGGGCGTCGAAGCCCGCGGCGACGGTATCGAACGCCGCCCGGGTGCCGTTGAGCTTGGGCACGGTGCGCAGCACCCCGAACAGGGTCAGCCCGCCCAGCAGGGCCCCTGCCAGCTGTGCCCCGAGGTAGGCTGCCGCAGCCGCCGGGGTGATCCTGCCCGCAATCGCATTGCCCACCGTGACGGCGGGGTTGAAGTGCCCGCCGGAGAGGTACCCGAAGGCCAGCATGGCTGCGGTGAGGGCCAGTCCGGCCGCCAGCGACGCCGGCAGCGGGTTGTACTGCGGCACGGCGAACAGCGGCACACCCAGTCCTGCCACCACCACAAAGAGAGTGCCCAGCGCCTCGGCGGCAAGCCGGGCCGGAAGGGCCGGCTGCCGGTCGGCCGGGTATATGGACGGCCGGGCGCCCTCGGTCCCCGGGGTGGTCGCTGGCGTGGTCATGGCGCGGTACATCCTTCGTTTTGGGTGCAGGGTCTTTCTGGAGTCTTCCAGCGGAGTCTGGGCGTTCGCTGGGGTTCGGCCGTCAGCCGCCGAGCGCGATCGCGGCCACGGTGCTTCCGGCGAGCGCGACGACGGCCGCGGTCGCCGCGAGCATCAGCGCCGCCGGGGCAGGCGCGGTGGAGCCGCGCAGCTGCCGCGCCCGCAGCCGGACACAGATAAAGAGGACGACGGTGGACCCGGCGGCTGCCGCCGAGCACAGTCCGAGGAAGTCGAAGCCGCCCGCCGGGGACTCCCCCGCCCCGGAGCCGTTCAACGCCCAGGTCCGCCAGATGAACAGGTCGGCGACCAGCAGGGCCAGCAGCGTCCGCCCCCAGGCCAGGGTGGTGCGTTCCGGCTGCAGCCCCGGGTCCCGGGCCGGCATGCTCACCGGGCCAGGAAGATCAGCAGGGCGATGGTCAGCGCGGCAATGGCAACGCCGACGGTCATGACGAGCATCAGCCCCGAGTACGGCAGTTCCTGGTTGTTGCGCATCGCCGCCTCCATCCTGGCCCAGCGGCGGTAGGACAGCGAGGCGAGTCCGGCCCCGATGATCGCCAGCACCACGCAGATCGCGATCCGGACCGGGGCAGGTGCGATGTTCGGCGCCAGCTGGTCGATCGCCAGGGCGCCGGCGATCAGCGCGAGCGAGGTCCGCACCCAGGCAAGGAAGGTCCGTTCGTTGGCCATGGAAAACCTGTAGTCGGGGGTGCTGCCCGTCTTCCGCCACGCAGGTTCGCGCATCCGTCTCCCTCTCGTGCTGTGTTCGTGCCGACGGCCCCTTCTTTGGCCCCGTCTGCGGACCCGTCATCGTCCCGCTCGCGGCATGCGGATCCACGGTAGCGCCAACAGCACCCTACCGGGCACCGCCCCGACCGTCCCGCCGGCGGGGCGGCGGGGCGGCGGGCCGGGGTAAATTTGAAGGCATGAGCATTGATCCTGCGACGTCCCCTGCGGCGGCCCCCGCCCCGTCCCATGCCTCCCGCATCCATGGTTGTCTGCTTGGCGGCGCGCTCGGCGATTCGCTGGGCTACGCCGTCGAGTTCGAGACGATCGAATCGATCCGGGCAACGTACGGACCCGGCGGCCTGCGGGACTTCGCCGCGCTCGGAGACGGCAGCCACTTCTCCGACGACACGCAGATGACCCTGTACACCGTGGACGGCCTGCTGGAAGCGCTCGAGTGGGCCAACTCCGGCGTGGCGGCGGACACGAACGCCTGCCTCTGGCTCGCCTACCTGCGGTGGCTCGGCAGCCAGGGCGTCGCCCTGCCGGAGTCGGCGCCGTTCCAGCCACCGCGCTGGATCGACGGCCACGACGTGCTCCGGGCCCGGCGCGCCCCGGGTAACGCCTGCCTCAGTGGACTCGCGACCGGAGAGATGGGAACCGTACAGCGGCCGGTCAACCCGGATTCGAAGGGCTGCGGCACGGTGATGCGGTCCGCTCCCTTTGGCCTGATCCCCCACATCGACGCCGACGCGGTCTACAAGCTGAGCGCGGACGCGGCATCCCTGACCCACGGCCATCCTTCGGCCCGGCAAAGCGCGGCGGCGTTCAGCCTGGTCATCCATGCCGTGGCCGGCGGCCGGAGCCTCGCCGCAGCGGCCGGCACTGCGCTCTCCCGGCTGCAGGATGGCCCGCTGCCCAAGGGCGAGGAAGCCGATCCGGCCCTGCTGGAGCGGCTGGCGACGGCGCTGCGGCATGCCGAGGCGGCCGCGGCGGGCAGCGCGGACCTGCTGGGCGCGGAGGACCTGGTGCGTGAACTTGGCGAAGGCTGGGTGGCCGAGGAGGCACTCGCCGTCGGGCTGTACGCGGTGCTCGCCACCGCGCCGGCGGCGGCCGCGGCACCAATGCCAGCAGCGGAAACGACGACGCCGGGCCCAGCCGGCGCGCAGGAGCACTTCCGGGCGGCGATGGCGGTGGCGGTGAACCACAGTGGCGACAGCGATTCCACGGCCTCCATCGCCGGGAACATCCTGGGCGCGTACTACGGTGAGGACTGCCTGCCGGCGGACTGGCTGGCAGCGCTGGAGGCGCCGGGCGTGATCCGGGGCATGGCCGAACGGCTGGCGGAGCTTACGGGCGCCTGAGCGAAATGTTGTTGCACGCTTCGCAGACATCCTCCGGGATGATGCCGCGGCGCTGCAGCAGCCCGAAGACAGCACAGCCCAGGCAGAAGCCGGCAAAGGCTTCCAGCGATGCCGCGACAATCAGGACCGCGAGCAGGGTCCAGGCGGCCGGTGCGAGCCCGGCGGCGGACAGGACGGCGGCGGTCGTGGAAAGCGCCGCGCCGATGCCCTGGGCGAAGCGCTTCGGCGGGCCGGGAACCAGCCGCGTCCTGCCGAGCAGCGGCGTGAGGACCTTGACCGAGAGCAGGCCGAACGGCGAAATCCGCGGGCCGAACAGCACGCGCAGCCAGAAACCGGCGGCAATCACCGCCAGCCCCCAGCCAAAGCCGGTCAGGAGCGTCGCTGCCGAGAGCAGCACCACCAGCGCGGCGGTGATCCGGGCGGAGTACTCGTTGACCGGGTTCGGGAAGGCGAACACCCGGGCCCAGTCGATGCCGTGCCGCGCGCCGGCGGCCGGGGCCTGCACCGGAGCCTCCACCGGTGCCTCCGGGCGGACGGGCGGGGAGATCAGTTTGCTCATCGGTTAAGGCTAGGAGCGGCCGGACGCCGGACGAAATGATTGTTGCGCCGTATGACCGCGGGCGGACTACCCCGCCTGGGCCGCGGCCACGTGGCCGCCCACCATTTGCAGGAACTCCCCCTCGGAGAGGACCTCGATCCGCTGGCCGCGTTCATGCAGTTCCAGGACCCGCCGGGCTTTCCCGGTCAACCGGCCCGAGCGGAGGTCCGCCGCGACGAACCCGTTGCCGACCACCAGGACGGTGGTCCGTGCCGTGACGCGGCTCTCGGGCCGCGCGCCGAGCTCGGCGGAACGCAGTTTGGCCTCCGGCCGCGGAATGGCCAGTTCGCCGGTGAAGACGACGGTCTGCCCGAAGAGCGGGTGGCCAGGTTCGGCGCCGGGGTTCGGGTCCGGATTGGCCCCTTCCTCCGGCCAGCCCGGGCGGAACGGGCGGGTCACCGCGGCGGGGCCGTTGCCGCCGGCGAGGGCCTCGAGCGCGGCGCGGGTGGCCTTGGACAGCGGGTCGCGGCGCGGGTCGAAGGCCGGCTGGCGGGACACCGCGAGCCCCAGCGACAGGTACAGTTCGGCGATGCTCGCAGCTCCGTTGCGCGCCGCGATGTCGATCAGAATGCCGGCGCAGGCCCGGGCGTCTTCGGCGGCGTCGTGGTGGTTGACCAGCGGCACCCCGGCCTCCTCCGCGGCGTAGGGCAGCGAGTTGGACACCAGCGAATAGCAGCGGCGGGAGAGCATGACCGTGCAGACGTAGTCGTAGGCCGGCCCGGGCAGGCCGGAGACCTCGAGGCCGGAACGGATCACGCCCAGGTCGAATGCGGCATTGTGCGCGGCCAGCACGTCCCCGCCGATGAACGCGCCGATCTCGGGAAACAGTTCGCCGAAGCGCGGCAGGCCGGCGACCTGTTCGGGCCGGATCCCGTGGATCCGGACGTTGTGGTGGTCGAAGGCGTCGTGGTTCGCGGGCGGACGCATCAGCCAGGAGGCCTCTTCGACGACGACGCCGTTACGGACCTTGCTCAGGCCCACGGCGCACGGCGATCCACGGAAGCCGTTGGCCGTCTCAAAGTCGATCGCCGTAAAGTCCAAACCCACGCCCCAACTTTACCGCCGGATCCGGCCGCGGCCGGTCAAGTACCCTTTAAGGGTGAACCCTTACACCTTGCACGACTTTGCCGTGTCCACTTTCGGCGGCGCCGGACCGGTCCAGCCGCACCTGGCCTCGTTCCTGCCCGACTGGCTCAATCCCCAGGTCTTCCTGGCCGATCCGGCCCTGGCACCCTGGGTTGTCGTGCTGGTCTGCGGCATCATCTTCGCCGAAACGGGCCTGCTGGTCGGATTCTTCCTGCCCGGGGATTCGATGCTGTTCACCGCCGGCCTGCTGGTCGCGACGGGGACCATCCAGTTCAACATCTGGGCGTTCGCGGCGCTGATCATCGCCTCCGCGATCGTGGGCAACCAGACCGGCTACCTGATCGGCTCCAAGGCCGGTCCGGCGATCTTCAACAAGCCGGATTCAAAGCTGTTCAAGCGGGAAAACGTCGAAAGCGCCCACGCCTTCTTCGAAAAGCACGGCGGCAAGGCGCTGATCCTCGCCCGCTTCGTCCCGATCATCCGCACCTTCGTCCCGGTGATCGTCGGCGTGGCGCAGATGAGCAAGCGGAAGTTCTTCCTCTACAACGTCGTCGGTGCCGTGCTCTGGGGCGGCGGCGTCACCCTGCTCGGCTACCTGCTCGGCGACACGGTGCCGTGGGTGCGCGACAACCTGGACATCATCTTCATCGCGATCGTGCTCGTCTCGGTCATCCCGATCGGCATCGAGGTCATCCGCGGCCTCATTGCCAAGCGCCAGTCCGAGAAGTACGGCACCGGCCTGGTCGAGGAGTTCATCGAGGAGCACGAGCCGGAGGAAGAGCGCAAGACGCCCTGACCCCGCGCCGCGGTTACTAGGTCATCACGCCCAAAAGGATGGCGCCCCACACAGATGGGGCGCCATCCTTTTTTGAGCCGTCGGCTACCTGGCCGCCAGTGCCTCCACGATCGCCGGCAGCAGCGCACGGAAGGCGTGCCCGCGGTGGCTGATCGCGTTCTTTTCCGCCTGGCTGAGTTCGGCGCAGCTGCGGTCCAGGCCGCTCGGCTGCAGCACCGGGTCGTAGCCGAAACCGCCCGCCCCGCGTGGTTCCCGCAGCAGCGTGCCCTCCAGCTGGCCGTACTCCACCACTTCGCGCGCCTCCCCGCCGGCGGTGGCGGGAACAGCCAGGGCCGCGGCGCACACGAATGCCGCGCCGCGGTATTCGTCGGGCACGTCGGAGAGCTGGTCCAGCAGCAGCTGCAGGTTTGCCGCGTCGTCGCCGTGCCGGCCCGCCCAGCGGGCAGAGAAGATCCCGGGCGCACCGCCCAGGACGTCCACGGCGAGGCCGGAGTCGTCGGCGATCGCGACCAGCCCGGTGGCCTCTGCAACCGCCCGGGCCTTGAGCAGTGAGTTCTCGGCGAAGGTGACACCGGATTCGACGACGTCGGGCGCGCCGACCGCGCCGGCATCCACCACCTGGGTGTCGACGTCGAGGCCGGGCAGCTGCCCGCGCAGCAGCTCGCGGAGTTCCTTCAGCTTGCCCTGGTTGTGGGTGGCTAGGACGAGGACCGGCCCGCCGTGCCCGACGGCCGGATTCCCGGCGGGGTTGCCGCTCACGGGGCCTCGGCCAGGGTGTCGCGCTGGATCGCGGCGAGCTGCCCGGTGCCGATCAGGGCCAGGTCCAGGAGCTTGTTCAGTTCATCACGGTCGAACGGGGCCCCCTCGGCCGTGCCCTGGACCTCGACGAACTTGCCCGAACCGGTCACGACGACGTTCATGTCGGTCTCGGCGCGGACGTCTTCGACGTAGGGCAGGTCCAGCATCGGAACGCCGTCGATGATGCCGACCGAGACGGCCGCGATGGTGTCCACGAGGGGCTCGGCGTTGCGCGCGATCAGTTTGTTGTCCCGGGCGAAGCGGATCGCCTCGGCGAGCGCGACGTAGGCGCCGGTGATCGCGGCGGTGCGGGTGCCGCCGTCGGCCTGCAGCACATCGCAGTCCAGCACAATGGTGTTCTCGCCCAGGGCCTTGGTGTCGATGATGGAGCGCAGCGAGCGGCCGATCAGCCGGGAGATCTCGTGGGTGCGGCCGCCGATCTTGCCCTTGACCGATTCCCGTGCCGAGCGGGTGTTGGTGGCCCGCGGCAGCATCGCGTACTCGGCGGTGACCCAGCCGCGGCCTTCGCCCTTGAGCCAGCGCGGAACCCCTTCGGTCAGCGACGCCGTGCACAGCACCCGGGTGTTGCCGAACTCGATCAGGGCCGAACCCTCGGCCTGCTTGGACCAGCCGCGGGTAATGCTGATCGGGCGGAGCTGGTCGGGCGTGCGGCCGTCGGCACGGAGAACGGGGGCGGTAAGGGCTTCGGAAGTCATGCCTTCCAGCATATCGATCCCGGGCGCCGCCGGCCTCCCGCGGGGCACAGCACCGGGGACCGTGGGGCCGCGGCGCGGCTCAGACGGTGTAGTGCACGCCGGCGACGGCGACGGCCACCTGCGGGCCAAAGACCTCGCGGGCCTCCGCCATCACGGTGGTCGGGGACGTCCAGACCGGGATGTGAGTGAGCAGGAGCCGCCGGGCGCCGGCGGCCACGGCCGCTTCGGCGGCCCGTTTGCCGGTCAGGTGCACGTCCTTGATGCCGTCGTCGCGGCCTTCCTCGAACGCGGCCTCGCAGAGGAACAGGTCCGCGTCCCGGGCGGCGTCCTCAAGCCCGGTGCAGGAGTCGGTGTCGCCCGAGTAGCTCAGTACCCGGGTGGCGGGGACCCCGTCCTTGTCCGGTTCGGTGACCTCCACCCGGAGGGCGTAGGCCTCCTCCACCGGGTGGTTCACCGCGTAGGGGGTGACGGTGAACGGACCCATGGTGACCGGCTTACGCTCGGACCAGTTGCTGAAGTCGAATTCCTCGTGCATGCCCGGGTCCAGCTCCAGCCCGTAGGCGGTCGCCATCCGGTCCGCCGTGGCCGCCGGTCCCCAGACCGGGATCCGGCCCCGACCCCAGCCACCCGGCTTCCAGCGCACCGCGACGTGCAGGCCGCACAGGTCCATGCAGTGGTCCGGGTGCAGGTGCGTGAGGAAAATCGCGTCGATGTCCTCGAGGTCGGTGTAGCGCTGGATGGCGCCCAGGGCGCCGCTGCCCAGGTCCAGCACGATCTTCCAGCTCCGCTCGCCGTCGTGTGCGGTCAGCAGGTAGCAGGACGCCGGCGAGCCCGGGCCCGGGAAGGACCCGGTGCAGCCCACGATGGTCAGCTTCACAGGCCGGACCCCCGGAGGCCGGCCGCAGGCACGGCAATTTCCTGAGGCGCATTGTCCGGGGCGTCAAAAGCGGAGACGAAGTTGGAGGTCCGCGGCCGCCGCGAACCGGCCTGCGCGGCGGCGATCATCTCCGGGGTGATCCGGGCCAGGCTCCCGGTGGGGTACTGCGCGGCGACGTGGTCCACGTGCCGGACGCTGAGGACCTCGGGCCCGAGGAACCGCCGGGCCAGGTGCTCGAACTGCGCGGCGTCGCCGGTGGCGATGAAGTGGTGTTCCGGTGCGGTCGCACCGCTGCGCTCCAGGCCGCGGGATGCGAGCGCACGGTAGACGTCCTTGGCGGTTTCCTCCGCGCTGGAGACGAGGGTGACGTCCTCCCCCATGACATAGGAGATCACTCCGGTCAGCAGCGGGTAGTGGGTGCAGCCCAGCACCACGGTGTCCACGCCGGCGGCTTTCAGCGGGGCCAGGTAGTCGCGGGCCACGGCGAGCAGCTCCGGCCCGGTGGTGATGCCGGCCTCGACATAGGACACGAACGCCGGGCAGGCCGCGGAGGTGATCTGCAGGTCCGGGGCGGCTGCGAAGGTGTCCTCGTAGGCGCGGGAGCCGACGGTCGCGGACGTGCCGATCACCCCGATCCGGCCGCTGCGGGTGGCCGAGACGGCACGCCGGACGGCGGGCTGGATCACCTCGATCACCGGAATCCCGTACCGCGCGGTATAGCGTTCCCGGGCGTCCCGCAGCACGGCAGCCGACGCGGAGTTGCAGGCGATCGTCAGCAGCTTGACCCCGGAATCCACCAGTTCATCCATCACGCCGAGCGCGTTGGCGCGGACCTCGGCGATGGGCAGCGGCCCGTATGGCCCGTTGGCGGTGTCGCCCACGTAGAGGATGGACTCGTTGGGAAGCTGGTCGATGATCGACCGTGCCACCGTGAGGCCGCCGACGCCGGAGTCGAACACGCCGATCGGGCGCTCCCCCGGCAGCGCATTTCCGGCGCCGCCCGTTGCGGTCTCCGCCGGGGCCTGGGCTGACGGATCCGTGCTGGATGCTGAAGTCATGATTATTCGAGGATAGGGCAACGCCCAGTCCCGGCCAGCACATTGTGTCCGAGACCTCGTGTCTGATGGGTCACAGGAAAACGGGAGGTCTACGCCTCGAGCGAGGCGAGCATGGCCTGGACCAGGGATTCCTGCAGCCACGTCGTGAAGTTGTACACCAGCGCCAGGTAGCTCTCGACGTCCTCGGCCTGGGACCAGTCCTGCATCCGGTGCACGTGCTCGGCGTCGGCGTCGTCGCGGATGTCGAGCCGTTCGGCCAGCACCAGCCGGACGTCGTTGAGCGCGGTGGACCAGTGCCGGGCGTCCGCGGCGGTGAGCACCAGCTCGTCCTTGTCCAGGCCCAGCGACGCCGCCTTCAACGCCCCGATCTTGTTCTCCCGCAGGGAGCGCTCGGTGTAGCGGCGGAACTCCAGGGACGCCTCGTCGTCGTCACGCGAGACGTTCGGCAGCAGGCGCCGCACGGCACGGTCCGACGGTTCGCGCGCCTCGCTGTCCAGCCCGACGAGGGCAGCCAACGGGTCCTGGCTGGCGGCCTCGGCGGGCTCCAGCATGGAGATGACGTCGTCGAACAGGCTGCGCAGCAGTTCCCGCTCGGCCGGTTCCAGGTAACCGGTGATGCCCTTGAGCCCGTACTTGAATGCCTTAGCCACGTTTTCCTTTGCCCTTGCCGGAACCGGCGCCGCCCTCGGCCTTCTCCACCGTGGCCCACAGCCCGAAGCCGTGCATCGCCACCGCGTGCTGTTCCACCTGCTCCTTGCTTCCGTGCGCCACGATCGACCGGCCCTTCTTGTGGACCTCCAGCATCAGCTTGTTGGCCTTGGCCTCGGAGTAGCCGAAGTAGCTGCGGAAGACGTAGCTGACGTAGCTCATCAGGTTCACCGGATCATTCCAGATCACGAGGTTCCACGGGATGTCCGGGGCGGTAAGCACGTCGGTCGACGCCGCCGTTCCGGTCTGGGTGCCGGCCTGGGTGTCAGGGCCGAGCGCAACGCTGAGAGTCATCTGTCCATTCTAGGGCGAGGGTGGGGCCCCGAAGCGAGACGAGGGAGCCGGTGGGTGGGCCCACACCGGCGAGGGCCCCGCGGCGAAGCGAAGCGAGACGAGGGAGCCGGTGGGTGGGCCCACACCGGCGAGGGCCCCGCGGCGAAGCGAAGCGAGACGAGGGAGCCGGTGGGGACTAGAGTAAATTTCGTGAGTACCTCAGCTGGCTGGGACCATCCCCGCACGTCCCTGTACACCGACCACTACGAGCTGACCATGCTGCAGGCCGCGCTGCACTCCGGCGCCGCCCACCGGAAGTCGGTATTCGAGGCCTTCGCCCGGCGGCTGCCGGACGGCCGCCGGTACGGCATCGTTGCCGGCACCGGCCGGCTGCTGGAGGGTATCGCCGCCTTCCGCTTCGGCGACGAGGAGATCGAGTTCCTGCGCCGGACCCAGGTGGTTAACGACGAAACCCTGGAGTACCTGGCCAACTTCTCGTTCTCGGGTGACATCTGGGGCTACGCGGAGGGCGAGGCCTACTTCCCCAACTCCCCCATCCTGATCGTCGAATCCACCTTCGCCGAGGCCTGCATCCTCGAGACGTACATCCTCTCGATCCTGAACCACGACAGCGCGATCGCCTCCGCCGCGTCCCGGATGATCTCCGCCGCCGGCACCCGCCCGTGCGTGGAAATGGGTTCCCGCCGGACCCAGGAGGAATCCGCCGTCGCCGCGGCCCGGGCCGCCGTGATCGCCGGCTTCGCCAGCACCTCGAACCTTGAGGCCGGCCGGCGCTACGGGATCAAGACGGTCGGGACCGCCGCCCACTCATTCACCCTTTTGCATGACACCGAGCGGGACGCCTTCGAGGCGCAGCTCGCCTCGATGGGCGCCTCCACCGCACTGCTGGTGGATACCTACGACGTCGAGGCGGCGGTCCGCACCGCCGTCGAACTGGCTGGCGACAAGCTCGGGGCGGTGCGCCTGGACTCCGGGGACCTCGTGGCGCAGGCGCAGTGGGTCCGCCAACTGCTGGATGACCTGGGCAACGTCAACACCCGGATCATCGTCACCTCCGACCTGGACGAGTTCGCCATCGCCGCCCTGCAGTCGGCGCCGGTGGACTCCTACGGGGTCGGGACCTCGCTCGTCACCGGCTCCGGGGCGCCCACGGCCAGCATGGTCTACAAGCTGGTCAGCCGCACCAACGACGACGGCGAATTCGTCGCCGTAGCCAAGGCTGCCAAGAACAAGGCCAGCAAGGGCGGCCGGAAGTACGCCCTCCGCCGGCTCAACGAGCGCGGCACGGCGACCCAGGAAATCGTCGGCATCGGGCACCGGCCGGAGGACGACGGCAATGACCGGCCGCTACTGCACCAGTTCATCAAGAACGGCGAACTGCTGCCCGGCTGGACCGGCCCCGAGGGCGTGGTCCGGGCCCGGCAGCGGCACGCGGACAGCATGACGGAACTGCCCGCGGTGGTCAACCGGCTGCAGCGCGGCGAAGCGGCCATCCCCACCATCTACGAGGAGGACTGAATGTCACGCGCCCTGATCATCGTTGACGTGCAGAACGATTTCTGCGAGGGCGGCGCGCTCCCGGTGGAGGGCGGGGCCGCGCTGGCTGCCGAAATCAGCGAGTACGTCGACGCCCACCACGGGCAGTTCGACCACGTCGTGGCCACCCAGGACTGGCACATCGAACCCGGGGCCCATTTCTCCGACGAGCCCGACTTCGTCGACAGCTGGCCGCCGCACTGCGTCGCCGGCACCCGCGGCGCCGAACTGCACCCGGACCTGGACACCGAATACATCCAGGCGTATTTCCGCAAAGGCCAGTTCACCGCGGCCTACTCCGGCTTCGAGGGGCTGCTCGCCCCGGACGACGCTGTGCCCACCGGCGACCGCGCCCCCGGTTCGCTGCCGGTTGCCGGCCCGGCCGGCAGCCAGGAGGCGGACGACGACGCCATCGGCCTGGACGACTGGCTGCAGAGCCACGACGTCGAGGAGGTGGTGGTCGTGGGCATCGCCACCGACCACTGCGTGAAGGCGACCGCCCTGGACGCGGTGCAGGCCGGGTATTCCGTGACCGTCCCTCGCGGGCTGACGGTGGGGATCGCCGAAGATCTCGACGACGCCTTCGCCGAGATGGAACTCGGCGGCGTCGACATCGTCTGAGCCCGCCGGCCCGAACCACAGTAGACTCGGAATCCTTGCCAGTAACGCCTGACCGTATAACCCGGAGTACACCATGAAAAAGACCCTGTCCGTCCTGATCGCTGCCGGGACCCTGCTCGGCGCAGCCGCCTGCTCGGCTCCGCAGATGACCAGCGAGGAGACCTGCTCCCGCGTCAAGGCGATCACCACCTCGCCGACCTCCAGCTCGGACAAGTTCGGCATGACGCGGCTGGCCAACCAGATCCGTCCGATTGAGGCGACCGCTTCGGAAGAGCTGCAGGATCCGCTGCAGTCGATCGTGGACTATCTGGACGAGGCCGCCAAGAAGGAACCGGACACGGCCAAGCTCGATGAACTGAAGGCCGGGTACACCGCGGCGGGCCAGAAGCTCTCGCAGACCTGCGGCGCCGCCCAGTAGCGGCAGGCGCCAGCCGACGAAAAAGGGACCGGTCACCCGGTCCCTTTTTCGTGCCCATTACTATTTCCGGCCGATAAACCAGTCTTGGAGTTTGCGGAGCCGGCTCTGCAGCTGCTCCTCGTTCGCCTGGGCCACGGGCGGGCCGCCGCAGACCGTGCGGAGCTTGGTGTGGATGACCCCGTGCGGGGTGCCGGTGCGCGCGGACCAGGCGGCGACGTTCTTGGCCAGTTCGGTCCGCAGGTCCATCAGCATCCGGTGGTCCGGCACCGCGGGCGCCGGCTCGGCTGCCGCTGCAGACTGCGGGGAGCGCTTGTTCTTGCGGCTGAGCTGTTCGTGCTGGCGCTGGCGCAACAGGGTGCCGACCTGTTCGGCGTCGAGCAGGCCGGGGATGCCGAGGAAGTCCAGCTCGTCCTCGGAGCCGACCTCGCCGCCGGTGCCGAATTCGCCGCCGTCGAACAGTACCCGGTCAAAGGACGCCTGGGAGTCCAGGGCTTCGAACTTACCCTTCATCAGGGTGTCGGAGGCCTTCTCCTCCCGGTTGGCCTCGTCCATCAGCGAGTCCTCCGGGTTAAACAGCCCGTCGGCGTCCTCCTTTTCCGGGCGGTCCAAGGCGTGGTCGCGTTCGGCCTCCATCGAGTTGGCCAGCGCCATCAGCTGCGGCACGGAGGGCAGGAACACCGACGCCGTCTCGCCGCGCTTGCGGGCACGCACGAAGCGGCCGACGGCCTGGGCGAAGAACAGCGGGGTCGAGGTGGACGTCGCGTAGACGCCGACGGAGAGACGCGGAACGTCCACGCCTTCGGAGACCATCCGGACGGCGACCATCCAGCGCTTGTCGCCGGCGGAGAACTCCTCGATCTTGGACGAGGCCTTGGCGTCGTCGGAGAGGATCACGGTCGGTGATTCACCGGTGATCCTCTTCAACTGCCCGGCGTAGGCGCGCGCGTCCTCGTGGTCGGTGGCGATGACCAGGCCACCGGCGTCGGGCACGGTGCGCCGGACCTCGCTCAGGCGCTTGTCGGCCCCGGCCAGCACCGCCGGGATCCACTCCCCCGCCGGGTTCAGCGCGGTGCGCCAGGCCTGGGACGTAATGTCCTTGGTGACGGCGGCCTCGCCCAGGGAGGCGGCCATCTCATCCCCGGCGCTGGTCCGCCAGCGCATCTGGCCGGAGTAGGCCATGAACATCACCGGGCGGACCACGTGGTCCCGCAGGGCCTTGCCGTAGCCGTAGGTGTAGTCGGCCTTGGAGCGGCGGATGCCGTCGCGGTCCTCGGCGTATTCGACGAACGGGATCGGGGAGGTGTCCGAGCGGAAGGGCGTTCCGGTCAGCGCGAGCCGGCGCGCCGCGGGGTCGAAGGCCTCGCGGAGCCCATCGCCCCAGGACAGGGCCTCGCCTCCGTGGTGGATCTCATCCAGGATCACCAGCGTGCGGGCGGCCTCGGTCTTGGCCCGGTGCAGCATGGGCTTGCTGGCCACCTGGGCGTAGGTGACCGCGACGCCGATGAAGCCCCGGCCGTGCTGGCCGTCGGCGTTCTTGAAGTTGGGGTCGATGGCAATGCCCACACGCGCCGCAGCATCCGCCCACTGGCGCTTGAGGTGGTCTGTCGGGGCCACGATCGTCACCCGGTTGACCGTGCCGGCCTCGATCAGCATCGAGGCGACCCGCAGCGCGAAGGTGGTCTTACCGGCACCCGGCGTCGCGACCGCCAGGAAGTCCCTGGGGTGGGTGCTGAAGTAGCTGTCCAGCGCCTCCTGCTGCCAGGCGCGCAGCTTCGGCGCCGTGCCCCAGGCGGCCCGCTCGGGGTACGCCGGGGGCAGGACGGGTCCGCCAAAGAGTGTCTCTGTCACCTAGGGGCCCTCCGTCCCGCGCACCGCAGCCGGTCCCGGAGAAACCCAAATAAGCACAAAAACACCAATCTTCGTCGGATGAACGGGTCATCAGGAATGCAGGACCGCCGCCGGCCAGGGCCGCGGGCGCTACTGCAGAAAAACGTGGCCGGGCGTGCCCGGCTGCGGGCTACTCGCCGCCGTCGCCGCCCGGGCGGAGGCCCTCGTAGACCTCTTTGCACTCAGGGCAGACGGGGAACTTCTTCGGATCCCGGCCGGGCGTCCAGACCTTGCCGCACAGGGCGATGACGGGTTCGCCGGAGAGGGCCGATTCCATGATCTTTTCCTTGCGCACGTAGTGCGCGAAGCGCTCCCGGTCGCCCGGTTCCACTTCCTGGCGCAGCTCCTCGCGCTCGATCGTGGCCGTCGATGTGCCTGCTCCGGAGAGCTCGCGCATCGGGTCGGTGTCCGGGTTGTTGTCCAGGCTGTTTCGCATGTTGTTCTCCGGGTTGTTTCCCAGGGCGCTTTCCGGTGCTTCTTCCGGTGTCGTTTCCGGGGCGCTCATCACGGGATGCGTCTTGCTGGTCATGACACCCATCTTAGCCGCTGGCGCGGACAGAATCTCGACGCCGGACGCCGGCGCCGCCGCTAAAGCCCCTGCCAGCTGGGCTTGTGCTCGTAACTGTGCCGGTAGTAGTCGGCGAGTCGCAGGGAGGAAGCCGCCGCCTCGTCCAGCAGCACGGTGACGTGCGGATGCAGCTGCAGCACCGACGCCGGGCAGAGCGCCGCCACCGGGCCCTCGGCGAGATCGTGGACCGGCTGGGCCTTCCGCGCCCCGGTGGCCAGGAGGACAAGGTGCCGGGCCTCCAAAATGGTGCCGAGGCCCTGGGTGAGCACGTGCTGCGGGACCTCGGCCAGGGACCCGAAGAAGCGCGCATTGTCCCGGCGGGTCTGCTCGACGAGGGTCTTGATCCGGGTCCGGGACGCCAGCGAGGAACCGGGCTCGTTGAAGCCGACATGGCCGTCGGTGCCGAGCCCGAGCAGCTGCAGGTCCACTCCCCCGGCGTCCCGGATGGCGTCCTCGTAGGCGCTGCACGCCGCCGGTATGTCCGCCGCCTGGCCGTCGGGGCCGTGCACGTTCGCCGGGTCGATGTTCACGCGGGCGGTGAATTCCCGGCCGATCACGGACCTGAAGGATCCGGGATGTCCGGCGGGGAGCCCGGCATATTCATCCAGGATGAACGCCGTCGCCCGGCTGAAATCCAGGCCGCTGCCGGCGTGCCGCCGCCCGAGTTCCGCGTAGACCGGCAGCGGCGAGGTTCCGGCGGCAAGGCCCAGCACGGCGTCGGGCTTGCGCCGGAGCAGGGACTCGACGGCGTCCGCGGCGAGGTCGGCGACGGCTTTGGCGCCCGGAAGGATGACGACTTCCATGCAGAGCAGGCTACCCCCGGACCGGCCGGGCGGCCCGGGCCCTCGGACCCGGTCAGCGGTTGATGGCCAGCTGCGCCAGCAGTTCCGGGCTGCGGGCATCAAACCATCTGCCGCCCAGCCGCACGCCCACCGCGAAGAGGGCCAGGCCCAGGACCGGTCCCAGGATCAGGCAGGCCCAGCCGAAGACAGGGCCGCCGCCGGCCAGCTGCAACGCCACCAGCACCACCTCGGGGCTTACCAGCAGCAGCAGGACGGCCATGCCGCCGAACTGCACCGCCAGGGTCTGGGCCACGTTGCCCGGAGGCTTCTTGAACGGGCTGTCGCCGGGCAGCGGCACCGGCACGGTGTAGCGGGCGGACACCACCGAGGACAGCCCCAGCCCGCTGAACAGCACGCCCAGGGACAGGCCCACCAGGCCGGGCAGCAACTGCCACTGCCCGGTCAGGAACATCGGCGCGACGCTGAAGAGCAGCACGACGGGGAGGGCAAAGACCAGGCAGGCAGCGGCCCGTCCCAGCCGGTCGTCGACCCCGCGCACGCCGGTGGAGACGTGCAGCGCGAACGCGGTGCTGTCGTAGGAGACGTCCGAGGCGATCGACCACGCCAGCAGGAAGGCCGTCAACGGCCCGACAGCCTGCAGGATCCCGTAGAACCCGGTCTGGCTGGCTTGGAAGAACAGCAGGACCGGAAGCAGCGGCACCACCACCAGCGCGCCGGCGTAGCGCGGGTCCCGCAGCCAGTAGCTGAGGGAACGAGCCGCGACGGCGCCGGCCGGAGTGGCCGGGACCAGCCCGAAAACCCCCAGGCCGGAAGACTTTTTCTTCGCAGTGCCGGCGTAGGGCGGGGTCACGAGGGCCCGCAGCAGCAGCAGCTTCCACACCCAGGCCAGGGCGGCCAGGGTGGCGGCGGCGATCAGGAACTTCAGCGCCGCCTGCCAGTAGTTGCCGGCCGCGAGGTCGCCGCCGAGGGCCCAGGCGGCGCCGGCGGGGGTCCAGGCCAGGATCCGGGCCAGTTCAGCCAGGAAACCGGTGGAGGCAGCGATCTCCCGGCTGAGTCCGGCCAGGATCGGCCCCATCAGCACCAGCGGGATCAGGAAGGCGATCGCACTGGCGTCCTTGAACCGCCGCGAGCTCGCCAGGCCCGCCGTGCCGGCAGTGGCGACCTTGGAGACCACCACGCAGGTCAGCACGCCGAGCACCGCGCCGGCGAGGGCGCCGGCCGCAGCCGGAACGCCCCGCGACCAGGTGGCCACCGTGGCCAGGGCGACCAGCGACGTCGCGGCCCCCGGGATGCCGATCAGCCCGGCGAGTGCCAGGCCGGCCAGCAACTGCGGCATTGGCACCGCAAAGGTCGTGAAACGGGCCGGATCCAGGGTCATGTCGGCCGCGGAGGCAATGATCGGAACGATGGCCCAGCCCAGGACCGCGGCCGCGCCGCCCAGCACCACCACCGTCTGGGCGGTGGCGGCGTCGGCGGAGCGCAGCAGCACCAGCCCGGCGATGCCGGTTCCCACCAGCCCCAGGGCATAGAGCGTGCCGATCGCCAGGCCCACCAGCTGCCAGGGGCTGCGCCGCAGGCCGTTGCGCAGCAGGGTGAGCTTGAGCCTTAGAAGGTGCGCAACCATTCCAGCCCTTCCGCGTGGCTGCGGCCGCCCACCAGCTGGACGAAGCGGTCCTCCAGGGTTGCCCCGGCGCGCACCTCGTCGACGGTGCCGGCGGCCAGCACCCGCCCGTTGGCGACGACGGCGACGTGGTCGCACATGCGCTGCACCAGGTCCATGACGTGGCTGGAGACAATGACCGTGCCGCCCGAGGCCACGTAGCGGTCCAGGATGTCCCGGATGTTGGCGGCCGAGACCGGGTCGACGGACTCGAACGGCTCGTCCAGCACCAGGAGCCGGGGCGCGTGGATGAGTGCGGAGGCGAGGGCAATTTTCTTGGTCATGCCGGCGGAGTAGTCCACCACGAGGGTTCCGGCGTCCTGGCTGAGGTCCAGGGCCGCGAGCAGTTCCGCCACCCGGGACGCCACAATCTCCCGGTCCATGCCGCGCAGCAGGCCCGCATAGCTCACCAGCTGGGCGCCGGTCAGGCGGTCGAAGAGCCGGACGCCGTCGGGAAGGACACCCATCAGCTTCTTGGCCTCCAGCGGCCGGCGCCACACGTCCACCCCGTGGACCAGGGCGGTGCCGAAGTCCGGCCGGAGCAGCCCGGTGGCCATCGACAGGGTCGTCGTCTTGCCGGCGCCATTCGGTCCGACAATGCCGTAGAAGGAGCCCGCCGGAACGTCGAGGCTGATGCCGTCAACGGCGATCTTCGGGCCGAAGCGCTTGGCCAGTCCGCGCAGCGCCAATGCCGGGACCGGCCCGGACGGTTGATCGAAAGTCATGACGTTAGACTAACTGCCCACCGCCGCGAAACGGGTCGTCCGGAAGGGGTACTTCAGGCGTTCATCCCAGCGGACTACCCCGGCCCGGCCGGACCGCTAATACACGTGCCGCGGGATGGCGCGCTCGTACTGCGGCGGCCAGGCCAGCTCGTGCCCCAGTTCGAAGGCGGCGCGCAGCCACCAGTGCGGGTCCCGGAGCGCGGCCCGGGCGATGAACACCCCGTCCGCCTGTCCGGTGGCGACGGCGTGCTCGGCCTGCCCGGCCGAGGTCAGCAGGCCAACGGTGCCGGTCCGGACGCCGGCCTCGCGCCGGATCCGGGCACTGAAACCGGTCTGGTACCCCGGGCCCACCGGGATCGACTGGTGGGCCACGGCCCCGCCGCTGGACACGTCCACGAGGTCCACCCCGTGTTCCCCGGCGGCGCGTGCCAGCCGGACCGAGGTCTCGGCATCGATGCCCCCTTCGGCCCAGTCCGAGGCGGAGATACGCAGCAGCAGCGGCATGGAGTCGGGCATGACGTCCCGCACGGCGTCGACCACGGCGAGGGTCAGCCGGTTCCGGCCCGCCTCGCTGCCGCCCCAGCCATCCGTGCGGTCGTTGACGAGCGGGCTCTGGAACTGGTGTAGCAGGTACCCGTGCGCACCGTGGATCTCGATGGTGTCGAAGCCGGCGTCGACCGCCCGGACCGCGGCGGCGGCGAAGTCGGCGATCACGCCGTCGATCTCGGCCTCGGTCATCGCCGACGGCGGCGCGTAGCCGTCGAAAGCCCCGGTGCCCGGGCCCACGGTTTCCCAGCCGCCCTCGTCGGCCGGGACGGTGCCGGCTTTGCCGGAGAACGGCCAATAGGACGAGGCCTTGCGGCCGGCGTGCGCGAGCTGGGTGCCGATCTTGGCGCCGGCGCTGCCGTGCCGGTGCACGAAGGCGACGATCCGCTGCCAGGCTTCGGCCTGGCTGTCGTTGTACAGGCCGGCGTCGCGCGGGCTGATCCGACCGGCGGCGTTGACGGCGGCGGCCTCGGTCAGGATCAGGGCGGCGCCGCCGGTGGCGAAGGACCCGAGGTGCATCAGGTGCCAGTCGTTGGGTACGCCCTCACCGGTCTCCGGTTCGCAGCTGTACTGGCACATCGGCGACACCCAGCCGCGGTGCTCCAGCCGGAGCGAACGCAGCTCGAGGGGGCTGAAGAGAGCCGACCCCATCAGAACAGCACCCGCGCGAGGTTCTGGCGGGCCTTGGCGACCCGCGGATCGGAGGTGCCGACGACGTCGAACAGCTCAAGCAGGCGCACCCGGGCGGTTTCGCGTTCGGGGCCGAAGTTCCGGCCGATGAAGGCCACGATCCGGCCCAGGCCGTCCTCCACGTGGCCGCCGGCGACGTCCAGGTCGGCGACGGCGAGCTGTGCCTCCAGGTTGTCCGGTTCCTGCGCAGCGCGGCTGCGCACTGCCTCCGTCTCGGCGGCGGAGAGCGATTCCAGGCGGCCCATGAGCTCCACCTGCGCAAGCCCCGCCTTGGCTTCGGCGTCCGAGGGCATTTCGGTGAGCGCCTGGCGGTAGGCTGCCGCCGCGCCGGCATAGTCGCCGGCCTCGATGGCGTCGAAGGCTTTCTGGTGCAGCGGCGGCAGCGGCGGGGCCTCGGGCTCGGCGGTACCGGGGCCGCCCGCGCCGATCCGGCCGGTCACCCCGTTGGCCGCGGCGACCTTGAGCAGTTCATCGAACAGGCTGCGCACCTGCTGTTCGTCGGCGCCGCCCTGGAACAGCGGCACGGGCTGCCCCTTGACCACGGCGACGGCGGTGGGAACCGCCTGGACCTGGAAGGCCTGCGCGAGTGCGGGGAATGCTTCGATGTCGGCGGCGCCCAGGACGAGGCGCCCGGCGTAGCCTTCGACGATCTGTTCCAGCGCGTCCACCAGCTGCGCGGAGCCCGGGGAGTAACCGGCCCACAGCGCGATGACGACGGGGACCTGGGCGGAGAGGTCGACAAGTTCCTGGAAGTTGCCCTCGGTGACGTCGACCCGCAGCGGCGTGCCGGCGCTTCCCTCCGACGGGCCACCCTGGCCGCCGGGGCCGCCGGGGCCACCGGGGCCGGGCTGGCCCGGGGCGGCCGGCGCCGGCGGCGCGGGCCGCTGTTTGAGCGAGGAAAGGTCGACGGCGCCCCGCAGGTTCAGCGGGTTTGCGGCAGCTGGCGGGACCGGGCGGGAGGCTGGCGAAGTCATGACTCCACTCTATCCACTACGCCTGACGCGGCAACGACCGGGCCGCGGTTGCGGCCCGGTCGTTGGGGTGCTGTCCTATGCTGCGGTGCCGGTGCGGTACCGGCCCTGTCCTACGTGAACCGGTGCTACTTGAACTTGGCTCCCACCAGCCCGCGGGTGGCGGCAACCAGCTTCATCGGATCCTGGGAGCCGGCCGGCGGGACGTACACGGCCACGGACTCGGCGAAGCTCAGGACCATGCCGGTGCTGGTTTCCTTGCCCCCGGCCAGGGCCGCCGCGTCGCTGCCGATGGTGAGCTTGTCCCCGGAGTTCTTCGGCGTGCCGTCCAGCGCGAAGTTCAGCCGGCCCAGGACCAGTGCGCCGCCGTCGGCGGTCCGGAACACCACGGTGCTGGCCGGATCAACCTTGTGGCTGAAGGCGAACTTGCCGTTCTTGCCGGACGCCACGACGTCCTTCTGGTAGGCCAGGGTGTCCGCAATGTAGGGCGAGGACTTGCCCTCGGCCAGCTTGTCCTTGAAGCTCGAATCCGCCTTGGTGAGCCGGTCGGCGAGGCCGGACAGGGCCTCCTCGCCGCTGTACAGCAGACCGGACTTATCCGAGGCGGCCGGCGTTTCGGTGCCGCCGCGGTTGATGCCGGGGAAGGTGGTGCCCGGCTGCAGCGGTGTGGCGCCGACGAGCTTATAGTTCTCGCGGGCGGAGGCCTGGACCAGGGTCAGCAGCTGCGGCACGACGTTGCCGTCGCCCTGGGTGACGGCCATGACCTGGCGCGGCCATTCGCGGTTGTTGCTGACGACCGTGGTGAGCAGCTTCGTGGCGCGGACCGGCATGCGGGGTTCATAGCTGCCCACGCTGGACCGGATCTTATAGTTCTGCTTGCGCACCTCAAGCTCGGTCGAGCCGACGCGCGGCGCCAGCTTGGCGGCGTCCTTGGCCGCGTCGCCGGCGTTCACGGCGCTGGCAACCTGTTCGAGGATGCGGCGGAACTGGGCGTCGACCAGGACCGGCGTACCGGACTCCTGTGCGGCGGCGGAGGTTGCAGACGGCGAGGGTGCCGGGCTCTGGCTCGCCTGGGCGGCGACGCCGGTGCCGCCGACCGCGGCAGCGGTCAGCAGGGCGACCGCCGCTCCGGCACTGCCGGCCCGGGTGCGCTGGCTGGTGTGCCCGGTCTTGGCCTCGGGCCCCTCAGGAGCCGGGCTGGCGGGCAGGCCGTCCTTGGCCCCGCCGGCGGCCGTGCCGCCGCCCTTGCCGTTGCGCGCCTTGGGCTTGAGGACCAGCAGGGCAACCCCGGCCAGCACCAGCAGTCCGCCGAGCACCATCAGGGGGATGGCCCAGGGGGTGGCCGTGTCATTGGGGAACGTCATCGAGATGGAGGCGGGGGCGGGCTTCTTACCGTCCGCCGCCAGGAGGAGCGACCAGTCGCCGTCTGCTGGGGCGGTCCACGAGTAGTCGAGCTCACCGTTGGCGTTTTCCGTGGTCACCCACAGGTCCGAGCCGGCGGGCGAGGGCGCGCTGTCCTCTCCGTCAGTGTGGTCGAGCTGCAGTGACTTACCGTCCTCGGAGACGCCGGAGACCGTGTTGTGGGCGGTCTTGCCGACCCAGGCGTCGACGTCGTCCGGCCGGCCGGAGGCCAGCATGAAGCTGCCTTCGCCCTTGATGTGGATCTTCACCGTGCCGCCATGCAGGGTGCGCAGTTTCTCGTCAAAGACGGTCAGCGGGGCGGCGCTGCCGCCCGAGGGCGCGGTGGCGATGACGGTCTCGGCCGGAGCCCAGAACGTCTTCTGCCCGATCCCGGCCAGCAGTGTCAGGAGGCCGAGCAGCACAAGTGCAACTGCAGTCTTGAAACGCAAAATATTACCTATCATCAGCGGACACGTAGGTTTAAGAGTAACCGTTTTGTTACCTGCGAGTCAGATCGGGGCTGCCGCCTGTCGCCGGCGCGTGCCGTCAAAGACCCCGCCAACCCGCCAGTTCACGGGGCTGCTGATAGTGTTTGCGGTGATCATCACACCCTGCCCGCAACCGCGGTTCCGCAGGGAAACCGCAGACCAAAAAGGCATTCAACGCAGTGACTGAACCCACGGATTCCTCCCCCGCCGGACCAGCAGCCAGTCGGGAATCCGGTGGCCAGCCGCGCAGCCCGCAGGCGTCCGCCGCTCCGCTTCCCGCTCCGGGTGTTTCCGCCCCGGCTGTTTCCGCCCCGCGTGTGTCCCATCCGCGGGCGGCGGCGGCCGGGTTCCTGGTCTCCCTCGCCCGCCGGCTGCGGCAGCCGTTGCCCGGTGCCCAGCCGCGGCTGCGCTTCGAGATGCCCCCCGAGCATGAGGAGGAGCCCGGAACCGGGTCGGAGACCGGGGACACGGCGAAATTCGGCAACCCGGGCCCGCGGATGTCCGCCCAGCATCCGCTGTACGTCGGTTTCATGGGGACGGTCGGCGTCGGCGCCGCCCTGCTGGTGTACTGGATCGGTTCGAACACCACGCAGCTGCTGCTCTGGATCGTGACCGCCCTGTTCATCGCGCTGGGCCTTGATCCTGTGGTGCGCTGGCTCGAGGCCAAAAAGGTGCCCCGGCCCGCGGGCATCGTGGTCTCCGTGGCGGTCCTGGCCCTCGCGGTCACCGGATTCTTCGCCACCCTGATCCCCACCATCGTGCAGCAGGTCACCCAGATCGTGCGGGAGGCGCCGCACTGGATCCAGGACTTCATCGACTCCGATTTCTTCCGCTCGCTGGACAGCCAGTTCGGGGTCCGGGAGCGGATTACCCAGGAGCTGGAGAAGTTCGTCAACAACCCGGAGGCCATGGGCGGGATCTTCGGCGGCGTCGTCGGCTTCGGCTCGACCGTGGCCAACGGCCTGTTCGGTGCGCTGATTGTGCTGGTCCTCAGCCTGTACTTCCTCTCGGCCATGCCGTCCATGAAGAAGTGGGGCTACCGGCTGGCGCCGCGTTCGCGCCGGGCCAGGGTCGAGGCCCTGTCCGAGGAGATCACCGGCTCGGTCGGCAACTACGTCATCGGCCAGGTGTGCGTGGCGCTGCTCAACGCCACCTTCGCCTTCATCGTGATGTCGATCGTCGGCGTCCCGTTCGCGGTCCTGCTCGCCTTCGTCGTGGCCCTGCTGGCTTTCATTCCGCTGGTGGGCGGGATGATCGCCGGCGTCCTGGTGACGCTGATTTCGCTGACCGCCGGTTGGCAGACGGCCGTGGTGTACGCGATCTGCTACTTCGCCTACCTGCAGTTCGAGGCGTACTTCATCTCCCCGCGCATCATGCAGAAGGCCGTCGCGGTGCCCGGGGCGGTGGCCGTGATCTCGGTCATCGCCGGCGGCAGCGTGCTCGGCGTGCTGGGCGCCCTGATCGCCATTCCGACGGCGGCTGCCGTGATGCTGCTGGTGAAGGAAATCTTCATCGTCCGCCAGGACAAGCACTAGCGTTTCCGCGCCGGAAACGGACAGCCGCTGCGTGGGCCCACGCAGCGGCTGTCTGTTTTCCCCGCGGTTGTCCGGAACGGGTGCGCTCAGGCGTGCGCCGTGGCCACCGGTCCGCTCCAGTGCCCCGGCAGCTCGGCCGCGCTGCCGCCCGGAAGCACCTCGGCGACGATCTCGTTGAGCACCCGGCCGGCGTACTTCTCCCCCACCCAGAGGTGCTTGGCGCCGTCGACGCCCACGACGTCGGCGTGCGGCACCAGGGCGAAGCGCTCAGCGGCGGCTGCCGGCTGCAGGTAATCGTCGTGTTCCGGGACCAGGACCTTCAGCGGTTTGCCGAACGCCGCCCATTCCTTCAAATGGACGTCCGTGGCGCGGTGCAGCGGGGGTGAGAGGAGGATGGCGCCCTCGATCGCCCCGGCCACCGCCCCGGTGGCGCCGTACATCAGCGCCAGTTCCGTTCCGAACGACCAGCCGACCAGCCAGCGGTTGGGCAGCCCGCGGTCGACGGCGAACTGTACCGCTGCCTCGACGTCGTAGCGTTCCCCGATGCCCTCCTCGAAGGAGCCCTGGCTGGTGCCTCGCGGCGAGGAGGTGCCGCGGGTATTGAAGCGCAGCACCGCGATGCCGGCGAGCGCCGGCAGCCGGTAGGAGGCCTTGCGGTAGACGTGGGAATCCATGAAACCGCCGTGCGTCGGCAGCGGGTGCAGCGTGATGAGGGTGGCCTTGATCTCGCCCGATTCCGGCAGCGCCAGCTCACCGACCAGCCGGTGCCCGTCCGCGGTGCGGAGCTCCACGTTCTCGCGGTGCGCCGGAAGCACGGTCGAGGCCCGGATCGCGGTGGGCTCGGTGGGCTGGCTGAATACGTAGGACGCCGGGTCGAAAGTCATGCCCTCCAGCTTAGCGACCGGGTTGCCTGCGGGCGTTCAGCGGTACCGGTAGCGCCGGGAGGTCCAGCAGTTGGAGTGCCAGTGCCGCCGCTCGGCAAGGCCGGCGGCCGCACCGAAGAGGTGGTCCTCGGCCCAGACCACCAGGTGCGCGGTGCCCGGGGGGACCGCCGTGGAGCAGCCGGGGCAGACATAGGTCTTGCCGGCCCGGTCGGCGGAGATCAGGCGGACCATCCATTCGCCGTCGGGCGCGCTCTCCCGCCGGGCAATCCCGGTGCGCGCACGCTCCAGGTCCAGTTCGGGGGCCGGGCCGGCGGCGTGCTTGCCGCCGCCCGTCCTGCCGGATCCCCGCCCGGAGGGGGCTTTGCCCGCGGCACGGCGGGGTCGGTTGGAACGCGGCATGCTTCCATTCTGCCCCAGCCGCCGGCGGCCGGGGACGAACGCGACGGCACCCTGGCATCAGACGGTAGTGTTGACCGGGTGCGTTTAGTCATAGCCCGTTGCTCCGTTGATTATGTCGGCCGGCTCAAGGCCCACCTCCCGCTCGCCACCCGGCTGCTGCTCGTCAAAGCCGACGGCTCCGTACTGGTCCACTCGGACGGCGGATCCTACAAGCCGCTGAACTGGATGAGTCCCCCCGCCCGCCTGCGCATCTCCACCCCGGAGGAGGTCGACGTCGAGGCCGGCGTGATCGAGCAGTGGACCGTGCAGTCCACCAAGACCGATGACCGCCTGATCATCAACATCCACGAGCAACTGCACGACACCTCGCACGAACTGGGCCAGGACCCCGGACTGATCAAGGACGGAGTCGAGGCGGACCTGCAGCGGCTGCTGGCGGACCAGATCGAAACCCTCGGCACCGGCTTCTCACTGATCCGCCGCGAGTACTTCACCGCGATCGGCCCGGTGGACATCCTGGCGCGGGACGCCAGCGGCGGCACCGTCGCCATCGAGCTCAAGCGCCGCGGCGACATCGACGGCGTCGAACAGCTCACCCGCTACCTCGAACTGCTCAACCGGGATCCCCTGCTGGCCCCGGTACGCGGCATCTTCGCCGCCCAGCAGATCAAGCCCCAGGCCAGGGTGCTGGCCAACGACCGCGGCATCGATTGCGTCACCCTGGACTACGACGCCATGCGCGGCGTCGATGACAGCGAATCCCGGCTCTTCTAACCGCACAGGCCGCGGCTCCCGCCTAGACTCGGCACATGGACCCCGCCGCTAACGCCCGCCAGCTGCTCACCGGCACGCTGGTCAGCGGCGGCACCGTCGTTGAGGACGGAGTGCTGGCCGTGGCGGAAGGCCGGATTGCCTACGCCGGGCCCGCAGCCGGATTCGACCGCGCCGGGTTCGACAGCGCCGGGTTCGATAAAGCCGTGTTCGATAGAACAGCGCCTGCCGCCGATTCCGGACCGGTACGCGAGCTGCACCTGCCGCCCGGCGCGCTGATCCTTCCCGGACTCGTGGACCTGCACTGCCACGGGTCGGCCGGCGGCGATTTCACCGCCGGCGACGAGGCGGGCTCCCGCCGCGCCCTCGACTTCCTGCACCGCTCCGGCACCACCACCGTGCTCGCCGGCCTCGTCACCGCCCCGCGCGGGACGCTGCTGCGCGGACTCCGGCTGCATGCCCGGCTCTGCGACGAGGGTCTGCTGGCCGGCATGCTGCTGGAAGGGCCCTTCCTGGCCGCGGCCCGCTGCGGAGCCCAGGACCCGGCATTCCTGTGCGACCCGGACCCCGGGCTGCTGGCCGAGCTGCTGGCGGCTGCCGGCGGTGCGCTCGCTTCAATGACCTTCGCGCCGGAGCTGCCGGGCGCGGGGGCGCTGGTGCGGGAACTGGCCCGGCACGGCGTGATCCCCTCGCTTGGCCACACCGACTGCGACGACGCGACCGCCGCCGCAGCGCTGCTGGAGGCCGGGGCTGCGCTCACCGCTGAGGCCCCCGGCCGCGGCGGCCGGCCCACCGTAACGCACCTCTTCAACGGCATGCCCCCGCTGCACCACCGGAACCCGGGGCCGGTTGCCGCCTGCCTGCGCAGCGCTGCGGCCGGGCACACCGTGCTTGAGCTGGTGGCTGACGGCGTCCACCTGGACCCGGCCGTCGTCGCCACCGTCTTCGCGTTGGCCGGCGCCGCCAACATCGCCCTGGTCACCGACTCCATGGCCGCCGCCGGGCTGCCCGACGGCGGCTACGCCCTGGGCCGCGCCGCTGTCACCGTCGCGGACGGCGTCGCCCGCTTGGCCGACGGCGGTGCCCTGGCCGGCGGGACCGCCACCTTGCTGGAGGTCGTGCGCCGCACCGTGGCTGCCGGGGTTCCGCTGCCCGACGCCGTCCGATCGGCCTCCGAGGTTCCGGCGGCGGTCCTCGGCCTCGGCGCCGAGCTCGGGGCACTGCGGCCGGGGTTGTCCGCGGACGCCGTCGTGGTCAATTCCGGGCTGGAACTGCACCGGGTAATGCGGCGCGGAGAATGGCTTGAGCCGCTTTCCTAATGCTGCCTTTTGCGCGCGCCGCTATTCTCCACCGGACGTCTCCCGCGGCCTCTTTGACCGGGTTCCGGCCGTTCATCAACGCTTTAGCTAAAATTTCTGCCAATTCTGCGCGGACCCGTTGACCAGACGCGGGCGGCATGGAATTCTGGTATCAGTCTTTGTGTAGGTGTTTTTCATGCTCGCAAGACATGTTGCGAGCGCGAAGCGCCTGCCGCCGAAATTCCGGCCCGTCCGGTAGAAGCCAGGGTTCTTCTCGCAGAGTGACCAAGCCCGGTGCACAGTGCACCGGACTTCTTCAAGATCCATCAATGAGGAGAATTAAATGGCACAGGGAACCGTCAAGTGGTTCAACGCTGAAAAGGGCTTCGGCTTTATCACCCCGGACGACTCCGAGGGTGACGTCTTCGTTCACTACTCCGAGATCCAGACCGGCGGCTTCAAGACCCTCGACGAGAACCAGCGCGTTCAGTTCGAGATCGGTCAGGGCGCCAAGGGCCCGCAGGCCACCGGCGTCACCGTCGTCTAGTTTGATCTGCCGGCTGCCTCGGCAGCCTGTCAGGAAATGGTCCCCGGCATTTATGCCGGGGGCCATTTCTTTGTCCGGCGCAGCAATTGTCCGGTCTATTTATGCCGACCAGGAATGCGCGTGCCGTGTCGAATTAGCGCACCAGTGTCCGCAGCAGCCGTGCGCTCTGGCGGACCGAAAGATCGGGCAGGTACGCCCGGCTCAGGGCCCGGCCAATCGCGGGCAGCTGGAGGGGGTCCTGGTAGTACAGGTAGAGGGTGCGGTATTCCGGCTTGAAGCGGGACTTGAAGGCCGCCAGGGAACGGAAGCCGTAGACGGGCTCCAGCGCCCGTCCCACCACGTCCAGAATTCCTGCCAGGCCCTCCCTCTCCCCGTCCGCTCCGGCAGGGCGCTCCTCCGGGGCCGCCGCCCCAGCCTCTTCCCGGGCCAGCGGGGAACCCGACAGCGAGATGACCTCCACGCTGCGGCGCAGCTCCTGGACCGCGGAGGCGATCAGGAACTCCATCACGCCGGGGAAGGCGTCGCCGCGGCGGCGCATGAAATCCAGGGTCCAGCTCACCAGTTTCCCGTCCTCGTGGACCGGCAGCCAGCTGGTCACGCCGAGGACGCGGTCCGCCGGGTCGACAGCCAGGCAGCACAGGACGTCCTCGTCGTCGAGTTCATCGAGTCCGCCCAGTGTGAATCCCATCTCCGGCACGGGCTTCCGGGCCGCCCACTCTTCGGAGATCTCGCTCAGTTGCGCCCGCAGCGGGGCGGGGATGTCGCGGTAGCGGGCCCAGACCGCCCGGACGCCGGTACGGGCGGCGCGGTTCAGCGCCGTGCGGACGTTCTGCCACTCCTTGCCTTTGAAGTCCAGCTCGCGGACCGCCAGACGGGTTTCCAGCGCGACGGCGACGCGCCGGAATCCCCGGCTCCGGAGCAACGGCCACAGCTCGTCCGTGCAGGAGTAGAGGGCCGGGATCAGGGCGTGTTCGGTGCAGTAGGCCAGAAACTGCACTGCGGTGTCCCCGCGGTGCGCGGCCGGCCCGAACGGTCCGGCGACCGTCAGCGCGACGTTCCCGTGTTGCTGGTAGGCCACTCCCCCACGGCCGCCGGGAGCAAACCAGTAGCTGTTCGGCTCCCACAGCGCCATCCAGGACAGGGAATCCCCGCCCTGCCGGATCAGCCGCCGCGCCACATCGCGGTCTCCGGTCCCGGCGTCCGAGCCGTGGTGGCGGCGGAGCAGGACCAGCCAGACGCCCGCCAGTGCCACAACCCAGAACACGATGCCGGAATAGCCGAACAGGAAGCCCTCCACCGCGTTCCGGTCCTGGAAGACGCGGCTGTAGGTGCCGGGAATCGGCAGCGGTAGGTACTGCCGCGCAAGCTCGGCCGCGAGCCCGAACCAGCCGCCGTCGCGCACCAGGCCGCCCGCGGCGAACCAGGCCACCGTGTAGGCCCCTGCCAGCACCAGGAACGTTCCCGCCACGCTCAGCCCCAGGGCGCGCCGGGCGTTCCGGGTGGTTTCCACCCGGAACAGCCGCCGGTTGGCGAGCAGCAGGAGCACCAGGGCCAGCGGCACGGCCACCAGCGGCAGCACATGGACCAGGCCGGACCCCAGCACCGCGGTGTGCGGCCTGCCGGGGAAGTGCGGGATCCGCGCCAGCAGGGCCAGGTACACCGCGGCCAGGGCCGTCACACCCAACTGCACCAGGACAGCGATCCGCAACGCGAGCCGGCGGCCGTGCCGCATACCGTCGGCGCAGATCAGCAGCAACACCACGGGGACCACTGCCAGGGCGACGCCGAGCGGTCCGGCGTAGCCCTCCCGGCCGGCACCGAGGCAGCTGATATCGACGCCGCCGCTGCAGTTCTGCTCCAGCTCGCTCAGCGTGGGCAGCGGGTTCAGCACCACGTCCCGCAGCAGCGCAAGCGGTCCGACCGGGCTGCGCACCGCCGCGGTGATGATCGGGCCGACGGCGAAGATGGCCACCGTCAGCGCGAGGAGGTTGCGGGTTTCCCGGCCGGTGGAGCGGTGCCGGTGCAGGGTTCCGGACCCGCCCTGCAGCCACCAGCCTGCCAACAGCCCAACTGCGGCTCCGGCCAGGCCGACGACCGTTTCGGGGTGTCCGACATACAGCACCAGCAGCAGCGAGGCGGACAGCACCGCCGTCCTCAGCCGCCGCTGCCACAGCGCCGGCAGCAGGGCGGATGCGGCCAGGACAACGGCCAGGACCGCCGCGTAGGGACCGATCAGCCGCGCGTCCACCATGGCCCCGAGCCAGGTGTCGCCGGCAAACTGGGCGAGCTGGGCGGCCAGGAGGAACAGGGTGACCGCGGCGAACTGTCCGGCGAAAAAGAACACGGCCGTCCGCAGCGGCCCGAGCAGCCGCTCGGCCAGGCCCACCAGGCCCAGGATCATCAGGGAAGCGGCAAAGTACGCGAGTGGGTTGGTGGCGAAGAACAGCGAGCTGAACAGCGTCCACCACAGGCCGCCCTGCAGCCCGGGGGCGCTGACCGAGGCGGCCTCCAGCAGGGCCGCGGGCGGCCCGCCCAGGAAGCTTCCGGTCACCGCCCCGACCACCAGGAACACCGTCAGGAACGCCAGGGAGAACGGGATCCTGCGCAGGTGCCGGGCGATCCGGCGCAGCCAGCCGGTCACGGCGCGATCCCCCACCGGGCCGCCAAGAAGTCAAGGCCCGACGGCAGCGCGCGGGCCGCGACTTCCCAGGAGTGGCCCACGCCGGGGACGAGCTGCCGGCGGACGGAGAAACCGGCCCGCTGTGCGGCGGCGGAGAGCACGTCCAGGTAGCGGACGAACTGGGTGTCCCGTTCACCGGCGGCGAAGTAGGCCGCGCCGTCGTACCGGCGTTCCTCCAGCAGCCGCAGCGGTATCTGGCGTTCGAACGCCGCGGTGTCGCCGCCGAATGCCGCCTCGATGGTCCGGTGCCGCTCCTTGGCGAGGGCCGGTTCCTCCTCGCTTGAGAAAGCCAGCGCCGCGCTGTAGATGTCGGGGTGGCGGGTCGCCAGCTGTACGGCACAGGTGGCGCCGAAGGAGAACCCGCCGGCAGCCCACTGCCGCGGGTTCGGATCGACGTCGAGCGTGCCGCGGATCCAGGCGGGCACATCCGTGGCCAGGAAGGTGTCGGCGCGCGCGAGCCTGCTGTCCATGCAGAGCGTGTTCGCCTCGGGGGCGCCGTTGGGGTCGACCACCACCACGACGGGCGCAACCCCGTGGTGGGCCCTGGCGAAGGCGTCCATCCGGCTGCGCAGGGCGCCGCCGGTGAGCCAGTCGGACGGCCCGCCGGGCTGGCCCGAAACCAGCACCAGCACCGGCAGCGCGGGCCGGGGACTGGCCTGATAGGCCGGCGGCAGGTAGACGTACGCATCGCGGCTCCGGAAGCCGGAGGCGGTCCCGGGGATCGCGGCCTTCCGGACCAGGCCCGCTGCGGGCAGCCCCGGCGGCGGTGTCCACCCGGCAAGGCCGACGGGCCGCTCCCCCGGACGGCGCTGCAGCTCCTGTTCGAGCGGCTGGACCCGGGCAACCGCGGTGCCGGCCAGGTCGCCGAGCGTGTGGTTCAGGCCGAAGTAGGCGTTGATCTGCACCGCGCTCAGGCCCAGAAGGCAGGCGACGGCGGCCGCCGATGCCGCGGCCGGAACCCAGCGGCGCGACGGCTGCGGCCGGCGGCGGGCGGACCGGATCCGGAAGAGGGCCAGCAGCAGCGCGCCGACGGCGGCGACGCTCCAGGCGAGCACCTCGGGCGGGAGCACGTCGGGGAAGGCGTAGAGGGCGTACACCAGGAGCCAGTGCGCGGCCAATACGACGGCGGCCGCCAGGAGCACCGCGGCAAGGGCGGGGAGGCAGGCGGCCAGGAGGGTGGCGGGCGTGCGCCGGCGCCGCCAGCCGCCCGGCGGCAGGAGCAGGTAGAACGCCCCCGCGAGGCCGGCGGCCCAGGCTGCCCAGAGGACGGGCCCGTCCACGATCCGGAGGTCTTCGGCAAATCCCACCGGGATTAGCGCCAGGTGCCGACGCCGATGACCGGGCCGGCTTCCAGCCAGGAGGACAGGCCGGTGTACGCATCGAACCGCATCGCCAGCAGGACGTCCCGGCCTTCATAGCGCAGTTCGACGATCACGGTCTCGGGCTGCACCTTGACCAGTTCGGATTCGGTGGGTTCCCGGCGGCCGGTCAGTTCCAGCGAGCTGCGCCGGAAGGTGTGCTTGGGCCGCACGCTGAGCGAGGCCAGCCGGAACCACTCGAGGTCATTGTCCTGATAACGACAAACCCCCATCTGCCAGCTGTTTCCAGCCACGCAGATGGAGGCGTCCACCGTGCCCAGGGCGCGCCGCAAGTTGAAACGGCGCACCCCGGAGAGGCACAGTGCAAAAACCAGCAACGCAAAGACAGTTGCCAGGATGATGAACGGAAGACCAATAGCGTTCATCAAGGTAGGGCTAGCGGATCCCCGCAGTAGCTGAGTCGCCCAGCTGGGCGTTGTCAGCAACAATGACGACCCGGTTGTTGTCGACGGAGAAGAACCCGCCGTCGACAACTACGGCAATACGGTCACCGGACACCGGCTCGATCGCGAGTTCACCTTCGGCCAGAATCGCCAGCAGGGGCGAGTGGCCGGGCAGGATTCCGATCTCACCATCGCTGGTGCGGGCCTTGACCATCTTGGCCGCTCCGGACCACACGAAGTGGTCCGCTGCGACAATCTCAACCTCAAGCTCAGCCATATTACTTGGTCTGTTCCTGGATCTTGGCCCACTGGCGCTCAACGTCATCCAGGCCGCCGACGTTGAAGAACGCCTGCTCTGCGATGTGGTCGAGGTCGCCGTCGCAGATAGCGGTGAAGCCTTCAACGGTGTCCTTGATGGACACGGTGGAGCCCTCGACGCCGGTGAACTGCTTGGCGGTGTAGGTGTTCTGCGAGAGGAACTGCTGGATGCGGCGTGCACGCGACACGACGATCTTGTCCTCTTCGGAGAGTTCATCGACACCGAGGATGGCGATGATGTCCTGGAGTTCCTTGTTCTTCTGCAGGATCTGTTTGACGCGCACGGCCGTGTTGTAGTGGTCGTGGCCGATGTACTGCGGATCCAGGATGCGCGAGGTCGACGTCAGCGGGTCAACGGCCGGGTACAGACCACGGGAAGCGATTTCACGGGACAGTTCCGTGGTCGCGTCGAGGTGTGCGAAGGTCGTTGCCGGGGCCGGGTCGGTGTAGTCATCGGCGGGAACGTAGATGGCCTGCATCGAGGTGATGGAGTGGCCCTTGGTCGAGGTGATGCGCTCTTGCAGCAGGCCCATCTCGTCAGCCAGGTTGGGCTGGTAGCCCACAGCAGACGGCATGCGGCCGAGCAGGGTGGAAACCTCGGAACCGGCCTGGGTGAACCGGAAGATGTTGTCGATGAACAGCAGCACGTCCTGGTTCTGCACGTCGCGGAAGTACTCCGCCATGGTCAGCGCGGACAGGGCCACGCGCAGACGCGTTCCCGGCGGCTCATCCATCTGGCCGAACACCAGGGCCGTGTCCTTGAGGACGCCGGCCTCTTCCATTTCAACCCAGAGGTCGTTGCCCTCACGGGTACGCTCGCCCACGCCAGCGAACACCGAGGTGCCGCCGAAGTTGCGGGCAACACGGGTGATCATTTCCTGGATCAGCACGGTCTTGCCGACGCCGGCGCCGCCGAACAGGCCGATCTTGCCGCCCTTGATGTACGGGGTGAGGAGGTCGATCACCTTGATGCCGGTTTCCAGCATCTCGGTGGAGCCTTCCAAGGTCGCGAAGGCGGGTGCCTTGCGGTGGATCGGCCAGCGTTCGCTGACCTGCAGCTCGGACTCGGCCACGTCCAGCGGCTGGCCCAGCACGTTGAAGATGTGGCCCTTGACGCCGTCGCCGACGGGGACGGAGATCGGGGCACCGGTGTCGACGACGGTGGTGCCGCGGACCAGGCCGTCGGTCGCCTGCAGGGAGATGGCGCGGATGAGGTTGTCGCCAAGGTGCAGCGCAACTTCGAAGGTGATGGTCTTGGTCTCACCGTTGAGAGTAATCTCCGTGGTGAGTGCGTTGTAAATCGAGGGGATTGCGTCAGCCGGGAATTCGACGTCGACAACCGGGCCAATAACACGTGCAATACGGCCGGTGGCACCGGACGTTGCGGCTACGTGTTCGGTAGCAGTGGCAGTCATCTCTCTCACTTCACTCAGTAGATGGCGTGGGCGGTTACGTTTGTTCTTTGGTGCAGGTACAGCTGGGTCCGCAACGGACCGGCTAGGACGCGCTCAGGGCGTCGGCGCCGGCCACGATTTCGGAAAGCTCCTGCGTAATCTCAGCCTGGCGGGCAGTGTTGCGCAGACGCGTGTACTTCTTGATGAGTTCCGTGGCGTTGTCGCCGGCGGATTTCATCGCCCGCTGGCGGGCGGCGAGCTCGGAAGCCGCTGCCTGGAGCATCGCGGCGAAGATCCGGGACTCGATGTAGCGCGGCAGCAGCGCATCCAGGACCCGCTCCGCCTCCGGTTCGAACTCGTACAGCGGCAGCAGCTCCGACTCGGAGGCAGCCTGCTCTTCGACGACCTCAAGCGGGAGCAGGCGGATAACCGTCGGCTCCTGGGTCACCATCGACTTGAAGCGGGTGTACACGACGTGGATTTCGTCGACGCCGCCCTCTTCGTAGGCGGTGGCGAAGTCTTCCAGCAGTGCCTCGCCGATTTCGCGCGCCGTCTCGAAGCGGGGTGAGTCCGTGTTGCCGGTCCACACACGCTCGTAGGGACGGTTCCGGAAGTCGAAGTAGGCCTGTGCCTTGCGGCCCACGACATACGTCTTGACTTCCTTGCCCTCCTCATGGAGCAGCTCGGTGATGCCTTCCGCCTGCTTGAGCACGGTTGCCGAGTAGGACCCTGCAAGGCCGCGGTCGGAGGTGATCACCAGCACGGCGGCCCGGCGGATCTGCTCCGGCTCGGTCACCAGCGGGTGGTCGATTTCGCTCTGGCTTGCGACAGCAGAAACGGCACGCGTGATCGCGTTTGCGTAAGGCAGTGAAGCCGCTACGCGGGCGCGGGCCTTGCCGATGCGCGAGGTAGCGATCAGTTCCATCGCCTTGAAGATCTTGCGCATCGACGTCGTCGAGCTGATCTTCTGGCGGTAGACCCGAATCTGGGCTCCCATACTTATCCTTTCCTAAGATCCCGGTGGCCGGGACTGCCGGAACCCGCGGGGGTCCCGGCAGTCCCTGCCATCGGAACTAGCGCTTCTGCTTGACGATTTTTTCCTGGTCGACCTGGTCCTCGTCGATCGGGGCGTACTCCTCGTGCCCCGCACCGACCAGGAGGTTGTCGCCCTCGCCGAAGAAGCCCTTCTTGAAGTCCACGATCGCGGTCTTCAGCGCCTCAGCGGTGTCGTCGTCCATCACGTTGGTCTGCGCCAGCGTGGTCAGGATCGAGGACTTGTGCTTGAGGTGCTCCAGGAACTCGGTCTCGAAGCGGCTGATGTCCTCAACCGGAACGTCGTCGAGGTAGCCGTTGGTGCCGGCCCAGATCGAAACAACCTGGTCCTCGACCGGGAACGGCGCGTACTGGCCCTGCTTGAGCAGTTCCATCAGGCGTGCACCGCGGGTCAGCTGCTGGCGGGATGCCGCATCCAGGTCGGAGGCGAACATCGCGAAGGCCTGCATGTCGCGGTACTGGGCCAGTTCCAGCTTCAACGTGCCGGAGACCTTCTTCATCGACTTCACCTGTGCGGCACCACCGACGCGGGACACGGAGACACCCACGTCGACGGCGGGACGCTGGTTGGCGTTGAAGAGGTCCGACTGCAGGAAGATCTGGCCGTCGGTGATGGAGATGACGTTGGTCGGGATGTAGGCGGACACGTCGTTCGCCTTGGTCTCGATCAGCGGCAGGCCCGTCATCGAGCCGGCACCGAGCTCGTCGGAGAGCTTGGCACAACGCTCCAGCAGGCGGGAGTGCAAGTAGAACACGTCGCCCGGGTAGGCTTCGCGGCCCGGCGGGCGGCGCAGCAGCAGCGATACGGCACGGTAGGCTTCGGCCTGCTTGGACAGGTCATCGAACACGATCAGGACGTGCTTGCCGCCGTACATCCAGTGCTGGCCGATGGCCGAGCCGGCGTACGGTGCCAGGTACTTGAAGCCTGCCGGGTCGGATGCCGGGGACGCCACGATGGTGGTGTACTCCAGCGCGCCGTTGTCCTCAAGGGTCTGGCGCACGGCCGCGATCGTGGACGCCTTCTGGCCGATGGCGACGTAGATGCAGCGGACCTGCTTGTTCACATCGCCCGAAGCCCAGTTGGCCTTCTGGTTGATGATCGTGTCGATCGCGATGGCAGACTTGCCGGTCTGGCGGTCGCCGATGATCAGCTGGCGCTGGCCGCGGCCGATCGGAATCATCGCGTCGATGGCCTTGAGGCCGGTCTGCATCGGCTCGTGGACCGACTTGCGCTGGGTCACGCCGGGCGCCTGGAGTTCCAGGGCACGGGTGGTCTCGGCCTTGATCTCGCCGAGGTCGTCGATGGGCTGGCCCAGCGGGTCAACCACGCGGCCGAGGAAGGCGTCGCCGACCGGAACAGACAGAACCTGTCCGGTGCGGTGCACTTCCTGGCCTTCTTCGATGCCGTTGAAGTCACCGAGGATGATGACGCCGATCTCGCGGACGTCAAGGTTCTGGGCCAGGCCCAGCGTGCCGTCTTCGAAGCGAAGCAGCTCGTTCGCCATGACCGAGGGAAGGCCCTCAACACGGGCGATGCCGTCACCTGCGGTCGTTACACGGCCAACCTCTACGCGCTCAGCGTTTCCGGGTTCGTAGGACGCCGCGAACTCGTTCAACGCATTACGGACGTCGTCGGCGTTGATGGTCAATTCGGCCATCTGCAGTCCCTGCTCTCCTGTTTCGTGATCATCGTTGCTCACGATGACCGGGGTTTCTTGTCGTTAAGTTGTGCTTGTCCGGCAGCCTAGGCAAGCTGACGCTGCAGCTGGCCCAGCCGGGCGAGGACCGAAGCGTCGAGCACTTCGTCGCCCACCTGGATCCGGATACCGCCGATCAGCGCCGGATCAACGTTCATGTTGATCTTCAGCTCGCGGCCGTAGAGGGCGTTCAGGCCCGCCTGCAGGCGGTCGGCCTGCGCCGCCGTCAGCGGACGGGTGACGCCGACCGTGGCGATCCAGCGCTGCTGGCGCTTCGCCGCAAGTTCGGCGAAGCGGCCGACGAGCCGGGTGACCTTGAGCCCGCGCGGCTGCGACACTGCCTGGTTGATCAGGACCTTCGCTTCCTCGCTGGCACCGGGAACGAGCTTGTCGGCGAGGGCGGCCTTGGCCGCCGGGCTCGCCTGCGGCTCGGACAGTGCACGCTGTACCTCGTGGCTGGAGTCCACGGCCTGGTTGAAGGAGAACAGGTCGTTCTCCAGCGCTTCCAGTCCGGTGATCCCTGAGGCAGAGACGGCCGACTTGTTTTCAGCAACGGCAATTACCACCGAAGCGGCAAGAGTCTCGAGTGCATCGCCGATGTCACGGGCAGATGCCCAGCGCGAGCTGGCCAGTCCCGCCGCGATTTCCACAGCGTCGGCGGAGACTTTCCCGCCGAAGAGCTGCTTCATCAGCGCCGACTTTTCGTCACCGTTGCGGGAGGGGTCGGTCAGCGCCCGGCGCAAGCCGGCCGAGCTGTCAACCGTTCCCAGGATCCCGAAGAGTTCCTTTGCCAACTGCAGCGAGGCGTTGGGAAGCTTGGCTTCCAACGCGGCCAGTGCCGCCGTCAGCGATTCGCTCGATACACCTGCCATTACTTAGCTGCACCTGCGTTCTGGTTCTCCAGATCTGCCAGGAAGCGGTCAACCACACGGGCAGCCCGCGCGTCGTCGCTCAGCGATTCGCCGACAATGCGGCTCGCCAGCGTGGTCGCCAGCGTGCCGACCTCCGAGCGGAGGGACACGACGGCGGCCTGGCGCTCGGATTCGATCTGCGCGTGGGCCTGGGCGGTGATGCGTGCCGACTCTGCGGCCGCCTTCTCCTTCAGGTCCGCGAGGATCTGGGCGCCTTCGGCCCGGGCTTCCTCGCGGATGCGGTTGGCCTCGGTGCGGGCATCGGTGAGCTGCTGCTTGTACTCTTCGAGGGCGGCGGACGCCTCGGCCTGGGCCTGCTCGGCCTTGGCAATGCCGCCTTCGATGGCCTCGGCACGCTCAGCGAAGGTCTTCTCGAACATCGGGACCACAAGCTTGATCACGATGCCCATGAGGACAGCAAAGCTGATGATGACAACGAGCATTTCCCAGACATTGGGGACCAGAGGGTTAGCCTCTGTGGCGGCTGAGACAATCAGCTGCTTCATAATTCCCGTCCTTATCTACTAGGTTCTGGATGTTCGCTTGTTCTGAAGCTCAGACTAGAGAACGAAAGCGAAGACCAGGCCCAGGATGGCGAGGGCTTCAGTCAGCGCGAGGCCAAGGAATGCGATCGGCTGCAGGACGCGCTGGGCCTCCGGCTGGCGTGCCACACCGTTGATGTAAGCGGCGAACACGAGACCAACACCGATACCACCGCCGATTGCGGACAGACCGTAACCTACGAGGTTGAGATTGCCTTCCATTTTTTTCCTTTCAAGATGCCACCGTTGTGGCAGGTTGTTTGGTTTGCTACATCCCCGCGGGGGGAAGATTTGGGAGCCTAGTGGCTGTCCGCGTGCAGAGCGCCTTCGATGTAGATGGCGGTCAGCAGGGTAAAGACGTAAGCCTGCAGCGCCATGATCAGCGCTTCGAGCATGTACATGGCGATCGCACCGACCAGCACGAGCACGGAGGTGCCCTTCAGGAGCACGCTCTCCTGCATGACCAGGTATTCGATACCCGATCCGGCGATCATGACGATGAGGTGGCCGGCCAGCATGGTGGCGAACAGACGGAGGCTGTGCGTGACCGGGCGGACCAGGAAGTTGGAGATGATCTCGATCGGGATGACGATCGGAAGGATGTAGACCGGAACGCCGCTCGGCACGGTGGCCAGCTTGAAGTAGCGCAGGCCGTTCTTCTTGATGCCGATCGCAATCCAGGTGACGTAGACAATGCCGGCGAGCACGTAGGCGCCGCCGACGTGCGAGAAGCTCGGCAGCTGGATCAGCGGGATGGCGCCGTAGATGTTGTTCACGAGGATGAAGAAGAACAGGCTGAACAGCAGCGGGACGTACTTCATGAAGTCTTTGCCGCCGATGATGTCCTTGGCGATGCCGTTGCGGACGAAGCCGTAGGCGGCCTCACCAGCGAACTGCAGCTTGCCGGGAACCAGCTGCTGCTTCCGCGCAGCGAGCACAAAGAAGGTGGCAATAATGACGACCGAGAGGATCACCAGCAGCATCTGCTTGGAGAACCCTTCGGCCTCGCCCCAGGGCAGGATAGCCGGCAGGTGCATTTCTTCGATTCCAGGGGGCGTGAAAGTTCCTGAATCTTGGGCCGGGAGCGCAAGCGCGATCAACGCGTTTCCTCTCTGCAGTGTCCATCATTGGGCGTCGGTCGGGGACCGGCGACACGTACGTCGGCCTGTCCCCCTGTGAAATTATTTGGCATTACTGTTCCTCGTCCTGGGACGGGCCACCTGCAGGATTGTCTCCGCCAGTCGATGTTCCGTTACTGGTGAGGCCGTGCATATGAGAAAGATAGAACCCGCCCGCAGCTCCAAGCAGGGCGCCTGCGAGCACAATCCAGCGGGTTCCCCACAGATTATCCAGACCCCACCCTATCAAACTCCAGACGATGATTCCGCCAACGATGTAGCTGAAGACGGCGATCCCGGCGTTGTATCCGCCGTCCTCGCCGCCGCTCGATACACCGGGTGCGCCGTCGCTGGTTTTGGGGGTGCGGGCGGACTTTTTGGGCGTGTTCCCGCGTCCGTTGTCGCGGCTAGGCATGGGTGCCGCCTCCGGGGGTCTCGGGGTCGTTGTAGATCTGCAGCCGCGCCTTGGCGAAGCCGTACAGTTCGGCAGCCTGCCAGAGCACCACGGCCACGACGGCTCCGATCAGGAACCACCGGCCCGAGAGCCAGGCCGGGGCGCCGATGGCGAACAGCACCACGGCGAACCCGACGACTTTGATGAAGTAGGTGGCCACGAAGAGCCCGATCGCGCCGGAGGAATGGTTCCGGCCGCCGAAGTGCCCGACGAGGAGGCTGATGGCGAAGAATGCCATCACCAGGGCCCCGCCAAAGAGGGCCGAGAAGGCAGCCGCCGGGCCGTCGAGCAGGCCGGCCGCGAGGCAAACCAGCGCCAGTCCCGCGCCGGCGGCTGCGGAGCTGAGGGCCAGCAGCCTCAGCCACAGCGACGTGGTGGGGCCGGAGCCGCCAACGGATCCGCTGCCGGAACGGTGTCCGGAGTCGGCGCTGGAGGTCATGGGAACCCGATCGTCGAGGATGGCAAGGGTGGAGGGCGCGGCGACAGGCCGCCCCTGAATTCTACACGAGATAGAACACGCTTAGGCCACCGGGATCCTCGTGACCTTGCTGCGCCGACGGAAGCGGCGGATCAGGTCAGGGGATGCCAGGTACAGCCCGAGTACCAGCAGACTGCCGGCCACGCACAGCGCGACCACCGGCAACGTGGCCGTCGCCGCGGTGAAGCCGAGGACAATGACTGCGGCGGTGCAGACCGTAACCGCGACTGCCGACTGCAGGTGGGAGAACCCGACGTCGGTGAGCCGCTGGTAGACGTGCTCGCGGTGCGAGGCGTACCACCGCTCCCCCGCCTTGATCCGGCGCAGCAGCGTGTACCCGGTGTCCGCGACATAAACCAGGATCGGCGAGAGGACGTATTCGACGTAGACCCCGCTCAGGAAGCCCGCCACGGCCAGGGCCGCAATCGAGGCACCGAGCAGGTAGCTGCCCACGTCGCCGAGGAAGACCGAGCCGCGGCCGAGGTTCCAGGGCAGGAAGCCGAGGAAGGCCATCGCCAGCACGGCACCGCCCGCGGTCAGCCAGGGCTGCCCGGACAAGGATCCGGCCACGGCGTAGGCCGCCCCCGCGGTCACGCCGTGGAGGCCGGAAATGCCGTTGACGCCGTCCATAAAGTTGGCGATGTTGACGTAGGCGGCGATAGCGACCGCGCCCAGTGGCAGCCACCAGAAGGACTGCCCTGTGAGCACGATCAGCGCCGCGGTTCCGGCTGCCCCGATGCCCAGCTGGGCGGCGGCGCGCCCGCGGATGGACATGCCGCGCAGGTCTTCAGTCCAGCCGACCGCGGCGCAGGCCGCGATGATGGCGAGCACGACGGCGAACACCGAGCGGTCCACGGTGACCAGGCCCGTGAGCACCGCGGCCAGGTAGCCGACCGCGGTGGCCAGGGCGGCGGCGAGGCCCATCCCGCGGATAGTGGCCTTCCGGTGTGAGGAGCGGGCCGAAGGGATATCCACGACACCCAGCCGGACCAGCCACGGCTTCACCGCAAACGGCAGCAGCAGGCTCGCCAGCAGGGTGGTGCCGGTCACCAGGACCAGGGGCGTCACAGCGCCACCCGGAGCGCGGACGCTTCGTCCGCTTCGTCGTCGGGGATTTCGGCGATGTTGGCGCCCTGTTCGGCCTCGCAGCGGGCCAGCCAGACGTTAAGGTCCAGCTTCTCCGGGTCCTGCTGGTTGGCCTTGGTGTGCGAGATCTTCGGGTGCAGGGGCCGCTGGTCCAGCTCGCCGGTGCCCACGAGTTCCTCGTGCAGCTTCTCCCCCGGGCGCAGGCCCGTGTAGATGATTTCGATGTCCTTGCCGGACATGGCGATCATCCGCTGGGCGACGTCCAGGATCTTCACCGGTTCGCCCATGTCCAGGATCATCACATCGCCGCCGGCGCCGATGGCTCCGGCCTGGATCACCAGCTGGCAGGCCTCGGGAATCGTCATGAAGAAGCGGGTGACCTCGGGGTCGGTGACCGTGACCGGGCCGCCCACCCGGATCTGCTCGGTGAACAGCGGCAGCATCGAGCCGCGGCTGCCCATGACGTTGCCGAAGCGGACGGAGACATAGGTGTCCCCGGTCTGGCCGGCCATCCAGGCGGTGAGCTTTTCCGCGACGCGCTTGGAGTGGCCCAGGGCCGTGGTGGGGTTGGCGGCTTTGTCGGTGGAAATGTTCACGAAGTGCGAGACGCCGGCAATCCGGGCGGCGCGGAGTACATTCAGGGTGCCGCAGACGTTGGTCTTCCACGCCTCCACGGGGTACTGCTGCAACAGCGGCGCGTGTTTCAGGGCGGCCGCGTGGAAGACCACCTCGGGCTTCCGGTCCGCGAAGATCTCCTGCAGGGCTTCGCCGTCGCGGATGTTGGCCAGCACGGTGTCCCGCCCGGCCAGCAGGCCGCGGCCGGTGATGGAAATCTGGGTCTGCTGCAGACCGGTTTCGTCATGGTCGAGCATGATCAGTTCGGCCGGGTTGTACTGCACGATCTGTCGGCACAGTTCCGAGCCGATGGACCCGCCGGCGCCGGTCACCAGCACCCGTTTGCCCTTGATGTACCCGGCAATCTCGTCGACCTTGATGTCGACCGGCCGGCGGCCGATCAGGTCCTCGACCGCGACGTCGCGGAAATCCGAGAACCCCTCGGGCGCCCCGCCGCCCAGCATGTCGCGCAACGGCGGGAGCACCAGCACGCGGATGTTCAGCCCCGCCACGGCGTCGGAGATGCGACGCACGACGGCGGCCTCGACGTTGGCGAAGGCCAACACCAGGACCCTCGCCCGGGTCCGGCGGATGACGGCGGGAAGATCCTCGCCCTTGCCCATGACCTGGACGCCGGAGAGCCGGAGGTGCTTCTTGGCGGGGTCGTCGTCGATCAGGCCGACCGGGAAGTACGGGGAATCCTGGTCCTGCAGCATGCGGGTGAGCAGCGAGTTGCCGAGGAAGCCGGCGCCGTAGATCAGCGTGTTCTGGGCCTCGTCGCCGGGCCGGGTCCGGCTTTCGACGTAGAGTCGCTTGGCGTAGCGTGCCGCGCCCATGAAGAGGCAGGCGAACGGGAACGCGATCAGGCCGACGCTGCGCCCGATGTTGATGGCGCCGTAGAGCACCAGCAGGGTCCCGGTGATGGAGGCCGCCACGATAACGGTGACGAAGACCAGCGCGCGGGCCTCCTGGAAACTGCCGAAGGGGTACCGCCCCCGGTAGAGGGCCAGGGCGTAGCCGGCCAGGATCTGGACCACGACGGCGATCGCGGCGATGAAGAAGGCGCCGAGGAACTGCTCGGCGCGGATGCCCATCTCGTAGCGGAGCAGCAGCGCCAGGACGATCGCCACGATCCAGGACATGGAGTCCAGGAACAGCTGGATCCAGATCCAGAGGGCGGGCTTCTCCTCCCGTGCTGCGCCGGATGCGCTCGCTTCAGATTTCGTAGTCAACAGAGATTGCAACCGACTTCCACTACCACGGCGGCCAGGCGCCTGTTTCAAAAAATATCCCCGCCGCACAACCGTCGGACAGTGGCGGGGCCTAAAACGATACTAATCTCTTTCGCTTTCAGCGCCGGGGTTTGACGTCCACGGCCGGCATCGGCCGCCAGCCGCGGTCCGCCAGGATGGCCCGCGATTCCCGCCAGCCCCGCCAGAGCTGGCCGGTGCCTTTGAGGGTGCGTTCGACGGCGATAAGCCGGAAAAGTTCCTTCAGGAACGTCAGGGCGGTCCCGGCGCCGAAACCAATGCGGTGGTACTTGCCGTGCGCCCGGAGGTACTGCGCAACGTGCCCGCGGTTGCGCATGACGTAGCGGCGGCTGAGGTCTGACGAGTCGTTGAGGTGGCGCAGGACCAGGTCCACCTGCCGCTGTTCGCGGACCTTTTTGATCACGAAGGCGTTGACGTAGACGACCGGTGTCTGCTGCGCGGCCAGCCAGCCGTAGATTAGGTCGTCCCAGGTGATGAAGAACCGCGGGTCCGGCAGTCCGATGCTGCGGGCCACGGAAGCCTTGATCAGCATGCCTTCGAAGTTGCCCACGTTGGTCCGGAACACGTCCGAGTGCCGGAATACATCGCGGGAGACCGGCAGGAACACGCCGAGGGCCTCGACGAAGTGGTGCTGCCAGAAGAAGGGCTTGCCGTTGGCGTCGTAGCGGCGGCCGATCAGGCAGGAGTACTCCGGCGTGAATTTTGCCAGCGCGTCCACTGCCCCGGGCAGCACTTCGACGTCGTCGTCCATCAGCCACAGCCATTCGGCGCCCGCGGCCAGGGCGAGCTCCACGCCGCGGGAGAAGCCCCCGGCGCCGCCGACGTTCTCCGGCAGCCGCTCGTACTGGATCGGCGTGCTGCCCGCGGCGGCGGCCCGGGTGACGACGTCGGCGGTGTGGTCCGTGCTGGCGTTATCCACCACGATGATCCGCGCCGGGCGGGTGCCGAGCCGGTCGAAGGAGTCCAGCAGGTTTTGCAGGAAGCCGGCCCGGTTGAAGGTGACAACGACGGCGTACAGGTTTTCCACGGCGGCCTAGCTGTTGGTGGACATCAGCTGCGCCGGCGAGCCGAAGCCCTTGCCGCGGAAGCCGGTGGAGTAGGCGTTGAACCAGTGGGCCAGGCCCTTGAGGTCGCCGGTTTTCAGGAAGTAGTAGGGGAAGCCGACGATGTCCGCCCCGAACCAGCGCAGGTTCCGGTACTTCCGGGTCAGGTAGCCCCGGTTGCGGAAGTAGCAGTAGCGCTTGAAGTCGCCCTCCGGGATGACCGGGGTGATGAAGCCGCCGAAGACGGGTTTCATCTCGGTCCAGGTGGCGGGGTGCTGCACGGCGACGGTGGCCAGGGTCCCGTATTTGAGCCCGGCCTTCTTGACCCGGGAGAGGAAGTCGACTTCGTCGCCGCGGATGAAGAACTTCACGTCGGGGATGCCGATTTTGTAGAAGACCTCGGTGCGGATCAGGGCACCGTTGAAGAAGTGCACCATGTCCGGCAGGTAGCCCATCGGCGCCAGCCGGGAGCGGTCGTTGGTCAGCAGCCCGTTGATCCTGAAGTTGAACGAGAGCCGGTTGGGGTCCGCCGTGGCGGCGACGAGCGGGCTGACGATGTCCAGCCCGTGCTCCTCCGCGGCCGCCAGCAGCGCGGCCAGGCAGTCCGCGTCCTCCGGGTGGCCGTCGTCGTCCATCAGCCAGATCCACTCCGCGCCGCTGGCCATGGCCGCCAGGATGGCGTAGGCGAAGCCTCCCGCTCCCCCGAGGTTCGCCTCGGAGCGCAGGTAGTTGATGTTGGTTCCGCCCGCGGCCACGACGTCGGTGGCCGGAACGGTGCCGGAGTCCACGAGCGCGATGGAGTGGATGGGTGCGGTCTGCGCGGCGAGGCCCTTCAGGAGCAGGCCAAGTTCTTCGTGGCGGTCGAAGGTGACGGCGGCGACGGCGACTTTCGGCTGCATCTTCAGTTCCTCGGGGAGTCGTCGTCGGAGGGGTCCGCGGCGGGCGCGGGGGGTTCCTGGGGCGCTTCGGCGGGTTCCTCGGCGGCGGGTTCCTCGGCGGCGGCTTCCTCACCCAGGCCCAGCACGTCCGGGACGACGCCGCGCAGGCGTTCGAGGCTGATGGCGCCCTGACGCACGACGCGCAGCGGCACCGCGGTGGCGTCGACGATCGTGGACGGCTCGGAGCCTTCCCCCTCGGACGGGCGGTGGCCGCCCTCCAGGTAGACCTCGACGGACTCCGCCAGCTGCGCCTGGGCGCTGGCGGCGGTCTGCGCGGCCGCCTGGCCGGTGCGGTTGGCGGAGGACACCGCCAGCGGACCGGTGAGGGTGAGCAGATCCTGTGCGATGTCGTCGGCCGGGATGCGCAGGGCCACCGTGCCCTTGGTTTCGCCCAGGTCCCAGTCGAGCGAGGGCTGGGCGTGCAGGATGAGGGTCAGGCCGCCGGGCCAGAAGGCCTCGGCCAGCCGGCGGGCTTCTGCCGGGACGTCCGTGGCGAGTCCGTCCAGGGCGTTCAGCCGCGGGATCAGCACCGGCGGGGGCATCTGCCGGCTGCGCCCCTTGGCGGCGAGCAGGAGCGTCACGGCCTGCGGCGAGAACGCATCCGCGCCGATCCCGTAGACGGTGTCGGTGGGAAGGACCACGCACTGGTGGGCCCGGATGGCCCGCTGGGCGTGTTCAAGTCCTGCGGCACGCTGGTCCGCGTCCGCGCAATCGTAGCTAGTCGTCACTGGCCTATCCTTTCATTGCTGCCGGCCTCCGGCTTACGGAAGGCGCTCGTGGCGCGCTCCCGGCCGTTGAGGTCCAGGTGGGTGGCGATCCCGGTCCAGAGGCCGGAGCGCTCCAGCATCGCGGCGATCCAGCCGGCCTGCACCTCGGCGTGCTCCATGACAAAGTAGCCCCCGGGAACCAGCAGCCGGGCCGCGGAGGCCGCGGCCGCCGTCGGCAGTTCCATGCCGTCCGCTCCACCGCCGTAGAGCGCTTCGGGCGGATCGTGCAGCGCCACCTCGGGTTCGTTGGGCACGGCTTCGGCGGGGATGTACGGCGGGTTGGACACGACGACGTCGAAGCTGCCGTCCTGGTCGGCCAGCGCGGTCCGCAGGTCGCCGCGGACCAGCCGGACGCCCAGGGGCAGGAGGTTTTTCGCAGCCCAGGCATGTGCGAATTCGCTGTACTCGACGGCGTGGACCTCGGCGTCCGGGACCTCGTGGGCGATCGACCCGGCGATGGCTCCCGAGCCGGTACCAAGGTCCGCGACCTTGGGTCCGCGCCCGGTGCGTGGCAGGTCCCGCAGGTGGTCGATCACCAGTTGCACGACGGATTCGGTCTCCGGCCGCGGGATGAACACCCCGGGGCCGACGGCGAGGTCGAGGTAGCGGAAGTGCGCGACGCCGGTGATGTGCTGCAGCGGGATCCGCCGGGCACGCTCGGCCACGAGCTCGGCATAGTCCGCCGGCGCCGGTGTGTCGCCGAGGACCAGGGCACGGAGCCGGCCGGGGCCGACGCCGAGCAGGTGCCCGGCGAGGAGTTCAGCGTCGAGCCTGGGGCTGGGCACGCCCGCTGCGGCGAGCACTCCCGTGGCCTCGCGGACGGCGTCGGCCAGGCTCAGGCCGGTCTCAGGTGTCATCAACGCGCAGGGTCCGAACTAGTCGCCGATGGCGTCGAGGCGGGCCTGCTCGTCCATCTCGATGGCGGACTGGATCACCGGCTCCAGGTCGCCGTTCATGACCTGGTCCAGGTTGTAGGCCTTGTAGCCCGTCCGGTGGTCGGCGATCCGGTTTTCCGGGTAGTTATATGTGCGGATGCGCTCGGAGCGGTCCATGGTGCGGATCTGCGACTTGCGCTGGGCCGAGTTCTCAGCGTCGATCTGCTCCTGCTGGTGCGCAAGGATCCGGGCACGCAGCACGCGCATGCCGGCCTCGCGGTTCTGCAGCTGCGACTTCTCGTTCTGCATCGCCACGACGATGCCGGTGGGAAGGTGCGTGATGCGCACGGCCGAGTCGGTGGTGTTGACCGACTGCCCGCCCGGACCGGACGAGCGGTAGACGTCGATCTTGAGGTCGTTCTGGTTGATTTCCAGTTCCTCGGGCTCGTCGACCTCGGGAAGCACCAGCACGCCGGCGGCCGAGGTGTGGATGCGGCCCTGGGACTCGGTCACCGGGACGCGCTGGACCCGGTGGACGCCGCCTTCGAACTTGAGCCGGGCGTAGACGCCCTCCGCAGGGTCGTTGGAGTTGCCCTTGACGGCAACCTGGACGTCCTTGTAACCGCCCAGGTCAGACTCGGTGGCGGAGATGATCTCGGTCTTCCAGCCGCGGGATTCCGCGTAACGGGTGTACATGCGCAGCAGGTCGCCCGCGAACAGGGCTGCCTCGTCGCCGCCTTCGCCGCCCTTGACCTCAAGGATCACGTTGCGGGCGTCGTCCGGGTCGCGCGGGATGAGCAGCCGGCGCAGCTTGGCCGCCGACGTCTCCAGCGCGGCCTCCAGCTCGGGCACCTCGGCAGCGAACTCCGGGTCCTCGGCCGCCATTTCCTTCGCGGCCGCCAGGTCGTCGCGGATGCCCTCCCAGCGGTGGTAGGCCTCCACAATGCCATTCAACTGAGCCGAACGCCGCCCCAGCTTCCGGGCCAGCTTCTGATCAGCATAAACAGCAGGATCCCCAAGCTGCGCCTGAATAGCAGCATGCTCATCCAACAGCCCCTGTACGGACTCAAACATTTCAAAACCTCTTTCGACTTCTACAAGTCTAGTGACTGCGGGCAGGTCCCTTTAAACCAACAGCCGCTCAAAATATGCCGGCCAGGGAGTGGCTTCGGGCCTGCCGGAGCCGGGTGGCTGACGATCGTAGATCGTCAGCCACCCGGCGTAGGGGCGGGGCCGGCATATTTTGAGCGGCTAAACCCAGCTACTTGTCGTTATCGGACTTCGCACCAAGCGTCGTCTTCTGCACCTGCATGAGGAACTCGACGTTGCTCTGGGTCTCCCGGATCTTGTTGGTCAGGAGCTCAAGGCTCTGCTGCGTTTCGAGACCGGAAAGGACGCGGCGCAGCTTCCACATGATCTTGACTTCCTCGGGCGAGAGCAGGTTCTCTTCGCGGCGGGTGCCGGACGCGTTGACGTCCACGGCCGGGAAGATGCGCTTGTCCGCGAGCTGGCGGGACAGGCGCAGTTCCATGTTGCCGGTGCCCTTGAACTCTTCGAAGATGACCTCGTCCATCTTGGAGCCGGTCTCGACGAGAGCGGTGGCCAGGATGGTGAGCGAGCCGCCGTTTTCAATGTTGCGGGCTGCACCAAAGAAGCGCTTCGGCGGGTACAGGGCAGCGGAGTCGACGCCACCGGACAGGATGCGGCCCGAGGCCGGTGCTGCCAGGTTGTAGGCACGGCCCAGGCGGGTCATCGAGTCCAGCAGGACCACAACGTCCATGCCCATTTCCACGAGGCGCTTGGCACGCTCGATGGAGAGTTCGGCCACGGTGGTGTGGTCATCGGCGGGACGGTCGAAGGTGGAGGCAATGACCTCGCCCTTGACGGTGCGCTGCATGTCCGTGACTTCTTCGGGGCGTTCGTCAACGAGCACCATCATGAGGTGGACCTCAGGATTGTTGGTGGTGATGGCGTTGGCGATGGACTGCAGGATGAGCGTCTTGCCGGCCTTCGGCGGCGAGACGATCAGGCCGCGCTGGCCCTTGCCGATCGGGGCGACCAGGTCGATGACACGGGGGCCGATCTTCTTGGGGTCCGTCTCGAGGCGCAGGCGCTCGGAGGGGTACAGCGGGACGAGCTTCGCGAACTCGACGCGGTCCTTGAGCTCCTCCGGAGTCTTGCCGTTGACCGAGGTGACGCGGACCAGGGCGTTGAACTTCTGGCGGGTGGACTGCTGGCTGCGGTCCTCGCCCTCGCGGGGAGCGCGGATGGCGCCGACGACGGCGTCGCCCTTGCGCAGGTTGTACTTCTTGACCTGGGCCAGGGAGACATAGACGTCGTTCGGGCCGGGCAGGTAACCGGAGGTGCGGATGAAGGCGTAGTTCTCCAGCACGTCAAGGATGCCGGCGACCGGGAGCAGGACGTCGTCCTCGGTGACCTCGACGTCGTCGACGTCCGGTCCCTGGGAGCGGCCGCGGCGGCGTTCGTTGCGGTCGCGGAACCGGTCGTTGCGCGCGTTGTCGCGGTTGTCCTGGCCGCCGGAGCGGTCGTTGCGGTCACGGCGGTTGCGGCGGTTGCGGCGGCTGCCGCCCTCGTTGTCGTCATTGTCGCGGTTGTCGCGGTTGTCCTCACGGCCGCCGCGGCCACGGCCGGACTCGCGGCGCTGGCCGTCTTCGCGGCGCTGGCCCTCGTCGTTGCCCTGCTCCGCCTGGCGCGGCTCTGCCTGGCGTTCCTGGCGCTGCTCGGCGGGGGCCTCGGCGGTCTCGGCGCCCTGCGCGGCGGCTTCGCCGCGGCGGCGGTTGCGGGTCCGCGGCTGGCGGGTCCGGTCGCTGCCTTCGGTCGCGGCTTCGGCCGGGGCCTGCTCGGCGGGAGCGGCGACAGCCTCGGCCGGGGCGGCGGGCGCCTCGGCGGCGGGGGTGCTGACGACGCCGTCGCTGCCGGCGCGGCGGCTGCGGCCGCGGCGGGCGCGCGGGTTTTCCTGGCCTTCGGCCGGGGGCGCGGCGGGCGCGGCTTCGGTAGCCGGAGCCGGGGCAGCCTGGGCCACGGTGCCGTTATCGCTGGCCTTGTCGGCGCGCGCCGGGGCTTTGCTGACCGGGGTGCCGGCGCGGTGGGCGGAGATGGCGGACACCAGGTCGCCCTTGCGCATCCGGGAACCCCCGGAGATCCCCAGCTGGCTGGCCAGGGCCTGGAGCTGGGCGAGCTTCAGGCCGGCGAGGCCGCTGCTCTTGGCGGGCGCTGCCGTATCGGCAGCAGAAGATGATGTTTCCACAGCTGGAGACAGCTCAGTGGTTTCGGTCACGAAGGATCCTTCCCCCTCGACGGCACCCAGGCTAGGAGCTGGGCGCGGTGATTTGATCTGGGCTGCAGTTCAGATCTGCAGCCGGGATTTCGGCCCCGCCGGTTGGATTTCGGCCGGCACGGCCGGTTACTGCTACACCGCAACACGCCCCGCTGATGGGGGGACGGCCGGCTGACGGTTCAGGGGCGCAGAGGAACTCTGCAGAATCCTGCGTCAGACCGAAAGCAGGTGGCACCGGAAAATATTGCGCAGTGAAAGATGAGAGAGGGCAACTGGGCCAACATCGCGGTCTTAGAAAAAACTTGCGTGATTACCGCCGGTGCACTTCCACTTTAGCACCCTCCGTGTCCACAGCCAGCTTCATCACGCGCCAGCCGGTCTCCGGCGTGTTGGCCGCGGTGAACGCCTCGATGAATCCGACGACGTCGGCCGCCTCCTGTTCACCGGCGGCCAGCACCAGCACAGTGGGTCCGGCGCCGGACACCACGGCGGCGTGCCCGGCCCGCCGGAGCGCTGCGATCAGTTCGGCGCTGGGCCGCATGGCCTGCGCGCGGTAGCTCTGGTGCAGGTAGTCCTCGGTTCCTGCGAGCAGGAAGTCGGGCTGCTGCGTGAGGGCATGGATCAGCAGGGCCGCCCGGCCGGAGTTCATCGCGGCAGCATGGTGGCCGACGGAGGCCGGCAGCAGCGCCCGGGCCGCTTCGGTGGAGAGTTCGAAGTCAGGCACCGCGACGACCGGGATGATCGCGCCGTGCACGGTCGCGCAGGTGCTGCTGTACTGGTCACTGTCCTGCCAGGACAGCGCCAGTCCGCCGAAAATCGCGGGTGCGACGTTGTCCGGGTGGCCTTCGAGCCGGGACGTGAACTGCAGGACCCAGTCCCTGCCGCGGCGCGATTCTTCGGGCACCAGGGCGTTGGCTGCGGTCGCAGCGGCCACCACGGCCGCCGCCGAGGAGCCGAGTCCGCGGCCGTGCGGGTTGACGTTGTCCGCGGTGATCCGCAGCCCCTCGTGCCGGAAGCCCAGCGCGTGCAGGGCCTCGGTCAGCGCCCTCGCCACGAGGTGGCTGGCGTCGCGGGGCAGCGTGTCCGCACCTTCCCCGCTCAGCTCGAACTCGAGTTCGCCGCTGTCGAGGGTCTCGACCGTCAGGGTGTCGTACAGGGACAGGGCCAGGCCCAGGCTGTCGTAGCCGGGGCCGAGGTTGGCGCTCGTGGCGGGGACCCGGACGGTGACCGTCTGGCCGGCCGCGACCGCCGGTGCGCCGGCAGCGGATTCGGCCGGCACGGTGAGGGTGGTTTCCACGGCTATTTTTCTTCCAGTCCCAGTTCCGCGGCCACGGTGACGACGTCGTTGGCCACCTTGACGGGCTGCACGTCGCTACCGTCCTCGGTGCGCAGGGCCCACTGCGGGTCCTTGAGTCCGTGGCCAGTGACCGTGATGACGATGGTCTTGCCCGCCGGGACCTGGCCGGCGGCGTGCTTCTTGATCAGCCCGGCGACCCCGGCGGCGGAGCCGGGTTCGACGAACACGCCTTCACGGGCGGAGAGCCAGCGGTGCGCGGAGAGGATTTCCTCGTCGGTGACGGCCTCGATCACGCCGCCGGATTCGTCCCGGGCCGCGACGGCGGTGTCCCAGGACGCCGGGTTGCCGATCCGGATGGCGGTGGCGATGGTGTCCGGCTCCGTGATCGGGTGGCCGGCGACGAACGGCGCGGCTCCGGCGGCCTGGAAGCCCCACATCACCGGGGTCTTCGTGGCCACGGCGGGCAATTCGCCGGCGGTGGCGGACGCGTAGGGCGCAGCGTACTCCTTGTAGCCCTTCCAGTAGGCGCTGATGTTGCCGGCGTTGCCGACCGGGAGCACGTGGATGTCCGGGGCGTCGCCGAGGGCGTCAACGACTTCGAACGCGCCGGTCTTCTGGCCCTCGATGCGTGCCGGGTTGACCGAGTTGACCAGGAACACCGGGTAGGACTCCCCCAGCTTCCGGGCGATGTCCAGGCAGTCGTCGAAGTTGCCGTCGACCTGCAGCAAGGTGGCGCCGTGGGCGATCGCCTGGCTGAGCTTGCCCATCGAGATCTTGCCTTCGGGCACCAGGACCGCGCACTGCAGCCCGGCCGAGGTGGCGTAGGCCGCGGCGGAGGCGGAAGTGTTGCCGGTGGACGCGCAGACCACGGCCTTCGCTCCGGAGGCGACGGCGGCGGTCATGGCCATGGTCATGCCGCGGTCCTTGAACGAACCGGTCGGGTTCATCCCTTCGACCTTGAGGTAGACGGTGCTGCCGGTGAGCTCGGAGAGCTTCTGCGCGTGCACGAGCGGGGTGCCGCCCTCGCCCAGGGTGATGACCTTGGTGGCCTCGGTGACCGGCAGGCGTTCAGCGTATTCGCGGATGACCCCGCGCCATTGGTGAGCCACTTAGACCCCTTCTACCCGCAGTACGGATGTGACGGAATTGATGACGTCCAGGCCCTTGACGGCCTGGACGGTTGCCGACAGGGCGGCTTCGCTCGCGCGGTGCGTGACGATCCGCAGCTCCGCGGACTCCGAGTCGGAGGCCGGGTCGCGGTGGACGGTCTGCCGCATGGTTTCGATGGAGACGCCGTGCTCGGCGAAGAGCTGCGCGATCCGGGCCAGGACACCGGGCTGGTCCGCGACGTCGAGGCCGATGTAGTAGCTCGTGACGGCGGCGTCGATGGGCAGCGCGGGGACGTGCCCGGTGGTGGTTTCGGTGCGTCCGGGGCCGCCCAGGACGATCCGGCGGGCAGCCGACACCAGGTCGCCCAGCACGGCCGAGGCCGTCGGAGTGCCGCCGGCTCCCTGGCCGTAGAACATCAGCTCGCCGGCGTTTTCGGCCTCGATGAACACGGCGTTGAACGCCCCGTGCACCGCGGCCAGCGGGTGCTCGCGGGGCAGCAGGGTGGGGTGGACGCGGACGGAGACGCCTTCTTTGCCTTCGGAATCACTGAGCTTCTCGGCGATCGCCAGCAGCTTGATGACGAACCCGGCGTCCTTGGCCGCGGCGATGTCGGCCGCGGTGACGGAGCTGATGCCCTCGCAGTAGACGTCTTCCAGGGCGAACCGCGTGTGGAAGGACAGCGAGGCAAGGATGGCCGCCTTCGCAGCGGCGTCGTGGCCCTCGACGTCGGCGGTGGGGTCCGCCTCCGCGTAGCCGAGCCGCTGGGCTTCGGCGAGGGCGTCGGCAAACTGCGCACCCGTGGTGTCCATCTGGTCCAGGATGAAGTTGGTGGTGCCGTTGACGATCCCCAGCACGCGGGTTATCCGGTCCCCGGAGAGGCTGTCGCGGATCGGGCGCAGGATGGGGATGGCGCCGGCGACGGCGGCCTCGTAGGAGAGCTGCACCCGGGCCTTGTCCGCCTCTTCGTAGAGGGTGGGCCCGTCCTGGGCGAGGAGGGCCTTGTTGCCGGTGACGACGGACGCGCCGTTCCGGATGGCGGTGAGGATCAGGGTGCGAGCCGGTTCGATCCCGCCCATCAGCTCGATGACGAGGTCGGCGTCCTTGGCCAGGGCCTCGGCGTCGGTGGTGAACAGGCCAGCGGGGAGCTCGACGTCGCGTTCGGCGTCGGGGTTGCGCACGGCGATGCCGCTGAGCTCCAGGCGGGCGCCGGTCCGGGCAGCCAGCGCGTCGGCGTCGTCAATGAGGATCCGCGCAACCTGGGCTCCGACGTTGCCACAGCCCAGCAGGGCCACTTTCAAGGTTCGCATTTCGCTCATTCAGGCTCCCATGTCGCGGTTCAGCAGGTCTTCTTCGGTCTCCCCGCGGACGATGAGCCGGGCAGATCCGTCGCGCACCGCGACAACGCCCGGCCGGGCCAGATAGTTGTAGTTGCTTGACAGGGCCCAGCAGTAGGCGCCGGTCCCCGGTACAGCGAGCAGATCACCGGCTGCCACGTCCTCGGGCAGATATACATCTCTAACAACTATGTCGCCGCTCTCGCAATGTTTGCCCACCACGCGGGACAGCTGCGGCGCCGCGGTGGAACTGCGGGAGGCCAGAACCGCCGAATAATCCGCGTCGTACAGCACCGGGCGGGCGTTATCGCTCATCCCGCCGTCCACCGACACATACCGGCGCGGGTACGTAACGTTTTCCGCACCCATTTCCGGGGAGTCCACCCGCACGGTCTTCAGGGTTCCCACCTCGTAGAGGGTGAAGGTGCTGCTGCCCACGATCGCCCGTCCCGGCTCGATCGAGATCCGGGGCGCGGTGATGCCGAGTTCGGCCACCTTGGCGCGGACGACGGCGGCCATCGCCTGGGCGATTTCGGCCGGCGGGCGCGGCGTGTCGACGGGCGTGTAGGCGATGCCGTAGCCGCCGCCAAGGTCCAGCTCGGGCAGCACGATCGAGTACTTCGCCTGCATGGCGGCCAGGAAGTCGAGGAGCTTTTCCGCGGCGAGGGCGAAGCCGTCGGGTTCGAAAATCTGCGAGCCGATGTGGCAGTGCAGGCCCAGCAGTTCGATGCTGTCGTGCCCGGCGGCGGCGGCGACGGCTTCCTCCGCGGCGGAGAGCCCGGCCTGGTCGGTGGAGTCCCCGGCCATGGAGAGGCCGAACTTCTGGTCCTCGTGTGCGGTGGCAATGAATTCGTGGGTGTGCGCGTGCACGCCCGGGGTCAGCCGCAGCATGACCTTCGCCGTCTCGCCGCGGTTCTGTGCGATCGCGGCGACCCGTTCGAGTTCGGCGAGGCTGTCCACGACGATGCGGCCCAGCTTCATGTCCAGGGCGCGGTGGATCTCGGCGTCGGATTTGTTGTTCCCGTGCAGCGCGACGGCAGCGCCGGGGATGCCGGCGCGGGCCGCGACGGCGAGCTCCCCGCCGGAGGCGGTGTCCAGGCGCAGGCCTTCCTCCTCGACCCAGCGGACGACGGCGGTGCACAGGAACGACTTGCCGGCGTAGTAGACGTCGACTCCCCCGCAGATGTCCGCGAACGCTTCGTTGAACGCGTCCTGGAACGCCCGGGCGCGGGCCCGGAAGTCGGTCTCGCTCATGACGAACAGCGGCGTGCCGAACTGGCGCTGGAGTTCACTGACGGGGATGCCGTCGATGGCGAGTTCGCCGGCGTCGTTGCGCGCCACCCCGGCGGCCCACATCGGGGCGTGCAGGGCGTTCAGGTCCGCCGGGACGGCGAGCCAGTCCGGGGCGAGCGGGGACGCCGGGGCGCTGGCGTTCGGGTTCGCGGTCATGGCGGTCACATCCGTTCCGGCGCCGAGACGCCCAGCAGTTCCAGTCCGTTGGCGAGCACCTGGCTGGTGGCATCGTTGAGCCAGAGCCGGGTGCGGTTCAGGTCCGTGATCGCTTCCTCGCCGAGCGGCGCGACGCGGCAGGCGTCGTACCAGCGGTGGTAGGCGCCGGCGATGACCTCCAGGTGGCGGGCCACCCGGTGCGGTTCGCGCAGCTCGGCGGCCTTGGCCACGATCGAGGGGTAGCTGCCCAGGTGCGAGAGCAGCTCGTTTTCGGTCGCGTGGTCCAGCAGGGCGGCGTCGAAAGCGTCCCGGCCGTCCACGTGGCGTTCGACGCCGGCGGCCACCGCGTTGCGGGCGGCGCCGCGGGAGCGGGCGTGCGCGTACTGGACGTAGAAGACCGGGTTTTCGTTGCTGTGCTTCTTCAGCAGCTCCGGGTCCAGGGTCAGCGGCGAGTCGGCCGGGAAGCGCGCCAGCGAGTAGCGGACGGCGTCCTTGCCCAGCCAGGAGATCAGGTCCTTGAGCTCGATGATGTTGCCGGCGCGTTTGGACAGCTTGGCGCCGTTGACCGAGACGAGCTGGCCGATGAGCACCTCGATGTTGACCTCGGGATCGTCGCCGGCCGCGGCGGCGATCGCCTTGAGCCGGTTGATGTAGCCGTGGTGGTCGGCGCCCAGCAGGTAGATCTTCTCGGTGAAGCCGCGGTCCTTCTTGGAGAGGTAGTAGGCGGCGTCGGCGGCGAAGTAGGTCGGCTCGCCGTTCGCGCGGATCAGCACGCGGTCCTTGTCGTCGCCGAAGTCGGTGGTGCGCAGCCAGACGGCGCCGCCGTCGTCGTACACGTGGCCCTGCTCGCGGAGCCGGGCGACGGCGTCGGCGATCGCGCCGGCGTCGTGCAGCTCCTGCTCGGAGAAGAAGACGTCGAACGCGACGCCGAACTCCGCGAGGGTCTGCTTGATGTCGTGCAGCTGCGCCCGGTAGGCCGCGCCGCGGATCACCGGCAGGGCAGCGACGTCGGTGAGTTCCCGGATGTCGGGGTGGTCGGCGAGGACCTCATGGCCGAGGTCGGCAATGTACTCGCCCGGGTAGCCGCCCTCCGGCACGTCGCGGCCGTGCAGCCGGGACAGGACCGAGTTGGCGAAGACGTCCATCTGCGACCCGGCGTCGTTGATGTAGTACTCGGCCGTGACATCCGCCCCGGAGGCCCGCAGCACCCGGGCAATCGAGTCGCCCAGGGCGGCCCAGCGGGTGTGGCCGATGTGCAGCGGCCCGGTGGGGTTGGCGGAGACGAACTCCATGTTGACCGTCCGGCCCGCGAGCGCCGCGTTGGTGCCGTACGCGGTTCCGGCCTCGACGATGGCCTTGGCGAGCGCCCCGGCGGCGGCGGCGTCCACGGTGATGTTCAGGAACCCCGGGCCGGCGATGTCCACGCCGGACACGCCGCTGATCGCCGCGAGGCGATCGCTGAGCACGCCGGCGAGCTGCCGCGGGTTGGTGCCGGCCGCTTTGGCCAGCTGCAGCGCAATGTTGGTGGCCCAGTCGCCGTGGTCCCGGTTCTTGGGCCGCTCCACCCGCACCGCGTCGGGAATGTCGGCGGGGGCAAGGGCGATCTCACCGGCGGAGACGGCGTCCTTGAGGCAGGCGGATATGGCGAGGGACAGTTCTTCTGGGGTCACGCTTCCAGCCTACCGGGGGGCCTGCAGCAGCGCGGAATTCTGACGCCCCGGTGACCGGCCGGGGGCGTGACCGCCGGCCTGCGGTGGCCCGCTTCGGCGGCCGGATCGGCGGCGCCCGCCGGGCTGCGGGGCGGCGGTTTTTCTTTGCGGCCCATCTTCCTGCTAAGCTCTAGGACGTCCCGCCGGTAACGGCAGGATCCCTGAATGCCCTCGTAGCTCAGGGGATAGAGCGTCTGCCTCCGGAGCAGAAGGCCGTAGGTTCGAATCCTACCGAGGGCACCGAAAAAACCCCGCAGCTTCCCAGGAAGCGGCGGGGTTTTTGCGTTGTCCGGGTCACGCGCCGGCGGGAGCGTCCGCGGCGCCGAAGGCCAGGGCCTTCTCATCCGGCGTCGCCAGGGTCAGGACGGCTTCCTCCACGGTCTCGTGGTCCTCGAGCTCGCGTTCGATCCGGCGCAGCACCACGGCCACCTCGTGCTCCGGATGGTCACCCTCCAGGTCCACGGCCGCGACCAGATAGAGCTTGCGCGGGCCGACGAATTCCAGGTGCAGGTACGTCAGCCGGGCGATCTCCGCGTGCTCCAGCACCCGCCGGCCCATCGAGCGTTCAATGTCGGGGGTGACGCCCTGGCCCACCAGGAACCTCCGGTTGCGGTCGATCAGCACAACGGCGACCACGGCCAGCAGCACACCCACGATGATTGAGCCGACCGCATCGGGCAGCGGCGATCCCGTGACCTGGTGCAGGAAGACGCCGGCGAAGGCGACCACCAGGCCGATCAGCGCCGCGGCGTCCTCGGCAAAGACGGCCCGCAGGGTCGGATCTGAGCTGATCAGCACCTGCTCCAGGGTGTGCCGTTCCAGCTGGTGCGCCGCCTTGCGGGTCTGCCGGAACGCCTGGACGAAGGAGATGCCCTCGAAGACGAAGGCGGCGGCCAGGACAATGTAGGCCACCGCAAAGTCGGCGGCCGGCTCCGGGGCGATGATCTGCTGGATGCCGTGCATGATGGACACCACGGCGCCGGCGGTGAAGAGCCCGAAGGCCGCGAACATGGACCAAACATAGGCTTCCCGGCCGTACCCCATGGGGTGGCTCTTGTCCCGTGGCCGGGCCGACCTGCGCTCGGCGAAGAACAGGAACACCTGGTTCCCGGTGTCCGCCCAGGAGTGCGCCGCCTCCGCGGTCATCGATGCGGACCCAGTGAGGAACGCCGCCACCGACTTCGCCGCGGCCACCAGGATATTCGCCGCGAAGGCGATGATCACGGTCAGGAGGGTGGAGCCGGGTTTCTTTCGCTTGCTGGTTTCAGCCATGGGGCTACCGTATCGGGCCGGCGCCACAGGCGCGCACCTTCCTGCTCCCCTGCCAATTGTCGGCACCCGCTCGTAGGCTGTTCGCATCGGCAGAAAGAAGGGGTCTCTCATGTACTGCTCCATCATTCCTCCCTACCTGTTGCGCCGGCTGGCCGCGCAGCACCACGAACCGCGGCTGCTGGTCGCCGCCCGGGCCGCAAAGGAGGCCCTCCAGCACGTCAAGAGCTTCCAGGCCTCGCGGGCGCAGCCGGCCCCCGCCGCCCCTCCCGGGGTGCGGCAGCTGCAGCCGGGGCCGCCGCAGCGGACCGTCTACGACGCTAAGTCCTCCGAGAACCTGCCCGGCGTGCTGGTTCGCAAGGAGGGCGAACCCGCCACCGGGGACCCCGGCTCGGACGAGGGCTATGACGGCCTGGGCCACACGCACCGGCTGTACGCCGAGGTCTTCGGCCGGAACTCGATCGACGGCAATGGCCTGGCTTTGGACGCCACCGTGCACTTCGGGCAGCGCTACGACAACGCCTTCTGGGACGGCCGGCAGATGGTCTTCGGCGACGGCGACGGCCAGGTGTTCACCCGCTTTACCGCGTCGCTGAGCGTCATCGGCCACGAGCTGGCACACGGCGTCACCCAGTTCTCCGCCGGACTCGCCTACCGCAACCAGGCCGGCGCCCTGAACGAATCGCTCTCCGATGTCTTCGGCGCGCTGGTGGAGCAGTACGTCAAGCAGCAGGACGCGGCGGACGCCAGCTGGCTGATCGGTGAGGGCCTCTTCACCGACCAGGTGCAGGGCACGGCGCTGCGCTCCATGAAGGCCCCCGGCACCGCGTACGACGACGACGTCCTCGGCAAGGACCCGCAGCCGGACTCCATGGACTCGTACGTGCATACCAGCTCGGACAACGGCGGCGTGCACCTGAACTCGGGCATTCCCAACCGCGCCTTCTACCTGGTCGCCGCGGCGCTGGGCGGCAAGGCCTGGGAGGCGCCCGGGCGGATCTGGTACGACACCCTGACCGGCGGTTCCCTGCCGACGGCCGCCACCTTCAGCGCCTTCGCCAAGGCCACCGCGGCGTCGGCGAAGGAGCTCTACGGCGCCGACTCGGCGGAGCATGACGCCGTCCGGCAGGCATGGGAAACTGTGAAGGTGAGGCTGTAGGCCCCGCCGTCCCGGAGGATCACCGATGAAAATTACCGTCCAGCGCAGCGGCGGCATTGCCGGAATGGACCGCGTCTGGAGCGTGCAGGCGCTCACGGCGGACGACCGGAACCAGTGGGACCCCCTGGTGGAGGCCTGTCCCTGGGATGAGCTGCCCGGCCGGGAAGGCACCGGATCCGCTCCCCAGCCGGACCGCTTCATCTACCGCATAAGGGCCGGCCAGCGCCGCGCCACCCTGCCGGAGCGGGAGCTGGTGGGGCCGTGGCGGACCCTGGTGGACTGCACCCGGGCCGCGGCCGAGAACCGTCCCGGCTAGACCGCCGCGAGGTGCCCGCGGAACGTCCGGCGGTAGGACTGCGGGCTGGTGTCGAGCACTTTCGCGAAGTGGTGCCGCAGCAGCACCGAGTGGCCGAATCCGGCTTCCCGGGCGATCTCGTCGATATTGAGGTCGGTCGTCTCCAGCAGCTCCTGCGCGCGGAGCACCCGCTGGGAGTTCAGCCAGGCGGCCGGCGTCGCACCGGTCTCGGCCCGGAAGCGCCGCGCGAAGGTCCGCGGGGACATGTGTACGCGCGCGGCCAGGTCGTTGACCGAGTGCTCCTCCTCGAGGTTCCGCACCATCCAGCGCAGCAGCTCCTCCATGGGCTGCGATCCGCACCGCGGCACGGGCCGGTCGATGAACTGCGCCTGGCCGCCGTCGCGGTGCGGCGGAACCACCATGTCCCGGGCGATGCTCGCCGCCACGTTGGCCCCGAGCTCCACGCGGACCAGGTGCAGGCTGGCATCGATCCCCGCGGCGGTTCCGGCGCTGGTGATGATGCGGCCGTCCTGGACGTACAGCACGTTTTCGTCCACCTGCGCGGCCGGGTAGCGGCTGGCGAGTTCCTGGGAGTAGTGCCAGTGCGTGGTGCAGCGGCGGCCGTCGAGCAGCCCCGCCCGGGCCAGCGCGAACGCCCCGGAACAAATGGACATGACCCAGGCCCCGCGCTCGTGCGCCGCTCGCAGCGCCTCCAGCACCGATTCGGGCACATCCGCGTCCTTGCCGAACGGAACCATGATGACCAGGTCCGCGTCCGCGGCCGCCTCCAGCCCCAGGCCCACGTGCAGGGACAGCCCCGACTTCATCGGCACGTTCCCCGGCACCGGCGTGCAGACCCGGAAATCGAAGGCGGGGACTCCGGTCCCCCGGTCCGAGCGGTCCACGCCGAACACTTCGAAGGCGGTGCCGAATTCGAAGACCGAGAAGTTGGGAACGACGATCATGGCTACTGATTTGAGCATGTCTCCAGTGTGGCAGAAATTTTAGGTTTTTGGTCGTTTCTGCCACTTTTTTCGATGCCGCTCCGGGAGAACCATGGAGGTATGGAACTTCTCGGAATCACCCTCATCGTCCTGGTCCTCGCCACCGTCGCCGCCACCCTGCGCGTCCTTCGCAAGGACGGCCTCGGCCACAACCCGCCCGTCCGCTCGGACGAGTACTGGATGGCCCACGACCTGCCCAGCACCGGCTACAACCTGCGGTTCTTCTAGACCCCTCCCCTCCCACCGCTGCCCGGCCCCGCCCAGGGACCGGGCAACCCTATGTCCGGCAGGGGGCCAGTAGACTGTCTCCAGCCATGACAATGCATATTTCCTATCCCGCCGAGCTGCCGGTCTCCGAGCGCCGCGAGGACCTGATGGCCGCCATCGCCGCGAACCAGGTGACGATCATCGCCGGCGAGACCGGCTCCGGCAAGACCACCCAGATCCCCAAGATGTGCCTGGAACTCGGCCTGGGAGAGAACGGCCTGATCGGCCACACCCAGCCGCGCCGGCTCGCAGCGCGCACGGTGGCCGAACGCATCGCCGAGGAACTCGGCGTCGAGATCGGCCAGGAGGTCGGCTTCCAGGTCCGCTTCACCGGCGAGGTCAGCCGCGCCACCAAGGTCAAGCTGATGACCGACGGCATCCTGCTGGCGGAAATCCAGCGCGACAAGCTGCTGCGCAAATACAACGCGATCATCATCGACGAGGCGCACGAACGCAGCCTCAACATCGACTTCATCCTCGGCTACCTCAAGCGGATCCTGCCGCAGCGGCCGGACCTGAAGGTCATCATCACCTCGGCCACCATCGATCCCGAGCGGTTCGCGAAGCACTTCGGCAGCGAGGAGGAGCCTGCCCCGATCATCGAGGTCTCCGGCCGGACCTACCCCGTCGAGATCCGGTACCGGCCCCTGTCGGCTCCCGCCGGCGGCGGCTCCGAAGGCGACGACGCCGGCGGCTCCGACGACGAACTCGAGGAGGACCGGGATCCGCTGGACGCGGTGTGCGACGCCGTCGACGAACTGGCCCTTGAAGCCCCCGGCGACATCCTGGTCTTCTTCTCCGGCGAGCGCGAGATCCGCGACGCGGCCGAAGCCCTCAATGCGCGGATCCAGGCGAACCGGCGGCTGGCCGGCACCGAAGTGCTGCCGCTCTTCGCCCGCCTGAGCCTGCAGGAACAGCACAAGGTGTTCCACCCCGGCAGCAAGCGCCGGATCGTGCTGGCCACCAACGTCGCCGAGACCTCGCTGACCGTGCCCGGCATCAAATACGTGATCGACACCGGCACCGCCCGCATCTCGCGCTATTCGCACCGCACCAAGGTCCAGCGCCTGCCGATCGAGCGGGTCTCCCAGGCCTCGGCCAACCAGCGCTCCGGCCGCTGCGGCCGCGTCTCCGACGGCATCGCCATCCGGCTGTACTCGGAAGAGGACTTCGAGTCCCGGCCGCCGTTCACCGACCCGGAAATCCTGCGCACCAACCTCGCCGCGGTCATCCTCCAGATGACCGCGATGGGCGTCGCGCGGGGGCCCAAGGACGTGGAGAACTTCCCGTTCGTGGAGCCGCCGGACTCCCGCGCCATCAACGACGGCGTCACCCTGCTGCGAGAACTCGGCGCCCTGAGCGCGGCGCGGCAGGAACCGGCCGACGACGGCGGCCAGCGCGGCGGTCCGGCAGGCGGCCGCCGGGGCGGCCGGCGGCCGGCAGGGGCCGGACGGAACGGCGGCGGGCTCACCGCCGTCGGACAGCAACTGGCGCAGCTTCCGGTGGATCCGCGGCTGGGCCGGATGATTGTTGAATCGGGCAAGCGCGGCTGCGTCCGCGAGGTCATGATCCTCGCCGCGGCGCTGACCATCCAGGATCCGCGCGAGCGCCCCACGGACAAGCAGCAGCTCGCCGCGGAGAAGCACGCCCGGTTCCGGGATGAGAACTCGGACTTCACGGGCTACCTGAACCTCTGGAACTACCTGCAGGAGAAGCAGCAGGAACTCTCCTCGACCGCGTTCCGCCGGCTGTGCCGCAACGAGTTCATCAACTACCTGCGCGTCCGCGAGTGGCAGGACCTGTTCGCGCAGCTGCGGCAGCTGGCCCGGCCGCTCGGAATCAGCCTGGACAACAAACGCCTCACGGATCCGGTGGGCAACCATGAGGGCATCCACATCAGTCTGCTCTCGGGCCTGCTGAGCCACATCGGCATCCTCGACGAACGCAAGCGCGAGTACGCCGGCGCCCGGGGCAGCCGTTTTGCGATTTTCCCCGGCTCCGCGCTGTTCAAGAAGTCACCCACCTTCGTGATGGCCGCCGAACTGGTCGAAACCAGCCGGCTCTGGGCACGCGTGGCCGCCAAGTTCGATCCGCTCTGGGCCGAGCAGGTGGCGCCGGACCTGGTCAAGCGCAGCTACAGCGAACCGCACTGGTCCAAGAAGATGGGCTCGGTGATGGCCCACGAGAAGGTCACGCTCTACGGCGTACCGATCATCCCCAACCGGCGGGTCAACTACGGCCGGGTGGACCCGGAGCTGTCCCGGGAACTCTTCATCCGGCATGCGCTGGTGGAAGGCGACTGGCAGACCCACCACAAGTTCTTCCACCGCAACCGCGCCCTGCTACAGGAGATCGAAGAGCTCGAGGCCCGCATGCGGCGCCGCGACATCCTGGTGGACGACCAGACACTGTTTGAGTTCTACGACGCCCGGGTGGGACCGGACGTCGTCTCCGAACGCCACTTCGACAAGTGGTGGAAGGAGGCCCGGCAACAGGATCCGGCGCTGCTGGACTTCGAAAAGTCGCTGCTGATCAGCGAGGACGCCGACGCCCTGGATGACTCCGCCTACCCGAAAACGTGGCGGCACAAGGGGTTCGACCTGCCGCTGAGCTACGAGTTCCATCCGGTGGCGCCCGGCTCCCCGCCCAACCCCTCCGACGGCGTCACGGCCGAGGTCCCGGTGCTGTTCCTGAACCAGCTCGACGACGCGGCCTTCCGCTGGCTGATCCCGGGCCAGCGGGTCGAACTCGTCACGGCCCTGATCAAGTCCCTGCCCAAGCAGGTGCGGAAGAACTTTGTCCCGGCGCCCGACGTCGCGCGCCAGGCCGTGGCCGCGCTGGAAGCGGACTTCGATCCGGCGACGGACGACCTGGAGCCCTCACTGGAGCTCGTGCTGCGGCGGCTGCGCGGCCAGGTCATCCCGCCCGGGTCCTGGAACTGGAACGCCGTTCCGGCGCACCTGCGGGTCAGCTTCCGTGTCATTGACTCCCGCGGCAAGGTGCTGGACGAGGGCAAGGACCTGGCGGCGCTGCAGGAGAAACTTGCCCCGGCAACCCGCCGGGCCATCGCCGAGTCGCTCGGTGCCACGCCCTCGACGACGGCGCCCAAGACCGGCGGCAAAGCAGCCGGTAAGGGCGGCGGCAAGGCGGCCGCCAAGACCGGCGGCCCCGCCCCCGCCCCGGGCGCCCCGGCCCCCGGCGGGTTCACCGAGCTCTCCGGCCTCAAGGACTGGACATTCGGCACCGTCCAGCGCCAGGTCCAGGGCACCGTCGAGGGCCACACCGTCACCGGCTACCCGGCGCTGGTCGATGAGGGCACGTCGGTGGCGCTGCGGCTCTTCCAGACCTCCGCCGAGCAGGAACAGGCCATGCGCGGCGGGGTTATCCGCCTGCTCGCGCTGAAGGTCCCGCCCCCGGACCGGTACGTGCTGGAGCACCTGAACAACACCGAGAAACTGACGTTCAGCCAGAACCCGCACGGCTCGGTATCGGCCCTGATCGCGGACTGCGCGCTGGCCGCCATCGACAAGCTCACGCCCGCCGCGCTGCCGTGGGACGAACCGGCCTTCAAGGCGCTCTACGAGCAGGTGCGGGCCGAGCTGATCGACACGGTCTTCACGGTGACCGCCGTCGTCGAGCGCATCCTGGCCAGCACCCGGCGGATCGAGAAGCAACTCAAGGGCAGCACCAGCCTGGCCCTGATCAGTGCCCTCAATGACGTCAAGAGCCAGCTCGAGCAGCTGGTGTTCCCGGGTTTTGTGGCGCGCACGGGCTACGCCCAGCTGAGCCAGCTGCCGCGCTACCTTGCCGCGATCGAGAAGCGGCTGGAGAAGCTTCCCGGGAATGTCCAGCGGGATGCCCAGCACATGGCGGTCATCCAGGGCCTCGAGGACGACTACGACGACGCCGTTTCCGCTCTGCTTCCCGGCCGGCGCATCGGCCCGGAGTTAACCCAGGTCCGCTGGATGATCGAGGAACTGCGGGTGAGCCTGTTCGCCGTCGAGCTCGGGACCGCGTACTCGGTGTCGGAGAAGCGGATCCGGACCGTGCTGAACAAGGCGCTGGCCCCGGCCTAGGAGGCCGGGGCCAGCGCGGGCAGCCTAGGCGTCCGGGACGTGGTTGCCGTGCCCTGCGGCCCGCAGGCCCTCGCGCAGCTTCTCCGCGTTAGCGTCCAGCCGGGCCGGGTCCGGGTGCTGGTCCACCGTGCCGAAGTCGAAATCTGCCATCGACGTCGACGGCCAGACGTGCACGTGCAGGTGGTTGATCTCGTAGCCGGCCACGGTAAGGCCGGCCCGGGCGGCGTCGAACACGTCAACCTGCACTGCCCCGATCTTCCGGGCCACCTCCATCACCCGGCCGAGGACCTCCGGCGGCGCGTCGGTCCACCGGTCCACCTCCTGGGTGGGAACCACCAGGGTGTGCCCGTCGGCGAGCGGACCCACGGTGAGGAATGCGACGACGTCGTCCTCGCGCCAGACGAACCGGCCCGGGATCTCGCCGTTGATGATCTTGGTAAACAGGGTGCTCATGCATCCGCCTTTTCCGCCGGGGACCCCAGGGTGCTGGCGTCCAGAACAAATCGGTACTTCACGTCGCCGGCGACCATCCGGTCGTAGGCCTCGTTGAGCTGGTCGGCGCCGACCACCTCGACGTCGGAGACCACGCCGTGCCCGGCGCAGAAATCGAGCATTTCCTGGGTTTCGGCGATCCCGCCGATCAGCGAGCCGGCGTAGGCGATTCGGCGCCGGATCAGGGCCCCGGGGTTCACCGGTGGCATGGCTTCGGAGGGTAGACCGAGCTGGAAGAGCGCCCCGTCGACGCGGAGGGTCCGGAAGTAGGGGTTGAGGTCGTGGGGCGCGGCGACGGTGTCGATGATGACGTCGAGGCTGCGGTCGGCGGCGTCCATGGCTGAGGGGTCGGTGGACAGGACGACATGGTCCGCCCCGAGCTCGCGCGCCGCCGCGAACTTCCGCTCCGACGTCGTGAAGACTGTGACCTCCGCACCCATGGCCTTGGCGATTTTGACGGCCATGTGGCCGAGTCCGCCGAGGCCCACGACGCCGACTGCGTCGCCCTCCTCCACCTCGAAGTGGTTCAGCGGGGAGTAGGTCGTGATGCCGGCGCAGAGCAGCGGCGCCGCCGCGGCCGGGTCCATGCCGTCCGGGATCCGCAGGACGTAGTTGCGGTCCACGACGATCGACGTGGCGTAGCCGCCCTGGGTGGTGGCGCCACCGTTGCGCTTGTCCTTGGCGCCGTAGGTGCCGGTGTTGCCGTTCTCGCAGTACTGCTCGAGGCCGTCGAGGCAGCTCTCGCACTCGCGGCAGGAGTCGACCATGCAGCCGACGCCGACGCGCTCACCGAGCGCGAAGTCGTCCACCGCGGAGCCGACGCGGGTGACCCTGCCGACGATTTCGTGTCCCGGAACCAGGGGGTAGTCGGGGCTGCCCCACTCCCCGCGGGTGGCGTGCACGTCCGAGTGGCATAGACCGCAGAACTCGATGGCGATCTCGACGTCGTCGTCCTTGGGTGCGCGCCGGGCGACGGTCAGCGGCACCAGTCCGCTGTCCGGGGAGGTGGCGCCGTACGCGGCGGCGAGGGTGCCGCCTCCTGTGGTGCCGGCGTCTTTGGGGTCTGCGGTGAGGTCGGGCAGCGGTTTGCCGAGTGGCGGCGGTACGGGGCGTCCTGGAGTCATGGTTTGACGCTACCCCCGGGTCGGTTCCCGTGCCACTTTGGCCGGCACCGCACCGGCGCGCGGGTCATCCTGTAGCCTCGGGGCAACGAGCATGAGCCTGAGGGGGCAGCGTAATGAATCGTCGGTGGTCAGCAGTTGTTGCGGCGTTCGGCCTTGCCCTCCTGCTGGGAGGCTGCTCCGCTCCCGCCGGGCTGGCTGTCTTCCAGCGTGAGGCGTCAGCGCAGGACCGGCTGCCGGCGGGCATCGAAGAGCCACAAGATCCCCCGCTGGTGAACAGCCGGTTCCTTGCAGAGGCCGACGGGGTCCGGCACTTTGCCGCGCAGGCCGAAGAAGGGGCGCTGGCCTGCCTGGTGGCGGTCCCGGGCGGCAGCAAGGATTACGTCGCCGGCTGCGGCCGCTCGATGACCGCAGGGCCCATCGTGTCCGTTTCCGGGCGCGGCGTCTCTGCGGCGACGCTGGTGCCCGATGGCTTCGACACGACGGAACAACAGGTCCAGGGCTGGCGGAAACTCCAGGGCAACCTCCTGATCGGCCCACGCTAACTCGTCGCCCTGCCGCTGTCCGGTCTTAGGCTGCCCCGTCTCATTCTTGGACGGTGACCGTTTCCCAGGCTTTGCTGTCCTTTGGTGTGGCCGCCGCGGTGGGAGTTTCCGCGCTGCTGGCGGCCTCCGACGTCGCCTACCGGTTGCTCACACTCGCCGGCGCCGGCTACATGATCTGGCTGGGTTTGTACCTGATCTGGAAGACGCTGCGCGATGGCCCGGAAGAGCCCACGGCAGTTGCGGATCCCCTGCCGGCGGTGGCGCCGGGCCGGCAAGTGGTGCGCGGCTGGTTGACGGGCGCCGGTACCAACCTGCTCAATCCCAAGGTCGGCGTCTTCTACATCGCCACGATCCCGCAATTCATTCCGGCCGGCACCCCTCCCCTACTGATGGGCGTGCTGCTGGCCGGAGTCCACTGCCTTTTCAGCATGGTCTGGTTCACGCTGCTGATCTTTGCCACGGGGTTCGCATCCCGGTGGCTGAAGAACGCCCGCAGTATCCGGGTGATTGACCGGATCACCGGAACGGTGCTGGTCGGCTTCGGGCTCAAACTTGCGCTGGAGCCCGGCCGCTGACCTAGCAGTCCGTGAAGCCGACCGGCTTCCCGGCAGCACGCGCGTAGGAGATTTCGCCGGCCGTTGAGTCGCCGATGTAGCCACCGGGGTTCACCACCAGCACCCGGTCGGCGAGGTCGATCTTATGGCGGTGGACGGCACCCAGGGTTGCCCTCTGCTCGTCGGTAAGCTGTTTCCCTCCCTCGGACGGCCCGACGACGATGACACCTGCCAGGGTGAGCTGGCGGTTGGCCGCTCGCATCTCGTCCACGAAGCGGGCCGAGCCGCACAGGCAGACGATTTCCGGTCGATCTGGCACGACTGTGGCCTTTCGGGTTGTTGGCGGTGGGAGTCACGAGACTACTCCACGACCTTGTCGCTTTAATGTCGGACCCCTTCGGTTGAATTGGTCTATGGAAGGCAGTCGGAAGCTTTTCGAGGATTCAGTCGACGCTGCGGACCCAATGGTGGGAGACGCGGCGGCGATTGTCGATGAGCTCCGTGCACTGGAGGACCGGAAGTCCGCGATCGCGGCCCGGCAGGCCCGGCTCGCCGTCGCCTTGGACCTGGTGCGACGGCGGGAGCAGGCTGCCGCCGGGATGCCCGCGGACCAGCTCGGTGCCGGGGTCAGTGCCGAGATCGCCCTGGCCCGGCGGGAATCCCCGGCCAAAGGCTCCCGCCTCCTGGGCCTGGCCAAAGCGCTGGTCACCGAGATGCCGCGCGCCCTCACCGCCCTGGAAACCGGGCACCTGAACGAATGGCGCGCCACCTTGCTGGTCCGGGAAACCGCAGGCCTCACCGCCGCGGACCGGGCCGCTGTCGATGAAGAACTCGCCGCCGACACAGGAACCTTTGACGGCGCCGGCGACCGGACCATCACCGCCGCCGCGAGGGCGGCTGCCTACCGCCGCGACCCGCGCACGGTTACTGAGCGGGCCGCCCACGCCGCGACCGAACGGTACGTCAGCGTCCGCCCGGCGCCGGACACCATGTGCTACCTCACCGCCCTGCTCCCGGCACCCCAGGCCGTCGCGGTCTACGCCGCACTGAGCAGGACTGCGGACGCCGCCCGCTCCGACGGCGACCCCCGCTCGCGCGGCCAGCTGATGGCCGACACCCTCGTCGACCGCACCACCGGCACCCCCGGCGGAATCAGCGGCATCGGCATCCAGCTCGTCATGACCGACCGCACCCTGTTCCAGGCCGACAGCGAACCCGCGCGGCTCCAGGGCTACGGCATCGTCCCCGCCGGCTGGGCGCGGCAACTCCTCACCACCGGGCCCGACAACGCCACCAACAGCCCCTGCACAGGCGGTCCCGGAGGCGTGGCCGGCGGGAACCCGTCCTTCCCCGTCTGGATCCGGCGGCTCTACACCGCCCCGACCACCGGCGACCTCACCGCGATGGATTCCCGCGCCCGACTCTTCCCCGCCGGACTCCGCCGCCTCATCCAAACCCGCGACGACACCTGCCGCACCCCCTACTGCGACGCCCCCATCCGCCACCTGGATCACATCATCCCCTGGCACACCGGCGGACCCACCATCGCCAGCAACGGCGCCGGGCTCTGCGAACACTGCAACCACACCAAAGAAACCCCCGGCTGGAACGCCCGGCCCCGGCCCGGACCAGGCCGCCACACCCTCCAAGTCACCACCCCAACCGGCCACACCTACCACTCCACCGCGCCGCCCCTTCCCGGCACCAGCATCGCGGGGCCGGCCGGGCAGCTGCCCCGGAACGCAGGTGTGCCGATAGCGCCACCGGGTCCGCGCCGCAGCCGGGACCGCAGGCACCGGGCCAAAATCACGATCAGCGCCCGGGCGGCCCGGCAGCCGGCGGCCTAAATGGCCGCGTGGGAACGGGACAGCGTCGTCAGCCCGCCGCGGTGCCGTCGCCGCCGGGGACCGCGCCTGTCACCACGTCGTTGGAAGGATTAGTGGACCACTCCGAGAACGACCCCGGGTAGAGGGCCGCAGGGAAGCCGGCGATCTCCAGCGCCGCGATCTCGTGCGCGGCCGTGACGCCGGACCCGCAATACACGGCCGTGGGCAGGTCGACCCTGACACCCAGGGAGGTGAACCGGTCGCGCAGCTCATCGGCGGGCAGGAAGCGCCCGTCCGGACCCAGGTTGGCGGTCGTCGGGGCGCTGACCGCCCCGGGAATGTGCCCGGCGCGGGGGTCGACCGGTTCGATTTCGCCGCGGTACCGCTCGCCGGCACGCGCATCGAGCAGCAGGCCCCGCCCGGACCACATGGCCGCCTCGGCCGCCCCGATCGCCGGCATCACCCCGTCGGAAAGCACCACGTCGCCGGGCTCGACGTCCGGTTCGCCGCTTTCGACGTCGAATCCGGCCGCCTGCCAGGCGCCCAGGCCGCCGTCGAGCAGGCACACTCCGGCGAAGCCCGCATTGCGCAGCATCCACCAAAGCCTGGCAGCGGCGAGGTTGCCGCTGTCGTCGTACGCCACCACCACGTCCCCGTCCCGGAGGCCCCAGGAACGCGCCGAACGCTCGAACTCTTCCACCGAGGGGAGCGGATGGCGGCCGCGGGTGGGATCGGCGGGGCCGGCAAGTTCGGCGGGCAGATCCACGAAGACTGCGCCGGGAAGGTGTGTCTCCAGGTAATGGGCATGGCCGTGAGGATCACCCAGCGCCCAGCGCACATCCAGCAGTACGGTCCGTGCGCCGGCATTCATCCGGTCCTTCAGTTCGGCCACAGTCATCAGGGTCTCCATGCGCCCACTCTAACGGCGGCCCCGCACACCCGCGGGTAGGCTGGGGCGGTGAGCACAGCGCGCGAGAACGACCGGACCTGGGCCGACGAAGCCATCCGCCGGATCAACGCCGAGAACAACCGATCCGCCGACACCCACCTCTATTCAGTCCCCCTCCCGGAGCACTGGGGCGTCCGGCTGTACCTCAAGGACGAATCGACCCACCGGACGGGCAGCCTCAAGCACCGGCTGGCCCGCTCGCTGTTTCTCTTCGGCCTGGTCAACGGCTGGATCCGGGAGGGCACCACCATCGTGGAAGCCTCCAGCGGCAGCACCGCCGTCTCCGAGGCCTACTTTGCCCAGCTGCTGGGCCTGCCGTTCATCGCCGTGATGACGCGGACCACCAGCCGCGAGAAGATCGCACTGATCGAGCAGTTCGGCGGCTCCTGCCACCTGGTGGACCACGCCTCCGAGGTCTATGCCGCCGCCGAGGACCTCGCCCGCCGCACCGGCGGCCACTACATGGACCAGTTCACCTACGCCGAACGGGCCACCGACTGGCGCGGGAACAACAACATCGCCGAATCCATCTTCGGGCAGCTGGCGCTGGAGGAGTTCCCGGTCCCCCGCTGGATCGTCGTCGGCTCAGGCACCGGCGGGACCAGCGCCACCGTCGGGCGCTACCTGCGCTACCAGCGGCACGAGACCCGGCTCGCCGTCGTCGACCCGGAGAACTCCGCGTTCTTCCCCGGCTGGCTGGCCAGCCGCGACGGCGGTGCCGTGGCGGAGGCCGCCGGCCTGCCGTCCCGGATCGAGGGCATCGGCCGCCCGCGGCTGGAGCCGAGCTTCGTCCCGGCCGTGATCGACCACATGATCCAGGTGCCCGACGCCGCCTCGGTCGCGGCGATGCGCCACCTGCGCGACCATGCCGGGCTGCACGCCGGCCCGTCCACCGGCACGAACCTCTGGGGTGTCTGGCAGCTGGTCGCCGGAATGATCGCCGAAGGCCGCCGGGGCAGCATCGTGTCGCTCATGTGCGACGGCGGGGACCGCTACGCCGGGAACTACTACAACCCCGGGTGGCTGCGGTCCCAAGGCCTGGACCCGGCACCGCACGAGGCCACGATCCGGGAATTCTTCGCTACCGGCGCCTGGCCCGCGTGACCGGCGAAAGAACCTAGACCTCCACCGTATCGCCGCTGGAGAGGTGCCGGTACTCGGTGCCGTACTTGGCGCCGATGCGGGTCACGTGCCCTTCAACCAGGCCCCGGCCGGCGTCGTTAAGCAGCGCGTCATGGATGGGGAACGCCCGCGGGGCACGGACGCCGATCACAAAGTCCACGACCTCGCCGACCTTGTTCCAGGGTGCGTGGATCGGCACCAGCAGGGTCTGCACCTCGACGCCGTCCGGGACCGCAAAGGAATCCCCCGGGTGGTAGACGTTGGAGTCCACCAGGAAACCGACATTCGCCACCACCGGAATCTGCGGGTGGATCAGGGCGTGCTGGCCGCCAAAGCTGCGGATCTCAAAGCCGGCCGCGTCGAACTGTTCCCCCGGCCCCACGGTGTGGATCCGGTCCGCGGCGCCGGCCGCCTTCTGGCGCAGCTGGGCGGCGACGCCGTCGGGCGCGAAGAGCTGCAGCTTCGGCGCTGCGAGCAGGGCCCCGGACACGGCGTCGACGTCGATGTGGTCCGCATGCTCGTGCGTGATCAGCACGGCATCGGCGCCGGCGAGCGCCTGCTCCGTCTCCGAAAATGTGCCGGGGTCCAGCACCAGGACCCGCCCGTCCTTCTCGAGGCGGACGCAGGCATGGGTGAATTTGGTCAGCTTCATCCGGCCAGCCTAGGGCGCACTCCGCCGCAGTGTCCACGATGCCCGGCTGGTAATCTGGAACCCCTCCCACGTCCAGCCTGACCCCAGCGAAGCGAGTTCCACATGTCTCACGGCGCCACCTCCGACGCCAGCCGGGCGCCGTCCGCCGCCGGCACCAAGGACCAGCCCGCCGGCAAGGAACAGCGCGTCACGAAGCAGCGGCTGGCTGTCAGCGCGGCCCTGGACGAACTGGCCGATTTCGTCAGTACCCAGGAGCTTCACCGGATCCTGCAGGAGCGCGGCACCTCGGTGTCGCTGGCCACGTCCTACCGGATCCTGCAGTCGCTGGCCGACGAGGGCCTGGTCGATGTGTTGCGGAACGCCGACGGCGAGGTGGTGTACCGGCGCTGCGCTGTCACCGGGCACCACCACCACCTGCTCTGCCGCAACTGCGGCAAAGCCGTCGAGGTCGAGGCGCCCGCGGTCGAGGCGTGGGCCGCAAGGATCGCCGCCGAACACGGCTTCACCGCCGTCGAGCACACGGTTGAGATCTTCGGGCTCTGCCCGGAGTGTACCGCCCTCAATCCTGCCTGAAGCGGATCTGGCCCCGCTCGTTGGTTAGCACGAGCCCGGCGGAGTCGAGCCGGTAGACCATCGGCTGTATAAAGAACGACGTCGCCCAGCGCCGCTGCTCCGACGCCGGCCCGGCGCAGCCGTCGGCCGATTCGGCCATCCGGGAAGCGTCGGGAACGACACCATAGTCATCCACGGCGACCGGCACATTCAGCACCCCGCACGGCATCCGGACCACCAGGGTCACCCCGCCCCCTTGGTCGAACGCCGCGTGCACCGGGGTGGACGTCAGCCAGGCCAGGTTTTGACCGCGTGCGTAGCCCGACGTCGAGGTGAAGGAGTGGCAGGTCAGGCCGGCTCCCGCGCACGCGGCGGCCGGTGGCGGAGCCTGGGGCGGCGTCAGGGAAGGCTGGGCCGTGACGGATGTGCCGGCGGTGGGGTGCGCGCCCGGGCTGATGGGCTTGGCGGCACTGCTCGCGCTGCCGCCCGGCCCGTACGTCGGCTCCCCCAGCACCAGGGTCCAGTGGTCCTCGCTCCAGGAGATCAGGTAGCGGACGGTGTCCGTCCCGCCCCGGGTGGCCGTCACATTGGCGACTTCGGGGAAGTCATTGCTGATCCCGAGCTGCCAGGAGTCCGGCGCCCAGCCCCGGGTCGTGTCCACCAGCTGCTGGGCCTCGGGCCGCGGGTTGGACATCACCGGGTCCACCAGGGCTTGAACCCGTTCCACGGACCCGGAGGTGGCGGCGGCCATGACGCTGCGGGCAAAGTCCTCACGGCCGGACAGGTCCGGCTGCCGGGGCTCTGCCAGGCACCCGGAGACGGTCACGGACAGCAGCAGCGCCAGCGCCGCGGCGCGGCCGAAGCGCTCCGGCCTGCACAGAAACGAATCCCCCATGCCTGCACTGTAGGGTCCGGCGCTGCCGCTGCCTAGGCTGGCGCCCGCCCGGGCTGTAGCGTCCGTCCGTTGTAGCCGCGCTTGTCCCGGATGCCGCCGATGATCCGGCAGATGACGTAGATCAGGAAGGACAGCGTGGTCACGTAGGGGCTGATCGGCAGCCGGCCGCCGAGGGCGAGCAGGATGCCGCCCACGGTCGCCGTCACCGCGAACACCACGCTCAGGGCCACCACCAGCCGGGGCGACGAGCTGACCCGCAGGGCTGCGGCAGCCGGCGTGATCAGCAGGGCCAGGACCAGCAGGGCTCCGACAATCTGGATCGACAGGGCCACGCTCACGCCGAGCAGGAGCATGAAGCCCAGGGCCAGGCCCCGGACCGGGACCCCGCGCGCGGCGGCGACCCGGGGGTCGACGCTGGCGAAGGTCAGCGGCCGCCAGATCGCGATCAGGGCAAGCATGACGACGAGGGCGGCAACGGCCAGCACCTGCAGCTGCACGGTGCCGACGGAGACGATCTGGCCGGTCAGCAGGCCGAACTTGTTCGCGGCGCGTCCTTCGTAGAGGGAGAGGAAGAGGATTCCCAGGCCCAGGCCGAAAGGCATCAGCACGCCGATGGTCGAGTTCTTGTCCCGGGCCCGGACCCCCATCAGGCCCAGCAGCAGGGCCGCCACCACCGAACCGGCGAGCGAGCCGAGGACGACGTCGGCGCCGACCAGCAGCGCGAAGGCGGCACCGGCGAAGGACAGCTCGGAGATGCCGTGCACGGCGAAAGCAAGGTCGCGTTTCATCACGAAGGTGCCGACCAGACCGCCGAGCAGCCCCAGCACGGCGCCGGCCCAGATGGAGTTCTGGACCAGGGCGAGCAACTCGCCGTAGTTTTCGAAGTTGAAGATTGCGCGGAGCAGGCTGTCCAGGTCCATTTAGCCCACTTCCCCGGCGATTGCGTGTGCGTCTTCATGGTGGTGCGTCGTGGCGTCCGGCAGTCCGACGACGATCAGCCGACCGTTCGCCCGGATGACTTCCACGTGGCTGCCGTAAAGCTCGGACAACACTTCCGTGGTCATGACTTCCTCGGGTGTGCCCAGCCGGAAGCGGCCGCCGGCAAGATAGAGCACCCGGTCCACGTAGTCCATGATCGGGTTGATCTCATGGGTCACGAAGACCACGGCACTGTCCTGTTCGTGGCACTGCTGGTGGATCAGCGCGCTCACCGCCTGCTGGTGGTGCAGGTCAAGGGAGAGCAGCGGCTCATCGCAGAGCAGCACCTTGGGATCGGTGGCGAGGGCCTGGGCGACCCGCAGCCGTTGCTGTTCGCCGCCGGAGAGCTTGCCCACCGGGACCTTGGCGTAGTCCTGCGCCCCCACCTCGGCGAGCAGGCCGTCGATCCGGCGGCGCACCGCGCCTCCGCCGAGCCGGATCCCCCAGCGGTGCCCGTCCACGCCCAGGCCCACCAGGTCCCGGGCCCGCAGGGGCGTGTCCGGGTCAAAGGATTCCTGCTGCGGCACGTAACCGATGCGCCGGCTGCCGCGCGCAATCGGCCGGCCGTCCAGGACGGCGGTTCCGGCGCTCAGGTCCTGCAGCCCGAGCAGGACCTTGAGGAAGGTGGTCTTCCCGCTACCGTTGGGCCCGAGCACGGCAAGGAACTCCCCCGGATTGATATCCAGGTCAAGGTCCTCCCACAGCGTCCGGTTGCCGAACTTCAGGGCGGCGCCGCGCAGGCTCACTACGGGTGTCAACTGGGTCTTCCTCAATTCCCGGGGGCCGTTGCGGCCACGCCGATGCGATTATCTTAGGCCCGGTCAGCCCAGGGCCTTGGCCAGGTTGTCGACATTGCCGGTCATCCACGCCAGGTAGCCCTTGCCCTCGGGCAGGGTTTCGCTGAAGTCCACCACGGGCACGCCCGCGGCGACGGCGGCGTCCTTCAGCGCCCGGGTCTGCGGCCCCTCGGTCTGCAGGTTGTAGGCCAGCAGCCTGATCTTCCCCGACTTGACGACGTCGACGGCGGAGCGCAGGACCGCGGGCGGCACGTCCGAGCCCGCCTCGATGGCCGAGGTGTATTCGGCCGGGGTCCGGTTCTGCAGGCCGGCCGCTTCGAGCAGGTAGAGCGGCACCGGTTCGGTGACCGCCACGCCGCCGTGGGCGGCGGCCGTTTCCAGCCCGGCCAGCCTGGTTTCCAGGCCGCCGAGCTCCTTTTTCAGGGCGTCGGCGTTGGTCCGGAATTGATCGGCCGCGGACGGCTCCAGGGCGCCCAGCTTGGCGGCCAGGACATCGGCCAGCCGGATCATCGCGGCCGGGCTGTACCAGACGTGTTCGTTGAACCCGGCCGGAGCGGTCGCCAGCCCCGATGCGTCCACAGCGTTGACCAGGTTTCGCGGCTCCACTCCGGTGTCCTCGGCGAGCTTATGCAGGAAGTCGTCGTAGCCGCCGCCGTTTTCGACCACCAGCTCGGCCTTGGACACGGACAGCTTGTCCTGGGTGGTGGCCTCGTAGGAGTGCGGGTCCTGGCTGGTGCGGTTGATGATCGAGGTGACCTTGACCTTGTCGCCGCCGATGCTGCTCACGAGGTCACCGTAGACGCTGGTGGAGGCCACCACCTCAACGGTGCCGTCACCGGCACCGGGTCGGTCTCCGCCGGGCCCCGTGCCGCAGGCGGTCAGGAGCAGGCTGCTGAGCCCGGCCAGGAGAACGGCGGTGGCGGATCGGCGCACGGGAACCTCGGATCTGTTATTGAGAAGCATTAGCAATACAACGAGTCTAACCCTAAATAGGAATCATTCCTTTTTAGGGTCAGACCGGTGTCGCCGTTTAGCTAGTCCTGTCCGAGCCGGCGGTAGCCGGTGGCCTGGGTGGCGTCCCGGATTTCGCCGACCAACTGCTCGATCACGTCCTCCAGGAACAAGACCCCCTGGGTGTGACCATCGGGCCCGATCACCCGGGCCAGGTGCGAGCCGGTGCGCTGCATGACGGACATGGCCTTCTCGATCTCGTCGTCCATGGCCAGGTTGGCCAGCGAACGGATCCGGCTCTCCGCGATCGGATGCTGGTAGCCGGCCTCGGAGATCGAGAGCACATCCTTGATGTGCAGGTAGCCGGAGAGCATCCCCTCGTCGTCGAGCATCGGAAAACGGGAGAACCCGGTCCGGCTCACCGCCTTCTCGAACTCCTCCGGCGTCGTGGCGGCCTTGAGCATCACGAGCTTGTCCAGTGGAACCATCACCTGCGAGGCGGTGTGTTCGGAGAACTCGAGCGCACCGGTGATGAGCCCGGCGTCGTCGTCCACCAGCCCGTGCCGCGTGGACTCCTGCACGATCGACTGCACTTCCTCCAGTGTGAAGGAGGAGGTGACCTCGTCCTTCGGCTCGATCCGCATCAGTTTCAGGATGTGGTTCGCGGACCAGTTGAGGGCCACGATCGCCGGCCTGACCGCCCGGGCGATCAGCATCAGCGGCGGCGCCAGCAGCAGGGCCGCCTTGTCCGCGACCGACACCGAGATGTTCTTGGGCACCATCTCGCCGAAGGTGACATGCAGGAATGTGACCACCAGCAGAGCGATGGCGAACGCGGCGACGTCGGCCATTTCCAGCGGCACGCCGAGCGCCTCCAGCGGCACCGCCAGCAGGTGGTGGATCGCCGGTTCGGCGACTTGGAGGATCAGCAGCGAGCACACCGTAATGCCCAGCTGGGCGCAGGCCAGCATGAGCGAGACGTTCTCCATGGCGCGCAGCGTGGTCTGGGCCCGCTTGGAACCCGCCTCCGCAAGCGGCTCGATCTGGCTGCGGCGGGCGGACATGACGGCGAATTCCGCCGCCACGAAGAAGGCGTTGCCGACCAGGAGGATTGCTAACCAGAGGATTCCCATCCAGTCGCTCATGCCGCACCGGCCTTTCCGGCAGCGTCGATGCGCCCGTTCGTGCCGGCCGGGGGTTCGTGCTCCGGCGGGGCTGGCTTGAAGCAGATCCGGTCGACCCGCCGCCCGTCCATCCTCGTCACGCTGAGTTGTCCGCCCCCGACGTCGACCGTGTCGCCGACCGCGGCGATGCGCCCGAGCTGGCTCATGACGTAGCCGCCGACCGTTTCATAAGCGGCTTCGTCGGGCACGGTCAGCCCCGGGATCTGTTCGGAGAGCTCATCCGGCCGGAGCAGGCCGGGGAAATACCAGTCCCCCGAGGCGCTCTGCAGCAGCCCGGGCCGGACCTTGTCGTGTTCGTCCGCGACTTCCCCGACGATTTCCTCCACCAGGTCCTCCAGCGTCGCGATCCCTGCGGTTCCGCCGTACTCATCGAGCACGACGGCGAGCTGCAGGTTTCCCTCGCGCAGTTCTGCCAGCAGTCCGTCCAGGTGGATGGTTTCGGGCACACGGAGCACCTCGGTCATGATCGCCCCGGCTTCGAGGTTGGCGCGGCGGTCGGACGGGACGGCGATGGCTTTCTTGACGTGCACGACGCCGCGGATGTCGTCCGAGGATTCGCCGATCACCGGGAACCGGGAGTAGCCGGTGCGCTTGGCGGCTTCGACGATGTCCGAGACCGGCTGGTGGCTGTCAATCGTTTCGACCCGGATCCGGGGCGTCATCACGTCGGCCGCGGTCTGGCCGGAGAACTTCAGGGTCCGGGAGATGAAGTTGGCGGTCCGTTCGTCCAGGGTTCCCATCGCGGCCGACCGGCGGACCAGCGAGGCGAGCTCGGCCGGGGTGCGGGCCCCGGAGATCTCTTCCTTGGCTTCGAGGCCGAAGACGTTCAGGACCTTGTTGGAGAAGCCGTTCAGGACGATGATGGCCGGCTTGAAGACGGCGGTGAAGACCAGCTGCGGCCTCGCGAGCGCCTTGCCCACCGGGAAGGACAGGGCGATCGCCATGTTCTTCGGGACCAGCTCGCCGATCAGCATCGACAGCAGGGTCGCCAAGGCCATCGCCACGACCAGCGAGACCGAGGTCGCCGCCGCGTCGGGCAGGCCCAGGGCCGTCAGCGGGCCTTCGAGCAGCCGGCCGACCGAGGGTTCCATGACGTAGCCGGTCAGCAGCGTGGTCAGGGTGATGCCCAGCTGGCAGCTGGAGAGCTGCGTGGAGAGGGACTTGAGGCATTTCAGCAGCGGCGCGGCGGCGGCGTCGCCGTTGTCCACCGCGCGCTGGACGGTGGCCTGGTCAAGGGCGACCAGGGAGAACTCGACGGCGACGAAGAAGCCGGTGCCGAGGATGAGGAGCAGGCCGGCTCCAAGTAACAGCCATTCCATTTAGCGGCCCGCCTTGCAGTGGCGAAGGGCGCGGGGCCGGAGCGGCTGCCGGGCGAAACGTCCCGGCGGAGGATGGTCAGCTGCGGCCGACCCTGATTCCTGTCGGGCACTCTGTCCGTGGAACGATGCGTTCCGGACTGCGGAGCGGTGATGGGCGCGTGAACGGGGTTTGCCGGCTCTGCGGGTGGACTGGGCGGGAACTTCCGTTCCGCGCTGACAGCCCCCAGGCCGGCACCTAGATTTACTGTCCATAAGGATTTCAGTCTACAGGCAGAGCCTGCCCGCCACGGCGGGTACTCACCAGCTTTGCGGGACCGGCCGGCCCTCCTCATAGCCCGCGGCGGACTGGATGCCGGCCACGGCCCGCTCCCGGAACGCGGCCAGGTCGGCGGCGCCGGCGTAGCTCATGGAACTGCGCAGCCCGGCCGTGATCATGTCCAGCAGGTCCTCGACCCCGGGCCGGGCGGCGTCCAGGTACATCCGGGAGGTGGAGATACCTTCCTCAAAGAGGGCCTTGCGGTCCTTCTCGAACGCCCCCTCGCGCTGGTTGCGGTTCTGCACCGCGCGCGCCGAGGCCATCCCGAAGCTTTCCTTGTACTGCCGTCCGCCGGCGTCCTGCTGCAGGTCGCCGGGGCTCTCGTGCGTCCCGGCGAACCAGGAACCGATCATCACCTGGCTCGCCCCGGCCGCCAGGGCCAAGGCCACGTCGCGGGGGTAGCGGACCCCGCCGTCGGCCCAGACCCGGCCGCCGGCGTCGCGCGCAGCGGCGGAGCATTCCAGCACGGCGGAGAACTGCGGCCGGCCGACCGCGGTCATCATCCGGGTGGTGCACATGGCGCCCGGACCGACGCCGACCTTCACGATGTCCGCCCCGGCGTCGATGAGCTCGCGGGTGGCCTCGGCCGTCACTACGTTGCCGGCCACCACGGGAACGCCGGGGTCCAGGCTGCGGACCGCTGCCAGGGCATCGAACATTTTCTGCTGGTGGCCGTGCGCGGTGTCCAGCACCAGCACATCCACGCCGGCGGCGAGCAGTTCCGCCGCCCGGCCGGCGACGTCGCCGTTAATGCCGACGGCGGCCGCCACCTTCAGCGCGCCGGCGGCGTCCAGGGACGGCCGGTACAGGGTGGAGCGCAGGGCGCCCTTGCGGGTCAGCACACCGGCCAGGGCGCCGGCCTGCTGCACCGGGGCGAAATCGGTCCCCGCGGCGTCCATGGCATCGAAGGCCCGGCGCAGGGCGGCCGCCCCGGCCTCCGGGCCGGCGCCGGCATCGAAATCGGCGGCGTCCAGCACCAGCGGCTGATGGCGCATGACCGAGGCCAGCGAGGCGAACCGGTCCTGGCCCTCGAAGTCGGCGGCCCGGACGATCCCGGCTACTGCGCCGCCGTCGTCGAGCACCACCACGGCCCCGTGCGGCCGCTTGCCCATCAGGTGCAGGGCGTCGATCACCGTGTTGGACGCGTGCAGGCTGACCGGCGTCTCGAAGACCGTGTGGCGGGCCTTGACCCAGGACGTCACCTCGCGCAGGACGTCCAGCGGCACATCCTGCGGCAGCACCGCCAGGCCGCCGCGGCGCGCCATGGTCTCCGCCATCCGCTTTCCGGTTACCGCGGTCATGTTCGCGACCACCAGCGGGATGGTCGAGCCGGTGCCGTCATCCGCCGACAGGTCGACATCAAGCCGGGAGGTCACTTCGGAGCGGGAGGGCACCAGGAAGATGTCCGAGTAGGTCAGGTCGGTGGTCGGTTCGCTCAGGAAACGCAAGGCTGCTCCTCTTAAAGGGGTTCTCAAATGCGATTCTAGGGCAGTCCCCGGCAGCGCCGGCAGCGCCTCCCGGAGCCGCGGCAGAGGGCCTGCGCGGCTCCCGGATGATTTGAGTCACGCTTATTGGCGGTTTAGCCGGAATCGTCACTAGACTGGCAAAGGTCTGGGTTCACTGGACGCGGAGAACTGGTTCGATTGACGTGCTGCGGCACCGTGGAAACCAGCGGGATTCAAACTCATGGAAGAGGCGTATTTCAAGTGCCAGAGCAGCCTAGCCACCGTCTACCCGATGAATTTGGCGGAAACGAGTGGCTCGTTGACGAACTGTACGAGCGTTACCAGCACGACAAGAACACGGTAGACGCCAAGTGGTGGCCGCTCTTCGAATCCTTCGATGCCGGCGACAGTTCTTCCAGCAACGGATCCTCGGCAACGGCCGCCAACCCTTCCACCCGCGAACTCCCCGTCGTCGCGCCGGCACCCGCCGCCCCGGCCGCGCCCGCCGCTGCGGCCCCCGCAGCACCGGCAGCCGCGCCCGCCCCTGCCGCGCCCGCCGCGCAGCAGAAGGCTCCGGCCACCGTCGCCCGCGACGGTTCCAAGGCCGTCGAGCCCGGCGCCGGCACCCAGCCGATCCCGGCCCAGCTGCCCAAGAACGTCAAGGCCCCCACGGCGCCGGAGGAGGACGTCGTCTCCGTGCTCCGCGGCCCGGCCAAGGCCATCGCCGCGAATATGGTGACCAGCCTTGAGGTGCCCACAGCGACCAGCGTCCGGGCCATCCCGGCCAAGCTGCTGATCGACAACCGCGTGGTGATCAACTCCAACCTGGCCCGCGCCCGCGGCGGCAAGGTCTCCTTCACCCACCTGATCGGCTACGCCGTCATCCGGGCGCTCGCCCAGTTCCCCTCGATGAACGTCTACTACGACGAGGTCGACGGCAAGCCGGTCGCAGTCCAGCCCGCGCACGTTAACTTCGGCATCGCCATCGACATGCCCAAGCCGGACGGCACCCGCCTGCTCATGGTCCCGAACATCAAGAAGGCGGAGACCCTCAACTTCTCCGAGTTCTGGCACACCTACGAGGACCTGATCAAGCGAGCCCGCAACGGCAAGCTGACCGCGGACGACCACTCGGGCACCACCGTCTCGCTGACCAACCCCGGCGGCATCGGCACCGTCCACTCGGTCCCCCGCCTCTCCAAGGGCCAGGCGGCCATCATCGGCGTCGGCGCGCTGGATTACCCGGCCGAGTTCCAGGGTGCCAGCGAGAAGATCATCGCCCACAACGCCATCAGCAAGGTCCTCACGCTGACCTCCACCTATGACCACCGCGTCATCCAGGGTGCAGGCAGCGGCGAGTTCCTCAAGCTCGTGCACCAGCTCCTGCTCGGCGCCCAGAACTTCTACGACGAGATCTTCGAATCCCTGCGCATCCCCTACGAGCCCGTGCGCTGGAGCCCGGACCTGCAGGTCGACCCGGCCGACGAGATCAACAAGGTCGCCCGGATCCAGCAGCTCATCCACTCCTACCGCGTCCGCGGCCACCTCATGGCGGACACCGATCCGCTGGAGTACGTCCAGCGCAAGCACCCGGACCTCGACGTCCTGACCTACGGCCTCACGCTGTGGGACCTGGACCGCGAATGGCCCACCGGCGGTTTCGGCGGCAAGCCGATGCTGAAGTTCCGCGACATCCTCGGCGTGCTCCGCGACGCGTACTGCCGCACCACGGGCATCGAGTACATGCACATCCAGGATCCGGAGGAGCGCAAGTGGTTCCAGGACCAGCTCGAGCACCCCTACTCCAAGCCCAGCCGCGACGAACAGCTCCGGATCGTCTCCCGGCTCAACGCCGCCGAGGCCTTTGAAACGTTCCTGCAGACGAAGTTCGTCGGCCAGAAGCGCTTCTCGCTCGAGGGCGGCGAATCGCTGATCCCGCTGCTGGACGCCATCATCTCCGACGCCGCCGACGATGGCCTGGACGAGGTCGCGATCGGCATGGCGCACCGCGGCCGCCTGAACGTGCTCACCAACATTGCCGGCAAGACCTACGCCCAGGTCTTCCGCGAATTCGAAGGCACCCAGGACCCCCGATCCGTGCAGGGCTCCGGCGACGTGAAGTACCACCTGGGCACCGAAGGCACCTTCACCTCGGACAACGGCAAGCAGACCAAGGTCTACCTCGCCGCGAACCCGTCCCACCTGGAAGCCGTCGACTCCGTGCTTGAGGGCATCGTCCGCGCCAAGCAGGACCGCCTGGACCAGGGCGAGGCCTTCCCCGTGCTGCCGATCATGGTGCACGGCGACGCGGCCTTCGCCGGACAGGGCGTGGTGGCGGAAACGCTGAACCTTTCCCAGCTGCGCGGTTACCGCACCGGCGGCACCATCCACGTCGTCGTCAACAACCAGGTCGGTTTCACCACCGCCCCGTCCTCCTCGCGTTCGTCCACGTACTCCACCGACGTCGCCAAGATGATCCAGGCGCCGGTCTTCCACGTGAACGGCGACGACCCGGAAGCCGTGGTTCGGATCGGCCAGCTGGCCTACGAGTTCCGCCAGCGGTTCCACAAGGACGTCGTGGTCGACATGGTCTGCTACCGCCGCCGCGGACACAACGAGGGCGATGACCCCTCGATGACGCAGCCGCTGATGTACAACCTCATCGAGGCCAAGCGCTCGGTCCGCAAGCTCTACACCGAAGCCCTGATCGGCCGCGGCGACATCACCGAGGAAGAAGCCGAGCAGCTGCTCCGCGACTACCAGGAACGCCTCGAGCGGGTCTTCGCCGAGACGCACGCCGCCCAGACCTCCCCGATCCCGGTCATCACCGCCGACTCCGGCGCTGTCTCCGACCTGGAACTGCCGTCCGCCCAGCAGTCCGACACCGGCACCGGTGCGCCCGAATCCACCGCGATCTCGGCCGAAACCCTGGCCCGGATCGGCAAGGCGCACGTTGAATTCCCGGAGGGCTTCACGGTCCACGCCAAGCTCAAGCAGCTGCTGGAGAAGCGTGAAGTGATGTCCCGCGAAGGCGGCATCGACTGGGGCTTCGGCGAACTGGCGGCCTTCGGCTCACTGACCATGGAGGGTATCCCGGTCCGGCTTGCCGGCCAGGACTCCCGCCGCGGCACCTTCGTGCAGCGCCACGCCGTCTTCCACGACCGCGCCAACGGCGAGGAGTGGACGCCGCTGGCGAACCTCACCGAGGACCAGGCGAAGCTCTGGATCTACGATTCGCTGTTGTCCGAATACGCGGCCATGGGCTTCGAATACGGCTATTCGGTGGAACGCCCGGACGCCTTGGTGCTGTGGGAGGCGCAGTTCGGCGACTTCGTCAACGGCGCGCAGACAATCATCGATGAGTTCATCTCGTCCGCGGAACAGAAGTGGGGCCAGCGGTCCTCGCTCGTGCTCATGCTGCCGCACGGCTACGAGGGCCAGGGTCCGGACCACTCCTCCGCCCGGATCGAGCGCTTCCTGCAGCTGTGCGCCGAGGAGAACATGATCGTGGCCAACCCCACGACGCCGGCCTCGCACTTCCACCTGCTGCGCCGCCAGGCGTACAGCCGGCCGCGGAAGCCGCTGATCATCTTTACCCCGAAGCAGCTCCTGCGTCTGAAGGCCGCGGCCTCCTCGGTCGAGGACTTCACCACGGGCACCTTCCGGCCGGTCATCCCGGAGCACGAGCAGCTGCAGGCCGACGCCGTCGACCGTGTGCTGCTGGTCTCCGGCCGGCTGTACTACGATCTGCTCTCCACCCGGCAGAAGACCGGCAACACCACGACGGCGATCGTCCGCGTCGAGCAGCTGTACCCGCTGCCTGCCGAGGAAATCGCTACCGAGCTGGCCAAGTACCCGAACGCCGAGGTTGTCTGGGCCCAGGACGAACCGGCCAACCAGGGACCGTGGCCGTTCATCGGCCTGAACCTGCCGGACGCCCTGGACCGCCGCGTGCGGCTGGTTTCGCGGCCCGCTTCCGCGTCCACCGCGGCCGGGTCGATGAAGCGCCACGCCGCCGAGCAGGACGCCCTGCTCAAGCAGGCATTCGCACGTAAGTAGGGTCAGGCTGCCCGGCCGGAAGTGGTACTCCACGACTCCGGCCGGGCAGCGTTGTTTTAAACCGGTGGCCCGCCCCGAAGGCGGGGGCGGCCTGCCGGTACCGGGAGTGAAGAGGTAGTCGTGGAAGATCGGAAGCTGCGGATCGCGGCCGTTGGGGATGAGCTGCTGGCAGGGCTGGGAGACCCTCGGGCGCTGGGCTGGCTGGGGCGTGTGCTGGCCCGCACCCCGCGGGACGGGCGGTCCCTGGAGAGCTATCCGCTGCCCTGCCCGGAGGAAGGCACCGAGGGCCTGGCCGAACGTTGGCTGGAAGAAGCCGGCCGGCGCTTCGACCCCCGGCACGACAACCGGCTGGTGATCGGCCTGTCCGGACGCGACATCGAGTACGGGCTCTCCACCGCCCGCAGCCGGCTCAACCTCGCCAACATCCTGGACTCGGCGTCCCAGCACAAGATCGAGGTGTTCGTGGTCGGGCCGCCGCCAACGCTGGACCCGGCCCAGAACCGGCGGCTCGGCGAACTGAACACCGCCTTCGCCGATGTCACCACGCGGCGCAAGCACCTCTACGTGGACACGTTTTCGCCGCTGCTGAACCACGAGCAGTGGCGCCAGGACCTCGCCGCCAACGGCGGGACCCCGGGACAGGCCGGCTACGGTCTGATGGCCTGGCTTGTGCTCCACAGGGGCTGGTTCCAGTGGCTTGGCATGGAGGCGCCGGAGTAGGTCATGGGCCTGCCGGGGCGGACAAGCCGGCGCGGCAAAAAATCGACTCGCGATATATCTTGATCTTCGCCCGGCGGGACCCTATGGTGGGACCATAAACGCGATATATCGCAAGCGATGGCGCAGCGATTCCGCGTCCCGTCCGCAATCCGGAGGAACCATGGAACAGAACGCGTGGACCGTCAGCGGTCCCCAGACCATCGACGTCGACGGCGTCCGCTCGCTCAAGCTCGGCATCGTCCGCGGCCGCTTCGACATCGTCACCCACGACGAGGCGGTGGTCCGGGTGGAGGTCTCCGAGGTCGACGGCGATCCGCTGGCGGTCAGCCTCACGGACGGCCGGCTGGAACTGCGGCACCAGCTGCACGGCCCGCAGGGCTGGTTCAAGAACCTGATGGGCACGGTCAACAACAACTCCAGCAACTCGGTGGTGGTCAGCATCGCCCTGCCCGCCGGCGTCGACGTCGAGGCCGGCACGGTCAGCGGCGACGGCATGGTCTCCGGGCTCAGCGGCCACACCAGGCTCAACACCGTCTCCGGCTCCGTCCTGGCCGACGGCACCACCGGCGAGCTCGGCGTCGGCACGGTCAGCGGGGACGTCATCGTCCGTAACCACCACGGCGTGCTGACGGCCAAGAGCGTCTCCGGCGAAGTCACCGCCTCGGGCGAGTTCAGCAACATCCGGGCCAACACCGTCAGCGGCGACCTGAACTTCGACCTGCACGGCTTCACCCAGGATTTTGGCGCCAACTCCGTCTCCGGCGACGTGACCATCCGGCTGCCGCACGACGTGGGCGTGGACATCATCGCGAAGTCGGCCAGCGGCGCCGTCGTCATTGATGACCAGCGGTACGCCCAGCCGGCCGGCAACGTCCAGACCATCGCCGGCCCGGATGCCAAGCTGATGCTGGTCAGGACGAATTCGGTCTCGGGCAAGACCTCCATCTTCCACAGCGAGCCGAACCCGGGCGCAGAAGCGGGGCTCTGATGCCCCCGGTCTTCGCCCACGGCGCGCTGCGGCTGTACCTGCTGGCCCTGCTGGAATCCGGCCCCAAACACGGCTACGAACTGATCAAGGCCCTCAGCGACCGCTTCGGCGGCACCTACTCCCCCAGCGCCGGTACCATCTACCCCCGGCTGGCGAAGCTGGAGGAGGAAGGGCTCGTGGCCACCCATACGGAGGGCCGGCGCACGAACTACAGCATTACCCCGGCGGGCCTGGTGGAGCTCGAGGCGCGGCGCGGGGAACTCGCCGATGTGGAGAACGACATTTCCGCCTCGGTCCGGCGGCTCGCGGATAAGCTGCGCCAGGACATCCGGGTCAACATGCAGGGCCTGCGCGCCGACCTGGCCGCCACGGCCGAGGCGGCCCGCGCCACCGCCCGCAGCGCCGCACCGGCGGCCGTGCGCTACTCCAAGGAAGGCGACCGCCGCCTGCGCGAGGCCGAGATGCTGGTGCAGTCCTTCCGGGATGACATCAGGATCGAGCTGCGGCGGCACGCCGGGGCCAGGCCCGTCAGCCCGGTGACCCTCGAAACGGTCCGCACCGTGCTGGACCAGGCCCGGATCTCCATCCGCAACTCGCTGGAGGACTAACGGGCGACGGCCGCGTCCCGGTTCGCGGCGGCTGCGCCGATGTGGGAGACTTGAGGGCAGCTCTTTTGAGTATCAAGATTAAGGAGGCCAGCTATGAGCAAGCGTGCACGTAAACGTCGTGACCGTAAGCGTGGCGGCGCGAACCACGGTAAGCGCCCCAACACCTAAGCCACGGCTTGGATAGACAGCTTTAAACGGAAGACCCCGGGAACCGCACGGTTCCCGGGGTCTTTCGTTATGCAGCCGGCAGCGGCCCGCTGCGCCTAGGCCTCGGCGTCGACCGGCCGGATCGAATGGATCCGGTCGAGGATGGAATTCTTGAGGTTCTCCGGCGCGGCCTCCGTGCAGGAGCGCTTGACCATGACGCGGATGACGCACTCAAGGTCGTACTGCTCGTGGCACTCCGGGCACTCGTCCAGGTGCTGCTTGATCTCGGCAATGTCATCGTGCGTCAGGGCGCCGTCGAGGTATTCGTAGATGCGCTGCATCCGGGTGTCGTCGCAGTCGCCCAGTCCCTGGCAGTCGCTCATTTCCTGTTCTCCTGATTGTTGCCGTCGGCCGCCGCGGCAGTCCCGCCCGCGGCCCTGAATCCCCGCTCCGCCGCGTAGTCGGCCAGCATGTCCCGCAGCATCCTCCGGCCGCGGTGCAGGCGGGACATGACGGTCCCGATGGGGGTATTCATGATGTCTGAAATTTCCTTGTACGCGAAGCCCTCCACGTCGGCGAAGTAGACCGCCAGGCGGAACTCCTCCGGGATCGACTGCAAGGCCCGCTTCACGTCCGAGTCGGGCAGGTGGTCCAGCGCCTCTGCCTCCGCCGAGCGAAGCCCGGTTGAGGTGTGCGACTCGGCCCGCGCCAGCTGCCAGTCCTCGATGGTGTCCGAGTTCGACTGCAGCGGTTCGCGCTGCCGTTTGCGGTACAGGTTGATGTACGTGTTGGTGAGGATCCGGTACAGCCAGGCCTTAAGGTTTGTTCCCGGCTTGTACTGGTGGAACGCGGAGAACGCCTTGGTATAGGCCTCCTGGACGAGGTCCTCGGCGTCGGCCGGATTGCGGGCCATCCGCATGGCAGCGGAATACAGCTGGTCCACGTACAGCATCGCATCGCGCTCGAACCGCAGGCGGCGCTCTTCGGAGCTCTCGACGGAGGTGTCCAGCGGCTGGCCGGTGCCATCCGCCGCAACGGTCTCTCCGGCGGCCGCCTCGGCGGCGGTGTCGGCGGGCTTGGCGTTGTCGTTTCCGGCTACCTCGTGCGTGGCCGCAACGGCCGGATCCATGGTGCTCATTGCCTTCAAGTCTACTGTCACCTTCCGGCGGGCGCCCGGGACACCCGTGAAGGCCTCGGCCCACGGGTTCACGGGGACCGCGTCAAGCAGTCCTGCGTCGTTCACCAGCACCAAAGCTCCGCCTTCCTGTTTGCGTCCAAAGCTGTCATGCACAACCCGGGAGGACGGGCAAATATTCCACAAAAGTGCAAGACTAGAACCGGTTCCCCCGCACAACGTCCGCGGTTCGTCCACCCAGGAGGAAATTCATGTCGTTTGTCCGCTTTCTTGCCCGCCCCATGCTCGCCTCCAGCTTCGTCCTCGCAGGCATGGACAAGCTCCGGAATGCGGATGACACGGCCACCCAGCTCTCCCCCCTGCTGCGCCGCGCGGCCGAGACGCTGCCGTTCCAGACCAACGAGAAGGTCCTGGCCCGCGTCATCGGCGGCACCCAGGTCGGCGCCGGCGTCTGCCTGGCGCTCGGCAAGTCCGCCCGCCTCGCCGCCACCGTCCTGGCGGCAATTTCCGCACTGAACGCGTACGTCGAATGGCGCAGCGCCGATATCACGTCCAAGGAAGGCCGTGACGCCCGCCGCAAGCAGCTGCTGAAGAACGTCACACTCACCGGCGGGGTCCTGCTGGCCTCCGTCGACACCGCCGGCAAGCCCAGCCTGGCCTGGCGCGCCGAACACCTGGCGGCCGATGCCCGCAAGAGCACCGCACACCTGGCCGCCGATGCCCGTAAGAGCACCGAAAAGAAGTTCAAGAAGGCGGACAAGGCGGTCCGCAAGGCCGTGGACCACGCAGTCGGAGCCTAACCCCGCATGACTGGCAGCACCCCCTCCGCAGCAGCCCCCTCCCTGCCGGCCGCGGGCGGTCCACACTGGCGCGCGCCGTTCGCGCAGCGTCCGGTCGATGCGACCGTCACCGTACCCGGCTCCAAGTCGCTGACCAACAGGTACCTGGTGCTCGCGGCCCTGGCCGACGGGCCGTCCCGGCTCCGAGCCCCGCTGCACTCCCGGGACTCCGCCCTCATGATCGGTGCGCTGCGGCAGCTCGGCGCCACCATTACCGAAGTCCCCGGCGACGGCGCCTATGGCCCGGACCTGGAGATCACCCCGATCGCCCCGGACGCCGCCGCGGCGGACGCGGCCATCGACTGCGGCCTGGCTGGAACGGTCATGCGTTTCGTGCCGCCGCTGGCGGCGCTGCACCGCGGCACGACGGTGTTCGACGGCGACCCGCATGCCCGTAAACGGCCGATGGGCACCATCATCGAGGCCCTCGCCGGCCTCGGCGTGGCCGTGGGCGCACCCGAGGGTGGGCCCGCCTCGTCGCTGCCGTTCGCGGTGCAGGGAACCGGGCAGGTCCGCGGCGGGCATCTGGTGATCGATGCCGGCGCCTCGTCGCAGTTCGTCTCCGCCCTGCTGCTGGTGGGGGCCCGGTTCCGCGACGGACTCCACCTGGAGCACCGCAGCGCCGAGCACCCCGGCGCCCCGGTCCCCAGCCTGGACCACATCAAGATGACCGTCGCCGTGCTGCGCAGCGTCGGCGTCAGCGTTGACGATTCGGTCCCCAACCACTGGAGCGTTGCCCCGGGACCGATCCGGGCCTTCGACCGGCGGATTGAACAGGACCTCTCCAACGCCGGGCCGTTCCTGGCCGCCGCCCTGGCCACCGGCGGCACCGTGCGCATTCCCAACTGGCCCGTCGGCACCACCCAGGTGGGCGACCTGTGGCGCAGCATCCTGCCGGCCATGGGCGCCACCGTCACGCTGGCCGACGGCACCCTCACCGTCACCGGCGGCCCCGAGATCACCGGCGGCCGGTTCGCCGACACCAGCGAACTCGCGCCGACCGTCGCGGCCCTGTGCGCCCTGGCCACCGGCCCCTCGACGCTGACCGGCATCGCGCACCTGCGCGGCCACGAAACGGACCGGCTCGCCGCCCTCGTCACCGAGATCAACCGGCTTGGCGGCGACGCGGAGGAAACCGCTGACGGTTTGGTGATCCGGCCGGCGAAGCTGCACGGCGGCGTCGTGCACAGCTACGCCGACCACCGGATGGCCACCGCCGGCGCCATCTGGGGCCTTGCGGTCCCCGGGGTGGAGGTCGAGGACATCGGCACCACGGCCAAGACCATGCCTGACTTTCCGCAGCTCTGGGAGGCCATGCTCGGCCCGGACACCACCGCAGACAAGGACGCCGCCGGTGGCACGCAGCACTGACTCCTGGGACGAATCCGACGTCCGGATCCGTCCCAACAAGAAAGGCTCCCGACCGCGCACCAAGGACCGGCCCAGCTACGACGACGCCGTCACCGGCCGGATCATCACCGTCGACCGCGGGCGCTACACCGCCGTCGTCGACGAGGGCACAGCCGACGAACGCAAGATCATCGCCGCCCGGGCCCGGGAGCTGCGCCGCAATCCGGTGGTGGCCGGGGACTTCGTCTCGCTGGTCGGGGACGTCAGCGGCGAACCCGACACCCTGGCCCGGCTGGTCAAGATTCAGGACCGCCGGACGCTGCTGCGCCGCAGCGCGGATGACACCGACCCGATCGAACGTGCCGTCGTCGCCAACGCCGACCAGCTGGTCGTCGTCGTTGCCGCGGCCAACCCGGAGCCGCGCACCGGGTTCATCGACCGCGCCCTCGTCGCCGCCTACGACGCCGGCATCGAGCCGCTGCTGCTGGTCACCAAGGCCGACGTGAAGGACCCCGCCGAGCTGCTCGCCAACTACCGGCACCTGGATTTCCCGGTGATCATCTCCAAAACGGCGGACACCGCCGCCTCCGGCATCGACGCGCGCTCCGACGACGGCCTGTCCGCCCGGCTGGACCGGGACGCCGTCTCCCAGCTCCGGGCGCACCTCGACGGTAAGGTCACCGTCATGCTCGGCCACTCCGGCGTCGGCAAATCCACCATGGTGAACGCGCTCACCGGCGCCGAACGGGCCACCGGCGGCGTCAACGCCGTCACCGGCCGCGGCCGGCACACTTCCTCCTCCGCGCTGGCGCTGAAAGTCAGCGACGCCCCGGCCGGCAGCTGGATCATCGACACCCCCGGCATCCGCTCCTTCGGCCTGGCCCACGTGGACCCGGACCGGATCCTGCACTCCTTCCCGGACCTCGAACCGGGCACCGAGGACTGCGAACGCGGCTGCAAGCACGACGCCACTGCGGTCAACTGCGGCGTGGACGCGTGGGTACAGGCCGGACACGCCGGCCCGTCCGGCCCGGCCCGCCTGGCCTCCCTGCGCCGCCTGCTCGGCACCGACCCGCGGATGGAAGCCCAGGAGACCAAGGAGCTTGGCAGCGTCTCCTGAGCCGGCGCCCGGGCCGCCGAACAGCCCGCTGTGCGGCCCGCGGGGACGTGGCTTCCCGGCCCGCCCGGCACTTAGGCGGTAGTTTGGAGGCATGAGCCAACCAGCTTCGAGCTACAACGATGACCTGCGCCTTGCCCACGTACTGGCCGATTCCGTCGACTCCCAGACGATGAGCCGCTTCAAGGCGCTCGACCTTCGGATCGAGACGAAGCCGGACCTCACCCCCGTCACCGACGCCGACAAGGCCGCCGAGGAAGCCATCCGCGGCCAGCTCTCCCGCTCCCGCCCGCGCGACGCCGTGCTCGGCGAGGAATTCGGCAGCTCCGGCCACGGCGCGCGGCGCTGGATCATCGACCCGATCGACGGGACCAAGAACTTCGTCCGCGGCGTCCCGGTCTGGGCCACCCTGATCGCCCTCGTCGACGAGGGCGAGCCGGTGGTCGGCGTCGTCAGCGCCCCGGCCCTGGGCAAGCGCTGGTGGGCGGCCAAGGGCGCCGGGGCGTACACCGGCCGCTCGCTGGCCGCCGCCACTCGGCTGAAGGTCTCCAACGTCTCGCGGCTCGCGGACGCCTCCCTCTCCTACTCCAGCCTGGGCGGCTGGAAGCAGCGCGGCAACCTCGACGAGTTCATCGGCCTCACCGAGGAAGTCTGGCGCACCCGCGCCTACGGGGATTTCTGGTCCTACTGCCTCGTGGCCGAGGGAGCCGTCGACATCGCCTGCGAACCCGAACTGAACCTCTACGACATGGCCGCGCTGGTCCCGATCGTCACCGAAGCCGGCGGCCGCTTCACCTCGCTCGAGGGCGAAGACGGGCCGTTCGGCGGCAACGCCCTGGCCACCAACTCGATCCTGCACTCCGAAGTCCTCAAGCGCCTGAACCCCAACCTCGACGACCTGCTCTAGCAGCCCGGCAGCGGCCCGGCGGCGTAACACTCTGCTTCACATTGCGGCCCTCCTTTCCGGTGCGCGGGGGCCATGTCCTAGGCTCGAACCAGGTCACGAGTGCCAGCGCTAAACCCCGGTTTGCTGGCCGGCAACCCTCCTTTCGCGGCGGGGTGCCCCGGGTGACGACCTGGCCGGTCCGGAGCGGACCCGGCAAGCGCGGATCCCCCTGTGTGCGGGGTCCTTTTCGAGCGAGGTCCCATGTCGACTGCCACCATTCCCACCCCCACCGCCGGGCGCTGCGATGCCCGCCCGGCCACGGCCCGCCGGCCGCTGTCCGCCGTTTCCGGCGCCGAGATCCAGGCACCGCTGATCCAGGGCGGCCAGGTCCGCTACGCGAACCTCGACTACGGCGCCTCCGCCCCGGCGCTGTCGGTGGTCTCGGCCTACCTGAACGAGATCCTGCCGTATTACGCCAGCGTCCACCGCGGCGCCGGCTATGCGTCCCAGCTCAGCACCTCGGTGTACGAAAACGCCCGGAACATCATCCGCCGCTTCGTCGGCGGCCGGGACGACGACGCAGTGATCTTCACGCGCAACACCACCGACTCGCTGAACCTGCTGGCCGGCTGCCTGCCCGCGGCGGACGGATCGCCGGCCGGGGAAGTCCTCTACCTGGACATCGAGCACCACGCCAACCTGCTGCCCTGGCAGAACGTCCCGCACCGCAGCGTCGTCGCCGCGCCCACGCTGGCCGGGACCGTGGCACGGCTCCGCGCCGAACTGGCCTGCGGCGGGATCAGCCTGCTCGCCGTCACCGGTGCCTCGAACGTCACCGGCGAAATCCTGCCCATCCGCGAGCTGGCGGCCCTGGCCCATGAATTCGGCGCGCGGATCGCCGTGGATGCCGCCCAGCTGGCGCCGCACCGGCGGATCGACCTCACCGCCGACGACGTAGACTACCTCGCCTTTTCCGGGCACAAGCTCTACGCCCCCTTCGGGGCCGGGGTGCTGGTGGGACGACCGGACTGGCTCGACGCCGGCGCCCCGCACCTGGCCGGCGGCGGCGCGGTGCGCGACGCGAGGCTGGACAGCGTCAGCTGGACCACCGGCCCGGCACGGCACGAGGGCGGCTCCCCCAACGTCCTGGGCGCAGCCGCGCTGGCCCGTGCCACGCAGGTACTCGAGGCCCTGGACGAGCAGGAATGGCACGCCCACGAGGACGCCATCCGGTCCTTCCTGGTCGAGGGGCTGCAGGAGCTCGACGGCGTGAGCGTGCACCACATCTTCGAGGAGACGGCGCGCGGAGAGGGGCCCGGCACGATCGGCGTCGTGAACTTCTCGGTAGCAGGGTACGACGCCGGCCTGGTGGCCGCGTACCTGTCCGCAGAGCACGGCGTCGGGCTGCGGGACGGCAGGTTCTGTGCCCATCCGCTGCTCAAACGGCTGGGCCTGCCCGCGGGTTCACTGCGCGCCAGCTTCGGCCTCGGTTCCCGGATCGAGGACGCCGAACGGCTGCTCGCCGGGCTGCGGGACCTGCGCCGGCAGGGCCTGGGCTGGGACTACGTCGTGGACGCCGGACGCTGGGTCCCCGCCAACGACACCCGCAGCTACCCGCACTGGGCGCCCAACACCCCGGGCACCGCCGGCGCCGCCCCCTGCACGGTGGAGTAGGCGCAGTCCGGCCTCCGGCCGTGCGGTAAATTCTTCAGGTACCCACCAGAGCTGCCGAAGGAGATCGCACGTGGCACGCGGCGGCCCCAAACTTCACCATTCACGCCGGCAGGAGCTGGGCCGGAGCTTCCAGGACGGCGGAGAGCACTACGACCGCGTCCGTCCGGGCTATCCGGCGGATTCGGCCGACTGGCTGGTCCCGGCCGGGGCCCGGGATGCCGCGGACCTGGGCGCCGGAACCGGCAAGTACACGGCGCTGCTGGTCGAACGCGGCCTGGCAACCGTGGCCGTCGACCCGTCGCTGGACATGCTGGCGCAACTGCGCCGTTCCCTGCCGGGCGTCACCGCCGTCGAGGGCACTGCCGAGCACACCGGCCTGCCGGCGGCGGCCTTCGACCTGGTCACGGTCGCGCAGGCGTGGCACTGGTGCGACCCGCTGGCCGCCAGCGCCGAGGCAGCCCGCATCCTGCGGCCGCACGGGGTCCTGGGCCTGGTCTGGAACCAGCTCGACACCTCCGTCCCGTGGGTGCACCGACTGTCCCGGATCATGCACGCCGGCGATGTCCACAAACCGGACTTCAGGCCAACGGTCGGCCCGGAGTTCACCGGCTTGGAGAGCCACCTCACCCGCTGGGAAGACCCGGTCAGCACCGGGGACCTCGTGGAACTGGCCAAGTCCCGCAGCTACTACCTGCGGGCCGGCGAGGCCACCCGCGCCAAGGTGCTGGGGAACCTCGACTGGTACCTGCACGAGCACCTTGGCCACAGTGACGGCGAACTCCTGACCCTGCCCTACCTGACGCAGAGCTGGCGGGCCACCAGGACCTGAGGATTGCACGCATCCCGCCGCACCCCTAGAATTTCGGTGTGCCTAACTTTTATATGTAGGCAGTCAAGAACTTCAGGGAGACCACAGTGCTGCATGTCGCCGGACCCGAACAGCAGCCCGCGCCGCTGCCGCCCGCCCGCGGGGTGCGCGGCCGCCGTCGTGCGCTGCTGGGGCTGCTCGGCCCTGCCTTCGTGGCCGCCATCGCCTATGTGGACCCCGGCAACGTGGCCGCAAACCTCACCGCCGGCGCGCAGTATGGCTACCTGCTGGTCTGGGTGCTCGTCGCGGCGAACGTCATGGCGGTCCTGGTCCAGTACCAGTCCGCGAAGCTCGGCATCGTCACGGGCAAGAGCCTGCCGGAGATCCTCGGCGAGCGGCTGCGGCCGCTGTGGCGCCGCGCCTTCTGGGTCCAGGCCGAAATCGTCGCCGCCGCGACCGACCTGGCCGAGGTGGTGGGCGGGGCGCTGGCCCTGTACCTCCTCTTCGGCCTGCCGCTCCCCCTCGGGGCGGTGATTGTGGGAGGCATTTCCATGGCCTTGCTTGCCGTGCAGAGCCGCAACCGGCAGCGCCCGTTCGAGTTCGTCATCATCTTCCTGCTGGCCATCATCACGGTGGGCTTCCTGGCCGGGCTGTTCATCAGTCCGCCGGACCCGCGCGGCGTCGCGGCCGGGCTGGTGCCCGGCTTCAAGGGCCCGGACACTGTGCTGCTGGCTGCCAGCATGCTCGGCGCGACGGTGATGCCGCACGCCATCTATGTCCACTCCGCGCTCTCCCGCGACCGGCACCGGCCGAACCCCCACGTGCACGTCCCCGCCCACGCCGTCTCCCGGCTGGTCAGGGCCACCCGCTGGGACGTGGTCGCGGCCCTGGCCGTCGCCGGGATCGTCAACATCGGGATGCTGCTGCTGGCCGCGTCCACCCTCGGCGGAGAGGAGGGCACGGACACCATCGAAGGCGCCCACGGCGCCATCACGGCCAACCTCGGCCCGGTGCTGGGCGCGGTGTTCGCCGTCGGACTGCTCGCCTCCGGCCTGGCCTCCACCTCGGTGGGCTGCTACGCCGGCGGCACCATCATGCAGGGCCTGCTGAAGATCCGCATCCCGCTGATGCTGCGGCGGGTCCTCACCCTGATCCCCGCCGTCGTCCTGCTGGGCGTCGGCTTCGACCCCACCTGGGGGCTGGTGCTCAGCCAGGTCGTGCTCAGCTTCGGCATCCCGTTCGTCCTGGTGCCGCTTGTCGTGCTGACCAGTAGCAAGTCCCTGATGGGCGGTTTCGCCGACGGGATGGCGCTGCGGGTCGCCGCAATCGTCAGCGTAGTCCTGGTGGTGGCCCTGAACCTGGTGCTGCTGTGGCTTACGTTCACCGGCGCCGCCGGACGGTAGGCTTGGGACTGTGAAGACCAGTCCCCCATCCTCCTCGATCGAGGACTACGTCAAGGTCATTTACTCGTTCACCGAGTGGCAGGACAAGCCCATCACCTCCACGCAGCTGGCGCAGCGGCTCGGCGTGGCCAACTCCTCGGTATCGGAGATGGTCCGCAAGCTCAAGGACCAGGGCCTGGTGGACCACAAGCCCTACAGCGCCGTCACCCTGACCGCCGACGGGCTACAGCTGGCGCTCTCCATGGTCCGGCGGCACCGGTTGATCGAGACGTTCCTGGTCCAGGAACTCGGTTACCGCTGGGACGAGGTCCATGACGAGGCGGAACTGCTCGAACACGCTGTCTCCGACACCTTCATCGAACGGATGGCCGCCAAGCTCGGCAACCCGGTCCGCGATCCGCACGGCGACCCGATTCCGGCGGCAGACGGCTCGGTGCTGATGCCGCCGGCGCACCGGCTGAGCGAACTCGACGACGGCCACAGCGGCCGGATCACCCGGATCAGCGACGAGAACCCCGAGCTGCTGCGCTACCTCGCCGCCGAGCAGATCGACCTGGACTCCGCCGTCGAGGTCCTGGGCCGCAAGCCGTTCGGCGGGCCGCTGGTGGTCCGGATCGGCGCCGGCGGGGCTCCGCGCGAGATCGATCTTGCCGACGAGGTGGCCGCCGCGCTCTGGGTGCACAGCGACGCCGCGCACGCCGGCTGCAGCGTCACCCCTTAGGCCCCGCGCCCGCCCGCGCCCGGATCTGTTCCGCTTGGGCTTGTCCCGCCCGGGTCTGGCGCCGGCGGAGGGTTCCGGATGCCGACGGCGGACGCCGCGGCGCCCGCGATGAAGAGGCCTGCGGTGACCGCCGCCGTGCCGTGCAGGCCCGCCGTCGTAATCACCGGGCCGGTGATGAGCCCGGCGAAGGCGATGGTCACCAGGCCTGCGATACGGGCGACGGCGTTGTTGACCGCCGATCCGATCCCCGATTCCTCCGGATCCACGGCCCCGAGGATCGCGGCGGTCAGCGGCGCGACCGTCACGGCCAGGCCGACGCCGAACACCACCAGCCCGGGCAGCACCTGGCCGAAGTAGTCCAGCGGCAGGTCGATGCCCAGCATCATCAAGAATCCAGCCGCGCACAGCAGCGGCCCGGCCGTCATGAACCAGCGCGGACCGTACCGGCCCGATAGCGTTCCGACCCGGGCGGAGAGCAGCAGCAGCAGGAGGGTGGAGGGCAGCAGGGCAAGGCCGGCGGCGGTGGCGCCCAGCCCGGCCACCTGCTGCAGGTAGAGCCCGAGGACGAAGAAGCCCAGGTTCAGCGCCCCGTAGATCACCAAGGTGGCGGCGTTGCCCCAGCCGAAGTTGCGGATCGTAAAGAGCCGCAGCGGCATCATCGGCGCCGGCGTGCGATGCTCGTGCAGCAGGAAGGCGCCCAGTGCGGCCAGGCCAAGCACCAGCGGCAGCCAGACCTGCGGAGAACCCCAGCCCCGGGTGCCGCGTTCGATGAAGGCGTAGACGACACCGCCGAGGCCAATGACCGCAAGGGCGGTCCCGGCGGCGTCGATCCGGGCGCCGGGGGCCCGGCCCCGGTCCAGGGCACGCAGCCGCCGGAGCGCGGGCCAGACGGCCGCGGCCGGGATGATGTTGAAGAAGAAGATCACCCGCCAGGTGAAGACGTCCACGGAGACGCCGCCCAGCACCGGCGCGGCCACGATCGCACCGGAGGTCCAGGCGGACCACTTGCCGATCGCCGCGGACTGCGCCGGTCCGCTGAAGACCGTGACGATCAGGGCCAGCGAACTGGGCACCAGCAGGGCACCGGCGATGCCCTGCAGGCCGCGGGCCACGATCAGCGACTCACCGTTCCACGCCAAGCCGCAAAGCACGGACGTGGCGGTGAACCCGGCCAGGCCCCACTGCAGGACGCGCACCCGGCCGAACTGGTCGGAGAGCGAACCCGCGACCAGGATCAGCGCGCCGAGTGTGAGCAGGTAGGCGTCCACCACCCATTGCTGGACGACCAGGCCGCCGCCGAGTTCCCGGCTGATGGCGGGCAGGGCGAGGTTGACCACGGAACCGTCGAGGAACGCCATGAAGGACGCGACGATCGCCACGTACAGCACGCGTTTTTCGACGGTCGTTAACGCTGCGGCGGGACTGCCGGACATGGCTGCTGCCTTCCTCCGGCACCGGGATGCCGGGTGTGGCTTGAGCCTAGCACCGGGCGCCGCCGGGCCGCAGGCCCGCCCGGATCCCGTAAAGTTGAAGGATGGTTACCAGACGTGAAGCTGCCCAAATCCTTGATATCCCGCTGGAAATGGCCAACCGTCACGGCATACCGTCCCGCCTGTCCGACGCCGAACTGGACGAACTGCTGGACACTCCGCCCGCCTGGCTGCAGCAGTCCCGCGCCAACCGCACGGGCAAACGGCCGGTCTGGGTGCAGCTGACCTGCACGGTCTGCGGCTTCTCCGAAAACGCCCGTCCGAAGAAATGGTGGCCGGAGTTCACCCACCTTTGCTGCGCCCACCACGTGCCGTACGAACTGCCCGGCCCGGACGCCGGCCTGGTGCGCAGCGAGTACGAAGGCGTCGGGAGCCGGTTCATCGGCATCGTGGACGTCGCCGTACCCGAGGCGTAGCCTTAAAAGCACGGGCTCATCCCGGGCCCCCACCTTTTAGGGAGCGCGCCATGCCTGACAAGTCGCCGCACCGGCACCTGAGCAAAAAGCCGGTCAAAACCATCAAGGAAAAACGGGCCGAGAAGAAGGCCAAGCACATCGTCGACGAGCACACGGACCCGGTGGCGCACATCAAGAAGCGCTGACCGGCACCCGCCGTTACCACCGCCGTCGAGCTTTCAAGGAGCCGGCGGGCACAGCAAAAAGGCCGGAAGCTGATGCTTCCGGCCTTTTGCTACGGGGTGGAGCTCCGTTGCCGGGCTCCGTCTGTGGAGATGGGGGGAATTGAACCCCCGTCCGATGTCGTGTTGTCAGGGCTTCTCCGGGCGCAGTTTGCGTCGGATTTTCTCGGCCCCAGCCATCCTGCAAACAGGTGGCTGATCCGGGCCCAGTCATCAAAGAGTCCCGTTCACACCGATGACGGGGGTAAACAGCAGTGGCTATCTAAATGACGCCAGGATCCGGGGCGATAGCAACCCCGGGCTGACGGACTGTCTTACTGCTTAGGCAGCGAGAGCGAAGTCAGTGCGTTTTGATTCGGCACTTATTGGTTTGCAGACAGCGTTTACGAGATAATTCTGCATCCTCGGCCCGCTTCACCTGTCGCGACTAACATCGTCGAAACCGATCATCCCCGTATTTTGTTATCAAGGTTCAATAACTGCCGGTCGGAATCTTGACGATCCTTCCCGGACTACCCATCATAACGCACCCTGCGCCGGAATCATTCCCGGCCGCTTCGCGGGAGCCGGACGGGCGCGTCAGGCCCGGTTGCGTCAGGCCCGGTTGCGTTCGCGCATGACGCGCAGCGCCTCGCGCTTGTCCTGCTGCTCGCGCAGCGTCTGGCGCTTGTCGTATTCCTTCTTGCCGCGGGCGACGCCGATTTCCACCTTCGCGCGGCCGTCCACGAAATACAGCTGCAGCGGCACGATCGTGAACCCGGACTCGCGGATCTTGTGCGAGATCTTGGTCAGTTCCTCGCGGTGCAGGAGCAGCTTGCGACGCCGGCGGGCGGCGTGGTTGGTCCAGCTGCCCTGGTGGTACTCGGGAATGTGGATTCCCTCCATCCACAACTCGTCGTTGTAGAAGGTGCAGAAGCCGTCGACCATGGACGCGTGGCCCTCGCGCAGGGACTTCACCTCGGTGCCCATCAGCGCGATGCCTGCCTCGTAGGTATCCAGGATGTGGTAGTCGTGCCGGGCCTTGCGGTTGGTGGCCACTACCTTCCGGCCACTTTCTTTGGGCACGGTAAAACTCCTCAGTCGTTGGATCCGGTCAGTTCCAGTTTAGAGCAGGCCCATCGGGTCCACGGCCTGGCCGTTGACCCAGGTCTCGAAGTGCGAGTGGCAGCCGGTGGAATTTCCGGTAGTGCCGGAGTAGGCGATCAGCTGGCCCTGGCTGACCTGCTGGCCGGGAGAGACCACGACGGAGGTGTTGTGGTAGAAGATCGTGGTCAGCGAGTTGCCCTGCACGACGCCGTGGGAGATCTTGACGTTGTTCCCGCCGCCGTCGTTCGCCCAGCCTGCCGAGAACACCGTGCCGGCCGCGGGTGCGTACACCGGCGTGCCGCAGGCGGCACCGAAGTCGATGCCGGTGTGCATGTAGCCGCCCTGGCCGTAGAAGTCGATGGTGCCCGGCGGCGTCGCGCGCCAGCCGAACCCGGACGTGATCGGCACGCCGTTGAACGGGCTGCGCAGGCCGAAGGCCGAGACCGGTCCCGGCGCCGGCGGAACGTAGGGTGCGGGCCGGGGCGGCGCCTGGCCCTGGGCGCGGGCCGCCGCGGCGGCGGCTGCGGCGGCAGCCGCGGCGATGCGCCGCTGCTCGGCTAGCCACGCCTCGCGCAGCTTGCGGTCGCGTTCGACGATCTCCGCGGCAACAGCGTCCTGCCGGGCCTTGACCTGGGCAAGCTGGTTCTGGATGCCGGGCTTGGCGGCCTTGAGCTGCTTGTTCAGGCGCGTGGTGTCCGCGATCAGCTTGTCGACCTTGGCCTTCTTGGCCTCGGCTTCGTCGCGGGCCGCCTTCTCCCGGGCCAGCGCCGCGTCGGCCTTGGCCTTGAGGTCCTGGATTTCGGCTTCCACGGCCTGCAGCCGCGCCTGGGAGTTGACGTTGGTGGCGTTCTGCTGGTTCAGCTTGTCCATCGCGGAGTTCTGGCTGCGCAGGGCCTGGTCGGCCAGGTCGATGGTGTCGGTGAGGCTGCCGCCGTTGTTGGAACCGAAGAACAGCGAAAGGTTCGAGGGCACGCCGCCGAATTTGTACGCCTGGGTGGCGATCTGGCCGATCAGCTTCTTGGTGTCCGCGATCTTCTTCTTGTCGGTGTCCAGCTGCTGGGTGATCTTGGCTTTGTTCTGCTGCGCCAGGTCCACCCGGGCCGCGAGGGACTCCACCTCCCGCACCGCGGTGGCCACCCGGCCCTGCGCGTCCAGGAGCGCCTGCTGGGCTCCGGGCAGCTGGCCCTGGTAGACCACCAGGTCGCCGGCGGCCTTGGCGATCTTGGCGTCGACGAATTCCAGTGACTGCTGGACGCGGGCCGCCTCGGCCCGGAGGTCGGCCTGCTGGTCCTCGAGGGTGTCGGCGAAGGCGACCGGCGTCGACGCGCCCAGGTTGGCGGCCAGCAGCAGCACCACTGCGGCGCTGACGGCGCGTGCACGGAACGGTTTCATGGGCAGTCCTCTTCGTTGCACAAGATCAGACCCTCAGGTAGCGGCGGAGGGTCAGGAGGGACGATGTTCCGGCCAGCAGGACGCCGAGTCCCACGAGGGCCGGGGCCAGCAACAGCGTCTGGGCCGGGGAGATGAAGGCGGTGTCGGGGTACTGCTTGGCCAGGACCTCGCCCAGGAAGAAGTGCGCCACGGCCCAGAGCGTGCCGGAGGCCAGGGCGGCGCCGATCACGGCTGCGATCACGCCTTCGAGGATGAACGGCAGCTGGATCACCGTCTTCGAGGCGCCCACCAGGCGCATGATGCCGGTCTCGCGGCGGCGGCTGAACGCGGAGAGACGGATGGTCGTGGCGATCAGCAGGATGGCGCAGACGATCATGACGCCGGCGACGCTGACCGCCACCAGGGAGGCGGCGTTCATCGCGGAGAACAACCGTTCCAGCAGCTGGCGCTGGTCAATGACGGATTCCACCCCGGCCTGCGAGGAGAAGTTTTCGCTGATGACCTCGTACTTCTCCGGGTCCTTGAGGTTGATCCGGAAGGAGGCCGGGAGCTGGTCCGGCGTCACCGAATCCACGATCGGCGAGTTGGAGAACTGGTCCTTGAAGTGCTTGTAGGCATCCTGTTTGGACTCGAACTGGAAGTCGTTGACGTACTGGGCCACGGCCGGGGACTGCAGCAGCTTGCGCAGGTTTTCCTGCTGCTCCGGCGTGGCCGGGCCGGCGGCGCAGCCCGGCGCCGTCGATCCGTCGCTGCAGAGGAAGACGGCGACCTGGACCTTGTCGTACCAGTAGCCCTTCATCTGGTTGATCTGCAGCTGCAGCATGCCGGCGGCGCCGACGAAGGTCAGGGACACGAAGGTCACCAGGATGACGGAGACGACCATGGACAGGTTGCGCCGCAGGCCGCTGCCGATCTCGCCGAGGATGAATGCGAGCCTCATCGCTGCCCCTCCCCTGCGTGCAGGGTCGAAGCCGTGCTTTCGGGCTCGCCGGCGCGGGGGCTTTCGGCCGGGCGGGGGCTTTCGCCGGCGTCGCGGGCGCGGCGGGCCTGGCCCACGGCGGGGATCATCGACGTGTACAGGGCCTTGGCCTCGTCGCGGATCACGACGCCGTTGCGCAGTTCCACCACGCGCCGGCGCATCTCGTTGACGATGTCGTCGTCATGCGTGGCCATCACGACGGTGGTGCCGTTCTGGTTGATCTTGTCCAGCACGGCCATGATGCCCATGGAGGTGGTGGGGTCCAGGTTGCCGGTGGGTTCGTCCGCGAGCAGGATGCCGGGACGGTTGACGACGGCGCGGGCGATCGCCACGCGCTGCTGCTCGCCGCCGGAGAGCTCGTGCGGCAGGCGGTTTTCCTTGCCCTCGAGTCCGACGGTCTTGAGGACCTCGGGGACGGTCTCGCGGATCACGCTGCGGCTGCGGCCGATGACCTGCATTGCGAAGGCGACGTTGGCGAAGACGGTTTTCTGCGGCAGCAGGCGGAAGTCCTGAAAGACGACGCCGATCCCCCGGCGCAGCCGCGGGACCCGCCAGCTGGAAATCTTGGCCACGTTCTGGCCGGCGACGTAGACGGCGCCGGAGGAGGCGCGGTCCTCTTTCAGGACCAGGCGCAGGAAGGTCGATTTGCCGGAGCCGGAGGCGCCGACGAGGAAAGCGAACTCGCCGCGGTCGATCTCAAGGTTGACCGAGTCCAGCGCCGGCCGCGCCTTCTGGTCGTAGACCTTGGTGACATTTTCGAAACGGATCATGACCCTATACACCCTGCAGGAGCCGGGCATCTTTCAGACCAGTTCTGCTGCCGGGGCGCGGGCTTTCTTTTGGGGGAAGTTAGGGCACCGGCCCTCCGACTATACGCAGGGGTAACAGCCCCCGGCCCGGAGCCCGGGGGCGTGTCGCGGGATTGGGCGGGCGCGGACCCGTGTCCGGCTACTTCTCCGCGTTGCGGTTGTCGGCCCGCCAGCGGATGCCGGCGTCGATGAAATCGTCGATCTCGCCGTCGAGGACCGCGGAGGTATTGCCTACCTCGTGCTCGGTGCGGAGGTCCTTGACCATTTGGTACGGGTTGAGCACGTAGGAGCGCATCTGGTCGCCCCACGAGGCCTTAACGTCGCCGGCGAACGCCTTCTTCTCGGCGTCCTCCTGCTCCTTCTTCAGCAGTAGCAGGCGGGACTGGAGCACGCGCATGGCGGCGGCGCGGTTCTGCAGCTGGGACTTTTCGTTCTGCATGGACACCACGGTGCCGGTGGGCAGGTGGGTCAGCCGGACGGCGGAGTCCGTGGTGTTGACCGACTGGCCGCCCGGACCGGAGGAGCGGAAAACGTCGACGCGGATCTCGTTGTCCGGGATGTCGATGGAGTCGGTCTGCTCGATCAGCGGGATGACCTCGACGGCGGCGAAGGAGGTCTGGCGGCGGCCCTGGTTGTCGAACGGGCTGATCCGCACCAGCCGGTGGGTGCCGGCCTCGACGCTGAGCGTGCCGAAGGCGTACGGGGCCTTGACTTCGAAGGTGGCGGATTTCAGCCCGGCCTCTTCGGCGTAGGAGGTGTCCATGACGGTGGTCGGGTAGCCGTGGCGTTCGGCCCAGCGCAGGTACATCCGCAGCAGCATCTCCGCGAAATCCGCGGCGTCGACGCCGCCGGCGCCGGCGCGGATGGTCACCACGGCTTCCCGCTCGTCGTACTCGCCGGAGAGCAGGGTGACCACCTCGAGGTCCTTGAGCGACTTGCGGATGGATTCCAGCTCCGCCGCGGCCTCGCCCATCGAGTCGGCGTCGCCCTCGTCCTGGCCCAGCTCGACGAGGACCTCCAGGTCGTCGATCCGGGCGGCGAGCTTGTTCAGCCGCTCCAGCTCGGACTGCTTGTGCGAGAGCTTGGAGGTGATGACCTGCGCCGCGGCGGGGTCGTCCCAGAGGTTGGGCTCGCCGGCGCGCTCGCTGAGTTCGGCGATGTCTTCCTTCAGCGCCTCGACGTCCGAAACGTTCTCGATCGAGTCGTACGTGGCGCGCAGCGCGCGGATTTCTGCGGGAAAATCGATGTTTGCCATGGTTTTTCAAGCCTACGCTATCCGCCGCGGCCGCCCCCGCCGCCCGCGGACGGGCTGGCGGCCATAAGTGAAAGAGCAACGCGGGCATCAGCGGGTCAGGCGGGCCCGCGCCGTCGACTCCGCCTCGATCCGGATGCCGTCCGGGACCAGGAAGTTGACCACCGGCGGGTGCACGGAGGCGCTGAGCACGACGACGGCGGTGGTCCCGTCCGGACTGCCCGTGGCCGGGCCGACGGCGAGTCCGCTGAACCTTGCGAATGCCCCGTTGCGGTTCAAGTAGTCGGCCGCGGTGCTGCGTACGCGGGCCGACCCCAGGACGGCGGCCGGACGGCCGGAGCTGGTGTCGAGTTGTCCCAGCGTGAAGCTGTCGGCGGCAGCCAGGGACGCTCCGTCGGCCAGGGACAGCAGCTTTTTGTGCTCGAGGTAAACGCTGGACGCCGCGGCCACGACGGTCGCCACCAGCAGCCCGAGCAGGACAAACCCGATGATCAGGACCATCAGCTGACCGTCCTCGCCGTCGCCACGGTCGTTTGCACGGCGGCCTGGGCCCGGCCGCCGGACGGTCACCGGAACCTCCCGACCATCTGGGTGGCCGTAGCGCTGAGGTGGCCGGCGTCGAGCCGCAGCGTGTCGTTGAAGGGGATGAACGGCAGCGGCACCGTGAGCCGGACGGTGGCGGTGACGGCGGATCCGGCGGCGGCGCAGTCGGCGGGGACGCAACTGGTTTCGAGGCTGGCATTTTCCGCCGGCTGGCCGTAGTCGGCGAGCGCGAGCCGGACGGCCTGTTCGGCGGCGGCGCGGCCGGCAGCCGCGTCGGGCTGGGCGACATAGACCTTGGCGGCCTGGTCGGCGGCCCCGACCACGGCGAAGGACCCGGCCTGGAGCTGGCCCACGGTAATGATGAAGTACACGACCGGAACCATCAGCAGCAGCGACAGGAAGGTGAACTCGACGACGGCGCTCCCCCGTTCGGCGTTGGTGTCAGCTTCCGCACTGTCCGGGGCGGGGCTAGGGCTGAACAGCAGCATGGCCGCTCACCTCCAGCAACTCGCGAGGTCCGATCAGGCCGATCACGGGCAGCGGCGCCCTCACGGTCACCTCCAGAGTGCGAATGCCGGCGTAGCTGGTCTCCCTGGCGCTGACGTCCTGGGCAAACTCAGGTGTGAGCGCCACCCCGATCAATTCGGCGGTGCGCTCGGTGGCGTCCACGGCGCTGCGGTCGGCCAACGTGCCGTACCGGGCGCCGGACGCCGCGGCGTCGATCAGGGTGTTCCGTACGTGCAGCACGAGCGCCAGCTGCACGATTGCCAGAAAGAACAGCGTGAGCAGCCCGCCGACCAGGACAAAATCGACTACCGCCGATCCGCGTTCCCGGTCCGCCGCGCCGCGCATATTGCTGCCGGCCGCAGCCACCGCCTACTGCCCGACTTTTTGCATCGCCTGGTTGAAGAGCCCTTCCAGTGCCGGTCCCGCGAGCGCGAGCAAGGCTGCGACCAGCACGGCGGACATCAAGGTGATCATTACCCAGCCGGGCACATCTCCACGCTCGCTGTCATCCTGTCCCTCCGGCGGCGCCACCCGCCGGCCTACGGACCGGTTGCGGTGGCCCGCCCGGGGCGGAACCTGCCTGCGGACAAGCAGGCCTATTGCCGGAATGAGCAGTGCCGCCCTGATGAGTAACCAGGCGGAGATACATAGACTTTTCACGATGTCCCCTTTGTCGTTGTGCGGTTTTACTCCTGTGTGGTGCCGGTACAGCAATTTGCGTGTTGCGTCGGGACTGCGGGTCAGAGACCCAAGCTGATGGCCGCCAGCCCCGGGAAGACGGCGAACACCACTGTCAGCGGCAGCACACCGAACACGAGCGGCACCATCATCCCGATCTCCTTCCTGCCCGCCGACTCCATCAGGTCCCGTTTGGCGGTGTCCCGGACATCCTGGGCCTGCGCCCGCAGAACGTCGGCCAGTGGGGTCCCCCGTTCCACGGCCACCAGGATGCCGTCCACGAAGCGGACCAATGGACCCAACTCGGTCCGCGCGGAGAAATCCTGCAGGGCCTCGGCCAACGGTTTACCGGCCCGGGTGTCGGCCAGCACCCGGGAGAACTCGTGCGCGAGTTCACCCTGCGCCCGGCGGCCCACCCGGTCCAGAGCGCCGGCCGCGCTCTCCCCTGCGCTGACTGCAAGAGCCATGAGTTCAGCCACGCTGGGAAATTCAGCCATCATCCGGGCTTCTCGCTTTTTCACCTGCGCGCCAAGGGCATAGTCCCGGAAAAGGAAGCCGGCCAGCCCGGCACCCAGCACGATCAGCGCGGCGAAGAGCGGGTTTAGACGGCCAGCCACCCCGAACAACAGCACGACTCCGGTGGCCGCGACAAAGCCGCCCGCGGCCCACAACAGCTGCTCAGCGCGGAACTCCACCGGAGTCTTGCCGCTCCCGGCGCGTGCCAGCCTGCGGTTCAGCGCGGTCGACCCCGGGTTGAGCCTGCCGAGGGCGTGGAGGCCGTCGCGGATCACCGGACGCAGAATCCGCCCCAGCGGGCCGAACGGAGTGACGGTTCCACGGAGCGGCCGCAACAAGCGGGATTCGACGCTGTGGGACCTCAGCTGTGGGCCGATCCGCTCGGTGAAGCTGACCGGCCGCAGAAACGGGAGCCTGGTGACGGCCAGCCAGAGTCCCCCGCCCAGGACGAGCCCGAGGACCACGGCGCCCGTCGTCAGCGGGTTCACCGAAGCACCCGCTCGTCCCGGGGCAGGGCACCGATGCGCAGCATGACGGCATAGGAGAACAGTGAGACCAGCAGCCCGCCAACCAGCACGGCGGCCCCGACCGGGGAGTTGTAGGCCGCCACCGCCTCAGGCCGGCCCGCCATCAGCACCAGCACGATCCACGGTGCGGCCACAGCGAGCCGGGCGGCGTTGACGGTCCACGACTGCCGCGCCTCCAGTTCGCTCCTGGTCCGGGCGTTGTCCCGGAGGAATTCGGCGAGGGTCCCCAGCAGCCTGCCAAGGTCCGAGCCGCCCACTTCTCGGGTCAGCCGGAGCGCCTCAACGATCCGGTCCGCCACGGGATCGGCCAGACGGTCCTTGAGCCGGCCCAGGGCCGTGTCGAACTGGCCGCCGGACCTGTAATCCGCCCCGAAATCGGTAAACGCCGCACGGAGCTCGGCCGGCCCCTTCTCCCCCAGCTGGATCAGCGCCTCGGGAAGCGACAGCCCGGCCCGGATCGCCGAGCGCAGGTGGTCCACGACGTCGGGCCACAGCTCACGGAGCACGACGGTCCGTTTCCTGGCCCGCCAACTGACAAGTCCCAAGGGCAGCCAGCCGCCGAACAATCCGAAACAGCCGGAAATGGGCCAGGATCGGGTGCCCGCGTAGAAGGCAAGTGTCACGAGGGCTCCGACGCCGAGGCACGTCGCCAGCAGCCCGAGCCGGCTTACCCTGTCGATGCCGGCAGCGCGTAGCAGATCCTCGAGCCTGCTGGTGCGGCGCCGCGGCACGGCCGCCGGTGGCTGCTCCCACATCGACCACCAGACCAGCAACAGTCCGGCTCCGCCGAGGACCCCCAACAGCGGCGCCATCAGTGCGCCCCCAGCAGCGCCGCGACGTCGAATCCGGCCCGGGCGAATTTTTCTGCCGCCGGCATGGAGTTGGCCTGCGCTTCGAGAGTCCCGGCGCGGAGCTCGAAGACCGTGGACGACTCGATGATGCCGTTCTCCACCCTGCGGCCGAGGGAAAGAATCTCGGTGACCTGCCGGCGGCCGCCGGTCAGCCGGCTGCAGTGGACCACCAGGTCGATGCAGGAGGCGACCGTGGGGACGACAAAGGCGCTGGAGATGTTGTCGCCGGCGAGCAGGGGAAGGGTGCAGAGCTTGGTCACGGCGTCGTGTGCCGAGTTCGCGTGAATGGTGCACATGCCGGGAAGTCCGGAATTCAGGGCGATCAGCATGTCGAGGCTTTCGGCTTCCCGGACCTCACCTACTACCAGCCGGTCCGGCCGCATCCGGAGCGCCTCCTTGACGAGCCGCCGCATCGGGATCTCGCCCTCACCTTCGAGGTTCGGTTGCCGGCACTGCAGGCCGACGACGTCGCGAAGCGGAAACTGGAGTTCGAAGATTTCCTCGACCGTCACCACCCGCTCGCGCGTGCCGATGCTGGCAGCCAGGCAGTTCAGCATGGTGGTCTTGCCCGCCTGGGTCGCGCCGGAGACGAGGATGTTGAGCCCGCTGGCCACGGCGGCGCCCAGGAACCGGGCCGCCTGCGGGGTCAGGGTTCCCAGCTCCACCAGGTGTTCGAGCCGGCTCGCTTTGACCACGAACTTGCGGATGTTGACCGCCCAGTGCCGCCGCGTCACGTCGGGGATCACCACGTGCAGCCGTGATCCGTCGGGCAGGGCCGCATCAACGAACGGCGAGGAGATATCCAGCCGCCGCCCGGAACTCTTGAGCATCCGTTCGACCAGGTTTCGCACCTGCTGGTCCGTCAAGGCGATGGAGGTGAGCTCCGATTCGCCATTGCGGGCCACGAAGATTTCGTCGGGGGCGTTGAGCCAGATCTCTTCGATGGCCGGGTCGTCCAGGAGCGGCTGCAGCGCACCGAAGCCGGCCACGGCGTCGAATACGAATCTCCGCGCCTGGTCCAGGGGCCCGATCGGTGGGAGCGGCGCCAGTAGCGCCCGTTCGTCGTAGTCGCTGATGGCCTCGTCCACGAGGCGGCGGACTTCACTGCCCTGACGCAGCGGGTCGAGCCCACGGCGACGGATCAGCTCACGAACCTCATCCTCGACGATGCGCACGGCTTCCACGGTGCCCCCAAGATGGCCGCTGCCCCTTCCCCCTGGGGCAGTACAACTGGGGTTAAAGCTAAGCGAGAGGGGGCTTTCAGACAAGAGCAGGGGCGGCCCGGTGTGGATAACCGTGCCGCGGCTGCGAACAGCTCTTATTCGGCACCGGCTCCGGCGTTTTCGGCCACCGGAGCGTAGCCCTGCGGATTCCGGCTTTGCCAACGCCAGTGGTCCTCGCACATCTGCGCCAGGTTCCGGTGCGCGGACCAGCCCAGGTCGGCGAGCGCGGCGGAGGGATCAGCGTAGCTAACGGCGGCATCCCCCGGACGGCGGGGCGCGAACTCGTACGGCACCGGGTGGCCGGCGGCCTCGCCGAACGCTTCGATGACCTCCAGCACGGAGGAGCCGCGGCCGGTACCCAAGTTCCACCGGTACACCCCAGGGCGCCCTGCTATGTAGCCCAGAGCCGCCAGGTGGCCGGCGGCGAGGTCCATCACGTGGATATAGTCGCGCACCCCGGTGCCATCCGGCGTCGGGTAGTCGTTGCCGAAGACGCGCACCTTGTCGCGGCGGCCCACAGCCACCTGGGCGACGAACGGCAGCAGGTTGTTGGGGATTCCGCTGGGGTCCTCGCCGATCAGGCCGGACTCGTGCGCGCCAACCGGGTTGAAGTAGCGCAGCAGGGCGATGCTCCAGCGCGGATCAGCCTCGCCGAGGTCGGAGAGGATGTCTTCAATCTGTTCCTTAGTGCGGCCGTAGGGGTTCGTGGCGTCCAGCGGCGCCTTCTCGACCAACGGCACTTCCTCCGAGGCGCCGTAGACCGTGGCGGAGGAACTGAAGACGAGGCGGCGCACGCCTGCCGCCTCCATGCTGTGCAGCAGGTTCAGGGTCCCGGCAACGTTATTCGTGTAGTACATGAGCGGCTTTGCCACGGACTCCCCGACGGCCTTGAGCCCGGCGAAGTGGATCACGGCTTCGAAGCCACCCTCGGCGAAGACGGCGTCCAACGCGGACGCGTCCAGCAGGTCCACCTTCCGGAAGTCCACGCTCCTGCCGGTGAGTTGCTCCACCCGGCGCAGCGACTCCGCGCTCGAATTCATCAGGTTGTCGAGCACGACGACGTCGTGCCCCTCCTCAAGGAGGGAGAGCGTCGTGTGGGATCCGATGTAGCCGGCGCCGCCGGTAACCAATACCTTCATGGGTTCCAGTCTAGGTTGCCCCGCACATCCGGGGAGGCGACCTGGGGAGCGCCGCGATAAAGTTGTTCGTTGTGATGTCCAACCAAGCCACCGCCGCGCCCAGAGAGCGGGCTGTCCCTGTCCGCTCTCCAAAGCCGAGCCAGTTCCAGCCGGAAATCCAGGGCCTGCGGGCTGTTGCCGTTCTCGCCGTCGTTGTCTACCACCTGTGGCCCCAACGCGTGACGGGCGGTTACGTCGGCGTCGACGTGTTCTTCGTGATCTCGGGCTACCTGATCACCTCTCATATGTACCGAGAGGTATCCAAGAGCGGACGGGTGGGCCTCCTGCAGTTTTGGGCGAGGAGGATTCGGCGCCTGCTGCCGGCGTCCATCTGCGTGCTGGCCGTTTCCCTGCTCGGGGCCCTGCTGTGGCTTCCATCAACCGTGTGGGAAGTAGCTGCCCGGCAAATCGGCGCGAGCGCGCTTTATGTCCAAAATTGGGCCCTCGCCGTTGACGCCGTCGACTATTCGGCCATGCACAACGACGCCACCCCGGTTCAGCACTATTGGTCGCTGTCGGTGGAGGAGCAGTTCTACGTCGTCTGGCCGCTGCTGCTCACGGGCCTGCTGTACGTTTCCCGCCATTTGACCGCGCGTCGTCAGCAGTCGGGCACGCTGCCGCATGGTCTTCCCTTGCGCACCACCATGGCAGCAGGCATTGCGGTTGTCGGCGCCGCTTCCCTCGTCTACTCCATCGTTCTGACCGCGCAGAGCCAGTCCACGGCCTATTTCGTCACCCCGACGCGAGTCTGGGAATTTGCAGTAGGCGGATTGGTGGCCCTCGTTTTCGCAGATCGCCAGTTCAACGGCCGCTGGGCGTCCGTGGCGGCGTGGACCGGCCTGGCCCTGATCGCCGTGACGTCGCTGGCATACGACGGCGCTACGCCTTTTCCAGGCTGGACCGCTGCGCTGCCTGTCGTAGGCACGGCGCTTGTGCTGGTGTGTTCCGGCAGCACGACGGCGTTTGCCCCGCGCCGCTGGCTGTCCCGACGGCCCATGACATTCCTGGGTGACGTGTCGTACGGTCTCTACCTTTGGCACTGGCCGCTTATCATCTTCGCGCCGTACGTCCTGGGACACACTCTCACCGGCCTGGAGAAGGTACTGCTCCTGCTGCTCTCGGTAGCTCTGGCCTGGGTGACCAAGGTGTCCATCGAGGATCCGCTGCGCCGCGGCTGGTTGTTGCGGGCGCCGTGGCGGGCCTATGCCTTCACCGCCGCGAGCATGGCGGCCATTGTTGCCCTGTGCTTTGGTCTCACGGCAGCTGCCTACGCTTCACCGGGCGACGGAGAAGCCGCCGCGAAGCTCGGCCCCTGCTACGGACCCGGAGCCCTCGCCCCGGCCAACAATTGCGGCCCGGTGCCCGGCAAGGAAGCTCCTAGGCCCGGCCCGGCCCTAGTGGCCAAGCAGAACACGGATCCGCTCTATGAGGGCTGCCAGGCCGGAATCACAGCAAGCGACGTCGTCAGCTGCGACCTGGGCGTCAGCGCGGACCAGGCCAAAGCCACGGTGGCCATTGTCGGTGACTCGCATGCGACGGCGTGGTTCCCGGCCCTCGACCAGTTGGCGGCCGCCAAGAAGTGGCACGTGAAGACCTACACAAAGAGCTCCTGCCCGGCCACGACAGCCCGTCGGATCGTCCCTTCCGAGACGAACGAGGACAGCCAGCGCAGTTGCCTGAACTGGAACCAAAAGGTGGATGACGCCCTCACTGCCGACAAGAGCATCTCCATTGTTTTCACCGCCGCGTATTCAACCGCCTACACCTTTGCTTCTCCGGAGGGCCGCACGCTGAAGAACCCCGCCGTGGGCGGCTTCGAAGAAACCTGGCGCAGCTGGATGGCAGCGGGCAAACACGTCGTGGCCTTCGATGACGTACCTAGGACAAACGGAGAGTATGTGCCAACTTGCCTTGCAAAACACCAGGACGACAGCCTCGCCTGCGCCATGCCGCGGGCCAAGGCCTACCCGGACAACACGGCTATCGGCCGCGCCGGAGCAGCCATGTCCAGGGAAGGCGTCAAACAGGTCACTCTGCGCGAACAGTTCTGCGACGAGAAACTCTGTTATCCGGTAGTCGGCTCCGTCATTGTCTACCGGGATTACTCGCACATCAGTGCCGAGTACTCAAGGGCACTGGTCCCGTACATCTCTAAGCAGCTCTGAGCCGGCCGGCCCTCCCCGCGCACGGCGCCCCTCCCGGCGATTATCGGCAACCACACACGTAACAGCGGTCACTCTGGTATCGCAGACGATGCGATGCTATCGTTTCGGCGTCAAGACCAAGCGAATTGACAAATCGGTTTCCCGACTCGAGGACGACCGGTCATGGTGAACTAGGCAGCGTGTTTTGCGGAGCACGTTCGCGCTCCGGAGAGACACATGAAGCCGTACCCGACCCTGTCAAATCTAAGTACTCCGTTGGTGAAGAGCCTTTCAGCCCTTGTGGTCACCGCAGTGGCGACCCTCGGCCTGCCTGGACAAGCTGGTGCCGTAGTGCCGGATCCCTCACCCTCACCGAGTTCCACGGCTTCCCCGACAGCGAGCCAGAGTCCGGCGCCAACCCCGGCCCAGACGGCCAGTGGCGTCCCGGAAGCCACACCGGGTCCAAGCCCGTCCGAGACGGCAACTGCCCCAGATTCGGCGCCCGGCACCATCGACATGGCAGCGCTCCAAGCCGAAATCGGCCAGGACGGTGCCTCCATGGGCCAGGGCCTGAAGACACGGCAGTCCGGCTCGCCGCGCTCCGGCGGCGCCGCCGCCGTCGCGGAATCTCTGGAGACTGAGAGCACCTGGAAGGCCCCCGGCATTCAGGGACTGGACGTCAGCAGCCACCAACCGTCGGTGGCGTGGGCCACGCAGTATTCCATGGGTGCCCGCTTTGCCTACATCAAGGCCAGCGAGGGTACGACCTACCTCAGCCCGGCATTCCCTTCCCAGTACTCCGGCGCCCGGAGCGTGGGCATGATGCGAGGCGCCTACCATTTCGCCCTCCCTAGCGTCTCCACAGGGGCGGTCCAGGCCGACTACTTCGTCAACAACGGCGGCGGCTGGAGCCCTGACGGAAGAACGATGCCGCCGCTGCTGGACATCGAGTACAACCCTTACACGAGTCTTGGCAACACTTGCTACAACATGAGCGCGGCTTCCATGGTCAAATGGATCCGGGACTTCTCCAGCCGCGTGCTGTCCCGGACCGGCCGCCTGCCGATGATCTACACCACCGCCGACTGGTGGTCCCGATGCACCGGCAATTCGGGCGCCTTCGGTAACCAGCCCCTCCACCTCGCCTCCTACTCAACGTATGTCGGCAACATTCCTAACGGCTGGGGAACCTACAGCGTGTGGCAGTACAGCAGCACGGGCCCCTTTGCCGGCGACTCGAACGCGTGGAACGGCAGCTACGCCAGCCTGCAGAAGTTCGCTTCCACGGCAGACGGCGCCATCCCGAAACCCTCAATTATGTCCACCGGCGATGTCGTCGCGGCCGATGCGGCCGGCGCCCTTTGGGATTACCCGGCGACAGGTTCAGGCAGTTTCGGCGCGCGCAAACAGATCGGCCATGGATGGACAGGGCTGCGCTCGATTAACGTTATCGATTGGAACGCCGACGGCGTTCTCGACATAGTTGCCCAGTGGACTTCGGGCCGCGTCAACGTATACCTCGGTGTCGCTGCCGGCGGCTTCTCGACCGGACCTGTGCTGGCGCCCTCCGGCTGGGCCGGCTACCAGCTCACCATCGGCTACTGGCTGAGTAGCAGCTACTTTCCGCAGATCCTCTCTAGGGACGACGCTGGCAACTTGAACTTCTGGCGAAACAGTTCCGGAGGGGCTGTAGGGGCGGCCAGCAGGATTGGCGTCGGCTGGTCCAATCTCAACCTGACCATGGTCGACTTTGATGGGGATGGAAGGGAAGATCTCATAGCACAGGACGCGGCGGGCAAGCTGCGGCAGTATCGTTCGAACGGTGCGGGTGGGTTCATTTCCGAAGCCCGCCCCACCATCGGCTCCGGCTGGAACACGATGACAAGCGTGACTGTCACGTTCGCTTTCAAGGGCTACGCCGCTACCGGGCTTGTGGCACGGACCTTGGATGGCACGCTGAAGTATTTCCCCGTGCCGGGCAATTCATCTTGGGGCCTCTCCTCGGTTATCGGATCTGGATGGGCTGGCTTCCTTATAGCGGGCGGCGAGACCGTCAACGCTGCCGGCTCGCCCCCCACGGCCGGCGGCCCATCCATCGCGGCCGCCACTGACGTCGTCACGACCGACTCCAATGGAGGACTTTACCGACGGTCTGCCGGCACGGGAACGTTAGGAACAGCCACCAAGATCGGATCAGGATTCACCGGAATCGCGTCCCTGCACGTTGCAGACTGGAACGCCGACGGGGTCCAGGACCTAGTGACGCTGAGCACAGGGGGTGTACTCGGTGTTCAGCCTGGACTCAGGGCTGGGGGCTTTTCTTCAAAAGTTCCTCTGGCCTCAGGACTTGCCGGAGCGACGGTTACGATCGGAAGGTGGATCAATGCCGGGAAGTATCCCGGAGTCGTCGTCCGCAGAGCTGACGGCATGCTTCTGCTGTATCCCAACGAGTCGGGCACCGCACTCGGCCCGGCCAGCAAAATCGGTGCCGGTTTCGTCCGAATGCACATTCTCATGACGGATGCCGACGGAGACGGCAACCAGGACATTGCTGCAGTTGACTATCTAGGCCAGATGTCTCTCTACCGTTCCAATGGAAGGGGTGCGTTTGTCTTCGAGGCCCGCACGAGCCTCGGCAACGGTTGGAGCGCAATGGACAGCATCAGTCCCGCACCCGGAATTTTGGCCCCCTCTTCGAACGGCATCTTGGCCCGTGACCGCAGAGGAACATTACGCTACTATCCTCTGGATCATGGCGCGCTTGGAACGCCACTCATACTTGCATCAGGGTGGTCCGGTGTGCTGATTTCCGGAAGCCCTCTCCGGCCCTCCTTGCCTGCAATTACAAGCATGGCCGATGTCCTCACCGTCGACTCGTCCGGCGCATTGTGGAACCACGCGGCCGGCGGAACATCCACCGTCTCCGATCCATACCGTATCGGCGTCGGCTGGTCAAGCATGAAGTCCATAAATGTAGTGGACTGGAACCGCGACGATGTTCCGGACATCATCGCGGTGAAGGCAACTGGAGCCGTCACAGCGTACTTGGGTTTAAACGCAGGTGGTTTCAGAGCGGCAACCGTGGCCACCACGGGCTTCGCGGACAAGACGATCGTCGCTGGCAACTGGGTGAATGGATCCCGATTTCCGGGACTATTGGGTTACGGGCCAAACGGCGATCTAAACTACTGGGCGAATCCATCCGGAGGGAGCCTCAGCGTGCCTGTGCGCATAGGCTCAGGCTGGAAGGGTCTCAAGCTCGCCATGGTGGATTTTGATTCTGATGGTAAGCCCGACCTGCTAGCTGTCAGCCCTACTGGCGCCATGAAGTTGTACCGGTCCACTGGACAGAATGGTTTTATTTCTGAGTCCCGAAAAGTGGTCGGATCCGGCTGGTATACTTTCCGCCAGTTCTCCGCGAATGCAGGTTTTGCGGGGGCAGGAAGCAAGGGTGTCCTTGCGGTACAGGTCGATGGCCAACTCCGGTACTACCCCATCGCCCCCGGCGGTGTTTGGGGCGCTCCCCGATTCGCGGGAGCCCTCGGGGCTTCTGCCCGGGTATCGGTTTCCGTTGCAGGGAGCTAGGTCTAGGCCCCGGATCACCGAACGCATTCCACTCAAGTTTTTCTGCCGCGCTCAACGGTGAGTCCACCATGGCTCCTACAAGCAGTCGTCGTCGACGGTCCTTCTCGCGAGCCCCGAAAGGGGCTGTATGCTGAATGCTTTGGTCAAATCTAGGAGATGCACCTGATGAGCTGGACGGACATCATCCCCACACTCGCCGTGTGTGTGGTCCTGCTACTTGGTCCTGGCGCCGCCTTGGCTAGAGTAATGGGAGCGCGAGGACTGACGTTATGGGCGTCAGCGGCCCCACTAACCGTATTTTTGACAGCCACTGGAGCGATAATCCTTCAGTTGCTGCACATCGGGTGGTCGGTTGGCTCCTCGTTAGGTGTGGCCGCCATCGCCGTTGCCCTGGCCGCAGCGGTGAGACTGGGGTGGAGTCGGCTGCGCGCCGGCGAATGGCGCACGATCAGCGTGGATTCCCGCAGTCTTAGAGTTCCGGGTTTGCGGACTGCGGGGTACTTTCTTGCTCTCGGCATCCCCGCCGGGATTGTCTTCTATAGATTCAGCAAGATAATCGGGAGCCCAGATCATATCTCGCAGACCTACGACAACGTTTTCCATCTAAACGCCATCAGGACCATCCTGGACTCCGGCAGGGCTTCTTCCCTGACCATGGCTGCCCTGGACCCCAATTCAAGTCGAGTGAGCTTTTACCCCGGTGCGTGGCATGATGTAGTCGCACTGGTTATTGAGGCAAGCGGCAGTGCGATCCCTGTTGGCATAACGGCAACCAACATCGTTGTAGCAGGTCTAGTTTGGCCCTTGTCCGCAATCTTCCTAGTTTCGACGCTCACGGGTAAACGGCTTATGCCAGCGCTCATCACCGGGACCCTGGCGGCAGGATTTAGCTCTTTTCCTTACCTGATGATCGATTTCGGCGTCCTTTATCCGAACCTGCTATCTATCGCCATTCTCCCCTTGTGCCTGGGCGCCGTGGTCAGATTCTTGGGACTAGGACGGGACACGAAAGCATCTCGCCGGTTAAACCTCTCGCTTGTTGCTTTGTCAGCGGTGGGGCTGACGCTCGCCCATCCGAGCACCACCATGGCTCTCATCGCACTCTCTGCGGCACCTATGGGGTTCTGGTTCGTCGAACGTCTTCGCTCTCTTCAGGGGCGAGCCCACAGAATCCGTATATTGGCGACCTCGGTGGGGTGCGTCGTCGCTTACACACTGATTGCGATCTGGCTCTGGACAGTAGTCCGGCCGAGCGAGGCTGCCTCCTCATGGCCCCCAAAGACCACGCTTCCGCGCGCAATCGGCGAAGCGCTCACGAGCTCGCCTCTGAGCCGCGACATCCCTTGGCTGATATTCGCCTTCACCATCGTCGGAGTCGTAGTCCTATCCACCCAGCGTCGACTATGGGTTGTTGGATCTTTCGCGGTGTCGGTGGCGCTATACGGGATCGTTAGCGGTTATCCCGCGGGTCCCGTTCGCAGCTTTTGGACAGGCATTTGGTACAACGATAGCTACCGCCTCGCGGCGCTGCTACCCGTAACGACGATCGCGATAGCAGCGGTCGGGGGAAGTTGGCTAATTGAGAGGGCTGTGCAATACGTGCGCCGAAACGGCCAGCCGCACCAAGTGAAGTTACACGCCGTTCGGACCGCGAGCTCTCTCCTGTTGATTTGCCTAGCAGCAGCGTTGGTGCAGGGACGCACTATCAGCATTGCACAGGCCAATGCGTCGCACGCGTACTCTTCCTCGTTGGCATCACCGCTGTTATCGAACGATGAAGAGGCACTACTCAAGCGTTTAGATCGCCATGTTCCCGCAGACGCAGTGGTCATCGGCAATCCGTGGACGGGCGCAGCTCTCGTCTACGCCTTCAGCGGCCGCCAAGCAATGCTCCCGGCCATAAGCAGTTCGCCGACGTCGTCGGAGAGATCCTTGCTGAGCCACCTCGGCCAGATAACAGAGGACCCGAACGTGTGCGAGATCGTACGCCGAGAGAAGACGAATTTTGTGCTCGACTTCGGTCCCCGCGAAGTCCACAATGGCAACCATCCCTTCCCAAGCTCAGAAGAACTGGCGCAAAACACGGGTCTCAAGCTCGTGGATGAAGAGGGTGACGCAAAGCTCTACGAAATCGTCGCCTGCCAGTGAAACCATCGCTTTCGCCAGAATAAGACCTTATCCGCCGCGTGGCAGGCCAGGCCCACTGCTAGAATTTCCTTGTGGGCCTGGCAACGACCGTCGCGTTCTCGCCATGGACAGTGTGGACGTCATCCCCCAAACGGCCACCTGTGCTGTGATATACAGCCGGGTGACGACCGAACTACGAAGGTGCTCATTGCGGATTTATCCTACCGGGGTGGCGTATTTGCGCGCCTGTCGCCATAGGCTCCGGGGACCCTCAGTTCCGCTGGGCCCACTCCCCTCACGGACGCACGCGGTATCCCACGAAGAACTCGCTAGCTTCACTGCCGACCAGGCAGATTGCGGAGAGCTGCCCGCGCCACACGTCGTAATACCCGTGCTCATAGCGAGCATGCGGGCCATCGGTAAAACGCCGGACCAGGCGAGCAGAGACCATCGGTTTGCAGCCCTCCATTGCCTCGTCGCTCCGTCATCAGCACCGGGGACATGTCGGGACGCAAGGAAGCTGGCGACCCCTCGAACAACTAGAGTCATCGGTTGGACGGAGGGTGAGACCAGATCGTTAAACGTTCCGTGCGGGCAATGTCCCGTTCTGGGAGCCGACCTCATAGTGGGTCAACCTTCCCTTTTGCTAACGAGGCGCGGCGGGGAAGAAGTATAGCGAATCCCCTAAATGAGACGCCCCGGTTCCACCGCGCCGCGAAACCTCCGGCTCGATTGCCCTGGCAAATGCTTGTATGAACCTACTAGAAGTGAAAGCGGAGCTGTGAAACCTAGAATACTCTGTATATCGTTTTCCGACATCAACGCCGATTCCCGAGTGCTGCGGCAGATCAAGGTACTGGCCGAATTTGGCGCCGTAACAACGGTAAGTTATGGGTCCTGCCCACCACATGCGCTGGACCATCTCGAAGTCGACGGCTCGCTCCCGTCCCTCCCCCAGACTCCCGCGGGAGTTCTAGCACTCGCCCTCCGCAAATTCCGGGCCCTGTACCTTCAGGCGCCCGCGGTCAAGGCCGCGGCGGAACTAGTGGGGTCAGAAGAGTTCGATCTCATTGTGGCTAATGAGGCACGGGCGTTACCTCTAGCTCACTACCTGGCGAACAAGATGTCCATCACTCCGCCGGTATGGGGTGATATGCACGAATGGGCTCCCGAAGAACGAGCACATGTGCTCTCCTGGCGACTTCTTGTAAAGCCTTACATGACCCACGTCTGCGCAGCCTTTCTGCCGCGAACCCGCGCCGTCAGCGCCGTAAACGCGTCTATAGCAAAGTTGTACGATGAACGTTTTGGTACCCGGTCAGTCGTCATCAGAAACGCCGGCCCTCTGCAGGATCTTGAGCCGTCCCAGATGGAATCTGGTCGTGTGCGTCTGGTTCACTCCGGCGCCGCCGTACCCGGTAGAAATCTGGAAGGACTTATTGAGGCTGTACTTCTGTTGGATGACCGGTACAGTCTGGATTTATACCTTGTTGAAGCCCGAGATGGCGGCAAGTATTGGCGGAAGTTGAGAGATCTATCGGCGGGCTCACCTAGAATTGTTTTCCACGATGCGGTCGCCCCCGATGCGCTCGCTCGAACTTTAAACGCTTATGATCTTGGGATATTCAGCTTACCGCCGCGCACAACCAACCATGCATTGATGCTGCCGAACAAGTTTTTTGACTTTGTGCAAGCGAGGCTCGGAATTGTGTTTAGCCCTTCGCCGGAGACTTCGGCCCTCATCAACACGCATAATCTTGGGGCGATTACGACTGATTATTCTCCGGAGTCATTGGCGACGGCCATCCGATCACTGTCGGAGAGCGACATAGCTCAGTATAAAGCAAATGCACACTTAGCTGCCTCTGAACTCAGTTCGTCTCGCGATGAAGAAGTCCAGCGAGGCCTACTCCGTCGTTTGCTTATTACCGTGGCCGAATGAATACAACCGCTCTGGGAGCGTGAGTTGTGGTCACCAGCGACCCGAAGAGATAGATGGCCCGGCTCTGGCAAAAGAAATCGTCGCTACCCTTGTGCCAGACCCCTGCGTAACATCTGAACTCTGGTCAGAATTCGATCCGGCCAATCAATTTCGGTCTCGTCGAGACACTCCTTGGAGGAAGCCCTGTCAGTCGTCCTCCCAGCAGCGCCGAGTCCTGAGGTAAGAACGGGGCTGCGTGGCTGCGGGCCGTTCTCATCAACCAAGCGAACCCCCGCGGTCCTGACATGAACTCGACGGTCCGGACGGTAGTCGCAGAAGGGAAGGCCGATCCCCGTCCCGGCGCTCGGTCGAAAAGAGAGCGAGGGCGCGCCTGCACTTGGCCGATTCCGCTCCCGGCCGTGACACGCCCAGAGACGCTCTCCGGCGCGTACTTGTGTTTCCCAAGGCACAGTACCGTTGGGGCCGTCTCCACCGGAGTGTCCCCTTGCGGACTCTGCTGATGCCGACGCAAGCAGGACCGTCCAACCAAGTTGGATGGCTCTTAGTCGGAAACCCGTCGCGAGGTGAATGCCGGGTCCAGACTTCCGAGCAGCACGCTGTTGCGGACTTCGCTGAAGAAGGCGACGGCGGGCAGGTTCGCAATCGTGCGCTACTGTGCGGCCGGGTTGATGGTCGAAGCTGACCTTTACCGTTGGCCCAAGGCCGGTACCCCCGGGACCACGTAGGCGGCCCGTGGATCTGATCAGCGCGACCGCATTCCAAGAGTTTCCCAACCACTTCGCCGTGTAACTCTTCAACTCACTCCGGCACGGTGCGAACGCCGAATGCCTGCTCCCCTCCTCCAGAAGTACCGCCCCACGTCTTTCGGCACCCAGGGCTCAGTCTCCAACACTCGCAGCGGCTTAGAGAGCTTCGAACCGCCCCCAACAGGATCGGCTGCTGCTGCGACTCGATGAACCCGCATGCGATCGGCCTGATCCCCGTCGGAAAAGACACTGCGATCCTGCCATTCCGTTTCATGTTTCGCCACCATGACCTGGCGGATGTCCTCGCGGCCGCTTAGTCGCCTCCGCGTTAACCGACCGAGAGAGTGGTTGGCCCCGCGGAGGTGAACAGGCTCGGCGCCGGAGAGCGGGAGTCGCCCTTACCCGAAGCCATCGGGCCCGTTGTGCCGCGCTCGAGAATGCCCTGGACTCCGAAAGCCAGGCCCCTTCTGTGCACAGATTGCAGTCCAGAGACCCGCCAATTCCGCCCCACAGTCACGGCTGAAGACAGAAGATTTCAGCCGATGCCGCGCAAGTAAGTTAAGGGCGCGGGCGCCGTAGATCTCGCGCTCGGCCCTTGGTGGGGAAGGGCCCGAACCGAGCGCGATGTCTCCGACGCGTAATCATTCACTGCTCCACAGAACAAGTTCTAGGGCGAGCCCGCCTATCAAGAACAGCTCGTCCACCCTGTAATCAAGGAATTATCCGTTCATCGAGCTGCCGACTGACGGGTCTATCTCCGGTGCTCCCGCCCGGGCCGCTCTCAGTCGCCGAATGTCGCCCCAGCAGACAATCGACCAAACCGACACAAACCCGATTGCAAGAGGGACACCCGCCCAGTCCGGCGGTGACGCTAGGTATGTAAAAAGAACGCCGCAGGCGATGATAGAGATACCCAATGCGAGCCTAAGGAACAGACCTCGCCAAACGTGGCCATCCATTCGCCAGCACCGAAATATCGCCATAGCTGCCGCACTCAGGGTGCCTAGCAAGTACCCGACAGCAACCCCAGCGAGCCCAAGCCAGGCGGTCAGGGGGAACCACAGAGTGCAAGCTAGGATCAAGCCCCCCATAGCGTTCAGAGACACGAAGCGGGCTCCGCGGGTTCCAGTGGAATTCAGACGATTAATGCAGGCGATCGGCAAAGTGGTAAACATGACCGCTATGAGCAGGAGTGCTAGGAGTCGCTTCGCTTCCATGTATCGAGAGCCGAAGAAAAAGTCGATGATGATCGGACTGGCCATGGCCAGGGCACCAAATATGGCCACCATTCCGACGACTAGCCCCCGAGTCATAATGTCAGTCTGGCGACGCAAGGAGTCGGAATCGTCTCGCCCCCCCGCCTCAACCATCGAAGGAAACAACACTTGACTCACCGTACGCGCCAACATCGTCGCCGGCGTGGCTAGGCTCAGGGCGGCAGCGTAAAACCCAGCCTCGATTTCCGTTCCGAACAGATGCGCCGCAATCATTGAAAACTGAAGCAGCCCGGTGTTGGACAAAGTCCCTATCACTCCGTACCGGACGAACCGATTTATCTCACGGGTCTTTTGCGGGTCAGTCTCAAGGGGGGATCTGCTCGGCCAGCAGATAACTCCGTAAAGCCCATAGGCCAAGGCCATTGGCAGAAGGAGAATCTCGTTCCAGCCTACGAGAAGGACTACGACTAGCAGCCCTATCGCAAGGGCAGAGCCTGCCACGTCCCATAGCGCGGCGCGCACAACCTGGCCAGCTCCATATTGGACGCTGCGTGCAAAATACCATGAAGCGTAGCCGAGCAGTAGCAAGCCACAACATACAGCAGTAGAGAGATCTGTCTTAAGTAGGGTGAGACAAGAGCCGAAGGCTACCGCGGCCAAAAGAACGCTACTAAAAAGCATTTTGCGTCCCAAGTAGTTGGCAACACGCTGTGCTCGGTCGAAATGCCCGGCGCCTCTCATCTCTGCTACGAATCGCGTAGCGCCCTGGCCCGCCGCGGTGGGCCACAAAAGGCTAAGTACCAAAGCGAGAGAAATCGCTGAATTCATAGATCCCAAGGCAGCGACACCCACAAAACGGCCGACTAAAACGCTGTAGAGGAACCTCACCAGCCCCTGCGACACGCTCCCCGCCAATGCAAAAAGCCATCTCACAGATAGACTCCCGCTGTCGGCGGAACCTACATGTGTTCTCCTGATGATCCGCACCCTTGAAGTCAACCCCTCTATTTACCTTGGCAAATGGGCTAGCGCTTGTTCCGCTTGCTTTCGTCCCACGCGGCCGATGTCCAGACATCCTGAGATCGGGTTGCCAGCACCAGCGGCGGCTTGCGTGCGCGTTTACCGGTGCTGCGAAGGGTCGGCTACTTGATCGAGCCAGGGCCGGCTGGCCTCATCTAGAGCGATGCGCCGGGCTAATTTGGTGAAAGTCGTCTCGAGATGCCGGAATCGCTGATACGTGGTGGCCATAAAGACTAGGAAGCTAACGATTAGCGCATAAAGCACCAAGTCGGTCCCTCGTCCGATGCCAAAGAATTTGGCCACTTGAGTTAGCGCTTCTGGAAAGAAAACCGAGACGACGGCGACGCAGGCAAAAAGGACGATCATGATACGTCGGATAGCCAGATGTCTGGCATTAGAACCACCGCGCATCAGCACCAAAGATACGAGGACAACGGAAAGAAACAAAACTATCTGTACGATAATCTGCACGATTTCACCTAAGAAATAGATCCGCAACAATGTTGACGGAGTTCAGGAGAGATTGCCCCTTGGAGCGCGAATAGTCGGTGTATATAATTTCAACGGGATGTTCAACCCATTTGGGCTTGAATTCGGCGATCTGATGTATGAGCTCCGATGCATGGGCCATCCGATTTTGAGTCAAATGAATCTTGGCCGCCGCATCAGGGCTAAACGCCCTCAGACCGTTGTGCGCATCGGACAAGTTGAGCCCCGTTGACACTCTAAATTGCAGAGCTGCAGTCCTTAAGACAAGTCGCTTAGCAGGCGACAGCTGTGTACGTGCGTCCAAGAATCTCGATCCGAGGACGACCTCGGCCTCCCCAGATCGGATTCGTGCAGTCATTGCCTTCGCGTCCTGGACCCGGTGTTGTCCGTCCGCGTCAAAGGTAACTACACAGTCCAAATCTGGGTCTGTCAGTGCGAACTCGATCCCTGTCTGCAACGCGGCTCCCTGGCCTAGGTTCACAGGGTGCTGGACCACTACAGCCCCGGCTGCCCGGGCAATTGATTGGGACCCGTCGGTACTGCCGTCATCGACGCACACGATGTGGGGAAAATCCGGCAGCAACCCCTCGATGACACTTCCAACAACGGCTGCCTCGTTGAATACAGGCATGACTATCCAAGTACGACTCACTGATTTAGTATCCCATAGCTAGCAGCCAACACAGTAAACGAGACGCAGGCTGCGCTTCTCCGCCGCCGCGATGCGCCGTGGCGTCGCGCAGTCAGCGCGCGCCGGGAACCAATGACAGAACACGGCTAGCGGCTCTCCTGGCGACAGATTGAAGCGAAAAATTTTCATCCGCCCAGGCAGAGAGTCTCGCGCGTTCCGCGCTGCTAACGGGGCTGGCAATCATCTCTTCAAGCGCTTCGGCTACGCCTTCAGGGGTCCAGTCGCAGGACCTTCCGAGTTGGTTTTCATCGATCAGCTGGCCCATCGGTCCCACCCCGGCATATATCGCCGGCGAACCGGCGGCAAGGCCTGCCAAGGCTTTGGTAGCAAATGCAAAGTCGTATCCCTTGCCGGGGCGGACTGAAGCCAAGTTCGCCAAGGAACTCCTGAACCAACTTGCCACTTCCACGCCAGACGTGGGCGGCCTGAATTCTACCTGAGACCCGAGCGGACGGGCCAATTCCTTTAGGGCTGGCAGCTCGACGCCCTGCCCGAACATTATGAGTCGGGTGTCTTGGTGCCTCTCAGCGATGAGGCTGAAGGCTTCGATGAATACCCGCGCACCTTGGATCTCTGACATCGTGCCGGCGTAGACAAAATATAGACCTTCTTGTGCTTTGTTAGGGCCTTCCGATGAGAACGTGGTGGTATCCACTCCAGTTCCGACCACGCAGACGTCTCGCTGGCCACCGCATAGTGTTTGGATTTCCTGCCGAACCCCCTCTGAAACCGCCAGAACCGCAGCAGCCGAGGAAAGCACCGAACGTTCCATCCAAGTGAGCAGTCGAAGAGCGGGCCCCTTCAAGCCGATGCCTTTCGCTGCGGCAGAAGAAACGTCCGCAGAGAAATAGACGTAGGGGATCTTGCGCAGGCGACAGACCAGCTTCACCACAAATCCGGTCGTCGGGGGCGGCTCGACGACAACCACGTGCGGTCTTGGCAAAAGAAGAAGCCGAAAGAACAGGGGAAGATCGAAGCTGAGATACTGCAGATATCCCCTGACATTGCCGCCGGCGTCCCGAAGCACTGGCCATCTTCTGACGTCGTAGTTACCCGAGAGTTGGCTCAGGCCCCGCGGCGGCCGAGAAGTGATCACTCGAACTTCCGCCCCCTGGCAAGCCAAAGCGTTGGCAAGGGCCTCCAGCCGATATGCCGCTGCGCCAACTTCCGGAGCGAAAATGCGACTTGCTATCGCGACCGTGGGCGCCTCGTGGGAGGTCACGGCACTTTGACCATCTGCCCGCTGCGGGCGGACTCCAGCACGGCCTCGGCGACGATGAGGGTGTCCAGGCCTTCGCGCATCGTCACGACGTCATTGCGCAGCCCCAGGACGGCGTCGCGGAATGCCTCGTGTTCGGTGCGCAGCGGTTCCGGCTTGGCGATCGCGAGCCGCGTCATGTTGCCTTCCGAAACGCCGCGGAACGCCGCCATCGACTCCCATTCGGTCGCCACCGTGCCGTTCTCGAAGAACGTCAGGTCTGCGGTGACGGTGTCGGCGACGAAGGCACCCTTCTCGCCGGTGACGATGGTCAGGCGTTCCTTCATCGGGGAGAGCCAGTTCACCAGGTGGTTGGTGATGACACCGTTTTCGAGCTGCCCGGTCGCGGCGACCATATCCTCATGCGGACGGCCGCTGCGGGTGGTGACGTGCGCGAAGATCGATTCGAACCGGCTTTGCGCCAGCCACGCGGTGAGGTCGATATCGTGCGTGCCGAGATCCTTCACCACGCCGACGTCGGCGATCCGGGACGGGAACGGCCCCTGCCGGCGGGTGGCGATCTGGTACACTTCGCCGAGCTCTCCCGCTTCGATGCGCTTGCGCAGTGACTGCAGCGCCGGGTTGAACCGTTCGATGTGGCCGACAGCGCCGACCAGGTTCCGGCTTTCGAAGGCCTCGACGAGCCGCCGCCCGGCGTCGGCGCTGGCGGCTATCGGCTTCTCCACCAGAGTGTGGACGCCGGCCTCGGCGAGGGCCAGGCCGACTTCCTCATGCATGCCGGTGGGGACGGCGGCCACGGCCATGTCCAGGCCTTTACTGATGAGTTCCTCGACAGAGCCGAGGACCGGCAGCTGGCCGGCGACGCCGTGCGGGTCGCCGTAGGCGTCCGCCACCGCAATGAGGTCCACCCCGGGAAGTTCCCGCAGGACCCGGGCGTGGTGCCGGCCCATCATGCCGAGCCCGATCAGCCCTACGCGCAGGTTTGCCATCTCAGGCACCGGCCTTGGCGAGCTTGTTGACCGCGGTGACGATGCGCTCGAGGTCAGCCTGGCTCAGCGAGGGGTGGACCGGAAGGGACAGGACTTCCTTCGCTGCCGTCTCGGTGTTGGGCAGGTCTTCGGTGCGGTTGAACGAAGGCAGCCGGTGGTTCGGAACAGGGTAGTAGACGCCCGTGCCGATGTTGAACTCCTCGCGGAGTGCCCTGGCCAGCCCGTCACGGTCCTCGGAGACCCGGATCGTGTACTGGTGGTACACGTGGGAAGCACCTTCGGCAACCTTCGGGGTGCCCACAACCTCGAGGTTGGCGGTCAGGAAGGCTGCGTTCTGTTGGCGCTGCGCGGTCCAGCCCATGACCTTCTTGAGCTGCACCCGACCGATGGAAGCGTGCAGGTCGGTCATGCGGGCATTGAAGCCGACGATTTCGTTCTCGTACTGCTTCTCCATGCCCTGGTTGCGGAGCAGGCGGAGGTTGCGCTCCACGGTGGCGTCAGGGGTGGAGACCATGCCGCCCTCGCCCGACGTCATGTTCTTGGTCGGGTAGAGGCTGAACATGGCGAACTTGCCGAAGGTACCGACCATTTGCCCGTTGAAGCTGGCCCCGTGTGCCTGGGCAGCGTCTTCGTAGAGGTCGATCCCCCGCTCCGCGGCGAGCTTCGAGAAGCCTTCCACGTTGAACGGGTGCCCGTAGAGGTGCACGGGCATGATGCCCTTGGTCTTGTCCGTGATGAGCGAGGCGACGTGGTCCACGTCCAGCGTGTAGTGGTCCAGTTCGATATCCGCGAAGACCGGCGTCGCGCCGGTCAGTGCGACGGAGTTTCCGGTGGCTGCGAACGTGAAGGACGGAACGATGACCTCGTCGCCGGGACCGACGCCGGAGGCCAGGAGGCCCAGGTGCAGGCCGGAGGTGCCGGAGTTCACCGCGACCGAGGCGCGCCCGTCGAGGAGGACATCAGAGAATTCCTTCTCGAATTCCGCGACCTGGGTGCCCTGCGCGAGCATGCCCGTTGCCAGGACAGCGTCGACAGCAGCCCGCTCGTCGTCGCCGATGATCGGCTTCGCAGCCGGAATAAAGTCGTAGCTCATACGTTCTCCTCAGATTCCTTCAGGGAATTTCCGTCTTCAATGTATTTGGCGCCGGTCGCAGGGCAGACCCAGAAGCCGTCTTCTTGACGCAGCGGCTCGCCCGCCTTGCCGACCCAGCCGAGGCGCTTGGCAGGAACCCCCGCCACCAGGGCGAACGGCGGCACGTCCTTGGTGACGACGGCGCCTGCGGCGACAGTGGCCCACCGTCCGATCGTCACGGGTGCCACGCACACAGCCCGGGCTCCGATCGACGCCCCGTCTTCGATCGTGACGCCCACCGGCGTCCAGTCGTGGGCGCTCTTGAGCGAACCATCGGGGCTGACCGAGCGGGGGTAGGTATCGTTGGTCAGCACGACTGCAGGACCAATGAAGACACCCTTGCCAAGCTTCGCCGGCTCGTAGACCAGGGCGTAGTTCTGGATCTTGGTGTTGTCACCGATCTGCACCCCGGTTCCGACGTAGGCGCCGCGGCCAACGATGCAGTTCTCCCCCAGGGTGGCCTGCTCGCGGACCTGGGCCAGGTGCCAGATTTTAGTTCCGGCGCCGAGGACTGCCTGGTCCGAAACGTCGGCGCTGGGCGCAATAGTCGTCGTCATAGTTAATTCCTCTCAAGGGTGCCGATGCTGCAGCCACCGGCCGCAACGTGCGCGGCTGTGTCAGGCCTTGCCGATGACGCGGTATGCGACGCCGTCCCAGGCATCGGGGCTGCTGACCCTGCGGCCGTCGATGAAGACCTGGATACCGGGAAGCTGCTGCGGACCGAGCGTGCGGTACTCGGCGTGGTCGGCCTGGACCACGGCTGCGTCGGCGGGCTCGCCGAGGTGGTACGGGGTGAAGCCGAGTTTCTCCAGCTCCTCGTCGGTGTACAGCGGGTCGTGGACGGACACGGCGGCGCCGCGCTGCTCCAGGGACTTCACGGCGTCGAACACGCCGGAGAACGCCGTCTCCTTTACGCCGCCGCGGTAGGCGGCGCCGAGCACGACGACGCGCGCTCCGGTGAGGTCGCCGTAGGCTCCCTCGAGCAGGCCCACGGTGTAGGCGGGCATGTCGGCGTTGGCCTCCCGGGCCGCCCGCACGACGGTGGCGTCGGGGTCGTTCCAGAGGTAGAGGCGCGGGTAGACCGGGATGCAGTGGCCGCCGACGGCGATGCCGGGCATGTGGATGTGGCTGTACGGCTGCGAGTTGGACGCCTCGATGACCTGGTAGATGTCGATGCCCGCGGTGGCGGCGTAGCGGGCGAACTGGTTGGCGAGGCCGATGTTGACGTCGCGGTAGGTGGTCTCCGCGAGTTTCGCCATCTCGGAGGCCTCGGCGGACCCGAGATCCCAGACGCCGTTGGCGCGGGCCAGATCGGTGCGCTCGTCGAAGTCCAGCACGGCCTGGTAGAACTCAACGGCCTTGGCCGCGCCGGCCTCGGAGAGTCCGCCCACCAGTTTGGGGTACTTGCGCAGGTCGGCGAAAACGCGGCCGGTCAGGACGCGTTCCGGGGAAAACACAAGGTGGAAGTCCTGGCCTTCGACCAGGCCGGACGCCGCTTCGAGGGCTGGCTTCCAACGGTTGCGGGTGGTGCCTACCGGCAGGGTGGTCTCGTAGGAGACCAGGGTCCCGGGCGTCAGATGCTTGCCCAGTTCGGCGGTGGCGGCGTCCATCCAGCCGAAGTCCGGCTTCGCGTCCGCGTCGACGAACAGCGGGACAACAAGGACGACGGCGTCGGCGCCGGGAACGGCGTCGGCGTACTCGGTGGTGGCCCGAAGTTTGCCTGCCGGCACCAGCTCGGAGAGCTTTTCCTGAAGCTGGGCTTCGCCGGGGAACGGCTCCGTCCCGGCGTTGATCAGGTCGACGACCTGCCGGTTGACGTCAACGCCGACAACGTCGTGGCCCTTGGAGGCGAACTGGACGGCCAGGGGCAGGCCGATCTTTCCCAACGCAATTACAGCAATCTTCACGATTTTCGTGCCTTTTCTCTCATACCTGATGGCGGGGATAAACCTGCCAGACCGACTCCACACTAGCCGCACCCTCAGCGCGCCGACGGCGGCGCGATCTGCCAGTCATCCGCGCAACTTGCTCACGGCCTCGACGATCGGGCCATCAAACACTACATTTCCATGCTCCAGAACCACACCCCGGCCGCAAATACGGGCCACGAGGTCGAGGTCGTGACTGACCACAACTAGGGTCTTCCCAGCAACGGCCAGCTCGTTTATCTTCTCAAGGCATTTACGCTGGAAAGGCTCGTCCCCCACAGCTAGGATCTCGTCCACAAGGAAAATATCCGGATCCGTGTGCACCGCCACGGAGAAGGCCAGACGCAGATACATACCCGAGGAATAGAACCTGACTTCAGTGTCGATGAACTCGCCGATCTCGGCGAACTCGACGATCGAGTCGAACTGCTCGTCGATCTGGGCCTCGGTCATGCCCAGGATCGCGCCGTTCAGGTAGACGTTATCCCGGCCGGACAGGTCATGGTGAAAGCCGGCACCGACCTCGATGAGTCCGGCCACCTTGCCCCGGGTCCTGACCGTCCCGCTGTCGGGGAGCATCACGCCGGAAATGTGCTTGAGCAGAGTTGACTTGCCCGAACCGTTCAGGCCGAGCAGTGCCACGGTTTCGCCCTGTTGGACCTCGAGGTCAACGTTGTAGAGCGCATGGAACTTCTTCGAGAGGTCGCCCTTACGGCCCGTGAAGAGCCACACGATGGTCTCTTTGAGGGACCGGGTGTGCCGCAGCACAAACTGCTTGTTGATCTTCTTTACTTCGATTGCCAGCGGCATAGCTACAGCTCCTGCGCGAAACGGCCCTCGAGCCGACGGAATGTCCACTGGCCCAGGATGAGGAGCAGGAACGAAACTACAAGCCCCACAGGGATCCACAGCGACAGCAGACCCGGCGGGATAGGGGCAGCGCCGTCGGTGGTGGGCAGCCAGAACGCATAGTGGAAGGCCTCGACGCCGATGGTAATAGGGTTGACCTGATAGACCGAGTACCAACCTTCGCCGAGCTTGTCCCGTACCATCGTCCACGCGTACATGACGGGAGAAGTCCAGGTGGCCACCATCAGCAGCATGTCCACGATGTTCTCGAAGTCACGGAAGTAGACGTTGGCCGAGCCGAACAACAGCCCCAGCCCGGTGGCGAGCATTGCGACAATGATGAATCCCGCCGCTGCGGCCGCCAGCTGGAGCAGCGAGGGCTGCCAGCCGACCACTAGGCAGGCCGCCACCAGAACAGCGAGCTGCGGCACGAAATGCACTGCCGACACCCAGACTGAGGCCACAGGAAACAGTTCCCGGGGCAGGTATATTTTCTTGATCAGCCCGCCGTTGCCGACGATCGACCGGGCGGCGTTGCTCAGCGCTTCCGAGAAGAAATTGATCAAGACAATGCCCGAGAACAGGTAGATCGCGTAGTTCGCGAGGCCGTCGGGGTTGCGGGGGCTCCGCTCCAGACCCAGGAAAACGCCCAGCGCAATATAGAACACGACAAACTGCACACCGGGCTTAACGTAGGACCAGAGCAGGCCCAGCACGGAACCGCGGTAGCGGATCTGCAATTCCTTGCGCACCAGCAGCTTCAGCAGGAAGCGCTGCCTGAAAACATCGGCGAGGCCGCCGCCCACGCCGGGACGGACGAGGGCGTCGGACCCGCCGTCGGTAGCGGCTGAGGTCACTTCTGCTCCGGCGTCTCTGCGGCGGGCTTCTCCGTCATGGCTTCGAAGGTCTGCTTCCAGGCTTGCGGCGAGGTGAATTCCGGCAGTGCCTCGGCGTAGACCTTGGACAGCTTCTCCCAGTCGCGCAGGAGCTGCCGGTGCAGCTTGATGCTGCGCGCCATCATGGTCCGGAACTGTTCGGGCTGGCGCTTGTACCAGGACGCGCCGGAACCGTCAGCCGAGGACACGATCGCGGAATCCAGCTGCGACAGCCGCCACCAGCGGGCGTCCATGGCGGGGACCAGAGCCTCGGGGTGTTCCAGGGCTCCGGGGCGGACGCCCTGGACCTGACGTATACCCGCGGTCGCGGCGGTGGCCAGGGCAGTCAGGATCGACTTCGGCGCCCTGGGCTTCTTGCCCCGACGGGGCGGTTTGACGCGCTTGACCTGCGGGAATCCGGCGACTTCCTTGGTGATTCGGGCGTCGTCGAAGTCGGCGCGGCGGGCGCGGATTTCAGGGAGTTTCGTCTTGATCGTCTCATGCAGGTGGGACGGGCCCTTCAGCAGGTCCTCCAGCGCGTCGAGACGGAGCTCAACGGCGGAATATTGCATCGAGAGCAGGTGCTTGACGTCGACCATAAAGCTCATCCGGGGCAGGATGCCGCCCTTTTTGTAGGGCGAGTAGACGAGCGCCGCGAGCCACCGGTTGCGCTGGTGGAAGTAAGCCTGCCAGTCGATGGTGTCATCCTTTTCCGTCCAAGGCATGTGCCAGACCGCTGCCCCGGGGAGGGTGACGGTCTGGTAGCCGTGGCGGCTTGCGCGGATGCCGTATTCGGCGTCGTCCCACTTGATGAAGACGGGCAGCGCCAGGCCGATTTCACGCACGATGCTCGTCGGCACCAGGCACATCCACCATCCATTGAAGTCGACATCGATCCGGCGATGCATCCACGGGGTGGTACGCAGGTTGCTTGCCGAGAAGTCGTGCGCCTCCCTGGTGCTCTCGACGGCGCCCCAGAAGAACTTGTACTCATTCACTTCCTCGCCGAAGGTGTGCATCACGGAGCGCTCGTAAAGGTTGAACATGTGGCCGCCGACGATGGTCGGCTTCCGGGTGAAGTCGGCGAAGTTGATCGCGCGGAGCACGCCCTCGGTCTCGATGATGACGTCGTCGTCCAGCAGCAGCACATATTTGCTGCGGCCGTCCTCGACGGTCTCGTGCATGCCGCGGGCGAAGCCGCCCGAGCCGCCCAGGTTGCCCTGTTCGATGACGGCGAATTTGTCCCCGAGCCGCGCCGCAGCCTCGGTGAAGCCTTCCTGTTCGCGCACCTTTTGCGTGCCCTGATCGGTGATCAGCAGCCGGTCAACGACCTCGAGGAGTTCGGGTGACTCGGCAAAGGTCGTGAGGTGCTTCACGCAGTAGTCGGGACGGTTGAAGGTGGTCACGGCCACCGTTGCGGTTCCGGGAACGAAGCCCTCAGGCTTGCGGACCGACCATTCGGCGCCGAGCAGCTTGACCTTCTCGGAACCGGCGACGAGGTCGAACCAGTACCAGCCGCCGTCGCCGAAATTGGCCAGCGGGAGCTCGACCTCGGCCGGGGTATCGGCGTCGACGGTGATGCTTTCCACCCGGTTGGACGTGCCCCGGGCGGTGGAACGGGAGATGACGACGGTCGCCGGCGCGTCGACGGCAACGGTCAGGCGGACGCCGGTGACGTCTGTGTGGGCCCGCCAGTAACTCGCCGGGAACGCATTGAAGTAAGTCCCGAAGGACACCCGGCGGAACGCCGGCAGGTGGAGCTGGCGGCGGTTCTCAAGGAAGTCGGTGCGGACCTTGGCACCGGCCGAAGATACGGCAGTGATACCGGACCCGGACTTGGAGTTTTGGGAGTCTTCGGACACCACGCGCTGCGCGGCGTTGAAGTCCAGGTACAGGGGAAGGGTGTCAGTGTCGCCGTCGGTGGGGAAGACTACCCGGTGGACGGTCTGCCATTCCTGGTTCACGCGGGCAGCGTTCCCCTCGTTCAAAACTTCGGTTGCAACGCTCATGCGTCCACTCCCCCGCTTTCGATCTTGGCGCCGGCTTCGAAGTGCGGGCGGATCTTGTTGTCGAACATGGTCAGGGCGGAGCCGATGGCCATGTGCATGTCCAGGTACTTGTAGGTGCCGAGGCGTCCGCCGAAGAGGACGTCCCGCTCGGCGGCGGCGAGGTCGCGGTATTTGAGCAGGCGTTCGCGGTCCGCAGAGGTGTTGATCGGGTAGTAGGGCTCGTCGCCCTTCTGGGCTGCGCGGGAGAACTCGCGCATGATGACGGTCTTTTCCGTCTGGTAGTCGCGCTCCGGGTGGAAGTGGCGTGGCTCGATGATGCGGGTGTAGGCGACGTCATCGTCGTTGTAGTTCACCACGGACGTGCCCTGGAAGTCGCCGACGTCGAGCACTTCTTCCTCGAAGTCGATGGTGCGCCAGGAGAGGTCGCCCTCGGCGTAGTCGAAGTACCGGTCAACCGGTCCGGTGTAGACGACCGGAATGTTGCCGACGACCTTGTTCTTGCTGTACTCGTGGGACTCGTCGAAGAAGTCCGTGTTGAGCCGGACCTCGATGTTCGGGTGCTCGGCCATCTTCTCGATCCACGCGGTGTAGCCGTTCGTCGGCAGACCCTCGTATTTGTCGTTGAAGTAGCGGTTGTCGTAGTTGTAGCGCACCGGGAGCCTTGAAATGATGCCGGCGGGCAGGTCCTTCGGATCCGTCTGCCACTGCTTTCCGGTGTAGTGCTTGATGAAAGCCTCGTAGAGCGGCCGGCCGATGAGCTGGATGCCCTTGTCGTTCAGGTTCTGCGGGTCAGTGCCGGCGAGTTCCCCGGCCTGTTCCTTGATCAGGTCCTGAGCCTGGCCCGGGGTCAGGTTCGCACGGAAGAACTGGTTGATGGTGGCGAGGTTGATGGGCAGTGAGTAGACCTCGCCCTTGTGCACCCCGTAGACCTTGTGAACGTAGTTCGTGAACGTCGTGAAACGGTTGACGTACTCCCAGACCCGCTCGTTGGAGGTGTGGAAGAGGTGGGCGCCGTAGCGGTGGACTTCGATCCCGGTCTGCTCCTCCTTCTCACTGTAGGCATTGCCGCCGATGTGGTGGCGGCGGTCGAGGACGACGACCTTCAAGCCCAGCTCGGTGGCGGCCTGTTCTGCGATTGTCAGGCCGAAAAAGCCCGACCCTACGATGACGAGGTCAGCGGTCACGAATTCTCCTGGTTCGAATGTGGGCAGCCCAATGTTGTGCATTGTCTGCTGCTCTAGAGTACCGAGCGATACGCCCGAGCCACGAATCGAGGCATCGCACGCCTTGTTCCGCCGGGGGTATCGGCGGCCCTTCACAGCACACATCGGGCAACTCTCCACATAGCCCAATCGCTTGTCGGCTACGTCCCATCTTTGTTCTAGCGTGAGTGGGGAGCCAGCCCGGAGAAAGGAGTCTTCCGGTGTTACTGCACTGCACCCTGGTCGGCGGACCCGAAGGGCGGCACGCGGGTTGGGTCGTGGAACTCTCGATCGACCTCCCAAGCGCGTGCCCCGGCGCGGAACTGGAGAAGGCCCTGACCCAGCGATTCGGCACCGGCGCCCTCTGCGTCGCCGGCTTTCCGCTGCGCGCACTCACGGTCGGGGAACGCCCGCTGGTCGCCGGTGCTGTGCTGGTCGATAGCAGGATGAGCCCGGGCGGGCCGATGCCGGCAGGCGGCGGGCCGGGCCTGCTGCTCGCGGTCCACGGCGGTCCCGGCGCCGGGATGGTGTTTCCGCTGAGCCGGGGACGGTACCGGGTGGGCCGCGGGCAAGTGGAGGCGGAGATCCCGGATCCAGAGTTGTCCCGCGAGCACGCCGCCCTGGAGATCGGGGACGCAGGGGTCGTTCTGGTCGACCGTGGCAGCGCTAACGGCACCACGGTGGACGGCCGGCGGGTGGGCCGGACCCGGGTCGGCAGCGCGAGCACCATCGTCTGCGGCCGGTCCACGATGGCCCTGCTGTTCCGTGGCGGGTCCTTTCCCGGGGACTGCGCCAGGGAGGACGGCTGGATCGATGCCGGCAGCGATGTCACGACACCGCTGCGGATCCCGAACCCGGGATCCGGCGGAAACCGCCTGGCCCTGGTCCTCATGGCGGTCCTCCCCCTGGCTGTCGGCGCCGCACTCGCCGCCGTTACCGGGCTCTGGATGTTTTTGGCCTTCTCGGCCCTCTCCGCGGTCTCGGTTCTGGTGCCCGCGCTTTTGGGCGGGCGGCGGCGCCGCGGGCTCAAGGCCGCGGTCGGTGCCGCGGCGGGACGGGACCTCGAGCGCCGCCGGCGGGCTGCTCCGTCCGCCGCGGATCTGGTTCTGGGCGTACGTTCCGCAGGGAGCATGCCTGAAGGAAACGGGGCCGGTCCGGTCTGGCTGCGGCTCGGCCTCGCCCCGGCCGCGGCGCGGATCCGTCTGGACCCAGACAGCCCAGGCCATCGCGTCCCAAGACTGGGCCCGGTGCCGGTGTGCCTTGACCCGGCCGCCCCGGCGCGGCTCAGCGGTTCCGCGGACGACGTGGCCGGCCTGGTCCGGTTCATCATCATGCAGCTGGCGGCTTTTCCCCGGTCATGGTGCACTCCCGTCGTGGTGCACGGGCCGGCTTCGTCCTTGCCGCTCCCGGCTCGGTTCCTGGCGCGGGTGACCCTGTCCGCAAGCGCTGCGGGGACGACCGCGGCGCTGGCTGCCCTCGCCGCCCCTGCCGGGCCCCACCCCGGGGCGGACGGGACGCCGCGCACAGGGCGCGGCGTGCTGATCCTCATGCCCGGCGCTGCCGAGGCCCCGGCGCTCTGCGCGACGGGGCTAAAAGCGGGCTGGCAGCTGCTGGATTGCTCCGGAGGCGGACCACCTGAGATCCGACAGGAGATCCGCCTTGGTCCCCGCGGCGGCATCCTGACCACCGCCGACGGCGACACCGGGTTCGTCCCGGATCTGGTGCCGGCGGAGGTCTTCGACTCTTTCTGCCGGAGACTAGGCGCGGAGCGTGCGGAGCAGGACGGGGACCTCGGAACTATCCCGGACGCCTGCACGCTTAGCGACCTGCTCCCCCTCGACGCCGGGGAGGTCGCCCGGCGCTGGGCGACCTCGGGGCGGCGGCCCGTCGATCGGGGGCGGCGGCCCGTCGGTCGGGATCGGCCGCCGGGGCCGGCCGGAGCCGAACCCGACCGGGTGGGCCTGTCCAATCCGGCGGGTCGGTCCGTCCCTGCAAGCCTGTCCGTCCCGGTGGGGATGTCGGCGTCGGGTCCGTTGCTGCTGGACCTGCTGGCGGATGGCCCGCACCTGCTCGTCGCCGGGACCACCGGATCCGGGAAGTCGGAGTTTCTGCGCACGCTGGTCGCCGGACTGGCCGCAAGCTATCCGCCGGATACCGTCAACCTGCTCTTCATCGATTTCAAGGGCGGCTCCGGGCTTGGGCCGCTTGCCACCCTGCCGCACTGCGTCGGCATCCTTACCGATCTGTCGGCTGGGGAGCTTGCGCGCGGCCTCGCATCCCTGCGGGCCGAGGTGCGCTACAGGGAGGGGCGGCTGGCCGAGGCCGGCGTAGCGGACCTGACCGCCTACCAGGTCCAGGGTACTGGTCTGCCGCCGCTGCCCTGGCTGGTCCTCGTGATTGACGAGTTTCGCGTGCTGGTGGAGGAAGCCCCGGACGCCCTGCGGGAACTGCTGCGGGTGGCCACCATCGGCCGGTCCCTCGGCATTCACCTGGTGATGGCCACCCAACGGCCGCAGGGCGCGTTGTCGGCGGATATCCGGGCGAACGTCACCAGCAGCGTCGTCCTGCGCGTCCAGTCCGAGGCGGAATCCAGCGACGTCATGCGCTCCGGGCTCGCGGCGACCATTCCGCTGGAGCTGCCCGGGCGGGCGTATCTGGTGCGGGGCGGCGGGAATCCGGAGCCATTCCAGACCGCCTCCCTCGACGGTGCCGCGCCCGCGGTCGGACCGGCCCTGACCGTCCGTTACGCCCGGGACCTGTTGGAGCCGCACTCCGCGGGCCCGTTTCCCGGACCGGCGCCGACGGGCCCGGCCCCTGCCCCGCCGTGCGATTCCACGCTGGCGGCAGCTGACCTGGCGCGCACACTGTCGGCTCTCTGGGCCGGGCAGGCAGGGGCGCGTCCCCGGCGCCCGGTCGCTGAGCCCTTAGCCCGCTCGCTGCCCCTGCCGCGCGGCCCCGCAGGCGCTAAAGCCCCGCCGGGGGTGCCGCTGGGCATGGTGGATGTACCGGATGAGCAGCAGCTCGCTCCCCTGCACTGGTCCCCCGGCGACGGCCACCTGGCATTGCTCGGCGGGCCTCCGGCCGGTCCGGCGCCGGGTCCGGTCGAGGTGCTCAGCGACGTGGTGGACCGGCTTCTGGATGCTGCCGTGGAAAGGCATCTGTATCTACTCGATGGTGGTGGTTCGCTGCGCGGCGCGGCCGCCTGTTCCAGGGTCGGGGCTTGGGCAGGCACCCACGAGCTCCGCCGCGCTGTCCGGATTCTTGAACGTCTGGTTGGCGAGGGCAGCCGCCGGCGCGCCTCAAGCACGCCCCCGGAATCCCCGCCGCTGGTCCTGGTGATGAGCAACTGGGGCACGTGGATGTCAGCCTTCCGGGCCGGCCCTTTGGCCTGGGCTGAGGACTTGGTCGGCGACATCATCCGTGACGGACCCGCCGCGGGCATCACGGCCGTCATCTCGGGAGCGCGGGAACTCGTGACGGCCCGGTTTTATGCAGCGCTCCCCAACCGCATCTACTTCCCCTCCGGGTCCACGGAGGAAAGCCGGTACGGCTGGCCACGGCTTCCGGACCTTCCCGACGTCCCGCGCCGTGTGGCCGCTTCCGGTCCCTTCGCCCGGACCGCTCCGCTGGCGGCACAGCTCTTTGAGCCGCCAGGGCCGGAGGCCCTGCCCACGGCCGCCGCGGCCCCGCAGGTCAGGCCCTTCCGCGTGGAACCCCTCCCGGCAAGGGTGACGGTGGCCGAGGTCCGCGCGTTGCTTGACCGGCAGGCCGCCGTGGTACCCGCATCGGCCCCCGCCGTCCTGCCTGGCCGTCAACCTGTTGGCCAGGCACTGAAGGGACCGGGGCAGTCGCTGTGGATCGGGGTCGGTGGGGACGAACCCGTCCCTGTCTGCGTCCCACTGCCTCCCGGCCGCGTCCTGGCGGTCCTGGGTGGGCCCGGCTCCGGAAAGAGCTCACTACTGGCGGCGCTGCCCGGACTGAACCCCGCAGCGGACTGGCTCTCTCCGGCGGGCCGGTCGACGGGCGGCTACTGGGAGGCAGTGTTGGCCCGGGCGCGGGACGGCCGCCTGGATCCGGCCGCCGTCGCGCTCGCCGACGACCTCGACCTGCTGGGAGCGGAGGTCAACCTGCACCTTCTGGAGCTCACCGCCCTGGGCTGGCCGGTGGTGTTGTCGGCGTCCTTTAGCCCCCTGCTCACCCAGCGGGTGCCCCTGGCGCTGCAGGCCCGCGGGGCAGGTACCGGGATCCTGATCCGACCGCAGTCACCCGGCGACGGCGACCTTCTCGGAGTCCGCTTCGAGGCGGAAGACAACCCGCCGCCGGGACGCGCCGTCGTCGTGGTCGGCGGCCAGGTTTCGGCCGTCCAGCTGGCCGTCGCGGACCCGGTCCGGCTACAGGGCCCGGCTGGAACCGCCGGGCCTGGACGCGAACGCGATGACGCGCTTGTCGAAGAGGAGCATGATGGCCAGGGCCGCCGGTATCAGCATGGCCAGGCCGGCCACGGGATACCCGCCGGTCAGGGTGGGGAAACCGATGGTGAGCACGAAGAGCTGGGCCACCAGCGCCCCGGCCCGGGGCCAGCGGTACCCGCGGAACAGGAAATATCCGACCGCATAGAGCCAGGCGGAGAACGCCAGCAGGAGTCCGAGGGTGAAGACTGCCCCCCAGAAGGAGAGGACCGGCGCACCGGACACTAGCTGGAAGCCGTACCAGCCCGCGGCGACCAGCAGGGCCGTGACCTCCAGGGCGGTGACAATCGCTATGACGGTAATCCCGGCGGGCCGCGGCCCGGGGTCCGCCGGGCCGGTCCCGGGCAAGGAATCAGCAGGATCGGAGGGGTTCACGGGGGGTCTTGACACACTGGCACCCTACCGGACATAGTCGGACAGAAGTGGGGGCTAGGCCAGCTAATGTGACGCATCGCTCACGATCTGGCCGCATTTCAACGGCAAATACCCCTTGTTTACACAGCGTTAACATGACACGCTTAATCCAGATGACCGAGGGGGCCCTGAGGGCCCCTTTCTTATGAAGCCTCTAGTGAATAATTTCACAAGGGCATTTAACGTATTCCCAGGAATGGAGTTACTGATCAGCATGGATTGGCGTAACCGCGCAGCGTGCCTTGACAAGGACCCGGAGCTGTTTTTCCCCGTCGGAAACACCGGCCCCGCCCTCCTGCAGATCGAGGAAGCGAAAAGCGTCTGCCGGCGTTGCCCCGTCGTCGACACCTGCCTCCAGTGGGCCCTCGAGTCCGGCCAGGATGCCGGCGTCTGGGGCGGCATGAGCGAGGATGAGCGCCGGGCCCTCAAGCGCCGCGCAGCCCGCGCCCGCCGCGCCTCCTGACTGGCCGCCGGGTCCCCCGGCAGCGAAGGCCCCGGACCGTATGGTCCGGGGCCTTCGTACGTTCAGGGTCCGCCGCAGGGCCGCCGCGGCGGAGCGGGCGTCAGCGCGTGGCCAGGCTGAGGACAATCTGCACCGCGGTGCCGCCGCCCTCACGGGGCTTCCACTGGATACTGCCGCCGAGTTCGCTCGTGACCAGGGTGCGCACGATCTGGAGGCCGAGGCCCTCGGTGTAGGACCCGGCCGGCAGGCCCACGCCGTCGTCCGCCACCGTGACGGTAAGCAGCTCGTCCCCCTCCTCGCTTTCGGAGCGGTCCGCGAGCAGCCACACCGTCCCCGCGCGGCCCTCAAGGCCGTGCTCGACGGCGTTGGTCACGAGCTCGTTGATGACCAGGGCCAGCGGCGTGGCGAGGTCGCTCGGCAGCTCGCCGAACTGGCCGGAGCGCTGGGTCTTGACCTGCTGGGAGGGCGAAGCGACCTCGGCCGAGAGCCGGAACTGCCGCCCGATCAGCTCATCGAAGTCCACGCTCTGGGTCAGGCCCTGGGACAGGGTCTCGTGGACCAGGGCGATCGTTGCCACCCGGCGCATTGCCTGTTCGAGTCCCTGCTTGGCCTCGTCGCTGACCATGCGGCGCGACTGCATGCGCAGCAGGGCGGCCACGGTTTGCAGGTTGTTCTTGACCCGGTGGTGGATTTCGCGGATGGTGGCGTCCTTGGTGACGAGTTCCATCTCACGGCGGCGCAGCTCCGAGACGTCGCGGCACAGCACCAGCGCGCCGAAGCGCTGCTGCTCGTCCCGCAGCGGAATCGCCCGCAGCGACAGGCTGACGCCGCGGGATTCGATCTCGCTGCGCCACGGCATGCGCCCGGTGACCACCAACGGCAGGGTTTCGTCCACCATCCGGCGGTCCCGGAGCAGGCCCGCCGTGACTTCGGCCAGCGACCGGCCCTCGAGCGACTCGCCGTCCCCGAGCCGGCGGAAGGCGGAAACGCCGTTCGGGCTGGCGTACTGCACGATCCCCTCGGCGTCGAGGCGGATCAGCCCGTCGCCGACGCGCGGCGCTCCGCGCCGCGACCCGGTCGGCGAGGCGAAGTCGGGCCAGAGGCCCAGGGTGCCCATCCGCAGCAGGTCATAGGCGCATTGCCGGTAGGTCAGTTCCAGCCTCGAGGGCATCCGCGAGCTGGAGAGGTCCATGTGCGAGGTGACGATCGCCAGGGTCCGGCCGTTGCGCACCATCGGAACCGCCTCGACCCGCATGGCCATGTCGCTGCTCCAGTTGGTCTCGTTGGAGCGTTCAATGGTCCGGCTCTCCCAGGCCTTGTCCACGAGCCGCTTCAGGTCCGACCGGATGCCCTCCCCCACGAAGTCGGCGTGGAACACCGTATGCGTGGTGGAGGGCCGGACGTGGGCCAGGGCCACGTACCCCAGCTCGGGGTGCGGGAACCACAGCGCAAGGTCGGCGAAGGCGAGGTCGGCGACCATCTGCCAGTCCCCCACGAGCAGATGCAGCCACTCGGCATCCCCCGGCCCGAAATCAGCATGCTCCCTGATAGGGTCCGTAAAGATTGCCACAGCACCTCCATTTGCGACGCGGGGGCCGGCAGCCCTAGCGTCGGACGATTGACCTCAAGAGCCTCAATGCTACCGAGAGCGAGGCCATGTCGTCGGCCTCGAGGGCGTTGACCTCGTCGAACATGCTCTTCGCCCGGTCCAGTTGCTCGACGTTCTGGCTCTCCCACGCCGCCAGCCGCTCTTCGGCCGAGAGGTCAGCGGGCGTCGATGCCAGGACCGCCGTCGTCATGTCCGTGACGGTCGAGTACAGATCGTCGCGCAGCGCGGCGCGGGCCAGTGCCTGCCACCGGTCCTTCCGCGGCAGCTTGGTGATCCGTTCGAGCAGCGAATCGACGTGGAAGCGGTCGAACACCGTGTAGTAGACGTGCGCGATGTTCTCCACCGGCTCGTTCCCGGCGTGCACGATCTTGGCGATGTCCAGGAGGACGAAGCTCTCGAACAGCTCGGCCCAGCGGTGCGCCAGATCCTCCGGCAGTTCCCAGCTCCGGGCCTTTTCCAGCCACTGGGAGACGCGTTCGCGGTCGCCGCCGCGCAGGTAGTCCAGCAGCCGGGCCCGCATCGGGTCCATCAGGGGTTTGAATTCGGCGACGATCTCGGCGATCGGCCGTGCAGCACTGCCCTGTCCGAGAACCCAGCGGACCGCCCGGTCCAGCAGCCGGCGGATGTCCAGGTGGACGGTGCTCCAGTGCTCGGTCGGGAACGACGCCGGCAGCTCGTTGAGCTCGGCCACCATGATGTCCAGCTCGTAGACCTCGCGCAGCGCGACGAACGCCTTCGCGACGGCGGCCTCGGGGGCCGAGGTTTCCTCCATGGCGCGGAACGCGAACGTGATGCCGCCCAGGTTGATCATGTCGTTGGCGACGACGGTGGCGATGATTTCCCGGCGCAGCGGGTGGCTCTCCAGTTCCGCGTCGAAGCGCTCACGCAACTGCTTCGGGAAGTAGGCCCGCAGCGTTTCGCGGAACCACGGGTCCTCGGCCAGGTCGCTGTCCCGCAGGGCGGTGGCGAGCTCGATCTTGGCGTAGGCCGCCAGCACGGACAGTTCCGGCGAGGTCAGGCCCTGGCCCTGTTCGAGGCGCTCCCGCAGGGTCTCCGTGGTCGGCAGTGCCTCCAGATCGCGCTTGAGGTCGGCGGACTTCTCCAGCCAGTCCATCAGCCGCTCGTAGCTGGGGCTCCATTCGGCCACCCGCATCCGGTCGTTGAGCAGCAGGATGTTCTGGTCGATGTTGTCCTCAAGCACCAGGCGGCCGACCTCGTCGGTCATGGATGCCAGGAACCCGGCGCGCTCGGCGGGGTCGAGCTTACCGGCGGCCACCATGCGGTCCACGAAGATCTTGATGTTGACCTCGTGGTCGGAGCAGTCGACGCCGGCCGAGTTGTCGATCGCGTCGGTGTTCAGGATGACGCCCTGCAGCGCGGCCTCGATCCGGCCGCGCTGGGTCATGCCCAGGTTGCCGCCCTCGCCGACCACCTTGACGCGCAGCTCGCGGCCGTCGACGCGGATGGCGTCGTTGGCCTTGTCGCCGACCTCGCCGTTGGTCTCGGTCGAGGCCTTGACGTAGGTGCCGATGCCGCCGTTGTAGAGCAGGTCCGCCGGGGCGAGGAGGACCGCCCGGAGCAGCTCCGGCGGGCTCAGCCGGGTGGTACCCTCCGGCAGGCCCAGCGCAACCCGCACCTGCGGGGAGACCGGAATCGACTTGGCCTGCCGGCCGAAGACGCCGCCGCCCTCGCTGATCAGGCTCTTGTCGTAGTCGTCCCAGGAGGAACGGGGCAGCTCGAACAGGCGCTGCCGCTCGGCGAAGGAGGCTGCCTCGTCCGGGTTGGGATCGAGGAAGATGTGCCGGTGGTCGAACGCGGCGAGCAGCCGGATGTGCCGGGAGAGCAGCATGCCGTTACCGAAGACGTCCCCGGACATGTCGCCGACGCCGACGACGGTGAACGGTTCCGCCTGCGTGTCCAGGCCCAGCTCGCTGAAGTGGCGTTTGACCGACTCCCACGCGCCGCGGGCGGTGATGCCCATGGCCTTGTGGTCGTAGCCCACCGAACCGCCGGAGGCGAAGGCGTCCCCGAGCCAGAAGCCGTACTCGGCGGCGAGGCCGTTGGCGATGTCGGAGAACGATGCCGTCCCCTTGTCCGCCGCGACGACGAGGTAGGAATCGTCGCTGTCGTGGCGCACGACGTCGGCAGGCGGCACCACGGTCTCCCCGTCCGCCGTCGTCACGAGATTGTCAGTGACGTCCAGCAGGCCGCGGATGAACGTCTTGTAGCTCTCCACGCCCTCGGCCATCCAGGCGCTGCGGTCAGCGGCGGGATCAGGCAGCTGCTTGGCATAGAACCCGCCCTTGGCGCCGGTCGGGACGATGACCGCGTTCTTGACCGTCTGGGCCTTGACCAGGCCGAGGATTTCGGTGCGGAAGTCCTCGCGGCGGTCGGACCAGCGAAGGCCGCCGCGGGCCACCTTGCCGAAGCGCAGGTGCACCCCTTCCACCCGGGGCGAGTAGACCCAGATCTCGAACACCGGGCGCGGGAACGGCAGGCCGTCGATGCCGGAGGGGTCGAGCTTGAAGCTGACGTGCGTCTTGTTCTGGTAGAAGTTGGTCCGGACCGTGGCCTGGATCAGGTTCTTGAGGGTACGCAGCACGCGGTCGGCGTCGAGGGTGGCAACCTGTTCGATCGCCGCGTCCAGCGCGGCGCGGACCTCCTCCTGGCGTGCCTCGCGGTCCGTCTCGGGCAGCGAGGGGTCGAAGCGGGCCTCGAACAGGGCGTTCAGTCCGCGGGTGACGTCCGGGTTGGCCAGCAATGTGTCGGCCATGAACTCGAAGGAGTTGGTGTTGCCCATCTGCCGCATGTACTTGGCGTAGGCGCGCAGGACGACGACCTGCCGCCAGTGCATGCCTTCGCGCAGGACGAGGCGGTCGAAGCTGTCGGACTCGACCGCGCCGGAGACGGCCGCGCCGAAGGACTCGCCGAGCAGGGCGCCGGTGCGCTCCGGGTCCACGCCGGCGGGGTACTTCAGGCCGAGGTCGTAGAGGAAGAAGTCGCGGTGGTCGGCCGTCTCGATCTCGAAGGGGCGCTCGTCGAGGACCTCGAGGCCCAGGTTGTGGAAGTAGGGCAGGATCTGGCTCAGGCTCTTGGGCTCGAGCATGTAGAGCTTGACGCGGGCGTCCTCCTCCAGCGTGGCACCGGCGCCCTCGGGCAGGTAGACATGCACGCCGGGCCGTTCCCCGCCGGGCTGCCCCGCTTCCGTCCGGGCGGCAGCGCCGTACTGTTCGAACCGGGCGATGTCCTCCAGCGCGTCCTCGACTTCGTAGTCGACGCGGTAGCTGGCGGGGAAGGCCTCGGCCCACAGCGCGGCGAGTTCCTTGGCACCGTTTTCGCCGTCGGCGCCGGCCCTGGCGCGCAGCACCTCGGCGATGCCCTCGCTCCACGAGCGGGCCGCGCGGACCAGCCGCTTCTCGAGTTCCTCGGCGTTGACGCCGCTGGGATCGGCGTCCTTGGGCAGCCGGATCCGGAAGAACAGGCGGGCGAGCGCCGATTCGGTCATCCGCGCCTCGTAGTCGATCGAGACGGCGTCGAACGTCTCGCGCAGTTCCTGCTCGATGCGCAACCGGACGTTGGTGGTGTAGCGGTCACGGGGAAGGTAAACCAGGGCCGACATGAAGCGGCCGTAAATGTCCGGCCGGAGGAACAGCCGGGTGCGGCGGCGCTCCTGCAGGCGCTGGATCCCGGTGGCGATGGCTTCCAGGTCGGAGACCTCGATCTGGAAGAGCTCATCGCGCGGATAGGTTTCAAGGATGCCGAGGAGGTCCTTGCCGGAGTGTGAGTCCGGCGGGAAGCCGGCGTCCCGCAGCACGGCGTCGACCTTTTCGCGCACCACCGGAATCTCGCGCACGGAGCCGGCGTAGGCGGTGGTCGCGAACAGGCCGATAAAGCGCCGTTCGCCGTTGACGTTGCCGGCCGCGTCGAAGCTCTTCACGCCGATGTAGTCGAGATAGGCCGGGCGGTGCACCGTCGAGCGCGAGTTCGCCTTGGTGATCACCAGGGCGCTCTTCTCGCGGGCCTTCCGCCGGCCGGTTTCGGTCAGGTGCTGGATCTGGTGCTGCATGTCGGCGCTGTTGCGCAGCAGGCCCAGGCCGCTGTCCTCCCGCAGTTCCAGCACGTCTTCGCCGGATTCCGTCTTCAGGTCGTATTCGCGGTAGCCCAGGAAGGTGAAGTTCCCGTCGTCCAGCCAGCGCAGCAGCTCCTGGGCCTGCCGGAGCCCGGCGATCTGGCCGGCATTGGCCACCTGGTCCAGCCCGTCGGAAACCTCGTGGGCCTTGTTGCGCATTTTCGGCCAGTCCTCGACGGCGGCGCGCACGTCACCGAGTACACGGGAGAGGCCCTCGATGAGCTCCGCGCGCTTGGCGTCGCCGACCGGGTCGATCTCGACGGCGATCCAGGACTCCATGTGGGAGGCGTTGTCGCCTGCGGCGATCAGGTGCGAGAGGTTCGGCATCGCGGCCGTGTCGCCGCTGGAGATGCCCAGGTGCGAGGGCACCCGCGACACCTTGACCAGACGGCCGGTCTCGCGGTTGCGGGTGACGACGAAGAGCGGGTGGATCACGAGGCGGATGGCGGTCTTCTGCCGGACCAGTTCCGCATTGACCGAGTCGACCAGGAAGGGCATGTCGTCGGTGACGATGTAGACGACGCTCGATTCGGCCTCGTCGGCAATCGAGATGTTCGGTACGCCTGGACGCCGCACCGCGGCCGCCTGCAGGTGAGCCTGGGACCGGGCGGCCAGGACATCCTCGCCGTAGGCGCGGGCGTCCTCCTCTGCGAGGTGCTCGTAGTAGTCCGCGAAGTAGCCTTCACCGGCACCAATCGAAACGGGTTGATCCTCCACGCTGGACCCAGACGACATCGACAAACGCCTCCATCACAAAGTTTCTGGCCGCACCGTTGCGGCCCTCATGGCGAGCCTAGCCCTTTACCCGGCGCATTGCTGTGGAAGAAAAGACAGAGGATTTACGCTTTCGCTGGACGGTTGCACAAACCAGTCCGGCGATGGCCGTCCGCAGCGGTGACTCCGGGGCGGATTCGAGCAGCAGCGAGCCGGAGAGCAGGGCGGCGTCGCAGGCCGCGGGGTCGGCGGGGAGGAAGGCCTCCAGCGGCGCGGCGGGGCCATACCGGGCCCAGGCCTCGCGCAGCTGCCGCTCGGGGGACCGTCCGACGGCGGCGGCCCGCACTTTGTTCAGGACCACGCGCGGCGAGGCCTGCGGGACGGCCGCCTCCAGTTCGGCCAGCCCGCGGACCAGCCGGGGCACGCCGACCGGGTCGGCGGCGCCGACGGCGTACACCGTGTCGGCCAGTTCCAGGCTGCGCAGCGTTGCGGCGTTCCGGCGCGGTGCCATCGAGTCGAAACTCAGCTCCTCGTCGGCCTCCAGGCAGAACCCGGCGTCAATGACGGTGACCTCGGCGGCTTCCCGGGCCCGTTCGTAGACCAAGGCCAGCGCGGCGGCCCGAAGCTCGGTCCAGCGGTCTGCGCGGGTGATGCCGGTCAGCACCCGGAAGGTGCCGGCGCGGGTGGAGACCGGCACGGCAAGCTTGAGCAGGGCGGCGCAGTCCAGCAGGCCCTGGTCCGCCAACCGGCAGGCCTGCGCCAGACCTGCCGACTCATCAAGCAGCCCCAGGACCGCGGCCACGCTGGCGCCGTAGCTGTCGGCGTCGACCAGCAGCACGGACCGGCCCTCCGCTGCCAGCTCCGCCGCCATGTTGGCGGCGATGAGGGTGCGGCCGGGGGCGCCCGCCGGGCCCCACACTGCGATGATCATCCCCGTGCCCGGACCGGCGGCTCCGGCCTGTCCCGCGTCCGGGGCGGGATGTTCCGCACCGGGCCGCTCGGCCGACCGGCCGCGGCCGGCGGCAACGGGCGGCACTGTCCCGTGGTCGGCGGAGGCACGCGGAAACGACGGCGGCAGGCCCGTCGAGAGCTGTGCCACCGCGTCCGCGATCACGGAGGCCAGGTTGCCAGGCGCGACGCCCGGGGCCTCGGCGGTGACGCCGATGCCCCGCAGCCGGGCGGACTCCTCCGGGCTGTCGGTGAGTGCCACGACGGCAACGCCCACGGCGGAAAGCCGGTCGACGAGCGAGGCGGTCAGTTCGGCGGACCCGTCGGCGACGACGGCGGCGCGGGCCAGGCCCGTCTGGCAGGCGGCCAGCAGCTCCGCCAGTTCGCTGCAGCGGCGGACCACTGAGACCGGCCCGTGCAGCCGTTCCAGCCCGTCCACCAGGGCGTCCCCCGACCGGCCGACCGTGACCACGGGGATGCCCATCAGCCCGCCCCGCCGGGGTTCCAGACGACCGAGATGCGCGCCTTGTTGGCCTGCGCGCCGAGCAGCTTGGGCATCTGCCCGTCCGGGACCAGGACCATCACCACCGTGGCCCGCTGGGAGCCCAGGGCCGTGCTCCCGGGCGTGAGCTGGGCGATTTCGGCTCCCGGCAGCACCAGAGTCGGCTCGGCGTAGCCGTTGCGCGCGTCGGGCAGTGCGACCCAGACATCCACCCGGGAACCCGGGACGGCCTGCGGCGGCAGCGCCTCCTCGACGGTGATGGCGAGGGGTTTGCGGTCCAGCCCGTCCGGCCGGCCGAAGCTCTCCCGCGGCAGCAGCTGGTCCTTGCCGATGCGCTGGACGGCGACAAGGTCCCCTGGTACACCCGATTCCGGGGTGAGGTAGTGCGGCTCGACGTCGTTCAGCCGCACCCGGACGCGGTGGAGCTTGTCCGCGTCCAGCCGTTCGCCGACGGCAATGGGCTCGCTGGCGGCGTAGGCCTCGGTGGTCTGGTCGGCCGCCGCCACCAGCGAGACAACCCCGGCGACGGAGGCGAGCACCAGCAGGATGCCCACGAGTAGCCGCGGGTCCTTCCACGAAGGCTTTTTCAGCCGTGCGCCGCCTGCCACTGTGCCCACACCCATGCGTCCCCGCTCCCCCTGTAGCCGCGGTCCGGGCTGCGGCGCCGGACACCCCTGTCGTCCCGCCTATTGTGACGAATCAGCCCGCCTGCGGGAAGATGCGGCGGCAAACCGGCCCATCGTGTGGATAACGGCCCCAAACGGCGCCAACGGTGGCAAAATGTACACATGCCCCGCTTCCTGACCCTCGCCGACGTGGCCGAGCAGCTGCAGATCAACTCTCCGGCCGCCTACGCACTGGTCCGCAGCGGGCAACTCAAAGCCATCCAGGTGGGCGGGCGCGGCCAGTGGCGGGTTGAGGAAGCCATGCTGGAGCAGTACATCCAGGAGCGCTATGCCGAGGCGAGCCGCATGATCGAGGAAGCCAAGGCCAAGGGCAACTAGGCCGGGCCTCATCCCTCGGCGCCGCGGACCGACCGCAGTCCGGCGAGGGCGGCGAAGGGGATGGTCGCCGTCCCGTTGACGTTCGCCGGGCGCCGTTCCTCCCCGGGGCCGGTGACCGCCAGGTCCAGGAAGTCCCGGCCCACCCGGTCAATCACGCCGTGCAGTACGGATTCGCCCGCAGCGCCCCGCGACACGATCACGGCCACCCGGGCGCGGTCGCGGGCAAGCTCACGCAGCGCAGTCGACAGGCCCAGCCGCTGGCGGACGGTCGAGCCGGCGGCGACGGCAAGCCGGGAGAGACCCGTAAAGCGGAGGACCGCGGCGTGGGGAACCAGCAGCTGGTGCCGCTCCTCGTCGAGCACCAGCCACTCGCTGCCCGCGTGGCTCAGGGTGCCCTCGTAGGCCGTGCCTGAGGCGAGATGGACGGCGACCCGCAGGCCTATGGAGCCGCGGAGCCGGTCGGCAAGTTCGACGGTTGCGGCGTCCACCCGTGCGCGTTCCCCGATTTCTGTTTCGAGCTCCAGGCGGACTCCCGCGGCGAGCTGTGCCTCCAGGTCGGCAAACAGGGCGTCCCAACGCATGGCGCCAGCGTAAGCGCGCGCCGGGAGCCGGTCAACGCTTAATCCACAGGTCTGCGCCTGGCCCTAGACAGACCGGGCACCCCAGGACCAGACTCAGCTAACAGCATCAAACGGCATCAAAGTGCATCAAACTCAGATTGCGGGCGGTGTGGCGCTCCGCTGATAGGGAAAGAGGCGGGCATGGGCAATACCAAGGGATCCGGCGGACGCCGGCGCCAGCTGCGGGCGGACGCCGCCACTGCTGCGCTGATCATGATGGCCGGGATTTTCCTCGCCGGCGCCGGCGCCCAGCTGGCCCGGCGCCTGCAGTCCTCGGCGGCGCGGCGCCAGGGCCTGAGCTACGAGGAACACATCGGTCTCGCCGCGAACGCAGCGGGCCTGATCCTGGTGGTCTGGTGGGCGCTGTCCTTCACGATCGCCGTGGCCGCGGCGATGCTCGACCGCCGCGGCAGCACCACAGCCGCAGCAGCGACGGCCAGGTTCACCCCGGCGTTCATGCGCCGGCTGGCGCTCACCGCCGTTGGCCTCCAGCTGGCCACGGCACCGCTGGCGCACGCCGGAACCAGAACGGCCGGCCCTGCCGCCGCTCCCCCGCCCGCCATTGCGGCCCTTCGGATACCCGGCACCGGTCCGGCCGCGGCGGGGGCTCCCGGCCCGCAGCCGGCCCCTTCGGCGCCCGGTACCGCAGGGCCGGGCATCGGAGTGGACCCGCATTGGATTCCCGCTCGGCTCCCGGTCGACCCGGGGGGCCTGGCACCGACGCCGCTGCGCGATCCCCTGCCGGCGCATGGAACGGCGGAGGTCGCCGTGCGGGAGGGGGATTCACTCTGGAGCATCAGCGCTGCCGCACTGGGTCCGCTGGCGTCCGACGTCGACATCGCCTTGGCCTGGCCCCGGCTGTACGCCGCAAACCGGGACATCATCGGCAGCGACCCTTCGCTGCTGATGCCCGGCCAAATCCTTCGGGTGCCCTTTCGCCCCTGATCCACCCCGTCCCCGGGTCCGCCAGGACCCTCAGCCCGACAACAGCGAGGAAATCCCATGAGCGTCACTCCCGGCCTCCATGCAGCTGCAGCCGTTCCCGTGTATCCGGCGGCGCCCCGCCTCCAGGTGGTGGACCTGGACCGGGAGGTCTGTGCAATCTCGCGGTCCACGGTGCAGGCCGCCGTCGAGGTCCTCGCCGGCACCCGCCCGGTCCAGCAGCTTGCCCGCAGGCTCGACGAGCGCTGCCTGGCGGCCCTGCAGCACCGGGCGGCGCTGACCCGTCGGGTCGCTTCCGGTACCTCGCCGACGGCGGGGCGGCTGCACCGGAACCCGACGGTCCGCTCGGTCCGCGCCTGCCGGGTGTCCGAGGATGTCTACGAGGCGAGCGCGGTGGTGGCGGACGAACTCCGGGTCCGGGCGGTGGCGCTGCGGCTTGAGCGCAGCCGGCAGGTCTGGCGGGTGACCGTGCTCGAGATCGGGTGACCGGCGGCACGCGGCAATGGCTGCACGCCGCATTCGCTGACACGAACCGCGAGGAAGGGAGGAAGACGCAAACAGGCAGGGCCGGAACTGAGGTTCCGGCCCTGCCTGGTGTAACCGATTGCTAGCGGCGCTTCTTCTTGGCGGCCCGCCGCGGCTGTTCCTGCGCGGCCTTGGCCGGGTTGCCGGACCGGCCCGAGGACTTGGCCTCGACCCGGGTCTGGGCCGCACCGTCCTCGCCCGGTGCCGTGTACTGCAGCTGGGCGGGCTTCTCCGGTGCTTCCAGCCCGGCGGCGTGGACCTGCGGTTCGTGGTGTTCGGTGTGCCCGCCCTCGGCGTCGGCCACCACGACGTCCTCCGCCGGGGTCACCTCCACCTCGAGGTTGTACAGGAAGCCGACGCTCTCCTCCCGGATCGCTTCCATCATGGCCTGGAACATGATGAAGCCCTCGCGCTGGTATTCGACCAGGGGGTCGCGCTGGGCCATCGCGCGCAGGCCGATGCCCTCCTTGAGGTAGTCCATCTCGTAGAGGTGTTCCTGCCACTTGCGTCCGATCACGGACAGGACCACACGGCGTTCCAGCTCCCGCATGCTCTCGGAGCCGATCATCTCCTCCCGGGCCTGGTAGGCCAGGCGGGCGTCGGAAAGGATCTCCTCCTTCAGGAACTCGGCCGTGATCCGGGACTTGCCGCCGGCCTCGTCGATCACGTCGCGGGGCGAGAAGCTCACGGGGTACAGCGTCTTGAGGTTGGTCCAGAGCAGGTTGAAGTCCCAGTCGTCGCCGGTGCCCTCGGCCGTGGCCTCGTCGATGAACGCGGTGATCGTGTCCTCGATGAAGTATTGGACCTTCTCGTGCAGGTCATCGCCTTCGAGGATCCGGCGGCGGTCGCCGTAGATCGCCTCGCGCTGGCGGTTCAGGACGTCGTCGTACTTCAGGACGTTCTTGCGCTGTTCGGCGTTGCGGCCCTCGACCTGGCCCTGCGCCGAGGCAATGGCGCGGGAGACCAGCTTCGATTCCAGCGCGACGTCGTCCGGCACCGAGCTGTTCATCAGCCGTTCGGCAGCACCGGAGTTGAACAGGCGCATCAGGTCATCGGTCAGCGAGAGGTAGAAGCGGGACTCGCCCGGGTCGCCCTGGCGGCCCGAGCGGCCGCGCAGCTGGTTGTCGATCCGGCGGGACTCGTGCCGCTCGGTGCCGAGGACGTACAGGCCGCCGAGGCCCAGGACTTCCTCGTGCTCGTCCTTGACGGACTGCTTGGCCGCCTCGAAGGCGTCGGGCCAGGCGGCCTCGTATTCCTCGGAGTTCTCCTCCGGGTCGAGGCCGCGCTTGGCGAGTTCGGCGACGGCGGTGAACTCGGCGTTGCCGCCGAGCATGATGTCGGTACCGCGGCCGGCCATGTTGGTCGCGACCGTCACGGCGCCCTTCCGGCCGGCCTGCGCCACGATGGACGCTTCACGGGCGTGGTTCTTGGCGTTCAGGACCTCGTGGCGGATGCCTTCCTTGGCCAGCAGCCGGGACAGGTACTCGCTCTTCTCGACGCTGGTGGTGCCGACCAGGACCGGCTGGCCCTTTTCGTGCCGCTCGGCGATGTCCCGCACGACGGCGTCGAACTTGACCGTCTCGTTCTTGTAGACGAGGTCCGGCTGGTCGATACGCTGCATGTCCCGGTTGGTCGGGATGGCGACGACGCCGAGCTTGTAGGTGCTCATGAACTCGGCGGCTTCGGTCTCGGCGGTACCGGTCATGCCCGCCAGCTTGTCGTACATGCGGAAGTAGTTCTGCAGCGTGACGGTGGCGAGGGTCTGGTTCTCGGCCTTGATCTCGACGCCTTCCTTGGCCTCGATCGCCTGGTGCATGCCCTCGTTGTAGCGCCGGCCGCCGAGGATGCGGCCGGTGTGCTCGTCCACGATCAGCACCTCGCCGTCGAGGATGACGTAGTCCTTGTCCCGCTTGAAGAGCTCCTTGGCCTTGATGGCATTGTTCAGGAAGCCGATCAGCGGCGTGTTCGCGGACTCGTAGAGGTTGTGGATGCCGAGGTAGTCCTCGACCTTCTCGATGCCGGCTTCGAGGACGCCGACGGTGCGCTTCTTCTCGTCGACCTCGTAGTCCGTCTCGGGCTGCAGGCGCAGCACCACCTTGGCGAACTCGCTGTACCAGCGGTTGGTGTCGCCCTGCGCGGGGCCGGAAATGATCAGCGGGGTGCGGGCCTCGTCGATCAGGATGGAGTCGACTTCATCGACGATGGCGAAGTTGTGGCCGCGCTGGACCAGCTCGGACTTGTCCCACGCCATGTTGTCGCGCAGGTAGTCGAAGCCGAATTCGTTGTTCGTGCCGTAGGTGATGTCCGAGGCGTATTGTTCGCGCCGGACGGCCGGGTCCTGGTTGGAGAGGATGCACCCGCTGCTCAGGCCCAGGAAGCGGTAGACACGGCCCATCAGGTCGGACTGGTATTCGGCCAGGTAGTCGTTGACCGTGATGACGTGGACGCCCTTTCCGGTGAGGGCGTTGAGGTAGGCCGGAGCGGTGGCCACGAGGGTCTTGCCTTCACCGGTTTTCATTTCGGCGATGTTGCCCAGGTGCAGGGCGGCCCCGCCCATCAGCTGGACATCGAAGTGCCGCATCCCGAGGGTGCGGGAGGACGCCTCGCGCACGGCGGCAAACGCCTCGGGCAGCAGGTCGTCGAGCTTCTCGCCGTCGCTGTGCCGGGCACGCAGCCGGTCGGTTTCTTCCCGCAGCTCGGCGTCGGTGAAGGTCTTGAAGGAGCTTTCAAGGGCATTGATGGAATCGGCGTAGTTCCGCAGTCGCCGCAGGGTCTTTTTGTCACCCGTACGGAGAAGTTTTTCAATAAGTGATGCCACGTGAAATTGCTCCCAGTCTCCAGCTGCCGAATTCCGGCGTGTTTAGTCTACGGGAGAGACACACGGCCGGCTGCGCCCGTTCCCTCAGAGCGGAGGCAGCCCTGCCACGGCCTGCCCCAGCGCCGGAGCCAGGTCGCCGGCCGGTGCCACGATGACCCGTTCCAGCTCCAACCACTCTGCCATGAGCTGCAGTTCCGCGGCGAGTTCGACGGCGGTATCCGCCGGCGCGCCGGGCTCGGCGTGGCTCGCCCTGACCAGCAGGGTGCCGGCTGCCCGGTCCGCTTTCAGGTCCACGCGCGCCACGATGTCCTCGCGCAGCAGGAACGGCAACACGTAGTAGCCGTAGCGGCGCTTGGCTTCGGGGGTGTAGATCTCGATCCGGTAGTGGAAGCCGAACAGTTCTTCCAGCCGGCGGCGTTCGAAGACCAGCGAGTCGAACGGGCTCAGCAGCGCCCGGCCGTTGGCGGTTCGCGGCATCCTCGCCTCGGCGTGGCGGTACAGCGGCCGGTTCCAGCCGGCCACCGTCACCGGTTCGAGCCGGCCGCCGGCCACGAGCTCGTCCACCGCGGCGGCAGCGGCCCGCACCGGGGTACGGAAATAGTCCGCGAAGCAGCGCACGGTGCCGATTCCGTGGGCCTGCGCGGCCGCGTCGATGAGCCGGACCATTGCTGCCTCGGCGTCCGGCTCCCGGGAGGCAGGGTCCGGTAAGGCTGGGTCCGGGGCGGCCAGCACCCGGGAGGTCAGCGTGTAGCGGCGTTCGAACGAACTTGTGCGGGAAGCGGCCGTCACGAGCCCCTCTTCGAAGAGGTGCTCCAGCACGCGTTTGACGGCGTTCCAGTTCCACCCCCAGTTGTCCGTCGTCCGGGCCTCGACGTGGCCGAGGCGGGCCGTGAGTTCGGAGGCGGTCAGCGGCCGGCCGGCAGCTAGCGCTTCCAGCAGCCGGCGCGCCACGTCGCCGCGCAGCTCCGGGTCCATCGCGTGGGCGCCGACCCAGGTGCGGTTCTGCCACAGCAGCAGGTCCTGGAAGTGTTCGGGCCGGATGAAGCTGGCCTCATGGGCCCAGTACTCCATCATGCGCCGGGGGTGGGTCCCCGCCATCCGGTGCAGGATATTGCGGTCGTAGTTGCCGAGCCGTGAAAAGAACGGCAGGTAGTGGCTGCGAGAGAGCACGTTGACGGAGTCGATCTGGACCAGCTGGAGGCGGGCAAAGGTCCGGCCCACCGCCCGTGCGCTCACGGGTGCGGCAGGCCGGACTTTGTCCAATCCCTGGGCTGCCAGTGCGATCCGCCGCGCCTGCCGGAGGCTCAGCGATGCGGGCACTTCATTCCCTTCTTCGGGCGGTCGCCAGCTCAGGCGCTGGCGGGCTCATCCTCAGAACGATAGGCGATGATCTTCTCTTCCAGCGGAGCCGCGCCCGGCTCGCAGGTCTGGTCCAGGCTGATCACGCCGTAGGTCCAGCCTTCGCGGCGGTAGACGACCGAGGGCGCCTTCGTTTCCTTGTCCACGAACAGGTAGAAGTCGTGGCCGACGAGTTCCATGTTGTCCACGGCGTCGTCGAGCGTGAGGGACGACGCCGGGAACACCTTCCGGCGGATCAGCACCGGCGAGTCTCCGGCCGGGATATCGTTCTCCACCTCATACGGCGACTTGGCCGCCGGCTCCGGCTGCGGCGGGTGGCTCGCTTCCTCGTAGATAGGCTCGCTGGTGCTGGCAGGCTCCAGCGTTGCGGTCGCCTCCGTGACGGACTTGGGTGTGTGCCGGCCGTGGTGGACCTTCTTGCGGTCCTTGGCCCGGCGGAGCCGTTCAAGAAGTTTGTTGTAGGCCAGGTCGAACGCGGCGAACTTGTCCGCGGCACTGGCTTCGGCACGGATCACGGGGCCGCGTCCAAGGACCGTCAACTCGACTGTGAGCAGTTCTGCGGTCTGCCGGGCCTTGGTCTCCTTCGTGACCTTGGCGTCCACCCTCTGGACCTTGTCCCCCAGTGATGCGATCTTCGAGATCTTTTCGTCGGCGTATTCGCGGAACCGGTCTGAGACCGTCAGGTTACGACCGCTGATCATGAACTCCATGGTGCCCTCCAAATGACTTCGGTGACACGACGGCGGCACTTCCGGGGGCTGGTCTGACGGACAGTCGAGCCCCTTTCCGAGCCGCTATCGACAGGTACATCTGTTCTTGGTACCCATGTTCGACGTTAGTTCATCGCCCCCCGTTATTCACCTTTTTTTGGTTTATTTTTTTCTCCCCGGCCGGGCCGTCCCGCAGTGGCGGGGCAGCGTCGGGCGGGCCTGAGCGGTCGGTCGGGCGTGTCGCGGCGAGTACCGCCGCCCCGCGGACCACGCCGCCTCCGGCGCGTATGGCCCGGGCCGCCTCCGCCAGGGTGGCACCGGTTGTCAGCACGTCGTCCACGACGAGGCACGGCACCCCGGCCAGGGCCGCCCGCCCGGCGCTGGTGAGCCGCATCGAACCCCGAACCCTCCGGGCCCGGGCGGCCCGGCCAAGGCCCTTCTGCCCGCCGGGCCAGCCCGTCGCCGACCTGCCGCGGAACCGTGCCGCCGGCCCGGCCAGGCGCAGCACGTCGGCGAAGTCGGTGCCCGGGAGGACACCGCTCCGGCGCGCCCGGGACAGGAGCAGGTGCACCGGGCTGAACCCGCGGCGGCGGAAGGCGGCGCCGCTCGTGGGCACCGGCACCAGGACCAGCGCCTTGTCGCGGCCGCCGGCAGCAGCGATGGCCCGGGCCAGCGCCGGGGCGAGTTCAGCGGCCAGCCTTCCCTGGCCGTGGGCTTTGAAGGAAAGCAGTGACTGGGCCAGCTCCTCGCGGTAGACGCCGGCAGCCACCACCGGCAGCAGCACCGCGCCGTCCATGTCCACGAGCGCCGGGGCCCGGGATCCGGCGCGGAAGGGGCTGGCGGTCAGGCGGCGGACCCGGCTGGCACACCCGTGGCAGAGGGCCGTGTCCTCCGCCCCGCAGCAGACGCAGTCCACCGGCACGGCGAGGGTGAGCAGTTCCGCCACGGCGGCGGCCACCCGGTCCGCGGCGCGGTCCTGCCAGCAGCGGAAGTCTCCGCGGTGTTTCGCCGTCGCCGGGGCGCTGCCGGTGTCCGGGGTTGGCCGGCCGCCGCCGGACCCTGTCTGGCCGCTGGAATCCATCCTCCAAGGCTGGCCGTCGCGGGCCCGTCCCGGTAGGCGCGCCGGCCGCTATGTGGACAAGCCAGCAGGCTAAGGCGGTGGCACCCTGCGAAGGCGCTGGCGGGGCGCTGTCAGCCGGGGAAGGCCGGGTCGACGGCGCCCTTCAGCTGCTGCGACCAGCCGTTTCCGACCCGCTGGAAGATTCCCTCGGCGGATTGTCCGTAGATCTCCAGCGGCCCGTTGCCGGCGCTCAACGCCGTCAGCCCCGGCCAGGGGGCCAGCTGCTGCGGCTGGCCAGCGGTCAGGGACAGCAGTTCGGGAGTCACGTTGCCGTTCTCGGAGGCTTTCATCACCGCCACGGTGGTGTCGTTGACCCAGACACCCCGGTCCGGGGCGCGGGCCGGCAGCAGGGTGATCGGTGCGGTGAGGTCCCGGGGGGTGCCGTCGGCGGTACGGACGATGCCGGTAACCTGCACGCTGGTCTCGCCGTTGCGTTCGGAAATGACCAGGGCCCGGGTCCCCTCGCGCGAAACCCTGAACTCCTTCACGGTCCGGCCGGCAAGCCAGGACGGCGCGAGGGTCACCGCCGGGACAGTCGCGCCCGGGGCGGCGCCGGAGGGCCGGTAGGCCAGCACCTGGGTGGCTCCGTTGCTGCCCGGCCCGGCGGTCCAGACCCAGTCGTAGCGCCCGAATGAGGGCCTCGACAGGGCGGCCCGCGTGGTGAGGGCGCGGGCCGGCTGGCCTGGCACGATCGAATACAGCGTGGTGCGGTTGCCGCTGAGGAACGCTGCCGCCTGGGAGACCGGGGATTCGGCGGGCAGCCGGGGCACGAGGGCCTTGACGGACCGCATGTCCGGCAGCGGGCCGACCTTGTTGTTCTCCACGCGGACCAGGTCATTGTCACTGACGGCGATCTGGTGGGCGGGCACGTCCTCATCCCGCACCGGCGGCAGCACCGACCCGTCGTCCTCCACCCGCACCAGGTCCTGGTTGGCCCGCAGTTCGACGTTGATCACGTCGGGCTGGCTCCGGAAGGTCAGGGCCAGCTGGGTCTGCATCCGCAGCCGGTCCTTGTTCGAGGCCTCCACGAGGTCCTTGGCCGTGAGGTCCACCTGCGCGGCGCCGGAGACCACGGGCACCGATTCGCGGGCCAGCTTCATCCCCGACGGGAAAGCGCTCACGACGGCGCCCTTCAGGTAGGGGGCCGGGCCGCCGAGCAGGGCGCTGGCCATGGCCTTGACCGTCTTCTTCTTGATGAACCAGCGCATGTCCGGCACCGCGTAGGTGAAGGTCGGATCGTAGAAATAGATCGGGTAGGCGCCGTAAATGACCTTGAACGTCTCCTCCGGGATCGCTGTCCCGTCCGGGATTTCGGCGATCCGCCACTCCCCGTCGACCTTGGTCAGCGTGGCCGGTATGTTTTCCTTCGATCCCGGCGGCATCGGGGTGGCGATGCCGTCGGCGTCGACGGAGTAGGCGAGATCGAGTTCGTAGTTGTAAACGTTCTCGACGGCGGTGCGGACCACCCGGGCGGAGCGGAAGACCAGCACCCGCTGGTCGGGCTTCCACTTCACCGAGGACGCCTGGGTGAGGTACTGGCGGGCCACCGCGTAGTCGTCCTCGTAGCCGCTGCCGGCAAGGTAGAAGTCCTCGATAACCGCCTCCGGCCCCGCCCCGGCACGCGGCGCCACCGGGAAGAAGACCGGGGCGTTGTTGGGCTTTCCGGCGCTCTCGTCGGTGCTTTTGCCGACCGGCCCGGAACGCGGGATCTGAGCGCAGGAGGCCAGCAGCAGCACCAGCGCCAGGAGCGCGGCGGTCACCGCTGCCAGCTTCGGGGTCCGGCTCATGGCTGCTCCTTAAGGCCCGCGGCGGACGCGGGGCGGGGGTCGGTCGCAGGCTGGTTCACCAGCAGCGTGGTGCGCTCCATCAGGACCCCTCCGGGCCCGACGTCGGCCGGTTCCAGCTGCAGCGGCGACCGGGTGATCGTCTCGCCCCGGCGCAGCGGGAGGGTCAGGCGGAAGTTCGAGCCACTGCCCTTCTCCCCCCAGGCCTGGAGCCAGCCGTTGTGCAGTTTGGTGTCCTCGGTGGCGATGGAAAGCCCCAGGCCGCTGCCGCCGGTGGTGCGGGCACGGGCCGGATCGGCCCGCCAGAAGCGGTCAAAGACCCGGGCTGCTTCCGCGGCGCTCATGCCGATGCCGTGGTCCCTGACGGCAACGGCCACGGCGTTGTCGTTCGCCGCCACGGAGATGTTCACCGGACGGCCTTCGCCGTGTTCGAGCGCGTTCAGGACCAGGTTCCGCAGGATCCTGTCGATCCTCCGGTCATCCATTTCAACGACGATGCTGCCGGCGGGGGCATTGAGGGTCACCTCCGAACCGTATTCGGCGGCCACCGGGGCAACCCCCTCGATCACGTGCGAGATGAGCTGGACGATATCGGTCGGTTCCGCGTCGAGCATCGCCGCGCCCGCGTCGAACCGGGAAATCTCCAGCAGGTCGGCGAGCAGCGACTGGAACCGTTCCACTTGGTTGTAGAGCAGCTCGGCGGACCGTTTGTTGATCGGGTCGAACTCGTCGCGGGCGTCGTAAAGCACCTCGGCGGCCATCCGGACCGTGGTCAGCGGCGTGCGCAGCTCATGCGAGACGTCGGAGACGAACCGCTGCTGCATCTGGGACAGCGTGGCCAGCTGGGTGATCTGCTCCTGCAGGCTGGCTGCCATGTGGTTGAAGGAGGCACCGAGCCGGGCCACTTCGTCCTCCCCCTTGACCACCATGCGCTCCTGCAGCTGGCCTGCCGCCAGCTTTTCGGACACGACGGCGGCGTGGCTGACCGGGCTGACGACGTTGCGGGTGACATACCAGGCGACGGCACCGATCATCAGCGCCAGCGCGGCGGCGCCGGCGAAGAGGACGTTCTGGATCTCGTCCAGCGTCTTCTGCGCCGTGTTCAGGTCGTAAATCAGGTAGAGCTCGTAGACCGTGCCGTTGAAGGTCACCTTGTTGCCGACCGCGATCCCGGGCCGGTCCTCGGTGCCCACCGGGAACTCGGTGGAGGCCCAGAACTGGTCCTTGCCCGAGTCCTGCACCGCTTTGCGCAGCTCGGGCGGAATGACGCTGATGGTGAGCTGGTCGGAGGCCCGCGATTCGACCCACCGGTTGCGCGGCTTGGTCTGCTCCGGCATGGCTTCAAAGACGTAGCGGCGCTGGATCACCGAACCGCGTCCCTCGACAGCGTTCAGCGTGTCGTAGACGAGGGTGATGACGCTGGACTGGTCGGTGACCTGGGCGCCGTCGAACGTGTCCTGGACCTGTTTGACGTTGTAGCGGGTCTCGGACTCGGCCTGGGCCAGGCGTTCCTGGAACAGGTTGTGCGCGATCTGGTTCGACAGGTAGGCGCCCACCACAGCGAACGAGCCGACGGCCAGCATCAGGGTGGTCAGGACGGTGCGGAACTGCAGGGAGCGCCGCCAGCGCCGGTGCACGGCACGCAGCAGGTACTTGATTCCGGGCAGCAGCCGGGTGGCCCCGGTGCGGACCAGCCGCAGCACGCGGGCGGTGACGATCCGGGCCCGGCGGCTCCAGATACGGGCGCGGAACAGCGGAGACTGGCGCGGCTCCGGGCCGGGCCGGCCGGGGTCGTCCGCCGGTTCAGGAACCTGCTTTATAGCCGACACCACGGACCGTCAATACAACTTCGGGGGCTTCCGGGTCGCGTTCGATCTTCGAGCGCAGCCGCTGGACGTGGACGTTGACCAGCCGGGTGTCGGCGGCGTGGCGGTAGCCCCACACCTGTTCCAGGAGCAGTTCCCGGGTGAAGACCTGCCACGGCTTGCGCGCCAGGGCGACCAGCAGGTCGAACTCCAGCGGTGTCAGCGAAATCCGTTCGCTGTTGCGGCTCACCACGTGGCCGGCGACGTCGATCGTGACGTCGGCGATGCGGAGCGTTTCGGGGGCTTTCTGGTCGCCGGGGCGCAGCCGCGCCCGGACCCGGGCCACGAGTTCGGCCGGTTTGAAGGGCTTCGGCACGTAGTCATCGGCGCCGGATTCAAGGCCGCGCACGACGTCGGAGGTGTCGGATTTAGCGGTCAGCATCACGATCGGGACATCGGACTCCCCGCGGATCTGGCGGCATACCTCGATGCCGTCCATGCCCGGGAGCATCAGGTCCAGCAGCACCAGGTCCGGTTTGGCGGAACGGAAGATGTCCAGGGCCTGGCTGCCGTCGGCGCAAAAGACGGGGTCGAAGCCGTCGTTGCGCAGCACAATACCGATCATCTCGGCCAGCGCCTCGTCATCGTCCACAACCAAAATCCGTGCCTTCATAGCTTATATATTCCCCTATTGAAATGGCTTTGTCGTATTCGGGCACTCCCCGGCATGGCGCCGACGGCGGAGGCGGGCCCCGGGGTGCTTGCGGCGGGCGGCCGAAACTATAGGCTGGGGGCAAGCTTGCCGAGGGCCCGCGCGGGCGGGGCGCGCAGGGAGGAAACGGGGCCGGCCGCGGCGTCCGCAGGGCACTTTCTTTGGGGAGGAAAAGTTTGTCTGATCAGGAGCCGGGCGGTCCGCCGCCGTGGGGCCGACCTCCGGGACCGCAGCCGACGTGGGGGCAGGCGCCCCAATGGGGGCAGCAGCCCCAAGGGGGACAACCACAGCGGGGGCAGCCCGCGGGCAGCCAGCCGCAGTGGGGACAGCCGGCGGGCAGCCAGCCGCAGTGGGGGCAGCCGCCCCAGTGGGCCGCCCACCCTGGGCCGGGCTGGCCCGGGCCGCCGCGCTACGCGGCCCCGCCGAAGCCCGGTATCGTGCCGCTGCGCCCGCTCCTGTTCGGTGAGATCGTCGACGGCGCGTTCCAGGCCGTGCGGCGCAATCCGGCGGCCATGCTGGGCGCCGGGGTCATCGCCCAGGCCCTGGGCTCGGTCACGACTGCCGTGGTCGGTTCCGGCGTCGTCTCCACCGGCTCGCTCGGCCCGTGGCTGGAGTCCCTCGCCCCCACCGAGGCCCTAACCCTCATTCTCGGGGTTGCCGGGGCCGCCGTGCTGTTGTCGCTGCTGGCAGTCCTGCTCTCGATCGTCATGCAGGGCTTCATGGCGGTCCCCGTCGCCCGGTCGCTGCTGAACCGTCCCACCGGGTTCCGCCAGATGTGGACCCTGGCGCGATCGCGCACCGGCGCCCTTCTGGGCCTGGCCGCCGTGCTGATGCTGGGCGCGGCGGCGGCCGTCGCCCTCGCCGTGGCCGCCACTGTCGCGGTGGTGGGCCTGCCGGGCCGATCGGCCGGGGTGCTGCTGGTCGTCCTGTTCCCGCTGCTGGCCGTGGTCCTGCTGTGGCTGGCCATCCGCTTCCAGGTGGCGCCCTCGGCGATCGCCGTGGAGGAGATCGGCGCGTTCGCGGGGCTGCGCCGCTCCTGGCACCTGACCGGGGGCCACTGGTGGCGCATCTTCGGAATCACCCTGGTGGTGGGCCTGCTCGTCGGGGTGATCACCCAGGTCATCCTGATTCCCGTGAATCTCCTCGGCCAGGGGCTGGGCGGGACAGTCTTCGCCCAGGGCGGCGACGCCGGGGACCAGACCGTCAACGCCGCCGTCGTCGTCCTGGGCACCGTCGTCGCCGCCGTGGTGGCCGCCGTCGGCTTCGCGTTCCAGGCATCGACGGTCTCGCTGGTGTACCTGGATCTGCGGATGCGCAAGGACGGCCTGGACCTGGCCCTGATGCGGCAGCTCGAGACCGGCGCCGACCCCGCCGGGGTTCCGGGCCGGGCAGCCGCTGCCGACGGCGGCTCCCGGCCGTGGCCGCCACCCGCCGGGTGGCCCCCGGTCCGCGGATGACGGCCGGTCCAGCGGTGCGCGTGACGGCGGGATGGACCGCCGGCCAGCCGGAACCGCCGGTGCTTCCCGGCAGGGAAGAAGCCGCCCGCTGGGCGGCGGAGGAGCTCGCGAAAGCGCCCTACCGGGAGGCCCGGCCCAGCTGGCTCGAGAATGCCCTTGCCGACTTCGCCCGCTGGCTGGATTCCCTGTCTCCTGCCGGCGCGGACGCGCCCGGGTCCGGCTTCGCGGTGGCGCTGCTGCTGATCGCCGCCGCCGCCGTCGTTCTCGTCGCCGTCCGGGTGGCGCGGCCCCGGCTCAACGCCCGTCGGCCGGACGCCAAGGCCGTTTTCGAGGCCGGCACGGACCTTACCCCGGAGGCCCACCGCGGCCGGGCGGCCGCGGCGGCCGCGGCCGGGGACTGGTCCACCGCCGTCGTGGAGCAATTCCGCGCCCTCGTCCGCGCGGCTGAAGACCGGGCCGTACTCGACGCACAGCCCGGCCGGACGGCCGCCGAGGTCGCGGCCCGGCTGGGCCGGGCCTTTGGCACCCATACCGCGGAACTGGACACCGCCGCAGCCCGCTTCGACGCCGTCCGTTACGGCGGCGCCAGCGCCGGACCCGCCGACCACGCCGCCCTGGCCGCGCTGGACGCGGCGCTGGCGGCCACTGCCCCGGACTACCGCCAGGGCACGCCCGGTGCCCTCGCCAGGCCGCTATGACGGAGCAGGCCACCATGACGGACCGACCCGCCGCCATCCGCCCGGCCGCGGCGGGGAGCACCCCGGCCCTGCGCCGGGCGTTCCGGCGGCACCGCACCTGGGCCATCCTCGCCGCCGTCTTTGTCGCCGCCCTGGTCCTCACGGCGGTCCTGCAACTGCAACCCCGCGGGGACCGGGCTGCCCTCTCCACCCGGAACGCCGCCCCAGAGGGGGCGCGCGCCGCCGCGGAGATCCTCGGCCGGCACGGCGTCGCCGTGGAGCAGCAGGACTCTTTCGAGGGAACCGCCAAGGCCCTGGGGGCCGCCCGGCGCGCCGGATCCGGCACGACCCTCCTGCTCTACGACCGCAACGGCTACCTCGGCCGCGAGCAGCTGCAGCAACTGCGCGGCGCTGCGGACCGCCTGGTCGTGGTCACCCCGCGACTGACCACCCTGCAAGGTATGGGCGGCGGGTTGGCGCAGGCCGGCGTGGTGCAGGACGGCACGGACGACCTCGCCCCGGCGTGCGCGGATGCCGACCCCGCCGCAGCCGGCACGGTGTCCGCCGCGGACGGCTTCCTGTACCTCGGGGACACGGTCTGCTACCCGGCACCGGGGAGCCGGGGAGGCCTGTACGCCAGCAGCGCGGACGGCCGGACCGTGGTCCTGGGCAGCACCGGCATCCTCAGCAACCGGGCCCTGGCCGAGCACGGCAATGCCGCCCTCGTGCTGCGTGCCCTGGGCAAGGAGCAACGGCTGATCTGGTACCTGCCCGGACTGACCGATGTGCCCGCCGCGGCGCATCCGGCCACCCTGGACGAGCTCACCCCGCCGTGGACCCGCGTCATCGGGCCGTGGCTGGCATTCGTGGCGGTGCTCGCGATGCTCTGGCGCGGCCGCAGGCTCGGGCCGCTGGTCGTCGAGCCCATCCCGGTGGTGGTCAAGGCGGTGGAGACGGCCGAGGGCCGTGCCCGCCTCTACCATGACGCAGGGGCGGTGGACCAGGCCGCGGACGTGCTCCGGGCCGGCTCGCTGGTGCGGCTCGCCAAGGCGCTGCGGCTGGGCCCGGAAGCGGGCGCCGGCATCATCGCTGAGGCCGTTGCCCGGCACCTGGACCGCACCCCGGAAAGCGTCGCCGCCATCGTTGACGCCTTTCCCCACACCGAAACCGGACTCGTGCACTACGCGGAGCGCCTGGACAGACTAGAGAAAGAGGTACACGGCCGATGAACGATCTCCCCGGTGTCACCGGCGGCGCTGCCGCCACGGAGGCCTCCGCGCCCTGGCCCGCGCCGCGCCCGGCCCCGCAACCGGCCCCGCAACAGCCGGCGGGCAGCCCCGGCCCCCGGGATGACCGGGACCCAGACCCCGTCCGGCAGGCGCTGCTGGCGGTGCGCCGGGAGGTAGCCAAGGCCGTCGTCGGGCAGGACGCCACTGTCACCGGAATGCTCATCGCCCTGCTGTCCCGCGGCCATGTACTGATCGAAGGGGTGCCGGGCGTAGCCAAGACGCTGCTGGTGCGGAGCCTCTCGGCCGCCCTGAGCCTGGATACGAAGCGGATCCAGTTCACCCCGGACCTGATGCCCGGCGATGTCACCGGCTCGCTCGTCTACGATTCGCACACCTCCGAATTCAGCTTCCGCGAAGGTCCTGTCTTCACCAATATCCTGCTTGCGGACGAGATCAACCGGACCCCGCCCAAGACGCAGGCTTCGCTGCTGGAGGCCATGGAGGAGCGTCAGGTTTCGGTCGATGGCGCCTCCCGCCCGCTTCCGGCCCCCTTCATCGTCGCGGCGACGCAGAACCCGGTCGAGTACGAGGGCACCTATCCCCTGCCGGAGGCACAACTCGACCGCTTCCTGCTCAAGCTGACCATGCCGCTGCCCGGCCGGGACGACGAGATCGAGGTGATCCGGCGGCATGCGGCCGGCTTCGACCCGCGCGACCTCGCCGCGGCCGGGGTGCGTCCCGTGGCCGGCCCGGCCGAGCTGGAACTGGCCCGCCAGGCTGTGGCGGCCGTCGAGATCGGTCCCGAAGTCCTCGCGTACATCGTCGACGTCGTCCGCGCCACGCGGGCCGCGCCGTCGTTCCAACTGGGCGTCTCGCCGCGCGGCGCTGCGGCCCTGCTGAACGGGGCCCGGGCCTGGGCGTGGCTCTCCGGCCGGCGCTTCGTCACCCCCGACGACGTCAAGGCCCTCGCACTCCCCTGCCTGCGGCACCGGGTGGCGCTGCATCCCGAAGCGGAGATGGACGGCGTCCAGGTCGACGGGGTGCTCGGCAGCATCCTCGCGTCCGTGCCGGTCCCGCGCTAGGCCATGGCGGTTTCGGGACGCTTCGTGCTGCTTGCCCTACTGGGCCTGGTCCCCGTCCTGCTCGTTCCCGGCTGGCAGTCCGCCACGGTCACAGTACTGCTGCTCGCCGCGGCCGCGTTCCTCGACCTGGCCCTCGCCGCCCGGCCCCAGGACCTCTCGGTCCACCGGGCGGACCCCGGCAACGTCCCGCTCGGCGGCTCGGCGGAGTCCGTGCTCACGGTGGCCAATGCCGGCCGCCGCACCCTGCACGCTGTGGTCCGCGACGCCTGGCAGCCCTCGGCCGGCGCCCGGGAGCCGGTCCAGCGGCTGCTCGTCCCGGCGGGCGAACACCGCCGGATGAGGGTTGCGCTCCGTCCCACCCGGCGCGGGGAACTGGCGGCCGCCCACGTCACGGTTCGTTCTTTTGGCCCGCTGGGCCTCGCCGCACGGCAACGGACGCTGCCTTGCCCCGGGTCGCTGCGCGTGCTGCCGCCGTTCCGCTCCCGGCGGCACCTTCCGTCCAAGCTGCGCCAGCTGCGGGAACTCGACGGCAAGGCCGCGGTCCAGATCCGCGGCGCCGGCACCGAATTCGACTCGCTGCGCGACTACGTCCGCGGCGACGACGTGCGCTCCATCGACTGGCGTGCCACGGCCCGCCGCTCCGCCGTCGTGGTCCGCACGTGGCGGCCGGAGCGCGACCGCCGGGTGGTGATCCTGTTGGATACCTCGCGCACTGCCGCCGCCCGGATCGCCGACGAACCGCGGCTGGATACCGGCATCGAAGCCGCGCTGCTGCTGGCGGTACTCGCCGAACGGGGCGGTGACCGGGTCGATTTCCTGGCCTACGACCGCAGGCTCCGGGCCCGCGCCGGCTCGGCGGAGAAAGGATCACTGTTGAACCGGCTCGTCCAGGCGATGGTCCCGCTGGAGGCGGAACTGATCGAATTGGACTGGCCCGGGATTCCCGCGCAGGTCGGGGCGGTCTCGAGCCACCGGTCGCTGGTCGTGCTGCTCACCGCGCTCGACGGCGGAGCCCCCGAGGAGGGACTGCTGCCGATGGCCGCCCGGCTGGCCCGGGAGCATGTGGTGGTGGTCGCTTCGGTCCGCGACCCGGCGCTGGGCCGGATGCAGCAGGACCGCTCGAGCGCCGCCGCGGTCTTCCGTGCCGCGGCGGCCGAACATGCCCTGCTCGAACGCGAGGCGGTCAGTGCCCAGCTGCGCCGCGCCGGGGTGGAGGTGGTCGACGCCGAACCGCAGCAGCTGCCGCCGGCGCTCGCGGACGCGTACATTCGTTTGAAAGCCGCCGGACGGCTGTGACCCCCAGGAGGATGCCGTGACCAGCTACGACCCCATCTACCGGACCGGCCTCGGGCCCGACTTTGCCCGGCTGCAGCCGGAGCTCCAGGAGTACTTCTCGCTCGCGCCGGGATCCGGGCACTTCGGCGTCGGCGAGGGCATCTTCGACGTCGTCGGCTGCCGGCAGCGCTGGCTGCGCCCGTTGCTGCGGCTGGCGACCGGCGAGGAGGCGTTCTTCCCGGAGTACGGCGAAGGCATCAGGTTCCGGATTGAGAACCACGCCCACCTTGACCCGTTCGGACGGTCCAGCCTGACCGCCCGGCGGGAGATCTTCTTTCCGGGCACCACCAGGATCTTCTCCGACACCACCAGCCTGGATGCCACCGGTGGCGCTCCGCGGCTGGTCGACTATGTCGGCAGGTACCGCCGGCTGGTCACCGACCTGAACCTGGCCGTGACACCGGAAGGCAGGCTGCGCGGGGTGTCCGAGGCGTCGCGGCTGCTCCTGGGGCCCTTGCGGATTCCGTTGCCGGGACCGTTGGATGCCAAGGCGTATGCGGAGCAGTGGTGGGTCCCGGAGGAAGGCCGGCACCGGATCCAGGTCAAGGTGATCCAGCCGCAGCTCGGCCTCGTGCTGGTCTACGCGGGACACTTCGACTACCGCCTGGAGCCGTACCCGGGCGGGACGACGGCGCCGGGGCACCTGCCCGCCGCGGCCCGGCCGGACCGCTGGGAGGCCCGGGTCTAGCCGAGCGCGAGCTGGTTCAGCCCGTCCGCCACCTGTGTCAGCCGGCCCAGCACCGCCGTCGCCGATGCCGGGGTGTACCCCGCGAGGCCGCCGGCGGGGGTGACGCGGACCGCGCCGAGCGCGGTGGCCGGAAGTCCAAGCTGGCGCCACGGGCGCCAGAGAGCCTCGACCGCTTCGGGCACCCGCGGCAGCGCCGCGGCGGGTTCGTCGACCGGCAGCACCCCTGCCCAGAGGCGCTTACCGGCTTCCACCGCGGCGGCGAGGTGTTCCCACTGGCGTGAGGTCAGCGCCCGCAGCGGGACCGCGATCCCGTCCGCTCCGGCGGCGAGGATCCGCTCGAAGGGTGCTTCCACCTCGGGCACGGCAATGACAATCTCCGCCGCGCCCGCCGCACGCAGGGCGTCGACGACGAGCCGCCAGGACTCGGTGGCCTCCGACCCTGCCACCGCGCGCAGGGTGCGGTAGCCGCTGGAGGTGGGGATGGTCCCGGCCAGGACGGCGGCGATGTCGGGTTCGTCGAGCTGCACCGTGATCCGGGCCCCCGGCGCCGCGCCGGACACCCGGCGGAGGAAGTCATCCATCCCGGCGGCAAGCGATGCCGCGAGGTCCCGGCGGGCGCCGTGGTCGATCAGCGCGCGTTCGCCGTGATGCAGGTGCAGTCCGGCGGCGAGGCTGAGCGGTCCGCGCAGCTGGACCTTGATCTCCGGGGCCGGGGCCTCCTCCGCTCCGATCAGATCGGCCAGGATGTTCAGGTCTGTGGAGAGCGCGGAGCGGGCGCGCAGGTAGTCCTTGCCCGGCCGGTCCACGAGCCGCCAGCCGTAGGGCTGGACGTCGGCGGCGAGGCCTTCGAGCAGCGAAGCCGTGCGGCCCAGGGCGTCCGAGCCGACGCCCCGGCCCGGGAGCTCGGCCAGGAAGGGCAGGTGCGGGCTGCCGAGCTCACCGCGGATGATGCGGCCGGCCTCCACCGGGTCCTCGCCGGGCCACGGGCCCAGCGCGGTGGCGGTGACCTGGCCGGGCAGATCAGGCACGGCTAGGCCTCGGCGGCGACGGCCGGGTCCGCGGCAGCCGTGGCAGCCGTGGTCCGCTGCGCGGACGCTTCGTGGTCTTCGGCGATCGCCTCGTGGTGGCGGATGACCTCGCCGATGATGAAGTTCAGGAACTTTTCGGCGAACGCCGGGTCCAGGTGGGCTTCGGCCGCGAGCCGGCGGAGGCGGGCGATCTGGGCGGTTTCCCGGCCGGGGTCACCGGCGGGCAGCTTGTGCGCGGCCTTGAGGAACCCGACCTTCTGCGTCGCCTTGAACCGCTCGGCGAGGAGGAAGACCAGGGTGGCGTCGATGTTGTCGATGCTGGACCGGATCGAGAGCAGTTCCGCCATCACCGCGGGATCAACCTGCCCGGCCAGGGAACTGGCGGTGGGGTCGTAGCTGTCGGCGTCGGGGAGGTTCTGGCTCTGCTCGGTCATTGGTCCAGTTTAGGGGTCCGGGGCCGAAATCCCCCGGGTGTTAAGCGGCCGGGCCCGCCGTCCGCTGCGAGTGGTTCGCAGCGGACGGCGGGCCCAGCCACCGGGTTCGTGCCGGTGCGGCGGCTACGCGCCAAGCACCGCGCGGAACGCCTCTCGGCGTTTGGCCTGCTCGTCCGGGTCGGGAACCGGCAGGGAGGCGATGAGCTTCTTCGTGTAGTCGTGCTGCGGGTTTCCCATGACCTGGTTGCCCAGGCCCTGCTCGACCATCCTGCCCTTGTACAGGACGCCCACCCAGTGCGAGAGGATGTCCACCACGGCCAGGTCGTGGCTGATGAAGAGGCACGCGAACCCGAACTCGGCCTGGATCTCCTTGAACAGCTCCAGCACCTTGGCCTGCACCGAAACGTCCAGCGCCGACGTCGGTTCGTCGGCGATCAGCAGCTTCGGGTTCAGGATCAGGGCCCGGGCCAGCGAGGCGCGCTGGCGCTGACCGCCGGAGAGTTCGTGCGGGAAGCGCTCGGCGTACGACGCCGGCAGCTGCACCGATTCGAGCAGCTCCCGGGTCCGCTGGCGCGCCTGCGCCGGGGTCGGGTTGCCGTGGATGACCAGGGGTTCGGCGATGCATTCACCGATGGTCAGCTGCGGGTTGAACGACGCCGCCGGGTCCTGGAACACGAAGCCGATCTGCTTGCGCAGCGGCTTGAAGGTGCGCTCCTTGAGGTTGAGCATCTCGTAGTCGAGCACCTTCAGGCTGCCGCCGGTGGTCTTGTTCAGGCCCGCGATGGCGCGGCCGATCGTGGTCTTGCCGGACCCCGATTCGCCGACCAGGCCGAACACCTCGCCCTCGGAGAGGGTGAAGCTGACCCCGTCGACGGCCTTGAACGCCGGGCTGCCCAGCCGGCCGGGGTACTCGATGGTGAGGTTCTTCGCCTCGACCAGCACCTTCCCGCCCTGGTGGGCGCGTTCGGCCATGCCCGCCGAAGCCGAGTTCCGTCCCAGGTGCGGGACCGCGGCGAGGAGTTTCTTCGTGTAGTCCTGTTTCGGTTCGGCGAACAGCACCTTGGCGCTGGCCTCCTCGACGACGTCGCCCTGGTACATCACAACGACGCGGTCGGCGAGGTCGGCCACGACGCCCATGTTGTGCGTGATCAGCACGATCGAGGTGCCGAACTGGTCCCGCAGGCCGCGGAGCAGGTCCAGGATCTCCGCCTGCACAGTGACGTCCAGGGCGGTGGTCGGCTCGTCGGCGACAATCAGCCCTGGGTTCAGCGCCAGCGCGGCCGCGATGACGACGCGCTGCTTCTGCCCGCCGGAGAACTGGTGCGGGTAGTAGTTGACCCGCGTTTCCGGGTCCGGGATGCCGACCTTGCGGAGGGCCTCCACCGCACGGGCCTTGGCTTCCTTGGCGCTGACCTTGCCGGCGCCGCCGTGCGCGGCGTGGGCGCGGATGCCCTCGGCGATCTGCCAGCCCACGGTGAAGACCGGGTTGAGCGCCGTGGACGGTTCCTGGAAGACCATGGCCACGTCGCGGCCGCGGATTTCCCGGAGCTTCGAGGCGCTGACGCTGATCACGTTGTTGCCGTTGATCAGCACCGCCCCGGAGCTGATGGCCGTCTCGGGCAGCAGGCCCAGGATGGTCTTGGCGGTCACGGTCTTGCCGGAGCCGGATTCGCCGACGATCGCGACGACCTCGCCGGGATTGACCTCCAGGCTGACGTCCTTGACCGCGTAGACGTCCCCGGCGTCGGTGGCGAAGGTGACTTTCAGGTGGTCGATGTCCAGCACAGGCCCGGCGCTGCGGGGCTGCTGGTCGGAAACTGAACCGATATTGGTGCTCATGAACTGCTCACTTCTGCTGAGACCGGCGCCTGGCTGCCGGCGGTGCCGGGCCCGGTTTTGCCGGGGGCCGCTTTCTTGCGGCCGCGCAGCCGCGGGTCGTTGAGGTCGTTGATGCTCTCGCCGACCAGGGTCAGGCCCACGACGGTGAGGACGATGGCCAGGCCCGGGAACACGCCGGTCCACCAGATGCCGGAGGTGGTGTCCGCCAGCGCCTTGTTCAGGTCGAAGCCCCACTCGGCGGCCGACGTCGGCTCGATGCCGAAGCCGAGGAAGCCCAGTCCCGCGAGGGTGAGGATCGCCTCGGAGGCGTTCAGCGTGAAGATCAGCGGCAGCGTGCGGGTGGCGTTCCGGTAGATGTGCCGGGTCATGATCCGGATGTTGGACGCGCCCACCACCTTGGCCGACTCGACGAACGGCTCGGCCTTGAGCCGGATGGTTTCGGCGCGGATGACGCGGAAGTACTGCGGGATGAAGACCACCGTGATGGAGATCGCCGCGGCCAGGATGCCGCCCCACAGGGAGGAACGGCCGCCGCTGATGACGATGGCCATCACGATGGCCACCAGCAGGGACGGGAACGCGTACACGGCGTCGGCGACGACCACGAGGATCCGGTCCAGCCAGCCGCCGATGTAGCCGCTGACCAGGCCCAGGATGACGCCGATGAAGATCGACATGATCACGGCCACGATGATCACCAGGACGGCGGTCTGCGCACCCCACACCACGCGGGAGAACACGTCGTAACCGCCCACGGTGGTGCCCAGCAGGTGCTTGCCGCCGGGTGCCTGCTGCGCCGGGAAGTTGCCGTCGGCGTCGGAGATCTGGGAGAACCCGAACGGCGCGATCAGCGGAGCGAAAATCGCGGTGAGCAGGAACAGGCCGGTGAGGACCAGCCCGGTGACGAGCATGCCGCGCTGGAGCCCGACGCTCTTGTTGAAGTGGGAAATGACCGGGAGCCTGCGGAACCACGGGTCCCGGCGGCTCTCGGCGGCGATGGTTGGTTCGATGCTCATGTCAGTACCTCACGCGGGGGTCGATCAGCGCGGCGACGATGTCCACGATGAAGTTGGTCACGGCCACGATGACGGCGAGGAGCACGACGATGCCCTGCACGGCCACGAAGTCGCGGGCCGTCAGGTAGGTCGCCAGCTGGAAGCCGAGGCCTTTCCATTCAAAGGTGGTCTCGGTCAGCACGGCGCCGCCGAGCATGACCGCGATCTGCAGCCCCATGACGGTGATGATGGGGATGAGGGCCGGCTTGTAGGCGTGCTTGGTGACCAGGCGGAATTCGCTGACGCCGCGGGAGCGTCCTGCCTCCACGTAGTCCTTGCCGAGGGTGCCAATCACGTTGGTGCGGACCAGGCGCAGGAAGATACCGGCGGTCAGCAGGCCCAGGGCGACCGCGGGAAGCACCGCGTGCGCGAAGACGTCGCCGAGTGCGGCCATGTTGCCGCTGCGCAGGGAGTCCAGCCAGTAAATGCCGGTGGGTGCCTGCAGCGCGGTGAGGGCCAGTTCCGTGGAGGTCTTGGCCCGGCCGGCAACCGGCAGCCAGCCCAGCCAGACGGCGAAGGTCAGCTTCAGCAGCAGGCCGGCGAAGAAGACGGGCGTGGCGTAGCAGAGGATCGCGAAGATCCGCAGCACGGCGTCGGCGGCCTTGTCGCGGCGGTGCGCGGCGATCATGCCCAGCGGGATGCCCACCAGCAGTGCCACGATCAGCGCATTGATGGACAGTTCCAGGGTGGCCGCACCGTAGGTGGTGAGCATTTCGGAGACCGGGCGGTTGTCCGAGAGCGTGGTGCCGAAATTGCCGGTGATGAGCTGCCCGAGGTACTCGAAGTACTGCACGAAGATCGGCCGGTCGTAGCCGGCGGCGTGGATGCGTTCGGCCAGCTGCTCCGGAGGGAGCCGGCCGCCGAGGGCCGCGGTGATGGGGTCGCCGGTGATCCGCATCAGGAAGAACACGAGCGTGACCAGGATGAAGATGGTCGGGAAGATCAGCAGGAACCTGATCAGGATGTACTGGCCCAGTCCCCCACCGGACGCCTTTTTCTTGGTCGGCAATAGGCCGTCGGCGTCGCTGGGCGGCGCCTCAATAAGTGTTGTCATTGGTACCTAAAGTTGTGCTTCCGTCGGCTTCGTGGGCTTCCGGAATCGGTTGTCCCGCTACCCGCAAGAAAGGCGGGACGCCGCGCGGGCGCCCCGCCTCCTTGGCTGGTCAGGACCGGATGGGGATTGGACCTACTTGGAAATCACACCAAGACGGGTCTTGAAGGACGCGTCGAGGGTCTTTTCGACACCCTGGACGTCCTTGCCGGCGACCATGAGCTGGGCGCCCTGCAACAGCGGCAGCGTGGAGAGGTCCTTGGCGACGGCGGTCTGGGCCTCGCCAAGCAGCTTCTCGCGCTCGGTCTTGTCCACCGTGGTGAGCTGCTTCTTGATCAGGTCGGTCACGGTGGGGTTCTCGTAGTGGTTCTTCAGGAAGTTGCCCGGGATGAAGAACGGGGTCAGGTAGTTGTCGGCGTCGGAGTAATCCGGGAACCAGCCGAGCTGGTAGACGGGGTAGACGTCGGCGGTGCGGTCCTTGGAGTAGGTGACCCACTCGGTGGACTGCAGGTCGACTTTGAACAGGCCGGACTTTTCGAGCTGTTCCTTGATCATGGCGTACTCGTCGCCGGAGGACTTGCCGTAGTGGTCCGGGTTGTACTGCAGCTTCAGGGTGACGGGGGCGGTGACGCCGGCGTCGCTGAAGGCCTTCTTGGCCTTGTCGAGGCTGGGCTTGCCGCTGCCGTCGCCGTACATTTCCTTCAGCGGCGTGATGGCGCCGACGAAGCCGTCGGGGACCACGGAGTAGGCGGGCAGGTAGGTGCCCTTGTAGACCTGGCTGGCGATCGCGTCACGGTCGACGACGTTGGCCATGGCCTGGCGGACGGCGAGCGCCTTCTTCGCGTCGGCGTCGGCAGTCTTGGCGCCGAACGGCATCGTGTCGAAGTTGAAGACGATGTAGCGCAGCTCGCCGCCCGGGCCCTTGTGGACCTTGACCTTGGAGTCCTTCTCGAGATCGGCGGCGTCGGTGGCGGTGAGGCTGCGGCCGGCGACGTCGATGTTGCCCTGCTGGACGTCCAGCTTCAGGTTGTTCGAGTCCGCGTAGTACTTGATCGTGGCGCTGTCGTTGGCCGGCTTGCCGAGCAGGCCCTGGTAGTCAGGGTTGGCCTTGAGGCTGACGAGCTCGTTCTTCTTGTAGCTCTCGATCGTGTACTGGCCGGCGAAGGGCTTGCCCTTGACGATGTCGTCGTCGCTCATCAGCTTGTCCGCGGCGAAGACCTCTTCGTCGATGATCGGACCGGCGTTGGCGGCGAGCACGCCAGGGAAGACCTGGTCGTTGCCTTCCTTGAGCTTGAAGACCACGGTGGAGTCGTCCTTGACTTCCACGGAGGCGAGGTTGCCCAGCAGGGAGGCCGGGCCGTTGTCATCGTTGATCTTGACGATGCGGTCGATCGAGAACTTCACGTCGGAGGACGTCAGCGCGTGGCCGTTGGCGAACTTCAGGCCGGGCTTGAGCTTGACGGTGTATTCCGTCGGGCTGGTGAACGATGCGGACTCGGCGATGTCCGGGGTGGAGTCGGCCGTTCCGGGCTTCGAGTTCATCAGGAACGGGTAGATCTGGTTCATCACCATGAACGAGCCGGCATCGTAGGAGCCGGCCGGGTCAAGGGTGACAACCTTGTCCGTGGTGCCGTAGGTGATGGTGCCTCCGCCTGCGGCGCTGCCGGAAGCGGTTCCGCCGCCGGAAGGGCCGGTGCAGGCCGTCAATGCAAAGGCGGAAACCCCGGCGAGCGCGATGGCGCTCCGCAGGGCCTTGTTGTTCATTGCCATCTGTGAACTTTCTGTTCGATGAGTACTAGTGCGCAGCCCGAAGTAGCTTGACTCGTTGGGAGCCCACTGTCCTGATTCCTAGATTCAACCAGAAGACCCGGGGCAGAATCGTCGAATCCTGTGAGTTGAGACACAAAATTTACACGACGCGGAGGAAGTTATCGCATTCTTCGGCAGCAGGGGCCGTTCTCCGGCGTTTTAACCCGGGGCTGGCGGGTCCGCCGACTGCGTCCGGGGGTGGCCGCACGGCATCTCAGAGCGGACGTGCCCACCCCCGGCATCGGCGACGGACATGCCCGTCCCCCGGACCGGCCAGTGGGCATGATCCTGAAATGCCCAGCCGTGGCCCTCAGGAACGGGCATGCTCAGCGGCAGGGCGGGCCGAGGAATGGGCATGTCCGCCGCCGGCCTTCAAGGACGGGCATGTCCGGCGGCGGTGATGGTTTTGCCGCGGCGGCCCTGGCTTCCGCGCGGCCACCGGGCCAACAGGCAGGAACAGCCCCCGGCGCGCTTCGGGGCCCTACGGAACCCGCATCTTCGCCCCGACTGTAAACGGACATGTCCATCCCCCAGCTCAGCCACTGGGCACAATCCTGAAATGCCCAGCCGCGGCCCTCAAGAAAGCGCATGCTCAACGGCCGGGCTGGCCGCGGAATGGGCATGTCCGGTGCAGGCCTCCAATGACGGGCATGTCCGGTGCGGGCGCCTAGGGATGGGCATGTCCGGTGGCCTCGGGTGGCTCGGGGGCCTCCTGCGCGCGACGGACACCGGCGCAGGGACGTCGGCGCAGGGACGTCGGCGCAGGGACGCAGTCCGGGCGCGGCGCAGTTAGAGCGCGGCGCGCTTAGGGCTTCGGTTAGAGCGCGGCGCGCTGCAGCGAGCGTGCGGCGTCGATGGTGGCCTGGCCCAGGACCCGGCTGCCCTGGTAGAGCACCACGGTCTGGCCCGGGGCGACCCCGCGCAGCGGCTCCACCAGCGTGACCACAAGCTCGCCCGAACCCGCGGCGTGATCCATGCGGGCGGTCGCCGGCACCGGGTCGCCGTGGGCGCGGACCTGGGCATGGCAGTCGAACTCGGCGCCGGTGGCAATCTCCGCGATCGGGAGCCCGGCCCAAGAGACCTTAATGCCGCGGATCTCGTCGATGGCCAGCAGCGCCTCCGGGCCCACCACGACCTTGTTTTCCTTGGGCCGGATTTCCAGCACGAAGCGCGGCTTGCCGTCGGCCGCCGGGGTGCCCAGCTTCAGCCCGCGGCGCTGGCCGACGGTGAAGGCGTTGGCTCCCGGGTGCTCGCCGACCTTGGCACCGGACTCGTCCACGATGTCGCCGGTGGTCATCTCGATCTTCTCGGCCAGCCAGCCGGCGGTGTCGCCGTCGGGGATGAAGCAGATGTCGTGGCTGTCCGGCTTGTTGGCCACGGACAGGCCGCGGCGCTCGGCCTCGGCCCGGACCTCGGCCTTGGACGGGGTGTCCGCGAGCGGGAACATCGAGTGGCGGAGCTGTTCGTGCGTGAGGACCCCGAGCACGTAGCTCTGGTCCTTGGCCCAGTCGGCGGCGCGGTGCAGCTCCGGGTTGCCGTCGGCGTCGGTAATGACCTTGGCATAGTGGCCGGTGCAGACGGCGTCGAACCCGAGCGCGATCGCCTTCTCCAGCAGGGCAGCGAACTTGATCCGCTCGTTGCAGCGCATGCAGGGGTTCGGCGTGCGGCCGGCGGCGTACTCGTCGATGAAGTCCTGGACGACGTCTTCCTTGAACCGCTCGGAGAAGTCCCAGACGTAGTACGGGATGCCGAGCACATCGCACGCACGCCAGGCGTCGCGCGAGTCCTCGATGGTGCAGCAGCCGCGGCTGCCGGTCCGGAGCGTGCCGGGCATGCGGGACAGGGCCAAGTGGACCCCGACGACGTCGTGGCCCGCCTCGACGGCGCGTGCTGCGGCGACGGCGGAATCGACGCCGCCGCTCATGGCTGCTAGAACTCGCATGCTGGCTTTCTCCAGGGAACGGGGGGACGCGGGCGGCGGCTAGCACACGCCCGCCGTACCAGTCTATCGCCGCGCCGAATGCTACCCCAAAAAAGCGCCGGCCCGCGGCGGCGGGATGCCTAGCCCCGGGCGGACTGGCGGGCCACGGTGCCTGCGGTCTGGATGCTGGATTCGTGACCGGCCATGCCGGCCTGGCGGGCCCGGGCGTAGGCGCCCGGCAGGGCCGCCAGCAGCGCGTCGACGTCGCCCTCGGTGGACGCGTGGCCGAGGGTGAAGCGCTGGGCACCCCTGGCCGTGTCCTCGTCCAGGCCCATGGCGAGCAGCACGTGCGAGGGGCGCGGCACGCCGGCGGTGCAGGCGGATCCGGTAGAGGACTCCACCCCGGTGAGGTCCAGCAGGAACAGCAGCGAGTCGCCCTCGCAGCCGGGGAAGGTGAAGTGCGCGTTGCCGGGCAGCCGGCCGGCGCCGGGGGCGCCGCGGAGCACGGCTTCCGGGACGGCGGCGCGGACGCCGTCGATCAGCCGGTCCCGCAGCGCGGAAAGGCGCGCGGATTCCGCCGCCAGGTTGGCGGTGGCGGCCTGCGCAGCCGCGGCGAAGGCGGCGATCGAGGCGGTATCCAGGGTGCCGGAGCGCACGTCGCGTTCCTGTCCCCCGCCGTGCAGGACCGGGGTCAGCGCCACGGCACGGCCCAGCAGGAGCGCCCCCACACCGACCGGCCCGCCGATCTTGTGGCCCGAGACGGACATGGCGTCCAGGCCGGTTCCGCGGAAGTCCACCGGCACGGAGCCGAAGGCCTGGACCGCGTCGGAGTGCACCGGCACCCCTGCGGCGTGCGCCAGCGCCACGACGTCGGCGACCGGCTGGATGGTGCCGACTTCGTTGTTGGCCCACATGACGGTGACCAGGGCGATCGACTCGGGATCGTCGGCGAGTTCGGCCTTCAGGGCGGCGAGGTCCAGCAGGCCGTCGGCGTCCACGGGCAGCCAGCGGACCTCCGCGCCTTCGTGCCGTTCCAGCCATTCGACGGTGTCCAGCACGGCATGGTGTTCGACGGCGGTGCACAGGATGCGGGTCCGGCGCGGATCGGCTGCCCGGCGGGCCCAGTACAGGCCCTTGACGGCCAGGTTGTCCGCCTCCGTGCCGCCGGACGTGAAAATGACCTCCGAGGGATGCGCCCCGGCGGCCGCCGCAAGCGTCTCCCGGGCATCCTCGACCGTCCGGCGGGCCCGGCGTCCGGACCCGTGCAGCGAGGACGGGTTGCCGGTGCGGGACAGTTCCCGGGTCAGGGCTGCCAGCGCCTCCGCGGCGAGCGGCGTGGTCGCGGCATGGTCAAGGTATACAGGCACGGACCAATTCTACCGTGGCGGCACGGACCTCCGCCCTGCCGCAGCAGGCGGAAGCAGCCGCATGCTGGTGTACATTCGAGCGGTGAAAGCGCCCCTGTACCTTGTTCTGGCGACCTTGTTCTGGTCCGGAAATTTCGTCGTCGGCCAGGCCGCAGTGGCCTCGATGACGCCGCTGGACCTGACGTTCTGGCGCTGGACGCTGGCGGCGGTGCCGCTGCTTGTACTGGCCCACTTCGTCGAGAAGCCGGACTGGCGGGCGGTCCTGCGCCGCTGGCCGGTGCTGCTGCTGCTCAGCGCACTGGGAATGAGCGGCTACACCCTGCTCCTCTACTCGGCGCTGGGGTACACCTCCGCCATGAACGCCTCGCTGATCACGGCGGCCAACCCTGCCCTGATCGTGGTGATGGCCATCGTCCTGCTCGGCGAACGAACGACGCGGCTGGGCTGGCTGGGCATCGGCCTGGGCCTGTTGGGCGTCCTGCTGGTCCTGACCCGCGGCGACCTGCAGCGGGTGGCCACCCTTTCGATCAACACCGGCGAGCTGCTGATGATCGGCGCGATCATCGTCTGGGGCGGCTATACGATCATTGCCCGACGGCTGGGGGTCCCGCCGATTGCCGCCACCGCGGTGCAGGTGGCCATGGCCACCGTGACATTGGCACCCCTCGCGCTCGTCCAGCATGCGCGGCTTCCCGACACCCCGGCCGAGGCCTGGTCACTGGGCTACATCGCCTTGTTCCCCTCGCTGGGTGCCTACCTGTTCTGGAACCTGGCACTCAAGACCACACCGCCGGGGACCGCGGGGAACTACCTGAACCTGATGGTGGTCTTCACGGCGGCGATCACGCTGGCGCTGGGCACGCCGCTGACTCCGGTGCAGGTGGTGGGCGGGATCCTGGTGGTCGCCGGGGTCCTGCTGACCGGCCTCAGGGGGCAGCCGAGACCTGCGCCGGCCTGATCCGCGCGCAGCACTGAGCCGGGCCGGCTTCCCCCCGGGACCGCAGGGCGGCGATGTCGAGCGCCTGCACCCGGCCGGTGTCCTCGCCGCAGCCCTCGGCGGCGCCGGCCAGGAAGGCGCCGTTCATGGCGCACACGGTTCCGGCATGGCCCTGGGCCACCCGGTGGAACGGGCAATTGAGCAGCGCCAGCCCGCCCTCGCCGTCGTCCACCGGCCGGTATCCCTCGGCGGTAAGCAGACCGGCGAACCCGGTTCCGCCGGCGGCTTCCGCGGCGTCCCGGCCCCGCGCGCGGGCCACCCGCAGCAGCGCGTCCCCCACCGGGCCGCCGCCGGCGGCGCTTTCTTCCACGGCAGCGACCAGCAACTCCGCGGCGAGGTCGTAACTGCGTTCCGGTACCGACGCCGAGACCTCCTGGACGGCCGCCCGGTAGAGCTTGGCCGGCCGCCCCGAGCCGGGACCGGAACGGTCGCCGAGTTTGCGGAAGTCCGCTGTCAGCAACCCGTCCGCCACCAGGCGGTCCAGGTGGAACGACGCCGTGCTGCGCGCCAGCCCCAGGGCCTCGGCGGTATCGTCACGGCCGACCGCCCGGTCCGCGGCGGCCACGAAGTCAAAGATCCTGCGGCGGTTCTGGTCGGCCAGGGAGGCGACGGCGGACACCCTGCGGCTCCACGGGAAACGGCTCATGAAACAAGCCTAGCTCTAAAACCAAGATCCGTTGCTTTAGTCCTGCTGCGGTTCTAAAATCGGGGTATCCATTTTTAGAAGTTAGGAGTGCACGATGAAAACCTCACCCTTGCCGGCGGCAGCGGCCCCGGCGGTTGCGGCCGCGGCGCAGGCGCAGGCCTTCCTGCTGCTGCGGACCGTCTTCACGGTGGCGCCCATCCTGTTCGGGCTGGACAAGTTCACCAATCTGCTCACCGACTGGACGATGTACCTGGCGCCGGCGGCCACTGCCGTCGTTCCGCTGCCGGCGCAGAACTTCATGTACATCGTGGGCGTCGTTGAGATTGTTGCGGGCATCGCGGTGGCGGTGCGGCCGCGCTTCGGGTCGCTGCTGGTTGCCGCGTGGCTGCTCGGCATCATCGTCAACCTGCTGGTTCTGGGCAGCTTCTACGACGTGGCCCTGCGGGACTTCGGCCTGATGGTCGGTGCACTGGCCCTCAACAGGCTCTCCCCGCGGCACCGTCCGTAGCCGGCCGTCGCGGCCGGCCCGCGCCGCCGGTGGCGCCCGGCGAAGCAGGCTGGCCGCGCCGCCGTCGCACGGTCGGCGGATCAGGCCGACGGCGGCAGGACCGCCAGCCGGTCCGCGACATCGGCCCGGGCGGCGGCGAGCGCCGCGGCGTTGGGGCACGAGACCGAGATGTAGACCGATGAGCCCGCCTTCGCAAAGACCCTCGCGTAGCTGGCCGTGGCCCGGGCGCCGGCCCTCTTGCCGCCGTCGAGCACCAGGACCTGGACCCGCGGGCCGGGTTTGCCCGGTTCTCCGCCCCAGCGCAGCTTGGCGGGTTTGAGGTAGGACGGCAGGATGCTGGCGTCCAGGTAATGGAACAGCGCTTCGGTGGAGGCCTTGTCGTCCCCGGCCACGGCGAGCGGCCACTGGTTTTCGCGGACCTTGGCGGCGACCAGGCAGCCGGCGCCGTTGCGGTACTCGCTCGCCCCGGCCACGTCCTGCTTGCCCCGCTTCCAGCCCGGCGCGTCGCCCAGCCCGTCGGAGAGCCGCACCGGCACGCCGGCCGCGAGGGACCCGCCTGCGCTGAACGGCAGGTCCCGCGCCGCGACCGCCTCGGCGTCGTGGCCCGGCGTGATGCTGGGGGTGGCGATGCCGGCCGGGCTGCTGGCCGGCATGGCTGCCCCGGGGTCGGGGACTCCGATGCTGCACCCCGCCAGCACCGGAAGGAGCGCCGCCAGCACCCACGCCCCGGCCGGCCCGCCGGTACCCCGGGGTCCCGTGCCTGCAGCTTTCCGGTCCCTCCCCATCATGTTCCGCCTTTCCTACGCCAGGACCCGGACCGCGGCCGGGACGACGTCGATCACCAGGGGCAGCGGTCCGATCCGCTCCCCGTCCGCGTACGCGACCACGCCGCGCGCCTCCAGCTCAACCCGCCGGACGCGGCGGAGCTGCACGGCCGGATGGTCCACGTGCCGTCCGGAAAACACCTTGGGGAACACGGCGAGGAAACGGGCGCGCGAGAGCGGCGTGACGATGAACAGGTCGAGGAAGCCGTCGTCGAGCGCGGCGTCCGGGGCCACCTTCATGCCGCCGCCGATCGACTGGCCGTTGGCCACCGAGATCAGCATCGCTCCCTGCTCCCAGCGCTCGCCGTCGGCCGTGACGGTGTACTCGATGGCGCGGAAGGTGGCCAGTTCCCGCAGCATGGCCAGGTTGTACCGGGCCTGTCCCCGCGGCCTGCGCCAGGCATTGGCGCGCTCGTTGACCGCGGCGTCAAAGCCCGCGGACACGACCCCGGCAAACCAGTGGGTGCGGCCGCCGGAACTGATCCGGCCGGCGTCGATCAGCCGCCCGCCCGATCCCAGGCCGGCCAGGACGCGTGCCGCGGCGGCGTCGGTGTCGTGCCGCGGCAGGCCGAGCGTGCGGGCCACGTCATTGCCGGTTCCGCTCGGGATGATGCCCAGGGGCGTGGCGCCGTACGGCGCGCCCGAGCCGGCGAGCGCGTTCACGCCCAGGTGGACCATGCCGTCGCCGCCGGCCACCACGAGCGCGTCAACCCCGTCGGCGAGTGACTTGTCCACGGCCCGGGCCAGGGCCTCGTAGCTGTCCTCGCACAGCAGCACGACCTCAGCCCCGGCGGCACGGAAGCAGTCCGCGGCGTCCCGGCCGGCCTGCGGGCCGCGGCCGAAGGAGGCGCGCGGGTTGACGGCCAGGGCGATCTTCATGGGCTGAATTATGCCAGCCGGCGGGAACCATCGGCGGCCACACGCTCGTTGTCCAGCCAGCCGGTTAAACTGTCCAGGCCGGAGGTTCAGGCCGGACCGGCTCCACCGAGGCAAAGGAATCGTCCTTGACGCAGGGCAACAGCTCGCACTACCAGGTCCTGAGGATCCCCGTCACGGCGACGGATAGGGACATCAAGGTGGCCTACCGCAAGGCTGCCCGCCGCGCCCACCCGGACCACGGGGGCGACGCCGCCACCTTCCGCCGCGTCACGCTCGCCTATGAGACCCTCATCGATGCCAGGCGCCGCGCCGCGTACGACCGTTCCTACGGCAGCGGCACCGCTTTCTCCAGCCGCACCGCCCCGGCCGAGGAGACTGCCCACTTTGATGCACCCGCCGCGGGCAGCCGGTCGTCCGCCCACATCCGCCGGCCGAATACGCCGCGCAACACCGCCGCCGACGCCCCGGTCTACGTGCCGTCCTTCGAGGAACTGGCGGCAGCCGGCGGGGTTCCGTTGATCCCGGCGCCGGTGGCGGCGCAGCAGGTCCACGGCATGCCGCGGCGGCGCGGGATTTTCGGTGCCGAGGCGCGCATCCAGCGCGAACTGCGGACGGTGCAGCTAATCACCCGCCAGGTGCTCCCGGCCATCCCGGCCGCCCGGCTGGTCAACGGGCTGCAGTCCCCCGCCGATAACAGCCACATCGACCACGTGCTGCTGTCCGGCTACCGGCTGGCAGTCATCGGGTCCATGCTGCTGCCCCCGGGAGCCTATGCCTGGAACGGCAGCACGCTGAACCATGGCGGCCGGTCCATCGCCCCGCCCCAGCTGGCCCATGTGGTCCGGCGGATGCAGGACATCTTCCCGGAACTGAACGTCACGGGCTGGACGGTCGTCCACAGCACCGACGGCAACCTGCACGAACCCGTGATTGACCGGCACCCCCGCTCCCGGGACCGCGCCGCCGGGCACGAGACCGTGCAGGTAGTCAACGCCGCCGGGCTGGTCCGCGGGCTCAAGGAATTCCTCAGCTCCGGGCCGGCCCCGAACACGGTGAACGTCCCGGTGCTCGCCCGGCTGCTGCGCGGAATGCACTAGCCCCCGGCACCGCTGGCTAGGATGGAAGGGTGTTCCGCATCCTCTTCCACAGCCCTGAAATTCCCGGCAATACCGGCAACGCCATCCGCCTGGCCGCAATCACCGGGGCGGAGCTGCACCTGGTGGAACCGCTGGGTTTCGATTTCTCCGATGCGAAGCTGCGCCGCGCCGGGCTGGACTACCACGACCTCGCCGTCGTGACCGTGCACCCGGACCTCGACGCCGCGTGGGAAGCGCTGCGCCCGGAGCGGGTCTTCGCTTTCACCTCCGACGGCGAACGGTCCTACACCGAGATCGACTACCGGCCCGGCGACGTGCTGATGTTCGGCCGCGAATCGGTGGGGCTGTCGGAGGAAACCAAGCACGACCCGCATGTCACCGCCCGGGTCCGGCTGCCGATGCTGCCGGCGCTGCGCTCGCTGAACCTGGCCAATGCCGCCTCCATCGCCGTCTACGAGGCCTGGCGCCAACAGGGTTTCGCCGGCGCCAAGCTGTAACTCCGGTTCCGAAGTCCGGCCCATCCGCCGGACGCTCCGCGCCGAATTACCGGTGAGAAATCATCGATGCGGAGCGAGGAGCGAGGAACAGCAGGTGAGTACTTTGCAGGCGGACCGCCGGCCGGCGGCCGCGGCCGGACACCACGCGGCCGAAGCCCGCCTTGGCCCCCGGGCCGCGGACGGCACCTTATGCTTGAAGGTGATGGAAACTCCGAACGCCCCGAATCCCGAGGCCGCAGCTCCCCCCAACGCCGCAGCCGAGCTAAACCGCCGGCTCGGAGCGCTCCTGGGCCGGGTTGCCGCCGGGGACCAGGCCGCCTTCGCCGAGTTCTACCAGCTCACCTCGCGCCGTGTTTATGGCATGGCCCGCCGCGTGCTGATCGACGCCGAGCTCAGCGAGGACACCACCCAGGAAGTCTTCCTCCAGGTCTGGCAGAACGCGTCAAAGTTCAACGCCGACGCCGGCAGCCCGCTCGCGTGGCTGATGACCATCTCTCACCGCCGGGCGGTGGACAAGGTCCGGTCCTCGCAGTCCGCCTCCGACCGCGAAGCCAGGTACGGCGCGACCAGCCAGGAGATCGACCACGATTCGGTCTCCGACGAGGTCGGCAGCCGGCTCGAAGCCGAGGCGGTGGTCCGTTGCCTGGACACGCTCACGGACACGCAGCAGGAATCGGTCCGGCTCGCCTACTACGGCGGCCTGACCTACCGGGAGGTCGCCGAGAAACTCAACGCGGCCGTGCCCACCATCAAGTCCCGCATCCGCGACGGACTGATCCGCCTGAAGACCTGCCTGGGGGTGAGTTGAGATGAACGAGCAGAACGCACAGCCCGGCCCGACGCCCGCAGGCTTCACCGCCGACATCGCCGGTGACCTCAGCGCCGGGCGGGCCGCGGACCTCGCCGAAATCTACGCCCTGAACGCACTCGACGACGCCGAACGCACCGCCGTCGAACGCCATCTGGCGGACGCCGCCCCGGCCGAGCGCGCCGCATTCGACGAGCGCGTCCGGCAGGCCAGGGAAACCCTGGCCGTGAGTTTCAGCGCGGAGGAGGAACCCCCGGCCGGGCTCTTCGACCGTATCGTCGCCGCACTGCCGGCCCAGGCCGGGACGGCCGCCGGCCCGGAAGCCGCCTCCCCCGGGGCAGTCCCCGTGGTGGCACGCCCGGTCCGGGAGGGCTCCGCCGCCCCGGTCACCGATGAGCTCGGCGCCGCCCGGCAGCGCCGTGAGGAACGCCGCCGCCCCCAGGGCATGCGCAACTGGCTGGTGGGAGTCGCCGCGGCGGCCGCCATCGCGCTCGGCGGCGTCGGGGTGGGCGCCTACGTGGCCAACCAGAACGACCCGCTCGCCCAGGTCCGGCAGGCGTCCGACGTGCGCAAGGCGACCGTCGAGGTCGTCGGCGGCGGTACGGCGTCGCTGACCCTGTCGTCTTCCAAGGACGCCGCGGTTGTGGAAATGAATGGGGTACCCGCCCCGCCGGCCGGCAAGGTCTACCAGATGTGGCTGATCCCCAAGGACGGGTCCGCCCCGGTGTCCAAGGGGCTGATGGATGCCGCCGCACTGTCCAAACCCGCGATGGTCACCGGCATCGGCTCCGCGGCGGCGCTGGGCATTACGGTCGAACCCGCCGGCGGGTCGACGACCCCCACCATGCCGACGGTGGCGGCCGCCCCGCTGGGCGCCTAGCCGCCGTACGCGCGTAGCCGCACGTAGGCCACCCGCACGAAAAAGCCGCGCCGGCCCCGGAGATCCGGGGCCGGCGCGGCTTTTTCGTGGGCGGCCTGCCCGCCGCTCAGATGACCAGGGACAGCAGCATCACGAACCCGAAGCCCACCACGGAGATCAGGGTTTCCATGACGGACCAGGTCTTGAACGTCTGGCCGACGCTGAGGCCGAAGAGCTCCTTCACCAGCCAGAAGCCCGCATCGTTGACGTGCGAGAGGAAGAGCGAGCCGGCGCCGATCGCCAGGGCCAGCAGCGCCGCGTGGGTCGGGGACAGCGAGCCGGCCAGCGGCGCCACGATGCCGGCAGCGGTCACCGTGGCCACGGTGGCGGAACCGGTGGCCAGGCGCAGCGCGACGGCCACGATGAAGCCCAGGACCAGCACCGACATGTTCGCGCCCTCGGCCCACTTCTTGACGGCGTCCCCCACTCCGGCGCCGATCAGGGTTTGCTTGAAGCCGCCGCCGGCACCGACGATCAGCAGGATCGCCGCGATCGGTCCGAGGCTGGCGCCGATCCGGGTGGTGATCCCGTTGCCGGTGAACCCGACCGCGTAGCCGAAGGTGACGATGGCGAGCAGGACGGCGAGGGTCATGGCCACCAGCGGCTGGCCGACGAAGTCGAAGAAGACCCTGATCCAGGGTGCCGTGGCGGCGTCGGGCCACATGATGTCGACCACGGCTTTGAGCAGCATCAGCACGACCGGGAAGATGATCGTCAGCAGCGTCACGAGGAAGCTCGGCTGGCGCTTGACGCTGTCCGGCCCGCTGCCGGAGCCGTCGGCGGTGGCACCGGCGTCGGCCTGCCGGGTGTCGATGCCGCCGGCGACGGCGGGAGCACCCACGGGGACCCACCGGGCGGCGAGCCGGGAGAACAGCGGGCCGCAGATGATGACGGTCGGGACGGCGACCAGCAGCCCGAGCGCCAGCGTGGTCCCGAGTTCGGCCTTGACCGCACTGATCGCGATCAGCGGGCCCGGGTGCGGGGGCACGAGGCCGTGCAGCACGGAGAGCCCGGCCAGGGCGGGGATGGCGACGCGCATCAGCGGCATCCGGGACCGCTGGGTGACCAGGACGATGACCGGGAGCAGCAGCACGAGGCCGATCTCGAAGAACATGGGCAGGCCGATGATGACCGCGACCAGCGTGATGGACCAGACCACCTTGTTGCCAGTCGCCTTGGCGAGCAGGGTGTCAACCACCCGGTTGGCTCCGCCGGAGTCCGCCAGGAGCTTGCCGAGCATGGCGCCAAGCGCGATCAGCAGGCCGACCTCCTTCAGGACGCCGCCGACGCCGTCTTCGAAGTTGCTGACGACCTTGGCCAGTTCGACGCCGGAGGCCAGGCCGACGAAGGCCGAACCGAGCACGAGGGCGAGGAAGGGGTGGAGCTTGAACTTGGCGATCAAAACGACAATCAGGGCGATGCCGAGGGCGGCGACCACCAGGAGCTGGGTGTCGTGGCCGGTCCAGGCCTCGACAGCAGCCGGAAGCTGCAGTGCTGCAAGAGATTTCACAAGGGTTCCTAGCTAAGAAAGGGGGAAGGCGGACGGTACGCTCAGCGCGCTGCCGCGCCGGCACCGTCGAGGTTGAGCCGGTCGATGATTTCCTGGGCCTCGTCGGCCGGGGTTGCCCCGACCGAGAGGGTGATGGCGTTTTCGTCCGCCCCGGGGGCCTCCAGCGCTTCGAACTGCGACTCGAGCAGGGCCGGGGGCATGAAGTGGCCGTGCCGGGAGGCGAGCCGGTCCGAGATCCGGTCCTTGCTGCCCTCAAGGAAGACAAACACCACGCCCTCGCCCCGCAGGATGTCCCGGTAGCGTTTCTTCAGCGCGGAGCAGGTTACGACGCCGGGGGTGCCGGCGTCGGTGTGCGCCTGGATCCAGGCGGCGATGCGCTCCAGCCAGGGCCAGCGGTCTTCGTCCGTCAGGGGCTGCCCGGCATGCATTTTGGCCACGTTGGAGGCCGGGTGCAGGTCGTCGCCTTCGGCGAGGTCCCAGCCGAGCCGGCCGGCCAGCAGGCCGGCCACCGTGGACTTGCCCGATCCCGAGACACCCATGATCACGAGCACGGGGCGCTGCGCAGTCTTCGCCATTAAAGTCTGCCTTCCATCAATAAATATGATTTAAACAATGGCAAGCATATGGCAGCGGTCACGCTCGGGCAACACTAGAAGCCGGCGATGGTTCCCGGGCCGTTGACGGCGACGACGTGGAAGGCCTCGGCGCTGCTCCCGTCGGGCAATCCGGCCCGCTCCCCGTTCGCGGCGAGCTGTCCACGGACGGTGCGTTCCATCGCCCCGGCGTCGGGATGCTGGCTGACATGGATGTGGATGGCGGCCAGCTTCTGCTCCACGTGGGCGGTGACGTCCGCGAAGTGGTTTTCCCGTTCCGCGGGTCCGGCGTACAGCCACAGCCAGGGCAGCTTGTAGGCCTCGAGTCCGGCGGCGGCGAGTTCGGGATAGGCGAAGGGGTTTTCCAGCGCCGGGTAGACCGCCCGGGTGACGGCCTCCCCCACGGCCAGGTGGTCCGGGTGGCTCTTCTGGATCCGGGTCCAGTTCCGCTCCGGGTGCATGGCGAGCACGACGTCGGGGCGGAGCCGGCGGATCAGGCGGACGACCTCGCGGATGACCTCGTGGGACGGTTCGAGGTAGCCGTCGCGCTGGTGGAGGTAGTGGATATCGGTGACGCCGACGAGTGCCGCGGCGCGCTCCTGTTCCTCGGTGCGCAGCCGGACGATCTCCTCCCGCTGCTCCGGGTCGAAGCCGCCGGCATCGCCGTCGGTCATGATGCAGTAGCTGACCTCTACGCCGGCGGCGGTCCAGGCCGCGATGGTTCCGGCTGCCCCGAAGTCGATGTCGTCGGGGTGGGCGGCGAAACAAAGCACCCGCCCGACCCGGTTGCGGTCCGGATCGAACGGGCTTTGTGCCGCGGGGGCGATCGTGCTCAATAGTCAGCCTTTGCGCTTGAGGATTTCTTCGGTGGCCTGCGGCAGCACCTCGAACAGGTCGCCGACGATGCCGAAGTCCGCGATCTCGAACACCGGCGATTCGGCGTCCTTGTTGACCGCCACAATCACCTGGGCGGTCTGCATGCCGGCCTTCTGCTGGATCGCCCCGGAGATGCCGGCGGAGATGTAGAGCTGCGGGGAGACGGTCTTGCCGGTCTGGCCGATCTGCGCGTCGTGGCCGATCCAGCCTGCGTCCGTGGCTGCCCGGGACGCGCCGATGGCGGCACCCAGGGCATCCGCGAGGTCCTCGAGCGGGCCGAAGTTGCCGTCCACGCCGCGGCCGCCGGCGACCACGATCCGCGCTTCGGACAGCTCGGGGCGGCCGCTGGCGGGCTTTTCACTGCGCGCCGTGACCCGCGCCGACGCGGCCGTGGCCGTCTCGGGGACCTTGACGGTGGCCGGCTGCGGGGCCGTGCCGGTCACCGCAGGCTCGGGGGTGACGCTGTTGGGTTTGACGGTCAGGACGGCCACCGGGGTGGTGGCCCGGGCCGTGGTCATGTAAGCGCCGGCAAGTACGGACTTGTGGGCGGTGCCGTCCGGGTCGACGGCGACGACGTCCGTGATGACTCCGGCGCCGAGCTTGATGCCCATCCGGGCCGCGACTTCCTTGCCCTCGGCGGAGTTCTCGACCAGCACGATGGACGCTCCGGAGTCCTGCACGGCGGCCGCCAGGTAGGAAGCCTTCGGTCCGACGAGGTAGTCGTCCAGGTCCGCGGCGGACGGCCGGTACAGGGCCTGCGCGCCGTATTCGCCCAGGGCAGCGACGACGCCGTCCTGCAGTTCGCCGTTGAACGCCACCGCCGGCTCGCCCAGCGACCGGGCGATGGTGAGCAGCTCGAGGCTGGACTTTTTCAGGGCCTCGCCCGGGGTATCGATGAATACCAGTACTTTTGCCATGTCTCGGTCTCCCCTTAGAGCAGCTTCTGCGCGGCCAGGAACTCGACCAGCCTGATGCCGGCGTCGCCCTCATCGGTGATGATGGTCCCTGCGGTCCGCGGCGGCCGGGGCTCGGCGGCGTCGACGGCGGTCCAGGACCCGGCCAGTCCCACGTGGGCCGGATCGACGCCGATGTCGGCCAGCGTGAGAGTGGTGATGGTCTTCTTCTTTGCCGCCATGATCCCCTTGAAGTTCGGGTAGCGCGGCTCATTGATCTGGTCCGTGACCGAGACAACGGCCGGCAGGTCCGCCTCGACGGTGTCGGCATGCGTGCCGCCGTCGCGGCGGGCGGTGAGCTTGCCGCCGTCGAGGGTGAGGGAGGAGGCGAACGTCACCTGGGGCAGGCCCAGGCGTTCCGCGAGCTGGGCCGGGACCAGCGAGGTCTCCCCGTCGGTGGACGCCATGCCGGTCAGGACCAGGTCCGCCGGGGTGTCGGCGCCGAGGTGGCGGATCGCCGCGGCCAGCGCGAGGGAGGTGGCTGCGGCGTCGGAGCCCGCGAGCGCGTCGTCGCTCAGGTGCACGCCCTCGGTGGCGCCGATCTGCAGGGACTTCTTCACCGCGTTGACGGCTCCGGCCGGGCCCATGCTCAGGGCGATGACCTTGTTTCCGGCGGCTTCCCCGCCGCGGGTCTCGATCAGTTGGAGGGCCGCTTCCAGGGCGTATTCGTCCAGTTCGGACAGGATGCTTTCGGACCGGTCGGTGGTGTTGGCGGCGCCGCCGAGGTGCCGGTCGAACTGTGCGTCCGGTACGTGCTTGACCAGCACAATGATCTTCAAAGTCTCTTCCACTGTGTCTACAGCAGCCTTCCGTGCGGTGGGCAGCCGGCCGGGCGGGGCCGTGGCCTGGGATCGCCCCGGGAGTGCCGGGATGCTCCTAGCTAACCATATAGCGCGGGGCCGGGGCCGCCCCGGTTAACCCCTGTGGCGGCGGGCGGCCGGGCGGGGCGTGGAGCGCACCGGGCGCAACGCCGGCCGGCGCCCCGTGGGGCACCGGCCGGCGTTGGCGGCCCGGGGGCCGGGATGGGTGGTTACTGCTCGGCGGCGGCGCCGAGGGTGACCTCGAGTTCCTTCTCCTGGCCGCCCCGCAGGACCGTGACCTTCACGGTGGCCCCGGCGGCCTGTTCGCGGACCGCAGCCGTCAGCTGGTTCGGGTCGCTGATGGTCCGGTCCTGGAACTTGGTGATCACGTCCCCGACCTTGATCCCGGCCTTGTCGGCGGCGGAGCCGGATTCGACCGTGGCGACGTCGGCGCCGACCGAGAAGCCGGAGGACGCCGAACCTGCCGCCTTGGACTTCACGCTCACGCCGAGCTGGCCGTGGGTGGCCTTCCCGTTGCTGATGATCTCCTGCGCGACGCGCTTGGCGTGGTTGATCGGGATGCTGAACCCGACACCAATGTTGCCGTTGCTGCCGCCGGCCCCGCTGCCGCCCGCCGAGGCGATCGCGACGTTGACGCCGATGATTTCGCCCTTGCTGTTCACCAGCGCGCCGCCGGAGTTGCCGGGGTTGATCGCCGCGTCGGTCTGGATGACGTTGATCGAGATGCTGCCCTGGTCCGCCGCGTTCGGGGCCTGCCCGCCGCCCGGAGGGGCGAACTGGAAGCCCTGGTCACCGCCCTGGGAGTTGTCGGCGCCGTCCTTGGGCGCCGCGGAGGAGGCCACGCTGATCGTGCGGTTCAGGGTGGAGACGATGCCGTCGGTTACGGTTCCGGTCAGGCCCAGCGGGGAGCCGATGGCCACCGCCGTGTCACCGACGTTGAGTTTGCTCGAATCGCCCAGCGTGGCCGGGACCAGGCCCTCGGGGTTGTCCACCTTGATCACGGCCAGGTCCGAGAGGGGGTCCGTGCCGACGATTTTCGCGGTCAGCACCTTGCCCTCGCTGGTGCGGACCTCGACGGCGGCGTTGGCCGTCTTGCCGTCCAGGGTGACCACGTGCGTGTTGGTCAGAATGTGGCCGTCCCCATCGAGGATGATGCCCGAGCCGGTGCCGCCGTCGCTGCCGCTGGTGGCCTTGATGGTGACGACGCTCGGAGAGGCTTTCAGGGCCGCCGCCGTAATGGCGTTGACATCGTCCTTGTTGTTGACGATCACCGTGCCGGCCTGGCTGCTGCCGCCGGCCGACGCCACGGGACGGGTGCCCAGCAGCGCATTGCTGCCGGCGACGACGCCGCCGCCCACCAGGCCGGCGGCCAGGATGCTGGCGACGAGCGTCGGGACCCCGAACGCCGCCTTGCGCTTGGGGGCGTTGCTGGGGTGGTTGAACGCGCTGCCCTGGCCGTACCCGCCCGCCGGGGGCTGGTGCGGGGGCTGGTGCTGGCCCGCGTAGCTTCCGTACGGGCTCTGGTTCTGCGCGTAAGCGGCGCCGGGCTGCTGGGCCGGGGCACCGAACTGCTCGGTGGCGGGTGCGGAGTGCTGGCCGTAGCCGGGCTGGTGCTGCGGGTAGACGGGCCGCGGCGCGTCGCCGGCCGGCCGGTCCAGCCGCATCGTGGGATTTTCCGGAGCTGAGCCCTCAGCCGCAGCGGCGTGCGGGGCCCCGGCCGCGTCGGCCGGTTCCCGGTTCTTCGCAGCGGGATCCGGCGACGGGCCCTGCGTTGGGTTCTCAGTCATGGGACTTCCTTTCATCCTTGTCTGCAGACAATTATGGTCGTCCCGGCTGGAACAAGAGCGGACGTTCGCTGGGAGGTTCCTGAACGGCGGGCCCTCCCCCGGCGGCTTCCGGAGCCGCTCCCGCGCAGGCTTCAGCGCGTTTCGCTGGTGGCATATTCCCGCCGGTGGACGGCCTCCGGGGTGCACCATAGAATCAAATGGAATTGCCACAGCGACCTGCGGCTTTACACCTGCGTGGGGGCGCTGTTGCGTTCTGTGACGACCGGCTCGGCCCGATCCGGTCACAGACGTGCTGAAGGGTTGCACATGCGGTCAATGATGAAACGAATCCTCGCCGTCCTGGGCGTCGCCGGGCTGCTGGTGCTTCCCGCGGCCCCCGCGCTGGCCGAGGACCCTGTGACGCTGGACCCTGCGAGCAAGGTTGTCGACTCGGCCGGAGTGCTGGGCGGCAAGAAGCCGGACGTCGAAGCCGCCATCAAAAAGCTCGGAACCGACCACCAGATGAATCTCTACGTGGTCTACGTCAAGACGTTCCAGAATCCCACCGACAGCGGCCAGTGGGCAGAGACCGTGGCGGAGAAAGCCAACCTCGGCCCCAATTCGCTGCTGCTCGCCGTGGCCACCGAGGCCCGCAAGTACCAGCTGAGCAAGCCGGTCAACAGCAAGATCACCAACGCCCAGCGCGAGAACATCATCAAGAACGCTGTCGACCCCCAGCTGCGTAACGGCGACTACGCCCAGGCCGCGATCGACACGGCCGCGGCCATCGGTGACGCGGCCGGCGGCGGCAGCGGTTCGGTGCCCTCCGGAGCCGGGAACGGCGTCCTAGTCGGGGTCGGTGTGGTGGCAGCCGGCGGCGTCGGCACCTACCTGTACCTGCGCAACCGGCGCAGGAAGGCGGCCGCGGCAGGCGGCGCCGGACAGGGTACGGAAGCCGCCCTGGACCCGCTGGCCGGCCTCAGCATCGAGGAGCTCCGCCGCCGGAGCGGTTCGCTGCTGATCGAAGCGGATGACGCGATTAAGTCCAGCGAGCAGGAGCTTGGCTTCGCGCAGGCGCAGTACGGCGACGCCGCCGTCGGGAACTTCACCAAGGCACTCCAGGATGCCAAGGCGCACATGTCCGAGTCCTTCAAACTGCAGCAGCAGCTCGACGACCACATCCCGGACACCGAGGAGCAGCAGCGCTCGTGGCTTGGCGAAATCATCCGCCGTTCCGAGGCCGCGCTGTCCTCCCTGCAGGAGCAGAAGGCGGACTTCGATTCGCTGCGGGAACTTGAGAAGAACGCCCCGCAGGCGCTGGCTGCCGTCGGCACCGGCGCCGCCGAGGCGGAGGCGAAGATCGCCGCCGCGGAGGTGTCCCTGACGGACCTCCGCGCCCGGTACGCGGAGAGTGCCCTGGTCCAGGTGGCGGACAACATCACCCAGGCCAAGGAGCGGCTGGCCTTCGTCCAGAACGCCTCCGCCACGGCGCGGGAGAAGCTCGACGCCGGCGAGGGCAGCCTCGCCGCCGTCGCCGTCCGGGCCGCCGAGGAAAGCCTGCACCAGACGAACGTGCTGCTCGGGGCCATCACCAAGGTTGCCGGCAACCTGGACGAGGCCCGCAACGGGCTCGAGTCCGCCGTCGTCGACACCGCCCAGGACCTCGCCCAGGCCCGGGCCATGATCCAGTCCGGGGCACACCCGGAGCTGGCCGGCCCGGTAGCCGGCGTCGAGGCGGCCCTGGCCCAGGTCAAGGCCGAGATCCAGGGCGGCAAGATCGACCCGGTCGCCACCCTGGAACGGGTGGAGAACGCCCACCAGTCCCTGGACCAGGCCCTCACCGGCATCCGCGACCAGCAGGAACAGGCCCGCCGCGCGCAGGCCTCGCTGCAGCAAAGCATCATGTCGGCGCAGGCGCAGATCAGTGCCACGTCCGACTACATCACGGCCCGCCGGGGCGGCGTCGGCACGGAGGCCCGGACCCGGCTCGCCGAGGCCCAGCGCAACCTGGACTACGCCCTGTCCATCTCCCGCACCGACCCGGTCACGGCCCTGCAGTACGCGCAGCAGGCCCATGCCCTCGCCGCGCAGGCCGCGCAGCAGGCGCAGGCGGACGTGGACCACTTCGGCGGTTACGCCAACCAGGGCTACGGCCGCGGCGGCATGTTCGGCGGCGGGGGCGGAGGCGGCCTCGGCGGCGCCATCCTCGGCGGCATCCTGATTAACTCGATCCTGCACGGCGGCGGCAACGGCGGAGGCGGCTGGGGCGGCGGAGGCGGCTGGGGCGGCGGCGGAGGCTGGGGCGGCGGGGACTCCGGCGGCGGCTGGGGCGGAGATTTTGGCGGCGGCGGCGACTTTTAGCCGGCCGGCCAGAGGCTAGGCGCCGGCGGAAGCGTTCCGCCCGGCGGGTAGAAGCGGTACATTTCACTGTTCACCGGATCCAGTGGGCTCCACTGGATAGGACGAAAGGTAACACCATGGTTAAGCAGTCCATTTTCGGCCGCATGGCGCAGCTGGCGAAGGCGAACATCAACTCCCTCCTGGACCAGGCGGAGGACCCGCAGAAGATGCTGGACCAGATGGTCCGCGACTACACGAACAACATTGCCGAAGCCGAGTCGGCGGTTGCCCAGACCATCGGCAATCTGCGGATGCTCCAGGACGACTACAACGAGGATGTCAAGAACGCCCAGGACTGGGGCAACAAGGCCCTCGCCGCCTCGCGCAAGGCCGATGAGTACCGCGCCAAGGGCGACATCGTGGATGCCGAGAAGTTCGACAACCTCGCCAAGGTGGCCCTGCAGCGGCAGATCACCTCGGAGAACGAGGCGAAGTCCGCCGAGCCGAGCATCGCTTCCCAGACCGAGGTCGTGGACAAACTCAAGCACGGCCTGGACCAGATGAAGGGCAAGCTCAACGAGCTCACCAGCAAGCGCAACGAGCTGGTTGCGCGCTCCAAGACGGCCGCGGCGCAGTCGCAGGTCCACGATGCGCTCAAGAGCATCGACATCATGGACCCGACCTCCGAGGTGGGCCGTTTCGAAGAGAAGATCCGCCGCGAAGAGGCCAAGGTCCGGGGCCAGCAGGAGCTGGCCGCGTCCAGCCTCGATGCGCAGTTCAATTCCCTGGAGGACCTGGGCGAGCAGACCGAGATTGAGGCCCGGCTGGCGGCCCTGAAGTCCGGCGGCACGACCCAGGCCCTCGGCGCCGGCAACGGCTCGGCCGCCCGCAGCACCGTTGATGAGGCGGACTTCGACAAGCTCTAGGCCGGACGTTGCCGGCACAGCCGGCACCCGGCGGGCAGGGGCCGGGCCCCGCGGACTTTTCCGCAGGCCCGGCCCCTGCTGTGTCCGCCGCCCGCGGCGCCGGGACCGCGGCGATCCAGTAGCGTGGAGCCATGTCTTCGACCCTTGTCTGGCTCCGCGACGATCTCCGCCTGGACGACAACCCTGCCCTGGCGGAGGCAGCGGCTGCCGGCAGTCCGCTGACCGTCGTGTACGTCCTGGACGAGGAATCCCCCGGCGTCCGGCCTCTGGGCGGCGCGGCCCGGTGGTGGCTGCACCACTCGCTCGAGGCGCTGGCGGCAGACCTCACGGCGGCAGGGTCGCGGCTGCTCCTGCGTCGCGGGCCGGCGGGACAGGTGATCCGGGAGCTCGCCGAGGAGACCGGCGCCGACCGTTTGCTCTGGAACCGCCGCTACGGCGGCCCGGAGCGGACCATAGACGCCGGCCTCAAGGAATGGGCCGGCGGCCACGGGATCAGCGCCGAAAGTTTCCAGGCCAGCCTCATGTTCGAGCCGTGGACGGTCCGCACCGGCTCCGGCGGACCCTATAAGGTCTTCACCCCGTTCTGGCGCGCCTGCCTCGACGCGGCCGAGCCCCGGCAGCCCCTTGAGGCCCCGGACCGGCTCCCGGGCCCGGCGAAAGCCGGCGGCGGGAAACTGCCGGCAAGCGAGGTGCTGGCCGGCTGGGGCCTGCTCCCCCGGCGCCCGGACTGGAGCGCCGGGCTCGCCGAAGAGTGGACCCCGGGCGAAGCGGGCGCACACGCCCGGCTGGAGGACTTCCTGGACGGGCCGGTGTCCGACTACGGCACCGGCAGGAACATCCCCGGCGAGGAGGGCACCAGCAGGCTTTCCCCGCACCTGCGGTTCGGCGAGATCAGCCCGTTCCGGGTCTGGCAGGCGCTCCGGGAGCGGTTCCCGCACCGTGCGCCGGCCGACGTCGGGATCTTCCGTTCCGAGCTCGGCTGGCGGGAATTCTGCTGGCAACTGCTCTACGAAAATCCGGAGCTGGCGACCCGCAACTATCGGCCCGAGTTTGACCGCTTCGGCTGGCGGACGCCGTCGGACGACGAATTGCAGGCCTGGCACCAGGGCCGCACCGGGTATCCTCTCGTGGACGCCGGCATGCGCCAGCTCTGGCAGACCGGGTGGATGCACAACCGGGTGCGGATGGCGGCGGCGTCGTTCCTGGTCAAGAACCTGCTGGCGGACTGGCGCAGCGGTGAGGCGTGGTTCTGGGACACGCTGGTGGATGCGGATGCCGCCAGCAACCCGGCGAATTGGCAGTGGGTCGCCGGGTCCGGGGCGGATGCCTCCCCCTACTTCCGGATCTTCAACCCCGTCACCCAAAGCAAGAAGTTCGATCCGGCCGGCCGGTACCTGCGCCGCTTCATTCCCGAGCTTGCCGGGCTGGAGGACAAGGCAGTGCACGAACCCTGGAAGGCCGCCCCGGAAGGCTACCCGGAGCCGCTGGTGGGGCTGCCGGAGTCCAGGGCGCGGGCGCTGGAGACCTACCAGCGGCTCAAGGACGGGTAGGAACCAACAAAGGCCCGGATCCGTAGATCCGGGCCTTTGCCGTGTACTGCATTGGTTGCGGGGACAGGATTTGAACCTGTGACCTCTGGGTTATGAGCCCAGCGAGCTACCGAACTGCTCCACCCCGCGTCGCTTGTTCAACACTACCCTACTTTCGGCGGCCCCACGACCAGGGCCGTCGCATGCCCCCTGGAACGCCCCGCCTCCTCCCCAAGGGTGCCCGCTCCGGCGGCAGCGGGACCGGTGAGGCGTGGACCGCGCCGGACGGGACCGGTAAGCTCCGAAGAACCGGCCCGACAGCTGGTCTGCGTCAGTTCGACGGCCAACGGCCGGCGGGCCGTGTCCTACGCCCGTGGCGCCGGCATTCCAGGCGCAGCCGCAGCCGCGGCAATCCTCGGGAACGCTAAGAGGAACCAGCATGAGCACAGTGATGTCGACCAGGCCCGCGCCTCACGCCGCGGCCCGGGACCGCTATCTGGACCTGCTTCGCGCGATCGCCCTGGTCCGGGTGGCGGCCTACCATACCTTCGCCGGCGCGGTCTGGCTGAGCTTGGTCTTCCCGTCGATGGGTGTCATGTTTGCCCTCGCAGGTTCGCTCATGGCCCGCTCCCTTGAACGCCCCGCCCTCGGCGTGCTGAGAAGCCGCACCCGCCGGCTGCTGATCCCCCTGGCGGTGTACAGCGCCACCGTCCTGGTCCTCCTCCTGTGGGAGGGGTGGACGCCTGACCAGGAGGCGGGAGGGTCCTGGCTTCAAACGGTCTTCTGGTTCGTCCCCGTGGCGGACCCGCCCTTTCCGCAGGACATCGGCACCGATGAAGGCCTCGTGGAAGCGTCCTGGGCGGCCCAGGCCGAAGAGATCCTGTGGTACATCCGGGCGTACTTCTGGTTCATGCTGCTCTCGCCGCTGCTGCTCACATCCTTCCGCCGGTTTCCGTGGGCCACCCTGCTGGCCCCGCTGGCTCTCATGGCTGTCCTCGGCACGACAGCCGTCACACTGCCGGGCTGGGCATCGACCGGAATCACGGACTTCGCCACCTACGGCTTCTGCTGGGTCCTTGGATTCGCCCACTACCAGGGGCTCCTGCGCGAACTGCCGCTGCGGCTGGTCTACACCGTGGGGCCGGTTCTCATGGCCTTGGGCTTCCTCTGGGCCATGACCCACCTGGAAGACTCGGCCTGGGACCTTAACGACATTCCGCTCGCACAGGCGCTGTGGTCAGCGGGCTTCTGTGCAATGCTGCTGCGGATCTCACCGGCGTGGCAGGCACTGCCCCGCCCCCTGCGCTTCCTGGACGGTGCCGTCACGCTGATGAACAGCCGGGCCATGACCATCTATCTCTGGCACAACCTGTTGCTGGTGGTCACCGTGGTGATCACCGACAGGCTCGACGAGATTGACGCACTCACCGCGGCCGCGTCATGGGCGCTGGACAGCGAGTGGATCCAGTTCGCCGCGGTCTGGCTCCTCCTGGCTCTGGTGTTCGTCACCATCGGCTGGGTGGAAGATGTCGCAGCGAGGCGTCCCCCGCAACTGTGGCCAACCGGCCCGGCCCGGCCGGCCGCCGGACCGAAGGCTGGACCGGCCCCGCAGGCCGTCGGACCGAAGGCTGGACCGGCCCGGCCTGAACCCGCGGCGGAACCCGCCGGACGGGAGGGACTGACTGTCCTGCCCCTTACCGGCCGGACCGGCCCGGTCCGCGCCTTCAAGTGTTCCCTCCCGGCCGGATCCGGCGGGCTTCGGCCCGAACCGCTGGCACACGCGGGCGAGGAATCGGTCTATGTCCTGAGCGGCCGCCTCAGCCTGGTGCTGGGCGAAAGGACGTTGGTCCTGCGCCCCGGCGAGAGCGAGGGCTTCGATCCCCGGCTTCCTCATGCCTTCGGGCGCGCCGGCACCGAAGCCGTGGAGTTTCTCATCTTCTCCGGCCAGCCCCGCGAACGGGTCGGGATGCCCGACGCCGGGGACGCGCCGGCGCTGTGCGTCACCTCGCAGGCCTGAGTCGTCGACGGCCGGGGCGGGATGCGCCGTCGGCGCGGGAGCGCGGAAAGCAGAAAGTCCGGAACACCGTTCAGTGTTCCGGACTTTCTCTCAGTTGCGGGGACAGGATTTGAACCTGTGACCTCTGGGTTATGAGCCCAGCGAGCTACCGAACTGCTCCACCCCGCGTCGCAAGAATTACTTTACCGGGCGGTGAACGCAGGGCCAAATCGGGACGGCGTGATGTGCGTCGCAGGGTCCCCCGGACCGTGCACGGCGAAGGCCGGGCCCCGCGCCCCGGAGAGCGTGGAACCCGGCCTTCGGCGGGAGACTGCCCGCGGCAGCCTAGCCGCTCGGCGTCGGCGACGGCGAGGCCGACGGCGACGGGCTGGCGGACGGTGCCGGGCTGGCGGGTGCGGCGCCGATCTTGGCCTCCGCATCGATCGCCCGCTGGAGGGCCGCCGACAGCTTCTTCTGCTGCTCGCCGTAGGCCGCGAAGTCGCCCTTGGCCAGCGCCTCCTGGCCGGCCTTGATCGCGGCGTTCGCCTCATCGAGGGCCGCCTTGAGCGCCGCCTTGGCGTCGGTCGAGCCTCCGGTGGCCGGGGGCGTTGCCCCCGGGGCCGGGCTGGCAGGGGTCTTGCCGTTGTTCGGGGCGTCGCCGGCCGTGGCTCCGGACCGGCCGCCGAACAGCTGGTTCAGCGCCTCGTCCAGGGTCGGCGCGAACCCGATCTTGTCGCCGAAGGCCACGAGCACGCGCTGCAGCGTCGGGTAGGACGTTTCGCCGGTGGACTTCAGGTAGACCGGCTGGACGTAGAGCAGGCCGCCACCCACAGGAAGGGTCAGCAGGTTGCCGTTGAGCACCGCCGAGGCACCCTGCCGCAGCAGGTTCAGGGCCTGCGACACGGTGGGATCGGAGTTGAACTTGTTCTGCGCCTGTCCGGGGCCGGGGACCTGGGTCTCCGGCGGGATCTGCAGCAGCCGCAACTGGCCGTAGCTCTCGGCCTTGACGCCCTTCTTGTTGCCGGCGTCGGAGTCAGCGGCCAGGAAGCCGTAGAGCACGTTGCGGGCGCTGCCGTTGACCACCTGCGGGATGAACGAGGAGGTCAGCTGGAAGGCCGGCTTTTCCTGGTCGGGCATCTGCAGCGACATGTAGAACGGCGGCTGCTTGACGCCCTCCTCCTTGACGGTCGGATCGTTCGGCACGCTCCAGGCGTCGTTGTTGGTGAAGAAGCTGTCCGGGTTCGTCACGTGGTAGCGGCCCAGAAGTTCCCGCTGGACCTTGAACAGGTCCTCCGGGTACCGCACGTGGCTCATGAGCGCCCCGGACATCTCCGAATAGGGCTTCAGCGAGGACGGGAAGACGTTCTGCCAGGACTTCAGGACCGGGTCCTGGTCGTCCCAGGCGTAGAGCGTGACGGAACCGTCGTACGCGTCCACCGTGGCCTTGACCGAGTTGCGGATGTAGTTCACCGAGTTGCTCGGCAGCGCCGCGGTGCGGCCGGCGGACGTCTGCGAATCGCGGGTGGCGTCCGAGAGCTGCTCCTGCTGCGAGTACGGGAAGTACGGGCTCGTGGTGTAGCCGTCCACGATCCACTTGACGCGGCCGTCGACGACGGCCGGGTAGGCGTTGCCGTCCACGGTCAGGTACGGGGCGACCTTCTCCACCCGGTCCTTGGGGTTGCGGTCGTAGAGGATCTGCGACTCGGCGTTCACGCCGTCGGACAGCAGCAGGTCCGAGGACTGGAACTTGATCGCGTAGAGGATCTTGTTGAAGAAGCTGCCCACGTTGGGGCCGCCGTTGCCGGTGAAGGTGTACTGCGTACCGGCGTCGCCCTCCTTCGCGGCGGGGCGGTCCTGCTCGCGGTGCGGGGCACCCTCGGGGGCGCCGACGATCGAGTAGTCCGGCGAGTTTTCGCCGAAGTAGATCCGCGGCTGGTAGCTGGTGTCGGTGCCCAGCACGCCCGTGGACGGGATGCCGGACTGCAGGAATTCGGGCTTGCCGTCCGCGGTGAACTTGTTGCCCTTGGCCGCGACCACGCCGTAGCCGTGCGTGTAGACCACGTGCTTGTTCAGCCAGGACTGCTGGTTGGTGGCCAGGCCCGCGGGGTTCAGTTCACGCACCGCAATCACCGTGTCCTGGATCTTGCCGTTCACCTCGTAGCGGTCCACATTCAGGGTGCTCGGGAACTGGTAGTACGGCCGGTACTGCTCGAGCTGGGAGAACGCGTCGGAGATGAGGTTCGGATCCAGCAGCCGGATGTTGGCGGTGGTCTGCGCGTCCGGGGCGAGCGCGCCGGTGGTCGCATTCGTGGTGGCCTCGTAGCGTTTCTCCTGGATCTTATCCAGGCCGTACGCAGCGCGGGTCATGGTGATGTTGCGCTTGATGAACTCGTTTTCCAGCGTCTGCTCGGAGGGGCGGACCTGGAACTGCTGGATGACCCAGGGGTAGACGCCGCCGGCCAGGATGGAGGTGATGACCAGCATCGCGGTGCCGATCACCGGCAGCCGCCATTTGCCGATCACGGCCGCCACGATGAAGAGCACCGCCACGATGGCCGCCGCCACGGCGAGGATCGCCTTGGTCGGGATCACCGCGTTTACGTCGGTGTAGAGCGCACCGGCCCAGCGGCCGCCGTTGTTCAGCACCGCGGAATAGCGGTCCAGCCAGAAATTGACGCCCAGCAGCAGCAGGAAGGAGGCGCCGGTGACGGCGATGTGGATCTGCGCGGCGCGGCTGGTGAACACCCCGCGCTCCATCAGCCGGATGCTGCCGTAGAGGTAGTGCGTGAGGATGCCCGCGACGCCGGCGACGACGGCGACGCTGATCAGGAACCCGGTGACGAAGCCCAGGAACGGCAGCGTCATCAGGTAGAAGCTGATGTCCAGGTTGAACTGCGGGTCGTTGCGGCCGAAGGGCTCCTGGTTCAGGAACAGCAGCACCTTCTGCCACTGGCTCGCTGCGGCGCTGCCGGCAAAGAGGCCGAAGAGGACCGGCAGGCCGATCATGACCACGCGGCGGATCGGCTCCAGCTGGGCCTGGTAGCGGTTGAGGTTGTCCCGGACGTCCGCGTCCGGGGCGTAGACCGGCCGGGCGGTGTAGGCGATGCGGATCGCGAAGAACACGGCGGCGAACATCACCGCGAAGCCGGCCAGGAAGATGGCGATCCGCGCGAGGTTCTCGGTCAGGAAGACTTCGAAGAAGCCCAGCTGCTGGTACCAGAGGACGTCCGTCCAGACATTGGCAAAGAATATGAAGCCGACCACGATGAGGGCGACGACAATCAGCGTGGGCGTCAGGGCGCCTCGCCGTTGGTGGGGCCTTCCGGGTGGGACGGTGCTGGGACGGGACAAACTCGGTACCTCATCGCTGGTCTCAGTGCTGCTGGTTTTCAGTTGTCAGGCTTCGCTGGCGCGGGCGGCCTTCATTTAGTGCCACGACTGGCGCCCGGGCTTAGTTCCGGGGCCAGTCTAGTTGCTGGTGCAGGCCGGAAGGCCCGATGTGTCGCCGCCGCCCGCGGCGAGCTCCACGGCGCGGCGCGCCCCGGCCAGGTTCTCGACTTTCACGACCTGCAGCCCGTCCGGGATGTGGCCGACGACGTCGTCGCAGTTGGCTGCCGGGGCGAGGAACAGGGTCGCCCCGCCGGCGCGGGCGCCGACCATCTTCTGGCCGATCCCGCCGATCGCACCCACAGCGCCGTCGGGCGTGATCGTCCCGGTGCCGGCGATGTGTTTCCCCGCGGTGAGGTCGCCGGGGGTGACCGTGTCCACGATGCCAAGGGCGAACATCATCCCTGCGCTGGGACCGCCGACCTTGTCCAGCGAGATCTTCACGTCGAAGGGGAATTTGAACTTGTACTGCAGGACCACGCCGAGCAGGTACCGGCCGGTCCCGGATTTGCCGGGTGTGACCGTCACGGGCAACCGCTTGCCGTTCCGGTCGACGACGACGGCGACCGGCTTCCCCTCCCCGGCGGCGAGTTGCGCCTGGATGACGCTCAGGGCGCTGATGGGTTTGCCGTCGATCGAGACGAGCACGTCGCCTTTTTCGATCTTGCCAAGGGAGGCCGAATCGTCGGACAGGTCAGCCACCTGCAGCTTCTGCTCGAACGGGATGCCCAGTTCCTGCAGCGCAGCGGCGACGGCGTTCTCCTGCGATGTCGTCATGGCGACGGCACTTTCCTGCTGCGACTGCTCCCGGGTGACGCCGCTCGGGAAGATCAGTTCCTCGGGGTAGACCGCTTTGGCCGAGTTGAACCAGGCGCTGAGCGCTTCAAAGGCTGTGACCGGACCGTTGGGGCCGCCGTCGACGTAGACCGTGGTGAGGTCCAGGCTGCCCTTGGCCGGGTAGGTCTGGTGCCCGGAAACAGCGATGACGGGTTTGCCGTTGTCCGAGCCCAGCGTGTTGAACGTGGGCCCGGGAGACTCAACGACGTAGGGAACGGGCAGGCTCATCGCGGCCAGGCCCAGGCCGAAGGCGAGCAGCCCGGACACCAGCATGGCCGAGGAGCGGTTGTCCGCCCGGGGGGCCGGTCCTGCGCCCCCGGACCGGCGCTCCCGGAAACCGGCGCGGAAGCGCGGGCGGACACCGGAGTCAGCGCCATCACGGGACGCGGCGCCGCCGGGAGGCTCTTCGCCCTGGGTAAACGTCAATGCAAGACCTCTCCATACCGGGCGCCCCCGGCCGGACGAGCCGGCCCGGGGCGCTGCGGCTGCCGCCGGACCCCGGCCTGCAGCGTGCAATTAATCCAGCCTCTAACACTACGCGTTCGGCCGCCCCGGGGCGCTTTGCCGACAGCGAACGTAGCCGGATTTCGGAGGACAGCGGCGCGGCCGGACGGTAGCGTGAAGATGAGCACCAGTCACACCGACGATCGGCGGGATCATGACCTCTAACCCACTCAATCCGTCCAACGGGGACGACGAGCCCAAGGACCCGCTGGCGGAAATGCTGCAGAACCTCATGGGCGGCAAAGGCATGGGGGACATCGATCCGGCGGAGCTGGCCAAGGCCGCCGGCCTGCCGGATGATCCGAACCTGCTGGCCCAGATGTTTTCCCAGGTCCAGGCGATGATGAGTGCGCCATCGGAGGGCCCGGTCAACTGGGAACTGGCCCACGAGAACGCCCGCCGCGTCGCCGCAAGCGGTTCCGACCCGTCCGTGACCGCGGCGCAGTCCCGCGAAGTGGATGAAGCCCTGCGCCTTGCCGAGCTGTGGCTGGACCAGGTCACCGAGCTTCCTTCCACCGGGCTGATCGGCCGGGCCTGGTCCCGCGCCGAGTGGGTCGAGGAGACCCTGGGAACGTGGAAGCGGCTGACCGAGCCGGTGGCCAACAGCATCGCCAACGCGCTGTCCTCTGCCATGACCGAGCAGATGCCGGAAGAGATGAAGGCGATGATGGGCGGCGCCTCCTCGATGCTGCAAAACATGGGCGGCGCGATCTTCGGCATGCAGCTGGGCCAGGCGATCGGCGCCCTGTCGGCCGAAGTTGTCAGCTCCACGGACATCGGTGTCCCGCTCGCCGATCTCGAGATGGCGCTGTTGCCGGCCAACGTGGCCAAATTCGGCGAGGGCCTGAGCCTGCCGGAAAACGACATCCGGCTCTTCCTCGCCGTGCGCGAGGCCGCCCACGCCCGCCTCTTCGTGCAGGTGCCCTGGCTGCGGGGCCACCTGCTGGGCGCGATCGAAGCCTACGCCCGCGGAATCCACATCGATACCTCCAAGATCGAGGAGCTGGCCCGGGACCTGGACCCCAGCAACCCCGAGGGCATCCAGGAGGCCCTGTCCCAAGGGGTCTTCATGCCGCAGCGCACCCCCGCCCAGGAACAGGCCCTCGAAAAGCTCGAAACCGCGCTGGCCCTGGTGGAAGGGTGGGTCGATGAACTCACCGCTGCCGCCACCGCGAACCTGCTGCCCTCCGCCGGGGCCCTGCGGGAGACCGTCAGGCGGCGCCGTGCCACCGGCGGTCCGGCCGAGCACGCGTTTTCTTCCCTGGTGGGGCTGGAGCTTCGGCCGCGGAGGTTGCGGGAGGCCGCCACCCTCTGGGCCCAGCTCAAGGAGGAACGCGGGGTGGAGGGCCGGGATGCGATCTGGCAGCACCCCGACCTGCTGCCCACAGCCGAGGACCTGGACGACCCGAAGGGCTTCAGCGAACGCCGCAAACTCGCCGAGGCCAGCGATACCGAGGTGGACGACGCCCTGCAGAAGCTGCTCAGTGGCGGCTTTGACACCGAGGCGCCGGACGCCGGCGAGGACAGCGGCGACGCCGCCGGCGGGCCTGCGGACGGCTCCGGCGACACGGACGGGGACGGCAGCCCCAAGGCCTGAGCGTATCGTCAGGACACAACGGGAAGCCCCGGCAGGATTTCGATCCGGCCGGGGCTTTCGCGTGTCCCGCAGGGCCGGTGCTTCCTGCGTGGAGGCCTCAGCAGGCGGCGGTCCCGGCCTCGTCGGCCTCGGCGTCCATGTCGCCACCGGCGTCGAGGACGTCATCGGCGTCGCTGTTGTCGGCCGCAAGTCCGCGTGCGGTGGCGAAGGAAACGCCTTCCAGGAACGCCTTGGCACGCTCGGTCTCCGGATAGGCCGCCAGCAGCCGCCAGAACGCGGCGTTGTGCGCTGCGACCAGCAGGTGCGCCAGTTCATGGAGCAGCACGTAATCGATGACCCACTGCGGCATCTGCTGCAGCTTGTGGGAGAGCCGGATGGTCCCCTCCGACGGCGTCGCGGAGCCCCACCGGGAGTTCTGGTTGGTCACCCAGCGGACCGACGCGGGAACGGCCCGTCCGCCGAGGTAGGTGGCGGAAAGTTCGGCGGCCCGGGCCGCGAGCGCCGCGTCGGTCCGGCCCTTCCTGGCTCCGGCGCGGCGCCTGGTCCCCTGCCGGCGGAGCTTCTCCAGCATCCGGTCCACCCATTCGCGCTCCTGCGCGCCGCTGAAGTGCGCGGGGATGGCGACCACGGCGGTGCCGTTTTCCCAGAACGCGGCCACGGTCCGGCGGCGGCGCGCCGACCGGCGCACCTCCACCGGGGCCCCGTCCGCCGTCGTCAGCGGGACGCTGCCGGCGCCCATCAGGAGGCCGAGCTTCCGGCCAGGACGGCGAGGACGTCCTCGCCGTATTTCTCCAGCTTTGAGGCGCCGACGCCGGGAAGCTTGGCCAGTTCCTCCAGCGTCCCCGGCCTGGCCTCGGCGATCGCCGTCAGGGTCGCGTCCGTGAAGACCACAAAGGCCGGGACGTCCGCCTCCAGGGCGGTCTCCTTGCGCCACTGCCGCAGCGCATCGAAGGTTTGCTCCTCGTAGGTGGGCGGACACTGGTTGCAGCGGCCGACCTTGCGCTCCGCGCCAGTGGAGAGCATGCTGCCGCAGACCCGGCACGACGCCGGCACGGCCGCCTTGCGGCGCGGCGCCGCGCCCTTGCCCCGGATGGACGAGCCGGCCACGGAGTCCGGCCGCAAGCCGTCCAGGAAGCGGGAGGGCTTGCGGTTGGCCCGGCCGCCGGGGGTCCGGGCCGTGGACCAGGACAGGTGGAGATACTCCTTGGCACGGGTGATCCCGACATACAGCAGGCGGCGCTCCTCGTCCACAGCCTCGGGAGTGTCCGCAAAGGAGATCGGCACCAGCCCCTCGCTCAGGCCGACGAGGAAGACCGCCTCCCATTCGAGGCCCTTGGCGGCGTGCAGCGAGGCCAGGGTGACTCCCTGGACGGTGGGCGCGTGCTGCGCCAGCGACCGCTCCTGCAGTTCGTTGACGAAGTCGGCGAGGCTGAACTGCGCTCCCCTGCTGGCCACCAGCTCGTCGGCGAGGGCTACCAGGGCAGCGAGCGATTCCCAGCGTTCGCGCAGGGCCCCGCCGCTGTGCGGGGCCTTGTCGGTGTAGCCGAGCGAGGAGACGATGTCCCGGACCAGCTGGCCGAGGGGTTCGGGCGCTTCGGTTTCCGCGGCGGCCCGGGTGGCCGCCCGCAGCTGCAGGATCGCGTCCCGGACCTCCTTGCGGGCAAAGAAGCGTTCGCCGCCGCGCAGCTGGTAGCCGATGCCGGCCGCAGCGAGGGCCTGTTCGTAGGCCTCGGACTGGCCGTTGGTGCGGAACAGCACCGCGATCTGGCTTGCGGGCGTGCCGGCGTCGAGCAGGGTGCGGATCCTGACGGCCACCGTGGCGGCCTCCGCCTCGTCATCGGAACATTCGGTGAACTGCGGCGCCGGCCCGGCCGGGCGCTGTGCCACGAGCTGCAGCGGGGTGGCCCAGGCGGCGTCGGCGGCGGGGCCGCCGCTGCGCCGGCCGGCCAGCAGTTCGTTGGCCAGCTTCACCACCTGCGGGGTGGAGCGGTAGTCGCGGACCAGCTTGACCACGGTCGCGTCCGGGTACTGCGCCTTGAAGCCGAGCAGGTGCTTGGGCGATGCCCCGGTGAAGGAGTAGATCGTCTGGCTCGCATCGCCGACGACGCAGAGATCGTCCCGGCCGCCCAGCCACAGTTCAAGCAGCCGCTGCTGCAACGGCGAGACGTCCTGGTATTCGTCGACCACGAAGTGCCGGTACTGCTCCCGGACGGTCGCCGCGACCTTGGGGTCCTCCTGCAGGATGCCGACGGTGATCAGCAGGACGTCTTCGAAGTCGATGACGTTGCGGTCGGTCTTGACGTCCTCATAGGACTGGAAGACCCGCGCGACGGCGGTCAGGTCGAAGCCGCCGGGGGTGCCGCGCCCCTGGGCCTTCTCCAGGTAGTTCGCGGGCGTCAGCATGGACACCTTGGCCCATTCGATCTCGGAGGCGAGGTCACGGATGGAGGCCCGGTCGGTGCTCAGCCGCAGCCGCCGGGCCGCCTCGGCGATCATCTGGGCCTTGTGGTCCAGCAGGTTCGGCAGCGCCCCGCCGATGGCCTGCGGCCAGAAGAACTGCAGCTGGCGCAGCGCGGCGGCGTGGAAGGTGCGGGCCTGGACGTTGCCGACGCCCAGGTCCCGGAGCCGGCTGCGCATTTCGGCCGCGGCACGGGCGGTGAAGGTGACCGCCAGCAGCCGCTGCGGGCTGTAGACGCCGGAGTGCACGCCGTAGGCGATGCGGTGCGTGATGGCGCGGGTCTTGCCGGTCCCGGCGCCGGCGAGCACACACATGGGACCGTTGAGGGTGCTGGCCACCTCGCGCTGCTCGGCGTCCAGGCCGCCGAGGACGCGCTCCTCAAGTGAGCGGTCGTCCGGTGCCGGGGTCGCGGCTGGTCCCGGGCCGTCCTGGGAGGGTCCGGTCGGGAAGGCGCTGGTCTGGAAAATGTCTGTGTTCACTTCTGCTGCTCAGTCGTTAGCGGGTGGGCGGGAGGTGCGCCGCGGCGGGCGCCCGGGGCAGCGGTGCGCTCAGGGACTGTCGGGACGGTCCTCGATGGTGCCCCCGTACCAGTGTTCGATCAGGGCGCGGGCAATCGAGAGCCTGCTGGAGATGACGATTTCGCCGCTCAGCACGGCTTCCTGCAGTTCGGTGCGGCTGAACCACCGTGCCCGGGTGACCTCGACGCCGTCAGGCTTGGCCTCGGTGTCCGGGGTCACGGCGGTGAAACCGAGCATGAGTGAGGCCGGGAAGGGCCACGACTGCGAACCGAGGTACTGGGAGGCGGTGACCTTGACCCCCACTTCCTCGCCGATTTCACGGACGACTGCCTGCTCGAGGGACTCGCCGGGTTCGACGAAGCCGGCGAGCGTCGAGTAATTCCTGGCATCGAGCGGGCCACCGCCGCCCAGCAGCAACCGGTCGTCCGGTCCCACCACGGTGACAATGATCGCCGGATCGGTGCGCGGGTAGTGTTCGGAGTTGTCGGCGGGGCAACGCCGCACCCAGCCTCCGGCTTCCGGGACAGTGGCGGCGCCGCAGCGCGGGCAGTGGGTGTGCGTGGCGTGCCAGTTGGCAATCGCGCTGGCCTCGATGAACAGGGCGGTGTCCGTGGCGTCCAACTGCCCGGCCACTTCACGGAAGCCGGCCCACCGCGCTCCCGCAGGGATACCCTCGACATGCTGCTCGAACGGCTCGGCGTGGACCTCGAACTGCTCCGGCAGGACGAACAGGACAAACCGGGTGCCTTCGGCGGCGCCCGTTCCGGGCAGGCCGGTGCCGAGGTAGATGACGTGCTCGGGCTCGTACGCGGTGCCCTTGAGGCGCGCTGCGAGGGCGGTCGCGTCCAGGAAGACCAGTCCGTTGCCGCTGACCAGCGCCTCCCGCCGGGAGAGGACCATGGCACTCGCGCCGCCGGAACGCAACAGGTCCGCCAGCATGCCGGGTTGCAGCCGGGCGGCGGAGCCGCGGTCGATCAACGCCGGGCGGACCGGGAGGACGGTTTCCCGCAGGTGGTTGGCCGCCTGACCTGCGCGCGGGTTTTGTCCAATAATTTGCCCCGACCCGGGCTCCGGTGACTCCGCAAGACTCATGTACCCACCGTACCGACCCCCACGGACAAATGACATTTAGCGGGCCGGGCGGCCGCTGCCGGTGCGGCGGCCGCCGGGCGCTAATTCGGGCCGAACTTTCAGACTCGCCGTGGTGCATCGCCGTCTTGGGCGCGGCTCAATCTACCGTGGAAGCGTGAGAAGAAAAGCAATCGAACTGGCAGCGGTGGCAACTGCGGCGGTCCCCGGACTGACCCCGACCGCCGTGAGCTCTGCGCCCGACGATCCGGCCGACTTCGATTCCGCCCTTCTCCTGGACTCCGAAGGCAAGCGCTGGCGGGTGCGTTCGCCCCGGCATGCCGAAGCCAGCACCCGCCTCGAAACCGAATTCCTTGTGCTGCGTGCCTTCACCCCGGGGATCCGCGCCGAGCTTCCTTTCCTGATGCCGACGGTGGCCGGCACGGTCAGGCAGGGCACCCTGAGCACCTTCGTGTATTCGCACCTGTCCGGCGCCACCCGCTCGGTGGAGGATCTGGGCGCCGGCTCTGCCGCGCTGGCCCGTGAGATCGGCGCCGCTTTGGCCGCCATCCACGACCTGCCGCACGCCTTGGTCAGCAACGCGGACCTGCCCAGCTACACGCCCAACGAGTTCCGCCAGCGCCGGCTCAACGAGCTGGACCAGGCCGCCACCACCGGAAAGATCCCGCCGCTGCTGTTGCGGCGCTGGGAGCACGCGCTTGAGGACGTGTCCCTGTGGCGCTTCAATCCCAGCGTCGTCCACGGGGACCTGCACGAGGACAACCTGCTGGTCGACGGCGACCGGGTCACGGCCGTGACCGGCTGGACCGATCTGCGGATCGGGGATCCGGCCGACGACATGGCCTGGCTGGTCGCATCCAATGACCAGGACTTCGTAGACGCGGTCCTGGCCCACTACAGCTCCAGCCGCCGCGACGCTCCGGACGCCCACCTGCTGCGCCGTGCCGCATTGTCCGCCGAGTTTGCCCTGGCCCAGTACCTGGTCAAGGGCCTGGCCGCCGACGACGCCGAGATGATCGGCGAGGCCGAGTCGATGCTGGCAGTGCTCGCAGCGGACGTCGCCGAGCACGGCGGCCAGCCGATCAGCGTCGAACCCCTGCCGCAGCCCGCCGTGACCGTCCAGCCCATCAGCCCCGACGCCGAGGCTCCGTCCAGCGTGCCGGACGCCGGCGAAATGCGCCCGGCGGTCCACGTGACCCCTATCCCGTCCGACGAGGCCGCCGCCACCGGATCCACCGGCGGGGGGCCGGCCGACGGGAAGCCCGACGCCGTCGAGCCCGAAAACAGCACACCCGACGACGGCGAGCCCGCGCCGGGCGATGCGCCCGCGAATCCCGTGTCCGGTGCCCCCGGCTCCGGCAACGCCGACTCCGGCAACGCCGCGGAGGGCGCAGCACCGGAAGACAGCGCACCGGACGACAGCGCAACGGACGACGCCGCGGCGGACGGGAACCCGGACGACGCCGGCGGCAGGACTCCTGCGGACCGCGATACGGCGACCACGGCCCTGACGGTTGTGCCCGCGCCCGGCGGCAGCGCCGGCCGCTAGCCCGCCGGCCGGCCCAGGGCTTCCGCGACAATCGCCTCCAGCCGTTCAGCGGAGCCCAGGTCATGCGGACGGACCACCTGGTCCTCAGCCACGTAGTAAAACGCGGCCCGGACCTGATCGAGCGGCACGCCCTTGAGCCGGGACCAGGCGAGGCGGTAGACGGCGAGCTGCACGGACTTGGTTCCCAGCTGCCCTGCTGAAGGGCGGCGCCCGGTCTTCCAGTCCACCAGGTCCCAGCCGCCGTCGGCGTCGCGGAACACCGCATCGATCCTGCCGCGGACCACCACGTCGCCGATCCGGGTCTCCACCGGGACCTCCACGTGGGCTGGCGCGCGGTGCGCCCATTCGGACTGACGGAAGGTCTCGACCATGGCGTCCAGGCCATACGCCGCGTCGATGTGGTCGTCCGATCCGGGGGCGTCACCGAGGTCGAGCATGCCGGTGGTCCCGAAGTATTCCTCGACCCACGCATGGAACGCCGTGCCCTTGCGGGCGGACATCCCCGGTTCGCGCGGCACCGGCCGCCGCAGCCGGGCCACGACGCCGGCCGCGTCGTCGTCGAGGTCCACCAGGGTGGACGCGGAGATGTGCCCGGGAAGGTGAACATCCTGGACCGCGGAGCGCCGCGAACGCCGTTCCAGCAGCCTCGCAGCTTCCTGCGCCCAGCCGGCCGCCGGACCGCGCAGGGTTCCCGGCCGTGGCGCCGAAGGCGCCGCGCCCGGGGAGGGCAGCGCCGGTGGGCCGGCTTGTTCCAGCCGTTCGCGCACCCGCGCCGCCGCCGCATCCATGGCGGCGCGCCGGCCGGGGACGAGCCTCAGCCGGGTCCCGGTGTGCGGGTGCACCGGGCCCTCCAGGGGGTCGTAGGGCCAGAGCGCTAGCTCCAGCTCGGAGGTCAGCGGACTCTCTTCCGGCAGGGCCTCCTCCGCGACCGATCGCGGGTGGATCTCCGCCGCTCCGGATGCGGTCAGCGACTCCAGCTCGGCCAGGAACGGTGACATTTCGGCCAGGCCGGCCCGGGAGCCGACCCAGGCGGCGCTGGAGACCCAGAGCACGTGCTTGGCCCGGGTGTAGGCCACGTAGGCGAGCCGCCGTTCCTCGGCTTCGCCGTGCACCTGGACCGCGGATTTGAACTCCTTCTCGGCGTCGAGCCAGCCCTTTTGGTCCGGGTGGTCCAGATCCCACTGGGGCAGGTCATGGCGGTCCCCGCGCAGCGGCCAGGGCAGCGCCGCGGAACCGCTGCTCCACCGCGAATCCCGGCTGGACGGGAAGGCGCCCGCGTTGAGGCCCGGCACGAACACCACGTCCCATTCCAGGCCCTTGGAGGCATGCACGGTCAGAAGTTGGACGGCCTCGTGGTTGACCTCGGCTGCGGCTGCGTCGAGGCCGTTCTCCTCGGCCGCGGCTGCTTCCAGCCAGGCCAGGAACGCGAGGACGTCGACCCGCTGCGAGGTGTGCAGGAAGCCCGCGGCGGCATCCTGGAAGGCGTCGAGGTTGCGCCGGGCCTGATGGATGCTGATGCCGGGGCGGGCCGCGACTTCAATGTCCAGGAGCATGGCGCGTTCCACCTCGCCCAGGAGGGTGCCCAGGTCATCACCCATGAAGCTGCGCAGCTGCCGCAGCTCGGCGGAGAGCCGCTGCAGACGCTCCAGCGCCGGCGCGCTCAGCCGGCGCCCGTGCGCTGAGGTCCAGTCGGGCCGAGGCAGCCAGTCCAGTGCCTCGACCAGGCTCGCGGCGTCGGTCAGGTCACCTTCGATGAGCGGCCCGGCGTCCTCCGGTGAGGCATCGTCCGGCGACTGCAGGTCCAGGGCGCCGGGGCGGCCGCGGCGGCGGGCGAGGAAGGCGGACCAGTCCCGGAAGGCCATCAGGTCTGCGGGCCCGATCCGCCACCGGGCACCGGCCAGCAGGCGCATCAGGGAGTCCGACCGGCCCGGATCGGCCAGAACCCGGAGGGTTGCCACCAGGTCAACGATTTCCGGGGTGTCGAGCAGGCCGCCAAGGCCGACGATTTCGTACGGGATGCCCTTGGCCTCGAATTCGCGGCGGATGCATTCCATCTGCGCGCGCCTGCGGCACAACACGGCCATGGCCGGCGGTTCGGGGTTCTCCACCGCGCCGGCGTCGAAATCGGTGCGGCGGAACTTCAGCACGTCGGCGGCGATCGCCGCAGCCTCGTCCTCGTCGGTGCCGAAGCGTCCCATCACGACCCGGCCCTGCACCGCGGCCGGGCTGGGCTGCAGCGGCGGGACCTCCACGCTCCCGGCGCTGTCGCGGGCTCCCGCGGCCCCTCCGGCGGCCTTGTTGAGCGGAGCGGAGATGACATTGGCGGCGTCGAGGATGTTGCGGCCGTTGCGCCAGGCAGTGGTCAGGTACGACGTCGGCGCGACCGCGAGCCGCGCTTCGCCGTCGGCGGCTGCGTCGTCGACCCGTACGGGGAACTCCCGGACGAAGTGGAACAACTGGCCCGCCGAGGCGCCGCGGAAGCCGTAGATGGACTGGTTCGGGTCACCCACGGCGGTGACGGCGTGGCCGCCGCCGAAGAGCCGGGAGAACAGCACCAGCTGGGCGTGGGACGTGTCCTGGAACTCGTCCAGCAGGACGACCTTGTAGCGTTGGCGTTCGGTCTGCGCCGCGACCGGGATCTCGCTGGCGACCCGGGCGGCCAGGGCCACCAGGTCACCGAAGTCGAGGGCACCCCTGGCCCGTTTGGCCTCCGCGTAGCGGCCCACCATGTCCGCGACGCTGGCGCGCGTGCGCAGCAGGGCGGCGAGGTCTGCGGCGGCCTGGCTGGGGTTCTTTTTGGCCGTGGCGAGGTAGGGAAGCGCCTCGAATTCGGCCACCCGGTCCAGCAGCCAGCCGCGCACCGCGGCGGGGTCCTGCAGGTGTTCGGCGCACTCCCCCGCGAGCTGGATGACGGCCTTGACCAGGGTCGATTTGGCGGACCGGAAGTGCTCGTAGTCGCCGTCGAAGGCCTCCACCACCTCGCTCGCGAGCTGGAAGGACTGGGCGCCGCCAAGGAGCACGACGTCGCGTTCCACGCCGAGCCGGAGGCCGTAGTCGGAGACGATGCCGCTGGCGTACGAATGGTAGGTGGAGACTTTCGGTTCCAGCGCGTCGGTGCTGAGCAGCCCGGCGGGGAAGATCCCGTGCGCGGTGTCGGCCGCGGCGATCCGGTCCAGCGCTGCGAGCTTGGCCCGGATCCGGGTGGCCAGCTCGCCGGCGGCTTTCCGGGTGAAGGTCACGCCGAGGACTTCCTCCGGCCGGACCCAGCCGTTCGCGACCAGCCACACGACCCGGTCGGCCATGGTGGCAGTCTTGCCGGAGCCTGCCCCGGCGATCACCAGCCGGGGCGACAGCGGCGAGGCGATGATCTGGGCCTGCTCCGTCGTGGGGGTGTTCTTCTCCCCCAGCATGGCCGACAGTTCGGCCGGGCTGAACCGCGGCTCCGGCAGCCCGTCCGGCCGGAGACCGGCCGGGGGCGCGCCCTCGGTGGCGGTGGTGCTGTTCATTCGGTGACCTGCTTTCCCCGTGCGCAGAGCGGACAGACTTCCGGCAGCCGGCAGCCGTGGCCGCCGTGGCCGCCCTTGGCCGGGTCGTGGCGGCTCTCAAAGGTGCTGCCCGCCATGACGCGGGCCGCGTCCTGGACCATCTCCAGGGCCCAGTTCGCCTCCGGGCCCAGCGGCGGCTGGCTCTGTACGCCCGGGCTCTTGGTCCCGGTGCCGAGCTGGGCCAGCACCGCCCCGCCGGGCCGGGGCGGCGGGCCGTCGTCGTCGCCGGAAAAGCCGCCGGCCAGGACGGCGGCCTGGTAGGCGCCCAGCTGGGGGTGGCGTTCCAGCTCCGCCTTGCCGGGCTGGCGCTTGCCGGTTTTGAGGTCCACGATCACCAGCCGCCCCTCAGCGTCGATCTCCAGCCGGTCCACCTGGCCGCGCAGCACCGCCGGGCGCGCCGGCCAGGGGTCATCCCCGGAGACGGCCGGCGGGTCCACATCGGCCAGCTTCACCTCGAAATCCTGCTCCACGCCGAGCAGGCTGCGCCCTTCGCTGCGCATGACCAGCACGTACTGGGCGAGCTTGCGCACCATGGCCTCCGCGCGCTGGAAATCCAGCTTGCCTTCCCAGTTGTCCTTCATGCCCAGCGTCGGCCAGCGTTTTGCCAGTTCGGCGACGTATTCGCTGCCGGAGGCGTCCGGAAGATCCTGAGCGATGGCATGCACGAGAGTTCCAAGGCTGCGGGCAAAGTCCGTGGCGGCCTCGCCGCCGGCGGCCTGGACGAACCAGTCCAGTGGCGACTTCTGTACCGTCTCGACCTTGGAGGGCGAAACGAAGACCGTCCCGCCCGGCGGGACCACGGGGTCGGTCGAGGACAGCGGCGCCAGTCCCCACCAGGTGTCGGGGTGGGCCCCGGGAACCGGCGGCTCGGCAGCGGCCAGGGCACCGAGCACGGCGGTGGCCTCGGCCGCTTCGGCGGTTCCGCCGTCGAGCTGGGCGTACTGGCGCAGCTCGGCCACGAGGGCTCGCAGCGTCAGCGGCCGCTCCACCGCGGTGTAGGGCCGCCGGTCCTGGTCCGGGTGCAGCGGCGCGACGTAGTCCAGGAAGGAGGAGGGCTGGTCGTCTTCGGAGGACACGGCGGTGCAGATCAGCACCTCCTGGGCGCGGGAGACGGCCGTGGAGAAGCTGCGCAGTTCGTCGTAGCGGATTTCGCGCAGCCGGCTCAGCGGGTCCAGCTGCAATGCGTACTCGACGCCGTGTTCGACGGCGTCCGCGAACAGGGTGCTGCCGAGCAGTTCGCCCCGGAGCCGGGTGTTGGGCCAGACGCCTTCCTGCAGGCCGGGCACGATCACGACCGGCCACTCGCGGCCGGCCGCGCTGGCCGGCGTCATCAGCTCCACCGCGTCCTCCAGCTGGGCCCGGGCCGCGAGCGTGTCCATCGGCAGTTCCTGGCTGAGCAGGTATTCGAGGAATTGCTCCGGGCCGGAGCCGGGCAGCTGGTCCACGTACCGTTCGGCGGTGTGGAACAGCGCCATCATGGCGTCCAGGTCCCGGTCCGCCCGGGCCCCCGCTGCCCCGCCGGCCAGTGCGGCCTCGGTCCAGCGGCCGGCCAGTCCGGTGGCGTGCCACAGCGCCCAGAGCACGGTTTCGGCGTTGCCGCCGGGCGCCTCCGCCGCTTCCCGCCCGGCCTTGATCATCCGGGCGACACGGCGCGCCGCGTGGCCCTCGATGCCCAGTGTCGCCAGCGCGCCGGGCTCCAGCAGCGCCTCGACGAGGAGCGCGTCGCTGGAGCGGCCGCCGCCGCCGAGCAGTTCTTCGCGCCGCAGCGACTGGCGCAGCCGGCGGAGCTCGATCGACGTTGCCCCGCCGATCCGTGAGGTCAGGAGCGAGACCGCGGCCTCGGGGGTGAGCGCGGCGGGATCCAGCGCCACCGCGTAGGCGTCCAGCAGCGGGCGGACCGCCACTTCGTCCCGAACCGCGGATTCGGCGACCGGGATCCGCACCGGGATGCCCTGGCCGGCGAGGTGGCGCTGGACCTGGCTGAGCTGTCCGCCGTTGCGCACGATCACGGCGATGTCGCCCAGGTCCCGGCCGTCGTTGAGCTGGGCTTCGAGGATCCGCTGGGCCACATACCGCAGTTCGTGGACCGGTGATGGCAGCAGGTGGGCCTCCACCGCCCCGGCGGCCGGAGGCTGGGTGCCGGAGGGCTGCGGGGGTTCGAGTCGGCGGGCCGAGGTGCCGCCGGCTCGAAGCGAAATGCGCCCGGCGACTCTCTGCCAGGCCTCGGCCACGGCGGGCGCGTGGCGGTGGGCGGTCCACAGCGGCAGTTCCAGGACGGTGCCGCCGGCGGGGGCGAGCAGCCGGGGCAGTTCCGCGACGAGGTCCGGCCGCGCGCCGCGGAATCCCTGGACCACGGTGTCCGGGGAGGACGTGACGACGGCGTCCTTGCCGGCGGCGATGTCGGCGAGGAGTTCGAAGACCGCCGGGTTCGCTTCCTGGATGTCATCGACCAGGACCAGCTGCAGCCGGTCCCGTTCCGCGGCCAGGAAGTCCGGGGCGTCCTGGAAGATCTGCCGCGCGGCCGTGATGATCCCGGCCGGGTCGAAGGATTCGGGCATGCGCAGGTCCAGGACGTCACGGTATTCGGCGTACAGCGCGGCCGCGGCCGTCCAGTCGGGACGTCCGCAACGCTGCGCGAGGGCGGCGAGGTCTTCGGCGGTGCGCCCGGATTCGATGATGCGGTCGAACAGCTGGCGCACCTCCTGCCGGAAGCCCCGGGTCTGCAGGGCGGCGTCGAGGTCCGCGGGCCAGGGCAGTTCCAGCCCGGGACTGGCGTGCCCTTCGAGGAGTTCCTTGATGATCAGGTCCTGTTCGGGGCCCGACAGCAGCTTCGGGGCCCGGGCCAGCGGCAGGATGCCCTCGGCCTTGGCCCGCCGGATCAGGTCGAACGCGTACGACGCCCAGGTGCGCGCCGGCGTCGTGCTCAGGCTGCGGTCCAGCCGTGCAGTGAAGCGGTCGCGCAGGGCGTCGGCGGCGAGCCGGCCGGGCGCGAGGATGAGCATCCGTCCCGGATCCAGGCCGTCGCGCTGCGCACGGCGGACGGCGGCCTCGACCAGCACCGTCGACTTCCCGGTCCCCGGCGCCCCCGGGACCAGGACCGGCCCGGAACCGTGGGCGACGTCGACGACCGCCAGCTGGTCCGGCGAGAGCACCGGGGCGGAGCCGTGCAGCGTCCGGGGCGGCAGCAGCCGCAAGCCGGGGCCTGGCGCAATCGGGGAGACCGGGGCGGCGGATGCCGGGGACGCGGGTGCTGGGTCTGCTGATGTCGGGACTGCTGGGGTTGCGGATGCTGGGTCGGGGCTACTCACACGGACATTTCATCATTGGGGACCGACAACTTATGCAACTCCCGTTCGAGGCGTTCGGCCAGGGCATCGATCCGCTCGAACTCCGGCTCGGTCGGCGCCCAGCGTGCCGTCACCAGGTCCACCCGCCAGCGGCCTTCGCCGGTGCGCTGGTAGTCCTCGAAGCGGCCCAGCAGCGGTGTGCCCTCGGCAAGGTAGCGGGCCAGGGCGTCGCGTTCGTGGCCCGGCGGGGCCTCTCCGTTGGCCTTGAGGATCCGCCACCACGGGACGGAGCTGCCGTGGTGGCTCATGACCGCCCCGACCTGCCGCGGGCCTCCGGCGCCGAGGAGTTCGGAGACATCCCCGTACGCGACGGCGGTGCCCGGCGGCACCATGGCGGCAAGCTCCAGCACCGCCTCCACATACTCCGTCCGCATGGGTTAAGGGTACCGGGGCGCGGTGGCCGCCGTGCCGGGCCGGGGGTCCCAAAACCGTCGGTGGCAGCCGGTAGCGTTAAAGCATGAGCACCTGGCACACCCTCCCCCGCGCAGCCTTTGATCTTGAGACCACCGGCCGGAACTCCCGCGCGGCCCGGATCGTGACGGCTTCGGTCACCGTGGTGGACGCCAACGGCGCCGTCATCAAGGAACACGAGTGGGTGGCCGATCCGGGCATGGAAATTCCCGCCGAGGCCAGTGAGGTGCACGGCGTCACCACCGAGCGCGCCCGCAGTGAGGGCCGCCCGGCCGCGGAGGTCGTCCGGGAGCTGGCCGCCGTCCTCCAGGAGCTCTTCGACACCGGCGTGCCGGTCATCGCCTTCAACGCCAGCTACGACTTCACCGTCCTTGCAGCCGAGTCGGCACGGTACGGCGTGCCGCAACTGAGCCGGTTCCCCGTGCTGGACCCCTACATCATGAACAAGCAGGTGGACCGGTACCGCAAGGGCAAGCGCACCCTGACCGCGCTCTGCGAGGAGTACGGGGTCAGCCTGGACAACGCCCACACCTCGGCAGCGGACGCGCTGGCGACCCTGCGGATGCTGGACGCCATGGCTGGTAAGTTTCCCAAGCTGCGGATGCCGGCCGGCCACCTGCACCAGCTCCAGGTTGAGTGGGCCTCGGCCCAGGCCACGGACTTCCAGGGCTATCTGCGCAAGACCAAGCCGGCCGCAGTGATTGAGGGCGACTGGCCTGTCCTGCCGCCCGAGGACGCCAGCCGCGGCGGCTTCTAGCCCTTAGACGGGGCCCTGCGGGGCCCGCTGGGACGGAGATCACAGGCGGCACGCGCCGCCCGGACCTGCACCGCTGCCGTCGCCGATTCCGCCCTACGGCGCTCTCCCGCCGCCCTGCCGGGCTCTGGACGCACGGTACAGAATTTTGCGAAGTATTTCGCCGTTGCGGGTGAACTTTATGCGCAAGTGGCTGCCAAATCGCGCCGCTGACATAATTTAGTTCAGCAGAGGCCGCGTGTTATGGCGCGCCCGAAACCCAACCGCCAAGGGATAAATGATCACAGTTACCGACCTGCGCAAGGTCTACCGGCAGGGCAAAAAGGAAGTCGTGGCGCTCGACGGCGTCACCCTTTCCGTGCCCAAGGGCTCGGTCCACGGCATCATCGGCCACTCCGGCGCCGGAAAGTCGACGCTGGTGCGCTGCCTGACCCTGCTGGACCGCCCGACCTCCGGTTCCGTCAGCATCGACGGCACTGAGCTCAGTTCCGTCCGGGATTCGGAGATCCGTGCTGCGCGGCGGCGCATCGGCATGGTCTTCCAGCACGCGAACCTGATGGACTCCCGGACGGCTGCCGGCAACGTGGCGCATCCGCTGGAGCTGGTCCGGACCCCGAAGGAGAAGATCCGCACCCGGGTGGCCGAGCTCCTGAAGCTCGTCGGCCTGGAGGGCTTCGAGAATGCCTACCCGTCCCAGCTCTCCGGCGGCCAGCGCCAGCGCGTCGGGATCGCCCGGGCCCTCGCCTCGGATCCCGAGGTCCTCCTGTGCGATGAGCCGACCTCCGCCCTCGACCCCGCCACCACGGACGAAATCCTGGACCTCATCCGGGACCTGACCCAGCGCCTGCAGCTGACCGTGCTGATCATCACCCACGAAATGAACGTCGTGAAGCGCGTCTGCGATTCGGTGTCGCTGCTCTCCCGGGGGCGCATCATCGAACACGGCGCCCTGCAGGACGTGGCCGGAGAGCTCGACAGCAAGCTCGCCCGCGCGTTGCTTCCCTTGCCGCCGTCGGAACCTCTCCACGGTGCGCTGCAGCGCGGGCCGGTCCTGGAAATCCTGTTCTCCGGTGACAGCGCCAAGGAACCCGTCCTGACCGGCGTGGCCCGGCACTTCGACATCGACCTCAACGTCCTCGCCGGCAGTGTCGAGACCCTCGGCGGCCAGCAGTTCGGCCACCTGCGTGTCCAGCTGGCCGAGAACGCCGACTTCGACGCCGTGCTGCGGTACCTGCACGGACGCGGCATCAACGCCAAGCGCGTGGCAGCCGACGCCGCCCCGGCGGACCAAGGAGCCACCTCATGAACGACATCTTCAGCAACCCCGTCCTGGCCCGCGCTCTCCCCGAGGCAATCGTGGAGACCCTGCAGATGGTGGGCATCTCCGCCTTCTTCACCGTGCTGATCGGCCTGCCGCTGGGCGTCTTCCTGCACGTGACCGCCCCGGGCGGACTGCGGCCGATGCCGGTCACCAACCGGATCCTCAGCGACGTCGTCGTCAACATCACCCGGTCCATCCCGTTCGCCATCCTCATGGTGGCGCTGATTCCGCTCGCCCGGGCCCTGACCGGCACGAGCCTGGGTCCGGTCGCGGCGTCGGTGTCGCTCTCGATCGGCACCATCCCGTTCTTTGCCCGGCTCGTGGAGTCCTGCCTGCGCGATGTGCACCACGGCAAGATCGACGCCGCCCAAGTGATGGGTTCCACCAACATGCAGGTCATCAGCAAGGTGATGCTGCGCGAATCCCTGCCGGCCCTCGTCGCGGCCACCACCACCACGGTGGTGACCCTGGTGGGCTACTCCGCGATGGCCGGCCTGGTCGGCGGCGGCGGCCTCGGAAAGCTCGCCTACAACTACGGCTTCCAGCGATTCGACGTCACGGTCATGATCGTCACCATCGTCCTGATCGTCGTCCTCGTCCAGGTCATCCAGCTTGTCGGGGAGCGGATCTCCCGCGGCCTCGACCACCGCTGACCGGCCATCCCCAGCCTTGCAGCGGGTAGCCGCCCCCTGCATCTGCGCGGACCACGGCACTGCCGTGGACTTCCGCCTATTTTGAAAGGAACGCATCCAATGCGTAAGTCACTCACCCTCCTGGCCACCGGCATTGTCACTGCCCTGGCGCTGACGGCTTGCGGTGGTTCGTCCACCCCCAGCGCCCAGGTCACGACCCTCGACCCGGCCAAGCCCGCCACCCTGACGGTCGGTGCGAGCCCCGTCCCGCACGCCAAGATCCTTGAGTTCATCAACCAGGAGCTCGCCCCCAAGGCCGGGCTGAAGCTGGAGATCAAGGAGATCGAGGATTACCAGACGCCCAACACGGCGCTGAGCGACGGTTCCCTCGACGCCAACTTCTACCAGCACCTGCCCTGGTTCGAGGACCAGGTCAAGACCAAGGGCTACAAGTTCGGCCACGGCGAGGGTGTGCACATCGAGCCGTACGCCGCGTTCTCCGAAAAGGTCAAGGACATCAAGGACATCAAGGACGGCGCCAAGGTCGCCATCACGAATGATCCGTCCAACCAGGTCCGCGCCCTCAAGGTCCTCCAGGTGGCCGGCCTGCTCAAGGACATCAAGGACGACACCTCGGTGCTGACGATCAGCGATGAGCAGAACCCGAAGAAACTCAAGTTCTCGGAGAACCAGCCGGAACTGCTGATCAACGACCTGAAGGACCCCTCCGTGGACCTGGCCCTGATCAACGGCAACTTCATCCTCAAGGCGGGGCTGAGCACCAAGAATGCCCTCGCCGTCGAGTCGGTGGAGAACAACCCGTACGCCAACTTCCTGGCCTGGCGCGAAGATTCGAAGGATGACGTGCGGATCAAGAAGCTTGACGAGCTGCTGCACTCCCCCGAGGTCAAGGCCTTCATCGAGAAGGAATGGCCCAACGGCGACGTGACCCCGGCCTTCTAGTCCGGACAACGCTTAAACACTTTCGGCACCCGCTGCGGCGGGTGCCGAAAGTGTTTAACGGCCCCGGCGCGGCTCCCCGGAGAGGGATCCGCGCCGGCGGCGAACTAGCCCCTGGCTTCGGCGGCGGCCTTCGCTGCGGCCGGAAGGGCGTCGAAGATCCGGTTCATCGCGGCGTCGTCGTGCGCGGCGGAGAGGAACCAGGCCTCAAATACCGACGGCGGCAGGTACACCCCCGAGTCGAGCATGGAGTGGAAGAACGGCGCGTACCGGAAGACTTCCTGGCCCTGCGCGTCGTCGTAGTTGTGGACGCCGCGGGCCGAGGTGCCGAAGGCGACGGAGAACAGGTTGCCGGCGCGCTGGATGGAGTGGTCCACACCGGCGGCGTCCAGTGCCGAGGACAGTGCGCCGGAGAGCTCCAGCGACCGGGCGTCGACGAACGAGTACACCTCGGGCGTGGCGTGCGTCAGGGTGGCGACGCCGGCGGCCATCGCGACCGGGTTCCCGGAGAGGGTCCCGGCCTGGTACACCGGGCCGGTCGGGGCGAGGTAGTCCATGACCTCGGCGCGGCCGCCGAGGGCCGCCGTCGGCATGCCGCCGCCGATCACCTTGCCGAAGGTGAGCAGGTCCGGGGCCCACGGTTCGGCAGCGTCGGCGGCGCCGCCGGTGAGGCCCCAGTAGCCGGAGTAGCCGGTGCGGAACCCGGTGAGGACCTCGTCGAGGATCAGCAGGGCGCCGTGTTCGCGGGTGATCCGGGCCAGGCCGGCGTTGAAGCCCTCGCCCGGGGTGACCACGCCCATGTTGGCGGGGGCTGCCTCGGTGATGACGGCGGCGATGCTGTCGCCGTGCTTGGCGAAGGCGGCCTCGACGGCGGCCAGGTCGTTGTAGGGCAGCACCAGGGTCTCGGCGGCGGTCGCGGCGGTGACGCCGGCGGAGCCCGGCAGTGCGAGCGTGGCGAGCCCGGAACCGGCGGCAGCGAGCAGGCCGTCCAGGTGGCCGTGGTAGCAGCCGGCGAACTTGATCACGAGGTTCCGGCCGGTGTAGCCGCGGGCCAGCCGGATCGCGGTCATGGTCGCCTCCGTGCCGGTGGAGACCATCCGGACCCGCTCGGCCGCCGGCACGCGTTCCTGCACGATCGCGGCGAGGTTGGCCTCGTCCGGGGTGGAGGCGCCAAAGGACAGCCCGCGGTCGACGGCGGCGTGGACCGCCGCGAGGACCTCCGGGTGGGCGTGGCCCAGCAGGGCCGGGCCCCAGGAGCAGACCAGATCGACGTACTCGGCGCCGTCGGCGTCGGTCAGGTAGGCGCCTTTGGCGGAGACCATGAAGCGGGGCGTCCCGCCCACGGAGCCGAAGGCCCGGACCGGTGAGTTGACGCCGCCGGGCATCAGCCGGCGGGCGCGGTCGAAGAGTTCCTCGTTGCGGGGGTGGCTGGAAGTCATGGTTCCTATTCTTTCAGTGCTTGCGGGGTGCCGGCGCCGCGGCCGGCCAGCAGGGCGGCGACGCGGGGCGCCACCTCGGTGCCGAACAGTTCGATCGAGCGCATCATCGCCGCGTGCGGGAGCGTGCCGTTGCTGTACTTGAGGTCGAAGCGGTCCGCGCCCAGGGTGTCCTTGAGCAGGGCGATCTTGGCCGCGACGGTCTCCGGCGAGCCGACGTAGAGCGCTCCCTCGGGGGCGCACAGGTAATCGAACTCGGCCCGGCTGCCCGGACCCCATCCCCGTTCGGCCCCGATCTGGTTGCGCTGGCCGAGCCAGTGCGGGAAGAACTCCTCCCTCGCTTCCTCGTCCGTGGCGGCGACGTGGCCGGGCGAATGCGTGGCGACCTGCTGCATCGCGTGCCCGTACTTGGCCATGGCCTCGCGGTAGAGGTCCGCCAGCGGTCCGAAGGACCGCGGCTGGCCGCCGATGATCGCGAAGATGATCGGGTAGCCGTACTCCGCGCAGCGCAGCACCGACTCGGGGGTGCCCCCGACGCCGATCCAGGCCGGCAGCAGGTGGTGCTCCAGGGGCGGGTAGACGCTGAGGCCGTTGATCGGCCGGCGGGTCCGGCCCTCCCACTTGACCGGCTTCTGCGCGCGGACCTTGTCGAAGAGTTCGAGCTTCTCTTCGAAGAGGACCTCATAGTCGGACAGGTCCAGGCCGAACAGCGGGAACGACTCCACGAAGGAGCCGCGGCCCAGCATGACCTCGGCCCGGCCGTTGGAGATGGCGTCGACGGTGGCGAACCGCTGGAAGACCCGGATCGGGTCATCGGAGCTCAGCACCGTCACGGCGGAGCCGAGGCGGATGTTCCGGGTCCGCGCCGCGGCGGCGGCGAGGAACACTTCCGGCGCGGAGACGGCGAAGTCACGGCGGTGGTGCTCCCCCACCCCGAAGGCATGCAGTCCGACCTCATCGGCGAGTTCGGCCTGTTCGAGCAGCTGCCGGAGCACCTGGGCGTGCGGGACGGGGTGCCCGTCCGGGAACACGCCGACGTCGCCGAAGGTGTTCAGGCCCAGCAGCATGGTGTCCGGGCCGACCGGGGCGGTGGGGTTCGCCCCGGTCGCGGGATCGGGCGCGACGGCGGCGCTCACCGGGATTCCCTCAACCAGCCTGCGAGTTCGCTCGCCCAGTAGGTCAGGACCATGTTGGCGCCGGCCCGCTTGATCCCCAGCACGGACTCGGTGATGGCTGCACGGCGGTCGATCCAGCCGTTCGCGGCGGCGGCCTCGATCATCGAGTACTCCCCGGAGATCTGGTAGGCGGCGACCGGCACCGGGCTCATCGCGGCGACGTCGGCCAGGATGTCCAGGTAGCTCATGGCGGGCTTCACCATGACCATGTCGGCGCCTTCTTCAAGGTCCAGTTCCACTTCAAGGATCGCTTCGCGGCGGTTCGCGGCATCCATCTGGTAGGTGCGCCGGTCCCCGGTGAGCTGGGAGTCGACGGCTTCGCGGAACGGGCCGTAGAAGGCGGAGGCGTACTTGGCGGCGTAGGCCACGACGGCGGTGTTGGCGTGTCCCGCCTGCTCCAGGGCCTGCCGGATGACGGCGATCTGGCCGTCCATCATGCCGGAGGGGCCGAGGACGTGTGCGCCGGCCTCGGCCTGGGCCACGGCCATCTGCCCGTAGATCTCCAGGGTGGAGTCGTTGTCGACGTAGCCGTGAGCGTCCAGCACGCCGCAGTGGCCGTGGTCGGTGAACTCATCGAGGCAGACGTCGCTCATGATGACGAGGTCGTCGCCGACCTCGGCCTTCACGTCGCGGATGGCCTTGTTCAGCACCCCGTCGGGATCCAGCGACGCGGTGCCGCGGGCATCCCGTTCGGCGGGGATGCCGAAGAGCATAATGCCGCCCACGCCCAGCTCCACGGCCTCGGCGGCGGCACGTTTCAGCGACTCGGTGGTGTGCTGCTGCACCCCGGGCATCGAGGCGATCGGATTCGGTTCGGTGAGACCCTCGCGGATGAAGGCCGGCAGGATGAGTTCTGCCGGGTCCAGCCGGTACTCTGCCGTCAGCCGGCGCATTGCGGGGGTGGTGCGGAGCCTGCGGGGGCGGTGGGTCGGGAAGCTCATGGCTGATCCTCAATCTGCTCGGGGTCGGGAAGGGGTTCGTGGCGGGCCGGCGCCAGGGCCTCGGTGACAGCGGCGACGAGCCCGGAGGCGGTGGGCTCCGGGGCGACGGCGGCGACCTGCAGCCCGAGGGCGTGCGCCTCGGCCGCCGTCGAGCGTCCGATCGCGACGAGGCGGCAGCCGCCCAGGGGGGCCAGGCCGGCGTGGACCCGGCGCGCAGCGCTGGGTGAGGCGGCGACGACGGCGGCCAGGGTTCCGGCGTCGAGCGCGGACTTGGCCTCTGCGAAGCTCAGCACGGCCGCGCCTGCTTCCGCTGCGGCGCCCACGGATGCGCCCGGGTCCAGGCTGCGCCGCGGGTCCGCGGGGTAGTCGACGGTCCGGTAGGCGGTAACGGCCTGCACCGCGGCGCCGCTGGCGGCCAGCCCGCGGCGCAGCCGGGGGTCGGCGATGTCGGCCTGCGGCAGCAGCACTGTCCCGCGGCCGGCGGGCCAGACGTCCAGCAGCCCGGCGCCGGAGTGTTGTCCGGCGGGGGCAAGGTCGACGGCGACGTCCAGGCGCTCCAGCGCCCGCCGCGTGGCGGGGCCGACGGCTGCCACCTGCAGGCTGCCCGGCAGCCAGGCGCTCAGGGCGGCGCCGCGTTCGGCGGCCTTGGCGGCCAGGACCTGGACCGTGGTGACGCTGCTGACCACCAGCCAGGTGTAGGCGCCGGCGCCGAGCGCATCGAAGGCGACATCGAGGGAGTGCTGGTCCGGGGCGGCTTCGAAGTCGATGAGCGGCAGCAGCAGCGGCTCCGCGCCGGCGGCGCGGAGCGCGGACACCAGCGCTCCGGCCCGGTCCGGGCTGCGGGTGACCAGCACGCGGGCGCCGGCCAGTCCCTCCGCCCCGGTGTCCGGGTCCGGGCGGAAGCCAGCGCTGCGGCGTCCCATCGGGTGTGGATCCGTCCGGTTCAGGAGGCGGCCAGGTCGGCGATGTCGGCTGCTCCGGCGGCCAGCAGCGCCTCGGCCAGCTCGATGCCCAGCAGCGTCGCGCCGACTTCGGTCAGCCCGTCGGTGGCCTTCTTGTCCCGGACCGTGGCGGTGCCGTCGACGGCACAGACCACCGCCTCGAGGTGCAGCATGCTGCTTTTCCGGTAGGCGTAGGCGCCCACCGGCGCGGCGCAGCCGGCCTCCAGCCGGGCCAGCAGGGCCCGTTCGGCGGTGATGGCGAGGCGGGTGTCCGGGTCGTCCAGGGCGGCGAGGGCCTGCGCGAGCACGCCCTGCGAGCCCTCGGTGGAACCGGCCTTGCGGGGGGCATCGGCGGTGCGGCATTCGATCGCCAGCGAGCCCTGCCCGGCCGCGGGCAGCATCACGTCGGTGTCCAGGTACTCGCTCACGGCGTCCAGCCGGCCGATCCGGTGCAGCCCGGCGGCGGCGAGCACGACGGCGTCGAGGTCGCAGGATTTGCCCTCGACGTACACCTCGGTGCTGTTCCCCGGCAGCCCCGGCACCCGGCCGAGCCGGGTGTCGACGTTGCCGCGGATGTCGCGGATGTCCAGGTCGGGCCGGGCGGCCCGCAGCTGGGCGGCGCGGCGGGGCGAGCCGGTCCCCACCGTGGCGCCGGCCGGCAGGTCGGCGAGCTTGAGCCCGTCCCGGGCGCAGAGCACGTCCCGGACGTCCACGCGCTTCGGGGTCGCGGCCAGGCTCAGCCCGAGGGCCGGTCCGGTGGGCAGGTCCTTGAGCGAATGCACCGCGACGTCGCAGGCGTCCCGCAGGAGCGCATCGCGCAGGGCCGCGACGAACACGCCGGTGCCGCCCATCTGGGACAGGGACCCGGTCAGGACGTCGCCGTCGGTGCGGACGTGGACGAGCTCCACGGGGAGCCCTCCGACGGCGGCGAGCTGGTCCGCGGTCTGCCGGGTCTGGGTGAGGGCGAGCTTGCTGGCCCGGGTGCCGATCCGTACGGTCACGGCGTGGCCTGCCCAGCTGCCGGGGCTGCCGCAGTGGCGGGCGCGCCGGCGGCGGGATAGGGGTCGTGCCCCGTCCCGACGGTGGTGTCCGCGCCGGCGATGGTGGGCTTCTCGCCGCGGAAGTTCGCGCAGCAGCCGGGCCGGCAGACGTCGTACCAGGGGCCGAGTTTGGTCAGGTGCGGCCGGTCGGCGATGTTGTTCGCGGCGGTCCGCTCGCTGATCAGGTCCACGATGCCGGCGACGAACTTCCGGTGCGTCCCGGGCGTCGGGACGCGGGTGGCGGCCAGGCCGAGTTCGGCGCAGGTTTCCAGGGCTTCGGTGTCGAGGTCCCAGACGACTTCCATGTGGTCGCTGACGAAGCCGAGCGGTACGATCACGACGCCCTTGACGCCCTGGCCGGCGAGCTCCTCGATCGCATCGTTGATGTCCGGTTCCAGCCACGGCACGTGCGGGGCGCCTGAGCGGGACTGGTAGACCAGGGACCACGGGGCGGTGAGGCCGGTGTCGGCTTCGACCCGGCGGATGACTTCGGTGCCGGTGGCCAGGTGCTGGGCCACGTAGGCGGAGTCCTGCTCGAACTGCCGCGGCTCGCCCTCGGACCGGCCGGCGGCCTCGGCGTCGCGGGTCGGAATCGAGTGGGTCGCGAAGAGGATGTGCACCGGGGCGTCCGGGGTGCCTGCGGCGGCCAGCTGCGCGCGGACGTCGGCGAGGCCGGCCGCGGTGCCTTCGATGAACGGTTCGACGAAGCCGGGGTGGTCGAAGTACTGCCGGACCTTGTCCACTTCGAGTTTGCCGTCCAGGCCGGTCTCGGTCAGGGCCAGGCCGATGTCCTCGCGGTACTGGCGGCAGCTGGAGTAGCAGGAGTAGGCGCTGGTGGTGATCATCAGCACCTTGCGGTGCCCGGCGTCGTAGATCTCCTGGAGGGTCTGCGGGATGTAGGGGTCCCAGTTGCGGTTGCCCCAGAAGATCGGCAGGTTGATGCCGCGGGCGGCGAACTCCGCCTCCATCGAGGCCTTGAGCTGGCGGTTCTGCTCGTTGATCGGGCTGATGCCGCCGTTGGCGCGGTAGTGGTGCGAGACCTCCTCCAGCCGCTCGTCCGGGATGTCGCGGCCGCGTGTGACGTTGCGCAGGAAGGGGATGACGTCGTCCTGGCCCTCGGGGCCGCCGAAGGAGGCCAGCAGCACGGCGTCGTAGTCCTTGGGGGCCATCCGGCCGGCCTCGGTGACCGGGTTCACGGCGGTCAGCTCCGGGGATTCCTGCGGTTCCAGCGGGCTCATGCGAGGACCTCGGCAATCTCGGCGGCGCTGACGCGGCGGCCGGTGTAGAAGGGGACTTCTTCGCGCACGTGGTGGCGGGCTTCGGTGGCGCGCAGGTGGCGCATCAGGTCCACCAGGTCCACCAGCTCGGGGGCTTCCAGGCCCAGGATCCACTCCCAGTCGCCGAGGGCGAAGGAGGACACGGTGTTGGAGATGACCTGGGGGAAGTCGCGGCCCAGCAGGCCGTGGTCGCGGAGCATCTTTCCGCGTTCGGCGTCCGGCAGCAGGTACCACTCGTAGGAGCGGACGAAGGGGTAGACGCAGAGCCATTCGGCCGGTTCCACGCCGCGGGAGAAGGCCGGGGTGTGGTTCTTGGCGAACTCCGCCTCCCGGTGCACGCCCATCGCGGACCAGGCAATCTCGGTTCCGGTGAAGAGCTTGCTGCGGCGGATATCGCGGACGGCGCGCTGCAGCGCCTCGGCCCGCGGGCCGTGCAGCCAGACCATCACGTCGGCGTCCGCGCGCATGGCGGAGACGTCGTAGCTGCCGCGGTGGACGACGCCGTCCTCCGCCAGGCGGGCCAGGAGCGCCTCAAAATCTTCGGCCGCGTCGCCGCTGCGCAGGACGTCGGCGGAGCGCTTGAAGACCGTCCACAGCGTGAAGTACTGCTCGGTGGCTTCCTCGGCTGCTGCTCCGGTTTTAGTGACAGATTCGGCAGAAGTGTGGCTCATGGTTACCATCCTGCACCCTCCCCCGGGCTAAGTCGAAACAGAGCACTTCTACAAGACGTAGAAGTGCTCAATTTCACAGCGTGCGGGGCGGCCTGCGCCTAGATTTTGCGCATTCGGAGGACGACGGCGCCGGCTCCGAGGGAGACGGCGACGAGGCAGATCCCCCAGCCCACGAGGGCGGATGGGCCCACCGGTTCGACGGCAGACGCCGCCTGCATCTTGTCCCCGGCCGAGGGGGCGGGGTCCGGGGTTGCGGTGGCGGCGGACCTCGTGGACGCCGAGCGGGGCGTCCCGCTGGAGGTGGGCGTTCCCGCTGCGGGGGCGGCGGGGGCCGCCGGTGCCCCCTGCTCCGGGGCAGCCGGCGCGGCCTCCTGGCCGGTGGCCGGCGCCTGGGCGGTGGGCAGCTGCGGGGCCGAGGTGCCCGGTGCTGCGGTGCCGGGCGCCGGGCTCCCCGGGGCCGTGGCGCCGGGCGCGGTAGTGCCTGGGGCGGTAGTGCCCGGGGCGGTGGTGCCCGGGGCGGTGGTGCCGGGAGCCGCGGTTCCCGGGGACGTGGGAGAATCCGTGGCACGCCGGGAGTCGCGCTCTTCCGGCGGGTCGGTGGGGTCCGGCTCGTCCGTGGCCGTGTCCCGAGTGGGCGACGGTGTAGAGGTCCCGGAGGTCGGTGAGGGTTCGGGCGACCCGATCAGTCCGCCGATCAGGTCATCGATGCCGACGGAGATCGAGGCGGACGGCGCGTCCGGGCTGGGAGAAGGCGTTGCCGCCTGCGTGGCAGGAACTCCTGCGGTGAGAGCCAGTACCGCTCCGAGCGCTGCCACGGCAGTGCCGCGTCGGAGTCCCCCATGGTGACCGGCCGGTGTTTCTGGAACTTCGGACCTGTGCGTAACCATGGTCATCGAGCCTAATCGCAGAAAGCCGGCGGGGAAAATTTGCCCAAACCGCCTCCTTCCGGCTAGCGGGGCGCCGTCCGGGGGCCGTCAGGGCAGCAGTGCCGCCACCTGGACGGGCGTGTCGGCGACGATCGCGGCGAGGCCGTTTCCGGAGAGCCAGCCGCCGACGACGGCGAGGTCGCCTTCCGTGGCGCAGAGCCGGCGGACCTGCTCGACCCGCTGCCGGTGGCCGAGCGTCGCGAACGGCAGGGCGCCGGACCAGCGCACCACGTCCCAGCCAACGACGTCGCTGCGGGAGAGCGGAACGCCAAGCAGCGCGGAGGCGTCCTGAAGCGCGGCGTCGTAGAGGTCCTCATCGCCGGAGGGCAGCTGGCCGGCGGCGGCCGTCCCGCCGTCGTCGCCGCCGCGGCCGTAGGACAGCCGCAGGACGTGGCGGCCCGGCGGCGTCAGCGCGGCCAGCCAGGCCCACTTGGCCGTGGCGTGGGTCAGGGCCTTGGCGCGGATGCCCGGACTCTGGGGAGCCACGAGCACACCGGTTCCGCGGGGTGCCGCATCGAGCGCGGGCTGGTCCACCACCAGCGTCACGAGCCGGACGTCGGGTCCCGGGTCCGGGCTGAGCGCTGCCAGAGCCGGCAGCGCGTCGGCGAGCAGCGCGACGGCGGCGGGGCCTTCTACCGCCACTACGAGCCGTCCGGCGTCGATCCGGGCCGTTCCGGTGCTGATCCGCCAGCCGCCGGGGATGCGCTGGACCGCCTCGGCGCGGGTGGCGCTGAGTAGGGTGGCGCCGAGTCCTTGCAGTTCGGCGAGCAGGGCCGTGACCAGGGTGTGCATGCCGCCGAGGAGACCGGCGACGGCGGAGCCTGCCTTGCGGAGCCCCGGCGCGTGGCTGCCCGGCGCGTGGCTGTCCTGGGCCGGGCTGTGCTGGGCCGGGCTGTGCTGGGCCGGGTTTCCGGCGGTGGGACGGTCCGCGGCGGGGCGGCGCTGCGCGGCGACGGCGGCGGCGAGGGACCCGTGGCTGCGGACCCCGGCGCGCAGTCCGGGGGCCACCATGTCCACGTCCAGCAGTGCCGGGTCGGCCGAGTGCACGCCGCCGACCACGGGCGCGACCAGCCGTTCCAGTACGCGGCGGCCCATCCGGGCGCGGACCAGCGCGGCGACACTGGTGGCATCGGCCGAGGTGCCGACGGACGCCGGCAGCAGGGTGTCGAGCCAGGCCCGCAGCGAGCCCGGCAGCCCGAGGGACCGGCGGACCTCGGGGTCCCACGGGTTGGCGGGGATGCCCAGCACCCCGGTTTTTGGCAGTTCGCGCGGGCCCTCGGGCAGCTGCACCCAGGCGCCGCCGGGGTTCGGCGGAACGATCCGGTCGCCCAGGCCCAGTTCCTCGGCCAGCGTCGCCACCGCCGCGGAGCGGGTGGCGAAGGATTCGGCGCCGCTGTCCAGGGTCAGTCCGGCCACCGCGTGGCTGCCCACGCAGCCGCCCCACTCCCCCGAGGCTTCGAGCACCGTGGTGTGGAGGCCAGCCCGGGCCAGTTCCCGGGCCGCGAGCAGCCCGGAGATACCGCCCCCGATCACGACGGCGGTCCGGTCGGTCCCGGCGGGCACGGAACTGACCGGGCCGGCGGCGTCGGTGCCCATCGGGGGCCTACTCCGGCGCGATCGAGTGGATGAGTTCGACGACGCGGGTCAGCACCGCCGCGTCGGTCTCGGGGGGTACGCCGTGGCCCAGGTTCAGCACGTGGCCCGGGGCGGCGGAGCCGGCCGCGATGACCTCGCGTACGTGGGCCTCGAGGATCTCCCAGGGGGCGGACAGCAGCGCCGGGTCGATGTTGCCCTGCAGCGGCACGGTCCCGCCGAGCCGGCGGTTGGCCTCGTCGAGCGGCAGCCGGTAATCAACACCGACGACGTCGACGCCGACGTCGCGCATGGCCACCAGCAGTTCCGAGGTGCCGGTGCCGAAGTGAATCAGGGGTGCGCCGAGGTGCCGAACGTGGTCCAGGGCCCGGGCGGAGGCGGGGGCGACGAACCGGGTGTAGTCGGCAAGGCCCAGCGAGCCGGCCCAGGAATCGAAGAGCTGGCCGGCCGAGGCGCCGGCCTCAAGCTGGGCGCGGAGGAACAGTCCGGAGGCGTCGGCCGCCCAGTTGGCCAGCGCGGTCCAGGTCTCCGGATCGGCGTGCATCATGGTGCGCGGGCCGAGGTGGTCGCGCGACGGCCGGCCTTCGACCATGTACGCGGCGAGGGTAAAGGGCGCCCCGGCAAAGCCGATCAGCGGGGTGCTGCCGAGCTCGGCCACGGTCAGCCGCACGGCCTCGCGGATCGGTTCCAGCGCCTCCCAGCTCAGCTGAGGCAGGGCCGCGACGTCCGCGGCGGTACGCACCGGCTTGTCCAGGACCGGGCCCACGCCCGGGACGATGTCCACGCCGACGCCGGCCAGCTTGAGCGGGATGACGATATCGGAGAAGAAGATTGCGGCGTCGACGTCGTGCCGGCGGACCGGCTGGAGCGTGATCTCGGACGCCAGTTCCGGGCGCAGGCAGGAGTCGAGCATGGCGACGCCTTCACGGACCTTCAGGTACTCGGGCAGCGAGCGTCCCGCCTGCCGCATGAACCACACCGGGCGCCGGGACGGCGTGCCGCCGCGGTAGGCCGTAATCAGGGGTGAGCCGGCGGTGCGGCCGTCCATCAGGGGGTGGCCGGCGTCGAGGCCCGTTGCCGTGCCGTCGTTAACCGTGCCGTTATTTGCCGTGCCGGCGGTTGCCGCAGCGCTAGGAGTCATGCCTCTGATTGTGCCGAAAACTGCCCTCAAAAGATAACGACAGCCTGTCAGACGGCGCGGGCAGCGGCCCGCCGTGGCGTGAATCACACCCCGGCGTGGGCAGTCCCACCCCGGGCTGTTGTTCTACACGGGGGCGAAAAAGCTATGATTGTCGTGCTGTGGTTCTTTTCTCATTGGTGGCTACACACGCCGACATCGACCTCGAGACCGTTGCTCAACTGAGCACCGGCGCTTCCGGGCTTGCCGCATCCGCCCTCGCCGGTTCCCCGGCCGTGGCGGGTGCCGTCGTCCTGTCCACCTGCAACCGCTTCGAAATTTACGGCGAAGCGCCGCACCCGGATGACGTGGAAGCGGCCCGCGCCGCCCTGGTCTCGCAGATCAGCGGCGCCAGCGGCCTGAACCAGCAGCTCGTCTCCCGGTCCTTCAACACCCGCACCGGCCCGGACGTGACCCGGCACCTGTTCGCGGTCAGCTCCGGCCTGGACTCCGCCGTCGTCGGCGAACGCGAAATCGCCGGCCAGGTCCGGCGGGCACTGATCAGCGCCCAGCAGGAGGGGACGGCCAGCGCCGGCCTCGTCCGGCTGTTCCAGGCCGCGTCCAAGACCGCCAAGGACGTCGGTGCGCAGACCGCCCTCGGTTCACGGGGCCTCTCAATCGTTTCGGTCGCCCTCGACCTCGCCACCGACCTCTCCGAGAACGCCGACTGGTCTACCAAGAAGGTCGTGGTGTTCGGCACCGGCGCCTACGCCGGCGCCACCATGTCCCTGCTGCGCGAACGCGGCTGCACCGATGTGTCGGTCTTTTCGTCCTCCGGCCGGGCCGCCGGCTTCGTGGCCACCCGCGGCGGCACCGCCCTGGACAGCGACTCACTGCCCGGCGCCGTGGCGGCCGCCGACGTCATGATCGGCTGCAGCGGCTCGGACAACCGGGTCGAGGCGGCGGAGCTGGCGCGGATCCGTGCAGCGTCGCCGCAGCCCCTGATCGTGATCGACCTGGCGCTCACCCACGACTTTGATCCTGCCGTCGCCGAACTGGACGGCGTCGAACTGTTGACCCTGGAATCCGTGCGGCTGGCCGCCCCGCAGGAGCAGGCCGAATCCCTGAGCCAGGCCAGCGACATTGTCGACGGCGCCGCGACCGCGTTCGAGCAGGAACGCCAGGCGCGCTCGGTCGACTCGGCCATCGTCGCCCTGCGCCGCCACACGATGGATGTCCTCGACGCCGAAATGGAAAAGGTGCGCGCCCGTCACGGCTGCACCGCCGCGGCGGAGGAAGTGGAGTTCGCCTTGCGCCGGATGGTCAAGCAGTTGCTGCATGTCCCCACCGTGCGGGCCCGCGAACTCGCGGCGAACGGCCAGCAGGCCGACTACGTCGCCGGCCTCGAGGCTGTCTACGGGATCACGGTCGAGCAGCCCGCGGCCCGCGCCGCTGCGACCGCCACCGAGGCGCAGTGCCCGGTCGACCACAGCGAGGCTCCCGCCGCCGGAAGCGGCCGGGAAACGGCCTAGGACCCGCCGGGAGCGAGGGTGTTGATGCCTGCCGGCCCGGCGGACCGTGACCTCAGTAGACCGGCTTCTGCGGTTCAACCTCGCGCACCCAGGCGAGGATGCCGCCCTCCAGGTGGCTGACCCGCTCGTAGCCTGCGGCCCGGGCAGCGGCCAGCACCGCCGCGGAGCGCGTGCCGCCCTTGCAGTGGAAGACGATGTCCGTGTCCTGCGGCAGCTCGGCCCACGCTTCGCCGGCCAGGATCCTGCCCTGCGGGATCAGCCTGGCACCCTCGATGCGGACGATGTCGAATTCCCCGCTCTCGCGCACATCCACCAGCTGGAAGTCCTTCAACCCGGCCTTGCGGGAGGCGAGCATGGTGGCCAGCTGGGTGGCCGTGACGGTGTGCTCGGTGCCGGCGTCCGCGGCCGGGGCGATGCCGCAGAACGCCTCGTAATCGGTCAGTTCGGTGATGCGCGGCGCCGCGGGGTCCCGGGACACGCGGATCTCCCGCCACGTTCCGCCCAGGGCGTCGAACAGCGCCACCCGGCCCAGCAGGGAGCGGCCGACGCCGGTGATCAGTTTTACCGCTTCGGTCACCATCAGTGAGCCGACGGCGGCGCAGAGCATGCCGAACACGCCGCCCTCCCCGCAGGACGGAACGGAGCCGGCCGGCGGCGCCTCGGGGTACAGGTCCCGGTAGGTGGGTCCTTGCTGCTCCCAGAACACACTGACCTGCCCGTCGAAGCGGAAGATCGACCCCCAGACGTAGGGTTTCCCCAGGATGGCGGCCGCGTCGTTGACCAGGTAACGGGTGGCGAAGTTGTCGGCGCCGTCGATGATCAGGTCATAGCCAGCGAACAGGTCCAGCGCGTTGGTGGCATCCAGCCGCACGTTATGCAGCCGGACCTCGACCAGCGGGTTCAACGCGGCGATGGCGTCCCGGGCCGAGGCCGTCTTGGGGCGGCCCACGTCGGCGACGCCGTGGATCACCTGGCGCTGCAGGTTGCTGAGGTCCACGTCGTCGTCGTCGATGATGCCGAGGGTCCCCACGCCGGCTGCGGCCAGGTACAGCAGGGCGGGCGAGCCGAGGCCGCCGGCACCGATCACCAGGACCTTGGCGTTCTTGAGCCGGCGCTGCCCGAGCGCGCCGATCTCGGGGATGATCAGGTGGCGGGAGTAGCGCTCCACTTCCTCCGGCGTCAGGTCCGGCCCGGGATCGACCAGCGGTCCGGGTGCCGCGGGCGGGGTTGCCGGGTCGCCGTGCGCGCTCAACTGGGAAGCCATACTTCAATGTATGCCCGAAGATGCCGCCAGGTCATATTACCCGCGCGTAAAGTGGAGCTAACAGCGAGGGAAAGAAGGCGGACAGTGGTTCATCAGGCACCGGATGCGCGGGGACAGACCGGAAAGCCGGCGGCCGGCAACGGCCGGAGCGGGAGCCAGCGTTCGGCCCGGCTGCCACGCGACGAACGGCGGGCCCAGCTTCTCGCCGCCGCCCAGGAAGTGTTCGTGGCCAACGGCTACCACGGCGCCGCGATGGACGAAATCGCCGAGACGGCGCACGTGAGCAAACCGGTGCTGTACCAGCACTTCCCGTCCAAGCGCGAGCTGTACCTGGCGCTGCTGGACAGCCACCTGTCGGCCCTGACCGAACTGCTGCTGGGCGCCCTGAACTCCACGACGGACAACGACGAGCGCGTCCAGGCGGTCATGCGCGCCTACTTCCGCTTCATCGCCAGTGATGACCAAGCCCACCGGCTGGTCTTCGAATCGGGGCTGGTCAACGACGCCGATGTCAGCGCCCGGCTGGAAACCTTCAACAAGACCTTCGCCGACGCGATCGCCAAGGTCATCGCCGAGGACACCAAGCTGCCGCTCATCGAGGCACAGCTCCTGGGCCGCGGGCTCTCCGGCATGGCCCAGGTCAGCGCCCGCTACTGGCTGGAAACCGACGGCGACCTCGACCTCGATGTGGCCAGTGACCTGGTCTACCGTTTAGCTTGGCGCGGAATCTCGCGCTTCCCCAAAGAGTCCTAGACTACAAATAGAGAACACCCTCAAACTTTTTGATTGGCTGGGAGGCCTTGCTGTGGAAGTAAAGATCGGCATTCAGAACATCGGCCGCGAAATCGCCCTGGAATCGAACCAGGACGCCGACGCGGTGGCGGCGCTGGTGGCAGAGGCCCTGTCCAAGGGCACCGAACTGCGCCTGACCGATGAGAAGGGCCGCCAGATCATCGTCCCGGCGAACGTCCTGGGCTACGTCGAGATCGGCGCCGAAGAGGTCCGCCGCGTCGGTTTCGGCGCCCTCTAGGCCCCGGCCCGGCCGCCGCCGGGTACGCCCCGCACTTCCCTGAAGGAGTCTGAATGCTGTCCCTGATTGTGGTGGCCATGGTGGCCGTGGCCGCAGGCTTTGTGGTCTGGGCCAATGACAAGCGGCACGCCAAATACGGCATCGCCGTGCCGGCCGGGGTTGCCCTGGCCGTGGCCATGCTCAGCTGGGTCATCTTCATGGCCGCCGGGTTCGGCTACCAGCCGGGCCTGACGTGGATTCCGTGGGTGCTGCCGCTGCTGCTCGGCACGGCGGCGGCGATCGGCGCCGTGCTCTACCTCGGCCGGTCCCGCACCCGGCAAGACACCGCGCGGATGACCGCCATCCTCCGGCTCTAACTCCGCCGCAGCCAGCACTCCAGCGTGGCCGTTCCACCCCCGGGTGGAGCGGCCACGCTGCTTTTGCGGCCCGGGTCAGAGGAACTCGGCCCGGCCCTCCATGGCGGAGGAGGCCAGGGCATGCTCGCGGCGCGGAATCCGGCCGGCCTTCCGGGCCAGCCGGCCGGCGGCGACGGCGTGCCGGAACGCCGCCCCCATCAGTGCCGGATCCTGGGCCCGGGTCACCGCGGTGGCGAGCAGCACCGCGTCACAGCCGAGTTCCATGGCGAGTGCCGCGTCGGAGGCGGTGCCGATGCCGGCGTCGAGCACCACGGGCACCGACGCCCGCGCGACGATCAGTTCGATGTTGTGCGGGTTCAGGATGCCCAGTCCGGTGCCGATCGGGGCGCCGAGCGGCATTACGGCGGTGGCGCCGAGGTTTTCCAGCCGGAGGGCCAGCACCGGGTCGTCGTTGGTGTAGGCAAAGACCTTGAAGCCGCGGGCCACCAGCTGGTCGGTGGCCTCCACGAGTTCCAGGGCGTCGGGCAGCAGGGTGTGCTCGTCGGCGATGACCTCCAGTTTCACCCAGTCGGTCTCCAGCGCTTCCCGGGCCAGCTCCGCGGTCAGGACGGCGTCGCGGGCCGTGAAGCAGCCGGCGGTGTTCGGCAGCACCCGGATGCCGTGGTCGGCCAGCAGCTGGAACAGGGATCCGCTCTCGGCCGGGGAGTAGCGCCGCATGGCCACCGTGGTGAGTTCCGTCCCGGACGCCAGCAGCGCCGCGCCCAAGCCCTCCAGGCTCGGCGCACCGCCGGTGCCCATGATCAGCCGCGAGCCCAGTTCGACGCCGTCGATGGTGAGCGGATCCCGTGCCGGCTGCTGTGTGGTGGTGGGGGCAAGTCCTGCCATCGTGGTCATCCTCCCTGTACTGCGGTGACGAGTTCGACGTCGTCACCGTCGGCGAGTGCGGTGCTGTGCCACTGGCTGCGCGGCACGACCTCGGCGTTGCGGGCGACGGCGACGCCGAGCTTCCGGCCGTCGGTGGCGTGGCCGTCCTCGGCCAGGGTCCGGCCGGTGACGCCGCTGACCAGGGCGCTGACCGTGGCGCCGTCGGCGACGGCGTGCTGCGCTCCGTTGAGCCTGATGTTCATGCTGTCGTCCTGTCGTCGGTGGGGAGGCGGGAATCCTGGTGGTGTGCGGCGAAGCGGTCCGGGCGGAAGCCGGCCCAGCGCGGGTCCGGCTTGCCGTCCAGCAGCTGCCGGCACACCGCGGCGGCCGCCGGGGTGAGCAGGACGCCGTGCCGGAAGAAGCCGGTGGCGATGATCAGCCCGCCGGTCTCGTCCCCGCCGGGACCGGCCACGCGCCCCAGCAGCGGAGCGTTGTCCGGGGTCCCCGGCCGCGCCCGGGCGGTGGCCTCGAGCAGTTCCAGTTCGGCGACGGCGGGAAGCAGCTGCTGGGCGTCGCGCAGCAGCTGGTACACGCCGCCTGCGGACACGGCGCCGGCGTGGGCGGGGGCGTCCTCACGCTGGGTCGCGCCGATGACCACGGTGCCGTCCTCCCGCGGCACGAGGTAGACCGGGACCCCGCGGACCAGTCCCCGCACCGTGCACCGCAGCAGCGGCCGCAGCGCCGGGGGGACGCGGAGCCGGAGGATGTCCCCGTAGACCGGCCGCAGCGGCAGGGAGAGCCCCGGGGGCAGTCCCTGCAGATCCGCGGCTCCCAGGCCGTTGGCCACGATCGTTTCGGTGGCGCGGACCTGGCTGCCGTCCGCCAGGACGGCGCCGGCGACCCGGCCGTTGTCCCAGAAGAGCCCGGCGGCGCGGCGGCGAATGGCGGTGAAGTGGCGGTCCGCGGCCAGCAGGGACGCGGTCCGGGCCAGGAGCCGGCGCGGATCCACCTGGTGGTCGGCGGGAATCTCGAAGGCACAGGAGATCCCGGGGCTGAGCAGCGGCTCGCGTGCGCGTGCTTCGCGCACGCCCAGCGGCTCGACCGCCAGGCCGCAGGCCCGCTGCACCGCCCGCAGGTCGGCGAGCGCGCGGCGGTCCGCCGGGTCGGCGCCGACGGCGAGGGTCGGGGTCGGGAGGTAGCCGGTGCCGGCGGCTTCTCCGGTGCCGGCGGCATCGAGGGCGGAGGCGAACGAGGGCCAGAGCCGGGACGCTTCCAGCATGAGGGCCAGGAGCTCCTCTTCCTGGTAGTGCAGTTCGCTCACCGGGGCGAGCATGCCGGCGGCGGCCCAGCTGGCTCCGGTGCCGGGGGCGTCGTCGATAAGTGCGATGGTGCGGCCCGAACGGCGCGCCTCCCAGGCGATGCCGTGCCCCACCACTCCCCCGCCGATCACGGCGACGTCGTACTGCACAGCCGGTACGGCCGAGGTGTCCATGGATTCCTCCCTACGCCGGTACTAACCGGATCAGGTCAAGCGGTCGGCTCTGACGCCCTCTCAGCCCTGCCGCCCGTGGACGGCTTGTGCGGGCTCCCGCGGTATGCGCCCAGTTTAGAGGAACTAGGCTGGAACCATGAGCCAGGATGTCCACACCACCGCCCGCCTGTACCTGTGCACCGATGCCCGCAAGGACCGCGGTGACTTCGAGGACTTCGTCGACGCCGCCTTCGCCGGCGGGGTGGACATCATCCAGCTGAGGGACAAGTCGCTGGAGGCCGCCGAGGAACTGGAACTGCTGGAGGTTCTGCACTCCGTGGCCCAGCGCCACGGCCGGCTCTGGGCGGTCAACGACCGTGCGGACCTGGCGTCGCTGGCCGGGGCCCCGGTCTTCCACATTGGGCAGAAGGACATCCCCTTCGGCGCCGCCCGGGACTTCCTGGGCAAGTCCACCGTCATCGGGATGTCCACCCATACGCCGGAGCAGGTCGACGCGGCGATCGCCGCCGCCCCGGGCCGGAGCGGGCTGGACTATTTCTGTGTCGGACCGGTCTGGGCCACGCCCACCAAGCCGGGCAGGGCCGCCGTCGGCCTGGACCTAGTGCGGTACGCCGCCGACGCGATCGGCCGCGCCGAGGCCGCCGACGCCGGCAGGGTCGCCGGGGTGGTCCCCTGGTTCGCGATCGGCGGCATCGACCTGGGCAATGTTGAACAGGTCGTCGACGCCGGTGCGCGCCGGATCGTGGTCGTCCGGGCCATTACCGAGGCTGACGATCCGGCCGGCGCGGCTGCCGCGCTGCTCGCGGCACTGGACGCCGCGGCGCCCGGGCACTGACCGGCTTGGCCGGCGGAACTATCCGGCGAGCCCCAGTTCGGACATCCGGCGGGCGTGGGCGGCGGCCAGCTCGGCGGCGATCCCGGCGGACAGGGCGTGTCCGGGCCCGGTGGTCTGCCCCGGCCGGTCCGCGGCGGCCCCCTCAGCAGCCGCGGGCGGCAGGGCCGCGGCGTCCGCCATGCCGGTGAGGCCGGCGAGGAAGGCGTGTTCGGTACTGATCCGCTGCGCCTGGGTGAGGGCCTCTCCCAGCAGCCGCCGCGCCCACAGCGCCACCCGCGAGGCCAGGCGGGGATCGTCCGCGAGCGCGGCCTTCAGCCGGTCCCGCAGCACCGCCGTCGCGTCGCCCGGGGCCTGGACCTGCTCGATCAGCCCGGCGGTGTCAGCGTCGACGTAGCCGGAAACGGCCCGGCAAAAGTCGGCGGAGACGGTGTCGATCACGTAGGCCTTCATCAGCGACTCGTACCAGTCGGCGGGCCGGGTGCGCTCGTGGAAGTGGTCCACCGATGGCTGGAACGGCAGCATGGCGTCCTCCGGGTCGACGCCCATACCGGCGAGTTTGGCGCACACCAGTTCAAAGTGCCCGAACTCGACCACGGCCAGCCGGCCCAGCACGGCGCGGTCCTTCAGGGTCGGCGAATAGCGGGCGTCCGAGGAGAGCCGCTCGAAGGCCGACAGCTCCCCGTAGGCCATCGCGCCGAGCAGGTCGCGGAGGAAGCGGTGGTGGCGTGCAGGTCCGTCCGGGGAGGTGCTCATCCTTCAACATTAGCGGCGGAAATCGGGCTAACCTGATTCCGTGTCTCATCATCGCCTGACCCCTAACGTCCGCCGCCAGCAGAACCAGCTCGCCCAGGCCCTTAACGCGCTGCGAACCACGCTGGAACTGCCGGGCGAGTTCCCCGAGGACGCGCTCCGGGACGCGGAGGCGGCCGTGGCCGGCCATGAACTTCCCGAACTGGACCTGACGCACGTGGAGTTCGTGACCATCGACCCGGCGTCGTCGACCGACCTGGACCAGGCGTTGTTCATTGACCGCGCCGGCGACGGGTACCGGGTGCTGTACGCCATCGCCGACGTCCCGTCCTTCGTGGCTCCCGGCGGAGCGCTCGACGCCGAAACCCGGCGCCGCGGGCAGACCTTCTACACCCCGGACGGCCGTATCCCGCTGCACCCCGAGGTCATCAGCGAGGCGGCCGGCAGCCTGCTGGAAGGCCAGCTGTGCGCGGCCTTCGTCTGGGAGTTCGACCTGGACGCCGCCGCCGAGGTCTCCGCCGTCCAGGTACGCCGGGCCCGGGTCCGGAGCCGGGCCAAGCTCAGCTACCACGGGGTTCAGGCCGCGCTCGACGGCGGCACCGCGGACCCGGTGCTGCAACTGCTGCGCGAGGTCGGCGGCAAGCGCGTGGAACTGGAGCGGTTGCGGGGCGGGGCGAGCCTGAACATGCCCGATCAGGAGATCGAACAGCTGCCCGACGGCGGTTACCGGATCGTCGCCGAGCCGCCGCTGCCGGTGGAGGACTGGAATGCGCAGATTTCCCTGATGACGGGCATGGCCGCGGCGGAGCTCATGCTCCAGGGCAAGGTAGGGATCCTGCGCACCATGCCCGCCCCGGATGAAAACTCCCTGCGGCATTTCCGTCGCCAGACCGGCGCACTGGGCAAGCCGTGGGACGGCCGGATCAGCTACGGCGAATACCTCCGCACGCTCGACCCCACGGATCCGCGCCAGCTTGCGATCCTGCACTCCGCCGGGATGCTCTTCCGCGGTGCCGGTTACACCCACTTCGACGGCGACGTGCCCGAGGACGCCATCCAGGCCGCCATCGGCGCGGCCTACGCACACTCCACCGCCCCGCTTCGGCGACTGATCGACCGCTTCGTCCTGGTGATCTGCGAGGCCCTCTCCACCGGTGCCGAAGTCCCCGGCTGGGCCCGGGAGGCGCTGCCCTCGCTGCCGGCGATCATGGCCGCCTCGGACCAGCTGGCCGGCAGGCTGGAACGGCTCTCGCTGGACACCGTCGAGGCCGCCCTGCTGGTCAACCACGTCGGCCAGGAGTTCGACGCCGTCGTCATCTCCGGCTCCAAGCCGGCAAAAAACGGCAACGGGAACGGCAACGGCCCCTCCGGCATCGTGCAGATCGCGGAGCCCGCGGTGACGGCCCGCTGCCCCGGCGAGCTGGAGTCCGGCACCCAGGTCCGGGTGCGGGTGGTGTCCTCCGATATCGCCACCCGTGAGGTCCGGCTGGAGCTCGTCGGCTGACCGCCGCAGGACGGCGCTGCCCCGCCGTGCCGGGCGCCGTACCGGGTTGCGGACCGCAAGCCGGTAGACTGGGTGGGTAGTAATGGATGCCCGGTCGTTGATTTCCAAGTATTTTCGAATCAACAAGCCCGCCCCTACGCGATCTTGAGACAGACCCGCTGGTCCCAGTGCCAGCAATTAGATAGCCCGCGATCGGCTTCCACTGGACATGCTTGCGCCCCCGAGCGTGCTCCGGACCGGACCTCCGGGACGTTCCGTTGAGCAGGCAGCGCAGCCCAAATGAATAAGGAAACTCCCACGTGAGTGAATTGCACACGCACCAGCTTCTGACTGACGAATCCGGCACGGAATCGCTTGAGCCGGAAGAGACCATCATCTCGGACGAAACCCCGCACGAAATCGCGGAAAAGTCCTTCGCCGACTACAACGTCCGCGCCGACATCGTCGAGTCCCTGGCCGACGCCGGGATCACCCACCCCTTCCCGATCCAGGCCATGACGCTGCCGGTCGCCCTCGGCGGCCACGACATCATCGGCCAGGCCAAGACGGGCACCGGCAAGACCCTCGGCTTCGGCATCCCGGCGCTGCAGCGCGTCGTCGGCCGCGACGACGCAGGCTTCGAGTCGCTGCCGTCCCCGGGCGCCCCGCAGGCCCTCGTAATCGTCCCGACCCGCGAGCTCGCCGTCCAGGTGGCCGGCGACCTGCAGAACGCGGCGAAGAAGCGCAACGCGCGTATCGCCACGATCTACGGCGGCCGCGCCTACGAGCCGCAGATCGAAGCGCTGCAGCAGGGCGTCGAGATCGTCGTCGGCACACCCGGCCGCCTGATCGACCTGTACAAGCAGAAGCACCTGGTCCTGAAGAACGTCAAGATGGTCATCCTCGACGAGGCCGACGAGATGCTGGACCTGGGCTTCCTGCCCGACGTCGAGACCCTGATTGCCGGCACCCCCGCCGTGCGCCAGACGCTGCTGTTCTCGGCCACCATGCCCGGCCCGGTCATCGCCATGGCCCGCCGCTACATGAGCCAGCCCACCCACATCCGCGCCGCGGACCCCGAGGACGAGGGCCTGACCAAGCGCGACATCCGCCAGCTCATCTACCGTGCGCACAGCATGGACAAGGTCGAGGTGGTCGCGCGCATCCTGCAGGCCCGCGGACGCGGCCGCACCATCATCTTCACCAAGACCAAGCGCACCGCCGCGAAGGTCGCGGAGGAACTCGTGGACCGCGGGTTCGCCGCGGCCGCCATCCACGGCGACCTGGGCCAGGGCGCCCGGGAGCAGGCGCTGCGCGCCTTCCGGAACAACAAGGTGGACGTCCTCGTGGCCACCGACGTGGCGGCCCGCGGCATCGACGTCGACGACGTCACGCACGTGATCAATTACCAGTGCGTCGAAGACGAGAAGATCTACCTGCACCGGGTGGGCCGTACCGGCCGCGCGGGCAACAAGGGCACGGCCGTGACGTTCGTCGACTGGGATGACATGCCGCGCTGGGGCCTGATCAACAAGGCCCTGGGCCTGAGTGTTCCGGAGCCGGTGGAAACCTATTCCTCGTCCCCGCACCTGTACGCGGACCTGGACATTCCGGAAGGAACCAAGGGCCGCCTGCCCCGCGACAAGCGGGTTCTCGCCGGTGTGGACGCCGAGGAGCTTGAGGACCTGGGCGAGACGGGCAAGAAGAACACCCGCGACGGCGGCCGGGGCGGCGCACGCTCCGGTTCGCGCGACGGCGGACGTGCCCCGCGGGAGGGCGGCCGCTCCGGCGGGCGCTCCGAGTCCCGCGACGGCGGCCGCTCCGGCGAACGGTCGGAGTCCCGCGAGGGCGGACGTTCGGAGTCCCGCGAGGGCGGGCGCTCCGGCGGACGCTCGGGTGAGCGGCGCCGCCGGTCCCCCGAGAAGGAGGCCGGAGCCGGTCCCGCCGAGGCCACCGCCTCCGCAGCACCGGCAGCCAGCGCACCGACCGAAGTGGACCGGGCCACCCGGGCACGCCGCCGGACCCGCACCCGCCGCCGCAACGGCGAAGTCGTTGCCGGCGAGGCCCAGGCCACGGCACGCGGCGCCGAGGCCTAATCCGCTGCATGACTGACACCGTCTGGGCGCCGGACGGCAGCAACCTGGTGGTACACGCGGACAACGCGGCGTACCTCCCGACGCTGCCGGACGGCGCCTTCACACTCATTTACGTGGACCCGCCCTTCAACACCGGGCGGGTTCAGCGGCGCCAGGAGACCAAAATGGTCCTCAACGCCGGCGGCGAGGGTGACCGCGTCGGCTTCAAGGGCCGCTCGTACGACACCATCAAGGGTGCGCTTCACAGCTACGACGACGCCTTCAGCGACTACTGGTCCTTCCTCGAGCCGCGGCTGGTCGAGGCCTGGCGGCTGCTCGCCGACGACGGCACCCTGTATCTGCACCTGGACTACCGCGAGGTGCACTACGCCAAGGTCATGCTGGACGCGATCTTCGGCCGCGAGTGTTTCCTCAACGAGATCATCTGGGCCTACGACTACGGCGCCCGCGCCAAGTTCCGCTGGCCGACGAAGCACGACAACATCCTCGTGTACGTGAAGAATCCCGCGAAGTACCACTTCGACAGCGCCGAGGTGGACCGCGAGCCGTACATGGCACCCGGGCTGGTCACGCCGGCCAAGCGTGAGCTCGGCAAGCTGCCCACGGATGTCTGGTGGCACACCATTGTTTCGCCCACCGGGCGCGAGAAGACCGGTTACCCGACGCAAAAACCGGAGGGGCTGATCCGGCGGGTGGTCGCGGCCTCCAGCCGGCCCGGGGACTGGTGCTTGGACTTCTTTGCCGGTTCGGGCACGCTCGGCGCCGTGGCGGCGAAGCTGGGCCGCAAATTCGTCTGCGTGGACCAGAACCAGGCCGCCGTCGACGTGATGGCCAAGCGGCTGGGCGCGCACGCGGCGTTCACCGTCCAGCCCGCGAACGAGCTCCCCGCGGCCGAGCCCTCCGCCGCGGCGCCGGACTAGGCCGCCGCGGCCGCTCCGCGGGTCAGGTCCAGCTGGTAACGAAGGCGTGCACGGCGTCCGCGATCATCTGTACCGCGATCGCGGAGAGCAGCAGGCCTGCGATCCGGGTGACCAGCTCGACGCCGTTCTCACCGAGGGCGCGCTGCACGAGGCCGGCGAAGCGCATCGCCAGGTACAGTGACGCGAGCGTCACGGCAATGCCCAGCCCGACGGCGAGGTACTGCGCCGCGCTGGCGGAGCGCTGAACGAACACCATAACCGCCACGATCGCGCCCGGACCCGCCATCAGCGGTGTGCCCAACGGGACGAACGCGACGTTCTTGTACTTGGCGGCGTTGTCCTCCCCGCCGGTGGAACCGGTGAGCAGCTGGAGCGCGATCAGCACCAGCAGCAGGCCGCCCGCGCCCTGGAGCGCGGCCAGCGAGATGTGCATGTAGTTCAGGATCGACTGGCCGAAGATCGCAAAGGTCACGATCACGCCGGTGGCGACCAGCAGCGCCTGGAAGGCGGAGCGGTTGCGGTCCCGGGCGTCCATCTGCGCCGTCAGCGACATGAAGATCGGGACGGTGCCGGGCGGGTCCATGATCACAAACAGCGTCACGATCACCGACGCCAGCAGCTGAAGGTCGATCCAGTCCATCAGCGCACCACGGCCGTTCCGGTGCCCTGCTCCTCGATCCGGGCCAGCACCTCCGGCGATGTCAGGTTCTCGCCGAACAGGTTCGGTTTCCCGGTGCCGTGGTAGTCGGAGGAGCCGGTGACCAGCAGACCGTGCCGTTCGGCCAGCCCGCGCAGGAACGCCCGGCCCTCCTCCGGGTTGTCCCGGTGGTCGATCTCCAGGCCCGCCAGGCCGGCGTCGATCATCTCCCGGTAGGTCCGCTCCCCCACGATCCTGCCGCGGGCGGAGGCGACAGGGTGCGCGAAGACCGGCACCCCGCCGGCGGCGCGGACCAGTTCGACCGCGTGGGCCGGGTCCGGCGCGTAGTGCTGGACCCAGTACCGGGAGCGGGAGGTCAGGATTGTTTCGAACGCTTCGCTGCGGTCCGCGACCACGCCGGCGGCGACGAGGGCGTCGGCGATGTGCGGCCGGCCCAGGGTCGCGCCGGGGGCCACATGGTGGATGACGTCGTCCCAGCTGAGCGGGTAGTCCTCGGCGAGCAGGCTGACCATGCGCTCGGCCCGGGTGAACCGGGCGTCCTTGGCTTTGGTGATTTCCTCGAGCAGCCCGGGGTGCGCCGGGTCGTGCAGGTAGCTAAGCAGGTGCACGCTGATGCCCTCGCCGGTGCGGCAGGAGACCTCCATGCCGGGCACCAGGGCGACGCCCAGGCTGCGGGCGGCGACGGAGGCTTCGGCCCAGCCGTCGGTGGAGTCATGGTCGGTGAGGGCGACGACGTCGAGGCCGGCCTCCACGGCGGAGGCGACCAGCGCGGCAGGGTCTTCGGTGCCGTCGGAAACATTCGAGTGGGCATGCAGGTCAATCCTCACCTCCCCATGCTAGTAGATGGGCCGCCGCCGGAACGGCCGGTGCGGCTTGTTGGCCTCGGCCGCGCCGCTGGTGAGACGATGGGACCGTGAACGATGCAGATAACACCCAGATCTCCGCTTCCCAGCCCCTCGACGAGCGCGTCAACAACCGCTCCCAGCGGCCCAGCTCCGACGCTTTCAAGGCGTTCATGGCCAGCAACTGGGCTCCGGCCCAGGAGCAGCTGCCCGGCCTCGACGCCGTCGCCGGCCACGCCGCCGCCCGCCGCCGGGCCGTGTCCGAGTTGTTCAAAGGCGAACGGCTTGTCATCCCCGCCGGCCCGCTTAAGGTCCGCTCCAACGACTGCGACTACCGCTTCCGCCCGCACTCGGGCTTCGCCCACCTCACCGGGCTCGGCGTGGACCACGAACCCGACGCCGTGCTCGTGCTCGAACCCACCGACGAGGGCAAGGGCGACGACGGCGGCCACCACCACGCGACCCTGTATTTCCGCCCGCTGGCCGGCCGCGACACCGAGCAGTTCTACGCTGATTCCCGCTCCGGCGAATTCTGGATCGGGGCCCGGCCCACGCTCGCCGAGTTCCAGGCCCGGCTGGCGCTGGACACCGCCGACCTGAGCGGCCTCGAACTCGCCATCACCAAGAACGTCGGGGCCCCGGAGATCGGCGGGATCTCGATCAGGCTGGTGCGCAAGGTCGACGAGAACATCGACGCCCTGGTGGACACCGCCCGATACAACACGGCCAAGGACCCGGAGAACCTGGACCTGGGCGTGCTGGATGCCCTCGACGAGAAGCTCAGCGAGGCCCTCTCCGAGCTGCGCCTGATCAAGGACGAGTGGGAGATCGAGCAGATGAAGACCGCGGTGGCCGCCACCGTCGAGGGCTTCACCGAGGTCGTCAAGGCCCTCCCCCGAGCCCTGACCCACCACCGCGGCGAGCGTGTGGTCGAAGGCGCGTTCTTCGCCCGTGCCCGTGAAGAAGGCAACGAACTCGGCTACGACACCATTGCCGCCTCGGGCAACAATGCCACCGTGCTGCACTGGACCCGGAACACCGGCAAGGTCAACGCCGGCGAGCTGCTGCTGCTGGATGCGGGCGTCGAGGCCGACTCGCTGTACACCGCGGACATCACCCGTACTCTCCCGGCCAACGGCACCTTCTCCGCGATCCAGCGCAAGGTCTACGAAGCCGTGCTGGACGCCGCCGACGCCGGGTTCGCCGCCGCGCAGCCGGGCACGAAGTTCCGCGACATCCACACCGCCGCCACCACCGTGCTGGCCGAGCGGCTGGCCGAGTGGGGCCTGCTGCCGGTGTCCGTCGAGGAGGCGATCAGCCCCGAGGGCCAGCAGCACCGCCGCTGGATGCCGCACGGCACCAGCCACCACCTCGGCCTGGACGTCCACGACTGCGCCCAGGCCAAGCGCGAGCTGTACCTGGACGGAATCCTGGAACCGGGCATGGTCTTCACGATCGAACCCGGGCTGTACTTCAAGGAAGAAGACCTTGGCATCCCGGCCGAGTACCGCGGGATCGGCGTCCGGATCGAGGACGACATCCTGATGACCGCCGAGGGCCCGGTCAACCTGAGCGCCGCGCTGCCCCGGAAGGCCGACGACGTCGAGTCCTGGATGGCGGGTATCTACCAGGAGATCGACGCCCAGCTGCCGTAACTGTTGCACCGCGCCGGGATGCCCGGTGCGGTGGAACGGCGGACAAAAGGAAAGGGAGGGCCGATGGCCCTCCCTTTCCTTTGCCCTTCGTCGGTACGGCGGCGGTGCCGCCCGACGTGCCGGAAACCCTAGCGCTGGGTGTCGCCGCCCTGGCCGTCTTCCCGGTGCTGGCTGTCCTGCTGCTCCGTTGCGGACGGCTGCCGGGCCTGCCCCTGGGGGCCGGCATCGCTGACGCGGATGCCGTACTGCGGGCGGCCGTCCGGCAGGTCCGGGTAACGGACCGCCGAGGGGCGGGCCGGGGCCGGTTCCTGGGCTGCCTGCCCCTGGGCCGTGTCCGGCCCGGCTGCGGCGGGCTGCTGGCCCGGGGCCCCACTCCGCTGGCCGTAGGGGTCGCTCCACCCGGCGGGACGCTGCGGACCCTGCTGGCTCTGCTGGCTCTGCGGCCCCTGCTGCTGGCCCGGCTGGAACGGCTGCTGCGGTGCGTGCTGCTGGTAGCCCTGGCCGGCGGCGTCGTGCTGGCTCATCGGCAGCTGGTGCAACAGCCGGCGGGCCTCATGGGCCGCTTCGAACGCCACCACCACGTCATAGTTCGTAGCCACCACCTGGCTGGTGGAAGTGAAATCCCGCTTGCCGCGCTGCATGGCGTAGGTGACGATGCCGAACAGCATGAAGAACGCGGCACCCATCAGCACCGATGTCACAATCGAGAAGTAGCCCCCGGATTCGGAGAAAAAGGACAGCATGACGCCGACGAACAGGCCGAACCACATGCCGCTCAGGGCACCGGAGAGCGCGACGCGGGGATAGGTAAGCCGGCCGGTGACCCGCTCCACCATCTTCAGGTCGTTGCCGACGATCGAGACCAGCTGCACCGGAAACTGCTGGTCCGCAAGGTAGTCCACCGCCTTCTGGGCGTCCAGGTAGGAGCTGTAGGAACCGACCGTGTCCCCCTTGGGAACGGTGCGGGACTCATCCGCCCCGCCGGGGACGCCTGCCTTTGGACCACCAAAAATGTTTGACATAGCCCCATTCTCGCCCATGCAGCTGTACGGCGCCTGCAAATTCAGCTAAAAGAGAGCAGACTCGGTAGCCTGTAGGAGTGAGTACAACTCTTTCGCGGGTATTCGTCGCGCGCCTCCTCGGACTGGACGTCTTCGACCCTCTGGGCGACCGTCTGGGCCGTTTGCGCGACGTCGTGGTGCTCGCCCGCGGCAACCGCGGAGCCCCGCATGTGGTGGGCATCGTCGTCGAAGTTCCCGGCAAAAAACGGGTCTTTGTGCCGATGACGCGCATTACCTCGATCGACCAGACCCAGGTCATCTGCACCGGCCTGGTCAACCTCCGCCGGTTCGAGCAGCGCGGCGCCGAGACGCTCGTCGTCGCCGAGATGTTCGACCGCCGCGTGACCCTGGCCGACGGCAGCGGCGACGCCACCATCGAGGACATCGCGATGGACCGCCACCGCTCCGGCGACTGGTTCGTCAGCAAGCTCTTCGTCCGCCGCGGCCACTCGCTGTCGCCGCTGAGCAGGCTGCGCCGCAACGAAACCCTAATCATCGACTGGGCCGACGCCCGGCAGGGCGCCCGCACGGAACCGCAGGCCGCCACCCAGTTCGTCGCCACGCACGAGGACCTCAAGCCCGCCGACTTCGCCGAGGCCCTGCAGGAGATGAGCGACAAGCGCCGCTTCGAGGTGGCCAGCGAACTCCAGGACGAACGCCTCGCCGACGTGCTCCAGGAAATGCCCGAGGGTGACCAGGTGGAAATCCTCTCCGCCCTCGACGTCGAACGCGCCGCGGACGTGCTGGAGGAAATGGATCCCGACGACGCCGCCGACCTCCTCGCCGAGCTGCCCAGCGCCCAGGCGGAGGAACTGCTGCAGCTGATGGAACCCGAAGGCGCCGAAGACGTGCGCCGGCTGCTCGAATACGACGAGGACACCGCCGGCGGCCTGATGACGCCCGTCCCGGTGATCCTGCCCCCGGAGGCAACGGTCGCCGAGGCCCTCGCCCACGTCCGCCGCGAGGAACTGTCGCCGGCTCTGGCGTCCTCGATCTTCATCGCCCGTCCGCCGCTGGAAACCCCCACGGGGCGGTTCCTTGGCGTCGTGCACATCCAGCAGCTGCTGCGCTACCCGCCGCCGGAACCGCTGGGAAACCTGGTGGACAAGAACCTCGAACCCGTCTCGGACCAGGCCCACATCAGCGAGGTCGCCCGGACCCTGGCCACCTACAACCTCAACTCGCTTCCCGTGGTCAATGACGACGGCCGGCTCGTCGGGGCGGTGACTGTTGATGACGTGCTTGACCATCTGTTGCCCGATGACTGGCGCGCCCACGAGGACGACGCCCCGATAAGGAAGCTTGGAGGCCGCATTGGCTGATATCAGCGCACCACGGAACTCCACGAGCGGCCGCCCCGGGCCCCGGACCGCCGGCGGCCTGGACACCCCGCTCAGCGGCCGGCAGCGGATCCTGCCCAAGTTCTCACCCAACCCCGACGCCTTCGGCCACGCCACGGAGGGGTTCGCCCGATTCATGGGCACACCGCAGTTCCTGGTCTACATGACCGTGTTCTGCGTCTTCTGGCTGGCCTGGAACACCTGGGCGCCGGCGGACTGGCAGTTCGACTCCAGGGACCTGGGCTTCACGCTGCTGACCCTGATGCTGTCCCTGCAGGCCTCCTACGCCGCCCCGCTGCTGCTGCTCGCCCAAAACCGCCAGGACGACCGGGACCGTGTCTCGCTCCAGCAGGACCGGCAGCGCGCCGAGCGGAACCTCTCCGACACCGAATACCTGACCCGGGAGCTGGCCTCGCTGCGCATCGCGCTGCGCGAGGTCGCCACCCGCGACTACGTCCGGGCGGAGCTGCGCAGCCTGCTGGAGGACATGCTGGAGGCGCAGGAGGAACTGCGCAGCGAGGACGCTGCCGCCGTCGACTCGCCCCGCGAGAAGGTCAAGGAAAAGCTCAAGGAGCGCCGCGAGAAGCAGCGCGGCCCGCGCACCCAGCAGATCCCCCGGGTCCGGCCCGACACCGCCGCGGACAAACCGGACGGCGCCGCACGGCCCGCCCACCGAACCTCCCCCGAAAGCTGAGCAGAACCGCGCCATGAGCACACCGCAGGGACGCCCCGGCGCGTCCGGCCTCGAAGACGCCGTGCACGCGGCGCTGGCCACTGTCATCGATCCGGAACTGCGCCGGCCCATCACGGAGTTGGGCATGGTCGGCTCGGTGGAGGTCGCCGAGACCGGCGTGGTCCGGATTGCCGTGCTGCTGACCATCGCCGGCTGCCCGCTGCGGGGCACCATCACGGCGGACTGCGAGGCGGCCCTCGCGGCGGTGCCGGGCGTGACCGCCGTCGAGGTCGACCTGAAGGTGATGAGCCAGGAACAGCGCGACGCGCTCAAGGAACGGCTCCGCGGTCCGGGCGGGGCGCGCAGCATCCCGTTCAACGCCCCGGGTTCGCTGACGAAGGTCTACGCCGTCGCCAGCGGCAAGGGCGGAGTGGGCAAGTCCTCGGTCACGGTGAACCTGGCCTGCGCCCTGGCCGCGCAGGGGCTGCGCGTCGGCATTGTCGACGCGGATGTCTACGGGTTCTCCGTGCCTGCGCTGATGGGCATCACGCAGGCCCCCACCCGCGTGGACGACATGATCCTGCCGCCGGTGGCGCACGGCGTGAAGGTCATCTCGATCGGCATGTTCGTCACCGGCAACCAGCCCGTCGCCTGGCGCGGGCCGATGCTGCACCGGGCCCTCGAGCAGTTCCTCACCGATGTCTATTTCGGCGACCTGGACGCCCTGTTCCTGGACCTGCCCCCGGGCACCGGCGACATCGCCATCTCGGTGGCGCAGCTGCTGCCCGGTGCGCGGATCCTCGTGGTCACCACCCCGCAGGCCGCGGCGGCCGACGTCGCGGAACGCGCCGGTGCGATCGCGGTCCAGACGGGCCAGTCGGTGGCCGGCGTGGTGGAGAACATGTCCTACCTGGAGATGCCCGACGGCGGCCGGATGGAACTGTTCGGCAGCGGCGGCGGCGAGGAGCTTGCCTCCCGCCTCACCGCCACCGTGGGGGCAGAGGTCCCGTTGCTGGGCCAGATCCCGCTGGACATCCTGCTGCGGGAGGGCGGGGACAGCGGCGTTCCGCTGGTGCTGGGCCGGCCGGAAACCCCGGCCGCCGTGGCGCTGCAGAAGATCGCCGGGAAACTGGCCTCCAGCCCGCGCGGGCTGAGCGGCATGGCGCTGGGACTGCAGCCCCGCTGACCGGGCCGCCCCCTGGGGCTGGGGCAACTTAGGTGGCTTCGGAGTCGAACGGTGCGGCCACGCCGTGCGGCAGCCGTTCCACCACCCTGGCCGGGCGGCGCTCCTCCGCGGCGGCGACGGCGGCCGGCGCACCGGCGCTCACGGGCTTGGTGTCGTCCTCGAGGAGGGCTTCCTTGATGATCCGGCGGGGATCGTATTGCCGGGGATCGTACTTCCGCCAGTCGACGTCGTCGATGTCGATGCCGACTTCTTCCTTGATCTGCTCGCGCGCTCCCGACGCCATCCGCCGGACTTCCTTGACGATGTTGGCCAGCTTCTGGGTGTATTCGGGCAATCTGCTGGGACCGATCACGAGCAGGCCGATGATCAGCAGGAGGATGAACTCCGGTCCGTTGATTCCAAGCACTCTAGGAGATTACCCTCTCAGTCCGGCGTGCGACGATTCGGCCGGCGCCGCCGTCGCCCGCGTCGGGGCGGGCCCGCGACGGGGCCGTCCGGGGCCCGGTCACCGCGCCAGAAGCTCCATGATGCGCTCCAGTCCGCGGCCCAGCCGCGCGGCAAACCCGCTGTCGCGCTGCGGTGCCATGGCGTCGACCGGCCGCGCGTGGACAAGGGCGGCCACGCCGTCGTCGGCCTGCTCCGCCGGCAGCTCGGAAATGTACGTGTAGGTGGCGGCCTGCGTGGCGTAGATGGCCTGGAACGGCGCGTGGGTGTTGACCCACAGTGCGGGGCTGTGCGCCCCGTCCGCCGCGGGCGCGCCGGTTCCGGCCGGAGCGCCGTCCGGGCCGGCCGGAACGAAGCCGTCCTCGGATGCCCGGTGCCCGGTGAGCACATTGACCGGCTGCCCGGCGCGTCCCTGGCCGGCGGCGCCGTCCGTTGGCCGCTGTTCCAGGACCGTGGCGAAGTGCGTCCCGTCGGTCAGGTGAAGCTCCAGCACCTCCGAGCCGCCGGCGACCGCGCCGCGCGCCCACACCAGGTGGTAGCCCATTTCCCGCAGCTGCGGGCAGGTCCAGCCGTGGCCGCAGAGCGCCGCCAGCTGGTCGGAGCCCAGCGCCCCGGGAGGCGCGACGTCGGGTTCGCCGCTGAGCTTCCAGGCTGCCTGGGAGACGCTCCCGGAGGTCAGGGCACTGCGCTCAAGCGCGGGAGGAAACGCCGCGTTGAAGGAATCATCCGGGGCCGGCCCAGGAGCGGCACCGCCCAGCAGGAAGGCGGCCCCGCCGACCAGGGCCAGGGAGGCGGCGGCTCCGCCGGCGAACCCCGCGGCAAGCCGCCACGGCCGGCCTGGGCCCGGTGTCCTCCGCCGCTGGAGACCCTGGAGCCAGTCCGGGGCTCCGGGCCCCTCCGTCCCCGGGGCCGCCGTGGTTTCGTCGCCGCTCCCGGCTGCCAGGGCGCCGGTGCGCGCGAGCAGGCGGGCCGTCAGGTCGTCGCTGGCCGCCGGCACGGCGGCGCCGCGGAGCCGTTCAAGGTATTGCCGTTCCCGGCGGACCCGTGCCTGGCACGGTTCGCAGCGCTCGAGGTGTTGGCGGCGCAGCTCGCCGGACCGGCCGGCCAGTGGCGTAGCGCCACGTCCGGCGCGGCCCGGGCGGCGGCTGTAGTACCGGCATGCAAGGCCGGACAGGTAGTGTCCCAGCGGAGCCATCGCCCGGTTCAGAGGAGGCCGGCGATGCGCGGCAGCTTCAGCCGCGGCTTCAGGGACTGCTTGGCGCTGGCGGCCGTCTTCGGGCGGGGGTCCCGGTGCGCGAGCTTCTCCCGCAGCATGGTGCGGCCGCGGTGGATCCGGGACCGCACGGTCCCCAGCTTGACGTCCAAGGCCTCGGCGACCTCGTCGTAGGAGAGGCCTTCAAGGTCGCACAGCACCACGGCGGCGCGGAAGTCCGGCGGCAGCTCTTCAAGGGCGGCCTGCACGTCCAGGTCCAGGTTGTTCAGCTCGAAACTCTGCTCCGGGCCCGGCTCGCGTCCCGGGATGCGCGACTCGGCGTCTTCGGCCAGTGCGTCGAACCGGATGCGGCTCTTGCGGCGGGCCTGGTCCAGGAAGAGGTTGGTGGTGATGCGGTGCAGCCAGCCGTCGAGGGTTCCGGGTTTGAAGTTCTCCAGCGAACGGAATACCCGGACAAACACCTCCTGGGTGAGGTCCTCGGCGTCGAACTTGTTGCCCGTCAGCCGGTACGCCAGGCGGTAGACCTTGGCGGAGTGGTTGGTCACCACTTCTTCCCATGTCGGCCGGACCCACTCGGCTTCAGCCGTGGGCCGGGTCTCGTCAGTTACAGGGACAGCTGCCAGAACCGACATTGTCCACTCCCCTCGCGGATGGTACTTACGCCTGGACGGGGCCCGCGTCCTGCGGGCTCTTACCCTTGGATTCGGCGCCGATCACCTCGCGGATGAGCGGATCACCATCATCGCAAAAGAAGCTGGGAATTTCCTGACGCGGGCGCCCCTTCCGCCCACGGCGGAACGCGGAACACCCCGCCGGACACAGTACGCTGTAAGGAACACTCCCCCTGCCCGGAAAGCGATACCACCCATGAGCGCCGATAAGTCCACGAGCTGGTCCTACGCAGAAGATCTGCCTGCCGAGGATGAGGTTCTGATGCGCGCTCGGGAGCGGTCCTTCGAACTGGGCGTCACGCCGATCGGGCCCGGGGTCGGGGCCGTGCTGACGGTCCTCGCCGCAGCCTCCAAGGCGCAGACCGCGGTGGAGATCGGCACCGGGGCAGGCGTCTCGGGCGTCTGCCTGCTGCGCGGCCTGGGCCCCCACGCCGTCCTGACCACCATCGACGTCGACGTCGAACACCTGCGCGCCGCCCGCGAGTCCTTCCAGGAGTCCGGCAGCCCGGCCAATCGGACCCGGACCATCTCCGGCCGCGCCCGGGACGTGCTGCCCCGCCTGACCGACGGCGCCTACGATCTGGTGTTCATCGACGCGGACAAGCCCAACTACCCCGGTTACGTGGACCAGGCCATCCGGCTGCTCAAGTCCGGCGGGCTGCTGATCGTCAATGACGCCCTGGACAAGGACCGGGTCGCCAACCCGGCAGCCCGGGAGGCGACCACGGTGGTGCTGCGCCAGGTGGGCAAGTCGATCCGCGACGACGACCGGCTCGCCTCGGCCATGCTGCCCACCGGCGACGGACTGCTGGTGGCCGTCAAGAAGTAGCCCGGATGCCAATGAAGGGGCCCGCTGCCGGCTGGCAGCGGGCCCCTTCATTGGCGGTGGTCCGGCTATTCGGTGACGCCGACCAGGCACTCCCGCAAATTCGTAGCTTCCGCAGTGTTGAGCTCAACGACGAGCCGCCCTCCGCCTTCCAGCGGAACCCGCATGATCAGGCTGCGACCCTCCTTGGTCACTTCCATCGGGCCGTCGCCGGTGCGTGGTTTCATAGCAGCCATGAGGAATATCCCCCTCCAGTAGTCCCGTGACTTTCCAGCCCGGCCGGGCTGTGTCCGCTTGGTCAACAAGCCGCCCGGCGTCCGCAACACTGGCCGCCGTGGCTCACACTCAATTTTCCTTGCTTGGTGCCTATTATCCCGTAATTACGCGCGTGTAGCTAATCGATGGACTTTCCGGAGTGCAGCGGAAAGCCGCGCGTCCGGCCCCTAAAGGTGTCCGGCGTCACGGCGGATAGTCGCCCCCGCCGGGTAGTTGCGTCCAGGTCCAGAGCCACACGATCCAGACAATCTGGAGCAGGACGAACATGAGCACGACCGTGCCGCGGTAGGCGCGGGAGCGGGACACGAACGCTGCACCCAAGGCCAGCGGGAAGAGCGGCAGCAGCATCCGGAACGTGCTGGTCTGCGGGTGCAGGAAAACCAGCAGGTAGCCGACGTAACACACGCACCAGAGCCGCAGTTCGGTGCCCAGGGCGGCCACGGGCCGGGACACCATCACCAGCACGAACACGGCCACGAAGGCGAACGGCGCCAGCAGGCCCAGGACCGGCCCGAAGAGCTGGACGCCGGTATCGAACCAGGGCTTGAACGGCACCAGGTCCTGGCCGCGCCACACGGTCTCCGTTTTGGTGTAAGCCTGGATGTCGCCGGTGCTGGCCCAGGCGATGGCAGGCCAGGCGACGGCGCCGGCGGCGCTGACGACGGCGAGGGCGGCCAGTGACCACAGCCCGCCGGTGCCGGAGGGACCGCCGGAGGCAGGCGTCGGGGCGCCGGCCGCCGGGAGGTCACGGCGCCGGAGCACACGGTCCCGGAACCCTGCGTGCATGGACAGCCGGTGCAGGAACAGCAGGCCAACCATGGCGGCGAAGGGCACCCCCGTGGGCCGGGACAGGCACATGAGCAGTACCACCGGCATGGCCCAGACGTAGCGCCGGCGCACCACCAGCAGCAGGGCCGCGGCAAGCAGCAGGAGGTTCAGTGACTCTGCGTAGGGAACCTGGAGGACCGGAGCGACGGGGAAGGTTGCGAAGAACGCGGTGCCCCACAGCGCCTTGCGGTGGGTGGCCAGCTCACGGAAGAGCCGGTAGACCACCAGCGCGGCCGCCAGGCCCGAGGCCATGGCGATAACGGTCAGCGACGCCGCCGGTGCGATTCCGGTCAGCCCGGTCAGGGCACGGCCCAGGAGCGGGAACAGCGGGTAGAAGGCCCAGGCGTTTTCCTGCACGTTGCCGGCCTCGTCGGTGGGCAGCCGGGAGGGATAGCCGTTGCCGAGCGCCTCGCCGTACCAGCGGGCGTCCCAGATGTTGATGAAGTTCCAGTAGTCCGGTTTCGCCGGGAACCACGGATTCATGCCCTGGTGCAGGGCCGCCGCCATGAAAATCGCGGCGCTGATGAGGCGGGCAGCGAGGTAGAGGACGCCTGCCTGCAGCCACCACGGCCATCGCGCGGCGTGCGCGCCGGCCGCCGCCAGAGTCGCGCCAGGTGAGGGGCGGGGGCGGTCCCGGGCGGTCACGCTCACGCTTGCCGGTCCGGCGCGTGCTCCGGCGCCCGGTTCTCCAGCTCGTTTCGCAGCCGGGCGATCACGCTGTCCTTCCGGGCAAGCTCGTCCCGCAGCTCGTCGAGAACCTGGTCGACCTGGTCCATCCGGTACCCCCGGACGCCCACGGCGAAGCGGATCCGGTCGACGTCGGCGGGGCTGGCCTCCGCGGGCAGCAGCACCGCCGGCAGCGATGCGACCGGCTCGTCGAAACCGTCATCAAACGGCTGCTCGCCGTCGCGGCGGCGGAGCAGCCGCGGCACCAGGTCGGTGCCGGCAAGGATGGCGACGGCGGCCAGCAGGACCGCCACGAAGACCAGGAAGAAACTCACAGCACCATCGTGCCAGACGTGGCCGGGCGGACTGCTCAGGCCTGCGGTCCGGCGGCGGGGTCCACGCCGGCGCCGGCGCCGTTTGACCCTGTGCCGTTCCTTCCCGCACCGTTGGCCCCGGCGCCGTTCGTTCCTGCGCCGTTGGTCCCGCCGTTCGTCCCGCCGTTTGGATTGCGGTGCCGGGCAGCGCCCTCGACGATCAGGGCAACGGCGAGCGCGGGGTCGTCGACAATCTGCACCAGGTCCACGTCCTCCTCGGCCATCATGCCCTCGGTGACCAGGGTGTTCTGGATCCAGTCCAGCATGGGGCTCCAGAAAGCGGTGCCGATCAGCACGATCGGGAAGGAGGTGACCTTGCGGGTCTGGACCAGGACCATGGCTTCGAAGAGTTCGTCCAGGGTGCCGAGCCCGCCGGGAAGCACAATGAATCCCTGGGCGTATTTGACGAACATGGTCTTCCGCGCGAAGAAGTACCGGAAGTTGATACCCAGGTCCACCCACTGGTTCATGCCCTGCTCGAAGGGCAACTCGATTCCAAGACCCACGGAGACGCCGTTACCCTGGACCGCGCCCATGTTGGCTGCCTCCATGGAACCGGGCCCGCCGCCGGTGATGACCGCCAGCCCTGCCTCGGCCAGCTTGCGCCCGACCTCCACGGCCAGTTCGTAGTTCAGGCTTCCGGGCTGCGTGCGGGCGGACCCGAACACGCTGACGGCCGGGCCAAGGTCGGCGAGCGCGCCGAACCCTTCGACGAATTCGCTCTGGATCCGGAGCACGCGCCACGGGTCGGTGTGCACGAACTGGCCGGGTCCCTTGGTGTCCAGCAGCGTCTGGTCGGACATGGTGACCCTGGCGGCTTTGCGGCGCAGTTCCAGCGGCCCCTTGTGCCGGATTCCGTTGGCGGGCGGGGCGTCGCGCCGCGCGGGCCCGGCGGCCGGCGCGGGGTTCTGGTCTTCGGACGGCTGCGGTTCGGTGCTCATGCCCATAGGCTAGCGCGGATCGATGCGCCGGCCGGGCGGCGCGGCCGGGCCGGCGTACCGCCCCGCGGGCCCGCTGACCTGCGGATATCTCTTGGGTCACGATGTAGGGCATCTCCACGTGATTGGGGTCATAATCCGCTAATGTTCGCTAGATTCTTCTTATGACTACTCAAGTGCCCGGCGATGCCCTCGTCTCCCTGAATGCCGTGAACAAGCATTACGGCCAGTTGCACGTCCTCAAGGACATCAATCTGAACGTCCGCAAGGGAGAGGTCGTTGTCGTGATCGGCCCCTCGGGCTCCGGCAAGTCGACGCTGTGCCGCGCCATCAACCGCCTGGAAACCATCGACGACGGCGTCATCAAGATCGATGGCAAGGAACTGCCCGCCGAAGGCAAGGAGCTCGCCAAGCTGCGCGCCGACGTCGGCATGGTCTTCCAGTCCTTCAACCTGTTCGCGCACAAGACGATCCTGGAAAACGTCACACTCGGCCCGATCAAGGTCAAGGGCGTTTCCAAGGCCGAAGCCGACAAGGACGCCATGGCGCTGCTGGAACGCGTCGGTGTCGGCCACCAGGCGCCCAAGCTGCCCGCCCAGCTTTCCGGCGGCCAGCAGCAGCGCGTGGCGATCGCCCGCGCCCTGGCAATGAAGCCCAAGGTCATGCTCTTCGATGAGCCCACCTCGGCGCTCGACCCGGAGATGATCAACGAGGTCCTCGACGTCATGATCCAGCTGGCCAAGGAAGGCATGACCATGATCGTGGTGACCCACGAGATGGGCTTCGCCCGCAAGGCCGCGGACCGCGTGGTCTTCATGGCCGACGGCCAGATCGTGGAGGATGCCACTCCCGAGGAGTTCTTCACCAACCCGAAGAGCGACCGGGCCAAGGACTTCCTCTCCAAGCTCCTGACGCACTGACTGTCCCCCGGCGCCGGACCGCCACCGGCCTACCGGGTTTCGATTTTCCGTAGAGTTCGCACCCAGGCTGCCGTGAGGCAGCCGACCAATGAAAGGAATGTCATGAAGGCATTTTTGACCCGAAGGAAATCCCTTCTGGTTGCCGCATCGGCAGCTTTGGCCCTGAGCCTGAGCGCGTGCGGCGGCAGCTCCTCCACTTCCAACCCGCCGGTCGCCGAGAAGCCGAGCTTTGCCGCCGACAGCACCATGGCAAAGCTTTCCTCCGCCGGCAAGATCGCCATCGGCACCAAGTTCGACCAGCCGCTGTTCGGCCAGAAGGGCCTCGACGGCAAGCCGGTCGGTTTCGACGTCGAAATCGGCAAGCTGCTCGCCGCTAAGCTGGGCATCCCCGCCGACAAGATCGAGTGGGTTGAGACGGTTTCCGCTAACCGTGAGCAGTTCATCGAGCAGGGCAAGGTCGACCTGATCGTCGCCACCTACACGATCAACGACAAGCGCAAGACCCGTGTCGATTTCGCTGGCCCGTACTACGAGGCCGGCCAGGCACTGATGGTGAACAAGGACAACTCCTCGATCACCAAGCCCGAGGATGTCAAAGGCAAGAAGGTCTGCTCTGTGACCGGTTCCACCCCCGCGTCGACCATTGTCGAGAAGTACGGGGCCGTCCTGGTCCCGGCCGCGACTTACTCCGCCTGCCTGGAGCCGCTGCGCAACAAGCAGGTTGAAGCCGTTACCACCGACAATGTCATCCTCGCCGGCTTCGTCAACAAGGAGCCGGATGCCTTCAAGCTCGCCTCCGACGAGACCTTCACCAAGGAGCCCTACGGCATCGGCCTGAAGAAGGACGACAAGGTCTTCCGCAGCTGGATCAACGACCAGCTGGAAGCCTTCGACAAGGACGGTTCCTACAAGAAGGCCTGGGAGGCCACTGCCGGCGCCGTCATCAAGACGGCCCCGAAGCTTCCCGCCATCGACCGCTACTAAAACAGGCACGGCGGCCGCCGGCACCCGCGACTTCTGCGGGCCGGCGGCCGCCACTGCCCTGTCCTTGCTTGATCCCCCTCAACGCAGCTGAAGGAACCTATGGACGTCATCATTGAAAGCCTGTCCCAGTACTGGGACGGCTTTCTCAGAACCCTCTTCCTGGCCGTGGTCTCGGGAATCATTGCCTTGGTTGTCGGCACGTTGCTCGCGGCGGCCCGGGTCTCCCCCATCGCGGCGCTGCGCGGCTTCAGCATGGCCTACGTGGAGGTCATCCGGAATACCCCGCTGACCATCGCGTTCTTCTTCGCCGCCGTCGTGCTGCCCCGCCTGGGTGTCACCTTCGAGCAGTTTGAAGTCGCGGCCATCATCGCCCTGAGCGCTTACACCGCGGCGTTCATCGCCGAGGCGGTCCGCTCCGGCGTCAACAGCGTTCCGGTCGGCCAGGCCGAGGCCGCCCGGAGCATCGGCATGAAGTTTGGCCAGGTGCTCTCCCTGATCATCCTGCCGCAGGCCCTGCGGACGGTGATCCCGCCGCTGATCAATATCCTGATCGCCCTGGTCAAGAACTCCTCCGTGGCCGGCGCCTTCTACGTCCTGGAACTCTTCGGCTACGGCAAGCAGCTGGCCAACGACCACGGCGACGCCGTCATGTGGGTGCTGGTCGGCGTCGCGTTCTTCTACCTGCTGATTACCGTCCCGCTTGGCTACCTGGCCAACGTGGTTGAACGAAAGGTGGCGATCGCACGATGAGCTCAGTTCTCTACGACGTCCCGGGTCCCAAGGCCCGCCGTGTGTCCCTGATCGGTTCGGTCATCGGCATCATCCTGATCGCCGCCGTCGTCGTCGTCGCCGTGATGACCCTCGCCCAGCAGGGCATTTTCGAAAGCCAGCGCTGGGCGATTTTCGGCCAGGCGGACGTGTGGACCCTGATCGCCAACGGCATCGGCGCCACGCTCAGCGCGGCCGCGGTGGCCGCCGTCATCGCCTTCCCGCTGGGCCTGCTGCTGTGCCTGATGCGGATCTCCGACGTCGCTTGGATCCGGGTACCGACCCGGATCGTGCTGGAATTCCTGCGCGGCATGCCGGTAGTCCTGATGATGCTGTTCGTGCTGCTCGTCTTCGCCACCAGCTCCTTCATCGCCGTCGTGGCGGGCCTGGTCCTGTACAACGCGGCGATCTTCGCAGAGATCGTCCGCGCCGGCATCCAGTCCCTGCCCAAGGGCCAGCGGGAAGCCGGCCTGGCGATCGGCCTGACCAGCTTCCAGTCGCGGCTGACCATTGAGCTGCCGCAGGCCATCCGCCGGATGCTCCCCTCCCTGGTGGCGCAGCTGGTGGTGCTCCTGAAGGACACCTCGCTGGGCTACATCGTGGCGTACGGCGAGCTACTGCGCGCGGTGCAGGTGATGGCGGACTTCCTCGGCCCGCAGTACCTCTTCCCGGTGTTCTTCGTGGCCGCGGCCATCTACATCGCCATCAACCTGGCGGTCTCCCGCCTGGCGATCTGGATCGAGAAGCGGGGCTCCAAGAAGGCCGCCGGGGGCACGGCGCACGTTCCGGCCGCCGGGACCGCCCCGCCCAAGTAGGCCGGTCCCGCCCCCTGGACACAAGGAAAGGTCCGGAACCCCGCAGGGTTCCGGACCTTTCTCTTTAACGTCGAGCCCAGGTTCCAAGCGGTGCTAGACGCCCAGCCAGGTGCGCAGCGCGCGCAGGCAGTCGCGGACCGCGTCGGCGTCGACGTGCTCGTCGTCCTTGTGCGCCAGCAGGGCGTCCCCGGGGCCGAAGTTCACGGCGGGGACGCCGAGTTCGCTGAAGCGGGCGACGTCGGTCCAGCCGTATTTGGGCTTCGGTTCGGCGCCGACGGCCGCAACAAAGGACGCGGCGGCCGGGTGGTTCAGGCCCGGGCGGGCGCCGTTGGCCCCGTCGGTCCGGACCAGGTCGAAGCCCTCCAGGAGGGCCCGGACGTGCGCCTCGGCCTGTTCCATGGACTTGTCCGGGGCGAAGCGGTAGTTGATCTCCACGACGCAGCGGTCCGGGATGACGTTGCCGGCGGTCCCGCCGTGGACGCGCACCGCATTGAGGCTTTCCCGGTAGTCCAGCCCGTCAACGGTCACGGTCTGCGGCTCGTAGGCGGCCAGCCGGGCCAGGATTGGCGCCGCGGCGTGGATGGCGTTGCTGCCCATCCAGGCCCGCGCCGAGTGCGCGGCTTCGCCGAGGGTGGTCGCCTCGAAGCGGATCGTGCCGTTGCAGCCGCCCTCGACCGTTCCGTGGGTGGGTTCGAGCAGGATCGCGAAATCGCCCTCGAGCAGGTCGCCGTGGTTGCGGACCAGCCTGCCCAGCCCGCTCTTGACCCCCTCGACCTCCTCGTGGTCGTAGAAGACGAAGGTGACATCCTTGTCCGGCTCCGCGCCGCCGTCGAACAGTCCCGCCGCGAGCGCCAGCTGCACGGCAACGCCGCCCTTCATGTCGGTGGCGCCGCGGCCGTACAGGATGCCTTCCCCCGGCGCTCCGGAGGGCCAGTAGGAGGGCACGGTGCCCAGCGCGCCGTCGGTGGTGGGCAGCGGGACGGTGTCCAGGTGTCCGGCGAGGATCACGCGTTCGTCCCGGCCGAGGCTGGTGCGGGCGACGATGGCGTCGCCGTCGCGGGTCAGCTCAAGCTGCGGGATGCCGCGGAGGGCGCGCTCGACGGCGTCGGCCAGCCGGCCTTCCTCCCCCGAGACGCTGAAAATGTCGATGATGTCCGCGGTCAGCAGGGCAACGTCCTGGCGCAGGTCCAGGCGGGCGGGGGCAGGGTGCTCAGTCACCGTTCCACTCTAGCCGCCCTCCCCCGTCACCGTTTTCGGGGGCGCCGGGGCCGTCGATAGACTTGTCGCATGACTGAAACCGCTGCTGCCGCTGTGCCCTCCGACGCCCGTTCCGCCTACGGCTACGGGATCGCGACGATCGCCACCCGCAACGCCGACGCCACCGTGCTGGACGTCTGGTTCCCGGCTCCGGCCCTGGGCACCGCCGCGGAGCAGCTCCGCGACGTCGCCAACGCCGACCAGGCGCTGCTGGACATCGCCGAGCAGGGCGACGACGCCGACCGCGGCACCGAGCAGAAGGTCGTCTTCGTCCAGGTCAACCTCGACGAGGCCCCGGCCGACACCGCCGACGCGTACCTGCGCCTGCACCTGCTTTCCCACCGCCTGGTCCAGCCCAATACCATCAACCTCGACGGGATCTTCGGCAAGCTGCCCAACGTGGTGTGGACCAACTTCGGCCCGGCCCCCGTCGACGGCTTCGAGCTGACCCGTGCGCGGCTGCGCAAGCGCGGCGCGGTCACCGTCTACGGCGTGGACAAGTTCCCGCGGATGGTCGACTACGTCATCCCCTCCGGTGTCCGGATCGCCGACGCCGACCGGGTCCGGCTCGGCGCGCACCTGGCCGAGGGCACCACCGTCATGCACGAGGGCTTCGTGAACTTCAACGCTGGCACGCTCGGCACCTCCATGGTCGAAGGCCGCATCTCCGCCGGCGTGGTGGCCGGCGACGGCACCGACGTCGGCGGCGGTGCCTCGATCATGGGCACTCTCTCCGGCGGCGGCAAGGAAAAGATCGCACTCGGCGAGCGGGTCCTGCTCGGCGCCAACTCCGGCGTGGGCATCAGCATCGGCGACGACTCGGTCGTCGAGGCAGGGCTCTACGTCACGGCCGGCACCCGGGTGCGGGTGGCCGGGCCCAAGGACGCCGACGGCGAGGACACCAGCCGGATCGTGAAGGCCGTGGAACTCTCCGGCGTTCCCAACCTGCTGTTCCGCCGCAACTCCTCCACCGGCGAAGTTGAGGTGCTCCCCCGCGCCGGGCAGACCGTGGAACTCAATGAGGCCCTGCACGCCAACTAGCTGCCGGCCGGCCACCGGCCGGCGCAGGACTGGACCGGCCCCGCGGGGCCTGAGGGAGTAGTTACGTGGCACGCAAAGGTGGCTGGCGCCGTCGGACGGTGCTGTTGCTGGTGCTGGTCATGGTGGCCGGCGCCATCTATACGGCCGTGGGGTTCCTGCAGCGCTCCGAGACGCTGATCACCGAGCGCTGCACCGCAGCGGGGGCCGGCGGCGAGGACCTCGCGACCGACCAGGCCGCCAACGCCGCCCTGATCAGCGCCGTCGCGGTCCGGCGCGGGCTGCCGGCGCGCGCGGCCAGCATCGCCCTGGCCACGGCCATGCAGGAGTCGAAACTGCGCAACATCGGCCACGGGGACCAGGCCGGTCCGGATTCCCGCGGGCTGTTCCAGCAGCGGCCGTCCCAGGGCTGGGGCACCGAGGAACAGGTGATGGACCCGTACCACGCGACCAACGCGTTTTACGATGCGCTGGTCAAGGTGCCCGGGTACGAATCGATGCCCATCACCCAGGCAGCGCAGCGGGTGCAGCGCTCCGCCTACCCCGGTGCGTACGCCCAGCACGAACCGATGGCACGGGCATTCGCCTCCGCCCTCACCGGCTTCACGCCGCAGGGGCTGGATTGCTCCCTGCGCAAGTCCGACGCCGCCGGCGACCCGGCCGAGGTCCGGGACCGGCTGGCGGCCGACTTCGGGGTCGCCGCCGCGGCGTCCGGCCGCACGGTGACAGTCGCGGCCGAAGGCAACCGTGCCTGGGCGGTCGCGCAGTGGGCCGTGGCCAATGCCAAGCCGCTCGCCATCGCTGACGTCCGGGTGGACGGCCAGGCTTGGTCGAGGTCGGCCCGCAACGGCTGGCAGGCCGCGGAAGGAACCGCCGGCGGCCAGGTCACGATCACCCTCGCGGAGGCGCCGGCAGGCTAGCCGGTGCCGGCCGACCCGGCGGCGGGCTCAGACCAGCAGGTCGACGACCGGCTGGACGTAGCTGCGGAACAGCTCGGGTTCGGAGAGCAGGGCCGAGCTCATGATGATCTTGTCCGGTTCCAGGTACCAGGCCCGCGGTTCGGCGAGCGGGAGCTCGATGATGGTCAGTTCGAAATCCCGGGCGGCGCGGCCCACTTCGAGCAACCGGTCATCCACCATGTCGGCGAGCAGCTGGGTGGCGCCGCTGGCGTCCCGCTCCGCTTCGAGCGCGAGGTACTCGCCGCGGCGCTCCCGCGCCCAGCTAAGCGCCGCGCCGAAGTGTGCCTGCAGCACCCGCCGCAGGGCCGGGGAGTTGCCGAAAGCCCGGAAACCCGGCGGCCCGAGCTCCGGCTCCATCTCGGGGTGGGCCTTGAGCAGCTGGGCCCACCAGGCTTCCCACTCCGTCTTCAACGCCGGCATCCCGCCGACTTCGTTGATCAGGTGCGTGTGGTCGGAGGGCCGGATCTTCGGGGCCACATGGCAGAGCGCCGGGTGGCCCGCGGTATCCAGGCCGGCGGCGTCTCGAACATACAGCGCTATGAGCATAGGGCCGGAGGTGTCCATGGTGATTCGCCAGCCGGGACCGCCTGTGTGGTGCATCCGATTTGCCTCCCTTGGCAGCACGTACTTTTCCAGTCTATTCCTGATGTCCCCGCGCGGTAATGGCGGCGGTCAACGGCCTGTGCCCGGACCGCCCAGGCTCGCCAGGTGGGCGTCCAGGACGTCGTGGCACATCTGCGCGGTCATCCATTCCGGCTGCAGCAGGGCGTGCATCGTCAGGCCGTCGAGGGTGGCGAGGAGCCGCTCGGCCTCGGTGACCAGCCGCTGGTGGTCCGGGTCGCCGGCGCCGCCGGCCAGGTCGATCATCAGGCGTCCGACGACGGCGGCAACCGTGCGGTGGCTGCGGTCCGCCTCCGGGGCGAGGAACGGGCGGGTCCGTGCTGCGTTCTTGAAGGCCATCCAGACGCAGGCGTCGACGGCCCGCTCCTCGTCCAGCGGGAGCAGTTCCTTCAGCAGCTCCAGCACCGCGGCCCGGTGTTCGGCCGAGCCGGGGGATCCCGGCAGGCGGGCTTCGGCGGCGTCGAGCCGGCCGGCAATGCGGTCCACAACCGCGCCGAAGGAATGGGCCAGGAGCTCATCGCTGCTGGCGAAGTAGTGCCGCACTGAGCCCACAGCGAGATTGGCTTCGTCAGCCACTTCGCGCAGGGACGCCCGTTCCAGGCCGTCGGCGGCGACAATTCGGAAGACGGCGTCCACTACTTCCTGGCGCCGCAAAGCGGCGTCGACAAATTTGGGCATTGGTCTTTTTTAGCACGGATGGGCCGTTGACCGGCGTCCCCACGCCGGTCACACCTGTAACTCCCGTATCACGGCAGGATCGGTAGCCGGCAGGGTGGGCTGCGCCCTTAAACGCCGGCGCCGGCCGCGCGCCTGGTGGGTGAGGTGCGCGGCCGGCGTCGTGTATCCGGAGCTTAGACCGTCGGGTACTGCCGTTCCGGCTCACCCGTGTAGAGCTGCCGCGGGCGGCCGATCTTGGTGTTCGGGTCACTGATCATTTCACGCCACTGCGCGATCCAGCCCGGCAGGCGGCCGATCGCGAAGAGGACGGTGAACATCTTCTCCGGGAAGCCCATGGCCTTGTAGATCAGGCCGGTGTAGAAGTCCACGTTCGGGTAGAGCTTGCGCTCGATGAAGTAGTCATCCTGCAGCGCCTTCTCTTCGAGGCGGAGGGCGATGTCCAGCAGTTCGTCGTTGCCGCCGAGCTTGCTGAGGATCTCGTGGGCGGTGGCCTTGACGATCTTGGCGCGCGGGTCGTAGTTCTTGTAGACCCGGTGCCCGAAGCCCATGAGGCGGACGCCGTCTTCCTTGTTCTTGACCTTCTCCATGTAGTCCTCGGGCTTGATGCCGTCGGCCTGGATCTGGCGGAGCATCTTGAGCACGGCCTCGTTGGCGCCGCCGTGGGCGGGGCCGAAGAGGGCGTTGATGCCGGCCGAGACGGAGGCGAAGAGGTTGGCGTTGGAGGATCCGACCAGCCGGACCGTCGAGGTGGAGCAGTTCTGCTCGTGGTCGGCGTGCAGGATCAGGAGCAGGTCCAGGGCCTTGGCGACGACCGGGTCCACCTCGTACTGCTCGGCGGGCAGGCCGAAGCTCAGGCGCAGGAAGTTCTCGACGAGGTTGTGCGAGTTGTCCGGGTACAGCATCGGCTGGCCGACGGACTTTTTCAGGGCGTATGCGGCAATGACCGGCATCTTGGCCAGCAGGCGGTAGGTCGAGACCTCGACCTGCTCGGCGTTGAAGGGGTCCAGCGAATCCTGGTAGAAGGTCGAGAGCGCGGACACGGCCGAGGACAGGACCGGCATCGGGTGGGCGTCGCGCGGGAAGCCGCTGAAGAAGCCCTTGAGCTCCTCGTGCAGCAGGGTGTGGTGGCGGATCCGCTGATCGAAGGCCTCAAGCTCCGCCGGCGTCGGCAGGTTGCCGTAGATCAGCAGGTAGGACACTTCGAGGAAGCTGGAGTGCTGGGCGAGCTGCTCGATCGGGTATCCGCGGTAGCGCAGGATGCCGGCGTCGCCGTCGATGTAGGTGATGGCGGAGGTGGTGGCCGCGGTGTTCATGAACCCGGGGTCAAAGGCAACGGCGCCGGTCTGCTTCAGCAGCTTGGAAACGTCGTAGCCCTCGTTTCCCTCAACAACCTTGATGCGGGGCAGCTCGAGCTCGCCGCCCGCGTGACGCAGGGTTGCGCTGGTGGTCTCAGTCATGGATTCTCCTCATGAGGCATCTGGGCCCCTTGTTGAAAGCTTGATCCAACATCTGGTGAAGCCGCCCACGGAACCTGCATCTGGACACGGATTCCAACGGCCGCGCTGCCTTCTTGTGGAAAGCCACCATTGATAGTCAGTTAAAAACTACCGGCAGTTCGCGGGTGGCACTAATCCGATGCGGCCCAAAGGCCCTCAAACCGGGCATCTTGTGGCCCGCATCACAGCATTGTTACGGTCCCGTAGCCAAGCGTTCGACGGCGGCGTCGATCCGCTCGTCGGCGGCTGTCAGCGCCACCCGGATGAAGCCGTTCCCGGCGTCGCCGTAGAACACGCCGGGACCGACGACGATGCCCCGGTCCGCGAGCCTGCCCACGGTCTCCCAGGTGTCTTCGCCGGCGGTGGACCAGAGGTAGAGCCCGGCACGGGACTCATGGATGGCCAGGCCGAAGCGCTTGAGGGCTGGCAGGATCCGCTCCCGGCGGCCCCGGTACAGGTCCTTCTGCGCCTGGACGTGGCCGTCGTCGCCGAGGGCCACCCGCATGGCTTCCTGCACGGGGAAGGGAACGATCATGCCCGCATGCTTGCGACTGTTGACGAGGTTGGCCATGAGCGCGCCATCCCCGGCCACGAAGGCGGCGCGGTAGCCGGCCAAGTTGGACTGCTTGCTCAGCGAGTACACCGCCAGGAGGCCGTCATGCGAGCCGCCGCAGACGCGCGGATCCAGGATGCTGGGAACGGGCTCCCCGCCGCGCTGGACATCCCATTCGCCCCAGCCAAGCTCGGCGTAGCACTCGTCGGAGGCCACGACGGCGCCGACTTCCCGCGCCTGCGCGACGAGCCTCGTCAGGGACGCCGCGTCGCGGACGCTGCCGGTGGGATTGCCCGGGGAGTTAACCCAGATGAGCCGGACCCGGGCGCGGGTGCCGGCGTCGAGTTCGTCCAGGTCATCCGCTGCCACGTGCTCGGCCCCCGCGAAGGTGGCCCCGATGTCGTAGGTGGGGTACGCCACCGTTGGCCGCACGACGACGTCGCCGGCCTTGAGGCCGAGCAGGAACGGCAGCCAGGCCACGAGCTCCTTGGACCCCACGGTGGGCATGACATGGTCCGGGTTCAAGCCGGGGACGCCGCGGCGCCGCTCGAACCAGTCCGCGATGGCCTCGCGGAGCGCCGGCGTGCCGTGCACTGTCGGGTAGCCCGGAGCGTTGGCCGCGGCGCGGAGCGCCTCCTGAACCAGGGCTGGCGTGTCGTCGACGGGGGTACCGATCGAGAGGTTCACGACGCCGCCGGGGTGTTCCGCCGCGCGGGCCAGGTACGGGGCCATGGCTTCCCACGGGTAGTCGGGCAGGCTGAGGCCGAAGCTGCGCACGGCAGAGGTCACCGGGGCGCCGTCCTAGTGGTCCTGGTTTTGCGGCGGCAGGGCCGCGATCATGGGGTGGTCCGTGTGCGTGTTGCCGATCTTCGCGGCGCCGCCGGGCGAGCCGAGCACGTCGAAGAACTCAACGTTGGCTTTGTAATAGTCCGCCCATTCCTCCGGGGTGTCATCCTCGTAGTAGATGGCCTCGACGGGGCACACCGGCTCGCAGGCGCCGCAGTCCACGCACTCGTCCGGGTGGATGTACAGGGAGCGCTCGCCCTCGTAGATGCAGTCGACCGGGCACTCTTCAATACATGCCTTGTCCTTGACATCAACACACGGCTGCGCGATTACGTACGTCACGTCCCTGGCCTCTCCACGTTGGGTCCGGCGTCCGGCCGGATCGTGCCCGGCCTGAGCGCCGGGCTGCTGACTTCCGAGCCTATTATCTCCCAGCCTGCGTCCGCGAACCTAGCCGGGCGTCACAGGGGTCCGCAAGGGTTAGTCAGCGGGACGCTCTGGCGGTCTGTCGGGCGGACGATTGGCCGGACCTTCCGGGGACCTTCTGCGGACCTAGGATGGAGGGGTGAATGCCTCAATGCCGCCGCCCCAGGCGTTCCTCGCTGCCGCAGGCCTGGGCACCCGGGTGGTCGTCCGGTACCGCATCGAGGGCGGCATGACGGACGCCCTCGGTGAGCTGGTGGGCCGCACCGACACCGACTGCACCATCCGCACCAGGCGGTCCGACGTCGTCGTGCCGCTCGCCGTCGTCCTGGCGGCCAAGCCGGTGCCGCCGCCCCCGGCCCGCCGCCGGCCCGGTCCTTCCGCCGCCCTTCCGTAACGACCACTCCCGGCCCCCACTCCCCCGCCGGACATGCCCATCCTTAGCCGCGGCCGCTGGACATAACAGGTAATGCCCATTCCTGGCCCTGTCTGCTGGACATGCTCAGTTCTCGCCCGGCCCGCCACCCGCCGGACATGCCCATCCTTCGCCGCGGCCACTGGGCATAACCGGATATGCCCGGTCCTCGCCACACCGGCCGGACACGCCCTCTCTTAGCCGAAGGCACCGGACACCCCGTTCCCGGCCGCGGCCACTTGGCGTAGCCGGACATGCCCATTCCCGACCGGGTCCGCAGGACATGCCCGTTGCTGGCAAGTCCGGCCGTCCACTGTCTGCCCGGTGTTATGCGGCGGCCGGGAGCCGGCGCAGCGTATCCCGGACGAGGGCCAGGAATTCCTGCGGGCGATATCTGAGCAGCGAGTAGCTCACCACGAGGGTTGGCACGCCCAGCCGGGTGGTCACGTTCCATCGGCGCCGGTCTTCCTCGAAGCTTGTCCGGTCCATGTGAAACTCCGCGCCGTCGGCCTCAATGCCAAGCCGCCCGTCGACCATGAGATCCAGGTGTCCCATGCCGGGAATGTTGACCTGTGACTCGACCAGGTAGCCCGCACGCCGGAGGAGATACCGGGCCATGCACTCGATGATGGACTGTGACCGCGGCACGATCGCAGCTACGAGCCGACGCTCCCGGGCATCGTTTCGCCCGGCCAGACCCCGGCGCAGCTCCGCCAGGGGCAGCCCTTTGAGCACGACAGCGGATTCGGCCACGGCAAGCCCGTCCAGCTCGGGCAGGCAGCGCAGAGACTGTATGACCGTGTCGGCGAGACTGGGCGGCGCGCTGGTCCGGTGGCAGACGAAACCCGGGTAGGCGCGGCTGTGGGTGATGGCGATATGCGGCTGAGCGGGAGCCTGCATCACCCAGAGACCGCTCAGCACCGCCGCCGTCACGCAGGCCGGCTCCGCCGGAAGGGATCGAATGGCGACCAGTTGCGGGTCGGCGCCCGGCGCGGCGTAAACCCCGCGGGCGATACGGGTGACGGCGCCGTCGGCCATCGCGGCCCGCAGCCGGGTCGTGGAGACGCCGGCGGCGGCAAGATGCTTAGCCCGGGCGACGCCGTCGTACTTTGCCATAACCTCGCTCAGTCTGTTCATCCGCTCATGGTGGCGGTCCGGGGTTGCAGGCGCACAGCACCGGACTCCGCTATGTGCAGAACGCTTGCCCGGGGGCCACAACCGGCAGTGGGCATAACCCGGCATGCCGGTCCCGACGGCCACGAGTAAGCATGTCCGTCCCCGGCGGGGCTGCAGGCCGGATGGGCATGTCCGCGGCCGGGGACCAGCGCTGGGCATAACCTGACGTGCCCAGCCCTCACTCCCAGGGATGGGCATGTCCGTCACCGGCGGGTCTGCAGGCCGGATGGACATGTCCGCCACCGGCCCGGGAAGGTCAGGGCCGCCGGTAGCGGCGGCACCAAACGAGCATGCCCACCGTAACGACGGCAATGCCATAGATCCAGAGGTTCCCGGCAAGGTCTCCGATGATGAGCCGCTTGCCCGGCGGGAGCGTCGACCACCACCCAACCAGCGCATAGCAGAGCACGCCGCAGGCCGCCGTCGGGAGCAGGGAACGGAACGCCGCGCCAAGCCAGAGTTCGACGGCGGCGAGCAACAGCAGCGCCGCACCAGCGCCCCACGGCACCTCCACGCCGGCTAGCAGGACGTCCTGGCCGTGCAGGACCGTCCCAGCGAGGGCAGCAAAAAGGGCTGCCGGTACGGCGGCGGCAATGCCGCCTGCCGCACCGGCAGCCCTCCTAGTCACAACTGAACCGGAGTCCGGGGACCGGGATCAGGCCTTCGCGCGGGCGCGGGTGGCCTTGGCCCGCTCGTTCGAGTCCAGGATGACCTTGCGGATGCGGATGTCCTCCGGGGTAACCTCGACGCACTCGTCCTCACGGGCGAACTCGAGGCATTCCTCCAGGGTCAGCTCGCGCGGCGGCGTCAGGTTCTCGAAGGAGTCCGAGGACGCGGCACGCATGTTGGTGAGCTTCTTTTCCTTGGTGATGTTGACGTCCATGTCGTCGGCGCGAGAGTTCTCGCCGACGATCATGCCCTCATACACCTCGGAGGTGGGCTTGACGAAGAAGGAGCCGCGTTCCTGCAGGTTGATCATGGCGAACGGGGTCACCACACCGGCGCGGTCGGCAACCATCGAACCGTTGGTGCGGTACTCGATGGGGCCGGCCCACGGCTCGTAGCCCTCGGAGATGGAGGCAGCAATGCCGGCGCCACGGGTGTCCGTGAGGAACTTGGTGCGGAAACCGATCAGGCCACGGGCCGGAACGATGAACTCCATGCGGCACCAGCCGGTGCCGTGGTTGGCCATGTTGGTCATCCGGCCCTTGCGGGCGGCCATCAGCTGGGTAACCGCGCCGAGGTACTCTTCCGGCACGTCGATGGTCATGTGTTCCATCGGCTCGTGGACCTTGCCGTCGATGGTCTTGGTGACCACCTGCGGCTTGCCCACGGTCAGCTCGAAGCCTTCACGGCGCATCTGCTCCACCAGGATGGCCAGCGCAAGCTCGCCGCGGCCCTGGACTTCCCAGGCGTCCGGACGCTCGGTGGGGAGCACCTTGATGGAGACGTTACCGATCAGTTCCTTGTCCAGGCGGTCCTTGACCTGGCGGGCCGTGACCTTGGCGCCCTTGACCTTGCCGGCCAGCGGCGAGGTGTTGATACCGATGGTCATCGAGATCGCGGGGTCATCCACGGTGATCAGCGGCAGCGGCTGCGGGTTCTCGGCGTCGGTCAGGGTTTCACCGATGGTGATCTCCTCGATGCCGGCGACGGCGACAATTTCACCGGGGCCGGCGGACTCCGCCGGAACGCGCTCGAGGGCCTTGGTGGCGAGCAGCTCGGTGATCTTGACGTTCTTCAGCTCGCCGTTTGCGCGGGCCCAGGCCACAGTCTGGCCCTTGCGCAGGGTGCCGTTGTAGATACGCAGCAGGGCCAGGCGGCCGAGGAACGGGGAGGCGTCGAGGTTGGTGACGTGCGCCTGGAGCACACCCTCCGGGTTGTATGTCGGAGCCGGGATGTGCTCGATGATCGTCTTGAACAGCGGCTCAAGATCCTCGTTCTCCGGAGCGGTGCCGTCGGCGGGCTGCTCCAGGGAGGCGCGGCCGACCTTGGCGGCGGCGTACACGACGGGGACCTCAAGGATCTTGTCCAGATCCAGGTCGGGGACCTCGTCGGCCAGGTCGGAGGCGAGGCCCAGGAGCAGGTCCATGGACTCGTGCACGACCTCTTCGATCCGCGCGTCGGGGCGGTCGGTCTTGTTGACCAGCAGGATCACGGGCAGGTGCGCGGCCAGGGCCTTGCGCAGCACGAAGCGGGTCTGGGGCAGCGGGCCCTCAGAGGCATCGACAAGCAGGACGACGCCGTCGACCATGGACAGGCCGCGCTCGACCTCGCCGCCGAAGTCGGCGTGGCCGGGGGTGTCGATCACGTTGATGGTGATGGTCTCGCCGTTCGAGGACGGACCGTTGTAGGCGACAGTGGTGTTCTTCGCCAGGATGGTGATGCCCTTTTCGCGCTCCAGGTCCCCGGAGTCCATGACGCGGTCTTCTACGTGGTTGTGCTCGGCAAAGGAATGGGTCTGCTTGAGCATGGCGTCGACCAGAGTGGTCTTGCCGTGGTCAACGTGGGCCACGATCGCTACGTTGCGCAGGTCACTGCGCGATGCAGTGGCTACCGCAGTGTTGGTGGAGGTTTCAGACATGCGTTATTGCTCGATTCAGTGGTGAAGTCAGCTGAGGTATCGCGACATTTCCAACCGGAACGCACGACGGACAAGGCCCTTGGCACAGGGCGCCTTCATCCATTCTAGACGCTCGGGCATTTATCGTCCTAAAATCCCGGACCGCCGCTCTCCCGCCCCGTTACCAAATTGGAACGCTGTGACCGCTCCAAGTGACCAAAGTCACTGGCTATAGCCCGGGCGATGCCCCATTATTGCTGAAGTAACTACGAGCACACGGGGAGTCCCACATGCGAAGAGCCCCGAAAGTGGCCTGTGCCATCCCTTCCCTTCTCGCCGCCGCCTTGTTCGTCGGCGGCTGCAGCCCGGCGGCGGAGTCCCGGGCGCCGGAAAGGACTACGGACCGCGTCCAGCACGCGGCCGCCGCCGCTCCCGGTCCCGGCCAGCCGGCCGCCGCCGGTTCGGTACGCCGGAAGACGGTGGTCGACCCGGACAACCTGCCCCCCGGCGCCCTGTACCGGAACCCGTCTAACGGCCGGAATGAAGTCATTGTCGAAGATATCGAGAACACCGCGGTGCTGATCGGAGACTCCCAGTCCGAGCCCGCGGAGAGCTGGCCCCGGCTCGCGCTGGGACGGCTGGGCTACGACGTCTATTTTTGCGGCGGCAGCGGCACCGGGTTCGTCGCCGCCAGCAGTTCCCGCGGCAACTACATCGACGCCTTGGAAAGTGGTGACTGGCAGCTGCCTTACGGAGATCCTCCGGTGGTTCTCATCGAAGGCGGCGGAAACGACGCCACGCGCGGAGCCTCCAACGTCGACATCGCAGAGCATGCTGAGCGGCTGATCGAGGCCGTCGAGGAGCGTTACCCGGAGGCCGACGTCGTGCTGGTGGGCACGCTGGCCCGCGGCGCCCACGCCGGCGGCGGACGCCGGTCGGAAGTGGATTCGTTGCTGGGGTCTGTGGCCAAGGAGTACGGACTGTCGTTCGTCAGTGTGGGTGACTGGCTGACCCGCTACGGGCTGGCGGATCACTTGGCCGATGACCGCCATCTGGATGCGGACGGGCACGAGGCAGCCGCCGTCCTGCTCGAAGAGCGGCTCGCGGACCTCGGGCTGATCTAAGCGGCCTCCCCACCGAACGGCCACCCCGGGTCGGGAATCCGTAGGACAGAAAAGCGGGCCGGCACCCACCCACGTGGATGCCGGCCCGCTTCCGCAGGGGCAGAACAGCTAGGCCGAGGCCGCTTCCGGCGGCAGCATCAGGTGCGCCCCCGGGATCGCGTTGAGCAGGGCCTTGGTGTAGTCCTGCTGCGGCGAGTCGAACACCTCGTCCGTGGAACCGGTCTCGACCAGCTTGCCCTTCTCCATCACGCACACGTGGTCGGCGATCTGCCGGACGACCGCGAGGTCATGGGTGATGAACAGGTAGGTCAGGCCCAGCCGCGACTGCAGGTCCGCCAGCAGGTTCAGCACCTGCGCCTGGACCAAAACGTCGAGCGCCGAGACTGCCTCGTCGCAGATGATCACCTCGGGGTCGAGGGCCAGGGCCCGGGCGATGGCTACGCGCTGGCGCTGGCCGCCGGAGAGTTCGTTCGGGTACCGCTGCATGGTGGACTGCGGCAGCGCCACCTGGTCCAGCAGCTCCCGGACCTTCTTCTCGCGGCTGGCCTTGTCCCCGATCTTGTGGGTGCGCAGCGGTTCCTCGATGGTCCGGAAGATGTTGTACATCGGATCCAGCGAACCGTACGGGTCCTGGAAGATCGGCTGCACCCGCCGCCGGAACGCGAAGATCTCCTTGCTGTTGAGCGTGGAGGTGTCGACGCCGTCGAACACGATCTTGCCCGAGGTGGGCTGCAGCAGGTTCAGGACCATCTGAGCCACGGTGGACTTGCCCGAACCGGACTCCCCCACAATCGCCGTCGTCGTCCCGCGCTTGACGCTGAAGGAGACGTTGTCCACGGCGGTGAAGTCGGTGGAGCGACCGAACCCGGACCGCAGCTTGAAGACCTTGGTCAGGTTCTCAATCTGCAGCACCTCTTCGGGCATCGACGTTTCGACCGCCGCTTCCTCGGCCGGGGCCAGCAGGTCGCCGGATTCGACGCCGAGTTCCTTGGCAGCCTGGATGCGCCGGGAAGCCAGCGACGGCGCCGAGGCCACCAGCCGCTGGGTGTACGGGTGCTGCGGGTTCCGCAAAAGCTCCAGCGACGGGCCGGACTCGACGACCTGGCCGCGGTACATCACCACGACCTTGTCGGCGCGTTCGGCGGCGAGACCCAGGTCGTGCGTGATCAGCAGCACGGCGGTGCCGAGCTCGGTGGTCATCTTGTCGAGGTGGTCCAGGATCTGCCGCTGCACGGTGACGTCCAGCGCCGACGTCGGCTCATCGGCGATGAGCAGGCGCGGCTGGCAGGACAGGCCGATGGCGATCAGGGCCCGCTGGCGCATGCCGCCCGAGAACTCGTGCGGGTACTGGTTGGCGCGGCGCGACGCGTCCGGCAGTCCGGCTTCAGACAGCACCTTGGCGACGTCGTCCGGGCCGCTGGGCAGGCCGTTGGCCTTGAGCGTTTCACGGACCTGGTAGCCGATCTTCCAGACCGGGTTGAGGTTGGACATCGGGTCCTGCGGCACCATGCCGATGCTGTTGCCGCGCAGCTCGATCATGCGCTTCTCCGAGGCGTGGGCGATGTCCTCGCCGTCGAAGAGCACCTGGCCAGCCGCCACCCGGCCGTTGCCCGGCAGCAGGCCGATCGCGGCCAGCGCCGTGGTGGACTTGCCGGAGCCGGACTCGCCGACGATCGCGACGGTCTCACCGGGCATCACGGTCAGGTGGGCGTTGCGGACCGCGTTGACCTCGCCATTGCTGGTGGTGAAGCTGATTGCCAGGTCCTTGATTTCAAGGAGCGGCCGTTCGGCGGACGCGCCGGCTTCGTGGATTTCGACAGAGGCGTTCATGGCGTCCCCTTTCATCGCTTGCGCGCTTTGGGATCGAGCGCATCGCGCAGGGCGTCGCCCAGCATGATGAAGCTCAGGACGGTGATGGAGAGCGCGATGGCCGGCCAGAGCAGCGGCATCGGGTTGGACCGCAGCGACGCCTGCGCCGCCTGGATGTCATTGCCCCAGGACATGACGCTCGGCGGCAGTCCGATGCCGAGGAATGACAGCGTGGACTCGGCCACGATGAAAGTTCCCAGCGAGATGGTCGCCACGACGATGATCGGCGCCAGTGAGTTCGGCAGCACGTGGCGCAGCAGCGCACCGAACTTGGAGACGCCGAGCGAGCGGGCGGCCGTGACGAAGTCCGCGTTGCGGACCTCGATGACGGCGCCGCGGGTGATGCGGGCGATCTGCGGCCAGCCGAAGGTGACCAGGATCAGCACCAGCGTCCACGCCGTGCGGTTGGCACGGAACACGGGCAGCTGCATCATCACGATGGCGCCGAGGATCAGCGGCAGCGCGAAGAAGATGTCATTGACCCGGGCCAGGACCGCGTCGACCCAACCGCCGTAGTAGCCGGCGAGGGCACCCATGATGCCGCCGATCAGCAGCACGCCGAGGGTGGTGAACAGGCCTACGGTCACGGAGGAACGGGTACCAAAGATGACCCGGGCGTAGACGTCGCAGCCCTGCTGGGTGAACCCGAGCGGGTGGCCGGCCGCCGGACCCGCGTCGGAGTTCGCCAGTTGGCACGCCTCGGAGGCCGGGTCGATGCCGGAGAACAGCGAGGGAAAGAGCGAGACGGCGACGACGACAAGGATCAGGAACGCCGAGATCAGGAACAGCGGCTGCCGCCGCAGGTTTTTCCAGGCCTCCCCCCAGAGGCTGAGCGGGGCCTGGTCCTCTTTGACCTTGTCGGTTGCCTGCAGCGGCGTCTCGGCAAAGTCAGCGACGAAGTGTTCGATGTGCCGCCGGGCCGGCGCGGCGGAGCGCTGGTCGGGGGCGATGTTCTCAGGCGTCATAGCGGATCCTTGGGTCAAGCCAGGCGTACAGCAGGTCTACGAGCAGGTTGGACACGACGTAGATCAGCACCAGGACGGTAACGATCGAGACGACGGTGGGGCCCTCGCCCTGCGTGACGGCCCGGTAGAGCCGGTTGCCGACGCCGGGCACGTTGAAGATGCCTTCGGTGACGATCGCGCCGCCCATCAGCGCGCCGAGGTCGGCGCCGAGGAAGGTGATGACCGGGATCAGCGAGTTGCGCAGGATGTGCACGCGTACGACGCGGAACCGGGACAGGCCCTTGGCGGTGGCGGTGCGGACGTAGTCCGCGTTCATGTTCTCGATCACGGACGTGCGGGTCAGGCGCAGCACGTAGGCGAAGGAACCCAGGCCCAGCACGATCGCGGGCAGGATCAGGTCCTGCACCGTGGCGGCGGAACTGACCGTCGGCTTCGCCCAGCCGAGCTGGACGCCGATGGTGAACTGCAGCAGGAAGCCGAGGACGAAGATCGGGATGCCGATCACGATCAGCGAGGCGACGAGCACGGTCGCGTCGAAGAACTTGCCCTTACGCAGGCCGGCGATCAGGCCGAAGATGATGCCGAAGACGGCCTCGAAGATCAGGGCCATGACGGCCAGGCGTGCCGTGACCGGGAAAACTTCGCCCAGCACGGCGGCGATCGGACGTCCGGAGAAGTCCTGGCCGAGGTCAAAGGTGAAGATGCCCTTGAGGTAGAGCAGGTATTGGATCCAGAACGGCTGATCCAGGTGGTACTGCTCGCGCAGCCGCGCGGCCACGGCCTCGTTGACCGGCTTGTCGCCGAAGAGTGCCACGATAGGGTCGCCGGGCAGGCTGAAGACCAGAAAATAGACCAGCAGCGTGGCACCGAGGAAGACCGGGATCAGCTGCAGGAAACGCTTGAGGATGTAGGTCGCCATCAGCGAAGGACACCCCCGTCAGCAGGCATCCTGTCCAAGGATGCGGCGGAGTTGTTCATCAAAGAACCTTTTCACTATGGTTTGCAGCCCCCCGCCGGTGCGGTCACGGCGGTCCGGCTGCGGAGTACACCGGCCGGAGCGGGTGCCTAGAAATGGGTGGAAGCAAAACAACGGCGGGGGCCCCAACCAGGCAGCCCCCGCCGTTGTTCAGTTATTACTTACCGGAGATGTTGTAGTACAGCGGAACACCGTTCCAGCCGTAGTCAACGTTGGTGACCTTGTCGCTCCAGCCGCCCTGGGCGACCTGGTACCACAGCGGGATGGCCGGAAGGTCGGTCAGGAGGATTTCCTGGGCCTTGTTCATGGCCTTGTTGCCTTCGCTGACCGAGGAAGCGGCGAGGCCTTCAGAGATGGCCTTGTCGAATGCCGGGTTGGCGTAGCGTGCGTCGTTGGAGCCGGCGCCGGTCTTGTAGATCGGGCCGAGGAAGTTGTACAGCGACGGGTAGTCGGCCTGCCAGCCGGCGCGGATCGAACCGGTCAGGGTGCCGGCGGTCGCGTCGTTGCGGGCTTCCTTGAAGGTGGCGTACGGCTTGCCTTCGACCTTGATGCCGAGGGTGTTCTTCAGCTGGTTCACGACAGCCTCGACCCAGGCCTTGTGGCCGCCCTTGTCGGCGTTGTAGGCGATGGTGAAGGTCTTGTTCGCATCCCACTTCTGGATGGCGTCGGCCTTGGCCCAGGTGGCCTTGGCCTTCTCGGCGTCGAACTTCAGGTTCTCGGAACCCGGGATCGAGTCGCTGTAGCCGTCCAGGACGGGAGCGGTGAAGTCCTTCGCGGGCTGGCGGGCGCCGCTGAAGATGACCTTGGTGATTTCATCGCGGTTGATGGCCATGGAGAGGGCCTGGCGGCGCAGCTTGCCGGCTTCGCCGCTCCACTCCGGCAGGTATTCCGGAATCGCGATGGTCTGGTTGCCGGCGTACGGCTTGTTGATGGTGCGGTCACCGAGGTCGGACTTGAAGTTCTTCAGCGCGCTCGTGGGGATGGTCTGCAGGATGTCCAGGTTGTTGGACAGCAGGTCCTGGTACGCGGCGTCGTCGTTCTGGAAGATCTTGAACGTCACGCCGGCGTTCTTGGCCTTGCGCGGGCCGTTGTACTCCGGGTTCGGGACGAGCTGGATCTGCACGTTGTGCTGCCAGCCGCCGTCGGCCAGCTTGTACGGGCCGTTGCCGACCGGCTTCTCGCCGAAGCCCTTCGGGTCCTTCAGGGCGCCGGAGGGAACCGGCACGAAGGCGCTGTAGCCGAGGCGCAGCGGCCAGTCGGATTCGGGCTGCTTCAGTTCAACGGTGAAGGTCAGGTCGTCGACGACCTTGAGGCCGGACATGGTCTCGACCTTGGAGCCTTCGGCGCTGGCCTCGTCGTAACCCTTGATGCTTTCGAAGAAGCTGCCGCTGAGCTGGGCGTTCTTCGCAGCCGCACCGAAGTTCCAGGAATCCACGAACGTCTTGGCGGTGATCGCCTCGCCGTTGGTGAACTTCTGGTCCTTCTTGAGCTTGATGGTGAAGTTTTTGCCGTCCTTGCCCTCGATGGACTCGGCCAGTTCGTTCACGGGCTTGCCGCTGGGGTCGTAGCTGACCAGGCCGGCGAAGATGAGGTCGATGACCTTGCCGCCGCCAACTTCGTTGGTGTCGGCCGGCATGAGCGGGCGCTGCGGTTCGGAACCGTCAGCGATGATGACCTTGCTGGCGTCGCCGCCGGTGCTGCCGCCGGCGGTCGAACCGCCGCCACCGCAGCCGGTCAGGGCGAGAGCGGCGATTGCCATGACGCCCAATGCTTTGGAAGTGCGCGAAAAACGCATTCCGCCTCCTATGAGTTGTGGGAGTTCGTGCGGGAGAGACTTATGCTTCCCGGCAGGCCCGGGCACAGGGATGCCCTGTGACGTGGCCTACATATGGAAGTAGCCTAACCGCAAGGAGTCCGAATAATGGAACTCCGTTGCCAAACCGTGACTCGACAACTCCGTGACGGCTAGCGTCAATCGAAACGCATTTCAAGTCATACGTTACTCGCTGGTACTATTCGCTCAATCACACCTCCGGGTTACAGTCCATTAACCGGAAATCGGGGCTCTGGCCGTGTCAGCTGGCGCCCGAGAGGAGCTGGGCGCGCAGCTCCCGGCGCTCCCGCTGCTTCTCCGGATCGGGCAGCGGCACGGCGGCCAGGAGGCGCTGGGTGTAGGGCTCCTGCGGGTTGCGAAGGATCTGGTCGCGGGTGCCCTGCTCCACGATCCGGCCCCGCTGCATCACGCAGATCCGGTCGGCGAGCACGTCGACGACGGCGAGGTCGTGGGTGACGAACAGGCAGGCAAAACCAAGCTCCTTCTGCAGGTTCTGGAAGAGTTCAAGCACCTTGGCCTGGACCGAGACGTCCAGGGCCGACGTCGGTTCGTCCGCCACCATCAGCTTCGGCTTCAGCGACAGCGCCCGGGCGATGCCGACGCGCTGCTTCTGCCCGCCGGAGAGCTCATGCGGATACCGGTTGCGGTAGTCGCGCGGGAGTTCAACCTGGTCCAGCAGCGCCTCGATGCGCGACTGCAGTTCGGCGCCCTTGGCCACGCCGGCGAGGAACATCGGTTCGCCGATGCTCTCGCCGATCGGCAGCCGGGGGTTCAGCGAGGACGAGGGATCCTGGAAAACCATGCCGACGTGCCGGCGCATTTCGTGCAACTGCCGGCCGTTCCTCTTGGCAGCGGAGATGTCCTGCCCCACCACCTTCATGGTGCCGGCGGCCACCGGCAGCAGGCCAACGGCGGCGCGCCCGATGGTGGTCTTGCCGGACCCCGACTCCCCCACGAGACCCACGACCTGGCCCGGGTAGATCGCGAGGTTGGCTCCTTCCACAGCGCGGAAGGCGGGAACCCGGCCCTGCTTCGGGTATTCGATCGCGACGTCGGTCAGTTCCAGCACCGGCTCGCCCTGCTCCTTCGCCGCGGCGCCCGCCGCGCCTGCTGCCGCGGCCAGTGCCGCTTCGTTTTCGCGTTCCCGCCGCAGCAGTTCCGACCGCGGAACCGCGTCCAGGTCGGCGTGGGTGTCCGCTGCGAGGGCGGCGGTGACATCGACGTCGTCGTCGCTGGCCGCCCCGCCCTGCCCCAGGTGGGGGACGGCGGCCAGGAGCGCCCTGGTGTATTCGTGCTGCGGGTTGTGGAAGATCTCTGCGGCGGTGCCGGTTTCGACGATGAGTCCGCGGCGCATGACGGCGATCCGGTCGGCGAGGTCGGCGACGACGCCCATGTCGTGGGTGATCAGCACGATCGCGCTGTCCAGCTTGTTGCGGAGGTTGCGCATGAGGTCGAGGATTTCGGCCTGGACGGTCACGTCAAGCGCCGTCGTGGGTTCGTCCGCGATCAGCAGCTTGGGGTCGCAGGAGAGCGACTGGGCGATCATGGCACGCTGGCGCTGTCCGCCGGAGAGCTGGTGCGGGTAGGACTTGTAGGCCTTCTCCGGGTCCGGCAGCTCCACGAGCTCGAGCATCCGCAGCGCGCGTTCGCGCGCCTGGTCCGGCGACACCTCGTTGTGCAGCCGGATGGTTTCCACGATCTGCGCGCCGACGGTGTAGACCGGGTTGAGCGCCGTCATCGGTTCCTGGAAGATGACCGCGACGTCCTTGCCGCGGACGGACCGAATGTTCGCCTCGTTGCCGCCGAGCAGTTCCTGGCCTGCGAGCTTGACGCTGCCGCTCACCCGGCTGTTGCTGGGCAGCAGGCCCAGGAGGGCCATCGAGCTGGCGCTCTTGCCGGAGCCGGACTCCCCCACGATCGCCAGCACCTCGCCGGCGCGGACCTCGTAGTTCAGGCCGATGGCCGCGGGAACCCACTTCTTGTCCACGCCGAAATCGACGCTCAGGTCACGGACCTCCAGGACGGTGTCGCCTCTGCCGGGCGCGGGAGCCGGGGCCGGGTCCAGGGTGATGAAGTCAGTCATGATGGATTTTTCCTTCCGCCCGAGCCGCCGCCGCACCGGTGATTAGTGCTGGAACTCGGAATACTGAATTATTGGGGGCATGAGCACTGTGCCCTCTGCCGGAAACGTCGAAGTCTTCAAGGCCCGGACGAACAAATGGTTCGCCTGGCTGGCCTGGGCCGTGGCCGCGGTCGGCCTGGTGGTGACGGTCGCCTCGGCCGGTGTGGCGGCACTGCCGACCACTGCGCCGCTGCTGCTGCTCGCACTGCTGGGCTGGCAGTTTTTCTGGATGCCCGCCGTCGCGGTGCACGACGGCGGCGTCACCCTGGAGAACCCGTTCCGCTCCGTCCTGGTGCCGTGGGCCGCGCTGGTGCACGTCGACACCCGGTACGCCCTGACGCTGGTGACGGCTGAGCGCAGCTACGCGGCCTGGGCCGCGCCGGCCCCAGGCATCTGGGGCGGGCGCAACGCCCGCCCCGAAGACCTGCACGGACTGCCGGACACCAGCTACGGCCCGGGCAGGTCGGTCCGTCCCGGTGACCTCAAGACCACCGATTCCGGCCAGGCAGCCCAGCTGGTGCGCACGCGCTGGCGGGACCTGGTCGAAAGCGGCTCGCTGGACACCGGCCACGGGGCCGCCGCCCAGGTGCGTCCGCGCTGGGCAGCCGTGGCCGGCGACCTGCTTCTGCTGGCCGCCAGCTACTGGGCGGTGGCCGCCGGGTAGCCGGCGGCCGGTGTCGGGGCAGCACCGCATTTAGCGGTCCCCGGGTCCGTCGAGTGCCGTGACCGGGGCAGGTTCCGGCTTCCGTTCGGCGTCCTTGGCCTTCTTGGCGTTGAACTTCTTCTGCCGCGGGTCGAAGGCGTCACGCAGGCCGTCGCCGATGAAGTTGATGCTCAGGCAGATCAGCACGATGAACAGGCCGGGGAACCAAAACAGCCAGGGCCGGGTGGAGAAGGCCTGCTGGTTCTGCGAGATGAGCAGGCCCAGGGAGGTGTCCGGGGCCTTGACCCCGACGCCGAGGAAGCTCAGCGCCGTCTCGGTGAGGATGGCCGCGGACATGGTGAGCGTGACGTTGACGATCAGCACGCCGACGGCGTTCGGCAGGATGTGCTTGAAAATGATCCGGGCGTTGCTGGCCCCGGAGATCCGTGCGGCGTCCACGAACTCCCGCTCGCGCAGCGAGAGGAACTCGCCGCGCATCAGGCGAGCGAGGCTGACCCAGCTGATCAGGCCCAGGAAGATGCCCAGGGCCAGGACGCCGTTGGTGCTGGCGAAGGCGGAGAACCAGCTGCCCGAGTCGCGACGGCCGGCCATCTGCGCCATGACGGCGGCCAGCAGGAGCGCGGGAATGATGATGATGACGTCCGTCAGGCGCATCAGGATGGCCTCGGCCCAGCCGCGGAAGTAGCCGGAGACCGCGCCGACAACGACGCCGATCAGGCCGGCGATGAGGCCGATGACGACCATGACGGTGATGGACTGCTGCGCCCCGCGCATGGTCATGGCGAACAGGTCGCGGCCGATCCGGTCCTGGCCGAAGGGGTGCTCGCCCCAGGCCAGCGGCCACAGCGACGAGGTCGGTGCGCCGTCGTTGACCAGCGGGGAGACCTGCTCGTGGTTGTACTTCCACCAGCCCGGGATGCCGAGGTAGCCGACCGAGGTGAAGGCCAGGATGAAGATGAACGCGAACACGACCAGGCCGATGATGGCGCCGGAGTGTCCAAGGAAGCGTTTCCGGACAATCTGCCCCTGGCTCAGGCCCTTGGCCTCGAGGACGGGCTCGATGCCGGCCGCGGGCGGCTGGGGCAGTGCGGCCTCTTCGGCCATGATTTCGTCTTGCTGGCTTGGCTGGCTCATGCTTTTACCCTTACGCGCGGATCAAGTGCGGAGTAGGCGAGGTCCGCGATGAGGTTGAACACCATGGCGGTGATGGCGACACACAGGAAGACACCCATGACGGGGTTCGGGTCGACGTGCGAGATGCCGTCCAGGAAGAGGAAGCCCATGCCCCGGACGGAGAAGACCGATTCGGTGATGACGGCGCCGCCGATCAGGCCGCCGATGTCGAAGGCGACGATCGTGGCGATCGGGATCAGCGCGTTGCGGAATGCGTGGCGCATGACGACGGTCCGTTCCGTCAGGCCCTTGGCCCGGGCGGTCCGGATGTAGTCCATGTTCATGATTTCCAGCATCGAGGCGCGGGTGAACCGGGTGTAGCTGGCCAGCGAGATCAGAATCAGGGCCAGGGTCGGCAGGATCAGGTGGGTGAACGTGTCCAGGCCAAGGACCCAGAAATCGCCTTCGATGTTCGGCGTGCTCGCCCCGATGGTGGCGATCGGGCGGCCACGGACCCTGCTGTTGTTGAAGTAGCTGGGCCAGGCCTGCATGAAGCGGTCCAGCAGCACCATGAAGCCGACCAGGAACGAGGTGATGGCAGCGGCGCGCATGGACTGCCCGCGGTCGTAGCCGCCCACCAGGTAGCCAATGCCCAGGCCGACCAGGACGGTCGCGACGCCCAGCAGCGCGATCATGAGGAACGTTGCCTGGTCCAGCAGGGGCTGGACGACGAAGTAGAGCACGACGCCGACGCCGACGGCGATCAGCGAGGACTGCAGGGCCTTGCGGTTCTTCAGCCCGGCGGTCAGCAGGGTGACGGCGAAGGCGAGGCCCACGCCGGCGATCGCGATCAGTACCGGGCCCAGGCCGGGGGTCTTGAACCATTCGGTGGCGGAGAAGTAGATGAGGATGGCGGTCACGAACAGGAACACGACGCCGCCGGCGAGGACGCGGCGCTTGAGCTCCCCGCCGACCGCCACCGCGATCACGGCGCCGAGGGCGAGGCCGATGCCGATGGCGGTTACGAGCGGTATCTCGGGGTTCCGCAGGAAGTTGTTGAAGCCGATGGCGCCGAATTCCTTGAGCAGGACGGCGACCCAGAAGATCGGCAGGGAGAAGAACAGGAAGGCCATGAACGTCACGCCGTAGTCAAGGGCGCTGTACTGGCGCAGGGCCGTGATGATGCCCAGGGTGATGCCGATCAGGATGGCGAGGACCGTGGCGCCGGTAACCAGGGTCAGGGTCTGGACCAGGGCGTGGCCGAGGGCGTCCGTGACGGGCTGGCCGACGATGTTCTTGCCGAGATCACAGGTGCCGGCGAAGGGGACGAGGCACTGGGCCGCACCGCCGAGCCACTTGAAGTAGCGCAGCGGCGGGGGGACGTCCAGCTGCAGGAGTTCGGTGCGGGCGTCCATCAGTTGCTGCTTGTTGGCCGCGTTGATGGCGCGGTACTCCTCGAGGGGATCGCCTGACGCCGCTGTCAGGAGATACACCAGGAAGGATGCGCCGAGAAGAATGAGGGCGGCAGTCAGAAGCCGCCGGACTATGTAGGTCACCATGGGGAATAGAACCTCGGTATTCGGGCCCAGGGATCGCCCGGACCGGTCGCAGAGTTAGGCCGGATCCCCCGGCCGATGCGGCTGCGCCATTCATCGCCGGGGAGGGTCGCTAGAAAGGCGTCGGGACCGTAAAGCCGTGGTCCCGACGCCTTCAGCTAGCTATGTGTCACTTGCGGTGGCGGGCTACTTCTGAGCCCACTCCCAGAAGTTCCACCAGACACCGGTCTGGTTCGGCATGTACTTCACGCCGGTGATGCGGTCGCTGTACGCGTCCACACCCACTGCCTGGAACAGCGGCAGGCCGTAGGCGGAGGCCCAGATCTTCTTGTCGATCTGCTGGATGATGTCATCCTGCTTGGCCTTGTCGGTGGTGACGATGAGCTCGTCCATCAGCTTGTCGGCTTCCGGATCGCTGAACTTGTTGAAGTTCGAGTCGTTGCCGGACTTGAAGATCTGCGGAACGCCGGAGACGCCGACACCCGAGTTGATCCAGCCGAAGATGGTGGCGTCGTAGCTGCCGTCACCGAGGGCCTTGCCCCAGTCGGACTTGCCGAGGCCGCCGTCGACGACCTTGAAGCCTGCCTTGCCGGCGGACTCGCGGATCAGGGAGAAGGCGTCAACACGGTTGGGGTTGTCCTTGTTGTACATGATGCGGACGGACGGCGTGGCACCGTTGAGCAGCTTCTTGGCGCCCTCGATGTCAACATCCTGGTAGGCGGAAGAGCCGTTGTCCTTGACGGAGTCGGCGTACTTGGCCTGGTCCGGGACGAAGAGCTGGGAGTCCAGCGGCTTGGCGTTTTCGTCAAGCTTCTTGACGATCTTGTCCACGATGTCCTTGCGCGGAACCGTCTTCATGAAGGCTTCGCGGACGTTCTTGTCAGCGAACGGGCCGCTGTAGTTCAGGTCGATGTGGTCGTAGGAGAGCTGGTTGCCCACCTCAACCGTGACGCCCTGGCTTTCGAGGGCCTTAAGCTGCTCCACCGTGTCGGCGGACGCCTGCGGGGCGATGATGTCAGCCTCGCCGTTCTTCAGCGCCTGGACCTGGGCGGGAGCCTCACCGATGTAGCGGACGGTGATTTCGTCGAGCTTGGCCTCCGGGCCCCAGTTGTAGTCCTTGTTCTTGACCATGGTCAGGGACTGGTCCTGGTTCATCGCCTTGACGACGTAAGGGCCGTTGGAGAGGAAGAGGCTAGGATCGGCCGGCAGCGTCTTGGTGTCGAAGCCGGTGTTCCACATGTCCGCCATGGCCTTGAGCTGCTTGTTGGCGGGCTTCGGGTTCTTGGCGTCGCCGCGCGGCATGCCCTTAATCATGTCAACGAACGCCTTGGCGTCGGCCAGGCCGGCCTTCTTGGCGAGGACGTGCGCCGGAATGTCGATGCCGGGGCCGCCGAGGGCGATCTCCCAGTCGGCGAACGGCTTCGAGTACTTCAGGGTGATGGAGCGGTTGTCGTCACCGAGTTCAGGGAAGTCGGTCAGCGCCAGGCCGGTCGGGTCGCCAGCGTAGGAGAAGTAGGTCGTACCCTTCTTGCCCTCGGCATCGGCGTCGTTGTAGTAGCCGGAGAACGCCGCCCACTGCAGCACCAGGTCGGCTGCCGAGACGGGGGTGCCGTCGGACCACTTAACACCGTCGTTGATGGTGTACTTCACGGTCAGCGGGTTGTCTGAGACCTTTTCCATCTTGCCGAACTTTTCGTTGCGTACAACGTTCAGTTTGTTGTCGATGTAGAAGAACCCGGAGTGGGTGGCGTAGCTGACCTTGGAGTTGATGTCAGTGTTGCCGTCAGCGGTATTGGGGTTGAACGTGTTGAACGCGTTGACCTCGACGACCGTAGCCGAGCCCCCTGACTTGCCTGCCGCGGCAGCGGACGACGGGGTTGACCCCCCGCTGTTGCCGGCGCAGGCGCTCAGTGCGAGCGCTGCTGCTGCCGCGACCCCCACTGCTTTGGAAATACGACCGAAGCGCATTCCGCCTCCTTGTTTCTGTGGTGTGGATGAGACCGGCGCCAACGGCACCAGAAGGACGTCCACACTCCCCCAGCGGCAGTGTGGCGCGTCTCACATGGCATGAAGCGTAAACCCCCGGCAGGGCGGAAGGGCACGAAAGTTGACCGCGAATAAAGTTCGTTATCGAGCTGCAACAATTGGTGCGGAACGGCGGCTTAATTTGCCTAAATTCATTGACGGATGGCCGACACCAAGATAAAAGCGCCAGGCGTCAAAGCCCCGTCATCCTTGAGAATTGGACGATTTCGAGTTAATCGGCCATTACCGGGCGGCCGGCCAGGATGCAGCGTCGGCCTACGCCTGCTCCGCCAGCCGCTTGATTGCGTCGATCGCCTCAGACCACATGCCGCGCATGTCGTCGGCCCACTCGTCAGGCACCTCAAGCTCGACGACGAGCGTCGTCACGCCGTCGTTCTCGATGAATGAGTAGTTTTCGTGGAGCCCGGCGGCCGGGCCCCCGGGATTCTCGGCGCCGTTCTCGACATCGCCCAAGTAGCGGATCGAGACGAACTCGTGGGGCCGGTTCTCGACGATGGTCCCGAAGAGGCCGCTCGAGGTTCCGTCGTCGTTCGGGCCGAGGAAGCGGATCTCCTCCCCCTCGTTCCAACCGCCCTCGTAGGTCGACCCCTCCTGGAACGCGCCGGCCCACTCCCGGTAGGTGTCGAGGCCGAGCATGACGTTCCAGACGTGCTGCGCAGGAGCGTCGACACCGACGCTGAATCGAAGGTTCTCCATGGGTGATCTTAGAACCGGGATGCCGTCGCGGCGCAAGAGCGCGCAGAGTCCGGTTCGCCGGCAAGGGGGTGGATTTGCTACGTCCCCACTTTGCTGACATGCTGTCAGGAAGATGCTGACAGTGCGTCAGCATCGTACCCCTGTTACTCCTATCAACCTAGGACCCCCAATGTTCCTTGCACTCCGCGAACTGATCTTCGCGCGTGGCCGCTTCAGCCTGATGGGCGGTGTCATCGCCCTCATCGCCGTCCTGATGGTGATGCTCTCCGGCCTGTCCTCGGGCCTCGTCAACGATGGCGTGTCCGGCCTCAAGTCGATGCCGGTCACCGCCTTCGCCTTCGACCAGGGCACGAAAACCGACAACGCGTTTTCCCGCTCCGTGGTCGATGACCAACAGCTCAACGCCTGGCGTGGGACAGCCGGCGTGGCTGCTGCGGAGAAGATGGGCGTTGGCATGGCCAATGCCACTACCGATTCCGGCAAGCAGATCGACCTCACACTGTTCGGCGTCGAGCCCGGATCCTTCCTGGAACCGTCCCGCTCCGCCGGCACCGCACTCGGGGCCGCTGATGGCATCGTCGTGTCCTCGACCGCAAAGGCTGAAGGCATCGACCTCGGCACGGTGGTGACACTGGACCGGATCGGCACCAAACTCAAGGTTGTCGGCTTTACCGAAGGGCAGGCCACATTCGGGCACGTCGAAGTCGCCTACCTGCCCTTGAAAACCTGGCAGCTGATCGCCTCCGGCCAGGCCGCCCCCGGCACACCGAGCGCCGCGCAGTTGTCCGCGCTCACCTTTGACACCGCCAGCGTCGTTGCGGTCCAGGCGCAGCCCGGCACCAAGCTGGATCTTGCCGCCGGCGACACGACGGCGGGGACGTCCAGCAAATCCCTGTCCGCCGCCTTCAACGCATCTCCCGGCTACGAGGCCGAGACCATGACCCTGAGCATGATCCAGGTCTTCCTCTACGCCATCTGCGCCCTCGTGGTCGGCGCGTTCTTCACCGTCTGGACGATCCAGCGCAAGCACGAAATCTCCGTACTGCGGGCCATCGGAGCCTCAACCGGCTACCTGCTGCGGGACGGGCTGGCCCAGGCCGCCATTCTGCTCGTGGGCTTCACCGCGCTGGGCGTGGCCGCCGGCCTGGGACTCGGCGCCGCCATGCCCGACGCCATGCCGTTCGCGCTTGAGGCCGCACCGATCGCCATCGCCACGGCCCTCACCATTGGCCCGGGCCTGATCGGCGCCGCCGTGGCCGTGGTGCGTATTTCCCGCATCGACCCGCTCAACGCCCTTGGAGGACAGCGATGACCAACCCCACGTTCACGGCGGCCGGCGCACGCACCGCCGGCGCACCCGGACCTGCCGGCCTGTCCATCCGCCACGCGGTGATGGAGCTCGGCGACGGCGACACCAAGGTGAAGGCCCTGGATGACGTCAGCCTCGACGTTGCCCCCGGGGGAATTTCTGGCCATCGTCGGGCCATCCGGGTCCGGCAAATCCTCGCTGCTCGCCGTCGCCGGCGCCCTCGCCTCCCCGGATTCCGGGACGGTCAGCATCAACGGCCAGGATCTCTCCCAGTTGAGCCGGGGCAAACGCGCCGCGTTCCGACTGGCGAACATTGGCTTCGTTTTCCAGTCCGGCAACCTCATCCCGGCGCTGACGGCGGCGGACCAGCTCCGGCTGGTCAACCGGCTCGCGGGCGGACCGAAGAATTTCGACCCGGCTGTCCTGCTGGAATCCGTCGGCATGGCCCACCGTGCCGCCAACCGCCCCGCACAGCTCTCGGGCGGCGAACGGCAACGCGTTGGCATCGCTCGGGCACTCGTCTCCGGGGCGAAACTCCTCCTCGTGGATGAACCGACCGCTTCCCTGGACCGGGCCCGCAGCCGCGAGGTCGTGGAATTGCTCGCCCGGCAAAGCCACGAGCACGGCGTCGCAACAGTCATGGTGACCCACGACCATGACGTCCTCGGCTGCTGCGACCGCATCGCCGAGATGGTCGATGGCCGCCTGGGGGCTCCTGCCCCGTGCGCTAGCATCCAAGCTCCGGGTACGACGACGGCGGCCTGCTCAGCGGGCCGCCGTCTCGCGCCGTATTCTTGAAGCCCAGGCCACATCAGCGTCAAAGGATCCCGTAATGCCCAGAATCAGTGCCGCCACCGTCGCGGAACATCGCGCCGCACAGGAGCGCGCACTGCTGGATGCTGCCCACGAACTGCTGCAGGAAACGTCGGAGGCGCCGACCATGGCCGAGGTGGCCTTGCGGGCAGGGGTCTCAAGGCCCAGCGTTTACCAGTATTTCGGTTCCCGGCAGGATTTGCTCCAGGCCCTGGTCCGCGACATTTTCCCGCGCTGGACCGAGCGTGTCACCGGCGCCATGGCGGATGCACCCACCGAGGCGGACCGGATCCTTGCCTACGCGACGGCCAATCTTGACCTGGTCGCCGAAGGGGCGCACGCCGTTGGAGCAGCGCTGGCCGCACTGGCTCCCGGCGCCGAGCTCGACGAGCAGGCCACCCGGATGCACCGCCAGCTGCAGGAACCGCTGATCGCGACGCTCACCGAACTTGGAGTTGCGGACGCGGAGTCAGTCGCCGAGATGATCAACGCCGTCGTCCACGCCGGCACCCGCATGCTCGAATCCGGTCAAACAGTGGCGCAGGTGCACGCCCACCTCAAGACACTGCTCGGCCCCTTCGTGGCAGGGCGCCGGGCCGCCGAAGCCTCCGGGTAATAGTTCAGCCGCAGCGCACACCGCGCGCTGCTCCGCGGAGGCGAGGCGCCCTCGTGTGCCTAAAATACTCATATGCCTTCCCGTGTTCACGAGTTTGACTGGCCTGATCGCGTCGTCGTTGGCACTATCGGCGTTCCCGGGGCGCGGACGTTCTACCTGCAGGTGCGGTCCGGGGCTCAGATCGTCAGCATTGCGATGGAAAAGCAGCAGTCCGCTCTGCTCGCCGAGAAGATCGACGAGATTCTCGACCAGCTCGGCACCGTCGAGGGCAACCCGTTCAGCGTTCCCGCGGGCACTCCCGTCGAACTCGTCGACAACGACCCGCTAGAGGCCGTCCAGGAGCAGTTTCGCACCGGCGCCATGAGCCTGGGCTGGGACCCGACCACGGCCCAGGTCGTCATTGAGGCCCATCCCATCAGTGATTTCGATGCTGATTACGACGAATCGCTTGACCAGGACGGCGCCGAGGACTCCGAAATGCTGCTGGTGCGCCTGCCGGTCGGCACCGCCCGGGCTTTCGCCAAGCGCACCCGCGAGATTGTGGGCGCCGGGCGTCCGACATGTCCGCTCTGCGGCTACCCGATCGACCCCGACGGGCACATCTGCACCCTTCCCGGGGACTGACGCCGGCGCCCAGCCGACGGCTTAGACAACGACGGCGCGCTTCGCGCCCAGCGCTTCGCTGCTCTAGCGGGCCTGTCCTATGAGCGACCGCGCCGGCAGGGATGTCCGACGTCGTCTGGATGTGCGGGCGGACTTGACGACCACTACCGTGGCCGCGATGACGGCGGCTACGGCAGCCAGGATCACGGCGGCCCTCATGGCCGGTGGGGAAACCTCGTCCGGGGCGGCACCGCCGCGGGTTCCGACGTCCGGCACGTTCCAGTCGGACGCCGAGGGAAAGATACCCGGCGGAAGCTCTTCCGTGCGTAGTTCCCGACGGGACGCCAGGCGGTTCCTGACTTCTTCGTTCGGGGCAGGTACGACTTCGTCTGCCGCCACCGCTGTCGGGTAATCAATAATGTAGGGCTCACCATAGAACGCTGAGGAGGCCACGGATTCCAGCCAGGTGATCGGCGGTTCCTGAACCCCGTGAGCGGCGAAAACTGTTCGCAGGTTCTCCACAATCTCGCTAAGGCTCTTCCCTTTGGAGTCCTTGCTGACCTCAAAGATGGCCAGTTGGAGTTGCAGCTTTACTTCCGCAGCAGGATCTGCCGCAGCCGGGTCCTGGCCGGTCGGGTCTTCGGTCGGCAGCTCAGCGTTGACGTCGCCGGACTTGTTTGGATCTGCATTCATGAGTTTCCTTTCTCCGCGCCTCCCCGTCGTTCCCACCGGTTCCAAGCTATCAAAGCCCTCTGCTTCGGCTAATTGCGGCTGGCATCAGCCGCAACGCGAACTGACCTGGATGTTGCTGGCGCGCTACCGATCTCCTCAACGGTATGGGTGCCGCAAGGCGTCTTAGTCACGGTGGCGTGCACGATGCGGCCGACTCGGAACCAGCGCATCTCGTTGCGTAACCGGCACCAGGCGATCAAATACCAGTGGCCGTTGGTTGAGGCGAAGATGACTGGTTCGACGTCCCTGGTGGTCTCATCTCCATCCTGAGCGGCGTAGCGGATGCGGGCCACCCGCTGCTCTGACATCGCTTCCTCAAGGGCCGATCGGACGGTCCGCGTTCCAGACTTATCCGTGTTGACCCAGATGCGGCGCGCCAATTCATCGACCTTTTCCCGGGTTGGAGGATCCAGTACGTCGACGATCTTGCTGACGGCGACCGAGGCGAGATCAGCGTACGGCGCATCAGGGGCGGCTGAAACCGCTGCGAGGAGAGCCACCGCTTGAGCGGGGGTCAGTCTCACAGGCGGAAGATCGGCTTGAATCGCCAGTCCATAGCCGCCGCGAGGTCCCGGACGGGACCAGATCGGAGCGCCACTGTTCTCCAGCGCATCAATGTCCCGCTTAATCGTGCGCACAGACACGCCGAACTCGATGGCCAGCCGGTCTGCCGTGCATCCACGAGATCCGCTGCGTCGCAGCATCTCGGACAACGCGTGCAGCCGCTCGACTCGCTTCATTTCTTCACCCGTCTTTGATCCGTGCCATAAATAGTGCCACACAGTTGTCCGAGAGGCGGGCGAGGATGGTGGCATGACAACAGATACAAGCAGTCCGACGATCCTGCTGATCCCCGGCCACTGGCTGGGAGCGTGGGCATGGGACGAAGTCCTGGAGAACCTGACATCCTCGGGCCACCGCGCCGTCCCGCTGACCCTGCCCGGACTCGACGAAACCGACGCCGGCCGGGTGACCAGGACGCTGGCGGACCAGGCAACGGCAATCGAACGGGCCGCCACTGGCAGCTCCGGGCCAGTGGTCGTCGTCGCGCACAGCGGGGCCAACGCTCCGGTGAGTCTCGTCCTCGACCGCCACCCCGAGCTGTTCAGCCGTGTGATCTGGGTAGACAGCGGCCCGGCTGCGCCCGGCGTCGCCTTTGCCCCCGACTTCCCAGAGGATGTGGACGGACTCGAGCTGCCACCGTTCGAGATGCTTGGGGAGCAGGCCAGCATCGAGGGCCTGAGCGCCGATGCCCTCGAGCGGTTCCGCGAACGCGCAGTGTCTGAGCCCGGAACCGTCCTTCGCCAGGTCGTCCAGCTCACGAACGATGCTCGTTTCGACGTGCCCACTACTTTCGCGTGCTGCTCAATGCCGAGTGCGCTAATACAGGATCTGGTCAAGGCCGGCCATCCTATGTTCGCCGAGGTGGCCAAGCTCAAGAGCGTTAACTACATCGACCTTCCGACCGGCCACTGGCCTATGTGGAGTCGCCCGGCCGACCTTGCCCACATAATTGCATCGGAATCCTCAAGCGACTGACACAGCACGGATATCCTCCTGAGTGCTATGCGCTGATGGGGCCCTTCACCAGTTCGCAGTCAGCCGTTCGGTGAAAAACCCGATGGCCGCCAAGAACACGTGTTCTTGACGGCCATCGAAACGGTCTCAGCGAATCCGGACCTTACACGTTGAAGCGGAACTCCACCACGTTCCGTCACAGAATAACGTGTCAATTGAGTTCCATCGACTAGACAACCGGCGGTACCACACGCAACTTGACAGCCGAACCCCGGCCCCGGTCACTTATCCGCCGGAGGTCCTAAGCTCATGAACACGGCGGTCGAGGTCCGTGTCGCCGCGAGTACCCATGGCATTCATAAGATTCGTGCCATCCCGCCACAACTGTTGGTTGCCAGACTCCATCGCTGCAGCGATCACCGGGGCTAACGCCTCGCGCCGAAGATCCCAGTTGTCCGCAACTGGGCGGCCAGCAGGTTGCGGCGAGCCATGCCTCTGCGTGCCGTCGGGTCTGTCCGGAGCTTCCGGTCCGGCGTTATACGCAACGAGGATTAGCGGCAACCGGGGCGATGTCGGTTTCGCCAGTCGATCGATCACCTGCGGCCTCTGACGCCCCTGGACCTTGTATGAGGTCGTTCGAAATTGGGCCAGCCGGAATCCCTACCAACCTTCGTCGGCCGCGGTCTCATTCCGTCCGGTGACAACAGGGGAGCCAAAGCTTGCAGGAAAGAAAGCATTCTACGTATTCGCATGAGACTCGGCTCCCGCCTATCGATCGCACCCTTGAGATCGTCGAGGCGGCCAAAAATTGCGCTTCGAAGGCAACGGTTAACAGACCGAAAGCCCTGTTTCAGCACCAGGCGGGCTCAACTCACATCAGTGACTCCATTTACCCCGCAACATGATTGGGGCTGAGGGGGACGCCTGTGGACTCAGTGAGTTGCGGGTGGAGTCTCTTTCACCTTTTCGATGCTCTTTATGAAGTCATGAAGGGGTTTTGATCCGCCACCGATAGCCAATGAAGTTATTACGACATCCAAGTTTCCCGATACAGCGGTGGCACCGACAGCTTGGAGAAGATACAGCCCCAAGTTCTCGCATAGAAGTACTGCGATAACAAAGGCGAGAGAAGATATCAAAACAGCTCTATTTGCCTTTGCCTGCTTCGAACCTGTGCCAGGGGGCAAAAGTTCAAGGACCCGTTCAATTGCCTGCGCACCAATGTAAAGGCCTGTCGTGAGTATGAAGCCGTCGACAGGCTTGAACGGCGCCTTAGTTTCCGGGATCCACCAAGCGAGCGCTACGCCCAAGGCGAAAACGACGAGTGCAACTAGCCGCGCCCCATTTTCGGCCGACACCTCGTCACCGGAGCCTGCAGCCGGCGGGCTCTCAGGTGATCCCGTTTTGTGCGGATCAGGGGAGAGGCGTTTTGGGGCGAGTGCGTCGGCCAGCGCTGACATGTCGACTCCTCTACGTCAACAACAGACTTTAGGGCTCAGTGAGAATTAGTATGCCCTTGAATCGTGTCGAACGATAGGGACTGCACCCAGTTTTTGTGCGGAAACGGGCTGACAAGACGCCGGATACCGCGAGACCTCGGGAGCCTTTTTGTCGCTCAAGCAAGTGAGCCAGTCGCGTTCCGAAGAACAGCCGGGTGTGGCCGGGATAAAGGACGCCGAGGGTTGCAGGCACCGAAGTTCTCCGGCCGCATCACCTAAGACTAGAATCGCTTCAGTCCATGCAGCAATTGCTTTCAAGCGCGCCTGATAGCGCCGTATTGTTGAGGGGCCGCAGCACCTCTCATCATCGAGGACAACAAGCTTGCTTTCTGGCCATCGCCGCAATGCCCCGCGGTGGCAACAAGTCCACTGATACCGCTACAGCACCCGCCGGTGGCGATTATGTCCATTTGGCGTCCTGCAGACCCTCTGCCCCGGACGTATCCGTACAGCGTACGCCGGCGACTTACGCTCCCGTGCTCCAGTCCCGCTCCTGGACACGGTAGCGGTCGGGCGGCTGGACTCCTCCGGCTCGGGAGTCAGCGGCGGGGGTTGCGCCCTCATCGCCGGTACAAGATGTGCGGATAGTCCCATTGGCTAGAAATACGGAACTGAACCAGAAGTGGATCTGGCTTCACAGCCGGGTCCGGATACGTTCTTTTCTAAGCTCAGGCTCGAGACGGGCTAGCCCAGATCCGCCACGGCTCCTAAAACGAGGGTAGGTGCCCCGTGGGGCCGGAATTACACATTGAACCTAAATTCAACCACGTCGCCGTCGGCCATCACGTATTCCTTGCCCTCGATCCGGACCTTGCCGCGGGCCTTCGCCTCGGCCATGGAACCGGCTTCGATCAGGTCGTCGAAGGAGACGACCTCGGCCTTGATGAAACCGCGCTGGAAGTCGGAGTGGATCACGCCGGCAGCCTGCGGTGCCGTGTCGCCCCGGTGGATGGTCCAGGCGCGCGTCTCCTTCGGGCCGGCGGTGAGGTAGGTCTGCAGGCCGAGGGTGTGGAAGCCCACACGGGCCAGCTGGTCCAGGCCGGACTCTTCCTGGCCGTTCATTTCGAGCATTTCGCGGGCCTCCTCCTCGTCCAGTTCGACGAGGTCGGCCTCGAGCTTGGCGTCGAGGAAGATGCAGTCGGCCGGGGCCACCAGGGCACGCAGCTCTTCCTGCTTCTCGGGGCTGCCCAGGATGCCCTCGTCCACGTTGAAGACGTAGATGAAGGGCTTAGCCGTGAGCAGGCCGAGCTCCTTGAGGTGCTGCATCTCCAGCTTGTCGCTCTTGATCGAGGAGAAGATGGTGTCCCCGCGCTCCAGCACCGCCTGGGCGGCTTTGATGGCAGCCAGTTCGGCGGCCTCGCGCTTCTTGATCTTGACTTCTTTTTCGATCCGCGGGATGGCCTTCTCGATGGTCTGAAGGTCGGCGAGGATCAGCTCGGTGTTGATGGTTTCCATGTCCGAGCGGGGGTCGACCTTGCCGTCGACGTGGATGACGTCGGGGTCATCGAACACGCGGACGACCTGCGCGATGGCCTCGGCCTCGCGGATGTTGGCGAGGAACTGGTTGCCCAGGCCCTCCCCCTCGGAGGCGCCCTTGACGATGCCGGCGATATCCACAAAGGACACAGCAGCCGGAAGCAGGCGGGCGGAACCGAAGATGGCGGCGAGCTTCTCGAGCCGCGGGTCCGGCAGGTTCACGACGCCGACGTTGGGCTCGATCGTCGCGAACGGGTAGTTCGCCGCGAGCACCTGGTTGCGGGTCAGTGCGTTGAAAAGGGTTGATTTGCCGACGTTGGGCAGTCCGACGATGCCAATAGTAAGAGCCACGAGTATTGATTCTACCGGTAATCGGGGCGGTACCCTGCGGCGGCGGGCCGCCGTCCGCCGTCGGCGTCGCTCGGGGATGCCGGCGACCGTGCGTCACTGGCTAAAAGTGTCAGGGGTGCGTGCCAGAGTGAAGGCATGGACGCTTTCGCACTCATTCTCGCCCTGCTGATGCTGCTGACCGGGGCCGTGGCCGGCGCCGCCTTCACCTTTGTCGTCTACCGCCGCCGCACCGCGGCACTGGAACAGGACTTCGACGGCGTCTCGGCCCGGCTTTCGGAGGTCAGCGCCCGGTACGCGGCGGCCGACGCCGAACGCCGCCTGCTCGCGGACCAGAACCGCGAGCTGGGGCAGGCGCGCAGCCAGGACGGCAACGTCCTTCGCGCGCTGGCGCCGGTGGCGGAAAAGCTCACCGCGGTGCAGCAGCAGGTCTCGCTGCTGGAACGGGACCGGCTGGAGCAGTACGGCCAGCTGGCACAGCAGCTGCAGGAGGCCCGGCTCTCCGACGAGCAGCTGCTGCGCTCCACGCACGCCCTGGAATCGGCGCTGCGGTCCAACAGCGCCCGGGGTCAGTGGGGCGAGGTGCAGTTGCGCCGGGTGGTCGAGGCCGCCGGCATGCTGCGGCACGTGGACTTCCACGAGCAGCTGCACAGTTCCGGACAGGGGTCGGAGGGCACCGTCCGGCCCGACCTCGTGGTGCAGTTGCCCGGCGACAAGCAGCTCGTGGTCGACTCGAAGGTGCCGCTGGCGGCCTACCTTGAGGCCCAGGAACTCGGCGCCCCTGCAGGCGGCAGGGCGCCGGCTGGAAGCCTGGGCGGACAGCAGGCGTTGCTGGCCGCCCACGCGAAGGCGCTCAAGGCCCACGTGGACGCCCTGAGCAACAAGAAGTACTGGGACATTCCGGGCAACGCGCCGGAGCTGGTGGTGTGTTTCCTGCCCGCGGAGTCGATCCTGGCCGCGGCGCTCTCAGCGGACCCGGCCCTGCTGGACCACGCTTTGTCCCGGAATGTCGTCCTTGCCTCCCCTGGGACGCTGCTGGCGGTGCTGAAATCGGTGGCCTTCACCTGGCGGCAGGACGTCCTGACCGACAGCGCACGGGAGCTCTTCGAACTCGCGCAGCAGCTCTACGAACGGATGGGAACGCTGGGCGAGAATGTCACGCGTCTCGGCTCGTCGCTGAAGACCTCCGTGGACCGCTACAACTCCTTGGTCGGGACCCTGGAGGCCAGGGTGCTGCCGACAGCCCGGAAACTCAATGCCATGGACACCGCCGGCCTCGTGGCCCCCGCCGCGGTCGAGGTGACGCCGCGTTCCGTGGCGGCTCCCGAGCTGCAGCAGGGTGCCGCCAGCAGCGCGACGGCGGAAGAGGAGCCCGCCGCCTGATCCTGACGTGTCAGCGCTGACCGATCAGTGATGACGGGTCGGGGCCAGGGCCCCGCAGTCAGTACCGCGCGGTCAAGACTGGCGGGGGTTGCGTGCGCCGCGGCCGCCGAGGGCCCGGGAGACGTCACCGGCCTGCTTCAGGGTGGCCCGCAGTTCCTTCGGGAGCGAGAAGAGCAGATCTTCCTCGGCCGTGACGACTTCCTCGACGGTGCCGTAGCCGTAGTCGGCCAGGAGCCGCAGGACGTCCTTGACCAGCACCTCGGGAACCGACGCACCCGAGGTCACGCCGACGGTGGCGACGCCTTCGAACCAGGACTCGTCCACCTCGTTGGCGAAGTCGACCCGGTAGGATGCCTTGGCGCCGTACTCCAGCGCCACCTCCACCAGGCGGACCGAGTTTGAGGAGTTGGCCGAGCCGACGACGATCACGAGGTCCGCCTGCGGCGAGATCTTCTTGATGGCCACCTGCCGGTTGGTCGTGGCGTAGCAGATGTCATCGCTGGGCGGGTCCTGCAGCGTCGGGAAGCGCTCCTTCAGCAGCCGCACGGTCTCCATGGTCTCGTCCACGCTGAGGGTGGTCTGCGAGAGCCAAATGACTTTCTCCGGGTCCCGGACCGTCACCTTGTCCACTTCGTGCGGGCCGTTGATGATCTGGATGTGCTCGGGCGCCTCCCCCGCGGTTCCTTCGACTTCCTCGTGACCGTCGTGGCCGATCAGCAGGATGTCAAAGTCGTCCTTGGCGAACCGGACCGCCTCGCGGTGCACCTTGGTCACCAGCGGGCAGGTGGCGTCGATGGTGCGCAGGCCGCGGTCCTCCGCCGACTGCACGACGGCCGGCGAGACGCCGTGGGCTGAGAAGATCACCAGCGCGCCCTCCGGAACCTCGTCGGTTTCGTCGACGAAGATCGCGCCCTTTTCCTCCAGCGAACTGACCACGTGGACGTTGTGGACGATCTGCTTGCGGACGTAAACCGGCGGGCCGTAGTGCTCGAGGGCCTTCTCCACCGCGATCACGGCGCGGTCCACGCCGGCACAGTAGCCGCGCGGCGCGGCCAGCAGCACCTTCTTGGGGCCGGCCACCGGGGCCGCCGCCAGGACTTCCTCCGGAGTGCGCCGCCGGCGCGGAACGGAGGGCATCGGGATGGATACAGCGGTGGAGGTCATGCCTTCCATGCTACCGGTGTCCGCTACGGGCGGCTGATGGCCGCCCGCTTGCGGCCGCCCACCGCGCCAACCGCAACCCCGGACAGCAGGAGCACGCCCCCGACCACCAGCGCCGCCGTGATCCAGTCTCCAAACCCGGCCGTGGACGCCGCCACGAACTCCCGCTTGAAGATCTCGGCGACGTCGCTGCTGTTCCCGGAACCCTGGACCGCCCGGCCCGCCGCGTCCACGCCCAGCTTCCACACGCCAGCCAGCACAAGGGCGCCCGCGCCGGCCGCGGCAAGGACCGTCCACTTCCGCCGGGCGGCAACGAAAGCCAGCAGGAACGCCACGGCGGCGCCGATGGCCACCGCGGAGCCCATCGGGGCGTAGGCCGTGATCCGCTCGATCAGCTGGCGCTGGTTGGACTGGCCGATCCCGATCCGCACCTCCCCCGGCGCACTCAGCGGCACCGGGGACGCCTCCGAGACCTTCTTCACCACCAAACCCACCAGCGGGGCGACGTCAAAGGTCAGCGAGGTGGTGCCGTCGACGTCGGCGGGCAGCGTGCGCGGGTCCGCAAAGCTCAACCGGTGGCTCCGGCGCAGGGTCTCCGCCCAGGCCTCGGAGTAGCCGGGCATCGACGTCAGCGACTGTGCGGCGTCCTCAAGGACCGGCTTGACGACGGCGGCCAGCGCGTCGGGCAGCTGCTGGTCGCCGAAGGAAATGTTGTTGACGGCCGCGGTCGCCAGCCGGCGCTGGAAGGCGGGGTCCTTGCCCAGCGGCGCGGTCAGGGCCACGAAGCCGTCCTCCTGAACGATGTTGCGGTCCACCCAGATGGCGGGGACCGCTACGGCCGCCATGGCGAGGCCGAGCAGGACCGCGACGGCCGAGACGAATGTGCGCACGAAAGTCTCCTAGGAAAGGGTTGGGAGTAGAGCCATCCTACGGGGGCGCCGGGGCGGGGCCGAAAGCGGGCCGGCCGAAACGTCGGCCCCTGCTGGTAGAGCTATGGATAGAGTTGAAGCAGCTCCCTGACCCACCAAAGGACCACTCCCCATGCACCAGGCACTTCCCGCCGGCGGTGGCCGGCATGTCTGAGAACACCGCCGCCAGCACGCTGCCGCCCACCGCCGCCGACACCAGCCCTGACAACCCCTGGCCGCTGCAGCTGCTCTCCCAAAAGCTCAAGATGCACATCGACCGTGCACCCTCCGCCTGGGTCGAGGGCCAGGTCATCGAGCTCAACCGGCGCGGCACGAACGCCTACCTCACGCTGCGCGACATCGACGCGGAGATCTCGCTGCCCGCCTCGGTGTGGACGAACGTCCTGGACCGCCAGGCCCTGCCGCTGGAGCGCGGTTCCCGGGTGGTGGCCCTGCTCAAGGCCGAGTTCTGGCTGAAGACGGGCCGGCTGAACATGTCCGTGAAGGACATCCGCCCGGTGGGGCTCGGCGACCTGCTGGCCCGGATCGAGCGGCTGCGCCAGGCGCTGGCCGCGGAGGGGCTGTTCGCCGACTCGCGCAAGAAGCGCCTGCCGCTGCTCCCGCACCGGATCGGCCTGATCACCGGCCGTGACTCCGACGCCAAGAAGGATGTCCTCCGCAACGCGGCGCTGCGTTGGCCCGCCGTCGAGTTCGAGATCCGCGAAGTGGCCGTCCAGGGCAACACCGCGGTCTCCCAGGTCATCGGCGCGCTGCGCGAGCTCGACGCCCACCCGGTCGTGGACGTCATTGTGATTGCCCGCGGCGGCGGCGCTCTGGAGGACCTGCTGCCGTTCAGCAGCGAGGAGCTGATCCGTGCCGTCGCCGGCGCGTCCACCCCGGTCGTCAGCGCCATCGGCCACGAGGCGGACCGGCCGATCCTCGACGACGTCGCGGACCTGCGGGCCTCGACGCCCACCGACGCGGCCAAGCGGATCGTGCCCGACGTCGCAGAGGAACTCGCCCGAGTCCGGCAGGCCCGCGACCAGCTGCGGCGCGGGGTGGGCCGGCTGGTCGAACGCGAAGCCGACCGGCTCGCCTCGCTGCGCTCCCGCCCGGTGCTCGCCGCCCCGGAGGGCATGGTCACGGCCCGGCACGACGACGTCGAACGGCTCAAGGGCCGGTCCTTCGCCGCCGTCAGCACCGCGGTGGTGCGGGCGGCGGACCAGCTGGTACACCTGAAAGCCCAGGTACGTGCCCTCTCGCCGCAGAAGACGCTGGACCGGGGCTACGCGGTGGTCCAGCTCGACGACGGCAACGCCGCCCCCGGCGCCCGGCACACCGTGGTGTACCACCCGGACCAGGCCCCGGCGGGCACGGCCCTGGCCGTCCGCGTCGCCGGCGGCAGGTTCACGGCCCGGTCCACGGCCGGGCAGCAGTCCGACGGGGACTGACCGGGCCGCCGGCCCCATCCAGCGGCACCGTTCATCCGGCACCGCCCCATCCAGCAGTACTGTCCCAACCAGCATCCCCGGCCCGCAGCGGCGGCCGGGCCCGGGCCCGCAGTGGTTCCGGTTCAGACAAGGAGCAACAGCATGGCAGCAGAGAACGCGTCGGCCCCCGCACCGGACGCCGACATCGACAAACTCAATTACGAGGAGGCCCGCGAACAGCTCGTGGCCGTGGTGGGCCGGCTGGAAGCCGGGGGCGCCAGCCTCGAAGAGTCACTCGCCCTGTGGGAGCGCGGAGAGGCTTTGGCCAGCCGCTGCGAGGAGTGGCTCGAAGGCGCCCGCAAACGGCTTGCCGCGGCACGGGACAAAGGCGCCCAGCAGGGCTGAGCGCCCGCCGCGGGTTAGGAGCGCTTCACCAGCTCGCGTTCGAGGTCGACGTCGAGCTCCGGTTCGGGCCACTGCAGCGACAGCCCCTCCAGCGCATCCAGCAGCAGCTGCTGGACGGCGATCCGCGCGTACCACTTCTTGTTCGCGGGGACCACGTGCCAGGGCGCGTGCTCGGAGCTGGTCCGCTCAAAGGCGGCCTGGTAGGCGTCCATGTAGTCGTCCCAGAAGGCGCGCTCCTTGAGGTCGTTGCTGCTGTATTTCCACCGCTTCGCCGGGTCCTCCAGCCGGGCGAGGAGCCGCTCCTGCTGCTCTTCGCGGCTGATGTGGAGCATGACCTTGACAATCTTCGTGCCCGCGGCGGACTGCCGGGCCTCAAATTCGTTGATGGAGCGGTACCGGCGTTCCAGTTCCTCCGCGTCCGCCCAGCGGTGCACCCGGTGGATCAGCACGTCCTCGTAGTGGGAGCGGTCGAAGACGCCCACCATTCCGGCGGCCGGCACTTCTTTTTCGATCCGCCAGAGGAAGTCGTAGGACTGTTCCTCCGGGGTGGGGGCCTTGAAGGACTTCAACTGGACGCCCTGGGGGTTCATTTGCCCCATGACGTGGTTGACGATCCCGCCCTTGCCCGCGGTGTCCATCGCCTGCAGGACCAGCAGGACGCGCTTCCTGCCGCCGGACCGTGATTCGGCGAACAGCTGCTCCTGCAGCTGCGTGATCCTGCCGTCGAGCTCCCCCAGCAGCCGCTCGCCGGCGGCCTTGTCGCCGGCGTACCCGGGGGTCGAGCCGGGGTCGAGGTCGAGGAGCTTGAACTTCTTCCCCGCCTTCAGCGTCTCGGAGGGGTGTTCGTCGAAGTTCACGACTTCTTCCATCAAAGCCTCTTTCCGATTCGGGCAGCCGGCCGGCCGGACGTTCGCCCGGCCGCGCTGCTGTCCCGAATCCTAGTTGCCCTGGTACCGGCTCAGGAAGTCTCCCATGCGGTTGATGGCTTCCTCGAGGTCCTTGACGTTCGGCAGGGTCACCATGCGGAAGTGGTCGGGCCGGACCCAGTTGAAGGCCCGTCCATGGGAGACCAGGATCTTCTGCTGGCGCAGCAGGTCCAGGACGAACTTCTCGTCATCGCGGATGTGGTAGACCTCCGGATCGAGGCGCGGGAACAGGTACATCGCCCCGCGGGCCTGCTGCGTGCTGACGCCGGGGATGGCGTTCAGCATGTCGTAGGCCTTGTTGCGCTGCTCCAGCAGCCGTCCGCCGGGCAGGATCAGGTCGTTGATGCTCTGGTAGCCGCCCAAGGCGGTCTGGATGGCGTGCTGCGCCGGCACATTGGCGCACAGCCGCATGTTGGCCAGCAGGTTGATGCCCTCGAGGTAGTCGGCAGCGTCCTTCTTGGGACCGGAGATGGCCATCCACCCGGCCCGGTAGCCGCAGACCCGGTAGGCCTTGGAGAGACCGCTGAAAGTCAGGCAGAGCACGTCGTCGCCGGTAAGGGCGGCCATGTTCACGTGCACGGCATCCTCGTAGAGGATCTTCTCGTAGATCTCGTCGGCGAACAGCACCAGCCCGTGCTTCTCGGCCAGCGCCACGATCTTCCGCAGGGTTTCCTCCGGGTAGACCGCACCGGTGGGGTTGTTCGGGTTGATCACCACAATGCCCTTGGTGCGCGGGGTGATCTTGGATTCGAGGTCCTCCAGGTCGGGCTGCCAGCCGGACTCCTCATCGCAGAGGTAGTGCACGGGCTTCCCCCCGGCCAAGGCCACAGAGGCCGTCCAGAGCGGATAGTCCGGGGTGGGGATGAGGACCTCGTCGCCGTCGTCGAGGAGGGCCATCAGGGACATCGTGATGAGTTCGCTGACGCCGTTGCCGAGGTAGATGTCGTCCACGTGGATGTTCTGGATCCCGCGGGTCTGGTAGTACTGCGAGACGGCCGTGCGGGCCGAGAAGATGCCGCGTGAGTCGCTGTAGCCCTGGGCGTGCGGCAGGTGGCGGATCATGTCCACGAGGATCGCGTCGGGGGCCTCGAAGCCGAAGGGTGCCGGGTTGCCGATGTTCAGCTTGAGGATGCGGTGCCCTTCCGCTTCCATCTGCTGGGCAGCCTGCAGAATCGGTCCACGGATGTCGTAGAGGACATTATGAAGCTTGGTGGACTGCTTGAAATCTGCCATTTATCAAATATGCCATATGGCGGATGTACTTCCGCTGAGACTTGCCTCACAGCGGAGCGCGGCCCGGGGCGGGACCGACGACGGCGGCTGCCGGATGCAACGACGGCGGCTGCCGGTCCCGGGCGCGCCCGGGTCCGGCAGCCGCCGTCGGACTGTCAGGGACCGTGCTTACTTAGCCAGGCCCTTGTCCTTGAGCCAGGCGGCCGCGGCGTCCTTCGGGTTCTGCTTCTCACTGCCGCCGACCGCGCGGTTGAGGTTGATCAGGTCCTCGGTGGTCAGCTGCTTGGAGACGGCGTTCAGCGCCTCCTTGGCCTTGTCGGTCATCTTGGCCTTGTTGTACAGCGGCAGGACCTGCTGGGCGATGAAGTTGTTCTTCGGGTCCTCCAGCACCACCAGGTCGTTGTCCGCGATGGCCGGGGTAGTCGTGTAGATGTCGGCCACCTGCACCTGGTCCGAGAGCAGGGCCTTGACCGTCACCGGCCCGCCGCCGTCGCTGAAGGGCTCCAGCTTCTTGGGCACGCAGTTGTAGTTCTTCTTCAGGCCCGGCAGGCCGTAGGCGCGTTCGGCGAAGGTGGCGGGGGCGCCGACGACGATCTCGCTGCAGACCTTGGCCAGGTCCTCGATGGACTTCAGCTGATACTTTTCCGCGGTGGCCTTGGTGACCACCATGGCGTCCTTGTCCTCGGCCTTGGCCGCGTCCAGCACGGCCAGGCCCTCGGGCAGCTTGCCCGGCAGGGCCTTGGCAATGTCCTCGGCGGAGATCTCGGTCGCGTCCTTGTTGACGTGCAGCAGCAGGTTGCCGCTGTAGTCCGGGATGACGTCCACGGAGCCGTCCTGCACGGCCTTGAAGTAGACCTCGCGGGAACCGATGTTCGGCTTGGTGCTGGCCGTCACCCCGGCGGCGTTGAGCGCCCCGGCGTAGAGTTCGGCGATGATCTGGCTCTCGGTGAAGTCCGCCGAGCCGATGACGAGGGCGCCGCCGGCCGCGGCGGAGGAGCCGCCGCTGGCGGGTGCCGAGGACAGCGGGTCGGACGAGCCCCCGCAGGCGGACAGGGCCAGGGCCACGCCGACGCCGGCGGCCAGGCCGCCGAATGCGCGCCTGCCCAGTGCTCGATGACGGATTTCCTTCATGACGTACCTCCTTGGACAACAGTCTCCGCGGTCGCGGGGTCTGTGAGCTCAACCGCTGCCTGCCGGCTGCGGTTTGGTTTACGGGCGGCCCCGCGGGAGAGGATGAGCCGCTGGAACAGGACGAGGACCAGATCGACGGCGATGGCCAGCCCGGCGATGAGCAACGAACCGCCCAGCATCTGCGGGAAGTCCGAGAGCACCAGCCCGTCGAAGAGATAACGGCCCAGGCCGCCGAGGTTGATGTAGGCCACCACCGACACCGTGGCGATCACCTGCAGCACGCCGGTGCGGAACCCGCCGAACATCACCGGCAGGGCGTTGGGGAACTCGGCCCGGAACAGCACCTGCAGTTCGGTCATGCCCATGGCGCGGGCGGCGTCGACCACGGTCCGGTCGACGCTGGAGATGCCCGCGTAGGTGCCCGCCAGCAGCGGCGGCACGGTCAGGATCACCAGGGCCCAGACCGGGGGCATCAGCCCGATGCCGGCCAGCAGCACAAACAGGGTCAGCAGGCCCAGGGTCGGCAGCGCCCGCAGCGCGCCGGCCAGGGCGACCACCGCCACCCGGCCCCGGCCGGTGTGGCCGACGTAGAGCCCCACGGGGACCGCGATGGCCACCGCGATCAGCATGATCAGGCCGGTGTATTGCAGGTGCTCGGCGAGACGGACCGGGATGCCGGTGCTGCCGGCCCAGTTCTCGCCGTCGGCGAGCCAGGCGAACGTGTCGGAAAAAACGTTGCTCATGCGGAGGCTCCCGCCGGGGTGCCGGCCGGGCTGCGGTCCGCCGCCGCGGTGCCGGATTTCCCGCGGCCCGGCCGGGTCCAAGGCGTCAGAAGCCGTTCCAGCAGAACCAGCACGGCGTCCATCAGCAGGGCCAGGACCAGGATGGCAATGATGCCCACCACTACTTCGGTGACGAAGTCGCGCTGCAGGCCGGCGGTGAACAGCATGCCAAGGTTTCCGATGCCCAGCAGGGCGGCGACACTGACCAGGGAGATATTGCTGACCGAGACCACGCGCAGGCCGGCGAACAGCACCGGCAGGGACAGCGGAAGGTCGATCTGCAGAAACCGGGCCAGCGGTTTGTAGCCCATGGCCACAGCGGCCTGCTGCAGGTCCTCGTCAACGGAGTCAAAGGCGTCCAGGGCGGCGCGGACCAGGAGCGCGACGGCGTAGATCGTCAGGGCGGTCACGACGTTGGCCGGGTCCAGGATCCGGGTCCCGAGGATGGTGGGCAGGATGATGAACAGCGCCAGCGACGGGATGGTGTACAGCAGCGAGGACGCGGTCAGGATGACCGTGCGCAGGGTCCGGTTCCGCCGGGCGAGCTGGGCCAGTGGAATGGAGACGAGCAGGCCGAGGACCATCGGCAGGACCGCCAGGACCAAGTGCTGGCCGGCGAGGCTGAAAACCTGCCCGCTGTTGGCCAGGAACCATTCCATCAGCCCACGCCCTGCCGGAGCCGGCGGCCAGCCTCGACCACGGTGAGCACTTCATCGGCCGTGATCACTCCCGCCACCCGGCCGTCGGAGTCGACGGCGACGCCCAGCCCGGACGGGGAAGACAGCGCCGCGTCGAGGGCGCGGCGAAGGGTCTCCCCTTTGCGGAACAGGGACCCGCCGGGAACGATCGCGGTGCCAGCGCCCGGAGCGCACCAGCCCAGCGGGCGGCCCCCGTCGTCGACGACGAGCTGCCACCGGTCGGCAGCGGCGCGGTCCGGGCCGTCGAGCTCGCCGGTGCGGACGGTGTCCACCGGGTGGATCGTGACGCCGTCGGACGGGCTGAACGCGAGGTGCCGGAAGCCCCGGTCGCGGCCGACGAAGGAGGCGACGAAGTCGTTCGCGGGGGCCCGCAGGATTTCCTCGGGCGTCGCGTACTGCGCCAGTTTCCCGCCCTCGGCGAACACAGCCACCTTGTCCCCCAGCACCGTGGCTTCGTCAATGTCGTGGGTGACGAACACGATGGTTTTGGCCAGGTCCCGTTGCAGGCGCAGCAGTTCCTTCTGCAGTTCGTCCCGCACCACCGGATCCACCGCGCTGAAGGGCTCGTCCATCAGCAGCACCGGCGGGTCGGCGGCCAGCGCCCGGGCCACGCCGACGCGCTGCTGCTGGCCGCCGGAAAGCTGGGAAGGGTAGCGCCGGCCCAGATCAGGGTCGAGGCCGACGACGTCGAGCAGTTCGCGGGACCGCTGGCGTGCGGCGGCCCGGGACACCCCGTTCAGGCGGGGGACGGTGGCGATGTTGTCGAGCACGGACCGGTGCGGCATCAGCCCGGCCGACTGCATCACGTATCCCATGGAGCGGCGCAGCTGTGCCGCCGGCACGGAGGTGACGTCCCGCCCGTCGACGGTGATGGTGCCGGAGGTGGGCTCGACCATGCGGTTGATCATCCGCAGCGAGGTGGTCTTGCCGCAGCCGGACGGACCGACTAAGACCGTGATTTTGCCCTTGTCGATGGACATGGTGAGGTCATCGACCGCGGGCTGGCCGCCCTGGTATGTCTTGGTAACGCTCTGGAACTCGATCATGGCCTCTGCCATTCCGGGCTTACCTAACTGTTGGCGGCAACATAGGACGGTCCAGCCAGCTGATCATATGCACGCTGATTTTTGGCTGTAAAGCGGGTAGGACCCAGCGTAGCCGCCACCGCCGGCAATGCCGGCACCGGCCCGGGGCTCCCCCGGGCCGCTGCCGGCGGCGGCCGCACTACGACTGGCATTCGGCGCCGCGCTGCACGCGGATGGGCGGCGCGGCGCTAAAGCTCCCCGGCGGGGCCCCGTCCGCCGTCCCGCCCCCGGGTTTTCGCCTTCCCCGAGCCGCTCTTCGAGCCCCTGCCCGGCTGCTCGTGGCTGAACCGCTCGGCGGCCCGCTGGCTCCGGCTGGCCACCACTACTTTCTGGTGCCACTCGCGCTGGTATGCCCTCCGGGCCGCGGCGTCATGCCGCCGCGCCAGGGCCGCCAGCTCCCGCTGCATCTTGAGGTAGCTCGCCCAGCGGCGGTCGTCGAGGACCCCGTCCGCGTGCGCGGCCTGCACGGCGCAGCCGGGTTCCCTGCCGTGCGCGCAGTCGGCGAACCGGCACTGCGCGAAGAGCTCCTCCAGATCCCCGAAGACCTCGTCCAGGCCGTCCTCGGCGTCGAACAGCCCGAAGCCGCGTACCCCGGGCGTGTCCATCAGGACCGAACCGCCGGGCAGCGGAACCAGTTCCCGGGAGGTTGTGGTGTGCCGGCCCTTGCCGTCACCGGCCCGGACCGCGCCGGTCTCCTGTGCCTCAAAACCGACGAGGGCGTTGATCAGGGTGGACTTACCGGCACCCGAGGGGCCCAGCAGCACGATGGTCCCGCCTGGGGGAAGGTGGGCCAGCAACTCGTCGAGGCCGTCGCCCTGCTCGGCAGAGGTGGTGACCACGTCGACGCCCGCGGCCTGCAGCATGACCTGCCCGACGACGTCGTCTGCCACATCGGCGAGGTCCGCCTTGGTGATGACCACCAGCGGGGTGGCCCCGGAATCCCAGGCGGCCACGAGGGTCCGTTCGAGCCTGTTGTGCGTCAGCGGACGGTCCACCGGCACGACCACCCCGACGATGTCCATGTTGGCGCCGAGCACCTGCGCCTCGGAGGATGCCTCGAAGGCGCGCTTGCGGCTCAGCTCCGAGCGGCGCGGCAGCACGCCCACGATGGCCGGTTCGCCGGCGGTGTTGCTGCCGAGCCAGACCCAGTCGCCGGTGGCCGGGACCGGGCCGGAGCGGGGGTAGGGCAGGTGGGATTGGCCGTTGTGGTCCGCGACGAGGACGAGGTTGCGGTCCACCCGTACGACGCGGCCGGCGGCCGTGCCGCCGGGTACGGGGTTGGCGGCGTAAAGCTCCGCGACGGCGTCGGTGAAACCGTAACGGGCCGGCCCTGCGAGGCCGGAGTGGTGACTGAACTGAATTTTCAATGGAAGCCCTTTTGATGGGCCCCGGAGGAGTATCGCCCGCTGCGGTCGAAAAGGACCGGTTCAGCTGATGGCTAGGAGTGGCGGGCGGCCGGGGCAGGAGTAATGACGTGGCTGGGTGTGCGCTGGGCGCGCAGTTCCGTTGCATTCATTGCTTCCACCTCCCCGGTCGGCTGGCTCGTCCGCAGCCTCTGCGGCCGCGGTTTCCCTAGCGTAACCGCACCCGGGGGCTGCTGGCTAGGAGTTTTTCAGGCGAGTTTGCCGTCCAGTGGACGCTCGCGGTACAGCCGCAGCGCGGCGTCCACCAGCGAGACCCGGTTCAGGGCCGCCACCTCGGCCAGCGGGATCCAGGCGGCATGCGTGGTGCTGCCCCCGACCTCGTGCCGCAACTCCCCGCCGGTGATGCTCGCCTCGTACACCAGCCGCAGGGACTGGAAGTCCCGCCGGCCGCCGTCGAGCCGGCTCTCGGCGGGCCAGTACCCGACGTCGATCCCCAGCATCGCGCCGATCTGCGCGTGGTAGCCGGTCTCCTCGAAGATCTCCCGGCGGCAGCCGTCCACGGGGTGTTCAGCCAGGTCCAGGCCGCCGCCGGGCAGCGTCCAGCCCTCGCGGCCGCCCTGCTTCCAGTAGGCCAGCAGGAGGGAGTCCTCCCGGATGACCACGCCGTAGGCGGCGGGACGGGTGTCGAATGCCAGAGTCATTGATCCAGCGTAACGGCGCAGGACCGCCCCTGCCGTCCGGCGCCTCCGGGCCCTAGAGTTTGAGGGTGACCAACCTTGAACTTCGCCCGCCTGAAGAAGTCTGCCCCGCCGCCCACAGCGTCGAGGGTTCCGCGAGCGGGCCCTGCCTGCAGCTGTGGCCGGCACGGGAGGTGCCGCTGGGCGGAGTCCGCGCCATGAACGTCTCCCGGACCCTGCCCCAGCGCGGGCTGCCCACGGTGGGCGCGTGGTGTTTCCTGGACAGTTTCGGTCCCGACCGGGTCGCCATGTCCGTGCTGCCGCATCCGCACACCGGCCTGCAGACGGTCACCTGGCCGCTGGCCGGAACCATCCGGCACCGCGACAGCGTGGGCAGCGACGTACTGGTCAGGCCGGGTGAGCTGAACATCATGACCGCGGGCCGCGGGAGGTACCCGGCAACGGGGCACCCGCCGGGCCGCCGGAGGTACCGGTCCAGCGCGGACTGCAGCTGTGGGTGGCGCTGCCGGATTCCGAACGCCACCGCCCGCCTGCGTTCGAACAGCACCGCGAGCTGCCGGTGGTCCGCGGGGCGGGGTTCACCGCCACCGTGATGGTCGGCTCGCTGGCGGGAGCCACGTCGCCGGCCACGGTGTACTCCCCGATCGTCGGGGCGGACATCAGCGCCGCCGGCCCGGTCAGCCTGCCGTTGGATCCGGAGTTCGAGCACGCCGTGCTGGTGCTCGACGGCAGCCTGCGGCTGGACGGGCAGGAGGTCGGGCCCGGGCCGCTGGGCTACCTTGGCTCCGGACGCCGCAGCCTGGAGCTCGAAGCCGCCCCGGAGACCCGCTTTGTGCTGCTGGGCGGGGAACCGTTCGAAGAGGAACTGCTGATGTGGTGGAACTTCGTGGGCCGCAGCCACGACGAGGTGGCGCAGGCGCGGCTGGACTGGGAAGCCCAGGCCGGCCTGACCGACGCGGAGGCTGCCGGTGCGCGGTTCGGGCTGGTGCACGGGCACGACCCCGACGCCGGCGCGGAGGCCGGCCGGATCCCCGCTCCCCCGTTGCCCGGGGTGCCGTTGCGCCCCCGGCGCCGCCGCTGACCCGCCCTAGCCCTGTTCGGCGACGAGCTGCAGCACCCCGAAGACCGGTTCCTGCCGCAGGACCCGCACGTCGGTGATCCCGGCCGCGGCCAGCGCCGCCCGGAAAGCGTCCTGCAGCCGCACCACGTTCATGCCCAGGCCGCTGCCCAGGATGACCGGCCCGTCGATGCCCAGTTGCCGGACCGCCTGTTCGGCGAGGGCGGCCAGGTCACGGCCGGCGAGGTCGATCAGCGCCTGGCTCGCGGCATGGCCGGCGTCGGCGGCTTCCACCACCAGCCGTGCCCGCTGGGCCCAGTAGCGGCGGCCGGTTTCAGGCGAGTGGAACAGGGCGATCAGCTTGTTCGGGTGGTCGACGCCGCAGGAGGCCAGCAGCGCCCGGGTAAGTTCATCGGGCTCCAGCCCCTGGTTCATTCGGCGCAGGCTGTGGCGGACGGCCTCGCGGCCGAGCCAGTAGCCGCTGCCCTCGTCGCCAAGGAGGTAGCCCCAGCCGCCGGCGCGGGCCTCGGCGCCGGCGCTGTTGCGGCCCCACGCGGCCGAGCCGGTCCCGGCGATCACGGCCACGCCCGTGCTGGCGCCCCCGGCCGCCAGCAACAGGCGGGAATCGTGCACCACGGTGACCTTGGCACCGGGCACGTGCGGGGCGATCAGCGCGGCGAGCGCCGCGGCGTCGTCGTCGGTGTCGATGCCGCCGGCGCCGGCGTAGACCTGGGCGATGTCGCCGCCGCCGATCCGTGCGAACAGTTCGGCGAGGTTGCGGGCAGCCACGTCGGGGGTCACGTTCTGTACGTTCGCGCTGCCCACCGATTCGTCCGCCACCGGGACACCGGATTCGAACCGGACCCCGCGGGTCTTGGTGCCGCCGATATCGAGGCCGATCACGGCGCCGGCACCGGTGGAGGAGGCGGGATCCGCAGGGGCCGGGATGTCAGAATGAGTCACCGGAACAGCCTACTGAATCACTGACAGGAGCGAGCAATGCCGCAGGACATCTTCGGTACCCCGGTCATCGCCGCGCCGATGGCGGGCGGTACCTCCACGCCCGGCTTCGTTGCCGCCGTCCACGCGGCCGGGGGCCTGGGCTTCCTGGCTGCCGGCTACAAGGACGCCGCGGCCATGCTGGCGGACATCCGGACCGCCCGGGATGCCGGCGCCCGGTTCGGGATGAACGTCTTCGTGCCGGACCCCGCTCAGCTGGACCCGTCCGCCGCCAGCCGCGCCGAGCTGGAAGAGTACCGCCGGCGCCTCCGCCCCGACGCCCTGCGCTACGGCGTGGATCTTCCGCCGCTGCGCTTCGATGACGATGACGCCTGGACGGACAAGATCGACGCGCTGCTCGCCGACCCGGTGGAACTGGTCAGTTTCACGTTCGGGCTCCCGGGCCGGGAGACGGTCAGGGCCCTGCAACGGGCCGGGTCCGCCGTCCTGGCCACGGTCACGACCACGGCCGAGGCGGCGCGCGCCGCCGAACAGGGCGTGGACGCCCTGGTGGTCCAGCACGCTTCCGCCGGTGGCCACAGCGCGGCGTTCGGGCCGGAGCCCGCCGGGCCGGGACGCGCTGCGGCCGCCGGAGGCCAGGCGACGACGGCGGGCCTCGTCGCGGCGGTGCGCGCCGCCGTCGCGCTGCCCCTCGTTGGAGCCGGGGGCATCATGGACGCCGCCGGCGTGCGGTCGGTCCGGGCCGCGGGAGCCGTCGCGGCGCAGCTGGGCACCGCGTTCCTGCGCACGGAGGAAAGCGGCGCCCGCACGCTGCACAAGGATGCCCTGGCCAGCCCGCACTTCACTGAAACGGCGTTGACCCGTGCCTTCACCGGCCGGCAGGCCCGGGCGCTGGTCAATGAGTTTGTCCGGGACCATCGGGACGCTCCGGAGGGTTACCCCGCCGTGCACCACCTGACCGCCCCGCTGCGCGCCGCGGCTGCCGCCGCCGGGGATGCCGAGCGGCTGAACCTGTGGGCCGGAACCGGGTGGCAGCAGGCCCGGGCCGGTTCCGTCGCGGAGGTCCTGGCCAGGCTGCTGGACTGACACCTGCCACGCCCCTCCGGGCCCGGCCCAGTCAGGCCCCGGAGCGCCCGCGGACGAAGCCCGCCAGCAGCGCCGGCCCCTCGCTGAGCACCAGCTCGCGGAACAGCCGGACCGGGTCCGGTTCTGCGTCGGCTCCGCCGCGCCGTTCCCGCCAGGCCAGGCCGATCTCGCGGAAGGCAAGGTCCGATGCCAGCGCAAGTTCGACCCAGCCGAGGCCGGCGGACTGCTCGGGGGTGTGGCGCCCGGTGATCGACCCGCTGGGCGGAAGGATGCTCACGCCCAGCCCGGCCGAGACGAGCCCCCGGGCGGTGTGCGAGTCCTGGCTCTCGAAGGCGATGCGGGGCCGGAACCCCGCTTCCCGGAACAGCGCGTCGGTCAGCGAGCGCATGCCGTAGCCGGGCCCCATGGCGACGAAGGGCTCCTGCCGGATTTCCGCGAGCCGCACCGTCCGGCGGCCGGCCAGCGGGTGGGCGTGGTGCACGACGAGCCGGAGCGGTTCCCGGTACAGCGCGGCCGAGGAGACCAACCGGCTGGGCGTTGCGACCGGGGCGGTGAGGGCCAGGTCCGCGTCCCCGGCTGCCAGTTCGGCGAGGCAGCCGTCCCGCGCGCCCTGGCTGAGGACGAAGGCCGGCTGGGGGTGGCGGCTGCGGAACGCACTGATCAGCAGCGGCAGCATGGCCTCGCCGAAGGTGTGCTGGAAGGACACCGCGATGCGTCCGCGGACTACCTCGGCTTCGTGCCGGACCAGGTCCAGGCCGGCCTGGAATTCGCCCAGCGCGGTTTCGATGTGCGGCAGCAGCGCCAAGGCTGCCGGGGTCAGCCGGATTCCCCTGCCGTCGCGGAGCAGCAGGTCCGTGCCGATGATGCTGCTGGCCCGTGCGATGGCGCGGCTGACCGTGGACTGCGGAACCCCCAGCGCCTCCGCCGTCGCGGTGACGTGCCGGGTCCGGCCCAGCTCCGCCAGCAGGGGCAGCAGCGGCAGCAGCTGGCTGAGCTGTTTCTGCTCGATCTCCACCGTCCCGCCCATTCTCTTCATCCGGTTTTGCTATCGATTATAGGGAAATGATGCATTGGATGCATAGCACCTGGCGCACCTATCCTGAGGCCATGCCCCGTACACCGCTCCCTCGGACGCCCCGGCCGCCGGCGACACCGCTGCCGGCGCGCCCGGGCGCCGCCTGGCCGGGCCACCCGAAGGGCTCGGCTGCCTACCGCAGGATCCTTGCCGGCCTGGCCTTCGCCGGGGTCGCCACCTTCGCCCAGCTGTACTCCACCCAGGCCGTGCTGCCCCTGGTCGCGGCGGACCTGCAGGTGACCGCGGCCGAGGCGGCCCTCACCATCTCCCTGGCCACCGTCGGCCTCGCCGCAACGGTGCTGCCCTGGTCTTTCCTCGCCGACCGCATCGGTCGGGTCCGGGCCATGGCCTGGGGCATCTCAGCGGCTACCGTGCTGGGGCTGCTGGCTCCGCTCGCGCCCAGCTTCCCGGCACTCCTGGGCCTGCGGCTGCTCGAGGGCATGGCCCTGGGGGGCATCCCGGCCATCGCCATCGCCTACCTCAACGAGGAGGTCAACAAGGCCCACACCGCCCTCGCCGCCGGCACCTACGTCGCGGGCACGACCCTGGGCGGGCTGGCGGGGCGGCTGGTGGCCGGCCCGGTCGGTGAGCTGTGGGGCTGGCGCGCCGCCGCCCTGGCCGTGTCTGTCATGGCGACCGCGGCGGCGGTGCTCTTCCTGGTGCTGGTGCCGCCGGCGCGGAACTTCACCGCCGCGGCCGCCGGAGGCTTCCGAGGCGCCCTCGCCACCCTGGCCGGCCATACCCGGAACCCGCGGCTGCTCGCCATCTACGTCCAGGCGTTCCTGCTGATGGGCGGCTTCGTGGCGGTGTACAACTACCTGGGCTTCCGGCTTTCCGGCGAGCCCTTCGGACTGCCGGCGACACTGATCAGCCTGATCTTCCTGGCCTACCTCTCCGGCACGGTCTCCGCGCGCTGGGCGGCGGGGCTGACGCTGCGCTTTGGCCGGCGGAACGTGCTGGTGGCAGGCACCGCCCTGATGGTTGCCGGGCTGGCGCTGACCCTGACGCAGCTGCTGGTCCTCATCCTGGCCGGACTGCTGCTGTTTACCGGCGGCTTCTTCGCCGCGCACAGTATTGGCTCCGGCTGGACGGGGGTAATCGCGACCACCGGCCGTGCGCAGGCGGCTTCGCTCTACAACCTCGCCTACTATCTTGGCTCAAGCGTCATCGGCTGGGCCGGCGGCCTGCTGTTCCAGTCCCTGGGCTGGGCCGGCCTGGCGCTGGCCGTGATGGCCCTGGCGGTGACGACGGCGGCGGTCACCGCCGTCGTGCACCCCGCAGGTGTTCCGGCCGCCGCGGCGGGCGGCCCAAGGCTGCGCTAGCGGGTCGCCTCGAGGGCCTGGATGAGGTCCGCCACGATGTCCATGGGATCTTCCAACCCCACAGAGAGCCGCAGCAGGCCGGCGTGCGGTTTGGCCTCCGCGGCCACCGGACGGTGCGTGAGCCCGGCGGGATGCTGGATCAGGGTGTCGACACCGCCCAGCGATACGGCGTGAGTAATCATGCTGACGGCCGACGGCAACCGTTCGGCGTGCTCGGCGCTGGGCAGCTCGAACGCGAGCAGTGAACCCGGTCCGGCCATCTGCGCCCCGACCAGGCCCTGCGGGTCGCATTCGGGCAGGCCCGGGTAGTAGACCCGCCGGACCAAGCCGTGTTCGGCCAGCGCGGCGGCGACCTTGGCGGCGCCGGCCTGCTGCGCCCGCACGCGGACCGGCAGTGTCGCCAGCCCGCGGTGCAGCAGGTAGGCCGGCCACGGGGTGAGGATTCCGCCGGTGATGGCCCGCAGCTGCCGCAGCCGGACGGCCCATTCGGCGGACACCGCGACGACTCCCCCCATGGCGTCGCCGTGGCCGCCGAAGAACTTCGTGGCGCTGTGCAGGACCATCGCAGCGCCCAGCCGGAAGGGCTGCTGCAGAACCGGGGTGGCGAAAGTGTTGTCCACCAGCAGCGGCACCCCGTCGGCGGCAGCCACGGCGGCGGCGATGTCGACGAGTTCCAGGCTGGGGTTGGCCGGGGTTTCGAGGATGACCAGGCCCGTCTCCGGGCGCAGCGCAGCACGGATCCCCTCGGCCGTCGTGAACGTGACCTCGCTGCCGAGCACCCCGGAGGCCAGCAGGTGGTCGCTGCCGCCGTAGAGCGGGCGGACGGCCACCACATGGTTTTTCCCGCCGGCGACGGCGGCAAGGACGACGGCGCTCAAGGCCGCCATGCCGGTGGCAAAGGCCACCGCTTCGGGGGTGCCCTCAAGCGCGGCAACCCCTTCTTCGAACCGGGCAACGGTGGGATTCCAGAGCCGCTGGTAAACGGTGCTCTGGCCGTCCAGGTGCGGCCCGCCCGTGGCCATCTGCTCGTAGGCCAGGCCGCCGTCGTGGACCGACGGCAGCGGGGCGGTGGTGGACAGGTCAATCGGAACGGCATGGACCCCGAGTTCCGTCAGGCCGTTCCGGCCGGCGTGGACCGCCAGCGAATCTTGAGAAAGCACCGTACTCCTTACGAATATTCACCATTGAATGCGGCAAGTATCTGGCAATAATTCGGAGTTTCACAGGGCGTCTGAATGGATGTGGTGGATTGGGCCGATTATGATGAACTCATCGCACTTGTAGGAGGATCCGTGAGCAGCACCGCGAAGAATGTTCGGCCCGCCCCCGGTGCCGGCGAACCCCTGGATGCCATCGACGAGCGGCTGCTCGCCGCCCTGGTGGCCGATGCCAGGATCTCAAACAAGCAGCTTGCCGAACTGGTGGGCATCGCGCCGTCGACGGCCCTGATGCGCACGCGGGCCCTGTCCGAGCGCGGCATCATCCAGGGCTTCGAGGCCAAGCTCAGCCTCGCCGCTGTGGGCCGCTCGGTCCAGGCCCTGATCGCGGTGCGGCTACGCGCCCACGACCGCGAACAGATCGACCGGTTCACCGCCCGGGTTCCCAAGCTGCCGGCGGTACTGAGCACCTTCCACACCTCGGGTTCGGTGGATTACCTGCTGCACATCGCGGTGGCCACCACCGAGGACCTGCGCGACTGGGTGCTGGACAACCTGGCCACCGATCCGGTGGTGGGCCACACCGAAACGACCCTGGTGTTCGACCACATCCAGGGCAACCACGGGCCGTTGCCCGCATAGCCGGCCGGCACGGCCCTTCCCGCGGAGCCCGCCGACTGCCACCTCCGGGGTCAGCGCACCGAGCCTCCGGTCAGCGCACCGTCGCGGTGGTCCGCAGCGCGCCGCGCAGGGTCACGGCCGCCAGGCCGAGGGCGAAGACGGCGCAGAGGGCGACAAAGCCGGCCACGGCAGCCTGCAGCCCGAAGGCACCGGCGGCGAGTCCCAGGCCGATGACCGGGAAGGCGCTGCCCAAGTACGTGATGACGTAGACCGTGCTGATGATCTGGGCATGGCGCGAGGCCTCCACCTTGGACGCCACATCATTGAAAACGGTCCGGAACGCCACGCCCTGGCCCAGGCCCGCGGTGACACTGGCAGCGACCAGCAGCACCGGGCTGCCCACCGCAGCCGCGGCGGCGATCAGCAGCACCGAGACCGCAAGCAGGGCCAGCCCGGCCGGGACCACGAAGCGCCCGCGGACGGCCAGCAGCTGGCTCAGCGCCGACGCCGCCAGCGTCAGGCCCGCGAGCAGGCCGATCAGCGGCCGCGAGTCGGCGTGGACAATCTGGGCGAAATAGCCCGGGGCCAGCGAGAGGCAGAAGCCGAACACGGCGAAGCTGAGGAATCCCACGGCTGAGGCCAGCCAGAAGGCGCCGCGGGCCTCGCTCGACACGGACGGCCGCCGGGGCGCCAGCACCTTCAACGGCTGCGGTCCCGCCACCGAGCTGATGGCCGGACGGGCCTTCAGCAGGTAGAGCGGCACCAGGAGTGCCAGCAGGACCACCGAGTGCAGGTAATAGGGCGTGGAAGTGGGGCCCGGGAGCAGCGAGAGCACGCCGCCGATTGCGGGACCGGCCGCGACACCGCCGGCGGACGCCAGCAACGTGAACCGGGACGCCCACTCCGGCCGGCTGGGCAGCAGTTCGCGCAGCGCGGCGGAGCTGGCTCCGGTGGCCAGCGCGACGGCGGCCCCCTGCATGGCCCGCCCCGCGGAGAGTGCCAGCAGGTTGTCCGCGTTCGCGAACACGAAGCCGCCGGCCAGTCCGACCAGGACGGCCAGCACCAGGGCGGCGCGGCGGCCGATGTGGTCGCTCCAGTGCCCGGCAAGGATTAAGGTCGCCACCAGCGCCAGGACGTAGGCGGAAAAGGCCACGGTGACGTCCAGGGCGGTGATGCCCAGCTTGGCCTGCAGCAGGGGGTACAGCGGGGTAGCCAGGTTGGCGCCGACCAGCAGAGTGAAGATCACGACGCCGGCCATCACCAGCCGCGCCGTGACGGAGGCGTCCCAGGCCCAGCGTTCAGCCGTGGTCGGGCGCATGCGGAGTTCGCTGAAGACGGTCATGACGGTGTCCCTGCTGGTGTGAAGCGGGCCTCCCGGGTCCCTGGTGGGGAGGGGCCGGCCCGGTGGAGATGGGTAGCTCCAGAATGCGGCATTAGTGACCGATAAAACCAAGATTTGTGCCAATATTGAGCAAAAGCATCAATCGATGCCCGCCAGCATGAACCGGAGTGATGATTTGAACAGTCTGGACCCCACCGACCTGAAGATCCTGCTCGAACTCATCAAGGATCCCCGGGTCCAGATCGGGGAAATCAGCGAGACCCTAGGCATCGCCCGGAACACCGCCCAGTCCCGGGTCCGGCGGATGCTGCGCTCGGGCCTGCTGCACGACGGCGGCCGGGAAATCGACCTCGAAGCGGTGGGCTACGACGTCGTCGCGTTCGTGACGATCGAGGTCAACCACCGCGAGCTCGACGGCGTCGTCGGCGCCCTGCGGCTGCTCCCCCAGGTCCTGGAGGTGCACGAGATTTCCGGCCGCGGCGACGTCTGGTGCCGGGTGGTGGCCACCGACACGCACAATCTGCAGGCTGCGCTGCGCTCAATTCTGCGGATCAAGGGGGTGATCCGGACCGAGACAGTGCTGGCACTGCACACGCACATCCCGTACCGCACCGAGCCGTTGATCAGCCGGCTGGCGCAGGGAAGCGCGCTGGCGCCGGGGCGGAAGGGATAATAAGCCGGTGACTATCATCGACAACGCCGTCTACGTGGACGGTGTCCGCAGTGCCGAACCGCAGAGCCTGGAACAGACGTTTGAGACCCTGAACCGGCACGGCGGGATGGCCTGGATCGGCCTTTACCGGCCGACGGAGGGCGAAATGGCCGCCGTCGCCGCCGAGTTCAGGCTCCACCACCTCGCCGTGGAAGACGCGATCTCGGCCCACCAGCGCCCCAAGCTCGAACGCTACGACGACAACCTCTTCACCGTGCTGCGGCCGGCCCGGTACCTGGACGAGACCGAAACGGTCGAGTTCGGCGAACTCCACGTCTTCACCGGTGAGAACTTCGTCGTCACCGTCCGGCACGCTGAGACCGGCGGCGTGGCCCAGGTGCGGCGGAAACTCGAACGGCGCCCCGACCTGCTGTGCCACGGCCCGGAGGCGGTGCTGTACGCCTTGATGGACCAGGTCGTGGACGACTACGTGCCCGTCGTCGCCGGGCTGGAAAACGACATCGACGAGATCGAGGACCAGCTGTTCAGCGGCGATCCCACCGTCTCCCGACGGATCTACGAGCTGGCCCGTGAAGTCATCCAGTTCCAGCGCGCCATCCATCCCCTCCCGGCCATGGTCCAGCTGCTGCGGCGCGGCTTCGAGAAGTACCAGGTCAACACCGAACTCCAGCACAGCCTCCGCGACGTCGAGGACCATGTGGAACGGCTGATCTCCCGCGCCGATTCCTTCCGCGACCTGCTGCAGAACGCCCTGACCCTGGACGGCACCCTGACCGCCAACCGCCAGAACGAGGCGAGCGCCGAGCAGAACGAACAGGTCAAGAAGATTTCCTCCTGGGCCGCGATCTTCTTCGCGCCGTCCTTTGTGGCCGGGGTCTACGGCATGAACTTCGAGCGGATGCCGGAGCTGCACTGGACCTTCGGCTACCCGATGGCAATCGGCATGATGGCGGGCACGGCGGCGATCATGTACGGGATCTTCAAACGGAAGGGCTGGCTCTAGCCGGCTCCGCGGCCGGTTCCCGCCGCGGCACCGCACGCCGCGTGTAGTCTGGCGGCATGAGCGCGCGGCGGGACCGGTTCCGGCACATCGTGGAGACCCTCGGCAGGCACGGTCTGGGGTTCGCCATCGGCTATCTGGGCCTGGACCGGTTGCACCTGCCGGGCCGCCATGCGGGCCAGCGGACGCCGGCCGGCGGTATTCCCCTCCCGGCCCGGATCCGGCTTGCACTGGAGGACCTGGGAACCGTCTACGTGAAGTTCGGCCAGATCGCTTCCACCCGCCCCGACATCCTGCCCGCGGACTACGCCGCCGAGCTGGCCAGGCTCCAGGACGATTCCCCGCCTGTTCCCGTGGCCGGGATCCGCCACGTCATTGCCGAAGAGCTCGGCCCCCGGGCGGAGCCGCTGCTGGCCACCCTGCATGAGGAACCGCTGGCCACCGGGTCCATCGGCCAGGTTCATGAGGCCACCGTCCCGGCAGCGGGCGGGCCAGCCGACGTCGTGGTCAAGGTCCGCCGGCCCGGCGTCGTCGCGCAGGTCAACGAGGACCTGGAGGTCATGGCGGAGCTGGCGAGGCGGGCCGAGCGGGCGTCCGCCGCCGTCGCGGGATACCACGTTGCCGCCCTTGTCGAGGAGTTCTCCCAGACCCTGCGGGCAGAGCTCGATTACCTGCAGGAAGGCAGGAACGCGGAGCAATTTGCGGACAACTTCGCCGGCGACGACCGCGTCCACATTCCCCGGGTCTACTGGGACACCACGACGTCCCGCGTCCTGACGCTGGAACGCGTCCGCGGGATCAAGATCAACGACGTCGGCGCCCTGCGCGCCGCGGGGATCGACTCCGGGGAGCTCGCCGTCCGGGCCTGCAACGTCCTGCTGAAGATGGTCTTCGAGGACGGTTTCTTCCACGCGGACCCGCATCCGGGGAACTTCTTCGTCGAACCCGACGGGCGGCTGGGGATTATTGATTTCGGCATGGTCGGCCAGATCAGCGACGCGGCCCGCTGGAATTTGGTCCGGGTGTTGCTGGCGGTCGTCGAAGAGGACGCCGCACGGCTCACCACCGCGATCGTGCAGCTCTGCGGCGCGGCGGAAGCCGCCGACCAGGCCGGCCTGCAGGAGGCCTTGGGCCGCCTGGTGGCCCGCTATGCCGGTCGGCCCCTGGCCCAGGTCCCGATCGTCCCGGTGCTGGCTGAACTGGCCGGTTTGCTCCGCACGCACCGGCTCCGGCTGCCGCGCGAGGCGGCCCTGATGGTGAAGATGCTGGTGATGGCTGACGGACTGGGTAAACAGCTCGATCCGGGCTTCGAGCTGACCGAGCAGCTGGCCCCGTTCACCCGGCGGATTATCCTCGGCTCGCTGTCCCCCGGGGCGCTGGCGGGGCAGTTGAAGAAGTTCGGCTGGGAGGCGCTGCGGTTTGGCGCGGAGGCCCCCGATCTGGCCCGCCGCCTCCTGGACGTGCTGGAGCGCGGCGGCCTGGATGTGCACCTGCGGGCCGATGAGCTGGACCGCCTGATGGACAAGGCCGAACGCACCGGCAACCGGCTTGTCGCGGGGGTGATCACGGCGGCCCTGATCGGCGCCGTCGGCGAGCTGGTGTCCGTCCAGCCGGACCGCTGGCCGGGCTGGCCCAAGGCGCTCTTTACCGCCGGTCTGGGCGGGGTCGGTGTGCTGGGCGGCTATCTGGCGGCCACGGCACGGCACCGTCGCCGCTGAGTCTGCCTGCTGGCCCGGCCTGCCGCGTCAGGCAGGGCTGTTGCGTCAGGGCGCGGACGGCGCGTCATCTGGAGCTGGCGCGTCAGGGCGCGGAACGGCGGTTGCGGGCCAGGACCACCAGCCGTGCGAACGCCAGGACGAAGGCCGTCTCGATCGCTGCCATCAGCCCGAGCCACAGCCACTGTCCTCGGCTGATGAAGTAGATGGCACCGCAGACGACCAGCACGCTTCCCAGAACAAGGGCGTACACCGCGAATCCGAAAGCGACGCGGGCGCTGCGCACCCCGGTGCGGAAGCCGAAGCCCTGCGGCGCACCGCCCGGAAGGCCCACGACGCGGTCCTGCCCGGCCGGTGGGAGCCGGTCGAATTCCTCCCACGGATCCGCCCCGTGGTCCGGACGCTGTTCGGCCACGACCCCATTATCCCCCGCTGCAGCCCGGGAGGCCCTAGGCGGCCCGCTGGCCGACTTCGCCGGGGGCCGCGCCGGCGGCGCCGAAAACGAGCAGGCGCGTGGCGATTTTCTCGGTGAAGAACCGGTCGTGGCTCACCACCACGACCGCACCCGGGAAATGCAGCAGCGCCCGCTCCATCACTTGGGTGCTCGAAAGGTCCAGGTGGTTGGTGGGCTCGTCCAGCAGCAGCACCGACGCGCCGGAGAGCAGACACTGTGCCATGGCCACGCGCGCCTTCTGGCCCCCCGAGAGGTTGCCGATCTTCTGCTTGAGGTCCGCCTCGGAGAACTGGAACATCGCCAGGAAACGGTTGACGGATTTCTTCGTGGCGCTGAAGGCGAGGCTGTCCGGCAGCGCGTTGACGGCGTGGGAAACGGTGTCGCCGTCGTCGAGGTCCGCCAGCATCCGGTTGTACGACACGAAGCCCGGGCCCTTTGCCCACGCCACCTGGCCGGCGTCGGGGGCCTCCTCGCCGGTGAGGACCTTCAGCAGGGTGGACTTCCCGCTGCCGTTCGCGCCCAGCACCGCGATCCGGTTGCCCTTGCGAATCTCGAAGCTCAGATCGTCGAACAAGACCTTCTCGCCGTAGGACTTGCCCAGCCCCTCCACCCGGCACAGCACGTCCTTCACGTGGAGGCCGCCGTAGATCTCGGTGACGATCTGGTCCACCGGCCTGGGGGTCCGGGATTTCTTGATCTTGGCCAGCTGGTTGCCCAGTCCGCGGCCGGCGGCCTTGGCGGCTTCGCGACGGTCCGCGATTCCCTCGGCTTCAAACGCGAGCAGTTCGGACTCGTGCACGAACTGCTGCTCGAGGGTCTTGAGCCGGAACTGCTTCTGGACCACATATTCGCCGAAGTTCCCGGGGTATTCGTGCAGGTGGAAGTTCTCCACCTCGATGATGCGGGTAACGACGGCGTCCAGGAACGTCCGGTCGTGCGAGACGATCACGGCCGCTCCCTGGAATCCGCGGAACCAGTTCTCCAGCCATTCGACGCCGGCCACGTCGAGGAAGTTGGTGGGCTCATCGAGCAACAAGACGTCCGGGCCTTCGAGCAGGATCTTGGCCAGCGCGGCCCGGTTCCGCCAGCCCCCGGACAGCGCATCGATCGCGCAGTGACGGTGGGCGTCATCGAACCCCAACGTGGTCAGCACGGTGTCGATCCGTCGCGGGTAGTCCCAGCCATCGAGGCGCTCCATGTCCTCGAACAGGGCCGCCTGCCGTCCGATCAGACCGTCCAGCTCGCCGGGGGCGGGATCGGCCGCGATGGCGGCATCAATGGCGGCCAGCTCGGCTTCCACGCTCTTGATCTCGCCGAAAAGGCCGTCGAGGACCTCGGTGATGGTCGAGTCGCCGTTCAGCTCTGAGAACTGGGAGAAGTAGCCCACCCTCGTGCCGAGTTCAATGCTGACCGTGCCGGTGTCCGGAGCCACCTGGTCGAGGACCAGCTTCAGGAGGGTGGTCTTGCCGGACCCGTTCTTGCCGATGAGGCCCACCCTGTCTCCGGGTTCAAGCCGGAAGAACGCCTCGCGAAGGACCTGGGTGTTGTCGAAGCGGACGCTGACGTCATGCAGCCGGATTAGGCTCACTAATGCTGTCCTCTCAAGGGGGTTTTGACTGATGGGCCAGGCGGGCTGCGGGCCTTCCTTCAGACTATCCGGTACCGCGGAAGCGTCGGGACACACGGACGGGAAGACGGCTCAGCGGGATACCGTCCGGAGGCCGAAAAGCTGGCCGGAACCTAGGCGACCGGACCGCGGGGAGCGAACATGATCACGGCCACCCCCGCGAGGCAGATCAGCGAGCCCACCACGTCCCAGCGGTCGGGCCGGAACCCGTCGAAGGCCATGCCCCAGGCCAGCGAGCCGGCAACGAAGACGCCGCCGTAGGCTGCCAGGATCCGGCCGAAGTGCGCGTCCGGCTGCAGAGTGGCGACGAATCCGTAGAGGCCCAGGGCGATGATCCCGATCCCGGCCCACCACCACGCCCGCCCTTCCCGGACGGCCTGCCACACCATCCATGCCCCGCCGATCTCGGCGGCCGCAGCCAGGACGAACAGCAGGACGGACTTTGCAACGCTCATGCCCCCTATCCTCCCGCAGACTGGTCTTCGCCTCCGCCCCGGCGGCACGGGTGCGGTCCCCGGGGCCGGGACCCCGCGGTCGCCAGCGACCGGACATGGCAAAGGCCCCCTCGATCCGGCGTTGCCGAGGACCGAGGGGGCCTGCCGATTGTGGAGCTAAGGAGATTCGAACTCCTGACCTCTTCGATGCGAACGAAGCGCTCTACCAACTGAGCTATAGCCCCGCAGCAACGCCGTTCCTGGAAGGGAACGGCGTTGTCAACGTTCCTAGGCTACAAACTATCCGCCCGCATTGCCAGCCAGCCCCGGAATGTCTGCGTGCCGTGTCGTTCTTCGGGCACCAGATTGTCGCCGGCACGCAGGTATTTGCCCATCCCGCCGGGCAGCGGCAGCTCCACCACCCGGCCGCGCGAGCCCGTAGCCTGCTGCCAGGTGACGGCCAGTTCCCGCATTTCCAGAATCTCCGGACCGCCGATGGTCCGGACCCCGTGCCGCACGCCGGAGGGCGCCTCCAGTGCCGCGTCGATCAGCGCCGACGCGACCTCGGCCGCCGCGATCGGCTGGAACCGGGCCCCTTTGAAGACGGGAATCAGCCGCAGCTTGGAGCCGGCGGCAAAGATGCCTGCGAGCAAGGAGTGGAACTGTGTGGCCCGCAGCACCACGGTCTCCAGCCCGGACTGCTGGTAGGCCCGTTCCTTGGCCGCCTTCGACCGGTAGTAACCGAAACTGCTGCGGTCGCAGTTGACGATTGACAGCAGCACGGCCCTGCTGACTCCGGCATCCTGGGCGGCGGCCAGCAGCCGGGCTCCGCCGTCGGCGAAGTTCTTAAGCGCCTTCCCCGACCGTCCCTCCAGGGTGTCGATGACGACGTCGGCACCGGCCAGGGCCGCGTCCAGCCCGTCCCCGGTGGCGACGTCGGCGCGAAAGTAGTCCACGCCGGCGATGTGCCCCGGCGTGCCCGGGGCGGGCGGATTGCGGCTGAGGACGGCCACCCGTTGTCCTACCAGGATGGCCTGGCGCACCACCTCGCGGCCCACCTGCCCCGTTCCGCCGGCAACGCAGATTCTGCTCATGCACGTCAGGCTACCGCCCGCATGCACGAAAAAGCCCCGGTTGGCCGCCGTGGCGGCCGCCCGGGGCGGTGAGAACGGTTTAGGCTCGGCGCCTCTGCAGCACGTCGTCGAGGTTGCTCAAGGCGCTCTGGCCGCGGCCCAGGGGCTTTGCCTCGGCCTGCTCGGGCTGCCGGACCGTGCCCTGCTTCAGCGACGGCTTGCCCACGGCTTTCGGGGCTTCCGGGAGATCCAGCGGCTCGGGCGCGGCGCGTTCGGCCTTGGGTGCTTCCACATAGGTTGGTTTCGGAACCTCCACCGGCTCCCAGCTGGACCCTTCCAAGGCGGGATCGCCGGTGCGCTGGACGGAGGTGTCGCCCGAGGCCGCGGCCTCGGCGAGGGCAGCCTGGCGCAGTTCGTCAGCGGTCAGTGGCCGGAGGGCAGGCGCGGGAGCGACGCTGCCCGCTTCCGCGTCGAACAGCGGGCTTTCCTTGGCAGGCGCGGCCGTGCGCCCGGCCGCCGGGTCCTCGGAGAGGGCCCGCACCGGGGACTGCATGGCGGAACGGAACGCGGCGTCGAGCTTGCGGCGTCGATCGCGCACCGCGAGCCTGCGCAGCAGCACGACGGCGGCAGCAGCGCCCAGCAGCGTGCCCGCCGGCAACCAGCCGGAGCCCAGCCCGAATATCCGCAGGATCCCGGACACGATCCCGGTGAACAGTGAGAGGACACCCAGGACGAACACCGCCAGCCGGCCGTACCTGATCCGGAAGGCAGGGGCGGCGGGCTTGGGGCCGCCGTCGACGTCGATGGTGCCTCCGGCGTGGCCGGGTCGTTGCGTGCTCGTCATCGGGGTCTCCTGCGGGGCAGCCGTCTTCATCAGAATTCCGGCCTGGGGGTCTGCTTTGCCTGCGTCCACGGCGTCCATCATGAGCTCCCCCGCCGGCTGCAGCCGGTGGTGGCCGTTCCGGAGCATGTAGGGAGCCACCCATACGATCCAGAGCGCAACAGCAATGACAAGGATCACTGAGCTGCTAAGAGGGAAGTCCACAGTCAAAACCGTATGAGGTGGACGGCGGGGCGGGCGGCATTGGGGGCGGTGTGTCGCGAGTGAACTGCCAAATCACTGGAAATATGACGAAAGTGCTGGTCAGACCCGGGTTTCCGGCGGCCCGGCAGGGCCCTGTTCCAGCCAGCGCGCGAGGAGGCCTCCGGGGACCTCCTCGGCGGTCAGCGCGAAGGTCCGGTGGTCCGCCCATTGGCCGTTGATGTGCAGGAAGCGGGGCCGGTAGCCTTCGTCGCGGAACCCGAGCTTTTCCACCACGCGCAGGCTGGGCCGGTTCTCCGGCCGGATGTTGATCTCCATCCGGTGCAGCCCGAGGGTCTTGAAACAGTAGTCGGTCGCCATCGCCACGGCGGTCGGCGCGATCCCCCGCCCCGCGTGCCCCTGGTCAACCCAGTACCCGAGGGTGGCCATCATCGCCGAGCCCCAGACGATCGAAGAGACCGTCAGCTGGCCTACGATCACCGGTTCCCGGACGCCCGGGGTCCATGAGGTGATGACGAACGGCAACGCGGTGGCCTGGGCTGCCTGCGCCTTGAGCGAGCGCACCATTTGCCGGTAGTCGGGCAGGCCGCCGCCGGGCACCGGGTTGGAGGCTTCCCAGGGCGCGAGCCACTGCTCGTTGCGGGCGCGGAGTTCGCTCCATTCACGCCGGTCCCGGTACCGGATGGGCCGCAGCACCAGGTCGCCGCACTCCAGTGTCACCGGCCAGGTGAAGCCGCCCGCCATGGGACTAGTGCGTCAGGCCGGAAGCGAAGCCGGGCAGCCATTCACGCAGGCCGGGGCCGAGGTCCTCGCTGTCGCAGGCAAGCTGGACGCAGGCCTTGAGGTAGCTCAGCTTGTCGCCCGTGTCGTACCGGCGGCCGCGGAAGACGACGCCGTAGACGCCGTAGCCCTCGCCCTCGCCGGCGGAAAGTTCCTGCAGCGCGTCGGTGAGCTGGATTTCGCCGCCGCGGCCGGGCTCGGTCCGCTCAAGCACGTCAAAGACGGCCGGGTGCAGAACGTAGCGGCCGATGATGGCCAGGTTGGACGGGGCCTCGTCGGCGTCGGGCTTCTCCACCAGCTGCTTGATCCGGACGTAGTCCTCACCTTCGACGGCTTCGACGTCGGCGCAGCCGTAGGCGCTGATCTGCGACGGCTCAACCTCGATCAGTGCCACCACCGAGCCGCCGGTCTTGGCCTGCACCTCGATCATGGTGCTGAGCAGCTCGTCGCGGGCGTCAATCAGGTCATCGCCCAGCAGGACGGCGAACGGCTCGTGGCCCACGTGCTGCTTGGCGCGCAGCACGGCGTGGCCCAGCCCCATCGGGTCGCCTTGGCGGACGTAGTGGATGTCGCCGAGGTTGCTCGCGGCCTGGATCGATTCGAGCTTGGCGGTGTCGCCCTTGGCCTCCAGCGTCGCCTCCAGGGTGGGCACGCGGTCGAAGTGGTCCTCGAGGGCCCGCTTGTTGCGTCCGGTGATCATCAGGACGTCGTTGAGGCCCACGTTGACGGCTTCTTCGACGACGTACTGGATGGCGGGCTTGTCGACGACGGGCAGCATCTCCTTGGGCATCGCCTTGGTGGCGGGAAGGAAACGGGTGCCGAGGCCCGCTGCGGGGATGACGGCCTTACGAACGGAGGCGTTGGGTGTAATCACTGGACTAATCTAACCGAGGGGGCAAATCATCAGGTAATTGCCCCCGCCGGCATGGCGGCCGCGGCAGACCGTCTGCTGCGCCCCCGGTCGAAAGGATGCCAGCGCATGAGCTCCAAGGAAGAGATCCGTTCCCGCCACCGGTTGCGTCGTGCGGCACTGTCCCCGCAGGAGCTCGACGACGCCGGCGCGGCCATCGCCCGGCACGGGGTCGAGTGGGCGTCGGCCCTGGCCGCGGACGGCCCACGCACCTTCGCCGCCTACCTCGGCGTAGGCTCCGAACCGCCGACGGCGCCGCTGCTCACCGCGCTCCATGAGAACGGCCACCGGGTGCTGTTGCCGGTGTGCGAGCCGCGCCTGGCTTTGTCTTGGGTGTACTGGACTCCCGCGACGGAGTTTGTCCGCAGCCGTTACGCGCCCATCCAGGAACCGGCCGGGGAACGCTTGGAGACGGCCGTGATGCGTACGGCCACGGGGATCTTCCTGCCCGCCACCGCCGTCGACCGCTCCGGCAATCGCATCGGCCAGGGTGGCGGTTACTACGACGTCTTCCTGGCCTCACTGGCGGCGCTGTTTCCGGACCGTCCCGGTGGGCGCGGCCCGCTTCCGACGGCGGCCGTGGTCTACGACGCCGAAGTACTCCCCGCCGGCAGCATTCCGGCGGAGTCCTTCGACCAAAAAGTCGCCAGCGCTGTGACGCCAGCCGGGGTGACGGAGCTTTCCTAGGCGCCTTCCCCGGATGCTAGAATTGGCACTCAGGCCCTGCGACTGCTAATGCGGCTCCCGGCGACGGGAACCCCGCACCTTGGCAGCACGGGACCTGATCGTTTGTCCTAGAGGAGGAACCCCAGTGCCCACGTATGCATACGCCTGCAAGGACTGCAGCCACGCCTTCGAGACCGTGCAGTCGTTCACGGACAGCTCCCTCACGACCTGCCCGGAGTGCCAGGGAACCCTGCGCAAGAAGTTCAACAGCGTCGGCGTCGTCTTCAAGGGCTCCGGCTTCTACCGGACGGACTCGCGCGACACCAAGGGCAGCAGCGTTGCCCCTGCCGCCGCACCGGCAGCGTCCGCGCCCGCTTCTTCCGGCTCCGCCGCGGCGCCGGCCGCTGCCAGCTAGCCACCCCGCTTAGCTGTCGACCCCGCGGGGTGTCCGGGCGGTTGTCCACATAACACCGGCCGGGCCTGACCCCGGCGGACAGCAAGGACGTAGCGTGGCGGCATGTCCGCTTCCTGCTCCGGCCCTCCCTTTTTCCCCCCTCGGTCCGGCGTGCTGCAGACCGGTGCCGGACGGTTGGCGGCCGTGCAGTTTAGCCCGGCCCGTCGCGGCATGTCCCTGGAAACGGGTGCCCGGCCCGGCGGCCGCCTGGCCCGCCAGGTCCCGCGCGGTTCCCTGCCGCGTGCGGGCCGCACGCCGCGGCGCCCGCCCGGAGGCCTTCCGCCGCGGCGGCGGATTCGTCGCTGGCTGGCCCGGTACCGCAGGCTGGCTGTGGCCCTTTTCCTGTCCCTGGCGGCGGCTACCGCCGTTCAGCAGCTGACTCCCGTCCCGGCCGCAACTGTGCCGGCATGGGCCGCCGCCCGGGACCTCCCGGCGGGCCGGGTGCTGGTTCCGGCCGACCTCATGGCTGTCAGTGTCTCCCCGGAGGCGCTGCCGCACGGGGCCCTGGCGCGCGAGACGCTGGAGGGCAAGCAGCTCGCGGTGGCCATGCGCAAGGGCCAACTCCTCGCCGACGCGCAACTCGTCGGCCCGGGCCTGCTGGCCGGGAGCGCACCCGGTTCGGCCGCCGTGCCGCTCCGGATGGCCGACCCTGCCTCGGTCCAGCTCGTCTCCCCCGGCCAGCTGGTCAACGTCGTGATGACCAGCGGCGGTGACTATGAAAGGGCGGGAGCCGGCGAGGTGCTTGCCGCCGCGGTTCCCGTGCTCTGGACTTCGGCACAGGGCGGCAAGTCCGGGACATGGCTCGACGCCGGGGACGCCGACGGGCTGATGGTGGTCGCCGCGGACCCGGCCCAGGCCCGGAAGCTTGCCGGGGCCTCGACCCAGGGAAAACTGTTCTTCGTCCTCGTCGGCGCGCGGCCGGACTAAGGTCAGCGGCCCGGGACGCCGGCGCGGCCGGGGCGGCGCTAGCCCCAGTGCGGCGGGCGCTGCTCCCTCAGCCACGCGTCGTGGTCGTAGGACCCGGGCTGGTCACCCCAGCGCCGTGGATCGTCTTCGGCGGCCTTGGTGGGAAGCACTTCCCCGGCTGCCGCGCGGCGCACCGAGGGGCTCCGCCGGGCCTGGCCGGCTGGTTCGGCAGCTCGACGGGCCTCCGCGGGCCCACCGTCCGCGGCCCCGGCGCCGGACACCTGCCCGCCTTCGGCTGCGGAAGTTTCGGCCTCGGCAGTTCCGGCTTCGGCGGTGCCGGCGTCGCCTGCGCCGGTCCCGGTGGTGCTGCTGGCTTCATCCTTGCTGGCGTGTGCGCTCATGCCGCCGGCCTCCTTGCTGCGTGGCACTGTTCCCTGGCCGCGGCAGCCGTCCGCGGTCAGCCCCGGTCGGCGCCGGCGGAGACGAACGCCTCCCGCCCGTCGTCGACGCTATGGGTTTCAATGTCATCGGAGAAGCCCGGCGACGCGTCCATACGGTTCAGCGCCACCGGCTTTTCCAGTCCGAGATAGCCGCCGATCCGGTCCGCGCAGGCAGACGGGTCGGTGAAGACCTCTATTGTCCATAGTGGCATGTACCGCCAGCCCATGCGTTCGAGCAACTGCGGCCGCAGGCGGCTGCGTTCCCGGACGGACATCCGGCGGTACCGCTCGGTGCCGTCGGATTCGATCGCGACAGGGCTCGGGATCTCGGCGTCGTCCTGGCCGATGGTGCGCATCGGGTCCGCCGCGGCCACCATGTCCAGGACACCGTCGTACTGGTGCCAGACCCGGGCCCCGCGGGCACGGAGCCGGTCCCCCAGGTCGGCCACGAGCGGGTCGGCGCCCAGGGCCTGTTCGCTGGCCGCGGCGCGGGACGCCGGGCTCCCCAGGTCGGAGTTGCCCGCGATTTCGCGGTCCAGGAGCTCGTAGAAGTCGACCGCGCCGTGGCTGAGGCGGGTCACGTCCAGGTCCTCCGGGCGGAAGCAGCTGAGCACGTGCAGGGAACGCCGCGCACGTGTCATGGCGAGGGCAAACTTTGCGCGGCCGCCGGGGGCCGACAGCGGACCCAGGCTGTGCAGGGCCCGGCCGTGCGGGGTACGGCCGTACCCGGGAGAGAAGATGACGTGGTCGCGGACCAGGCCCTGGGCCCGGTCGAGATCCACGACCCGGAACGACTCCTGCCCGGCGGTGAAGAAGCTGCCCAACAGCGGGTGCTCGGGCAACTGCCGCCGGATGGCCTCGCCGATCCGGGCGGCGTGCCGCAGGCTTCCGGTGACGACGGCCAGCGAGGTGCGCGGCCGGAGCCTCGCGTGCTCGAAGACCAGTTCCACGACGCGGTTCACTTCGGCCACAACGGACTCCACGCCGTCGTGGTCCGCGCTGGGCAGGCCCGTTCCGTCCGGGAGGTACTCGACCTCCAGGGTGCGGTCGAGGCCGGTGGCTGACTGGCCTTCGGGCAGCCGGCGGAGGCCGCCGTCGTAGAAGGCCTTGCTCAGCTGCCGGACGAGGTCCTCATCGACGGCGCGGTAGACGGTCCGCAGCTTCCAGACCGGCAGGACGGCGGACAGGGCCTCAAACGCGCTCTCCACCGGCTGGTGCGAGGTTTCGCCCGCGGCAAGCCGTTCGACTCCCACGGTGAAACCGCGCGGGCTGGCAATCTTGTCGTCGCCGAAGGCGATGACCTGCCGGGACCGTGCGACGGCGGGCAGCACGGCCTGCAGGGAGGTGGCCTCGGCGTCCAGGATCACGACGGCGTCGAAGCGCTGCTCCGCCGGCAGCAGGCTAGTCAGAAGGTAGGGGCTGACGGACCAGACCGGCACGAGCATCGGAACGAGGTCGGGCGCCTGGGCGGTCAGCGCCGGCGGCGTCACCCGTCCGTCCTTGAGCAGGCTGCGCAGGAGCTCGGCCTGGCGCGGGTGCCCGGTCAGAGCGGCGCGCCAGCGTTCTGCCAGCTTCCAACGCAGCCGGGCGGCGCCGCTGGCAATGTGGGCGTTATCCGCGAGGCGGTATTCCGCTTCCAGCTGGCGGAGGGCGTCGCCGTCGGACATGGCCAGGTAGTCGTCCCCGCTGATCATGGCTTCGAGGGCTGACTGCCACCAGGCCAGATCGAGTTCGGCAGCCACCGACCCTGCAGGCACCTCGCGGTCGGCAAGGTCGTCGAGCAGTTCGCCGAGGCCGTGCTCGCGCATGTTCTCCACCAGCAGCGTCCGCTCGGGCAGCGTTTCCAGCGTCCCGGTGTCGGCGACCAGCCGCTCGAGGCGTGCCAGCAGCGTCCCGTACGGGGCGCTCCGGAGGTCCCCGCCGTCGGCCGTGTGCCGGAGCGCCTGCCCCAGCTCGTCCAGTTCCGCTTCCAGTTCCCGGTAGAGCGCCGTGATCTCGGCCAGCCCGGAGGGCACTGCGGGGTGCCGCTGCGTGGTGGCGTAGCCGGCCCACGCGGCGCGCTGGTCCTGGACCAGCACCAGCGAGCTGTGCAGGTCCGCGATGTGGACGCCCGGCCGGACGTATTCCTTGGCGACGCGGCGCAGCCGGGAGCGCTGCATCGAGGCCATTTCGATGTTCCGCTCGCGGCGCCACGAGGACGGTGCGGTGGCGGAAATCAGGTCGTGGACCGGACGGTCGAAAATGTCCGGTGTGAACTTGTCCAGGCTCTCGCGGACCGCGACCAGCAGGTCGATCTGCTCGCCCCATTCGGCGAAGGTGTCGCCCAGGCGGATCTCGGCGTGTTCAGCCACGCTGTTCATGCGTTCGCGAAGCTGCGGCAGCTTCTCGGCCACCGAGCGGGCGACCTGCTGCGCTTCCTGGGTCTCCTTGCGGGTCAGGAGCCGGGCGCCGTGCCAGGGGCTGAGGGTCGACGCGCGGCTGAAGCTGCCCAGTTCTGCCGCCCGGCGGAGCCGGCCGGCCAGTTCCTCACGGTCCCGGATGCTGTCCAGCACGCTGCGCTTGAGCCGCACTGTGGTGGCGGGCGCCGGGTGGATGGCGGTGAGCGCGGCGAGCGACTGCATTGCCTCGTACGGCGAGCAACCCCAGCGCTGGCGGACGTTGTGCAGGGAGGCGACGTGGTCCATGAGGGCGTGCCGGTGCTGAGTGAGCGTGGTGTGCAGGTTCTTCAGCTGGGGCTCGAGGGACTTCTCGTTGCGGACGATCGCGCGGACCAGCTGGCCCTTGAGCTGCAGCGGGGTGGAGTTGCCCGCCAGCTGGACCAGGGCCGAGTCCAGGCCCAGGGATTCCAGCTGGGCTGTCACCTCGGCCAGGCTGGCGCGCCGGTCCCCGACGACCAGCACGCTCTTGCCGTCGTCCACCAGGGCCCCGATGGTGTTGATCGCCGTCTGGGTCTGGCCGGTGCCCGGCGGGCTGCTGACCACGAGCGAGTCGCCGGCGCGGACCGCGTCGACAACGTACTGCTGGTCGGAGTCGGCGTCGAGCAGCAGGAGCTCGTCCGCGGGGTTCCGTTCGTCGGTACTGGGGAACCGGCCAGGCTCAAGCGCGGGCACCTCGACCGGCGCGCCGGCGGAGGCCCGCTGCAGTGCAGCAACGAGCGGGTTGTCCGGGTTGATCCAGGGGTCGTCCAGGTTGCCCGAGAGGTCGGCGAAGGTGGAGACCAGCAGGTTGTGTTCGATTTCCGCGCCGTGGATCGGCTGGACCAGGGTGCCGAGGCGTTCGAGCACCGGCTGGGGATCGTACCGGGCGGTGCTGTAGGCCATCCGGGTGACGGCGTTGACGTCGAAGACGATGCCGTGGACGTTCTTCAGGTGCCGGACGAGGGCCGGGTTGATCCGGGCCTGCTCGGTCAGCTGCAGTTCGTAATCGTCCTCCCCGGGGCGGACCGTGAGCGAGACGGCGGCCAGCATCACCGGCGCGGACACGCGCTGCGGTTTGCCGCCGACGGCGGACGTCCAGACGACGGTGCCGGCCGAGAAGTAACCGGCGTCGATTCCGCGGTCGTTGGCGAGCTCGAAGATCTTCGAGCGGAGGTTCCGCGAGGCCCGTGCGGCCACGACGTACTGCTGGCGGTCGCGGATCAGGGTGGACAGGCGCGTGCGTCGGCCGGCCATCAGCTGGGCCAGGCCGGAAGGGTGCGCGTGGGTCAGGTCAATGGAGCCCTCGGGCGTCTTTGTGAAGCGCAGCATCGTGTCTGCACCGGTGACGGGCTTGAGGCCCGACAGCCATTTCCTGAACTCCTCGGAGCCCTCGGGGTGGCCTTGACCAACTGACACTGCTGCCTTCTTTTCTGTGCTCACGTTCTTTTCGGTGCTCACGTTTTCTGAGTTCGCGCGGGACGCCCTGGACCATACCGGCATGCTTTCGAGGGTAGCCCGAATCCGTGGCCGGTGGCGGGCCGCAACACTGGCACGGGCCAAATTCGTGGCGCAAATTACCGCGTGGACCAGACGGGCGCACAGAGTAGCGCGCAGAGTCGCGCGCACGAAAATGGCCGGCCTCCGAAGAGACCGGCCATTTAGGACGCTATTCCCACTCGATGGTTCCCGGCGGCTTGCTGGTAACGTCCAGCACCACGCGGTTCACGCCGTCGACTTCGTTGGTGATCCGGTTGGAGATCCGGGCCAGCAGGTCGTACGGCAGCCGCGACCAGTCCGCCGTCATGGCATCCTCGGAGGACACCGGGCGCAGGACGATCGGGTGGCCGTAGGTGCGGCCGTCGCCCTGGACGCCGACGCTGCGGACATCGGCCAGCAGCACGACCGGCATCTGCCAGACTTCGTTGTCGAGCCCCGCCGCGGTCAGTTCAGCGCGCGCGATGGCGTCGGCCTTGCGGAGCAGGTCGAGCCGTTCCTTCGTGACCTCTCCGACGATCCGGATGCCCAGGCCAGGGCCCGGGAAGGGCTGGCGGCCGACGATTTCCTGCGGCAGGCCCAGCTGGGCGCCGACGGCGCGGACCTCGTCCTTGAACAGCGCGCGCAGCGGTTCGACGAGTTCGAACTGCAGGTCTTCGGGCAGGCCGCCGACGTTGTGGTGGCTCTTGATGTTCGCGGCGCCCTCGCCGCCGCCGGATTCGACGACGTCGGGGTAGAGGGTGCCCTGGACCAGGAACTTGATCTTCTCGCCGTGGGCCGCCGCCTCGGCGATGATCGCCCGTTCGGCTTCCTCGAACGCCCGGATGAATTCGCGGCCGATGATTTTGCGCTTGGTTTCCGGGTCGCTGACCCCGGCCAGGGCAGCCTGGAAGCGTTCCTGCTCATTGGCCACGTAGAGTTTGACGCCGGTCGCGGCCACGAAGTCGCGTTCGACCTGTTCGGCTTCGCCTTCGCGCAGCAGGCCGTGGTCCACGAAGACGCAGGTCAGCTGGTCGCCGACGGCGCGCTGGACCAGCGCCGCGGCCACGGCGGAGTCGACGCCGCCGGAGAGGCCGCAGATGACCCGGGAGTCGCCGACCTGTTCACGGATCCGGGCGACCTGTTCCTCAAGGATGTTGCCGGTGGTCCAGTTCGGTTCCAGCTTGGCACCCTTGAAGAGGAAGTTCTCCAGGACCTGCTGGCCGTAGGCCGAGTGCTTGACCTCCGGGTGCCACTGCACGCCGTAAAGGCACTTTTCCTCGTTGGCGAACGCGGCGACGTCGGCACCCGCCGTCGTGGCGAGCACTTCAAAGCCTTCCGGCGCCTCGTGCACGGAGTCGCCGTGGCTCATCCAGGTGCTCTGGTGCTGCGGCATGCCCTCGAGAATCGAACGGCCTTCGCCGATGGTGGTGGTTTCCGTGGCGCCGTATTCGCGCAGGCCAGTCCGGGCCACCTTGCCGCCCAGGGCGTTGGCCATGGCCTGGAAGCCGTAGCAGATGCCGAAGACAGGGACACCGGCTTCGAACAGGTCGGCCCCGACGCTGGGGGCGCCTTCGGCATAGACACTGGCGGGGCCGCCGGAGAGGATGATCGCGGCGGGGTTCTTGGCCAGCAGCTGCTCGGTGCTGTAGGTATGCGGAACGACTTCCGAATACACATTCGCTTCCCGGACGCGGCGGGCAATCAGCTGCGCGTACTGGGCACCGTAGTCAACAACCAGCACAGGCCTGTGGGACGTCTGGGATGCAGTGGGAGTGGTCACCGTCCTAGCCTACTTTGCGGCCCCGGTCCCCCGCACATTGAGAGGGCTCGCGTTAGCGAACTCACAGCCGGCGGCACTGCCGAACCGGGCGGCTCAGTAGCGTTGCGGCGCCTGCGGGTTGGCCGCGAGTTCGGCCTCGACCTCGGCGTGGAATTTCTTCTCCACGAAGAACGAGAGGAACGGAACGACGCCGCCGAGGGCGAGGACGATGAGCTTGGCGAACGGCCAGCGCATCAGCGACCAGAGCCGGAAGTTGGACATCAGGTACACCACGTACATCCAGCCGTGGACGATCAGCACGGCGACCGAAAGGTTCACCCCGCCGATAACCCCCGGCGGCTCGGCGTCGGCGAACCCGAACCCGAACGGCTGGCCGGTAACGGCGTCGGTGCCCCCGGCGAACAGGTACTGGCCGAAGACGTAGCGGGCGATCAGTTCCGCGCAGAGCAGCAGCAGCATGGAGCCGGTGAGGTAGGCGAGCACCTTGTAGAACTTCAGCGCGGAGCGGATCTGCGCCTCGGTGCCGCCGAAGCGGCGCTTCTTGCCGGGGGCGCTTCCGGGTCCGGCGGGCTGCTGCGGCTGGATGGCCGGCTGGGGCTCGATCATGATTGCACTCTCGGGTTGGTGGGGTCGGGCTGGGGGGAATGCTCGTCGGGGGCTGCACCTGCCGGGGCTGCGCCGGCGGCGCGGCGCGCTGCTTCTTCGTCTTCCGCTTCTTCGAGGCCGCGCCGGTAGTCGTCCTTGACCAGGCGCCACCAGATGAAGAGCGCGAACCCGGCGAAGACCACCCACTCGGCGGCGTAGAAGAGGTTGAGCCAGTTCACGGTCTGGGCCGGCGGCTGCGGGCCGATGTCCAGGGCTTTGACCGGGCCGGAGGCGGCCACGTCGGCACCTCCGGCGCGTTCGGCGCTGGCGGCAACGAACCCGGGGTAGCTGCTGACGTCCCACAGGTTGATCAGTTCGGCGACGGAGACGGCGCTGGCCCGCCCGGGACCGGCGTCGGTATTGGGCAGCGGAGCTTCGGAGGGAATCAGCCGGCCGGTGAGTTCAATGGTGCCCGACGGCGGTGCCGCGGCGTCCGCGGGGTCGGCGACCCAGCCCCGCGCCACCGGGATCCACGTCTGGGGTGATGCTCCGGCGCCGGCGAGCGCGGGCGCGCCTTTTACCGCGAAGGCGGAGACGATCCAGAATCCCTTGGCGCCGTCCTTGATCCGGCCGGGGATCAGCACCTGCTTCTGCGGGTCGTAGCTGCCGGTGGCGGTGACCACCTGGTCCGCGACCGATCCCGGGAAGAACTGCCCCGGTTCCAGCACGTCGGTCAGCGGTCGGGGGTTCTCCGTCCCGGCGGAGACCGGAGCCTCCGCACGGGTGGACCGGCCGAACTGCCACTGGCTGAGCAGCACAAAGACCGCGGAGATCACGAGCGCAAACACGAGGCCTGCGATCCAGCGGGGTTTGAGGGCGGTTTTCAGCACCCCTTAACCGTACTTCGTCCGCGTGTAGAACTGCGAAACGGGCCCCGGGGGCCCGGAGAGGACGCCGTTCGCCGGCACGGCGGGGTGTGTCCCTAGTGGTCGAAGAAAACCAGGCTGGAGTTAATTAGTTCGGAGATCACCTCGGGGTCGTAGGCGCGGCGCAGCGACTCCCGGAACGATTCCTTGGACAGCGACCGGGCCAGCGTGGCGAGCACCTCAAGGTGCTCGGAGAAGGAACTGGCGGGCGTTCCGATGAGCAGCACCACGGTGGCGGGCCCGTCGGCGGCGCCGAAGTCCAGAGCCTTGCCGTACTTCGTGATGCCCACGGCGATCGAGGTGCGCGCGACGAATTCGCTGCGCGCGTGGGGCAGGCCGATGCCGCCGGGCAGCCCGGTCGCCAGCTGGTGTTCCCGGGCATTGACGTGGCCGAGGAACCCCTCCAGGTCGGAGATCCGGCCGGCGTCGTACATCCGCTGCGCGAGCTGGGCGGCGGCGTCGAACTTGTCCTCGGCCTCCAGTTCCAGGATCACCATCTGCGGCGTGGTGAGGTCGGCATCGTACCTGTCCAGTGGTTCCGCCAAGAGGTGTCCCTTCGGTGAGGCGTCGGCGCACGCCGGCCCGGGCCGCGTCCTGCGGTACCCCGGTCAGCGCAGCGGAACGATGTCTTCGGCGCCCAGGCGTGCGGCGTCCGCGGACTCGTCGTCCGGCTGCTCCTGGCTCAGCCGTTCGGCGTCGACCCGGGCCAGGTAGTGCTTGATTTCGCTCTCGCGCTGGGCATCGCTCCAGCCGAGAACGTCACCGATCAGTTTAGCCACGACCGGCGCCGCGGACACACCGCGGTCCCACGCCTCGATCGAGATCCGGGTCCGGCGGGTCAGCACGTCCTGGACATGGCGGGCCCCTTCGTACTTGGCCGCGTAGACAGCCTCCGCGGCCAGGTAGTCGTCCGCGCCGGGCAGCGGCTCGGCCAGCTCCGGGTTATCCGCGATCAGGGCCAGGACTTCCGGCGCCATCGACCCGTAGCGGTTGAGCAGGTGTTCGATCCGTGCCACGTGCACGCCGGTTTCCTCGGCCATGCGGTTGCGCTTGTTCCAGGCGGCCTTGAAGCCGCTGGCGCCCAGCAGAGGGATAGATTCGGTGCACGACGGCGGGACGCGCTCGTCCATGCTCCGTGTCGCCTCATCCACGGCGTCCTTGGCCATTACCCGGTAGGTGGTCCACTTGCCGCCGGCCACGACGACGAGGCCCGGCACGGGGTGGGCAACGACGTGTTCGCGGGAGAGCTTGGCCGTCGAGTCGTTCTCCCCTGCCAGCAGCGGACGCAGGCCGGCGTAGACGCCCTCGACGTCCTCGCGCGTGAGCGGGCGCCTGAGGACCTTGTTGACGTGTTCGAGGATGTAGTCGATGTCCTTGCTGGAGGCCGCCGGGTGCGCCTTGTCCAGGTGCCAGTCGGTGTCGGTGGTGCCGATGATCCAGTGCCGCCCCCAGGGGATGACGAAGAGAACGGATTTTTCGGTCCGCAGGATCAGCCCGACGGTGGACTGGAAGCGGTCCCGGGGCACCACCAGGTGGATGCCCTTGGAAGCACGCACCTTGAGCTGGCCGCGGTCGGTGACCATGGCCTGGGTTTCGTCGGTCCAGACCCCGGTGGCATTGATGACCTGCTTGGCGCGGATATTGAAGCTGGAGCCGTCCTCATGGTCGACCACCTTGGCGCCGACGACCCGCTCGCCCTCGCGGAGGAAATCCACGACGGCCATCTGGTTCACCGCGTGGGCGCCGTAGTAGGCGGCGGTCCGCACGAGGTTGGCGACGTACTTGGCGTCGTCGACCTGTCCGTCGTAGTAGCGGATGGATCCGACGAAGGCGTCGTCCTTGAGGCTGGGCGCCGCGCGCAGGGTGCCGCGTCGGCTCAGGTGCTTGTGGAACGGGACGCCGCGGCTGTGGCCGCCGGTGATGGACATGGCGTCGTAGAGGATGATGCCAGAGCCGACGTAGGGCCGTTCCACGAAGCGCTTGGTCAACGGGTAGAGGAACGGCACGGGACGGGCCAGGTGCGGGGCGAGGACGGAGAGGATCAGGCCGCGCTCGTGCAGCGCTTCCTTTACGAGGGCGAAGTCCAGCATCTCCAGGTAGCGCAGGCCGCCGTGGATCAGCTTCGAGGACCGCGACGACGTCCCTGCCGCCCAGTCGTTGGCCTCGACGATGCCCACCCTCAGGCCGCGCGTGACGGCGTCCAGGGCCGCGCCCGCGCCGACGATGCCGCCGCCGACGATCAGGATGTCGAGTTCCTTGCCGGGCTCGGTGCTGGCTTTCAGGGCCGCCAGCGACGCCTCGCGCTCCGCGGGCCCGAGCGCGCCGCCGGCCATGGGAGCCCCACCGGGAAAACTGTTCATCTCACGCCTCCATCCGGATCAAACCTCGTAGTGCACCACACTACTTCCAAGTTCTCCGGTTGGGCAGGGCCCCGGCGCCGGGGCCCTGAAGCGTCAGTTCCCGGCGTACGGCGAGACGACGACGTCGACGCGTTGGAATTCCTTCAGGTCCGAATAGCCGGTGGTCGCCATCGAACGGCGCAGCGCACCGACCAGGTTGGCGGTGCCGTTGGTGTGGTGGCCGGGGCCGAAGAGGACCTCCTCGAGCGGGCCGACGGTACCGACGTTGACCCGGTCGCCGCGGGGCAGCTCCAAGTGGTGGGCCTCCTGGCCCCAGTGCCAGCCCTTGCCGGGCGCTTCCTCGGCGCGGGCCAGGGCGCTGCCCAGCATGACGGCGTCGGCGCCCATGGCGATGGCCTTGACGATGTCGCCGGAGCTGCCCATGCCGCCGTCGGCGATCACGTGCACGTACCGCCCGCCGGATTCGTCCATGTAGTCGCGGCGGGCGGCCGCGACGTCGGAGATGGCGGAGGCCATCGGCGAGTGGATACCGAGAGCCCGGCGGGTGGTGGTGGTGGCGCCGCCGCCGAAGCCGACCAGCACGCCGGCCGCGCCGGTGCGCATCAGGTGCAGGGCCGGGGTGTAGCCGGCCGCGCCGCCGACGATCACGGGGACATCGAGTTCGTAGATGAACTGCTTGAGGTTCAGCGGTTCGTGGTCCTTGGAGACGTGCTCGGCGGAGACGGTGGTGCCGCGGATGACAAAGATGTCGACGCCGGCGGCCAGCACGGTCTTGTAGTGCTCCTGGGTGCGCTGCGGGGTCAGGGAGCCGGCCACGGTGACACCGGCGGCGCGGATCTCAGCCAGCCGGGAAGTGATCAGTTCCGGCTGGATCGGCGCCTGGTAGAGCTCCTGCATGCGCCGGGTGACGGCGGGGCTGTTGGTTTCGTCCTCCAGGGCCGCGATCTGGTCGAGGACCGGCTGCGGGTCCTCGTAGCGGGTCCACAGGCCTTCGAGGTCAAGGACGCCGAGTCCGCCCAGCCGGCCCAGCGCGATGACGGTCTCGGGCGACATCGCCGAGTCCATCGGCGCGGCGATCACCGGCATGTCGAACTTGTAGGCATCGATCTGCCAGGAGACGGAGACGTCCTTGGGATCGCGCGTACGCCGGTTGGGGACGATCGCAATGTCGTCCAGGGAGTAGGCACGACGCCCACGTTTGCCACGGCCAATCTCAATCTCGTAAGTCACGCCCCCAACTTTACTTGACCGTGACTCCGGCCCGACATCAGCCCCTAGTCAAGCGAGAGCAAACCTTCACTTGACAAGTTTTGTCAATAGTTTACAAATTTTGAAAATACGCTTACGTTTGCTGTCGGCCGGCCGGGGACCCCGCCGGCCTCCACCGTTCCAGGCGCTCCGCAGCGCCCGGTTACAGAAAGCAGAACCCATGGGAAGTGCATCACTCAGGACCTCGCGCGTCCTGGCCCTCTCGCTGGCGGCCGTCGTCGGCACCATGACCCTGGCCGTCTCCCCGGTGCTCGCGGCGCCCGCCGCGGGGCGCGTCGTTTCGGAGACCGCTCCGGCTCCGGACGTCAACGCCGGCGAGGCGTACACGCAGTTCATCGTCAGCTATAAGAAGACCCCCGGCAACGCCACTCCCGGCGGACGCGCGAACGCCTGGGGCAAGGCCGCCAAGCAGCAGGGGGTAAGCGTCCGCGAGCTGCGCGCCCTCGCTACCGGAGGAACCCTGATTGCCTCGGACAAGGCCCTCTCCGACCAGGCGGCACGGGACTTCATGGCGGGCATTGTTGCCTCCGGCGCGGTCGACGCCGTCGAACCGGACGCGCGGATGACCGCGGTCCTCAGCCCGAACGACACCCGTTACGGCGAGCAGTGGGACTTCACCGCCGCCAACGGCATGCGGATCCCCGGCGCGTGGGACGTCTCGACCGGTTCCGGGTCCACCGTCGCGGTGATCGACACCGGCATCACGGCCCACCCCGACCTGGACGCCAACATGCTGCCGGGCTACGACTTCGTCTCCGACGCCACGGCAGCGCGGGACGGCAACGGCCGTGACGCCAACGCCCAGGACCAGGGCGACTGGTACGCCGCCGGCGAATGCGGGCAGACCGCCGCCGGCAACTCGTCCTGGCACGGCACCCACGTCTCCGGCACCATCGCCGCCGTGACCGGCAACGCCACCGGCGTGGCCGGCGTGGCCCCCAACGCCAAGGTGCTGCCGGTCCGGGTCCTGGCCAAGTGCGGCGGATCGCTCTCCGACATCGCGGACGCCATCATCTGGGCCTCCGGCGGCGCCGTCTCCGGGATCCCGGCCAACGCCAACCCCGCCAGGGTCATCAACATGAGCCTGGGCGGCTCCGGCGCCTGCGGCACCACCTACCAGGCCGCCATTGACTCCGCCGTCTCCCGCGGTACCACCGTGGTGGTCGCTGCCGGCAACAGCAACCAGGACGCCTCGGGCTTCCGCCCGGCCAACTGCAGCTCGGTGGTCACCGTCGCCGCCAGCAACCCCAGTGGCACGCTCTCGTACTACTCCAACTACGGCGCGACCGTGGACCTGACCGCTCCGGGCGGCGACACGAGCGTCAGCGGCGGCGGCATCCTCTCCACACTCAACACCGGCACCACCACGCCGGCCGGCGCGGGCTACGCCAACTACCAGGGCACCTCCATGGCGACCCCGCATGTGGCCGGCCTCGTGGCCCTGATGAAGGCCAAGTCCCCCGGCCTGTCCCCGGCGCAGGTCGAGTCCACCCTCAAGCAGGGCACCCGGGCCATGCCCGGCGGCTGCACCAAGGGCTGCGGGGCCGGGCTGTCCGACGCAACCGCCACCATGGGGCTGCTGGGCGGCACCACCCCGCCGCCGTCGGGCAACCTGCTGCTGAACCCCGGCTTCGAGAGCGGCGCCGCGTCCTGGACCTCCGATCACACCGACACCTTCGAAACCGGCACCAACGCCCGCACGGGCAGCGGCTTTGCGGGGCTGAACGGCTGGGGTCAGTCGACGTCGTACCGGCTGGACCAGACGTTCAGCATCCCCTCCGCCGCGGCCGGGTCCACGCTGTCCTTCTACCTCAAGACGCTGACCGACGAGACCACGACCTCGACGGCCTATGACACCTTGAAGGTCCAGGCCGTCAGCGCCGGGGTCACCACCACGCTGGCGACCTACTCGAACCTGAACAAGTCGCCCGGTTACGTGCTCAAAACCCTCGACCTGTCCGCGTTCAAGGGCAAGACCGTGACGCTGCGGTTCCTCGGGGTCGAGGACTCGTCGCTGCAGACCTACTTCTTCGTGGACGACACCTCGGTCACGACGTCCTAGCCGTCACTCGCTGGCCGCGGCCCCGGCTGCGGCCAGCGGGTGGGCATGTCCGGCGCTCTCCGACGGACATGTCCATTCTTTGTGCCCAGGACCGGGCAGAACGTGCCATGCCCGATTGTCGGGCCGACGGATGGGCATGTCCGGTGGGGAAATGGAGCCGGCCTGGCGGACGGGCATGTCCGGTGGGGCGTTGGCTACAGTGGCTGCATGGCTGAGCGCTGGATCTTTGACGGGCAGATCGCCGGACTCGGGGCCGCCTCGGGGCTGCGCGCCGTCGTCGGAATCTGGCGCGCCTCCCCCTTTGGGGCCTTCGCGGACGTCATGGTCCAGACTGGCACCGGGCACCGGCTGCTCCTGGCCCCCGCCGCCGACGTGGGCCAGTTCGTCGCCGCCACGTACAGCTTCGACGAGGTGCGGATCGTGGACGTGGCCGCCGGAGTGCACGACGGCAGGCTGGCCGTTGCGGCCGGGCCGCTGGTGATCGCGGCGACCGTCGGCTCCAGGACCGTGCTGGGGCTCGGCCTCCGGGCGGTCCCCCGCCGCCTGGCTGTGCATCCGGCCTGGCTGCGGGCCATCAACCCGTTGGCAGCCCGCCTCAGCCCCGGCACCCGGACCCATGGCACCGCCGGGAACGGCCGGCAGGAATCCTACGGCGTCACCGACCTTCACCGGATCACCTCCGCCCGGGTCACCTGGAACGGCGCGGACCAGGGCGGCCTCGTGCCCATCACGCCCGCTGTCAGCTTTGGATTCAGCAGCGTCCCGCCGTCGCCCAGCCTGGCGACAGTCCGCACCACCATTGTCTGCGGCGGCTGAACCCTGCACCTGCCGGGGCGTGGCCGGGCCGATCCGCGCCGGCCGGGCCTAGACGCCTTCGGGCTCGTCCACGTTGAGCTGCGACTCGAACATCCGGAAGTAACGCCCGCGCAACGCCACCAGTTCCTTGTGCGTGCCCTGTTCCACGATCCGGCCGTCTTCGAGCATGTAGACGATGTCCGCTTTCTCGATCGTCGCGAGCCGGTGGCTGATGGCGATGATGGTGCTGCTCCGGTCGGCGAACAGCCGGGTGAAGATCCGGTGCTCGGCCAGCGCGTCAATCGCCGACGTCGGTTCGTCCATCACCATGAACGACGCGTCGCGGTAGAAGTTCCGGGCCATGGCCAGCCGCTGCCACTGCCCGCCGGAGAGGCCGCTGCCCTTGCGCCCGCGCGGGTCTTCCATCCAGTTGCTGACATGGTTGTCCAGCCCGTTCGGCAGCTTGTTGATGAATTCGAGGGCCTCCGCGTCCGCGGCGGCCCGGCGGATCCGCTCGTCGTCGCGCGGCGCATCGACGTCGCCGAAGAAGATGTTCTCGGCCGCCGTGGCGAACTCGTACTTGAGGAACTCCTGGCTGAGCACCGCGAGGTGGCGGTGCCAGGACTTCACGTCGACGGCGGCGAGATCGACGCCGTCGAGCAGCACCTGCCCGGAGTCAGGCCGGTAGAGCCCGGCGAGGATCCGGATCAGCGTGGACTTCCCGGCCCCGTTCTCCCCCACGATGGCGATGTGCTGGCCCTGCCGGATGGTCAGCGAGACGCCCTTGATGACCTCCAGCTCGCTGCCGGTGTAGGTGAAGCGGACGTCGCGCAGTTCCACGGTCCTCGGCGCCTGGAGCAGGGCCGGGGCGTGCTCGGAGTGGACCGGCAGCGCCATGAACAGCTCGTAGTCCTTGAGGTTGGCGAGGTCCTCGTCGATCGAACTCAGCGAGGAGACCAGATTGTTGGCGGTGGACAGGGCCCGGCTGACGATCTGCTGGACGTAGAGGAACTGCCCCACCGGCTGGGCACGGGCGATGATCTGGCCCACCACCCAGATCAGCGAGACCACCTCGGCACCGTACTGCAGCGCATCGGCGGCGAGCTGTTTGGGGATGTAGCGCTTCTGGAAGTCGAGCCGGCGTTTTTCGTCCGCATCCCGGAGCCGGGAGCGGAGCCCCATCAGGTAGCCGACGATTCCGTAGAGCCGCATCTCGGCGATGTGCTGCGGGCGCAGCAGGTTGGTCTCGATCATCCGCCGCTGCCGGCGCGAATCGACCTGGGTGTTCCAGTGCGCGATCTGTTCGCGCGAGAGTTTGAACTGCAGGTAGACGCTGGGCACGATCGCGACCAGGACGATCACGGCAATCCACCAGCTGACCAGCAGCAGCGCGCCGATCGCGAGGATCACCGAGACCAGCTGGGTGAAGATGGCGGCGATCCGGTCCAGGACGCGGGCGTAGGAATCGGAGAAGCGTTTGGCCCGGTCGTAGAGGTCCACCGTCTCCTTGTCGTCGTAACGCCAGAATTCCAGGGCAAGGAAACGCTCGTACATCAGGTCCCCGACGATGGCGCCGACCCGGAAGCTCATCAGCTGCTGGATGTAGCGGTCCACGCTGCTGAAGGCGCCCCAGAACAGGCCGAGCGCCGCGGTGATGATGACGTAGACGATGGCCTGCTGCCCGGCGGCCGCATTACCCGCGTACGCCGCCGCGAGCGCCGTCGTGGTCAGCGCGGCGAAGTAGGTGGTGACCAGCGGCATCAGCGCCGAGATCAACGAGCCCACCACCTTCATCACGACGGCGGCAGGCGAAGCGCGGAAGCTGACCCGCAGCACCTGCGCCACGGCCCGGGCGTACGGCCGCAGCGCCAGTTTCCGCTTCGGCTCGCGCGCGGGCAGGAGTTCGGACATGGCTCCAGCCTAGTTCCGGATCCGCGCCTCCGGGGCCGCTTCTTAACGCAGGCAGGCCACGGGGACGGATCCCCGTGGCCTGCGTGTCCAGCCTTCCGGCGGGCCAGCCTGGCGGGTTAGCGCGAACCGTAGTTCGGCGCCTCCACCGTCATCTGGATGTCGTGCGGGTGGGATTCCTTCAGCCCGGCCGGCGTGATCCGGACGAACTTGCCGCGGGCCTTGAGCTCGGCCACGGTCGGGGCTCCGGTGTAGAACATGGTCTGGCGGAGGCCGCCGACCAGCTGGTAGGCCACCGAGGAAAGTGGACCGCGGTAGGCGACCCGGCCTTCGATACCTTCCGGGATGAGCTTGTCGTCGCCGGACACGTCGGCCTGGAAGTACCGATCCTTGGAGTAGGAGGTGTTCTTGCCGCGGGTCTGCATGGCACCGAGGGAGCCCATCCCCCGGTAGAGCTTGAACTGCTTGCCGTTGACGAAGATCAGGTCGCCCGGGGACTCGTCGCAGCCGGCCAGCAGAGAACCGAGCATGACGGTGTCGGCGCCGGCGACCAGGGCCTTGCCGATGTCGCCCGAGTACTGCAGGCCGCCGTCGGCGATCAGCGGGACGCCGGCCGGGATCGCGGCCTTGGCGGATTCGTAGATGGCGGTGATCTGCGGGACACCGACGCCGGCCACGACGCGGGTGGTGCAGATGGAGCCGGGCCCCACGCCGACCTTGATGCCGTCGGCGCCGGCGTCGATCAGGGCCTGCGCGCCTTCGCGGGTGGCGGCCTGACCGCCGATGATGTCCACGTGCGCGGCGACCGGGTCAGACTTGAGGCGGCGGATCATGTCCAGCACGCCCTGCGAGTGGCCGTTGGCGGTGTCTACGAAGAGGGCGTCCACACCGGCGTCGATCAGGGCCATCGCGCGCTCCCAGCCGTCACCGAAGAAGCCGATGGCGGCGCCGACGCGCAGCCGGCCCTCATCGTCCTTGGTGGCCAGCGGGTACTGCTCGGCCTTGGTGAAGTCCTTGGTGGTGATCAGGCCCTTGAGCCGGCCCTGGTCATCGACCAGCGGGAGCTTCTCGATCTTGTTCGTCGCGAGCTTGTGCGAGGCCTCCTCGCGGCTGATGCCGACGTGGCCAGTGACCAGCGGCATCTTGGTCATGACGTCGCTGACCAGCCGGATCGGGAAGTCGGCTTCCGGCACGAAGCGGGTGTCGCGGTTCGTGACGATGCCGAGCAGGCGCATGCCCTCGTCCACGACGGGCAGGCCGGAGACCCGGTAGTGCGAGCAGATTTCGTCCAGCTCGGCCAGCGTGGCCTCGGGGCCGATCGTGAGCGGGTTGGTGATCATGCCGGACTCGCTGCGCTTGACCCGGTCCACCTGGTCGGCCTGGTCGGCGATCGAAAGGTTGCGGTGCACGACGCCGAGGCCACCCTGGCGGGCCATGGCGATGGCCATCCGCGACTCGGTCACGGTGTCCATCGCGGCGGACAGCAGCGGCGTGTTGACCGTGATGCGCTTGGAGATCCGGGAGGAGGTGTCGGCTTCGGAAGGGATGACGTTGGTGTGTCCCGGAAGGAGCAGGACGTCGTCGTAGGTCAGGCCAACGAAGCCGAAGGGGTCGTGTTCGGGCTGGGTCATGAGTGCGCCTCTTACCTTGGGTTTCTGGGTGTTCACGGGTAGGGGTTGCAGCAGATGACCAGCCCGTCATTACGGGCGTGGCCTGTGCAGGAGTGTTGAATAAATACTAGAACCTTGGCGCAGATCCCCATATTCCGCGCCGTGATTGTGAGCAACGGCATCGCGCACCGCTGCCGGTCGGCGGGTTTACTTCCAGCCGGTGGCTGCGAGCAGGCGCTTCTCGAACATCGGGATCATGGTCTGGACGTAGGTCTTCGTCAGGTGGTTGTCGTCCTTGTAGACGTAGACGTTCCCCACCACGGCCGGGCAGGTCCCGTCGGCGCAGATGAAGTCGCTCATGTCCATCAGGTGCAGGCGGGCCACCTTGCCCCGGTAGGCATCCAGCGGCGAGGACGCCGCCAGGGACTCCTGCAGCGGGACGTTGCACTCGGCGGCGTCGGGTCCCTTGGTCTGGACGCATTCGGGCATGTTGATCGGGAAGCGCGGGTTGTCGCGGATCCCGACGACGTCGATCCCGGCGTCGGTGAACGGCTTGATGCCTTCCAGATACTTCGGGACCTCGGTCTCGAACGGCGCCTCCTTGTGCGTCAGCGAGGCGACGGTGAAGACGGCGTCGGGCTTGTGCTCCAGCACGTAGGCGGCGCTGGCCTTGTTGAAGGCGTTGCAGTCGGCGTCGCGCTCGTCGGACTCGCCACCGAAGCGGCAGTTGCCCTTGAGCAGGGTCACCACCTCCCACCCGTGGCTCTTGGCCACCGGGCCGAGCGCGGCCATGTACTGCTGGGCGTGCGAATCCCCGAGCACCACGATCTTCTTGGTGACTTTGGCCGGGCGGCTGTTCTGCAGGCAGCCCTCCAGCAGCGGGTCGCTGGGGACGTTGGCGTCCGTGCAGAGCCCGTCGATGTCAGCCCACTCGTTCTTCATCGCCCCCGGGGCCGGGATGATCTTGGCGTCCGGCGTGGGCTTGCCGGCGTTTTCGGGGGCCAGCGCCGCGGCACCGGGTGTCAGTTCCCGGGGCTGGGACGCGGCGGCGGCCTCGTCGGCCACCATGTGGCTCTGCCACAGCGTGACCGGACCGGCGAGCAGGGCGCCGCAGGCGGCGATGACGACGGCGGTGCGCCAGGCCTGGCGCTGCGGCCAGTGCCATTCGCGCAGCGGCTTTTCGACGTAGCGGGTGGTGAGCACGGCCAGGAGGAGGGAGGCGGCGACGATCGCCAGGCCCTGCCAAAGGTTGGGGGCGCTGAGTCCTGCCCCGGCCAGGGCGAGGACCAGCAGCGGCCAGTGCCAGAGGTACAGGGCATAAGAGTTATCGCCCAGGGCAACCAGCGGGCGCCAGGTCAGGATCCGGTCCACCCCGAAGCGGCTGCCGCTGCGCCCGGCCACGATGATGGCCGCCGCCGCGAGCGTGGGCCACAGCGCGATGAAGCCAGGGAAGGACCGGTCCACGGTGAGCAGCAGACCGCAGGAGAGCATTGCCGCCAGGCCCACCCAGCCCAGCACCACGCGCAGCGCCTTGCCGGGTTTGAGGTGCGGCAGGGCCAGCGCCAGCAGCGAGCCGAGGGCGAATTCCCAGAGCCGGGTGCGGGTGTCGAAGTAGGCATAGGCCTGGTTCCCGGCGGTCTGCTCGACCGAGTAGGCCAGCGATGCGGCGAAGACCGCGCCGAAGGCGACGGCCAGGAGTGCGCGGTAGCCCGGCAGCCGGTCACCCAGCCGGGTCCAGCGGCGTACCGCGTAGCGCAGTCCCCGGTGCAGCAGCGCGGTCCCGGCGAAGATCAGCGGCCACAGCAGGAAGACCTGCCCCTGGATGGACAGCGACCAGAAGTGCTGGAGCGGACTGGCGCCCGAGTGGTCCTGGGCGTAATAGTCCACGGCGGAATCGGCGAGCAGCCAGTTCTGCCGGTAGAGCAGCGAGGCCCAGGCCTGGTCCAGGATGTCCGCCCAGCGGCTGGCCGGCAGGATGGCCCAGGTGCCGATCAGGACACCTAGGACCACGACGACGACGGCGGGCAGCAGCCGCTTGAGCAGGTGCAGCCAGTGGTGCAGGAGCCGGAGCGGCTTGCCGGATTCGACCTTGCGCGCGAAGCTGAGCGTCATCAGGAAGGCCGAAATGAGCAGGAAGATGTCGACGCCGCCGGAGACCCTGCCCAGCCAGACGTGGTAGGTCACGACCATGAGGACAGCCAGCGCGCGCAGGCCCTGCACCTCGGGGCGGTAGCCCGATTTGCGGCTCGCCGGAGAGCCCGCCGGGGCGGCGGGCGGGCTGGTTATGGTTCGCTCGTTCGTCACTTGGGATCCTCCAGGCGGCTTCCAAAGCATCAATGTTACCGAACCGTAATCTTGTCCGCCAACTCGCGGTCTCGAATTCACGGCCCGGCCGCGACGGAAGGATGAGGCGCGGCGCCGCTAGTCTGTTACGAGTCGAAGGAGGCCGCGCGTGATCGTGCAGGTACGCATCTGTGTCCCGGAAGAACTGTCCGCCACCGTGGTGGAGAGTTGCTCGGGTGCGCCCGGGGTGGCCGAGGTCGCCCTGCATCCCGGCGCGTCGGTGCTGCCGCCGGGCGACGTTGTCCTGGTCTTCATTGCCCGCGAGTCGGTCGAGGCGCTGATCGAGAAGCTGCAGTCCCTTAATGTCCAGCGGAGGGGGTCGGTCTCGGTCACCACTCCCGAGTTGCTGCTCTCCGACCGCGCGGACCGGGCAGTGGCGGCGGCTCCCGGGGAGGGCGCTGATGCCATGGTCTGGGATGAGGTTTCCCGGCAGACCGGCGAGGATTCCCGGCTCACCTGGAGCTACCTGGCGTTCCTGGTCCTGGCGACGCAGCTGGCCGCGATCGGCATCGTCACGGATTCCACCATCGCCATCGTCGGCGCCATGGCGGTCGGCCCCGAGTTCGGGCCCCTCGCTGCCCTCGCCGTCGCGCTGGTCCGCCGGCAGTGGCGGCTGGGCCGCCGCGCGGCGGTCGCCCTGGGCGTGGGTTTTCCGATCGCGATGCTGGCCGCAGCCCTGACCGCCTGGCTGTCCGTGCCGCTAGGGCTCTTCCCGGCGGACACGCTGGACCGTGGCTCGGCGGTGGAGTTCATCTACCACCCGGGGCCTTACTCCGTGATCGTGGCCCTGCTCGCCGGCGCGGCGGGCATGCTCTCGGTGACCAGCCGGCGGTCCACCGCCCTGGTCGGGGTGTTTATCTCGGTGACCACCGTTCCGGCGGCCGGGTTCGTCGCCGTGGCCCTTGTCCTGGGCGAATACCAGAAGGCTGCCGGATCGGCCCTGCAGCTGCTGGTGAATCTGGTGGGGATTACGGCCGCGGCGGTGGCAGTGCTGCTGTTCTTCCGGTTGAGGCGGCGGTCTCCGGCTAAGTCCAGCCGGTCGGCTGCCTGAGCCGCGGGCCGCGAGAACACCGGTGGATCGTCCGCCCGCTCACAACCGCCGCTAACTACAGTGCAGGCGAGTTTTCAGTAGGACGGCGCAGGCCCCTGTGCCTTACCTGCCGTCATTTCCAGCCCGTCACACTGAGCAGTCGTTCCGCAAAGACAGATGACATAGACGCGACGTATGTCCGAGTGAGGTGGTTGTTGTCGAGATAAACAAAGGTGTTGCCCACCGCCCCGGGGCAGCTCGACCCATCGCAAATCATGTCCGTCATGTCAACCGTGGACAGGCCGGGGACCCGACCCTGCAGAGCAGCAAGCGGACTGCGAGCCGCCAGCACGTCGGCTTTGTCGCGACGGCAGTCAGGACTGTCGGCTCCTTGCTTCGCCACGCATTCGGCCATGTTGAAGTCGAACCGCGGGTTATCCCTGATGGCAACTACCTCGACCTGGCGCTCATGCCAAAAGCGCGCGGTGGACTCAAGGCCCGGAATGAGTTTCTCCGCAGGAGATGATGGGGACGCAGCGGTTCCCACGGTGATGACGGCATCCGGAGGGTTGGCAGCCGCTTCGTCCCTGACAGCAGCATTGAACTTCTCGCAGTCCGTGCCCGATTCATTGGCGATGACACTGAACCGGCACCCGCCCTTGAGGATCGCATAAACCCGCCATCCCTGCTTGCTGGCAACTGCGTCAATGGCGGGCAGCCACTGCTCGGCGTGCGAATCCCCGACTACAAGAAGAGTCTTGGCGTCGGCGGGACCGTCGTTCTGGCTGCAGCTCTTGTGCAGCGCCGCATTGGACGGCTGCAGGTCTCCGCTGCATGGCTCGGCCAAGCTGGCCCAGTCCTTGGCTACCATCTCAGGAGTCGGCAGGATCGGGGCATCGCTGTCGGCCTTATCGACGAAACCAGGCACTAGGGCCATCGCTCCGGGGTTATTCCTTTGCGCCTGCGCTAGCACGGCCTGGGTCGCAAGGTGCTGCTGCAGTTGCACGGCACCCAGTGGCACAGCGACCACTGCCAAGCAAAGAACCACGGCCGCCGCTGCCCTGCGCCTCTGCGCTTCCGGCCAGGCCCAGGAGCGCCAGGGACGCTCGACGAAGCGGGTGGTGAAGAAAGCGAGTCCCAATGACACCGCGATGATGGCGCTGCCGGAAAGCCACCCTGCGTGCTCCTTCCCACTCCATGCCAATGCCAGCACAAGTACGGGCCAATGCCATAAATACAACGCGTAGGAGTTGTCACCCAGTTTTACGAGCGGCCGGGAGCTCAGGAAGCGGTCGACCCCCCAGCGACTGCCGGTTTGCCCGGCCACGACGACACAGCTTGCGGCCAAGGTCGGCCAGAGTGCCACAAAACCGGGGAAAGCCCCCTCCACGTCGAGGATGAAGCCGCAACTAACCATCGCAAGGACGCCCACCCAGCCAAGGATGACCCGCATCCGCTTTGACAGGAAGGCTAGCGTCGGTAAGAACAAGGCAAGGAGCGTGCCCAGCGCGAATTCCCAGAGCCTAGCGCCTGTGTCGAAATATGCCTCGGACTGATTTGTCGCCGTATAGAAGATGGAAAAGGTCAGAGATGCTACGAATATGCCGGCAAAAACGAGGCGGAGAAGCGCCCTGTAGCGAAGGCCAAACTTGCGGGCGACAACGGCGCACCCTGCAAAGATGAGCGGCCAAAGGATGAAGACCTGTCCTTGAATGGACAGCGACCAGAAATGCTGCAAAGGGCTCGCCGATGCGTGGTCGGCTGCGTAGTAATCCACTGCTGCGTTCTGGAGCAGCCTGTTCTCCGCATAGAACAGCGATGCCCAACTTTGCGAGATCACATCCGGGAAGCGAGTGCGGGGCAGGACAAAATAACTGACTGCCAAGGTGCCTAGAATGACGACCGCTGCGGCCGCAAGGAGCCTGCGGAACAAATGCAGCCAGTGCTTGATGAGGTCCAAGCGGGAGCCGCGATCGTAGCGCCCCACGAACTGGAGGGTCATCAAGAAGGCCGAGATAAGAAGAAACACGTCCACGCCACCGGAGACGCGTCCAAACCACACGTGATAGGTGACAACCATGAGCACCGCGAGTGAACGCAGGCCCTGGATTTCAGGCCTGAATTTTGTCCCGGCTGCCCGAGGGGGCTGGTGGCTGGTCTCCCGCGGCAGGACGAGCGTTCCCGCTCCAGACATACGAACTCCCGTAATAAAGACTCTAGACAACCAGAGCCACTATACAGACCCCGCCTCGCTGCGTCCCTAATGGGTGACGACCGCCGATGACTTCCGACCCTTTGGAGAACGATTTCGCCACGCAAAAAGGACCGGACCAGCGCTGGCGCTGATCCGGTCCTCTGCGGTGCGGAGACCTTAGTGCTGGTGCCCGGCGTGTTCGTCCTCTTCGGCCGGCTTCTCCACCACGAGCGTTTCCGTGGTGAGAACCAGCGCGGCGATGGACGCCGCGTTGCGCAGGGCTGCACGGGTGACCTTGACCGGGTCGATGACGCCGGCCGAGATCAGGTCCTCGTATTCGCCGGTCTTGGCGTTGAAGCCCTGGTTGACCGCGGACTCGGCAACCTTCGCCACGACGACGTACCCGTCGAAACCGGCGTTCTGCGCGATCCAGCGCAGCGGCTGGGTCAGCGCGCGGCGGACAATGCCGACGGCGGCAGCCGCGTCGCCTTCGAGCGCCTGGACGGCCGGATCCTCATCGAGTGCCTTGAGGGCGTGGATGAGGGCGGAGCCGCCGCCGGCCACGATGCCTTCTTCGAGGGCAGCGCGGGTCGAGGACACTGCGTCCTCGATGCGGTGCTTCTTTTCCTTCAGCTCGACCTCGGTGGCAGCGCCGACCTTGATCACGCCGATGCCGCCGGCCAGCTTGGCCAGCCGTTCCTGCAGCTTCTCGCGGTCCCAGTCCGAGTCGGTGCGGGACAGCTCGGCACGCAGCTGGGCCACGCGGCCCGCGACGTCCTCCGCCGAACCGGCGCCGTCGACGATGGTGGTGTTGTCCTTCGTGACGGTGATGCGGCGGGCGGTGCCGAGCACCTCGAGGCCGACGCTGTCCAGGCTGAGGCCCAGTTCCGGGGAGACAACCTGGGCGCCGGTGAGGGTCGCGATGTCCTGCAGCATGGCCTTGCGGCGGTCACCAAAACCGGGGGCCTTGACGGCCACAACGTTCAGGGTGCCGCGGATGCGGTTGACGATCAGCGTGGACAAGGCCTCGCCGTCGACGTCTTCGGCGATGATGAACAGCGGCTTGGAGCTCTGCAGGGCCTTTTCCAGCAGCGGCAGGAATTCCTGGACCGAGGAGATCTTGCCCTGGTTGATCAGGATGAGGGCGTCTTCGAGGACTGCTTCCTGGCGTTCCGCGTCGGTGACGAAGTACGGGGAGAGGTAGCCCTTGTCGAACTGCATGCCCTCGGTGAGGACCAGCTCGGTCTGCGTGGTGGACGACTCTTCGATGGTGATAACGCCATCCTTGCCGACCTTGCCGAAAGCCTCGGCCAGGAGCTCGCCGACCTCTTCGCTCTGCGCCGAGATGGCGGCGACGTTGGCGACCTGGGTGCCTTCGACCGGACGGGCGTTCTCCAGCAGGCGGGCGGCGACGGCCTCGACGGAGACCTCGATGCCACGCTTGATCTGGCCGGGAGCGGCGCCGGCGGCAACGTTGCGCAGGCCTTCCTTGACCAGGGCCTGGGCCAGCACGGTGGCGGTGGTGGTGCCGTCACCGGCGACGTCGTTGGTCTTGGTGGCGACCTCCTTGGCGAGCTGCGCGCCAAGGTTTTCGTACGGGTCGTCCAGTTCGACTTCGCGGGCGATGGTCACGCCGTCGTTGGTGATCGTGGGGGCGCCCCACTTCTTGTCCAGCACGACGTTGCGGCCGCGCGGGCCGAGGGTCACCTTGACCGTGTTGGCGAGCTTATCGATGCCGGCTTCAAGCGACCGGCGGGCAGCGTCGTCAAACGCAAGCTGCTTTGCCATGGTTGTGTCCTTTCAAGACAGAACCCCGCGCAGCCGTTCCGTTCAAAGCGAAGGAAAGGCGGCGCGGGGGTCCAAGAGAGTTACTTTACGACGATCGCCAGAACGTCGCGGGCGGACAGCACGAGGTACTCGACGCCGCCGGTCTTAACTTCGGTTCCGCCGTACTTGGAGTAGATGACAACGTCGCCGACGGCTACGTCGACGGGGACGCGGTTGCCGTTGTCGTCAAAGCGGCCGGGGCCAACTGCGACAACTTCGCCTTCCTGCGGCTTCTCCTGTGCGGAGTCCGGGATAACCAGGCCGGAAGCCGTGGTCTGCTCGGCTTCGAGCGGGCGGACAACAATACGATCCTCAAGAGGCTTAATAGAGACCGACACTCGGACCTCTCCTTTTCGTCAGCAAATTCATGGACTTTAAAGCCGTCGTGCCGTGGCGTACAGACCGTCGTCGCGGTGCCGGCAGCAGCCAGGCCGGTAAAGCTTCAGGTGTTAGCACCCGCCTAGGGAGAGTGCTAATGACGACTCTATGTAAGGAGTTAGCACTCGGTCAAGGTGAGTGCCAGCAGTTCGTCCATGGTGAACGCCCCCTCCCCCGCCGGACATGCCCGTCACCCGGCCAACCCGGTGGGCATGCCGCGTTGTGCCCACGCCCTGCCCCTAAGGATGGGCATGTCCGTCGGACCGGGTGTCCGCGGGGAAGCGGCAACTATTGGGTATGTCCTTCCCTGGGCGCAGCCGGTGGGCATGCCGCGTTATGCCCACGCCCCGCCCCTAAGGATGGGCATGTCCGTCGGACCGCCGGGGTCAGCCGCCGGCGAGGTCGTCGAAGTTGACGTCGTCGCCGTCGTCGCGGCCGGACGTGCCCCGGGTGCGGTACAGCACCGCAGCACCGGCGACGGCGGCCGCTGCGCCGAGGATCAGGAAGACGATGCCGCCGACGCGTGCCGCAGCGTAGGTGTCGCGGATGGAACGGGCCTCATCGGTCGCGTCTGCCACGCTTTTGCCGCCGACCGAGTAGACGGTGGCGTTGAACGAGTCCAGGAAGAAGATGATGACCAGCAGCGCCACGCAGACGACGGCGACCACGCCGCCGGCGATCAGCGCCGGGCGCGCGAACCGGGCGGCGCCGCGGGGCTGCCCGGCCGGTTCCGCCACATTGTCCCGGGTGCCTGCCGTGCCCACATTTTCACTCTTCCTGCCATCCATGCCGTCCACCCTATCCGGGACGCCGGGCCCGCCGGCCTGAACTACGCTTGAAGGCATGGCTGAGACGACGCAGGACCAGATCGCCCCGCTGCTGAATCCGGAGGGCTGGGAACTGCTGGCCTCGCTGGGACCGTACCGCGAGGACGAGGCCTTCCGGCTGAACGCCTCGCTGCGGAAGGCCGGGCACTCCCCCGAGCTGGTCTCCGCTGCCCTGACCCAGTCCCGGCTCCGGACCAAGGCGGAAGCCAAGTTCGGCGAGTTCGCCCGGCAGATGATTTTCACCCGCGCCGGCCTGGAGCAGGCCACCCGGCTCAACGTGGCGGCGCGGCACGCCCAGCGTTTCGCCGAGGCCGGAATCGGTCACGTCGCGGACCTGGGCTGCGGGCTGGGCGCGGACGCGATGGCCTTCGCGTCCCTGGACATCACGGTCACCGCCGTGGAGGTGGATGAAACCACTGCCGCCTGCGCCACGATGAACTTGATCCCGTTCCGCAACGCCACCGTGGTCCACGCCGACGCCGCCGCGGTCCCGCTCGACGGCGTCGACGGCGTGTGGCTGGACCCGGCCCGCCGCACCACCTCAAGCTCCGGTACCAAACGGCTCTGGGACCCGGAAGACTTCTCCCCGCCGCTGTCCTTCGTCGAAGGCCTCGCCGCCTCCGGCCGCGCCGTCGGCGTCAAGATGGGCCCGGGCATGCCGCACGCCGCCATCCCGCAGGACTGCGAAGCGCAGTGGGTGTCCGTAGGCGGGGATGTGACCGAGGTGGCGCTGTGGTTCAACGCGGTGCGCCGGCCAGGCATCCGGCGTGCCGCGCTGGTGCTCGGCCCGCAGGGCGCAGCTGAACTCACCAGCACGGAGGACTTCGACGCCGGTCCGGCCGCACCCGTCGGCCCGGTCGGGGGCTATCTGTACGAGCCGGACGGGGCCGTGATCCGCGCCGGCCTCGTCGCCGACGTCGCACTCCAGCTGGGCGGGCACCTGCTGGACGAGCACATTGCCTACATCTGCGCGCCGGAGTTGCGGGAGACTCCGTTCGCCCGCGCCTACGAAGTCCTTGAGGTGATGCCGTTCAACGTCAAGGCGCTCAAGTCCTGGGTCAGGGAGAACGGCGTCGGCGTCCTGGACATCAAGAAGCGCGGCGTCGCCGCCACACCGGAGGAACTGCGCAAGCAGCTGCTCCCCGGTGGCCGGACCGGCAAGGACGCGGCCAAGAAAACGGCCACCCTGGTCCTGACCAGGATCGGCGAGGAACGGGTGGCCATCTCGGTGCGGCCAGTCGGGCCGGCGTAACCTGCCCGGCGGATTCCGCGGCAACGGGCGGAGCTACTGCGCCCGCATAAAGTTCTCCGCCGCGCGCACCTGCTCCGCCGTGGGCCGGATGCCGGTGTAGAGCACGAACTGCTCCAGCGCCTGGATGGTTGCGACCTCGGCGCCGGTGATCACCTGCTTCCCGGCGGCCCGCGCGGCCCGGATCAGGGGCGTCTCGGCGGGCAGCGCCACGACGTCGAAGACCACCTTGGCCGCGTCCACCGCCGGCTGCGGGAAGGACAGCGCCTCCGCGTCGGGGCCGCCGGCCATCCCCACCGGGGTGACGTTAATGAGCATGTCCGCCGTACCCTCGCCGGCCGCCGGGAAGTCCGCACGCCAGTGAAAGCCGTACTGGTCGGCGAGCGCCCGGCCCGCCTGTTCGTTGCGGGCGATGATGGTGACGTTGCGGAAGCCGGCGTCGCGCAGGGCCGCCGCGGTGGCCTTCGCCATCCCGCCGGCCCCGGTCAGCCAGACCGCGTACTCGACCGGGACCGCATTGCGCTGCAGCAGTTGTTCGATTGCCGTGTAGTCAGTGTTGTAGGCCGTGAGCCGGCCGCCGTCGTTGACAATCGTGTTCACCGACTCGATGGCCTTCGCGGACGGGTCCATAGCGTCGACGAGCGCGATCACGTCCTCCTTGTAGGGCATGGACACGGCGCAGCCCCGGATGCCCAGGCCCCGCACCCCGGCGATGGCCTGGCTCAGGTCCGTTGGCGCGAAGGCCTTATAAATCCAGTTCAGTCCCAGCTGCTCGTACAGGTGGTTGTGGAAGCGGGTCCCGTTGTTGCTCGGCCGGGCCGACAGCGAGATGCACAGGGTCATGTCTTTGTTCAGGATGGGCACAGCACCATTAAACGGCACCCCGGCGGCCGTGACGACGCGTGACCGGCCGCCGTCAGCGGCAGCCGGACCCCGGCGCCTGGCGGCCGACGGCGACCGGCAGCTTTCCCGGGGCCGTCGCCTTGCCCGCTAGGACGGCCAGCAGGGCGTCGAAGGCCTCCTGGCTGCGGCCGTACAGAGCCACCTTGGTCCGGGCCGCGGACTTCTCCAGCGGCCACGGCGCGTCCAGCGCGACCGCCACGCTCCCGGCCGCCGGGGCGCCGCGGTAGCCGATCAGTGTCACGAGCGGGCCGGCGCCCAGGGCGATCCCGGCCCGGCGGGCGGCCGCGGCGAAACGGGCACGGTCCTGGGACGTGCCGCCGCCCACCCGGACGCTGGCCGGAACAAGCGGTCCGCGGCAGGGGCCGGCGAGCACGGTGACCGCCTGCTGCGAGACTTTCCGGGACAGCGCCGAACCGCTGCCGGGCGCCGCGCCGCGGGGCGGGTGGCTGCGGCCGCGCCAGAGCTGCATGGTGGCCACCCGCGTGGCTGCCTCCTTCAGCCGGGCCGCGGGCAGGGACCCGTTCTGCACGGCCGTGACGATCGCCGCATGCGCGGCCTCCGCCGAGGCCGGCATCAGCAGCAGGTCGGCCCCGGCGGCCAGGGCCAGCGGGGCGGCGGCGTCGCGGGGGTACTGCTGCGCGATGGCGCCCATGTTGAGCGCGTCGGTCACCGCGACCCCCTTGAACCCCATCCGGCGCAATTCCCGGTAGGAGGCTTTGGACACGGAGGCGGGCACCCCCGGTTCCAGGGCAGGCACGGCGATGTGGCCGGTCATGACCATCGGGAGCCCTGCGTCGATGGCGGCCTGGAAGGGCTTCAGGTCCCTGGCGCGCAGCTGCTGAAGGCTGGCGGGCTGGACCGGCAGCGCCCGGTGTGAATCGGTCGACACGGAGCCGTGGCCGGGGAAGTGCTTGGCCGCCGGCAGGACGCCTGCGCCGAGCATGCCCTTGGAGAAAGCGATGCCGACGGCGGCGGCGGTGTCGGCGTTGCCGGAGATGGACCGCGCGCCGATGGTGGGGTCGGCCGGGCCCATGGTGACGTCCGCGGCCGGGGCGAAGTCGAGGTTGAAGCCGAGACCGGCCAGTTCCGCGGAGAGGGCCCTGCCCGCATCGGTCGCCAGGGGACGGCTGCCGGCGGCGCCGTAGCTCATCGGTGCGGGCCACTCGGTGAGCGGCGCGCGCAGCCGGGCGACCACACCGCCTTCCTGGTCGACGCCCACCATGCCGGGCCAGCCGCGGCCGCCGGCGCGGGCGGCCTGCTGCAGGCGCCGGGTGGCGGCGTGCATGGCGGCGGTGTCCACCTGCCCGCCCTGCGTTCCGGGGACGTTGTCCGGCATGATGATCGCCCCGGCCAGGTGCAGCCGCTCGATGGTCCGGGCGTGGGCCTCATGGTCCAGCCCGGAAAAGTAGGGAAGCAGGACCTGTCCCGCTTTCTGCGCCAGGCTCATGCGGCTGACGGCCCGGTCCGCGGCATCGGCATCGGCCTGGTCCGGGCCCCAGCCCAGCGGCCGCGTCCCCGCGGCGCCGCCGGGCGACTGCGGGGCACCGCCGGGCGACGGCGGGACATCGCGGGATGAGGGCGCGGCGCCGGCGGCGCTCGCCGGCGGGCTGCCGGCTGCAGCGCCGGGACCAGGGTCCGCCGGGCCGGTGCAGCCCGCGACGCCCACGGCGAGTGCCGCCAGGACGCTGAGGACCGCCGTCGGCCGGCGTCGACTGTGAAGACTCTCACGTATCAGCTGTAACTTCGCCACCAGCTCGATGCTACCCCTGCACTAGACTTGCAACACCGCTGCCTTGCCGTAGCCCGCCGCGTCCGCGGGCGGACCGTCCGGGCGACATGACCGGCCGGCGCAGGCTGGCAACGACACCGTGAAGGGACCACATGAAGATTGATTTCGCTTCATCCAGGCAATCAACTCTTGGTGTGGAATGGGAACTCGCGCTGGTCAATGCCGAAACCGGCGAGCTGGCCTCGGTCGCCAGCGAGGTGCTTCGCGGCGTCGCCGCCCGGCACCCCGAATTGAACGAGGATGACGAGCATCCGCACATCAAACAGGAATTGCTGCTCAACACCGTGGAGCTCGTCACCGGGATCTGCACCACGGTGGCCGAAGCGAAGGCGGACCTGAGCAGCTCGCTGGCCGCGGTCCGCGAGGTCACCGATCCGATGGGCGTAGAGGTCTTCTGCGCCGGCAGCCACCCGTTCAGCCCGCCGCAGCTCCAGACGGTGACGGACAAGGAGCGCTACGCCAAGCTGATCGACCGTACGCAGTGGTGGGGCCGCCAGATGGTGATTTACGGCGTCCATGTCCACGTCGGCCTGGACAGCCGGGACAAGGTCCTGCCGGTGCTCGACGGGCTGGTCAACTACTTCCCGCACTTCCAGGCGCTCTCGGCATCCAGCCCGTTCTGGGGCGGCGAGGACACCGGCTACGCCTCGCAGCGGGCTCTGATGTTCCAGCAGCTGCCGACGGCGGGCCTGCCGTTCCAGTTCGGCAGCTGGGCCGAATACGAGGCTTATGTCCAGGACATGTTCACCACCGGAGTAATCGACACCCTCTCCGAGATCCGCTGGGACATCCGCCCCGTCCCCAACCTTGGCACGATCGAGATGCGGATCTGCGACGGCCTGGCCACGCTGGAGGAAGTCGGCGCCATCGCCGCGCTCACCCAGTGCCTCGTGGACGAGTTCTCCACCATCCTGGACAACGGCGGCACCATTCCGACCATGCCGCCGTGGCACGTGCAGGAGAACAAGTGGCGTGCAGCCCGCTACGGCCTGGACGCGATCATCATCCTCGACGCCGAGGGCAACGAACAGCTCGTCACCGACCACCTGCGAGAGACCTTGAAGCGCCTTGAGCCGGTCGCCGCGAAGCTCGGCTGCAGCGCCGAGCTGGCCGACGTCGGCAAGATCATCGACCGCGGCGCTGGCTACCAGCGGCAGCGCCGGGTTGCCGCCGAGCACGGCGGGGACCTGCGCGCCGTCGTCCTTGACCTGGTCAAACAGATGCGCACCGGCCCCGAGGCCTAGCCTCACGGGCCGCGCCCTCCCGGAAGCCTGGCATCCCCGGAGGGGCCATCCCGGGAACGCACCGTTCCGGCAGCCGGCCTCCCGGCCGCGGCGGCTACGCGCTGACGACCGTGACCGGCATCGAGGAATCCGGCGCGAAGCCGATCCCGCTCGGCGCCGTCCCGGACATCACCAGCTGCGCGCCGAGGGCCGCCACCATGGCGCCGTTGTCCGTGCAGAGCGAGAGCGGCGGCACCGTCAACCGGATCCCGGCCGCGCTGCAGCGCTGTTCGGTGAGCTGGCGCAGCCGCGAGTTCGCCGCCACTCCCCCGCCGAGCAGCAGGTCGGTGATGCCGTTTTCGCGGCAGGCGAGCACCGCTTTGGCCGTGATCACGTCCACCACCGCCTCCTGGAACGCCGCCGCGATGTCCGCCACCGGGACCTCCTCGCCGCGGGCCTCGAACTGCTCGACGCAGCGCGCCACGGCGGTCTTCAGCCCGCTGAAGGACCAGTCGTAGCGGTGCGGGCCGGGCTCCTCCGCGGTGCCCATGTACTTGGGCTGGGTCAGGCCCCGCGGGAACCTGATCGACTTGGCGTTGCCGGTGCGGGCCAGTTTGTCGATGGCGGGACCGCCCGGGTAGCCCAGGCCCAGCAGCCGGGCCACCTTGTCATAGGCCTCACCTGCGGCGTCGTCGATCGTGGAGCCGAGCAGCTCGACGTCGTCGGTGATGCTGCGGATCCGGAGGATCTCGGTGTGGCCGCCGGAGACCAGGAGGGCGCCGAGGTTCTCCGGCAGGCTGCCGGAGAGACCGCCGGGGACCCCGGCCGCGCCGGATGCCGCGGCGCCGTCGGCCGGCTCGAGGAGCCCGACGCCGACGTGCGCCACGAGGTGGTTGATCGCGTACAGCGGCTTCCCGGTGGCGACCGCGAGCGCTTTGGCCGCGCAGACCCCGACCATGAGCGCCCCGGCAAGGCCCGGGCCGGAGGTGACGGCGATGGCGTCGACGTCGTCGAGCGTCACGTCCGCCGCCGCGAGCGCCTCCTGCAGGGTGGGGACGAACGCGTCCAGGTGCGCCCTGGAAGCGATTTCGGGGATGACGCCGCCGAAGCGGACGTGCTCGTCCATGGACGAGGAGACGGTGTTGGCCAGCAGCCGGGTCCCGCGGACGACGCCGACGCCGGTTTCGTCGCAGGAGGACTCGATGCCCAGCACCAGCGGGGCGTTGCGGTCGGGGCGGTTCATGGACGGCCTGCTTCCTGTGGGTCTTCCGGCGCGCCGAGCACCAGCCGCATGATCAGCGCGTCCACGCCGTCGCGGTAGTAGCGGGGCCGGACGTGGATCTGTTCGAAGCCGAAGCGCCGGTACAGCTGCTGGGCGCGCGGGTTGTCCGCGCGGACTTCCAGCAGCACGTCGGCCGCGTGCCGGCGCCGGCTTTCCCGGATGAGCTCGGTCAGCAGGGCCGAGCCGATGCCGCGGCCTTCCTGTTCGGGGACGACGGCGATGGTCTGGACGTCAGCGATGGGTTCGATGCACATCAGCCCGGCGTAGCCGACGATCGTCCCCCCGGACTCCGCGACGAGGTAGCGGCGGGTTTCCGCCTGGGCCAGTTCGTCGACGAACATTTGCAGCGGCCAGGCGTCCACCGGGAACAGGCGGCGCTCCAGTTCGTGCACCGCGGGCACGTCCGCGGCCACCATGTCCCGGAGGACGACGCCTGCCGGTGCGGCGCCGGGCGTCACTCCCGGAGTTCCGGGGGCGTTCACAGGGCGCGCTTCCGTGGGCCGGGCACCTGCGCGTCGGACTCGCGCAGGTACAGCGGCGTGCTGTCCAGCAGCTGCTCCCCCGCGGCCAGGCGGGCCAGCGCGAACTGGCCGAGCGACAGGGCCTCGGGCTGGCGCGAGGCGAATTCGGGCACGGCCCGCACGTCATCCGGGTAGAGCCCGGCGCCGGCCCCGTAGGCGGGAAGGTCCGGCAGCCCGGCGGCGAAGCCGACGTGCGGGCCGTCCACCAGCTGCGGCAGCTGGCCCGCAGCCAGGGCGTAGCGGGCCCAGTACACTTCCTTGCGCCGCGCGTCGGTCGCCACGATGAACTCGGCCGCGGCCTCGGTGGACTCGGCGACCTCCAGGGCGATCGCGTCGAGGCTCATGAGCCCGTAGAGCGGCTTCTGCCAGACAAGAGCCAGGCTGCGCGCGGTGACGATGCCGGACCGCAGCCCGGTGAACGGGCCCGGACCCACACCGGTCACGATCGCGTCGACGTCGGCCCCGCGAAGGCCCGCGCCGGAGAGCAGCTGTTCGATGCCGGGCGCCAGCACCTCGGCGTGGCTGCGGGTGTCCGCGGTGGCAAAGCTGCCGACGACGGATTCCAGCGAATCGTCGGAGACCAGGGCGGCGCTGGCCACGGCCGAGGTATCGATGGCAAGGATCAGCATCTTCAGTCCGTTTCCGGGGTTGCGGCGGGGGCGGCGAAACGGCCCAGGGCTGCCGGCGGCCCGGCCCAGCGGGGGCCGAAGCCGCGGAAAACCACGGTTCGGGGTTCGTCGGCGTCGTCGGTATCGAAGTCGAGCCCTGCCGGTTCGGACGCGCCGCCGGGCTCCGCGGCGCCGGGCTGCGCTGTGGGCTGCGAAGTGGTGGCCTGCGGGGCGGCGCCGCCGAGCCGGCGGTGCAGCTCAATCTCAAGCCGGCTCTCGCTCAGATGTTCCACCCGGTCGCGGCCCCATTCGACCACCGTCACGGAGGTGTCCATGGTGTTTTCCAGGTCGATGTCGTCAATCTCGGCGGCGGAGCCCAGCCGGTATGCGTCGACGTGGACCAGGTCCGGGCCGCCGGGGCGGGGTCCGTCGGGGAGGTTGGGGTGGATCCGGACCAGCACGAAGGTGGGCGAGATGATCCCGGGGCGGACGCCCAGGCCCTCGCCGAGCCCCTGGGTGAACGTCGTCTTCCCGGCGCCCAGCTCGCCGCTGAGGACCAGCAGGTCGCCGGCCTCCAGTTCGGCGCCCAGTGCCGCCCCGAGCGCGTGCGTCTGCTCCGCGGTCCCGACGTCGAGGGTCCGCTCCCACACCGGAGCGCTCACTGTGCGCTCCCGCCGTCGGATGCCGGTTCCTCGTTGATGTAGCGGCGCGGAACCCGGGGGCTGATGCGCGTGACAATCTCGTAGTTGTTGGTGCCGGCCGCGCGGGCCCAGTCCTCGGCGGTGGGGCCGCCGTCGGCGCCGTCGCCGAACAACACCGCTTCGGCGCCGAGCAGGCTGCGTCCGCCGTCGGAAACATGCAGCGGGCCGAGGTCGATCACCATCTGGTCCATCGCGATGCGCCCCACCACGGGGTAGTCCACGCCGTCCACCCGCACCGGGCCGCCGGTGGCGACCCGGGGCACGCCGTCGGCGTAGCCGAGCGGGACCAGCCCCAGGGTGCTGCTTTGGGCGGTGCGGTAATTGAGCCCGTAGGACACGCCCTGCCCGGCCGGCACGTCCTTGCAGTTTGAGACGACGGCGCGCACCGTCATCGCCGGGCGCAGGCCGACCTCCGCGGCACGCTGTTCCTCGAAGGGCGAGAGTCCGTAGATGCCGAGGCCGACCCGGACCAGGTCGAAGTGCGTATCCGGTCGGGAGAGCGTCGCCGGGGTGTTGGCGAGGTGGCGGACCTCGGGGTCGACGCCGGCGTCCTGCGCCATGGCCAGGACGTCGCGGAAGGCTTCGAGCTGCTGGTCCGTTTCCGGCCGGTGGGGCTCGTCGGCGACGGCCAGGTGGGAGAAGATCCCGACGACGCGCAGCAGGCCCTGGTCCTGGTACTCCATGGCCTCGCCCAGGAGCGTGTCCCACGATTCGAGGGTGGCGCCGTTGCGGCCAAGGCCCGTGTCGACCTTGAGGTGGATCCGGGCCGGGCGCTCCTGTTCCCGGGCGGCGGCCACGATCCGGCCCAGCTCCCAGCCGGAGCAGCCGATGTCGATTCCGGCGGCGACGGCGGCAGCGAAGTTGCTCTCGGGAGTGTGCAGCCAGGCCAGCAGCGGCGCGTCAATGCCGGCGGCGCGCAGGGCCAGGGCCTCCGAGATGTGGGCCACGCCCAACCAGCTGGCCCCGGCGCTGAGCGCGGCCCGGGCGACGGGCACGGCACCATGGCCGTACGCGTCGGCTTTGACCACGGCCATGACCTTGGCCGGCGACGCGACCTTGGCCAGGTGCCGGACGTTGTGCCGGATCGCCTCAAGGTCAATAATCGCCGAGCGCTCCTCGACGTGGTCCGGTCGGACTTCCGCCACCGGCCGGAAATCACCTGTTGCTGCTGGGTATATCACCCAACGATTCTACGGGTGGGTGGCAGGCGCGCTGAATTTCCGCCCCGGCCCCCTCCGGCGGACATGCCCATTCTCGGCAACTGCGGCTGGGCATAACGGATCATGCCCGTTCCCCGGCCCAGCCACGGGACATGTCCGTCAGGCCGCCGGACCCACCCGCAGCCCACCCGGACGGACATGCCCATCCCTCGCAGCTGCGGCTGGGCATAACGGATCATGCCCGCTCCTCAGCCGCGCCACGGGACATGTCCGTCAGCCCGCGGGCCCACCCGCGCCCTCACCCAGCCGCGCCCCCACCCGGCGGCCCGCTGCGGTTTAGGCGTCGGAGAGGTGGGCGATGGTCGCCGTCGCCCGCCGCTGGGCCTCCGGCGGCACGTCGCGCACGATGTCTTCGAGGAACCGGTACCGCCGGAGCCACTGGCTGCCCTGCCGTTCCTTCCGGGCGTTGGCGCGCTGCCACCAGTCGGCCAGGTCGCCCCAGCCCGGTGCGGCGAGGGAGCCGCCGACCTGCTGCACGGCCAGGGCGGCGCAAAGGTTCGCGAACCGCAGCCGGTCCCCGAGCGGCCAGCCGGCCAGGCACCCGACGATGAACGCGGCCCCGAAGCAGTCCCCCGCCCCGGTCGGGTCGAAGGCCTGGACCGGCAGCGACGGCACCCATTCCTCCTCGCCGGTCTCGGAGTCCACGGCCATGGCCCCCTGCGGACCCAGGGTCACCACAGCCACCGGGACCCGGTCAGCGAGCGCATAGAGCGCCGCCCAGGGGTTGTCCTTGCCGGTGAACGCCATCGCCTCCTGCTGATTGGGCATAAAGGCGTGGAAATACCGCAGGTTATCCAGCCGGGCCTGCGCCCACGCCCCGGTGGGGTCCCAGCCGACGTCGCCGAAGAGGCGAACCCCGGCACGGTGCGCGTCCAGGGCCCACGGCTCGAGCTCCTCGCCCAGTTCCGCGACGGCGGCGAGCGCGGCCGGCGGGCAGCCGATCAGCTCGGTGGAGGTGACGGGCGCCGGGTGGCCGTGGGTCACCATGGACCGGTCCTTTTCGACGCTGAGCGAGACGGTGACCGGCGAGTGCCAGCCCGGGACCCGGCGTGAGAGCGACAGGTCCACGTGCTCCTGGCGGTCCAGGATCTTCCAGTTGTAGTCGCCGTAGCCGTCATCGCCGAACGCGGCGGCGAGACCGGTCCGGAGTCCCAGCCGGGCCGCCGCGATGGCCTGGTTCGCCACCCCGCCGGGGCAGCTGCCCATCCCTTCGCTCCAGATTTCGGTGCCGGGCAACGGCGAGTGCGGCAACCCGGTGAAGATGATGTCCTGGAACACCGTGCCGGTCAGGAGCAGGTCGAACCCCGCCGCCGCGGGGGCCCGGACGGCGGCGAGCGGGTCGAAGCGCGGCGCTGGAATCGCGTCCATACAGGCACATTACGCCGCCGTTGATGCCGGCGGAAGAAGCCCTCCGTGATCCCCGGCGGCGGTGCGGAATAGACTGCTGGCATGCGGCTCATGATTGCCGGCGGCGGCGGGTTCCGGGTGCCGCTGCTGTACCGGGCGCTCACTTCCGGGCCCTTCGACGGGTTGGTACGGGAGCTGGTGCTGTACGACGTCGACGCGGGCCGGCTCGCCGCCGTCGAGGCCGTGCTCGCCGCCGCGCCGGGCCCGGCGGGTGGTCCTTCGGCGTCCGGCGCCCCGGCCGTCCGGACCACAACCTCGCTGCCCGCGGCCCTCGCCGGGACGGACATGGTCTTCGCCGCAATCCGGCCCGGGGGCACTGCCGGCCGGACCGCTGACGAGCGTATCGCGCAGCAACTTGGGGTGCTGGGCCAGGAGACCACCGGCGCGGGCGGGATCTCCTACGCCCTGCGCAGCATTCCGCCCATGCTTTCGCTGGCCCGCGCGATGGCGCAGCACTGCCCGGACGCCTGGCTGGTCAACTTCACGAATCCGGCCGGGATGGTGACCGAGGCCCTGCTCCCGGTGCTGGGCCGGCGCGTGGTGGGCGTCTGTGACTCCGCCGGCGGGCTGGTGCAGCGGGCGGCGGCCGCCGCCGGCGTCGTCCTGCCCAACGGCCGGCTCGACGGCGTGGGTTACTACGGGCTGAACCACCTCGGCTGGCTCTACCGGCTGGAGTCCGGCGGCCGGGACGTGCTCCCGGGCCTGCTGGCCGACGCCGGAGCTCTGGCGGGGTTCGAGGAGGGCCGCCTCTTCGCGCAGCCCTTTTTGGCACGCCTGGGCTGCCTGCCGAACGAGTACCTGTATTACTACTACGAAACGGACCGTGCCCTCGCCGCCATGCAGGCTGCGGGGCAGACCCGGGGCGAATCGATCCACCGGCAGCAGTCCGAGCTCTATCCCCGGCTCGCGGCCGCCGGCGCGGATGCCTACCGGCTCTGGGATGCCGCCCGGCGGTCCCGCGAGGAAGGCTACCTGGCGGAGGCCCGCGGCGCGGGTGAACAGCGGGATGAAGCGGACCTGGCCGGTGGCGGCTACGAGCGGGTGGCGCTGGCGGTGATGCGCGCCCTGTCCGGCGGCGGCGCCGCCGACCTTGTCCTGAACACGCCCAACGCGGTGCCCGGCCCGGGCGGTGTGCCGGTGGCGGCGGTCCCGGGGCTGCCGGTGGACGCCGTCGTCGAGGTCCCCTGCCGGGTGGACACCGGCGGCGTGGCGCCAATCCAACAGGAGCGCCCGGCACCGGCGCAGCTGGGGCTGATGCGGCGGGTCAAGGAGGTTGAACGGCTCGTCGTCCGGGCCACGGCCGACGGCGGCGCGGCCGCTGCCGCCCCCGACGGCACGGGGTCCGTGCTGGCGACCGGGGCCCGGCGCGAGGCTGCCCTGGCCGCCTTTGCCCGCCACCCGCTGGTGGGTTCGGAGGAGCTCGCGGCCCGGCTGCTCACCGGTTACGAGGCAGCCTTCCCGGAACTGCCGCGGCTCTGGGCTCAGAAACTGTGACCAGGAAGTTCAGCGCAGTCCGCCGGCGAGCGCTTCGTGGAGCGCCGTGTTGGGTTCGCCGGGTTTGCCCGTGCCGCTGAGGTAGAGGCCCATCTGGTTTCCGTGGTACTCCCAGTACGCGAAGCTGAGGTCGTTCTCCTTCAGGAGTCCCAGCATGTCGGTGACCCACTGGCCGCCGCCCTTGCCCTCCATTTCGAAGGCCTGCCGGACCAGGCCGAACTCCATGACCGACATGGGCACGTTGTTGTCGGCGCCGAACTTCAGCCGCTTTCCCAGCTCGTGGGCCAGATAGTCCTTGCCGCGGGTGAGGAAACCGCCGCCGGCCGCTCCGGGTGACTGGGCATACACATCGATCTGGAGGGCGGCCGCCGGGGCGGAACTTCCGGTGGCGGCGATTCCCTGGCCGCGCATGTGGCCCTGGATGCGGTACTTGTTGCCGGGAACGACCTTGAAGAGGTGGCCGTCGTTGCTCCACCCGGCGATCGTTCCGGCGTCGACGGCGTTGCTGATGGACAGGCTGCCGTTGTCCCGGTGGCCGGACTTTTCCCGGGCGAACTTCGGCCCGGACCCGGCACCTGCCCCGTACGACCATTCGTGCCAGTCCAGGGTGCCGTCCCGATCGAGCCGGTCGTTGACGAGCTGCCGCAGTTCGGCGCCGTCGGGCCCGTATTCGGTGACGGTAATGGCGTCGAAGGAGGCCGTTCCGCGTACCCCGCCCTGCGCCGTGACCAGGGGCATCGCCGCGACGGCTTTCGGGTCCTCGATCGCGACGATCCCGCTGTCGTACGCCGCCCACCCGGTCGTCCCGGCCGGCAGCGGCTTGGTGGCAATGCGGCTTTCCGGGAGCAGGACTCGTTCCCCGGTCGGGAGGAGTGTGTCCGGATCGGGGTAGCTGCCACCGTCCTGGATCGGGCCTTCGACCCAGGATGCGTACTGGTGGGTGTATTTGATCGGTTCGTAGAAGTGGAAGTCGTACACGACGTTTTCGTCATTGACCAGGAAGTGCGGGTCGATGCCGGCGGCACCGTACCTGCCGTTGACGCCGTAGATCCCGCCCACGACCAACAGGTGGTTCGGGTCTTCCGCGCGCACCGCGGCGACCAGTTGCTGGGCCAGCCGTTTCCACTGCTCGCCCGTCGCGTCGGTCGTCACCGGCTCGTTGAGCAGGTCGTAGGCGGCGATAGCCGGTTCGTCCTTGTACCGGGCCGCGACGGCGCGCCAAAGGTCGGCGTTCTGCTGTTGCAGCTTCGGGTCGGACCAGAGGTCAAAACTAACGGCGTCGCTGGTCGGGTCCAGCCAGAACCCGCCGATCGGGGTGTGCAGGTCCAGGATCAGGCGCATCCCGTGGTCCCGCGCCCAGGCCACGTTGCGGTCCAGCCACTGCCAGAAGATGTCCGGGGAATCGACGTACCAGTCCCCGTCGAAGGCGAACCGGACGCTGTTGAAGCCGAGGTCCTTCGCGCGGGCGAAGTCTTCCTTGGCATGGTGCTGGGAGGTCAGGAGCTCGGCCCCGTTGAGGTTCCGGTGGTAGAAGTTGGAGAAGTTGACCGCCTGCAGCCGGACGGGCGCGCCGTCGAGCACCAGCCCCCGGCCCTCCGCAGTGATGAACCCGTCCGCCTTGGCGGCTTCCGGCGGGCCGCCGGTGCCGCGGGTGAGCGTGCACCCGGCGATGACCAGCACCGGTACTCCCAGCAGCAGCACGGCCAGCACCCAGCCGGGCAACCGGCGTCGCGGGCCGGTGAAGCGCGGCCGGTCCTGCACAGGCGGATATCCGTTCCCGGGCATCTGGTTCCCCTCGCTCGGTCCTCAGACGCACAGCCTATTAGCCCCGGCCGCGTTTGTCTTGGGTCCGTCGCTTCCCGGGGCCGTCCGCTTCCCGGGGCCCGGCCGCGTCCCGGCGCGCCGTTCAGGAGTAGTGTTTTACCGAATCCACGTCGCATGAAGGGAAGGACGATGATGCCGCTGGTCCGCCGGGTCGCCCTGCTCTCCCTGCACACCTCGCCGATGGAGCAGCCCGGGTCCGGGGATGCCGGCGGGATGAACGTGTACATCCGCGCCCTCGCGGCCGCCCTGGCCGAGACCGGCGTCGAGGTGGAGATCTTCACGCGCGCCACCTCACTGGACCAGCCCGCCGTCGAGCACCCCTCCCCCGGTGTCTGCGTCCACAACGTTTTCGCGGGGCCGGCGCGGAAAGTTCCCAAGGAGGAGCTGCCCGCGCTGCTGCACAGCATGGTGGCCGAAATCGACCGGATCAGGCAGCTCCAGCCGCACGGCCGCTATGACGTCATCCACTCGCATTACTGGGTCTCCGGGATCGCCGGGCTGGAGCTGTCCGAGCTGTGGGGTGTCCCGCTGTTGCACACCATGCACACTATGGCCAAGGTCAAGAACCTGCTGCTGGAGTCCGGCGAGCAGCCTGAGCCCCGCCGCCGCGAGGAGGGCGAACACCGGATCGTCGACGGCGCCACCCGGCTGATCGCGAACACCGGGGCGGAGGCCGCGGAACTGGTGTCGCACTACGACGCCGACCCGGACCGGATCGACGTCGCGCCGCCGGGGGTGGACCTGTCCGTGTTCACCCCGGCGTTCCGTGGCCGGGCCCGCAGCCAGCACGGCGTCCCGCCCGGGCGCTACCACCTGCTGTTCGCGGGCCGGATTCAGCGGCTGAAGGGTCCGCAGATCCTGATCAAGGCCGCCGCGCTGCTGCGCGCCCGCCGCCCGGACATCGACCTGCAGCTGACCATTCTGGGGGCGGTCAGCGGGGCGAAGGACTTCGACCTGAAGGCGCTGATCAGCGCCGCCGGGATGGACGACGTCGTCACGCACCATCCGCCGGTCAGCGCGCCCAAGCTGGCGGGCTGGTACCGCTCGGCCGACGTCGTCGTGATGCCCTCCTATAGCGAATCCTTCGGCCTGGTGGCCCTGGAAGCCCAGGCCTGCGGGACCCCGGTGGTCGCCACCAAGGTGGGCGGGCTGTCCCGGGCGATCTTCGACGGCCGCACCGGCCTGCTGGTGGAGGGGCACAAGGCCGCGGACTGGGCGGATGCGCTGGAGGCCCTGCACGACGACCCCGCCACCCGTGAGGACATGGGCCGCGCGGCGTCCGTGCATGCGCAGGATTTCGGCTGGCAGCGCACCGCCGCGATCACGCTGGAGAGTTACCAGGCCGCCCTGGTCCAGTACCTTGGAACCCGGAGCGTTCCGGCGGGCCACACGCCCTGAACCGCAGGACACCCCGACGCCCGGCCGGCACCACGGCCGGGCGGCGACGAAGCCACGAGCCGAAGGACAACGATGTCTGAGAACACCACCGAAGCCCCCGCGACCGACGGCGGGAGGCCGGCCGCGGCGCCGGTGCCCAGCGACCTCGAGATTGCCCAGCAGGCCACCATGCGGCCGATCGAGGACATTGCGGTCGCGGCCGGGATCAACCCCGGGGCGCTGGAGCTCTTCGGTCGCTACAAGGCCAAGATCGACCCGGCCAAGCTGAAGCGGGACGGGCTGCGCGCCCCGGGGAAGGTGGTCCTGGTCTCGGCCATGTCCCCCACGCCGGCCGGGGAAGGCAAGTCCACCACCACGGTCGGGCTCGCGGACTCGCTGGCGCGGGCCGGGCACCGGGTCATGATCGCCCTGCGTGAGCCCTCCCTGGGGCCCATCCTGGGGATGAAGGGCGGCGCGACCGGCGGCGGCTACTCGCAGGTGCTGCCGATGGACGAGATCAACCTGCACTTCACCGGCGACTTCCACGCCATCACCTCGGCGAACAACGCCCTGATGGCCCTCGTGGACAACCACATCTACCAGGGCAACGCCCTGAACATCGACCCGCGGCGGATGACGTTCAAGCGCGTGCTGGACATGAACGACCGGTCCCTGCGCGAGGTCGTGATCGGCCTTGGCGGACCCACCCAGGGCGTGCCGCGGCAGGACGGCTTCGACATCACCGTCGCCTCCGAGATCATGGCCGTGTTCTGCCTGGCCACCGGCCTGGATGACCTGCGCGCGCGGCTGGGGCGGATCACCTTCGGCTACACCTACGACCGGGAGCCCGTGACCGTTGCCGACCTCGGCGTCGAGGGCGCCCTGACCATGCTGCTCAAGGACGCGATCAAGCCCAACCTTGTGCAGACCATCGCCGGCACGCCCGCCCTGGTGCACGGCGGGCCCTTCGCGAACATCGCCCACGGCTGCAACTCGCTGATCGCCACTCAGACGGCCCGCAGCCTCGCCGACGTCGTGATCACGGAGGCCGGCTTCGGCGCCGACCTCGGTGCCGAGAAGTACATGGACATCAAGGCGCGCACGGGCGGCGTGGCCCCGTCCGCCGTCGTCGTCGTGGCGACCATCCGCGCGCTCAAGATGCACGGCGGCGTTCCCAAGGACCAGCTCCGGGAGCCGAACCTCGAAGCGCTGGCCGCCGGCGCGGCGAACCTGCAGCGGCATGTGCGCAACGTGGAGAAGTTCGGCATCATGCCGGTGGTGGCGGTCAACAAGTTCGGCACCGACACTGAGGAAGAACTCGACTGGCTGCTGGACTGGTGCGCCGCGGAGGGCGTCCAGGCCGCCGTCGCCGACGTCTGGGGCCGCGGCGGGGGCGGCGACGGCGGGGACGAACTCGCCGCGAAGGTGGCCGCGGCGATCGAAGCCCCGCACGATTTCCGGCACCTGTATCCGCTGGAGATGCCTGTGGAGGACAAGATCCGCACCATCGCCCAGGAAATCTACGGGGCCGACGGCGTCGAGTTCTCCGTCCCGGCGCTCAAGCGGCTGGCGGAGATCGAGAAGAACGGCTGGTCGTCGATGCCGGTGTGCATGGCCAAGACGCAGTATTCCTTCAGCGACGACGCCACCAAGCTCGGCGCGCCGAAGGGTTTCACCGTGCACGTCCGCGACCTGATTCCCAAGACCGGGGCGGGCTTCATCGTGGCACTCACCGGCGCGGTGATGACCATGCCGGGCCTGCCCAAGGTCCCGGCGGCGATGCGGATGGACGTCGGCCCGGACGGCAAACCCGTCGGCCTCTTCTAGACCGCGTTGCCCTATCACTTACAGCTGCCATTCGGGGGCTGTGGGGCCCACAACTGATGTCGCAAGCGCGGCCTGTGGATACTTTCTGCAGCCCTGGGCGGTTCTGCCGAGAATGGTGGGCATGCACGCTCCCGCGCCTTTGCCCCGCCACCTCGCCGCTGCGCCCTTCACCGTCTACGAGGCGCGCGCGGCGAGTCTGAGCGCGGGGCGGCTCCGGGCAGCGGACCTCGGCACCGCCGGTCGGGGTCTCTACCTGCCCACGGACTGGGAGTTCGAACTTCGTGGTCTGGCACGGGCCCTCTCCGCCGCGACGCCCGGCGCGTGGATCTCGCACCTGACCGCGGCCGTCCTGCTCGGCCTGTGGCTTCCGTCGTGGTTTGCCGGGTGCCGGGAACTGCACCTGAGCAAATCGAAAGCACTGCCCCCGGTCCGTAGGGCCGGCGTTGTCGGCCATACCGTGTTGGCTTTCGCCGACGAGGTCATGGTCTGGGAGGGAATCCGGATCTCGACGCCGGCCCGGACGTGGCTGGACCTTGCCCGGATGGTGCCGCTGGAGGACCTCGTGGCCGTCGGCGACCAGCTGGTGCGCCAGCCGCGCCCCGGCCTGGAGCGCCGCACGGAGCCCTGGGCCACGCTTCCGCAGCTGAAGGCCATGCTCGTGCGGCACCCGAAGCTCCAGGGCATTGTGAAAGCCCGGCTGGCTGCGGACCTGATCCGTACCGGTGCGGACTCCGCGCCGGAGACGTTCCTGCGTCTGGCACTAACCGCGGCCGGGTTGCCGGAACCGGAGCTGCAGGTGCGGATCATACCCGGCGACCCCTACTCCCCTGCCGCGGACCTGGGCTACTGGAAGCGCCGGATCGCTGTGCAGTACGACGGAGGTCATCACCTCACCCGGGAACAACAGTCCCGCGACATCCGACGCGATGAAGCCTTCATCGCCGCGGGGTGGCGGTATTTCAAGCTCAACGCCGATGACCTGCAGGGCGGTTTCCGCGCCGCGGTTCGCAGAGTCGGCGCGGCACTCATCGCCGGTTAAACCACAGATGCCCTATCACTTGTGGGCGCCAAACCGGGGGTTTGGGGACCACAAGTGATAGGGCATCCGTCGGGGTTTAGCGCTCCAGGTCGCCGCGGATGAAGGCCTCGACCTTTTCGCGGGCGAGGTCGTCGTTGAACTGCTCCGGCGGGGACTTCATGAAGTAGCTCGACGCGGAGAGCAGCGGGCCGCCGACGCCGCGGTCCAGGCCGATCTTGGCGGCACGGACGGCGTCGATGATCACGCCGGCGGAGTTGGGCGAGTCCCAGACCTCCAGCTTGTACTCGAGGGACACGGGCGCGTCGCCGAAGTTGCGGCCTTCGAGGCGCACAAAGGCCCACTTGCGGTCATCGAGCCACTGCACGTAGTCGGACGGGCCGATGTGGACATCCTTGGCGGCGAGGTCCGCTTCGACGTTGGAGGTCACGGCCTGGGTCTTGGAGATCTTCTTGGACTCGAGGCGGTCGCGCTCCAGCATGTTCTTGAAGTCCATGTTGCCGCCGACGTTCAGCTGGTACGTGCGGTCCAGGGTGACGCCGCGGTCTTCGAAGAGCTTGGCCATGACGCGGTGCGTGATGGTGGCGCCGATCTGGCTCTTGATGTCGTCGCCCACGATCGGCACGCCGGCGGCGGTGAACTTGTCCGCCCATTCCTTGGTGCCGGCGATGAAGACCGGGAGTGCGTTCACGAAGGCCACGCCGGCGTCGATCGCGCACTGTGCGTAGAATTCGGCTGCTTCCTGGGACCCGACGGGCAGGTAGCAGACCATGACGTCGACCTGGGCGTCCTTGAGGGCCTGGACGACGTCGACCGGCTCTTCCGGGGCCTGCTCAATGGTCTCGAGGTAGTACTTGCCGAGGCCGTCGAGGGTCGGGCCGCGCTGGACGGTGACGCCGGTCGGGGGCACGTCGGCAAGCTTGATGGTGTTGTTCTCGCTGGCGAGGATCGCGGCGGACAGGTCCTGCCCGACCTTCTTGCCGTCGACGTCGAACGCGGCAACGAACTGCACGTCGTTGACGTGGTACTTGCCGAACTGGACGTGCATCAGACCCGGGATCGTGGCCTCGGGATCGGCGTCCCGGTAGTACTCGACGCCCTGGACCAGCGATGAGGCGCAGTTACCCACGCCGACGATTGCAACACGAATCGGATTTGAAGACACGGAACTCCCTTTGAGAACAAACAAACGTACCGGCGCGGACGCACGGGATGCGACGGCGGCAGGCTGGCGCAGCAAAATACGGCGCCCTTGCATTCTAGTCAACGGTACCTGGCCCGGAGTTGTTCCCGGTCGCGGTACCGAATCTGTGACAGCCGGCCGGCCCGCTCAGGCCGGCCGGCTGATCAACGGGCGCAGGCTATTTCTGCGCCCAGAGGTTGATGTCGGAGTCGACGGCGAACTCATCGATCGCGGCAAGCTCCTCGGCGGTGAAGTCCAGGTTGTTGACCGCGGCCAGGGAATCCTCCAACTGGCGGACGCTGGACGCGCCGACCAGGGCGGAGGTGACCGGGGTGCCGCGGCGCTGGTCGCGCAGGATCCAGGCGATGGCCAGCTGCGCCAGGGTCTGGCCGCGGCCCTCGGCGATCCGGTTCAGCCCGCGCACGCGGTCCAGCTTCTCGGGGCTGATCATGGACTGGTCCAGGGACTTGTCCTGCGCGGCCCGGGAGTCGTCCGGGACGCCGTTGAGGTACCGGTCCGTGAGCATGCCCTGCGCCAGCGGGGAAAACGCGATGGCGCCGGCGCCGACCTGCTCCAGCGCCTCGTACAGGCTGGGGCTGCCCTGCTCGGTCCAGCGGTTCAGCATGGAGTAGCTGGGCTGGTGGATCAGCAGCGGGGTGCCGAGGTCCTTGAGGATCCGGGCGGCCTCCAGGGTCTGCTCCGGTGTGTAGGAGGAGATGCCCGCGTAAAGCGCCTTGCCGGAGCGCACGGCCTGGTCCAGGGCGCCCATGGTTTCCTCCAGCGGCGTCTCCGGGTCCGGGCGGTGGCTGTAGAAGATGTCGACGTAGTCCAGGCCCATCCGGCCCAGCGACTGGTCCAGGCTGGCCAGCAGGTACTTGCGCGAACCCCAGTTGCCGTAGGGTCCGGGCCACATGTCGTAGCCGGCCTTGCTGGAGATGATGAGCTCGTCCCGGTAGGGGGCGAAGTCGTCCTTGAAGTGCCGGCCGAAGTTGGTTTCGGCGCTGCCGTACGGCGGGCCGTAGTTGTTGGCGAGGTCGAAGTGCGTCACGCCCAGGTCGAAGGCGCGGCGGAGGATGGCCCGCTGCACCTCGAACGGCTTGTCGTCGCCGAAGTTGTGCCACAGGCCCAGCGAGATCGCCGGAAGCTTCAGGCCGCTGCGCCCGACGCGGCGGTAGGGCATGGTCTCGTAGCGGTTCTCCGCTGCAATGTAGGTCATGGGTCTGTCCTGCCTTGGTCTGGTGGGTGGGGTCTCAGCGGGAAAGGATGGCGGCGCTGTGGCCCGGCAGCCCAAGGCCGCCGGCCGTCAGCGCGGTCCCGTCCTCGGTGGCCAGCAGCAGCGACGTGCCTCCGACCGGCAGCTGCCGCGGCTCGGCGGAGAAGTTCATCGCCACCTCCACCCCGCCGCGGCGCAGCAGCAGCCAGCGCTCGGCCTCGTCGAATTCGACGGCGGTGTCCGCGAACCCGCCGTCGGTGAGCTCCGGCGTCGTGCGGCGCAGCGCGATCAGGTTCCGGTACAGCTCCAGCAGCCGGGCGTGGTCCCCCTCGGCGGTTTCGGACCAGTCCAGCTTGGAGCGGGTGAACGTCTCCGGGTCCTGCGGGTCCGGCACGACGGCGGGGTCCCAGCCCATCCGCTCGAATTCCTTGATCCGGCCCTCCGCGGTGGCCTTGCCAAGCTCCGGCTCGGGGTGCGAGGTGAAGAACTGCCACGGCGTGGTGGCGCCGTACTCCTCACCCATGAACAGCATCGGGGTGAATGGTGAGGTCAGGGTGGCGACGGCGGCGAGCGCCAGCTGCCCGTAGCCGAGGGTCTGGGAGAGCCGGTCCCCGGTGGCCCGGTTGCCGATCTGGTCGTGGTTCTGGCTGCAGACCACCAGGGCGGCGGGGTGGACCAGGCCGGTGTTGATGGGCCGGCCGTGATGCCGTTCCCGGAAGCTGGAGTAGCTCCCGTCGTGGAAGAAGCCCTTCTCCAGGACCTTCGCCAGCGCCGCGAGGGAATCGAAGTCGCTGTAGTAGCCGGTGGTCTCGCCGCTGACGTTGACGTGGACGGCGTGGTGGAAGTCATCGCTCCACTGCCCGGCCAGGCCGTAGCCGTTGGCGTCCCGCGGGTAGAGCAGGCGCGGGTTGTTCAGGTCCGACTCGGCGATCATCGACGCCGGGCGCCCGGTTTCGGCGGCGGCGGCGTCGGCGAGCGCGCCGAAGTCCTCCAGCAGGTGGACGGCTCGTTCGTCCTTGAAGGCGTGCACGGCGTCGAGCCGGAGGCCGTCGACGTGGTAGTCGCGCAGCCACATGGCCGCGTTGTCCAGGATGTAGGAGCGGACGACGTCGGAGCCGGGGCCGTCGAGGTTGACCGAGTCGCCCCAGGTGTTGCCCTCGCCGGACTTCAGGTACGGGCCGAACCGGGGCAGGTAGTTGCCGCTGGGGCCGAGGTGGTTGTAGACGACGTCCTGGATTACGCCCAGCCCGGCCCGGTGGGCCGCGTCGACGAAGCGCTGGTAAGCGGCCGGCCCGCCGTAGCCCTCGTGCACGGTGTACCAGAGGACGCCGTCGTAGCCCCAGTTGTGGGTGCCGTTGAAGCCGTTGACCGGCAGCAGTTCGACGAAGTCGACGCCCAGATCCGCCAGGTAGCCGAGCTTACCGATCGCGGCGTCCAGCGTCCCTTCGGGGGTGAAGGTGCCCAGGTGCAGTTCGTAGATCACCGCGCCCTGCAGCTCCCGGCCCTGCCACTGCCCGTCGCCCCAGGCGTGCCCGGCGGGGTCGAAGGTGCGCGAAAGCGCGTGCACGCCCTCGGGCTGGCGGCGGGACCGCGGATCCGGCAGCGGGGTCGTGTCCCCGTCCACCAGGTAGCCGTAGTCGACCTCGCCGGAGGCCGGGGCCTCCGGTGCGCTCCACCAGCCGTCGCTGCCGGGGCCCGCGGCGCGGGACATCGGGTACTGCCGGCCGTCGGCGAGCAGGGTGACCTCCTGCGCCTCCGGTGCCCAGAGGTCGAAGCGTGCGGTTCCATGTGCGGGCAGAGTCATTACCGTTCCCCTCGTCGGTTCGTGCGTAGGTGCGTTTTAGGCGGCCGGTGCCAGCAGGGCCACCGGGTAGTCGCGGAGCAGGTCTGCGACCTTCACCGGTCCCGGGCCGAAGGACCGGCCGCTGAGCTGGTCCGTCATGGCCGCGGGAAGGTCGACGGCGGTGTCCTGCCAGCCTCCCCGCTGCTCCAGGCCGCGGGGCAGCCTTGTGGCCAGGGTGACCGCCCCGGGCGTGCCGGAGCCGCGGTCGAAGGCCACGAGGTGTCCGGCGGCGGCTCCGGTCGCCTGGAGCGGGGTGTAGCCGGTGAACAGTTCCGGCCGGTCCCGGCGCAGCCGCAGGGCCCGGGAGGTCACCAGCAGCTTGGCCGCGTCATCCCGGTACGATGCCGGCAGCTCTCCGGCATCCAGCGCCGCGAGGGCATCGCGGCGGGCGTCGAAGTCGAAGGGCCGTCGGTTGTCCGGGTCGGTCAGCGAGCGGTCCCAGAATTCGGTGCCCTGGTAGACATCCGGCACGCCCGGCATGGTGAGCTGGACGAGCTTGGCGCCGAGGGCGTTGGCCGCGCCGTACGGGTCCAGCAGGTCCACCAGGCCGTCGAGTACGGCGCGCACCGCAGGGTTGTCGAAGGCGGCGTCGACGGCGGCCGCGAGCTGCGTTTCGAAGTCCTCGTTCGGGTCGAGCCAGTCAGTGGAATTACCGGCCTCGCGGGCGGCTTTTTCGGCGTAGGACTGCAGCCGTTCCCTGTCCGCGGGCCAGACCCCGGCGATGGCCTGCCACAGCAGGTTGGCCAGCGGCCCGTCCGGCAGCGGCGCGAGTTCCTGGAGCCGGCGCAGCGTCGCGGTCCACTCGGGGGCGAGTTCGGCGAGCACCGAGATCCGGGCCCGGGTGTCCTCGCTGCGCTTGGTGTCGTGGGTGCTCAGGGTCGTCATGGACAGCGGCAGCTCGGCCTGGCGGCGGGCCATCCGGGCGTGGAACTCGTCCGTGGAAAGCGCGAACTCGGTGGGGTCCGCGCCGACCTCGGTCAGGGTCCCCAGCCGGGTGTAGCGGAAGAAGGCGGTGTCTTCGACGCCCTTGGCCATCACCATGCCGGAGGTCTGCTGGAACCGGCGGCCGAGTTCCTCGTCCTCCCCCGGGCCGGCGCGCTGCAGCAGCGGCAGCAGCGCGTCCACGGCCGTCTCCAGCTCGGGCCGGCGTGAGACGGCGAGCGCGCATGCCTCGCGGAGCACGTCCCCGCCCGCGGGAAGGTAGCTACGGTACACCGGGAAGGCGGCGATGATCTCGGAGAGCGCGTCGGCCGCAGCCTCCGCACTCAGGCCGGCGGAGGCGGGGACGAGGCGGGCGAGCCGGAGCATCTCGGAGTGCAGGATCCCGTCGGTGATCCGGCGCTTGGTGCCCCGGATCATTTCCTCGTAGTCGGCGGTTTCACCGCCGCGCAGTTCGCTGTCCAGCGCATCCAGGCCGGGCTGGCCCTGGGGGTCGATGAACACCCGGTCCACGTCCGCCAGGGCGTCATAGCCGGTGGTGCCCTCGCACTCGAAGCTGCCCGGCAGCACTTCCCCGGGCTCAAGGATTTTCTCGATCAGCAGGTAGGCGCCGCCGGCGGCCTCGCGCAACCGGCGCAGGTAGCCCTCCGGATCGGCGAGGCCGTCCGGGTGGTCGATCCGCAGGCCGTCCACGAGATCCTCGCGGAACCAGCGGGTGATCTCTTCGTGCGCCTCGTCGAAGACCTCGGGCACCTCCACCCGGATCCCGGCGAGGGAGTTGACCGCGAAGAAGCGGCGGTAGTTCAGCTCGTTGTCAGCGCGCCGCCAGCCGACCAGCTCGTAGTGCTGCCGGTCATGGACGTCTCGGGGGTCATCTCCGTCGGTGTAGCTGCCTTCGGCCAGCGGGAAGCGGTGGTCGTAGTAGCGCAGCTCGCCGTCGCGGATCTCGAGGGCGTCGACGTCGGAGTCCTGGCCCAAGACCGGGATCCGGATCCGGCCGCCGCCGAAGTCCCAGTCGACGTCGAACGCCGGAGCGTACGGCGACTGCCGGCCCTCCTTGAGCAGGGACCACCACCAGGGGTTCTGGACCGGGGTGGCCACACCCACGTGGTTGGGCACGATGTCCACGAGGACGCCCATGCCGTGGTCGCGGGCCGCCTGGGACAGCGCCAGCAGCCCTTCGGGGCCGCCGCGGTCGGGGTCCACGGCCGAAGGATCGGTCACGTCGTAGCCGTGGTCCGAGCCCTTCTCGGCGGTGAGGATGGGCGAAAGGTACACCCAGTCCACGCCGAGGTCCTTGAGGTACGGGACCTTCTCGGCGGCGTCGAACAGGGTGAAGCTGCTGCGGATCTGCAGGCGGTACGTGGACACCGGGGTCCTCATGCTTCGGTGGCCCTTGCCTCGCTGGCTTCCGCGGCCTTGGTCTGGGCCTCCACCATCTCCTCCTGCGCTTCCTCCTGCTCGGCCATGGATGCCAGCGAGGCGGCGGCGGAGTAGTCGACCTCTTCCTCCGGACCGGAGTAGGCGCGCAGCACCACCATCGACTTGGCCTGCAGTTGCAGCGTGGCGCCTGCCTTCAGGGGTTCGTAGTCGTCGGCCTGGGCGGCGGTGTCGAACTGGACCTCCCAGTACTGCGAGAACTCCTCGGCGGGAATGCAGAAGTCCACGGCATCGTCATGGGCGTTGAAGGCCATGAGGAAGCTGTCGTCGGTGATCCGGCGGCCGCGGGAATCCTGTTCCTGGATGCCGTCGCCGTTGTAGAACACGCCGATGGTCCGGCCGAAGCCGCTGTCCCAGTCCTCCGGGAGCATTTCCGTGCCGTCGGTCTTCAGCCAGACAATGTCCGGCAGTTTCTCGCCTTCGCCGCGGCGGACGGGGCGCCCGTCGAAGAAGCGGCTGCGGCGGAAGGTCGGGTGGTCGTGCCGGAGCTTGTTCACGAACGCGGTGAACTCCACCAGGGGCTGGTCCATGGCTTCCCAGTGAATCCAGCTGAGCTCGGAGTCCTGGCAGTAGGTGTTGTTGTTGCCCTGCTGGGTTCGGCCCAGTTCGTCGCCGTGCAGCAGCATGGGGACGCCCTGGGAGAGCAGCAGCGTGCCGATGAAGTTCCGCTGCTGCCGGGCGCGGAGGGCCAGCACGGTCTCGTCGTCGGTATCGCCTTCCACCCCGCAGTTCCACGAGCGGTTGTGCGATTCGCCGTCGTTGTTTCCTTCACCGTTGGCGTCGTTGTGCTTCTCGTTGTAGGACACCAGGTCCCGCATGGTGAAGCCGTCGTGGGCGGTGACGAAGTTGATCGAGGCCACCGGGCGGCGGGCCGAGCTTTCGTAGAGGTCGGCGGAGCCGGTCAGCCGGGACGCGAACTCGCCCAGGGTGGACGGCTCGCCGCGCCAGAAGTCGCGGACCGTGTCCCGGTACTTGCCGTTCCATTCGGTCCACTGCGGCGGGAAGTTGCCGACCTGGTAGCCGCCGGGGCCGACGTCCCAGGGTTCGGCGATCAGCTTGACCTGGGAGACGATCGGGTCCTGCTGGATCAGTTCGAAAAAGGTGGAGAGCTTGTCGACGTCGTAGAACTCGCGGGCCAGGGTGGAGGCGAGGTCGAAGCGGAAGCCGTCGACGTGCATTTCGGTCACCCAGTAGCGCAGGGAGTCCATGAGCAGCTGCAGGGAGTGCGGGTGCCGGACGTTGAGCGAGTTGCCCGTGCCGGTGTAGTCCATGTAGTGCTTCTGGTCGTTGTCGACGAGGCGGTAGTAGGCCTGGTTGTCGATGCCCTTGAAGGACAGCGTGGGGCCGAGGTGGTTGCCTTCGGCGGTGTGGTTGTAAACGACGTCGAGGATCACTTCGATGCCGGCGCGGTGCAGGTCACGGACCATGGCCTTGAATTCCTGGACCTGGTGCCCCACGTCGCCGGTGGCGCTGTAGGTGTTCTGCGGCGCGAAGAAGCCGATGGTGTTGTAACCCCAGTAGTTGTTCAGCCCCTTCTCCACCAGGGTGCCGTCGTTGACGAACTGGTGCACGGGCATGAGCTCGATGGCGGTGACGCCGAGCTTCTTCAGGTGCTCGATCACGGCCGGGTGCGCCACACCCGCGTACGTGCCGCGCTGGTCTTCGGGGACCTCGGGGTGCAGCTCGGTGAGGCCCTTGACGTGGGCTTCGTAGATGACGGACTGGTGGTACGGGATCTTCAGCTGGCGGTCGCCGTCCCACTCGAAGAACGGGTTGATGACCACGCCATGCATGGTGTGCGGGGCCGAGTCGGCGTCGTTGACCGAATCGGGGTCGCCGAACTCGTAGGAGAAGAGCGCGGGATCCCAGTCGATCTGGCCCTGAATGGCCTTGGCGTAGGGGTCCATCAGCAGCTTGTTGGGGTTGAAGCGGTTGCCGTTGGCGGGATCGTAGGGTCCGTGCACCCGGTAGCCGTACTTCTGGCCGGGCTGGATCTGCGGCAGGTAGCAGTGCCACACATAGCCGTCCACTTCGGTCAGCTCGATCCGGGTCTCGGTGAGGTCATCGGCCAGGAGGCAGAGTTCAACCCGCTCTGCCCGTTCGCTGAACAGGGCGAAATTGGTGCCGGTGCCGTCGAAGGTGGCTCCCAGCGGGTAAGCCGTTCCGGGCCAGACTTCCATGTGTACTCCTCGTGCGTGGCGGACTATCTCTAGACAGACTACTTGTAAGTAAGGTTACTAATTGACCGGGCGGATGCCGCGCGTGCTTTTGTTACGGTTCCGCGATGACCTCCGGCAGGCGGGCGGCGATGTCCGACGCCGTCAGCGGGCCGCCGCCCGAGGCCAGTGTCCCGGCCCGGCCGTGCAGGCTGGCGGCCAGTGCCGCGATGGCGGCCCAGTGGTCGGGTTCGTCGATGCCGCGCCGGCCGAAGGCGTGCCGGTCCCCCGCTAGTTGGGCCAGCAGGGCCCCGAGGATTCCGGCCAGCACGTCGCCGCTGCCGGCCGAAGCCATCCAGGGACTGGCTTCGGCCTGGCTGAACACCGAGCCGGACGGGGCGGCTACCAGGGTCGTGGCGCCCTTGAGCAGCACGGAGGCGCCGGTCAGCGCGCTGGCCTGCCGGGCGGCGGCCAGGGTGGAGTCTTCGACGGCGGAGCGGCCCGGCGCGGCGCCGTACCGCTCCAGCAGCTTCGCCAGTTCCCCGGCGTGCGGGGTCAGGATTGTGCTGGCCGACAGTGCGCGGGGAAGAGCCGGCAGCGCGCCGGCGTCGGCCACGGTGGGGAGTCCGGCGCCCGCCGCTTCGCGGACCCGTTCGAGCTGTTCGTGGGCGCCGTCGTCGAGCCCGGGACCGAGCAGCCAGGCCTGGACGTGGGCGTCGGCGACGCTGGAGCCGCACACCACCTCGGGGCAGGACTGCCGGACCAGGTCTGCGACCTCGGGCGGTCCGACGTAGCGGACCATGCCGGCGCCGGCGGCGAGGGCGCCCTTGCAGGCGAGGACGGCGGCGCCCGGATAGCGCGCGGACCCGGCGACGACGCCGAGGACGCCGCGGGAGTATTTGTGCGAACGCCGGCCGGGGTGCGGCAGCAGCACGGCCAGGTCGGCGGCCTCCAGCCGGCGCAGGTCCGGCCGCTCCAGGGCGTCTTCGATGCCGATCGGGATGATGCGCAGCCGGCCGGTGTAGTCCGCGCCGGGGTCGGCGAGCAGCCCGGCCTTCGCGGCGCCGAAGGTCACGGTGAGGTCAGCGGCCAGCACGGGGCCGTGCGCTTCGCCCGTGTTGGCGTCGACGCCGCTGGGGATGTCGCAGGCGACGACGAACCCGCGGCCGCCGCGCGTTCCGGCCCGCTGCAGATCCCTGTCCCGCTGCAGTTCGTCGAACAGCCGGGCAGCCGGGCCGCGGAGGCCGCCCTGCGCGCCGGTGCCCAGGACCGCGTCGATGATCGCCTCGTCGCGGGCGGCCGCCCCGGCCAGCTCGCCGGCGTTGGCCTCGGTGAGGACGGTGTCCTCCCCGCCGGCGGCGCGGAAGGCGGCCAGCGCCTCGGCGTGCGCCTGACCGGCGGTGAGCACCGCCGTCGTCCGCAGCCCCCGGCGGGCCAGCAGCGCAGCTGCATACAGCCCGTCCCCGCCGTTGTTGCCCTTGCCGGCGAGCACGGTGGCGCGGGAGCCGTAGGGACGCAGGCCGCGGCGGCGCAGTTCGAGGATCACCGTGTTGGCGAGACCGTGCGCTGCGCGCTGCATGAGAACAGCGCCCATACCGGGGTCCGCACTGGCCTCGAGAAGGCGTCGCTCGGTTTCTCGAATGCGGGTTCCGGTATAGGCGCTGATCATGGTGTCTAGCCCTCGGCGATCACCGTGGCGGTGGCGATGCCGCCGTCGTGGCTGATCGAGAGGTGCCAGCGCTTGACGCCTTTCCCTTCAGCGACGGCCAGCACCGTGCCTTTGACCTGGACCGTGGGCCCGTTCTGGTCCAGGCCGATCCAGCAGTCCTGCCAGTTCATGCCGGCCGGGGCGCCGAGCACCTTGGCGACCGCCTCCTTGGCGGCGAACCGCGCGGCCAAGGACCGGGTGTTCAGTTCCCGCTCCGCGGGTACGAACAGCCTGTCGCGCAGGCCGGGCGTGCGCTCGAGCTGCCGGCCGAACCGCTCAATGTCTACGACGTCAACGCCGATGCCTACAATCATGCGGCTATTCTACGGTCACGCTCTTGGCCAGGTTCCGCGGCTGGTCCACGTCGTAGCCCTTGGCGCTGGCGAGGGCGAGCGCGAAGATCTGCAGCGGGACGGTGGACAGCAGCGGGGCCAGAAGGGTCGGGGTCTCCGGGATGTAGATGACGTGCTCGGCGTAGGCCTTGACCGCCTCGTCGCCCTCTTCGGCGATCACGATGGTCTTGGCGCCGCGGGCCCGGACTTCCTGGATGTTGGAGACCACCTTGGCGTGGAGCGAGTCGCGGCCGCGCGGGGACGGGACCACCACGAACACGGGCTGGCCCTCTTCGATCAGCGCGATCGGGCCGTGCTTGAGTTCACCGGCGGCAAAGCCCTCGGCGTGGATGTAGGCGAGCTCCTTGAGCTTCAGCGCACCTTCCATGGCCACCGGGAAGCCGACGTGGCGGCCCAGGAACAGCACCGACTTGGCATCCGCCATGTCCTTGCCGAGTTCCTTGATCTGCTCGGCGTTGTCCAGGATCTCCTGGATCTTGGCCGGCACCTTGCCCAGGTCGGCCAGGATATCCTTGATTTCGCCCTGGAACTTGTTCCCCCGCAGCTGGGCGAGGTACAGGCCCAGCAGGTACGCCGCCGCGATCTGGGCCAGGAACGCCTTGGTGGAGGCCACCGCGATTTCCGGGCCGGCGTGCGTGTACAGCACGGCGTCGGATTCGCGCGGGATGGTGGAGCCGTTGGTGTTGCAGATGGAGACCGTCTTGGCGCCCTGTTCCTTGGCGTAGCGGACGGCCATCAGGGTGTCCATGGTCTCGCCGGACTGCGAGATGGAGACGATCAGGGTGTTGGCGTCCACGATCGGGTCGCGGTACCGGAACTCGTGGGAGAGCTCGACCTCGGTGGGGATCCGGCACCAGCGCTCGATGGCGTACTTGGCGACCTGGCCGGCGTAGGCGGAGGTGCCGCAGGCCAGGACGATGATCTTGTCGACGCTCTTGAGCAGTTCGGTGTCGATCCGGAGCTCATCGAGGGTCAGCTTGCCGTCGACGTCGGAGCGGCCCAGCAGGGTCTGCAGCACGGCGTCCGGCTGGTCGTGGATTTCCTTCTCCATGAAGGACGGGAAGCCGCCCTTTTCCGCGGAGGCGGGGTCCCAGTTGACGTAGTATTCCTTGCCCTCGGCCGGGGCGCCGAAGAAATCGGTGATCGCGACGGAGTCGGCGGTGATCGTGACGATCTGGTCCTGGCCCAGCTCCACGGCGCGGCGGGTGTAGTCGATGAAGCCGGAGACGTCCGAGCCGAGGAAGTTCTCGCCTTCGCCCAGGCCCACCACGAGCGGGGAGTTGCGGCGGGCGGCCACGACGACGTCGGGCTGGTCCGCGTGCACGGCGAGCAGCGTGAAGGCGCCTTCGAGGCGCTGGCAGGCGAGCTCCATGGCCTTGGTCAGGCCGCCGTTGGCGTTGTCACCCCCGAGGTGGTTGCGGTAGAGGTCGCCGATGAGCGCTGCGGCCACCTCGGTGTCGGTCTCGGAGAGGAACGTCACGCCCTTGGCCACGAGTTCCTGCTTGAGCTCGGCGAAGTTTTCGATGATGCCGTTGTGGATGAGCGCCAGTTTGCCGCCATCGGACAGGTGCGGGTGCGCATTCATATCCGTGGGGCCGCCGTGGGTCGCCCAGCGGGTGTGGCCGATGCCGGTCACGGCGTCGGGCAGCGGGTGGGCCTCCAGCTCGGCGATCAGGTTGCTCAGTTTGCCTGACTTCTTGCGCGAGGAGATGGTGCCGTCGGCCACGACGGCGATCCCTGCGGAGTCATAGCCGCGGTACTCGAGCCGACGCAGCCCCTCCAGGACCACATCCAAGGCCTTGTGTTCAGTATTTCCCCGGCCCGCAGAGTGGCCTACATATCCAACGATTCCACACATGGACACAAGCCTAACTGGTTTCCCGGCCATCCGGCGTCCGGCGAGCAAGTCCGGCGGCTGTCGGACGGCGCTTCCATTTCGCTCTGGGCGATGTCAAGGGCAGAATCTCTAGGGTGACTTTGCAACGCAACGACGCGAACGGCGAGGGGGCCTCCCCGTTCGTAGAGCTGGACCGGCAGACCTGGTCCCGGCTCGCTGCCCAGATGGAGCAGCCCCTCAATGAAGAGGACGTGCTCCGCCTCCGCGGCCTGGGCGACCCCCTGGACATGAAGGAGGTCCGCGAGGTCTATCTCCCGCTGTCCCGGCTGCTGCACCTCTACGTCGAGGCCGCCAACCAGCTGCACGCTGCCACCACGACCTTCCTGGGCGAGCAGACCCAGCGCACCCCCTTCGTGATCGGCGTCGCCGGTTCGGTGGCGGTCGGCAAGTCCACCATTGCCCGCGTGCTGCGCGAGATGCTCCGGCGCTGGCCGGGCACCCCGAACGTGGAGTTGATCACCACCGACGGCTTCCTTTACCCGCTCGCCGAGCTCAAGCGCCGCCAGCTGCTGGACCGCAAGGGCTTTCCGGAGTCGTACGACCGCCGGTCCCTGCTCCGGTTCGTCAGCGAGGTCAAGAGCGGAGCGGAGGAAGTCCGCGCACCGTGGTACTCCCACGTCACCTACGACATCGTGCCAGGTCGGGAAGTCGTGGTCCGCCGGCCGGACGTGCTGATCGTCGAGGGCCTGAACGTGTTGGCGCCGGCACGGCCCCGGTATGACGGCCGGCAGGGCCTGGCGCTGAGCGACTTCTTTGACTTCTCCATTTACGTGGACGCGAAGACCTCCTACATCGAGGAGTGGTACGTGGACCGGTTCCGCAAACTGCGGACCACGGCGTTCGCCCAGCCGGAGTCCTACTTCCACCGCTACGCGACACTTTCAGACAGCGAGGCCGAGCAGACCGCCCGGGACATCTGGAAGCGGATCAATGAGCCGAACCTGGAAGAAAACGTCCTCCCCACGCGGGGCCGCGCCCAGCTGGTGCTGACCAAGGACGCCGACCACTCCATCCGCCGCATGCTCCTCCGCAAGGTCTAGCCCAGATGTGCCACGACACCGGCCCTGATGCGCCCGGCCGGCCGCCGAGCCGGAGGGCGTTCGGCATGTTCCTCGCAGCAGGATCCGCGCTGGCGGCGCTGACCGCCTGCGACCCGGCCCGCCCGCCGGCGGCAACGGGCTCCGGCACAGGCGTGCCAACTGGGAGCCCGTCAGCCCCCACCGGGCCGGCGAGCGGCTCCCCCGCCGCTACCGCGTCCGGCACCTCCACGGCAGCCCCCGCGGGGAAGACCGGAGCGGCCAGCCCCACGGCGTCCCCGTCGGCTCCGTCCTCTTCCGCACCGCCCTCTTCTGCGCCGTCACCGTCGGCTCCGGCCAGTTCGGCACCCGGCAGGAAGTACTCGCTGACGGATCCGGCCAGTCCGTGGGTCGTGGTCAACAAGCACAGGCCGCTGTCCCCCGTCACCTTCGTGCCGCCGGATCTGGTGCAGCCGCCGGTCCGGCTGGCGGTTTCGGGCGAGGCTGCGCTGCTGAATAGCACGACGGCGGCCGCCGCGGGCCGGATGTTCGCCGCGGCGGCGGCTGCCGGCGTCGTTGTGACCCTGGCAAGCGGTTACCGCTCCTTCGCCACCCAGACGGCGACGTACAACGGCTACGTCAATTCCCGGGGACGCGCCGAGGCCGACACGGCCTCCGCCCGGCCGGGATACTCCGAGCACCAGACTGGCTGGTCCTTCGACATCGGGGACGGCGGCGGCGCCTGCAGCTTCCAGCCCTGCTTCGCCCAGCAGCCCGCAGCCGTCTGGGTCAAGGCCAACGCCTACCGCTTCGGCTTCGTGGTCCGCTACCCCTGGATGGAGCACCCCACGACGGGCTACTACTACGAGCCGTGGCACCTCCGCTACGTCGGGGTCGAGGCTGCCGGCGACATGCACGCCCGGGGCATCGCCACCCTCGAGGAGTACTTTGGGCTCGAAGCGGCGCCAGCCTACCGCTGAATCCTCCACTCCCGGGCTAGCGTGGGCAGCATGCTGACAGGATTCAAGAACTTCATCATGAAGGGCAACGTCGTGGACCTTGCCGTCGCCGTCGTCATGGGTGCCGCCTTCGGCGCCGTCGTGACCTCCATTGTGGAAGGACTACTCACCCCGCTGATCGGCCGGCTGTTCAACGCCAAAGGCATCGAAGACATGGCGTGGGAGGGCTTCAAGTACGGCTCCGTCATTTCCAGCGTCATTTCGTTCCTGCTGATTGCGGCCGCCGTCTACTTTGTGGTCGTGCTGCCGATGAACCACATGATCGAACACCGCAACCGCAAGCTCGGCATCGACGCGGACGTCAAGGAAGAGTCGGCCGAGGATCCGCAGATCGCCTTGCTCACCGAGATCCGGGACGCCCTGACCCGCACCCGCTAAACTCCCCGTAACGCACTGTGGCCCGCTTCCAGACGGAAGCGGGCCACAGTGCTGTGGGGGTCTAGTCGGAAACCAGCTCGAGGGCCAGTTCCGTGCGGACCACCTGGGCCAGCCCTTCGGCGATTTCCTGCGCCGTCTCCTGATCCGCGGCCTCCACCATGACCCGGACGACGGGTTCGGTGCCGGAAGGGCGGAGCAGCACGCGGCCGGTTTCGCCAAGCCGGGCCTCGGCCCGGGCCACGGCTTCCGCCACGGTCTGGTCGCCCTTCACCCGGGTGCGGTCGACGCCCTTGACGTTGATCAGGACCTGCGGGAGCTTGGTCATCACCGTGGCCAGGTCCTTGAGCGGGCGGCCCGTGAGGGCCACCTGCGCGGCCAGCTGGAGGCCGGTGAGGACGCCGTCGCCGGTCGTGGCGTAGTCGGCGAAGATGACGTGCCCGGACTGCTCGCCGCCAAGGTTGAAGCCGCCGTCGCGCATGCCTTCGAGCACGTAACGGTCCCCCACCCCGGTCTCCCGGAGGCTGATGCCCGCCTCGCGCAGGGCGATTTTGAGCCCGAGGTTGCTCATGACCGTGGCCACGAGCACGTCGTCCTTGAGTTTGCCGGAGGCCTTGAGTGCCACGGCGAGGATGGCCATGATCTCGTCGCCGTCCACCTCGTTGCCTTCGTGGTCCACGGCCAGGCAGCGGTCCGCGTCGCCGTCGTGCGCGATGCCCAGGTCCGCTCCGTGATCGAGGACTGCCTGCTTCAGCGGACCAAGGTGCGTGGACCCCACACCGTCATTGATGTTGAGCCCGTCCGGTTCGGCGCCGATGACGACGACGTCCGCGCCGGCGTGTTTGAAGACCTGGGGCGAGCAGCCGCTGGCCGCGCCGTGGGCGCAGTCCAGCACGACTTTGAGGCCCTCCAGGCGGTGCGGGAGGGTCTGCAACAGGTGCACGATGTACCGGTCTTCGGCGTCGGAGAACCGCTGGATGCGGCCGACTTCCCCGCCGACGGGGCGGAAGGGCTCTTTCGCGAGCTGCTCCTCGATCGCGTCCTCGACGTCGTCCGGCAGCTTCTGGCCGCCCCGGGCGAAGAACTTGATGCCATTGTCCGGCGCCGGGTTGTGGGAGGCGGAGATCATCACGCCGAAGTCGGCGTCGAGGTCCGCCACGAGGTAGGCCGCAGCCGGCGTGGGCAGGACCCCTGCGTCGAAGACGTCGATCCCGGAGCTGGAAAGCCCGGCTTCAACGGCTGCCGCGAGGAACTCGCCGCTGGCCCGCGGGTCGCGGGCCACGACAGCCCGCGGCCGGGTGCCGTTGGTGTTGCGGTCGTGGCCAAGCACGACGGCGGCGGCCTGCGCCAGCTGCAGCGCCAACTCGGCGGTTAGCAGGCCGTTTGCCAGGCCCCGGACACCATCTGTTCCAAATAATCTAGACATCGTGCCCAAGTTTAGTCGATGGCGCACTTTTGTCCCGCTTCGAGGGCATCGAAGGGCGTCAAACGACGGAAGCCCGCCCCGCAGAATGCGGGACGGGCCTCCAATTCCAGCGCTGGCTAGCGCTTGGAGTACTGCTGAGCCTTGCGGGCCTTCTTGAGACCGGCCTTCTTACGCTCGATGACGCGGGCGTCTCGGGTGAGGTAGCCGGCCTTCTTCAGGGTGGCGCGGTTGTTCTCGACGTCGATCTCGTTCAGCGAACGGGCGATGCCGAGGCGCAGTGCACCGGCCTGGCCGGAGGGGCCACCGCCGTGGATGCGGGCGATGACGTCGTAGGCGCCTTCGAGATCGAGGATCTTGAAGGGCTCGTTGACGTCCTGCTGGTGCAGCTTGTTCGGGAAGTAGTTCGACAGCTCGCGGCCGTTGATGGTCCACTTGCCGGAGCCCGGCACGACGCGAACGCGTGCAACGGCTTCCTTGCGGCGGCCAACAGCTGCGCCGGCGACGGTCAGTGCCGGACGTTCCTTCTTCGGAGCTGCTGCGTCTGCAGCACCGCTCTCCGAGGTGTAGCTGGTCAGGTTTTCCTCAGCCTCGACGGCTTCGGTGGTCTCTTCGTTCTGAGCCACGGTTCTCCTTGTGTTAATAAGTTGTTTGGTGGCCAGGACTACTGGGCGACCTGGGTGATTTCGAAAGTCTTGGGCTGCTGGGCGGCGTGCGGGTGCTCTGCACCGCGGTACACCTTCAGCTTGCCCAGCTGCTGGGCAGCGAGCGAGTTCTTCGGGAGCATGCCCTTAATGGCCTTCTCCACGGCGCGGACCGGGTTGGATTCCAGCAGCTCCGCGTAGTTAACGCTGGTCAGGCCGCCCGGGTAGCCGGAGTGGCGGTATGCGCGCTTCTGCTCCAGCTTGGCGCCGGTGAGGGCAACCTTCTCGGCGTTGATGATGATGACGAAGTCGCCCATGTCCATGTGGGACGCAAAGGTGGCCTTGTGCTTGCCGCGCAGCAGGATTGCGGTCTGGCTGGCAAGACGACCAAGGACAACGTCGGTGGCGTCAATGACGTGCCACTGGCGGTTGATATCGCCGGGCTTCGGGGTGTACGTACGCACGGTGTTTGCCTCGTTCTTGTTCTGGCGTTCTTGTTTTAGGCGTCACGCGAGGGTGCGCCTACTATCTATGCGCTACCGGAACAGAGGTGAGGGCTCTATGTAACCAGTCATCCTGTGGTCTCGAATGTGCACGTTGAGTAGTTATCCTGCAACCGGATTCTCAAGCGGACACGCATCATCGAGATAGGACACGCACAACGACTACCAAGAATAGCGGAAGCCCTGTGCGTGGGTCAAAATAGGGTGTCCGGCCCGGTCCCAATCCGCCGGCCGCCCGATCCCGGTCCGCAGCGCCCTCGGAGGTACCGTGCCCCTTCCCGCCCTTCCAGGCTCTGCACCGCTGCTCCTGGTCGCCGCGGCCGCTCTCGCCGGCGCGTGCCTGGCGCTTATCGCGGAGCCCTTGATCAGGCGCGCCCTCCCCCGCATCGCTGGCAGCACGTCCGCCCGGCAGCTGGCCGTGACGACGGCAGCCACGGCGGCGGTCTCCGCGCTGCTCGCTTGGCGGTTCGGCAGCGCCCCGGAACTGCCCGCCTATGTCCTGCTCGGAGTCTTCGCCGTGCAACTGGCACGGATCGACATCGCGCACCACCTGTTGCCGAACCGGCTGGTCGGCCCGCTGCTGGTTGCCGGCCTGGCACTCCTGGCTGCTGCCGCTTTGTTCCATGGTTCGGCCGGGGACCTGCTTCGCGGAGCCGCCGGGTCCGGAATGCTGTTCCTTTTCTATCTTTTTTTGGCTCTAACGAGCCGGAACGGCCTCGGAATGGGTGACGTGAAGCTGGCCGCACCACTTGGGCTGTACTTAGGCTACCTAGGCTGGACGCAGCTGTTCTACGGTGGCGCCTTCGCCTTCGTGGCGGGCGGCCTGACCTCCGTGTTCCTGATGCTGAAGAACCGCGGAAACAAGCCCCAAGAGGTGGCCTACGGCCCCTCCATGCTCGCCGCCGGGCTTGCAGTCATCCTGTTGCTCCCGTAACAGGCGTCACTGCCTCACCTCGGCTCACATTAGTAAGCAGCCGTATCAAACCAAGTAGTCCGCGCCCATTCCAGATCGCCGACTGAGTACCGCCGAAATTAGCCCTAGGTGATTCGCCATTTTCGGCCTCCGAAAGACGAGTAGTGCAATGCGTTGCCGCGCCGCAAATGAGCGTGCAACTGTTGTTCCAGCGGAAGTCCGAAGGATGGCAAAAGGGGATTTGCTGGAATTCCGCAGTTCATTCAAAAACTCTGGAAAAGGATTAATTCAATGACTGGTCTCATGGTTTCAATGCTCGCTTTTGTCGCCGGCGTCAAGGACAAGCTCGAATCGGAAAAGGGCGCCACCGCGACGGAATACTCGCTGCTCGTGGCCTTCATCGCGTTCCTGGTCATCGGTGGCGCAACCGTCTTTGGCACAGCGCTGAGCGACTGGTTCAACGATCTCGGTGGAGTCGTGGACGGGTGGCGCGCGCCGGCGGCTCCGTAGCCGGCTTCGATCCTCGCCGGCTGGAGGTCTCCCGGTCGAGCGTCTCCGCACCCGATGTGCCGCGTCCGCCAAGCGCGGACGCGGCACCCGCGTTCTCTAACTAGTTTTCAACACCAGCTGCATCGATCCCTGGGGGGAAGCAATGAAGCGCAGCACTACTCGGGCGCCCGAAGCGGGCGTCGGACGGTCCGAGCGGGGGGCCGCCGCCGTCGAGTTCGCCCTCGTGGCACCCGTCCTGCTGGCCCTGGTGGGCGGCATCGTCGAATTCGCTCACGCCTACAACCTGCAGATCTCGGTCACCCAGGCCGCCCGCGAGGCAGCCCGCACCATGGCCATCGAGAACGACCAGGCACTTGCCCGGACCGCCGCCACCGCCGGCGCCCCCGGGTTGGATCCGGCGGCCTTCACCTTCGCCTTCGCCCCGGGCGCCTGCGCCGAGGGGCTGACCGCGAATGTCACCGTCACCTATACCGCTAACACCCTCACAGGGCTGTTGGGCGGCACGCTGACCATGACGGGCGTAGGAGCCATGCGATGCGGCGGGTGACCAGGAAGAGCGAGAAGGAGCGCGGCGCCGCTGGCGTCCTGGTCGCGGTCATGATGGTGGTCCTTCTCGGGGCCGGGGCTATGGCGGTGGACGTCGGCCAGATCTATGCCGAAAGGGCCCAACTGCAGAACGCCGCAGATGCGGCGGCCATGGCCACTGCGCAGCAGTGCCACAACACGCCGGCCGATTGCCCGATTCAGGCTCTTCCCTGGGCCCAGGAGATGACCGCGGGGAACTCCAATGACGGGGCCACGGCAGTCGACTCGGTGGACCTTACTGTTCCCAACCAGGTCACGGTAGCCACGTCGACCCTCAACGGCACCAGCGGCGCAGGCTTCCTCACCCAATTGTTCGCCAATGCGCTGAACGCCCCGCCGGTGACGGTAGGGGCGCGCGCCACCGCGGTGATCGAACCGCTTGGCGGAGCGACCGCGTTCCCGTTGGCCATCTCCGATTGCCAGTACGACCTCTCCGGGGCGGAAGAGACCGGAGAGGTCCAGCTGATCAAATACAAGCCCGGCAGCGGAACCTGCACATCAACCTCGGGGCACGTTATTCCAGGTGGCTTCGGCTGGTTGGACGACAGCGGGACCTGCGTTGCCACCACCGACGCCGGCGACATCGCGGACACCGACACCGGGGCCAACTTCCCGGGCAGTTGCACCGCCATTGTCACTGGCTGGCGGAACACGATCCTCGCCGGGGGAAGCGTGGAGGCGACCTTCCCGGTCTATGACGACGCCGGCGGTACCGGCCACGGCGGCTGGTTCCACATCCGCGGTTACGCGACCTTCAAGATCATCGGCTGGGCCTTCTCCGGCGGCGGCACACCCGAGGTCTTCCGGGAAACGATGCCCTGGGTGGGCAGTCCCGCCAATGCATGCACCGGAAGCTGCCGCGGCATCATCGGCCAATTTATCCGATTTGAATCCATCGGCGAGGCAGGGGGGACCCCGGGTACCGGCCCGGACCTCGGAACCGTGAATATCCGGCTCATCAGATAATTAATTTCTAAGGGGTTGAAATGAAAACACGCCTGCTGGGGGGCATCGCCGCACTAATTGTGGCAATTATTGGAACCGTCTTATTGGTCTCTTATGTACAAAATGCTGATAAACGCGCAATGGCCGGCACAGAAACCGAAAGCGTCTATGTCGTGCAGCAGGCCATTCCGGCCGGCGCAACTGCCGACAAGATCGCTGCCTCCGTTTCTCGCAAGGAAGTACCAAAGGCGGCGCTGGCCAGCAACACGGTCACGGACCTCGCTTCGCTTGGGTCAAAGGTTGCAGCCGTCGCCTTGGTACCCGGGGAACAGCTGATCTCCAGTCGTATGGTGGACGAACAGTCGTTCCTCGGCCCCTCCAGGGTCCAGGTCCCGGCCGGACTGCAAGAACTCACCCTGAAGCTACCGATCGAACGGGTAGCCGGCGGAAAGGTGAACGCCGGTGACACGGTCGGCGTCTTCCTTTCCCTGGAATCAGCTACCGCCGGGGCCAACGGGCAGAAAGCCAGCAAGACGCAGCTGAGCTTCCACAAAGTCCTGGTCACCGCGGCCCAGTTCAGCGACGGTGCTGCGGCCCAGACTGCCGCCGGCACGGCCGGCACGGCCGGCACGACCCAGGCTTCCTCGACTACGGGCAGCTCCAGCACCAAGGTCCCGAGCGACCGCACGTACCTGATTACCCTCGCCCGCAACTCTGCAGACGCAGAGCGCATCGTCTTCGCCGCGGAGTTCGGCAAGGTGTACCTCTCCAAGGAACCGCAGAATGCGGCCGAAACCGGTGCCAGCTACGTGGATTCGTCGAGGTTGTTCCGATGAGCCGCTTCGTCCTGATCACGCCCAATGCCGACTTCGAGCGCCTGGTCCGGCTCGCCGTCAGCGGCATGCACGGGGAACTCCACGTCTTCAAAGCCGACTACCTGCCCGAGGGGCCGGCCGACATCATGCGCCAAATGGTCGGCGAGCCGCCCGAGGTCCTGATCCTTGGGCCGGGGGTGCCGGTGACAGACTCGCTCAAGCTGGCCGCTGTGGTGGACCTTCAGTACCCGGAGATCAGCGTCGTTCTGGCCGTCACGGCAGACCCGGACACGGTGGTGCAGGCAATGCGTGCCGGTGTCCGCGATCTGCTGGACCCCGGAGCTGACCCGGACACCATCCGGGTCATGCTGGAGCGGGCCAGCCTCGCCGCTGCCGGCCGCCGCCGCGGACTCGGCCCCCAGACCACCGAACACGCCGACCACGGCGCCGGACGGGTGATTGCCGTGATGTCGCCCAAGGGCGGCGTCGGAAAAACGACAGTGGCCACCAATATCGCGGTGGGGCTGGGAAAAATTGCTCCGATGGGCGTGGTGATCGTCGATCTCGACCTGCAGTTCGGCGACGTGGCCAGCGGCTTGCTGCTGGAGCCGGAGTTCACCATCACCGACGCAGTCATGGGAGCAGCCAGCCAGGACTCCATGGTGCTGAAAACCTACCTGACCGTCCACCCGGCCGGAATCTACGCCCTGTGCGCCCCACGCACCCCGGTGGAAATGGACCGGATCAGCGCGGCCCATGTCTCCCATTTGCTGGAGCAGCTGCGGAAGGAGTTCCGCTACATCGTGGTGGACACCGCCCCGGGGCTGGGCGAGCACGTCCTGGCCACACTGGAACAGGCCACCGACGCCGTCTGGATCTGCGGTATGGACGTTCCCAGCATCCGGGGCATGCGGACCGGGTTCCGAATCCTGGACGAGCTCAACCTGGTTCCTGCCCACCGGCACATCGTGCTGAACATGGCGGACCGGCGTGCCGGGCTAACGCTCAAGGACGTCGAGGCGACCGTCGGAGCCCCGGTGGACGTGGTCCTGCCGCGATCCCGGACGTTGCCGTTCTCCACCAATAAAGGCGTCCCCATCCTGCAGGACGGCAGTCGGGACGCCGCCCTCAAGGGCCTGCGCCAACTGGTCGAGCGGTTCAAGCCCGAGTGGGAGGCCAGGCCGCACAAGCAACTCCATCGAAGGGCGGTAGTCCAGTGAGTCTCACCGATCGTTTCCAGCAACTGCGCGGAGGCACACCAGCCGCACCGCCGGAGGTGCCCGGCCAGAACGTCTTCGCTTCCAGCGTCGTACCGGCCACGCTGGGCCGGATCCATGAGGCCAAGACCGCCGCCGAGGCTCAACCAGGATTCGATGACCTGCAGCAGACGGCGTCCGTCGCCAGCGAAGCACTGACAGCGCTCAAGGAACGCGCCAGCCAGGCACTCTTTGAACGGCTTGGCTCGCGCATCACCGATTCGTCGGTTGACGAAACGGAACTCCACCAGACGGTCAAGGATGAGCTCAAGGCGGTCGTGGATGAGGAGCAGATCCCCCTCACCCCGGTCGAGCGGCAGCGGCTGATCCGGGAAATCATCGACGACGTGCTGGGCCACGGTCCGATCCAGCGCTTCCTGGACGACCCGACGGTCACCGAGGTCATGGTCAACCGCTTTGACCAGATCTACGTCGAGCGCCAGGGGCACCTCCAGCTCACGGACGCGAAGTTCACCTCGGACGACGCCCTGAGGCGGGTCATCGAGCGGATCGTCTCAAACGTCGGACGCCGCATTGACGAGTCCTCCCCCCTGGTGGACGCCCGACTGGCCGATGGGTCCCGCGTCAACGCGATTATCCCGCCGCTCGCTGTCAACGGCCCCGCCCTGACCATCAGGAAGTTCGGCCGCGATCCGCTGACAGTCCATGACCTGATCTCGATGGGCAGCTTGTCACCAGAGATGGCGGAGCTGCTGCAGGCCTGCGTGCAGGCACGGTTGAACATCATCGTTTCGGGCGGCACGGGCACCGGCAAGACCACGCTGCTGAACGTCCTCTCCTCGTTCATCCCGGGCGCCGACCGGATCGTGACGATCGAGGACGCCGTGGAACTACAACTGCAGCAGGACCACGTGGTCCGGCTGGAAAGCCGACCGCAAAACATCGAGGGCAAGGGCGAGATCTCCATCAGGGACCTTGTCCGTAACTCACTCCGCATGCGGCCGGACCGCATCGTGGTCGGCGAGGTCCGCGGCGGCGAATGCCTGGACATGCTGCAGGCCATGAATACCGGCCATGACGGGTCCATCTCGACCGTCCATGCGAACTCCCCGAGGGACGCCGTCGCCCGGCTGGAAACGTTGGTGCTGATGGCTGGCATGGACCTGCCACTGCGGGCTGTGCGCGAACAGGTGGCCTCGGCCGTGAACCTGATCGTGCATGTCTCCCGCCTCCGGGACGGCTCCCGCCGGGTCACCCACATTACGGAGGTCCAGGGCATGGAGGGCGACGTCGTCACCCTCCAGGACGCGTTCATGTTCGACTACTCAGCCGGCGTGGATGCCCATGGACGGTTCCTGGGCAAGCCCATCCCTACTGGTGTTCGGCCCCGCTTCACGGATCGCTTCGCCGAGCTCGGCATTCCGATCTCACCGGCCGTGTTCGGCGCCACGCCAGTCAGGGGGCGGTAGTGATGCTGGACCAGTCCCCTCTTGTGTTCGTTGCCGGCCTCGTCCTGGCCTACGCCGCCCTGGCAATCTTGGTCGGCGTCGTATTCAAATCACGGGCGGTTCCTTTGTCCCGGCGCCGGCCAGAATCGGCCGCCGCCCGGCCTTCCAACCTCACCCGGCTTACGGACCAGGCCGTGAGCACTCTGAACCAAGGTCTGCGGAACCGGGGACCTGGACTCCTCAGCCGGGAGAAGCTCGACAGAGCCGGCCTGAAGAAGCAGCCGGGCGACTACCTGCTGATGGCTGGGGCGGTCACCTTGGCGGCGACGGTCATTGGCTATCTTCTGGCAGGCGGAGGGCTGGCGGTGTTGCTGCTCGTGGTGACGCCTGTAGGCCTCATCTTGTTCCTCAACCTGATGGTCTCCCGTCGACGCAAGAAGTTCGACGAACAGGTTCCGGACTCGCTGCAGATGCTCGCGGGCGGTTTGCGGGCCGGGCACAGCCTCCTGCGGTCGGTGGATGCCGCGGCCGAAGAGTCGGAGGCGCCAATGAAGGAGGAACTCAACCGGGTGGTCAATGAGACCCGGATTGGCCGCGACCTTGGCGAATCCCTCGCCGACGTCGCCCTCCGAACCAACAATGAGGACTTCGCCTCCATTACCCGGGCCATAGAAATACACCGTGAAGTGGGCGGTGACCTTGCCCAGGTCCTGGACCATGTAGGCGAGACCATTCGGGACCGCAACCAGATCCGGGGCCAGGTCAGGGCATTGAGCGCTGAGGGACGGATGTCCGCCATGGTCCTCATGGCGCTGCCCGTCCTGATGTTCACGCTGCTGACACTATTCAACCCGCTGTACTCGAAAGTTTTCCTGACGACCCTGCCGGGCTACCTGATGATCACAGCAGCCCTGCTCCTGCTGGCAGCCGGTGGCTTCTGGCTCAGCCGACTCGTCAAGCCGAAGTTCTGAGGAAGGAGACTCCGTGCAAACCATTGCTTACGCAGCAATCCTGGCGGTTGTCGCTCCGCTGTCGATCATGACCTGGCTCGCCTTCACCGGGGATCGTGCCGGATTGCGCAACGTTCAGGCAAACCTCGGGCGCGGCCCACAGGACGCCGGTTCGGTGCTGTCCGCGTCGGGCCACTTCGCGGCCCTGACCCGGAAGATGACGCCCAAGGGGTACACCGCGTGGCTGGACAAGCAGCTCGCCGGTGCGGGCCGGCCCAAGGAGTGGCCACTGGGCCGCGTCATCATGGTCAAGCCCCTGCTGGCCCTCGCCGGGGCGATACTTGGGATCTTCCTTGTGGCAGGAAAGCCCACAACCGGCAATGTTTTCCTCATGGTGGCCGTGACCGTTCTTGCCTACTTTGTCCCGGACATTCTCCTGCGGAACCACGCCCAAAAGCGCCGCCAGCGGATCAAGCTTGAGCTGCCGGACGCGCTGGACCAGATGCTCATCTCGGTCCAAGCGGGATTGGGCTTCGAAACCGCCATGGCCCGGGCCGGTCAAAACGGCAAGGGCCCGCTGGCCGAAGAATTGATCCGCACGCTGCAGGACATCCAGGTGGGCCGTTCCCGCAAGGAAGCGTATCTGGCGATGGCCCAGCGCGTGGACGTGCCGGATCTGCGGTCCTTCGTCCGGGCCGTGGTCCAGGCCGATGCCTACGGAATCGCCATCGCGAACGTGTTGAACGCGCAGGCGAAGGATATGCGCGTGAAGCGCCGCCAGCGGGCCGAAGAACACGCCATGAAGATGCCGGTCAAGATGCTTTTTCCGCTGATCTTCACCATCCTGCCGACCCTGTTCATTGTGGTGCTGGGCCCAACGGTCATGAGCATCATGGAGGTTTTCGCCAATAAGTAACACGCGGCCCGACCTCGGACCGCCCTAGACCGGACCCCCTTGGTACCCAGAGCCAAGGGGGTCCTCTTGTGTCCGGACTTTGGGCGTGGGATCCGCGGCCGTTCTGCGGCGGAGCGGGTCGAGCGCAGGATCCGCGCAGGGAATGTACAGGAAATGTGCAGTTTGGGAAGTCTTGGCACAGGTTGTTCGAAAGTCGGATTCCCGGCGTGTCGGCGGTTGCTAAGTTCCTTGCAGTGCTGGTGCAGGGCCAGCCGCCCAACTCGCTCAGGAGTCACCAATGCGTTCCTTCTTCTCCACCATCGCAAACCGCCTTCGCCGCGACCAGCGCGGCGCGACCGCCGTCGAATACGGCATCATGGTCTCCCTCATCGCCGTCGTCATCATCGTCGCGGTCACCATGCTCGGCGGAAACCTGAAGACCACTTTCGATAACGTCGCGTGCAGCGTCAAGGGTGGCACCATGTCCGCCTCGACCACCGCGGCAGACGGAACCACGACCGCGGGTACCTGCTCCAAGTAGTACTCCCGCGATCCACCAAGTGAGGGTTGGGGAAGGCTCCGGCCTTTCCCAACCCTCACTGGTTCCCGCGCCATTCCACAGCGCTCCCAGAAAGGCGGTCCCCATGTCCAAGACAAACGAACGGGGCGCCGTCGCCGTGGAGTTCGCCCTTCTGGCCCCGGTCTTGATCATGGTTCTGCTGGGAATCATGGAGTTTGGCCGCGCCTACAACGTACAGATCTCGCTCTCCAGCGCCGCCCGCGAGGGCGTCCGGGTGATGGCCATCAACAACAGTCCCACCGCAGCCAAAACAGCGGTGAAGAACGCGACAGCCGGCATGCAGCCGGCCCTCTCCGACACGAACATTACCGTCACGCCGGCAACGTGCACCTCCGGCGCCCAAGTGACCGTCAAGATCACCTACACGCTCTCCACCATGACCGGCATCGCCGGGCCGTTCCCGATGGAAGGCAAAGGAGTCATGCTGTGCGGCGGCTAGGCAGTCGAGTTGCTGACGGCGACCGCGAGCGCGGCGGCATCGCCGTCGTCGTTGCCATCCTCATGGTTGCACTGCTCGGGTTCGCCGCCCTCGCCGTCGACGTCGGCATGCTCTACGCGGAGCGCACCCAACTGCGCAATGGCTCGGACGCGGCCGCCCTGGCCATCGCACAAAAGTGCGCCAAGGACATCAACGACGCCGACTGCTCGGCCACCTCCACCCTCGCGCAAGGGCTCGCCAACGGCAATGCGGGCGACGGCGCGAGCAACGTCAAGTCGGTGCTATTGGACAAAGCCAACCGCACCGTCACAGTTGCCGCAGGAGCCCAGGAACCAGGCAAGACCCCGAACCAAGTGTCACTGGTCTTCGCACGGGCGCTTGGCGTCACCTCCGCCGAAGTCTCGGCCACCTCCACAGTCACGTGGGGCAGCCCGGTCAAGGGTCCGACGGCGTTTCCCGTCACGTTCTCGATCTGCCAGGTCCAGGGCCACGTCGATGGCACGTTGCAGCTGCTCCAGAACCACGGCAGCAACGCCAACCCGGACTGCAATTACGGCCCCTCCGGCGCGGCGGTCGAGGGCGGTTTCGGCTGGCTCGTCAGTGACCCCGGGGTGTGCGGCGGACTGATCGACCTTGCGGTCAGCGAGGGAGGCAGCGACCCCGGCAATAGCTCCCCCGCCATCTGCGCGGCCACGCTGAACCGCTGGGCCATCGACCTCACCTCTGGCAAAGAGGTCGTAGTCCTCCTCCCCGTCTTCAACCGCGTCACCGGCACGGGCAACGGCGCCATTTACAGCCTCAAGTCGTTTGCCGCCTACAAAGTCGCGGGCTGGAAGTTCAGCGGCAACAGCACACTGCCGGACACCTTCCGAAACACCGCTCCGGCTGTGCCGTCCTCAGTGGCCTGCGACGGCAATTGCCGCGGCATCATCGGCAGTTTCATCAAGTACGTCTCACTGGCCGACGGATTCACCCTCGGCCCGGTCGACGCCAACGGCGCCACGATCGTTCGGCTCACCCAATAACCCGCAAACCCGTCCCCACTCGACCAGACCAACCGCATCCCACCAGGTTCAGGAGCAGTTTTTGAAGTCACGCTTATTGGCAGGGCTGGCCGCCGTCGTACTGGCCATCGTCGGTGCCATCCTCGTTGTCAGCTACGCCCAGGGCGCCGACACCCGTGCCGTTCAAAATCTGGAGCCGGTGAGCGTCATGGTGGTGCAAAAGGCCGTCCCCGCCGGCACCCCGGTGGAAACGCTGAAGGCTTTTGTCATCAGCCAGGAACTCCCCGGCAAGGCCGTATCCAAGACCGCGCTGAAGAGCCTGGACAAGGAGACCGGCAAGGTCACCGCCGTCGATTTGGTTCCCGGCGAGCAACTCGTGGCAGAGCGGCTGGTTAAGCCCGAGGAGCTGAAGACCAGTGGATCGGTGGAGATCCCCAAGGGGTTGCAGGAGGTGTCCTTCCAGCTTGAACCGCAGCGGGTGGTCGGCGGCCGCATCGCCGCGGGCGACCACGTCGGCATCTTCATCAACCTCAAGGAGGGCGGCATGGAAGGTAAGAAAGAGACAACTCAACTTTCCGTCCACAAGGTATTGGTGACCGCGGTGCAGCGGGCGCCGGTGGCGACACCCAGTCCTGAGCCAACCTCTAGCGGTGCCCCCGTCGAAGACACATCCCTCCCCACCGGCGCGCTACTTCTGACCGTCGCGGTCAACGAAGTGGACGCAACAAAGATCGTCTACGCTTCGAACTTTTCGGACATAGCAAGCCTCTGGTTGAGCAAGGAGCCGCTCAGCGCAGTAGAAGGCACGCGTCCGGGAATCATGACCCGACCGGAGGTCTACAAGTGAGCCGCTTTGTCCTCATCACCCCCAACACCGACTTCGACGCGCGCCTGCGGCAGGCGGTCGCGGGCGGCCTGCCGGGCGGCGTCCAGACCTTCGCCTACATCAACCCGGCCAACCCGGGCGAGCTCTTCGCCAACCTCAACCAGGAGCGGCCCGAGGTCCTGATCCTGGGCCCGGACATCCCGGTGGAGGACGCCCTGCGGCTCGCCACGGTCTTCGACGTCCAACTGCCCGAGCTCAGCGTGATCCTGGTGGGCGAACCCGACCCGGACTTTGTGCTGCTGGCGATGCGCGCCGGCATCCGGGACATCCTCAGCCCCGGCTCGGACCCGGCCCAGATCAGGGTGCTGCTGGAACGGGCGTGCCAGTCCTACGCCAGCCGGACCCGCGCCACAGCCGTCCAGCAGCCGGACAAGAGCCCTAAAGGCCTGGTCATCGGCGTGTTCTCGCCCAAGGGCGGGGTCGGTAAAACCACCATCGCCACCAACATCGCCATCGGCCTCGGCCAGGTCGCCCCGATGGGTGTCGTGATCGTGGACCTGGACCTGCAGTTCGGCGACGTCGCATCCGGGCTGTACCTGAACCCGGAGCACACCGTCACCGACGCCGTCTCGGCCTCGGCCAGCCAGGACTCGCTGGTACTCAAGGCCTTCCTTACCGTGCACCCGAGCAGCATCTACGCCCTCTGCGCGCCCCGGACCCCGGTCGAGGCCGACGACATCACCCCCCAGCAGGTCAGCCGGCTGCTGGAACAGCTCGCCGAGCAGTTCCAGTACGTCGTCGTCGACACCGCCCCGGGCCTGCCCGAAGTGGGCCTGGCCGCGATGGAGCAGTGCACCGACGTCGTCTGGGTCAGCGCCATGGACGTGCCCAGCATCCGGGGACTGCGCTCCGGGCTGGAGATCCTGCGCCGGCTGGACCTGCTCCCCGAGACCCGCCACGTGGTCCTGAACATGGCCGACTCCAAGTCCGGGCTCAGCGTCCAGGACGTCGAGGCAACGATCGGCGCGCCGGTGGACGTAAGCATTCCGCGGTCCAAGGCCGTGGCGTACTCCACGAACCGGGGCATCCCGGTCCTGCAGGATGGCCGCCGCGACCCCGCGGTGAAGGGCCTGCGGCAGCTCGTGACGCGCTTTGACCCGGCTTGGCGGGCCAGTGCCCAAAAGAAACTGCACCGACGGGTGGTGGTCTAGGTGAAGCTCTCCGAGCGCCTTTCCGCCGCGGAGACCGGCGCGCCGACGCAGCCGTCACCTCCGTCACCCGCGACCCCAGCGGCAGCGGCCGTCTCCTCCGACGGCCAGTCCCCGCTGCGGGAGCCGGCAGCGCGGCCGGCGACGGCGGTCCCGGGTTTCGCCGAGCACCACGATGTTTCCCGCACCAAAGCCCAGCATCCGGTCGACGCCTTCGCGGCGTTGAAGGAACGCGCCGCCACCGCCCTGTTTGAACGGATGGGCACCCGGTTCAACGACTCCGCGGTCAAGGAAGACGAGCTGCGCGCCACGGCACGCGATGAGCTAATCCGCATCATCGATGCCGAGCAGGTTCCGCTCTCCACCGAGGAGCGCACCCGGCTGGTCCGCGACGTCGCCGACGACGTGCTCGGTTACGGCCCGCTCCAGCGGCTGCTGGACGATCCGGCGGTCACCGAGATCATGGTCAACCGGATGGACCAGATCTACGTCGAACGAAAGGGCCAGCTCACCCTGACCGACTCGCGGTTCAGCTCCGAGGACCATCTGCGCAAGGTGATCGAGCGGATCGTGTCCAAGGTGGGTCGCCGGATCGATGAGTCCTCGCCGCTGGTCGACGCCCGGCTCGAGGACGGCTCGCGCGTCAACGCGGTCATCCCGCCGCTCGCCGTCGGCGGTTCCTCGCTGACCATCCGCAAGTTCAGCAAGGTCCCCCTGACCGTGCGCAACCTGATCGACTTCGGCACGCTGACCCCGGAGATGGCCGAGCTGCTCAACGCTTGCGTCCGGGCCAAGCTGAACATCATCGTCTCCGGCGGCACCGGCACCGGCAAGACCACGCTGCTGAACGTGCTGTCGTCCTTCCTGCCGCACGATGAACGCATCGTCACCATCGAAGACGCCGTGGAGCTGCAGATCCAGCAGGAGCACGTGGTGCGGCTCGAAAGCCGGCCTCCGAACACGGAAGGCAAGGGCGAGGTCACGATCCGGGACCTGCTGCGGAACTCGCTGCGCATGCGCCCGGACCGGATCGTCGTGGGCGAGGTCCGCGGCGGGGAGTCGCTGGACATGCTCCAGGCCATGAACACCGGCCACGACGGTTCGCTGTCCACCGTGCACTCGAACTCGCCGCGCGACGCCGTCGCGCGCCTCGAAACGCTGGTGCTCATGGCCGGGATGGACCTGCCCCTGCGGGCCATCCGTGAACAGATCGCGTCCGCCGTGAACCTGATCGTCCAGATCTCCCGGCTGCGGGACGGGACCCGGCGCATCACCCACGTGACCGAGGTGCAGGGCATGGAAGGCGACATCGTCACCCTCCAGGACGCCTTCGTGTTCGACTATTCCGCCGGCGTCGACGCCCATGGCCGCTTCCTGGGCAGGCCTGTAGCGACGGGGATCCGGCCGCGGTTCATCGACCGCTTCGAGGACATGGGCATCTATGTGTCCCCGAACGTCTTCGCCGCGCCCGCCCCGGCCGGCAGGGTTGACCGGCCATGAACCTCACTGTAGGCGCCGCCTTCCTGGCCGCTGCGCTGCTGCTGTTCGCCGTGGCCGTCCTCGCACCGGGAGCCGCTCGCGTCCCCCTGGACCGACGGCGGCCCGTCGAGGTTTCACCGGATTCCTCGCTCAGCCGCGTCGCCGGCTCGGCGGTCCAGCTGGCGGATACCTTCTTCGCCCGGCGCAAGATCCGGCTCTTCAACCGGGACGCGCTGGAACAGGCCGGTCTGCGGCTCGGACAGGGCGACTTTTACGTGCTGCTGCTGGTCGGCGCGTTCGTCGGCGCCCTCGCCGGCTTCGTCGTCGGCGGCCCGCTGGTTGCCATCGCGCTGGTGCTGCTGGCGCCGGTGGCCGGCCACCTGCTCCTCACGGTCCTGGCCGGCAAGCGCCGGGCCAGGTTCGACGAGCAACTAAGCGACACCCTGCAGCTGCTCTCCGGTGGACTGCGCGCCGGACACAGCATCCTGCGGGCCATCGACGCCGCCGGCAGCGAATCGCAGAGCCCCACGGCCGAAGAGATGCGCCGCGTCATCACCGAAACCTCGCTGGGTCGGGATCTGCTCGCCTCGCTCAACGACACCGCCGAACGGATGCGCAACGAGGACTTCGTCTGGGTTGCCCAAGCCATCCAGATCAACCGCGAAGTGGGTGGCAACCTTGCCGAGGTGCTGGACCAGGTGAACGAGACCATCCGCGAGCGCAGCGAGATCAAAGGCCACATCAGGTCTCTCGCCGCCGAAGGGAAGTTCTCCGCGTACATCCTGATGGCCATGCCGGTGGGTATCGTGCTCATGCTGATGCTGGTCAACCCCGGCTACATGAACGTCATGTTCACCAATCCACTGGGCTGGGGCATGATCGCGGCCTCCGTGATCCTGATGACGATCGGCGGCCTGTGGATGCGCAAGATCATCGACTTGAAATTCTGAGGCGCCATGAGTCCCCTGATCCTTGCCGCGTTGCTCCTGGTCTGTGTGCCGACGGCGTACCTGACCTGGTCGCTGCTTTCCGTGGACCGGAAATCCCAGCGCGCCATCCGGCAGATGCCGCTGCAGGGCAACGGTACTGTCGAAGCAGCCGCGCCCAAGCAATCGGCCCTGCTGGACCGAGTCGGCCACGCCCTGACGCCTCCGGCCTACGCCCGGAAACTCGACCGGCTGCTGTCCCTGGCCGGCCGCCCGGCCTCGCTCCCCCTCGGCCGTGTGCTGGCCGCCAAGCCGTTGCTGGGACTCGCCGGCGCGCTCCTTGGCCTGTGGCTGGCCAGCACCCCGGCTCCGGTATTGAAGCTCGTGGGCCTTTTTGTGATGCTGCTGGGCTACTTCATCCCTGACCTACTGCTGTACAGCAAGGGCCAGGAACGCCAGAAACACATGCAGCTGGAACTGGCCAACACCCTGGACCAGATGCTGATTTCGGTTGAAGCGGGCCTGGGTTTTGAAGGTGCCATGGCACGGGCCGGCGAGAACGGCAAGGGGCCGCTGGCCGAGGAACTGGTCCGCACCCTGCAGGACATGCAGGTGGGCAGGAGCCGCCGCGAGTCCTACCAGGCCCTGGCCGAACGGACCAGCATCCCGGAGCTGCGCAGCTTCGTCCAGGCCGTCGTGCAGGCCGACACCTACGGCATTGCGATCAGCAGGGTGCTGCGGATCCAGGCCAAGGTGATGCGCGTCAAGCGCCGGCAGCGGGCCGAGGAGAAGGCCATGAAGCTGCCCGTCACCATCCTGTTTCCGCTGCTCTTCTTCATCTTCCCGGTGCTCTTCATCGCGATCCTGGGACCCGCGGTGATCAATGCCATCGAGACCTTCAGCGGCCAGTAATGACGGCCCCAGCGAACGCCAAGACAGGCGCAAAACGGCCGTCACCGGACCGGGAGATTTCCGGCGGAAGGATAGCCGCAGGGTTTCCGCAGGATCCCCCGCCGCCTCCGGCACCGGTTCGAAGAGCGAGTACCGTAGTGGCATGTCTCTTTTAGCTGCCTGCCCCGATGAGGGGAACGCCGGCCCCGTACCCGCCACCGTGTCCCCCTCAGGCGCAGGCTCGTCGGCGGCGGCAGAACCGGCGCCGCTGGTGGACCCGGCTGCCCTCCAGGAGCTGGGCGAGCAGGTCAACAGCGCCGCACTGGCCAAGGGTTTCGCGCGGGACTTTTCGCAGATGTGGGAGCAGCGCTACGGTTCCCTCGCCGGCGCCCTGGACCGCCGCGAGCAGGGCGCCGCCCTCGACGCCGTGCTAAGCCTGAAAACTTCCTCGTCGATGGTCGGCGGCCTGCGGCTGGCCGGCCTCGCCGGCGAGCTGGAGGAAGCGATCCGCCGCGGCGACTTGGAGCACGCCGCCTCCCGGCTGCCTGAGGTCGCTGCCCGCGGCCGCGAAACCGTGGCGGAGCTGCAGTTCAGCTACGTCCTCTGGGACGGCTAGGACCGCTCCGGGGCCAGCCGGTAGCCCACGCCGCGCACGGTCTGCAACCAGCGCGGCTGCAGCGGATCCTCCTGCAGCTTCCTCCGCAGGTTGCCGATGTGCACCTCGACGGCGCGTTCATCAGATTCGCTGATGTAGGCATCGGCGCGGTAGTACTCCCCGCGAACCACGCGTACCAGTTCCGTCTTGGACCGGACAGCTCCGGCGCCCTTGAGCAGCGCGTGCAGGAGGTCGAACTCGCTGCGGGTCAGGGCGAGCGCTTCGCCGTCCACTGCTACGGAGCGCATGTCCGGGTTCAGCGCAAGTCCGTTGTGACGCAGCACGTTGTCCGGGGCGGCGTCGGCCTGTGGCCGCTGTGCAGCACTGCCCGGGGCGACGTGGCCCTCCCGCCGGGGACGGCGCATCATCGCTGCTACCCGGGCCCTGAGTTCGCGCGGCCGGAACGGTTTGGTGAGGAAGTCATCCGCCCCGGTGTGCAGCGCGGTCAGGGTGTCGAGCTCGTCGGTGCGCGCAGTCAACATGACGATATACGCGTCGCTGAACTGCCGGATCCGCCTCAGCACTTCGAACCCATCGATGTCGGGCAGGCCAACGTCCAGCGTGACCACGCTGGCGTCCCGTTGCCGGACGACGTCGACGCCCTCCCGGCCCTCGGCGGCGGAATGGACCTCGAAACCGGCCTGCCGCAGCACGCCCTCCACCAGGTTGCGTACATCCGCATCGTCCTCAACGACGACGGCCACCCCTAGGTCAGTCATGCCCACCCTCACATCCGCTGCTGCACACGTTCTGTCACCATACCCGCGCCAAGACACCATTCCGGGGTACGGCGCAGTAACACCGCCAACACTAGTATGTTTTGTGTCAACTTGACGTGACAGGGATGTAAACTCCAGTTGCGAGGAAGGGGCTGGCGCAGTGGATGAATGGCGGTTGAATCGCGGCGCGGGCATGGGCCGCCGGTTCGCCGACCTGCCCCTGCGTTTCCGTGTGCTGGCCTGCCAGGCGCCGCTGACACTGTTGTTCGCCGCCGGCCTGGCGGCGGCACCGCCAGCCTGGGCCCTGCATGTGGGCACCGCCTGGGGCCAGGCCGCCCTCGCCCTTCATGCCGCGCTCCTGCTCTCCTCCGCCCTCGTCCCGTGGCAGCGCTTCGGCCGCTCGGCCCCGTTGGTGATCCCTTTCCTGGACCTGGCCGCGATCGGATTCAGCCGGGCCGCGGCAGCAGGGGAGCTCCCGGGCCTCGGGGTGCTTACCGTGCTTCCCATCGTCTGGATCGCAGCCTCCCGGCTCTCCCCCGCGGTGGTGGTCGCGACCGGACTCCTTGGGCCCGTGCTGGCTGGACTGCCCTGGATCCTGTCCGCCCCCGCCGGGGAAGCCGGGAAGCGGATCCCCACCATCCTCCTCCTTGCCCTGATGACGGCGGCAGTCTCCCTTGCCATCCAGGCCGGCCGCGCGCAACTCCGGCGCCAGCAAGCCAAAATCGCGGCCAAGGAAGCCCAGCTACAGGCTCTGCTCGCGCAGAGCCGGGAGCGCGAACGGCTGCTGAACACCATCCTCGACACAGTCGACGTCGGTATCGTCGCCATCGGCGCCGACGGCCGGCGCCTGCTCACCAACAGCTGGCAGTCCCGGCTCGAGGCATCCGCCGCACCCGCTGGCTCCGCAACGGACGGCGCCGCCGGGGACCAGGAGGGGGAAGCGAACCTGCTGCTGACCGGCCTTGACCGGTCAACGCCGCTGCCGCCCGGCCGGCGTCCACTCCGCCGCGCCCTCGAGGGCGGGTCCTTCGCCGACCATCTGGTCTGTTTCGGGACGCCGCCCGGGAGCCGCGTCGTATCCACCGCCGCGCAGCCGCTGCGCAACGACGACGGCGGCTTCCATGGCGCCGTCGTCGTCTACAACGAGGTGACCGGCCTGGTCAACGCCCTCGCCGCCAAGGAAGACGTCGTCGCCACCGTCTCTCACGAGTTCCGGACCCCGCTGACCTCCATCATCGGCAACCTCGACCTGGTCCTGGGCGAGGAACTGCCGCAGGCTGTGCTGCGCAGGCTCGAGGTGGCGCAGCGGAACGCCGAGCGCCTGCTGGCGCTCGTCTCGGACCTGCTGATGTCGGCCAACTCCGCCGTTCACGTCCAGCCGCGCCGCACGGACCTCGCAGGCCTGGTCGAAGCCAGCCTCGGCTCCGCGCAGGCCCACGCCCATTGCGCCGGGGTCTCCCTGGCGATGGACGTGCCGGCGCCGCTGTGGGCGAACGTTGACCCGCTGCGGATCAGCCAGGCCCTGGACAACCTCGTCTCCAACGCCATCAAGTACTCCCCCGACGGCGGCGCGGTGACCGTCTCGGCGCGGGCATGCGACGGGCGGCTGCTGTTGCGGGTCGAGGACTCCGGCATCGGGATGACCGCCGCGGACGCGGAGAAGGTGTTCACCAGGTTCTACCGCAGCCCGGCGGTCCGCGACGGCGCCATCCCCGGCGCCGGCCTGGGCCTCTCCATCACCAAGGCGATCGTGGAAGGCCACGGCGGCTCGATCACCTGCAGCACGTTGCCGGGCCGCGGCAGCACCTTCACGGTCGAGCTGCCGGCGGACGGTACGCCGCCCTCGTTCTAGGGCACAGCGGCCGGCGGACGGGCTATGCCCTCCGCGCCCGGGTGAGTTCGGCGCGCGCCAGCAGGCCTTCCGCAGACGGGTAGGCCACCTCTTCAAGGACCAGCGGGTGCGGTGCGGCGAGCACGGACCTGGCGTCCCGCTGCCGGGCGACCAGCCGCTCATAGAGCCATGCGGGAGGCTCGGCCCCGGCCCCGACGTAGAGCGCCGAACCGACAAGCGAGCGGACCATGTTGTGGCAGAACGCGTCCGCCTGGACCGTGGCGACGATGACGCCGTCGGCGCCGCGGGTGAAGTCGAACCGCTGCAGTTCCCGGATGGTGGTGGATCCCTCGCGCGGTTTGCAGTAACTCCGGAAATCCTGCAACCCCAGGAGGCGGGACGCGCCCTCGTTCAGGAGCGCCGTATCCAGGCGCTCCTTGTGCCAGAGGGTCAGGTGCCGGCCGAGCGGGTCCCAGAGCGCCGGACCGTCCGCGATCCGGTAGCTGTAGCGGCGCCACAGCGCCGAGAAACGCGCATCGAATCCCTCCGGCGCCAGCGCTGCCCGGTGGACCTCGACCGCGCCGCCCAGGTCCCCGAGGACGCGGCCCAGGGCTCCGCGGAGCCGGCGAAGCAGCGACGACGCCGGGTCAAGGGAAGAGCTGCGGCCCAGCCCCAGCCACTCCGCCTCGCTCAGGTCCAGATGGACCACCTGGCCGCGGGCGTGGACGCCGGCGTCGGTGCGGCCCGCAACCGTCACCCGGACCGGCCGGCGGATCAGCAGCGCGAGGGCTTCCTCCAGGGCTCCCTGCACGGTGCGGAGACCGGGCTGCAGTGCCCAGCCGCTGAACGGACCACCGTCGTAGGACAAGTCCAAACGGATACGCAAAAACCCGCCGCCCCCCAAATCGGGGGCAGCGGGTTTGAGCTCGTTCATAGACCTAAGTCTATAAGAACGCGGTGGGAACTACTTGGCGTCCTTCTCGGACTCCTCGGCAGCTTCCTCGGCGGCCGGAGCCTCTTCGGTCGCAGCGGCTTCGGTCTCAGCAGCCTCAGCCTCGGGAGCCTCTTCGGTCTCGGCGGCTTCGGTCTCGGCGACCGGAGCTGCTTCAGCCTTCTCGGCGTCCTTCTTCTCAGCATCGCGCTGCGCGGCGGAGGTAGCCTCGGCTACGACGGCCTGCTTGGCGGAAACCGGCTCCAGCACCAGTTCGATGACGGCCATGGGGGCGTTGTCGCCCTTGCGGTTGCCGATCTTGGTGATGCGGGTGTAGCCGCCGTCGCGGTTCTCGACTGCCTGGGCGATGTCGGTGAACAGCTCGTGGACGACGCCCTTGTTGCTGATCAGGCCGAGCACGCGGCGGCGGGAAGCCAGGTCGCCACGCTTGGCGAAGGTCACCAGACGCTCTGCGTAGGGCTTCAGTCGCTTGGCCTTGGTCACCGTGGTGGTGATCCGCTTGTGCTCGAACAGTGCGGCTGCCAGGTTCGCGAGCATGAGACGCTCGTGAGCCGGGCCGCCACCGAGGCGCGGACCCTTAGTGGGGGTAGGCATAACTATTTCTCCTCATATGGAAGCCGGCGGGCTGTGCACGCTGCGGTGCGTCCAGCCTGCTGGCCAAGATCTGTTTTAGAGCTCGTCGTCGCTGAACGCGGCGTCGTCCTCTTCGATGGCTGCGGCGCGGGCTGCGAGATCGAAACCGGGAGGGGAGTCCTTGAGGGACAGACCCAGTTCGACGAGCTTCGCCTTGACCTCATCGATGGACTTCGCACCGAAGTTGCGGATGTCCATCAGGTCAGCCTCGGAGCGGGCAACGAGTTCACCCACGGTGTGGATGCCCTCACGCTTGAGGCAGTTGTAGGAACGGACGGTGAGGTCCAGATCCTCGATCGGAAGCGCCATGTCTGCTGCCAGGGCAGCGTCCGTCGGCGACGGGCCGATCTCGATACCTTCAGCTGCGGTGTTCAGCTCGCGGGCCAGACCGAACAGTTCCACCAGGGTGGTGCCTGCCGAAGCAACCGCATCGCGCGGGGCGATGGCCTGCTTGGTCTCGACGTCGACAATGAGCTTGTCGAAGTCGGTGCGCTGCTCAACACGGGTAGCTTCCACGCGGAAAGTAACCTTCAGGACCGGCGAGTAGATCGAGTCGACCGGGATGCGGCCGATCTCGGAGTCGCCGGACTTGTTCTGAGCTGCCGAAACATAGCCACGGCCGCGCTCGATGGTCAGCTCGAGTTCGAACTTGCCCTTCGAGTTCAGCGTGGCAATGTGCAGATCCGGGTTGTGGAATTCGACGCCGGCCGGCGGAGCGATGTCCGCGGCGGTGACGACTCCCGGGCCCTGCTTGCGCAGGTAAGCAACAACCGGCTCGTCGTGCTCGGAGGAGACCGACAGGTTCTTGATGTTCAGGATGATCTCGGTGACATCTTCCTTGACACCCGGAACCGTGGTGAACTCGTGCAGCACGCCATCGATCCGGATGCTCGTGACAGAGGCACCGGGGATGGAGGAGAGCAGGGTACGGCGGAGGGAGTTTCCGAGGGTGTAACCGAAGCCCGGCTCCAGCGGTTCAATGATGAAACGGGAGCGGTTATCGGAGACGACCTCTTCGGAGAGGGTGGGGCGCTGTGCAATGAGCACTTAGGTTTCCTTTCGGCGAGCATCCGCTATATGACGCAACACAGGTGGTGGAAAGATCGGTCTAATGGCTTAACGCGGCGGGGGCCTGCCCGGACCCGTGAGGATCCGGGCAAGCTCCGGTCAAGAAATTAGACGCGGCGGCGCTTCGGCGGGCGGCAGCCGTTGTGCGCGCTGGGGGTGACGTCCTGGATGGAACCCACCTCGAGGCCAGCGGCCTGCAGCGAACGGATTGCGGTCTCGCGTCCGGATCCCGGTCCCTTGACGAACACGTCAACCTTGCGCATGCCGTGCTCCTGTGCACGCTTCGCAGCGGCTTCGGCGGCCATCTGGGCGGCGAACGGGGTGGACTTGCGGGAACCCTTGAAGCCAACCTCACCGGACGAAGCCCAGGAGATGACAGCACCGGTCGGGTCCGTGATGGACACGATGGTGTTGTTGAACGTGCTCTTGATGTGCGCCTGACCCAGCGCGATATTCTTCTTGTCCTTCTTACGCGGCTTGCGGACCGCACCACGAGTCTTCGGGGGCATTATTTCTCCTACAGAAAGTTATTTGGGGAAGCGAACGCTTGAGCCCTCAATTGCCGGATTCCAGGAACCGCCTGGCGGTTCTAGGTGGCGATTGGGATTTAGCGTCCGGCCTTCTTCTTGCCGGCGACGGTCCGCTTCGGACCCTTACGGGTACGGGCGTTGGTCTTCGTACGCTGGCCGCGTACGGGCAGGCCCTTGCGGTGGCGCAGGCCTTCGTAGCTGCCGATCTCGACCTTGCGGCGGATGTCGGCGGCTACCTCGCGGCGAAGGTCACCCTCAACCTTGTAGTTGCCTTCAATGTAGTCACGCAGCTGGACCAGTTCGGCGTCCGTCAGGTCCTTGACCCGAACGTCAGCGCTGATGCCGGTGGCAGCCAGGGTTTCGTGTGCACGGGTCTTGCCCACGCCGTAGATGTAAGTAAGCGCAATTTCCAGCCGCTTTTCGCGGGGAATGTCTACGCCAGCGAGACGAGCCATAGTGGCAGTGCTCCTTGAATAAACCGGAGGTCGTAGGCAGTACACCCGCACAATCCGTACGGCCCCAGCCTCCGACCGGGGGTTAGCTGTCCGGACTCGTTGATGCTTAGCGTCCCAGATCAGCTTGTGCTGCCTTTATTTACTTGCGTGGGTTAGCAACCCAGGGTTTTCCGGTGAAGGAAATTAGCCCTGGCGCTGCTTGTGGCGCGGGTTCTCGCAGATCACCATGACCCGGCCATTACGGCGGATCACTTTGCACTTTTCGCAGATCTGCTTGACGCTCGGCTTGACCTTCATGGCGTTCCTTTGCGTGTTGCAGTTGGTCAGCTGGACCGGCCACCGGCTGTTGCCGCGGCCGCCCAGTGTTTACTTGTAGCGGTAGACGATACGACCACGCGTCAGGTCGTAAGGGCTCAGCTCCACCACTACGCGGTCCTCAGGGAGAATCCTGATGTAGTGCTGGCGCATCTTTCCAGAGATGTGTGCCAGAACGATGTGCTTGTTGGTGAGCTCAACGCGAAACATCGCGTTAGGCAGCGCCTCGGTCACAACGCCCTCGATCTCAATGACCCCGTCCTTCTTGGCCATACCCTCCGCTAACTGTTGTTGCCACAGCCTCCTCCGGCTCGCACCGGTGGCCACTGCGGACGCTTTTTGATTGCTTGGCTGCAGCCACCAGGCCACAAAAGGGCACAACAGGGCAGACAACCAACAGTCAACACTACGGCATTGCGGGCCGAATGTTAAATCCAGCCATGCTAGCGCACCTCGTCCCGGTATGCACGGAAACGCCCCGCCGGCGTCTCCACATCCGACGCGGCCGCTATCCCGTCGAGGACGGCCAGCCGCACGGCATCGGCGGCCGCGCTTTGCAGGGTAATCAGGCTCAATTGCCGCACAGCGTCGGTGCCGCGGTCCAGCGCGACGCCGCCCGTGGCGAGGCAAAAGACGGTGTCCCCGTCGGCGAGTGTGTGGCTCGGGTTCAGCGCCCGGGCCAGGCCCGCGTGGGCTGCGGACGCCGTTCGTTTGCACTCTGCCTTGTCCAGGATCGCGTTCGTTGCAACGACGACGAGTGTCGTGTTCAGCGGGGGTCCGCCTAGTTCGGCCGGCGGCGCATCCGAAACCCCCCGCGTGCTCGCTCCTTCGTCGCTTAGACGCACGCTTCCGGGTTCCGGATGCGTCGCCCGCTCCGGTTCTGTGACGTTGCCGGGTTCCACCCGTTGCGGCGATGTGCTAAACGGCAGGCCCATCGCGTTGACTACGGCTAGTGCGCCGACCACGACCGGCCCTTCTGCTGAGATGTTGTCCAGGGTGAGCGATGCCGTACCCACTCCTCCTTTGTATTGGCCCCGGCCGATGAGGGCTCCGGTGCCGGCTCCGGTGTTGCCGCGGTCGACGTCGTGGCCGGCCGGGCGGGAGGCGGCGTCGGCGGTGGCCGCGTAGCCCATGGCCGCGTCCGGGCGGGCGCCGAAGTCGCCGCCGCGTCCGACGTCGAAAATGGCCGCCGCCGGGACGATCGGCACCACACCGCCGGGCACCGCGAAACCGCGGCCGTGTTCCTCGCACCAGCGCTGGGCGCCCTGCGCGGCCGCGAGCCCGAAGGCGCTGCCGCCCGTCAGCACCACCGCGTCGACGGCGTTAGTCAGGGTGGTCGGATCCAGCGCGTCCGTTTCGTGCGTGCCGGGGCCGCCGCCGCGCACATCGACGGAGCCGACGGTGCCCGGCGGCAGCAGGACCGCGGTCACCCCGCTCAACCATCCCTCCCCCATCCTGGAGGCCTGGCCCACCAGGATTCCCGGCACGTCCGTGATAGCAGTCATGGCTCCATTGTGGGCCACCGCGGACCCGGCCGGCAGCTGTCAGCGGGAAAGCGGCTCCCCTTCCCCGACGGCAGGCAAACGGTGTGGAATACTGCAACCAACAACAGGTAAACGGGCAAGGAAGCCTGGCATAACAAAGCTCTGACAATGCCTTGTGCGGGGTTCCGCCCACCGTCTGTGTGGTGAAGTGTTATTGATCCCCCGCCCAACCGCCTGCCCGCTGCAGGCCCGGATCCGTTAGAGACCCCTATGACTAGACAACTGACCGACCGTCCCGCGGCTGCCGCCGGGACCGTCGCCTCGGACCGGCGCAGGGGACGCTGGTCCGCCAGGACACGCCGGGACTTTATCGTTTTCCTCGCGCTGGCGCTGCCGAACCTGGCACTGATCGCAGTGTTCACCTACCTGCCGCTGATCAACAACATTTACTACTCCACCCTGGACTGGACCCTCGGCTCCGCCTCGGCCACCGTCGTCGGCTTCGACAACTACATCAACTTCTTCACCAGCGCCGACGCCCCGAAGGTGCTCGGCACCACGGCCATCTTCACGCTGGTCACCGTCGGCGGCTCCATGGTGCTCGGCCTGCTGGTGGCCCTGGCGCTGAACTCCAAGGTCCGCGGCACCACCTTCGCCCGGTCCGCCGTCTTCGCCCCCTACGTCCTCAGCGGCGTCGGCGTCGGGCTGGTCTGGCTGTTCATCTTCGATCCCGGCTACGGCGTGCTGTCCTGGCTGCTGCGCGGCATCGGCCAGGAGAGCCCGCAATGGATCAACGACCCGCAGCTGTCCCTGGTGATGGTCATCATCGTCTACATCTGGAAGAACCTCGGCTACTGCGCCGTCGTCTACCTCGCCGGGCTCCAGTCGCTGCCCCAGGATGTGATGGAGGCGGCGTCGCTCGACGGCGCCAGCGGGTTCCGCCGCTTTGTCAGCATGGCAATTCCGTTGCTCTCCCCCACCACGTTCTTCCTGCTGATCACCACCATGCTCAGTTCCCTCCAGGCCTTCGACCTGATCCGGATCATGACCCCGCTGGGCAACGGCACGTCCACCCTGATTTACGAGGCATACCTCCAGGCCTTCGGCGCCTTCAACCGGGCCGGCTACTCCGCCTCGATCTCCGTTGTCCTCTTCGCCATCCTCCTGGTCATCACCGTGCTCCAGGTGCGGTTCGTCGAACGGAAGGTGCACTACTCGTGAGCACGCTCTCCCCCGTCAACCCCGATCCCGCCGCCAACGCCGGACCCGCCGCCGGGCCGGACACGCCGCCGCAGCGGCCGCGTCCGCTGTCCCGCGCCAACCTGGTGCAGACGATCGCCGGCGGCTACGTCCCGCTCCTGCTCGCGACGCTCGTCGTCGTCCTTCCGCTGCTCTGGATGGTGCTGAGTTCCCTCAAGCAGCCCGGCGAGATTGTCACCACCGACCTGAAGATCCTGCCGGAGAGCGTGAACCTGGATAACTACCGCGTCGCCATGACGACGGTGCCGTTCGCCCAGTTCTTCGTGAACAGCCTGATCGTCACCACGGTGGGCTCCACGGTGAAAGTCATCCTGGCCATCCTGACCGCCTACGCGCTCGTCTTCGTCCGGTTTCCGTTCAAGAACGCCATTTTCATCATCATCCTGGTCGCGCTCATGGTGCCGCCGCAGGTGTCCATCCTGCCCAACTACATCCTGATCGCAGGCCTAGGCGGGAAGAACACCCTCTGGGGCATCATCCTTCCCGGCCTCGGCACCGCCTTCGGCACCTTCCTGCTGCGCCAGCACTTTCTCACGCTGCCCGGCTCCATCCTGGAGGCTGCCGAGATCGACGGCGCCGGGCACTGGCGGCGGCTCTGGCAGGTCGTCGTGCCGGTCTCCGGCCCTTCCATCGCCACAGTGGCCCTGGTGACCGTGGTCAGCGAATGGAACGACTACATCTGGCCGCTGATCATCACCGACCGGCCGGAGACGATGACCCTGCCGGTCGGGCTGACCCTGCTGCAGAACTCCGAGGGCAACGGTTCCGGCTGGGGCATTCTGATGGCCGGTGCGGTGCTGGTCATCGTGCCGATCCTGCTGGTCTTCGCCGCCCTGCAGCGCTACATCGTCGCAGGCCTGACCCAGGGCAGCGTCACGGGCTAGGGCCCGGCTGCCCGTCTCCGAACATTTCCACCGTCACAACAAGTCAGCACCCTTGAGAGGATCCACCATGGCAAGAAACCTTGACCGCCGACACTTCCTTGGCCTGGCCGGCGCCGGAGCCGGTGCCGCAGCCCTGGCTGCCTGCGGCGGACCGTCCACCGGAGGCGGCACCGCCGGGTCCGGCGCGGCCGACATCGACTTCAGCGGCGTGAAGCCGGCTTCCTCGATCGATTTCTGGACCAACCACCCGGGCAAGTCCCAGGATGTCGAGAAGGCGATTATCGAGAAGTTCCAGGCCAAGTACCCGGAGATCAAGGTCAACCTGGTCACCGCCGGGGCCAACTACGAGGAAATCGCGCAGAAGTTCCAGACCTCGCAAGCGGCGAAGTCGGCGCTGCCGGGCCTCGTCGTGCTCTCCGACGTCTGGTGGTTCCGCTACTACACCAACGGCAACATCATCCCCCTCGACAGCCTGATCAAGCAGCTGGACATCAAGGTCGATGACTTCCAGAAGTCACTCGTTGCGGACTACAAGTACGCGGACAAGCAGTGGGCGCTCCCCTACGGCCGTTCCACCCCGCTCTTCTACTACAACAAGGACCACTTCAAGGCCGCCGGCCTGCCGGACCGGGCACCCAAGACGTGGCAGGAGTTCGGCGAGTGGGCTCCCAAGCTCAAGGCCGCCTCCGGGGCGCAGTACGCGTACATTTACCCGGCCCTGGCCGGCTACGCGGGCTGGACCCTGCAGAACAACCTGTGGGGCTGGGGCGGCAGCTGGTCCAACGAGTGGACCATCAACTGCGATTCCACTGAATCCGTCGAGGCCCTGCAGTGGGCCCAGGATTCGATCTACAAGGACAAGTGGGCGGGTGTCTCTTCCAAGGAGGCAGCCGACGACTTCGCCGCCGGCATCACCTCCACCACGATCGCCTCCACCGGTTCCCTGCTCGGCGTTCTGAAGTCGGCGAAGTTCAACGTCGGCGTCGGCTTCCTGCCGGGCGGACCCAAGAACGAAACCGGGGTCTGCCCGACCGGCGGCGCCGGCCTCGGCATCCCGAGCGGTGTCAGCAAGGAGGTCCAGCTGGCCGCTGCCACGTTCCTGAAGTTCATGACCGAGCCGGAGAACACCGCGGCGTTCTCCGCCGCCACCGGCTACATGCCCACGCGCACGTCCGCGGACATGTCCGCCGTGCTGTCCAAGACGCCGCAGATCAAGACGGCCATCGACCAGCTCGCGGTCACCCGCATCCAGGACAACGCCCGCGTCTTCCTGCCCGGCGCCGACCAGGAGATGGCCAAGGCCGCCGCGAAGATCCTCACCCAGCAGGGCGACGTGAAGGCCACCATGACGGAGCTGAAGGGCACCCTCGAGGGCATCTACACGAAGGACGTCAAGCCCAAGCTGAAGAGCTGACGCCCCCGCGGGACGCAAAATCCCTGGCGCTGCCGGTATTCCGGCAGTGCCAGGGATTTTTTGTGCCCGGGGATCGTCGCCCGCCCGCGCTGCCCGGGGACGTCAAGGGGACGTTAGGGAATCGGGACGGGGACGACGCCGAGAGGGGCCAGTTTCGCTGCCCCACCGTCCGGGGCGGACAGCACCCAGATGCCCTTTTCGTGCACCGCGACCGAGTGCTCCCATTGGCAGGAGCGCTTCCCGTCGGTGGTCACGACAGTCCAGTCGTCCTCCAGGACGGCGGTGTCGATGCTGCCGCGGACCAGCATCGGCTCGATCGCCAGGCACAGGCCCGGGCGGATCTTGGGGCCGCGGTGGTTCGTCCGGTAGTTCAGCACGTCCGGCGGCATGTGCATTTCGGAGCCGATCCCGTGGCCGACGTAATCCTCCAGGATCCCCAGCGGTTTGCCCGGGACCGAGGAGACGTAGTCGTCGACGGCGTTGCCGATGTCGCCGACGAACTTGCCGGTGGCCAGGGCGGCGATGCCGTGCCACATGGCGGCCTCGGTGACGTCGGAGAGCCGCTGGTCCTCGGGATCCGCGGTGCCCACGATCACGGTCCGGGCCGAGTCGGAGTGCCAGCCGTCCACGATCGCACCGCCGTCGATCGAGATGATGTCGCCGTCGTGCAGCACCCGGTCACCGGGGATGCCGTGCACGACCTCTTCGTTCACCGAGGTGCAGATGGTGGCCGGGAAGCCGTGGTAGCCGAGGAAGTTCGACTTCGCCCCGGCTTCCTGCAGCACGCCGGCGAAGACGGCGTCGAGTTCACGGGTGGTCACTCCGGGCGCCGCGGCGGCGACGGCGGCATCCAGGGCACGGGACAGGACCAGCCCCGCCTCGTGCATCGTGCGCATCTGGGCGTTGGTCTTGTATTCAATGCGGGGCTGGCCGAATGCCATGCTCAGCGTCCTTTCGGTGGTGCCGCAGCGGCTGGGGCTGCGGAAAAATGGCTGAGGCTCCTCCCGGCACAGCGGGAGGAGCCTCTAGCAGTGGCGGGGCCGGTCAGGCGGACTGCGCCGCTTTGATGGCCTGCATGACACGGTCGGTGACCTCGTCGATGCCGCCGATGCCGTCGACCTGGGTGAGGATGCCGCGGTCGGCATACTTGCCGACGACGGCCTCGGTCTGGCCGTGGTACAGGTCCAGCCGGTGCCGGATGACGGCTTCGTTGTCATCGCTGCGGCCGGTTTCCTTGGCCCGGCCCAGGAGGCGCTTGACCAGTTCTTCGTCGTCGGCGGTGAGCTGCAGGACAACATCGAGCTTCTGGTCGCCGTCGGCCAGGATCGCGTCGAGGTAGTCGACCTGCGCAGTGGTGCGCGGGTAACCGTCGAGCAGGAAGCCCGCTTCGACGTCGTCTTCGGTGAGCCGGTCACGGACCATCTTGTTCGTCACGCTGTCCGGAACGAAGTCCCCCGCGTCCATGTACTTCTTGGCTTCGATGCCGAGCGGCGTCTCACCCTTGACGTTGGCCCGGAAAATATCGCCGGTGGAGATCGCAACGACGCCGAGGCGCTCCGAAATGCGTTCCGCCTGCGTTCCCTTGCCGGAACCGGGAGGTCCGATAATCAACATTCTCGTCATCGCAAAAGCCCTTCGTAGTGACGCTGCTGTAGCTGCGCATCAATCTGCTTGACGGTCTCCAAACCGACGCCGACCATGATCAGGATCGAGGTGCCGCCGAACGGGAAGTTCTGGTTGGCATTGATCAGGACCAAGGCGATCAGCGGGATCAGGGCCACGAAGCCCAGGTAGATCGCGCCGGGCAAGGTAATCCTGGAAAGCACATACTGCAGGTAGTCCGCCGTCGGCTTGCCGGCACGGATGCCCGGAATGAAGCCGCCGTACTTCTTCATGTTGTCAGAAACTTCCTCAGGGTTGAAAGTGATCGCAACATAGAAGTAAGTGAAGAACACAATCATGGCGAAGTACAGGGCCATGTAGATCGGGTGGTCCCCCCGGGTCAGGTTGTTGTTGATCCACTCGACCCACGGGGCCACGGGCTCGCCGGGCTTGGGCTGGTTGAACTGCGCGATGAGGCCCGGCAGGTACAGCATCGAGGACGCGAAGATGACGGGCACGACGCCGGCCATGTTCACCTTGATCGGGATGTACGTGCTGGTGCCGCCCACGGTGCGGCGGCCGATCATGCGCTTGGCGTACTGGACCGGAATGCGGCGCTGGGACTGCTCCACGAAGACCACGAGGGCCACGGTCAGCAGGCCGATGGCGAGCACCATGAAGAAGGTGCCCGGGCCCTGCGCGCTCCAGATCGCCCCGAGGGAGGTCGGGAAGCCGGCGGCAATGGAGGTGAAGATGAGCAGGGACATGCCGTTGCCGACGCCCTTCTCGGTCACGAGCTCGCCCATCCACATGATCAGGCCGGTGCCGGCCGTCAGGGTGATGATGATGAGGATCGTGGTGATGATGCTGGAGTCAGGAATGATCGGCAGCTGGCAGTTGGGCAGCAGCTGGCCCGAACGCGCGAGCGACACCAGGGTCGTGGCGTTCAGCAGGCCCAGCGCGATGGTCAGGTACCGGGTGTACTGCGTCAGCTTGGACTGGCCCGAGGCGCCTTCGTCGTAGAGCTGCTGGAAGCGGGGAATGACCACGCGCAGCAGCTGGACGATGATGCTGGCCGTGATGTACGGCATGATCCCGAGCGCGAAGATCGAGACCTGCAGCAAGGCGCCGCCGCTGAACAGGTTGACGAGCTGGTAGATCCCGCCCGTGGTCTGACCGTTCTGCAAACATTGCTGGACATTCTGGTAGTTCACACCAGGCGAGGGGATGAAGGCACCCAAGCGAAAGATTGTGATGATTCCCAGCGTGAACAACAACTTGCGTCGCAGATCAGGCGTGCGAAAGGCCCGGCCAAATGCGCTAAGCAAGCGTCCTCCTGAGTAATAAGTAAAGTCGTGTGAGATAGGTCAAATAAACCCAACAACCGAGTCTAACGGGTGGATGCGCCCGGCGAACAATCGACGGGCCCCCGGGGCAAGAAAAAACTCCCGGTTCCAGGGCCGAGGGCCCCGGAACCGGGAGTTTCAACAACGGGCGTTTGCCCCGCCGGCTCCTTAGAGCGCGGTGGTGCTGCCGCCCGCTGCGGCAATCTTTTCTGCGGCGCTGGCCGAGAATGCGTGGACGGTGACGTCAACCTTGACGGTGATATCGCCGGTACCGAGGATCTTGACGGGCTGGTTCTTGCGAACGGCACCCTTCTCGACCAGGTTCTCCACGGTGACTGCGCCACCTTCCGGGAACAGCTCGTTGAGCTTGTCCAGGTTTACCACCTGGTACTCAACCCGGAACGGGTTCTTGAAGCCGCGCAGCTTCGGCAGGCGCATGTGCAGCGGCAGCTGGCCGCCGGCAAAGCCAGCCTTGACCTGGTAGCGGGCTGCAGTACCCTTCGTGCCACGACCGGCGGTCTTACCCTTGGAGCCTTCACCACGACCAACACGGGTCTTGGCGGTCTTGGCACCCGGGGCGGGACGCAGGTGGTGAACCTTCAGTGCGTTCTGCTTCTCAGCGGCGCTCTGTGCCTTGTCGGCGGTGTTCTTCTCTGCCATTTACTTCGCCTCCTCTACCTTTACCAGGTGCGGAACCGTGTTGAGCATTCCCACGGTCACGGCGTCGGCGGTGCGGACAACGGTGTGTCCGATCCGCTTCAGGCCGAGGGACCGAAGGGTGTCGCGCTGGTTCTGCTTGCCGCCAATGGCGGACTTGATCTGAGTGATCTCCAACTGGGCGTCGGAGGGAATCAGGTTCTTAGCCATGACTCAGACACCTGCCTTCTGGTTGAGCAGTGCGCGCACCAGGGCCTGCGGAGCAACCTCGTCCAGCGGCAGGCCGCGGCGTGCTGCCACGGATGCCGGCTCTTCGAGGCGCTTCAGCGCGTCAACAGTCGCGTGAACGATGTTGATGGCGTTGGAGGAACCGAGCGACTTGGAGAGGATGTCGTGGATGCCCACGCACTCCAGTACTGCACGGACCGGACCGCCGGCGATAACACCGGTACCGGCGGAAGCCGGACGCAGCATGACGACGCCTGCGGCGGCCTCACCCTGTACGCGGTGCGGGATGGTGCTGCCGACGCGGGGAACGCGGAAGAAGGACTTCTTGGCTTCTTCAACGCCCTTCGCGATGGCGGCGGGAACTTCCTTAGCCTTGCCGTAGCCGACGCCGACCATGCCGTTGCCGTCACCGACGACGACGAGAGCGGTGAAGCTGAAGCGACGACCACCCTTGACGACCTTGGAGACACGGTTGATGGTTACGACGCGCTCTACGAACTGGCTCTTCTCGGCTTCGCGGCCGCCGTCACGGCCACCACGGCCGCCACGGTCGCCACGGCCCTGGCCGCGGTCGCCACGCTCACCACGACGGGCACCGCCGCGGCGGTCGTCGGTGGTAGCAGGCGCAGCGGTCTCAGTTGCCGGAGCAGCTACAGCTTCAGTCACCTGAATGTCCTTTTCGTTATTTTCGGTCACAGTGCCAGCCCACCTTCACGTGCGCCGTCGGCGACGGCGGCGATCCGGCCGTGGTACTTGTTGCCACCGCGGTCGAAGACAACAGCTTCGATGCCTGCAGCCTTGGCACGCTCGGCAACGAGCTCGCCAACGCGCTTGGCCTTGGCGGTCTTGTCACCGTCGAATGCACGAAGGTCGGCTTCCAGAGTGGACGCGCTCGCTACGGTCAGGCCCTTGGTGTCATCGACAACCTGGACGAATACGTGGCGGGCGGAACGGTTGACGACCAGACGCGGACGAACAGCCGTACCGGAGATGCGCTTGCGGATACGAAGCTGGCGGCGGCTGCGCTGGGCAGACTTGCTCTTGTTCGTACGCTTCTTGTTAATTGCGATGGCCATGGTTACTTACCAGCCTTTCCGACCTTGCGGCGGATGACTTCGCCGGCGTAACGGATGCCCTTGCCCTTGTAGGGGTCCGGCTTCCGCAGCTTGCGAATGTTGGCAGCAACCTCGCCGACCTGCTGCTTGGAAATGCCTGAGACAGAGAGCTTGGTCGGGGTCTCTACTGCAAAGGTGATGCCGTTCGGAGCCGAGACGTTGACCGGGTGGCTGTAGCCCAGAGCGAACTCCAGGTCAGAACCCTTGGCCTGGACGCGGTAACCGGTACCGACAATCTCAAGCTTCTTCTCGTAGCCTGCGGTGACACCCTGGATCATGTTGGCGATCAGGGTGCGGGTCAGGCCGTGCAGCGAACGGGAGGCGCGCTCGTCGTTCGGGCGGGCGACGGTCAGGGTGCCGTCTTCCAGGGTGACCTCGATCGGGCTGGCCACAGTGTGGCTCAGCTCGCCCTTGGAACCCTTGACGGTGACGACAGAGCCGTCAACCTTGACCTCAACGCCGGCAGGAACGGTGATGGGGAGACGTCCAATACGTGACATTATTCTCTTCCTTTCCCGTTACCAGACGTACGCGAGGACTTCGCCGCCCACGCCCTTCTTGCCGGCCTGCTTGTCAGTCAGGAGGCCGGAAGAGGTGGACAGGATTGCGATACCCAGGCCACCCAGCACGTGCGGCAGGTTGGTGGACTTCGCGTAAACGCGGAGACCCGGCTTGGAAATACGACGAACGCCAGCGATGGAACGCTCGCGGTTCGGACCGAACTTGAGCTCGAGGGTCAGCTTCTTGCCAACCTCCGCGTCTTCTTCCTTCCAGGAGGCGATGAAGCCTTCGGCCTTCAGGATGTCGGCAACGCGTGCCTTGAGCTTGCTGTACGGCATGGACACGGAATCGTGGTATGCCGAGTTAGCGTTGCGCAGACGCGTGAGCATATCTGCGACAGGATCTGTCATAGTCATGTGGGCTCTTGCCCTTCCTCATAACGGTTTCCGCTGCGGCGGCGTCCCGAACACTGTCGGAAAGCGGCGCAGCCGGACCTTTTACGTAGTTAGATTAGTCTTCGGTCTTGAACGGGAAGCCAAGCGCCTTGAGCAGCGCGCGGCCTTCGTCGTCGGTCTTGGCAGTGGTCACGACGGTGATGTCCATACCGCGAACGCGGTCAATGGAATCCTGGTCGATCTCGTGGAACATAACCTGCTCGGTCAGACCGAAGGTGTAGTTGCCGTTGCCGTCGAACTGCTTGCCGCTGAGGCCCCGGAAGTCGCGGATACGCGGCAGTGCCAGCGTGACCAGACGGTCCAGGAATTCCCACATGCGGTCGCCACGCAGGGTTGCGTGCGCGCCGATCGGCATGCCTTCGCGCAGTTTGAACTGGGCGATCGACTTGCGGGCCTTGGTTACCTGCGGCTTCTGGCCGGTGATCAGGGTCAGATCGCGGACAGCGCCGTCGATCAGCTTGGAGTCCTTAGCGGCATCTCCAACACCCATGTTCACAACGACCTTCACCAGACGGGGAACCTGGTTGACGTTCTCGTACTTGAATTCCTCAACGAGCGCGCTCTTGATGGAATCCGCGTACTTGGTCTTCAGACGAGGAACGATCTTGCTTGCCGGAGTCTCGAGAGTCTCAGTCATTAGATGTCCTTCCCTGAGCTCTTGGCCACGCGGACACGCACTTCACGCTTCACGCCATTGCGCTCAACGGTCTCGGTGCGGAAACCGACGCGGGTGGGCTTCTTGGTGGACGGGTCAACCAGAGCCACGTTGGAGATGTGGATTGAAGCCTCGACGACCTCGATGCCACCGGTCTTGGTGCCGCGCTGCGACTGACCGACGCGGGTGTGCTTGGTTACGCGGTTGATGCCTTCGACCAGCACGCGGTTGGTCTCCGGGAAAACGCGCAGAACCTTGCCCTGCTTGCCACGGTCGCCGCCGCGCTCAGCCTTGGCGCCAGTGATGACCTGAACGAGGTCACCCTTCTTGATCTTAGCCATGGACTAGAGCACCTCCGGAGCCAGCGAAACGATCTTCATGAACTTCTTGTCGCGAAGTTCACGACCAACCGGTCCGAAGATACGGGTACCGCGGGGGTCACCGTCGTTCTTCAGGATCACAGCTGCGTTCTCGTCAAACTTGATGTAGGAACCATCCGCACGGCGGCGTTCCTTCTTGGTACGGACGATGACAGCCTTGACGACGTCGCCCTTCTTTACGTTGCCGCCCGGAATTGCGTCCTTGACGGTAGCGACGATCACGTCGCCAATGCCTGCGTAGCGACGGCCGGATCCACCGAGAACGCGAATGGTAAGGATTTCCTTAGCACCCGTGTTGTCGGCGACCTTGAGTCGCGACTCCTGCTGAATCACTATTTACTCCTTGCGTCGCGCCGGTTCTCAGGCCGTGATCTTGCTACGGAATGAGCCTTGCGGAACGGTTGATCGGGGTGTCTCTTGACCTGACTGGATTTTGCCAGACCAGGCCTAAACGCCCGTGCCAAAAACAGTTGCTCCCGGGCGCGCTGGGCGCGAGGGGGCACTATGCCGTGGCACGATTGTTTACGAGGTTGACGATGGCACACGAAAGGCGCCATACAAACTCAAAATCTTAGCACGGACGGGCCCCCTCCGTAGAATCGGCCCATACCACAGGGACCCTCCCCACGCCGCCCCAAAGCGCGAACGGGCACTTCAGGCCCGCGACTCGCCAGCCCCCACCCCGCCCCAAGGCGCGAACGGGCACTTGGGGCCCGGGAGCCGGCGTGCAGCGGGGCCCCAAGTGTACGTTCGCGCCCTGGGGAGCCGGCGGGCAGGGGCCCGAAGTGTACGTTCGCGCGGGGTGCAGGGGTCCCGGGAACGGCGAAACCCCCGCTCCCAGGAGGAACGGGGGTTTCGGTTCAGCGTCCCGGAGGGGATGCTGCAGGTGTTACTTGGCCTTCTCGAGGATCTCCACCAGACGCCACCGCTTGGTAGCGGAGAGCGGGCGGGTCTCGGCGAGGAGCACCAGGTCGCCGATGCCGGCGCTGTTCTCTTCGTCGTGAGCCTTGATCTTCGTGTTGCGGCGCATGACCTTGCCGTAGAGGGCGTGCTTCACACGGTCTTCGACCTGGACAACGATGGTCTTTTCCATCTTGTCCGAGACGACGTAACCGCGCTTCGTCTTACGGTAACCGCGCTCGTCAGCCTTGGCTGCGTCGGAAACAGTTTCCGTCACGTTCTCGTCCTTTTCACTCACTTGGCGTCCTCCTCGGTCTCAACCGTTTCAGCCTTGTCAGCCTTCTTGGTCGCAGCCTTCTTGGACTTCTTTTCTTCCTTGGCTTCCACAACCGGTGCGGCAACCTCGGCACGAATGCCCAGCTCGCGCTCACGGAGAACGGTGTAGATGCGTGCGATGTCCTTCTTTACCGCGCGCAGGCGACCGTGGTTCTCCAGCTGGCCGGTGGCGGACTGGAAACGCAGGTTGAACAGCTCTTCCTTGGACTTGCGGAGTTCTTCAACGAGACGCTCGTTGTCGAAACCGTCCAGCTGTGCGGGTGCGAGATCCTTCGACCCTACTGCCATTTCTATTCACCACCTTCGCGACGCACAATGCGTGCCTTCAACGGGAGCTTGTGGATTGCCAGGCGCAGGGCCTCGCGAGCTACCTCTTCATTAACACCGGAGAGTTCGAAGAGAACCCGGCCCGGCTTGACGTTTGAGACCCACCATTCCGGAGAACCCTTACCGGAACCCATGCGGGTTTCGGCCGGCTTCTTGGTCAGCGGACGGTCCGGGTAGATGTTGATCCAGACCTTGCCGCCACGCTTGATGTGGCGGGTCATCGCGATACGGGCGGATTCGATCTGCCGGTTGGTGACGTATGCCGGGCTCAGAGCCTGGATACCCCACTCGCCGAACGAAACCTCGGTGCCGCCCGTGGCAGCGCCGGAACGACCCGGGTGGTGCTGCTTACGGTGCTTGACTCGACGTGGGATAAGCATTTAAGCCTGTCCTCCTTCTACAGCGGCAGGAGCCGCCTCAGCTGCCGGTGCTTCGGCAGCAGGTGCTGCGTCAGCGGCCGGACGGTCGTTACGACGACGGCGGTCACCACGGTCGGCGCCACCCGGGCGGCCCGGACGATCGCCGCCACGGCCGCGGGACGGAGCAGCAGCTGCCTGCTGGGCCAGTTCCTTGGCGGTGACGTCACCCTTGTAGATCCAGACCTTCACGCCGATACGGCCGAAGGTGGTCTTGGCCTCGTAGAAGCCGTAGTCGATGTTCGCGCGGAGGGTGTGCAGGGGCACACGGCCTTCGCGGTAGAACTCCGAGCGGGACATTTCTGCGCCGCCCAGTCGACCCGAGCACGCGATACGGATGCCCTTGGCACCTGCACGCTGTGCGGACTGCATGGCCTTCTTCATCGCACGGCGGAACGCCACGCGGGAAGTCAGCTGCTCCGCAACACCCTGGGCAACAAGCTGGGCTTCCATCTCGGGGTTCTTGACCTCGAGGATGTTCAGCTGGACCTGCTTGCCGGTGAGCTTTTCGAGCTCGCCGCGGATGCGGTCGGCCTCGGCGCCGCGGCGGCCGATTACGATGCCCGGACGTGCCGTGTGGATGTCCACGCGGACACGGTCGCGGGTGCGCTCGATCTCAACCTTGGCGATGCCGGCGCGCTCCATGCCCGTGGACATGAGCTGGCGGATGCGGATGTCCTCACGGACGAAGTCCTTGTACCGCTGGCCGGACTTGGTGCTGTCGGCGAACCAGTGCGATACGTGATCGGTGGTGATGCCGAGTCGGAACCCGTGCGGGTTTACTTTCTGTCCCACTTAGCGAGCCTCCTCTTTCTCCGGGGTAGCGACTACCACGGTGATGTGGCTCGTGCGCTTCTTGATCTGAAATGCACGACCCTGGGCACGCGGCTGGAACCGCTTCATGGTCGGGCCTTCATCAACAAACGCTTCGCTGATGATGAGGTCACCTTCGTCAAACGCGACGCCGTCGCGGTCCGCGAGGACCCGGGCGTTGGCGATTGCCGACTGAACTACCTTGAATACCGGCTCCGAAGCTGCCTGCGGGGCAAACTTCAGAATTGCCAGAGCCTCGTTCGCTTGCTTCCCACGAACAAGGTTGACGACGCGCCGGGCCTTCATAGGCGTTACGCGGATGTGGCGCGCAATAGCCTTGGCTTCCATTGCTTTCCTTCTCTCGTCTTTGACGTAAGCGCAGGCGCCTAGCGGCGCTTGCCCTTACGGTCGTCCTTGACATGGCCGCGGAAAGTCCGCGTGGGAGCGAATTCGCCGAGCTTGTGCCCGACCATCGACTCAGTGACAAACACCGGGATGTGCTTGCGTCCGTCGTGCACGGCGATCGTGTGGCCGAGCATGTCGGGGACGATCATCGAACGGCGGGACCAGGTCTTGATGACGTTCTTGGTGCCCTTTTCGTTTTCCCTGGCTACCTTCACAAAGAGGTGCTGGTCAACGAAAGGACCTTTTTTCAGGCTGCGTGGCATGTGTCCAGGCTCCTATCGCTTGTTCTTGCCAGTACGACGGCGACGCACAATAAGCTTGTCGCTCTCTTTGTTGGGACGGCGGGTGCGGCCTTCGCGCTTACCGTTGGGGTTGACGGGGTTACGCCCACCGGACGTCTTACCCTCACCACCACCGTGCGGGTGGTCAACCGGGTTCATGGCGACACCACGGACGGTCGGGCGGACGCCCTTCCAGCGCATACGGCCGGCCTTGCCCCAGTTGATGTTCGACTGCTCGGCGTTGCCGACCTCGCCGACGGTTGCGCGGCAGCGCACGTCAACGTTGCGGATTTCGCCGGAGGGCAGACGCAGCTGGGCGAAGCGGCCTTCCTTGGCAACGAGCTGGATCGATGCGCCGGCGGAGCGGCCCATCTTGGCGCCGCCACCCGGGCGCAGTTCGACTGCGTGGATAACGGTACCGACCGGGATGTTGCGCAGCGGCAGGTTGTTGCCGGGCTTGATGTCAGCGTCGGCACCCGCTTCCACGGTGTCACCCTGGGCCAGCTTGTTCGGGGCGATGATGTAACGCTTGGTGCCATCAACGTAGTGCAGGAGGGCGATGCGAGCCGTGCGGTTCGGATCGTACTCGATTTCGGCAACGCGGGCGTTGACGCCGTCCTTGTCGTGGCGACGGAAGTCGATCAGACGGTACTGGCGCTTGTGTCCACCACCCTTGTGACGGGTCGTGATCTTACCGGTGTTGTTACGGCCACCCTTTTTCGGGAGGGGACGTACCAACGACTTTTCCGGCGTCGACCGCGTGATTTCGGTGAAGTCCGCTACGCTCGAGCCACGACGGCCCGGGGTAGTCGGCTTGTATTTACGGATTCCCATAATTTATTTCCTCGTTAAAGTGGTCTCCGCTACGCGAGCGGACCGCCGAAGATGTCGATAGTGCCTTCTTTGAGGGTCACAATGGCACGCTTGGTGTTCTTGCGGGTACCCCATCCGAATTTGGTGCGCTTGCGCTTACCGGCACGGTTGATGGTGTTGATCGATTCGACCTTGACGGAGAAGATCTTCTCCACGGCCAGCTTGATCTCGGTCTTGTTCGACCGGGGGTCCACCAGGAAGGTGTACTTGCCCTCGTCGATCAGGCCGTAGCTCTTTTCCGAGACGACGGGTGCAAGCACGACGTCGCGCGGGTCCTTGATGGTGGCTGCACTCACTTGGCATCCTCCTCGTTCTTTGCAGCCTTGCCAGCAACGAATGCTTCGTAGGCAGCGTTGGTGAAGACTACGTCGTCCGAAACGAGCACGTCGTAGGTGTTCAGCTGGTCTGCGTACAGAACGTGAACATCCTGGAGGTTGCGCACGGACAGTGCGGCAACGTCCTCGGCGCGGTCGATGACAACGAGCAGGTTCTTACGCTCGGAGACGCCACGCAGCGCGGCCAGGGCTTCACGGGAGGACGGCTTGGTGCCGGCGACCAGTTCAGCAATGACGTGGATGCGGCCGTTGCGGGCGCGGTCAGAGAGAGCGCCGCGCAGGGCAGCAGCAATCATCTTCTTGGGGGTGCGCTGGCTGTAGTCACGCGGCGTCGGGCCGTGGACGATGCCACCACCGGTCATGTGAGGAGCACGGATGGAACCCTGACGGGCGCGGCCGGTGCCCTTCTGCTTGAACGGCTTGCGACCTGCACCGGAAACCTCGGCGCGGGTCTTGGTCTTGTGGGTACCCTGGCGAGCAGCAGCGAGCTGGGCAACGACGACCTGGTGCAGCAGCGGCACGTTGGTCTGAACGTCGAAGATCTCTGCAGGCAGGTCAACCTTGACAGTGCTAGTCATTGAACTAGGCTCCCTTCACGGCGGTGCGTACGAGTACGACCTGGCCGCGGGCGCCGGGGACGGCACCCTTGATCAGGAGCAGCGACTTCTCGACGTCAACCGCGTGGACCGTGAGGTTCAGCGTGGTGTGACGCACGGCGCCCATGCGGCCGGCCATTTTCATGCCCTTGAAGACGCGGCTCGGGGTGGATGCGCCACCGATGGAACCGGGCTTACGGTGGTTCTTGTGGGCACCGTGGGAAGCTCCAACGCCGTGGAAGCCGTGACGCTTCATAACACCGGCGAAGCCCTTACCCTTGGTGGTGCCAACGACGTCGATCTTCTGGCCGGCTTCGAAGAGCTCAACGGAGAGCTCCTGGCCCAGCTCGTAAGAGTCAGCATCTGCGGTGCGCAGTTCTACGACGTGGCGGCGAGGCGTGACGCCTGCCTTTTCAAAGTGACCAGCCAGCGGCTTGGTGACCTTGCGGGGATCGATCTGGCCGTAGCCGATCTGAACGGCGACGTAGCCATCAGTCTCTGCGTTGCGCAGCTGCGTGATGACGTTCGAGTCTGCCTGGACCACAGTGACGGGGATGAGCTTATTGTTCTCGTCCCAGACCTGGGTCATGCCGAGCTTCGTGCCCAGCAGGCCCTTTACGTTACGGGTTGCGGTCATAGTCTCTCAGCACCTCCCTACAGCTTGATTTCGATGTTCACGTCGGCCGGCAGGTCGAGACGCATGAGCGAGTCGACGGCCTTGGGCGTGGGATCGATGATGTCGATAAGACGCTTGTGCGTGCGCATTTCAAAGTGCTCGCGGCTGTCCTTGTACTTGTGCGGAGAGCGGATAACGCAGTACACGTTCTTCTCCGTCGGCAGCGGCACGGGGCCAACTACAGTTGCGCCTGCGCGCGTGACCGTCTCAACGATCTTCCGGGCTGAAACGTCAATGACCTCGTGGTCGTATGACTTCAGCCGGATGCGGATTTTTTGTCCCGCCATGTCGCCTGACTCTCTTTCAGTCTGTGCTTCCCCTGGTTAGGGCTGCCCTGTTCACTTACTCGTTGTATGGCTGCCGAAGCATTTGAAGTCGTAACTACCATCAGCCGCACAAGCTGAATCCGGATGAATCCGGGTTCCTCAACCTGCCGGCCAACCGACCCCCGCGGTCGGGCGTGTCGCGCTTTTCACGCGTACTCGTCCGCAATTCCTTGGGGAGTGGGTTATGTTTGGGCTCTTACCTGGACCCTGGCACCCGGCATTATCCGGATCGGGACGCGAAAGAGCGCTTGAACAACTCATCTAGTATGCCGGAATTAATCCGCAGAAGCGAATCAGCCCCCGGCCCGGGCCGTCGTCGTGATTGCCTTCGGCAACGGCCGGGACGAAGATAGGGGCATGACCGTGCAGGATTCCCCGGATGTCCGCACCCTTGCCGCCCGGCTGAGGCCGGGCTTCGTGCTGGGGGTGGCCTCCGCGGCGTTCCAGATCGAAGGTTCACTGGCAGCAGGCGGCCGCGGCCCCTCCGGCTGGGATGCCTTTGCGGAGAAGCCCGGGACCATCTGGGACGGCCACTCCCCCGCCGTTGCCTGCGACCACTACAACCGTGCGGACGAAGACGTCCGCCTGATGCGCGAACTGGGGATCGACTCCTACCGCTTTTCCATCTCGTGGCCGCGGATCCAGCCGGACGGGACCGGAGCGTTCAACCCCGAGGGCCTGGACTTCTACGACCGGCTGATCGACCGGCTGCTCGAAGCCGGGATCGCGCCGATGGCGACGCTGTACCACTGGGACACGCCGCTTCCCCTTGAGCACCGGGGCGGCTGGCTGAACCGTTCGACGGCGGAGCGGTTCGCCGACTACAGCGCTGAGGCCGGCGCCCGGTTCGGAGACCGGGTGACGCAGTGGGTGACGCTGAACGAGCCCGCCTCGGTGACCCTGAACGGCTATGCCCTGGGCGTCCACGCGCCCGGCCACGACCTGCTCTTCAATGCCCTGCCGTCGGTCCACCACCAGCTGCTGGCCCACGGCCTAGCGGTCCAGGCGCTCCGCGCCGCCGGGGTCTCGGGGGCGGTCGGCGTGACCAACCTGCACTCGCCGGTGCGCCCGGCCAGCGGCTCGATCGCGGACCGGCTGCTGGCGAAGGTCTTCGACCTGGGACTGAACCGCATCTACGCGGACCCGGTCCTGCTTGGCAATTACCCGAAGCCGCCGCTGGCCGCACGCCCCTGGTTCCGGTCCCTGGGCCGGATCTCCGACGCCGACCTTCGCACCATCCACCAGCCACTGGACTTCTACGGCCTGAACTACTACTACCCGGTGAAGGTGGCCGCGGGCCGCGGAACTGCGGAGAGCCCGGTCGGCACCGCGGAGGCGATGGCGCGGCTGCCGTTCCACTTTGCCGCCTACCCGGAGTACGAGACCACGGGCTTTGGCTGGCCGGTCGCACCGGACCACCTGGGTCCGCTGCTGCGGGAGATGAAGGACCGGTACGGGGCGGCCCTCCCGCCGCTCTATATCACCGAGAGCGGCGCCAGCTTCCCCGAACCGGACCACGTAGAGGGTCCGGTGCCCGACGCCGGGCGGATCGGGTACCTTGCCGGGCACCTGGACCAGGCCCTGGCCGCGACCGCGCCGGGCGGAGTCGCCGAGGACGTCGAGCTGCTCGGATACTACGTCTGGACGCTGATGGACAATTTCGAGTGGGCCGCCGGCTACTCGCAGCGCTTCGGCCTGGTCCACGTGGATTTCGACACCCAGGCACGGACCCCGAAGGAGTCGTTCTACTGGTACCAGGCACTCAGCCGGGCCCGACGGCGGTAGCCGGACACCGGCGCCCGCCGGCTGCCTACCGGTTTTTGTTGGCGCGGTTGATCCGTTTGGCCCGCTCGATCTCGTGCCGGAAGTACTTCTTGGCCCACAGGCCTCCCCCGGCGACGACCGCAACCACCACCAGGAAAATGATCCATTCCATGCCGGACTCCTTTCTCCACCTGCAACCGTAGCAGGGGATTAAACAGAACAGCCCCGCTGCAGTGCAGCGGGGCTGTTCCTACCCATCCGGTGGCCGTCAGACGGCCAGCCGGGCGGGGATCAAGCTCTGATCAGCAAGAGTTACTTGATGATCTTGGTGACGCGTCCCGAACCAACGGTGCGGCCGCCTTCGCGGATAGCGAAGCCGAGGCCCTCTTCCATAGCGATCGGCTGGATCAGCGCAACGGTCATCTCGGTGTTGTCACCGGGCATAACCATTTCGGTGCCTTCCGGCAGGGTGATAACGCCGGTCACGTCCGTGGTGCGGAAGTAGAACTGCGGGCGGTAGTTGGAGTAGAACGGGTTGTGACGTCCGCCTTCGTCCTTGGAGAGGATGTAGACGTTGGCCTCGAAGTCGGTGTGCGGGGTGATGGAACCCGGCTTGACGACAACCTGGCCACGCTCGACATCGTCGCGCTTCAGACCGCGGAGCAGGAGGCCACAGTTCTCGCCGGCCCATGCTTCGTCGAGCTGCTTGTGGAACATCTCGATACCGGTAACCGTGGTCTTCTGGACCGGGCGGATGCCGACGATCTCGACCTCGGAGTTGATGGCGAGGGTTCCACGCTCGGCGCGGCCCGTAACAACGGTGCCACGGCCGGTGATCGTGAAGACGTCTTCGATCGGCATCAGGAACGGCTTGTCACGGTCACGTACGGGGTCCGGAACGGACTCGTCGACGGCTTCCATGAGGTCCTCGATGGACTTGACCCACTCCGGGTCACCTTCCAGGGCCTTGAGGCCGGAAACGCGGATGACCGGGGCGTTGTCGCCATCGAAGCCCTGCGAGCTGAGCAGCTCACGAACTTCCATTTCGACGAGGTCGAGGAGTTCCTCGTCCTCAACCATGTCAGCCTTGTTCAGCGCGACCAGCAGGTAGGGAACGCCAACCTGGCGGGCGAGCAGAACGTGCTCGCGGGTCTGGGCCATCGGGCCGTCAGTGGCGGCAACCACGAGGATTGCACCGTCCATCTGGGCAGCACCGGTGATCATGTTCTTGATGTAGTCAGCGTGACCCGGGGCGTCTACGTGTGCGTAGTGGCGCTTCTCGGTCTGGTACTCAACGTGGGAGATGTTGATGGTAATGCCGCGCTGACGCTCTTCGGGTGCAGAGTCGATCGACGCGAAGTCACGCTTTTCGTTGAGAGACGGGTACTTGTCGTACAGTACCTTGGAAATGGCGGCCGTCAGCGTCGTCTTACCGTGGTCAACGTGACCAATGGTACCGATGTTAACGTGCGGCTTAGTCCGCTCGAACTTTGCCTTTGCCACAGGTTCCTCCTAGAACGTTTTCAAATGACTTGCCCTTCGCCCGCGCTTGTCGCGGCCGAAACTCCAGCAAGTCTACTTGGGGGGCTTTGGTTTGGTGAAATTGCAGAGTCAGGAACTAATACTAGTGCCTAGCGCCTGTTCGCGCTGGCGGCCGGCCCGGCCTGGCCGGACTGCAGCCGACCGGAATCCGGCCGCCAGCGCCAGGTGAATTTCCTGTGGAGGAAACGCACCCGAGTTGTGAAGTTGCTGCGTGCAGTCCGGAGACTACTCGCCGCGGCTCTTCTGGATGATCTCGTCGGCAACTGCCTTCGGGACCTCGGCGTAGCTGTTGAACGTCATGGAGTACACAGCGCGACCCTGGGTCTTCGAACGCAGGTCACCGATGTAGCCGAACATGCCGGACAGCGGAACGTGCGCGCGGATGACCTTGACGCCCTGGGCATCTTCCATGGACTGCATCTGGCCACGGCGGGAGTTGAGGTCACCGATAACTTCACCCATGTATTCCTCAGGGGTGCGGACCTCGACATCCATCAGCGGTTCAAGCAGGACAGGGTTCGCCTTGCGTGCAGCTTCCTTGAAAGCCATACGGCCGGCGATCTTGAACGCCATTTCCGAGGAGTCAACATCGTGGTAAGCGCCGTCAATCAGCGTTGCCTTGATGCCGACGACCGGGTAACCGGCCAGGACGCCGTCGTTCAGCGCATCCTGGATACCCGCGTCAACGGACGGGATGTATTCGCGCGGAACGCGGCCACCGGTGACCTTGTTCTCGAACTCGTACATCTCGCCTTCGGAAGTGTCCAGCGGCTCGATGGCGATCTGGATCTTTGCGAACTGGCCCGAACCACCGGTCTGCTTCTTGTGCGTGTAGTCGTGACGCTCCACAGCACGCTTGATGGTTTCGCGGTAGGCGACCTGGGGCTTGCCCACGTTTGCCTCGACCTTGAATTCGCGGCGCATGCGGTCCACCAGGATGTCCAGGTGGAGCTCGCCCATGCCGGCGATGATGGTCTGGCCGGTGTCTTCGTTGAGGGAGACCTGGAAGGTCGGGTCCTCAGCGGAGAGCTTCTGGATGGCCGTGGAGAGCTTCTCCTGGTCACCCTTGGTGTTCGGCTCGATCGCAACCGAGATCACGGGCTCCGGGAAGCTCATGGACTCGAGGACGATCTGGTTGGCCGCATCGCACAGGGTGTCGCCCGTGGTGGTGTCCTTCAGGCCGATCGCTGCGTAGATGTGGCCTGCGGTAGCGCCGTCAACCGGCATTTCCTTGTTGGCGTGCATCTGGAACAGCTTGCCGATGCGCTCCTTCTTACCCTTGGTGGAGTTGACCACCTGGGCGCCCGCTTCGACGTGACCGGAGTACACGCGGATGAAGGTGAGCTGGCCGAAGAAGGGGTGCGCGGCGATCTTGAACGCCAGTGCGGAGAACGGCTCGTCAGCGGAAGGCTTACGGGTCAGTTCCTTCTCTTCGTCGCGAGGATCGTGGCCGACCATCGGGGGGACGTCGAGCGGGTTCGGCAGGTAGTCCACGACGGCGTCGAGCATCGGCTGGACGCCGCGGTTCTTGAACGCGGAGCCGCAGAAGACCGGGTAGAGCTCGGAGTTGATCGTCATCTTGCGGATGCCGGCCTTGAGCTCGTCGATCGTGATCTCTTCGCCCTCGAGGTACTTCTCCATGAGCTCTTCGGAGGACTCGGCGACGGTCTCAACGAGGGCCGCGCGGTACTCCTCGGCCTTTTCCTTGAGGTCGGCCGGGATTTCCTGGATCTCGTACTTGGCACCCATGGTGACGTCACCCTTGGAGTCGCCGGGCCACACCAGGGAGCGCATGTAGAGCAGGTCGACGACGCCGATGAAGTCGTTCTCGGCGCCGATCGGCAGCTGCATGACGAGCGGCTTGGCACCGAGGCGGCTGATGATGGTGTCAACGGTGAAGTAGAAGTCAGCGCCGAGCTTGTCCATCTTGTTGACGAAGCAGATGCGCGGGACGTTGTACTTGTCGGCCTGGCGCCACACAGTCTCGGACTGCGGCTCCACGCCTTCCTTGCCGTCGAACACGGCGACGGCACCGTCGAGGACGCGCAGGGAGCGCTCAACCTCAACCGTGAAGTCCACGTGGCCGGGGGTGTCAATGATGTTGATCTGGTTGTTTTCCCAGAAGCAGGTCACGGCGGCAGACGTGATGGTGATGCCGCGTTCCTTCTCCTGTTCCATCCAGTCGGTGGTCGACGCGCCGTCGTGCGTTTCGCCGATCTTGTGGTTCACACCCGTGTAGAACAGGATGCGCTCGGTAGTAGTGGTCTTGCCGGCATCAATGTGGGCCATGATGCCGATGTTGCGGACCTTGCTAAGGTCGGTAAGCACGTCCTGTGCCACGGTGTCTCCCTTTCGGATGGACTGCACGTTCGCCGCCGACTCGGTTGAGCCGGCGGCGTCCGGGAAGTATTACCAGCGGTAGTGTGCGAAGGCCTTGTTGGACTCGGCCATCTTGTGGGTGTCCTCGCGACGCTTCACAGCGGCACCGAGACCGTTCGAGGCATCCAGGATTTCGTTCTGGAGGCGCTCGGTCATCGTCTTCTCGCGGCGGGCCTTGGAGTAGCCGACCAGCCAGCGGAGGGCGAGGGCCGTGGAACGGCCCGGCTTGACCTCGACGGGGACCTGGTAGGTCGCGCCGCCGACGCGGCGGGAGCGGACCTCGAGGGAAGGCTTGACGTTGTCCATCGCCTTCTTGAGGGCTGCGACCGGGTCGCCGCCGGACTTGGCGCGTGCGCCTTCGAGGGCACCGTAGACGATGCGCTCTGCGGTGGACTTCTTGCCGTCAACCAGCACCTTGTTGATCAGCTGCGTGACCAGCGGGGAGCCGTAAACGGGATCTAGTACTAGCGGCCGCTTGGGGGCCGGACCCTTGCGAGGCATATTACTTCTTCTCCATCTTTGCGCCGTAGCGGCTGCGTGCCTGCTTACGGTTCTTCACACCCTGGGTATCAAGGGCGCCACGGACGATCTTGTAACGGACACCCGGAAGGTCCTTAACACGGCCGCCACGGACGAGCACAATGGAGTGCTCCTGCAGGTTGTGGCCTACACCGGGGATGTAAGCGGTGACTTCAATGCCACCGTTGAGGCGCACACGCGCAACCTTACGGAGAGCCGAGTTCGGCTTCTTCGGGGTCGTGGTGTAAACGCGGGTGCAAACACCACGGCGCATGGGGCTGCCCTTAAGCGCGGGAGCCTTGGTCTTCGAGACCTTAGGCGTGCGGCCCTTGCGGACCAGCTGGTTAATCGTAGGCACTCTCGTGTTCTCCGTTTTATCCGGAGCGGCCGTTGGCGGCCGCTCTCTTGTCGCTGCGCCCCGCCGCTCGAGCTTTGAAGATCTCTCCAGAGCAGCTGTGGCGAAGCCTTAATAGTCGGGCCGCATGCACGGGCCCCGGACTTTCATCCTGAATGGCCCCTAGGCATGCGAAAATGTGGCATACGTTGCACAAGAACCCTGCAAACCGGAAACGTCGTCCTGGTCCAGCTCTTCAGCTCGAAGCTGTTGGCTAAACCGGCGCTCTCATCCACTGCCACAATAACAATTAGTCTCCAGTCTAACATGGACAGCCCCCAGCCCTTAATCGGCGCGGATCCGGGGCCTCCACCGCACCGCCCGCTCCCCCGATCTGTCCCCCGTCCGTCCTCCGCCGGCTGCGCCGTCGACGTCGGGACCGGGTTAAACGGGACGGTCCCCCACCGTGTGGTGGGGGACCGTCGCGGGACTGCTAGCCGTTAGCGGAAGTCGCTGCCCAGGTCGTAGTCATCCAGCGGGATGGCGTGGAACTCGGGAGCTCCGTCGCCGCCCAGCGAATCGTAGGAGAAATCGCTGAAGGCGCTCGGGCCGGTGAACAGGTTGGCCTTCGCTTCCTCAGTCGGTTCCACCGTGACCTCGGTGTAGCGCGGGAGACCCGTGCCGGCCGGGATCAGCTTACCGATGATGACGTTTTCCTTGAGGCCGAGCAGCGGATCGCTCTTGCCCTCCATGGCCGCCTGCGTCAGGACGCGGGTGGTCTCCTGGAAGGAAGCTGCGGACAGCCAGGACTCGGTCGCCAGGGACGCCTTGGTGATGCCCATGAGCTCGGGACGGCCGGAGGCCGGCGTCTTGCCCTCGGAAACCACGCGGCGGTTGGCATCCTCGAACCGGCTGCGTTCGGCGAGCTCGCCGGGCAGCAGGTCCGATTCACCGGACTCGATGACCGTGACGCGGCGCAGCATCTGGCGGACGATAACCTCGACGTGCTTGTCGTGGATACCGATGCCCTGGCTGCGATACACGCCCTGGACCTCGTCCACCAGGAACTTCTGCGCGGCACGGGGACCCATGATGCGCAGCACCTGCTTGGGGTCGACCGGACCGTTGATCAGCTTCTGGCCGACGCTGACGTGCTCGCCGTCCTCGATCAGGAGGCGGGAACGGCGCAGGACCGGGTAGGCGATCTCTTCGGACCCGTCATCGGGGGTGATGACCAGTCGCATCTGGCGCTCGGACTCTTCGATGGTGATGCGTCCGGCTGCCTCGGCAATCGGCGCAACACCCTTCGGGGTACGGGCTTCGAAGAGCTCCTGGATACGGGGCAGACCTTGGGTGATGTCGTCGCCGCCGCCGGCGGAAACAGCACCACCGGTGTGGAAGGTACGCATGGTCAGCTGGGTACCCGGCTCACCGATGGACTGGGCCGCGATGATGCCGACGGCCTCGCCGATGTCCACGGTCTTGCCGGTGGCCAACGAACGGCCGTAGCAGAGCGCGCAGGTGCCGACGCTGGACTCACAGGTGAGTACGGAGCGGACCTTGACCTCGGTGATGCCGGCTGCGAACAGTTCGGCAATGACGACGTCGCCGCAGTCGGTGCCGGCCGCGGCCAGGACGTTGCCCTTGGCGTCGACGACGTCGACAGCCAGGGTGCGGGCGTACGCGCTGTTCTCGACGTTCTCGTCCAGGACCAGCTCGCCGTTGGCGTCCGCCACGGCGATCGGGGTGACGAGGCCGCGCTCGGTGCCGCAGTCCTCTTCACGGACGATGACGTCCTGCGAGACGTCCACCAGACGACGGGTCAGGTAACCCGAGTTGGCGGTACGCAGCGCGGTGTCGGCCAGACCCTTACGGGCACCGTGCGTGGCGATGAAGTACTCCAGCACCGACAGGCCCTCGCGGTAGGAGGACTTGATCGGACGCGGGATGATCTCGCCCTTCGGGTTGGCCACCAGGCCACGGATACCCGCGATCTGGCGGACCTGCATCCAGTTACCACGGGCGCCGGAGGAAACCATGCGGTTGATGGTGTTCATCGGCGACAGGCTGTCACGCATCGCCTGGGCGATTTCGTTGGTGGCCTTGTTCCAGATCTCGATCAGTTCCTGGCGACGCTCGTCGTCGTCGATCAGGCCCTTGTCGTACTGGCCCTGGATCTTCGCGGCCATGGTCTCGTAACCGGCGAGCAGCTCCGGCTTGGAGGCCGGGACCTCGATGTCGGAGATGGCGACCGTGACGCCCGAGCGGGTTGCCCAGTAGAAACCGGCATCCTTCAGGTTGTCCAGCGTTGCCGCCGTGACGACCTTCGGGTAGCGCTCGGCGAGGTCGTTGACGATCCGGGACAGCTCGCCCTTGTCGGCAACAGCCTCAACCCACGGGTAGTCCGCGGGCAGCGTCTGGTTGAAGATGACCTGGCCGAGGGAGGTTTCGACCAGCGCGGTCTGACCCGGCTCCCAGCCTTCGGGAGCTTCCCAGCCGGCGTACGGGACGAAGCCGTCGAGACGGATCTTGATCTTGGAGTTCAGGTGCAGCTCGTGCAGGTCGAACGCCATGATCGCTTCCGAGATCGAGGAGAAGATCCGGCCTTCGCCAGCTGAACCGACACGCTTGGTGGTCAGGTGGTAGAGGCCGATGATCATATCCTGCGAAGGCAGCGTCACCGGGCGGCCGTCGGACGGCTTCAGGATGTTGTTCGAGGACAGCATCAGGATCCGGGCTTCGGCCTGGGCTTCGGGGCTCAGCGGCAGGTGGACTGCCATCTGATCGCCGTCGAAGTCGGCGTTGAAGGCGCCACAAACCAGCGGGTGGAGCTGGATTGCCTTGCCTTCGACGAGCTGCGGCTCGAACGCCTGGATGCCGAGACGGTGCAGGGTAGGTGCACGGTTCAGCAGCACGGGGTGCTCGGTGATGATCTCTTCGAGGACGTCCCAGACCTGCGGGCGGTAGCGCTCGACCATCCGCTTGGCCGACTTGATGTTCTGCGCGTGGTTGAGGTCAACCAAGCGCTTCATCACGAACGGCTTGAAGAGCTCCAGCGCCATCTGCTTGGGCAGGCCGCACTGGTGCAGCTTCAGCTGCGGACCGACGACGATGACCGAACGGCCCGAGTAGTCCACGCGCTTGCCGAGGAGGTTCTGGCGGAAGCGGCCCTGCTTGCCCTTGAGCATGTCGGAGAGCGACTTCAGCGGACGGTTGCCCGGTCCGGTGACCGGACGGCCGCGGCGGCCGTTGTCGAAGAGGCTGTCAACAGCTTCCTGAAGCATGCGCTTCTCGTTGTTGACGATGATCTCCGGAGCACCGAGGTCAAGCAGGCGCTTGAGACGGTTGTTGCGGTTGATCACGCGGCGGTACAGGTCGTTCAGGTCGGAGGTCGCGAAGCGGCCGCCGTCGAGCTGGACCATCGGGCGCAGTTCCGGCGGGATCACCGGGACGGCGTCCAGCACCATGCCGAGCGGGCTGTTGTTGGTCGTCAGGAACGCGTTGACCACCTTGAGCCGCTTCAGGGCGCGGGTCTTGCGCTGGCCCTTGCCGTTGGCGATGATGTCGCGCAGCATGTCGGACTCGGCCTGCATGTCGAAGGTTTCGAGGCGCTTCTTGATCGCCTCGGCGCCCATGGCGCCTTCGAAGTACATGCCGTAGCGGTCCCGCAGTTCGCGGTAGAGGCCCTCGTCGCCCTCGAGGTCGGCGACCTTGAGGTTCTTGAAGCGGTCCCAGACCTGCTCGAGGCGCTCGATCTCGGCGTCGGCGCGCTTGCGCACGTTGGCCATCTGGCGGTCGGCGGAGTCGCGGGCCTTCTTCTTGTCCGCGGCCTTGGCACCCTCGCCCTCGAGACGGGCAAGCTCGTTCTCCAGGTCGCGGGCGATCGTGGCGATGTCCGAGTCGCGGTTGTCGATCAGCTGCTTCTTCTCGATGTCGTGCTCAACCTGCAGGTTGGGCAGTTCCTCGTGGCGGGCATCAGCGTCGACGCTGGTGATCATGTAGGCGGCGAAGTAGATGACCTTTTCAAGGTCCTTCGGCGCCAGGTCAAGGAGGTAGCCCAGGCGGGACGGAACACCCTTGAAGTACCAGATGTGCGTGACCGGGGCGGCCAGCTCGATGTGGCCCATGCGCTCACGGCGCACCTTGGCGCGGGTGACCTCAACGCCACACCGCTCGCAGATGATGCCCTTGAAGCGCACGCGCTTGTACTTGCCGCAGTAGCATTCCCAGTCGCGGGACGGGCCGAAGATCTTCTCGCAGAAGAGGCCGTCCTTCTCGGGCTTAAGCGTGCGGTAGTTGATGGTTTCCGGCTTCTTAACCTCGCCGTAAGACCAGCCGCGGATGTCTTCCGCGGTGGCGAGGCCGATCTGCATGAGGCCGAAGGAGGATTCGCTGGACATAGGGTCCCTGTTCTCTCTTGTTCTCTAAATTCTGAAGTCTTGGGTTACGGGAAGAGGGAGGTCGTCCACGACGGCGGGCGCGGGCCCGCCGTCGTGGACTCCCTGCTAGACCTCTTCTACGGAACTGGGCTCTGCACGAGACAGATCGATGCCCAGTTCTTCCGCAGCCGTGAAGACTGCGTCATCAGAGTCACGCATTTCAATTGTGGTTCCGTCCGTGGAAAGCACTTCCACGTTCAGGCACAGCGACTGCATTTCCTTGATCAAGACCTTGAAGGACTCAGGAACGCCCGGCTCCGGGATGTTCTCGCCCTTGACGATGGCTTCGTAGACCTTCACACGACCGTGGATGTCATCAGACTTGATCGTGAGGAGTTCCTGGAGCGTGTAGGCGGCGCCGTAAGCCTCGAGCGCCCACACTTCCATTTCACCGAAGCGCTGGCCGCCGAACTGTGCCTTACCACCCAGCGGCTGCTGCGTGATCATTGAGTACGGGCCGGTGGAGCGTGCGTGGATCTTGTCGTCCACCAGGTGGTGGAGCTTCAGGATGTACATGTAGCCGACCGAGATCGGATCCGGGAACGGCTCGCCGGAGCGGCCGTCAAACAGGCGGGTCTTGCCCGAGGAGTTGATCAGGCGGTCGCCGTCGCGGGTGACGTTGGTGGAGTCCAGCAGGCCCGTGATTTCTTCCTCACGCGCACCGTCGAAGACCGGCGTCGCGACAGTGGTCTGGCCACTTTCGCGCGGCAGGTTCGGCAGCTGCTTGACCCACTCGGGCTCGCCCTCGATCTTCCAGCCGGTCTTGGCAACCCAGCCGAGGTGCGTTTCCAGCACCTGGCCGACGTTCATACGGCCCGGGACACCCAGCGGGTTCAGGACGATATCAACGGGGGTGCCGTCAGCAAGGAAGGGCATGTCCTCGACCGGAAGGATCTTGGAGATAACGCCCTTGTTGCCGTGGCGGCCGGCGAGCTTGTCGCCGTCGGTGATCTTGCGCTTGGCGGCCACGTAGACGCGGACCAACTGGTTGACACCCGGGGGCAGCTCGTCGTCGTTGTCGCGGTCGAAGACGCGGACACCGATCACGGTGCCGGACTCGCCGTGCGGCACCTTCAGGGAGGTGTCGCGCACTTCGCGGGACTTCTCACCGAAGATGGCGCGCAGCAGGCGCTCTTCCGGGGTCAGTTCGGTCTCGCCCTTGGGGGTGACCTTGCCGACCAGGATGTCGCCGGCTTCGACCTCGGCACCGATGTGGATGATGCCGCGCTCGTCCAGGCCCGCGAGGACCTCTTCAGAGACGTTCGGGATGTCACGGGTGATTTCCTCGGCACCAAGCTTGGTGTCGCGGGCATCGATCTCGTGCTCCTCGATGTGGATCGAGGACAGGACGTCCTCGGCCACGATCCGCTGGGACAGGATGATGGCATCCTCGAAGTTGTGGCCTTCCCAGGACATGAATGCCACGAGCAGGTTCTTACCGAGGGCGAGCTCGCCCTGGTCCGTTGCCGGGCCGTCGGCGATGATGCCGCCGACTTCCAGGCGCTGGCCTTCGTTCACCAGGACACGGTGGTTGTAGCAGTTGCCCTGGTTGGAGCGGGCGAACTTGCTGATCCGGTAGTTGGTTTCCGTTCCGTCGTCGTTGAGCACAACCACGAGTTCGGCGGAGACCTCGGTGACCACACCGGCCTTCTTCGCGATGACCACGTCACCGGCGTCGACGGCGGCGGCGCGCTCCATGCCGGTGCCGACGAACGGCGCCTCGGAGCGGACCAGCGGCACGGCCTGGCGCTGCATGTTGGCACCCATGAGTGCACGGTTGGCATCGTCATGCTCGAGGAACGGGATCAGGGCGGTTGCCACGGACACCATCTGGCGCGGGGAAACGTCCATGAACTCGACGTCGGCGGCGGGAACCAGCACGGGCTCGCCTCCACCACCACGGGCACGGACCAGGACGGTCTCCTCGGCGAACTTCTTGTTCTCGTCCAGCGGCGCGTTGGCCTGGGCGATCAGCACCTCGGCCTCGTCGTCGGCGGTGAGGTACTGAACCTCATCGGAGACGATGCCATCCTTGACCAGACGGTACGGAGTCTCGATGAAACCGAACGGGTTGATCCGGCCGTAGGACGCCAGCGAACCGATGAGGCCGATGTTCGGGCCTTCAGGGGTTTCGATCGGGCACATACGTCCGTAGTGCGACGGGTGGACGTCACGGACTTCCATGCCGGCGCGGTCACGGGACAGACCGCCCGGGCCCAGCGCGGACAGGCGGCGCTTGTGGGTCAGGCCCGAGAGCGGGTTGTTCTGGTCCATGAACTGGGACAGCTGGGAGGTTCCGAAGAACTCCTTGATCGCTGCCACCACGGGGCGGATATTGATCAGGGTCTGCGGCGTGATCGCCTCGACGTCCTGGGTCGTCATCCGCTCGCGGACGACGCGCTCCATGCGGGACAGGCCGGTGCGGACCTGGTTCTCGATGAGCTCGCCGACGGCGCGGATACGGCGGTTGCCGAAGTGGTCGATGTCGTCGATCTCGACGCGCAGCTCGTGGTCCTGGCCGTCGCGCTTGCCCATGAGGGTCTTCTCACCGGCGTGCAGGGCGACCAGGAACTTGATCATGGCCACGATGTCTTCAACATGCAGGACCGAGGCTTCCTTGTCGCCAAGGGAGCGGTCGATGCCAAGCTTGCGGTTGATCTTGTACCGGCCGACCTTGGCCAGGTCGTAGCGCTTGGAGTTGAAGTACAGGTTGTCCAGCAGGGACTGGGCAGCCTCAACGGTCGGCGGCTCGCCCGGGCGCAGCTTCCGGTAGATGTCCAGCAAGGCGTCTTCGCGGGTTTCGGTGGCGTCCTTCTCCAGCGTCGCGCGCATGGAGTCGTACTGGCCGAACTCTTCGAGGATCTGGCCTTCGGTCCAGCCGAGGGCCTTCAGCAGCACGGTGACGGACTGCTTGCGCTTACGGTCGAGGCGGACGCCGACCTGGTCGCGCTTGTCGATTTCAAGCTCGAACCAGGCGCCGCGGGACGGGATGATCTTCGCGGTGAAGATGTCCTTGTCGCTGGTCTTGTCGGCGGTGCGCTCGAAGTACGCGCCCGGGGAACGGACCAGCTGCGAGACGACGACACGCTCGGTGCCGTTGACGACGAAGGTGCCCTTCTCGGTCATCAGCGGGAAGTCACCCATGAACACGGTCTGCTGCTTGATTTCGCCCGTGTTGTTGTTCATGAACTCGGCCTTGACGTACAGCGGAGCCGAGTAAGTGGCGTCCCGGTCCTTGCACTCGGCCATCGTGTACTTGGGGTCAGCGAACTCCGGCTCGGAGAAGCTCAGGGACATGGTGCCCTGGAAGTCCTCGATCGGGGAGATCTCTTCGAAGATGTCGGACAGACCCGAGGTGGTGGCGACGCTGAGGTCGCCCTCCTCGACGGCTTTCGCGACGCGCGCCTGCCAGCGTTCGTTCCCGACCAGCCAGTCAAAGCTGTCGGTTTGCAGGGCAAGCAGATTCGGAACGTCAAGCGGTTCGTGAATCTTGGCGAAGGAGAGCCGGCGGGTTGCACCGTCGGTGCTGTCGGCATTGATAGCGGTAGCGTTGTTTACATTAGAGGTGCTCGAGGCGACCAAGAGGGATCCTTCCACAGACCTTCAGGCGTTTTCAGATCTCCCCCGTTATGCACCCTGCGAAAGTGACTCCGCAGTGCTACCAGTCCGGTTCCGCTATATGACCCGGGACCCGCACTGCCCATGCTGGTGCACGTTGTAGACGGCACATTGATGGAGCAGCTGCCAGGCTAAGCCCACCGCTATATGAAGGCTGAAGGTAAACAGGGAAGACGCAAATATCTACGATACGGCAAAGCAACCTACTTGTCTACCCCACTTGCGGCCACAATGCAAGCACGGGACCCTCCCCCGGCAGCGCGGGCCGACGGGAACGAATGGTCCGGTGACAGGGGTCACGATAGCCTTGGAAGACACCGCCACAGATCGGAAGAGATAACCATGAGCAACTCCGCGGACAACAACGATGTTGTCATCCTCGCCGCCGCCCGCACCCCGCAGGGCCGGCTGAACGGGCAGCTGTCCGGCTTCACCGCCGTCGAACTCGGCAGCCATGCGATCCGTGCGGCCCTGGCCGCCGGCGGAGTGCGGCCGGACCAGGTCGACTCGGTCATCATGGGCCAGGTCCTGCAGGCCGGCGCCGGCCAGAACCCGGCCCGCCAGAGCGCCATCGGCGCCGGCATCGGCTGGAACGTTCCGACCGTGACGATCAACAAGGTCTGCCTCTCCGGCCTCACCGCCGTGATCGACGCCGCACGGCTGATCCGCAGCGGCGAGGCCGCCGTCGTCGTCGCCGGCGGGCAGGAGTCGATGAGCCGGGCGCCGCACCTGCTGCCGGGCTCGCGGCAGGGCTGGACCTACGGTTCGGTCCAGGCGCTCGATGCCGCCGCCCACGACGGCCTCACCGACGCCTTCGACGGGCAGTCCATGGGCCTCTCCACGGAAAGCAAGAACGTCACCCTCGGGATCGACCGCACCTCCCAGGACGAAGTGGCGGCGGCCTCGCACCAGCGTGCCGCCAGCGCCGCCAAGGACGGCGTGTTCGACGGCGAGATCGCCCCGATCAGCGTCAAGCAGCGCAAGGGTGAACCGATCCTGGTCAACAGTGACGAGGGGGTCCGCCCGGACACGTCCGTTGCCTCGCTGGCCGGCCTGCGCGCCGCGTTCGCCACCGACGGCACCATCACCGCCGGCAACTCCTCCCCGCTCTCCGACGGCGCCGCCGCCCTGGTCCTGAGCTCCCGGCAGTTCGCCGAGGAGAACGGCCTGGAGTACCTGGCCGTCGTCGGCAAGCCCGGCCAGGTCGCCGGGCCGGACAATTCGCTGCACTCCCAGCCCTCCAACGCGATCAAGAGCGCCCTGGAGCGGGCAGGATGGACCCCTGAGGACCTGAACTTCATCGAGATCAACGAGGCCTTCGGCTCCGTGGCCGTGCAGTCCCTCAAGGACCTCGACTACCCGCTGGAGCAGTGCAACATCCACGGCGGCGCCATCGCCCTGGGCCACCCGATCGGCGCTTCGGGCGCCCGGCTGGCCCTGCACGCGGCCCACGAGCTCAAGCGGCGCGGCACCGGCAAGGCGGCCGTCTCGCTCTGCGGCGGCGGCGGCCAGGGCGAGGCCCTGCTGCTGTACCGCGACTGATGAGCGAGCTGGCCTCGGGCGAGGGCCGCGGAGGCGGCGCCGGCAGGAAACGGTTCCTGGCCGACGCTGCCACCCGCGGCCTGGCGGTTGAGCTCGTGGAGCGGCAGGCCGCCGGCAGCCTGGAGGAAGCCGCGGCGATCCTCGGCATCCGCCCCGGGGACATCGTCAAGTCCCTCGTGGTCAAGCACAAGGACGGCAGCTTCCTTTTCGCCCTGGTCCCCGGCGACCGGCAGATCTCCTGGCCCAAGCTGCGCCAGCTGGTCGGGGTCAACAAGCTCTCGCTGCCTCCCGCCGACGCCGCCCTCGCAGCCACCGGGTACGAGCGCGGCACCATCACCCCGCTCGGCAGCACCACCGCCTGGCCCGTCTACGCCGACGCCGCCGTCGCCGGGCGGCGGATCTCCATGGGAGCCGGCGAACACGGCTACAGTGCCTTCGTCGACGCGGACGCGCTGGTGGCCGCGCTGGACGCCGTCGTCGCGGACATCACCGAGCCCCTCTGACTTATAGCGCGCCCGGGTTAACTGCCCCGCACCCCGGCGCGGCGGCCGCCGCGCCGGGGTGCGGGCGGGAATCAGGCGGTCACGGTCAGCGGCGCGCCGTTCACCGTCAGGCGCCAGTTGGACCGGCTGAACACCGCCGCATCCAGGGTGCCGCGGTCCACGACGTAGTCGATGATGCGCTGCCGGATTTCCTGCTGGCTGTTCGAGAGCACCGGGGCGGACTTGACCGCGGGGAACCCGCCGCCGCCGCTCTGCCGGTAGTTGTTGATGGCCATCGCGAACTCCTTGCCCGCGGGCAGGGGCTCGCCGTCGTAGCTCAGGTTGCGGATCCGGTCCCCCACGGGGCGGGCCAGGTCGATCTCGTAGTCCAGCGGCGCGTCCAGGCCGTAGACGACGTCGTAGTTGTAGTCCGGGGTCCCGTTCGGCGCCAGCGCCGTGGCGGCGTTGGTGACGTCCGCGGCCTTGGCGCTGGTGCCGCTGACCGGCTTGAAGTACTGCGCCGACCACTCGAGGTAGTCCTTGACCTGCGCCCCGGTGACCTTGATGGACAGCAGGGTGTTGTCGAAGATGTACAGCCCGGCCACGTCCCGGATGGTCAGCGGCCCGGCCTTGACGTCCACTGAACGGGAGAATGCCGCCGCGATGGACAGCACGGGCAGCCCGGCGGCCGGCCCGTTCGCGAGTTCGGCCTTGATGGTGCTCGCCTGGACGTAGTTGATTGCATCGATCGCTGCCGAGTCCTCCCAGCAGGCGGTGACCGTGCTCAGCGGTGCGGTGGAGGTGCCGATCACCTGGTTGACGTACTTCACCGTTGCCTCGTGGCCGGCCTGGACGGCGCTGACGACTGCGGGATCGGCGTCGACCGTCTTGGCGTCCAGCAGGTGCGCGTGCGCCGATGCGACGCGCCACTGACCGCGGTCCTTGACCAGCTCCAGGTCCATGACGGCCACGCGCATCCCCCACTTGAGCGGTTCGGTCAGCAGCACCGGCCGGCCCGTGGCCTTGTTGGTGACGAACCGCTCGGGGATCTCCAGGTGGGCGTGTCCGACCAGGATGGCGTCGATTCCCGGGACCTCTTCGGCGAGCTGCGTGGAGGCGTTCTCCGGGAAGGGCAGGGCATCGCCGTACGACGAGCCGGGGGTCGCGCCGGAGTGGCTGGAGACGATGACGACGTCGGCGCCCGCGGCTTTCATCTCGGGGATGACCGTCTTGGCCTCCTCGACGATGCCGTTGAAGTCCAGCTTGCCTTGGACGTTGTCGCGGTCCCACAGGGCGCAGCCAGGGGTTACGAAGCCCACGAGGCCGACGGTCAGCCAGCCGTTCTCGGTCTTAACCCGCTTGAGCACGTACGGGGTGAAAGCGCGGCGGCCGGTGCCGGCGTCGTGCACGTTCGCACCGAGTAGCGGGAAGTCCAGCTGTTTCTCCCAGGTCCGCAGCATCGGGATGCCGTAGTTGAACTCGTGGTTGCCGAGCCCGACGGCGTCGTAGCCCACCGCGTTCATCGCCAGCGCCATGGGGTGCTTGACCGTCGCGGAGATCGGGTTGACCTTGGCGAAGTAGTAGGCCAGCGGTGTCCCCTGGATCGTGTCTCCGGAGTCGATGGTGAGAGTGTTGGCGGCCCCGCGCTCGGCCCGGACGGCCTTGATCAGGGTCGCGGCCTGGGCGATGCCGACCTTGTTGCCCGCGGCGTCGGCGTAGGGCAGGTCCTTGAAGTAATCCCAGTTGAAGACGTTGTTGTGCAGGTCGGTGGTGCCGAGCACGGTCAGGGTGAACTGCTTGCGGCCGTTGGCCGGGGCTGCCTGCGCTGCCGGGGCGGAGAAGGCGGCGGCCGCGGCACCGCCGCCGACCAGGGCCGCAGTGAGCATGGCGCGGCGGGAGAAGGCGGTGGAGGGATCAGTCATGGTGGGGACTCCTTGGGTAGCGGCCGGTCGGCACAATGCCACAGTCTAGGGCCGCAGTCCCGCCATGAAAAGAGAGCAGACAATCGTTTGCGCAGAGTTCATCTGTCCACCCCGGGTCCGCCGTCGGGTGCCCGAAAACGCAGGAAACCCCGCCCACCGAAGTGGACGGGGTTTCCCGAAGGGCCGGATCCCCGGTATCCCGGGGAGCCTTGGCGGGCCGTGTTACTTGAGGGTAACGGTGGCGCCGGCAGCCTCGAGCTGCTCCTTGGCCTTCTCGGCAGCTTCCTTGGTGGCGCCTTCGAGGACAGCCTTCGGTGCACCGTCGACCAGGTCCTTGGCTTCCTTGAGGCCGAGGGAGGTGATGGCGCGAACTTCCTTGATCACTGCGATCTTCTTGTCGCCAGCAGCTTCGAGGATGACGTCGAAGTCGGTCTTCTCTTCAGCCTCTTCAGCAGCGCCGCCACCGGCGGGGCCGGCAACTGCAACCGCAGCAGCGGTAACTTCGAAGGTCTCTTCGAAGAGCTTGACGAACTCGGAGAGCTCGATGATGGTCAGTTCCTTGAAAGCTTCAATGAGCTCTTCGTTGGTGAGCTTCGCCATGGTTGGCGTCCTTCCTATAGTGGTGCCGGTCGGCATGCGCCGTGTCCCCGCACCGGAGTCTGGTTTGTAAGAGAGTTAGTTCTCTTCGGCAGCTGCGGCTTCGGCCGGAGCTTCAGCTTCTGCTGCGGGGGCTTCTTCAGCGGCGGGCGCTTCGGCAGCTGCCGGTGCACCGTTCTCTTCTTCAAGCTTGAGGCGCAGAGCGTCGATGATGCGTGCAGCAGCGGCGGCGGGTGCCTTGAGGACACCGGCAACCTTGGCGAGCTGCAGCTCGCGGGACTCGAGTGCTGCCAGGGCAGCAACTTCGCTGGCGTTCAGTGCCTTGCCCTCGAAGTAACCGGTCTTGATGACCAGCTGCTTGTTGGCCTTGGCAAAATCCGTCAGGCTCTTGGCAGCGGCAACTGCGTCACCCTTGATGAACGCGATTGCAGTGGGGCCGGCAAGCTGGCCGTCGAATGCTTCGACACCGGCTTCCTTGGCTGCAATTGCGGTAAGGGTGTTCTTGACGACCGAGAACTTGGTTTCCTGGCCGAGAGAAACACGCAGCTGCTTTAGCTGTGCAACGGTGAGCCCACGGTATTCGGTCAGGACAGCGGCGGTCGATTCCTTGAAATCGTTAGTGATCTCAGCTACTGCTGAGACCTTGCTAGGCGTTGCCATAACCCTCCTTCCGGGGATAATGCCGGTTTGTCCGGGTCCCCGCTCAGGTGAGCTAAAACTAAAAACGCCCCGCGCAGATGCACGGGGCTTGGCTCGACGCGGTCGTACCGCGGAACTTTGCTTCGTTCACCTGCGCCGGCCGCCCTATGTCAGGGTCCTTCGTCCGGAAACCAACTTGAATCCCCCGCACACAACTGCAGACGTGAGCGATGCTCAGGAGAGTGGATTTCCAACAACCGACGGTCTTTGGTTCTTCTAGGGTACGGGACGCCCCCGGCATGCTCCAAATCGGGGTCAGCTGACGCTGGGGCGCAGGTCCGGCAGTTCCTTTTGCCAGATGCCCGTGACCCCCGCGGTGGTGAAGCCGAGCTGCTGGTTGACCGTCAGGAGGTAGCGGTTCTCCGGCGCGTTCCAGGTGTAGAGCACCCGCGCGTCCGGGAACTGCTCGGTCAGGCGTTCCATGTTGGCGACCTTGATCAGCAGGCCCAGTTTGTTGCCGCGGTGCTCGCCCAGCACGACCGTATCGTCCTGGAAGACGACGTCGGGGCGCAACGCCAGCACGCTGATGGTGGTCAGGCCGACGAGGGTCCCGCTCGCGAGGTGCTCGACGGCGGTGACCACCGTCCGCCGGCCCTGCGCGATGGCGACCTCCTCGGCCTCGCGCAGGATGCCGCCGTCGAACACCAGGGCCCCGTCCTCGGCGCCCGGGATGCCGTCCTCCCCGGCGCTGTTTTCCAGGGCCGCAACGGCTTCCAGCCACTGATCCGGGCAGCGGTCCGTCCAGTGGTGCAGCCGGTAGCGTCCCGCGTTGGCTTCCTCCGCCTCGGCCTGCAGCGCGGCGACCAGCTTGCTGTCCAGCGGGAGGGTGCAGGAGCTGAACTGCTCGATGTGCTGCAGGGTGTAGCCGGTGTGCTGGGCGAACTCGACCTCCCTGCTCTTGAGCGGTACGAAACCGAGGCCGGACCCGGGGATGAGCTGCCCGGCGGCGCCGTCGGCCAGGGTGGCGGCGGGGTGGTTGGTGTCGATCAGGATGGTGTGCCGGCCTTCGTCCCGGGCCAGGTGCTCGGCGGCCTCCAGCAGCTGCCGGCCGACGCCGCGGCCCTGGTACTCGGGCAGGATGTCCAGCGTGAACTCCGCGAGGTCCTGGTTGTCCGCGAGCGGCAGCGCGATGTCCACGGTCCCGACGATCACGCCGTCGACCTTGGCCACCAGGATCACCTGGCGTTCATAGGGGTCCGCCAGCTCGAGCAGCTTCTCGAGCGGGGCGTAGGCAAGGTCGTCACTTCCCCACGTCTGCATCCGGACCCTGCGCCCGACTTCGACGGCGGCGACAAAGTCGGCAGCGTCGGCACCTTCGAGCGAATCCGGGATCCACAGCTGCTCGACCCGTACCTCGTGTTCCATAGCGGGCATGTTCCCAGCCATCCTGCCGCCCGATGCTCCACCGGCCAATGCGCTACTGGCCGGTGCCGGCCCGGCTCGGGGCCGGGCCTTCAGGGTCAGCATATGCCGGTTTTTGCCCGCATTCCATGCCCTCCCGGGCGGCTGCGGAGCGGCCCCTCAGCCTGCGCCGTCCCCGCCACCGGTGGCCCCGCCCGCGGTTTAGCCGATGGTTCCGCCTTCGGCCGGGCTGTGCGCCGGCAGCGTGCGCTGCCATTCGCCGTCCCAGCCGGCGGGCCGGAACCCGAGGGCGACGTTGATGGCGAGCATGTGCTCGTTCTCTGCCGCGTTGAACGTGGTGACGCGCTCGACCGCCGGGTAGTCCTTGAGCCGCCGCAGGTTGGCGATCTTGACGAGCATGCCCAGGCGGTGGCCGCGGTGCGCTGCGGCGACGAGCGTGTCGTCCTGCTCGGCGAGCCACGGCTTCCCGGGCGCGAGTTCGAGCACGGTGTAGGCGGCCAGCTCACCGCTGCCGGTGTGGCGGGCGGCCGTCACCAGGGAGGTGTTGCCTGCCTGCTTCCAGGTGTTCTCGACGTGCCGGACCCGGGCGGCGTCCCAGGTCTCCTCGTCGTAGCTGAGCCCTCCCGTGGGCACGTCGGTGCTCATCCTGGACATGAGCTGCGCGAGCTGGTCGACGTACTCCTCCGGGCAGTCGTCGGTCCAGCGCAGCAGTTCGTATCCGTCGGCACGCGCCAGCGCCTCCCGTTCGAGCCGGTCCAGTTCCGGGGCGGCGGCGGCAAGGTCCAGGGAGCTGTACCGCTCGACCTGCTCCAGCCGGTACCCTGCGGCGGCGGCAAAGCGGGAGCCGCGCGCCGCGGCCGGCACGGCGCCCGTCCCGGTCAGCGGCGTCATCACCTCCGGTCCCTCGGGGTCGAAGTCCGCCGGGTGTTCGGTGAAGGTCATCAGGACGGTCCGGCCGTCGGCGGCGGCGAGGGCCTCGGCGTGCTCCAGCAGCGCCCGGCCGATCCCCCGGCCGGCGTAGGCGTCGCGGACTGCGACGTGCAGGAGGGCGCGGGTGAGGTTTTCCTGCAGCTCGAAGCGGATCCAGGATTTGGCAGCCATCTCGCCGTCGACGCGGACGAAGAAGATCAGCATGCGCGAGTAAGGGGTGTCCCGCCAGTAGCGCAGCCGCCCCGCGGCCGGTGTGACCCGGTCCAGGTGGCCCCAGGTTTCCAGGGTGAGCTCATCGCAGAGCCTGCCGAATTCGAGGAACTCGGCAGCATCGGGAGCGTCCAGCGTTTCCGGCAGGTGGAGGGGTTCAATGACGTAGGCGGCATTCACCGGGTCAGCCTAGCCGCCGTCCGGGCACGAAAAAAGACCGCCCCGCCGAGGCGGGACGGTCTTTCTCTACTTGCGGCAGGGCCGCGTCGAGGCTTAGGCCTCGGTCAGGACCTTGGTGACGTTGGGGTCAACCGAGATGCCCGGGCCGAACGTCGTGGCGACGGTGGCCTTCTGGATGTAGCGGCCCTTCGAAGCGGAGGGCTTGAGGCGCAGGACCTCTTCCAGTGCGGCGGCGTAGTTCTCGGCCAGCTTCACGGCGTCGAAGGAAACCTTGCCGATGATGAAGTGCAGGTTCGAGTGCTTGTCGACGCGGAAGTCGATCTTGCCGCCCTTGATGTCGTTGACGGCCTTGGTGACGTCAGCGGTCACGGTACCGGTCTTCGGGTTCGGCATCAGGTTACGCGGGCCGAGGACCTTGCCCAGGCGGCCCACCTTGCCCATGAGGTCGGGGGTGGCGACGGCGGCGTCGAAGTCGGTCCAGCCGCCGGAGATCTTCTCGATCAGGTCGTCGGAACCAACGAAGTCGGCGCCGGCGGCGATTGCGGCCTCGGCCTTGTCACCGGTGGCGAAGACGAGGACGCGGGCGACCTTACCGGTGCCGTGCGGCAGGTTGACCGTGCCGCGGACCATCTGGTCGGCCTTGCGCGGGTCAACGCCGAGGCGGAAGGCGACCTCGACGGTGGCGTCGAACTTGGACGGGTTGGTGTCCTTGGCGAGGGTTACTGCCTCGAACGGCGCGTAGAACTTCTCCGCGTCGATCTTGGCGGCGGCTGCCTCATATGCTTTGCTGCGCTTTGCCATGCTGCTTTTTCTCCTTGTGCAGTTGTGGTCTGCGGACCGCGCTGGGCCCTGCCACAGTCGGGCATCCGAAGGCTGTTGACGGATTTCCGACATTCAATGTTCAGGTGGTGCCGGTCGCCCGGCGGTGCTGTCCGGCGTCGTGGTCGGTTTCCCGGTCCCGGCGCCGCGTCAGCGGTGGGTACTAGCCCTCGACGGTGATACCCATGGAGCGGGCGGTGCCGGCGATGATCTTCGCGGCGCCTTCGAGGCTGGTGGCGTTGAGGTCTTCCATCTTGGTGGAGGCGATCTCGTTGACCTGGGCCTGGGTCAGCTTGGCAACCTTGACGGTGTGCGGGGTAGCCGAACCCTTGGCGACGCCTGCGGCCTTCTTGATGAGCTCTGCAGCCGGCGGGGTCTTGGTGATGAACGTGAAGGAACGGTCTTCGTAGACCGTGATTTCCACGGGGATAACGTTGCCGCGCTGGGCTTCCGTCGCAGCGTTGTACGCCTTGCAGAATTCCATGATGTTGACACCGTGCTGGCCAAGCGCAGGACCGATCGGCGGGGCCGGGTTGGCGGCACCTGCCTGGATCTGCAGCTTGATGAGGCCGGTGACCTTCTTCTTGGGAGCCAATGTAGGGTCCTTCTCTCAATTACGTCCTGGGACACAGGAGCGTGCCTCAGGTGGTTGGCCGCCATGGCGAGGCGGCCGGCCGCTCCAAGGCTGCTAAGCGGGCAGCCCGGGGCGAATTCTGTGGGTGTTGCTAGATCTTGCTGACCTGATTGAACGCCAGGGTCACGGGGGTCTCGCGCTCGAAGATGGAGACCAGCACCACAAGGGTCTGGGACTCGGGCTTGATCTCGGAGATCGTCGCGGGCAGGGTCTCGAACGGGCCCTCCTTGACGATGACGGATTCGCCGACCTCGAAGTCGACGGCCACGGGAGCCTGGTTCTGCTTGTTGACCGGCTTGCCCTTCTCGGCCTGCTCTTCCTCGAAGACGGGGGCGAGCATGGAGAAGACCTCGTCCAGGCGCAGCGGCACGGGGTTGTGGGCGTTGCCCACGAAGCCGGTAACACCCGGGGTGTGCCGGACGGCGCCCCAGGAGGCGTCGGTCAGGTCCATGCGGACCAGCACGTAGCCGGGGATCCGGACGCGGTTGATGACCTTGCGCTGAGCGTTTTTTATCTCAACGACTTCCTCCATCGGAACCTGGATTTCGAAGATGTAATCTTCCATGTCCAGGGTCTGGATGCGGGTTTCCAGGTTGGTCTTTACGCGGTTCTCGTAGCCCGCGTAGGAGTGGATGACATACCAGTCACCCTCCTGGCGGCGCAGCTTGGCCTTGAACTCTTCGGCGGGGTCCACGGGAGCGGCAGCGGCAGCGGCAGCAAGGGCGTCGCCCTCCTCGCCTTCCTCGGCGTCGCCGGCAGCGGACTCTTCGACGTCGGCTTCAGCGGCGGTCTCGTCGGCGGCGTCGGATTCGGGCGCAGCAGACGCGGCCTCGGACTCTTCCGAGGTTTCCACCACGGCGTCCTGGCTCTTATCCAGCTCAGTCTCAGTTACCTCGAGCTCCTGCTCAGACACTTGGTCTCCTGCTTCCTCATTGCCTAACATGCCTATTTAAATGACTCAATTCCGCACACCCCGCGGAAAGCCCGGATTAGCGGGCGTCCACGCAGTCTGCGGACCGGTCGCCTTAGCGGTCCGTGGCGCCCGTTCCGCCGAAGACCCAGCTCACTCCGGTCCCGAAGGCCAGGTCCAGCAGGGTGACGATCACCATCATAATGACCACGAACACCAGCACCACGAGTGTGTAGTTGATCAGTTCCTTGCGGGTGGGTGCGACAACCTTCTTCAGCTCACCGATGACCTGGCGGACGAAGAGTGCAATCCGAGCGAAGAATCCCGCCTTGGGGGCGTTCTTGGCGGGGCGGCCCTTAGAGCTGCTGGCAGCCGTTTCGGTCACCTGTTCCTCACTCATCCTTGCGATGTCGGACACCCGGCTCTGGAATGAACCATGGTTGCTGCGCTTGTTCCGGCGAAATCCGGAACAGCTTGCGCAGGGCAGACAGGACTCGAACCTGCAACCTGCGGTTTTGGAGACCGCTGCGCTACCAATTGCGCCACTACCCTATGGATCGAAAACCGGCCAGGACGTGACTGTTCCGCAGGTTTCCCTGAGGCGCACGCCATCATCGTGTTTTCAACACCGGAGAACCAGTCTACGCAACATCTGCGTCCACGTCGAACCGGCCCGTTCCACCCCTGGATGCCTGCGCTATTTTGCGCGCCGTGAGGCCGCAAATCCGCGCGGGTCACATTCGACCCCGGCACCCCGGAGGATCCGCAGATCAGCATAGAGTAGATTTCGTCGAATCCCACATCCAGCCCTGAGCTGTACGCGAAGAACGGACCCGCAATGCCTGCCGCCCGCATTTCCCAGCGCATTTCCGCCATAGCCGAATCCGCCACACTGGCTGTCGATGCCAAGGCGAAGGCGTTGAAGGCTGCCGGCAGGCCGGTCATCGGTTTCGGGGCCGGCGAACCCGACTTCCCCACCCCGGACTACATCGTGCAGGCTGCCATCGAGGCCGCCAGCCAGCCCAAGTACCACCGCTACTCCCCCGCGGGCGGGCTGCCCGAACTGAAGCAGGCGATCGCGGAGAAGACCTTCCGGGACTCCGGCTACAAGGCTGAGGCGTCCCAGGTGCTGGTCACCAACGGCGGGAAGCAGGCCGTCTACAACACGTTCGCCACGCTGCTGGACCCGGGTGACGAGGTCATTGTCCCGACGCCGTTCTGGACCACCTACCCGGAGGCGATCCGGCTGGCGGGCGGCGTGCCGATGGAGGTCTTCGCCGGTCCGGAGCAGGAGTACCTGGTCACCGTGGAGCAGCTGGAGGCGGCGGTCACGGACCGCACCAAGATCCTGCTGTTCGTTTCCCCCTCCAACCCCACCGGCGCCGTCTACACCCCGGAGCAGGTCCGGGAGATCGGCCTTTGGGCAGCATCCCGCGGCCTCTGGGTGGTCACGGACGAGATCTACGAGCACCTGACCTACGACGGCATGCCCTTCACCTCGATCGCCACCGCCGTCCCGGAGCTGGGTGACAAGGTGGTCATCCTCAACGGCGTCGCCAAGACCTACGCCATGACCGGCTGGCGGGTCGGGTGGATGATCGGCCCGGCCGACGTCATCAAGGCCGCCACCAACCTGCAGTCCCACGCCACCTCCAACGTCTCCAACATCCCGCAGATCGCCGCCCTTGCCGCGGTATCCGGGCCGCTGACCGCGGTCGATGAGATGAAGGTGGCCTTCGACCGCCGGCGCAGGGCCATCGTGGCCGGACTGAACGCGATCGAGGGCGTGGACTGCCCCACGCCCAAGGGCGCCTTCTATGTCTACGCCGACGTGCGGGCACTGCTGGGCAAGGAGTTCCCGACGGCCAACGGCCCGGTCCGGCCCTCGACGTCGGCCGAGCTCGCGGCGCTGATCCTGGACGAGGTCGAGGTGGCAGTGGTGCCCGGCGAGGCTTTCGGCCCCTCCGGTTATCTGCGCCTGTCCTACGCGCTGGGCGACGAGGACCTCGCCACCGGCGTCGGCCGCCTGCAGGAGTTCCTGGGCAAGGCGAAGTAGGACCCTCCTACCCCGATGCGCTATCACTTTTAGTCCTCATCAGCACGTTTTGAGGACCCTAAGTGATAGCGCATCTTCGGGTTAAAGCAGGCGGCGCTCCGCGGCCCAGCGGGTCAGTTCGTGCCGGCTGGAGAGCTGCAGCTTGCGCAGCACCGCTGACACGTGGGTCTCGACCGTCTTGATCGAGATGAACAGTTCCTTGGCCACTTCCTTGTAGCTGTAGCCGCGCGCGATCAGCCGCATCACCTCAAGCTCGCGGGCCGAAAGCCGGTCCAGTTCGTCGTCGGCGATCTCGGCCGGGGCGGTGCCAAAGGCGTCGAGGACAAACCCCGCCAACCGGGGCGAGAACACCGCGTCCCCGCCCGCCACCCGGCGCACCGCGTCGCTGATCTCGGCCCCGGAAATGCTCTTGGTGACGTAGCCCCTCGCGCCGGCGCGAATGACCGAGACGACGTCCTCCGCGGCGTCAGAGACGCTCAGGGCGAGGAAGCGGGTGGTGCCCAGCAGCGCCGCGGAACCGGCCAGGACGTCGCGCCCGCCACCCCCGAGCCCGCCGGGAAGGTGCACGTCGAGCAGCACGACGTCGGGCCCTGCCGCGGCGATGACGGCCACCGCCTCCTCCACCGTGCCGGCCTCGCCGACGACGAGGATGTCCGGGTCGAGGTCTGCCTTCAGCCCCGACCGGAAGATCGCGTGGTCGTCGACGATCACCACACGGATGGCCGCGGCCGGCGCGGCCTCCGCGCCGTCGCCCAAAGGCTGGTTGCTCACTGTGGTTCCTCTCCGTTGTTGCCGGCACCGGTGTTGCCGCTGCCATTGGTCCCGTTGCCGTTGTTCCCGACGCCGTTGTTCCCGACGCCGTTGGGGGCGGCCGCTCCGGTGAGCGGCAGCCGGAGCCGCATCTCGGTACCATCGGGGCCGCTGGCGATGGCGGCGGTGCCGCCGTGGCGCCGCATCCGCCCCAGGATGGATTCCCGGACGCCCAGGCGGTCCGGCGGGATCGAGCCCGGGTCAAATCCCGGCCCGCGGTCCTTCACGAAGGCCTCGGCGGCGGCGTCGGTCACTTCGAGGTAGACCGAGACCGTCCCGCCGCCGTGCCGGGCAGCGTTGAGCATGGCCTCGCGGGCCGCCTGGACGAGGGCTTCCGTACGCTCAGTCATGCCGCAGTCCCCCACCGTCACGACCTCGACGGCGTGGCCCAGGGAGTCCTCGACCTCGGCGGCGGCTTCCTTGATCCGGTCCGAGAGTTGGCCCGCGCCACGGTCCGGGTCGCGGTAGAGCCAGCCGCGCAGTTCGCGTTCCTGGGCGCGTGCCAGACGGACGACGTCGTGCTCGTTGCCGGCCCGCCGCTGAATCAGCGCCAGGGTCTGCAGCACCGAATCGTGAAGGTGGGCGGCGATCTCCGCCCGTTCGGTCGCCCGTGCCCGTCCGGCGCGCTCGGTCTCGAGGTCGCGCCAGAACTTCAGGCCCCACGGCAGCAGCACCAGGGCGACGCCGCCCAGCACGGCCACGGACGCCAGCAGGGCCAGCCAGGTCTGTTCCCAGGAGCCGGAGCCGGAGACCATCAGCAACACGCCGGCCACCACCAGGCCCAGCCCGGCCGCGAGCCGGGCCCACCCGCCGGCCTGGTCAGCCTTGGCCTTGTCCATGATGCCCGCGCGCCGGGTTTCATCCAGCTGCATCCAGGCGATCGCCGCGCCGCCTAGGATCGCCGCCACCGGGATCAGGGTTCCGAGCGGGACGTCAAGGCCCGCGAGCCGCGCGACCAGGATGCCCGCCGCCAGCAGCAGCCCGGCGCCCAGCAGGATTTCCTTGCCATAGGGCATGCCCGGGAGCCGGGCCCGCCAGGTTCCCGGACCGGCCGCGGGGCTGCCGGGGCCGGGTCCGCCGTCGGCGGGTGCACTCACCGCCGGGGCAATGGGCGACGCCGGCTGCCGGGCGCCGCGGGTGGCGCTCTCATCCGCGGTGGGCACCATGATCCAGAGCCAGGCGTAGAAGGCCACTCCGGCCCCGCCGGCGAGCGCGGCGACCACCATGCCGATCCGGACCATCCGCACCGGCCAGCCGAGGTGGTTGGCGAGGCCCGCGCAGACACCCGCGATGACGCGGTCACCGCCGCGGGTCAGCGGCGGGCGGGATACGGCTGTTGTCATGGCTCAATCCAAACACGGGTCGGGGCTTCCCGGAGCAGGTTTCGACCCGAACCGGGGGCCACTCAGGGGCCGTTCAGGGTCTTCCCCAGTAGAGCGGCGGCGCACGGACCGGGAGGATCGAAGTATGAATCCGCACACTCCGCACCCAGATGAGGGCCCGACCGCTCCAGGCGGTCCGGACGACGCTTCGCACACCACGCCGGAGACCCCGGCCGGCTCCACATCACCCGACGCCACCAGCAGCATGCCCACGCCCGCGCCCGGCCCCGGGGCCACCGCCGGCGACGCTCCGCCGCTCTACCCGCCTGGCGGCCCGTATCCGTCCTACTCGGGTCCGACCCCGCCGCCGGCTGCCCCGACCCCGGCGGCAGGGCAGAACTTCTTCGACTGGATCCGCAGCCACGGCATCCACCGGGGCCGCGAGCGCTGGATCGGCGGTGTCGCCAGCGGCATCGCCCAGCGCCTCGGCGTGGACCCCCTGATTGTGCGGGGCATCCTGATCGTGCTGACAGTCTTCGCCGGCGTCGGCGTCCTGCTCTACGGGCTTGCCTGGGCGCTGCTGCCCGAACCCGACGGGCGCATCCACGTCCAGGAGGCAGCCGCCGGCCGCTGGAGCACCGGAATGACCGGGGCCCTGGTCACGACGCTCGTCGGCTTCCCCAGCCTGGGCGGCGGCGTCTGGGGCTGGGACCGATACGGCTTCGGCGCCTTCGTCTGGACCGTGTTCTGGGTCGGCGGGGCCATTTACGCCATCTACTACCTGACCCAGCGCAACAAGACCCGCGCCGCCGCGACGCCGGCTGGCTCCGGAACGCCGGGGACCACACCTTCCGGCACTGGCTGGACGTCGCCGTTGGCGGCCGAGTCCCCCGCCAACGCCGGGTACGCGCCCGCTCCCGCCACCGACGACGGCGGGTACCACCCGGCCTCCGCCACCGACCACGGCTACCACCCGGTTCCCGCTCCGGCCGGGGGCAGCTACACCCCGCCGCCTTCCGGCGGATACCGCCCGGCCACCCCGGCCCCGCGCCCCGCCCCGAGGCCCCGCAACCTGGGCCCCGGCACCCCGGCCGTGGCTGTCACCGCCGGCCTCGCCCTCCTGGTCGGCGGCGGGATCAAGGCCCTCGACGCCGCCGGGCTCTTCTCCCTCGGCGAGGCGACGGACGCTGTTGCCTGGGCGAGCGGCGTCGCCGTCCTGGGGCTGGGCATCCTGGTCTCCGGACTCCGGGGCCGGACCGGCGGCATCCTGGGGTTCTTCGCGGTGGTGGCCCTGATTATTGGCGGCGTCTTCAACCTCGCCCCCTACACTGAGCGGGCACGGTTCCAGAACATCGACTGGGCGCCCGCCAGCATCGAGCAGGCCCGGGACGGCTTCGAAATGACCGGGGCCACCGGCACCGTGGACCTGACCAAGCTGAACCTGACCGCGCCGCTGGCCTCCGACGTCGTGGTGCGGCTGGACGTGACGGCAAGCAACGTCGTGATCGCCATCCCCGCCACGGTCCCCGTGCAGCTTGAGGCGGACATGACGATGGGCAACCTGAACGACAGCCGCGGCAACCACGCCGGCATCACCACCCAAGAAAACGAGTACAACACGGACAAACCCGGCGCCCGGCTGGTCGTCAAGGTCTCCGGCACGCTGAGCAACATCACCGTGAAGGAAGGGAACTGACATGAACAGCTATTACCCGGCAGCCGACCTGCCGGACGCGGCGGCCGGCTCCGCAGAGCCCGACGCAACCCGCCCCCGCGTGGGCACCGTGGTCTGGGGCCTGATCATCATCGCCCTGGCCGCACTGACCGTCATCTCCCGCCTGGGCCTGGTGGCCCTGAACGGCACCTACGTGCTGATCGGACTGATGATCGGCGCCGGCGCCGCGCTGGTGGTCGGCGGACTGCTCTCCGCCCGCGGACGTGACAAAGACACTACGAACGGGAAGTCTTGAACCATGGAAAAATTCTTCAGCATCGTCCGGGGCCTCGGCCTGAAGCGCGGCCCGGAGCGCTGGCTCGGCGGCGTGTGCGGCGGGATCGCCGCCAAACTGAACGTCGACGCCGCCTTCGTCCGGATCGCGTTCCTGCTCTTCGCCCTGCTGCCCGGCCCGGCCTTCGTGTTCTATCTCGCCGCGTGGCTGGTCCTGCCGGACCAGCGCAACGCGATCGTGCTTGAGTCCTTCCTGGAACGGCGCGCCGGACGGCCCTGACCCGCACCGGAGTCCCGGCAGCCTCCCCGCTGCCCCCGCCACCCGGCGGGGGCATCGGGCGTTCATGCCCATGGGCGGCGGACGCGGTTTGTGTCCTGCCCCACATGCGCCAGTAGACTTCTAGGTGAGCTCAGCGTGGCGCTCTGCCTGTATACCTTCGAACCAGGATTTGAGCCGAGACATGAAAATTGGAATCCTCACCAGCGGCGGAGACTGCCCCGGACTGAACGCGGTCATCCGCGGAGCCGTACTGAAGGGCATCGCCGTTCACGGCCACGAATTCGTGGGATTCCTGGACGGCTGGAGGGGCGTCGTCGAGGGCGACGTCATCGACATCCCCCGCACGATGGTCCGCGGCATCGCCAAGCAGGGCGGCACCATCCTCGGAACCTCCCGCACCAACCCGTTCGAAAACAACGGCGGCCCGGAGGTCATCAAGGCCCACATGGACCGCCTGGGCATCGACGCCATCATCGCCATCGGCGGCGAAGGCACCCTCGCCGCCGCCAAGCGCCTGACCGACGCCGGCCTGAAGATCGTCGGTGTGCCCAAGACCGTCGACAACGACCTCGACGCAACCGACTACACCTTCGGGTTCGACACCGCGGTGGAGATCGCCACCGAGGCGATCGACCGGCTGCGCACCACCGGCGAATCCCACCACCGGACCATGATCGCCGAGGTGATGGGACGGCACGTCGGCTGGATCGCCCTGCATGCCGGCATGGCCTCCGGCGCCCACGCCATCCTGATCCCGGAGCAGAAGGTCTCCATGGAACAGATCACCGAGTGGGTCGTCTCCGCCCGCGACCGCGGACGCGCCCCGCTGGTCGTCGTCGCGGAGGGCTTCGTCCCCGAAGGACAGCAGGCCCCGCACTCCGAACGCGGGCTGGACACCTTCGGCCGGCCCCGGCTCGGCGGCATCGCCGAACTGCTCGCCCCCGAACTCGAGGCCCGAACCGGCATCGAAACCCGGGCCACGGTCCTCGGCCACATCCAGCGCGGCGGCGTGCCGACCGCCTTCGACCGGGTCCTCGCCACCCGCCTCGGCATGGCAGCCATCGATTCCGTGGTCGAGCAGCGCTGGGGCACCATGGTCTCGCTGAACGGCACCGACATCGTGCACGTGGGCTTCGACGCCGCCCTCGGCAACCTCAAGAGCGTCCCGGAGCACCGCTACGAGGAAGCCGCCGTCCTCTTCGGCTGAGCTCTGCCTCCCGGGTGGTCCCGGCGGCGCCCGCCCGGGTTTCCCGGATGCGGGCGGCCGCTGGGTAGGGTTGGTGCATGACTCTTGCGCCCGGTTCCGCTGACATCATCCAGCTCGCCTGGGCCCGGCGTCTGGGGTTCGACGACGGCGCGTTCGCGGCCGCCGGCGGCCGCCGCCTCACCCGGGCCGACGACGCGGCCCGCAGCGTACAGTTCATCCGCCTGTTCGGCAGCTCAGCGCTCGTCGGGCCGCAGTGGGCCCTGGACGCCGCGGCCGGCCTGTCCGATGAGGAACTGGCCCAGCATGTGACCCTGCTGACCCTGAGCCGAGGGCACGGCGGCCGCGGGCTCGGGGCCGCGGCGCTGTTCTTCGCCGACGACCTACCCCTGCAGCAGCCCTCCGAGGAGCTCACCGTCTCGCACGGGAACCCGGAGGCCATCGAATTGGAGGCGCTCTGCCCGCCGGATGACGTCAACGAGGTGGGCTTGGCGGACCTGGAACACCGGTTCACGATCATGCACGTCGACGACGGCCGGCGGACCCCCGTGGCCTGCGGGGCCTACACCGAGTGGGAAGGCCTGCTGGCGCAGCTCGGAGTGCTCGTCGCCCCGGAATGGCGGCGGCGCGGCCTCGGGCGGCTCGCGGCTTCGATTGCCGCCCACGAGGCGCTGGCGTCCGGCCTGACACTGCAGTGGCGCACCGACGTGAGCAACCAGGGCTCACTCGCCCTGGCCCGCAGCCTCGGCTTCACCACGGGCGGCATCCACACCAGCGTGCTGCTGGGCTAGCCGCCCCGGGCCGGGGGTTCGCGCCGGCGCCTGCCTAGCCCCGCTGGGCCTCGGCATCCTCCGCGACCGCGCGCGCGCCCGCTTCCGCCGGGACCGCGCCCGGAGTACCCCAGGCCTGCTGCTGCGGCTTGGCGAAGAACAGCGCCACGGCGGCGCCCAGCAGGATCACGGCGGCAGGCAGCAGGATGGACTGGCCCATCGCGGTCGAGAATCCCTCGTGCAGGGCCTCCGGGAGCTTGCCACCGAACGCCATCGGTTCGGCCTTGCCCGCCCCGCCCGGGGCCGCGGGGAGCTCGGCAGCCAGCCGCGCCTGGATGAGCACGGCGATGGCGGCGCTGCCGAGGACCGCACCGATCTGGCGGGTGGTGTTGTAGACGCCGGAGCCGGCGCCCGCCAGGCGCGGCGGCAGGTTGCGGGTGGCGGTGGAGCTCAGCGGCGCCCAGATGCCGGCGTTGGCGAAACCCAGCACCGCGCTCGGCAGCAGGAACAGCCAGATGGGGGTGTCCGGGTGCATCAGGGTTGCGTTCCAGAACAGGGCGGCGGACATCAGCGTCAGGCCGGCGGCGGTGATGAACTTCGGGTCGACCCGGTCGACGATCCGGCCCACGACGGGCGCGAGGGCGCCGGAGATCACGGCCATCGGGATCATCATCAGGGCGGACTGCGTCGGGGTCAGGCCGCGGACCACCTGGTAGTAGAAGATCAGCGGCAGGCCGAAGGCCGTCACGGTGAAGCCCACGGTGGTGATGCCGACGTTGGCCAGCGAGAAGTTGCGGTCCTTGAACAGGCCCAGCGGCAGGAGCGGCTCGCCCTTGTTGAACCGCTGCCACGCCACGAAGGCGGCCAGGACGACGACGCCGCCGATGATTAGTCCCCAGACGGTGATCGGCCCGGTGATGGTCCCCCAGTTGTAGGTTTCACCTTCCTGGATGCCGAAGACCAGCAGGAACAGGCCCATTGCGCTCAGCAGCACGCCGGGGACGTCGAACTTGTGCGGGTGGGTGCTGAGGGCCGGCACATAGCGCAGGGCAAGGAAGAAGCCGGCGATGCCGACCGGGATGTTGATGAAGAAGATCCATTCCCAGCCCAGCCCGTCCACCAGCACACCGCCGAGGATCGGTCCGACCAGGGTGGCCACGCCCGCCGTCGCGCCCCAGATGCCCATGGCTGCGCCGCGGCGGTCCGGCGGGAAGATCCGGGTGATCACGGCCATGGTCTGCGGCGTCATCATCGCGGCTCCGAGTCCCTGCAGGATCCGGGCTTCGATCAACGTCTGGACATCGCCGGACAGCCCGCACCACAGCGAGGCCAGGGTGAAGACCGCGAGACCGGCCAGGTAAAGCTTCTTGGGCCCGAAACGGTCGCCCAGGCGGCCCGTGATGAGCAGCGGCACGGCGTAGGCCAGCAGGTACGCGCTGGTCACCCAGATCACCGAGTTAATGTCCGCGTTCAGGCCTTCCATGATCCGGGGGTTGGCCACCGACACGATGGTGGTGTCGATCAGGATCATGAAGAAGCCAATGACGAGGGACCAAAGGGCCGCCCAGGGCCGCGCGACGTGTTCCATTGGAGCTTCCTTAGGGTGCATGGTGCGTGCTGAAGTTGTTGGTTGTGTGCGGCGGTCAGCCGAGGAGCGCCAGGAGGTCGTCCCGGGCGAACATCTGGGCGGCCGCCCGCGCGGAGGGCCTGCCTGCGTCGGGATCGGCGCCGGCAGCAACGAGCGCCTGCACGACCTCCGGGTAGCCCTTGAACACGGCCCCGGCCAGCGGCGTCTGGCCCCGGTCGTTGGCGGTGTTGGCGTCGGCGCCGTGCGCCAGGATCAGCTTCACCGTGTCCGCGTGGCCGTGGTAGGCCGCGAGCATGAGGAGCGAATCCCCCGCCGCGTTGGTCAGCGCGGGGGCACCGGCGGCCAGGTAGCCGCCCAGCAGGGTTGAATTGCCTTCGCGGGCGGCGTCAAACAGGGTATGGGCCAGGGCCACGGCCTCATCATCCGGGGAGACGCTCCCGCCGTCGTCCGCCGGAGATGCCGTCTCGCCGTTCACCGCGGGCCCCGGAGGAAGCCGGTCTGGCGGCCGACGACCTGACCGGCGTCGGGGGCAACAATCAGTTCCTGCGCAGCGGTGTAGGACTCGTCGCCGTCGAGCACGGTCAGGACCTCGTCGGGGGCGACGGAGCGTTTGACGACGGCCAGGGCGACGGGGCCCATCTCGTAGTGCTGCGCCACGGAAGTCACGGTTCCGACGTTCCGTTCCCCGGCCTTCACGGCGCTGCCGGCGGCCGGCAGGGTGTGCTGGGAGCCGTCCAGCTGCAGGAACACGAGCCGCCGCGGCGGGTGGCCCAGGTTGTGCACCCGGGCGATCGTCTCCTGGCCCTTGTAGCAACCCTTGGCCAGGTGCACGGCGGTCCGCAGCAGGTCAAGCTCGTGCGGGATGGTCTTGTCGTCGGTCTCCGCTCCCCAGCGGGGACGCCAGGCGGCGATCCGCAGCGCTTCGGCGGCCAGGATTCCGGCGAGCGGGCGGTCACCGACGGTGGCCTCCAGCTGGTCGGCCGGCACCAGGTATTCAAACCAGGGCCGTTCCAGGCCCGGATGGTCGTCCTCGCCGGCCACGGCGTAGGAGTAGCCGCCGGCACCGACGTGCGGCCAGGGGTCTTCCCAGACGAGCAGCCCGGACCATTCCGGCACCGGCCGGGTGGATCCGACGACGCCCCAGTCGGCGGACACATCGGCGATCTCGACCCGGAGCATGAACTTCATCCGGTTGAGCCAGTCGGCCAGCGGCGCGGCTTCGGCCGCCTCCGCGAGCAGCCAGGTGGTGGCCCCGTCGTCCAGCACGCGGGCGTCGAATTCGATCCGTCCCTGCACGCTGAGCAGCAACAGCTCGGTGGACCGGCCCGGCGCGAGGTCGGTGAGCTGCTGGGAGGACAGCGTGTTGAGCCAGCTCAGGCGGTCGGGTCCGCTGACGGTCACCACGCCGCGGTGGGAGAGGTCGACGACGGCGGTGCCCGCCGCCAGGGCGCGCTGCTCGCGCAGGGGAGCTCCGTAGTGGGCCGCGACGCCGGCGTCGGCCCCGGCGGCTTCGACGGCGCCCGGGCGCGACAGCAGGGGGCTTGGAGTAGTCATATGAAGTAGAAGTCCTCCGCGCTCAGCGGTATTCCGGGTTTTCGAAGTCGTATCTGGTTCCGGCCTTCCAGGCTTCCGGCAGGTTGCCGTACGCGGGGATGCCGCCGGCGTCCTTGAGCATCCGGGCCAGGTGCAGCAGGTTCCAGGTCATGAAGGTCGTGTTGCGGTTGGTGAAGTCGCTTTCCGGTCCGCCCGAGCCTTCATCCAGGTAGCTTGGGCCGGGGCCCACCGCGCCGATCCAGCCGGCATCGGCCTGCGGCGGAATGGTGAAACCGATGTGCTGGAGGCTGTAGAGCACATTCATGGCGCAGTGTTTGATGCCGTCCTCGTTGCCCGTGATGAGGCAGCCTCCCACTTTCGGGTAGAACGCCCATTGCCCCTTGGCGTTCAGCTCACCAGAGTGCGCGTAGAGCCGTTCGATCAGCTTTTTCGTCTGCGAGGAATTGTCCCCCAGCCAGATCGGGCCGGCGACCACCACGATGTCCGCTTCCCGGACCGCCGGATAGAGGGACGGCCAGTCATCACTCGGCCAGCCATGCTCGCGCATGTCCGGGTACACGCCCGCGGCGATGTCGTGGTCCACCGTGCGGATCACGCGGGTGGTGACACCGTGCTTGTCCATGATCGAGCGGCTGATGTCGATCAGCCCCTGCGTGTTGGAGGTCTCCGGGGAGCGTTTGAGGGTGCCGTTGAAGAAGACGGCCTTCAGGTCGCTGTAGGTGCCCGGCTCCGCCGGCGCACCGCCGGTGCCGCTGGAGGTGTCGTTCATGGTGGTGCTCCCTGCGTTCGCTGCGGACCAACGGAAAACCAATGGGACCCCGGCGTCCGGCCGGCGCGGCGGGTTAGGACACTTTGCTCAGGATTGCGGAGGCGTGGGCTTCCAGGCCGGCGCCCGGCGTGGAGCCCGTTCCGGTGGCAACGTCCCAGCGCCACAGCAGCTGGCCTTCCACCAGCCCGAAGATCCGGGTGGCGGCGGTGTACTCCTTGGAGTGGCTGCCGCGCATCACCATGTCGGTGCTGAGTTGGATCTGCGGACCCTTGATCTGTCCGTAGTACAACTCCGAAATGCCGCCGGGATGCGAGATGGACACGGTGATGTCGAAACCGCCGTCGCTGTTGCGCAGCTCCTCCACCTCGTCGGCGCTCTTGAGCACCGGGACGATGTCCGCGGGGATCAGGCCGGGGCCGCCGTCTTCCTCGCGCTGCTTCCGCTCAAGGGCCCAGAACCCGGTCTCGACGGTGAGCGGGCGCAGCTTGACGCCTTCATCGTCCGTCAGCCAGGACTCGGCCCGGTACTGCAGGTAGGGCAGGCCGTTGTGGGTGAAGGAGACGTGCTGCAGGAAGTGCTCGGAATCCTCTTCACCGGCGCCGAGCCGGCCCCGGCCCTCCCACTCCCCGATGAGCCAGGACAGCGGAACGATTTCGGGCGTCAGATCGGTAGGAATTTCAATCGGCACGGCAGCTACCTCCGGAAACTACGGATTCTGGACGGTGTTTTGGGGGCGGAGTCTACTTCTGGCCCTTGAAGAGCCGGTACACCACGAAGCCGGCGAACCAGGCCATGGAAAGGCCGGCAACGGCGAGCAGGACAAGGAAGAAGATCTCAAATGCAAGTACGGACATGATGCCATCCTAACGCTTAGATAATGAGGAGTTTGTCTATGAAGTAAGCCAGGGAGCCGACCGCCGAGACGGGCGCCAGGCCCATGCCCAGCACCGCCGGTAAGTTCAGGGATGCGCCGCGGATGATCACCAGGCGGCGGAAGCTGACCAGGACGGCGGCGACGACGACGCCGACCAGGGCCGCGGGCAGGACGGCGATGTCGGACAGCACGAGCCCCGCCAGCGGACCGGCAAGGCCGGCGAGGACGATGCCCAGCGGGGCGACGACCCGGTCCGGCCAGCGGATCAGCCCGGCCAGCAGGGCGATCGCGGCGCTGATCGCGGCGATGAGCAGCATCTCCCGGACCCCGTTGAAACGCGCGGAGGCGATCCAGCCTGCGCCGAGGCAGGAGAGCAGGACCCCGGCACAGGAACCCAGCGTGGACTCCAGGCGCTGGGCCTGGCCGGTTCCGCGGATCAGTTGCATGACGAACACCGCCATCACGCCGGCGGCCACGAAGGCGGGCGTCCAGTCCAGGAAGCCCGGAGGGGGCAGATAGCTCGCTGCGACGGCGGATCCGATGCCGGGGAGCCCGATCAGCACGGCGAGGGTCTTCTTGGCCGGGATGCCGAGGAAATGCGGCCAGCCGATGCCGACGCAGGCGGCGGTCACGGCGGCAACGGCCAGCAGGGCCCCGGGCGCGGCATAGGTGCCGGCGACGATTGCCGCGAGCCCGGCCAGGCCGACGACGCCAACGCTTCGGGACCTCACAGCCCGCTCCCCCCTGTCCGCCTCCATAGGGCATCCGCGGTGCGGACGCCCATCAACACCTTAGCCACGATCAACCGGTACCTTCGCTCACTGCAGACCGTGCCCGGCCAGCTCGACTCCGCCGGCAGCTGCAGGCCCCGACGGTTCAATCCTGCCCTATGTGAACGTTTTGTGTCGCAAAAGGGTCCGGACGGAGCGGCGGGACAGTGCCCGCGAAGTGCCGTTTGGGTATACTCAAGGCTCAGCTACACTTCCTCCGGCAGCCGCAGGCAGGTCACCGTCCGGAAGTACAGTACCGGCCGGTGAAAGCCCGGCGCAGACGCCCAATGATGCGCGGACACCCCTTGGAGGAACCATGTCGCACATCCTGCTCCTAACGAACAGCACCGGGTCATCGGTGGACGTCCTGCCTGCGCTGGAACTGCTCAATCACCGCGTCCACATCCTGCCCGCCGAACCGACGGCACTGCTGGACACCGATCCCTGCGACATCGTCCTGCTGGACGCCCGCAAGGACCTGGTGGGCGCCCGCTCCCTCACCCAGCTGCTGAAGGCCACCGGGCTCAGCGCTCCCCTGATGCTCATCCTGACCGAGGGCGGCATGGCGGCCGTCTCCTCGGCCTGGGCCGTCGACGACATCCTGCTGGAATCGGCCGGACCGGCCGAGGTGGAGGCGCGCATCCGTCTTGGCATCGCCCGGGCGGTCCCGGACCAGGAGGACACGCCGAGCGAGATCCGGGCCGCCGGCGTAGTGATCGACGAGGCGAGCTACACCGCCCGGGTCAACGGCGCCGCCCTGAACCTGACGTTCAAGGAATTCGAACTGCTCAAGTACCTCGCCCAGCATCCGGGCCGGGTCTTTACCCGCCAGCAGCTGCTCACCGAGGTGTGGGGCTACGACTACTACGGGGGCACCCGCACCGTGGACGTGCACGTCCGCCGGCTCCGGGCCAAGCTTGGCGCCGACCACGAGAACCTGATCAGCACGGTGCGCAACGTCGGCTACCGGCTGACGCTCGTCCGGCAGCCGGACGAGGAACTAACCGAAGCCTAGCTCCGCACGCCGGCCGCCAAACGCTCCGGAACGCAAGAAGCCCCGGACCAGGGTCCGGGGCTTCTTCTGTAACTTTAGTGGAGGACATACGGGTCGAACGTATCGAGGCCACCCCAGTGGTGGATCCCCCTCGTCCTCCGTCTGCGTCCCGGGGCTTGAGCCTCGAACCGATCAGCCGGATGAGTTAACGACTATACGGCCCCGCCCCCGATGCCACAAATCGGCGGCTCCGCGCACGCTTGGCGGCGGGCGTATAGCCTTGCACCATGAGTCCCGCGCATCCGGAGAACTGGCCAGTCCTCACCGTGCAGGGAGCTGTCGGCGAACAGCTGCTGCGCGACGTCAGGGCCCTCGTGGCCGCGGCGGAGGAATCCGACGGCAACCCGCCGCTGTCCGAGCAGACCCTGGTCACGCTCCGGGCCGGTGACGACGGCCCGCACACGGTGCTGGCCCTGGCGCTGTACCCGCCGGACTACTCCGGGCGGGACGACACCAGGACCGGCACGCCGGGCACGGTACGCGGCAATGACCTCGCCGGCTTTGCCGTCGTCATCGGGGAACCGGACGGCACAGGCGTACTGGAGGTGGCAGTCCACCCCAGCTACCGCAACCAGGGCGTGGCGGACCGGCTGGTCGGAGAACTGCAGAAGGTGCGCGGCTTCGCGGGACTGAAGGCCTGGTCGCACGGGAACCACGAGGCCGCGGCGGACCTCGCCGCCCGGTACGGCTACGGCCCGGTCCGCGAACTGTGGAAGATGCGGCTCGCGACGGCCGCCGCGGACCTCCCCGACGTCCCCCTGCCCGAAGGCGTGAGGCTGCGCAGCTTCCAGCCGGGACAGGACGAAGCCGGCTGGCTCGCCGCCAACGGCGCCGCCTTCGCCCACCACCCGGAGCAAGGCGGCATGACGCGCGCAGACCTGGCGGCGCGGATGGCCGAGCCCTGGTTCGACCCCGCAGGCTTCCTGCTCGCAGTCGACGCCGCCGGGACCATCCTCGGCTTCCACTGGACCAAGGTGCACCCGCGGCACGGCGAGCACCCGGCGATCGGCGAGGTGTACGCCGTCGGCGTTGTCCCCGCAGCCCAGGGCACGGGGCTGGGGAAGGCGCTGACCGTTGCCGGGATCCGGTACCTGCAGCAGCAGGGCCTGCACGCCGTCATGCTCTACGTCGACGCCGACAACATCCCGGCCGTCGCCCTGTACCACCGGCTGGGCTTTTCACGCTGGGACATGGACGTCATGTACGCGCCGCTGGAAGGCAGCTAGCCGCGGCTGTGGCCGGGCGCCCGCGGCCGTCGAAACCTGGGGTCATCCGCAGGGGATTCCTTGTAAGGTTGAAGCTAAATCGCGCCAGCACTAGGAGAGTCCATGCAACGGGAATCCGCCCGGACAGCCACGTCTGAAGCAGCCACGACGGGCAAGGCCGGACGTCCCGCGCGGGCCCGGTTCGGCTCCTCCGAGGTGCCCGCCTCGCGGGCCACCCAGGACCGGATCGACATCCCGGAATTTGCGCCGAACCTGGAACCGGAAGGCGACATCAGCCCCGACCGGTTCCTGGACCGGGAACTGAGCTGGCTGGCCTTCAACGCCCGCGTGCTGGAACTCGCCGAGGACCCCAACCTCTACCTGCTGGAACGGGTCAGCTTCCTGTCCATCTTCGCGTCCAACCTGGATGAGTTCTTCATGGTCCGCGTCGCCGGCCTCAAGCGCCGCATCGCCACCGGACTGGCCGTCCCCTCCCCCGCCGGGCTGAGCCCCATGCAGGTGCTGGAGCAGATCGGCGAGGCCGCCCACCGCCTCCAGCAGCGCCATGCCCAGGTCTACGCGGAGCAGATCCGGCCCGCGCTGGCCTACGAACACATCCACCTGATGCACTGGGAGGAACTCGACGACCAGGCCAAGGACCAGCTCAGCGCAATGTTCGCGGAGAAGGTCTTCCCGATCCTCACGCCGCTGGCCGTGGATCCGGCCCACCCGTTCCCCTACATTTCCGGGCTGTCACTGAACCTCGCCGTCGTCGTCCGCAACCCGGTCAGCGACAAGGAACTCTTCGCCCGCGTCAAGGTCCCGGACCAGTTGCCGCGGCTGATCTCCATCGACGGCCCGCGCGCCGGCTCCGTGCCCGGGCGCGTGGCCCGCTTCATCGCGCTCGAGGAAGTGATCGCCGTCCACCTCGACCAGCTCTTTGCCGGGATGGAGGTGCTGGAGCACCACACTTTCCGCGTCACCCGCAACGAGGACGTCGAAGTGGAAGAGGACGACGCCGAGAACCTGCTGCAGGCGCTGGAGAAGGAACTGCTGCGCCGCCGCTTCGGCCCGCCGGTCCGGCTCGAGGTCACCAACGACATCAACCCCAACATCCGGGCGCTGCTGATCCGCGAACTCGGGGTGGAGGAATCCGAGGTCTACTCGGTGCCGGCGCCGCTGGATCTGCGCGGCCTCTCCGTGATCGCGGGGATCGACCGCGCGGACCTGCACTACCCCAAGCACGTCCCGCATACCTCCCGGTACCTCAACGAATCGGAAACCTCCAAGGCCGCCAACGTCTTCGCCGCGATGCGCCGGCGCGACATCCTGCTGCACCACCCCTACGACTCGTTCTCCACCTCCGTGCAGGCCTTCCTGGAGCAGGCCGCAGCGGACCCGAAGGTCCAGGCCATCAAGCAGACCCTGTACCGCACCTCCGGCGACTCCCCCATCGTCGATGCCCTGATCGACGCGGCCGAGGCCGGCAAGCAGGTGCTCGCCCTGGTGGAAATCAAGGCCCGCTTCGACGAACAGGCCAATATCTCCTGGGCCCGGAAGCTGGAACAGGCCGGCGTGCACGTGGTGTACGGAATTGTCGGGCTCAAGACGCACTGCAAGCTCTCCCTGGTCGTCCGCCAGGAAGTGGACGGGCTGCGCCGGTACTGCCACATCGGCACCGGCAACTACCACCCGCGCACGGCCCGCTACTACGAGGATTTGGGCCTGCTGACGGCCAACGAACAGGTGGGCGAGGACCTGTCCAAGCTCTTCAACCAGCTCTCCGGTTACGCACCGAAGTCCACCTTCAAGCGCCTGCTGGTCGCCCCGCGCTCGGTCCGCTCCGGGCTGATCGACCGGATCGAAACCGAGATCCGCAACGCCCGGGCCGGGATCGCCGCCCGGGTCCAGATCAAGGTCAACTCCATGGTCGACGAAGCCATCATCGACTCGCTGTACCGGGCTTCCCAGGCCGGCGTAAAGGTCGACGTTATTGTGCGCGGCATCTGCTCGCTGCGTCCCGGCGTGCCCGGCCTCAGCGAGAACATCACCGTGCGCTCGATCCTTGGCCGTTTCCTGGAGCACTCCCGTGTCTTCGCTTTCGCCAACGCCGGCGACCCGGTGGTCTACATCGGCTCGGCGGACATGATGCACCGCAACCTGGACCGGCGGGTGGAAGCGCTGGTGCAGCTCAGCAGCGGCGACGACACCGCCTACGTGCTGGACATGCTCCGCCGCTACTTGGACCCGGAAACCGCCAGCTGGCACCTGGACAGCAGCGGCGAATGGGTCCGGCACCACCTCGCGGAGGACGGCACCGCCCTGCAGGATGTCCAGTCCTGGCTGCTCGCGTCGCGTTCGCGGCAGCGCTCGGCGAGTCTGCGCTAGGGCCGCCGACAATGAGCAGCGATTCCCTGGTCGCGGACCAGACCGACCACCCCGGCGAGAAAATCGCCGTCGTGGCCGCCGGCGCCATCCCCTGGCGCATCAAAAAGGACCGGCTGGAGGTCCTGCTGATCCACCGGCCCCGCTACGACGACTGGTCCTGGCCCAAAGGCAAACTTGACCCGGGCGAGACCGTCCCCGAGTGCGCCGCCCGCGAGGTGGAGGAAGAGATCGGCCTCAGGGCGCCCCTGGGCATCCCGCTGCCGCCGATCCACTACCACGTGCCCGCCGGGCTGAAAGTGGTGCACTACTGGGCTGTCGACGTCGACGGCGCGGCGCTGCGGCCCGACGGCAAGGAGGTGGACAGCGTCATGTGGTGCGCGCCGGAGAAGGCGGCCGCCCTGCTGAGCAACCCCAGCGACCGCACGCCGCTGGAGCACCTGGTGGCAGCCCACGCCCGCAATGAGCTGCACACCTGGCCGCTGCTGGTGATCCGGCACGCGAAGGCCAAGCCCCGCTCGTCGTGGTCCAAGGCCGAGGGTGACCGCCCGCTGGCCGCCACCGGGACGCGCCAGGCGCAGGCTGTGGGGCGGCTGCTGCAGGCGTGGAAGCCGCCGCGGATCGTAACGAGCCCGTGGCTGCGCTGCGTCGCGACCGTGGCCCCCTACGCCAAGGCCGCAGACGCCAAGGTGAAGCTCAACGAATCGCTGACCGAGCATCTGCACGGCCGCAGTCCGCATAAGACCGCGAACGTCGTCGAGGCGCTCTTCGACAAGGAGCGGGCCGTGGCGCTGTGCACCCACCGGCCCGCCCTGCCCACTGTCTTCGCCCAGCTCGGCCGGCACATGAACTCCCGGCTCCGTGCCCTCCTGCCCGCCAACGACCCCTACCTCACCCCGGGTGAGATGATCGTCTGCCACGTCTCGCACACCAAGGGCAAGGTTGTGGCCGTCGAGCAGTTCCGCCCCTTCGACGACTAGCGTCTTTGACCCCGGCAGCCACGCTGCTCCGGGGTTGAGCCCGACTCAGTAGACTGGAACCGTGAGCATCCCAACGCCCTATGAAGACCTGCTGCGCGATGTCCTGGCGCACGGCACGCACAAGTCGGACCGCACCGGAACGGGGACGCGCAGCGTGTTCGGCAGGCAGCTCCGGTTCGACCTGGCCCAAGGCTTTCCGCTGATCACTACCAAGCGCGTGCACTTCAAGTCCGTGGCCGTTGAGCTGCTGTGGTTCCTGCGCGGGGACAGCAACGTCAAATGGATGCAGGACCAGGGCGTCACCATCTGGGACGAATGGGCGGACGCCGACGGCGAACTCGGCCCGGTCTACGGCGTGCAGTGGCGCTCGTGGCCCACCCCCGACGGCGGCCACATCGACCAGATCGCCGACCTGGTGGAGAACCTCAAGTCCAACCCCGATTCGCGCCGCCACATTGTCTCGGCGTGGAATGTGGCCGAGCTCAAGAACATGGCACTGCCGCCGTGCCACGCCTTCTTCCAGTTCTACGTGGCGGACGGCAAGCTCTCCTGCCAGCTGTACCAGCGCTCCGCGGACACCTTCCTGGGCGTGCCGTTCAACATCGCCTCCTACGCCCTGCTGACCTGCATGCTCGCCCAGCAGACCGGCCTGGAACCGGGCGAGTTCGTCTGGACCGGCGGCGACGTGCACATCTATGACAACCACCTCGAGCAGGTGCGCACCCAGCTGGAACGCGCCCCGTACGACTACCCGCAGCTGGCGTTCACCCGCAAGCCGGCGTCGATCTTCGACTACACGATCGAGGACTTCGAGGTGGTCGGCTACCAGCACCACCCCACGATCAAGGCCCCGATCGCCGTATGACCCCCGAACCCCATCAGAACAGGAAGACGAGCAGGCCCATGGAACCCGCCGAATACACCGAACAATTGCGCGGCACGGTCACCGGGCTGGGGCTGGTGTGGGCACAGACCAGCACCGGCGTGATCGGCCAGGCCGGCGGCATGCCCTGGCACCTGCCCGAGGACATGCAGCACTTCAGCCGCCTCACCGCCGGGCACCCGGTGATCATGGGCCGCAAGACCTGGGAGTCCTTCCCCGACAAGTACCGGCCGCTGCCCGGCCGGACCAACATCGTCATCACCCGGCAGGAAGGCTGGGGCGACACCCCGGAGGCGGAAGGCGCCCTCGCGGTAAAGTCGCTCGACGACGCGCTGCTGGAGTCCCAGTTCGCCCCTGGCCACCAAATGGTCTGGATCATCGGCGGCGGTGAAATCTTCGGACAGTCCCTCGACCTGGCCGACGTCGCCGTCGTCACCACCATCGACACCGCGGCGGAAGGCGACACCTTCGCCCCGGAGCTGGGCTACGACTGGGCCGCCGAATCAAGCCTTCCGCCCGACGGCTGGCTGACCGCGGCCAACGGCACCCGCTACCGCATCACCCTGTGGCGCCGGACCGAGGCGAAGTAGATGCTGCGCAGACCGGAAACCCTGTTTGTCCTCGGCTACATGCTGCTGCCGCTGCTGGCACTGCTGTCCGCGATCGTGGGCCTGACCATGATCCTGGGCGGCAACAAGATCGCCGGGGCCATTGTGCTGGTCATCGTCACCCAGATCTTCGCGTTTGGCGCCATGGCCGCCCTGCGCCGGCGCAAGAGCGCCCTGCTGGCCGAATCCGACGGCGACTAGCAGCTCCGGGCGTCCGGCCCGGGTGCGATGGGGAGAACACCCCATCGCGGCATTGCTCCGGCCCGGATAGATTGGGCCGGTCAGATTCTTTGAACCACAGTGCGTCCGTCCGGGATGAGTGCGGTTTGGCAGCGGCCCGTTAGGCTGTTGCCCGTAAAGGGGGTTGCCAGCATGGCAGGAAACTTGTGGGGCGCCGACGTCGCCCAGCTTCGGTCGCTCGCGCAGCACTTCGGCAAGACGTCGGAGACGCTGCTGCAGCAGTCCTCGGTCCTCACGTCCACGATTAACAACAACACCTCGTGGAAGGGCGCCGACAGCGCTCGGTTCAAGTCCGACTGGAACGGCACCCACCGCGCCTTGATCCAGCAGACAGCGCGCGCCCTCAAGGAAGAGTCCAAGCGGCTGATGACCCACGCGGACGAGCAGGAGAAGGCCAGCAACGCCGCTCCGGGCTCAGGGGGCGGTCCGGGCCGCCCGGGGACGCCCGGGAGCACCGGTTCCGAGGGATCCCGCCCGGGCCAGGGCCGCAATGATCCGTGGGGTCCGGACTGGCTGTCCGATCCGGAGGCTCCGTTCCGCGGCGGCTGGGACTTCTACAACGTCGTCAAGGCCTTCCCCAACCTTCGCTCCGGCCTCTTCGATATGGCCGGCATGCTGCAGAAATCCCGGATCGGCGATTTCTTCGACCCGGCGGCGTGGAAGGCCTTTCAGAACTCGAACGAGTTCAGCAAGTTCTTCAATGTCTCGAACCAGTTGTTTGAGGGCAAATGGCACGAAGCCTTCAACCTCACCGAGGGGACCAAGGCCTTCAGCGCCTTCGAAGGCCTCGGCAAGGGGCTTGGCGTCCTCGGCGTCGGACTGGACGGCATGGACGCTATCAACTCCCTGGCCGACCACGAATACGGGGACGCCGCCTATTCGAGTGCCAAGGCACTCATTGGCGCGGGCTCCTTCCTTCCCCCGCCGGCCGGCACGGCCTGCATGGTTGCCAGCGCCGGACTGGCCCTTTACGACAACGTGCCCGTCGTTCATGACTCCGTGAACTGGGTGGGCGGCAAGATTGCTGATGGCGCGGGCGCCGTCAAGGATTCCATTGCCGACGGCGCGGAAGCTGTCGGCGACTTCTTTGGCTTCTAATAACGAGGAGATCTAGATCGTGACTGAGACAACCACAGCTCGACCGGGAGCCGGACAATCGGTATACCCGGACTCCGTCGGGTTCGGCTTCGCTGAGCTCGTCACCTTACTTAACCTGGCGCATGGGCCGGCCGCGACCGCGAGTGCCGAGGCGTTGCGCGTAGCCAAGGAACTCGAGGATCCCACGGTAATGTCCGCCGGTGCGTCCTCGCTGGTGGCAAGGGGTGCGGCGGCAGTGGAGTCGGACGGCACATTGTCCGTCAGCGGACCGGTCGCCGCGGTGACCCGGGCCCTGACCACTGCCACCCGCCGGATGCAGATCAACCTGCTCACGGCAGACTCCGCGGACAGCGTCCTGGCTGTTGAATCCGAGGACTACCGCATCCTGCTGCAGCCGCGCGCCTTTTTCAGCTGGTTTGCCATGGCCCAGGATCCTGAAATCTCCCCGGCCGAGGCGAATTTCTTCATCATGCGCAAGCACCTCGAAGACAACCCCGCTGGCGGCGCCACCTTGCGCCGGCTGGAGGACCCGTCGCGACGCCAACTGCTGCTCAAGCGTTCCGGAGACGCCTGGACCGTCGGTTACAGCACTCCCGGAGCGGGAGAAATCGACGAGCTCACCGGCCTGGGCGACGCCGAGGTATTGCACCACATCCGCGCCATCCGGGAAGGCTGAATCCCGTGCCCCAAGACGCTGCCGACCACCAGCACGACGAAGAGGTCCGCGCCCGGCACGAACGAGCCGTGGCGGCCGGAGAAAAACGGCTCCTGACCAGGACCATGGACCGCGGGCGGCTGCACTCCTACGCCGCGGACGAAATCGGCTTCGCCCGCGCCGGATCCGGACCGATCGTCACCACGGCGTTCGGGATGGTTGTCCTGGCCGTCGTATTCGCCGCCGTGACTGTCTTCTCCGTCGTGCTCGTCGCCGCCCCGACCTCGCAGGGCGAAAGCCCGATGTGGGGCGCACTCGTGCTGACCGTAATCGGCGCCGCGGGAGTGCTCTACGCCGCGCGGCTCGCCGTGTCCGAATTCAGGGCCCGGCGCATCCGCCGCGAGCGCGGCCTTCCGGAACCAAGCCCGCGCCAGCTGAACTGAGAGGAAGCCTGCCCCGCGCGGCGGGTGGGGCGAGCCTCCCCGAGGACGGCTGGCGAACCGCCGCGAACGGCACCCGCTACCGCATCAGCCTGTGGCGCCGGACGGAGGCCAAATAATGCTGCGCAAATCTGAGACCCTCTTCGTGCTGGGCTACATGCTGCTGCCCCTGCTGGCGTTGCTGTCTGCGATCGTGGGGCTGACCATGATCCTCAGCGGCAACAAGGTTGCGGGCGCGATCGTCCTCGTCGTCGTCACCCAGGTGTTCGCCTTCGGTGCGGTGTTTGCGCTACGCCGGCGCAAGAGCGCACTGCTGGCAGAGTTCGACGGCGAGTAGCAGCCGCCGCCGTCGGGCCCAGGCGCCCCGATGGAGAGAGCACCCCATCGCGGCCTGCCGGCATTCGGGTTAGATTGGGTGGGCCGGTTCCGGGTCCCCCTCGCTGGGGTGGCCCGCGACCGGCGGAATACATGGGAGTGCGGCGGCACAGTAGGCTGTTGCCCGATGGCGGGGGATGTTGATCGTGGCAGGGAACGTATGGGTCGCGGACGTCGGTGCGCCGGGGGCCAACACCTCCGGGAACGTCGGCGGCCAGGGCCGTGCCGACAAAAAACGCCTCTGGGGACCCGGCTGGATCAGCACCTCCGACTCGCCATTCCGCGGAGGCTGGGGTGCCTATAACGGCGTCCCCGGGCTCAAGACGGCGCCTTTGGGCCTCCGTATTATCTCCCAGTTCGCCGCCAGATATGGCGACGGCGTAGCAGAGCTGTGGCGCACCGGAAAAAAGCTCCAGGATCTCATCTCCTACCGATCAGCAAAGGGGCATCCCCGTGACGGTTGAGTCCCCGCGGCGCCGTTCCGCGCTCTCCCGGCCCTGGTACTTCGGCACGGGCATGGACAGTACGGTCCATGCCTACACCCGGGAGGAGTGGGGCATCGGCGGGTCCCAGCCCTTCGGTAACTACACCGCCCACACAGTCACCGGCCTGGTCACGGTGACGGCGTTGATGACCATCCCTGCGATCCTGGCTCCGGTGCTGTTGATCGTCGCCATCGCGCGGCTGAACGTCGGCATGGCCCTGCTTCTCCTCGCCTGCATGGCACTGTTCACCGGGAGCTGGCTGCTCGGGCTGCGCTCCCTTCGGAGGGAATCCGTCGCAGGCAAATTGCGCCGCCTCAAGGGCCTGCCCAAGCCGCGGTTCGCGGTCACGGACGACCAGGCGCGCCGCTGGTTCGAGGCCCACCCGGCCGGCATACCGCTCACCCGGGAGAACTTCCCGGACAGCAGTTACCCCTTCCCCGGCGAAAGCCGTGACCGGCGGGAAACGACGAAAGCGCCTGTGAACTTCGATCGCGAGCGTGAACGCCGGAACGAGGACGTGCATGCCGACCACAGAAAGGCACTCGCACGGGGCCAAAAGCGGGTGCTGCGTAAGACCGACACCGGCGAACTGCACAGCTATCCCGCCGATGAAATTGGTTTTTCCCCCGGCCGCGGCCAGGTGCAGGTCCGGTCCTGGTGGGGCATGGGCATTCTCACCGCCGTGATGGGCGCCCTCGTCGTTCTTTCCCTGGTGATGCTGCTGGGCCCGGTCGGCCGCGGCGGGCAGCCCTTCTGGGGGGCGTTGATCCTCACGGCGTTTGGAGCTCTTGGAGCCTGGTACACGTTCGGCATGGCCCGGGACGAGTATCGGGCCAAGAAACTAAGGGCAGAACGCCAGGCCCCGGAGCCTGGCGCGGGGCACGTCTCGCAGTAGTCCGGGCGGCCGGGGCACCGGCGGCCCGGCCGTGACGTAACCGACTGCGTCCCGTCCGCCGCAAAGTCTAAACTGGCCCAATGACTACAGCAGCTACCCCGTCCGTCGGACTGGTCGGTTGGCGTGGCATGGTCGGCTCCGTCCTGATGCAGCGCATGCAGGACGAGGGAGACTTCGCCAACATCAACCCGGTCTTCTTCTCCACCTCGAACGCCGGGGGCGACGCCCCGGCCATCGCCGGTGCGGCGGCGGGCGCTGCCGGCAAGCTGGAGGACGCCTACGACGTCGAGACGCTGGCCAAGCTGCCCATCATCGTCACCGCCCAGGGCGGAGACTACACCAAGAAGGTCCACGGCGAGCTGCGCGGCCGGGGCTGGGACGGCCTCTGGATCGACGCCGCCTCCACCCTGCGGATGAACGAGGACTCGATCATCGTGCTGGACCCGATCAACCGCGACGTCATCGACGCGGGCCTCTCCGGCGGGGTCAAGGACTACATCGGCGGCAACTGCACCGTCTCCTGCATGCTCATGGGCCTGGGCGGCCTGTTCAAGAACGGCCTCGTCGAGTGGGGCACCTCCATGACCTACCAGGCGGCCTCCGGCGGCGGCGCCCGGCACATGCGCGAACTACTGAGCCAGTTCGGCACGCTCAACGCCGAGGTCAGCAGCGAACTGGACGACCCGGCGTCGGCCATCCTCGAAATCGACCGCAAGGTCCTGGCGCACCAGCGCACCGACATCGACGCCACCCAGTTCGGGGTGCCGCTGGCGGGCTCGCTGATCCCGTGGATCGACGCCGACCTCGGCAACGGCCAGTCCAAGGAAGAGTGGAAGGCCGGGGTGGAGACCAACAAGATCCTGGGCACCTCCGGCGCGGACCGCGTGATCATGGACGGCCTGTGCGTTCGGATCGGCGCCATGCGCTCGCACTCCCAGGCGCTCACGCTTAAGCTCCGCGAAGATCTCTCCGTTGCCGAGATCGAGAAGCTCCTGGACGCGGACAACGAGTGGGCCACCGTGGTGCCCAACACCAAGGAAGCCTCAATGGCGGACCTCACCCCTGTGGCGGCCTCCGGAACCCTCGACATCCCGGTGGGCCGCATCCGCAAGCTCGAAATGGGCCCGGAATACATCAGCGCCTTCACCGTCGGCGACCAGCTCCTCTGGGGCGCTGCGGAGCCGCTGCGGCGCATGCTCAAGATCGCCACCGGTTCGCTCTAGCCGCCGGGGCGTTCCAGCCCCAGGAACCGGCGGTACTTCGCGGCCTGCCGCTCAAAGGATTTTTGAGCGGCAGGCCGCAGTCCGTTAACCGCGTCGAAGGGCTCCGGCACCACGCTGCCGCGCCGTCCGTTTCCGGGCGCGGACCAGGTTCCAATCACGGCACCGCCGGCCACCAAGGTCTTCTTGAACACACCGTTGCCGCCGGGGACGATCTTGTCCGCGTGGTGCGCGGGCAGTGCGATGGACCGGTCCGTGTAGCCCAGCAGGAACTCATCGAACGCCGGCAGCGCCAGCACACCGCGCTGGGCGGGCACCCCGGTGTCGAGCAGCCCGGCGGTCTCCGGTGAAAGCCAGTACTGGGTTCCCTCGAATTCCAGCTCCACCAGGCGGTCCCGCACCTCGGCCAAAGCCGCCCGGCTCTCGGTCAACGGGATGCCAGACCACCAGGCGAAATCCCGCACGGTGGCCGGGCCGTGGCTGTACAGGTAGCGCAGCAACCACTCAGCGATGCCCGCTTCGCGGTCCAGGGTCCGCGGTTCCTTGATCCATTCATCGAAGGCCACCACCTGCTGCTGGTTGCCGGCCAGCGGGCCCAGCACCAGCTGCCGCTGCTGGCACAGCATGGCCAGCAGGTGGATCCCCCGCTGGCCGGCGGTCGACTGTCCGGCTTCCTCGAACGTGCCGAACAGTTCCGCCCGGCTGGCCGGGTTCCCGCCCGCCACCCGGCGCAGCGCTGCCTCCCCGGCGGCGTCGACATCGGCCGCGGTGATGCCCAGCTCGCGGTGCCGGCCCGCCAGGCTCCGGATGAGCCGCCCGGAGGTGAGCTCCAGGACCCACTTCAAGTCCTCCGGCGCCAAGAGGTGCAGGGTCCCCCGCATGGGCCAGGAGCGGACGATGTCGCCGTGGTCCAGGGCTGCACGGACGTCGGTCACGCGGGAGCCCGGAACGCGCTGCCCGACCGCCCAGAGCGAGGCCTGGAGGTCCTGTGCCTGCAGTGCGGTCATCGACCGCACTGCGTCCGGCACGGACCGGAAGCCGGGCCCGGCGAGCCCCTGCGCGGCGAGGCGGAGCCGGCCCAACGCTGACCGGCTCAACCGTGTGCGCACCCTTGCTGCCATGACCTCATCCTAGGGCCGGGGCCGGACACTCCGGCGGAATCCGGCCGCCGCCCCGCGGCCTCCCAGCCTGCGCCCAGCCGGCGTGATTAAAGTGGATTCGTGACTTTGGCTGAGACGTGGCCGCGCCTGCGGCCCCTGTGCAGGAGGCTGGCCCTGTTGGGCTGGGCGTCCAGCGCTGCCGGGATGGCGGCCGGACTCGCCATCGCCATCGCCAGCGGAACCCGCCTTTCCCCCCTCATGACGACGTTCCAGGCGGTCTCCACCGGGAGCATGGTCCTGGCCATGGCCAGCTTCGTCACGGCGGCGATGCTGCAGCCACGCTCCCCCGTCCAGCCGGAGAACGACCGGGCCGAGACCGACCACGATCCCGCGGCAGAGTTCCCCGCAACGGTGCAGAGCTTCCTGCTCGGCTCGCTGGCGCTGCTGGCCGGGGCGGTCGCCTTCGCCGGCGCCGGTCTCCTGCTGCGGAGCGGTCCGAGCGCCCAGTCGATAGCGTTCTGCCAGGTGTTCCTGCTCGGCGCGGCAACCTCCGGATTCACCTTCATGCTCTTCAGCAAAGTCACCCCGCGCCGCAGCGGCGGCTGAACCCGCCCCGACGACTGCCGGTTCCGGGAATGTGGCCTAAAGTCCGACGCCGATCAGCAGCGGTTCCGGGTGCAGCTCAATGCCGAAACGTTCGACGACGCCGCGGCGCACCTCGCGGGCGATGGAGAGCAGGTCCGCGGTGCTGGCGCCTCCGCGGTTGGTGATGGCCAGGGTGTGCTTGGTCGACAGCGAGGCACGGCCGCCGGAGACGCTGCCGGGTTCCAGGCCGAAACCCTTGCCGAAGCCTGCCTGGTCAATCAGCCAGGCGGCGGAGAGCTTGGTCAGCCCCTCGGCGCCTCCGGGGTACCGCGGCGCGTTCTCGGGAAGCCGCGCGGCAACCTCGTCCGGCACGATCGGGTTGGTGAAGAAGGAGCCGGTGGAGTAGGTGTCCCGGTCCTCCGGGTCCAGCACCATGCCCTTGGAAGCACGAAGCTTCAGCACTTCCCGCCGGACATCGTTGGCGTAGGCGCGCTGGCCGGGTTCGGCGCCGAGCACCCGGGCCAGCTCCGCGTACCGGATAGGCGCACTCATCCGGCCCAGCGGCAACTGGAACTCCACCGTGAGCACCACGTAGCGCGGGGAACCGTCCACGGTCGCCTGCTTCAGGATCGAATCGCGGTAGCCGAACTTCAGCTCGGCGTTGGTGAACGTCCGGACGGCGCCGCGCTCCCGGTCCCAGGTCCGCACCGCCGCGATGGTCTGGGAGACGTCCGCGCCGTAGGCCCCGACGTTCTGCACCGGCGTCGCGCCGGTGGCGCCCGGAATCCCGGACAGCGCTTCCAGGCCGGACCAGGCGTGCCTGACGGCGTGGTCCACCAGGGCGTCCCAATTGTGGCCGGCCTGCACGACGACGGACACGCCGCCGCAGGAGTCCTCAGCGTTGACGGCAAAACCCTCGGACGCAATTTTCAACACAGTGCCGGGGAAGCCTTCGTCGCTGACCAGCAGGTTGGAGCCGCCACCGATGATCAGCAGCGGCTCGCCGGCGGCATCCGCTCCGCGGACGGCGTCGATGATCTCCGCCTCGGTGCGGGCTTCGAGGTAGCGGCCGGCGGGGCCGCCGACGCCGGCCGTGGTCAGGGCGGAAAGCAGTGTCTGGGTCACCCCTCCAGCCTAGCCGGGTTCCGTACACCGCCCGAAAGCGTTCCTCCGGCCGGCATCCGCGCCGCGGTCAGGCGGCCTTGCGGGCCACCGGCGAGAGCAGGAAGCTGACCACCAGCATCACCATGACAGCCAGCAGCGAGTGCAGGATGCCGACGTGCTCGGCCAGCAGGCCCAGCAGCGGGGGCCCGCACAGGAACGCGCCGTAACCGATGGTGGAGACCACCGAAACCCGGGCAGCGGCCTTGGCCGGGTCGTCGGCGGCGGCGGACATCCCCACCGGGAAGCCCAGCGACGCGCCGAGGCCCCACACCGCCAGTGCCACATACGCAAGCCACGGGACGGGCGCGAAGACGAACAGGCCCAGCCCGGCCACGGCGAGCGCGGCGCACCAGCGCATGACGGGCACCCGGCCGAAGCGGTCAAGGGCGACGGTGCCGGCGAAACGGCCCACGGTCATGAATGTGACGAAGAGCCCGTAGCCGGCCGCTCCCGCCGCGTCGGACTGGCCGTGCCCGTCGGCCAGCGCCAGCGCCACCCAGTCGCCGGCCGCGCCTTCAGCCAGGGCCAGGCCCAGCACCAGGACCCCCAGCAGCAGGGTGCGGCGGTCGCGCCAGGCCTGGGCGATCTGCCGCTTGCTGTCCAGCGGTTCGGCCGTGCCCTGCGCCGCAGGACTGATAACCGGCAGCGGGCCGGTGGACGGGTCCTCGAAGGTGTCCGTCCCCGAGGGGTTGAACTGCGTGTCTTGCACCGGTGTGATGTCGGCACGGAACCAGGCGGCGGCGGTCGCGACGGAGCCGGCCACCAGCACGCCGATCCCGGCCAGGTGCCAGAAGACCGGAACCCCTGCCCCGGCGGACCAGGCACCCACCGCGGCGCCGGCGACGGTGCCCAGGCTGAACGCTCCGTGCAGCCGGGGCATGATGTGCCGCCGCACCGCCCGCTCGACCGCGGCGCCTTCGACGTTGGACGCGGTGTTCCAGCTGGCGGTTCCGAGCCCGATGACGGCGAGCCCCGCCGCCACCGCGAGCGGGTTGACCAGCACGGAGGTGCCGAACCCGGCGAGCACCAGTCCGGCGCCGACCATGATGCTGCCGATTCGGATGGTCTGTTTGGAGCCGAACCGCAGCACGATCAGCCCCGACGCGGATACGGAGACGAAGGAACCGAGGGTCATGCACAGCAGCAGCAGCCCGACGTTGCCCGGGGTGAGGTCGAGCCCGTCCCGGATGGCCGGAAGCCGGGACACCCAGCTGGCAAAGGCGATCCCGCTGAAGGCATAGGCGGCCACGACGGCGTTACGCCAGCGGGTGACTTCCGCCGACGGGACGGCGCGAACCTTCACAGCAGTGTCACGGAATCAGGCCAGCCTGACGACGGCCTGGGCCTTCATCAGGACCTTCTGCCCGCCGGCGACGACGGTGAGGTCCACGCGGGCGGTGCCGGCATCGGCGTCGAGCGCACCGACAGCGGCGCTGACCTCGATCACGGCGCCGGCGTCCGGGGTGCCGGTGGTGTCGGCCACCGGGACCGGCTTGCTGAAGCGGGTCTGGAAGTCCACGACGGCGGCCGGGTCCCCGGCCCAGTCGGTGACCAGCTGGACGGCGGCGCCCATGGTGAACATGCCGTGCGCGATCACCCCGGGCAGGCCGACGCCGGTGGCGAACGCCTCGTTCCAGTGGATCGGGTTGAAGTCGCCGGAGGCACCGGCGTATTTGACGAGGTCCGTGCGGGTAACCTCGATGCGGCGGCTGCCGAGGTCCTGACCGACGGTGAGCTCTGCAAGCGTGGGGTTCATGGCTACTGTCCCTCTCCGCGGACCAGGATGGACGAGGTAGTGGTGGCGACGGCGTCGCGTTGCCCGCCGCCGTCGCCTGCGTCGCCGGTGAGGGCGTAGATTTCGGACCGCGTAGTGATCATGGCGCCGCCTCCCATGGCCCGGACGCCGTCGACGTGCAGTTCAGCGACGAGCCGGTCCCCCGCGGTGATCGGGCGGTGGTGGATGAACCGCTGGTCGGCGTGGACCACGCGGGAGAAGTCAATGCCGGACTCCGGGTCCTCGATCAGCTGCGCGTCCGCGCGCTGGGCAACGATGATCGCGAAGGTGGGCGGAGCCACCAGATCGGCGTGGCCCAGGGCCCGGGCGGCGTCGACGTCGAAGTGTGCCGGGTGGACGGCCTTGACCGCGCGGGCGAACTCGCGGATCTTCTCGCGGCCGACGTCATACACCTCTGCGGCAGGGTAGCTGCGGCCCTGCAGATCCGGATTGATAGTCATGGCTCCAGCCTAGCGCCCTGCCCCGGGGCAGCGTTCCCCGTGACGCCGCCCAGGGGCGCTTGCATCCACCCGATATGATGGAAACATCAATTCATAAAGCCGCCGTCCGGTTGCCTCCGGACGGCCAGCCAGGAGAGCGCAGGACCGCCGTGATTTCCGCAGCGCAGACCCCCTTGTACGAAATCAAGGCCAACTTGTTCAAGGCCCTCGCCCACCCGGCACGGATCCGGGTGCTGGAACTGCTGGCAGCCTCCCCGGACACCGCCGCCCCGGTCAGCTACCTGCTGGCGGAGACCGGGCTGGAAGCCTCGCATCTGTCACAGCATCTGGCCACGCTGCGCCGGCACCGGGTGGTCACCTCGGTGCGGACGGCCAACGCCGTCACCTACCGCCTGGCGCACCCGAAGATCGCCGAGCTGCTCGCCATCGCCCGGATCTTCCTGCTGGACAACCTGGCCGACTCGGGTGAACAGCTCCGGCTCGCGCAGGAACTGCCGGCCGCGCCGCTCCAGGGTTCCGCGTCATGACCGCCCCGACAGCCACCGCGGCGGCGCGCGGCGCCCGGGGATCCCTCACCCGCTTCCTGCCCTCCCGCCGCGACTACGACGGGCTGCGCGGCTCGTGGCGGACGGACCTGCTCTCCGGCATCACCGTCGGCATCGTTGCCCTGCCGCTGGCCCTCGCCTTCGGGGTCAGTTCGGGCGTCGGCGCCGAGGCCGGGCTCATCACCGCGGTGGTCGCCGGGCTGGTGGCTGCCGTTATGGGCGGCTCGCACGTCCAGGTATCCGGGCCCACCGGCGCCATGGTGGTGGTCCTGGCCCCCGTCGTCGCCGCGCACGGCATCGGCAGCATCGCCCTGGTCTCCGTGATGGCCGGACTGCTCGTCGTGGTCCTCGGCATCAGCGGGCTCGGCCGGGCCGTCGCGTTCATCCCGTGGCCGGTGGTGGAGGGCTTCACCCTCGGCATCGCCGCCATCATTTTCCTCCAGCAGGTCCCCATGGCCACCGGCACGACGGGGGTTCCGGGCCACAACACCGTGATGGCCGCCGTCGAGAGCGCCGCCAAAGCCACGGCGCCCGCTGTGCTGCAGACCCTGGCCGTCGTGGCGGGCGTCGCCGCGGTGATGTTGTTGTTGCCGCGGCTGAACAAAGCCATCCCGGCCAGCCTGGCCGCGGTGCTGCTGGCCACCGTGGCCGCCGAACTCCTGGACCTGCCCATCCCGCGGATCGGCGCCCTGCCGCACTCCCTGGCTGCACCGTCGTTGCCGGCACTGGACCCTGCGTCGCTGGGCGCCTTGTTCATGCCGGCCCTGTCCATCGCCGCGCTCGCAGCCATCGAATCCTTGCTCTCGGCCCGGGTGGCCGCCGGGATGGTCGGCCCCGACGGCCGGCCCACCGGCACCTACAGCCCGGACCGCGAACTCACCGGCCAGGGCCTGGCCTCGGTGGCGGCTGGCTTCTTCGGGGGCATGCCGGCCACCGGCGCGATCGCGCGGACCGCGGTCAACGTCCGGTCGGGGGCGAAAACCCGGCTGGCCGCCGTCGTCCACGCCCTGGTCCTGCTGGCCATCATCTACTTCGCCGCCGGGCTGGTGGGCCGGATACCGCTGGCGGCCCTGGCCGGGATCCTGATGGTCACGGCCACCCGCATGGTCTCGCGGCAGACCGTGGCGGCGGTGCTGCGCTCCACCCGCGCCGACGCCTTCGTCTTTGTCCTGACAGCGCTGATCACCGTGGCGTTCGACCTGATCGTGGCGATCGAGATCGGGCTGGTCGCGGCGGCCGTGTTCACGCTGCGCAAGTTCGCCTCGCTCAGCGGAGTGCAGCGGGAAGACATCCCGGGTCCGGCGGCTCCTGGTGACGCGCACATTGCCGTCCTCCGGCTGGACGGTGCCATGTTCTTCGGCGCAGCGGAGCGGGTCCTGCAGGAAATCAGCCAGGTCAAGGACATCCAGGTCGCGATTATCCGGCTCTCGCAGGTCCGGATGCTCGACGCGACCGGGGCGCACACCCTGGTGGACGTCATCTCGGCGCTGGAACTGCGCGGCGTCACGGTGCTGCTCAAGGGCGTCCAGCCGCAGCACCTGGACCTGGTCACCAATGTCGGCGTGATCCGGTCCCTGCGGCACCACAAGCACCTGTTCGATACCCTGCCGGACGCTGTGGAGCACGCCCGCAGCCACGTGGCGCGGAACGCAGCGGCTAGCGCTTGAGGTTTTTCCGGATGGTCTGGCCTCGGACCACGATCCCGGCGATATGCAGGACCAGCCCCAGGCCGATTACGGCCAGGGATGCCATGGCCAGGCCGCGGTTGCCGGTGTTGTTGCCGACCAGGTTCAGGACGATCCCGGCGGCGATCAGTCCCATGGCGCTGAAAACGAGCACCTTGTAGGTGGTTGACGCGGTGGCCCAGAATTCGTTCAGCACCCAGCCAGTCTACCGGGGCTCAGAACAGCGCCTCCTGCACGGCGGGGACCTCGGAGCCGTAGTCGCCCAGGCTGATCCACCGGGCTTTCAGCAGGCCCAGGTTGACGATGAAGTCGAGGACGGCCCCGTCGAGCCGGGCCAGCGCGATGCTTCCGCTCAGCGCGGCGATCCGGAAGCCGTGGGCTCCCGCGTCGAGGTCGTGCGGGTACGCGTGCCGGGGGGACGGGGCGCAGGCCGCCGCGGCGAGCGCCGGCCGCTGCCACAGCTCGTCCACGACGTCGAAGCCGTCACCGCCGGCGCGGGCCAGCAACACCCGGGCCGCCGCGGCGGCCCTGGCGTTCAGGGCCTCCAGGGTGGCGTCCGGGGGCGGCGCGGTGAGCGCGGCGGCCTTCGCGGCCGAGCGGATCTGCTGCGGCAGCCCGGCGTCGCGGGTGACTTGGTCCTCCAGGATCCGGACCACCCGGCCGTCGGCGGCCCGGGCGACGTACCGGGCGGTGACCGCGCCCTGCTCCGCCAGCCGGTTCCACTTCCGCAGGTCCGCGGCCGTGCCGACCTTGCTGGCGCCGTTGGCGAAGGTCGCGACATAGAGCCAGTGCGGCTGCATCAGGTAGGCGCGCAGCCCGGGCGGGACGCGGCCGCCGCGGTGGAAGTCGTGGATCAGGCGGGAGTCGTCGACGGCGAAGCAGGGCCCGCACTGCGTGCCGCGCACGGCCGGCGCCCGGTCCGGGCAGCTGAGGTGGTCCCGCTCGGCCGACCCGTGCACCCGGTGGCGGCCGAGGCAGTACCGCCCCGGGGCGGCGAGCCGGAAGCCCAGCCGGGTCCCGGCGTCGAGCGCCACGTCCGTCACGGCGCCCGCGGGATCCTGCAGCCGCAACACCACGCGGCCGGTCTCCGGCGTTGCCGTGCCGGCGGGCGCGGGGCCATCCCAAAAGACCCCGTGCACCAGATGGCGGGCATCGGTCACGGGGTCTCCTCGGCGTTGGGGACCGGCTACAGGGCCGGCTGCACCCCAAAGGCTACCGCGAGCTTCATGATCTTCTCCGCGCGGCCCAGGCGCGGCAGGTCGGAGCCGTCCCGGATGACCCGGCCGTTGGCCTCGAAATCGGCCATGAAGTCCGTGGCCCAGGCAACGTCGGACGGCGTCGGGCTGATGACCTCGTTGATGACCGGGGTCTGGTCGATCGCGAGGCAGAGCTTGCCGGTCATGCCCATCATCACGGTGATCCCGGTCTGTTCGCGCAGGATTGGGTGGTTGGTGCCGACCGTGGGGCCGTCGATCGGGCCCGGCAGGTTGCCCACCCGGCTGGCGACGACGAGCTTGGCCCGCGGGTAGGCCATGGCTTCCGGGGTCGCGGCCATGCCGGTGTCGCGGCGGAAATCACCGGAGCCGAAGGCCAGTCGGAACGCGCCCTGGGCCTTGGCGATGTTGTTGGCTTCCTCGATGCCGACGGCAGACTCGACCAGCGGGATGACCGGAGTCTTGCCGTCCATGCGGTGGAAGCTCTCGGTGACCTGGTCAGCGGACTCGGTCTTGGCCAGCATGACGCCCAGCAGGCCCGGGGTGCCGCGGAGGCCGGCAAGGTCATCGGCCCAGAACGGGCTCGTGGCGTCGTTGATCCGGACCCAGGCACTGCCGCCGGCGGTCAGCCAATCCACGACGTGCTCGCGGGCAGCGTCTTTCTGCGAGGGGTCCACCGCGTCTTCGATGTCGAGGATGATGGCGTCCGCGCGGGACTCCGCCGACGGGCCGAAGAGTTCCGGCTTCATGGCGTTGACCAGCAGCCAGGAGCGGGCGATTTCAGCCGGGACGTTGCGTTGGGGCCGGACGATCCCGGCGGTGGTGGTAGAGGTCATGACTCTACGCTAGCCGCCCGGACAGGTCGGCCGCCAAGTATTGCCCCGGATCGGGGCGACCAATACGACCAAAATCACCCCGTCCGGGCGGGTGCTAGGGGATGTTGCTGCCGCGTGCCGTGATCCAGAGGCGGTACCACTCGGCCCGGGTCATGCCGGCGGCCACCTCGGCGGCGCTGGCACAGGCCCGGATCCGGGCGGGCTTGGCGGTGCCGATGACCGGTGCAATCCCGGCCGGGTGCTTCATCAGCCAGCCCAGCAGGACGGCTTCGCCGGTGGTGCCGTTCGCCGCCGCCATCGCAGCCACCAGCTCGGTGGTGGCCGTCTCGGCGGCGCTTGGGTCCGCGGCGGGCGCGCCGGTGTACAGGCCGCGGGAGAGCGCCCCGTAGGCCTGGAGGGTGATGCCGCGCCGGACGCAGTGCTCCACCGTGCCGTGCGGGAAGCTGTAGTCCGTGCCTTCGGCGTGGTTGACCAGCACAGTGCTTTCCAACCAGGCCCGGGCGGACAGGCTCATCTCCAGCTGGTTCGCCACAATGGGCACCTCAAGCACATCTTGCAACAGCTCGATCTGGGGCGCCGACATGTTGGAGACCCCGACTGCCCGGACCTTGCCCTCGTCCATGAGCTGACGGACTGCCGAGGCTACTTCGGCGGGATCCATCAGCGGATCCGGCCGGTGCAACATGAGCACGTCCACGAAGTCCGTCCGCAGCCGGTCCAGGCTTTCGTTGACCCGTTCCAGGATGCCGTCCCGGCTCAAATCGTAGAACGCGTCGAGGCCCTGCTCGCCCAGGCGGATGCCGCACTTGGTCTGCAGCCGGATCCGCTCGCGCAGGCCCGGGGTCCGGGCCAGCACCTCGCCGAAGACCGCCTCGGCCTTGCCGTTGCGGTAGATGTCGGCGTGGTCGAACAGCGTGATGCCGGCATCGAGGGCGGCGTCGACGGCGGCAGCCGCCTCATCCACATGTGCGGACGAGTACGGCTCCGACGACCAGCTGCCTCCCAGGCCCATGCAGCCGTAGATCAGCTCCTGTCCGGTGCCGGGCTGGTGCTCCGCGGGGAGCGTCACCGCAGCCAGGCGGTGGTGTTGCCGGGGAGCAGTTGCCCGTCCAGCGGTCCGCTGCTGACCAGCACCTCACCGGCGGGCAGCTCGACGGCGTCGTCACCGAAGTTGGTCACCGACTGCCAGCCGCCGTGGCGGCGGAAGTGCAGCACATCGGCGTGGCCGCTTTCCAGCCACTCCAGTTCCTCCGAGGTCTGGAGTTCGCGGCGCAGCTTGAGGGCCTTGCGGTAGAACTCCAGGGTGGAGCCTTCGACGCCGTCCTGGGCCGCCACGGCGTAGCCGCTGAACCAGGCCGGCTGCGGCAGGTGGGCGCCGCCGTCGCCGAAGCCGAAGGAGGAGCCCTCCGGCGCCCACGGCAGCGGGACGCGGCAGCCGTCGCGGCCGATTTCAACGCCCTTGTTGCGGAAGAAGGTCGGGTCCTGGCGTTCGGAGTCCGGGATCTCGGCGACTTCCTGCAGTCCCAGTTCCTCGCCTTGGTAGAGGTAGGCGGAGCCGGGCAGCGCCAGCATCAGCAGGGTCGCGGCGCGGGCGCGGCGCAGGCCCAGTTCGACGTCGAGTTCCTCGGGCGGGGCGCCGGCGAGCAGCCAGCCCTTGCCGTCCTGGCCCTTGGCATGCTTGCCGCCGCCCTTGGGCAGGCCGTAGCGGGTGGCGTGCCGGACGACGTCGTGGTTGGAGAAGACCCAGGTGGAGGAGGCACCGGACTCGGTGGCCTCGGCGAGGTTGCGGGTGATGATCTCGCGGAACTCGTCGGCGTCAAAGTCGGCCTGCAGCAGGTCGAAGTTGAACGCCTGGCCCAGTCCCTCCGGGCTGGCGTAGCGGGCACGGCGGGAGGCGTGCACCCAGGCCTCGGCGACGGCGGTGCGCGGCGGGTTGTACTCGTTGAAGACCTCGCGCCATTCAACGTAGATCTCGTGCACTTCGTCGCGGTCCCAGAACGGGTGCGAGCCGTCGACGTGGCCGTCGGCGCCGGTTCCCGCCTCGCTCAGTTCCAGCCGGGACAGCAGCGGTTCGGTCAGGTCCTTGGTCAGGGCGTGCGCGACGTCCACGCGGAAGCCGTCCACGCCGCGGTCCGACCAGAAGCGCAGGGTCTTGAGGAAGTCGTCGCGGATTTCGCGGTTGGCCCAGTTCAGGTCGGGCTGTTCCTTCGCGAAGATGTGCATGTACCACTGGCCCGGGGTGCCGTCGGGTTCGGTGATGCGTTCCCACGCCGGGCCGCCGAAGACGGATTCCCAGTCCGAGGGCGGGATTTCGCCGTTTTCACCCTTGCCGTCACGGAAGATGTAGCGGTCGCGGGCGGCCGAGCCGGGCGGGGACGCGAGGGCTTCCTTGAACCATTCGTGGCGGTTGGAGGAGTGGTTCGGGACGATGTCCGCGATCAGCTTGATGCCGGCGGCGTGCAGCGCCTTGGACATCTCGTCGAAGTCGGCCAGCGTGCCCAGCTTCGGGTCCACGTCGCGGTAGTCGTCGACGTCGTAGCCGCCGTCGGCGAGCGCCGAGGGGTAGAACGGGGAGAGCCAGACGGCGTCGATCCCGAGTTCCTTCAGGTAGGGGACCTTGGCGGTGATGCCCTTGATGTCGCCGAGGCCGTCGCCGTTCGAGTCGGCGAAGCTGCGCGGGTAGATCTGGTACACGGACGCCTGGCGCCACCAATTGGGGTCGGCGGCGAGGTCGGAACCGGACAGGGTTGCCAGCGTGGCGGTGTTGGACAAGGTGTGCATCCTTTGGGGCCGGGAGCGTTTCTGGACAGCGGCGGACCCCGGCGGACCGGGATCTGCTAATTTAGATAGAAGCTAAATCTATTGCCGGATCAATTATGGGTCCGCAGTCCTCGGGAGGTCAAGATTCCGAAGCCGCAGGCCGCCGCCACCCCCCCGCTGCTGCGCCGGGTAAACGCCCAGGCCGTACTGTCCGCCGTCCGCGGAACCGACATTGCGACCGGCACGGAGCTGATGGCCCGGACTGGACTGACGCGGGCATCGGTAATCGCCGTCTGCGAGGACCTGATCCGCCGCGGCTGGATCCGCGAACTCGACGCACCCCGCAGGGACTCCCCCGCCGCCAGCCCGCAGAAGGGCCGGCCTGCCCGTCGCTTTGAACTGCAGGCCAGGGCCGGCGTCGTGCTCGGGATCGACGTCGGCGCCGCCACCACCACGACCGCGGTGGCAGACCTGCGCGGGACGGTTTTGGCCCGGGCGAGCGGCAGCTTCCGCGCCGCGGACATCCCCGCCGCGGAGCGGGTCAGCGTGGTGGACCGCACCTGCCGGCAGGCGCTCGCGGCCGCAGGTGAACCGGCCGGGAAGGTCCTGGCCGTCAGCGCCGGCATCGCAGCCCCGGTGGACCGCCGCGGGAACGTGCTCGCCTCCCAGCACTTCTGGAGCCTGTTCGACGTCGGGCTCCGCGCGGCGCTGCAGGACCTCCACGGCTGGACCGTGCTCCTGGAGAACGATGCCAACCTGGCCGCTCTCGGTGAACGCTGGCGCGGGTCCGGCGCGGGCGTCGATGACCTTGTGGTGATCCTGGCCGGCGAGCGCCTCGGCGCCGGGGTGCTCGAGTCGGGCCGGCTGCTGCACGGCAGCTCCGGCGGCGCCGGGGAGATGGGCTTCCTGGACATGGTGGAGGGCGTCGGTTCCAGCGAGGGTATCGCCAGCCTGGCCCGGCGGTGGCAGGCCGCGGGCGGGGGCCCGGCAGCCGGCGGCGCCGCCGACGCCCGTCAGGTCTTCGAGGACGCGGCAGCCGGGGATGCCGCCGCCCAGGCGATCCTGGACCGGCTCGCGGAACGGATGGCCCGGGTCGTCGCCGCAGTCGCCAGCCTAATCAACCCCGAACAGGTGGTGATCGGCGGCGCCGTCGCCGACTCAGCCGGGGCGCTCGTCCCCGGCATCACCGCGGCCCTGCCTCGGTTCACCGCCACTCCCCCACTGGTGACGGTTTCGCCGCTGGGCGACCGGATCGTGACGGTGGGCGCCGTCCGGCACGCCCTGGACTATGTTGAGGCCAACGCCCTGGAACTGGAACTGGCCAGCTGACCGCTCCCCGGGGGGCTGGCTCGAGCCCACCCGCCGGCGTCGTCACTCCGGCATGATCATGGTGCGCAGGTCCAGCTGCCGTAGGACCCGGTCGGCGACTTCGGGGTCCATGCCCGGTTCGTTGCGGGCCGCCACGACCTCCTGACGCGCCGCGTCCAGCGCTATGGTCTGCACAGCGATGGCCAGCTCGCGGCCGCGCTTGCGCTTCTCGGTGACGCTCTCGTTCCGGAGGCTGCCATCCAGAAGCTCCGCGTGCAGCCGGGTCATCTTCTCCTTGACCAGGGCCACTTTTTCCTGCGGCAGTTCCTTCATGAGCTCGTTGTCCTTCAGGGCCGCGATGGCTGCCTGCTGGGCCCGGGACGCGAGCAGCCGGGCGGCGTCGCGCTCAACGGACCCGTCCTCGGACGCTTTGAGGACCCGCATCAGCCATGGCAGCGTCAGGCCGGGAAGCACGAGAGTGGCGAGCAGCACGGCGCACGCAATCACCAGCAGCTCGCTGCGGTCCGGGAACGGGGACCCGTCCGCCAGGGTCACCGGCAAAGCGAGCGCCAGCGCCAACGTCGCCAGGCCGCGCATCCCGCACCAGGAGAGGATCAGGACGTCTTTGGCAGAGGTGGGCCGCAACGTATTCTTCGAGCTCCGGGCCCAGCCGGACATCATCGCCAGCCAGCCGAAGCGCACTGCAAACACCAGCACGCAGACCACGGCGGCGGTACCGGCCATGCCGAAGACCGCGGTACCTTCCTCGCGGATGACCTGCCGGATCTCCAGGCCGACCAGCCCGAAGGCGAGGCCCGTGGCGAGCAGTTCCACCACGTCCCAGAAGGCGGTGCGGGTGACGCGCTCGGCGGCGTCCTCGGGCCGTGAATGCCGCTTGATCTCCAGGGCAGTGACGACGACGGCGATCACGCCGGAGGCGTGCAGCTCCTCCCCCAGAATGTAGGCGGCGAACGGGACCACCAGCGTGACGGCGCTGCGGGCCACCATCGACTGCACCAGCCGCGTGATCAGGCTCGTGAGCCAGCCCATGCCGATCCCGATCCCCACCGCCAGCGCGGCGCCGAGCGCGAACTGCAGCACGACGCCGGGCCCTAGCTTGGTGCCGGAGACCGAGGCTGCGACGGCGGCCTGGAAGATGACGATGGCCGCCGCGTCGTTGAACAGGCCCTCGCTCTGCAGGACCGTGATGAGCCGCCGCGGCATGTGTACCCGCCCTGCGATCGAGTCCACCGCCACCGGGTCCGGCGGCGCCACCATGGCGCCGAGGGCTATCGCGGCCGGGATGCCAATGCCTGGAATCATGAGCCAGGCGGCTCCGGCCACGACGGCGGTGGAGACCACGACGAGGGCGACGGCGAGCATCAGGAGCGTGCGCCACCGGACCCGGAAGACCGCCCAGGAGCTCCGCTGCGCAGTCGCGAACAGCAGCGGCGGCAGGAAAATCGGAAGGATCAGCTCCGGCGCGATGTCCATCTCGGGGAAGCCCGGGATAAAGGTCAGCGAGGCGGCCAGGAGCAGCATCAGGACCGGATACGGCAGGCGGAGCCGGTCGCCGACACCCACGGCTACCACCGTGGCGAGGAGTAGTCCGACGATAAGGGCCAGCTGGTCCATGGGCTCTCTTTCCCCGGGGCGTAGGGCGGCCAGGACCCGGTCAATTATCCGCCGGCCGCCCCATTACCCTACCGGGGCGTCGGGCCCAGACTAACTCCCGGACTCCAGGGCCGCGGGAAGCGGCAGGGTCCCGTCCCGGAACTCGATGGTCCGCCCGGCCGTCTCCGGCATGCCGAGCACCGCGGCGGCGACGAGGGCCACGTTCGAACGCGAGGTGTTGGTGCCGTCCGAGGTGTCCGAGGGGTTGACGTCGAGCAGCCCGTTGCCGGGGCCTTCGGTCAGTGCACCCGGGCCCAGGATGGTCCACTCCAGGCCGCTTGCCCGGAGGTGGGCATCCGCAGCCGCCTTGGCCTCCGCATAGGCGTGGAAACTGTTGTCCTCCGGGACGCCATGGTCCGGCCCCGCGCCCAGATAGGACACCATGACATAGCGGCGGACTCCGGCCTGGCCGGCCGCGTCCATCGACCGGATGGCAGCGTCCCGGTCAACGGCGTAGGTGCGCTCCGGGCTGCCGCCCCCCGCCCCGGCGGACCAGACGACGGCGTCGTGGCCCGTGAGCGCTGCGGCGATCTCCGCCGTCGTCGCCTTTTCGACGTCCAGCACCAGAGCCGCGGCGCCGGTGGAGGCCACATCATCGCGGTGATCCGGGTTGCGGATGATGGACGTCACCTCGGCCCCGTCCTTGGAGAGGATGCCGGACAGTTCCAAAGCCACTTTGCCGTGGCCGCCGATGATCGCGATTTTTGTCATCGTCCCATTCTGTCCCAAGCGTGCTGGCCCCGCACCCCCGGCGCCGCCGCCGACACCGGCTGCTCTCTCACTTCTGGGGGCTAAAACGGCTCGAAAGAGCCACTACTGATAGAGCAATGCAGGGCTTAAAACAAAAGGACCCCCCAGGCCGGGGCCTGCGGGGTCGATCTGTAGCGGTGGGGAGGCTCGATCTCCCGACCTCACGATTATGAGTCGTGCGCTCTAACCAACTGAGCTACACCGCCACGAATGAGAAAAACCTGCGTCAAGCCGGTCAAACCGCCTTGACGCAGGCTCTCATTCAGAGCCCCCCACCGGAATCGATCCGGTGACCTCGTTCTTACCAAGAACGCGCTCTACCACTGAGCTAGGGGGGCAACGAGTAAATACTCTACCGGAAGATTCGGCTCCCAACAAATCGGCCGAGGTCCCCCGACGTCCGCCTGAAAATCCCGAGCTTTCCGCGGATTCCGGGGCGTCCGGAGGGCCCCGGCGGACTGTTTCCCGGGCAGCCGGCCGACGGATGTGACGAAGCCGACTTCCGGCACCAGGCGGCGCCTGCCGGGCCGGGCGGCGGGCCACCCCCGGGGCCTGGCTGGCGGCCTCACATGCGGCGCGTTAAACACGGGACGGGCCGGCTCAAAGCTGAGCCGGCCCGTCCCGTTTAGCCTAGGGGCTGCTGGTTACCACTTGTTGCGGGGCTTGAAGCCACCCTCGTGGCGGGGCTTGCGGGTGTCGGAGCCAACGCCGCGCTCGCCCCGGTCGCTGTAGGAGCGGCCGCCGCGGTCCGCGGAGGAACGCTCGCCGTCGTTCTTGCGGAACTCGCGCTTGAAACCGCCGCTGCCCTTGAAGTTGCCGCTGCCGCCCGAGTAACCGCCGCGTTCGCCGCCGCGGTTGCCCTGGTAGGCGCCGCGGTCACCGGACGGCTTGCGGCCGTTGTCCAGCTCGAGGTGGATCAGCTCGCCGCCGATCCGGGTGCGGGACAGGGCGCGCAGCTGCTCGGGGCTCAGGTCGGCCGGGAGCTCCACCAGGGAGTGGTCCGAGCGGATGTCGATGCCGCCGATCTGGGCCGAGGAGATGCCGCCCTCGTTGGCGATGGCGCCGACGATGGAGCCGGGCATGACGCGCTGGCGGCGTCCGACGGCGATCCGGTAGGTGGCGTTGCCCTCGGTCAGCTGGCGGGTCGGGCCGCGGGAGCCGAAGCCGTCCTTGGAGCGCTCGCGCTTCTGGTACTCCGGAGCTGCGGGCAGTTCCTTGACCAGGAGCGGCTGGCCGCCCTGGGCCATGACGGCCAGGGCCGCGGCGATCTCGGCGGCCGGCACATTGTGCTCTTCCTCGTAGGAGGAGATCAGGTCACGGAAGGCCGAGACGTCCTCGGACGCCAGGGTTTCGGTGATCTTGTCCGCGAACTTGCCCAGGCGAAGGGTGTTGACCGTCTCGGCGGTGGGCAGGTGCATCTGCTCGACCGGCTGGCGGGTCGCCTTCTCGATCGACCGCAGCAGGTACTTCTCCCGCGGCGTCATGAACAGGATGGCCTCGCCCGAGCGGCCCGCACGGCCGGTGCGGCCGATCCGGTGCACGTACGACTCGGTGTCGTGCGGGATGTCGTAGTTGATGACGTGGCTGATGCGCTCCACGTCCAGGCCGCGGGCCGCGACGTCGGTGGCGACCAGGATGTCGATCCGGCCTTCCTTGAGCGCGTCGACGGTACGTTCGCGCTGCTGCTGCGGGATGTCGCCGTTGATGGCGGCGGCCTGGAAACCGCGGGCACGCAGCTTGTCAGCCAGGTCCTCGGTGGCCATCTTGGTGCGCACGAAGGCAATGACGCCGTCGAACTCTTCGACCTCGAGGATGCGGGTCATGGCGTCGAGCTTGTGCGGGCCCATGACCTGCAGGTAGCGCTGGCGGGTGTTGGCGCCGGTGGTGGTCTTGGACTTGACCTGCACCTCGGCCGGGTTGTTCAGGTACTGCTTGGACATCCGGCGGATCTGGCCCGGCATGGTGGCGGAGAACAGGGCAACCTGGCGGCCCTCGGGGGTCTGCTGGAAGATCTGCTCCACGTCATCGGCGAAGCCCATGCGCAGCATCTCGTCGGCCTCATCCAGCACCAGGTACTGGAGTTCGGACAGGTCCAGGGAGCCCTTCGCGATGTGGTCGATCACGCGGCCGGGGGTACCGACAACAACCTGGGCGCCGCGGCGCAGGCCGGCCAGCTGCGGGCCGTAGGCGGAACCGCCGTAGACCGGGAGGACGGTGAAGTCGTCGATGTGCTTGGCGTAGGAGGTGAAGGCCTCGGCGACCTGCAGCGCGAGCTCGCGGGTCGGGGCAAGGACCAGGGCTTGGGTCTTGCGGGACGGGCCGTTCAGGTCGTGGAGTTCGGCCAGCCGGGACAGGGCCGGCACTGCGAATGCTGCAGTCTTGCCGGTACCGGTCTGGGCCAGGCCCACGACGTCGCGGCCTTCGAGCAGCAGCGGAATGGTGGCTGCCTGGATCGGCGACGGCTTTTCGTAGCCGACGTCCTGCAGGGCGGCCAGCACGCGGGCGTCGATGCCGAGGTCGACGAAGCGGACGCCTTCCTCCTCGTCACCGGCCGGGGCCTGGGTCGACGCGGCCTCGAGGGCGTTTTCGGCGGCCGGCGCTGCGGCAGCTTCGGTCTCGGTCGTCTGGGTCTCGACGTCGGCCGGGGTGTTCTCGGTGTCGACGGAGTTGTTGTGATTTTCAGGCATAGGGGACTCTTCCTCATCCATAGGGGCCAAGCGGCACAACCCGAGGTGAGCGGAGCCGCAGTACGTGTGACACGGTTTCGCCGGGCAAACGTTGACCGGCCGGTCACATAGAAGTCCGGCGCTTTCGCAATCCCATGGCAGGACTTCCCGCTGCATCTCTTGGCTGCTATCCCAGCAGTCTGTACAGCGTTTTCTTTAGCCGGCTCTCCCTATGAAAATGCCCGCATCACATTAGCGGGCCCCAACACTTACCAGTCCTGCCTCAAAAATTGGGCAGGAATAAGGGATTTCCGGAGTGGGGGATAGTTCAAGTGTAGGGCATGCGGCCGCACCGGTGCCAACGCAGCGGGCTGCAGCGGCGGTGAGCTTGCGCACACCGCGAGCCGGGGGAACTACTCCCCCGTCCTGGCCTGCAGCTTCGCAAACGCCTCCTGGTAGTCCGCCTGCAGCCGGATCAGTCCATCGGCGTCGGCGTCGCGGAGGGCCTCCATATCCTGCACGGTGGGGTCCGCGAACCACTTGCCGACGCTGACACCGTGGGCCGGGACATACGTCCGGTGGATGTGGTCGCCGGCCTGGATGCTGCCGGGGCGCACCACCCGCAGGTACGCGCCCACCCGTCCGGCCTCGGTGAACCGCTTCACCCAGTGGGGCTCGTTCATCCGGCGTTGGAAGGTTGCGCAGGGCACCCGCGGCGACGTGACCTCGACCTCCACGTCCAGCCCGATCCTCCAGCGTTCCCCGATCACCGCGGCGGTGGCGTCGAGCCCGGCAATCCGCAGGTTTTCGCCAAAGTAGCCCGGCGGGATGTCGCGGCCGAGCTCGGCGGCCCAGTAGTCGGCGTCGGCCTGGGAATAGGCGTACAGGGCCTGGTCCTCGCCGCCGTGGTCGTAGCGGTCTACTTGAACGTCGCCGCGCAGGCCCAGCCGGTGGACCTTGACCGGCCCGTCCACGGGCCGCTTGTCGATGGCGGTCACCCCCAGCCTTCCCTCGTCGCTGAGCAACTGGTGCACGCAGCAGACGGCCAGGACAGTGGCGGTATTCATGGCACCAGTGTAGGCCCGCGATGCCCCGGCGGCTGGAGGTCCGCGGGCTGCGTTCCAGCCCGGTTACTTCGCCGCCGGCCGCCCCGCCGGGCCGCGGCACCGGCGTGTCCGCCACGATCCGCGGGCCGGCCCAGAAGTAACTGGGCGGGAAGGTCCGGCACTCCGCCCGCACCGCGCCGTAGGATGCTCCAATGAGCAGTGTGGGAGCAACCGACGTGTCCGATGTCCTGGCGATCGACGCCCTGCTGAGCGCCGACGAACTGGCCATACGGGAGAAGGTCCGCGACTTCACCCGCCAGCGGATCCAGCCCGGGATCGCCGACTGGTACGACCAGGGCGTCTTCCCGCTCGAGCTGGCCGCCGAGCTGGGTGAGCTTGGCGTCCTGGGCATGCAGCTGGAGGGCTACGGGTGCCCGGGCCGTTCCGCCGTCGAATACGGGCTCGCCGCCATGGAGCTGGAGGCCGGCGACTCCGGCATCCGCACCTTTGTCTCGGTGCAGGGTTCGCTGGCCATGACCGCCATCCACCTGTGGGGCTCGGAAGACCAGAAGCTGCACTGGCTCCCCCGGATGGCGGCCGGGGAAGTGATCGGCTGCTTCGCCCTCACCGAACCCACGGCCGGCTCTGATCCGGCGGCCATGCAGACCACGGCCCGACGGGACGGAAGCGGTGACGGAGCCGGCTGGATCCTGGACGGGGCCAAGCGCTGGATCGGCCTCGCCTCGGTGGCCGATGTGATGGTGGTGTGGGCCATGACCGAGGACGGCGTCCGCGGCTTCCTGGTTCCTGCCGGGACGCCCGGCGTCACGGCGATGCCGATCGGCGGGAAGCTGTCCATGCGCGCTTCGATCCAGTGCGACGTCACGTTCGACGGCGTCCGCCTGGGTCCGGAGGCGCAGCTGCCGGCCGCCCGCGGGCTCCGCGGCCCCTTCAGCTGCCTGAACGAGGCGCGGTACGGCATCGCGTGGGGTGCGATGGGTGCCGCCCGCGACTCCTACGAGGCGGCGCTTGCCTACGCGCAGGAGCGGCTGCAGTTCGGCAGGCCGCTGGCCGGCTACCAGCTCACCCAGGAGAAGCTGGTGAACATGCTGGTCGAAATCCAGAAGGGCACGCTGCTGGCGCTGCAGCTGGGCCGGCTCAAGGACGCCGGGAAGCTGCGGCCGGAGCAGATTTCGCTGGGCAAGCTGAACAACGTGCGGGAGGCAATCGGAATTGCCCGCGAGGCGCGCACCATCCTGGGCGGGAACGGCATCACCCTCGACTATTCGCCGCTGCGGCACGCCGCGAACCTGGAGTCGGTACGGACCTACGAGGGCACCGACGAGGTCCACACCCTGGTCTTGGGCCAGCACATCACGGGGCTGCCCGCCTTCCGCTGAACCGAGATGACATTTCGCGGCAGTGTTGTCACGAAACACTGCCGCGAAATGTCATCTCGGCGGGGTGGGCGGGAAGAGTCAGGCGGAGAAGCCGCCGTCGGCCTTGATCAGCTGCCCGGACACCCAGCGGCCCTCGGGCGAGAGCAGGAAGGCCACCGTTCCGGCCACGTCGGCGGGGGTGCCGAGCCGGCCGCCGGGCTGCTGCCGGGACAGTTCCTCGCGCAGCGGTTCATCCATCCAGCCGGTGTCGACCGGTCCCGGATTGAGCGCGTTGGCGCTGATCCCCTGCGGGCCGAGCTCCCGCGCTGCCGCAATCACGATCCGGTCCAGGGCTCCCTTGGACGCGCCGTAGGGCAGGTTGTAGGCGGTGTGGTCGCTGGTCAGGGCGACGATCGCGCCGCCGTCGGCCGCTGCCTGCCGTGCGAAGGCTGCGATCAGCTGCCAGCTGGCGCGGGTGTTGACGGCGAAGTGCCGCTCAAAGCTCTCCAGGGTGGTGTCCAGGATGCCGGAGTCGACGGATTCGGCGTGGCTGAGCACGAGCCCCTGGAGGGTGCCGGCTTCGGCGGCGGCCACGGCCATCAGCCGGTCAACGCCCTGCGGGTCCTCAAAGTCGGCGGGAACGGCCGTCACGGCGGCGCCGGTCGCCTGGAGCTCCGCGGTGAGGCGTTCGACGTCGTCCGGCTGGACGCCCCAGGGCATCCGGCTGTCATAGTCCTGCCAGTACGTGAGTACCAGGTCCCAGCCGTCCGCCGCGAGCCGCCGGGCCACCCCCGCGCCGATGCCGGCAAGGCGGCCGACGCCGGTCACGAGGGCTGTTTTCCGCTGCGCCGGCCGGCCCGCAGGGGCGGCAGCGCCGGAGGGGGTGGGGGTGGAAGTCATGGCCCCAGCCTAGCCCGGGGCTAGGACGCGACCGGAACCGGAGCCGGGCGGGCGGCGTCCTTGCGGATGGTTGCACTGATGACGGCGGCGATCGTGCACATGGCAGCGGCGGCGAACCAGGCGTAGGTGTACTGGCCGGTGGCGTCCCGCACGGCTCCGGCGGCCAGTGCTGCCGCGGCGGCACCGAGTTGGTGGGCGGCGAAGACCCACCCGAAGACCACGCTGCCGTCCGCGCCGAACACCTGCCGGCAGATCGCGGCGGTAGGCGGGACGGTGGCCACCCAGTCCAGGCCGTAGATGACGACGAACACGATCATGCTGGGCTGGACCTCGGCGCTGAGCAGCAGCGGCAGGACCAGCAGCCCGATGCCGCGGAACTGGTAGTAGACCGCCAGCAGGATCCGCGGGTTGAACCGGTCCGTCAGCCAGCCCGAGGCGATGGTGCCGACGATGTCGAAGATGCCCACGACGGCGAGCAGGCCCGCTGCGGTGGTTTCGGCCATGCCGTGGTCGTGCGCGGAGGGGATGAAGTGCGTGCCGATCAGCCCGTTGGTGGTGGCGCCGCAGATGGCGAAGCCTGCCACCAGCGCCCAGAACGTCCGGACTTTGCTGGCGCGCTTGAGCACCTGGAGCGCCCGGACGGCGGCGTTGGGGCGGGGCCCGGTGGCCGGGCCCGCGTCCGGGTTCGTGTCCGGCTTCGCATCTACGGCGGGCTCGGCGCCGTACGGCAGCGCCCCGACGTCGGCCGGTGAGTTCTTCAGGAACTTCAGCACCAGCGGAACCACCGCGAGGGCACCCGCCGCGATCAGCAGGGACGCCTGCCGCCACCCGGGATGCTGGGCGAGGGCTGCGATGAAGGGAAGGAAGACCAGCTGGCCTGCGGCGCTGCCCGCAGTGAGGATGCCGATGACGAGCCCGCGGCTCTTCACGAACCAGGTGTTGGCGATCGTCGCGGCAAAGACGAGGGCCATGGAGCCCGTGCCGAGACCGATCAGCAGGCCCCACGTCAGCAGGATCTGCCAGGACTGGTTCACCAGGACGGTCAGGGCGCTGCCGGCCCCGATCAGCACCAGCGCCACGGAGGTCACGGCTCGGATGCCGAACCGCTCCATTAGGGCGGCCGCGAACGGCGCAGTGAGGCCGAACAGCACCAGGTTGATGCTGACTGCGGTCGAAAGGACCGTGGTGGACCAGCCAAATTCATTTTGCAGCGGCACCATGAGCACGCCCGGGGCGGCGCGGAATCCTGCGGCGCCGACCAGAGCCAGGAAGGCGACGGCCGCGACGATCCACGCCGGGTGGAGCCGGCGGCCGGGCTTAGGCCGCCGCGGGGTTTGGGTCAGAGTCACGCTGCGGTTCCCTTCGTGCGGCTGGTCCGGCGGTCCGGTGCCGCTGTCCGGGCTGCCGGCGGGGCGGTGGCCAGCGGCACAGGGGCAGCGCTCCTGGTGAGGCTGTGCCAGCTGGTGTTCTCGGCCGTCAGCCGTTCGCCGCAGGCCGTGCAGCGGTCCGCCGAGGAGGTCCGCTGGCCGCAGCCGCTGTGGATGACAAACATGTGCGCCTGGTCCGACGGCGCGGGCAGGTGCTTTTCGGACCAGAGCACAACGGCGTTGAGCACCGGGAGGGCGTCCTCGCCCTTGGGCGTGAGCACGTATTCCTGCCGGCGCCGGCCGCCGTCGTCGTAGGGGCTGCGGGCGAGCAGGCCGGCGCCGACCAAGGCCGCCAGGCGCCGGGTCAGGACGGAGTCCGCTACCCCAAGCCGGGCCTTCATGGCGTCGAAGCGGCCGTTGCCGAAAAAGACTTCGCGCAGGACCAGCATGCCCCACGGGTCGGCGAGGATGTCCAGGCCGCGGGCCAGGCTGCAGGTGCGCGCGGACCAATCGGATCTAAGTGCCATACCCGCAGGCTAGCTGACTCTCTTGAAGAAAGCCAGCGCGAACGTACACTTGAGGCCCTTTCCAGCCGCGGGAAAGGGCGCCAAGTGTTCGTTCGCGCCCACCCGAAGGGCGCCATGTGTCCGTTCGCGCCCACCCCGAGGGCGCGAAGTGTCCGTTCGCGCGGTGAGGGTTAGGGGCGCTGGCGCAGCGTGGACCGGGAGGGCCGGTAGGCCAGCGCCCAGTAGACCAGCATCGCGATCCCGCAGGCCACGCCGAGGCTCGCGACGGTGAGCTGCCACTGCGTCACGGGATCTTTGCCCCACTCGTGTGCCCCGGCCAGCACCGCAAGGTACTTGGGCGTGAGGTAGAAGGCGACGGCGGAGGCGGCCACGACGATCCAGCCGGCCACCCGCATCCGGCCCTGGCGCGAGGGGACCCGGTGGATCGCGAAGCCCATGCAGGGTAGCGCCACGGCCATCCAGACCCAGTGATGCGACCAGGAGACCGGGCTGATCAGCAGCATCAGCACCGCGGTGGCGGACACGGCCACGAAGTTTTCCTCCGCCGCGACCGCCCACCTGATCACCAGCGCGGCGACGGCGGTGAGGGCGAGCGCGAGCACCAGCCAAATGACCGAGGTTAGGGTCGAGTCCGGCAGGCCGAGGTGCAGCAGCAGGCCCTTGACCGAAAGGTTGTCCACGTAGCCAGGGACCCCGATCCGGCCGGTGTCCGGCAGGATCCTGGTCCAGAAGGTCAGCGACGCCGCGGGCAGCACGGCCCAGGTGAGTGCAATCGAGCCGAAGAAGCCGGCCGCCATCCAGCCGAGGGCTTTGAAATCACGGCGCACGAGGAAGTAGAGGCCGAAGGCCAGCGGGGTCAGCTTGATCCCGGCCGCGATGCCGATCAGCAGGCCCGCCGGCCAGCGGAGCTCGCCAGCCCGGGATTTTCCGTACAGCGCGAAGTCCGCCAGGATCAGGCCCATCAGGATGATGTTGATCTGGCCGAAGTCGAAGGTGTCCCGCCACGGTCCCAGCAGCAGGATCGCTGCGGTTCCGGCCAGGGTGACCGACCGGAACCGCCAGTCGGCGGCGGCGTCGCGCCAGCGGCCCAGGCCGAAATAGTGCCGGGTCAGCCAAGCGGACACGACGGCGGCGCCCAGCAGCGCGGTACCGATGAACAGGAGGCTGCCGGCGCTCTGGCCCAGGGCGGCCAGGGCGGCGAAGAGCAGGGCGGCGAACGGCGGGTAGGTGAACGGGAGCCCTTCGCGCGGGGCGTAGAGTTCGTTGATCCCGGTTTCGCCGGCCTGCAAGACCCGGGTTCCGCCATAGAAGTAGACCTCGAAGTCGTTCATCAGCGGGATGTAGGCCGAGTACAACACCACCAGCGCGGCCACGACGGCGGCGGCGCCCGCCGCCGTCGCGACCAGCCCGCGGGTGGCGGAACCGGCCCGGGAAGTAACGGTCACCGGAGGCTAGCTGCCCGTCTGGATGCGCGCGAAGGCCTGTTCGAGGTCCGCGATCAGGTCCTCGACGTCCTCGATGCCGCAGGAGAGCCGGATCAGGTTCTCCGGGACAGCCAGTTCGGTGCCCTTGACCGAGGCGTGCGTCATCTCCGAGGGGTAATTCATCAGCGACTCGATCCCGCCCAGGGATTCGGCGAGGGTAAACACGGAGGTGGACTCCGCGACCTTCCGCGCAGCCGCCTCGCCGCCCTTGAACTGCACGGAGATCATCCCGCCGAACTTCTTCATCTGCTTCTTCGCCAGCTCGTGGCCCGGGTGCGAGGGCAGGCCCGGGTACAGCACGGCCTCCACTTCGGGGCGCTGCAGCAGCCATTCGGCCACGGCCTGGGCGTTGTCGCTGTGCCGGTCCATCCGCACGCCGAGCGTCTTCAGCCCGCGCGTGGTGAGGAAGGCGTCCATGGGCCCGGACACGGCGCCGACGGCGAACTGCACGAAGCCGATCTTCTCCGCCAGCTCCGCGTCGTTCACGATGATCGCGCCGCCGACGACGTCGGAGTGCCCGCCGATGTACTTGGTGGTGGAGTGCACGACGACGTCGGCGCCGAGCGCCAGCGGGTTCTGCAGGTACGGGGAGGCAAAGGTGTTGTCGACGACGAGGAGGGCGCCGGCGTCGTGGGCCACCGTGGCGAGGGCTTCGATGTCGGTGATCTTCATCATCGGGTTCGACGGCGTCTCGACCCAGACCAACTGTGTCCTGCCGCCGGCCTTGCCGCCGTTGGTCCCGCCGGCGGCAACGGCCTTGGCCACGGCATCGAGGTCGGACATGTCCACCGGGGTGTTGCCGATCCCCCACTCCCCCAGGACGCGGCTGATCAGCCGGTAGGTCCCGCCGTAGGCGTCATTACCCAGCACGATGTGGTCCCCGGGCCGGGTCAGGGCCCGGATCATGGAGTCCTCGGCGGCGAGTCCGGAGCCGAAGGAGAAGGCGTGCGAGCCGCCTTCGAGCGCGGCGAGCTGTTCCTGCAGGGCGTCCCGGGTGGGGTTGCCGCCGCGGCCGTACTCATAGCCGGAGCGCAGCACGCCGATGGCTTCCTGGGCGTAGGTCGAGGAGAAGTGCAGCGGAGGCACCACGGCACCGGTGCGCGGTTCGAAGGCCTGGCCGGCGTGGACGGCGCGGGTGTTGAAGCCGGCGGCCGGGGCGGAAGAGCTTTCTGGCGTGGACATGGGACTCCTTGGACGGATCAGTTGCTGAGGTAGGCGAGGAGGTCGTGGCGGGTCAGGATCCCCACCGGCGCGCCGACGAACGTCACCATGAGGGTGTCGGTGTCGGAGAGGAGTTCCCGGGCCGTGGAGATCGATTCGAGCGAACCGATCACCGGCAGCCGCGGCTCCATGTGTTCGGAAATCTTGTCCGCGAGATTCGCTTCGCCGCGGAACAGCTTGGCGGTCAGGGTGCGCTCATCGACGGCGCCGAGGACCTCGCCCATCACCACGGGCGGTTCCTGGGACAGCACCGGGATGTGCGAGACCCCGTATTCGTTCATGATGTTGATGACGTCGCGGACGGTTTCGTTCGGGTGGATGTGGACCAGGTCCGGCAGCTCACCGGTCTTGGCCTTGAGCACCTCGCCGACGGAGGCTTCGTCGCCGCCGGGGAGGAACCCGTAGGAGCGCATCCACTGGTCGTTGAAGATCTTGGCCAGGTAGCCGCGGCCGGAGTCGGGCAGGATCACCACGACGACGGCGTCGGCCGGGAGGTCTTTGGCGGCCTGCAGCGCGGCGACGACGGCCATGCCCGAGGAGCCGCCGACCAGCAGGCCCTCTTCCCGGGCCAAGCGGCGGGTCATGGCGAAGGAGTCGGCGTCGCTGACGGCGATGACCTCGTCCGGGATGGCCTTGTCGTAGTTCGCCGGCCACATGTCCTCGCCGACGCCTTCCACGAAGTAGGGCCGGCCGGTGCCGCCGGAGTAGACCGAGCCGGCCGGGTCGGCGCCGATGATCTTGACCACGCCGCCCTCGGCCTCTGGCCGGGCCGCGGAAACTTCCTTGAGGTAGCGTCCGGTGCCGGTGATCGTGCCGCCGGTGCCGGCGCCGATCACGCAGTGCGTGATCCGGCCGTCCGTGTCCGCCCAGATTTCCGGGCCGGTGGATTCGTAGTGGCTGGCCGGCGCCGCGGGGTTGGAGAACTGGTCCGGCTTGTAGGCGCCCGGGATTTCACGGACCAGGCGGTCCGAGACGCCGTAGTAGCTTTGCGGGCTGTCCGGGGCGACGGCGGTGGGCGTCACCACGACCTCGGCCCCGTAGGCCTGGAGTACGGACCGCTTGTCCTCGCCGACCTTGTCCGGCACCACGAAGATGCAGCGGTAGCCCTTCTGCTGCGCCACCAGGGCCAGGCCCACGCCGGTGTTGCCCGACGTCGGCTCCACGATGGTGCCGCCGGGGAGCAGCTTGCCGCTGCGTTCGGCGTCTTCGACCATCTTCGCGGCGATCCGGTCCTTGATGGACCCGCCGGGGTTCAGGTATTCCAGCTTGACCAGGACGGTGGCGGCGATGCCGTCCGTCACGTGGTTGAGTTTGACGAGCGGCGTGTGGCCGATGAGGTCCAGGACGGACTGGGCGTACTTCATAGCTACAACGCTACCGCTTTCCGTGGCGCGGGCCGGTCCCGTCGCCCGTGCCGCCCCGCGGGTGCGAGGATTAGCCGGTGAAGCGAAGAGCCTGGCGGACGGCGTTGAAGAGTTACATGGTCCCCGGCGGCATGTTCCTGGCCGGGGCTGCGGCGCTGGGAACCGGGCTGCTGCCCTGGCCAGCGTTCGAGGAGCTCGCCGGCCGCACTGTTCCGGTGCTCGGTTTCGTGGTGGCCATGTCGCTGGTGACCGAACTGGTGGACGACGCCGGGCTGTTCCGGGCGGTCACTGACCGGCTGGCCGCCCTGGGCCGCGGCCGCGTCCTGCTGCTGTGGCTGCTGGTCATCGCGCTGGCCTGTGTTTCCACGGTGTTCCTGTCGCTGGATACGACGGCGGTGCTGGTCACGCCCGTCGTCGTCCTGCTGGCCGTGCACGCCCGGATCCCGCCGCTGCCGTTCGCCCTGACCACGATCTGGCTCGCGAACACGGCGTCGCTGCTCCTGCCGGTCTCCAACCTGACCAACCTGCTGGCCCAGTCGCGGCTGGGCCTGAGCCCGGCGGCTTTCGCCGCCCTGGTCTGGGCGCCGGCGCTGGCGGGAATCCTGCTGCCCCTGGTCCTGCTCTGGCTGGCCTTCCGTAAGGACCTGCGGGGCCGGTACGGTCCGCAGCCGGTGCACCGGGTGCGCGACAAGGTGCTGCTGTACGCCTCCGCCGGCGTGACGGTCCTGCTGTTGCCCGCGCTGGTCTCTGGGATCCCGGTGCACGTCCCGGCCGCGGCCGCCGCGGCCGTCCTGCTGGGGCTTTTCCTCTGGCGGCGGCGCTCGGCGCTGCACTGGTCGATGGTGCCGTGGCGGCCCCTGTTGCTCACGGCGGGGCTGTTCATGGTGGTGGAGGCGCTGCACGCCAACGGGCTGACCACGGCGCTCGCGTCCGCCGCCGGCACCGGGGAGGGGCTGCCCGCGCTGCTGCAGCTCGCGGCGCTTGGCGCCGGCGCGGCCAATGCGGCCAACAACCTGCCGGCCTACCTGGCGCTCGAACCGCTGGCCGGTTCACCCGTGCGGCTCGCCGCCCTGCTGATCGGGGTGAACCTCGGCCCGCTCGTGACCCCGTGGGCGTCACTGGCCACCCTGCTCTGGCACGAACGGCTGCGGGCCCTGAACGTCGAAATCCGCTGGGGCGGCTTCGCCCTGGCGGGCCTGGCCGCCGTCGTCCTGACAGTCCCGGTGGCGGTCGTGGCCCTCTGGCTGACCAGCGGCATGCACTGACCCCGGGTCAGGCCCCGATGTCGTTTGACGGGGCCGCGGTGCCGGCCGCGGGGGCGTCCCCGGCGGCGGCCCGCGCCGCCGGCGCAGCGTTTTGCCACAGCCCCACAATATTTCCTTCTGTGTCCTTGAAATACGCGTTCCACCCGGATCCGGGCACCTCCATCTTGCCGCGGTGGACTGTTCCGCCCCCGGCTTCGATCCGGGCCAGCGCCGCGTCAATGTCGTCGACGTCGACCGTCACCACCGGCGCGGTCAGCTCGCCGCGGCGGAACAGGCCTCCGTTGATCGACCCGGACACGGCGGGCCTGCCGTGCTCGTCCATCGGCGTGGTCAGCGCCAGGCTGTACTCCATCTCCGGCATGACCTGGAACCCCCAGCCGAACACCGAACTGTAGAACTCCCGGGCGCGGCCTTCATCATCCGCGGGAAGTTCGAAATGCACTACTCCACCGGCCATTGCTCTCTCCTGATCATCAAGGAATCTGCTCCCGGGCGGCCCCAGCAAGTCCAAGCTCCGCACCGGATTCTAGCCCCGTGCGGGGTGGCGGATAAGGGCCGTTCGGTTCACCGCACCGGGCCGTCCAGCCGCCCCGGATGTGCCCGGCGTCAGCCCGTCGTGGGAACATATTCGGATGACCACCGCAGAGCTCCCCGACGGCGCGCCAGCCGCGGCGGATGCCTCACTGCGGTGGCACCCGGGTGGTCCATTCGATCTCCTGCAGACCCTCGGCACCCTCCGCCGGGGTCACGGCGATCCCTCGATCCGGGTCACCGCGGACGGTTTCTGGATGGCGTTCACGACGGCGTCCGGTCCAGCTTCGCTGCGGCTGACCTCCGCGGGCCCGGCGACGGCGCCTTGGATAGAAGCCCGCGCCTGGGGACCCGGCGCGGCCGAGGCGGCCCAGGCCGTTCCGCGGATGCTGGGGCGCGACGATGACTGGACGGATTTCGACGAACCCGCGTTCCACGCCACGCTCCCCCGGATGGTGGCCGAGGCCCGGCGCCGCAATCCGGCCGTCCGCCTGCCCGCCACAGGCCGGATGATCGATGCGCTGGTGCCCACGATCCTCGAGCAGAAGGTCACGGTGATCGAGGCCCGCCGGGGGTACCGCTACCTGATGTACCGGTTCGGGACTGCGGCACCCGGTGCCGGCACCGTCGCGCCGGCCAACCTGATGGTCCAGCCCACCCCCGAACAATGGCTGCGCATCCCGTCCTGGGAGTGGCACAAGGCCGGGGTCGGTCCGCAGCGATCGGCCACCGTCATGCGGGCCCTGCGCTCCGCCGCCGCGCTGGAGCGGCTGGCACCGCTGCCCGCCGGCGAGGCTGCGGCGAAACTCCAGACCATCCCCGGCATCGGCATCTGGACGGCCGCGGAGGTGGTGCAGCGCACGCACGGGTGCCCGGACTCGATCGCCGTCGGCGACTACCACCTGGCCGCCTACGTCGGCGCCGCCCTGACCGGGCGCCGGACCGACGACGCCGGGATGCTCCGGCTGCTGGCGCCCTGGGCCGGCCACCGGCAGCGCGTCGTGCGCATGATCGGCCTCAGCGGCTTCCGCAAGCCTGTCTTCGGTCCGCGGATGACTATCCAGGACCACCGCGGCCACTGACCGCCATCCCGCGAACGCCGGGCAGAGCCGCCAGCGCTCCGGCTGGCCAGATACTCGAGTACGCCGGGAACACCGCAGGTACGCCCGCGCGCCATAAACGAGTAGCGGCCACGCCTGCCGCCCCGCACCGGGCTACGTAGCCTTGGGGGAGGTCGTGGACCGACTGTCGGGGCCGCGGGGATACGGGTCACCCCGGCAGCCGGCGGAAATCGAGGCATGCATGGGCGGGAGCAGCGGCCAGCCGGCACGCAGGACCGTAATCGGAGCCGCATTGGCCGGGCTGGCGATCGCAGTCTCGGATGCGTATGCCGGCACGCCCCGCGGACCCGCGACGGTTTTCCACACGGCCGGGGCGGGGTCCGTCGGCGAAGGGTCCACCAGCTTCGGGGAACCCCGGCTGGCCCGGCTGCAGGAACAAGCCGCTGCGAAGCGGCGCCCCAGGCCGGTGCTGGAAGGCTTCCTGGGGCAGCACGCGTCGACCGCCCGGCAGCGCAAAGTGGACGTTTACGTCAACTCGACGGTGGGCAGTATCCGGATCAGGGCCTACCGGATCGGCCACTACAGCGGCGAGGGCCAGCGCCTGGTGTGGACGTCCGGACCCGTCAAGACGGTCCGGCAGCGGCCCTACAAGCTGGAGCGGAAGACGAGGATGGTGTCCTGCCCGTGGAAGGTGACGACGACGGTCGACACCACGGGCTGGCCCGACGGGTTCTACTACCTGGCCCTCCGCGGCGGCGCCGCCCGGGAGCACCGGATCCCGCTGGTGGTGGAATCCGGCTCGGTCACCGGCAAGGCGGTCCTGGTCTTCAACGACTGCACCATGCAGGCATACAACGCCTGGGGCGGGTACTCCCTCTACGCCGGGCCGGGCAGGGCAAAATCCGCCCGCTCCTACAAGGTCTCCTTCGACCGTCCCTATCGGAACTTCGAGGAAGTGGAGAAGCGGAACGCACCGCTGGTCCGGGCCGCGGAAGCCATCGATGACCCGCACCTGAAGCTGGCCTACACCACCGAGGCACGAATCACCGGGAACTCCAGCCTGGTGAACGGAGCGGCCGCCGTCATCTTCTCGGCCCACTCGGAGTACTGGTCGCCGGGCCTGCGGCGCACCGTGGAGCGCGCTCGCGACCGCGGCACGAACATCGTGTTCTTCGGTGCCAACAACGTCTACTGGCGCACCCGGCTGGAGCCCTCGGCCAGGGGCAAGAACCGGATCCTGGTGTGTTACCGGAATGCCAAGCTGGATCCGTACCGGACCAGGCGTCCCGCGGCCGTGACGACCCAGTGGCGCCAGGGCTCTGCCGCCCGGCCGGAATCAACGCTGACCGGGTCGGTCTACGGCGACCTCCGCGCCACCGGGACGTTCACCGTCTCGGATCCGGGGTTCTTCGCCTTCGCCGGCACCGGCGCCGTCCGCGGGACGACGTACGCGGGCCTGACGTCCGGAGAAACGGACCGGGTCTTTCCAGCCGGCAAACTCCGCGGCTTCACCTACCCCAAGAATCTGCACATTTTCGCCCATTCGCCGCAGTCCGGCCAGCATGCGAGGCACGGCTGGTCCGACTCCACGTTCTACACCGTTCCGTCCGGGGCCGGGGTCATCAACATGGGCACGCTGGACTGGCTGCAGGCGCTGGGCGACACCGCAGTGCCCGCCCGCTCCCGGGCGTTCGCGCTGCGCGTCACGCAGAACATCATCCGCGAGGCCGGCCTCGGCCGGCTCGGACAGCGGGGCGCCCGTCCGGGCCCATGGCACAGGGCCACCGACGGGGTCCGCGCCGGGCGGCAGGGCCCGACTCCGGCCTAGGACTCCGCCGGGCCTAGCCTTGGAGCCGGGCGATGGCCTCCTGGCGCATGTCGACCTTGCGGATCTTGCCCGACACCGTCATCGGGAAGTCTGCCCGGACGTCGACATAGCGCGGGATTTTGTAGTGCGCCAGTTTCCCGCGGCAGAACTCCGCCAGCCCGGCGGCGTCCAGGGCCGGGGCCCCGGGTTTGAGGATGACGCAGGCCATCAGTTCCTCGCCATAGGTCGCGTCGGGTATGCCGATCACCTGCACATCCTGGATATCCGGGTGGGTGTAGAGGAACTCCTCAATTTCACGCGGATAGATGTTCTCGCCGCCGCGGATCACCATGTCCTTGATCCGGCCCTCGATGACGAGGTAGCCCTCCTCGTCCATCCGGGCCAGGTCCCCGGTATGCATCCAGCCCTCGGCGTCGATGGCCTCGGCGGTCTTGTCCGGCTGGTTCCAGTAGCCCCGCATCACCGAGTAGCCGCGGGTGCACAGCTCACCGATCTCGCCGCGCTGCAGGACCTCGCCGCTCAGCGGATCGACGATCCGGCTTTCCAGGTGCGGCATGGTCCGGCCGACCGTCTGGGTGCGCTGGGCCAGGGTGTCCCCGTCGCGGGTCATGGTGGAGACCGGGGACGTCTCGGTCATGCCGTAACAAATGGCGACATCGCGCATGTTCATTTCGCTGATCACGCGGTTCATCACCTCGATGGGGCACAGCGAACCGGCCATGACGCCGGTGCGCAGCGTGGAGAGGTCGTAGGACGCGAAGTCCGGCAGCGCCAGCTCGGCGATGAACATGGTCGGCACGCCGTAGAGCGAAGTCCCGCCGAAGTCCTGCACCGCCTCCAGCGCGGCCGCCGGGGAAAACCCCCGGCCGGGGATGATGGTGGCGCACCCGTGGCTGAACGCGGCGAGGTTCCCGATCACCATCCCGAAGCAGTGGTAGAACGGCACGGGCAGAACCACCCGGTCATGGTCAGTGTAGTGGAGCAGCTCGCCGATCGAGTACCCGTTGTTGAGCAGGTTGTGGTGGGTAAGGGTCGCGCCCTTGGGAAAGCCGGTCGTGCCGGAGGTGTACTGCAGGTTGATCGCGTCGTGCGGATCCAACTCCGCCATCCTCGCCTTCAGGGCGGCGTGCGCGACGTCGTCGGCCCGCCGGAGCAGCTCCGCATAGGTGCGCTCGGCCGCCTGCTCCGGGACTCCAGCGGTGAGGCCGGGCTGGTTTGCGTCAGGCAGGAACACGAGCTCGCGCAGCTCCGGGCAATGCGCCAGCGCCCGCCGGGCCATCCCGGTGTAGTCGCTGTTCTTGTCCGACGGCGCCGCCACCAGCATGCGCATGCCGTTCTGCTGGACGACGAATTCGAGTTCGTGGCTGCGGTAGGCGGGGTTGACGTTGACCAGGATCGCCCCGATCTTCGCCGTGGCGTACTGCAGAATGGTCCACTCGGCGCAGTTGGGGCTCCAAATGCCGATCCGGTCCCCCTTGGCCACGCCGAGCGCCAGCAGGGCGCGGGCGAGCCGGTCGACGTCGTCGTTCATCTTGGTGTAGCTCCAGCGCCGCGCCTCTCCGCCCGGCACCGCTGCCGCCTCGATCAGCGCGTCGTGCAACGGGAACCGGGCGACCATGCGCTCGAAATGGTCGCCAATGGTTTCATCAATCAGCGGAACGTCAGTGTCCCCGGCTGTATACGCAAGCATGGTGTGACGCTACCAACCGCCCGGCGGGTTGAGAAGACTAAAGCGTGGATGTCCTAGGAAACTTTCCGGTCATTTTCCGGCGCCGGGACGGCCGCCGGGTAGGGTGAAACCATGAGCGAACCCATCGACCTGCAGGCCACCTTCATCCCCAACGAGGGCGAATTCTTCCGTGTGAAACTCGCCCTCGAAATCGCGATCGACGAGGTGGTCAACGAGCCCGGCTGCATCCGGTACGAACTGACCGAGGCCAGCGAGGACAAGCTGGTGCTGACCGAGCGGTGGGCCTCACAGGAGGACCTGGACAAGCATTCCAAGGGCACCGCGGTCCAGGACCTCAACGAGTCGCTGAGCGCACTGCTGGCCGAGCCGGTCACGCTGGAAAAGCTCTAGCTCCAAGCGTCCGGCCCTCGGCTGGCAGCAAAAACGTGGGGCCCCGCCGCGCCCGCACCCCGTTAGGGGAGGGCGCAGCGGAGCCCCGCGCTTTTTGGTCTAGGTGGCCGGCTCAGGCGTCCGGGATCTGCGAGCCGTCCTGCTGGGCGGCCGCGGCCTCGGCCTGGGAGCGCGCCACGTGGGCGTGGACCTCCTCCATGTCCAGGGCCTTGACGGCGTCAACGACCTGTTCCAGCTGCTGGGCGTTCAGCGCGCCCGGCTGGGAGAACACCAGCACCTTCTCGCGGAAGGCCATCAGGGTCGGGATCGAGGTGATGCCGGCCTCGGCGGCGAGCTGCTGCTCCGCCTCGGTGTCCACCTTGGAGAAGACGACGTCGGGGTGCTTCTCCGACACGGCCGCGTAGGTGGGGCCGAACTGCTTGCACGGGCCGCACCATTCGGCCCAAAAGTCTACGAGGACAATGTCATTGTCCTCGACGGTCGCTGCGAACTGTTCACCAGTAATGTCTACGGTTGCCATGGGTCAACGGTACGCGAGCGGGCTTCGAATGTCCCCCGGGTTTCGCTCTTGGCACATCCGCCCGGTCTAGGCCCAGGCGTGCGGGGCGGGGCGGCGGGCGCCGGGCAGCGCGTTGGTTTCGCGCCACTCGTGGATCCATTCCGGCAGCGTCAGGCCGGCCGGAGGGGCGCCGAATTCGAGGATGATCTCTTCCTGGCTGACCGGCCGGCCCTTGTGGACCAGCCGGGTGGCGATGTAGGCGCGCGCGTAGATTTCGCCGTCGACGACCATCCGCTGTTCGAAGTAAATGGCCTTCTCGTCCAGGCCGATGATTTTCGTTTCAATCGTGTACTGCTGCCACAGCTGCAGGGAGCGCCGGAAGGCGATGGTTTCCCCCGCCACCACCGGCGTCCAGCCGCGGCGGCGGATGGACTTCCAGGTGCCGCTGCGAGCCATGAGGTCGAACCGGCCCAGGTCCATCAGGGACAGGTACATGCCGTTGTTCACGTGCATGGCGATGTCGATGTCCGTGGGCAGGACGCGGAGCGGAAGCGAGGAGGTCTCCCAAATACTCAACGGCGAGCGCCGTGCGGACCGGAAGAGCAGCAGGAGGGTGCGGAGCAGCAGATGCATGCGCTTCATGTTACCCGCGAGTAACAACACTGCCAAGGCGTGCGCGCCTAGGGGGCGGACAGCACGGCCACCGTGGCCTTCCGGCCGGAGCCGCGGATGGACCAGCAGTTACCGGCGCCGATCACCTCCAGGTCCTCGAGCTCCGCATGGGGCAGCACCAGCGCGGTGTTTTCGTCGATGGCCACGGCCCGGTCCACCAGGCCCTCCGCGACCGCCGCGACGGCACGGCTGAGGGTCCCCGCCTGCGCGGTGTGGACATCGACGGCGAACGGAACCAGGCCCAGGCCCTCCCGGACGTCGAGCTCCTCGAGGCCCTCGGAGCACTCCTCCGAGCACACCTCAATCCCCCGGAGCCGGTAACCTCCCGCCAGGGCACGGCCCGGGGCCACCATCGCCCCGGCCGAGAACCCCAGATAGGGCACGCCGCCGGCGGCCGCCGTCCGGATCGCCGGGCCGCAGCTGATCAGGCCCGCCAGGTATTCGGGGGTCGGGCCGCCGCCGACGACGATGCCGTCGACGCCGGTGAAGGACGCTTGGTCGGCCGGGGCGTTGCGGCGCAGCAGGACCGGAACCGGCTGGCAGGGGATGCGGCCTTGCAGCGGTTCCAGGTAGGCCGGCAGGAAATACTCCGAGCTGCCGTCCCGGTCGAAGAGCACGACGGCGATCCGGGGCGCCCGGGTTCCCCCGGCACGGTGCCGGACGTCCTGGACGAAACGGTCGAAGATGGCCGGGGTGGTTACGGTGTCGGGGCCGCCGCCCACCAGGATGATGCTCATGGTCATCACCGTACCCGCGGGGTCCCTCCCCGTCTGCAGTCCTCAGCCTGCAGCGAAGAGTTCGACCTCGAAGCCGTCCGAGTTCACCAGGTAGGCGGCGAAGTGTCCGGGGCCGCCGGCGTGCGGATACCGCTCCGGGAACAGTTCAATCCAGCCGTGGCCGGGGGCGTCGGCGGCCAGCGCATCCACCTGCGCCGGTGTTCCGGCGTGGAAGGCCAGGTGGTTCAGTCCGGGCCCGGTCCGGCGGTGGGTCCGGCCGGTGAGGTCCGGGGACTCCTCGACGACGATGTAGGTCGGTCCCAGCCGCCAGCTGCGCCCGAGGGGCCAGTCCTGGTACTGCTCGTGGCCGAGCCGGGTCAGGAGCCAGCCCCATTCGTGCCGGGCCCGTTCCAGGTCCGGCACCCACAACTCAACGTGGTGCAGCGCGCCCAGGGAATCAGTCACGGTTCGAGCCTTGCACGGGCGGGTGCAGGATGCGCTGGAACAGGACATGGTCCTGCCAGGTCCCGGCGATGCGCAAATAGTCGGGGGCCAGCCCGATCTCCTGGAAGCCGGACCGCCGCAGCACCGTCTGCGAGGCGGTGTTGTGCGGCAGGGTGGCGGCCTGGATCCGGTGCAGGCCCAGCGCGGTGCGGGCGGCGTCGAGGACGTGGGCGACGGCGGCCGTGCCGACGCCCTGGCCGTTGTAGTCCCGGTCCACCCAGTAGCCGAGGTTGGCGCTGAGGAACGGGCCGCGGACGATCCCGCTCAGGGTCATCGCCCCCACGGCACGTCCGTCGGCGAGCATGATCCACGGGACACCGGTCCCCGCGGCGAACATGCCCAGCTTGCCGCGGATGTTCGCGCCCTGGCCCTCCGGGGTGTAAAACTCCGGGGCCCGTACTGGCTCCCAGGGGGCAAGGTGGTCGTGGTTTCGCTGGTAGGCCGCGCCCAGCCGTTCGGCGTCGGATTCCCGAAGATTCCTGATCCGCACACCGGCGGGCAACTCCCCCGCCAGCGCATCCGGGTCGTCGGTCATCACTCCCCTTCTTCCTCCCGGTCAGCGGTTTCCTGTCCGCCGGCGTCGTCCCCGGTGCCGGCGAGCGCCAGGATCATGCGCTCCATCCGGGCGAGGCCGGCAAACCGGCCCGCGTTGTCCGTGACCAGGAGCGGTTCAAACCGCTGGGCCTTGGGCCGCGTCATGGCACGGGCCAGCGCCTGGCTGAGCGGGGTATCCAGGTTCACCCGCAGGCCGGGGTGGACGACACCGAGCGCGGAGGCACCGGCGTCGAGCACCGCGACCGGCCGCAGGTGCTCCCCGAGCAGCACGACCGCGTCCAGTGCCGGATCGGCGGCGAAGGCCTCGGCAGCCTGCGGGACGCTGGCCACGGCGGCCGCCGCTTCGACGACGTCGCGGACCACGGACTTGTGCAGGGCCGGGCGGGCGCTTGCCATCCGGTGCGCCACGTCCAGGTCGATCCCGGCCCAGGGCGGTGCGGGCCGGGCGAGGTAATAGCCCTGCACCAGCGGGACGCCGAGCGCCACGAGCGCCTCCAGTTCTTCGGAACGCTCGACGCCTTCGGCGAGGATCCAGGCGTCCACCCGGCTGGCGAATCCGCCCAGCATCCCGATCAGGGCCCGCTTCGCCTCGTCGCGGTCGACGTCCTGGACCAGGTCCCGGTCGATCTTGATCAGTGCCGGCCGCAGGGCCAGCAGGTGGCGCAGGCCGGCATAGCCGGCCCCGGCGTCGTCGACGGCGATCAGGGCGCCGGCAGCGCGCAGCTGGTTCAGGTCCGGCTCCAGCTCGACGTATGAATCGATCGGCGTCTGCTCGGTCAGCTCCACGATGAGACCGCCCAGCGGGCCCTCCTCGCGCCAGACGCTGCGGATGCTCTCGGAGGTCAGGAGTTCCGGGGAGACGTTAAGCGTCAGAAAACAGTTGGCCGGGAGCGCGGAACGTGCCTTGAGGGCAGTCCGCAGCGTGGCGGCCTCAAGCTCGGCGGACCGTCCGTGGGACCGCGCAGCGGCAAACCAGACCTCGGGGTTCTTCTCGGCGTAGCCGGGGAACCGGGCGAGGGCTTCGTAGCCCACCACCGTGCCGCGCGCGGTGTCGACGATCGGCTGGTAGGCCGCCGCCAGCCCTTCGCCGCGGCAGGCGGTTTCCAGCAGGCGGTCCCAGTCTGCGGGCATGGGTACAGCGCCCGCGGACGGCGTACCGCCAGCCGGGGGACTCAACTAACCGGGCGGATCGCTTTGTGTACCGAGTCGACGAGGTCTGCGGACAGGTCCGTCAGGCCGTGCGCGGACGCGGCGTGGGCGCCGACCTGGACCAGGATTTCGTCGTCCGTGCTGCAGACCCAGCGGGCTTCGCAACCGGGGACCACATCACCGCATGCAAACGACTTCACTTCAGCACTCCTTCAAGCTCAACGATTAACGGCCCAACCCTACTCCGCGGCAGGGCCGGGGGCGGCGATTGCTTCAGGGTGTCGCCACCGCCGGCGGCGCCGCGCACACCAGCGACGGCCCCGCATCCGGCCCGGGGACCTCGCAGGCGGCCCGCCCGGCCAGCCAGGCCAGCGCCTCGCGCCGGGAGGTGAAGTAACCCTGCGGACAGTCGTTGCCGCGGCGCATCCACGCGGCAACGACCCGGTCAACATTGGATTCGCCGACGAGGGCGACGGCGCAAACGAAACGGCTCTCCAGGAAGTGGTTCCGCGCCCCGGCCGAGACCTTGACGTCGCTGATGTCAATCAGCAGCGGCAGCAGGCGCCCGGCGCTGATTTTGGTGACGGCAAGGACCGATTCGACGGCGTCGGCCGCCTCGAGCACGCTGCCCGGCGCCCACGTCAGCCGGAAAACTCCGTCCTCGGCCAAGCCGAGCACTCCCTTACCGCCTGCCAAGACCAGCTCCATGTGATTTCCCTCCTGCGACAGAGTAGCGCCTCAAGGGCCTCAAGGTGATGTCCGCCACATCGCGGGGGCCAGATGACGGCCGCGCCATCGCCCCGGCTGCTCCGCGCCGACCCGTCCCGGCGGGGGTATGGCGGGCTGCCGACGCTGGGAGGGCATGAAAAAGCCTCCGGAACCCAGAGGTTCCGGAGGCTTTTCGAGGGTGGCAGATGAGGGATTCGAACCCCCGTAGGCGTTGCCAGCTGATTTACAGTCAGCCCCCTTTGGCCGCTCGGGTAATCTGCCGAACTTCAAAAGAAGATCACTCGCGGCTTCCGTGTTCGGAACGGGCGTTTCCGGTCCGTTCCGCTTCCAGCAACCGCGGGCAAGACAACTTTACAGAACTTCGCCCGAAGAATCGAATCGGCGCCGCGGCGCCCCCGACGGCCCGGATTCCGGGGGCAGGGATCAGGATTCGCCGAGGATCCGGCCGGCCAGCCTGGCTTCGAACTTCGCCGCCTGTTCGGGCGTGACCTGGTTCAGTTCGACGGCCCGGGCCAGGTCCGCATGCACCCCGTCAAGCCGGACGGCCGCGCCGGCTGCCGGGCTGAGGATGACGGACGCGGCGAGCGCGGCTGCGGCCACGGAGCTCGCCGCGGCCGCGGTGCTGCCCGTGACGTAACGGAGGGCCTTGCTGTTCATGGGTGTTGCCTTTCCAACGGCGCCTTCAACGTCTTCAACCCTGCCGGGCCTAGCTTCGTTCCCGCCGGGGTTCAGCTTTGAGCCGACTGTGAGAGCCCGGCCACCGGCACCACCTTCACTTCCGCGGCATCCGTACTAGGCTGGAATGCAGAAAACACCGCCCTCCCGGAGGGCGTCCGGACAACCACCAGGAGGACAGTCATGGCAGGCGAATCCACATTCGACGTCGTCAGCAAGGTCGACAAGCAGGAGGTCGCCAACGCGCTGAACCAGGCGCAGAAGGAACTGGCGCAGCGCTACGACTTCAAGGGCGTCGGCGCCGAGGTCGATTTCAGCGGCGAGAAGATCCTGATGAAGGCCAACTCCGAGGAGCGGGTCCTGGCGGTCCTGGACGTGCTGCAGTCCAAGCTCATCCGCCGCGGCATCTCCCTGAAGTCCCTGGACACGGGCGAGCCCTACGCCTCCGGCAAGGAGTTCCGCTTGGAGGCCACAATCAAGGAGGGGATCGCCCAGGACCTCGCCAAGAAGATCAACAAGCTGATCCGCGACGAGGGGCCCAAGTCCGTCAAGTCGCAGATCCAGGGCGATGAACTGCGCGTGACCTCCAAGTCCCGCGACGACCTGCAGGAAACCATGGCCCTGCTGAAGAACTTCGAAGAGGCCGACCTGCAGTTTGTGAACTTCCGCAGCTAGGGCCGGTTGTTGGCCCGCTGACGGCGGGCAACGCAGCCGTCGATCCGCAAGAAGGCTGTCGCTACTCCGGTAGCGGCAGCCTTTTAGTGTCCAGCCCGTGCGCTCCAGCCCGCTTACCTGCCGGGCCGCCGGGCGGCGTCGTGCTTGAGACCCGGAAACCGGGGGTTGCCGGTGGCTGGGGCCGGTCTCGCAGCGGAGTAACCGGGGAGGAACGCACGCCGCTGCCGGCCAAAAGTCCCTGCCCCAATGCGTTGACTCGGCCGGTCCACCCGCCGGGTGCCCTCAGCCGCAGTGAATGGAGCTCTGAGATGTTGGCTAAGCAGAAGGGCTGACCGCGATGCAGCGTGCGTCGACGCCCGGTCAGCGGAGCGGCCGGCCTGCCATCCGCTCCAGCCGGCTGATCCGGTCGCTCATCGGCGGGTGGGTGGAGAACATCCGGGCCATGCCGCCGCCGCGGAACGGGTTGGCGATCATCAGGTGCGAGGCGTTCACCAGCCGCTGGTCCTGCGGCAGCGGGGCCAGCTGCACGCCCTGTTCGATCTTGCGCAGCGCCGAGGCGAGCGCCAGGGGATCGCCGGTAAGCGCCGAACCGTCCTCGTCGGCGTCGTACTCCCGGGTCCGGGAGATCGCCATCTGGATCAGCGACGCCGCGAACGGGGCCAGCAGCGCCATGGCGAGCAGGGCCAGCGGATTGCCGTTGCGGCGGTCACCGCCGCCGCCGAAGAACAGCAGCATCTGGCCCACCGAGGTGATCACGCCGGCGACGGCCGCCGCCACGGAGGAGGTCAGGATGTCCCGGTTGTAGACGTGCATCAGTTCATGCCCGAGGACGCCGCGCAGTTCCCGGGCGTCGAGCAGCTGCAGGATGCCCTGGGTGCAGCAGACCGCTGCGTTCTGCGGGTTCCGGCCCGTGGCGAAGGCGTTCGGTGCCATGGTCGGGGAGATGTAGATCCGCGGCATCGGCTGGTTGGCGCGGGCCGAGAGCTCCCGGACGATCTGGTGCAGCTGCGGCGCCTCGGCCTCAGTCACCGGATAGGCCTGCATGGAGCGGATCGCGATCTTGTCACTGTTCCAGTAGCCGTACGCGGTGGTGCCGACGCCGATCAGCGCCATGATCCAGATCGGCGTCGAACTGCGCATGCTCGACCCGATCAGTGCGCCGAGCCCCAGCAGCACCGCCCAGAGCACGCCGAAGAGGGCCGCCGTCTTCAAGCCGTTGTGATAATTGTGCACCGATCCTCCTGCTGCCACATTCCTGACGCCGCCGGCACTGGCGCCGGCCCTCGGACGCCCCCGCGGGCACCCACTTGAGGAACGAACCGCTACGGAACCGGGTTCCGCGCGTCGTACGCCAAAAACCCGGACTGCCAGCGCGCCACGAGCCACGCCACCACCGCGCAGAGCACTCCGCCTGCGAGCAACACCCAGCCCTCACTGAGCAGTGTAGTGGCGCTGCCGGCCAGCATGTCCCCGATCCGGGGGCCGCCCGCGACGACGACGACGAAGACGCCCTGCAGCCGCCCGCGCAGGTGGTCCGGCGCAGCCGATTGCAGGATGGTGGTGCGGAAGACGGCGCTGACCGAGTCGGCGATGCCCGCCAACGCGCAGCAGATGGCGGCCGGCACGAGCCACAGCGTGACCCCGCCGGCCCCGGAGCGCCCGGCGAGGACGACCACCAGCCCCAGGCCCGCAATCGAGGCGCCCCAGCCCATGACCGACCAGACCACTGCGGCCCCCTGGGCGCGGACGGCGCCGAGGGGCCCGGAGAAGAGCCCGGCCAGGAAGGCGCCGACGGCGGTCGCAGCCAGCAGGACCCCCACCGTCGCCTCACCGCCGCCGATCATGAGCGCGGCGATGGCCGGCAGCAGCGCCCGGGGCTGCGCGAGGATCATAGCCACCAGATCGATCACGAACGTCATCCGCAGGTTGGGGCGGGTGCCGAGGAACCGGAACCCCTCCACCACGGAGCGCAGGCCGGCCCGGTGCGCGGCGTGGCCCGGCGGCAGCGGGGGCAGCCTCAGCAGCGCCCAGACGACGAAAACGAAGCTCGCCACGTCGGCGGTGTAGGTCCAGGCGAACCCGACCGTGGCGACCAGCACGCCGGCCAGCAACGGTCCGGCGGTCATGGAGAGCCCGATGCTGATCATGGACAGGGCGTTGGCGGCAGGCAGCAGTTCCTTGCGGACCAGCACCGGGATGATGGCGCTGCGGGCCGGCTGGTTGATGGCCTGCGCGCCGCTCTGCACCGCGACCAGGCCATAGAGCAGCCACACGTTCCCCAGCTGCAGCCAGGCCTGCAGTGCCAGGCAGGCGGTGGTCAGCCACAGCACCACGGAGGCAAGCAGCGCCACCTGGCGCCGGTCGTGCGCGTCCGCGATGGAGCCGCCGAGGAGGCCGCCGAAGACCAGGGGCACGAGGGCGAAAATGCTCAGCAACCCCACGTAGAGGCTGTCCTGGGTCAGCCGGTAGACCTCGAGGCTGACGGCCACGAGGGTGAGTTGGCTGCCCAGGGCAGAGGCGGCTGATCCGAGCCACAGGCGGCGGAATGCCGGGCTTTCGCGTAGCGGCGTGATGTCCGCCAAGAATTTCCCCACCCGGCAACTCTAGTGCGGGCCGGGGCAGCTAAGCCCCGCCTTATTGTGAACAACTAAAAATAAGTGCTTGAATGGGGCCATGACGGAAACGATGGGCAGCCACGAAGCATGGGCAGCGGCCCTGCGTGTCCACGGCCGCCGGGTGACCAAGCAGCGGCTGGCCGTGCTGGCCGCCGTCGAACGCCATCCGCATTCGCCGGCCGACGGGATCCTGGCCGCCGCCCGCGAGGAGCTCCCCGAGCTGACCGCGCAGTCCGTCTACGTAGTCCTGAACGACCTGACCGGTCTGCAGATGCTGCGGCGCTTCGAGCCACCGCACTCCCCCGCGCTGTACGAGACGCGGGTCGGCGACAACCACCACCACGCCGTCTGCATCAGCTGCGGCCGGGTGGAGGACGTCGAGTGCGCCGTCGGCCACGCGCCCTGCCTGACGCCGCACTGGGACGCGGGCGCCAAGCCCATGACCATCCAGATCGCGGACGTCCTGTACCAGGGCATCTGCGAGGACTGCCAGCGCAGCCAAACACTTCCTTCCGACCGTACCTAAGTTAGAAACAGAAATAGGAGCATGATGACCCAGAACATCTCTGCGCCCGCCGTGTCCACGACACAGTCCGGTGCCCCCGTCACGTCCGACGCCCATTCGCAGACCGTCGGCGCCGACGGCGCGATCATCCTCACCGACCACTACCTGGTGGAGAAGCTCGCCCAGTTCAACCGCGAGCGCGTGCCGGAGCGCGTCGTGCACGCCAAGGGCGGCGGCGCGTTCGGTACCTTCAAGACCACCGAGGACGTCTCCAAGTACACCAAGGCGGCCCTCTTCCAGCCGGGCACCGAGACGGACATGCTCATCCGTTTCTCCTCCGTCGCCGGCGAGAACGGCTCTCCGGACACCTGGCGTGACCCGCGCGGTTTCGCCGTGAAGTTCTACACCACCGAGGGCAACTACGACCTGGTCGGCAACAACACCCCGGTGTTCTTCATCCGCGACGGCATCAAGTTCCCGGACTTCATCCACAGCCAGAAGCGCCTGCCTGGCACCCACCTGCGTGACGCGGACATGCAGTGGGATTTCTGGACCCTCTCCCCCGAGTCCGCCCACCAGGTCACCTGGCTCATGGGCGACCGCGGCCTGCCGGCCTCCTGGCGCGAAATGCAGGGCTACGGCTCGCACACCTACCAGTGGATCAACGCCGAGGGCGAGCGCTTCTGGGTCAAGTACCACTTCAAGTCCAACCAGGGCGTGCACTCCATGACCGGTGACCAGGCCGAGGCACTGGCCGGCTCCGACGCGGACTTCTACATCCGCGACCTGTCCGAGAACATCGCCGCCGGCAACTTCCCGTCCTGGGACATGCACGTCCAGGTGATGCCGTACGAGGACGCCAAGACCTACCGCTTCAACCCGTTCGACCTGACCAAGGTCTGGCCGCACTCCGACTACCCGCTGGTCAAGGTCGGCACCATGACGCTGGACAAGAACCCGGAGAACTACTTCGCGCAGATCGAGCAGGCCACCTTCGCGCCGTCGAACTTCGTGCCGGGCATCGCCGCCTCGCCGGACAAGATGCTGCAGGCCCGCATCTTCTCCTACGCCGACGCGCACCGCTACCGGGTGGGCACCAACCACGCCCAGATCCCGGTCAACCAGCCCAAGAGCCAGGTCAACAACTACAGCCAGGACGGCGCCGGGCGCTACCACTTCAACGCCCCCTCGGTTCCGGTCTATGCGCCGAACTCGGTCGGCGGCCCTGCTGCCGTGGAGCCGCAGAGCCCGGCCGGCGGCTGGGAGAACGACGGCGAGCTGACGCTGTCGGCACACTCCCTGCACGCCGAGGACAGCGACTTCGGCCAGGCCGGCACGCTGTACCGTGAGGTCTTCGACGACGGCGCCAAGGCCCGTCTGCTCGAGACCATCACCGGCGCCGTGGGCGGGGTCAGGAGCCCGGCCATCAAGGAACGCGCCATCCAGTACTGGACCAACGTCGACGCCGAACTCGGCGCCAAGCTGCGCGCCAACCTCGGTGCCGCCGCAGCCGGCGTCGCCACCTCGGACGCCGAAGCCGCCAACAAGATCGGCTGATCCACTTTCTGGTCGAAGAACACCCCGCCACGCACTAGCGCGGCGGGGTGTTCTTGTCTCTGCCTGCGCCGTCCCCGGCTATAGTCGGGGGGTGAATTCCGGAATCATTTACCTCGTGGGCACCTCTGGTCACCCAAATTTCGGCGATGAGTTCATCGCGGCCGCTTGGCTAAAATACCTCGCCGTCGCACGGCCCGATGCCGATGTCTGGTTGGACAGCCCCCAGCCCGGCATGGCGCAGGTGCTGTTCGAGGGCATGCATCCGCGGCTTCGCGTAACAAATACCCTCTGGCGCCTGGTCCACGAAAACGCCGACCTGTCCGCCGACGTGGCGGCGAAAAATATCCGCGAACGCATCACCGGGCTGGGTACGCCCGCCTACGATCTGGGCATCCTTAAAATCCACGAGGCCGAGTCGCTCCACTTGATTGGCGGGGGCTACGTCAACAGCACCTGGCCGCACCATGCCGGCCTGCTCGCCGGGATGCGCGCCGTCAGCGAGGTCACCGGCGCACGGCTCTACGCCACCGGCCAGGGCCTGATGCCGGCGTTGCCCCGGGACAACGGTGAGGCTCCCCTGTTCCAGGGGTTTGACGTCGTCCGCGTGCGGGACGAGCCCAGCGCGGCCGCCCACGGGCTGGAGCTGGGCCTCGACGACGCGTTCCTGGGCATACCCGGTGAGATGGGCCGTAACGAGGCGGCCCCGGGTTTGTACGTCTGCATCCAGAGCGACCTGGCCGACCCCGGCCGGTTCCAGGCCGCCGTGGACCTCGCGCGGGCCGAGATCCGGCTGGCCGGACGCCGCGGCATCAAGGCCCACTACATCGAGGCGATCCCCGGCGTCGACCGCGCCGCCTACGAACGCCTGGCGGACCTGATCCCGGAGTCCAGGTTCGTGCCGTTCTCCGATGTCTGGACCCGCGGCCTTCCGCTGTCCGCGCAGCAGACCTGGGTGACCAGCCGGTTCCACCTGCACCTGCTGGCATCAGCCGCAGGCGCCCGTGGCATCGCCGTCGGGGTGAAGCAGGGGTACTACGACGTCAAGCATGAATCCATTGCGGCGCTCGGCAGCGGCTGGTCCCTGGCCCTCGGTTCAGACGACCCGTCCATGCCCGAGCGGGCCGGTACGCTGGCCTCGAAGTTGCCGGAACTCCTGGAACAGAAGCGGCGTGAGGCTGAATCGCTCTATCCGCCGGCCGGCGGGTTCCTGGCCGGCGGGGCCGCCAGGCTCCTGAACAAGACGCTGACAACCTCCCTGAAGAACAGGATCCGGTCCCAGGCACGCTGACACTCTCACGTCTAAGCGGCACCCTGGGATGTTGCGTCGGTTCCGGACCCCCGCGGCGCCCGCCGGGCGCGGCTGCCGGGTTTGCGCGGGGGTTTCGGACGGGCGCGCCGATTACGGACGACGGCGGGTCGGGCCCGGGGTGCGCCCGTCCGGAACCATAGCCCAGACGAATCAGCTGGTTGCCGCGGCGGGCCGGTGTCCCTTCTTGGCCAGCTGGATCTGCTCGTACACGTGGTGGCGTAGCTCGGTGAAGCGGGGTAGCGACCGGGTCTCCAGCTGGTCTCGTTCGTCCGGCAGGTCGATCACGATATCCTCCTGCACCACCGTCGGGGAGCTTGAGAGGATGATGACCCGTTCGCCGAGGTAGACGGACTCGTCGATGTCGTGGGTCACGAACAGCACTGTCACGCCCAGCTTCTTCCAGACCGTCCGGATCAGGTCCTCCAGGTCCGCCCGGGTCTGGGCGTCCACGGCTGCGAACGGTTCATCCATCAGCAGGACCTCGGGCTGGTAGGCGATGGCCCGGGCGATGGCCACACGCTGCTGCATGCCGCCGGAGAGCTGCCAGGGGTACGAGCGCGGAACGTGCGCCAGGCCCACTGCTTCGAGGGCCTCGTCGACCAGCCGGTCGCGTTCGGCCTTGGGCACTCCCTGGTTCTTCAGCGGCAGCTCCACGTTGTCCCGGACCCGCATCCAGGGGAACAGCGAGCGGCCGTACTCCTGGAACACGACGGCCATTTTCTTCGGCGGCCCGGAGACCCGCTTGCCGTCGAGGAGCACCTCCCCCTCGGTGGGCGCCATCAGGCCGGAGATGCACTTGAGCAGGGTGGTCTTGCCGGAGCCGGAGGGGCCGACCAGGCAGGCCAGTTCCCCGGCCCGCAAATCGAAGGTCAGGTTGCGCACGGCCTCGATGTCGCCGCCGTCGGTCTGGTAGACCTTTTTCAGGCCGCGGACGGAGAGCATTGCCTCCGGCGCGGGGCGGGTGGTGTCAGGCTGCATTTTCTACCTCTTTCTGGCCGTGGTACCACCGCAGGATGTTGCGTTCGGCCCACTGGAAGATGAACGACATCGCCACACCCAGCAAGCCGAGCACCACAATGCCGGACCACATCTCCGGGATGGCGAACGAGCGCTGGAACTGGACGATAGTGAAGCCCAGTCCCGAGGACGAGGCAAACATTTCTGAAATGACCATCAGGATCAACCCGAGCGAGAGCGACTGGCGCACGCCGGCGAGGATCTGCGGGCTGGCCGAGGGAAGCACCAGGTACCGCACCCGGGCCCAGCCGTCGATGCCGTATGTGTGGGCCGAGTCGGAGAGGACCCCGTCCACGGCACGCACGCCTTCGATGGTGTTCAGCAGGACCGGCCAGACGCAGCCGGAGATGATGACGGCGATCTTCATGGAGTCGGTGATGCCCATCAGCAGGATCAGCACCGGGACCAGGACTGGCGGCGGGATCGCGCGGAAGAACTCGAGCGTGGGTTCGAGCAGGGCCCGGAGCCAGGCGACCGAGCCGATCAGCACGCCGCCCACGACGCCGATCACGATCGCCGCGACAACGCCGATCAGGAGCCGGGCGATGCTGGGCAGCACGTCCGAGAAGAACCGCGGACCGAACCAGACTTCGCCGAACTTCTCGACCAGGGCGGCCGGGGTGGGGACGAAGAAGTTGACCGCGCCAAGGGTCGACGCCCACCAGGCCAGGACCAGCAAGGCCGGCAGCGCCAGCACATAGCCCAAAGTTTTCAGCGCTTTCATACGACCACCTCGGAGCGGACAGAGGAATGCCAGGACAGGGTCTTCTTTTCAATGAACCGCATCAGGACGTTGATCAGCACACCGATCAGGCCGGTCGCGAGCACCAGGGCGTACATCCCGGAGATCGCGCCGCCGGACTGGGCGAGGGCGATCTCGCGGCCCAGCCCCGGCGAACCGATCACGAGTTCCGCCGTAATGGCCAGGACCAGCGCCACCGTGGCTGCGAGCCGGACGCCGGTCATCAGGTAGGGCAAAGCCGTGGGGAAGACGACGTAGCGGATCCGCGCCATCCACCCCAGGCCGTAGGTCCGCGCGGTGTTGCTGGCGACCATATCGACGTCGGCCACGCCGTAGAGGACCTGGATCAGCACCTGCCAGAAGGCGGCATAGGTGATGAGCATGAGCGAGGACTCGATTTTCACGCCGAACAGCAACACCGCCAGCGGGATCAGGGCCACGGACGGAATCGGGCGCAGAAACTCGACCGTTGAGTTGGTGGCCTTCCGCAGGAAAGTGCTCGAGCCAATGATGAAGCCCAGCAGCACGGCCAGGGACACCGCGATGATCAGGCCCAGGAACCAGGCCTTCATCGTTTCGCCGACCGACACCCAGAACGCGGTCAGACCGAAATCGAGGGCCAGCGCGGTGATGACTTCGCTGGCCGGCGGCAGGAAGCGTTCGTCGATGATGCCCAGTCGGGGAATGAGCTCCCACGTGGCCAGGAACCCCAGAATGCCGGCCACCCCCAGGAGCCGCTGTACCGGAAGGCCGCGGCCGGGCCGGCGGCCCCGCCCCGCAGCGGGGACGGGACCGCCGGACGCACGAGCGTCGGAAGTCACGGAGCTCACGGAAGCAGGTCGCCTGCGTTCGGTGCCTTGCTCAGGGTGCCGTACTTGGCGGCAGCGTCCCCGAGGGTCTTGAACGCATCCTTGTTGAACTCAACCCGGTAGCGCGGCAGCACCATCTTGGCGCGCGTGGCTTCGTCGATCTTCGTGTAGGTCCCGACGATGTCCCGGACTTCCTGCGGGTGGGTCTGGGCGTACTCCAGGGACTTGTTCATGGCACGGGTGAACTTCTGGGTCAGCTCGGCCTTGTTCTTGATGGTGTCCGCCTTGGTGAAGTAGCCGGCGATATCCAGTTCAGGGCTCATGTCGACGAAGTTCGAGGACACAATCTTGCCGCCGTCGGCAACGGCCTTGGAGAGGAAGGGCTCCAGGATCCAGGCCGCGTCCACCTGCTTGTTGGCCAGGGCCGCGGGCGCATCCGGGAAGGCAACTTCCACGAACTTCACGCTGGCCGGGTCGCCGCCGGCCTTTTCGATGACCGACTTCACCGTGGTGTCACCGATGTTGGAGAGGTTGTTCACCGAGACCGTCTTGCCGGCCAGGTCCTTGGCGGAGCTGATGGACGAGCCGGCCGGGACGACGACGCCGCCGATGTCCTTGCCCTTCTCACCCGTGGTAGAGGCGCCGTTGGCGACGAACTTCAGGTCAAGGCCCTTGTCCTTGGCAACCATCACGGAGATCAGGTTCGAAAACGCGAAGTCGAAGCTGCCGCTGACCACGCCCGGAACGATCGCGGCCCCGCCGGTGGCGGTCTGGATGTCGAGCTGGATTCCTTCGTCCTTGAAGAAGCCCTGCTTGCTGCCCAAGTAGATCGGGGCGCAGTCGACGATCGGGATCACGCCGACGCTGACCTTGGTGAGGTCGCCCCCGCCCGCTGCGCCGCCGGAGGCGCTGCCGCCGGTGGAGCTCGGGGATCCGCTGCCACAGGCCGAGAGTGCCAGGACCGAGGCGGCCGCCAGCACGGTGATAATACGACGTTTCATGTTCACTCCTATGTGCGCACTGGCCGCGGGATACTCAAGCCCCCAGCCTTGATGTTCGTATGTTGAACAAACGTTCAAAATATCGACTATCTCCACCATACTGTGATGACGCCCACATAAGGGGCATTGTTACGCATTAGTAATGGCGGGACGGCGGGGACGGCGGCGGCGACGGCGGCAGGCCAGCGTGCGGGGCCGGAAGCACGCGCCAGCGGCGGCAGGGCCCGTACGACGGCGTCCGGCGTCCGCACACGCAAAAGGCCGGCCGCGGCCGGTCCGGCAAATGCCGGTCCGGGCGCGGGCGGCCCTCGTCGATGCTCGCCCCCGAGGGGGCATGGTGGCTACGGCTTGGTCAGCGTCTCCGTGCCGGCGTCCTGCACCGGGGCGGCGGACTGTGCGGTCTCCGCAGCAGCGCCGGGTCCGTTGACAGCGGCCCGGGCCTCGGCGAACTTCTCGTTCAGCCGGGAGTGGCGCTGCCCGTAGGCGAAGTAGATCGCGATGCCGATGACGAGCCAGATGGCGAAGAAGATCCAGGTCTCTACCGCGAGGTTGGTCATCAGATACAGGCAGAGCACGGCGGAGACCACCGGCAGCACCTTGCCGAAGGGCACCCGGAAGGCCGGCTTCAGGTCCGGACGCTTCCGGCGCAGCACGAGGATGCCGAGGCTGACCATCACGAACGCCGACAGGGTCCCGATGTTGATCATTTCCTCGAGCAGGTCCACGTTGGTCAGCCCGGCCACCAGGGCCACGGCCGTGCCGCAGATGATCTGCAGCCGCGCGGGGGTGGCACGGATGGTGCTGGTGCGTGACAGCGAGCGCGGCAGCAGGCCGTCGCGGCTCATGGCCAGGACCACGCGGGAGAGGCCCATCAGGAGCACCATGATGACCGTAGTGAGGCCCACCAGCGAGCCGAAGGCGATGACCTTGGCGGCGTCGGTGTTGCCCACGGCCTCGAAGGCGGTGGTGAGGGTCGGGTTATCCGCCTCGGCCAGCTTGGTGTAGGGGACCATGCCGGTCAGCGCGAGCGAGACCAGGATGTAGAGCACGGTGACGATCGCCAGGCCGCCGAAGATGCCGCGCGGCAGCGTCTTTTGCGGGTTCTTGACCTCCTCGGCGGAGGTGGCGACGACGTCGAACCCGATGAAGGCGAAGAACACCAGCGCGGCGCCGGCGAAGATCCCGAGGGTGCCGTACTGGGCCGGGGCGGCGCCGGTAAGGAAGCCGAAGAAGGACTGCTTGAGCACGTCGGCCGTCCCGGTGCCGCCGGTGGGCTCGGAGGTGGGGACGAACGGGGTGTAGTTTTCGAACTTCACGTAGGTGAAACCGACCACGATCACGAACAGGACGACGGCGATCTTGATCAGGGTGAAGACGTTGCCGACGCGGGCCGACAGCTTGGTGCCGAGGACCAGGAGCACGGTGAAGACGGCCACGATCAGGAAGGCGCCCCAGTAGAGGTCAACGCCGCCGACGTTGACGGCCGGCGGAACGTCCAGGCCCATCAGTGCGAAAACCTTGCTGAGGTAGATGCCCCAGTATTTGGCGATGACGGCCCCCGCGGTGAACAGTTCCAGGATCAGGTTCCAGCCGATGATCCAGGCCAGCACCTCCCCCATGGTGGCGTAGGTGAACACGTAGGCGGAGCCGGCCACGGGGATGGCGGTGGCGAACTCGGCGTAGCACATGATCGCCAGGGCGCAGGTGACGGCGGCGATGGCGAAGGAAACGGTGACGGCGGGGCCGGCGAAGTTGGCGGCTGCCTTGGCGCCGACCGAGAAGATCCCGGCGCCGACTGCGACGGCGACGCCCATGATCATCAGGTCCCAGGTGCTGAGCGAGCGCTTCAGCTTGCGTCCGGGCTCATCGGCGTCGGCGATCGACTGCTCAATGGTCTTGGTCCGGAAAAGGTTCATAGGAAGATCCAAAATCTCGGTAACAGGGTTGAAACGGACCTATCCATAGTAGTGTCCATCCACTGGACGGCCGCTTTTATCCCACATTGTGAGACTGTACCCGCCCGGGTTCCGAGCGAACGGACACTTCGCGCCCTTCCGGCAGGGCCTGAAGTGTCCGCTCGCGCCTCCGGCGGGGCGCGAAGTGTCCGCTCGCGCCTCCGGCAGGGCCTCAAGCGTCCGTTCGAGCTTCCACACCGGAGGGTCAGACGGGCCAGTCCATCAGGGTGGACCGGATCAGGAAGCGCTTGCCCTCCGGCGCCTCGACGGAAAAGCCGCTGCCGCGGCCGGCAACGAGGTCGACGGTCAGGTGCTGTGGCTCCAGTAGCTGAACTGCTCCCGGGACATCCAGAACTCGAGCGGCTGGGATTCGGGGCCGTCCGCGATGTCGAACCGGCCCAGCAGGACATCCGAGTCGCCGGTCAGGAACTCCCCCGCCGGGTAGCACATCGGCGCGGAACCGTCGCAGCAGCCGCCGGACTGGTGGAACATCAGCGGTCCGTGCTGCACCCAGAGCTTGCGCAGCAGCTGGACGGCCTCCGCGGTGAGCGCCACCCGGGAGAAGTCCTCGCCGGGAAGCGTCACGGCGGCATCGAGTGGGACCTGGGTCATCGGGCTCCTCGGGAATAGTGGGGAAACGGCAAGGCGGGGCGGACCACACCGGCCCGCCCCGCCGCGTCGGCCTAGAAGAAGCCGAGCTTGTTCTCGTTGTAGCTGACCAGCAGGTTCTTGGTCTGCTGGTAGTGGTCCAGCATCATGGCGTGGTTCTCGCGGCCGATGCCGGAGGACTTGTAACCACCGAACGCGGCACCGGCCGGGTAGGCGTGGTAGTTGTTGACCCACACCCGGCCCGCCTGGATCTCGCGGCCGGCGCGGTAGGCGACGTTGCCGTTGCGGGACCAGACGCCGGCGCCGAGGCCGTACAAGGTGTCGTTGGCGATGCCCATGGCGTCGCTGTAGTCGCTGAACCGGGTCACCGAGACCACCGGGCCGAAGATCTCTTCCTGGAAGATCCGCATCTTGTTGTGGCCCTCGAAGATGGTCGGCTGGACGTAGTAGCCGCCGGCGAGGTCGCCGGAGAGCTCGGCGCGGGCGCCGCCGGTCAGCGCCTTGGCACCCTCCTGCTTGCCGATGTCGATGTAGGAGAGGATCTTCTCCAGCTGGTCGTTGGAGGCCTGGGCGCCGAGCTGGGTGTCGGTATCCAGCGGGTTGCCCTGGATGATCTTCTGGGTGCGGGCCAGCGCGTCCGCCATGAAGGAGTCATAGATGCCTTCCTGGACCAGGGCGCGGGAGGGGCAGGTGCAGACCTCGCCCTGGTTGAACGCGAAGAGCGTGAATCCCTCGAGGGCCTTGTCGTAGAACGCATCGTTGCTGTCCGCGACGTCGTTGAAGAAGATGTTCGGGCTCTTGCCGCCCAGTTCCAGCGTGACCGGGATCAGGTTCTGGGACGCGTACTGGCTGATCAGGCGGCCCGTGGTGGTTTCGCCGGTGAAGGCGATCTTGCGGATCCGGGGGCTGGAGGCGAGCGGCTTGCCGGCCTCGACGCCGAAGCCGTTGACGACGTTGACGACGCCGGCCGGCAGCAGGTCGCTGATCAGTTCCATCAGCACCAGGATCGAGGACGGGGTCTGCTCGGCCGGCTTGAGGACGACGGCGTTGCCCGCGGCGAGCGCGGGGGCGAGCTTCCAGACGGCCATCAGGATCGGGAAGTTCCACGGGATGATCTGGCCGACGACGCCGAGCGGCTCGTGGTAGTGGTAGGCGGTGGTGTCGTCGTCGAGCTGCGAGAGCCGGCCCTCCTGGGCGCGGACGGCGGAGGCAAAGTAGCGGAAGTGGTCCGCCGCGAGCGGGATGTCGGCGTTCAGCGTCTCCCGGATCGGCTTGCCGTTGTCCCAGGTTTCGGCGACGGCCAGCAGTTCGGTGTTCTCATCGATCCGGTCCGCGATCTTGTTCAGGATGGCGGCGCGTTCGGCCACCGACGTCTTGCCCCACGAGGGCGCTGCCTTGTGCGCGGCATCCAGTGCCAGTTCGATGTCTTCGGCCGTACCGCGGGCGACCTCGCAGAACGCCTTGCCGGTGACCGGGGTGATGTTTTCGAAGTACTGGCCCTTCACCGGGGCGACCCACTCGCCGCCGATCCAGTTCTCGTACCGGTCCTTGAAGGTGACCTTCGAGCCCTCGGTACCGGGCTGTGCGTAGACAGTCATTGCTAGCTCCTTTGCTGTGCAACAGTGGCGGGAGCGGCCGGTGTGCTGCGGCCGCTGCTGACGCCAGCCTAGGGGCGTGGAGGTTGCAGGCAGGTTGCAACGGTGTGACCCGGCTCACGGAGCTGTGCCGGGCGGCCCGCCCCCTGGTACTCAGCCCCGCGGCGCAATACCTATGGACACCGCCGGGGCCCGCTTCGATACTCAGCGGACGCCGCATGCTGTTGCGGCGTGGGCGTCCGACAGCTCGCCACGACGCTCACACCTTCTCCGAGGGGGCTCCTGGCATGGTGGTACAAAGGGCAACACAAGCGATAGGAAAATGCGTCCGCACAGTGTCAGCCATTGCGCTGGCGTCGGCGATGGCCAGCACCTTCGTCGTCTCGCAGGCCGTCCCGGCGGCTGCGGCGACGACGGGCGGGATGGTGATCTCCGAGCTGAACTATCATTCCGGGTCGGACCTCGACACCGACGACTTCCTGGAACTGGCCAACACCTCCGGCGCTCCGCTGGACATCTCGGGGTGGTCCTTCACCGCCGGTGTCACCGGGGTCTTCGCGGCGGGCACCGTGGTGCCCGCCAACGGCTACTTCGTGGTGGCGAAGGACGCCGCGCAGTTCCAGGCGACGTACGGGTTCGCCCCGAACGCCGTCTACGGCGGCAACCTCAGCAACGGCGGCGAAGCGGTCACGCTGGTCGACGGGGCGCTGAACGTCGTGGACACGGTCACCTACGCGGACACCGCACCCTGGCCGTCCACGCCGGACGGGACCGGACCCACCCTCGAACTGCGTGACCTGGCCCTCGACAACTCCCTGCCCGACAGCTGGGGCGCAAGCCTCGCTGCGAAGGGGACTCCGGGGGCCAGGAACTCGATCGACGGGACCGGGCCGGCGCCCGTGGTCACTGAACTCAAGGCGGACCCGGCGCGCCCGGCCGCCGGCCAGCCGGTGGCCGTCTCGGCCCGGCTGCGGACCGGTTCCACGGCCCAGCTCACCTACAAGGTGATGTTCGGGGCGGACGTTGTCGTGCCATTCCTCGACGACGCGGCCAGCCCCGGCGGGGCCGGGGACGGCGTGTACTCCGGGACCATCCCCGGACAGGGCGCAGGCAGCCTGATCCGCTACCGGATCGATGCCTCCGCCGGCGGCACCGGCTACTCGGAACCGGCAGCCGGTGACTCGGTGCGCTACCGCGGCGTGGTGGTCCTGAACTCCGCAGTCAGCAGCTCGCTGCCGGTGATCGAGTGGTTCATGGAGGACGCCGTGTACAACGACATCCTGGCCAACCACCGGTACGACAAATTCCAGGGGGCAGCCGTCTGGTCCTACAACGGCCAGGTCGTCGACGGGGCCCTCATGAGCGTGCGCGGCAACACCTCCCGCAGCAATGCCAAGGTGAGCTGGAAGGTCGAACTGCCCAAGGGGTATGTCTTCGACCTTGGCGGCAAGCTGCCTTATCCGCTCGATGAGTTTGCGCTCCAGAACTACTCGGACAACTTCGCCGACGTCGGGTGGGCGACCGTGAAGGCGGCCGGCAACCGGTCCCTGAACATCCTCCCCGTGCGCACGCAGCGCAACGGAACCTTCTGGAGCCTGGGCCGGATCATGGAGACCGAGGACGGCCGCTGGCGGGACGACCAGGGGGTGTCCAACTGGTCGATCTACAAGGGCGACGGCGGCAGCGTGAGCGCAACGTCATCCCCGGCCGCGCTCGAGGCTTCGGGCTGGCTGGACAAGAAAACCCGCAAGGATGAGGACTTCTCGGACGCATGGGCCCTGTCCAACGCGGTAGACGCCTCGCCCTCCGCGGCGCAGCAGGCGTGGATTTACCAGAACGTAAACGTCCCGGAGCTGGTCAACTATATGGCGATCAACTCGATCATCCGGCACCAGGACAGCGGCTGGTACAACTGGTGGCTGGCGCGCGACACCGACGGAACCGGCCGCTGGGAGATGTGGCAGTGGGATCTGAACTGGATCTTCACCACGCCCGCCTCGGACGGCAAGGGCCTCTTCCTGACACCGGACACCTCCAACAACTTCACGCAGGCCATGCTGGCCTACCCGGAGATCAGGGAGATGTTCTTCCGGCGGCTGCGCACCCTGGCCGATCAGTTCCTTCCGGCCGGGCAGTATGAGGCCCAGTGGGATGCGATCTCGGCGCAGACCACACCGGATTGGAACCTGGACCGGGCCAAGTGGGGCGGGTACACGCCGGCCTCGGCGCGGAGCGCTTTCCTGACGGGCCTGGCCGACCGCCGCAACACGATCAACGGCAACACAGGTCCCGGCCTGCCGGTGCCCACCACCCAGGCGGCCGACGCAACCGTGGTGGTCAACGAGATCCAGTACCACCCGGCGGGAAGCGGCGGAGAATTTATCGAGCTGGCGAACCCCGGCACCACGGCCGTGGACATTTCGGGCTGGACGATCGACGCTGTCGGTCTGAAGATCCAGCCCGGCACGGTGGTCCCTGCCGGCGGGCGCGTGGTGTTCGTCGCCAATGACAAGGCGTTCCGTGCGGCCTACACCGGGGCTAACCGCTTCGTAGGCGGCACCTTTGCGGGCACCCTCGACGACGGCGGGGAGGCCGTCGTGCTGCGCGCCGGCAGCCGGGTGGTCGATTCGGTGACGTATTCGAACCAGGCGCCCTGGCCGACGGCCGCGGACGGCACAGGCCCCTCCCTGGAGCTGACCTCGCCGACGGCGGACAACTCGGTCGCCTCGAACTGGACGGCGGTGTCCACCACGGGCGGCACGCCGGGCCTGGTCAACACGAAGGGGACGCCGCCGGCGAATGTGGCGCCGGTTGCGGCGTTCACGAGCGGGGTGAGCGGGCTGACGGCCACCGTGAACGGGGCCGGATCGACGGACTCGGACGGAACGATCTCCTCGTACGCCTGGGACTTCGGCGACGGCAGTACCGGGACCGGGGTGAACGCAAACCACACCTACGCTGCCGCCGGAACCTACACGGTCACCCTGACCGTGACAGATAACGGCGGGGCGAAGGACACGGTCAGCCATCCGGTGACGGTCGCCGCGCCGCCGGCGGGCGAGGTCCTGGCCCGGGACACCTTCACCCGCACGATCAACGGCGGCCTGGGCACAGCGGAAACCGGAGGCCCCTGGACCCTGTCCGGGACGGCATCGAACTTCGCCGTCAACGGCAGCGCCGCCACAATATCCAGCCCCGCTGCGTCCAACCGCTACGCCTACCTTGACGGTGTTTCCTCCACCGACACCGAAGTGCGGGCAACGATCGGCTTCAACCGGCCGACCGCCAGCAGCATCTACACCGGCCTGCTCGGCCGCCGGGTCGGCGCGGAGACCTACGGCGCACGGGTGGTGGTGAATTCCGCCGGGGCCGTAAGCCTGCACCTGACCCGCAGCACGAACACCAACATGAAGGCCGCGACAATCCCCGGGCTGACCTTCAACACCGGAGACCGGCTGCAGTTCCGGCTGCAGGTCACCGGAACCTCACCCACCACCATCCAGGCCAAGGTCTGGAAGACCGGCACCACCGAACCGGCCAACTGGCAGCTGAGCACAACCGACAGCACCGCCGCGCTGCAGACCGCCGGAGGAATCGGCATCTACAGCTACCTCAGCACCACCGGAACACCCACCCCCCTGACCGTCAGCTTCGACGACCTCTGGGCCGGGCGCACCGCGTCCACGCCGCCGCCGGCGAATGTGGCGCCGGTTGCGGCGTTCACGAGCGGGGTGAGCGGGCTGACGGCCACCGTGAACGGGGCCGGATCGACGGACTCGGACGGAACGATCTCCTCGTACGCCTGGGACTTCGGCGACGGCAGTACCGGGACCGGGGTGAACGCAAACCACACCTACGCTGCCGCCGGAACCTACACGGTCACCCTGACCGTGACAGATAACGGCGGAGCGAAGGACACGGTCAGCCATCCGGTGACGGTCGCCGCGCCGCCGGCGGGCGAGGTCCTGGCCCGGGACACCTTCACCCGCACGATCAACGGCGGCCTGGGCACAGCGGAAACCGGCGGCCCCTGGACCCTGTCCGGGACGGCATCGAACTTCGCCGTCAACGGCAGCGCCGCCACAATATCCAGCCCCGCTGCGTCCAACCGCTACGCCTACCTTGACGGTGTTTCCTCCACCGACACCGAAGTGCGGGCAACGATCGGCTTCAACCGGCCGACCGCCAGCAGCATCTACACCGGCCTGCTCGGGCGCCGGGTGGGCGCGGAGACCTACGGCGCACGGGTGGTGGTGAATTCCGCCGGCGCCGTAAGCCTGCACCTGACCCGCAGCACGAACACCAACATGAAGGCCGCGACAATCCCCGGACTCACGTTCAACACCGGAGACCGGCTGCAGTTCCGGCTGCAGGTCACCGGAACCTCACCCACCACCATCCAGGCCAAGGTCTGGAAGACCGGCACCACCGAACCGGCCAACTGGCAGCTGAGCACAACCGACAGCACCGCCGCGCTGCAGACCGCCGGAGGAATCGGCATCTACAGCTACCTCAGCACCACCGGCAAACCCAACCCCCTGACCGTCAGCTTCGACGACCTCTGGGCCGGGCGCATCAACTAGCACTCATCGGCAACAGAAGTCCCCGCCGGCGCGGACAACGCCGGCGGGGACTTCTGCGTGTGCACCTGTTCCGGCCGGGGCGGCGTCCGGCCGGGGCGGCGCTCCGCCTCCGGCGCAGCGCGGTTCAGGCGCTGAGTTCGCTCTCGAGCCGCTCCAGGTCCGCGACGACGGCGGCCCGCTTCGGCGAGCGCGGCGGCAGCAGCTTCAGTGCCGTGGTGCGGACCTCGACGTCGTCCTGCGCCTCGGGCAGTTGCGCGTATTTCAAAAGCGATTCGGCGCTGCCGTCCGTCAGGACAGCTTCCCGCAGCAGGCGCGAGACCCGGGAGCGGAGTTCGGCGACGCCGGGGGCTTCAGACCGGGGCAGGACTGCCCCGCGGTAGATTTCCAGCGCGATCCGGTGGGCCCCGCGCTGCAGGCAGCTGAGCACCTGGCCGGAGTCCGGGGAGAGGTCCACCGGGAGCCGGTAGGGCCGGGACTCCGGGACAGCGGCGGGGTTGAGCTGCAGCAGCACCTTGCGCAGGCGCACCATTTCGGCGCGCAGCGTCATGGTGGATCCGTCCCCGGGGTAGAGCAACGCGCTGAGTTCCTCGGCGGACAGGCCGTTCGGATGGGCGCTCAGGAGGGCGAGGATTTCGCTGTGCCGGGCCGACAGGGTGACGGTGCGGCCGTCGAGGCTGAGCACGGCCTGGTCGCGGCCGAGCAGTTGCAGGCTGTTGCGGTACAGGCTGCCGGGCCGGCCCGGGGCCGCCGCCTTTGCCGCCGTCGTCATGGACCCGCTGCCGGCGACGGTCGCCGCCGGCCGGCGACGTGCCGGGGCGGCGTGGCGGGCAGCCGCCAGCTGCAGGCGTTCGACCCGCAGGTGCGCCTGGGCTGCGGCGACGGTCGCTTCGACCAGGGACAGGGTATGCGGCGCGACCGCGGATTCGGTGCCGGTGATGTCCACGACGCCCAGCAGCGCGCCCGAGTCAGGGTCGTGGAACGGGACGGCGGTGCAGCTCCACGGATGCACGGAACGTTTATAGTGCTCGGCGCCGGCGATCTGGATGCCGCGGCCCAGGGCCAGGGCGGTACCCGGGGCGCTCGTGCCCACGGTGGCCTCGGACCAGTCGGCGCCGGGGACGAACATCATCCCTTCGGCGCGGCGCTGCATGGCCGGGTCGCCCTCGACCCACAGCAAACGGCCCACTTCGTCCCCGACGGCCACCAGCATGCCGCTGTCGTGGCTGGGGAGGACCAGCAGCTTATGGATCACCGGCATGATCGCAGCCAGCGGATGCTGCTGCCGGTATTCCTCAAGTTCCTCCCGGTCCATGGCCAGGGGCGCTTCCGGGTTATCCGGGTTGGCGTGCAGCTGCGCGGACCGTTGCCAGGATTCACGGATCAAGCTCCGCAGTCCGGGCACGTGCTCCAGGCCGGTGCCCAGGGAACCCAGCTGCTCGTGCCCGGCGTGGGCGTAGGGCTGGCGGGCCTCCGGGCTCAGCCCGGCGCCGGAAGCGCGCAGCAATGCCGGCTCGACCGAATTCCTCATTGAACTCCCATTGACGGGCACCTCGCGGCGCGCGACAACGGCGCCGACGTTTTCATCGAGTGTACGGGGCGTTCCCGACCCCCGCCAGAGGAGGGGTCAGCCGCGGTCAGCCGCGGGAGATCCGGATCATTTCGTCCCGTGGCACGACCTTGATCCGTTCGCGGACGACGCCGTCGGGTCCGTTCGCCGCGGACCACCCCGCGCCGAGTTCCAGCTCGTGCGCGTCCAGCCTGTTCCAGCCCTCCCAGGTCGTGTATTCGATGCCGCGCTCCTCCAGCAGGTCGATGATGGCCTGCGGATCGGGGTTCTGGGCCGGCGGCAGGGTCAGGCGGTCCTCGAGCAGGAAGCCGATGGTTTCGAGGGCGTCGCCCTTGGTGTGGCCGATCAGGCCGACCGGGCCGCGCTTGATCCAGCCGGTGGCGTAGATGCCGGGCACGGGCTTGCCGCCGGCGTCGAGCACGCGGCCGCCCTCGTTGGGGATGACGCCACGCCGCGCGTCGTACTCCAGCTCCGCCAGCGGCGACCCGTGGTACCCGATGGCCCGGTAGACGGCCTGGACCGGGTAGTCCACGAATTCGCCGGTACCCTTGGCGTTGCCCGTGCCGTCCAGCTGCATCCGTTCGAACTTGATTCCGGCCACCTTGCCGGGGTGCGCGGCGTCGTCGTAGATCTCGACGGGGTTGTGCAGGAAGTGCAGGTGCAGGCGGCGGGAGGACGGCTCCTCGGCCTCCGCGTGCTCCTCGACCAGCCAGTTGCCGAGGGTGTTGACCATAGTCTTGATCTGGTTGTTCGTCCGGATCGCTTCGTCGGAGGCCTCGTCGAACTCGAAGTCTTCCGGGTAGAGGACGATGTCGACGTCCCGGGCGTGGCTGAGCTCCCGGAGTTCCAGCGGGGTGAATTTCACCTGCGCCGGGCCGCGGCGGCCGAAGACGTGCACGTCCGTGACCGGCGAGGCCTTCAGGGCCCGGTACACGTTGTCCGGGATTTCCGTGACCAGCAGGTCGTCGGCGTGCTTGACCAGCATCCGGGCCACGTCCAGGGCCACGTTGCCGTTGCCGATCACGGCGATTTCCTTGGCCTCCAGCGGCCAGTCACGGGGCACGTCCGGGTGGCCGTCGTACCAGGAGACGAAGTCGGCGCCGCCGAAGGAGCCCTCCAGGTCGATGCCGGGGATGTCCAGGTCCGCGTCCTTGATGGCGCCGGTGGAGAAGATGACGGCGTCGTAGAAGGCACGGAAATCGTGCAGGGTCAGGTCCCGGCCGTAGGTGACGTTGCCCAGGAAGCGGATGTCGCCGCGGTCCAGGACCTTGTGCAGGGCGTTGACGATGCCCTTGATGCGCGGGTGGTCCGGGGCGACGCCGTAGCGGATCAGCCCGTAGGGCGCCGGGTATGCCTCGAACAGGTCGATGCTGACTTCGAAGTCGCCGCCCTTGACCTCGTTGGACTTGGTCAGGATGTCCGCGGCGTAGACGCCGGCCGGTCCGGCGCCGACAATCGCAACGCGGAGGGGACGCTTGGACGTTCTTTGAGGCGAGGTTTCGGCCGAGTTGGACACCGGGAGCCCTTCTGAAGCAGGTCGCGTGCGCGGGCGAATCAGCGCACAGGCCCCCATTCTAAATGTCCCGGCCGGCTCCGGCGGTAGGAATAGCGGAACAGGGGACGGTGTTATTGATCCTGTGCCTATCTCCGACGGACCCACCGCCCCCGCTGCCCTGACCTCCCCGGAGGCTCCCCCGCGCACCGCCGCACCCGCCGCGGTGGACAAGGACACGACGACGGGGATCCTCTTCGGCATCGGTGCCTACGGCCTGTGGGGGCTGCTCCCCCTGTACTTCTTCGTGCTGCACCCGGCCACCGCCGTCGAGATCGTGGCCAACCGGGTGGTGTGGTCCCTGGTCTTCTGCGCCCTGCTGATCACGGTCACCCGGACGTGGCGGGTGATCGGCGCCGCGTTCCGGAACCGCACGGTCATGGGGCCGCTGGCCCTGGCCGCCGGCCTCATCGCGGTGAACTGGCTGACCTACACCTACGGGGTGACCACCGGCCAGGCGGTTGAGACGTCACTGGGCTACTTCATCAACCCGTTGGTGTCCGTGCTGCTGGGCGTGTTCGTACTGAAGGAGAAACTCCGGCCGCTGCAGTGGGCCGCCGTCGGTGTCGGCTTCATCGCCGTCGGCGTGCTGACTTACTCCTACGGGAAACTGCCGTGGATCGCGCTGACCCTGGCGTTCAGCTTCGGCCTTTACGGCTTCGTCAAGAAGCGCGTCGGGCCCCGGGTGGACGCGATCACGAGCCTCTCCGTGGAGACCATCGTGCTGGCCCCGATTGCCGGCGTCGCGATGGTGGTGCTCGCCGTGACCGGTGCCGCCACGCTCACCACCAACGGCGCGGGGCACTTCTGGCTGCTGGCCGCCTCCGGCGTGATCACGGCCGTGCCGCTGCTGTTCTTCGGCGCGTCCGCGCGGCGGCTGCCCATGACGACGATCGGGCTGCTGCAGTACTTCGCCCCGGTGCTGCAGTTCATCGTGGCCCTCGTGGTGTTCAAGGAGGCCATGACCCCGGAGCGCTGGATCGGCTTCGGCGTCGTCTGGCTGGCGCTGCTGCTGCTGACGGCGGACATGCTGCGGACCGCGCGCCGGAACGCCGTCACCCGGCGGCTGGCCCGCGCCGCCGCCTGACCAACGCGCGAACGTACACTTGAGGCCCCGTTTCCACCTCGAAACAGGGCCTCAAGTGTACGTTCGCGCCTCCGGCGGGGCGGGTTAGTCCTCCGGGCTGCTGTCGACCCGGACGTAATCGCGGGGCACCACGACCATCGGCACCGGCAGGGCGCGGAGCACCTTGTTCGCGGTGCTGCCCAGGAAAAGCTTGTTCTTCTCCGCCAGGCGGGATGACCCGACGATCAGGATCTCCCGGTCGTCCCACTCCAGGTCATCGATCGCTTCTTCGATGCTGCGGCCGTGGGCCACTTCGACACTGACGTGATGCCCGGCCGGCAGCCGACCGGCCGCCGCCTTGAGCACGGTATTGGCGTGGACGTGCGCGGCGTTGACGTTCTCGCCGCCGTCGCCCTCGGCGTCGAGCTCCACCAGCGAAACCAGGCGCAGCGGCACCCCGCGGCGTTCGGCGGACTCGATGGCGACGTCGATCGCGGCGTCCGCGCCGGTGCGCTGGCCGACGGCGAGGGTCAGGCGGGTGACGGCTTCGGTGTTGCGGTAGCCGCGCGGCGCCAGCGCCACCGGCACCGGTGACGCGTGCAGCAGGGCGTTGGCCACGCTGCCCACGGTGTACCGCTTGAACAGCCCGGTGCGGGCCGCGCCCACCACGATCAGGCCGGCGCGGTATTCCTTGGCGGCGTCGATCAGCCCGGCGGCAAAGGAATCCGCCTGGCGGACATGGAAGCGGGCTTCCAGGCCCTCCGGCACCAGCGCCAGGCCTTTCCGTTCCGCCGTCAGCACGGACTGCTCGGCCACGCTGATCCGGTTGCCCTGCGGGTTCAGCGCGACATAGGGGGTATTGCGGTCCACGACATGGACCAGGTCCAGGTGGGCGCCCTGGGCGCGTGCCATGGCGGACGCGAGGGCGACGGCGTCGGCTCCGCGGTCGTTGGGTGTGTAGCCAACTACGTATCGCATGTAAGAACCCCTTATGGGTCTGGGGCAGAATCCAGCGTGGCTCCGGGGTCCCGGGCGACGGCGGCCGGTCTGCTTTCCTGCAGTGGTAGGAACGACTCTAACCCAGCGCCGCGCCGAATTGTCGGTGACTTTTGGCCCTGCGGCGCGTCACCGCGCGCGGCCTACGCTGATGGGGTGGAGGGGAGCTCACGATGGCTGTGATCAGGAACCGCAGGTTCACGGCAGGCACTGCAGGGCTGGGAATGGCGGTGCTGCTGCTCGCAGCGGCCGGCTGTACCCCTTCGCCGCCCCCTCCGTCCGCCACCGCCACGGCCACGGGCAGCGCCACCACGGCGCCCACCGAATCCGGCAGCGCGACGGCGACGGGTTCAGCCACGGCGTCGGCTTCCGCCTCGCCCGGCACGACGACGGCGTCCCCCACCGGTACGGGCACGCTGCCTCCGGACTCGGATGAGACGGCTGCCCCGCAGGACGGCGACCGGGTGATTTCTTCCAAGATCACCCACGACTGGACCGTCCCGTCCTCCGCGCCGTTGACGACCAAGCACCAAAACCCGGTGCCGCTGGCCCCACCGCCGGCTGAACCGTTGCCGACGCTCTACTCCATCGGCGCCGGCCAGCACCCGACGGACACGCCGCCGTACGACCAGCTGAGTTTCCGGTTCAACGGGGCCTTCCCCAGCTACGACATCTCGTACGTCCCTGAACTCCTCGCCGACGGCAGCGGCCTGCCCATCCCGATGCCCGGCACGGGCGCGATTTTGAAGGTTGCGTTCCACGGCGCCCAGGCGCACACCTCGGACGGTAAAGCCAGCACCATCAAGACCAGCCCGCCGCAGGCGATCGGCTACCGGGCGCTGACCCGCTATGCACCGGCGGGCGACTTCGAGGGGGTGCTCAGCTACGGGCTCGGCGTCGGCCGGCCGGGCACGGCGGCCCCGCAGACGAAGGTGCGGGTCTACGAAGTCGAGAAGATTGAACAGGGCCGGCACCTGTACGTTGTCGCCATCCAGCTCGACGCCAGTTCCTGGAAGTAGCCGCTCCGGCCCTCCGGAAGCAGCAGTCCGGAGGCAGCAACGCGCACGGGCCGCGGACCGGTTGGTCCGCGGCCCGTGCGCGTTGGGGTGGCTCACCGGCTCCGGGCCGGCGGGGGTGCTAGGCGTTGGCGCGGATGGCGGCGGCCAGGACCTCAAGGCCGTCCAGCAGCAGCTCGTCGCTGATGACCAGCGGCGGCAGCAGCCGGATGACGTTGCCGTAGGTGCCGCAAGTGAGGATGATGACGCCCTCCTTGAGGCAGGCGGCGGCGACGGCCTTGGTCAGTTCCGGGTTCGGCTCCTTCGAACCCTGCTGGACCAGTTCGACTGCGAGCATGGCGCCGCGGCCGCGGATGTCGCCGACGACGGAACCCTCGCCCAGCTCGGCGGCGAGTTCGCGCAGCCTGCCCAGGGCGAGTTCCTCGATGTGGCGGGCCCGGGCGTTGAGGTCGTACTGCTCCATGGAACCGATGGAGGCCAGCGCCGCGGCACAGGCTACCGGGTTGCCGCCGTAGGTGCCACCGAGGCCGCCCGGGTGGACGGCGTCGAGCAGGTCGGCGCGGCCGGTGATGGCGGACAGCGGCATGCCGCCGGCGATGCCCTTGGCCATGGTGACGATGTCCGGGACGACGCCCTCGTGGTTCACGGCGAACCATTCACCGGTGCGGCAGAAGCCGGACTGGACCTCGTCGGCGATGAAGACGATGCCCTTCTCCTTGGCCCAGGCGGCCAGGGCAGGCAGGAAGCCCTCGGCGGGGACAATGAAGCCGCCCTCGCCCTGAATGGGTTCGATGATGATCGCGGCCACGGACTCGCCGCCGATCTGCTTCTCGATCATGGTGATGGCGCGCTTGGCGGCCTCGGCACCGGTGATCTCCGGGTTCTCTTCCCGGTACGGGTAGCTCATCGGCATCCGGTAGACCTCGGGCGCGAAGGGGCCGAAGTTGGTCTTGTACGGCATGGCCTTGGCGGTCAGCGCCATGGTCAGGTTGGTCCGGCCGTGGTAGGCGTGGTCGAAGGCGACGACGGCGTCCCGGCCGGTGGCGAGGCGGGCCACCTTGACGGCGTTCTCCACGGCTTCGGCGCCGGAGTTGAACAGCACCGTGCGCTTCTCGTGGTCGCCGGGGGTGAGCCGGTTCAGCTGCTCGGCGACGGCGACGTAGCCCTCGTACGGGGTAACCATGAAGCAGGTGTGGGTGAAGTGCTCCACGGCCTCCTTCACGGCGCCGACGACGGCGGGGTCCGAGGCGCCGACGCTCGTCACGGCGATGCCGGAACCGAGGTCGATGAAGGAGTTGCCGTCAACGTCCTGGACGATGCCGCCGTCGGCGTCGGCGACGTAGACCGGGACGCTGGAGGCAACGCCCGACGCGACGACGGCCTTGCGGCGCTCGGTCAGGGCGACGGACTTGGGGCCGGGGAAGTCGGCCTGGACGCGGCGCTTCTGCTCCAGACGGTAGGAGATGTCGTTTGCGGTGGTGGTCACGGGAAAGCCTTTCTAGGTGGAGAGGGGGCGGCGCGGGCCGGCCGGGGGGGGCTGGGCGCGGCGGCGCCGGGTGGGGCCTTAGGCGTCGAGGGCGCTCATGACGTGCTTGATGCGGGTGTAGTCCTCGACGCCGTACATCGAGAGGTCCTTGCCGTAGCCGGACTGCTTGAAGCCGCCGTGCGGCATCTCGGCGGTGAGCAGGATGTGGGTGTTGATCCAGACAGCGCCGAAGTCCAGGTCGCGGCTGACCCGCATGGCGGTGCCGTGGTCCGTGGTCCAGACGCTGGAGGCCAGGGCGTAGTCGACGTCGTTGGCCAGCTCGATCGCCTCGGCCTCGCTGCTGAACTTCTGCACCGTGATGACCGGGCCGAACGTTTCCTTCTGCACGATGTCATCGGTCTGCTTGGCGCCGGTGACGATCGTGGGTTCGAAGAAGAAGCCCTTGTCCCCGGCCCGGTGGCCGCCGGTTTCGATCTTGCAGTTCGCCGGCAGGTGCTCGACGACGGAGGTGACCGCGTTGAAGTGGTTGACGTTGTTCAGCGGGCCGAAGTAGTTGTCTTCGTCGTTCTGCGAACCGGTGCGCAGGGTCTTGGTGTGCTCCACCATGGCGGCAACGACGTCATCGTGCACCGAATCCTCGACCAGGACACGGGTGATGGCCGTGCAGTCCTGGCCGGCGTTGAAGAACGCGAACTCCGCGATGGCGGCGGCGCTCTTCTTGATGTCCGCGTCCTTGAACACGATCGCGGGGGCCTTGCCGCCGAGCTCCAGGTGGGCACGCTTCAGGCCCTTGGCGGCGCCGGAGGCGACGGCGATGCCGGCCCGGACGGAGCCGGTGATGGAGACCAGGCCCGGGACCTTGTGCTCGACCATCATGGCGCCGGTTTCGCCGGTGCCCAGGACCACGTTGAGCACACCGGCCGGGAGGATCTCCCCGGCGAGGCGGGCCAGCACCAGGGTGGATTCGGGGGTGGTGTCGGAGGGCTTGAGCACCACGGTGTTGCCGGCGGCCAGGGCGGGGCCGATCTTCCAGATGGCCATCAGGAACGGGTAGTTCCACGGTGCGACCTGGGCGACGACGCCGATCGGTTCGCGGCGCACGAAGGAGGTGTGGCCCTCCAGGTATTCACCGGCCGACTTGCCCTCCAGCAGGCGGGCGGCACCGGCGAAGAAGCGCAGCTGGTCCGCGCCGGCGGCAACTTCCTCCGCGGCGATCAGGGAGCGGACCTGGCCGGTGTTGCGGTGCTGGGCCTCGACGAGTTCGTCGCTGTTGGCCTCCACGGCGTCGGCGAGCTTGAGCAGCAGCAGCTGCCGCTGGCCGGGGGTGACGTGCTTCCAGCTGGCGAAGGCGTTCTTCGCGGCGGTCATCGCGGCGTCGACGTCGGCCTGCACCGAGACCGGGGCCTTGGCCACCACGTCGCCGTTGGTGGGGTTCACGATGTCCAGCAGGTCGGTGCCGGCGGGGGTGACGAACTCCCCGTTGATGAAGTTCTGCAAGGTTTGAACCACGGTGTACAACCTCTTTCGTGCTGGCGGGGAAGGGCAGGCAGGACGGGACCTGCGACTGCTCCGAGCCTATGCCAGGGGACCAAGGCAGGGAATAGGCAGCTGCACACCCTCGGCGCAGGGCTTTAGTGCGCTTGACCAGCCCGCGGTTATCCTGAGTCCATGGCAATTTCCCTCGCGGCCCTGCTGGGGGTTCCGTCCCTCAAGCTCTCCAAGGCGGGCCTCGCCGAAACCACCTGGCACCAGGACATCCACTGGGTGGCGGTAACCGAGCAGGAGGACCCGCAGCGCTTCCTCAACGGCGGGGAGCTGGTCCTGACCACCGGCATGCGGCTCAGGAGCGCTCCGGAGCAGCGCCGCTTCGTCCGCCAGGTCCAGCGCGCCGGCGCGGTGGGAATCGGGTTCGGCGTCGGGCTCACGCATGAGGCGGTCCCGCCGGCCCTGGTCGCCGAGGCAAACCGCTGGGGCCTGCCGGTGGTCGAAGTGCCGTACGAGACGCCGTTTATCGCGATCGGCAAGCTCGTGGCGGATGCCCAGTCCGCGGACCACTACGCCAAGCTGGAACGGCTGATCGCGGGGCACCAGATCCTGGCCCGCGCCCTGCTGACCGGCGGCGGCCTGGCCGAACTGCTCAAGCACCTGGGCTCGATGCTGCGCACCGACATCGTGCTGACGCAGTTCACCGCGCAGCTGTACAACAGCGCAGCCGGGAACCCCTCCCCCACCCCGGACGGCTGGAGCTCCTTTCCCATCCCGACCGGCCGCCGTGACGCCTGCACACTGTGGGTGCGGCATCCGTTCGAGGACTCCGGGATTGTCGGCTACGCGCAGAACCTGATCAGCGTCGAGCTCAACAACATGGTCAAACAGCGCCAGTCGCAGCGGGCCCTCGCCGGACAGGTCCTGGAGGACGTCATCCACGGAACCCTCGAGCCCACCGAGGCCGCCCGGCGGCTCGCCGGCATCGGCGTCAACAGCACGCGCAAGAACGTGGTCCTGCTGGCGGAATCGGCGGCCCACACCAAACAGCTGGGAAGCTCCTCACTGCCGCAGCCGCTGGCGGCGGCGGTGACCGCCGTCGTCGGCAAGGACCTGGTGGTGCTGGTGCACGACGACGGCAGCGGCGCGGGCGCGCTGGCACGCAGCCTCAGCGACCACCTGGCCGAAGCGGGGATCCACGCCACGATCGGCATCGGCGGGGCCTACACGAAACCGAACGGCCTGCGCTGGAGCTACTTCGAGGCCCGCGACGCGGCCAGCCACGGCCTGCCGGTCAACGAGCCGGAGCGGCTGAGCCTGACCTCGCTGCTGCTGGCCAGCGAGGACGTGCCGCTCGCGGACATGGCGAACGAGTCGCTGAACCCGCTGCGGGACTTCGACGCCGCGCACGGCGCCGAGCTGATGACGACGCTGGAGAGCTACCTGTCCAACAACGGCTCCGTGGCCGCGGTCGCCGAGGAACTCACCCTGCACCGCAACACCGTCCGCTACCGGCTGGCGCAGATCACCGAACTCACCGGGTACGACCCGGCCCAGACCGCGGACCGGGTCCAGCTCTGGCTGGCCCTGGCGGTGCAGCGGCTCAGCGCCCGGCACCCGCGCTGAGCCTGAGCGGGAACCGACCCGGCACCGCCGGAACCAACACTCTCGGAAGCCACCCCCGGGCTGCCCGGCCCCGGACAGACCGCGGGCCCGCCCGGCGACCCCTGGAGGGGCGGCCGGACGGGCCCGGGCGGTCGCTGCCGCTGACTTCGTCTAGCGGGACAGGCCCTTGAAGACGTTTTTCGGCCGCTGCATTTCGCCGTGCTTGGCGCCCAGGACGATCACCCAGCCGGCGAAGACGGGGATGGCCCACTGCAGGATTTTCAGCTGCTGCTGGGCGGAGCGGAGCTCCTCGGAGGCGCCCGGCTTGGGCTCGGTGGCGCCCTCGGCACCCTCGGCCGCGAGCTTGTCCACCTTCGCACCCTGGAGTCCGGCGTAGAGGCTCACGCCGGCGCCGGCCGCGGTGACGATGGACTTGTAGATGCTCAGCCGGGTGACGCCGTCCTGCTTGGCCATCCGGCCCTTGTTCTCCCACATGATGGCGAGGCCGGAGAGGAAATGCGCGCCGAAGGCGGCCGTCTGGTACGGCGCCCACTTCTTCCAGCCCAGGCTGGACAGCCGGGTCCGCTCGGCGGGATCCTTGGCCTCCGCCGTCGCGCCGTTCAGCCCGATGGCGCCCATCAGCGAGCCGCCGAACCACGCGCCGGCGGTCAGGTCGTGGATGGATCGGGCAACAAGATTACCTGCCATGGTGAGCTTCCTATCGTGTGAATCGAATCCGGAACTGGCCCGGCCCCAACGTCGGGACCGCACTCCCCACATAGTAAGCACACTTACCAAAGAGTTGGTAGTCCGGCCGTGAGGGCCCGGCGGCACGCCGCACCGCGCGTAAGCTCGTAGCAATGGAAGACGCAAGCACGGAACCGCGGGACCGGCGGGACGAAGCGACACTCGACGCCGCCCTCGGGGAGGCCGCGGATGCCGCCGAGGCCGCGTCCAACAGCAAGGTCTTGGACGTCGTCGCGCGCTGGGGTTTTGCGGTGATGGCCTTGCTGCACATCGTCATCGGGGCGATCGCCGTCGCCCTGGTCCTGGGCGCCCCCGGCCAGGCGGAACCCACGGGGGCGATCGAGCAGCTGGCCGCGAACCCGTGGGGGCCCGCGGTGATGTGGACGTGCTTCGTCGGCTGCGCCGGGCTGGCGCTGTGGCAGCTCAGCGAGGCGACGCTGCGGGCCCGCCACCTGCCGCGCGGCGAGCGGCTGGGCAAGCTGGTCTCCTCCGGCTTCCTGGCCATCGCCTACGGCAGCATCGGGTTCACGTTCGCCAGCTTCGCCGTCGGCGTCCGCAGCGACTCGGGCGAGTCCACCGCCGCGTTCAGCGAGGCCCTGCTGAACCGCCCGCTGGGGGCCCCGCTGCTGATCGGGATTGGCCTGACGGTCAGCGGGATCGGGGTGTACTTCGTGGTGAAGGGCCTGGGCAAGAAGTTCAAGGAGGAGCTGCGCCGCTTCGAGGGGACCCACCGCGGCCACCTGGTCAGCGGCCTGGGCGTGGCCGGGCACGTCGCCAAGGGACTGGCCCTGGTGCTGACCGGGCTGCTGTTTGTGATGGCCGCGGCCACCAACGATCCCGGCTCCTCCACCGGGCTGGACGGCAGCCTTAAGGCGTTGCAGCACCACCCGTTCGGCCCGCACCTGCTCCTGGCCATCGGCGCCGGCTTCATCGCCTACGGTGTCTTTGCCCTGATCCGCGCCCGGTTCGGGCGGATGTAGGGGTTCCGTCCTTGTTGCCGGGCCTGCCCGGGTTTAAAGTTTTAGCTATCCGGAAGCCTTGCAGCCAGGCTTTCCGGGCGTCTCCGACCACGCCCCCGGCGGGCCGGCCCTGCAGTGTAAGGCCATGAGCTACGTTCCAGTGAGCAGGCGCACGATCCGGCGCCACCGCGAGTCCGAGCGGGCCACCCGCCGGCTCGTCATCGCCCTGTCCGGGGCGGCCGCCCTGGCGTGGCTGCTGTCGGTCGCCCTGTCCACGGCGGTCCGGGTCGGTGGCTACGAGCACAATTTAGCCGATGTGCTGCATATCCTGTCCCTGGTGGTGGCTTTCGGCGCCATCCTGCTGGTCGACTGGCACGGCCTGCTGTGGCTGCTCGGCCGGCGCACCCTGGCCGACATCATCCGGCTGGACGGCGCCGCGACGCCGCTGATCTGGGGCGGGCTGGCCGGCATGCTGGCCACCGGTGTGTTCCTCAACCCGCACCTGGACAATCCGATGACCGACCTCAAGCTTGCCGCGGTGCTGGTGCTGAGCCTGAACGGCATCATGCTGATCCCGCTGATGCGCCGGCTGGCGCACCTGCCGCCGGACACTCCGTTCGGAGGGCTGACCGTCGGGCAGCGGGTGCACCTGCTCGTGTGCCTTGCCGTTTCGCAGGCCTGCTGGTGGACGGCGATCGTCATCGGCTTCATCAACGCGGAGTTTTGAGCGGCCTGCTGCGGGGTGCTGCCGTGCCGGCCGGTGCGGGCTGTCAGCGCAGCGGGACGACGGCGCCTTCCTGGTAGAGCAGCGCCCGGATCTCCGATTCGGCCGAGTCCAGCCGCTTCGGGTCGATGGTTTCCCCGGCCTCGTAGTGGTCCAGCAGGCGGGGATCAACGTAGCTCTTCCGGGCAATCGACGGCGTGTTGCCGAGCACCGCGGCGGCGTCCACCATGGCCCGGCTGACGGCACGCTTGCGGGCGCTGACCTTGGCTTGCGGCCCGGTTTTGGCCAGGCTGACGGCGGCCGCGACGGTGCCCCGCAAGGTTCGGAAGTCCTTGGCGGTGAAGTCGCCGCCGGTGCGCTCCTTGACGTACTCGTTGATCTCGGCACTGGTGACGGGGTGCCAGCGCCGGCCGTTCTTGTAGGCGAGCAGGCGGGCGTTGGCGCCGCGCCGCTTGAGCGAGCGGACGACGTCGGCGAGGTCGGCGTCGTCGATCCGCGACTCCCAGTTTTTGCCGCTCTTGGCCGGGAAGCTGAGCCGGAGCTCGTCCTTGCGCACCTTCACGTGCGCGCAGAGCAGGGTGGCCAGGCCGTGGCTGCCGTTTTCGTTGGTGTAGCGCTCGGAGCCGACGCGCAGCGATCCGCTGTCGAGCATCCGGAACGCGGCCGCGAGCACGCGCTCACGCGTGAGCCCCTCGGAGCGCAGGTCGCGGGTGACCAGGCGGCGGGCGGCGGGCAGGGTCTCGCCGAGCTGCAGTGAGCGGTCGAACTTGAGCCGGTCTTTCCGTTCCCGCCAGCTGGGGTGGTAGATGTACTGGCGCCGCCCGACGGCGTCGAGCCCGGTCGCCTGGATATGGCCGTTCTCGTAGGGCGCGATCCAGACGTCGGTCCAGGCCGGCGGGATCCCGATGCTTTCCAGCCGGTCCCGGACCGGGCCGGCCGGGAGGGTCGACCCGTCCAGGTCCCGGTAGCTGAATCCGGTGCCGGCGGGTACCCGGCGGTAGCCCCGGCCCGAGGCATTGCTGCGGCGGAGCCTCATCGGCGGGGTCCTCGGTGCGTGTCCATGACGGTAAGCCTACTGACTACCCGGGGGAAATGTCCCCATGACCGACCAACGCGGGGCCACCTTCCCCCGCCCCCTTCGGGACGGGCTTGAGGTGACCCCGCGCCTTGTCAGTAATCCCGGGTTAGACCTCCGCCGCGACCCCGCCGCGGGAGATCTCCACCATGTCCTCGCGCGGGACCACTTTGATGCGCTCGCGCTGGACGCTGTCCGGACCCGCGGACGCCTTCTCCCCCAGGGAGCGTTCATGCGCGTCCAGGGCCAGCCAGCCTTCCCAGGAGGTGTACTGCACCCCGCGGTCCTCCAGCAGCCCGATGACCGCCTCCGGCGCGGGTGCCGCAGCCTGCGGCAGGTTCCCGCGGTCCTCCAGCAGGTAGGTCACGGTTTCCAGGGCATCGCCCTTCGTGTGGCCAATCAGCCCGACCGGGCCGCGCTTGATCCATCCCGTGGCATAGATGCCGGGCACGTGGGCGCCGGACGCGTCCAGGACGCGGCCGCCGTCGTTCGGGACGACGCCCCGGCTGTGGTCGAACTCGACCTCGGGCAGCGCCGAACCGAAGTAGCCGATGGCGCGGTAGACGGCCTGGACCGGGTAGTCGATGAACTCGCCCGTGCCGCGGGCATTGCCCGTGCCGTCGAGTTCGGTGCGCTCGAACTTGATCCCGGCCACCCTGCCCGGGTTCGCCGCGTCGTCGTACACCTCGACCGGGCTGTGCAGGAAGTGCAGGTGCAGCCGGCGGGAGGCCGTGAGTTCGGAAAGGTCCTCGGGCTGTTCGGCGATCCAGTTGGTGAGGGTGCCCACCATGGTCTTGGTCTGGTTGTTGCTCTGGATCTGGCGGTCGGATTCGGCGTCGAACTCAAAGTCTTCCGGGTAGAGGATGATGTCGACGTCCTTGGAGTGGGACAGTTCGCGCAGCTCCAGCGGGGTGAACTTCACCTGCGCCGGGCCACGGCGGCCGAAGACGTGCACATCGGTGACCGGGGAGTCCTTCAGGGCCCGGTAGACGTTGTCCGGGATTTCGGAGACCAGCAGGTCGTCGGCGTGCTTGGAGAGCATCCGGGCCACGTCCAGGGCCACGTTGCCGTTGCCGATCACGGCGATTTCCTTGGCCTCCAGCGGCCAGTCACGGGGCACGTCCGGGTGCCCGTCGTACCAGGAGACGAAGTCGGCGCCGCCGTAGGAGCCCTCGAGTTCGATGCCGGGGATGTTCAGGTCCGCGTCCTTGATGGCGCCGGTGGCGAAGATGACGGCGTCGTAGTGGGTCCGGAGGTCTTCGAGGGTGAGGTCCGTGCCGTAGTCGACGTTACCGAAGAAGCGGATGTCGCCGCGGTCCAGCACCTTGTGCAGGGCGTTGACGATGCCCTTGATGCGCGGGTGGTCCGGGGCGACGCCGTAGCGGATCAGGCCGTAGGGTGCCGGGTAGCGGTCGAAGAGGTCGATGCTGACGGTGAGTTCGCCGCTTTTGACGGCCTCGCTCTTGGTCAGGATGTCCGCGGCGTAGACGCCGGCCGGGCCGGAGCCGACGACGGCGACGCGCAGGGGACGGGCGGCGGTTCCTACGGTGGTGTTCGTTGACACGGCTGTGTTCCTTATTCTTCTGGATCCGTTGCTCCAACATCGCCCTCGTGGGGCTTGTAAACGGCGGTTACGGAGCAGTCGGCGGGCTTGCGGGGTCGTGGGGCGGGCTGGAACTAACGGGCGGGGACGCGCGGGGCGTTCGGAGACGTGGTGCCGTAGTCCGCGGTCTTGAAGTGCGGCGGCGCGAACGGGCTGACGCGGACCACGTCACCGATCACGATCACGGCAGGGTTCGCGACGCCGGCGGCCTCGGCTTGATCCGCGATGGTCCCGAGCGTTCCGATGGTCACCCGCTGGTTGGGCAGGTATCCATTCTCTACGATGCCAACAGGCGTCCCGGCTGGCAAACCGGCACGGCCCAGCGACGCCGCGGAACCGCGGAGCTGGCCGACGCCCATGAGCAGGATCACGGTGTGGTCGGGCCGGGCGGGGACTTCGGAGAGTTCCTCATGCCCGGTGACGACGCTGAAGCCCTTGGCCAGGCCGCGGTGCGTGACCGGGATGCCGGCGGCGGCGGGGACGGAGACCGCCGAGGTGACGCCGGGAACGACCTCCACCTCGACACCGTGCTGCCGGCAGAATTCCGCTTCCTCGCCGCCGCGTCCCAGAACGTACGGGTCGCCGCCCTTGAGCCGGACCACGCGGTGCCCGGCCAGGGCCTCGTCCACGAGGATCCGGTTGATCCCGGACTGCGGGACCGGATGGTGGCCGGGGGTCTTGCCGACCTCGATCACACGGACGTCCGGGGCGAGTTCGCCGAGCAGTTCACGCGGGCCGAGCCGGTCCGCAATGACGACGTCGGCCTGGCCGAGGAGCCGCCGGCCGCGGACGGTGATGAGCCCGGCATCGCCCGGGCCGCCGCCGACGAGGGCGACGCTGCCGGCGCCGGAGGGGCGCCGGCGCCGGAGCGGCAGGTCACCGGCGTGCAGGGCGGTGGCGACGGCGTCGCGCAGGGCCATCGCCCGGCGCGGGTCTCCCCCGGCGTTGACGGCGATCTTCACGTCGTCGACGATGGCCACGGCGGGCGTCCAGGCGGCGGAGGCGCCGTGGTCAGAGGCGTTGACGCACCAGACGCGCTGCGCCTCGGCGTCGGCGGCGACCCGGGCGTCCACCGCGGCGTCACCGGTGGCGGTCTGGACGAACCAAGTCCCGTCGACGTCGGAGCTTCGGTACGGACGGGGCTGCCAGTCCAGCAGCCCGGCGCCGGCGAGTTCGTCCAGGGCCGGGCAACCGAGCGGAGCCACCACCGTGACCCGGGCGCCGGCGTCGAGCAGTCCCTTGGCGCGGCGGGCGGCGACGGGTCCGCCGCCGACCACCAGCACGGTCCGGCCGAGCAGGCGCAGCGCGGTGGGATAGATGTCTTGAATCGCCATGCATCGACGATAGGGCCGCTCCCGGAGGGAGCCCAGTGGGCCGGAAACACCCGTTCACGCAGGGTAACGGGGGGTAACCTTGCCCGGCGGGTCGGCTTCTCCGCCCGCCTACTTGACTGCGATGAGCTCGATCAGCTGGATGTCCGGGTCCTTGGACAGCAGGGTCGGCCCGTGCTCGGCAAGCGCGGCGGGGATGGCACCCTTCAGGTGGGCCTGCCGGTCTTCCTCGGTATCGAAGGTGTCAAAGATGCCGAAGGTGTAGTCGTTGACCCGGAAGGCGTACCAGGTGCGTGTCCCGGGTTCCTTGACTACCGCCGCGCGGGCGCCGTTCAGGAAGTCCCAGACCTCCTGTTCCTTCCCCAGTTTTGCCTCGACCAGTGCCAGTACTCCGTATTTTGGCGCCACGGCGTCCTCCTCAGAAGCGGGCTGTGGGAGTCGTATACCGGCCCCTAGCCGTGAGTGTATTTAGCGCGCGTAAGCGGAACAAGGGTCCATCGGCGAGGGCGGCGAAGGCGGGCGGTGAAGCCGGGCCAGGCCCGGTCGGCGGCGGCCAAGTCGGCGGCGGCCAGGGGGCACTTCGACTGTCTCCGGGGACTCTGCGGCGCCAGGCGCCGGCGTGTCCGCGTCAATGCTGCCCCGGGCGGCGGAGCCCGGCAGCGCTCAGTACGCGGAATTCAGCGGGTGCTGCCGGCGAGGAGTCCGCGGCGGCGCAGCAGGCGTTTTTCGACCGGCCCGAAGACCAGCAGTTCGATCAGGATCCCGACGCCAAGGATCAGCAGGATGGCGGCCATGACGATGGTCATGTCGGACAGCACCCGGCCCTGGTCCAGCATCGAGCCAAGGCCGAAGCCGATGGTGCCGCCGACGGCGATGATTTCCGCGGCCATGAGCGAGCGCCAGGAGAAGGCCCACCCCTGTTTGAGGCCGCCGAGATAGCCCGGCAGCGCCGCCGGCAGGATGATCTGCAGGGCCAGCTGGAGGCGGGAGGCGCCCAGGACTTTCCCGACGCGGCGGTACTGCGGCGGGATCTGGTCCACGCCCGAGACCAACCCGTTGATGATCGACGGGATGGCACCCATGAAGACCACGAAATACACCGTGGCGTCGGTAATCCCGAACCACAGAATGGCGGCCGGCACCCAGGCCACGGACGGCAGGACTTGCAGGCCGGAGATCAGCGGTCCGAAGGCGCGCCGCAAGGGCGTCACCTGCGCGAGCAGGAGCCCCACCGGCGTCGCGATGACCACGCTGATCAGGAAGCCCAGGACACCGCGCTGCACCGAGGTCCAGACCGCTTCCTGCAGCGTCCCCTCGCCCCAGAGGACCCCAATCTGGCCGCCGACGTCCAGCGGGCCGGGCACCACGTCACGCCGCTTGACGCCTAGGGAGACGTAGAACTGCCAGACGAGCACCAGCACCGCGAGCGCTGCGAGCGGCAGCAGGATCCTGCTCCAGTCGATGCCGGTCCTGCGGTCGGCGTCGGACTGCAGGGAATCGAGCCCTGCCTCAAGCTCGCGCAGGTCGTCCTGGCCGCCGGAGGACCGGGTCAGGGCGGCAGTGACCTTGCGGGCCGGTTCCGCCCCCGATGCCGCCCTGGGAGTGGCATCCAAGGCATCGGCCGAGGGCCCCGATGCGAGCTTGCGAGTGTTGGGGAGGCAGGTGCCGCTGTCGGAGCCGGCCGCTTCGTCCGAAGGACGAATGCGGTCCGGCGAAGGGGCGGGGGCGGCATCGGGGGTGGAGCCCCACAGAAACTTACTTGGCATGGCGCCGGATTTCCTCTCGCAGCCGGGCGGTGATCTCGCCGGTGAGCTGGCCGGCCAGGCGGGCGTCGGTCCGGTGTTCCTCGCTGACGTGCCATTCGCGCACCACGCGGCCGGGCCGGGAGGACAGCAGCAGCACTCGCTGGCCCAGCCGGACGGCTTCCCGGACGTTGTGCGTGACAAAGACGATCGTGCGGCCGGTTTCCTTCCAGATCCGTTCCAGCTCGTCGTGGAGCAGGTCGCGGGTGATCGCGTCCAGCGCCGCGAAGGGCTCGTCCATGAGGAGCAGCTGCCGGTCCTGGGCCAGGGACCGGGCCAGGGACACCCGCTGCCGCATCCCGCCGGAGAGTTCGTGGGGCCGTTTGTCGCCGGCGCCGGCCAGGTGCACCAGGTCCAGCAGTTCCCCCGCCCGGGCCTGGCGTGCGGTCTTCCCTACGCCTCGGAGCTTCAGCGCCAGCTCGACGTTTTCCCGGGCGGTCAACCACGGAAACAACGCCGCGTCCTGGAACATGAACGCGGCCCCGTCGCTGGGCACTTCGAGGGCGCCCGACGTCGGCGCCTCCAGTCCCGCCATGATGTTGAGCAGGGTGGACTTGCCGCAGCCGGACGCACCGAGCAGGGCGACGAACTCGCCCTGCCCGATCGTGGCGTTGACGTCGTCCAGCACCGGGGCAGCGTCGCCGAAGCGTTTGCCCAGGTGTTCCAGTACAACTGGCATGGTCTGGTCCTAACTGTTGTGGCTGTTAACCGGAGGCGGCGGAGCTAGTCCTTGCCGAGCCCACCGGCGGAGATCTTCCTGCCGGCGGCCCCCTCGGCCAGGACACGGTTCAGCGCCGTGAGGTCGAAGATGCCGTTGATGTCCGCCGCTTTGGTGGTTCCGGCGTCGACGCCGTCCTGGAGCAGTTTTCGGTAGGTCCCGGCGAGCGGGTCGGTGGTGAAGACGATGTTCTCCAGGGACCGGTCGACGACGTCGGCCGGCAGCGCCTTGCCGGCCGACGCCTTGAGTGCGTCGTTGAGGACGCCGGCTTTCTCGGCGGCGGGTGCGGCGTTGAGCCACTCCACCGATTCGATGTGGCCCCTCAGGAGCGCCTGGACGGTGGCCGGGTGGTTGGCCGCGAACGTCTTGTTGACGATCAGGACGGTGGTGACGAACTCGCCCTTGTCCCACAGGTTTTTCTCATCGACCAGGACCTTCGCCCCGGCCTGGAGCACCAGGCGTGATGCCCACGGCTCCGGCAGCCAGGCGCCGTCGAGCTTGCCGTCCTGGAACAGTTTGAGGGTCTGGGCGTTCTCGGTCGGGTTGATCGTGACGTCGCCGCTGCCGTCCGTGGAGGTCTTGAACCCCTGGTGGCCGAGCCAGGCACGCAGGGCTACGTCCTGGGTGCCGCCGAGCTGCGGCGACGCCAGGGTCTTGCCCGGGAGGTCCGCGGACGAGGTGATCCCGGGTTTGACCACCAATTGCGCACCACCGGCGGTGGCGCCGGCGATGATGCTGATGGATTCGCCTTTGCTCTTCACGTAGGAGTTGATCGCCGGGTTGGGCCCGATGTAGGCCGCGTCGATGGCACCGGCGTTGAGTGCCTCGATCGCGGCGGGACCGGCGTTGAAGACCTGAGTGCTGAGCCTGGTCCGGCCCAGTTCCCCGGCGATAAACCCCTTGCTTACCCCGACCAGGGCCGGGCCGTGGGTGATGTTGCCGAAATAGCCAAGCCGGAGTTCCGTTGCCGGGGCGGTGCCGGCGGCAGGCACCGCCCCGGCGTCGCTGGTGCTGGACACGGTCGAGGCGACGGCGGCCCCGGCTCCGATCAGCAGCGCGAGGCCGACGGCAACCCCGATTTCGAGCGTGCGCTTGCGTTTGGGTCTGGTCGATGCGCCGGCGACGATCCGGGTGGTGCCGGGGGTGGGGCTATCGGGTGTTGATGACATGGCATGGATCCCTCTGTGCGGGTGCGGGTGGGCCGGGCGGATGGTCAGCGCCGGCGACATCGCCCCTGGAGGGCCCCGTTGAAGGGGCTGTTGAACCGTTCCGGAGTAGCCATGGCTTCACCATAGGGAGCGCCGGAAGGCCCGTTCAATGGTGCGGAAACGAGGGGTCACGCGGGTTCATGCGGCGTCATATCCGGCTTCCGGAGCCAGGGCCGGTTCAGTCGCCCTTGACGTTGACCAATTGCCGGAGCTTGTGCCGCACCCGGACCAGGTCGGCCGAGTCACGCATGATGACGTCGATCGGTTTGTAGGCGGCGGGGATTTCATCGATGAACGCCTCCCGAGGCCGGAATTCGATGCCCTGCATGGCCGCCTTCAGCTGGGTGAGCGAGAAGGTCTTCCGGGCCGCGGTGCGGGAGTACTCCCGTCCGGCGCCGTGCGGGGAGGAGTTCAGGGACGCCCGGTTCCCGAGGCCCACGACGACGTAGGAGGCGGTGCCCATGGAGCCGGGAATCAGGCCCGGGTCGCCGGCCTGGGCCCGGATGGCCCCCTTGCGCGAAACCCACACGGCCTTGCCGTAATGCGTCTCCTGGGCCGTGAAGTTGTGGTGGCAGTTGATCCGTTCCAGCTCCCGGACCGGGCCGCCGATCCACTTTTCGAACTGCTGGATGAGCCGGTCCATCATTTCCTCGCGGTTGAGCAGCGCAAAGTGCTGTGCCCACCGCAGCTCCCGGATGTACCGCTGGAACTCGGTGGTGCCCTCCTCCAGGTGGGCCAGGTCGCGGTCCGGCAGGGCGGTGTTCCGGCGCAGCGCCAGGGCCCGGGCCTCCGCGATGTGCCGCTGCGCGATCTTGTTGCCCACCCCGCGGGAGCCCGAATGCAGGAACAGCCAGACGGCGTAGTTTTCGTCGGCGCACACTTCGATGAAGTGATTCCCCGAGCCCAACGAGCCCAGTTGCAGCTCCCAGTTCGCCGCATACCGGGCGGGGTCGAAGCCGGCCGCCGCGGCCATCCTCCGCAGCTCGGCGAGCCGGGGGCGGGCCGTCGGTGTGACACTGCGGTTGAAGTGCCCGGCCGACAGCGGAACGGCGCGCTCGATTGCCACCCGCAGCCGCGCCAGGTCCTTGGGCAGGTCCTGCTGCGTGTACTGGGTGCGGACGGCGATCATGCCGCAGCCGATGTCGACGCCGACGGCGGCCGGGATGATCGCGCCCACGGTGGGGATGACCGACCCCACGGTGGCGCCCTTGCCCAAGTGGGCGTCCGGCATCAGCGCCAGGTGGGGGTAGATGAACGGCAACGTGGCCGTGGCCAGCGCCTGCCTGCGCGTCTCCTCGTCGAGGATGGACGCCCAGCTAAGGAGCCTGCTGTTGATGGCTTCCACGGATCACCTCCCACGACGATGATCGTCGGGCCGCGGGCAGGCGGCAAGGTGCGGGGTGCGCCCGCCGGGCACGGCCATTGCTGGGCGCCGCCCCGACTGCCATTCTTATCGGACCGGAACCATGCAGGGAAGGACGGGACCATGCCCCTTTATCTGTCCAAGTTCAGCTACACCCCCGAGACGTGGGCGAGACTGGCGAACCACCCCGAAGACCGCAGCGAAGCCGCCCGCAGCTACATCGAATCGGTGGGCGGGAAGCTGCACGGCTTCTGGTACGCCTTCGGCTCCCACGACGGCTACAACCTGTGGGAGGCGCCCGACAACGTCTCGATGGCCGCGGTGGCGCTGGCCATCAGCGGAGGCGGCGCGCTCAGCTCCTTCGAGACCACGGTCCTGCTGAGCGTCGAGGAGACCATGGAGGCGCTGCGCAAGGCCGCTGAGATCAAGTACCGGCCGCCGGGCGCCTAGATCGAATAGCGCTCGTCCTCGTGGTCGCCTGGATGGTCCCGGACCAGCCCGGCCGCCAGCGTATTGCCGTCTTGCGGGTCGATCACCAGGAACGCCCCGGTCCGGCGGTGGTGCCGGTAGTTCTCCAGCGGCAGCGGCGCCGCGAGCCGGAGCTGGGCTTCGCCGATGTCGTTCAGCTCCAAGGCCGAGGCGGCCGCGAGGCGGAAACTCGCCAGGTCCAGCTTGCCGGTCACGTTCCGGATCAGCGCCTGGACGGTCCGGCTGCCGTGTTTGACCAGCACCTTGGCGCCCTCGCGCAGCGGTTTCGGGGACAGCCAGCACAGCGAGGCGTACAGGTCCGCGGTGGGCTCGGTTACCGTGCCTGCGGCCGCGATCGTGTCGCCGCGGGCGACGTCGGCCTCGTCCGCCAGCCGCAACGCGACCGACTGCGGGGCGGCGGCTTCCTCCAGCGCGGCACCGGCAAAGTCAATGGCCGCGACCGTGGTGATGCGCGGGGCCTGGCCGGGCGTCAGGATTGAGACCCGGTCCCCCACCCGGACGGCTCCCTCGGTGATCTGGCCGGCGTAGGCGCGGTAGTCACGGAAGGCCTCCGGGTCGAGTCCGGCGGCGACGGCCTCGGGCGCCAAAGCGCCCTGCGGGCGGAGGACCAGCTGCACCGGAAAGCGGAAGCTTTCCAGGTGGCTTTCGAGTTCGTCTGCTGCGGGCAGTGTCTCCAGGATCTCGAGCAGGGCCGGGCCGGTGTACCAGGGGGTGCGGTCCGAGCGTTCCACGACGTTGTCGCCGTCGAGCGCGGACACCGGCACCACCAGCAGGTCGGTGGTGTCCCCGGTTCCCAGGCCCAGGTCCCGTCCCAGCTGCTGCACGTCGGCCTCGATGCCGCGGAAGACGTCCTCGCTGAACTCCACGAGGTCGATCTTGTTCACCGCGACGACCACGTGCGCGACGCGCAGCAGCTGCAGCACGGACAGGTGCCGGCGGGTCTGCTCCAGGACGCCTTTGCGGGCGTCGATCAGGACGACGACGGCGTCCGCGGTGGACGCGCCGGTCACCGTGTTCTTCGTGTACTGCACGTGCCCGGGGCAGTCGGCGAGGATGAAGCTGCGGCGGTCTGTAGCGAAGTAGCGGTAGGCGACGTCGATGGTGATGCCCTGCTCGCGTTCGGCGCGCAGGCCGTCGGTCAGCAGGGCCAGGTCGATCCGCCGGGCCCCGCCGGCGCCGTCGGCCGCGTCCGCCCCGCCGAAACCGCGGTCCGCGGAGGTGCGGGCGACGGCCTCGAGCTGGTCGGCCAGGATGGCCTTGGAATCGTGCAGGAGCCGGCCCACCAGGGTGGACTTGCCGTCGTCGACCGAACCGGCGGTGGCGAAGCGGAACAGGGTGGCGGGCAGGGTGGTTTCCAGGTCCGCCGGGCGGACTACTGTGGTGGTCATTAGAAGTATCCGTCCTTCTTGCGGTCTTCCATGGCGGCCTCGGAGATGCGGTCGTCGGCCCGGGTGGCGCCACGTTCGGTCAGGGTGGAGGCCGCGACTTCAACCACGACGTCGGCGACCGTGTAGGCCTGCGATTCCACGGCCCCGGTGCAGGACATGTCCCCGACTGTGCGGTACCGGACGGTCTTCGTGATGACGTCCTCGCCCTCGCGCGGCGGGGAGACCTCCCCCACGGCGCGCCACATGCCGTCGCGGGCGAAGACCTCGCGTTCGTGGGCGTAGTACAGACCCGGCAGCTCGATGTTCTCGCGCTCGATGTAGCGCCAGATGTCCAGTTCGGTCCAGTTGCTGATCGGGAACGCCCGGACGTGCTGGCCGACGGTGTGCCTGCCGTTGTAGAGGTTCCACAGCTCGGGGCGCTGGTTCCGCGGGTCCCACTGGCCGAACTCGTCGCGCAGGCTCAGGATTCGTTCCTTGGCCCGGGCCTTGTCCTCGTCGCGGCGGCCACCGCCGAAGACGGCGTCGAACCTGTTGCGCCGGATCGCGTCCAGCAGCGGGACCGTCTGTAGCGGGTTCCGGGTACCGTCCGCACGCTCGGCCAGCTCACCGGAATCGATGAACTCCTGCACACTGCCGACGACGAGCCGGAGCCCCAGCCGCTCCACGGTGCGGTCGCGGAACTCGATGACCTCCGGGAAGTTGTGCCCGGTGTCCACATGCAGCACCGGGAACGGCACCTTCCCCGGCCAGAACGCCTTGGTGGCCAGGTGCAGCATCACCACAGAGTCCTTGCCCCCGGAAAACAACAGCGCCGGCCGCTCAAACTCGGCAACCACTTCGCGGATGATGTGGATCGCTTCGGACTCCAGGGTGTCCAAAGACGAAAGGCGGGCCGGGGCTGGAACGCCGATTGCCGCCCCGCCCAGGCGACCCGACCGCAGAGCCGCAGCGGCAGATGCCGCCCCGGGAGTGGCATCGGGCCTTCCGGAGCCGCGCGCATCGTCCGAAGGACGGATGCCGCGCGGCGAAGGGGCGGGGGCGGCATCTGCCGCGGAGGCGGTGGTGACCGTCGTCGTCGTGCTCAAGTTGCTCATACGTGTAGCCCGCATTCTGTCTTGTCGGTTCCTGCCCAGCGTCCGGCGCGGGGGTCGTCGCCGGGCGCCACCTTGCGCGTGCAGGGCTGGCAGCCGATGGACGGGTAGCCCTGGGAAAGCAGCGGGTTGACGGGCAGGAGGTTGTCTTCGGAGTGCCGGACCAGCTGGTCGAAGGTCCAGGCGGCCACGGGGTTGACCTTGACCAGGCCGTTGGCCTCGTCCCAGCTGACCAAGGGCGTGGTGGTGCGGGTCGGGGCCTCGTCGCGGCGGACCCCGGTAAACCAGAGCTCGTAGCCGGCCAGGGTGCGGCGCAGCGGGGCGACCTTCCGCAGGGCACAGCACCGGGCGGCGTCGCGGGCGAAGAGGTCCCGGCCCAGCAGCCGGTCCTGCTGCTCCACGTTGCTCTCCGGCAGCACGTCGACGACGTTCACGCGCAGGTTCGCGGCCACCTCGTCGCGGGTGGCGTAGGTTTCCGGGAAGTGGTACCCGGTGTCCAGGAACAGGACGTCGACGCCGGGGAGCTGGTCCGCGACAAGAGCCGGCAGGACGGCGTCGGCCATGGAGCAGGCGACGGCGACGGCGGGCAGTTCGAAGTTCCGCGCCACCCAGCCGATCACCTCGCGGGCCGGGGCGTCCCAGCCGAGCTCGGCCGCGCCGGCGCCGGCCAGGGTCCGGAGTTCGTCGTGGGAACGGAGCACCACGGGGTCCACCCCCGGTGCATGCTTGCTCACTGCAGGTCCCCTTCCTCGGCAGCGAAGGCCCATTCGGCGAAGCTCTGGCCGTCGGCGCGGTCGGCGACGAATTTTCGGACCACCCGCTCGACGTAGTCGGGAAGTTCCCCGGCGGTGACCTTGAGGCCGCGGACGGTGCGGCCCAGGCCGGCCTCTTCGCGGCTGTCGGAGGCGAGTCCGCCGCCGAGGTGGACCTGGAACCCAGGGGTGGGGCCGCCGTCGGGCGTGGGCAGCATCATGCCCTTGAGGCCGATGTCCGCGGTCTGGATCCGGGCGCAGGAGTTGGGGCAGCCGTTGATGTGCAGGGACAGGGCCTGCGGGAGCTGCTTGGTCTCGACGAGGTCGGCGAGGCGGCGTTCCAGCTCGGCGACGGCGGTGGCGGCCGTGACCTTGGTTTCGACGATCGCGAGTTTGCAGAACTCGATCCCGGTGCAGGCGATGGTGCCGCGGCGGAATACCGAGGGCCGGGCGGAGAGGCCCAGCGCGTCGAGCTCGGCCACGAGGGGCTCGACCTCGGCCCGGGGCACGTCGAGGACGACCAACTTCTGGTGCGGTGTGGTGCGCAGCCGCCGCGAGCCGCGGGCCTCGAGGGTGTCCGCGAGCTTGACCAGCTGGCTGCCGGAGAGCCGGCCCGCGAGGGGTGTGGCGCCGATGAAGAACCTGCCGTCCTTCTGCTCGTGCACGCCGATGTGGTCGCCCGGGGTGGCCGGTTTGGGCGCGGCCGGGCCGTCGGCGAGCGTGTAGCCGAGGTACTCGTCTTCCAGGACCTGGCGGAACTTCACCGGCCCCCAATCGGCCAGCAGGAACTTCAGCCGCGCCTTGGTGCGCATCCGCCGGTAGCCGTAGTCGCGAAAGATGCTGGTGACGCCCAGCCAGACGTCGGCGGCCTGCTCGGGCCGGACGAAGGCGCCCAGCCGCTTGGCCAGCATCGGGTTCGTGGACAGGGCGCCGCCCACCCACAGGTCGTAGCCGGCGCCGAGCTCGGGGTGGACGACGCCGACCAGGGCGAAGTCGTTGATCTCGTGCACCACGTCCTGGCTGGGGTGGCCGGTGATGGCGGTCTTGTATTTGCGCGGCAGGTTGGCAAGCTCCGGGTCGCCGATGAAGCGCTCGGACAGTTCCCGGATCAGGGGCGTGGGGTCGATGATCTCGTCCTTGGCGATCCCGGCCACCGGGGAGCCCAGGATGACGCGAGGCACGTCCCCGCAGGCCTCGGTGGTGGAGAGGCCGACGGCCTCGAGACGGCGCCAGATCTCCGGCACGTCCTCGACCCGGATCCAGTGCAGCTGGATGTTCTGCCGGTCCGTGAGGTCCGCCGAGTCGCGGGCAAAGTCCTCGGAGATCCGGCCGATGACGCGCAGCTGCTCGGTGGTGAGGGCGCCGCCGTCGATCCTGACCCGAAGCATGAAGTACTTGTCTTCGAGTTCGTGGGGTTCCAGGGTGGCGGTCTTGCCGCCGTCGATTCCGGGCTTGCGCTGCGTGTAGAGGCCCCACCAGCGGAAGCGGCCGTGCAGGTCGGTCCCGTCGATCGAATCGAAGCCATGCTTGGCGTAGACGGACTCGATACGCTCGCGGACGTTCAACCCGCTGTCTTCCTGTTTCCAGGTTTCGTTGGCGTTCAGCGGGGCGGTGCCGTCGACTTTCCACTGCCCGTGCGGCTTGGCGGCGGGGCGGGCGGGGCGGGCGGGGCGGGAAGCGGCAGCCTGGTCCGGGGTCGCTCCGGCTAGAGCTGTATCAGTCATGGATCGACTGTAGGGGCGGCCGGGAAGGCCCCACAAAGGGTCAGAAACGCAGGGTCACCGTGGGCAACACTTCGTCATGAACGGCTGCCGGCGACCGCCGCGTCGTACCTCTCCAGAGCCAGTTCGGCGAGCACCGGGGAGGGCAGCAGCGGGGCCGTGACCAGGTCCGCCCCGGCCTTGGCGAGCTGGTCGTGGAAGAATCCCGGGGCCAGCAGGTAGGAGGCGATGACCACGCGTCCGCCCAGGTCCACGGCCCCCGCGGACCGCCCGGCGCCGGCTCCCCCGGCAGCTTCTTCCCGCAGCATGGCGACGGCTTCGGGCACGGAGGGCCGGGCGGAAGCGCCGTAGGCGGCCACGATCCGGTTGGAGCGGAGCGTACCCAGCCGGGCCGCGACCTCCTCGACATTCTCGGCAGCGGTGGCGTCGGAGGACCCCGCCGCGGCGACGATCACGGCGTCGTTGTCCGTGACCCCGGTCTCGCGCAACCGCTGGTCCAGCAGCTCGGCGAGCCGCGGATCAGGACCCAGCGGCGCCGCGGCCAGGATGCCGGGGCGGCCCTGCACCGCCCGGGCAATGTCCACCTTGACGTGGTACCCGACGCTGAGCAGCAACGGCACGACGACGGCGCCCGCGTCCGCCGGCAGCCCGGCGACGACGTCGGGCAGTCCGGGGTCCTGGACGTCGACGTACGCCTCACGGACGTCCAGCCCGGGGCGCAGCGCGGAGATCGAGGCCCGCAGGGCATTGACTTCCGCGGCCCCCTCTTCGCTGGAGGTGCCGTGGGCGCAGGCGATCAGGATGGGGGTCTTCATAGCCGTTAGCGTAACCTTGGAGCCGCCCCATCCGCCCCTCCCAACCGTCCGGGACGCCCCATGACTTTCTCCTATAGCCTCGTCTCGGTCTGGCTGGACCTGGCCGGTGTCTTCTTCTTTGCCGTGTCCGGTTCCCTGCTGGCGGCCCGTAAACAGTTCGACATTGTCGGTTCGCTGCTGCTGGCCTCCGTGGTCAGCCTGGGCGGCGGCGTCATCCGCGACCTCATCATCAATGCCGGACCGCCGGCGGCCTTCACCAACCCCGCGTACCTCGCACCGCCGCTGCTGGCCACCGTGCTGGTGTATTTTCTCTTCCCCAGCGTCCGGCGCTTCACCTCGCTGCTGGTCCTGTTCGACGCGGGCGGCCTGGCCTTGTTCTGCATTACGGGGAGCCTGAAGGCCCTGGCCGCCGGGATGCATCCGGTCGCCGCGGTGCTGCTGGGCGTGACGACGGCGGTCGGCGGCGGGCTGCTGCGCGACGTGACCGCGAACGAGGTTCCCCAGCTCTTCGACCCCGGCGACATCTACGCCCTGCCGGCGTTCGCCGGGGCGGGCCTGACGGTGGCGCTGTCCGTCACCGGCACCTTCGGGGTGCTGACAGCGAGTGCCGTGGCGGCCGTGGTTTTCGCCTTCCGCGTTACGGCCTGGCGGCGGCAGTGGCACGCCCCGCTGGCGGTCCGCGGACGGCACCGCCCGGGCCTGGACGGCGCCCAAAACGGGCCCGCAGATTAGCTAGGATAAGAACCATGACTGACATGTTCCTCGAGAAGTTCCGTGCGCTTGTTCCGAAGTATCTCGAAGACGAATGGCAGGAAGAGGACGGGCTGCCGGCCGAAGAGCTGGACGCGGCCCTTTCCGAGCACCAGTTCCAGATCCCCCTGGTCCTCCGCGAGTTTTACCTGGCCCTCGGCGGCTGCGAGGACCTGATGGAGGCGTACCACTACTTCTGGGACCCCGAAGAACTCGAAGTGGACGATGAAGGGTTCCTGATGTTCCTCGAGGACGAGGAGGAACAGTTCACCTGGGGCTTCCGCGTCAGCGACCTCAGCGTTCCGGACCCGATCGTCTACCGCCGCAACAATGCCCGCGGCCAGTGGAAGAGCGAGGAAGGCACCTTCTCCGAGTTCGTCTTCGACATGTTCGACTGGGCCTTCAACGAGGACGACGAGGACTAACCCGCCGGGCTGGGGCGCCTGGCTGGCTGGCCGCTGGCTGCGGAGTTTCCCCACCTTTGGGCCGGCCTGCCGGCGTGTTGTGCGAAACCGCCGGTTCATTTCCGGCCGTTGCTGTTCAGAGGTGGGGAGATTCAGCGGACTACCCTGCCCCGCAGCACCTGCCACACCTCTGCGACGATCTTCTCCGGGTTGAAGACGACGTCCTGATAGCCGTACCTCAACACCGCGTACCCGGTCAGGGTGCTGGCGTTGTTCCGCCGTCGGTCCTTCTTCACCTGCGCCGGCTCCAAATGCGTGCCGCCGTCGATCTCCACGATGAGGAACCCTTCCAACAGGAAGTCCACGATCCCGATACCGGGCAGGTCCACCTGGGTCTGCGTGAATATCCCTTCGTCCCGGAACAGGAGCCTCGCGACCACCTCGATCGCGGACCCCGCCGAACCGTCCACCAGGTCCAGCACCGCCCGGGCTGAGCCGTTGCGGTTGCCGGGAAGCCGCTGCCGGAGGTAATCAAGCGTGGTGCGTCCCTCAGCAGGGCGCTTTCCACCATGATGGCGGCTTCCACGGGCGGCCGGCAGCGGAGGGCGTGCAGCAGTGTATCCGTCAGCCCGGCCACGGGCTTAGGGAATTCCGGCGGGACCAGGCTCCCCCGGTGGATGATCACACCCGAGGCCGACCCGTGGCGGCACAGGAGGTGAGGGCGCTCCGGTTCGTGGAGTCTCCAGAGCCTGTGGTGGCTGGCCGCCGAGACACAGGTCAGCAGCCCGTTATTCAGAACCGCGGCCACCAGGTCCGGCGCCGCACCCGGCAGCGCCACCACACCGTGTCGCAGCCGCACGAGCTCCCCCGCGGCCAGGGAGTCACGGACGGCCCGCTCCCGGAATCCCGCCCCGAGCAACGTTCCGGTCCGCGCCACGGAGCCGGCAAATTTCATGTAGTTCGTGACATCCACGCCTCCAGTGGACCTGCCAGCACCCTCTGCAAGGCGGCCATCCCGGAGCTATGTGGACAAGCCGGGGTTGGATTCTCCCCGGGTTCGGAGACGCCCGACGGCGTGGCGGCACGACTCGCCGTCGTTCGAAGACCCGAGACCCGCAAAAGCGGGGAAAGTCCGGCACCCACCGAACGCACAAACTCGTGACAGTCAATTTACAGATCCACTAGACAACATGACAGAACTGTCATAAGCTCATTCATGGGTTCACCAAATGCCTCCGGTGAATCTGATGCGAACGGAGAAATGGCCCCGGTTCCGCACAACGGACGACTCGTTACGTTGTAAGGAACCGGGGCCATTCCGGTTAAAGCAGTCTTGGCCGGGCAGACCTGGCCAGGCAGCCCGGGTAAACGGGGCCGGGCAGTCGCCACCCCGCGGAGGCCCTAGCTGCTGCGGTCGACCACCGCGTGGGCGAAGCTGGTCAGCGAATCCTTGACCACGCCCTCGGGCAGCGGAGCCAGCGCCGCGATCGCCTCATCGGCCCAGGACCGCGCGACGGCCCAGGACTCGGCGGTCACCGGGTGTTCGCGGAGCCCGGCGACGGCGGCCGCGAGTGCTTCGTCGGAGCTGAGGTCGCCGTCGATCAGTTGCAGCAGCTCCGCGGCAGATGCGTCGCCGTCGGCCGCGGCCTTGCGCAGCAGCAGCACGGGCAGGGTGGGGACGCCTTCGCGCAGGTCGGTGCCGGGAGACTTGCCGGACTTGACCTTGACACCGGTGACGTCGATGACGTCGTCGGCCAGTTGGAACGCGACGCCGACCTTCTCGCCGTACTCGACCAGCAGCGCCTCGTAGGCCGGATCCGCGTTGGCGAAGATTGCGCCGAGCTGGCCGGAGGCGGCCACCAGGGAGCCGGTCTTGTCCGCAATGACAGACAGGTAGTGCTCCACGGGGTCCTCGTCGGGCCGCGGGCCGACGGTCTCGTGCAGCTGGCCCAGGCAGAGCCGTTCGAAGGTGCGGGCCTGGATGCCGAGGGCGCGGGAGCCAAGTTCGGAGACCAGGATCGACGCCCGGGCAAAGATCAGGTCGCCGGTCAGCACGGCCACCGAGTTGCCCCAGACCTCGTGCGCGGTGGGCGCACCGCGGCGGAAGGGGGCGGAGTCCATGACGTCGTCGTGGTACAGCGTGGCCAGGTGGGTGAGCTCGACGACGACGGCGGCCTGCACCACCGCTGGCAGCGAGGCGTCACCGAGGTGGGCGCAGAGCAGGGTCAGCAGGGGCCGGATCCGCTTGCCGCCAGCCTCCACCAGGTGGCGGGACGTGGCGTCGGCCAGCGGGTCGGAGTTGGCGATCGCCTCGCGCAGCTTCTTCTCCACGCGGGCGAGGTTCGTCGTGATGGCCGGGCCCAGTTCGGGGTCCCCCGCGATCGCGGCGAAGCCGGCCGGCAGCTGGAGTCCGGTGGCGATGGCGGTGGTGTTCAGGTCGGGCTCGGTGCCCGGCAGGCCGTGTCCGGCGTGCGTCCAGCTTTGGTCTGCAGAGTTGGTCACGGGTTAACCCTAACTTTTTGTTGCGGAATCCGCGGATTTGAGTCCGGAGCAGGCCGGGTGTTGGAGGTGGCCGGAACGAGGGCCTCCAGGATACGGATCATCCGGTCCTCGAGGCCCTTGGCGGAAGGATCGGTCAGGTTGGCCAGCAGCCGGACGACGAACTTCATCAGCAGCGGCAGGGGCATGCCGGTCCGGAGCGCCAGCTTCATGACCGCAGGCTTCCCGATCACGGCGGCGAACGCCCGGCCCAGGGTGAAGTGCGAACCCCACTGGTCCCGCACGTAGTCGGCATAGCCGGCAAGGCGCGCGTCGGTGTCGGCGCCGCTCCAGCCGGCCGCGGCGGTCCGGGCCGCGGCGTCGATGATGAACTCCGCCGCGAACCGGGCCGACTCCATCGCATAGGAGATGCCTTCGCCGTTGAACGGTGAGACCATGCCGCCGGCGTCGCCGAGCAGCAGCACGCCGGGAGCGTAGTGCGGGGTCCGGTTGAAGCCCATCGGCAGGGCGGCGCCGCGGATCTCCCCCACCTGGTTTTCCGGCGTGAAGCCCCATTCGGCCGGCATCCCGGCGGTCCAGTCGCGCAGGACCTGCTTGTAGTCGAGCTTGCCGAATTCCTTGGAGGAGTTCAGGATGCCCAGGCCCACGTTCGAGGTGCCGTCGCCGACGCCGAACACCCAGCCGTAGCCGGGCAGGAGGTCGCCGCCGCGGGCACCGGGGCGGGAGGAGGAGCGAAGCTCCAGCCAGCCTTCCATCCAGTCGTCGTCGTGCCGCGGGCTGGTGAAGTAGGTGCGCACCGCCACCCCCAGCGGGCGGTCGTCGCGCTTCTGCAGGCCGAGGGAGACGGCGGTGCGGCTTGAGTTGCCGTCGGCGGCGAGGACGACGTCGGCGGCGAAGTCCAGGGTCTGCCCGGTCTTCCGGCCGTTGTCATCCAGCACGGCGGCGCGGACGCCGGTGACCCGGCCGTCGTCGGAACGCAGCGCCTCGGTGACGCTGTGGCGTTCCAGGATGACGGCGCCGGCGGACTCCGCGTGCCGTGCCAGCTCCTCGTCGAAGCCCAGCCGGGTGCGGATCAGGCCGTACTGCGGGAAGTCCGAGACCTCGGGCCAGGGCAGTTCGATGGTGCGGCCGCCCGCGATGAGCCGCAGGCCCTTGTTCCGCCGCCAGCCCTCGGATTCGGGGTGCGGCAGGCCGAGCTTCTGGATCTCGCGGACCGCGCGCGGGGTCAGCCCGTCGCCGCAGACCTTCTCGCGCGGGAAACTGGTCTTTTCCAGCACCGTGACCTCGACGCCGGCCCGGGCAAGGTAGAACGCGGCGGTGGAGCCGGCAGGACCGGCTCCGACGATCAGAACTTTCACGGCTGCGGTCGGCTAACGCTGGGTCCGGGTGATATTGCGCCGCAGCTTGGCCACGGGGCCGGTGTGGCTGGCCAGCGCCTTGGCGCCCGTGGCCGGATCGGTTCCGGGGCCGTCCGGCTTCTGGGCGCGGTGCACCGCGACGATGCCGCCGCTGAGGTTGCGGTATGTCACGTCCTCCCAGCCGGCCTCCTGAAGCCAGGCGGCCAGGTGGTCCTGGTCCGGCCACGCGCGGATGGACTCGGCCAGATAGACGTAGGCGTCTGGGTTGGAGGAGACCTTGACGGCAATGGCGGGGAGCGCGCGCATCAGGTATTCCGTGTACATGGTGCGCCACAGCGGCACCACTGGCTGGGAGAACTCGGCAATGACCAGCCGGCCGCCGGGCTTGGTCACCCGGAGCATCTCGGCGAGGGCCTTCTTGGGCTCGTTGACGTTGCGCAGGCCGAAGGAGATGGTGCTGGCATCGAAGGTGTTGTCCGCAAACGGCAGCCGGGTAGCGTCCCCGGCGATGAAGTTGATGTCCGGGCGGCGGCGCTTGCCGACCTTGAGCATGCCCAGGGAGAAGTCGCAGGCGACCACGTCGATGCCGGCGTCGGCGTAGGGTTCGCTGGAGGTGCCGGTCCCCGCAGCCAGGTCCAGCACACGCTGGCCGGCCTTCACATCCATGGCCTCAACCACGATCCGGCGCCAGCGGCGGGTCTGCCCCATGGACAGGACGTCGTTCACGACGTCGTATTTGGGGGCGACGTCGTCAAACATCGTCGCTACTTCGTCCGGACGCTTATCCAAGGATGCTCGGTTCACCCCGTCATTGTCTCAAAACTTCGACCCACCCCCTAACCGCCTTCCGGCCGGGGCGCGGCGCGCGGCGGGAGTAGTGTTAGCTCATCATGACGAGCGCGCTCCGTACCAGAATTATCAGGACCCTGACAGTCCCCCTCGATGCAGAGTCATTCCCCGGGGGGCTGCCGTCGTTTCTGGTCCGCGACGACGTCCTTTGCTGGACCCGGCGCGAGGCGGGCCTGGTCGGCTTCGGCGAGGTGGCCCGGTTCACTGCCACCGGCCCGGACCGGTTCCTCGAAGCCGACATCTGGTGGCGCCATCTGGTCCTCGAGGCCGAGGTCACGGACGCCGTTGACTGCCCCGGCACCGGGCCGGTGGCCTTCGGCTCCTTTGCCTTCTCCAAGACCTCCGCGCATGAATCCCGGCTGATCGTCCCCGAGATCGTGGTGGGCCTGCGGGACGGCAGGGCATGGCTGACGCACCTGACGTTCGACGACGTCGATCTCACCGACGCCGGTGCGCGCGCCGCCCTGCGGCGCTGGCTGGAGGCCCCCGGCACGGCGGCCGCCCCGTCCGCGGGCGGAACCGCCGGCCGCCCCGCGGTCGAGGCCAAGCTCAGCACCGGCTCGCTCAGCGAAGCGGAGTGGATGGCCGCCGTCGCCGAGGGGGTCGCCGAAATCCGCACGGGAGCGCTGGAGAAGCTGGTGCTGGCCCGGGACGTCGTCGCCACCGTGCCCGACGGCGTGACCGCAGCCGGAATCCTGCGGGAACTCGCGGTGCGCTACCGCGAATGCTGGACCTACGGCGTCGACGGCCTGGTCGGCTCCACGCCCGAGATGCTGATCCAGGTGGAGGGCCGGACGGCGCAGGCCCGGGTCCTGGCCGGAACCCTGGACCGCCGTGACGCCGAGGGGATGGACGGCCCGCCGCTGGAATTCGCCGAGCGCGTGCTGGCCGGCTCCGAGAAGCAGCGGCACGAGCACGACATCGCCATCGCGTCGCTGACCACCCAGCTGGCCCCGTTTTCGGAGGCCATGAACGCGCACAGCGAACCGTTCATCCTGGAACTGCCCAACGTCTGGCACCTCGCCTCCGACGTCAAGGCCGAACTGGCCGAGGTGGAGGGCCACGTCCCCACCTGCCTGGCGCTGATCAACGCCCTGCACCCGACGGCCGCGGTGTGCGGCACGCCCACGACCGTGGCCGGCGCGCTGATCCGCAAGCTCGAGCACCTGGACCGCGGCCCGTACGCGGGCCCGGTGGGCTGGCTCGACGCCGCCGGCAACGGCGAGTGGGGCATCGCGCTGCGCGGGGCGGTCATCGAGGGACCGGACACGGTCCGGCTCTACGCCGGCTGCGGCGTCGTGGAGGGCTCCATACCCGAGGCCGAGCTTGCCGAAACCTGGGCCAAGTTCCGCCCGATGCTGGAATCGCTCGGCATCAGTTCCTGACGGCGGCCCGGGGCCCGGAGGCGTGGCCGCCCCGGCTGGACGCTCGATTCGCCGGGCGCACGGCACCGGACGGGGAGAATCCGGAATCACAGACACCCGCTCCGGCGCAGGGCTTGTACTATGGGCGGGATTAGTTATCCAATAGTGAATCTTAGTTTTCTGTGATGCACATCTCTTATTCGGCGATAGACTATAAGCCGTTTTAGTCATGCATGCCCCTGCAACAAAAGGTAAATAATGCTGATCTCCCGTTCCTTCCTGGCCGGTTCCGCGGCCAAGGCGGCCGCCATCGCAGCGGTCGGCGCCCTCGCCCTGACCGGCTGCAGCTCTTCCGGCGGATCGACCACCACCGACTCCGGCGTGAAGCTGATCGAGTCCGGCAAGCTCACGGTCTGCTCGGACATCCCCTACGAGCCGTTCGAGTTCGTCAAGGACGGCAAGAACGTCGGCTTCGACATGGACCTGGCCGCCGAGGTCGCCAAGGACCTCAAGGTCGAGCCCAACGTCATCACCGTGGCGTTCGAAGGCATCCAGTCCGGCCAGGCGCTCAACACCAACCAGTGCGACGTCGCGATCTCCGGCATCTCCATCACCGACGCCCGCAAGACGGTCATGGACTTCTCCACCCCGTACCTGGACGACGACCTGTCGCTGCTCGTGACCAAGGCGTCCGGGCTGAAGAACCTGGCCGACCTCAAGGGCAAGAAGGTCGGCGTCCAGCAGGGCACCACCGGTGAAGAGTACGCCAAATCCAAGGGCCTGGAGACGATCCAGTATGAGAACACCGGCCTCCTGATCCAGGCGATCAAGACCGGCGGCGTCGACGCCGCGATCAACAACCAGTCCGTGCTGGGCTTCGCCGCCAAGGGCGATGACTCGCTGGTGTTCGCCGAGACCTACAAGACCGGCGAGAAGCTCGGCATCGCGGTCAAGAAGGACAACAAGGCGATGACCGACTCCGTCAACAAGACGCTCAAGCGTCTGGAGGACGACGGCACCATGGCCAAGCTCAAGACCACCTGGTTCGGCGAAGCCGCCAAGTAACCTGCCCGCCCGGACCGACCACAGCAGGGCGGTTCCGGCTCAGCCACCGGCCCCGGCCGCGACCTGACCCGGAACCGCCCCGCAACATGTAAAAGGCAAATCACATGGCAATGACTGTTCGCCAACGGGCCCGCGTGAGCCGGTCCGTTCAGTACGGACTGCTGGCGCTCGCCGTCGTCCTGTTTATTCTCTTCGCCGACTGGGCCTCCATCGGCAAGGCATTCTTCAACTGGGATTCGGCGGTCAAGCAGTTCCCGGAGATCATCACGCTGGCGCTGAAGAACACCCTGATCTACACCGCGCTGAGCTTCGTGGTGGGCCTGTCCGGCGGTCTGCTTTTGGCGCTGATGAAGCTGTCCTCGGTGGCGGTGTGGCGCTGGATCGCCACCCTCTACATCGAGTTCTTCCGCGGCGTTCCGGCGCTGCTGGTGTTCATTGCCTTCGGCTTCGGCATCCCGACCGCCTTCGGTGTCCGGTTCGATATCTACGTCACCGTGATGCTGGCGCTGGGCATGGTGGCCGCGGCCTACATCGCCGAAACCCTCCGCGCCGGCCTGCAGGCGGTCCCCAAGGGCCAGCTTGAGGCCGCCCGGTCGCTGGGCATGCCGCACTGGCGGGCCATGGTCTCGATCGTGATCCCGCAGGCGTTCAAGATCGTGCTGCCGCCGCTGACCAACGAGGTCATCCTGCTGACCAAGGATTCCTCCCTGGTCTACCTGCTGGGCCTGGCCGCGTCGCAGTACGAACTCACCAAGTTCGGCCGCGACGGCATCACCCAGCCCAACGCCGGCCTGACCCCGCTCGTAATTGCCGGCGCCTGCTACCTGATCATCACCGTTCCGCTCGGCATTCTGGCCCGCCGCTTTGAATCCCGTACCGCCAAGACGAAGGGCTAGGAGTCACCATGGCTGAATCAACGTCATCGGCTGCCGCGAGGCAGATCCAGGCCGCCGGTGTCTCCATCAAGGAGCTCCGCAAGTCCTACGGTTCCAACGAGGTCCTCAAGGGCATCGACCTGGAGGTCGCCCCCGGCGAAGTGGTCTGCCTGATCGGCCCGTCCGGCTCCGGCAAGTCCACCCTGCTCCGCTGCGTGAACCTGCTCGAGCAGCCCAACGTGGGCACCATCCACGTCGGCGGTTTCGAGTCGACGGACCCGGACGTGGACATCGACAAGATGCGCCGCAAGGTCGGCATGGTGTTCCAGCAGTTCAACCTCTTCCCGCACCTGAGCGCACTGCAGAACTGCACCATCGCGCAGACCAAGGTGCTAAAGCGCAGCCAGGCCGAGGCCGCGGAGGTGGCCCGGAAGAACCTGGCGCGGGTGGGCCTGGACCACCTCGCGGACCGTTTCCCGGACCAGCTCTCCGGCGGCCAGCAGCAGCGCGTGGCGATCGCCCGGGCGCTGAGCATGGACCCCGAGCTGATGCTCTTCGACGAGCCGACGTCGGCCCTGGACCCGGAGACCGTGGGCGACGTGCTCGCCGTCATGCGGAACCTGGCCAAGGAAGGCATGACCATGCTGGTCGTCACCCACGAGATGGGCTTCGCCCGCGAGGTGGCCGACCGGGTGGTCTTCATGGACGGCGGCGTGGTGGTGGAAGAGGGCGCGGCCGAACAGGTTATCGGCGCCCCGACGCAGCCCCGCACCCAGGAATTCCTGCGCCGGGTCCTCGACCCGACGCACATCGACATCGCGGAGTAATCCCGCACCGCTTTCGGACAGCCGCTACGTGGATCCACGTAGCGGCTGTCCTTTTTCGTGGCGGAAATCCGGCTGCGCGGCGCAGGCCGGGCTGCTACCCGCCGAGGACTCCGGCCACGGCGGCGGCGACCGCGGCGCGGATGCGTCCGTGCAGTGCCCGGAGGTCCCGCCGGTCGGCGCGGACCTCGATGATGCTGCGGCCCGTCACGGGTTCCGCCAGGGCTGCCGCCAGCTCCGCTGTCGTGCCCACCGCCCGGTGCGCGACGCCGTACGCGGCGGCGAGGGCGGAAAGGTCCACGGTGTGCGGGGTGCCGAAGAGGCGTTCGACGGCGGTGCCGTAGCGGCCGGACTGCTCGACGGCGCCGTGCTCCAGGAGCCCGAAGATGGCCCCGCCGGCGTCGTTGAGGACCACGATGCGCAGCGCCGGCTCGGTCTCCCCCGCGCCCAGCAGCAGGCCGCCGGCGTCGTGCAGGAACGTCACGTCGCCCAGCAGCACGGTGGTCTCCTGCCGGCCGCCGACGGCGATGCCGGTCGCGGTGGCGAGGGTGCCGTCGATGCCGGCCAGGCCGCGGTTGGCGAAGACGGTGGCCTGGGGTTCCTGCGGCGGCGCCCCGGCCAGGTCGACGTCGCGGATCCCGTTGGAGGAGCCCAGGACGAGCTGTCCGCGGGCGTGTTCCCAGACCAGGGCCCCGACGGCGGGGCCGGTGGCGGGCGTGCCGGCCGCGGCGGGACCGGTCGCGGGCGTGCCGGCCCCGGCGGGTCCGGCTGCGGGGCCGGCCAGCACCTGGTCCAGGGCGTGCTGCGCGGCGGCGCCGGCCAGCAGCCAGGCGTCGAGCCACGCGGCGGGGCCGCGGCCGGCGAAGTCGGCGAGGGCCGCGAGGGTCTCCAGCGGCAGCTCGGTCCGGCGTCCGGCCTCGTACCAGGCGACCGGCACGGGCTGGTAGAGCGCGGACGGGACATCGGCCCGGGCCAGCAGGGCGGACACCGGCCGGGACAGTGTGGGGCGGCCGAACAGCACGACGCTCTCGACCGGCTGGCCGGATTCCGGGCCGAAATGCTCCAGCAACAGCCGGTACGGGCCCACCGCGTTCGGGCCGAACCGGGCGTTGGAGGAGGGCTCGGCGAGCAGCGGCAGGCCGTGGGCCCGGGCGAACGCCTCGGCGACCGGGCCGGCGTCGTGCCCGGCCAGGACCACGGTGCGCCGCTCGGGCAGCGCCGTGGAGGCCGCCGGGAAATCGAGCGCCAGCGGATGCCGCGGGGCGCGGTGGATCCGGCGGCCGACCTCGTCGCCGCCGCCCAGGCGGTCGCCGTCGGCGGGGACCAGCGGGTCACGGAAGGCGAGGTTCAGCTGCACCGGACCGGGCGGGATGTCCTCAAACGCGCCGGTGGCGGCGCTCAGGGCCGTCTCGACGGCCCGGAGCGGGTTGTCACCGGCGGCGACGTCGGCCGCGAACCGGACGTGGTCGCCGAAAAGGTCCGGCTGCACGGTGGTCTGGTTGGCGCCGGTGCCGCGGAGCTCCTCCGGCCGGTCGGCGGACAGGACCACCAGCGGCACGGCGGCGTGGTTGGCTTCCATCACGGCGGGCAGCAGGTTTCCGACGGCCGTGCCCGAGGTGGTGAGCACGGCCGCGGGGGCGCCGGTCGCCAGCGCCAGGCCCAGTGCGGTGAAGCCGGCGTCGCGTTCATCAATCCGGACCAGCAGTTCCACCCGGCCGGCGGCGTCGGCCTCGGCCAGGGCGTAGGCCATCGGCGCCGAGCGGGAGCCGGGGGCGACGACAACCGAGCGCACGCCGGCGCCCAGCAGCGCCGCGACGGCCACCCGCGCGGCCTCCACCGCGCCCAGCGCACCGCCCGCGGCTGGCACGGCCGGCTCCCCGCCGCCCTCGGAACCGGCAGGCTCCCCGGCCGGGGTCACATGTTCTCCGGTGTCTCGATGCCCAGCAGGTCCAGTCCGGCGGACAGCCGGCGCAGGACCAGGCCGCAGAGCGCCAGCCGGGAGTCGCGGACGGTGTCCCCGGCCTTGAGCACCGGGCACTGGTCGTAGAAGGAGGTGAACAGCTGCGCGAGTTCGAACAGGTAGGAGCAGAGCCGGTGCGGTTCGAGCTGTTCGCCGACCTTGCGCAGCGTGGTGTCGTAGTCGAGCAGGTGCAGGGCCAGGGCGCGTTCGGCCGGTTCGACGACGGCGATCCTCGCCGCGGGCGCGGCGCTGGCGTCAACGTGCCGTTCCAGTTCCCCGGCCTTGCGCAGGATGGAGCGGATCCGGGCCGCCGCGTACTGGACGTACGGTCCGGTGTTGCCGCTGAGGGCGAGCATGCGGTCGAAGTCGAAGACGTATTCGGTGTCGTGCCCGGTGGAGAGGTCGGCGTACTTGACCGCGCCGATGCCGACCTGCCGGGCCGTGACGGCCCGCTCGTCGTCGCTGAGTTCGGGCCGGCTGGCGTCGATGACGGCCCGGGCCCGGTCCACGGCCTCCTGCAGCAGGGCCATCAGCTTGACCGGGTTGCCGGCGCGGGACTTGAGGATTTTGCCGTCCTCGCCGAGCACGTTGCCGATCTGGACGTGGGTGGCTTCGACCGTGTCCGGCAGCCAGCCGGCGTCGCGGGCCGTGGCCATGACCATCCGCAGGTGCACGTTCTGCGGTGCGCCCACGACGTACAGCACCCGGTCCGCTTCGAGCTCGCGGACCCGGTAGCGGATGGTGGCGAGGTCGGTGGTGCCGTAACCGTAGCCGCCGTCGGACTTGCGGATGATGAGCGGCAGCGGGTCGCCGTCGCGGCCGGTGAAGCCGGCCGGGAAGGTGCAGAGCGCGCCCTCGCTGACCCGGGCGATGCCGCGTTCCTCGAGTTCCTGGCACAGCTGTGCCAGATGCGCGTCGTAGGAACTTTCACCGGCGATGTGGTCGTCGGTGAGGCTGATGCCGAGCATGGAGTAGATGGCGTTGAAGTACCTCTTGGACTGGGCCACGAGCCGCTGCCAGACGGCGAAGGTTTCCGGGTCCCCGCCCTGCAGCGCCACCACCCGGAGCCGGGCGCGGGTGGCGAAGCCGTCGGATTCGTCGCCTGCGGCAGTGGCGGAGGCGTCGAATTTGGCGCGGGCGGCCTGGTAGAAGGCGCTTGGGTCATCGACCAGCAGGGCGGCCTCCGGCGAGTCCTCCCCCACCTCGAGCCAATGTTCGATCAGCATGCCGAACGGGGTGCCCCAGTCGCCGATGTGGTTCTGCCGGATCACGGTGTGGCCGAGCGCTTCCAGGACGCGCACAATGCTGTCACCGACGACGGTGGTGCGCAGGTGCCCGACGTGCATTTCCTTGGCCACGTTCGGGGAGGAGTAGTCGACGACGACGCGGTGCAGCGGCGCGGGCTGCGGCTCGCCGGCGGGCTGCGGAGCGTTGAGCAGCTCCTCGATCCAGGTGCCGTCGAAGGTGAGGTTGATGAAGCCGGGGCCGGAGATTTCGACCAGGCTGCAGACGCCGTCGAGGTCCAGGGCGTCCACGATCCTGGCCGCTGCCTCGCGCGGCGGCAGGCCGACCCTCTTGGCCAGCGCCATGGCGGCGTTGATCTGGATGTCGGCGAACTGCGACGGCCTGATCACCGGGTCCGTCTGGCGGTACTCCTCGCCGAACGCGGAGGCAATAGCTGCCTGGACTCTGGGGACAACCAATTCGGCCGGATTATTCACACTGTTCAAATTATCAGTTTCCCCCACCCCCGACGCTCCCTCACGTCCGGTTCCCCCACCCCCGACGCTCCCTCACTTCTGGGCGCTTAAACGCAAACGCTCCCTCACATCCTGCAGAACAAACTCAAACGCTCCCTCACCTCCGGCCCCCGAGGAACCGAACGTGAGGGTGCGTCACCCAAAAACCCGCCACACCTGAGGGAGCGTCACCCAGAAACCCGCCGGACGTGAGGGAGCGTCGGGCGCGAGGGGGTTAGTCGTCGGCGCGGAAGACCTGGACCACGGAGGGGCGCGGAAGGCGTCCCTGCCCCGGCTTCGGGGTGGCTCCGGCGGCGACGTAGTCCGGGAAGTAGGAGTTCTGCGCCGCGAAGCTGCCGTCCTCCCCCGGGTGCTGCACGGAGACGAACACGTGCCGTTCCTCGTCGTGGACGATCGGCCCGCAGGTCTCGGCGTCCCGCGGCACGGCCAGGAACTGCTCCACGCGTCCGCGTTCGGGCCCGTCCAGGGTGACCTTGAAGAGCCCGTCCGCGTAGCCGGTGCTGGAGGGTGCGCCGTCGGTGGAGATCCACAGGTTGCCCACCGAGTCGAAGGCCAGGTTGTCCGGGCAGGAGATCGGCGAGACCTGGTCGGCGGGGAAGCCGGCAAAGTACGCGGAGCTGTTCTTGGCCGGGTCGCCGCAGACCATCAGCAGGTTCCAGTTGAACACCATCGAGCTCTGGTCGCCGCGCTCGGCGATTTCCACGATGTGCCCGTTGCGGTTGAGGCTGCGCGGGTTGGCCTCGGTGGCGCCTGCCTTTCCGGCCTTGCCGCGGTCCGAGTTGTTGGTGCAGGCCACGTAGACCTTGCCGGTGTGCAGGCTCGGCTGCACATCCTCGCAACGGTCCATCTTGGTGGGGCCCACCTTGTCCGCCGCCAGCCGGGTGTAGACCAGCACTTCTTCCACGGTCATCCCGGCGACCTTGGACTTGCCGTCCACCACCAGCGGGAGCCATTCGCCGGCGCCGTCGAAGGCCCCGTCCGCGGGGAGCTTCCCGGAGCCGTCGATTTCCGCCGCCGGGGAGTCACCGGTGAACTTGGCCACGAAGAGGTCGCCCTCGGAGAGCAGCGTCATGTTGTGCCGGCGGGCGGCAGCGGAGGTGCCGGGACGGTACTTGTCCCTCGAGACGAACTTGTACAGGTAGTCGAACTTCTCGTCGTCGCCCATGTAGGCCACGACGTGCCCGGAGGCGGCGACGATGACGTTGGCGCCTTCGTGCTTGAAGCGGCCCATCGCGGAGTGTTTCTTCGGCGTCGACGTCGGATCCTGCGGGTCCACCTCGACGATCCAGCCGAAGCGGTTGCTCTCGTTGGCGTAGCCGGGGTTCCGGGTGTCGAAGCGGGGGTCATCGAGCTCCCACTGGCGGGCGGTGGGCTTGCTGGTGAGGCCGTAGCGCTTGTCCTCGGCGGACGTTCCGGCGGTGACGAAGTAGCCGTTGAAGTTCTCTTCACCGGAGAGGATGGTGCCCCACGGCGTGGTGCCGCCGGAGCAGTTGCCCAGGGTGCCCTTGATGGTGCGGCCGGCGGGGTCGGCAATGGTGCTGACCAGGGCGGACCCGGCGGCGGGCCCGGTCAGTTCGTAGCTGGTGTCGGTCAGGAAGCGGCGGTTCAGCCCGGCGCCCTGGACGTAGCGCCACGGCTGGTTCTTGTTGCGGCGTTCGAGTTCGACGACGGTCAGGCCGTGGGCGGCGCGGCCGATCGCGCGCGCTTCGGCGGCGTCGAAGCCGACCGGAAGCATGATGCTCTCGTTCGTGTACTCGTGGTTGGTGAAGAGCACGGCCCGGCGGCCCTTGGCGTCCAGCGGCAAAATGTCCGTGTAGTCGTTGTTGTAGCCGAACTGGCGGGCCTGGGCGGCGGCGCTCTGGCGGTCAGCGTCGAACGCCGGCGAGTCGTTGAACAGCGGGTCACCCCAGCGGATGATCGGCTGCCAGCTGTAGCCGGCCGGCACGGTGAAGGCGTCGACGGCGGCGTCGACCGGCGCGATCGCGGTAAAGCGCAGTTTGGACTTCTCAAAGCCCTGCTTCGCTGCGGCGGCCAGCCCGGGTCCCCCGGCCGCGGCCGGCTCCGCGGAGGTGACCGCGTTGCCGAAGACGACGGCGAGCGCACCGGCCGCGCCGAAGCCCAGCGCCGTGCGGCGGGACATCGTGGCGGAGGCGATGTCGCGGAAGTAGTCGTTCGAGCTGCTGTTGCAGATCTCGCCGGAGCAGGCGTTGTCGCACTTGAGGGCACAGGTCACGGGGCTGCGTTTGCCCTTGGTGTGGCCCAGCATGGGCAGCAGGGAAAACTTGCGTCCGGAGGAGACAGGCATGGGTGGGACCTTCCAAAACTTTAGGGATGCGTCCCGGCCAGCCTGTCAGCGGCGGGCTACGCGGAGCGGTCCAGAAGGTGACTGCGGAATGAACGCTTTCACCTTCCGCTGAACCCGTCCGTTGTTCCGCCAGCACCGTTCCGGCGGTCATCAGGGCGGCTACGGAGCAGCCGAGGGTGCCAGGACGGCGTGCACCCGCCGCAGCCGGTCCAGCCACCAGTCCCTGCGTTCGGGCGGCGCGGCGTACTCGTCCAGCAGCTCCGGATCGGCGCGCACGTCGCGGAGCCGGATGGCGCCGTCGTCGGGGACCAGGGGGTCCCGGGTGACGTCGGCGGCGAGCAGCGAGACCGTGCCGAGTCCGCAGGCGTAGGGCAGCTCCGGCAGGGCCGCCGCCAGGGCCAGGCCGGCGCGGATCCCGACCGAGGTGTCCAAGGCAGAACTGACGACGGCGGGCAGTCCGGCCTGCGCCACGATCTCGAGCGCGCGCCGCACCCCGCCCAGGGGTGCCACCTTGACGACCACCAGGTCCGCCGCACCGGCGCGGGCGACCTTGAGCGGGTCCTCTTCCTTCCGCACGCTCTCGTCCGCGGCGATCAGCACCGGAACACCGCCGGCCCGGAGCCGCCGGCGCACCTCGGCGAGGCCGGCGATGTCCGGGACCGGCTGTTCGGCGTATTCGAGGCCGACGGCGGCGAGCCGGGTCAGAGCCTCGACGGCGCCGTCGACGTCCCAGCCGCCGTTCGCGTCGACCCGGATGGCGGCGTCCGGCAGCGTGGCCCGCACGGCGTCCACCCGCGCCGCGTCATCGTCGAGCGTCTGGCCGGCCTCGGCGACCTTGACCTTGACGGCGTCGACCCGGCCGAAGCGGGCCAGGACCTCCGGTACGCGCTCCGCGGGTACCGCCGGGACGGTCGCGTTCACCGGGATGCTCTCCCGCCGGGGTTCGGGGAAGCCCTGCCAGCCGGCTTCGAGGGCGGCCGCGAGCCAGCGCGCTGCCTCGGCATCGCCGTATTCGGGGAAAGGGCAGAACTCGGCCCAGCCCCGCGGCCCGGGCAGGAGCAGGGCCTCCCGCCGGGTAATGCCGCGGAACTTCACCCGCATCGGCAGGCTGACCACCCGGGCGGTGTCCAGCAACTCCTCCACGCTGACCTGCCCGGCCCCGGTGCCCGGCGTCGAACCGGGGCCGGCGACCGGGCGAAGCTGCGGAGCGGGATGGGCGCCGGTGGCGGCGGGGCGGTCGGCGCTGGTAGGCATGGCTGTACTCTACCCGCGGCCGTCCCGCCTCCAGCCAGCGCGCAGGGTTCTGTGGGACCCTGTTAAGCGATGAATTTTCGGCACCAGCGCAACAGCGGACCCGTGGAAGCGGACGGCAGGGAGTCCCAGGGACCGGGCCGGGCCGCCGGTTTCCTGTTCCTGCTCGCCACCCTGGGCTGCGCGGCCGCCCTGGCGGCAACGTACTACTTCTTTGTGCGCACCACCACCGGGCAATTCATCGACGAATCGGCGCTGGTCGAAGCGGTGGAGATCCACGGCGCGGCCGGCAAGGCCAGCAACCGGCTGCTGGACTGGCTTCCCGCGCTCTCGGTGCTGATCGCCTCCGTGGTGGTGGTGTTCGTGACTGCGGCGCGGCGCCGCTGGGCCGCGGCCGGTATCGCCGTCGCGGCCGCCGCCGGGGCCAACGTGGCCACCCAGCTCCTGAAGGCCCTGGCGCCCGAGCGTCCGTTCCGCGGCATCGAGACCCTGGACTTCAACTCCCTGCCGTCCGGACACACCACCCTGGCGGCGTCCGCTGCCGCGGCCGTTTTCCTGATGGTCTCGCCGCGCTGGCGGCCGCTGGCGGGGTTCCTGGGCGGCACCTTCGCCGTCGCCACCGGCGTTTCCACCCTGATCAACCAGTGGCACCGGCCCGCCGACGTCGTGGCCGCCTTCCTGGTGGTGGGGGCGTTTACCATTCCCGCGGGCTGGCTGGTCATGCGCACCGGGCGGCGCTGGAACGCCTGGGACGGGTACAACACCCACTGGGCGTCGGCCCGGCTGTGGGTGGCCGTTCCGGTGCTGGCGGGACTGGCCTCCGCCGCCGTCGCGGTCTACTCGCTGTTGAGGATCGCCCCGGGGCCGGGCCAGGAGGGCAGCACGACCAATTACTTCTGGGCCGGCACCTCCCTCATCGTGATCACCGGCTACCTCGCCACCGTCGCCGGGGTCTGGTTGTTTGGCCTGGCCGCCCGGCGGACGGCGGCGTAGCAGGACGCCGGCCGAAACAACGGCCGGCCTAGGCGGACGCTACCTAGGCGAGCGCCGCCGCCAGCGCCCTGGCGACCCACTCCCGGTAGGCAGGGACCGGCCAGCCGGCGTCGTGCACCATGGCCCGGTACACCTGCGGATGCCCCAGCGACCAGATGGCCGCGGCAGCTTCGGCGTCGGACATGCCCGACCGCAGGCCCCCGCGCTCCCGGGCTGCCGCGGCGGCCTCCCCATAGCGGCGGAGCCGCTGCTGCCCACGGTCCCTTTCCAGCCGCGCAGCGGCCTCGTCCAGCGCCGCGGCCCGGGCGATGACGGCGTTGATGCCGGCGGTCCGCGGATGGACCTCCACGAACCAGTCCGCCAGCACGGCCACCAGGGCCGGCAGGTCGGCGGCCTGCCGCGTCCTTTCCCGCATCAGGTCAAGCACGCCGGCCTGCCTCCCCGGCCCGGCGGCTGCCCTGTCCAGCACGGCGGAGAGCAGCGCCGCCTTGTTGCCCACCGAGTTGTAGACCGTCTGGACGGTGACCCCGCTCGCGGCGGCAATGGCGTCCATCGTGGTCTGGACGTACCCGTCGGCCGCAAACAGGCGGCCGGCCGTGTCCACGATGACGTCCCGCGTGCCGGCCGCCTGGATGGCCCGCCGTGTCACTTTCTGCATGAAATTAGACTATCGCTCTAGTCACTAGAACGGTATTCTAGTGACTAAGCGAAAGGGTGCCCCAGCGAGGAGGCGGCGGCCATGAATGCGGAGACCACCAAGGACAGCGGCCCGTTTGATGCCGTGGTGATTGGAGCCGGCCAGGCGGGCCTGGCCACGGGATACCACCTGGCCCGGGAGAAGCTGCGGTTCCAGATCCTGGAGGAGGGTCCGCGGCCGGGGGCGGCCTGGCGCAGCCGCGGGGACTCCCTGCGGCTGTTTACCCCCGCCCAGCACGACGGCCTGCCGGGCCTGCCCTTTCCGGCGGCACGGAACACCTACCCGGGCAGGGACGAGTTCGCTGACTATCTGGAACGCTATGCGGTCCGTTTCGAGCTGCCGGTACGGACCGGGGTGCGGGTCGGCGGCGTCTCCCCGGCCGGCACTGGCTTTACGGTCGACACCGCCCAGGGCAGCATCTGGACGCGCAGCGTCATCGTCGCGACCGGGTCGAACCCCCTCCCCCGGGTACCGGCCGCCTCTGCGGGGCTGGACCCGGCCATCCGGCAACTCCACAGCTCCGAGTACCGCGGCCCGGCCGACGTCCCTGCCGGTGATGTCCTGGTGGTGGGCGCCGGTACGTCGGGGGCTGAAATTGCCCTTGAGCTCTCGGCCGGCCACCGGGTGCTGCTTTCCGGCCGCCCCACCCCGCATGTGCCGGACCTTCTCCTGCGCCACGCCGGAGAGGCGTACTGGCGGTTCATTCATTCGGTGTTGACGCTGCGCACGCCGCCGGGACGCAGGGTTGCGGCAGCCTTCCACCAGCGTGGGGCACCCCTGATCAGGATTTCACCGAAGGACCTGTCCCGGGCGGGGGTGGTGCCTGTGCCGCGTTTCTCCGGCACCCGGGACGGTCAGCCCGTGTTCGACGGCGGTGACACCGCCGCGGTGCGGTCCGTCATCTGGGCCACCGGTTACCGGCCGGACTTCGGGTGGGTCCACGGCCTGACCGTTGGCGCGTCCGGCTGGCCGGAGACGGACCGCGGTGCCGTCCCGGGCCAGCCGGGCCTGTACTTCGTCGGCCTGCCCTTCCAGTACGCCCTGACCTCCGGCCTGGTGGGCGGCGTCGGCCGGGATGCCGCCCATGTGGCCGCGCGGGTGGCGCAGCGGTCGCCGGCACCGGGGAGGGTGCGTGCGGTTCAGTAGTGCGCGCGGTTCAGTAGTTGCGCCGGTGCCTGAGCCGGGGAATGGTGATGGCAAAGACGGCCGCGGCGGCGAAGCCGAGCACGCCCGTGGCGGCCACCCCGGCCCCGAGGGACACCAGGGCCGTGATGCCGGAGAGCAGCACCGGGCCGCCGGTGGCGCCGGCGTCGGCCATGAACCGCCAGATGCCCAGGAACTGGCCGCGCCCGCGGTCCGGGGAGAAGTCGGCGCCCAGCGTCATGTTCAGGCCCGAACTGATGCCGTTGCCGAACCCGATCAGGAGCGATGCCAGCAACAGCCCGACGAACCCGGCGCTGAGCGGTATCAGCAGCATCGCGACGCCCATGATGAGGGTTGACGGGACCGCAACCCACTGCCGGCCCTTGCGGTCCATGAGCTTCCCGGCCGGGTAGAAGACGAGCATGTCGATGGCACCGGAGATGCCGTAGATCAGCGACGCGTGGGTGGCGTCCAGGCCCAGGTGGTCCGCCCACAGCGGGATGACGACCTGCCGGGACGCCCGCAGCGCGCTGAGCAGCAGGACCCCGAGGCCGACGCTGAGGAACACCCCGGCGTGCGAGGCTGCGACGCTGCGCAGCGTGGGCGGCGCCGTCGGGGATCCGTCGGTGGCGGCGGGGGCGACAAGGTCGGGAATGGTCAGGGACAGGCCCGCTGCGGCCGCCATCGCCACCACACCGACCCAGTAGGCGGCGGTGATACCGCCGAACTGCATGGCCGCCGCGCCCACAAACGGCCCGATAAAGATGCCGATACGGTTGACCCCGCCCAGGGTCGACAGGGCCCGGGCGCGCAGAATGACCGGCACGGCCTCGGTGAGGTACTTCTGCCGGGCCAGGCTGAAGACGCTCGCCGCCATGCCGACCACCACCATCGCCGCGGCCAGCAGCCAGAGTCCCTGCGGCACGAGCGGAGCCAAAGCGGCGGCGGCGAGGGCGACGGCGCTGGCCGCCGCCGCGCCGACGATCGCCCAGCGCTCGCCGAATTTCAGGGTCAGGAGGGACGCCGGCAGGTTGAAGAACCAGGAGCCGAGCCCGATCAGGGTCACGATCAGCGCCGCCACGGCAACGCTGGCACCGAGGTCCCGGGCGGAGAGTGCTACTACGGGGAGGATCGCGCCTTCCCCGATGCTGAACAGCAGCGCCGGGCCGAAAGCGGGGACGGCAATGCTGCGGAGGCTGAACGGGGCGGTGTCGGTGCTGGTCATCGCCTTCATCCTAGGCCCGCGGCGGCCCGCCGCCCGCCGGGTCAGCCATCGAAGTGGGTGTGGATTTCCTCACCGGTGACGTTCTTGAGCACATCCGCCGCGACGGCGCGCAGTTTCTGGTTGCGGTTGCTGGAGACCCGGGTGAGGATGGCCATCGCCTCTTCCTGCGAGCAGCGGTTCTGCGCCATCACCACGCCGCAGGCCAGGTCAATCGACGTGCGGTGTTCCATGGCCGCCTGCAGGTCTTCCGCCCGGGTCTGCGCGGTGCCGATCCGGACCGCCAGGCGCAGCGCCCGGCCAGCGAGGTCCGCGAAGCCGGACGCCTCGGCGACGATACCCGCGGTGAAAACGCCGGTGGAGTCCGCGAAAAAGTTCAGGGCCGCGGTGGAATCGGCGTCGATTTCCAGGGGAACACCCAAGGTGCTGCGGCAGCCGTGGGCGGCAAGTTGCTTTTGGTACTCGGGCCAGCGCGGGTCCGTGTCCACGTCGGCGAGCAGCACGATGCCCTTGGTCCGCAGCGCCTCGATGCACGGCCCGTCGCCCAGGCTCTGCTCGATCCGGTCAAGCATGACGGCGTTCCCGCTGCTGCCGGCCACGGTCATGTTCCGTTTCCGGCGCCGGAGCGTCACGCCGCACTCGATTGCGGTGCCTGCGGAGTGGCTCAGGGTCGACGCGGCGAATTCCGCGAGACGGTCCAGGAAATCCTCAACGTTGTCGGCGCCGACGATCAGGTCCTGCAACTGGACTGCGGCGTCGTTCCCGGCGTACTTGCTCATGGCCTAAATGTAGCGGCTAAACGTACCCGTCGACGATTGCGGCGGCGATCTCCCGGTACGCGCGGCGGGTCTCGGGCCGGAGCGCGTCCAGGGTGACCAGGTCGCCGTCGGCCACGCCGCGGTCATGCGGCACCGCGATCAGCTGGCGGCAAATGCCGGCCAGGTGGTCCTCGATGGCGTCCTTGTCCACCCGCGAGGAGACCTCGTCTTTATCGGTGATGACGACGACGGCGTTCCGCGCCAGGTCCTCGTACCCGTGGCTGGCAAGCCAGTGCAGGGTGCTCCGGGCCCGCTTCGCGCCGCTGACGGCGTAGCCCGCGGCGATGATCAGGTTGTCGGCGGACTGCAGGATGCCGCTCATGGCGTTGTGGGTGACGCCGGTGCCGCAGTCCGTCAGCGCCACGGAGTAGTACCCGGCGATCAGCTTGCGGATGCGCAGGTATTCCTCCGCGGTGAGCGAATCGGAGACTTCCGGGTCCTGCTCGCCGGCGATCAGGTGCAGCCTGCCGGCGTGGTGCATGTAGCGGGCCAGGGCCGTGAGTGAATCGATGGACTCAACGTTCTTCAGCAGGTCGCTGATGGTCCGGGGCGCCTGCTGCTGGTAGATGCCTTCGCCGAGGGCCCGCTCGACCAGGTCACCGGAGTCCGGGTTGGCGTCGATGGCGCACGGCGGGTCGCCGCGGTACTCGGCCAGGGTCAGGCCGACGCCGACCGTCGTGGACGTCTTGCCGATGCCGCCCTTGAGGCTGAGCACGGCGGTGTTGTAGCTGCCCTGCAGCTGGCGGGAGATGCGGCGGGCGAGTTCGTCTTCCTCGCGTTGCCGGGCGCTCGGGCCCAGGTTCAGGCTGCCGCCGGTCAGCTTGTAGAGGGCGCCGCGCAGGCCGCCGACCGGGCGCGGTTTCTGTTCGCGGACGAAGAGGCCCGGGGAGCTGATGAAGTCCGGCATCGGCGCCTCGGCCAGTGCGGCCGCGCGGCTCGCGGAGCGGGTGGCGCGGGTGGGCTGCGGGGGCACGGAGGCTGCGGCGGGGTCCGCGGCGGATCCTTGTTCCGGCTCGTCCCGGACGGGTGCCGCCGGAGCGGGCGCCTGCTCTTCGTCGCGGACCGGGCTCTCCGGCGTCGCGGGCGTCACCGGCGCGGCGGCCGACGCCGGCGGTGCGGCCGGTTGCTGCGGCGCCGGGATCCGGCTGATCACCGGGGTGGCGCCGGTGGCGAGGCGTTCGTCCGCCGCCTCGGCGGCCTGGGCCCAGGAGCTGCTGCGGGTCGGGGCGGGACGGGCGGGGGTTTCCGCGGAAATGCTGCGGGGGTTGACGACCGGCATGGTTCCTGTCCGGGCAGCCGCGTTTCCGCCGTCGGCGCGACGCAGGTCGCGGCGGCGGCGGAGTTCAGGCTGTCCTGAGTTTTCAGCAGTGGCAGCTGAGTTGTCTTCCACCGATTCGGGCATTGTCTGGTTTCCCCCCAGGACTCACAGCGGAGCACGCTGCGGCGCTTGTTGAAACTTCTTTCCAGAAGCAAGTCTAGGCGCAGTAAGGAGCAGCCTTATCTTTGGCCACTTCCAGCACGGCCGCCTGGGCGCCGTCCGCCGTCGGATTCCCGGCCGCTTTCCGTGCCGCCCGCGTCCGGGGTCCGCCGTCGGCGGTCCGGCTTAGTGGTGGGCGCGCGTCTCCATCAGGCGCTTGATGAACCACCGCGACTGTTCCGGGCCGTAGGGCAGGATCGGGACCGCCTTGGTGGCGTCGTTGGGCGTCTCCCGGGTGGCCTGGGTGGCCTGCCGCACGGCCGTGCTCATGGTGTTGGCCATGGTTTTGACGAACTGGTCGCTGCACGGTTCGCCGTGGCCCGGGACCAGGAATTCGTAGCGGTGCCGCAGGGCGGAGATGTGGCGCAGGGCGTCGGCCCATTCCTCCGGGAAGGAATCCTCGAAGGACGGGTGTGATCCCTGTTCCACCAGGTCTCCGGCGAACAGGGTGGTGCCGGTCCCCACCAGCAGGTCACCGTCGGTGTGGCCGCGGCCCAGGTAGAACAGCGTCACGTTCCGGCCGCCCAGATCCACCAGCACCGGCTGGTCCTTCACGATCGCGTTGGGGACCACGAGTTCCACGCACTCGCCCTCCCCCGCGGCCATCTCCGGCTCCGCGGCAGCCACGGCGGGCCGCTGGGCGTCGCCGTTCTCTTCGATTTCGGCGGCGCAGTTTTCGTGCCCCCAGAACTCGGTGACGCCGTCGTCGGCGAAGACGGCGTTGCCGAAGAAGTGGTCGTAGTGGGCGTGGGTGTTGACCACCACCAGGGGCAGCTCGGTCTTTTCCCGCACCGCGGCGAGGATCTCGCGGCCCTGCCGGGGACCGCTTCCGGTGTCGATCACCATGGCGCGTTCGGCGCCCACTACCAGTCCGGTGTTGAGCAGGGATCCTTGCGTCGTCAGCACGTAGTTGTCCTGGCCGACCTCGAGCCATCGTGACATGAAATCTCCGTAGTCCGGCCTGCCGCCGGCGTGGTTGGTGCGATGTTCTGGCCTCGATGATACCCGGCGAGGCTTAGAGATCGGCCAGCACGGACCCCGGGTTCTCGATCGCATCGGCGATGTAGCGCAGGAAACCGCCGGCGGTGCCGCCGTCGCAGACGCGGTGGTCGAAGGTGAGCGTGAGCTCGGTGACCCTGCGGACTGCGAGCTCCCCGTTGACCACCCACGGCTTGTCGATGATCCGGCCGACGCCGAGGATGCCCACCTCGGGGTGGTTGATGATCGCGGCGGAGCCGTCCACGCCGAAGACGCCGTAGTTGTTCAGCGTGAAGGTCCCGCTGCCCAGCTCCGCGGGAGTGGCCTTGCCGTCGCGGACGACGGCGGTGAGCCGCCGGATCTCGGCGTCCAGTTCCCGGGCGCTGAGCTTGTCGGCGTTGCGCACCGAGGGGACCATCAGGCCCCGGTCGGTCTGCGCCGCGAAGCCGAGGTTGACGCCGTCGAACGCGACGATTTCCTGGCTGGTTCCGCCGGCAGCGTCCTCGGTGGTGACGATCCGGGTGTTGAGCTCCGGGAACTTCTTCAGCCCCGCGGTGACGAACCGGGCAATGAAGGCCAGCAGCCCCGGGGTGGCCGGGTCCGTCTTCTGCAGCGCGGCCCGGAGCTCCACCAGCGCCGTGGCGTCCACGTCGACCCAGACGGTCGCTTCGGGAATCTCGGACCGGCTGCGGCTCATGTTCGCCGCGACGGCCTTGCGCACGCCGCGGACCGGGGTGCGCCCGGCAATCCCGAGCCCGGTCCGGGCGTCGGTGTCGCCGGCGGCGGCGCTTGCCGCCACCGGTGCTTCGTCAGACGGCGCGGCCTGGCGCTCACCCGCCGCAGCAGGCTTGATCGCGGCCTCAACGTCGCGGCGCATGATCAGCCCGCTCGTCCCGGACCCCTGGAGTTCCCCCAAATCAACTCCATGGTCCCTGGCCATCCGCCGCACCAGCGGCGAGATCACGGCCCCGAGCTTCCCCGGCACCCGGGTCCGCATCAGCACGAGGTCATCGGCGGCCTTCTCAGCCTCCGACAACCGGGCGCCCGCCGCGGCCGGTACAGCCCGCTTCGGAGCCCGAGTCCGCCGGGCAACCCCATGCCCGCCCGGAGTGCCGTACCCGATCAGCACATTCCCGGACCCGGCCTTCTCCTCCTCGCGGTACGCCTCGGCGGCAGCAGCGGCCGGTGATTCGGCGGCGGCAGCGGCCGGTGAGTCGGCAACAGCGGAAGGCGAGTCAGAAGCAGACCCCGCCGACGCAGGCAATGCCGCCCCGGGAGTGGCATCGGGCCTGTCGGAGCCGGCAGCATCGTCCGCAGGACGGATGCTGTCCGGCGAAGGGGCGGGGGCGGCATTGCCTGTGGCGGCGCCCGCCGCTCCAGCAGCGCTCCCAACCGGAGTCACGGAAATCAGCGGCTTTCCGACGTCGAGCGTCTGGCCCGGCTCGCCGTGCAGCACGGCGACGGTGCCTGCGTACGGGGAGGGGACCTCGACCATGGACTTGGCGGTCTCCACCTCGGCGATCGGCTGGTCGACGCGGATTTCGTCGCCCACGGCCACGAGCCAGTTGATGAGTTCGGCTTCGGTCAGTCCCTCGCCGAGGTCCGGCAGGAGGAATACTTTCGGTTCGCTCATGGTCAGTCTTCCCACTGGAGGTCGTCTACGGCGTCGAGGATGCGGTCCACGCCGGGCAGGTAGTAGTGCTCGAGTTTGGGCGCCGGGTACGGCACGTCGAAGCCGGTCACGCGGCGGATCGGGGCCGCGAGGTGGTGGAAGCAGCGTTCCTGGATCCGGGCGACGATCTCCGAGGCGACGGAGGCGAAGCCGTGGGCTTCGGCGATGACGACGGCGCGGCCGGTCTTGCGCACCGAAGCGCAGACCGTTTCGTCGTCGAACGGCACGATCGAGCGGACGTCGACCACTTCGAGGGAGCGTCCCTCCTCGGCCGCCGCGGCGGCGGCCGCGAGCGCCGTCGGCACGGACGGCCCGTAGGCAATCAGCGTGGCGTCGGTGCCGGCCCGGGCGACGGCGGCGCGGCCCTCAGAGGAGGTGCCGCGTGCGGCGTTGGCGGCGTGTTCGTCCCGCAGCGCGCCCAGGTCCACCAGGTCCTTGGACCAGTACAGCTTCTTGGGCTCCATGAAGACCACCGGGTCGTCGGAGTCGATGGCCTCGCGGAGCATCCGGTAGCCGTCGGCGACGGTGGCCGGGGTGAAGACCTTGAGACCGGCCGTGTGGGCGTAGTAGGCCTCGGAGGAGTCGCAGTGGTGCTCCACGCCTCCGATGCCGCCGGCGTAGGGGACGCGGACAACCATGGGGAGCTTGACCGCCCCCTTGGTGCGGTTGTGCATCTTGGCGACGTGGCTGAAGATCTGCTCGAACGCCGGGTAGGCGAACGCGTCGAACTGCATCTCGATGACCGGGCGCATGCCGTTCATGGCCATGCCCACGGCCATGCCCACGATCCCGGACTCGGCCAGCGGGGTATCGAAGCAGCGGCTGGGTCCGGAGGTCTTGGTGAGGCCGTCGGTGATGCGGAAGACGCCGCCCAGCATGCCGACATCCTCGCCGAAGACCAGGACGGAGTCGTCCGCGTGCATGGCGTCCGCCATGGCGGTGTTCAGCGCCTTCGCGAGGGTGACGGGCTGCGGCCCGGTTGCCGCGGCGTCGACCGCGGCCTTGGCGGCGGCCCGGGCCGTGGCGGCGCTGACGTTGCCGTTGGCTTCGGAGGAGGTGGTGACGGTGGGGCTCATCGGGTTGGCTCCTCGGAAGTGGTGGCGGCAGCGTCGCGGGCCAGCTCGTCGGCGAGCAGGGCGGCCTGTTCCTTCAGCTGCGGGGTGGGGGCGGCGAAGACGTACTTGAAGAGGTCCTGCGGGTCGACCGGGACGTCCTCGCCCAGGCCCTCGCGCAGCTGGGCCGCCACGGCCTCGGCCTTCGCCGTGATCCGGGAGGTGCCGTCGTCGTCGAGCAGCCCGCGGTCGGTCAGGTACGCCTTCATCCGGGTGAGCGGATCCTTGGCCACCCACTCGGCCACCTCGCTGTCCTGGCGGTAGCGGGTCGCGTCGTCCGCGTTGGTGTGGGCCTGCATGCGGTAGGTGTGCGCCTCGACCAGCAGCGGGCCGGAGCCGGAGCGGGCCAGCTTCACCGCCCGTCCCAGCACGGCGAGGAGCGCGACGATGTCGTTGCCGTCCACGCGTTCCCCGGCCATGCCGTAGCCGACGGCCTTGTGGGCGAGCGAGGGCGCGACCGACTGGTGGGCCAGCGGCACGGAGATGGCGTACTGGTTGTTCTGTACGAAGAAGATCACCGGGAGGTGGAAGACGGCGGCGAAGTTGAGCGCCTCGTGGAAGTCCCCTTCGCTGGTGGCGCCGTCACCGCACATGGCCAGCACGACGGTGTCCTCGCCGCGGAGCTTGGCGGCGTGGGCGACGCCGACGGCGTGCAGCAGCTGGGTGGTCAGCGGAGTGCACTGGATGCCGACCTTGTGTTCGGACGGGTCGTAGCCGCCGTGCCAGTCGCCGCGGAACAGCGTCATGGCCTGGACCGGGTCGACACCGCGGGCCATCACGGCCACGGAGTCGCGGTAGGTGGGGAACATCCAGTCGCCGTCGGACAGGCAGAGCGCGGCCGCGACCTGGCAGGCCTCCTGGCCGTGGCTGGAGGGGTAGACGGCCATCCGGCCCTGCCGGACCAGCGCCGAGTTCTGGTCGTTGACCCGGCGGCCGACGACGAGCTGCTCATAGGCGGCCAGCAGTTCGGCATCGCCGGGCAGGCCGTATTCGTGACCGGGCTGGGCGCCCTGCTCGGTGTCCGGGTTCAGCGCTCCGTCCGGGCCGACGATCTGGATCGGGTGCCGGGCGGGCAGCATGTAGTCCTCGACGGTGATGCCGAACTTGCGCACAGCCTCGCTGGCGGCGTCGGCTGCCCCCTCGGTGCCCGCCGCGCCGGCAGCCGCCGGTCCGGGCTGCTGCGCAGTGTGGTCTGCGGAGATCGTCATTGGTCCGTCCTTCTGTAGCCACTATTCATCCCAAGTATGGTCCCGGGCGCTGTTTCGTATCCAGCTCAACCGAAAACCGTGGAGAAGTCACGATGTTTGCCGTATTCTGAAAGACGAATCGTAAATGTGAGCTGGATTACCGGAGGGGGTTGTAGACAAATGGCTGAGACCGGATCGGACCAGACGGTGCCCCTGGATGACGTGGACCGCAACATCATTGCGGAGCTGACCCGGGACGGGCGGATGTCGGTGACCCAGGTGGCCGAGAACGTTCACATCTCTCGCGCTCACGCCTACACCCGCATCGCGCGGCTGACCGGGGAAGGCGTCCTCACCAAGTTCACCGCCCTGGTCGATCCGATCAAGGCCGGCCTCAAGTCCTCCGCGTACGTGACGCTCAAGGTCCGCCAGCATTCCTGGCGCGAACTGCGCGAGCTGCTCCGGGCCATTCCCGAGGTGCACCACATCGCGCTGGTGGGCGGTGACTTCGACGTCATCCTGCTGGTCCGCGCGGTGGACAACGTGGATCTGCGCCGGGTGATCTTCGACCAGCTCCAGTCCATGCCGGGGGTCCTGGATACCCAGACGTTCCTGGTGTTCGAGGACCTCGACACCCGCTAGCCCTCCCCCCCCGCGCGAACGTACACTTCAGGCCCCTCCCCCAGCGCGAACGTACACTTCAGGCCCCTCCCGGGCGGCGTCCAGGGGCGCCAAGTGTACGTTCGCGCTTCCTGGAGGGCGCCAAGTGTACGTTCGCGCAGGGGCTAGTTGAGGAAACCCTTGAGCCAGATCTTGAGCTCTTCGCCGAACTCCACCCGCTCCGAGGCGATGGTGATGACGGCCTTCAGGTAGCTGAGCTTGTCTCCGGTGTCGTAACGCCGGCCCTTGAAGACCACGCCGTAGACGCCGGAACCCTCGCCCTCACCCGCGGCCAGGGTCTGCAGCGCGTCGGTCAGCTGGATTTCGCCGCCGCGGCCCGGCGGGGTGTCCTCCAGCACGTCGAACACGGACGGGTGCAGCACGTACCGGCCGATCACGGCCAGGTTCGACGGCGCCTCGCCGGCGGCCGGCTTCTCCACCAGGCTGTTCACCCGGACGTAGGCCTCCCCCTCGATGGCCGTGATGTCCGCGCAGCCGTAGGCGCTGATCTGGGCGGGATCGACCTCAATCAGGGCAATGACGGAACCGCCGGTTTTCTGCTGCACCTCCATCATGGTGGTCAGCAGGTCCTCGGCCTCATCGATCAGGTCATCGCCCAGCAGCACGGCGAACGGTTCGTCGCCCACGTGCTGGCTGGCTCGCAGCACCGCGTGCCCCAGCCCCCTGGGCTCGCCCTGGCGCACGTAGTGGAGCGGACCGAGTTCGGAGGCCTCACGGACCATGGCCAGACGGTCCCGGTCCCCCTTGAGCTCAAGCGTCCGCTCCAGCCCGGGTTCCCGGTCGAAGTGGTCTTCCAGGGCGCGCTTGCCGCGCCCGGTGATCATCAAAATGTCATCCAGGCCCGCCCTGACGGCCTCCTCGACAACGTATTGGATGGCCGGCCGGTCCACGACGGGCAGCATCTCCTTCGGCATAGCCTTCGTCGCGGGCAGGAAGCGAGTGCCCAGCCCGGCAGCAGGTATGACGGCTTTCGTAACAGATTTCCCCAATGTCATAAGCGAACCTTACAATCCGGTCACGCAAATGAGAATGGGCCGGAGCACCCTCTTCGATGCCCCGGCCCAGGACGCCTAGCCGCGGAAAACCGGCGTGCGCTTTTCCTGGAACGCGCGGAATCCCTCCGCGTAGTCCTCGGACTTGCAGAGGCGGGCCTGCTCGGCGTTTTCCTCCTCCATGGACTCCCAGAGCCCCAGCCGCTGGTCGCGGATGTGCGCCACCAGTTCCTTGCTGGCGTTGAAGGCACCGGTCGCGCCGGTGGCCACCTTGGCGACAATGCCGCGGGTGGCGGCCAGGAGGTCATCGGCCGGCATGGCACGGCTGAACAGCCCCTGCGCGACGGCCTCGGTGCCGCTCATCAGTTCCGCTGTGTAGATCAGGTCCAGGGTGCGGTGCATGCCCAGCCGTTCGGTGAAGTACCAGTGTCCGCCCGAGTCCAGGGTGGCCCCCAGCTTGGCGAAGGGCGAGCCGAACTTCGCGTTCTCGGCCACGTAGACCACGTCGGTCGCCAGCAGCAGGCCCAGGCCCACGCCCAGGCAGGCGCCCTGCGCCGCGGCGAACGTCGGCGCCGGGAAGGCGCTCATCTTCCGCAGCAGCGGCTGGACCAGGCCGCCCAGGTAGGCCTGGGCGTCGTCGCTTTCCGGGGTGACCCCGGCGATGTCCCGGCCGGCGCAGAAGGCGCGGCCCTCGCCGCGCAACAGCAGCGCCCGCACCTCACCGCGCGCAGCGGCGGCAGCGGCGTCGTCGTACGCCTGGTCCAGGTCTTTCAGCGCCTGCTCGTCCAGGGAGTTGAGCTTCTCCGGGGCGTTGAGGACAACCTCGGCAATGCCGTCGGCGATGGTCAGCGAAATCATGCGGTTCCTTGGGATCGGCGGGATTTTAGACGTCGAAGTCGACGGCGACTTCCGCCGTCGTGGGGTGCGACTGGCAGGTCAGGACGTAGCCCTTGTCGAGTTCGTCCTGTTCCAGTGCGTAGTTCTCGTCCATCGTGACGGAACCGGCGACCACCTTGGCGCGGCAGGTTCCGCAGACGCCACCGGCGCAGGCGAACGGAACGTCCGGGCGCACCCGCAGGGCCGCGTTGAGGATGGATTCGCGGGCATGCGTCGGGCTGGCGACCTCGCCCTGCAGGCCGTCGAGCTTGAAGGTGATCTTGTACGTCGCCTGGGATTCGTCCGCGACGACCGGGCGGCCGATGTTGCCTTCGGGGCGGTCGGGCTTGCCCGAGGTGAACAGCTCGAAGCGGACGTGCTCGGGCTCCACGCCGCGGGCCGCGAGGGTGTCCCGGCAGAGCTGGACCAGTTCGAAGGGCCCGCAAAGGAACCATTCGTCGACGTCGTCGCTGTGGATGGCGGTGCCCAGCAGCGACTGCAGCTTCTCGGCGTCGATCCGGCCGCTGAGCAGCGGGGCGATGCGCTGTTCGCGGGAGAGCACATGGTGCAGGGCCAGCCGCGACGGGTACTTGTCCTTGAGGTCCGCCAGCTCCTCGAGGAACATCACGTCCATGGCGGCCTTGTTGGCGTAGATCAGGTCGAACCGGGTTTCCGGGTGGGCGGCCAGCAGGGTGCGGGCGATCGCGATCACCGGGGTGATCCCGGACCCGGCGGCGATGGCCACGAAGTTGCCGGCCTGGCCCGCGAGCTGCTCGGGGTTGTTCATGGAGGTCATAACGTTCTGTTCCACGGATGACCCGTCACGGCCGTGCTTGGAGACGAAGGCGCCCATGGGGCTCATGACGTCGAGCACGTCGCCGGCCTTGAGTTCGGCATTGGCCCAGGTGGAGAACAGCCCGCCGAGGTCCTTCTTGATCGCGACCCGGATTTCGCTGCTGCCGTCCTCGAAGCTGCGCGGCTCCGCGCAGATGGAGTAGCTGCGGCGCACCTCGCGGGGCTCGCCGTCGGCGTCCGGCAGGGTGGTCCGGAGCGCGACGTACTGGCCGGGGAGGTAGTCGAACTGGCCGGCCAGCTCCGGCGGGACGCCGAAGGTGACTTCGATCGCGTCGTCGGTCAGCCGGCGGACCTCGGCGACGGTCAGTGCGTGGAAGGACGCACGACGGCGGCCGGTCGCCGCGGCCTCTTCGGCGGCAGTCTGGCGGACAACAGTCATGGGGGCACCTGTTCCTTACAAAACTTTGAAGTAGTCGAACGGTTCCTTGCAGTCCTGGCAGACGTAGAGCGCTTTGCAGGACGTGGAACCGAAGCGGGTGAGTTCCTTGGTGTTCAACGACGAACACTGCGGACATTTGACGGCAAGGGAGAGCCGGACCGGACCGGAGTGCCCCCCGGCGGCCGAGCGGCCCGAGGGCGGCGCGATCCCGTACTGCTGGAGCTTGGCTTTGCCGGCCTCGCTCATCCAGTCCGTGGTCCAGGCCGGGGACAGCACCAGTTCGACGTTGACGCTGGGGTAGCCCGCGCCGCGGAAGACGGCCGTGAGGTCCTCGCGGATGGCATCCATTGCGGGGCAGCCCGAATAGGTGGGCGTGATGGTGACCTGGACGGCGGGCACCATCCCGCCGTCGTCGTACAGCCGCACGTCGCGCAGGATGCCCAGGTCCTCGATGGTGAGGACCGGGATTTCCGGGTCGCAGACCGTGGCAGCGAGCTCCCAGGCCTTCTGGTCCGCCGTCTTCTGCCCCGCCGTCTTCCCCGCGGACGCCGGGGAGGCAGCCGTGGGGTTGGTGACGTACATGTCGTGCATGGCTACCAGCTCGCCCCGGGGAACTCGCGGGCCAGGACCTGCATTTCCGCGAGCACGTAGCCCAGGTGTTCGGAGTGCAGTCCGCGGCGTCCGCCGCCGGGGGCGGGCTGGACCTGCGGGACCTCGAGCTCGGCCTCGGCCAGGACCTCGCCGGTCAGCCGATCGAAGTCGGCCCGCAGGCTGGAGGGCTGCACGGCGATGCCGGCGGCGCTGAGCCGACCGGTCAGTTCGTCGTCGCGGAACAACTCCTCGACGTAGGGCCAGATGACCTGGAAACCGTGGATCATCTTGGCGCGGGATTCGTCCGTGCCGTGCGCCAGGCGCAGCACCCACTGGGCGCTGTGGTCGCGGTGGTAGTCGACTTCCTTGACGGCCTTGGCCGCGATCCCGGCCAGGGTGGCGTCGGTGGAGTCGGCCAGCCGGCGGTACAGCTCGAACTGGTAGTAGCTCACGACGAACTGCCGGGCGATGGTGACGGCGAAGTCGCCGTTGGGCTGTTCGAACAGGGACACCGAACGGAACTCGTGCTCGCGGCGGAAGTAGGCCAGGTCATCCTCGCTGCGCCCGTCCAGGCCGCCCGCGTAGCTCAGGAAGGAGCGTGCGTGCCCCAGCTGGTCGAGGGCGATGTTGCCCAGGGCGATGTCCTCCTCCAGCTCGGGGGCACGGGAGATCCAGTGCCCCAGGCGCTGGGCCAGGATCAGGGCGTCGTCGCCGAGGCGGAGCGCGAACTCCGCGGCGTCCTCGCTGGGCTTGGCGGTGCCCCGGCTGACGGCCAAGGCGATGTCCTCCGGGCGGAGGGCGTTGCCGGGAGTGATGCGGGTGGCGCTGGCCGTGGCCTCGCCGGTGCCGCTGGCTCCCTGGACGCCGACGGTGAGGTCGCCGTGGCCGGCTGCTTCTTCCGCGGGCGCGGCAGTGTCCGTGGTGGTTTCCGGGGTGCTCACAGGTGCTTCACGCCCTCGCTCTTGGTGTAGTAGGTCGCGTGCCGGTAGTCCTTGCCCTGCGGCGACTCGAAGAAGGCGCCCTTGGCGTCGGGGTCGGACGAGGCGATGGCGTCGGCCGGGACCACCCAGATGGAAACACCCTCGTTGCGGCGGGTGTAGAGGTCGCGGGCGTTGCGCAGCGCCATGGCGGCGTCCGGCGCGTGCAGGGAACCGGCGTGGACGTGCGAGAGGCCGCGGCTGGAGCGGACGAAGACTTCCCAGATGGGCCAGACGTTGCCTGCGTGCGGTTCGGGGGTTGTCATGCTGCGGTTTCCTTCTCTGCTTGCTTCCGGGCCTGCTTTTCCGCGTAGGCGGCAGCGGCTTCGCGCACCCAGGCGCCGTTCTGGTGGGCTTCGCGGCGCCGTTCCAGGCGCTGGGCGTTGCACTGGCCGCGCCCGGCGATGACCTCGTGGAATTCGTCCCAGTCGAGCGGGCCGTGCTCCCACTTCTTGGTTTCCTCGTTGAAGCGGATGTCCTTGTCCGGCAGCGTCAGGCCCAGGACCTTGACCTGTTCCATCATCATGCCGACGAAGCGGTTGCGGAGTTCGTCGTTGCTGAAGCGCTTGATGTTCCAGGCCATGGACTGCTTGGAGTTGGGGGAATCGTCGTCCGGCGGGCCGAACATCATCAGGGCCGGTGCGTACCAGCGGTTCACGGCGTCCTGGGCCATCTGCTTCTGCTCCGGGGTGCCGTGGGAGAGTTCCAGCAGGATCTCGAAGCCCTGGCGCTGGTGGAAGGATTCTTCCTTGCAGACGCGGACCATGGCCCGGCCGTAGGGGCCGAAGGAGGCGCGGCAGAGCGGGACCTGGTTGGCGATGGCGGCGCCGTCGACCATCCAGCCGATGGCCCCCATGTCCGCCCAGGTCCGGGCGGGGTAGTTGAAGATGGAGGAGTACTTGGCCTTGCCGGACATCAGGTCCTGCATCATCGCGTCACGCGGCTGGCCGAGGGTCTCGGCCGCGGAGTAGAGGTACAGGCCGTGGCCCGCCTCGTCCTGGACCTTGGCCATCAGGATGGCCTTGCGCTTGAGGCTCGGGGCGCGGGAGATCCAGTTGGCCTCCGGCTGCATGCCGATGATTTCCGAGTGCGCGTGCTGGGAGATCTGGCGCAGCAACGTCTTGCGGTAGGCCGGCGGCATCCAGTCGCGCGGTTCGATGCGGGAGTCCTCCGCCATCACCTTGTCGAAATATGCCTGGCCCTCGGCATCACGGCGGGCCGCGTCCTCGGGGCTCATCTCGTGCCGCGCCGGCGATGGCTCGGCGGGCACTGACTGCAGGGTCTGCGATGCCATGGTTGCTCCTATGCATTTCCGATAAATAATTACCGACCGTTCGTTCAGGATATGCAAAAGGCGCGAAGCGAGTCAAGCACTACGGCGCGCCCTCGGCCCGCGCGCGGATCCGGCGGGACACCGGCGCCCGCGGTTGCGGCGGGGCCGGGCCGACGGCGGGGCCCGCTTGCCCGTTCGCCCGCGATGGGTCCTGACCGCGCCGGAACCCGTGACCGGATCGTTGCCGTGTCCGCCTGCCCGGCCCTGATACACGGTGATATGGTCCGCTCATGGCCACGCCCGAAGCGCCGGAACCGCCCGATGGGACGCCGCCTGACCCGCAGCGGGCCGGACGGCGGCGCAGGATCCTGTTCCTGGTGCTGGGCCTGCTGCTGACCGCCGGCATCGCCGCCGCCGTCGTCCTCCTCGCGCCGCGCACGGAGACCCCCGCCCCGGCGAAATCCCCGGCACCGTCTGCCGCCCCGACGTCGACGCCGAAACCGAAACCGACGCCCCCGCCGGAGCCTCCGCCCACCGCGCTGAATATCCTGCTGGTGGGCAGCGACAGCCGGGATAACCAGCGGGCCGCCGCCGCGGCGGGCAAGCCGTCCAACCAACTGGCGGACAGCATCGTGTTCCTGCACATCCCCGCCAACCGGAAGCAGGCCTACGGCATCTCCCTGATGCGTGACCTGTGGGTGGATATCCCCGGACACGGCCAGGCCAAGATCAACTCAAGCCTGCTGCTGGGCGGCCTCCCCCTCGTGACGCGGACCGTCGAGTCCCTGCTGGGCCAGCGCATCAATCACACCGTCATGGTCGATTTCCAGACTTTCGCCGCCCTGACGGAAGCAGTCGGCGGCGTCGACGTCAACGTGAAAGTGCCCTTTGAGTCGACGATTGATCCGGGGGTCAGGTTTCCGGCCGGAGTGAACCGCCTCAACGGCGCCCGGGCCCTGGACTTCGTCCGCGAACGAAAGGCGTTCGTCGACGGCGACTACCAGCGCGTCCGCAACCAGCAGACCTTCCTCAAGGCGGTGCTGGCGAAGGTCGTCAAGCAGGGTGCGACCGACCGCGCCACCGCCCGCAAGCTGGCGACCACCGCACTGCCGCACATCACGGTGACCCCGGGCCTGACCCTGGACGCCCTGGCACGGCTGGCGTTCAGCTTCCACACCACCCCGGCCAACGGCGCCGTGCTCTTCACCCTGCCGACGGCGGGGATCGGAACCAGTGCGGACGGGCAATCGATCGTGCTCAAGGATCCCGCCGCCACCGCAGAGATCGCGGCCGCCCTCCGGGCGAACAAGCTCAGCAACTACGTGGCCGCCCACAAACTGCAAAACGGCAACTGACCGGCGTCCCGGTTGGGTAGATTGGGTCCATGACGCAGACCCCCGTGCAGCCCTCCCCGCAGCCTCCCGTCGCCAAGAAGGTTCCCGCCCCCCGCACGCACCACGGTGACGTGTTCGAGGACAACTATGAATGGCTGCGGGACAAGGAAAACCCGGAGGTCGTGGACCTCCTGAAGGCCGAAAACGCCTACCAGGAGGCCGTCACCGCGCACCAGGAACCGCTGCGCGAGGCCATCTTCCAGGAGATCAAGGGCCGCACCCAGGAAACCGACCTCTCCGTGCCCAACCGCAAGGACGGCTGGTGGTACTACACCCGTTCGGTCGAGGGCAAGGAATACGGCATCCAGTGCCGGGTCCGCGCGCAGGACACCGGCGACCGGGTCGCGGACTGGACGCCGCCCGCCGTCGAGGTCGGCGTCGAAATCCCCGGCGAGGAAGTGCTCCTGGACGGCAACGTCGAGGCCGAGGGCAAGCCCTTCTTCGCTGTCGGCGGCTCCGCGGTGACCGTCGACGGGACCCTGTACGCCTACGCCGTGGACAACGCCGGCGACGAGCGGTTCACCCTGCGGATCAAGGACCTGCGGACCGGCGAACTGCTGCCGGACGTGATCGAGAACGTCTTCTACGGCATCTCCTTCTCCCCCGACGGCAGCCGCATCTTCTACACCGTCGTCGACGATTCGTGGCGCCCGTACCAGGTCAAGTCCCACGTGCTCGGCACCCCCGTGGCTGCCGACGAGGTGATTTACCAGGAGGACGACGTCGCCATGTGGCTGGGCTTCGAGCTCTCCGCGGACCGCCGCCACCTGGTGCTGGGCATCGGCTGCTCCGAGTTCAGCGAGACCCGGCTGCTCCGCTTCGACGACCCCAACGCCGCCCTCACCACGGTCATCTCCCGCGACGAGCGCATCCTCTACGAAGCCGAGCCGTTCCTGCTGGCCGGTCCGGACGGGGAGAAGACCGAGACCATTCTGCTGACGCACAACAAGGACGCCGTCAACTCGATGGTCTCCCTGGTGGACCCGGCCGAACTCGCCAAGCCGGCCGCCGAGCAGCACTGGCGCACCGTCGTCGCGCATTCCGACGAAGTCCGCGTCAACGGCGCCGGCGTCACCGCCACGCACCTGGTCGTCTCCATCCGCAAGGACACGATCGAACGCGTGCAGGTGCTGCCGCTGGCGGGACTGGGCACTCCGGACCAGGGCGCACCGGTGGAACCTGCCTTCGACGAGGAGCTGTACACGGCCGGGGTTTCCGGCTCGGACTACGAGGCGCCGGTGATCCGGATGGGCTACACCTCCTACTTCACGCCGTCGCGGGTCTATGACTTTGTGCTGCCGACGGCGGAGCTGCCCGCCGGCGAACTGCTGCTGCGCAAGGAAAGCCCCGTGCTGGGCGGCTACTCCTCCGCCGACTACGTCGCCACCCGGGAGTGGGCTGAGGCCGCCGACGGGACCCGCATCCCGCTGTCGGTACTCCGGCATGTCTCGGTGGCCCGGGATGCGACGGCGGCCGGCCTGGCCTACGGCTACGGGTCGTACGAAATGAGCATGGACCCGGGCTTCGGCATCCCGCGGCTGTCGCTGCTGGACCGCGGGATTGTGTTCGTGATCGCGCATATCCGCGGCGGCGGCGAACTGGGCCGGCACTGGTACGACAACGGCAAGAAGCTGCACAAGAAGAACACCTTCACCGACTTCATCGCTGCCACCGACTGGCTGGCCGGCTCCGGCTGGGTGGACCCGTCCCGGATCGCTGCCATGGGCGGTTCCGCCGGCGGCCTGCTGATGGGCGCCGTGGCCAACCTGGCGCCGGAAAAGTACGCGGCGATCGTCGCTGCCGTACCCTTCGTGGACGCCCTGACCACCATCCTGGACCCGGAGCTTCCCCTCTCCGCGCTGGAGTGGGAGGAATGGGGCAACCCCATCACGGACCCGGAGGTGTACAGCTACATGAAGTCTTACACCCCGTACGAGAACGTCCGGGCCGCCGCCTACCCCAAGATCGCCGCGGTGACGTCGTTCAACGACACCCGGGTGCTCTACGTGGAGCCGGCGAAGTGGGTGCAGCGGCTGCGCGAACTGACGACCGGCAGCGAGCCGATCGTCATGAAGATCGAGATGGAGGGCGGCCACGGCGGGGCGTCCGGGCGTTACGTGCAGTGGAAGGAACGCGCCTGGGACTACGCCTTCGTCGCCGATGCCCTCGGTGCGACCGAGCTGCTTCCGGGGGCCGGGCTGAAGTAGCCTGATCGGTTGCTCCGTTGCCGCCCTTTTGGGCCCTCAAGTCGGCGGCAGCGGAGTAGCCGACGGCGCAACGGCCCGCCTGGGTATCCAAATATCATCATCATGCTTACTATTGACCTGCTTAGGCACAGGAATGGACTAACTGCTCACTGGGGGCAGCAGCAGCCGTGCCGGAATGGGAGTCAACAGTGGGTACCGAAAGTGCAATGTCCGGCCTCTCCGACGAGGAACTGATGTCCGAGGGCGCCACCGCGCTACCGGACAAGGAGGTCGCCTCCGTGCTGGACCTCAACGCCGACCTCAACCTCGGCATCGAGGCCGCCGCTCCGATCGACCTCGCGGTCGCGGCCAACGCCAACGTCGCGGCGCCGATCGATGCCGCAGCCTCGGCCAACGTCCTGTCCTCCGGCTCCGACGCGCAGGCCCTGTCCGACCAGGGCGTGATCATCGACCAGGGCATCGTCGCCGATGCCAACGCCACGTCGGTGCAGGACAGCGGCATCGACCAGGCCGTTGATTCCGGCGCGCCTGCCCCCACGGAAGATACTGCGCCCGCCACTGACGGCAGCGCCGACGGCGCGACCCTCGACGCCGGCACCCTCGACGGCGCCCTGCCGGACGGCACGGTCGACGGCGCCGTGGACGGGGCGGTCGACGGCACCGGCGGCGTCCTTCCCGACGGCACGCTCGACGACACGACCGGCGCCGTGGACGGCGCCCTCTCGGGCGCAACCGGGGCGCTCAACGGCAACCTGCTCAACGTCGACGTCAACCTCGACGCCAACGCCGGCATTGCCGCGCCGATCAACGGCGCCGTCGCCGCCAACGCCAACGTCGCCGCGCCGATCGACGCCGCCGTCGCAGCCAACATCGGCTCGATCGACAGCAACGCGTACGCCGTCTCGCAGCAGGACGCCATCATCACCCAGGACATCGAGGGCGAGGCGCAGGCCTCGGCCGACCAGCAGTCCGACCTCCAGCAGTAGCGCCGGGTGACAACACTGCAAGGCGGGCCGTCCGCCCCGGACGGCCCGCCGGCTGCGCCCGCCGCGGCCCCGGAGGCTGCAGGCACCGCCGGTCCGCCTCCGGCCCTCGCCGACGGCGTCGAGCTGATCGGCGAGTCCAAGGGCTCCGGCTACAAGCAACCCCCGTCGCTGGTGCGGCGCGCCGACGGCCAGACGCTGCAACTGACCCGGCTGCTGTACCTCGTGCTGGAGGCCGCGGACGGCCGCCGCAGCCTGGCGGAGATCGCCGAGCAGACCAGCGCTAAATTCGGCAAGCAGGTCTCCGCGGAGAACGTCCGGACGCTGATCGATTCCCAGCTGCTTCCGCTCGGGCTGCTGCGGCTGGCGGACGGCTCGCAGCCGGAGGTCAAGAAGGCCGACCCGCTGCTGGGCATGCGTTTCCGCTACTCCGTGACGGATCCGGAGCGCACCCGGAAACTGACCGCGCCCTTCGCGGTGCTCTTCAACCCCTTCATTGTCGTGGCCGTCACCGCGGCCTTCCTGGCGGCCTGCTGGTGGGTGCTGCTGGTCAAGGGTCTCGCCTCGGCCACCCATGAGGCGTTCGCCAACCCGGGGCTGGTGCTGCTGATCCTGCTAGTCACCGTGTTGTCCGCCGGTTTCCACGAGTTCGGCCATGCTGCCGCCGCGCGCCGCGGCGGTGCAACGCCCGGCGCCATGGGCACCGGCCTCTACCTGATGTGGCCCGCCTTCTACACCGATGTCACCGACTCCTACCGGCTCGGCCGCGGGGGCCGGCTCCGCACCGATTTGGGCGGCCTGTACTTCAACGCCATCGTCGCCGTCGCAATCATGGGCATCTGGTGGGCCACCGGCTTCGACGCGCTGCTGCTGGTGGTGGTCACCCAGATCCTGCAGATGGTCCGCCAACTCATGCCCATGGTCCGGTTCGACGGCTACCACATCCTGGCCGACGCCACCGGCGTCCCGGACCTGTTCCAGCGGATCAAGCCGACCCTGCTGGCGCTGGTTCCGTGGCGGAAGACCGCTCCCGAGGCCCAGCTCCTGAAGCCCTGGGCCCGGGCGGTCGTGACTGTCTGGGTGCTCGTGACGGTTCCCCTGCTGCTCTTCAGCCTGGTGTCCATGGTGGTGGCCCTGCCGCGGATCCTGGGCACCGCCTGGGACAGCGGCTGGAAGCAACAGGCCATGCTTGCGCAGAGCGCGGCCGCCGGCGACTTCGCCGATGCGGCCGTCCGCCTGCTCGCCATCATCTGCATCGCGCTTCCCGTCCTAGGCATCGGCTACATCCTGCTCCGCCTGGGCCGGCAGGTCCTGACCGGGCTCTGGCAGCGGACCCGGGGCAAGGCCGTCCAGCGCGGCATCGCCCTGGCCGCCGTCGCGGCTGTCACCGCCGGGCTCGCCTGGGCCTGGTGGCCTGGCAGCGAGACCTACCGGCCGGTCCAGCCCTACGAGCGCGGCACCCTGGCGGACATCACCACCGCCGTCTTTCCTGCCGCCACCGCCTCCGGCCTGGCCGAGGGACGGCCGGGCAGGACCGTGGCCCTCTGGCCGGCGGGCGCGAGGAAACCCACCCGCGAGCAGCCCCAGCTGAGCATGGTGCTGGTCCCGCGCGCGGGGTCCGCCCCGCAGGGCACAACGGAGTCGACGGCGCCGGCGCCGGCGGCGCCGTCGTGGGTGTTTCCCTTCGACAAGCCGGCCCCGCCGCAGGAGGGCGGCAACCAGTCCCTGGCAGTCAACACGACGGACGGGTCCGTGGTCTACGACGTGGCCTTCGCCTTGGTCTGGGCCGAGGACGGCGAGGACGTCAGGGACCGCAACGAGGCCTATGCCTTTGCCAGCTGTAAGGATTGCGCCGCGGTCGCGGTGGGCTTCCAGGTGGTGCTGATTGTGGGCCAGGCGGACGTGATCGTCCCGGAAAACCTCTCGGCGGCCGCGAACTACGATTGCGTCCGGTGCCTCACCTACGCGCTCGCCAGCCAGCTGGTCCTGACCCTGGACGGTCCGCTGAGCCCAGACGGCATGTCGAAGCTGAACAGCCTGTGGCAGCAGATTGCGGAGTACGGCCGGAACCTGCAGAACGTTCCGCTCGCGGAAATCGAGGGCACGCTGCGCGGCTTCAAGGACCAGATCTCGGAGATTATCCGGACGGATCCCAGCGCCTCCCCGGGCGGCGGCACCCCGACCACGGCGCCGACGCCCTCAACCGGAGCCGGCCCGACCCCGTCCCCCGGCGCCACGCTGCCGCCGTCGCCCGGTGCCACGGATCAGCCCGCTCCCGGTGAAACCGTCGTGCCTGCGCCGGGCGAGACGACCGCCCCGGAGCCCACGCTCGCACCCGACCCCAGCCAGCCACCCACCGGCGCCGTCGAACCCGCGCCGGTCACGACGTCGGCGGCCCCCACGGACACAGCTCCACCGGCACCGTACGGTGGAGCAGGCGCGCAGCGGTAGGTTGGGACGCACTCGGGAGGGGACGTATCCGGGATAGCAGGTACGGCCGGAGCGCTGCGCAGAAGTCCGATTGCCGAAGATGGCCGCTGTGGAACTCTCATAGCGGCCATCTTTGGCAATTCACCAAACTTCCGGGATCTCCGTCTGCCGCCCGGTCCAAGCAATCTCCCGGGCCGTCGGGGTGGATTATCTGGCGCGGTGCGACGCTCCAGCCCAGTTACCTGCTGCCACACCCCCGGACAGCGGCAGTTAACCTCTAGATTCCGGGCCTGGGCGGCGCCAAAGCGGGCAGCGGGCCGGAGTAACTGGGCAGGAACGTACAGGTCAGGGCCGCGCCCCCTAAACCAGCGCGCCTACCCCGGCTGCCGGGCCTGCCATTCGTCGGCCAGCATCGCGTAGACCACCTCGGTGGCCCACTGGCCCTTGTAGTGCCACTTGTCGACCTGGGTTGATTCCAGGCGCATGCCGAGCCGCTCGCACAGGGCTGCGGAGGCGGTGTTGAGCGCGTCGAGCTTGGCGTCGATGCGGTGGAAGCCCAGCTCGTCGAAGCCCAGCGCCAGCACCGCGGCCGCTGCCTCCGCCGCATAGCCCTTCCCCCGGGCCTCGGGCGCCAGGCTCCAACCGATTTCGGCTCGGCCCCGGCCCGGCAGCCACTTGAGGACCACCTCGCCCAGCAGCCCGGGGGCGTCCGCGGCCTGGATCGCCAGGCAGATCCAGTCGCCTTCCTGCTCGAAGACGAAATTGGCGTACTTGCCCACGGATTCCATCGACTGGGTGTAGCTCTTGGCCTCCCGGGGCAGGAACCGGGCGGTCTCCGGCAGCGAGTGGTAGGCGTGGAAGGCGTCCAGGTCTCCGGCCTCGAAACGGCGCAGCACCAGCCGCTGCGTGCGGAGGGGCAGGTTCAGTTCGGTCATGTCCCCAGCCTAGGACCCGTCACCCCGTCAACGGCTTCCCACCGGCCCCCTCCCCTCGCAGGTTCGGTCAGGGAACCCTTGCCGGCGTGGGCCCAGCAGCCCCGTTAGGCGCAGCGGAAAACGGTTACGGGGCACCCGAGGAGTCGGCGACGACGGCGGCAGTCGCCTCGGCGATCGCGCGCTCCTCGTCGGTGGGGACCACCAGCACGGGCAGTGCCGACTCCGGCGCGGAAATGATCCGGGGCTCCGTGGACCGGGCGCGGTTCAGGCCGCCGTCGAGCTCCACGCCGAGGGCTCCCAGCCGTTCGGCGACAAGGCTGCGGAACTGGTGCGAGTTTTCCCCGATCCCGGCCGTGAAGACCAGCGCCTTCGCCCCGCCGACCGCCACGTGGTAGCCGCCGATGTATTTCGCGAGCCGGTAGGAGGCCACCGCAAGGGCCATCGCGGACCGGGCGTCGCCGGCCTCGGCGGCCTCGACGACTGAACGCATGTCGTTGTTTCCGGCCAGGCCTTTGAGCCCGGACCGGCGGTTGAGCATCGAGTCGATGTCCTCGGCGGACCAGCCGGCACGGCCCAGGAAGACGAGGATGGACGGGTCAAGGTCCCCCGAGCGGGTGCCCATTACGAGGCCCTCCAGCGGTGTGAAGCCCATCGAGGTGTCGATGGACTTGCCGCCGCGGATGGCCGTGACGGAGGCGCCGTTGCCCAGGTGGGCGATGACGGCGTCGAGCTCCTCTTCCGGAACATCCAGCAGCGCCGCGGAACGGTGCGCCACGTACTCGTGGGAGGTGCCGTGGAAGCCGTAGCGCCGGATGCCGTGGTTGGTGTACAGCTCGTCCGGGACGGCGTAGCGCCAGGCGTGTTCGGGAAGCGTGCGGTGGAAGGCGGTGTCGAACACGGCCACCTGCGGCAGCTGCGGCCACTTCTTCGCGATCGCCCGGATGCCCAGCACGTTGGCCGGGTTGTGCAGCGGCGCCAGCGGGTTCAGGCGCTCGATCGCGCGGGTGATCTCGTTGTTGATCAGCACCGGTTCGGCGAACCGCTCGCCGCCGTGCACCACGCGGTGCCCGACGGCGTCCAGGGGCCGGTCGCCCAGCGCCTCGTGGATCGCCCCGTCGACCTGTTCGAGGGCTTCCGCGTGGTCGCGGGGGCCCTCGATCTGGCCGTCGCCCTCGCCGCCGTTGCCCATGCCGATCCGTTCCACCAGCCCCTCGGCCAGGACACTGCCCGCCTCCACGTCGCGGACCTGGTACTTCAGCGAGGACGAGCCGGAGTTGATGACGAGCACGAGCACGGAGGCCTCCTAGGCTTCGAGAGACTGGACGGGCTGCGCGGCCCGGACGTCGGGTTCTGCGGCTGGCGGGACGGGGTCGGCGGACTGGGCCTGGATCGCGGTGATGGCGACCGTGTTCAGGATGTCGTCCACCGTGCACCCGCGGGAAAGGTCATTGACCGGCTTGCGCAGCCCCTGCAGCACGGGCCCGACGGCGACCGCGCCGGAAGACTGCTGCACCGCCTTGTAGGTGTTGTTGCCGGTGTTCAGGTCCGGGAAGATGAAGACCGTCGCCTGGCCGGCCACCGAGGAGCCCGGCATCTTCGAGGCGGCAATGGCCGCGTCGACGGCAGCGTCGTACTGGATGGGACCCTCGACCGCGAGGTCGGGGCGGCGGGCACGGACCAGTTCGGTGGCCTGCCGGACCGCGTCCACGGCCTCGCCGGCGCCGGAGCCGCCGGTGGAGTAGGAGAGCATGGCCACCCGCGGTTTGACGCCGAACTGGGCGGCGGTTTCGGCCGAGGCCAGGGCGATGTCCGCGAGCTGCTCGACATTGGGTTCCGGGTTGACGGCGCAGTCGCCGTAGACCAGCACCCGGTCCGGCATCAGCATCAGGAACACCGAGGAGACGATCTTCACGCCCTCGCGGGTCTTCACGAACTCCAGCGCCGGCCGGATGGTGTGCGCGGTGGTGTGGGCGGCGCCGGAGACCATCCCGTCCACCACGCCGAGCTGGACCATCATGGTGCCGAAGTAGCTCTCGTCCTGCATCACCTCGAGCGCCTTCGCCAGATCCACGCCCTTATGCGCCCGCAGCTCCGCGTACTTCTGCGCGAACTCCCGGCGCAGCTCCGAGGTGGCCGGGTCCACGATGTTGATCCCGGCCAGGTCGATTCCCTGGGTCGCGGCGAGCTCGCGGACGTCAGCCTCGCGGCCCAGCACGGTCAGTTCGCACACGTCGCGGCGGTGCAGGATTTCCGCGGCGCGCAGGATCCGCACGTCCGTCCCCTCGGGCAGGACGATGTGGCGGCGCTGGGCGCGGGCCCGTTCGATCAGGTCGTGCAGGAAGCGCAGCGGCGTCATCCGTTCCGGCCGCGGCAGGTGCAGGCGCTCCAGCAGTTCGGCCTCGTCAACCCGCTTGGCCCACAGGCCCAGCGCGGAGGCCACCTTGCGGCGGTGGCCGGACCAGATCTCGCTGCGCACTTCGGAGACGCGCTTGGCCGTTACGTAGGTGTCATCCGGGGCGGCGAAGATCGGGAAGGGCGCCTGGGCCAGCAGCGAGTAGATCGTCGGGTCCGGGGCCAGCCCGCCGGAGAGGATCAGCGCCGACGGGACCGGGAATTCCGGCGAGAACGAGGAGGCCAGGCAGGCCACCAGCACGTCGGCGCGGTCCCCGGGCACGATCACCAGCGCGCCGTCGTCGAGCACGTGCAGGAAGTTGGCCACGTTCATGGCCGCCACCTTGACCGAGTGCACGTCACGCTCCAGGTCGGGCAGCCCGGCCACCTGGCCGATGCCCAGCGCGGCCGCCACCTCACCGGTGGTGGGCCGGGCGATGTCCTCCAGCTCCGGGAAGACGTAGACGGGCCGGCCGGAGGCGCCCGGGCGGACGGCGGCGGCGATCGCCTCCAGGTCCTCGGGGTCGGCGCGGTTGACCATGATCGCGAGCAGGGCGCAGCGTTCGGCCAGGAGTTCCTTGCGCGCGACCTCCACGGCGTCCGCGGTCTCGGCCACCGTGCGGCCCTTCGCCCCGACGACGGCGACCATCGGTGCGGCGAGGTTGTTGGCGAGCCGGGCGTTGAGGTCGAATTCGACGGCGGCGTCCTGGCCGGTCAGGTCCGTGCCCTCGATGATCACCACATCGCAGTGCCGGGACATTTCCGCGAAAATCTCGACGCAGCGCGCATCGATCTCCTCGCGTTTGCCTTCCGCGAGCAGGCCCCGCACCTCCGTGAAGGTCAGGCCGCTGCGGCACCGGTCGTCGTCGAGCCCGAAGCGGGATTTCATCAGGGCGACCATGGGGTCCGCGTCCGTGCGGCCGTGGACGACGGGCTTAAAGAAGCCGATCCGGTCCGCGTGCCGGTGGAGGGTGTCCGCCAGGCCCAGGGCAATGAGGGATTTGCCGGATCCCGGCGTCGTCGCGCTGACATAGATTCCTTTGGCCATGTGTCCCAGCATACTTACGCCCCTTGACAGCGGGCACCAGAATGGGATTACCTAATGAACATTCGGTAAATAAAGCTGGAGGCAATGACGCATGGCTGAACTGACGATTTCCGGTGAGACCCACCCCATCCTGAAAGACGACTACGCCTCCGAGTGGATGGGGATCGAGGTCCTGGCGCTTGAGGACGGCCACGCCACCATCCGGATGCCGCTCCGCCGCGAGATGCTTAACGGCTTCGGCATGGCCCACGGTGGGATGATTTTCGCCTTCGGTGACACGGCCTTCGCCCTCGCCTGCAACCCCGTCACCCCGGCCCCGGGCGAGGCCGACAGCATCACCGTCGCGTCCGGCGTCGACATCAATTTCGTGAAGCCGGCCTTCCGCGGCCAGATCCTCACCGCCGTCGCGAACCGCCGCGCGAGCGCCGGCCGCAGCGGCATCTATGACATCCAGATCTACGCCGCAGACCCCGGCACCGCGCCCGCTACGGACGCGGCCGCCGGCACGGTCCCGGGCGAACTGCCCGCTGACAGCTCCACCCAGGGCGAACTCATCGCCGAGTTCCGCGGCCGCAGCCGCACCATCTCCAAGAAATAGAAACGTAGGACCCAGATGACCACCCCCACCGCTGAATCTGCCCTCGCCACCGGCGACGCCGTCCCGGACCGCGAAGAAACCATCTCCCGCGACGAGCTCGAAGCCCTCCAGCTGTCCCGCCTGCAGCACACCGTGGCCTACGCCTACGACCGCGTCCCGCTCTACAAGCGGAAGTTTGACGAGGCCGGCGTCCACCCCACCGACCTGCGCGAGCTCTCCGACCTGGGGAAGTTCCCGTTCACCACCAAGGAAGACCTCCGGCTGGAATACCCGTTCAGGATGTTCGCGGTCCCGCAGAAGGAGATCGCCCGGATCCACGCCAGCTCCGGCACCACGGGCCGCGCCACCGTCGTCGGCTACACCAAGCAGGACCTCGCCGACTGGGCCAAGCTCGTCGCCCGTTCGCTGCGCGCCTCCGGCGTCCGGCCCGGCATGAAGGTGCACAACGCCTACGGCTACGGCCTGTTCACCGGCGGCCTGGGCGCCCATGCTGGCGCCGAGGCCCTCGGCTGCACGGTCATCCCGATCTCCGGCGGCCAGACCGAGCGCCAGATCCAGCTCATCCAGGACTTCGAACCCGACGCCATCCTGGCTACGCCGACCTACCTGCTGACCATCGCCGATGCCATGATCAAGCAGGGCATCGACCCGGCTTCCACCTCGCTGAAGTACGCGGTGCTCGGGGCCGAGCCGTGGACCGAGGAAATGCGCCACGAGCTCGAGGTCACCATGAACATCAAGGCCTGCGACATCTACGGCCTTTCCGAGGTCATGGGGCCCGGGGTCGCCGGTGAGGCCGTGGAAACCCAGGACGGGAGCCACATCTGGGAGGACCACTTCCGGCCGGAGATCATCGACGCCTTCAACCCGGCCGTGGGCGTGGACTCGGTCCTCGGCGACGGCGAGCACGGCGAGCTGGTCTTCACCTCGCTCACCAAGGAAGCCCTGCCGATTATCCGGTACCGCACCAAGGACCTGACCCGGCTGCTGCCGGGGACCGCCCGCCCGGCGCACCGCCGCATGGGCCGCATCACCGGGCGCAGCGATGACATGATCATCCTGCGCGGCGTGAACCTCTTCCCCTCGCAGATCGAGGAGATCGCGCTGCGCATCCCGGAGCTCAGCCCGCATTTCCAGCTGGAACTGACCCGGCCCGAGGGCCAGCGGATGGACCAGTTGACGGTCCGGATCGAGCGCCGCGACGCCGTCTCGGTCGAGAGCAGCGCGTCGGCGGCGAAGGTGCTGCAACAGCAGATCAAGATCCACGTCGGTTCCTCCTGCACGGTCGACGTCGTTGATCCGGGTTCGCTGGAGCGCTCCAACGGCAAGCTCCGCCGCATCTACGACCTGCGCCCCAAGGCCTAGAGCGTGCGTGACCGGCGGCCGGTCCCCTCGGGGTCCGGCCGCCGGTCACGCCGCCGGGCCGACCAACCGTTCATGAGAAACTAGCGAGTATGCCCAGCACAGCAACCACCACCAAGCGCGGCCGCCCCGGCTATGACCAGCAGTCAGTGCTGCTGATCGCCGTCGACGTCTTTAACCGCCACGGCTATGACGCCACGTCGATGGGCATTCTGGCCGAGAACCTGGGCATTTCCAAGTCCGCGATCTACCACCACGTGCCATCCAAGGGCGACCTCCTGAAACTCGCCCTTGACCACGCACTGGGCGGCCTCGAAGCCATCCTGGACCGTCCCGAAGCACAGCAGGGCTCGGCCGAGGCGCGGCTGGAGTTCGTGGTCCGCGAGACGATCGCGGTCCTGGTGGAGCGGCTGCCGTTCGTCACCCTGCTGCTGCGGCTGCGCGGCAACACCGAGATCGAACGCGACGCGCTGGAACGCCGCCGCACCTTCGACCACAAGGTGGCGGCCCTGATTTCTGCGGCCCGCGACGAGGGCTCGCTGCGCCAAGACGTCGACCCGCGCACCGTCGCCCGCCTGCTGTTCGGCACGATCAACTCGATCGTCGAGTGGTACAAGCCGGGCGGCTCGCTCTCCCCCGCCAAGCTGGCCGACGACGTCATCACCATGGCCTTCCACGGCCTGCACGTCCCCACCCAGGACTGAGCCAGTAGCCGCCGGGTCCTTCCCGGTGCGCTGAGTGGGCCGGGCCCTATTGACGGGCTTGCCGGATACTAAGGGTGCTTGGTATTTCCGTCGACCGCGGTTTACGGTGGTAGAAAGCCATCATCGGAGGAAGGAAGCACCATGAGTCACCCCAAGGAAGATCCCGCTGCAGGATTCATCGTTCCGGACCCGTCGAAGGTCCCGGAAGACATTCCCGGCGATGCGGGCGACGAAGCAAACGTCATCCGCTTCAGCGAGGAGCAGGCGCTTATCGAAGAACAGGCGCACGGCCTCCGCCCCGACACTTACAGCGTTCCCGCCGGCGGCCCCACCATGGACGAGGCGCGCGGCAACATGGACCTCTCGGACCGCAGCGAGTCCGGCCGCGGCACCGGGCGCGAGGATGACAGTAGCGACGACGGCCTGCACGGCGGCGCCGAGTCCTGACAAGCTGCGCGGGGTCCGGCGTGCGTCGCCCGCCGGAGCCCCGCGCGTCCTAGGCTGAGCGAAGCGGCAACAGGAGACCGGGACTACAGGCCTACAGCTGGTAGTCGGCTGCCGTGGTGATGTTTTCGTGGACGCAGAGGATGTTGTGCTCGGTGTCCATGAACCAGGCGCACTTCTCAGAGTCCGTGGTGCAGATGTGGTTTTCGATCTTGAGGTCTGGAAGGTCGTAGTCCTGGAACGTGACGCCCCGGGCTTCCATTTCCTGAACCGTGCGTTCGATGCCGCTGACTTCAAAACTCAGGGTGGTGTGCTCTGAGTGTTTTCCGTCCTTGACCGGCATCAGCTGGAGCAACGGGCCGCCCTCCGAGCCGAATATTTCGCTTCCGTCATCTGCCACGCCACGGTGCGGGAGCCCCAGGGTGTCCGCGTAGAAATGCCGGGCACGCGCTGCATCATCGACTGGCAGGACTGTTGTGGCTTTGTTGAGTACTAGGGACATTTCGCCACCTCCTACGAGCACGATTTTACGCCGGAGCAGGGCGGAAAGAGCCCGCCCGGCCCCGGTTGCCCTATCACTTATGGTTGCCATTCCGGGGTTTTGGCAGCCACAAGTGATAGCGCAACGGGCGGGGGGAGCGTCCGGGGTGGGTGGGGTTACTTCTCGACGAGGGTCAGGACGTCGTAGGTGGCCACGATTTCGTCGTTCTGGTTGGTCAGCACGGCGTCCCAGGCCACCTCGCCGTATTCGTCGGTCTCGCGCGGGGTGATCTTCTTGGCCGTCAGGGTGACACGGATGGAATCGCCGGCCGCGACCGGCGTGATGAATCGCAGGTTCTCCAGGCCATAGTTCGCCAGCACCGGGCCCGGCGCGGGCTCCACGAACAATCCGGCACCCCAGGCCAGCAGCAGGTAGCCGTGCGCCACGATGCCCGGGAAGAAGGGGTTGGCTTCCGCCGCCTCCTGGTTGGTGTGGGCGTAGAACGTGTCGCCGGTGGAGTTGGCGAACTTCGTGATTTCGTCCAGGGTGACCTCGCGCAGCTCCGACCGGATGGCATCGCCGATGTGCAGCGTGGCCAGCGGCTTGCGGAACGGGTGCTGTCCCTCGGTCTCCAGGGTGAAGTTCCGGTCCGCGCCGGTGTGCCAGATGCCGGTAACTGCGGTCAGCATGTTCGGCGAGCCCTGGATGGCGGTGCGCTGCATGTGGTGCATGACCGAGCGGATGCCGCCCAGTTCCTCGCCGCCACCGGCCCGGCCGGGACCGCCGTGGACCAGGTGCGGCACCGGGGAGCCGTGCCCGGTGGAGCTGCGGGCGTCCTCGCGGTTGAGCATCAGGACGCGGCCGTGGTGCGCCGCGATGCCGGTCACCAGTTCACGGGCCACCTCGGGGTCGTTGGTGCAGACCGAGGCGACCAGGGAGCCGCCGCCGCGGGCGGCAAGGCGGACGGCATCGGCGACGTCGATGTATCCGATCAGGGACGAAACGGGTCCGAAGGCCTCGAGCGAGTGCACCGTCTCGGCCTCGGGGTCGGCCCAGCTCAGCAGCACGGGCGACATGAACGCCCCGCCGTCGACGACGCCGACGGTCCCGTCCGCGCTGGTGACCTTCGGCGAATCGAGGCTGCCGTAGGCGAGTTCACCGCCGGCGTCGAGCATGGCCTGCACGGCGGCACGGACGTCGGCGAGCTGCTCGAGCGAGGCGAGGGCGCCCATGGTGACGCCCTCGGCCCGGGGGTCGCCCAGCACGACGCGTTCGTTGATCCGTTCCCCCACGGCGGCGGCGACGTCGGACACGAGCTCCTGCGGCACGATCGCGCGGCGGATCGAGGTGCACTTCTGGCCAGCCTTGGCGGTCATCTCGGTGACGAGGGACTTGACGAAGGCATCGAATTCGGGGGTTCCCTTGACCGCGTCCGGGCCCAGGATCGCGGCGTTGAGCGAGTCGGTTTCGGAGGTGAAGCGGACGCCGCCCTTGACCACGTTGGGGTGGGACTTGAGCGTGTCGGCGGTGGCGGCCGAGCCGGTGAAGGCCACGAGGTCGCGGTAGTCGAGGTGGTCCAGCAGGGTGCGGGCCGACCCGGAGACCAGCTGCAGGGATCCCTCGGGCAGGATGCCGGACTCGTCGATCGCCTTGACCACGGCCGCGGCGACGAAACCGGTCGGAGTGGCCGGCTTGACGATCGTCGGGACGCCGGCGATGAAGGCCGGGGCGAGCTTCTCGAGCATGCCCCAGACCGGGAAGTTAAAGGCGTTGATCTGCACGGCGACGCCGGGGATCCGGGTGTAGATGTGCTCACCGGCGAAGGAACCGTCCCGGGACAGGATCTCCATCGGCCCGTCCACCACCACCTGGGCGTTGGGCAGTTCGCGGCGGCCCTTGGAGCCGAACGTGAACAGCACGCCGATGCCGCCGTCGATGTCGACCATGGAGTCGACCTTGGTGGCGCCGGTCTGGGCGGAAAGAGCATAGAACTCGTCCCGGCGGTCGTTCAGGTACTGGGCGAGTTCCTTGAGCTTAAGCGCCCGCTGGTGGAAGGTCAGCTTGCCCAGCCCGGCCTGCCCGGTGGCGCGGCCGTAGTCGACGACGGATGCCAGGTCCAGGCCCTCGGTGCTGACCCGGGCGAGCAGTTCGCCGGTGCTGGCGTCCCGGACGGGCGCAGCGCCCGCTGCGGAGGCGGCGTCGGGGGTCCACCACGAGTTCCGGATAAAACTGGGGACGATTTCGACGGTGCCGACAGTGGGTTCCGGAGCTGTTGCAGTGGTGGTCATCGTTGACGGGTCCTTCCAACACGGGGCAAGATCGACGCGGCCAGCACATTACTGACCGTCCGTTCGGTAATATGTCTACAGTACATGAACCTGCCCGCCCGCACACTAGTAACGGCAGGACCGACCGGCCGGCATCGGGCCGATTTCCGAGGAGGCGCTATGACCACCGATCCGCGCGGTACCGAGCTGTGGAAGATCACGCTGGGTGAGCTCGACGAAAAAATGGGCGTAAAGATTGTCGAGGAATCCGTCGAACGGGTCGTCGCCACCATGCCGGTGGAGGGCAACCGCCAGTCCTTCGGGCTGCTGCACGGCGGCGCGTCGCTGGCCGTGGGTGAGGCCGTCGGTTCCTGGGCGGCGGTGATCCACGCAAGCACGCTGGGCAAGACGGCGGTGGGTGTTGATGTTTCCGCCACGCACCACAAGTCGGCCCGGGATGGGACCATCACCATCACGGCGACCCCCATCCACCTGGGCGGCACGCTAACCACCCATGAGGTGCTGATCGCCAACGAGGCCGGCGAAAGGCTGTGCACGCTGCGGATCACCAACCTGCTGCTGGAGCGCAAAAAGTAAGGGAACGCGGTCACAGGGCCGGCCGCTGCATCCGCGGCGGGCCTCCGGCCGGTATTAACGGTGTCAGCACATCACCGCCCGGATCCGGGCAGCTCAATGAGGAGTTTGAAATGCGCAAAACCGTTTATGCCGCAGGCGCCCTGTCCCTGGCGGCCGCACTGGCCTTCGCAGCCCCGGCCCAGGCCGGCGGGAAGCACGACGGCGGCAGGCACCATGGCGAGGACGCGGTCCTCTCTGTGCTCCACGGCGTCCCCGGTCTCACCGTGGACGTCTGGGTCAACGGCAAGCTGACCCTGGACGACTTCACGCCCGGCAAGCTTGCCGGCCCGCTGAAGCTCGAGGGCGGAAGCTACGAGATTGCCGTCACGGCCGCCAACGCCAAGAGCGCCGACGACGCCGTGATCGGGCCCGTCGAGGTGAAACTCCGGGATGGCCGGAATTACACCGCCGTCGCCCATCTGGACGAGGACGGGGATCCCACCGCCACCCTGTTCAGGAATGACACCTCGCCCAGCCCGCGGGGCCAGGGCAAGCTCACGGTCCGGCATGTGGCGGCAGCGCCCGCCGTCGACGTCCTTGCCGGCAAGACCCCGGTCAGCGAGGGTCTGGAGAATCCTGAGCAGGAGGTGCTCCCGCTGAAAGCCGGGAAGGTCTCCGCCGCGGTAGCCGCCGGAACCACCAAACCCCTGATCGGCCCGGCCGATATTCCGGTCACCGCAGGCAAGAACACGATCGTGTACGCCTGGGGCAGCCTCGATAAGGGAACCCTCGGCGCCGCCGTCCAGGTGGTCGACTCGGACAAGTGGCGGGACCACAGCGGGCACGGCCACTAAGGGCCTTTAATGCCGCCAGGGCCGGCGGCTAGGCTGCCGTGGTGCTCGCCCTGACCACCAGGCGCGCCGGGTAAATGAGCGGTTCGCGGCTGGTGCCCGGGTCTTCGATATCCGCGAGCAGCAGGCGGCCGGCCTCAGCGGCCATGTCCACGGTCGGCTGGTTGATGGTCGTCAACGGCAGTTCCCCGGGCGCGGCCAGGTGATCGTCAAACCCGACGACGGCGACGTTCCCGGGGACCGCCAGGCCTGCGGCCTGCAGCGCGGTAATGGCACCGCGGGCCATCAGGTCGGAGGCCGCGAACAGGCCGTCGATACTGCGGTCCTCGGCCAGCAGCCGCTCGGCGGCCTCGGTTCCGCCGGCAGGAGTGAAGTCACCCTGGACCACCGGCCCCGGCTCCAGCCCGGCTTCCTTGAGGCCGGCCTGCCAGCCCGCAAGCCGGTCGGCGGCGGCGGTCATATCCAGCGGACCGGTGATGGTTGCCAACCGGGTACGCCCGGCCGCGGCCAGGTGCAGCGCGGCCAGGCGTCCGCCCTCAAAGCTGTCGACGTCGACGTAGTGGATCCCGAGCCCGGTGTCCCAGGGCCGGCCGATGAAGACGGTGGGCAGGCCCGACCCCGCGAGGTCCTCGGTCCAGCCGTCCGCCTTGTGGTGCGAGACGATGATCGCGCCGTCGACGTGGCCGCCGCGCAGGTAGCGCAGCGTCCGGGACGGGTCGCCGCCGGCGCGGGACATCAGGAGGACCAGCTGCATTTCGGTTTCGCGCAGCGCCTCGGTCACCCCGGTGATGACGGCGGCGAAGAACGGATCCATCATGACGCGGGCGTCGGGCTCATTGATGACCAGGGCGATCGAAGAGGTCCGGCGGGTCACCAGACTACGGGCGGCCCGGTTGGGGGTGTAGCCGAGGGAGATGACCGCTGCGTCCACCGCGGCCTGGGCCTCCGGGCTGACCCGTGATCCACCGTTGATGGCCCGCGAGGCGGTGGAGCGGGACACTCCGGCCGCCGTCGCGAGGTCTTCAAGGGTGGGGGTGGGTTTGGCCGGTCCGGCCCGGAGACCCCGGTGGATCTGTGCGCTCATTACCTTGAGAATACGACATCCCCGGTGTCCGTACTGACCATCCCGTGCTGCAGCGGCAGGGCATTGGCCGCCGCCACCGCAGCGTACCAGTGCCCGCTGGCCTTGGGGATGCGTTCCAGGGTCTCGTAGTCGACCCGGACCAGGCCGAAGCGCTGGTGGTAGCCGTAGGCCCACTCGAAGTTATCCAGCAGCGACCAGGCGAGGTAGCCGCGCACGTCTGCGCCGTCGGCGATCGCGTCGCGGACGGCGCGCAGGTGGGCGTCGAAGAACGCCAGCCGGTCCTGGTCATCGACGAAGCCGTCGGCGTCCGGCGCGTCCGGGTACGCGGCGCCGTTTTCGGTCATAAACAGCGGGATGCCGGCCGGGCCGGTGTATTCGCGCTGCATCCGGGTCAGCAGGCGGTACAGCCCCTCGGGCTGCACCTCCCAGCCCATCCCGGTGACCGGCAGCCCGCGCGGGACCGAGCGCACGCCCTCGGCGGAGACGAACGGCGTGGCCTCCCGCCTGCCGGCCGACTCCGGCGCGGCCTGGGCCGTGGTCGTCACGGTGTCCGGCCGGGCCTGTTCCTCAGGTGCCGCCGCCTTGGTCAGGGCTTCACCCTGGTAGTAGTTCACCCCCAACAGATCCAGGGGCGTCGAGATGACGGCCAGGTCGCCGTCCCGCACCACCGTGTCGAAGCCCAGGCCGGCGATGTCCTCCAGCACGTCGGCGGGGTACTCGCCACGGAAGAGCGGATCGAGGAAGATCCGGTTGTGCAGGCCGTCGATCCGGCGGGCCGCGTCCCGGTCGTCGGCGGCGGCCGCGTCGGCCGGGTCGGCGACCGTGAGGTTCAGGGTGATGCCGAGGCTGGCCTCCGGGTCGCGGCGGCGGAGTTCCGCGGCGGCGAGCCCGTGCCCGAGCAGGAGATGGTGCGCGGCCGCGAGGGCGGCCGCCGGTTCCTGCCGGCCCGGGGCATGGACCCCCGAGGCGTAACCGAGGAATGCCGAACACCACGGTTCATTGAGCGTGGTCCAGATGCGGACCCGGTCACCCAGGGCCTCATGCATGAGCACGGCGTAGGCTGCGAAGAGCTCGGCGGTTTCGCGGTTGGCCCAGCCCCCTTCGTCCTCCAGCGCCTGCGGCAGGTCCCAGTGGTACAGGGTCAGCCAGGGGGTGATCCCTGCGGCGAGGAGGTCGTCAACGAGCCGGGAGTAGAACGCGATCCCCTCGGGGTTGGGCGTCCTGCCGTCGGGCATGCAGCGCGCCCACGAGGTCGAGAAGCGGTACGCCTTGAGGTTCAGCGATTTCATCAGCTCGACGTCCTGGCCGGAGCGGTGGTAGTGGTCGCAGGCCACGTCGCCGTTGTGGGCGTCCGCGACGGCGCCCGGGACCCGGGCGAAGGTGTCCCAGATCGAGTCCTTCCGGCCGCCCTCCTGGGCGGCCCCTTCGATCTGATAGGCCGCGGTGGCCGCGCCCCACAGAAAACCGTCGGGGAAAGTGGTCGGGGTGGTGCTCATCCTTTGACTGCTCCTTGCATAATTCCCGAAACGAGTTGGCGCCCTGCCGCGATGAAGAGCAGCAGCAGCGGGATGGTGGCCAGGACAGCCCCGGCCAGCACCACCGAATAGTCCACAAAGTGGGCCGCCTGCAGCAGCTGCAGCGCCACGGGGAGCGTCGGATTTGAGGGGTCCAGCACAATGAAGGGCCAGAAGAAGTTGGTCCACGTGGCAACGAAGGTGAACAACGCCAGCATGGCCGCTGCCGGCCGGGCCGCCGGGAACCCCACGTACCAGAAGGCCTGGATCATCGACGCCCCGTCCATCCGAACGGCCTCGATGAGCTCGTCCGGCAGGGCATCGCGCAGGTACTGGGTCATCCAGAACACGCCGAAGGCCGTGACGGCTCCGGGGATGATGACGGCCCAGAGGGATCCGGTCCAGCCGAGCTTCGCCATCACAATGAACAACGGCACCACCCCGAGCTGGGTGGGCACCGCCATCGTGGCGATCACGAAGACGAGCAGGCCCTTGCTGCCGCGGAAGCGGAGTTTCGCGAAGGCGAACCCGGCGAGGGTTGAGAACGCCACCACGGAGGCGGCCGTCACCGTGGACACCAGCAGGCTGTTGCCCATGGCCTTCCAGAACGGGACGCTGTCAAAGACCTTCGCGGCGTTGGACAGGAAGTTTCCGCCCGGCAGGAGCGGGATACCGCGGCTCAGCGCCGTGCTGTCGTGGCTGCCCACCAGGAAGGACCAGTAGAGCGGGAACAGGGACGCCAGCAGCACAGCACCCAGGGCGCCGTAAGTCAGGGCTCCGGGGGGCCGGCCCCCGCCGGCGCCGGGAGCCCTGACGCGCCCGGGGTTGCGTCCGGGGCCGGGACCAGCCGGCCGGTCGAGCCGTTTGGCCGCCGTCTTGGCGGCGCCCTCTCCCGCGGTTTGCCGGATCATGGGGATGGAGCTCATTTGCGGCCTCCCTGGTCTGCGATGCGCCGGGTGAGTAGGAAGTTCAGGAGGGCGATCAGCACGATCATCAGGAACAGCAGCCATGCCACGGCCGATGCCCTGCCGAAGTTGCGCTGGCCCCAGCCCAGTTCCCAGATGTACATGGTGAGCGTCTGCCACTGCCGGTCGGCGCCGCCGAGCCCGGACTGGTCGAACACCCGGGGCTCGTCGAAGATCTGCAGTCCGCCGATCGTGGACGTGATGGCGACGAAAATCACCGTGGGGCGCAGCATCGGAACCGTTACCGACAGGAACTGGCGGACGCGCCCGGCGCCGTCGATGATGGCGGCTTCGAAGACGTCGCGCGGGATGGCCTGCATTGCCGCCAGGAAGATAAGTGCGTTGTAGCCGATCCAGCGGAAGTTCACCATGGTGGCGATCGCCAGGTGGCTGGCCAGCTGGTCGGAATGCCAGCGGACCGGGTCAAGGCCGGCAAGGGCCAACAGCTCGTTGACGAGACCGAACTGGTCTGCGAACAGGTTGTTGAAAATCAGCCCTACGGCCACGGGGGCGACGACGAAGGGCACCAGGACGCCCATCCGCCAGAACGTCTTCGCCCGCAGGTTCGCGTCCAGCACGGCTGCGATCAGCAGCGCCAGCACCACCTGCGGCACGGACGAGAGCAGGAAGATGCTCAGCGTGTTTCCCACCGCGTTCCAGAAATACGGCTGCCCGAGGACAAAGCCGAAGTTTTCCAGTCCGGTGAACCTGCCCTGCCCGCCGATCAGGTTCCAGTTGTGCAGCGAAACCCAGCCGGTGTAGAGCAGCGGAAACAACCCCGTGACAGCGAACAGCAGGAAGAACGGCGAAATGTACAGGTAGGGCGAGAGCTTGATGTCCCACCGTGAGAGCCGCTGTGACACGGCGATCCGCCGGACGCTCCTGCTGGTGGCGTGTTCCTCGTCAGCCGATGGGCCGTGGGGCCTGACCCGGTCCGTTACCGTCACGACTTACAGTGACTTCACTGCGGTGAGGAACTTCGCCCAGGAGGACTCGGCGTCGTCCTTCTTGTCCACGTCCACGCGGGTGAGGGCCTGCTGCATGGCGTCGTTGATGGCGAAGAACTTCGGGCCCTTGAACGGGGTTGCACCGACGGCCTTGGCCCGCTCGGCGAAGATCTTTCCGGTGGGGGCATTGTTGAAGAATTTGTTGGTCTGGCCCAGCAGCGCCTCGCTGTCGAGCGCCTTGACCTGACTCGGGAACGTTCCCTTGGCAGTGAAGGCCTTGATCTGCTGTTCCGGGGCGGTCAGCCAGGCCGCGAGCTTCTTGGCTTCGGCCTGGTGCTTGCCCTGTGCCGGAACGGTCAGGTAGGAACCGCCCCAGTTTCCGCCGCCGCCGGGGAAGACGTTGGCGACGTCCCAGCCCTTGACCCCGGTGGCGTTACCTTCGATCACACCCAGCATCCAGCCCGGGCAGAGGGTGGTGGCGAACTTCTGGGACTGGAAACCGGCGACCCAGTCATTGCTCCACTGGCCCAGGTGTGCCGACAGGTTGTCCTTCGTCGAAGCGTTAAGGACCTTGGTGTAGATCTCCTTCACCGCCGGGTTTTCGGCGGCGATGACGGTGCCGTCTTCGTTCTCGTACGCCTTCTCCAGCTGGTTGCTCATGCCCTGGTAGATGGCGCCGGCGGAATCGAACCAGGCAGCGCCGGTCGTGGCGGCAACGAACTTCTTGCCGGCGTCGAAGTAGCTGTCCCAGGTGGTGCCGAGCATGGCGGCGACGGATTCGCGGTCCGTGGGCAGCCCCGCGGCCTTGAGCAGTGACGAGTTGTAGCAGACGGCCTCGGGACCGGAGTCGGTACCGTAGCCGATCAGGTGGCCGTCCTGGGTGGTTGCCGCCTCGGCCTTCCAGTCCAGCCAGCGGCCCTCGACGGCGGGATCCTTGAGGTCCACGAACTGGTCGGGGTACTGCTTGAGTTCGGACAGCCAGTCCACCTCAATGGCCTCGATGTCCGACAGGCCGGAGCCTGCGGCCAGCCGGGTGGTGAGGTTGTCGCGCGCCTCGTTCGTGGTGGCGGCCTTCTTGTGCTGGATCGTGACGTTCGGGTTGAGCGATTCGTACTCCTTGAGCAGGCTCTCGTAGCCGAACTCGTTGAAGGTAGCGAGGGTAAGGGTCACGGGCTCCTTCCCCGTCTCGCCGGTGGGCGCCGCGGCTTTGGGGGCGTCTGCTCCGCAGGCGCTCAGGGCAAGGGTGAGGCAGGCAGCCGACGCCGATAGGGCGGCAAGCTTGCTGGGGAATTTCACGCAGGGACTCCTTTGTCGGGATGGGGCACGATGAGTGCGGGGCGAGGCGCCCGGATTGGGAGCGCTCCCACGATGGTCGTGGGAGCGCTCTCACGTGCATGGTGTCGTACATCACAAGCGCTTGTCAAGGCGGCGTCCCCGAGGCGGAGCGGACCCTTGCCCGCCCCGGGGGGCGGTGTTAGGCTTCCCGGCGGGAGCGCTCCCACACTTCCGTGTTGACGGCCCCGGGCGCCTCATTCCCTTCGTTCCCCTTCCCCCAAGCCATGCAACATCCGCACCTCCAGAGAGCAGGACAAGCGATGCCGCTAGCCCACCTCCGTTGCCGCCGCGCGGCCCATCCGACGCCGTTCCGGGCGTCAACGCACCACCAGGGACGGCTGCTGGCCGGCGCGGTGGCCGTGGCCCTCGGCGTGCTGGGCGCCGTCGCCGCCCCCGCCGCCAACGCGGCCCCCGCTGCGACGCCGTCGGCGATGAACCCGGCCAAGGCCGCACCCGCAGCGGCCCCCGATTTCGGCCCCAACGTGCGCATCTTCGATCCCGGCATGCCCGTGGCCGACATCCAGGCCGAGGTGGATGCCATTGCGGCCCAGCAGGTCGACGACGAGATGGGCACCAACCGCTACTCCCTGCTTTTCAAGCCCGGCACGTACGGCAGCCCGGAAACGCCCCTGATCATCCAGGTGGGCTATTCGACCGAGGTGGCCGGCCTGGGCGCCTCGCCCACGGACGTGACGATCAACGGCCACGTCGACGCCTACAACCGGTGCCTGAGCGCGGACAACTGCATTGCCCTGAACAACTTCTGGCGCTCCGTCTCCAACCTCACCATCAACGTCACCGGGCTCGACGGGTGCCGCAGCTCGGCCAACTTCTGGGCCGCGTCGCAGGCCTCACCGATGCGGCGGGTCAACGTCACCGGCGGCAACCTCTCCCTGATGGACTACTGCACCGCCGGGCCGCAGTACGCCAGCGGCGGCTTCATTGCCGACTCCAAAACCGGCGCCGTCATCAACGGCTCGCAGCAGCAGTACCTGGTCCGTGACAGCAGCATCGGCAGCTGGTCCAACGGGGTCTGGAACCAAGTCTTCTCCGGGGTGAACGGGGCCCCCGCCCAGTCCTTCCCGGACCCGCCGTACACCACCGTGGCGAGCACCCCTGTCAGCCGCGAAAAGCCCTACCTGACCCTGGATGCGGCAGGCCGGTACGCCGTGTTCGTTCCTGCGGTGCGCAAGGATTCCACGGGCACCACCTGGGAGAACGGTCCGACGGCGGGCCGCAGCATCCCGCTCTCCGACTTCTTCCTCGCCCGGCCCTCCGATACGGTGCAGGTCATCAACGCCCAGCTGGCCCGCGGCAAGCACCTGCTGCTGACCCCGGGCGTCTACGACATCGACCGCAGTATCAACGTCAAGCGCGCCAACACGGTCGTCCTCGGGCTCGGTATGGCCACGCTCACCGCCGTCGACGGTGCCGTGCCGCTGACGGTCGCGGACGTCCCCGGCGTCGACATTGCAGCCGTCACCATCGACGCCGGCGAGACGAACTCACCGGCACTGATGCGCGTCGGCACCCAGCGGGCCGCGAAGGGCAGCGCCCGAGCCCACAACAGCTGGACCGATCCTGCCAACCCCACCACGCTCCACGACGTGTTCTTCCGGATCGGCGGCCCGCACGTGGGTAAGGCCACGGTGAGCCTGGAAGTGAACAGCAACGATGTCCTCCTCGACCACATCTGGGCCTGGCGGGCCGACCACGGAAACGGCGTCGGCTGGACCACCAACACCGCGCAGAACGGCGTCATCATCAACGGCGACGACGTCACCGCCACCGGCCTGTTCGTGGAGCACTACCAGCAGTACAAAGTGATTTGGAACGGTGAACGGGGCAGGACCGTCTTCTTCCAGAACGAACTGCCCTACGACGCCCCCAACCAGGCAGCCTGGCAGCACGACGGCGTCTTGGGCTGGGCCGGCTACAAAGTCGCCGATTCGGTCAGGACCCACGAGCTGTGGGGCGGCGGGAGCTACGTCTACAACAACGTGAATCCCTTGATTCACGCCACCCGCGGTTTCGAGGTACCGGTCACGCCCGGCGTAAGGCTGCACAGCCTGCTGACCGTCAACCTGGGCGCCGGGACATTGGACCACGTCATCAATGACACCGGGGCACCGGTCTCGACCGATGCCGTGGGCCAGCCCAGCTACGTCGCCGACTTCGGCTGATTCTTCGGCGGAGGGGCGCCCCGGGGGCCCCACCCGCCGGACCTGGCACTACTTGAAAGGCCGGCTGCTGACAGCAGCCGGCCTTTCCGGCACCCAGTCAGTACCCCCGCGGGGCATCTTCGCGCCCGGACGTGGCCACCCTGCTAGCGGGCACCGCGGCGGCGGTTGATGTGCGCGCCGACGAGGACGGCGGCGGCCAGCACCAAGGCCCCGCCGGCGAGGCCTGCCAGCGGCAGGAATGACCCAGCCGCCGTGCCGGGCTGCTGCCCCGCGGACGGGGTCCGGCTGGCGTCGGCGGGGTTTGACGCCTCCGTGGAGCCCCGAGCGGGTGTCGGGGTCACCGCCGGAGCGGTGGGCGCCGCGGTGGCGGCTGGCGGCGTCGAAGCAGCCGGGGTCGCGGCGGGCGCCTGGCCCGCCTGCATGGCCGAAGCGGCCGGCGCGGCCGGCATAACGGCGCCGGGGCGCGGCGCCGGAGCCAGGACGGGCAGGCCCGCCGCGGGTCGGGCAGCGGGCATTCCCGCGGCGGCGGCACCGGCCTCCGATTCGACCCGGAGGGTGAATTCCAGCGCACCGGATCGGCTGTGGCCGTTCACCGTTTCGGCGGTGTAGCGGAATGAGCCCGCCTTGGCCGGGGCGGCAAAGGACCAGTTCCCGTCAGCGTCCACCGGCACCTCCACCGGCTCCGCCTTGTCCCGCACCAGGCGCACCTTGGACCCGGCGGCGACGGCCGAGGCGGGGGCGGCTGCAACGCGTCCCCGGACCAGGCTGCCCGGGGCCACGGCGGCTGCCGAGCCCTTGGCGGCGAGGGTGGGCTTGTTCAGGAAGACCTGCAGTTCGACGCCGCCGGGGATGCTGCGGAGGGCGTCCTGGAGGGTGGCGGCGACGGCGAAGTTCTGCTCGGCGCCCGCGGGTTCGCCGGCTGAATGCGTGCCCACGGCGTAGTTTCCGCTGATCCAGGGGCCGCCGGAGTCGCCGCCGCTGGACTGCACGTCGTAGGACAGGAACCCCTTGAAGGCCCGGAGGGTGCACGGTTCGAGGGGCACTCCCCCGGCGTCGGTGCAGGCGGTGCCGGGTGTGGGGCGGCCGGCTGCGACGTAGATGCCGGTCTCGGCCACCACCCCGCAGGACCAGCCCTCGGTGCGGCCGGACCGGCACACGGACTGCCCCTGGTAGGGGGCGGCAGCGCCAATGATCTTCACGGAGCTGCGGCCCGGGGCTGCGGGGCTGTCCCATCGCGTTACTGACGGCTGCATGGCCAGTCCTGCCCGAATGTCCTTGATCACCGCGATGTCCGTGCCGATGTTACCGGGGCGGTTCTCGGAGCCGGTGATGGGCGAGTTCCCCGGTCCGCCGAACTGGCTGAACCCGAACGTGCCCAACAGGCCCGGCACTGCCGGGCGCGCATTGGTGGCCCCGCCTGCCGGCGCCGCGGTGCCGGGCTCGACGTCGGCGCGAACGGCCTGTCCGTCCTCCGCGCAGTGCCCCGCCGTCAAGACCAGCGGCAGGCCGGCGGCATCGAAGCCGCCGAAGCCCGCGGAGCAGATGGCCATATCGTCGATCACGAAGCCCTGGCCTCCGAAGTAGTCATCTTCGGTCTTGATCGGCGCACCTTTTTCGAGAGCCACGTTGGCGTAGCGGGCGACGAAGTCCGCCGGCGAGACCTTGCCGGGCAACTGCTGCGCGGGTGCCGCGGCGTCGCCGGCACTTTCCGCCGTCGAACCCTCCGGGGTGTTGACGCCGCCGGTGCGGATGATGAAGTGGCCGTCGGCGAAAGCTACCGCCTGGAGCCCGGCGGGCCCGACGTCGCGGACGTAGGCCTCGAAGAGTTGGTCGGCGCTGCCGGCGACGAGCCCTGCCCTGCCCGCGCCGGCGTCAACCGCTGTGCCTGCGCCGGCGGCGGCGGAAAGCGGCGCGGGAGCCTGCAGGGTGAATTCGTCCGGGCCCGCCTGGTTGAGTTCGGCGACCCGGACCTGGAGATCGGCGCCGGCGCCTTCGACGACGGTCTTCCCGTCCTGCAGCCGGATCCCGACGTAGCCGGGGAGCTCGCGCAGGCCCCGAACGGCGTCGGCGGCCCGCTTGGCCTGGGCGCCTGCGGCGTTGAACTGCTCCAGGGTCATGCCTAGGTCGCGGCGGACCGCCTCGGCCAGTCCGGCGTCGCTGATGCCCGTGTCAGCGGGAGCCGCGGTGGCGGTGGGTGCGGCGGGGTCGGCGGTGTCCTGGGCCAGGGCAGGGACAGCCAGCGAGGATCCCGCGAGCGCGACGGCGGCCGCGGCGAGGGCGCGCAGCACCGGCCGGTAGGTGGGAGTCTTCACCCGGTTACTCTAACGTCCGAGCCTGCTCCGGATGGCTGCCAGCTCCTGGACCGTTACGCCATTGTGCCCAAGGAACTCGGCGGTCCCCAGCTGGCGGAGGAAGCGCAGGAGGCTCTCCTGGCGCTGCTCGACCAGCGGTGCGAGCTGCGCTTCGGGGAGGTACCGCTCGTGGGGGTGCGGGATCCCGGAGACCCGGTGGTGCTCGTTGATCCCCCGCATGGCGTGCCCGTAGGCGAGTGCGATCGCGTCCTCGCCGGCACCGGCGAGGTCCTGGAGCATGGCGGCGATCATCCCGCTGCGGTCGCGCCCCGCCGAGCAGTGGATCACCACGCCTCCGCGGGCGGCCGCCAGCGCCTTGAAGACGCGGGCAAGCCTGTCGGGGAAGAGCCTGGCGTTGTCCGAATAGCAGGCGGGGTCGTTCAGGTACGGGACGCAGAGCCTCCGGAATTCGGCGTCGGCCGGATCCTCGGTGGGGGCATGGACGACGTCGAACCCGGCCAGGATCCCGTCCCGCACGACGGGGTCGGTGTCGCGGCGGCAGATCTCCTCCGGATTGCGCAGGTCGATGATGGTCCGGATGCCGTCGTCGTGGGCCTGCTGCCAGCCGGCTTCGGTGAGCCATTCCCGGCGTCCCATCCGGTACACCGACCCGGCGACGCGCCACGCGTTGACCGCGCCGTCCCAGCTCGCCGCCTCGACCGGCGCGGCCGCGGCCTGGGTCGGCTGGCGTGCGGCGGGAATCATCATTTCGACAGCTAAGCACACGCCCCGGCGCTATTCCACCGGTGCGGTCTTACGCCGGCCGCGGCCTGGCCAGCCTCGCCTCGAGGCCGTTGCGGACCATCGGCCACTCCTGGGCGAGGATGGAGAACACGACGGTGTCGCGCAGGGCGCCGTCGCTGCTGCGCGTGTGGCTGCGGAGCACCCCGTCCTGCTTGGCGCCCAGCCGCGCGATCGCCTCCCGGGATTGGTGGTTGAGCCAGTGCGTCCGGAATTCGACGGCGGGGCAGCCGAGCGTTTCGAAGGCGTGGCGCAGCAACAGCAGCTTCGAGTCCGGGTTGCTGCCGCTGCCCTGGGCGGAGGCCGCGTTCCAGGTGGAGCCGATTTCCACCCGCGGTGTCGCCGCATCGATGTTCATGTAGGAAGTCATCCCGATGATCCGGCCCGGGCCGCCCGTGGCCCGGTCGAGCAGCCGCGTGGTGAACGGCAGCATGCTCCCGCTCTCCTGCAGTGCGAGGCGGCGGTCGATCTCGGCGGTCATCTGGTCCGGGGCGGGGACGGACGTGTACCAGAGCTGCCACAGGTCGCCGTCGCGGACGGCCTCGACCAGTCCGTCGTGGTGGTCGTGGCTGAGCGGTTCGAGGACGACGTATGTGCCGGCCAGGGTCACCGGAACGATCGGGGCAGCGCCGGGGATGGTCACCGCCTCATCCTAGGGCACCGGCCCGGCGGCGCGGCGCGGAATCGGGCAGGGCCGCCGAAGCCCGTCTGGGTAGGCTGGGCCCATGATCACAGTTCGCGGCACCATCCAGTCCGATCTTGACCCCGCCCGGGCCTTTGCCTACCTCTCCGCTTTTGAGCACACCCCGGAATGGGATCCCGGGACGCCGGTGGTGAAGAAGCTCTCCGACGGGCCGGTCGCCGTCGGGCACCGGTACCACGCCGAGGCGGAGTTCCGGGGCAAACGACAGTCCCTGACCTACGAGGTGGTGGAACTGACGGCGGACCGGATCACGCTGCGCGGCGAGAACTCCGCGGTCATCTCGGTGGACACGATCGAGGTCGCACCCGCCGGGACCGGTTCCAAGGTGGACTACACCGCCGAGTTCACGCTCAAGGGGTGGCGCAAGATCGCCGAGCCCCTGGCCCGGCCGGCCTTCAACTCGCTGGCCGGTCCAGCCATGGACGGGATGAAGCGGACGCTCGACTCGCTGGCGCGGTCCTAGCCGGCCAGCACCGGGCCGCGGCCCAAGCCGGGGGCCGCTAGGCGGTCCAGTCGAAGAATCCCTTGCCGGTCTTGCGGCCCAGCTCGCCGCGGGCCACCTTGTCGCGCAGGATCTGCGGCGGAGCGAAGCGCTCGCCCAGGGTGGAGGCCAGGTACTCGGCAATGCCCAGCCGCACGTCCAGGCCGACAATGTCGGTGGTGCGCAGCGGCCCGGTCGGGTGCTTGTAGCCCAGGACCATGGCGTTGTCGATGTCCTCGGCGGAGGCCACCCCCTCCTCGACCATCCGCATCGCCTCGAGGGCGATCGCGACACCCAGCCGCGACGAGGCAAAGCCCGGTGCGTCGTTGACGACGACGGCGGTCTTGCCGAGCGCTTCGACCCAGCCCCGCGCGGCGGCGGCGAGCGTTTCAGAGGTCTGCTCGCCGAGGACCACCTCGATCAGGGTGGACGCCGGTACCGGGTTGAAGAAGTGCAGTCCCAGGAAGTTCTGCGGGCGCTCCAGCTCCCGGGCCAGGCCGTTGACGGAAAGGGAGGAGGTGTTGGAGGCCAGGTAGGCGTCCGCGCCGAGCCGTTCCTCGATGCCGCGCAGCGAGGCCACTTTCAGGTCCCAGTCCTCGGGAACGGCCTCGATCACGAGTTCGCGGTCCTTGAAGTCGTCGTAGTCCACGGTCACGGCGAGGCGGGAGACCATCTCGTCGAGGTTCCCGTCGACGGCGCCGCGCTCGATGCTCTTGGCGGCCGCGGATTCGACCCGCTCGCGGGCGGCTTCGGCGGATTCCTCGTCGCGTTCGACGACCAGCACGTGGGCGCCGTTGATGAGAAAGGCGTGGGCGATGCCGGCACCCATCCGGCCGCCGCCGAGGACGCCGACGGATACGGGCAGGTTCGCGGGCAGTACGGAATTGCTCATGATCAGTTCTTCTTCCGGTCTGATGCCTGGTCGGTCGTGGCCGGTTTCCGGGACTTCTTGTCCAGGAAGGCCTGCATGCGGTCGAACTTCGCCTGCGACTCAAAGAGGATGCCCTGGGCGAGCTGGTCGATCAGGGGGTGCGCTTCCGCCGGTGCGTGGAACACCGACTTGGTGATCCGCACCGCGAGGGGGTCCTGCTGGGCGATCCGGTCCGCCAGCGCGTGCGCGCCGTCCAGCAGCTGAGCGGGTTCGTGGATCTCGGTGATGAGCCCGACGGCGAGCGCCCGGTCGGCTCGGAGCACGGCCCCGGCAAGCAGGATGTCCTTGGCCACGGGCTCCCCCACCAGCTCCTTGAGCCGCCAGCTGGCTCCGGCAGCGGCGAGGATGCCGAGGCCGGTTTCCGGGTTGCCGATCCGGACCCCGGGGGTACCGATGCGGAAGTCCGCCGCGTAGGCCAGTTCCGCGCCGCCGCCGAGGCAGAAGCCGTCGAGGGCCGCGATGACCGGCATCGGCAGCTTGGCGATCCGGACAAAGATCGTGGAATTGATGCCCTGCAGCGCATCGTCGCGGCGCCGCTCGCGCAGCTGGGCGATGTCGGCACCGGATGCGAAGACTCCCTCGGCCCCGGCGATGATGAGCACCTTGGGGATCTGTTCAAGGTACGCGCAGACCGCGTGCAGCTCGTCGACCATCTGCTGGTCGATGGCGTTGCGCACCTCGGGCCGGTTCAGCCGCACCACCAGCCGGTCCTCGCGCTCCTCGACAAGGAGCGTACGGAAGCCTGCGGCGTCCAAGCCGCCCTGCCCGGCCGCCACTAGACGCGCTCCAGCAGCATGGCCGTGCCCTGGCCGACGCCGATGCACATGGTGGCGAGGCCCATCTTGGCGTCCTCGCGCTCCATCCGGCCCAGCAGGGTGATGGCGATCCGGGACCCGGAGGAGCCGAGCGGGTGCCCCAGGGAGATCGCGCCGCCGTCGCGGTTGACGATCTCCGGGTCCAGCCCGAGCCGGCGCATGCTGGCCAGCGACTGGGTGGCGAACGCTTCGTTGAGTTCGACGGCGCCCAGGTCCTCGACGCTCAGTCCGGTCCGGGCGAGCACCTTCTGGGTGGCCGGGACCGGGCCGATGCCCATAATTTCGGGTTCGCAGCCGGCGGAGGCGCCGTCGATAATGCGCGCCCGGGGGGTGAGGCCAAGCTTCTGGATCGCAGCTTCGGAGGCGACGATGATCGCGGAGGCGCCGTCGTTGAGGGTGGAGGAGTTGCCGGCGGTGACGACCGAACCGCCCGCGACGACGGGGCGCAGTCCGGCGAGCACGTCCATGGTGGTGCCGGCCCGGGGGCCCTCGTCGGTGTCGACGACGGTCTCGCCCTTGCGGGTCTTGACAATTACGGGGACGATCTCGTCGGCGAAGCGGCCGGCGGCGATCGCGTCCAGCGCACGTTCGTGTGACCGGACCGCAAAGGCGTCGGCGTCCTCGCGGGTGATCCCGTCGACGCGGGCGACCTCCTCGGCCGTTTCCGGCATGGAGTAGGTCATCTTGCCGTCCCGGGAGAGCTCGCCCTTCTGGAACAGCGGGTTGGCGAAGCGCCAGCCGATCGAGGTGTCGAAGATCTGGCCCGGCTTGGCGAAGGCGGTCTGCGGCTTTTCCTGCACCCAAGGCGCGCGGCTCATGGATTCAACGCCGCCGGCAATGACGATGTCCGCGGCGCCGGACTTGATCATCTGGCTGGCCATGATGATGGCGCTCAGGCCGGAGGCGCAGAGCCGGTTGACGGTGATGCCGGGGATGTGGAGCGGAAGCCCGGCCAGGATGGTGGCCATCCTGGCCACGTTCCGGTTTTCCTCCCCGGCCCCGTTGGCGTTGCCGAGGATAACCTCGTCGATGGCGTCGGGATCCACCCCGGCGCGCGCGACAGCTTCGCGGACGACCAGCGCCGCGAGGTCGTCGGGCCGGACCGCGGAAAGCGCGCCGCCGTAGCGCCCCACGGGAGTGCGGGCACCGCCAACAAGAAAAGCCTCGACCATGAGAACATCCTTCACCAAGGGAGCAAGGCCGGCAGAGATAAATTACCGACCGTTCGTTCTATAAAGATTACACGGCGGGCCAAGAGGGTCAACCGCGGGCCCCAGCATGACGCGGCCGCGCGTCAGGCGACGGTGATGCCCAGCTGGGCGGCGAGCAGCGGGGCCAGCATGGCCAGCTGGTCACCGTCGACGACGGCGCCGGCGAGGCTCCCGAGGCCGCTGATGGAACGTAACTCCGTGCCGCGCAGGTCGAAGTCCTTCAGCCGGGCGCCGCTGACGTCCAGGCTGCCGATGGTGCAGTTCTTCAGGGCCACCCGGGTGGCGGCGCAGGAGCCGAGGTCGAGTTCGTTGATGATGCAGTCGCTGATCTGCACGTCCGCGAGTTTGGCGCCGCGGAGGTTGACATAGTCCAGCTTCCCTCCGTCGACCCGCACGGATTGCCAGACGCTCTCATACAGCTCCGCGGATCCCCAGCGCGGGTTCCGGATCTCGACGTCGCGAAGCTCCGCCCGGGCAGCGGTGAGCACCGGCGCGTAGACCTCGGCCAGGATGCAATCCCGGAAACCCGCGCCGCGCAGTTGGGCGTCATTGAAGGAGGCGCCGTCGAACTCGCAGTCAGCGAAGGTGATGCCGGTCAGTTCCCGTCCGTCCGCGGCCGCGCGGTGGAACCGGACGCCGTCGTACCGTCCTCCGCGCCGGAAGTCCGGGGTAGCATCCTCCGCGAGCTCCGCGGGCCGGACCGGCGTCAGGCGCGGCGGGGCGATCTTGGTTTTCCGGACAGTCATGCCTCGAGCCTAGCCCGGCGGCCTAGGCCTGAGGGCCTGAGTGCCTGATCAACGGCCGTTGAAAAGATCATTCCCGGCAGGACTTGAATTAGTAAGCATGCTTCGTGTTATGGTGAAACTGCGTTGAATTTCAACCGGAAACGAAAGGTGGACCACACCATGGGTATCGGAGACAAGATTCAGAACGAGGCGGAAAACCTGGGCGGCAAGGCCAAGGAAGCTGCCGGAAACGCCACCGACAATGACCGCCTGAAGGCCGAGGGCCAGAAGGACCAGGTCGTCGCCGACGCGAAGAAGGTCGGCGAAGACGTCAAGGACACGTTCAAGCGCGACTAGTCCTTAGAACCGACGGCGTCGGACTTTCCTTTGGGGGAATGTCCGGCGCCGTTTTTTCATGCCTGGATGCCAGACTGTCCGGACAAGACATCAGCGTGACCCGGCCTACGACAGAGGAGCCAAGATGGCCAGCAATGCCGACGACGGGACACCATCCCCGGCCCGGGGCCTGCACAACGTCGACCTCACCGGGGCCAGCATCGCCGCCGGCGGATCGCCGCGGCTGCTTGGCTACCTCGCGGAGCCCGAAGGCGAGGGACCCTTCCCCGCGGTCCTGATGATCCATGAAGCCTTCGGCCTGGATGGGATCACGGTCCGGCACGCGGATCGGATGGCGGCCGCGGGCTACCTGACCTTGGCCGTGGACCTGTTTAGCGACGGCGGGACCCGGCGCTGCCTCGTCTCAACCATGCGTTCCCTGTCCGCCGGTCAGGGCAGGGCGTTCACCGACCTCGCGACGGCCCGGCAATGGCTCCTGGACTCGGACCGCACCACGGGAAAGGTCGGCGTGATCGGCTTCTGCATGGGCGGCGGCTTCGCCCTGCTGCTGGCCAATGACGGCTTCGACGCGGCAGCGGTGAACTACGGCAGGCTGCCGAAGGATCCGGAGACCGCGCTGGCAGGGGCCTGCCCGATCGTCGCCAACTACGGCGCGAAGGACCGCAGCCTGCGCGGGACGCCGGCCCGGCTGACGTCCGTCCTTGAGGGCCTTGGCGTCGAACACGACGTCAAGGAATTCGAGACCGCCGGACATTCGTTCCTGAACGACGCGGAGCCCGGCCCGCGCGCCCTGCGCCCGCTGTTCCGGGTCATGGGCGTCGGCCCGGACCCACAGTCGGCCCCGGAAGCCTGGCGCCGGATCGAAGACCACTTCGCCCGTCATCTGAAAAACTAAAACCACACGCGTGAACGTACAGTTGAGGCCCCGAATCGCTGCGGATCCGGGGCCTCAACTGTACGTTCGCGCTTAGGCGAGGGCGCGAAGTGTACGTTCGCGCTTAGCTGTACAGCTCGCTCTTGGGCTCGTTGTGCTTGACCTTCTGCCAGCCGAGCCAGAGCACCACCGCGAAGAACGGGATGGTCGCCAGCGTCCAGAGGCCCAGGTGGAAGACTTCCCCGGACTTGCTGGTCATGGTGTCGAAACCAATCAGCACGGTGATGGCCAGCAGGGCCACGAGGCCGGCCCAGCTGGTCCACGGTGAGCCGGGCATCGGTAGCGAGGAGGCGTTGCCCTTGATCTTGCGCAGCGCGATCTGGCTGGCGAAAATCGAGCCCCAGGTGAAGATCACGCCGATGGAGGCGGTGTTCAGCGCCAGGTCGAAAGCGTGCGAGCCGCCCAGCCAGATGTTCAGCAGGATGCCCACCAGGTACACGGAGCCGATCGCGATGATCGCGGCGTACGGCACGTGGTTCTTGGACATCCGGGTCAGCCACTGCGGGGCATGCCCGTTGTTGGCCATGGTGCGGAAGATCCGGCCGATCGAGTACAGGCCCGAGTTGCAGGAGGACAGCGCGGCGGTGATGACGATCATGTTCATCACGTCGCCCATCCAGGGCAGTCCCATCTGGCCGAAGACGGTGACGAACGGCGAGGTGCCGGCCTTGTACTGGTCCGAGGGCAGCAGCATGGCCAGGAGGGTCACGGAGCCGACGTAGAAGACGACAATGCGGATCACGACGGCGCGGATTGCCTTCGGGACCTCCTTGGCCGGGTCCTCCATCTCGCCGGCGGTGATGCCCACGAGTTCGATGGCGTTGTAGGCGAAGATCACGGCGTTGAGCACGAGGATCATCACGAGGGCCCCCTTGGGGAACATCCCGCCGTCGGCTGCGAAGAGGTTGTTCACGGAGGCGTGGCCGTCGCCGACCTTGGCGTTGGTGACCACCATGAAGGTGCCGACCGCGAGGAAGATCAGGATGGCCGCGACCTTGAGCACCGAGGCCCAGAATTCAAACTCGCCGAACGCCTTGACGCTGAGCAGGTTGACGCCGACGAGGAGCAGCAGCGCCGCGATCGCCGTCAGTTCCACCGGCACGTTGGGGAAGAAGAACTGGAAGTAGAGTCCGATCGCGATCAGCTCGGCGATGCCGGTCATGGCCCAGTTGATGAAGTACATCCACCCGGACAGGTACGCGCCCTTCCGGCCGAACATCTCGCCCGCGTAGCTGACGAAGGACCCGGAGGTCTGGCGGTACATGATGAGCTCGCCCAGGGCCCGCATCAGCAGGTAGGCGATGACGCCGGCAATGGCGTAGGAGAAAATCAGCGCGGGTCCCGTGGAGGCCAGGCGCCCGCCGGCACCCATGAAGAGGCCGACGCCGATTGCGCCGCCCATCGCGATCATCGTTACCTGGCGGCCGTTCAGGGACTTCTTGTAGCCCTCGGCACTGAGGGTGGAGTCGACGACGGCGGGTTGCGCCGGCGCGCTCTTAGCTTCGGTGGACGTACTTTGTGACACAACTGTTCCTTGTGGGTCGGTGTTTTCCGGGACGGTCGGGGCGGATCCGGGACCCTCGGGGCCGGTCCGGCGCGGTCCCCGGTCCGCCGCTGCGGGCAGGGGAAAGGCCGGAACTTCGAACGGATCGCAGCGTCGCGCGGCTAGTCCATACTACTAGCTTCCGGGACCGGACCGTGACGCGGGCTACATCCGGTTCCTCCTGCGCAGTCCCGCGATGCGCGCCTCCCAACCGCAATTAAGCCCGTGTTTTGGCGCAAAATTGCTGGTCAGGTCCCGGTTTCCCATTACTCTGAGCACACCGGCCGGGACTTGTTCCCGGCCGTTACGCCTGCAACATCACTGCAGGCCACGGCGGGGACGCCGTGAGTCAGGGGGGAATATGAAACAGAGAGCGCTACTGCCTGCAGTGCTGCTTCTCGCACTGGCGGGGTGTTCGAGCGGCGGTTCCGCTCCGGCCGGGCCCGGCGAAAGCCGCACCGCAGCACCATCAGCATCCGCATCAGCATCAGCATCAGCGTCGCCGGATACCTCCGAGCCTGCCGATGTTTCCACGTCGCTGAACGCACCCGACGCCCTGCGGCAGCCCGTCTGCCGTGCGACGGCCGACGGGTCGTGGTCCTTCACAGGGACCCTCGTCAACAGCGGCGACAAGGACAGAACCTTCACCGTGGCCATCGCGGTCACCGCGGGCCCTGCGGTCGCAGGACACACGATCATCACCAAAACCGTCGCGGCAGGCCAGTCGGCCGAGATCGCAGCACCGAACTTTGCCCAGACCAAGGACAGCGCCGGGATTTGCACGCCGGTCGTCTCCGTAGAGGACGCGCCATGAAAAAACTCCTTCTCATCACAGCGGTGGTTCTCGGGCTGGCCGCCCCGCTGGCGGCCGGGCCGGCGTTCGCCGAGACGGCACCGGAGCCGACTTCCAGCGCCACGGCGACGTCGACCGAAGCGCCGCTGCCGACGGAGTCGGCGTCGGCCCCCGCCGATCCGACTCCGCAAATAACCTCGACCCCGACGGCAACGACGGAACCCACCGTGGAGCCGTCGGCTCCGGCTGCGGCGCCGAGTCCGGCGCCCACTCCAACGCCCACTCCGACGGGGGAGCCCACGCCCCCGCCCGTTGTTGTCCAGGGAGCCATCCAGGCGAAGTGGACTGCGCTGAAGGGTGCATCGGGAGCCCTTGGCGCACCGGCCGCCAACCAGGTCTGCTCTTCTGGGGTCTGCAGCCAGGCGTTCGAGGGCGGCTTTGTTTTCTGGACCGCCGCCACCGGCGCGCACCCGGTCCTTCGGACAGCCGGGCACACCGGCCCCGGATGGCACACCAAGGGCGGCCTGGCCCGTTTCGGCTACCCGGTAACTGACGAGACGCAGGTCGCTGGCGGAACGATCCAGAAGTTCTCCAGTGGCCGGTTCCTTACCTGGACGACTAAGGGGGTCCAGCAGATCTGGTCCCGCGGCGGTATCGGAGCCCTGTGGCGCGCCCGGGGCGAAGCGAACGGGCTCGGCCTTCCCGTGTCCGCCGAGGTCTGCGGGTTGACGGCCCGCGGCTGTTCTCAATTCTTTGTCAACGGAGCCGTGTTCTGGTCTCCCAAGACCGGCGCCCAGGTAGTCAACGGGACCGTTTACTCCCGGTGGCGAGCGGCGGGCGGCGAAGCTGGCGTCATGGGCTACCCGACCGGCGCGAAAATTTGTGGTCAGTCGGCTGGCGGATGCGTGCAGCGTTTCCAAGGCGGGACGATCTATTGGTCATCAAAGACCGGGTCCTGGATCTCGCGCGGCGGGATCGGGTCTCGTTATGCCAGCGCAGGGTCCACCCGCAGCAGCCTCGGATATCCCGTAGCCAACGAAAAGTGCGCTAGCGGGCAGTGCATCCAGGCCTTCCAGCGCGGGTTCATCAGTTGGACCGCCAAAACAGGGACCCGGGTGTACGGGATGACGGAGTGCCAGAACCTGAACAACGGCAGGTCCAAGTACCCCACCTACGGCGCCAACCGCGTCCTGCTCACCTGGACGCAAGGTTATGGGCTGAACCATGCGACGAACCTGTACTGCATGAAAATGGCCGGAACGTATGTGCCGGACTGGCGGACTGACGGTTACGTCGGCAAGTCAGGGTTCAAGCGGCCGGGAGTCCCGTCCGGCCCCACCCGGAACCTCTTCTCCCCGACCGGCTCGTTCTCCGTGACGGAGGCGTTCGGCCTGGGCAACCCGGGCACCAAGCTGCCCTACCGGACGCTCAACCCCCGCTCCCGCTGGGGCGGCAATCCCTGGACGCCGACGTACAACAAGTACCACGAGTCCTCCTCGTGGGTGGGCTGGGACGAGAACATGTGGTGGTTCGCAAGCCTGGGCTACTACCGCCAGGGTGTGGTCATCAACTACAACCGGCCGAAAATTGTCCAGGATGCCGGCTTCGCCATCTTCCTGCACATGAAAAAGATCCCGACGGCGGGCTGCATCTCGCTTGATGACTGGGCGGTGGTGGACTACATCCGCAAGTCCACCCCGGGCGACCGGATCATCATGGGGACCTACGGGGCCCTGTTCCGGTAGATTCCCGGCTCGTCACCACTCCGACTAACGCCCGGTGCCCTTCGGCCCCGGGCGTTGGCCGTCTCCGGGCAAGGGCGCGTCCCGGAAGGTGTCCCCGTCCCCGGAAGCGCGACCCCCTTTTCCGGCGGCGGACTAGGCTGGTGGCATGGGCACCGCTGTTCGACAACTCCCCGCGCCGCGGCCGGACCTGTACACCTTTTCGCGGCTGGACCTGGTCGCCGCCGGCATCTACACCGCGGTGGCCGCTTTCTTCGCCACCAGTGCGGGGCTCCTGGCTCCGGTCCTGCTGCAGCTCTCGCCCAATCCCGCGGTGGCTGCCTACGCCGTCAACCTGGCCTTCTACGGGGTAATCGGTCTGCTCGCCCTCACAGCGGCCCGCCACGTTGTACGCCGGGATCTGTTGGTGCTGGCCACCCGCCCCTGGTTCACCCTGGCGATGGTGCCGCTGGCGGTCGTAGCTTCGATGGTCCTCACTGCCGTCCTGGTCGCCCTGAGCGGGCCGCCGCAGACCTCCGCCAACCAGGCCGGACTGCAGGCCCTGATGCAACAGGTCCCCGCCTGGCTGATGGTGCCCCTGGTGGTCTTCGTGGGCCCCTTCGTGGAGGAGTACATCTTCCGGCACCTGCTGATTGGAAAGCTGGGCCGCCGGCTGAACATCTGGCTCTGCTGCGTCCTCTCCGTGGTGCTGTTCGCGGCGCTGCATATCGTGGGGCAGGAGGCGCTGACCCTGCCGGTCCTGATGCCTTACCTGGCCATTGGCGCAACCCTGGTCTTCGTCTATATCTGGACCGGCCGGAACCTGATGTTCTCCTACTTCGTGCACGCCGCCAAGAACCTGCTGGCGGTCCTGTTCATCTACGCGGTGCCCCCGGACCTCCTGGACCAGCTGCAGTAGCTCCGCAGCGGCGCCCCGCGGGTTCGGGCCGGGATCTGGCGCGCCGACGGCCGCCGTCGTAGGTTCATCCCATGACACTGAACATCCAGATCGCCGTCGACTGCATCGACCCGCACGCCCTCGCCGACTGGTGGGCCGAAATGCTGGACTGGGCCGTCGAGCCGCAGGACGAGGACTTCATCCGTTCCATGATCGAGCAGGGCTACGCGACGGACGCCGAAACCATCCGGCACCGCGGCAAGCTCGTCTGGCGCACCGGCGCCGCGATCCGTCCGCCCGAGGACCTGGGCGCCAAACCGGCCACCCGGAGGATCCTGTTCCAGACCGCCCCGGAACCCAAGACCGTCAAGAACCGGGTCCATTGGGACGTGAACCTGGCCGGCGCGGACAAGGACGAGGCCCGGGCCGCCCTCGAGGCCCGCGGCGCGACGTACCTTTGGACAGCCAATGAGGGGCCGCATTCCTGGCACACCATGGCTGACCCGGAGGGCAACGAGTTCTGCATCAGCTGAGCCGATTACTAGACTCGGTCTGTGAGCAACGAAATCCCCGACAAGGTATCCGACGTCTTTGACCCCACCCGGTGGCGCACCGTGTCCGGCTTCGACGACTTCCAGGACATGACGTACCACCGGCAGGTGGAGCGCTCCGACGACGGCACCGTGGTCCGGGACCTGCCCACCGTCCGGATCGCCTTCAACCGGCCCGAGGTGCGCAATGCCTTCCGCCCCGGCACCGTGGACGAGCTGTACCGGGCCATGGACCACGCCCGGATGACCCCGGATGTGGCCACGGTGCTGCTGACCGGCAACGGCCCCTCGCCCAAGGACGGCGGCCACTCGTTCTGCTCCGGCGGCGACCAGCGGATCCGCGGCCGGGACGGCTACCGCTATGCGGACGGGGAAACCCAGGAAACGATCGACCCCGCCCGCGCCGGCCGGCTGCACATCCTTGAAGTCCAGCGGCTGATGCGGACCATGCCCAAAGTGGTCATCGCCGTTGTGAACGGCTGGGCCGCCGGCGGCGGGCACTCGCTGCACGTCGTCTCCGACCTCACCATCGCCTCCCGCCAGCACGGCAAGTTCAAGCAGACCGACGCCACGGTGGGCAGTTTCGACGCCGGCTACGGCTCCGCTCTGCTGGCCCGCCAGATCGGCCAGAAAGCCGCCCGCGAGATCTTCTTCCTGGCCCGCGAATATTCCGCCGAGGACATGGTCCGGATGGGCGCCGTGAACGAGGCCGTCGACCACGAACGGCTCGAGGAGGTCGCGCTGGAATACGCCGCGGACATCGCCCGGCAGTCCCCGCAGGCCATCCGGATGCTGAAGTTCGCCTTCAACCTCGCCGACGACGGCCTGGCCGGCCAGCAGGTGTTCGCCGGCGAAGCGACACGCTTGGCTTACATGACCGACGAGGCGGTGGAGGGCAAGGAAGCCTTCCTGGAAAAGCGTGATCCGGACTGGTCCAAGTTCCCGTACTACTTCTAGGCTCGTCATGACTGCCCCCTCGCTCGGCCTCGACCCCGCCCTGGCTGCCCTCGCCGCCGCCCTCCGCGGGGAGGGCCCAGCCGTCGAACTCTCCGCCGGCCCCGGCGGCTCCCCCGCCGTGCAGTTCGTGCAAACCCCCGGCGTCGAGGATGCCGCCGTCGTGGTCCGGACCTCCGGCTCCACCGGAACGCCCAAGGCCACCGTCCTCACGGCGGACGCCCTCGCCGCCTCCTCCATGGCCACCGCGATGGCACTCAAGGGCGAAGGCCAGTGGCTGCTGGCGCTGCCGGTGCAGTTCGTGGCCGGCGTGCAGGTGCTGGTGCGCTCCCTGTTCGCCGGCACCCGGCCCTGGGCCATGGACCTCTCCGGCGGGTTCACCCCGGAGGCCTTCACCGCCGCGGCGCAGGAACTGACCGACCGGGTCCGTTTCACCTCCCTAGTCCCCACCCAGTTGCAGCGCCTGCTCGAGTCCCCCGCGGCGCCGACCCTGGCCGCGCTCCGGCGCTTCGACGCGGTGCTGCTGGGCGGCGCCCCGGCGTCCGCTGAACTGCTCGCGGCGGCCCGGCATGCGGGCGTGAAAGTCGTGACCACCTACGGTTCGGCCGAGACCTGCGGCGGCTGCGTATACGACGGCGTCCCGCTGGACGGCGTCGAGGTCAGGATCGGTCCGGACGGCAGGATCCTGCTCGGCGGCGCCACGGTGGCCGCGGGGTACCTCGGCGAACCCGGGCTGACGGAGGCTGCGTTTGCCGAGGACGGCGGGACGCGCTGGTACCGCACTAACGACCTGGGCGCGCTGTCCGCAGACGGTGTCCTCACCGTGCACGGCCGCGCGGACGACGTCGTCATCACCGGCGGCGTGAAGGTCTCCGCCGCGCACGTCCAAGGGGAGCTCGAACGGCTCGACGGCGTCCGGGCGGCTTTCGTCGCCGGCGTCCCGTCCGCCGAATGGGGCCAGGCACTGGCGGCCTGGGTGGTGCTGGCGGACGATTCCCCCGCCGCGGCCGCCGCCTTTAGCGACCGGCTCGCCGCCGGGAACGCCGGCGGGCTGTCCGGCGCCCTGGTTCCGAAAACCGTACTCACGGCGGCGGACCTGCTGATGCTGCCGAACGGCAAACCCGACCGGATTGGCATGACCGTTCGGCTCGATGCCCGTCATCAGGGAAAATAGAACAGCTACACCAGAGTCCCCAGAGTTTCACCGACCCAACGAGGTACTGACCGTGGCCACAGCCGCACAATGGATCCAAGGCGCCCGTCTGCGCACCCTGCCGGCCGCGATTGCGCCCGTCCTCATCGGCACCGCGGCCGCTTACGAGATGGGCGCCTTCCGGCCCGTCAACGCCGTCCTGGCGGCCCTGGTGGCGCTTCTGCTGCAGGTGGGGGTGAACTTTGCCAACGACTACTCGGACGGCATCCGCGGCACGGACGCGGACCGTGTGGGGCCGCTCCGGCTGGTCGGCTCCGGCGTGGCGAAGCCGGAGCACGTCAAGCGGGCCGCCTTCGCAGCCTTCGGCCTGGCGATGGTGTTCGGACTCGCCCTGGTGGTCATCACCCAGGCCTGGTGGCTGATCCTGGTGGGGGTGGGCTGCGTCCTGGCCGCCTGGGGGTACACCGGCGGCAAGAACCCCTACGGCTATCTGGGCCTGGGCGACTTGTTCGTCTTTGTCTTCTTTGGGCTCGTGGCCACCCTGGGCACCACCTACACGCAGGCCGGGCAGCTGAGCCTGGCATCGGTCATCGGGGCGATCGGGACGGGCCTGATCGCCTGTGCCCTGCTCATGGCCAACAATGTGCGTGACATTCCCACGGACCGGGCCGCGGGAAAGAAGACACTCGCCGTCCGCCTCGGTGACAAGCACGCCCGCGAAAGCTATGTCCTGATGCTGGCCGTGGCGATCCTGCTGGTGATTGTGCTGGCACCCGGGCGGCCCTGGATGCTGACCGTGCTGCTGCTGATCCCCGCCATCCTGATGCCGTCCTGGCTGATGATCGCGGGCCGGCGCCGCAAGAGCCTGATTCCGGTGCTGAAACAGACCGGGCTGATCAACCTCGGCTACGCGGTTTTGTTCTCGCTCGCCCTGGTGCTGAGCCGGGGCTTCTAGCCGGCCGAGCACCGGGAGCCGACCGGCACGGCGAACCGCCCAAAAGCCCTTGGACAGGGCAGTCGGGCTAGGAGTCCTTGCGCCGGGCGTCGGTGCGGACCGTCACGTCGGGGTGTTCGTCCACCAGGCGGTCCTCGGCGTCGGCGTCGGCAACCTCACCGGCGCTGCGCAGCGGCTTGGCCTGGCCTGAGAACCGCTGGTGGAGCGAGGCCGCGGCCGCGTCGCGCTGCTTCTGGAAGAACAGGAAGCTGATCGCGAAGGCCATCATGCCGGCGCAGAGCGCAGCCAGCAGCCAGCCCAGCTGGAGGTAGATGAAGAGGGCGAACAGCGGCGCGAACAGCGCCAGACGGATCAGGGAGTATTTCAGGAAGGCCACACCCCCAGTTTAGCCGTCCCGGCGCCCTGCACCTCCGGCTGGGTGGCGCCCGGCCGGTTGCGGACAGGCTTGCTCCCGCGGCGGAAGGACAAGGGACCCGACCCCGGAAGTTCCCGCGGAGGCTAAACTGAAGCTATGCTCCGTGTCGTGGTACCCATCGTCGTACTGGTCGTCTTTGTCTACGGACTGATCGACCTGATCCGCACCGATGCGCGCCAGGTCAAGGGCATCTCCAAGCCGGCCTGGATCGTCGTGCAGATCCTCCTTCCGGTTCTCGGAGCCATCCTGTGGTTCCTCATCGGGCGCCCCCGTGGCGGCGACGCACCGGCCGCCTCGGCCTACCGGCACCCCACGGCTCCGGACGACGATCCTGATTTCCTCCGGAACCTGGAGCTGCGCCGCCGCAACCAGGCCGAGGCCGACAGGCTCAAGAAGCTCAAGGACGAGCTAGAGGCCCGGGAACGCCGCCTGGGCGACGACAACGGGGATTCCCGGGGCCAAGGCTCCGGCGAAGCCCACGGCAGCGGCGACCCCGCTTCTGGTACAGACGAGGTCAAGTAACCCCCTCCCCCGGCGCACCGGTTCCTTACCGTCGGCATGGCTCCCTGGCGGACCGGATGCTCACCTGCTCATTCCCGTCCTGGTGCGCGGAGTCAGTTGCAGCCATTTGCCACGAACGGCCGGTAACCCTGCCGCAGAGCAGCCGTCTTGGGCAAACCGCCGCCAGGTGTCCACGGCCCGCACTCCGGCTTAGCGGCCACCACTCCTCCCCCGGGCACGGGTTCCCGTGGCTGACGCCTGAGCCCGCGCCGGGGTCGTCCTGTGGATAACGTCCGGGCCAGCTCCCGACCGGCGCAGAATACATCCATGCGCCGACCCAGCGAGCTTCCACCGCACCTTCGACACAGGCCGTTCAGCACGGCGGAGGCCCGGGCGGCGGCGCTGGGCCGGGGCCGCACCCGGGCACGGGATCTTGTCAGTCCCTGCCACGGAGTCCGCGTCGCCGCCACCGCGGCGGACACGCTCCTCGGACGTGTCCATGCCCTGGCGGCGGTCACCGACGCCGTCGTGAGCCATCTCTCCGCGGCGGCGCTGTGGGGGTTCCCGCTTCCGTCAGGTCTGGGAGCCGACGCCATCGTCCACCTGACGAGTCAGCCCGGCCACCGCGCAGTGCGGCGCAAGAACGTCATAGGGCACCAGCAGTTCCTTGCTCCGGAGGAGATCATCACTGGTGCGCACGTCCGCTGCACCTCCCCGGTGCGGACGTGGTTTGACCTTGCCAACATCCTCAGCCTCGACGACCTAGTCATTGCCGGAGACTTCCTGTTGCGGCGCCGGCAACCGCTGTGCACCCTGAGCGAGCTTGATGCCTACCTTCCAGGACGCAAGGGAAAGCCTGGCTCCCGGAATGCCACGCATGCCCGCACCCTTATGCGGCCCCGCACGGACTCCCCCAAAGAAACGGAACTGCGTTTGCTGCTGCTCCGCCACGGCTTGCCGGAGCCCGGGATCAACGTTCCGATGTTCGACGCGACTGGCGGGTGGATCCAGGACCCGGACATGTCCTACGAGCGGGAAAAGGTTGCGCTTCAGTACGACGGCGGCCACCATGCCGACCCCGGGCAGCGCCGCAGCGATATCTTCCGGGATGAGAGGGCACGGGATGCCGGATGGCGGGTCGTGGTGTTGACCCAGTGGGACCTGACCCCGTTCAGGCCGGGCATGGAGCCGACGGCGGTCAGCAGGGTGCGGGCGGCGCTGCTTGAGCGAGGCTGGGTGCCGGCACCTGCGTCGAGGCCCAGTCGCCGCCCCGCCCCCTCGCCAACGGCACCACCTGACAGAAACGGCCGCTAAGCACGCTGGCTTAGCGACCTTCTTTGGCAAATGGACGAGGGCGCAGCAGGCCCCCGCCGGTCCCCCGCCACCCATTTGACGCGAATGGCCGCTAGGCACGGTGGCTTAACGACCTTCTTTGGCAAAGGGACGGGCGCGCGGCAAGCCCCCGCCGGTCCCCCACCGCCCGTTAGACACGAATGGCCGCTAAGCACGGGGCTTAGCGGCCATTGCCGGCAAACGGTGGGCGGCTCGGACTACAGGCCGGAGTACGAGTGCAAGCCGTTGAAGAACTGGTTGACGATAGTGAAGTTGAAGACCACGCACAGGTAGCCCACGATCGAGAGCCATGCCGCGCGGGTACCGGTCCAGCCGCGGGTGGCACGGGCGTGCAGGTAGCCGGCGTAGACCACCCAGATCACGAAGGTCCAGACTTCCTTGGTGTCCCAGCCCCAGAACCGGCCCCAGGCCTTCTCCGCCCAGATGGCGCCGAACATCAGCGTGAACGTCCAGCCGACAAAGGCGATCGCGTTGATCCGGTAGGACAGGTTCTCCAGGCTCAGGGCGTTCGGCACTAGGCGCATGAAGCCCAGCTTGTCCGCCCCGCCGGCGGCGATGGTCTTCTGCCGGTGCGACTGGACCAGCTGCAGCGCCGACATCGCGAAGGTCAGCGTGAACAGCGCCGAGGACAGCACGGCGATGGAGACGTGGATGATCAGCCAGTAGCTCTGCAGGGCCGGCACCAGGTGTCCCACCGGGGTCCAGTAGGCCACGGAGGCCGCGACCAGCATGACGATGGCCAGGCCGACCACGAAGGTGCCGAGGAAGCGCAGGTCGCGCCGGATCAGGACCAGCAGGAAGACCGCCACGGCGACGAAGGCGCCGGTGGTCAGGAACTCGTACATGTTGCCCCACGGCACGCGGCCCGCGCCGAGCGCGCGGGTGATGACACCGGCGGCGTGGATGGCGGCACCCAGCACGGTCAGGGCGACCGCGACCCGGGCAGGCGCGCGGCGTTCGCTACCGTAGCGCATGCCGCCGTCGGCGGTCACCCCCGCGCCGGTGCCGGCGGCGGAGGACGAGGGCCGTTCGGCACGCCCGGCCGGTCCGCTGACGGCGCCTTCGGAGCGGTCGACGGCGGAGGAGGCCCCGACGCCGGCGCCCACGGGAATGCGGGCCGGCTCGGCGCCGGAGAGCTGGGCGGCCTTGAGGTCCACGGCGCGCAGGGTCTTGCTGCTCTTGGCCAGGTCCCAGGCGAAGGCGATGAAGGCCACCGTATAGGTCCCGGCGGCCAGCAGCATGAAGAGCTCGCTGTACTGCCCCATGGTTTCGTTGATCGAGAACGGCATTACTGTTCCTTCTTTGACTCGGGCGAGCCTGCTGTGGACTGGATGAAGTCTGGTGCGGCGGTATCCGCGGTGTCCGGGCCGGCGCCGGTCCGTGGCCCGGCCTCCGCCCGGTCATTATCCTCCGGCGCGCTGGGAACCGGCTGGGAGTCCCCCTCCTCCTCGAGCGGCCACGCAGCCGAAAGCAGGGCGCGGATCGCCGCGGCCTCGCCGGCCAGCCGGTGGTCCTCGCCGCGGGCCAGCAGCCCGTACTCGACCATGGTGCGGCCGTCCGGGTGGGTTCCGGTGCGGACCCAGGCGCGGCGGCGGTTCACATACAGAGATGTCACCAGCCCGGCGACGGCGACCAGGGCGAAGAACAGGGCGTAGCCCTGGCCGGGGTTGTGGTGGATGTCGACGCCGACGTAGCGCTTGACGCCGTCGAACGTGATGGTGCCTTTCCCGTCCGGCAGGGTGTGGGTGGCCCCCGGGGTGAGCACGATGCCCTTGGTGGGCAGGTTGCGCGCATTGAGCGGCGTCAGCTTCTTCACGTCGAGCTCGAACACGTTCTGCGGGGCGCCATCATTGAGGCCGAGGTCGCCGTAGTACGAGTTGAGCGTCAGCTGCGGGTTGAACAACTCCGGGTCACCGCTGAAGGACACGCCTTCGGGGGTGATGAACGCGGTGGGCAGGAAGAAGCCGGCGAAGGCGAGCTGGTCCGGCTTGGCGTCGGGAACCTTGATGACCACCGAGGAATAGTAGTTGTCGCCCTGCAGCTTGGCCACGACCGGACCCTGCATGGCGACGTTGCCGGCGCCGTCCCGCACCGTGACCACGGGGGCGTAGCCGTTGCCGGTGAGGTAGACGCTGGTCCCGCCGAGGCTGATCGGGTCGTTGACCTTGAGCACTTGCTGCTGGGCGGGGGCGCCGGGGTTCTCCTTGGTGGTGACCTCGGCCTTGAAGTCGATCGGCTGGCCGAACTTGCCCTTGGATTCCCGGTCGAAGGTGATCTGGAATTTGTTGAGCTGGATGGAGTAGGGCTCCAGCTGGCTGGACTGGAAGTTGGTGCCCGGCGTGAACTGGTCATAGCCCACGAGGGTGTTCACGAAGGTGTCGCCCTCCACCAGGATCCGTTGCCCGCTGTAGCCGAAGAGTCCGCCGGCGGCCACGGAGACCAGCACGCCGATCAGGGCAGTGTGGAAGACCAGGTTGCCGACTTCCTTGAACAGGCCCCGTTCCGCGCCGAGCGAGGGGCGCTTCCCGTCGCGGTCCCGGACCTCGACCCGGTAGCCGCGCTTCTTCAGCAGCGCGGCGGCGTCGTCGATGGCGCGCGACGCCGGGATCCCGGCGTCGGCGGGGACCACCAGGGTGCCGTACTCGGGCAGCCGCGACAGCCGCGCGGGCGTGCGCGGCGGCTGGGAGCGCATGGCCTTGTAGTGCACGATGGCGCGCGGCACGACGCAGCCGATCAGCGAGATGAACAGCAGGATGTAGATCGCAGAGAACCACGCCGAGGAGTACACGTCATAGAGCTGGAGCGAGTCCAGGATCTTGCCGTAATCGGGGTGGTCCTTGATGTACTGCGTGACCACCGCCGGGTTCGCGGGGCGCTGCGGAAACAGCGACCCGGGCACGGCGGCGACGGCCAGCAGCAGCAGCAGGAACAGCGCGGTGCGCATGCTGGTCAGCTGGGTCCAGGCCCAGCGGAGCATGCCCATGGGCCCGAGCGAGGGCAGGACGGCCTCCGCCTTCGCCGCCGCCACCGCATCCTCTGCGGGGCCGGAACCTAAACCGGGGCCGGTCCGGGGCGTGCCGGGGGTCGGGGTTGTCTTCTCTTCGTTCACTCGCTCGCTCATCAGATTGGCAGTTTCACGTCGGTTTGGAACCAGTACTGCAGCCCGGAAACCCAGGCACCCCAGACACCGCTGGCCATCAGGATGCCCAGCATGATCAGGATGCCGCCGCCGGTGCGCTGGATGGCCACCCGGTGTCTACGGAAAAAGGACAGCACTCCGACGCCGCGGCGCACGGCGAGTGCGATCAGCAGGAACGGAATGCCCAGGCCCAGGCTGTAGACGAAAGCCAGGAGGGCGCCCTTGGCCGCCGACGATCCGCCGGAGAGACTGAGCAGCTGGACGGCGGAGTAGGTGGGGCCGATGCAGGGCGCCCAGCCCAGGCCGAAAGTGACGCCCAGCAGCGGCGCGCCCCACAGCCCGGCCGGCGGCTTCGCGTGGATCTTCGCGTCGCGCTGCAGCCAGGAGAATCCGCCCAGGAAGACCACGCCCATCACGATCACCAGCACACCGAGCAGCTGCGTGATCCAGGCGTTCTGCGTCCCGGTGATCAGGGTGCCAAGCTGGCCGAAGGCCCCGCCGAGGAGGACGAAGATCACTGAGAAGCCCAGGACGAACAGCCCGATACCGGCCAGCATGCGGCCGCGCCTCTGCTTCTGCAGGTCGACGCCGGTCAGGCCCGTCACGTAGCCGAGGTAACCGGGAACCAGCGGCAGCACGCAGGGCGAGAGGAAGGACACGAGGCCTGCCAGCAGGGCCACCGGGATGGCCAGCAGCAGCGAACCGCTGAGGATGGCTTCGGCGAAGGGGCTGTTCACGGGGTCACCTGCCCGCTACTCGGCCACGGCGGCGGCAATGAGGGACTTGAGGGTGCCCTTCTGGATTTCGCCGAGCACCCGTGAGGCGACGCGGCCCTGCTTGTCCAGCACCAGGGTGGTGGGCACCGCGCCCGGCGGGACCAGCCCGGAGACGGCCAGGAGCACCGCACCGTCCTTGTCGTTGAAGCTCGGGTAGGTCAGATTGAACGTCTTGTCGAACGCGTCCGCCGTCGCCTTTTCATCGCGCAGGTTGACGCCGAAGAACTGCACGCCCTGGCTCTTGAACTCCTGGTGCAGCGCCTCCAGCGAGGGCGCCTCCACCCGGCACGGCGCGCAGGCCGCAAACCAGAAGTTGAGCACCGTGACCTTGCCCTGGAACTGCGACGCCGTAACGGTGGTCCCGTCGAAGAGCGTTCCCTTGAGCTCGACCGGCTCTTTCCGGTCGGCAGCGGCAAATTCGGTCACCGAACCGTCGCCGGCGACGTAATTCTTGTTGTCCCCCGCCCTGGCCTGCTTGGCGAGGTCGTCCTCCTGCGCGCAGCCGGCGAGTCCGAGGACCGCCGCCAGCGCCGCGCCGCTGGCGCCCAGGACGCTGCGGCGGCTGGGCCGTGGATTGCTGGTCGACATGCTCAGGCCCCCGGGGTGTTCGACGCGCCGGGCAGGAGGGCGGCGGCAGGCTCGCTGTAGTCCACGCGCAACAGCGTTCCGGCGTCGTCAAACACCAGCGAGGTGACGGAGGTCAGGGTGCATTCACGCTTGCGCGGGTCGTGCCAGAGGGGCTTGCCTTCGGCGCTGAGCCGGGTGGCCCAGATCGGAAGCTGGTGGCTGACCAGGATCGCCTCCGCGCCGTCGCCGCCAAGTTCGATGGCCCGCGACCGTGCGTCCTGCACGGCGGCAGCCACCCGGCTGGCCTGCTGCTTGTACGGCTCACCCCAGGAGGGGCGCAGCGGGTTGCGCAGCATCGGCCAGTGCCTGGGCCGGAGCAGTTCGGCCTTGGAGACTTGGAGGCCCTCGAAGTAGTTTTCGGCCTCGATGATCCGTTCCTCGGTCTCGATCTCGAGGTTCAGGGCACGCGAGATGGGCAGCGCCGTTTCCTGCGCCCGGGTCAACGGGGAGGCTGCCAGGTGCACGATTTTCGCACCCTGCGCGGCGCGATCGCTGAAGTGGTCGGCGAGCGTCAGGGCCATCTGCCGGCCGAGTTCGGAGAGGTGGAACTCCGGCAGCCTGCCGTACAGGACGCCTTCGGGGTTATGGACCTCGCCGTGGCGGAGCAAATGGACAGTGGCTTGGGGCATGTGTACCAGTTTCTCAAAGGGCAGGGGCAATGACGAAATCTTCTACGACAGGTAGAACTGAAAGTTTTTGAGAAATGTTCCCCGCGGGTGGAATAAAAGATGCAAACGCATGTTTATACTGGATGCAGCAGTTAGTTGAGACTTCAACAAATGAAGCGTCAACCTACGATCAGACGCCAACAGCACGACCCACCCGACTCAAGGAGAACCACCATGGCACTTCCCACCAACGTCACCCCCGGCACCTGGACCCTGGACAACTCGCACAGCGAGATCGGCTTCACCGTCCGGCACGCTGGCATCAGCAAGGTCCGCGGCCAGTTCAAGGAGGCCGACGCCACCCTCAACCTCGCCGAGGACGTCGCCAGCTCCAAGGTCAACGCCACCATCAAGACCGCCAGCTTCGATTCCGGGGATGCCAACCGCGACGGCCACGTCCGCGGCGAGGACTTCTTCGACGTCGACAAGTTCCCGGAAATCTCCTTCGTCTCCAGCGCCATCGTCCCCAAGGGCGATGCCTACGAACTCCAGGGCGACCTGACCATCAAGGGCGTCACCCGTCCGGTGGCACTGGAAACCGAACTCCACGGCGTGGCCGTTGATCCCTTCGGCAACACCCGCGCCGGCCTGACCGCCGAGACCACCATCAGCCGCAAGGACTTCGGCCTGACCTGGAACGCGGTCCTCGAAGCCGGTGGCGTGCTCGTCAGCGACAAGGTTGCCATCAACCTCGAACTGGCCTTCATCGCCCCCGCCGCCTAGTCCCCGGCAGGGACCAGGGGATCCGGTTCACCGGCGCCGGATGACCGGGGCCGGCTAACCGGGCCAAGCCACCAGCACCCCGCACCTCCCACGGATCCGCCCAGGACCGTCACCGGAGGGGCGGGGTGCGCGGCTTAAATGGCAGCAATTGCGGGCGGTTTTCACAGCAGACTCCCAGAGTGCCCGCACCGCCGGGAAGGCTGCTGGAAACGCCCCGGAGCCGGGTCTAGAGTGAAATTCATGAGCAATCCCGGCGACGTCCCCGAGCCTGAACAACCTCGCCCCGCCGGCGGCTTCCGGTTCAGCCTTCCCGACGACCGCCCGCGGAACTTCCGGGACGCGATGCCGGTAGGCGGCTACGCCGGACTCTTCAACCTTCCCGCCATGCCGGCAGCGCTGCGGATTTCCTACTACGTCTGGGTCATCGGCGGCCTCCTCGGAATCCTCGCAGCGGTGATCGGCCTCTTCGGCACCCTCGTCCTGTTTGTGGTCTCGCCGCCGGCCGGCATCCTGCTCCTGCTGTTGGTCCTGGTGGCGCTGGCGTTGGCCGGCGCCCAGCTGACCCTGGCCATGAAAATGAAGGAAGGCTGGGAGTGGGCACGGTTCGCCTTGACGGCGGTCACCGCAGCCAGCCTGCTGCTTGCCGTCCTGGGCACCGGGCTCGCCGGCGGTGGCAGCTGGCCCGGCTTCGTCATCAGTCTGGCTGCCACCGTCCTGATGTGGCTGCCGAAGTCGCAGCAGTGGTTCGATGCGTTCAAAGGCAGGGCCTGAACCGCGGGCGGAAGCCGAACGACGGGCCGGCACCCCCGCCGAGAATACCTCTGAGGAATGACCCACAGAGACGCGGCTGGAGGGTACGGTGGACTCAACCACGCTGGGGGCAGGGTTTTAACACTGGTCCCGGAAGTCCACCCCCCGTCGACACGCAAAGGACCGCCATGAGTAACCCGCCAGTCGAGCCCTCCAGCCCGGACGGACCCGAGTCGGGCAAGGCACCGCAGTACGGCCAGCAGGCGCCTGGCTACGGCCAGAACGCCCCGGAGTACGGCCAGGGCGCCCCCCAGTACGGCCAGCAGGCCCCCGGCTACGGCCAGAACGCGCCCCAGTCCGGCCAGCAGCCGCCGGCCTACGGACAGAATACGCCGCAGTACGGCCAGAACGCGCCCGGCTACGGCCAGCCGCAGTATGGCCAGCAGCCGCCGGCCTACGGACAGGCCCCGGGCCAGTACGGCCAGAGCCCGTATGGACAGTCCCCCTATGGGCAGTCCCCTTACGGCGCCTACCCTTCGGAGCTGCCGACGGGAGGCGCCGGAACCCGACCCGCCCAGCTTGACCTCGCCTTCTGGCTCATCCTTGGCGCCGGCATCCTCTCGCTGATCAGCAGCCTGGTGGTCGCTTTCACCGGAGCGGCCTACTTCGAGACGGCCATGCAGGAAGCCGCCGCGCAGCAGGGACAGAGCCTCTCCTCCGAGGAGCTCAGCGCAATGCAGGCCATCATCCCGATCAGCGGGATCATCGCCGGCCTGATCTCCTTCGGGCTGTACGCGCTGGTTGCCTTCCCGGTCCGCAAGGGCAAGAACTGGGCCCGGATCCTGGGAACCGTTTTCGCCGCCATATCGCTGCTGGGCCTGTTCGGAGGCTCCTTCGCCTTCGGCGCGCTCACCGGCATCCTGCAGATCGTGGTGATCCTGATGGGCGTCGCCGGCATCGTGATTCTCTACCTGCCGACAGTTTCGCCGTACTTCAGCAAGCAGCAGCCGTTCTCCAACCCCTACGCGCAGAACCCGTACGGGCGCTAGCCCCAGGTCCGCGCCAAGGGCGCAGGAACCGCAGGACACCGGTCAGTCGGCGTCTTCCGGATCCTGCGCCCTTTGCGCGTGGTAGGCCAGAATCTGCAGCTCCGTGGCCATGTCCACTTTCCGCAGGTTGACCCCGGGTGGGACCTGCAGCATGACGGGGGCGAAACTCAGGATGCTGCGCACGCCCGCCCCGACCACCCGGTCACAGACGTCCTGGGCCACAGCCGCGGGCAGGGCCAGGACCACCATGTTCGCCCCGGTGCGGTGGAGCACGGACTCAAGATCGGCGGCGTCGCTCACCCTGAGCCAGCCGACCTCGGTCCCCACCACCATCTGGTCGGCGTCGAGGATGGCCACGATGTCGAAGCCGCGCGACTCAAAACCGCCGTACCGGGCCAGCGCCTTGCCGAGGTTGCCGGCACCGACGATCGCGACCTTCCAGTCGCGCGTCAGGCCCAGCGCGGCGGCAATGTGGCGGTTCAGGTACTGGACGTCGTAGCCCACACCGCGGGTCCCGTAGGAGCCCACATAGGAGAGGTCCTTGCGAAGGGTGGAGGAGCTGACGCCCGAGGCTTCCGCCAGCGACTCGGAGGAAACCCGCTCCACTCCCTCGCCCAGCAGGGTCGTCAGGGCGCGCAGATAGAGCGTCAGCCGGGCCACGGCCGCGGGCGGGATCTGCTTGGCGGCAGGTCCTGCTCCTCCGGGCAGGGCACCGGGTGGGGAATCCAGCGAAGTCACTATTTGCTCCATTGCGTCGCGTTGTGAGTCCACTCTAGAGCCCCCGCTGTTCGGGCCACAAAGCAACCCGCGGCGCCCCTTCGGGGGCACGGCTCAGGCGGGCTGGCCCAGCGCACGCCGCAGGAGCCGGTCCAGCCGAGCCTCGTCGACGCGCCAGAAATCGCGTTGCACGCCGTCCACCAGCACCACCGGGATTTCTTCGGCGTAGCGCTCGCGCAAGGCGGCGTCGTCGTCAATGGACCGCTCGGTCCAGCCCAGGCCCAGCGCTGCCGTCACCCGGCCGACGGCGTCGCGCGCGTCGGCGCACAGGTGGCAGTTTGATTTGGTGATCAGGACGACGTCGGGGGCGTGGGCGGGTGTGGCCATGCCTCCACGGTAGCCCGGTGCCGGGCCCGGCGTCGACGCGGGCGCTGCCGTCGGGCGGGTGCGCCGCGGCTCTTCCCCGCGGCGCCGATCGACGGTGCGGCGGGGCCCGCCTGCGCGGAGTACCCCGCGGATTGACTAGACTCGAGGCATGCCCGAGGAGAAGATCGTCGCAGTGGCCACGCGGCCGGTTGCGTCACCGCAGCCCGGTGAAGCCGCCTTCTTCGACGTCGACAACACCCTCATGCGGGGCGCCAGCCTGTTCCACGTGGCACGAAAGATGTACCAGCGCGGCGCCTTCACCATTCCCCAGGCGGCCGGTTTCGCCTGGAAGCAGCTGATGTTCGTCTTCCGCGGGGAGAACATCGACGATGTCCACGCCGTCCGGGACACCGCCCTGAGCCTGGCGTCGGGTTTCACGGTCGAGGACATCGAAGCCCTGGGCGAGGAAGTCTACGACGAGATGATCGAGTCCCGGATCTGGCCCGGCGCCAAGGCCCTGGCCGAGCAGCACCTGCGGGTGGGCCGCCGGGTCTGGCTGGTCACCGCCACCCCCATCGAAGTGGCGACGGTCATCTCCTCCCGCCTGGGTCTCACCGGGGCCCTCGGCACGGTCGGGGAAATCCGGGACGGCTCCTACACCGGCCGGCTGGTGGGCGAGATCCTGCACGGCCCGGCCAAGGCCATCGCCGTCGCCAAGGTGGCAGAGGACGAAGGCCTTGACCTCAACCGTTGCTGGGCCTACAGCGACTCGCACAACGACATCCCGCTGCTCAGCATGGTGGGGCACCCGGTGGCCATCAACCCGGACGCCCGGCTGCGCCGCCACGCCCGCGAACACAACTGGCCGGTCTACGACTTCCGCTCCGGCCGCCGGGCGGCAACCCTGGGGCTCAAGGCCGCGACCGTGGGCGGGGCCGTCTACGGACTCTGGCGCGGCTTCGCGCGCTTCCGCGGCCCCTCGCTCTAGGCTTCCCGCCGCGTTCCGGATTTCCGCGGCGGTTTCGGACGGTCGCACCCCGGGCCCGGCGCGCGCCGGTCCGGAGCCCCCGCCCCGGTCCGGAACCCCCGCGCCGGTCCGGAACCCCCGCCCCGGTCCGGAACCCCCGCGCCGGTCCGGAACCCCCGCGCCAGTCTCTAACCCCAGCACCCCGCCGAGCTCTCTAACCCCAGCACCCCGTCGAGCCCGTTCCGGACTTCCGCGGCTGGGTCCGGGCTTGTGACCACGTTCCGGACTTCCGCGGTGGTTTCGGACGGTCGCAACCCGGGCCCGGGGCGCGCCGGTCCGAAACCCCCGCGCCGGTCCACAACTCCCACGCCAAAGAAAATGCCCGCCGCCGGAAGGCAACGGGCATTGACGTTTTTCGAAGTATCTCTACTTCTTGTTGCGACGCTGGTGGCGCGTCTTGCGAAGCAGCTTGCGGTGCTTCTTCTTGGCCATACGCTTGCGACGCTTCTTAATAACTGAACCCACGAAAGTTCCTTACCGGCTAGATGCAGTACCTGCCCGTTGGGGAGGGTCCGCGGGCTAAAGCAGCAGACTGAACAACTGACAGGTTCTTACAATGACGTAAAACGTTCCTTAACAGGGTACCGCCTATCCGGGGCACACCACGACCGCAGGCCCGGATCTGGGTTCGAGCCTCGGACCAGCAGGAATCCGGCGGACCCTGCGGAATCTCAGGCTGTGCCGGTCCGTCCGTCCACCACGGCACCCTTGAGGTACTGTTCGACGGCGCTTTCCGGCACCCGGTAGGAACGGCCAAAGCGCACGGCCGGCATTTCGCCGGAGTGCACGAGGCGGTACACGGTCATTTTGGATACCCGCATGACCTCCGCGACCTCGGCCACGGTGAGAAAGCGGGCATTGGAGAAGTTGGCCTCCGAAGACATTTCCCTTATTCCTTTTGCTCAAGCGAACGGCTGCCCCGTCTGAACGACATGGCGGTGTGCCGATGCTGAGCCATCAAACAACCATGTGCTAGATACTCTAGGGGTTAGTGGTGCCAATGTGAAAGGTTTCCGCCGGAATTCTCGAAGGATTTCCGCAGTTTTTGCCCACCGGGCACCTTCCCCCAGTCTCATCGCGCAGCCTGGTCGCGCCACCTCAGTCCCGCAGCCTGCGGGCCCGCGCCGACGCCGCCAGCTGGCCCAGCACCGAGGCCGTAACGTCCCAGTCCATGCAGGCGTCGGTCACGCTCTGGCCGTACACCAACCCCGCGGGGCCGGCGGCGACGTCCAGAGCCTGGGCGCCGCCGACGAGGAAGCTTTCCAGCATGACGCCGGCGACCGCCGAGGCGGATGACCCGCCGTCTTCAAGCTGGGCGCCGATCTCAAGGGCTACCTCGGCCTGCCGGTGGTGATTCTTGCCGCTGTTGGCGTGGCTCGCATCGACGATCAGCCGCGGATTCAGCTGCCGGCCGGCGAGGCGCGCTGAAGCTGCCTCGACGTCGGCGGCGGAGAAGTTGGGGCCGCCGCTGCCGCCGCGCAGGATGATGTGGGTGTCGGGATTGCCGGCCGTACTGACCAGGGCGGCGCGGCCGTCGGCGTCGATCCCCAGGAAGGCCTGCGCGGCCGCTGCGGCGCTGCAGGCGTCGAGCGCCACCTGGAGACCGCCGTCGGTCCCGTTCTTGAACCCGATCGGCATCGAGAGCCCGGAGGCCAGCTGCCGGTGGATCTGGCTTTCGGTGGTCCGCGCCCCGATGGCGCCCCAGGCGACGAGATCCGCGAGGTACTGGGGGCTTATCGGTTCGAGGAATTCGGTGGCGGTGGGCAGTCCCAGGGCGGTCACCTGGCGCAGGAACTGCCGGGCGGCGCGCAGCCCCGCCGCGATGTCGTGGCTGCCGTCGAGCTGCGGATCGTTGATCAGGCCCTTCCAGCCGACCGTGGTGCGCGGCTTCTCGAAGTAGGTCCGCATCACGATCAGCAGGTCCTCGCGGTGCTTCTCGGCCTGGCTGACCAGCCGGCGGGCGTACTCCAAGCCGGCCTTGGGATCGTGGATGGAACAGGGACCGACGATCACCAGGAGCCGGTCGTCGACGCCGTCCATGATCGCGCGGACCTCGTCCCGGCCGCGGCCCACGACCTCCGAGCCGCGGGCGTCGAGCGGCAGCTCCGCGATGATTTCCTGCGGGGTGGGCAGCGCGGTGAACTCGCTGATCCGCAGGTTGGACGTGGCGTGCTGGCTGTCGGGGGCTGCTTCGATGCTCATGTTCGGGTCCTGTTCCGGGGTGCGGAGCGGGCCCTGATCAGAACCCGCCGGAGAAATGGCGAAGGGCAGAGAATGATCTCTGCCCTGTTGGCTCTGAAGGAAAGTTGGATGCGTGTCAGTTAGACGCGGGCCCCTCCAGAGCCAACGAAAAATACGCATACCAACGGTTAGTCATGATGTTGACGATAGACCCCGGAGCCGGGAGGACAAAGTGCCGGCGTAACATTCCGACGGCGGCCGTGCTGCCGGCCCGCATGGCCCGGGGCGCCGGACCGGACAGCCGGCCCGCCGGGGAAGGGATGCTTGATGCGGCCCGGCCCCGGCCCTACAGTGTGGTTAGACCACATGAGTTGACGACCAGCCCCGGAGGCAGCAATGACGCAGACCATCGAGCCCGGCAATCCCGAGGCCCCGACGACGCCAGGGGACACCGCCGTGCAGGGGCGCCCCGGCGGCAGCGGCGCCGGGGCGGCCGCCGCGGACCGCTCCGGCGGGCTCCCCGATGCGCTGCGGCGCCGGGTTCCGAAGATTGCGGACCTGGCACCGTTGATGCAGTTCAAGAAGCCCGAACTCGGCCGCGAGGCGCGGCTGCGCCGGGCCAGCACCATCTGGGACCTGCGGGACATGGCCAAGCGCCGGACGCCGAAGGCCCCCTTCGACTACACGGACGGCGCGGCCGAGGCGGAAATCACCCTGCGCCGGGCCCGCACGGCGTTCCAGGACATCGAGTTCCGCCCCGGGGTGCTGCGGAATGTTTCCGGCGTGGACCTGGGTACCGAGGTCCTGGGCAAGCCTTCCCGGCTGCCGGTCGGCATCGCGCCCACCGGGTTTACCCGCATGATGCAGTCCGAGGGCGAATACGCCGGTTCCCAGGCAGCGGCCGCCGCGGGGATCCCCTACACGCTCTCCACCATGGGCACGGCGTCCATCGAAGACGTCGCCGCCGCCGCGCCCGGGGGCCGGAACTGGTTCCAGCTCTACCTGTGGACCGACCGGGACCGCTCCCTCGAGCTGATCGAGCGGGCAGCGAAGGCCGGCAATGACACCCTCATGGTCACGGTGGACACCGCCGTCGCGGGCGCCCGGCTCCGCGATGTGCGCAACGGCATGACCATTCCCCCGGCCCTGACCCTGAAGACCGTGCTGGATGCCTCCTACCGGCCTGCGTGGTGGTTCAACTTCCTCACCCACGAGCCGCTGACCTTCGCCTCGCTCTCGCGCTATACCGGCACGGTGGCGGAGCTGATCAACTCCATGTTCGACCCCACGCTGACGTTCGATGACCTGGACTGGCTGCGCGCGACCTGGAAGGGCAAGCTCGTGGTCAAGGGCATCCAGACCGTCGACGACGCCCGCAAGGTCGTGGACCACGGCGCCGACGGCGTCGTGCTCTCCAACCACGGCGGCCGCCAGCTGGACCGCGCGCCCATCCCGCTCCACCTGCTCCCGGAGGTTTCGGCGGCGCTGAAGGCGGACAACAGCGACGCTGCGGTCATCCTGGACACCGGCATCATGAGCGGCGCGGACATCATCGCCGCGCTGGCCCTGGGCGCGGACTTCACCCTGATCGGCCGCGCCTACCTCTACGGCCTGATGGCCGGCGGGCGGGCGGGCGTGGACCGTGCCCTGGAGATCCTGGAGTCCGACATGCGCCGGACCATGGCGCTGCTGGGCGCCAGCCGGATCTCGGAGCTGAACCCCGACCACGTCCGGCTCCTGGCCCGGTAACAACCTCCGGATCGGCGAAAGGGCAGTTTCGCGGCAGTGTTCTTGCCGAACATTGCCCCGAACTGCCCTCTCGGTGCGGGTGCCCTCCCGGTTGGGGTGCCCTCTCGGTTGGGGCCCTAGATGAGGCCCTGGGCGAGCATGGCGTCGGCAACCTTCACGAAGCCGCCGATGTTCGCGCCCAGCACGTAGTTGCCCGGGTCGCCGTATTCCTCGGCGGTAGCGGCGCAGCGGTCGTGGATCCCCACCATGATCTCCGTCAGCCGGTCCTCGGTGTGCGCGAAGGACCAGGAATCACGGCTGGCGTTCTGCTGCATTTCCAGCGCGGAGGTGGCCACACCGCCGGCGTTGGCGGCCTTGCCGGGGCCGAAGAGGGTCCCGGCCTGCTGGAAGACCGCGACCGCCTCCCGTGTTGAGGGCATGTTGGCGCCTTCCGCTACCGCAATCAGCCCGTTGCGGACCAGCCGCGCCGCGGCCTCGCCGTCGAGTTCGTTCTGCGTCGCGCACGGCAGGGCCACGGTGGCGTCGAGGTCCCAGACCGAGCCGCCCTCCACGTAGTCGACCGCGGAACGTCGCTCCGCGTACTCCTTGAGCCGCCCGCGCTCGACCTCCTTGATCTGGCGCAGCAGCGCCACATCGATGCCGGCCTCGTCCACGACGTAGCCCGAGGAATCCGAGCAGGCGACGACGGTGGCGCCGAGAAACTGCGCCTTGGCGATCGCGTTGATGGCGACGTTGCCGGAACCGGAAACGACGACGCGCTGGCCGTCGAACGACTGGCCGCGGGCCTTGAGCATCTCCTCGGCGAAGATGACGGTGCCGTAGCCGGTGGCCTCCGGCCGGACGAGGGAACCGCCCCAGGAGATGCCCTTGCCGGTGAGGACGCCGGATTCGTAGCGGTTGGTGATCCGCTTGTACTGGCCGAAGAGGAAGCCAATTTCGCGTCCGCCGACGCCGATATCCCCCGCCGGGACGTCCGTGTACTCGCCGATGTGGCGGTACAGCTCGGTCATGAAGGACTGGCAGAAGCGCATGATCTCGGCGTCGGAGCGCCCGCGGGGATCAAAGTCCGAGCCGCCCTTGCCGCCGCCGATCGGCATGCCGGTCAAGGCATTCTTGAAGATCTGCTCGAAGCCCAGGAACTTCACGATGCCGAGGTTGACCGAGGGGTGGAACCGCAGGCCTCCCTTGAAGGGTCCGAGCGCCGAGTTGAACTCCACCCGGAAGCCGCGGTTGATCTGGACGCGGCCAGCGTCGTCCACCCAGGGGACGCGGAAAATGATCTGGCGTTCGGGTTCGCAGAGCCGCTCCAGGACGGCGCCTTCGAGGAACTCCGGGTGGCGGTCGTGGACGGGACCAAGGCTTTCGAAGACCTCGGTCACCGCTTGGTGGAACTCGCCTTCGCCGGGATTCCGCGCCAGTACCGTGTCCCGGATGACTTCAAGCCGTGCGTCCATTGCAACTCCTTACCCGGCGCCCGCCGTCGGGCGCTCACTCAAGCAGTTCCATGGTTGCACCGCGCCGGTGCCGTTCGCTATTCCGGGGCGGCCGGGTCCAGTATGTGACACCGCCGGCGGGACCCGGGCGGGAAAGGGGGTGGACTACTTCTTGCGGCCGAATTTCGGCAGGTTGGCCAGCAGGTCGGCGGCGCGGGTTGCGGCGCGGCCCACCGTGCGGCCGATCTGCTGCGGGCGCCTATCCTCCCCTGCGGTGCCCACCGGGATCGCGACGGCCGGGCTGAGTGTGCTGCCCGCGGCGGCCTCCGGCAGCAGCGGGGCGGCCGGTTCGGCGGCCGTCACGGCGTCGGCGAGGGTCTCCGGAGCGGAGGCAGCGGATGCGGCGGCGGGGACGGCGGAGGCGGCGGGGGCCGGGGCCGCATCTGCGGGACGGCCGACGTCGAACGTCTGCAGCCAGCTGGCGACCCCGGCCAGCGGCTTCGGGTTCAGGGCGTAGTACCGTTTCTGGCCCTGCGCCCGCATGCTGACCAGGTCCGCTTCGCGCAGGACCTTCAGGTGCTTGGAGATGGTGGGCTGGCTGGCCTCGAGTTCCTGGACCAGCTCCCCCACCGCTTTGTCCCCCTGGCGCAGGGACACCAGAATGTCGCGCCGGGTAGCCTCAGCAATGACGGCAAATACGTCGTCTGTCACCATGCCCTCCACACTAGCGACATATACGCCGAAAGGCATCCACTATCTGGCCCCGGCGCGCGGCCCGGTCCGGTGCATGGCGGGCCGGCTAGTCGAACCACGGATCGAGGCCGTGGAGCGGGAAAACTTCCTTGCGGGTGGCCATGACGGTGCGGTCTACCTCGTCGTTGGGATCGAAGCCCACTTCCCAGGAGCGCCACCAGAGGTCGACGTCGTCGCCCATCACCGCCGGCGGCTCCACCCCGAACTTGGCGCCGTACTTGTCCCGCACGTATGTGCGCCAGTCTTCCGGGACCGGGGTCCGCAGCGGGACCGGCCGCCCGGCGGCAATGGCGATGAGATGGCTCCACGCGCGCGGGACCACCGTGACCACGTTGTAGCCTCCGCCGCCGGTGGAAATCCACCGGTTTTCGCATAAGCGTGCCGCCAGGTTGCCGATCGCGGTGGCGGCCTCGCGTTGCCCGTCGACGCTGATGTTGAGGTGGGTCAGGGGATCCAGCCGGTGCGAGTCGCAGCCGTGCTGGCTGACAATCACCTCCGGTTCGAACGCCGCCACGAGCTGCGGCACCACCGCGTGGAACGCCCGGAGCCACCCGGCGTCGCCGGTCCCGGCCGGAAGTGCCACGTTCACGGCGCTGCCCAGCGCGTTCGGTCCGCCGATCTCATTGGCGAAGCCGGTGCCCGGAAACAGGGTCAGCCCCGTCTCGTGCAGCGAGATCGTCAGGACCCGCGGGTCGTCCCAGAAGATCCCCTGCGTCCCGTCACCGTGGTGTGCGTCGATGTCGACATACGCCACCCGCTGGACCCCGCCGTCGAGCAGCCGCTGGATCGCGAGGGCGGCGTCGTTGTAGATGCAGAAGCCGCTGGCGCGTTCGCGCGCAGCGTGGTGCATGCCGCCGCCGAAGTTCACCGCGCGGACGGCGCTGCCGTCCAGCACGGACTCGGCCGCCAACAGCGAACCGCCCGCCAGCCGGGCGCTGGCCTCATGCATCCCGGCGAAGGCCGGGTCGTCCTCTGTGCCGAGGCCGCGCTTCAGGTCCGGAGTGTCGGGGTCCGCGCTGACGCGGCGGACGGCGGCGACATAGTCGGCGCTGTGGACGGTGCCGAGTTCGGCGTCGGTCGCCACCCGGGGCGCCGCCACATTCACGTGCTCCAGCTCCAGCAGACCCAGGCTGCCGGCCAGCCGGACGGTCAGTTCCATCCGTTCCGGGGCCATGGGGTGGCTGTGGCCAAAGTTGTAGGCCGTCATGGCGGAGTCCCACACCACCGTCGTTGGCAGGGCGGGCTGGGCGAGTCCGGGCAGGAAGGTCATCACTGACAGGCTACCGGAGCGCACGGCGCCGATCCCCGCCGTTGCGCGGAATATAGTGGTTTACTACTGAAGGAAGCCGTTTCGACCGAGGACAAACCCCACATGACGCAACGCCAGTCGAGGTCTCCGGGCGCGGCCCACTGGCATCCCGGCCAACCGGAACGTGAGGGGCTATGGGTCTTCACCCGGCTCCGCGACTTCGTCGATGACATCGCCAACACCTCGCCGGCGCGACTGGCGATCTCCGCCTTCGCCGTCGTCGTGCTGGTTTTCACCACGCTGCTGTCCCTGCCGGTGTCCTCCGCCACGGGGCAGGCGACGCCGCTTCACCAGGCCCTCTTCACGGCGGTGTCCGCGGTGTGCGTGACCGGCCTGACGGTGGTTTCGACGGCGGTGCACTGGTCCTTCTTCGGCCAGCTCGTGATCCTGGTCGGAATTTTCGTCGGCGGCCTCGGCACACTGACCCTTGCCTCGCTGCTGGCCCTGATGGTCAGCAAGAAGCTCGGCGTCCGCGGCAAGCTGATCGCCCAGGAGGCCATGAACAACGCCGGCCGCCTCGGCGAGGTGGGCACGCTGCTGCGGATCGTCATCGCCACTTCCGTGGTGATTGAAGCGGCTCTGGCGGTGTCCATGATTCCGCGCTTCCTGACGCTGGGCGAGAGCCCCGGACAGTCGGTCTGGCACGGCGTCTTCTATGCCATCTCCGCGTTCAACAACGCCGGTTTCACGCCGCACTCGGACGGCATCGTGCCGTACGAGACGGACCTGTGGATCCTGGTTCCGCTGATGATCGGTGTCTTCCTGGGCAGCCTCGGCTTCCCGGTCGTCATGGTGCTGCAGCAGAACGGGCTGAACTGGCGAAAGTGGAACCTCCACACCAAGCTGACCATCCAGGTCTCGCTCATCCTGCTCGTGGCCGGCACCGTGCTCTGGGGACTGATGGAGTGGGAAAACCTGCGCACGATCGGCGGCATGAACCTGGCCGACAAGATCACGCACTCCCTCTTTGCCTCGGTGATGACGCGCTCGGGCGGGTTTAACCTGGTGGACCAGAACCAGATGGACTCAACCACCATGCTGCTCACCGATGCGCTGATGTTCGCCGGCGGCGGGTCTGCCTCGACGGCGGGCGGCATCAAGGTCACCACAATCGCGGTAATGTTCCTCGCGATCATCGCCGAGGCCCGCGGCGACGCCGATGTGAAAATCTACGGACGCACTATCCCCGAGGGAACCATGCGGGTGGCCATCTCGGTCATCGTCGCCGGCGCCACACTGGTGGCGGTCTCGGCCCTGCTGCTCCTGCAGATCAGCGGCGCCTCGCTGGACCGGGTACTGTTCGAAACGATTTCGGCCTTCGCCACGGTGGGCCTGAGCACTAACCTCAGTGCCGAACTGCCACCTGCCGGGGTCTACGTCCTGACCGCCCTGATGTTCGCCGGCCGCGTCGGCACCGTCACCCTCGCCGCTGGCCTGGCCCTGCGCCAGCGCAGCCAGCTGTATCACTACCCGGAAGAGAGACCGATCATTGGCTAGTTCCTCAGGCGCCGTCAACCGCCCCGCCCACAACGCGCCCGTCCTGGTGATCGGGCTGGGCCGCTTCGGCTCGTCCACCGCCGAACAACTCGTCAAACAGGGCCGCGAGGTGCTGGCGATCGAGCGCGACCGGAACCTGGTCCAGAAGTGGGCCAGCGTGCTCACCCACGTGGTCGAGGCGGACGCGACGAACATCGATGCGCTGCGCCAGCTCGGCGCCCAGGAGTTCAGCTCCGCCGTCGTGGGCGTGGGCACCTCGATCGAGTCCTCCGTGCTGATCACGGTCAACCTGGTGGATCTGGGCATCGAGCACCTCTGGGTCAAGGCCATCACCCCATCGCACGGAAAGATCCTGACCCGGATCGGCGCGAACCACGTCATCTACCCCGAGGCGGACGCGGGCGTGCGCGCGGCCCACCTGGTCTCAGGCCGGATGCTGGACTTCATCGAGTTCGACGACGACTTCGCGATCGTGAAAATGTACCCGCCGCGCGAAACCGTGGGCTTCACCCTGGACGAGTCGAAGGTGCGGTCCAAGTACGGCGTCACGATCGTGGGCGTGAAGTCCCCGGGCGAGGACTTCACCTACGCTCGGCCGGAAACCAAGGTCTCCGCACGGGACATGCTCATCGTTTCCGGCCACGTGGACCTCCTGGAGCGGTTCGCCGCCCGGCCCTAAGGCCGTGTCCTAAGTCCGTACCCTAAGTCAGGGACCTGCGGTCCGAACCGCTCAGGCTCCGCCGGCCTTCGCCGCCTTCGCGGCCGCCTTGGCGGCCTGCTTGCTGGCCCGGACCTTCGCAAGTGACTCAGGATCCACGATGTCTGCGACGGACAGGAACGCCTCCGCCTGCCCGTAGTGCCCGGCGGCCTCACGCCAGCCGGGCGCCTCGAGCCCGCATTGCTTACCCAGCAGGGCCAGGAAGATCTTGGCCTTCTGCTCGCCGAAGCCCGGCAGCGCCTTGAGCCGGCGCAGCACCTCCGGCCCGTCGGGATCCCCCTGCGTCCAGATCGCCGAGGCGTCGCCGTTCCACTCAGTGTGCACCGTGGCCGCGAGGGCCTGGACACGGGCTGCCATCGAGCCGGGGAACCGGTGCACGGCCGGGCGTTCCTTGAACATCTCCTCGAAGGCCTGCGGATCGGCGGCGGCGATGGTCCCGGGATCCATCGAGCCGAGCCGGGTCCGGATTTTTTCCGGGCCGGCGAAGGCAGACTCCATGGTCACCTGCTGGTCAAGCAGCATGCCTGTCAGGAGGGCGAAGGCGTCGTCGCTGAGTAGTTTGTCCGCCGCGGGATCCCCGGTGATATGCAGTTCCATGGGTCCTATCCTGCCATCCGGCCGGGGCCGCTAGCCAAGCTGTTTGGTGATCTCCGCCGCCCGTTCGGCCGCCGCGCGGGCGCCGGCGGCGATGATCGCAGGAAGGCCGCGCTCGTCGAACGTTGCGATGGCCCGTTCCGTGGTGCCGTTCGGGCTGGTCACGGCCTTGCGGAGGGAGGCGGGATCGGCCCCGGGCTCGGCGAGCATCAGCCCGGCGCCGGCAACCGTCTCCCGCGCCAGCAGCAGCGAGAGGTCTGCGTCGAGCCCCAGGTCAACGCCCGCGGCGGCCATCGCCTCGGCTAGATAGAAGGCGTAGGCCGGGCCGGATCCGCTGATCGCGGACAGAGCGTCCACCTGTTCTTCGGGAATTTCGACGACGGTGCCCACGGCGGCAAAAATATCCTTGGCCTGCTGCAACTGCCCAGCGGTGCAGTGCTTGCCGGCGGAGACAGAGACGACGCCACGGCCCAGTTTGGCCGGCGTGTTCGGCATGGAGCGGATCACCGGCTGCCCCTCCGGCAGCGCAGCCTCCAGCTGCTCCAGCGACACCGCCGCGGCGACGCTGACGACGATCGTGTCCGGGGCCAGGGCGCCGCTGATTTCCCGGGCCAGGTCCGCGATGCCGACCGGCTTCACGCCCAGGACCACGACGGCGGCGCCGGTGGCGGCCTGGGTGTTGTTCTCGGGCTCTTCTTCCCCGGCGATGGCGGTGATGCCGTGATGCCGTTCGGCGAGCTCTGCCGCCCGCTCCGCCCTCCGGACCGTGGCCACGATGTCCGCGGGATCTGTCCCGCCGGCGATCATGCCGCCCATGATTGCCTCGTTCATTGACCCACAGCCCAGGAATGCGATTCGGTTGCTCATGTGCCCATCATTGCAGGGAGCCCCGATTCACAGCCAGCTCACATCCTCAGCGCAGCTTCCTCCCAAAGTCCGGGATTAGCGTAGGTACTACCTCATTGAGGGTGCGAGTGATGATAGGCAGTCATGCGGATGTCTGCCCGGCACCGGTGGTACGCAGCGGGTTTCCCCCATTTTCCCGCTCCGGACCGCCGGTGCTTCGCTTTAAGCCGCAGCCCACACCGGACCGCCCGGTTCTCGGCGGGCCGCCTGGACCCGCGCCGGGCCCCGGCGGCCCCGTCAGCCGGCGTCGGACGCCGTCGTTCCCTGGAGTTCGGCTGACTGGAGCTCAGCCGCAGTGCCGCCCGCTAGGCTGACGTGCGGGGCCGGCTGCAGGGGACCTTCGAAGACCAGCTGGTCGAGCCGCCGCAGGATCAGGCCCTCCCGCAGAGCCCACGGGCAGATCTCCAGGCTCGGGAATTCGAAGAGTTCCAGCGCCGCCTCCGCTACCAGCGCGCCGGCGAGCAGCTGCGGGGCCCGCGCTTCGGAAACGCCGGGCAGGTGCAGCCTGTCCTCCACTTCCATGGCGGAGATCCGCTGCGCCCAGAGGCCCAGGTCCGCCGCGAAGAGCTCGCGCCTGACGTACGGGCCCGCGCCGCTCGGCGCAGCGCCGGCGATGCGGGCCAGCGAGCGGAAGGTCTTGGAAGTGCCGGCCACAAGGTTCGCCCGGCCCAGCTTGTCGAAGTTGCGGACCGCGGGCTTGAGCGTGGCGCGGATGTAGCGGCGCAGCTCCTTTACGCTCTTGGCCGACGGCGGATCGTCCTGCAGCCAGTCCCGGGTGAGGCGGCTGGCCCCCAGCGGGACGGACATGGCGAGTTCGGGCAGTTCATCCCCGCCATAGGCCATCTCAAAGGATCCGCCGCCGATATCCAGGTCCAGGATCGGTCCGGCGCCCCAGCCGTACCAGCGACGCACGGCGAAGAACGTCATCGAGGCCTCTTCGCTGCCGGTCAGTTCCCGCAGCGTCACGGTAGTCTCGTGCTCGACACGGGCCAGGACGGCAGGCCCGTTGGTGGCCTCGCGGATCGCGGAGGTGCAAAACGCCAGCAGGTCCTCGGCCTTGTGCCGGGCGGCGAATTCCCACGCCTCCAGCACGAACTCGATCAGCTCGTGCTGGCCGGCGTCGTTGATGTTCCCGTCGGCGTCGAGGAACTGCACGAGCGACAGCGGCCGCTTGTGCGAGGCGAACGGCACCGGGCGCGCGCCGGGGTGGGCGTCCACCAGAAGCAGGTGGACAGTGTTGGACCCGATATCGAGGACGCCTAGCCGCATGGTGCCATTATTCTCCTCCGGCCCGCCGTGCCCTAACCGGGCACCCCGGCCGTGTCCGCCGGCTCAGGCCTGCTGGCCGTCCGGGCCCGCGGCGGGTTCCTCGTCGGAGGGCTTGAAGTCGCGGCGGATGTTCGCCACGCCCTCGGGGTCGATTTCGAACCCGTAGACCGTGCCCGGGTTGATCACCATGCCAAGCTCATCGCCGAGGTTGCTGATGATGGCCGCGCCCTGGGTGCCCAGGACGTTCGGGGCGGCGTCGAGGTACTGCTCCGTGACCCGGCTCGGGTGGGAGAAGACGGCCAGCACCGGCTTGCCGGCGGCGTTGGCCAGAACGAGCGGTTCGACCTGGGAGTCGGGCCCGTCGATGGTCTCGGAGCTGACGATGTAGACCTCGTTGTTGAGAAAGGACAGGATGACGTCCACCGGGTTCGCGTCCGGCTGCTCCCCCTTGGCGAGCTTCTCTTCGAGGTCGTTGAGCGGCTGGAGATCCATGGGTGCTGGCTGTTCAGTCATGGTCCCACTCGATCACGTTGCGCCCCGCTCCGCAATTCCTCACCGCTGCCCGGCCCGGTCGCCTACTTCTTGGCGGCGGCCTTGCGGGCCGGTGCCTTGCGGGCCGGAGCCTTGCGCTTGACCGGCCCCTTGGCGCGCTTCTCGGCGAGGAGTTCCACCGCCTGTTCCCGGGTCAGCTCCTCGATCGCGGTGCTGCGCGGGACGGTGATGTTGGTGATCCCGTCGGTGATGTAGGGGCCGAACCGGCCTTCCTTGACCACGATGTTTTTCTCCGAGACCGGGTCCGGGCCGAACTCCGCCAGCGGCGGCACGGCGGCGCGGGCGCCACGCTGCTTGGGCTGGGAGTAGATCTCCAGCGCCTGTTCGAGCGTGATCGTGAAGATTTCCTCCTCCGAGCCGATCGAGCGCGAATCCGTGCCCTTCTTCAGGTACGGGCCAAAGCGGCCGTTCTGCACCGTGATCGGGTTGCCCTCGGCATCCTGGCCCAGCACCCGGGGCAGGCTCATCAGCTGCAGCGCCTCGTCCAGGGTGATGGTGTCCACGCTCATCGAGGCGAACAGCGATCCGGTGCGCGGCTTGGCCTTGACCGGCTTCTTCGGCGGCTTGGGCTTGCCGTTCTTGTAGTACTCCACCGGCAGGCTGGCCAGCTGCTCCTCGGTCATTTCCGGAATGACCTCGGTGACGTAGGCGCCGTAGCGGCCGTTCTTCGCGACCACCGTATGCCCGGTGTGCGGATCGGTGCCGAGCACGCGTTCCTCCGGGGCGGCGGTCTCCATCAGCTCCTGGGCCTTCGCGGCGGTGAGCTCGTCCGGGGCGAGGTCCTCGGGCACATTCGCGCGCGCCGACTCGACCACTTCGCCGGTCTTCGGATCCACCGTGGGGACCGAGCTTTCCAGGTAGGGGCCGAACTTGCCCACCCGCAGGGTGATGCCGTCGGTGATCGGGATGGAGTTGATTTCGCGGGCGTCGATCTCGCCGAGGTTGTTGACGATGCTCAGCAGGCCGGGCTCGGAGTCGGCACCGAAGTAGAAGTGCTTCAGCCAGGCGGGCCCGGCTTCCTGGCCGTTGGCGATCTTGTCCAGGTCGGCTTCCATGTCGGCGGTGAAGTCGTAGTCCACGTAGTCGTGGAAGTGCTGCTCAAGCAGCCGGATCACGGAGAAGGCGATCCAGCTCGGCACCAGCGCGGAACCCTGCTTCCGGACGTAGCCGCGGTCCTGGATGGTGGAGATCGTGGAGGCGTAGGTGGACGGACGGCCGATGCCGCGCTTTTCCAGCTCCGCGGTCAGGGACGCTTCGGTGTAGCGCGGCGGCGGGGAGGTTTCGTGCCCGACGGCGACGATCTCGGAGGCGGTCAGCGCGTCGTCCTTGGCCACGTTGGGCAGCCGGCGTGCTTCTTCGGACTCCTCGTCGCCGCGGCTCTCGTCCTTGCCCTCTTCGTAGGCTGCGAGGAAGCCGGGGAAGGTGATGACGGTGCCGGACGCGGAGAACTCGGCGTCCCGGCCGTCGGCGGCGCCGCCGACGGTGACCGCGCCGAGGCGGATGGTGGCGGTGGAGCCCTTGGCATCGGCCATCTGGGAGGCGACGGTGCGCTTCCAGATCAGCTCGTAGAGGCGGAACTCGTCACCGGAGAGCTGCTTGGCGACCTGCGCCGGGGTGCGGAAGGAGTCGCCGGCGGGGCGGATGGCTTCGTGGGCCTCCTGCGCGTTGGCTGCCTTGCCGCTGTAGACGCGCGGCGACGCCGGGACGTACTCGGGCCCGTAGAGCTCGGAGGCCTGGCGCCGCGCGGCCGTGATGGCCTCGTTGCTCAGCGCGTTCGAGTCCGTACGCATATAGGTGATGTAGCCGTTTTCGTAGAGCCGCTGGGCCACCTGCATGGTGCTCTTGGAGGAGAAGCGCAGTTTACGTCCGGCCTCCTGCTGCAGCGTGGAGGTGGTGAACGGCGCCGCGGGACGGCGGGTGTACGGCTTGGTGTCGACGGAGCGGACGCGGAACTCCGCCTCCTGCAGGCCGGCGGCAAGGGCGCTGGCGAGTTCTTCATCCAGGTGCACCACGCCGCGCGAGGTGAGCTCGCCGTCGTCGTTGAAGTCCCGGCCGCTGGCGACCTTGGAGCCGTCGACGGACGCCAACTTCGCCTTGAAGGAACCGGATTCGGCGCCGAACTGTCCGGTCAGGTCCCAGTACGAGGCGGCCTTGAACGCCATGCGTTCGCGTTCGCGGTCCACCACCATGCGGGTCACGACGGACTGCACCCGGCCGGCGGAGAGGCCGCGCGCCACCTTGCGCCAGAGCACCGGGGAGATCTCGTAGCCGTAGAGCCGGTCCAGCACGCGCCGGGTTTCCTGGGCGTCCACCAGGTCCTGGTCCACGTCGCGCAGGTTGTCCATGGCGCGGTGGATGGCTTCCTTGGTGATTTCGCCGAAGGTCATCCGGTACACCGGAACCTTGGGCTTGAGGACCTCCAACAGGTGCCACGCGATGGCTTCGCCCTCGCGGTCCCCATCGGTTGCGAGGTAGAGCGCGTCGGCGCCCTTGAGCTGGGCCTTGAGTTCGGCGACCTTTTTCTTCTTGTCCGGGGACACGACGTAGTAGGGCTTGAAGTCGTGCTCGACGTCGACGGCGAACTTGCCGAGCGGCGTTTTCTTCAGTTCCGCAGGGAGCTCCGAGGGCTGCGGAAGGTCGCGGATGTGACCGATGGAGGCCTCAACGATGAAGCCCTCGCCCAGGTACTTGGCGATGGTCTTGCTCTTGGCCGGAGACTCGACGATCACGAGTTTCTTGCCGGTGGGGGCCTTGCTTGGCACGGTGCTCCTACAGAAAATGATGGCTCGGGCAGATGCGCCCATACCCGCCTAGTTCACCATATTTTGCCGATTCCCGCGCATCCGGGCCCGTGCCCGCCCCTTTACGGCGCCGCTTCGGAGGCCGCGGGCGAGGAACGGCAACGCCTCGGCTGGTTCCGGCGGGCCGTTGGGACAGCGGAGCCGAAACCGTTGCGGCGCTGCGGCCAGGGTGGTTGTCTGGGGGCATGAGCGATCAGGAAGCACCACAGCCAAGCGACGTTCCTGCCGACGAGCACCTGCGCGACGACGTCTCCTCCGCCGCTGACCCGGAACCCGGCGCAGCCCGGCAGGGCAGCTTCACCCCGGGGCAGACCAATGCCGGACGACAGGTGGGCGGACTGGCATCGGCGGCCGACTACGGCAAGGACCAGGACCCGGATTCCCGGGGAGATACCAACAATCCTGTGTAAGCAGGGCCGGCGGTGGACAGCACCAGGCTTCCCTTATGCCGGGGCTCCGGCCGTCTCAGGCTCCCGGCCGCCCGCCGCCTCGTGCTGGACCGCCCCGCCGATGAAGAGCCAGGCCGCACACGATCTGTAGGAGCCCGAAGGCGAGGAATCCGATGTCCCAGATCCACGGACCGCCCAGGTCGTCGCGCACGTGGTGGATCTGCAGCAGCTGATGATCGACCAGGCCTTCAACGACGTTGAAGATCCCCCACCCCGCCAGGATCAGGCCGAAATGGAAGCCCCAACTGGGCGCCTTGCGGCCCCGGCGCCATGACGCGACCGCCGCCGTCGAACCGGCCACAACCAGCACCCAGGTTCCGGCATGGAAGAAGCCGTCGGCCAGCGTATTGACCTCAAGGCCTTCAACCGTCCCGACCGGGTAAGTATCAACGTGGCTGACCATGTGGTGCCACTGCAGGATTTGGTGCAGGAGAATTCCGTCGACGAAACCGCCCAAGCCGAGGCCGAGCAGGATGCCCGCCCACCGTGAAGGCGCTTCCTTCTTCTCCGCCGGCACAACCCGACCGTTCATGCTTACCCCCTCCCCCTCGCTGGGACACCCTGCGCATGGCTTCCTCGTGACCGGCCCGCGCCGCTCGCTCTGGCCGGGACATCTCTTCGAAGATATAGTAAGCACGCTGACGATTTTTTAAAAGACCCGACGACGCCCTCCCCTGGCGTCCCGAGCCAGTAGCCTCCAGTTGCCTGCCAAGGAGAAATCGATGCGACGCCCTCTAAGTTCCGTGCTCACAGCGCTGGCCCTCTGCGCAGCCCTTGTCCTGCCGGCCGGGGCCGCGGCCGCCACGGCGGCCGGCCCTTCCCCGACGTACCTGAGTGCCAGCACCACGGCGCCCGACCCGACGAGTTCGCCTTCCACCCCCGGTCCGGTGGACCCCGGAACGGGCGAAACTCCCGCGGCGAAGGAAACCCGCATTGACTACGCGCCGTACTACATCGCCGCCGTCGTGATCCTGGCCCTCGCAGCGGCAGCCCTGACCTGGCGGCGCGTCAGGGGCGGCCCGTCATCGAGGAACCTCCGCCGCGCGGACCAGGACTCCAGCGGGAAGGGCCCGGATGATCGCCGTTCTGATCATTGACATGCAGAACGCGTTCTTCGAGGACCCTGCGCTTGAAGACCAGAGAGAGGCGGTTACCGCCGCCTGCAACCGCCTGATCGCGGCGGCCAGCGACTCCTCGGCGAATGTCTTGCTGGTAAAGACCGAACACGAGAAGGATAAGTCCACCTGGACCCTGAACATGCTGGATGACGACCAGGGCTTCATCTTCCGCGGAACACAGCAGGCGGAGTCCGTCGCCGGCCTGGCGACGGAGTCCCTGCCGCAGCTGGTCCCCGGGACAGCGCTTTTCTCGGGACGGACCTGATCTGGCGATTGCGGAACTGGGATGTCGACACTCTCGTGCTCGCGGGCGTTTCGACGCACAACTGCATCGCCCAAACCGCGGCGGATGCATTTGCACACAATTTCCGTGTCGTTTACGCCGACGAGGCGACAGCGTCCGAGAACGCCGAAGCCGCCACGGCTGTTCAAGAAGTCCTCTGCCGCGAGTACCGCCAGCAGGTACTGGACGTCGCGGCGATCGAAGAACTACTGCAGGCCACGACCCGGAAGTGATGCGGGGCGCTCCGGCGGGCATCCTCGCACGCAACCCCGGCGACCTCTGTACGCACCGTTCGGATGCTGATAAAGCTTGACCCGGGCAACTGTTTGTTTTCCGCGGCCCAGACCGCGGAGGGAAAGAGGAGGCAACCATGGTCGATCGAATAGCCGAAATCTGGGGCAGCAGAACCCCCTACCCGCAGGACGGGCTGTGGCCGGTTCGGGTCGACCAGGCCCTGGCCGAGGGTGTTGCCGCGGACGACGTCGACCGCTGGGTGCAGTCGGCCTGCGTCCTCTGCAGCAACGGCTGCGCGTGCGACATCGCGGTCAAGGACGGCGCGATGGTCGGCATCCGGGGCCGGGCCGGGGACCTGGTGAACCACGGCCGGCTGGGTCCGAAGGGACTGTTCGCCAGCTGGCAGGGCGTTTCCCACAAGGACCGGCTGCAGCGTCCGATGGTCCGGGAAAACGGCCGCCTGGTCGAATGCGACTGGGACACGGCGATGAACCGGATCGCCGAGCGGAGCCGGCAGCTGCTGAAGGACCGAGGGCCACTCAGCCACGGCTTCTACACCAGCGGACAGCTCTTCCTGGAGGAGTACTACGCCCTGGCGGTGATCGGAAAGGCCGGCATCGGAACCCCGCACATGGACGGCAATACGCGCCTGTGCACCGCGACGGCGGCCGCGGCACTCAAGGAGACCTTCGGCGCCGACGGCCAGCCGGGGTCCTACACGGACATCGACAGCTGTGACGCGATCTTCCTCTACGGCCACAACATGGCCGAGACCCAGACCGTGCTGTGGTCGCGGGTGCTGGACCGCATCGCCGGCCCGGACCGGCCCAAGGTGGTCTGCGTCGACCCGCGCGACACCGAAGTGGCCCGCCACGCCGACGTGCACCTCGCCGTCCGTCCAGGCACCAACCTGGCGCTGATGAACGCCCTCGTCCACGAGATCCTGGCCCACGGCTGGGTGGACGAGGACTACGTCCAGGCGCACACGGTGGGCTTCGAAGAGCTCAAGGCCACTGTGCAGCCCTGGAACGCGGAGGCCGCCGCGGCAATCTGCGATGTCAGCGCCGCGGACATCCGGGAAGCCGCCCGCATCTTCGGAACCTCCGGCCGGGTCCTATCCACCGTGCTCCAGGGCTTCTACCAGTCCGCGCAGGCCACCGCTTCCTCCTGCCAAGTCAACAACCTGCACCTGCTCCGCGGCCTGCTCGGACGGCCCGGGTGCGGAATCCTGCAGATGAACGGCCAGCCGACCGCGCAAAACAACCGCGAGTGCGGGGCGGACGGCGACCTCCCCGGCTTCCGGAACTGGGAAAACCCCGACCACGTCCAGGAACTCGCCGACCTCTGGGACATCGACCCGCTGACCATTCCGCACTGGGCCCCGCCGACACACGCGATGCAGATCTTTCGGTACGCCGAGCAGGGCTCCATCGAATTCCTCTGGATCTCCGCCACCAACCCCGCCGTGTCGATGCCGCAGCTGCCGAGGATCCGCGAGATCCTGGCCAAGCCCGAGCTGTTTGTAGTCGTGCAGGACCTGTACCTGACCGAGACCGCGCAGGCCGCCGACGTCGTCCTGCCCGCGGCCGGCTGGGGCGAGAAGACCGGCACCTTCACCAACGTCAACCGGACCGTCCACCTCTCGGACAAGGCCGTGGAACCGCCCGGGGAGGCGCGCAGCGACCTGGACATCTTCCTCGACTACTCACGCAGGATGGGTTTCACCACCCGACAGGGCGAGCCCCTGCTGGCCTGGGAGGGCCCCGAGGATGCCTTCAACGCGTGGCGTGAGTGCACCCGCGGACGGCCCTGCGACTACACCGGCATCAGCTACGAGCGGCTCCGGGGCGGCAGCGGCATCCCGTGGCCGTGCAACGAGGAGAACCCCGACGGACGCGACAGGCTGTACACCGACGGCGTCTTTCCGACCGACCCGGACTACTGCGAGAGCTACGGCCACGACCTGTTGACCGGAGCGACGGTGGGCCCCGAGGCCTTCCGGGCAACGGTCCCGGCAGGCCGCGCCGTCCTGAAGACGGCGGACTATCATCCGCCGCACGAGGAACCCGACGGCGAGTACCCGCTGCGGTACACCACCGGCCGCACTGCCTACCACTTCCACACCCGGACCAAGACGGGCCGCTCACGGCAGCTCACCCAGGCCGCACCGCGCGCCTGGGTGGAACTGGGCGCGGACGACGCCGGGCGGCTGGGCATCGAGGAGGGCGACCTGGTCCGGGTGGAGTCGCGGCGCGGCAGGATCGAAGTCCCCGCCCGGATCAGCGACATCCGCGCCGGGACCGTGTTCGCGCCCTTCCACTACGGCTACTGGGATTCGCACGGCACGCCGGGCGAACATCTGACGGCCGCCAACGAACTCACGCTCACCGAATGGGACCCGGTCTCGAAGCAGCCAGTCTTTAAGAACGCGGCCGTCCGGGTGGAGAAAATCGGTGATGCGGAGGGGCCCGCGCCGGCACCGACGACGACGGCGTCGGCCCCGTCCGCTACGGCCGAAGGCCAGGGCACCCGGCGGCCGCGGCCGACGACCGGAGGCGGTGAAGCCGACGCCACCGAGGACGTCGATGCCGCCCCGCCGCCCCGCTTTCCGGAGGCCGTCAGGCCCGGCCCGGGCAGCGGCCGCCCCGGCGGCGCCAGCGCAGGCAGCGTCAGCGCAGGCCGCAACCAGGAGGCACGGCCATGAACCTGAACATTTACCTGGGCATGCTGCACCAGGCCGAGAAGACGCTGGCCGAATCCTTCCGCCAGGTCGCGGCCGGCCACGGCGACGAGCCCGACGTGCACTTCCTGTGCCACACCCTTGCTCAGCAGTGCGAGGAGCACAGCCGCCTTTTACACCCGATCGTCCAGCGCTACGGCGAGGACCCTTCGGATGCCGAGCCGGAGCGCCTCCACGCCGAGGGGCTGTCCAGCACGAGGCAGGGCCCGGTGGGGCTGTTGCGGGACCTGCAGGACCTGTACCTGCTGGCCAGCCTGGTGGATGTCACCTGGACCATGGTCAAGCAGGCCGGATCGGCGCTCCGGGACCGTGAGCTGCTGGAGGTTGTGTCCCGGTGCGACGGGGAGACCTCCGTGCAGCTGCGCTGGCTGCAGACCCGCATGAAGCAGGCGGCCCCGCAGGCCCTGGTCGCGGCACGCTAGGTGTCCCGAAGCGGAAGGTCGATGCCGTGCCCATGACACCTCCCCTGCTGCAGCGGCTTAAGTCGCGCCGGACGCGCCTTGGCCCGGCGTCGTATGCGGCCGTGCTCTCCTTGGTCGTCCTGGCCCTCGCCGGGGCGGTGGGGATCGGCCTGCACCTGCCGTGGCTTTTTCCCAGCCTTGGCCCGACGGTGATGCTCTTCTTCGAGTCTCCGGAGCAGCCCTCATCACGGCCCGCGAACACGTTGGTGGGCCATCTCACCGGACTGGTTATGGGCGTTCTCTGCCTCTACGCCCTGGGCCTCCAGGGCAGTCCACCGGCCCCGGTCGGCGGGTTGTCCTGGCAGTATGTGGCTGCCGGAGCACTGTCCGTGGCACTGACGACCTTAGTGCTCACGTGGCTGCACCGGCCCCATCCCCCGGCCGGGGCGACGACGCTCATCGTGAGCCTGGGGATCCTGACCACGCCGCCCCAGCTGCTGTCGATGGCGGGCGCCGTCGTCCTGATCACCGCCGCCGGCTGGGGCCTGAACGTGCTGCTCGGTACCCGGCCGGCGGCCCCGGAGTAGCCCACCCCCGGAGCGGCCCCCAGAGTGGGGCACGTCAGGGCCGGGTCGGGGAGGGCACGACTTTCTGAGTGCCACCGCAAAGGCTGCGGAGGAAGCAGTCCAGAGAGGCCAGGTCCCGCGGGCGTTCCGCGAGCGTTACCAGTGTCGAGGCAACGTCGGCGAGCTTGATGTTGGAGTTGTTGCTGTACTCACGAAGGATCCCGAATGCCTCGGACGACGTGACAGCCACCCTCCCCATCAGGATCCCCTGGGCCTTGGCAATAAGACAGCGGGTGCCCATCGCGCCGCGGATCGCATCCCGGGCGGCCGCGGCGGTCTCCTCGTGCACGGTCGATGTTAGGTCCAGCATCACCCCGGCCACTGCGCGCAAATCCCCTGCACCGTCAAGGAACGCCTCGCCCGCAGTCAGGACCTTATTCTCATGGGATTGGGCATCAATCACCCGATGATAAATGGCGACGTGACCTCCGCGGGAGAGAAGCTCCTCGTTGACTTTCAGGATGCGGGCCAGGTCATCCGGGTGCTTATGGGCAAGGGTGAGGCTCAGCCTCGGCACGACCTCGCCCCGCCGGTAGCCGTGGATCGCATACATCTCATCGGACCACTCCATGATCTTGGTCCGGCCATCCATAACGAACGAGCCGGCCACCAAATCGCCCGGCCCCGGACGGCTGGCGTAAAGCGGCCGCGCGAGCCAATCCATCACCGCCCCTTTCCAGACGCCCCGGCGCCCGCTTGGCCTGCTGCCGACCAAGCAGGACGCCGCCTGTTCCATATAGTGCCATCAAGGCGGGACCACGTCGACGGCATTCCGCCGGGCGAAGACGCCGGGGCAGTTCAACGGGTCAGCGGCGAGGAGCCGCGGTGGTGGCCCGGCCGCGCTGCAGCGTCAACGCCAGTGCGATCATGCCGAGGCCCAGGATCAGATGCAGCCAGTTATCTGCCGAATTGAGCGGCACGAAGTTGGCAGCGGAGTCGTGCCCGACGAAGAGACCGTAAAGCCACAGGACGAGGTAGATCACTCCCCCGTACAGCAGGAAGTTCCGCCCTTGACCTGGCGTGCGGCTCGTCAGGAGACCCGCCACGCCGAACAGCAGATGCACGATGTTGTGCAACACCGACACCTGGAAAACGCCCAGCAGAAGTGCCTCGGAGCCATGTCCAGCCACCCCCAGCGATCCATAGTTGGTCGTGATCCCTGGGATGAACCCCAGGATGCCCACGAGCAGAAATACCGCTCCTACTATTTGCGCGGCCTTCTGCGCGTTTGTTTTCGTCCGCTCTGTCCGCTGTGTATCGGTCATCGTTTTTCTCCTTTAATTGGAATGTGTCGCTCTCGGGCAGCTAAAAGCCCGTTGGTGTTTCGAGGCGCGGCTTTTCGATCCCCGGCGCGGCGAGGCGACCGGATGTGCCTGTCAGGCTCCGCGCTGTGCCTCCATCAGCTTCGATTGCGCGCGCGAACGGGAGGATCGGTCTGGAACCCGCAACCGCGACGCATCACCCTGGGCCCCTGCAGCTGGCCGGCGTGACCGGTGTGAGCGGCGGACGCCAAGCCCGGCTGCACCACCAGCCGCATCGCTTGCCCGCAGTGGACGGGCCACCTTGCCGCCGAAGAGAACGTCTCCTGCGCCGGCCCGGGTGAGGGAGCCTTGCCCGTCGGAGGACTCAAGACCTCCATCCCAGCTCCGGTTGGGCACATACGAGGTAATCCGCGGCGGCGGGCCCGATGATGCGCAGCGGAGTGCGCCCTGGAATGATGCTCTTCTTCCGCATGGCCGCCCAGAAGACGCTTTCTGCTGCGGGAGGCCGAAGGCTTATGGAGCACCAGCTGGTGTAGAGGCCAAAGAGGCAATCGCGGTCGACACTGGCGCCGGCTGCAGCTTCCGAAGATGTGGCGTCGCGAAGGAATTGGGTGAATTGGGAGATAGCCATGATCGGCTCTTTTCCGCAGCGTGCGTGTGTACCGCCGAGGGCTACAGCGGTGGCCGGTGGTCGTCCTGCACGGGAACGCCTGGCGTGCGGGGCTCCCGGGAAACGGCGTCTTCAACGGTTCTGCTAGCCGGAACTCTGGTGCCCTACGCCTTTGACGCTACGCCCCGCCGCGCCCGGATACAACCCCGCCCCCTCCCACACGGATCGGCCAGGGTCTGCCTAGTCTGCGCCGCCTGGACCCGGCACGACGGCGGGTGTTCGGCGTCATGCCCGTCAGGGTCCGGGCTCATTCGAGTCCGCGGCGCGCGCAATCCGCTCCCGCTGCCGCTCGATTTCCTTCTCCCCTTCATTTTCCGCGTCGTACAGCTTCGCGTTGCTGACCTTGAGCTCCAGCATCAGCGCATCCAGCTTCAGGTGCAGGGCTGCGGTATCCCTGTTCTGGGTGTTCTGGATGATGAACACCATGAGGAAGGTCACGATGGTGGTGCCGGTATTGATAACCAGCTGCCAGGTGTCCGAGAACGCCAGCAACGGACCGGTGAGCGCCCACGCCACTAGGACGGCGACGGCGGCACTAAAGACCCAGGCGTGGCCCAGGACCCGGGCGGTGGCTGTGGTGAATCGGGTGAACACGTCGGGCTGTTCGTTCCCCTGTGGTTGAGCCATGGTCGGTACGCTTTCCCTCAAGAATCCAGGGCCGTCTGGACGGGCCGCGGGAAGCAAACCCCGCGGTCCGTCCAGTTTGGCACCGAATCAGGGATCCGGCTGCGGCCCCTAGGAACCGGCCTGATCGAAGGCGCGCTTGGCCGCGGCCTGGGCATCGGCCAGCGCCTTGTCCGGCGCCTTCGTTCCGAGCAGGGCCGAGGCGATGGCGTTGTTGAGTTCGGTCTTGATGGTCTGCCCGGCGGGTGAAGCGCCCAGGGACTTGCCGGTCGGCAGAACGTCGTAGTACGTGCTGATCGTTTCATCGAAGCCCGCGTTGCCGCTGGGCTTGACGAACTTGTCCCGGATCAACTTGTCCGCAGACGGCGAGCCGGTGAAGAGGCCGGTGTTGATACCGCCGGGGGTGGCCGCGATCTTCTGTGCGCGGGCTTCGCCTGCAGCGGCCCACGCCTCGTCGGTGACCAGTGAGGTCATCCACGCGCAGGCAGCGTCGGGGTTCTTGGCGCCCGTGGGGATGACGAAGGAGGTACCGCCGGCTACCGTGAAGGGCTTCCCCTCCTTGTCCTTGAACGGCACGGCCGAAATCTTCAGCGACTCCGAGTAGGGGGCGAGGACATTGACGTACCACTGAGCGTCGACCTGGGCCCCGACTTGCTTCTTGACGAACTGGTTGTCCTTGCCGAAGGTGTCGAACGAGTCGCTGAAGCTCTTGGCCTTGGCGTAACCGCCCTGCGCGTCATAGATCTCCTTGAGGAATGACAGCGCCCCGACGTTCGCGGGGTCATCCAGCGCCGGCGCGCCCTTGTCGTCCACCAGTCGGCCGCCCTGCCCCAGGATCCAGAGTTCGGCCTGGCCGCCGGCGACCGGGTCGAAGCCGAGCGTCGCCGGGTTGCCGCCGCTGGCTTTGTAGGCCTTGCCGATGGCCCCCAGCAGCTTGGCTTTGTCGGAGGTGTCGATGTCCTCGCCTGAAACCCCGGCGGGCTGCAGGACGTTTTGATTAAGGATGATGGCGGCGGGCTGGTAGAACTGCGGGACGGCCCACACCTTGTCCTGGTAGGTGACCTGCTGCGTGACCGCCGGGTAGAACTGCTTAGCCGGGTCCATGCCGTGCGCCTTGAAGCATCCGTCCAGAGGCTTAATGAGGCCCTGGGCGGCATACGTGGCAACGAAGGCCCGGTCCATCTGGACCACGTCCGGCACCCCGCCGCTGGCCGCCCGGGTGGTGAACTTCTGCGCATCGAACGGCGTCTGGTCCATGGTGATCTTGACGCCGGAGAGCTGTGACTCCGCATACTTCATCCGGGCCTTGCCGACGTCGTCCGCGTTATCGAAGGCCCAGGCGGTGAGCGCCCCCGACGCCTCCTTCTTGAAATCCGACGTCTCCGCGGCCGACTGGCCGCCGCCACAGGCCGCCAAGCTCAGCGCTGCCACGGCCAGAACCGCGAACCTCTTCGTTGGAACGCCCATCTGCATCCTCCTGCACTCGACCCTTATGTCGCCGCCAAGAAAGCCTCGGCTAAACGATCCGTTACTGCCAGACTGTAAGTAAGCTTGCTAAATCGAAAACTAACCGAGTGAGACGAGGGGCGCAAGTGGCCGGCGGGGCGCGTGCTCCGCGACGGCAGCGGCCCCTGCAACCATCGAAAGTGGGGGTGCCTTGAAAACAGAGCCGGCGGCCGATGCCGCACCGCGCAGGCCGGCCCGGAGCCAGCGCCGTCCGCACAAGAAGTACAACCGTCGGGAAGCATTGGCCGGCTACCTGTTCATTTCCCCGTGGATCATCGGGTTCCTCGTGTTCATGCTCGGTGCGATGGTCTACAGCCTGGTGATCTCGTTCAGCCGCTACAACCTCGCCACCAATGTCGCCAAACCGGCCGGCACCACGAACTACGCGTTGCTTTTCGACGACCCCAAGGTGGCCGCGTCGCTGGCCAATACCCTGTTTTACGCCGTCATGGCGGTGCCTCTGGAAATCTGCGTGGCGCTCGGCCTTGCCCTGCTACTGAACCAGGTTGGCCGCGGGGCCGGGTTCTTCCGAACCGTCTACTACCTTCCGAAGATGACGCCCTCGGTAGCCACGGCTGCGGTATTCCTGCTGTTGTTGAACGGCAATACCGGCGCCATCAACCAGGCCCTCCGCTTCTTCGGAATCACCGGCCCGCAATGGCTCATCGACCCGGCCTGGGTGAAACCCTCCATCGTGCTGATGACACTCTGGGGGGTGAGCGGAACGATGGTCATCTTCCTTGCGGCACTCAAGAGCGTTCCGAAGGATCTCTATGAGGTGGCCGCACTGGACGGCGCCGGCCCGGTACGGCAGTTTTTCTCCATAACCGTCCCGATGATTTCCGGGGCCATCTTCTTCAACGTCATCGTCCTGACCATCGCCGCCCTGCAGGTCTTTGACCAGGCCTACTTGTTGTTCTGGCGCGACCAGACCAGCACCTCGCCCGAGGCATCGCTGTTCTACGGCATCTATCTGTTCCAGCAGGCCTTCCGCGAATTCAACTTCGGCTTCGCCTCGGCCATGGCCTGGGTTCTTTTTGTCCTGATCCTGCTGATCAGCCTCCTCCAGGTCCGGATCGGCAACAAGTTCGTCTACTACGAGGGGGAAAAGCGCTGATGGCAACGACACGGACCCAGGCGGCCGGGGTTGAACCCCGGACCGGTACCCGGCCGGCGGACGAACCTCCCCGCCCGCGGCGCAAGCGGCTCTCCCCACGGAGCAAAGCGGGCCGGGTGCTGCTGTGGTCTCTTCTGACTCTGTTCAGCGCCGCGTTCCTCTATCCGCTGGTCTGGCTGATCGCCGCCAGCCTCAAGCCGCGCGGGGAGGTCTTCGACAACTCGCTGATCCCCCGCACTTTCTCCCCGCAGAACTACATCCAGGTCTGGGAGCAGCTCCCGCTGGTCAACTGGGTGACGAACAGTTTCCTGATCGCCGTCCTGGCCGCCACGCTGGTGACGATCTCAAGCGCCATGGTCGCCTTCGGATTCGCCTATTTCCGCTTCCCGGGCCGAAACTTCCTCTTCGGCCTGGTCCTGGCCACCATGATGCTTCCCGGGGCTGTGACGATGGTGCCGCAGTACCTCATTTGGAAAAACCTGGGAGTCCTGGGAACTTGGATCCCGCTCTTCGGCATGAACCTCTTCGGATCAGCCTTCTACATCTTCCTGCAGCGTCAGTTCTTCCTCGGCCTGCCCCGCGAACTCTTCGAGGCGGCCAGGATCGACGGCGCCAGCTACTTCGGCCTCTTCCGCCGGATAGCCCTGCCGCTGTCGATCCCCTCCCTGGTGGTCATCTTCATCTTCGAATTCCAGGCCAGCTGGAACAACCTCCAATCGGCCCTGATCTACCTCAACGCCGGATCCGTCGAGGGCTTCACCGCACCGCTTGGGATCGCCTACGCCATGACCAAATACAGTCCAACGAACGGCGGGCAGGGCGACTACCAGTTCGTCATGGTTGCGACCCTGCTCATCACCTTGCCCATGCTCATCCTCTTCGCCTTCGGGCAACGCCACTTCATCGAAGGCGTGGCCACGGAAGGCCGGAAGGGCTGAGCAGCGCCGAAAATTCCGAAACGGCGGTCCCCTAGCCGTGCTCGGGCACGGCCGATACAGTAAGCATACTGATGATTAATCAGCCCCTTGTTGATCCCCGATCCAGTCAGAGGAGAAATCGTGAGCACCAAGGTTGAGAAGCGCATTCTGGTCAACGTTCCCGTCAGCGTGGCCTATAACCAGTGGACCCAGTTCGAGGAGTTCCCCCATTTCATGGGCGGGGTGAAGAGCGTCAAGCAGCTCAGTGACGAGCAGCTCGAGTGGACGGCCGAAATCGCCGGGGTCCGCAGGCAGTGGCAGGCCCGGATCCTGGAACAGGTGCCCGACCAGAAGGTTGCCTGGGCGGCGACCGAGGGTGCTACCAACGCCGGGTCGGTGACTTTTGAAGACCTCGGCGGCGGCCAGACGTCGGTTCAGCTTTCCCTTGACTACGAGCCCGAGGGCGTGGTGGAGAAGATCGGCGACAAGCTCAACGTCGTGGAGAAACAGGCGGAGGGTGACCTTGAGCGGTTCAAGGCTTTCATCGAAGACGAGGGTTACGCGACCGGCGCGTGGCGCGGCACAGTAGGCGGAAGCGTCCCGGGCGGAACCCCCGGCGTCGAGGACGCCGCCGCCTCACGCGGCGACAGCGGCAAAGCCGGGGTCTCCGGCAAGGTGATTGCCGGCGCCGGTCTCGCGGCCGCCGCCGCCGCCGGTGTGGCTGCCGCCTCCGGCAGCAGGAACTCCGACGGCGCTGCACCTGCCGGCACGCCTGCCGTGCCGCCGGCCACGCCGCGGCCGGAGGCCACCACCGCAGTACCGCCCACCGGCACCACAGGCAGCGTGTTCCCCGACGAGGGTCTCGGACACGACGCCGGACCGGAGCGGGATGCGGCCGGGACCACCCGCGCTCCGGACACCCGCCCGGCCGGCAAACCCTTCGACCAGACGAACGGCCTGGTCGATACTGAAGGCGACTCCGACGAGACGGCCCTCAGTGACACTGCGAGCGAGGCCGAACGCCGGGCGCGGACCGAGGGCGGCCCGGGCGCCCTCCCGCCCGCCGGCGGCAGCCTCGGGCAGCACTAAGCACATGGGAAACCAGCGGCGCAAAGGCCGGGGCACGCGGGACCGCCGCAGCCCCGGCCTTCCTGCTGCCACCGTCCGGCCGCCCGACGGAGCCCCGGCCTCCGGGAGCGCTAGGAAGCCGCGGGCCCGCCCCGGTCATCCGGAATCATCGACCACATGGTGGCCATCCGCTCGGCGCCGTCGGGAACCTGGTCGGGGTCCTCAAGCTCATAGTCCCGGAGCAGGTCAAAGAGCCGCTGGTTCAGTTCCGCGCGCTGGGCCGGGGTGAGGTACAGCAGGTTGCTGGCCAGCACCACCGATGACGTGCCGTCCGCCGCCTCGCCGCGCTGGCGCTGCTCGTCGCGCGACCTTGCGTAGGCCTTGACGCGCCGGCGGTAGGCGTCGAGTTCCAGGTCCAGCACGGCGAATTCCGGGCTGGCCGGCCCGCCGACGGAATTGATGGTGAAGTCGGTGCCGGCGGCTTTCCACCGCCGCTCGCGGGCGTCGCCGGCGGTGGCCGCGGGCGCCACAATGCCCCACTTCTGCAGGGCGCGGAGGTGGTAGCTCATCGCGCTTGGCGTCAGGCCGGTCTGGGCGGCCAACTCGGTGGCCGTGCGGCTGACCTGGGTGGAGTAGAGCTCGGAGATGACCTCAAGCCGCGCGGCGTGGGCCAGCGCCCGGATCGCCTTGGGGTCGGTAATCTCGACCTTTTTTTCCGGCCGCGGCCTGCGCTTGGCGGCCGGGCCGGCGGCGTCAGCCGGGGCAACTGACTTCGAGTTCTCTGCATTCACCCCTCCAGTCTACCGAGTTACCCCAAACTCTGAAACAAATGCTTGACACCCGATCCGCACCGGGTCTAGCTTGCTGTTTATGAAACATGTACTTCAGAAATTGCGCGGCGCCGGACGTGGTCCCTCGCTGCTGCGCAACCGCGATTTTCTGCTCGCCAGCAGCGCCCGCTTCCTGGCGACGGCGGGGATGGGCGCCGTCGTCGTCAGCATCATGCTGCACCTGCAGAACATGGCCGCAGCGGGGCCGGACGCCGCCGCCGGCCCCTGGCTCGTCGCCGCGTACCTGGCCTGCTCGGCGCTGCCGCTGGTGCTGCTTGCGCCGTGGGCCGGCCGCCTCGCCGACACCCGGGACTCACGCACCCTGGCGGTGGGGTCCTCGGCCGTGAGCGCCGCCGCCGTGGCCGGGATGGGCGCCGCCCTCCACTACCTCGACAACCCCGTTGTGGCGCTGTTCGCCCTCACCTTCCTGCTGGATGCGGCGCAGGCCGTCGCTGGTCCGACCTGGCAGGCGCTGCTGCCCCGGATCGTCGGGGAGGAACGCACGCCCCGGGCGGTGGGCACCATGCAGGCCACCATCATGATCGCCGGCATGGCCGGCCCCGCCGCGGGCGGCCTGCTGAGCGGCTGGGGCGGCTCGGGCCTGGTCTTCGCCGTCGCGAGCGGCTGCTACCTGGGCATGGGCGTCGGCGCGCTGCTGATCCGGACCCGCCGGGGCACCGCCGCGGAGCGGGCCGGCCGGGAGGCGCCGGCCCTCCTCGATGGCCTGCGGCTGATCCGGCGGGACAGCCTGGTCTGGGCCCTCGTCCTCGGCGCCTTGTTCTTCATCATCGTGGGCGAGGCCACCAACGTGCTGGAAGTCTTCCTGGCCCGCGGCGAACTCGGCGCCAGCGAAACCGAGTACGGCCTGCTTGCCGCCGCGTTCGGCCTGGGCATGGCCTCGGGGGCCGCGCTGGCCGGCCGGATCCGCACGCCGCAGGCCCGGTTGCGGGCGCTTTTGGCCTCCATGGCGCTGACTTCGGCCTTCCTCGGCGTGATGGCGCTGGTGCCGACGGTGGGCCTGCTTTTCGCGGCGTACACCGCGATGGGGGCAGCCTGCGGGGTATTGAACGCCTGCTTCGGCGTAATTGCGATCCTGCGCATTCCCGAGAGCGGGCGCGGGCAGGCGATGGCGATCATTGGCGGCATGACCCGCGCTGTCTCCATTGCGGCCCTGGCGATCGGCGGCCTGCTGGGCGCGCTGTTGCCGATTCGGCTGAGCTTCCTTGCCACCGGGGTGGCCGGGGTGCTCGTCGCCCTGGCCGTCAGCGCCTACGTCCTGCCGCGGTTCGGCCGCGCGGACTCGCAGGCCCCGGCGCCGGTTCCGGCGTCAGGCGGGAAGCAGGAAGCCGTCGCGCACCAGGTTGGCGACCTCCTCGAGGAGCCCGCGGCGGAACGCCCCGGCGTCGTAGCCCTCGTAACCGCCCAGCAGGGCATCCAGGGCACCGATGATCTGCCCGACGGTGAGCTCGCCGTCGCACGCTGAGACGAAGCCGGCCAGCTCGGTACTGAGCAGGTTGGTCCGGCGCAGGCCGGCACCCTGGCGCAGCAGGATGACGCCCGGGTGTTCGGCACCGGGCCGCTGGTGCCGTTCCTCGGTGACGTCGTCGGCCACGACCAGGTGCGCCGGCTCCAGCTCGTGGCCGGCCAGCCAGTCGGCGCGTTCGACGGCGGCGCCCAGGTGCGGGCCGACGGGTTGCTCGATCGGGTAGGTGATCTCCTCGAACCGGGAGAGTACCGGTCGGGTGCCCGGGGCGGGCCGGCGGAGCCAGATCATGCCAAAGCCGACGGCCTCCACGTCCCGGGCGGCGAAATCCGCCAAGTAGGCCGCGTACGAGTCCCGGTACAGGCGGCGGTCGCGGGCCTCGGAGGCGTCCTGGAGCCAGGTCTCGGCGTACTGCCCGGGGCTGACCTGCTCACGCTGGATGAACCAGGCGTCCGATTCCGGGGCCACCCAGCTCCGCGGCCGCTCGGCCCAGTCCGCCCCGGCAGGGATCTCCCAGTTGCCCAGCAGCTGGGCCGTCCCGCCCGGGGCCAGGATGCCGGGCAGCCCGCGGACCAGGGCGGCGACAATGTCATCGCCGGGCAGTCCTCCGTCGCGGTAGGTGAACTGGTCGGCAGCCGCCTCGCCCGCGGTGCGCGGTGTGATCACGAACGGCGGGTTGGAGACGACGAGGTCGAATTCCTGGCCCGCCACCGGGTCCAGCAGGGAGCCCAGGCGCAGGCTCACCCGCTCCTCCAGGTGCTCGGGATCCAGGTGCAGCGCCGCCGCGTTGAGGACCATGTTGAAACGGGTGAACGCGAGCGCGCGTTCGGAGATATCGGTGGCCGTGACGTGCTCGGCGTGGTGGAGCAGGTGGAAGGCCTGGATGCCGCAGCCGGTGCCGAGGTCCAGGGCGCGGGCTACGTGCCGGCGGGCGGTGACCTGCACCAGAGTGGTGGACGCCTGCCCGATCCCCAGTACGTGGTCATGGCGCAGGACGCCAGGGCGCTGGTGGGCGGCGAGGTCGCTGGCCACCCAGAGCTCGGCGCCGCCGCTGGCCGCGCCGTCCTCATCGACGTACGGGTCCCAGCCGTAAGGCCGCAGATCCACCTTCGCCTGGACCCGGCCATCCCCCGACGCCTCCACGAGGCCCAGCTGCTGCAAACCTTCGGTGCGGATGCCCGGCAGGGCGGCGTCGAGGGTGCCGGGGGTTTGCGGTTCGGCCAGCAGCCACAGCCGGACGACGGCGGCGAGCGCCGCCGTCGTCGTCCCGCCCTGGGCAGGCGTGTCGGTGGCGATCAGGGCCGGAACGAGCTGGTCCCGGGCCAGGGCCGCGTGGGCGGCAGGCCCAAGCAGCTCCGCGACGCCGTCGACCGTGTAGCCGATGCGGCGCAGGTCCGCGGCGAGCGCCTGAAGCAGGTCCGGGAGATCGCTGCGGGGAGCGTCGGGGGTGTTGCCGGCGGTGAAAAGCGTTGAAGGAGTCACCGGACAAGTTTAGGCGTGGCGCCGTCCGGGCCCCGCTTCCCCGTACCCGTGCGCACACCGCCCCACCGCGGGTCCCGCGTTAAAGGTTCTTGGCCGCGTAGGCCTGCAGTGCGTCCCGCACGAACGTGGCTCCGGCGGTCCCGCCGTAGTTCGCCGCGAAACGCTGGTCCGCCACGTACATCTCGCCCAGGCCGGACAGGTATCCCGCCAGGTTCCCGCCGGCTGCGGGGGTGCCCGGAATTCCGGTGAGCCATTCGACGTGGCGCCGTGCGAGGTCCTGGGCCTCCGGAGCGTCCGGGGCGATGCCCGCTTCCGCCGCCGCAATCCAGTCCTGGCTCAGGCGTGCTGACCGTTCCTTCCACCCGTCCTTTTCGGCGCCGTCCATGCCGCGCCACCAGGCGTCGCCCTGCGCGTACGCGTCCTTGCCCCAGCGTTGCTCCACTTCGCCCTTGTACTCTGTGTGATCGAACCCGTCGAACATCTTCTCGGCCATGAGTTCCCTCCCTGCTTTGACTTCCTTGAGTGTGTGCTGGACCGAGGCGATCTGCCGCGCCAGCCTGTCATATTCCTGTTGCAGCCATTTGAGGTGGGCGGCCAGCGCGGGCCCGGCCTCCTGGTCCCGGTCAAGGACCCCGGCGATCGCCGGCAGGCCCAGCCCCAGATCACGCAGCAGCAGGATGCGCTGCAGCCGCAGCAGCGCTGTCTGGTCGTAGTACCGGTAACCGTTCTCCCCGACGCGGCTGGGCTTGAGAAGCCCGACCGCGTCGTAGTGCCGCAGGGTCCGGCTCGTGGTGCCTGCCAGCTTCGCGATCTGCTGCACGGACCAGTCCATGGTGCTCCTTCCCGCCGCCGGGTTCCCTGACCGCTGCCCCGAGCCTAAAGCTTGACGCCGCGTCAACGTCAAGGCTGCTGGCTTACGGTCCGGATCCGGGGCGCGGTTCCGGAGGGCGCGGTTCCGGCGGGTAAGTTGGAGGCATGCTTTCCGCTCCAACGCTGCCGCTCCGCGCCATCACCATCCGTCGCCTCCTCGCCGCCGCGGCCGGCGCCGCCGTCGTGCTCGGCGCCGCCGCGTGCGCACCCGGGGGCTCGGTCGAATCCGCCGACGTGAACGCGTGGAAGGCCACCGCCTTGCCGTCGGCCGGCGGCGTCGTGCTGGCCGATGCCGGCAAGATCCTGAACCGCGACCCGGTGGCGAAAGCCGCCAGCGTCCCGGCCGGCAGCTACACCCTGACGATGACCTGCGACGGCGGCGGCAAGGAGTTCTTCGAGGTCACCCTCGACGGGAACCACCTCACGGAGGCCGGGGCGGCCTGCAACAGCAGCCGGGAGACCGCCAGGATCACGGTCCCCACCGCCGGCACGCTGAAGATCAGCGCTTCAAGCGTGGACGCCCCGCTGATCTTCGCCTACCAGTTGACGCCAGCGGGCTATGCTGCGGCGCCCCGGCCACCGCTGCCGCTAGGCTCGGGGCATGGTTTCTGCTGGGGGTAAGCAAAAGGTCCGTGCCTGGGCGACGCTGATCGCACTGGTTTTCGCGGCGGCGCTGGCCGGCTGCGAGGTCGCGGACGACGTCGGCAACCCGGGCCCCGACGCGGCTCCCCCGGTCCGGTCCCCCGCACCGCGGCCGACACTGCCGCCGCCGACGCAGGACGAAGCTATTGCCGCCGAAGTGGCTAAGAACACGACGGAAGTTCAGCGGCTCCTCGGCCCACGGCCGAAGAACGAACTGATGTCGTCCTTGACCGGGATCGGCTTCCGCCAGACCAAGCAGGGCACGGCCAAGGGCGTGTATGCCGTCAGGATTGCCTGCGCCGGAACACCCACCGCGCTCTTGGCGGTTACCCAGCCGGACCGCCGGGACGGGACAAGACTCACGCTCAAGGTTCCATGCGGGCGCACCGTTCAGGCGTCCGTGAAGCTGGAGTCCGGGCCGACCACGGTGCAGATTGACCCGCTGTCAACCAAACCCGCTCCGGGCGCGGCCGTCGCCATCCGGCTTGAGCGGCTGCCCACCCCGTAGCGGCGTAACCGCCCGGGCGTGCCGGCCTCTGGCCCGCCGTCACGGCCGGGCCTAGCATCGGAGTATGCCCTCCGCACAGGCGCCCCTGGTGCGGCGGTCGCGTGGCGCCGCCGCGCTGGCCGCGCTGCTGGCCTGCACCCTGGGGCTCGGCGCCTGCGAATACCAGTACGACGACGGGTTCACCCCGGCGTCGTCGACCCCGCCCGCGGGCACGGCCACCGACGCGGCGCTGCCGCAGGATCCCGGGCGGAACCGGCCGGTTTCCGGGGCGGAACTGGACCGGTGGATGGCGGAGGTGCTGCCCGAGACCGAGGGCCAGGTCTTCCAGACGCGGTCCGGGCTGCTGGACGCCGGCGAGACCCGCCATGAGACCACCACGCAGCTGCCCTCCGGGACGTACGCGCTGACCCTGGTCTGCCGCAGCACCCGGCGGGTGTCCTTCACCGTCCGCGACAGCGAGACTACCCTGGTGGACCTGAGTCTGCGCTGCGGCACTCCCCGGGTGAATGTCGTCCAGCTCGCGGCGGATGCGGTGCTGAGGATCCGGGTGGAGTCGCGGGCGCCGGCGAACTATGCCTACCGGGTCAGCCGGATCTGACCCGGAACCGCGCGGGGCGCCGGGGCGGTTGCGGCGCCGGGCTGGCGTTACGCCGCGCAGCCGTCCGGGCAGCGGAGCGTTGACGGGTCCGACGCGCACTCGGCGCAGTACAGGGTCAGGGTCCGGCAGGCCGGGTTCGAGCAGTTCTCGAACTTGCCGGTCGGGGCGGAGCACCGGACACACTGGCCAATGGTCTTGGCGTCCTCGCTGAATTCAAGGTGCATGCGCCGGTCGAACACGTAGAGCGAGCCCTCCCACAGGCCCTGGTCCTTGAACGCCTCGCCGTAGCGGACGATCCCGCCGTCGAGCTGGTAGACCTCTTTGAAGCCGCGGTTGATCATGAGGCTCGAGAGGACCTCGCAGCGGATGCCGCCGGTGCAGTAGGTGACCACCGGCTTGTCCTTGAGGCCGTCGTACTTGCCCGACTCGAGTTCCTTGATGAAATCGTGGGTCGTTGCCACATCGGGCACGACGGCGTCCTTGAACCTGCCGATCTCGGCCTCGAAGCCGTTGCGGCCGTCGAAGAACACCACCTCGTCTCCGGCCTGTTTCTTCGCCTCGACCAGCTGGTGCAATTCCTCCGGGGCCAGGTGCGTCCCGCCGCCGACAACACCGTGTTCGTCCACCTTGAGCTCACCCGGTGCGCCGAAGGAGACAATCTCGTCGCGCACCTTCACACTCAGCCGGGGGAAGTCAGCGGCCCCGCCGTCGGACCATTTCACGTCGATGCCGCGAAAGCCTTTGTACTCCCGGGTGGTCTTGACGTACTGCTTGACCGCACCAATCTCGCCGCCGACCGTCGCGTTGATGCCGTCCTTGGAGATGATGATGCGGCCGGTCAGGCCCAGTTTCTCGCAGAGGGCGCGCTGCCAGAGTCGGACCGCTTCCGGATCCGCGATCGGGGTGAAGCCGTAAAAGAGCACAATTCGATTCAAAGCCACGTATTTAAGCGTACTGGGCCCGCGCAAAACACCGCCGGCCATCAGTGCGCTGCTGGGGCATCGTCACAATTGGGTAAGTAAGCGCCCCCGGCCTGCCGGGGCTCTGTTACTTGTGGCGGGGCTGGAATACGCTCGTCTCATGAGTGTTGAAGCCATGGTTAACGACACCACCCACCTCCTGGAGGTCTGGGTCGCCGGGTGGGCCGGTTGCCGGGGCTACGAGACGCGCAGGGAGGGGCGTTTCCCCGCGGTGCTGCGGGCGGACACGACCCGCGAATGGGAATACTTCGCCCACGATCCCGCGGAGGCCGAGTTCGCGGAACTTGCCGCGAAGACCGCCGAGGTCCCGGCGCGGATCCTGACAATCCTCACCAATGACGTTCCCCGTTACACGGCCCTTGCCGCGAAGAACGGGCTGAACGTCACGTCCGCGTCGCAGACGATGATGATCGTGGACATGGAGACCCAGGACGCCGAGGATCCGTGGCTCCCGGACGACGACCTGCGCTGGGTTCCGTCGACGGCAGACGGGGTGCACCACGCCGTCGTCTATGCCGGCGAGGAGGTCGCCGCCAGCGGCCGGGTATTCGTCGCCGACCACACCGCCGTCTTCGACAAGATCGTCACCGAGCCCGGCTTCCAGCGTCGCGGGCTGGGCAGTTTCATCATGCGGGCCCTGGCGGCCCAGGCGTTCGAGCACGACGTCGAATCCGGCTTGCTGCTGGCCTCCCTCGACGGGCAGAAGCTGTACTCGCACCTTGGCTGGTCAACGGTGTGCCACGTGCTCATGCTGTCGGCCTCGGACGAAGGCGCCGACCTGTCCGTGGGCTGACCGGCAGTACTCCGGCTTGGTGTCCGCAGCCTCCGGCCCGGCCGGCGGCTGCGATTTGAGCCCGGGTGAAAGAATGTTGGGGTGAACCCGCACGACTCCCTGATCCCGTTGCTGGGCCGCGGCCCGGACCCGGAGCAGCTGCGTCACGTGCGCACGGTCCCGGCCCGGAAAGCCGTCAATGAGCCCTGGCCGGAGTGGGTGCACCCCGATCTGGTGCGCGCGTACGGTTCCCTGGGCATCGACGAGCCTTACCGCCACCAGGTACAGGCTGCCGGGATCGCCCATGCGGGCGAACATGTGGTGATCGCCACGGGGACGGCGTCGGGGAAGTCGCTGGCCTACCAGCTGCCGGCACTGGACGCGGTCCACCGCTCCGAGCTGCGCGTCCTCGCGGACCCCGGGAAGATCCACGACGACGGCGCGGTCGCCCTCTATCTATCCCCCACCAAGGCGCTCGCGGCCGACCAGCTGGCGGCCATCCGCTCGCTGAAGCTGCCCACGGTCCGCGCGGAAACCTACGACGGGGACACCGACCCGGCGTCCCGGCGCTGGATCCGGGACCACGCGAATGTCATCCTGGCCAATCCGGACATGCTGCACTTCGGGATTCTGCCCAACCATGCCTGGTGGGCGCGGTTCTTCCGCCGGCTGCGGTACGTGATCGTGGACGAGGCGCACAGCTACCGCGGCGTCTTCGGCTCGCATGTGGCCAATCTGATGCGCCGGCTGCGGCGGATCTGCGCCTATTACAGTCCCGGTGCGTCCCACCCGGGCCCCGTGTTCATCGCCGCCTCCGCCACCGCGTCCGACCCGGGCACCTCCTTCGGCCGGCTCATCGGCGCTCCCGTCCGGGCTGTGTCCGAGGACTGCTCCCCGCACGGTGCCACAACCGTGGCCTTCTGGGAGCCTGCGCTGACCGAGTTGCGGGGCGAGAACGGCGCCAAGGAGCGCCGCACCGCAGTCGCGGAGACGTCGGACCTGCTCGCGAACCTTGTGTCCGCCAGGATCCGGACCATCGCCTTCATCAAGTCCCGCCGCGGAGCGGAGACCATCGCTTCGATCACCAAGCGGCTGCTGGATGAGGTGGACCCCAGCCTGCCGCAGCGGGTGGCGGCCTACCGCTCCGGGTACCTTCCGGAGGAACGGCGCGCCCTGGAACGGGCCTTGCGCTCGGGTGAGCTGCTGGGCGTTTCCAGCACTTCGGCGCTGGAGCTCGGCATCGATATCTCCGGTCTCGACGCGGTCCTGGTGGCCGGTTGGCCGGGCACCAAAGCGTCGCTGTTCCAGCAGATCGGCCGCGCGGGGCGGGCCGGGCAGGATGCCATCGCCGCCTTCGTCGCGAGCGATGATCCGCTCGACACGTACCTGGTGAACCACCCCGAGGCGATCTTCGACGTGTCGGTGGAGGCTACGGTCTTCGATCCCTCCAATCCCTATGTCCTCGGACCCCACCTCTGCGCCGCCGCGGCCGAGTTGCCGCTGGCGGCCGGGGACCTTCCGCTCTTCGGGCCGACGGCGGAGAAGCTGCTCGGCCAGCTGGTCGCCCAGGGCTACCTGCGCAGGCGTCCGGCCGGCTGGTTCTGGACGCACCCGCAGAGCGCTGCCGCCATGGTGAACCTGCGCGCCGACGGCGGCGGTCCAGTGAGCATCGTGGACGCCGACACCGGTTCACTGCTTGGCACCATGGACTCCCCGCAGACCCATTACCAGGCGCACACCGGGGCCGTCTACGTCCATCAGGGCGACAGCTACGTGGTCGAGGAACTGAACGAGGCGGAGCACTGCGTGGTGGTCCGCCGGGCCAACCCCGACTACTACACGACTGCCCGCGACGTGACGCAGATCGAAGTCCTGGAGACGCTCCGCACGACCCGGTGGGGTGACGTGGCGGTGCATTTCGGCGATGTGAAAGTGACAACACAGGTAGTGTCCTTCCAGCGCAAAGCCTTGATTTCCAACGAGGTCCTCGGGGAGGAACCGCTCCAGCTGGGTGCCAGGGACCTGTTCACCAAGGCGGTCTGGTTCGTGATGGACAACCGGTCCCTGACCGGGGCCGGGCTGATCGAGGCCCAGTTCCCGGGAGCCCTGCACGCCGCGGAGCACGCCGCCATCGGGTTGCTGCCGCTGGTCGCCTCGAGCGACCGCTGGGACATCGGCGGTGTGTCCACGGCCATCCACGCCGACACCGGAGTGCCCACCATCTTTGTCTATGACGGCCACCCCGGCGGGGCAGGCTTCGCTGAACGCGGTTACGACAAGGCCAAGGTCTGGCTCTCCGCGACCCGGGACGCCATCCGCGCCTGCGAATGCGAGGCCGGATGCCCCTCCTGTGTGCAGTCGCCCAAGTGCGGGAACAAGAACAACCCGCTGGACAAGGACGCCGCCGTCAAGCTGATTGAGATGCTGCTCGAAGACGCAAGCGAAGTCATGGGCGGCCCGGCGGTGGATCCGGACGGCCGGACCGCCGAGCGCACCGGCAACCCGACGGGCTAGCGTCTGCCGGCCTGCGCCCTCCCGCGCGGGCGGTCTGGCGGTCCTGCGACCTTCCGCGGCGCTCACGCCATCAGCCGGGCTGCCACCGCTTCCTGCGGGCGGCGGCCCCCAACTGCGCATTCATCCGGGCGCATCCGCGTCACTTACGGGCGGCGGTCCGGCCCGTGCAAGGCCGGTGGCCGGACCGAACGCGGCATTGTCGCGCAGTTCGGTCCGCACCTGGACCGTGTCCCCGGATTCCCGGACGCAGTCGACAAGCCTGGCCCGGTGCCGGTCGGCGACTTCGGCCGCGACGGCACAGGGTTCCCCGGCCACGAGGCCGCGGGCGGCGTCGGCAGCGGCAAGGGCCGCAAGATCCGCGGCTGCCGCTGCCCGGGCCGCCATCACCGCGGCCTGGCCCAGCAGCAGGGCAGCGGTCAGGGCCAGGAGCAGCACCATGCCCAGACCCAGGGCGAGCCCGGTCCCCGCACCCTGTTCCGAGGCCGTCTCCGGCGCCTGCCGCATCAGGCGCTCCGGCCGGCGGCAGGCCGGGTTGCCGCTGCCCCCGGAAGGGCCGCCGCGTCCGCGGACTCGGTCCGCGCCCAGGCCCGGGCTGTGAGGGTCCAGGGGACCAGCGGGCCCAGTGCCCCGGTGACGGCGGCGGATACGGTGACGCTCCGCCATATGCCATCGGATTCAATGGTTACCCGCGCCGAGTCCCCGGCCAGCCGCCGCACCGTCACGCCCACTGCGGCGGCATCTTCGCCGCGGGCCAGCGCTCTGGCACCCGCCTGTGCGGCTTCCTCAATCCGGAGCTGCGTCAGCCCGGCCGCGGAGCCGGCCAACACCAGCGCCAACAGCAGGACGACCGCCGGCAAGGCCACGGCGAACTCGGCCGTCACCGCGCCCCGGCACTCCGGCTCGCTGGCACCGGAGCGTGGAAGGGCCGCCGGCGCAGACTGCCGTCCTGCGGAGGAGCCCGGCCGATGGGACCGGCCTACCCCGGCCGGGAAAAGCCCCCGCGGGGCGAAGGCGTCCTGCCGGCCCGGCCGCCGGCGGATCACGGCAGTGCCAGCGCCGTGCGGATGAGGTTGAGCAGGAAGCCGCGGACCTCGTCGCTGCGCATGATCAGGACCAGCAGACCCGCGAAACTTACGGCGGCCAGGGTGGCGATGGCATATTCGGCGGTTGCCATTCCCGCCTCGGCGCCCTGCGGCGTGCGTCGGCGGCGTCCCGGATGAACGGGCGCGGCCTCCATCGCGCCGGGGTAGATTTCGCTGACTACGGCTGCTTCCTCGGCGGTTTGACTGCTGCCCGGGTCTGCCGGGTCGTTGCGGTGGAGTGTCATGGGATGCCTCTCTGGAATGGTGGGGTTATTGCCGGGACAGTCGGCCGGAGTCGCCAGTGGAGTTTTGGGATTCCGTCGTGTTGGCCGGCTTGTTCCAATCTCGCGTTCCGCACTCCCCCGGGTAAGGGCCCGCTGCGGCCAAGTGGAAAAGTCCGGTTGTGGAGGAGGAGTCGCAGCACGGAGCGCACGGCGCCGCGGGTCAGGGGCCGGTCAGGGGCCGGTCAGGGGCCGGTCGGCAGCATCGCGAGCACGACCGGAACAATCCCCAGGCAGACGAAGGCCGGCAGCGAACACAGCCCCAGTGGAATGACCAGCTTCACGCCGAGGGCGGCAGCCCGGCGCTCGGCGGCCCGGAAGTACTCCCGGCGCAGCCTTGCAGCCTGGGCGTAGAGGATGGCCGCTGAAGGTGCCCCTGTGAGCGCTGCGAACCCCAGACCGTCCCGGATGGCGAGCAGCCGGGCGGGGACCTCGCCGGACGTCCGCCACGCCGTCTCCCAATCGGCGCCGATGGCAAGGGAAGACACCACAGGCCCCAGTGGCCGCCCGAGCGAGGGCTCGGCCTGGGCCGCCAGCAATTCCAGGGCCCGGCCCAGCCCGGAGCCGGAATCCAGCATGGAGCCGAGCAGGTCCAGCATGAGGGCTGGGTCGCTGATGCCAAGCCCGTCGGACGGGTCGTTAGGGGCTCTGCGGCCGGTGCCGGCAAGACTCCCCTGCCGGGCGCTTCCGCGACCCGGCGGCCGCCCGGGTGCTCCAGAACGGCTGTCCGGATGATCCAGCGCGCGATTCCAGCGGCGCCGCGGCCGTGCGCCGGGCGTGAGCGTTAGGACCACGGCAGCGGCCAGCAGAGCAGCCACGGCCAGACCGCCCTGCTCCGGAGTCACGGGTCTCCCCCGGCGGCTGCACGGACCAGGCGGGAGGACCACACCCGGCCGGCTGCGGCAAGGGCGAGCCCGGCGACCAGCGCGGCCGTGCCGAGCGGGGTGCCGAGCAGGACCGCCAGCGGATCCGCTCCGAGCAGCATGCCCAGTGCAAGGCCGAGGAACGGCAGCCAGGTCAGGATGCGGACGGTCGCCCGGGGACCGGCCAGGGCGGTTTGCCGGGCGGCGCCTGCATCTTCGTCAGCCTCCAGATGGGCGGCGAACCGGGCCAGGACATCAGCGAGGGGACACCCGCTAGCCTCGGCGACGTCGAAGCAGGCTGCGAGTTCGACCCAGGCGGCCAGCTCGCGGGGCGGCCGGCGGTGTCTCCGGCCCGCGGCGACGGCACCGGCCGCGGCGCTGCGGATCGCTGCGCCGACCGGGGACCCCGTCGCCGCCGCCGCCCGGGCTGCGGCCAGGATTCCGCGCGAGGCTCCGCCCAGGACTCCCGCCGGACCGGGGCCCGCCCGGAACGCCCCGCTGCCGGAGAGCCCGGCGGCCCGCGGGCCCTGGTTGCCGTAGACCAGCCAGAGTTCCTCCCACAGGCGCGCCGGAGCGCGGCCGCCCTTGACCAGTGCGGCCAGCTGCAGGACCAGGACGGTCACGGGAACCTCGACCGGCGGGCTCCCGTTCCCGCGCCGCAGTACGGCACCCCGGAGCCATCGCCACACGCGGGACCACACCCCGTCCGGGTTCGGTTCCCGCCCTGCCATGGCGTGGCGGAGACGGCGGCCGGGTCCGCCCGGCGGCGCCATCACCAGCCATAACGCCAGGGCCAGAAACCCCGCCACCGCGGCTGTCACGGCAGCCCGGCCCTCACGTCGGCGCCCCCGGGCCGGGCGCGCCGGCCGTCGGGTGTCCGGTCGCCGGGCAGGCAGCGGGGTCCACGCCCAGCCGGGCGGCCAAGTCCGGCCACGCCGGGCCCGGGCGGACTGTGCCGGTGGCGTCGACGGCGAGCGCCGCGGCGACGGCGAGACCGGCGGGCCGGTCCTCGAAGAGCCCGATCGAGGCAAGTTGCCGCCCCTGGGGCCGCCGCTCGAGGTGGACGACGGCGTCGAGGGCGCTGCTCGCCTGGAGCCGGACGGCGTCCGGCGACATTCCCGCGAGCGCCCCGAGGGCCGTCAACCGGGCGGGGACGGCGGCGGCCGTGTTGGCGTGGATCGTCCCGCCGGCGCCGGTGTGTCCGGTGTTCATGGCGGCCAGCAGCTCCCGCACCTCGGCGCCACGGCATTCCCCCACCACGAGCCTGTCCGGCCGCATCCGCAGGGCCTGGCGGACGAGCTCCCCGAGGTCGACGGCGCCGCCGCCCTCGAGGTTCTTGTGCCGCGCCTCCAGGGAAACGACGTGCGGGTGCACGGGGTTGAGTTCGGCGGCGTCCTCGATCAGGATCAGCCGCTCCCCCGGCTCGCAGAGCCCGAGCAGGGTCGCCAGCAGTGTCGTCTTACCTGCCCCGGTCGCCCCGCTCACCAGGAAGCTCAGTCGGCGTGCCACCATCCGTGTGAGGATCCCGAGGATCAGCGGGCCGAACATGCCGGCTGTGGAGAGCTCCGCGAGGGTGAACACCGCGTCCCGCCGGATCCGGACGCTGACCAGCGTTCCGGCCGTGGAGATCGGCGGCAGGACAGCGTGGACGCGGTAGCCGCCGGCGAGCCGGACATCCGCGCAGGGCGAGCCGTCGTCAAGCCGTCGTCCTCCGGCTGCCACCAGCCGCACGGCGAGCGCCCGCACCTGCGCCTCCCCGGCAAACCCGATCGGCGCCCGTTCCGGCCCGCGGCCGCGGTCGAACCAGACCGAATCGGGCGCGTTGACGAAGATGTCGGTGACACGCGGGTCGCGCGTGAGCGGCTGCAGCAAGCCCAATCCGTTCAGTTCCGCGCTGATGCTCTCAACGGCGGCGAGCGCCCCTGCCGCGCCCAGCAGCCGGCCGCTTGCCTGCACGGCGGCCGCCACCCGGGCCGGCGTGACCGGACCCGCCTCCGTCATGACGGATTCGCGCACCACGTCCAGCAGCAGCGGGTCCACCCCGCCGGGTGCGGCCTGCCGGTGCCGGGACCGTGGCCGGCCCGCGTCCGGCGGTCCAGACGAGGCGTGCGCGCTCACGGCGTGCCGGCCGCGTCAACGTCGAAGAGGGCCTTCGCGAAACGGTGGACACTGCGCCGGGCACCGGTGTCCAGCAGCCGGCCAAGTTCGGTGGCAGCCGCTGTCCCCCGGATCTCGGGCACGATCCCCTGCACGGGCAGCCGCACCGCCTGCGCAACGAGTTCGTGGCCGACCGTGGCGCCGGGCTTGGCCCGGAGGACCAGCACGGTATCCGCCGGCGGCAGCTCCGCCACCAGCCGGGCCGCGGCTACGGCGGCCCGCAACTGTGCCGGCACGACCACGACGAGGCGGTCACATTCCCAGGCGAAGCTGCGCACGGCATCGAGCCCGCGGCCAATGTCCACAACGACCAGCTCGTAGGACCGCCGCGCGGCGTCCAGGACACCGGCGGTGGTGGCGTCGTCGATCGCCGGGGCCGGCTCGCGGCTGCCCGGCCAGGACAGGAAAGAGAAGCCCCCTGCCTGCGGAAGTGCTTGCTCGAGTTGGGCCGGGTCGATGCTGCCGCTGACCCCGGCCAGATCGGGCCAGCGGAGGCCGGGCTCGTCCTCTGCCGCGAGGGCCAGTTCCAGGCCGCCGCCCCAGGGGTCACCGTCCACCAGCAGGACCCGCGCGCCCAGCCCGGCCGCGGCCTGGGCCAGCCAGACGGCGGCCGTCGTTGCCCCGGCACCGCCGCAGCCGCCGATGACGCCGAGCACATGGCCGCCGGGGTCCGGGGACTGCGATCGGGTGAGGTACTCGGCCAGCCACGCACCGGCGTCGGGAAGCACGGCCACGCGGTCGGCCCCCATCGCGGCCGCCAGCGGCCAGAGGCCGACGTCGTCCAGCCCCACGAGGACCGCCGGGGCGCTCCGCCGGGGCGGCAGTTCGGCCACGTCACTGCCGACCAGGACGGTGCCTGCCGAGTCCCAGTGCGGCAAGGCCGCAGCGGCATCCGGCACCACCAGAAGCCGGCGTCCGGCAGCGGCCGCAATCCGCTCCACCTCGCTGCGGATGACGGCGGACCGGGTGACCAGCAGTGTCCCGGCCGCGTCCTCGGGCAGCCATGGCCCCGGCCCCGCCCGGACTGGCTCGCCGGGCTGCGGCCCACCGTACCGCGATTCCGTGGACGGCCGGTCAGGCTCAGGGGCCCGGCGGCGGGGCCGAGCGGACTGGGTGTTACCAGTCCGGGAAGGGTCGGGCTGGGGCAGCTGATGCCGGCTCATCCCCCAACTGTGCAGGTCACGGCGGCGGCAGATAAGCGGCGTCCCCGGTTATGTGGACAACCCGGGCCGATGACGACCTGGACCGGCGGGCAGGGCAGAATTGGGAGCATGCATCTGCTGCTTGCCGCCCACGCCGACGGCGCAGCCCTCCAACGACTCACTGCCCTGGGCGCCCCGGACTCCGAGGCCCCAGCTCCCCGGATTATCAGCGCCGCCGAGCTTCCCGCCGTCGTGAGCGCAATGGAACGGCAGCGGCCGCGGTGGATCTGGCACCGCACCCAGGACTGGTACCCCGCCCTGCTGGGCGCCGGCGTCGAGCTGGAACGCTGCTACGACCTGTCCCTGTGCGGGGCGATCCTGGCCCACTCGGAGTTTACGGCGCACACCGCCTACGCCCGTGCCGCCGAGAAGCTGACGGCCGACGACGACGTCCAGCAGCCGCCGCGGGCGTTGCAGCCGCCGCCTCCCCCGGCGGACCAGGGCGCGCTGTTCGACGCCCCCGGCCCGCGCGCCACGGCCCGGCACTCCCCGGAGGAGCTCCGGGCCGAGTACGCCGCGCAGCAGGAAGCCCTGGCCGGCGTGGCGCCGGACGGTGACCGGCGCAGGCAGCGGCTTCAGCTGCTGCTCGCCGCCGAGTCCGCAGCCGCCATGATCGCCGCCGAGATGCAGCACACCGGCGTGCCCTGGCGCGAGGAACTGCACGAGCGGATCCTCGCCGACTACCTCGGCCCGCGTCCGGCCGCCGGCCACCGCCCCGCTAAGCTGGAGGCCCTGACCGGCGAACTCCGCCGCCTGCTGCAGTCCCCGGCCCTGAACCCGGACTCCCCGCAGGACCTGATGCGGGCCCTGCACCGCAACGGGATCGAGGTGAAGAGCACCCGCCAGTGGGAACTGAAGGAATCCACCCACCCGGCCATCGAACCGCTGCTGGCCTACAAGAAGCTCGCCAGGCTGCACGCCGCGAACGGCTGGGCGTGGCTGGACGCCTGGGTCAAGGGCGGCCGTTTCCGGCCCGAGTATGTCGTGGGCGGAGTGGTGTCCGGCCGGTGGGCCTCCCGCGGCGGCGGTGCCCTGCAGATTCCCCGCCAGATCCGCGGCGCGGTGCACGCCGACCCGGGACACAAGCTGATCGTCGCCGACGCTTCCCAGCTGGAGCCCCGGGTGCTGGTGGCCCTGGCCCAGGACTCCAAGATGGCCGCGGCGGCCCGGGACAAGGACCTCTACGCCGGCATCGCGGCGCAGGGATTCGGCGGCGACCGGGCCAAGGCCAAAGTGGCGCTGCTCGGCGCCATCTACGGGGCGACAACGGGCGAATCGGGGCGGCTGATGCCCCAGCTGGCACGCACCTACCCGCGGGCCGTCGGCTACGTGGAGCACGCGGCGCGGGAAGGCGAGGCGGGCCGGACGGTCACGTCCCGGCTGGGCCGCAGCAGCCCGCCGCCCTCGGAGCGGTGGCGGCAAAGCCAGCAGTCCGCCACCGCGGAGGAGCAGCGCCGGGCCGAGTCGCTGGCCCGCTCGCGCGGGCGGTTCACGAGGAACTTCGTGGTCCAGGGCTCCGCCGCGGACTGGGCCGCCTGCTGGCTGGCGGAACTGCGACGGCGGCTGCGGACGCTGCGTGCCGACGGCAGCCCTGCCGGCGAGCTGGTCTTCTTCCTGCACGACGAGGTCATGGTCCACTGCCCCGAGGAAGCCGTGGAGGCGTGCGTCCGGGCGATCGAGGAGTCGGCCGCGGCAGCCCGCGAGTTGCTGTTCGGCCGGATCCCGGTCGAATTTCCGGTCAGCATCGCCGTCGTCGACTCCTACGACCACGCCAAGTAGCCGCCGCCAACCCGCCTCTCGCGGCGGGCGGGACGCCGGAGGTAACGTACCCGCCGGTAGCGTTGCAGACGCTCCGGCGGCCTGCCTAGGCTCGAAAAGCCGGCAGGCGCCCTGGGGTGCCCGCCGGCACGAAGGCACTAACGCAAGGAACCGGAGGCAGCGACGTGGCTGGCACATTCGAGATCGCAGCAGCGGGAGACAACTCCTACTTCTTTAGGCTGACGGCGCCGGACGGGACGGTCGTCGCTGTCTCACCGCTGTTCAACACCCTTAAGGGCGCGGCCGCCGGAATCACCGCCGTGCGCGAACATGCTGCCACCGGACACGTCGTGGACCGGTCCGCAGGGAAGCCCGCCCGGATCTAGCCGTCGATGCCGTGCAGCCGGGTACGGTCCCACGGGACCGCCCAGCCCAGCTGGTCGAACAGCTGGTTGAGGATCATCCCCGTAAAGCCCCAGACGACGACCCCGTTGACGGTGAAGGCCGGGCTCTGGAAGGTCTGGCCGGCGCGGCTGACGGTCGCCATCACCCGGTTGTCGGGATCCAGCAGGTCCCGCACGGGCACCCGGAAGACCTGGGCCGATTCGCCGTAGTCCACCACCCGCACCGGGGAGGGCGCGGCCCACCAGCCGAGCACCGGCGTGACCAGGAAATTTCCGCGCGGGAGGGCAAGCTCAGGCATCACGCCGAGCACCTCCACCCCGCCCGGATCGAGCCCGGTTTCCTCCTCGGCCTCACGCAGCGCGGCTTCGATGACGGTTTCCCCCGGGTCAATGCCGCCGCCGGGGAAGGCCACTTGTCCGGGGTGGTCATCGAGGGTCTGCGCGCGCTGCAGCAGCAGCACATCCAGGTCCGCCGGGGCAAGCAGCTTCACCGACTTCGCCGGGACATCGTCGAGGGCGCCGAACAGCATGAGCACCGCTGCCCGGCGGACCCGCTCACCGGGCTCGACCTTCAATTCACGCCAGCGCGGGTCCGGCGGCGGTGCCGTTCCGGCACCCACGGCCGCGACCAGCCCGACCAGATCCTGACGGGCCGTCACCGCGGCCTTCTCTGCGATTCCATCCGGATTTCCGCCGCCCGGTGCGTCTCGGCCAGGAGCTTTTCGAGCAGCTCCTCCTGCCCGGGGGCCAGCTCATATTTGAGCAGCCGGCGGGCCTTGTCCGGGTCGGTCTCGCCGGTACCGTAGCTGGGGCACCAGTTCGCGACGGCGCAGGCGCCGCAGGCCGGCTTCCGGGAATGGCAGACGCGCCGGCCGTGGAACACCACCCGGTGCGAAAGCATGGTCCAGTCCTTCGGCTCGAACAGTTCGGCGACGTCGGACTCGATCCGCACGGGGTCGTCCGACTCGGTCCAGCCGAACCGGCGGGCCAGCCGGCCGAAGTGCGTGTCCACCGTGATACCGGGGATACCGAACGCGTTGCCGAGGACCACGTTTGCCGTCTTGCGTCCCACGCCGGGCAGTTTCATGAGCTCTTCGAGCCGGCCGGGCACCTCGCCGTCGTAGTCGTCGACGAGTTTGGTGCCCAGCGCCATCAGGTTCCGCGCCTTGGCCCGGAAGAAGCCCGTCGGCTTGATAATCGCCTCCAGCTCGGCCGGCTCCGCCTCCGCCATGCTCCGGGCGTCCGGGTACCGGGCGAACAGCAGCGGCGTGATCTGGTTGACCAGCACATCCGTGGTCTGCGCCGACAGGACGGTGGCCACCACCAGCTCGAACGGGCTGCGGAAATCCAATTCCGCGTGCGCGTACGGGTACTGCTCCGCGAGTGCCCTGTTGATCCGCCGGGCCCGCCGCTTGAGCCCCAGCAGCGTCTCTCCCCCTGCAGCGCGGGCACGGGACTTTGCGCCGGGCGGCACGGGCGCCGGCACGACGGCGGCGTCCGCGCCGGCGGGGTCCGTGGCCATGGTGCGGCTAACCGCGTTCGATGTTGCTGAGATCGCGGAGCACACCGACCCTGCCGTCCGTGTGCTGGACCAGGAACTCATGGCCCCGGTCCTCGAGGGCAAGGACCCAGCCGCCCGGTTCGATGACGAAGGCGGGGGCGCCGGTCCGCTCGTCCACGGCCGTTCGGGGCTGGGCGACGGCGAACCAGAAGGCCTCATAGGCGGGCTGAGGCGCCGCGGCGCCGTGCCCGGCCGGGTCAACGGTGGCGCCGATCGGCTCCTGCGAGCGGACCTGCGGGTTGAGGGCGGTGGGTGCCTCATGGGGCGAGGCGGCGGCCGGAACGGCAGCCGCCTGGGTCTCCTGCGCGGCCGTGGCCTGCGCGGGATTCTGCGCTGCGGGGGCCACGGGCGCGGCCTGGGTCTGTTCGGCGGCGGAAGGTACGGCTTCGCCGGCCACCGCGGACGGTGAGCCGGCCTGCGCAGGCGCTTCGAAAGGAACCACACCGTGGGCCTGGGTGGCCGGCTCGGCCGCCGCCGGGCGGGACGGGTTCGCGCCGGAGGCAGCCGCCGCGCCGACTCCCCCGGCCGCTGCGGCACCGGACGCGAACCCGGCACCGTGGCCTGCCGCGGGAACTCCGTGGCCCTGGGTCCCGGGCTGAGCCTGCGGCGTGGTCTGGTCCTGGGGTGCGCGCTGGCCGTCGTCGGCCTTCTTGCCCGGAGCCATCTTCTTCGCCCATCCGGCCAGCGCCCCGCTGCCGGCGCTGGCGCCGCCGGCGGGTTTGGCCGCTTTAGGGGCGCGCGGCTTGCGGACAGGCTGCGCAGCCTCCCGCGCCGCCACGTGGGCAGGGCTCTCGGGGCGGTGCAGGAAGTCGCCGGCCAGGACGGGGATCAGCCGGGCGAGCACCGTGGCGGTGAAGAGCCCCAGCGCACCGATCAGCCCCAGCAGCAGGCTCGGGACGAACGCTCCCGCGACCGCCAGGAAGAAGAACGCCAGGCTGAAGGACGCCACGACGGAGGCGAACTGGTCGACCGAAAGGGACCCGATCCGGATCCTGGTCCCCGGGCTGACCCGGCGGGCGACGAAGAGCGCGGCAACGATCAGCGGCAGCAGGATTCCCAGGCCGAGGAAGAACAGGCTGCCGAGATTCCACAGGTTGTACCGGACGGCGAACATCGGGATCAGCGAGGCGATGAACAGCACCAGCGTGGAACCAAGAACGGTGAGGTCGCGGACAGTGAAGGGGCCCAGGACCGCCTCGTTGTTCTTCGGGTTCGGCTTATCCACGGTGAAGCGGGGCTGCTCCCCCCGGCCGCCCGGCGCCTGCCCGGCGGGATCCTCGGTCCGGGAGGGCGCGTGCAGCTGCCCGTTGCTTTGCTCGTTCATTCTGTTCTCCTTAGCGTGGCCGCACCCTGGACGGTGCCGCCTAACGGCAGGCAAGAAAGGGCCGCCCTGCGGCCCAGTCGCTCCCATCGGATGTCACAACTCGGTATCAGCCTAGCCAAGTGGCAGGACGTTCACTAGCCGAGGCGCGGCCAGCGCGCCCGGGCCCTGCGGGCTTTCGCCGAACGCGTAAACGAGCGCCTGTCCGGGGCCGGTTTCCGCCGCCGCGGCGGCCTCCCGCGGCCCTGCACCGTGCCTCGGCCCGGAAGCCCGGCCCAGCCATTCGGCGCTTAATAAACACCGCTCGCGGCTCCCAATGTGACGGGGCGCACGTTCTGTCGGGAGCGGGCGTTAGTGTGTAGTTCGGAACAGCTCTTTCCGGCACGTCCGTGACCGGCAGATGCCCGGCGCCGCGCAAGCGCCCCGGGTGCCGGCCGGACGGACGCGCCGGATGGCACGGCTCGATGAATGATGAGGTTCACCATGTCCCAGCAGACCCCCGGCTCCACGACGGCAACCCAGGCGCCCCGGCAGGGCGACGCCTTCGAAAACCTGTCGCAGGAGAACCGCAAGTTCGCCCCGTCCGCCGAGTTCGCCGCGAATGCCGTGGTGACCGCCGCCGATTACGCCGAGGCTGAGGCCGACCGGCCGGCGTTCTGGGCCAAGCAGGCCCGCGGGCTGCTGAGCTGGAGCAAAGACTTCACCGAAACGCTGGACTGGTCCACCCCGCCGTTCGCCAAGTGGTTCGTCGGCGGCGAGGTCAACGCGGCCTACAACGCCCTGGACCGGCACGTCGAAGCCGGCCACGGCGACCGCGTCGCGATCTACTTCGAGGGCGAACCCGGCGACACCCGCACCTACACGTACGCCCAGCTCACGCGGGAAGTGAAGAAGGCCGCCAACGCCTTCGAATCCCTCGGCGTGGCCAAGGGCGACCGCGTCGCCGTGTACCTGCCGATGATCCCCGAAGCCGTCATCACGCTGCTGGCCTGCGCCCGCATCGGGGCCATCCACTCAGTGGTCTTCGGCGGCTTCTCCGCCGAGGCACTCCGCTCCCGGATCGACGACGCCGAGGCAAAGCTGGTGGTCACAGCCGACGGCACCTACCGCCGCGGCAAGCCCAGCCCGCTCAAGTCCGCCGTCGACGACGCGTTGTCCCACGAGGGAGACGGCAGCGGGCACACCGTCCAGAACGTCGTCGTGGTCAAGCGCAACGGGGAGGACGTGGACTGGCACGAGGGCCGGGACCACTGGTGGGCCGACACGGTCGATGCAGCCTCCGACGAGCACACCGCCGTCGGCCACGACTCCGAGCATCCGCTGTTCATCCTCTACACCTCCGGCACCACGGGAAAGCCCAAGGGCATCCTGCACACCACCGGCGGCTACCTCACCCAGGTCGCCTACACGCACAAGGCCGTCTTCGACCTGCACCCGGAGACGGACGTGTACTGGTGCACCGCCGACGTCGGGTGGATCACCGGGCACTCCTACGTCGCCTACGCGCCGCTCATCAACGGCGCCACCCAGGTCATGTACGAGGGCACCCCGGACTCCCCGCACCAGGGCCGCTGGTGGGAGATCGTGGAGAAGTACAAGGTTTCCATCCTCTACACCGCCCCCACGGCGATCCGCACCTTCATGAAATGGGGCAAGGAAATCCCGGCCAAGTCCGACCTTTCCTCGATCCGCGTCCTGGGCTCGGTGGGCGAACCCATCAACCCCGAAGCCTGGATGTGGTACCGGGACGTCATCGGCGCCAACGCCGGGAAGAACGGGGAGAAGAAGGAGAACCCGGCCCCGATCGTGGACACCTGGTGGCAGACCGAAACCGGGGCGCAGATGATCGCGCCCCTGCCCGGCGTGACCGCCACCAAGCCCGGCTCCGCCCAGGTCCCGCTGCCCGGCATCGCCGTCGACGTCGTCGATGAGGCCGGGGAATCCGTGCCCAACGGCGCCGGCGGCTACCTCGTCATCCGGGAGCCGTGGCCGGCCATGCTGCGCGGCATCTGGGGGGATCCGGAACGGTTCAAGGACACCTACTGGTCCCGCTTCGACACCATGTACTTCGCCGGCGACGGCGCCAAGAGGGACGAGGACGGGGACATCTGGCTGCTGGGGCGGGTGGACGACGTCATGAACATCTCCGGCCACCGGCTCTCCACCGCGGAAATCGAATCCGCCCTCGTGTCCCACCCGGCGGTCGCCGAGGCCGCCGTGGTGGGCGCGACCGACGAGACCACCGGACAGGCCGTCGTGGCATTCGTCATCCTCCGCGGCGACGCCGTGGACTCCGGAGATGCCATGGTCCAGGAACTCCGCAACCACGTCGGCAAGGAGATCGGCCCGATCGCCAAGCCCAAGACCATCCTGATCGTGCCCGAGCTGCCCAAGACCCGCTCCGGCAAGATCATGCGCCGGCTGCTCAAGGACGTCGCCGAAGGCCGCGAGGTCGGCGACGCCACCACGCTGGCCGACAACACCGTGATGGCACAGATCGCCCAGTCCCTGAGGAAGTGAGCGGCCCGGCCAGGGCACCACGGAACGCGGCATCGCACCGGTGACGGCATCCGGGGGCGGGCCGGTGCGGGCTCGGGGCCGGTCGGGGGAACCCCGCCGGTCCCGGCCCGGTCCGTGCATGGTGAACTCCGCAGGAAACATCGGCCTGCGGCCCGGGACAACGCGATAGATTGGCAGGCATGAGCGAACCCACTCCCGTCGGCGCCGGCCGCGGCACCATCCTGGTCCTCAACGGGCCCAACCTGAACCTGCTGGGCACCCGGGAGCCGGAAAAGTACGGAACGGCGACCCTGGCCGACGTCGAACAGCTCGCCAAGGACGCCGGCAACGCCCACGGCCTGGACGTCGAATGCTTCCAGTCCAACCACGAGGGCGCCCTGGTGGACGCAATCCACGCCGCCAGGGGAAAAGCCGTCGGCATCGTCCTGAACGCCGGCGCCTACACCCACACCTCGGTGGCCATCCGGGACGCCCTCTCCGCGGTGCAGCTTCCCGCCGTCGAGGTCCACATCACCAACGTCCACGCCCGCGAACCGTTCCGGCACCACTCCTACCTCTCCGACATCAGCCAAGCGGTGATCGCGGGCGCGGGAATCCTGGGCTACCGCTTCGCCGTCGAATACCTCGCCGACCTCCACGCGGGCCGGGACTGAGCATGTCCCGCGGGACGGAGCCGGCAGGAACCGCGGACTGGTACCGGCACTTCGGCACCGTCGACGCCCCGGGCAACTCCGAGTGCTACGCCGCGTGGTCGCTCGGCATCGCGGGCGACCCCGAGATCATCCGCCGCATTGAGGCATGGCCGCATACCAAACGCCAGCCGCTGCTGATGCTGGCCGCCGCCCGCTTCCTCGGCGCCCCGGTCAGCCCCTATCCCGACTTCCGCAGCTTCCTCGACGCCCGCTGGGACGAGGTTTCACGGCTGGTCCTGTCCCGGTCCACGCAGACCAACGAGGCCGGGCGCTGCGCCACACTGCTTCCCTCGCTGGCCCGGATCGCCGCCGCGGAGGGCCGCCCGCTTGCCCTGCTCGAGGTCGGCGCCTCCGCGGGCCTGGGGCTGTTCCCGGACCGCTACGGCTACGAATTCGAGGGCCCCGGCGGCGCCGTCACCCGGCTGGAGCCCTCCGGGGCGGAGCCCCGCAGCTACCCGGTGCTGCACTGCGCCACCTCCGGGGACGTTCCCCTGCCGGCCGCGCTGCCCGCGGTGGCCTGGCGGGCCGGCATCGACCTGAACCCGCTGGATATCCGCAACCCCGACGACGTCGCCTGGCTGGAGGCGCTCATCTGGCCGGAGCAGGACTTCCGCCGGGAGCGGCTCCGCCGGGCGATCGCCGTCGCACTGGAGGAGCCGCCGCAGCTGGTGGCCGGCGACCTCAACGAGCAGCTGCTCGCCCTGGCCGGGCAGGCACCGCCGGAGGCTGCCCTGGTGGTCTTCCACAGCGCGGTCATGGCGTACCTCGACGCCGGCGGCCGGGAGCGTTTCCGTGACACCATGGCCCAGCTGGCCGCTGACCGCGGCTGCCACTGGATCTCCAATGAGGGCCACACTGTCATCGTGCAGCAGGACGGCTCCAGCGTGGTCCCGGAACTGGATGACTCCCGCCTCCGCGGACGGTTCCTTGTCGTGGAGGACGGGTCCCCGGTGGGAATCGCCGGTCCGCACGGGCAGAGCCTGGAGTGGATCGAGGCCGCTGGCGCCTGAGTCGGGTGGGCAGTCTCCCGGTTTTACTTCTTGATGCACTGCCCGGGCGAGACCGGGTTGCCCAGGCCCGGGGCCTTCGCGGCGACCGGAGCCAGGTCAGTCATGGTGATGGCAAAGCCCAGCGACGCCTGGGACGTGGACTTGGCGAAGATGACACCGGACACCTGCCCGGAGGTGCTCAGCAGCGGGCCGCCGGAGTTGCCCGGCTGCACGTCACCGGCGAGCCGGTACACATCCTCGGGGGCGGCATTGTTGCCGTAGATGTCGGGAACCAGGACGGTGGTGATGTCCCGGACGGTGGCCGGCTTGGACTGGAACGGGCCGCCGTGCGGGTAGCCCGCGAAGGCCGCCGCGCTGCCGGCGGGAAGGTTGCGGCCCAGCGGAAGCGGCGCGGCCCGCAGCCCGTCCACGGCCAGCACCGCGAGGTCATGCTGGCTGTCGAAATACACGACCCGGCCGGGGAGGGCTCCCCCGCCGGGGACCTCGACCACGGGCTCGGGAACACCGGCGACCACGTGGGCGTTGGTCACGACCCGGCCCGGGGACACGACGAAGCCCGTGCCGGTCTGGTTCTGGCCGCATTGGTACGCCGTGCCGGCGATCTTGAGGACGGACTGCGCTGCCTTGTTCAGGGCCGGTGTGTCCGTGCTGGCATTCGGGACCGCTACGGGCTGGCCGCCGACGCCCTCCAGGAGGGTGGGGATGCCGTCACCGATCACGGCCGAGCGGAGCTGGGCCATGGAGGCTTTCAGCGGCGTGGGCGTGACGCCGTCGATGAACCCGATCACCTTGGAGTCGGCAAGCTGCTGGGAAATGAGCGGCACACCGAGGGCGCTGATGCTGAACGCCAGCATGGACATCACGAGCGCGGACACGGCCACATTAACGCCGCCGCCCACCACCCGGTCCGCCAGCTTCAGCGGGCTGATCTTGACCACGCTCCGGATGCGGCGCCCGATCATGGTCCCAATGCCGTGCCCCAGCATCATCAGCAGGACGGCGGCGGCGATAATCGCGGTCAGACGCCAGCCGGAGTCGTCCACCAGGTCACTGACGACCGGCACGGACACGAAGGCTGCCACGGCGCCGGCCGCGAACCCCGCGATGCCGCCCAGGGTCACCAGGAAACCGTTCCGCAGCCCGTAGATCAGGTAGGACAGCAGCGTCAGAACCAACGCCAGGTCCAGAATGGTCAAGCCGAACACCGGGGCTCCTTAGGGACTGGTTGGAACCTTATTCTACCGGCGCCGGCTGACAGTTTGCCCGGCGGCCTTTACCGCGCACGGACGCGTCATCCCCGCCGTTTCGGGCGATTCGGTGCCAAGTACGTCACAGAAGCCGGAAAGTTCTGAAAGAATGGCTGGAGCGCCCCAGCCGACACAGTTAGTCAGGAGATTTCATGGACATCGAGGTATTGCGCCGCGCACCCCTTTTCGCCACGCTCGACGACGAGGCGTTCCGTCTGTTGACGGACGAACTCACCGAAGTGGACCTTTCCCGCGGAGCCTCGGTGTTCCGGGAAGGCGATCAGGGTGACCAGCTCTACTTCATCGTCTCCGGCAAGGTGAAGCTCGGCCGCACCTCCCCCGACGGCCGCGAGTCCCTGCTCGCCATCCTCGGCCCGGGCGAACTCTTCGGCGAGATGGCCCTGTTCGACCCCAGCCCCCGCACCGCCACGGCTACCGCCGTGTCCGAGACCCGCCTGGCCGGGTTGAAGAACGAGAGCCTCAACGCCCTCCTGCGCACCCGCCCCGAGGTCTCGGCCCAGCTGCTGCAGGCCCTCGCCCGCCGTTTGCGCCGGACCAACGACTCGCTCTCCGACCTTGTCTTCTCAGACGTGCCGGGCCGCGTCGCCAAGGCCCTGCTGGATCTGGCCGACCGCTTCGGCCGCCCGGCGACCGACGGCGTCCTCGTCGCCCACGAGCTCACCCAGGAGGAACTGGCCCAGCTGGTCGGCGCCTCGCGCGAGACCGTCAACAAGGCCCTGGCCGAGTTCGTGCAGCGCGGCTGGCTGCGGCTGGAAGCCCGCGCCGTCGTGATCCTGGACATGCAGCGTCTCCGCCAGCGCTCCCGCTAGGTCGTTCAGCGGCGACTGCCGCCAGCACGAAAGGGCCGGCTCCGAACACTCGGAGCCGGCCCTTCGCATGTCGGGCCCGGGGCCGGGCGCCTAACGCTCGCGCTGCGGTTCCCCGGCAACGGTCTTCGCCGCCTCGACTTCGAGCATGAGCTTGCCGTCCTCCTCGACGAGGACCGGCTGGTACGCGTGGGCTTTGCGTTTGTAACTGAGGTAGGCGATGCAGCCGTTGGCCGCAGCCATCTTCTCCAGCATGATCTCCGAGCCCGGCACCAGCAGCTGGCCCAGGGTCAGGCCCACCGTGTTCGGCTGGCCCACTTCGTCACCAAGGGCAGTGGTTTCTCGCTCGTCAACGACCTTGCGGACACACACCCACCGGCCCCAGACGCCCTTGCTGGCCAGCAGCGAGGGCTGCTGGTTCACCGGGACGGTCGCGGCAAAGTACCGGGTGTTGAACCGGCGGTGGGCGAAGTCGGGGCTGAGCCAGTTCACCAGCGGCTTGAGCAGGTCCGTGCGGACGGACAGGCCGCGCTTTCCGAGGACGTCGGTGAACGATTTTTCCTGCTCTGCAACGGCTTCGCGGGCGCGCATCCATTCGGCCGTGGACGTTGCCTCCACCGTCGTGGACAGGTCCGGGCCGGCCAGCAGGATCCCGGTCTCTTCGAACAGTTCGCGGATGGCTCCCACCACGTGGCGGCGCGCCAGACCGATGTCGGTTGTCCCCATCTGCTCGGCCCACCACTGCGGCGCGGGGCCCAGCCAGCCGACGGCGTCGTCGTCGGTGGCTTCGAGCGAACCGCCCGGGAACGCGAGCACGCCCAGCGGCGAAGAACCGGGCCGGTAGCCCAGCCAGGTCTCCAGCCCGGTGGGCGAGTCCCGCAGCAGGACGACCGATGAGGCGAAGCGCGGCGCCCGGGGGGTCCGTTCGCCGTGTTCCAGCCAGCTGCGGGCTGCCCCCTCAAGTTCCGGGGGAAGGACAAACAGGCGACGAGCTAAGTGTGGCAAGGGAAACGACCGGGCCTTTAGGCGAATTCAGCGATCAGTTCGACCTCGACCGGCGAGTCGAGCGGCAGCACCGCAACCCCGACGGCGGACCGGGCGTGCTGGCCGGCGTCGCCCAGGACCTTGCCCAGCAGTTCGGAGGCGCCGTTGATGACACCGGGCTGGCCGGTGAAGGACGGGTCGGAGGAGACGAAGCCGACGACCTTGACGATCCGCGTGATCCGGTCCAGGTCGCCGATGACGCTTTTGACGGCGGCAAGGGCGTTCACTGCGCAGACCTCGGCGTAGCGCTTGGCCGCCTCCGGAGAGACGGTGGCCTCGTCGGAGGTGCCCTCGGCGCCGGAAGCGACCTTGCCGGCGGCCTCGAGCTTGCCGTCGATGAACGGCAGTTGGCCGGAGGTGTAGACGTGGTTGCCGGAGATCACGGCCGGCACGTAGGCGGCAACCGGGGCGGCGACCTCGGGCAGCTTCAGGCCCAGCTCGGCAAGGCGCTGTTCGACGGCGGACGACGCGCCGGTGGCGGCAGCGTCACCGGCGGCGCCGACGGGCGCGTTGGCCCCGGTGGAAGCCGCGGTTTCGGGGGCGCTCATCGCTAGCTCTTCTCCCGCTTGAGGTAGGCAACCAGGCCGTTACCGTCTGGTCCCGGCACGACCTGCACCAGCTCCCAGCCGTCGTCACCCCACTGGTCCAGGATCTGCTTCGTCGCGTGAATAATGAGCGGAATCGTGGCGTACTCCCATTTGGTCATGAAGTAAAGCCTAGTCCTTGCCGGTAAAGTGGAAAACATGGCGACTGGTAAGAACCCTTTATTCGATACTGCCACCACCCTCGGAAAGCTCGTTCTCTTCCTTGGCGTGAGCGCAATCTGCGGCATCCTGGTGGCAGGGCTGCTGGTTCCGGCTGCCGCTGTGTCCGGCAATGCCGCCAGCGGGTCCATCAAGTTCTTCGAGGCGCTGCCGGCGGAGCTGAAGGTTGATCCGCCCAGCCAGTCGACCAAGATTCTGGCCTCGGACGGAAGCGTCATCGCCAACCTCTACCTCGAGAACCGCACCCGCGTGTCGCTGGACCAGATGTCGCCGTTCATCAAGGACGCCGTGATCGCCATCGAGGACAGCCGCTTCTACGAGCACGGCGGTGTCGATACCACCGGCATCCTCCGCGCGCTGGTCGCCACCGCCCGCGGCAACAAGCAGGGCGCCTCGACCATCACCCAGCAGTACGTCAACAACGTGATCAACTCCTCCCTGGAATCCGAGGGCAAGGGCGACCAGGTGCTGTTGAACGGCGTCAACAAGGGCGTCGGAGACAAACTGCGCGAGATGAAGCTGGCCATCGCCCTGGAGAAGAAATTCACCAAGGAGCAGATCCTTGAGGGCTACCTCAACATCGTCTTCTTCAACCGCGACGCGTACGGCATTGAAGCCGCTTCGCGGCTGTTCTTCAGCACCTCCGCCAAAAACCTGACCCTGCCGCAGGCCGCCCTGCTGGCCGGCGTCGTGAACAGCCCGTCGTTCTACGATCCGATCTCCAATCCGGACAACGCCAAGGTCCGCCGCGACCTCGTGCTGAAGGCCATGCTCACCCAGGGCAAGATCAAGAAGGCGCAGTACGACGCCGCCGTCGCCACCCCCGTCAAGACCAAGGTGACCCAGCCCCGGCAGGGTTGCGCCTACTCGCCGACCGCCCCGTACTTCTGCGACTACGTCCTGCACCTGCTGCTGAACAACCCGGCCTACGGAGCGGACGCCAAGGAACGCGAGCGGAAGGTCTTCCGCGGCGGCCTGACCATCAAGACCACGCTGGATCCGAAGGCCCAGAGCGTGGCTCAGGCACAGGTCAACGCCGCCGCCGGTCCGAACCCGGACAAGTGGGGCGCCGCGCTGGTCTCGGTAGAACCGGGCTCGGGCAAAATCACCAACATGGCCCAGAACACCACCTGGCTGCCGGCAAAGGGCAAATTCGACACCCAGCTGAACTTCAACGTCGACAAACGGGACAAGGATGGCAACGACCTCAACGGCATCGGCGGTGCCCAGCCCGGCTCCACCATGAAGCCGTTCACCTTCGCCGAGTGGCTGGATGAGGGCAAGTCGATGAACACCATCGTGGACGGCTCGGTGCGCGAGTACCGGACCGGCTTCCCGTGGCGGAACTCCTGCGGCACCACGGTCGGCGCCTACAGCACCGCCGAGAAGAACGCTGGCGGTAACGCCACCGACGACCTGCAGAACGCCGAAGATGGCTACTACAAGCCGATGACGGTCCTTAAGGGCCTGTACAACTCGATCAACACCATCACCTTCGCTTCGGCCGCGCAGCTTGATTTCTGCGGCATCCAGCGGATCGTGGATGCTGTCGGGATCCACAACGGCCTGGACAACAAGCCGGTCGACATGTCGCGGCTGCCCAACCTGCTGGGATCCACCCAGACTTCGCCGCTGACGATGGCCAGCGCGTTCGCGACCTTCGCCAACGACGGCCGCTACTGTGCGCCGATGGCCATCACCTCCGTGACGGACGCGACCGGAGCCAAGCTGCCCGCCCAGGCCCCCGACTGCCGGGACGCCATCAAGCCCGAGGTGGCCCGCGGCGTGAACTACGCGCTGCAGGAGGTCCTCAACCGCGGTTCGGGGTCCCTGATCCAGCCGCGCATTTCCACGGTGACCAACTTCCCGATCGCGGCCAAGACCGGTACCTCGAACAGCAACGGCTCCACCTGGGTAGTCGGCCACACCACCGGCCTCGCCACCGCCGCCTGGTTCGGTGACGCGCTTGGAGACCAGGGCCGCGCCGGCCAGAACGTCACCATCAATGGCCAGTTCTACGAGGGCATTGACGGCTACATGATCGCCGGCCCGATGTTCTCCAGGTTCATGGCCCAGATCGCCCCCACGCGCAGTACGGACCCGTTCCCGGCGCCGCCGTCGAACCTGCTGTACGAGCCGGCCCCGTACCAGCAGCCCCGCACCGAATCCGGGAACACCAACAGCAACAACGCACCGGCTCAGCAGGAACCGGCGCCGGCGCCGGAGCCGAAGAAGCCCGGCGACGGAAAGAAGGACAAGTAGCCGTGGCCGTCGGAGCCAACCTGGCCAGCCGCGCCCGAAGCATCGGGCGCGGCTTTGCCGTTACTGCCGCGGCCACCGCCGCTGCCGGAGCCGCCGCTGCCGGCTACGGCCTCTGGGAAAAGAACCAGTTCGAGCTGCGCGAGGAAACCCTTGCCATCCTGCCGCCGGGCTACGGCCCGCTCCGGGTGCTGCACTTGAGCGACATCCACTTCGTGCCCGGCCAGCATAAGAAGGCCGACTGGCTGCGGTCCCTCGCCGCGCTGGAACCGGACCTGGTTGTCAACACCGGGGACAACCTCAGCCACGTCAAAGCCATCGATCCGGTACTGGAGGCGCTGCGGCCGCTGATGCAGTTCCCCGGCGTTTTCGTCCCCGGCTCCAATGACTATTTCGCTCCGAGGCTCAAGAACCCCGCGTCGTACCTGCTCGGCCCGTCGAAGTCCCGGCCCGACCCGGTCCAGCTGGACTGGCCTCGGCTCCGGGCGGGCTTCGGCATGTCCGGCTGGGTTGACCTGACCAACCGCTGCCAGTCGCTGATCATCCGCGGGCTGCGCGTCGACTTCTCCGGCGTGGACGATCCGCACCTGCGGCTGGAACGCTACGCCGGCTGGCCCCGCGGCACCAAGGGGCAGGATGCCAAGCCGCACCTGCGGATCGCGGTCGCCCACGCCCCGTACCAGCGCGTCCTGGACCACTTCACCGAAGACGGTGCTGACCTGCTGTTGGCCGGTCACACCCACGGCGGGCAGATCTGCGTGCCGGGCTATGGGGCCCTCGTCGCCAACTGCGACCTGCCGACCTGGCGTGCTCGCGGGCTGCGGGACTGGGAGAGCCAGGGACGTACGACGCCGGTGAACGTCTCCGCCGGCATCGGCACCTCCCGCTTCGCCCCGGTACGGATTGCCTGCCGCCCCGAGGCCGTGCTGCTCACCCTCACCGCCCGGTCCTGACCCCGGCGGGTCCGCGCCGGCTCCCGGCGCTGGGCGGCTTCCCGCAGGACATGCCCGTCCCCGGCCCGCTGGACTGGGCATAATCCGCCATGCCCACTCCCCGCCGCGAAGAATGGGCATGTCCGTCGGAGTTGGGCTGGAAAGAATGAGTGTGCTCAAGCCTGCAGACAGCGGATGAGCATGTCCGGTGGGGATGCGGGGCACTTCTGCGCTTCATCGCGCCGTGGCGCGGAGGCTTGACATTACTCCAACGAATCTATGAAATGTCTGGGGATCATCTTTCCAGAAGGATGGTCGAATCTTTGGGGGAAGCTCGCGCCGCGATTCCAGACTGAATGTTGGTTCGGGACCGTCGTCGCCAAACCGTGTGCGACCGCGACTCCCGCCACTATCAAGGGCTGGAGTGCTTTGCCAACGACGTCGCCGCACGCCCGGGAAGAGCAGTCCCTGCGGTCATCGGCGCTGCGGCGGATCTGCGTCACTGCGGCCGCGGCCTGTCTCATCGCGGTCGCCGTAGCGGGCTGCGAGTACCCGGCGCAGCCGACAAAGCCAAGGGGCGGCGCCGCTGTTGAAGCCGGCTCGGCATCCCCGGTACCGGCTACCGCAGCAGGAGCAGGGCCCAGAGCCGGAGCGCTGCGGGGCCAGACCGAATTGAACAGCTACTACTTGGCCGTCAGGTACACCTGCGTCGACGGGGACACCTGGGAGGCGGTCGCCCGCGAATTCGGGATGGACGCCGAGGTTCTTAGGAAGTTCAACAAAGCGGAAACACTCAGAGCCGGAGCAGTCATTGATCTGCGCGGCGAAGAGACTCCCCAACTGGGAGCCGGCGGATCGTTCATCTCCAATCCGGATGGGACTTCGACGTACACCGTCGCGGCCAACGACACGTTCTCCGGAATCAGCAGCCGATTCGGGGTGCCCGCTTACGCGCTGCGCGGAGCAAACGTGTCGCTTTCCGGCAAGGGGGCCGAGCTGCTAGCCGCCCCCGGGGAGCAGCTCACCATTCCCGGCACCCGCTAGGCCGCGCAGACCAGCCCCCGGCCGCGCAGTCCCCCACCTGGCCGGTCCCGCCGATCCCGCCCATAGCCATTGCGGACCGTAATTACTGGGCCAGATTCCGGAACGGCCCGATATCCTGTGAAGCGGGTCACCCGATGGCCTAGGGTAGTTGCTAAAGGAAACTACATTCAGTTGCGTAATTCATCTCGCAGTTGCCGTTAAGAAGCAGGCATGGCCAAGCAGACCCCATTTTTCACGTCAATCCGCCGTCTCTACCCGCATGTCAGGCCGATCATGCCCCGGCTGGTCATGGGCTTGGTCAGTGCCCTGCTGGCCAGTATCGTCGCTCTGGCCATTCCGCAGGTACTGCGGGTCCTCATCAATGATTGGCTGACACCCGGCGGAAGCAGCCAGGCCGTCTGGATCGCGTCGGCCGTGATCCTGATGCTGGGCATTGCCGAGGCGGGGCTTGTCGCCCTGCGCCGCCAGTTCGTCATCAACCCTGCCACCACGGTGGAGACCCGGATGCGGGTGTCGCTGTACAACCACCTGCAGGACCTGACCGTGTCCTTCCACGACCGTTGGGGTTCCGGGCAGCTGCTCTCCCGCGCCATGACGGACCTGAACTTCCTTCGCCGCTGGATGGCATTCGGCGCCATCATGCTGGTGGTGACCACCCTGACCGTAGTGATCGGCGTCGTCGTCATGTTCGCCATGAGCTGGCAGCTGGCGTTGATCTTCCTAGCTGCCGCGGTGCCGATCATGATATACGGCTTCCGTTTCCGGACCCGCTTCAGCAAGGTCGCCCGGCGCAGCCAGGACCAGGCCGGGGATCTTGCCACCACGGTTGAGGAATCCGTACACGGCATCCGCGTGCTCAAGGCGTTCGGGCGCAGCCGGGAAGCGCTGGAGAACTTCAACGAACAGGCCGAGGAGCTGCGCCAGACGGAGATCGCCAAGGCCAAGCACCTGGCCACCTTCAGCCTCGTCGTCACTCTGCTGCCCGAGCTCGCGCTCGGCGCCGGGCTCGTCGTCGGCGTCATGCTGGCCGCCGCGGGGCAGCTGAGCATCGGCTCGCTCGTGGCCTTCTTCGCCACGGCAGCCGTGATCGCGGCGCCGGTGGAGTTCTGCGGCCTGCTGCTGGCCATGGCACTCACCGCCAAGTCCGCCGTCGACCGGCATTTCGAGGTCATGGAATCGGTCAACACCATCACCAGCCCCGAGCAGCCCCGGCGCCCCGCCGAGCTGAGGGGTGCCTTGTCCTTCCACAACGCCACCTTCGCGTTCGAGGACGCCCCGGACAAGCCGATCCTCAAGGACATCTGCCTGGAACTCCGGCCGGGCGAGACCATGGCCCTGGTGGGGATCACCGGCAGCGGCAAGAGCGCCCTGCTGCAGCTGGTCCCCCGGCTGTTCGACGTCACGGCCGGTTCGGTCACGATCGACGGCGTGGACCTGCGGGAGTTCAGCGTGGAGGACCTGCGCGCCATCGTGGCAGTGGCCTTCGAGGACACCACCTTGTTCTCCAGCTCCGTCCGGGACAACGTGCTCCTCGGCGTCCGGGCCGACGAATCGGCGGAACGGCGGGAGCAGATCCTGGCCGAGGCGCTGGACACCGCCCAGGCCCACTTCGCCTACTCCCTGCCCGAAGGCCTGGACACCCTGATCGGGGAAGAGGGGCTGAGCCTGTCCGGCGGCCAGCGGCAGCGCATTGCCCTGGCCCGCGCCGTTGCCGCCGGGCCGAAGGTGCTGGTCCTGGACGATCCGCTCTCCGGGCTGGACGTAAACACCGAGGAACTGGTCGAAGCCCGGCTCCGCGAGGTCCTCAGGGACACCACCACCCTGATCGTCGCCCACCGGCCCTCCACCGTGGCCCTGGCCGACCGGGTGGCGCTGCTCGAGGACGGCCGGATCGCCGCCGTCGGCGCCCACACGGAACTGCTCGCCGAAAACAGCCACTACCGCTACGTCATCGCCAGCCTGGACCCGGAACCCCGGGACCTCGACTCCGAACTGTCCGCGCTCGAGGCCGAGGAGCTGTCCCGATGACCACCGCCACCTTCGGCACCGCCAACGAAGACAACGCGCACCTGTCCAAGGCCGAGAGTAAGGCCGTCCGGCGCCGCTCCCTGGCCCTGCTTGGCTCGCTGATCCGCCCGGTCCGGCTGCGGTTCTGGCTGACGATTGCCGCCGTCGTCCTCTCCCAGGCCGCGCGGGTGGCCGGGCCCGCCCTGATCGCCTTCGGCATCGACCACGCCCTGCCGGCCCTGCGCGCCGGAGACAACCTTCCGCTGGTGCTGGCCGGCGCCGCCTACCTCGCCGCGGCGGTCGCGACGGCGTGGCTCACCGCCCTGTACGTGACCTCCACCGCGCGGTTGAGCCAGGCCATGCTGCTGGACCTGCGCGTCCGGGTCTTCCGCCAGACCCAGCGGCTGAGCCTGGAGTTCCACGAGAAGTACACCTCCGGCCGCATCATTGCCCGGCAGACCTCGGACCTCGAGGCCCTGCGTGAACTCCTCGACTCCGGGGTCAGCTCGCTGGCATCGGGCTTGCTGTTCATGATCTTCACGGCCGTGACCGTCTTCGCCCTCGACTGGCGCAGCGGGCTGCTGGTGCTGGCCGCCGGCGTCCCGATGTGGTTCCTCTCCCGCTGGTACCAGAAACACTCCCAGATCGCGTTCCGGGAGTCCCGCGTCGTCTCCGCCCGGCTGATCGTCCACTTCGTCGAGACCATGACCGGCATCCGCGCGGTCAAGGCCTTCCGCAAGGAGCCCCAGAACGCCGCCCGCTACGCCGAACTGGCCGAGGATTACCGCAAGGTCACCGTCCGCTCGATCAACCTCAACGGCGTCTTCCAGCCCGGCCTGGTGCTGATCGGGAACGTGTGCGTCGCCGTCGTGCTGCTCACCGGTGGCTTCCGGGTCCTCTCCGGCGACCTCGCCGTCGGCGTGCTGCTGGCCCTGATCCTTTCCGCCAAGCGGTTCTTCCAGCCGGTGGACCAGATGGCGATGTTCTACAACTCCTTCCAGAGCGCGCAGGCTGCGCTGGAGAAGGTCTCCGGGCTGCTGGAGGAAGTGCCCACCGTCCGGCCGCCGAAACATCCCGTGGCGCTGCCCGCGGCGCAGGGGCGGATCGATTTCGAGAACGTCGAGTTCCGCTACGGCGACGGCCCGGTCATCATCCCGGCCATGGACCTGCACATTCCGGCGGGCCAGACGGTCGCGCTGGTGGGCCAGACCGGCGCCGGCAAATCCACGCTGGCCAAGCTGATTGCCCGCTTCTACGACGTCTCTTCCGGCTCGCTCACGCTCGACGGCGTGGACCTGCGGCAACTGACGACGGCGGACCTGCGCCGCAACGTCGTCATGGTGACCCAGGAAGCGTTCCTGTTCAGCGGCTCGGTCGCGGACAACATCGCCCTGGGCCGGCCCGAGGCCTCCCGCGAGGAGATCGAGGAGGCGGCCGCGGCCGTGGGCGCCCATGAATTCATCATGGCGCTCCCGGAGGGCTACGACACCGACGTGAACAAGCGCGGCGGCCGGGTGTCGGCCGGGCAGCGGCAGCTGATCAGCTTCGCGCGGGCGTTCCTGGCCCGGCCCGCCGTCCTGATCCTCGACGAGGCGACGTCGTCGCTGGACATCCCGTCCGAGCGCATGGTCCAGGCCGGGCTGGCGAGCCTGCTGCGCGGCGCCGGATCCGGGGGCGGGGGCACCGGCGGCGACAAAGCCGGCGCCGGGGCCGCCGGCCGTACCGCGCTGATCATCGCGCACCGGCTCTCCACCGTCGAAACCGCGGACCGGGTGCTCGTGGTCCACGACGGCCGTGTCGTCGAGGACGGCACCCCGGCCGAGCTGATCGGCGGCGGGGGCCGGTTCGCGAAGCTGCACGGGGCGTGGAAGGACTCCCTGGTCTGAGCCGCAACGCCGCTCGGAGCCGGAAACCCGGGCGGCCGCGTCCGGGACCGGGCCCGATTTCGCATCCGGGGCCGGAATCGGATACTCTTGTGAAGTTGCTTTTGAAGTAACGGATCGGGATGTGGCGCAGCTTGGTAGCGCGCGTCGTTCGGGACGACGAGGTCGCAGGTTCAAATCCTGTCATCCCGACCAGTCACAAAGAGGGCCCTTCATACGAAGGGCCCTCTTTTGCTTTCCCGGCGCGGCGCACCCGCCATCGTTCCGGCACAAAAAACAGCCCCGGCCGCGTCAGACGCGTCCGGGGCTGTTCCGTTGGCTGCTTACATCGGGTCGGGCCAGTTGCCGACGTTGGTGGAGTAGGTCATCGGGTCAGGCCAGTTGCCCACGGCCGAGGCGACCCGCATCGGGTCGGGCCAGTTGCCCACGGCGGTAACGCTGCTGGTGTCGGCGATGGAACCTGCGGACAGAACGGCCGGAGCCGCTGCGGAGAACGCCAGGGCACCCGCCAGGGCTACGCCGGCTGCAATCTTCTTCAACATAGAGTTCCTCATTCGAGTCGGAGTCGTTACCAAGTCAGTACTGCCCTTGTTGACATACATTGTAAAATTTCTTCCACAGAGACTGTCAAGCATTTAGTATAAGAAGTGTCCGGAATGAGGTGGTATCCGTGGGGAACGGATTCGGGGAGAAACTCCGCGCGGAACGGCTGGAGCGTGGGCTGACGCAGGCGGAGCTGGGGAGGGATTTGTACTCCCCCAGTTACATCTCCCTGCTCGAAACCGGGCGCCGCGAACCGACGGCCGACGTGATCGAGGAACTGGCCCGCCGCCTGGAGCTCGCGCCCAAGGCGCTCGAAGCCTGGAGCCAGCCCGTCTCGGTCAGCGACGCCGAATACGTGCTCGCCGGACTGTACGCTCGGCAGGCCTGGGACCTCCGTGACTATCCGCTGGCCGCCAGCCACGCCGCCAATGCCGCCCAGATCGCACTGGAGGCCAAGAACACCAGCGCCTGGTGGAACATGACCTACATGCAGGCCGAGTGCCTGATCAAGCAGGGCCGGTGGGACGACTGCCGGACCATCGTGCAGCGGCTGCTGGACCACCCGATGGCGGCCGAGTCCGCCGGCCTCGGAGTCCGCGCGCGGCAGATGCTCGCCGCGGCGGCGCAGGGCCAGGGCCAACTGACGACGGCGGTGGAGAACTCCCAGGAGGCCGTGCGGCTGTGCGCCCAGCTCCCGAAGGGCTCCACCCTGATCATCGGCGCGCTCCGGGCGTTGATCGGCGCCCTGGCCGAAAGCGGCCGGCTGGATGAGGCCTGGCAGTACTGCCAGGAGATGAATGAGCAGATGGAGGGCCAGGCCAACTCCCAGCTCGCCGGCGAGGTGGCCTGGGTCGTGGGCAACGTGGCCTTCATGCGCCACGACTACGCCGAAGGCATCAAGCACCACGAGAAGGCCGCCACGCTGCTCTCCCCGGCTAACGACATCGACCTCTGGGCCCGCTTCAACAAGGCTTCCGCCGCCGTGCGGCTGTCCTCCGGCATCGTTGAGCCGGAGACCCTGTCCGCCATCGAGCGGGCCGAATTGGCCCTCTCGATCGTCGGCGGCAACAAGACCGACCGCCTCGAGGTGGCCTTCATCCGGGCGCGCTGGCTCTACCTGACCGGCGACATCGTGGGAGCGGTGCAGAAACTGCGCGAAATCCACGCCGAGCGCGAGGTCCTCGCCAAGCACACCGCCGGAGAAGTCTCGCTCCTGCTCGGCAAGGCGCTCAAGGCCGCCGGTGAAGCCGACGAAGCCCTCGTCTTCCTCGATGAGGCGCAGAAGGAATTCAGCGCCGCCGGGGCCTCGGACCGGGTCCAGCAGGCGATGGACGCCGTGCTGGAGATCCGGCTGGCCCAGCGCCGCGCCGCAGCTGCTGCCGGCAGCAGCACCTAGCCGCCGGCAGCAGGACCTAGCCGCCGCCGGCAGCAGCACCTAGGCGAAGGTGCGGCCGGTCAGCTTTTCGTACGCTTCGACGTAGCGGCTGCGGGTGCGGGCGACGACGCCGTCGGGCAGCGCCGGCGGCGGCGAATCGGAAGACCGGTCCCAGCCCGATTCGGCCGAGGTCAGCCAGTCGCGCACGTACTGCTTGTCGTAGGACGGCTGCGCCTGGCCGGGCTCGTATGTGGCGGCGTCCCAGAACCGGGAGGAGTCCGGCGTCAGGACCTCGTCGCCGAGGGTGATGACGCCGGTCGCCGGGTCCACCCCGAACTCCACCTTCGTGTCGGCCAGGATGATGCCGCGGCCGCGGGCGATCTCCTCGGCCTTCGTGTAGATCTTCAGGGTGAGCTCCCGCAGCCGGGCGGCGATATCCTCGCCCACCAGCTCCACGACGGCGTCGTAGGTGATGTTCTCGTCGTGCTCCCCCACCTCGGCCTTGGCGGAGGGGGTGAACACGGCGTCGGCCAGGCGCGAGCCGTCCACCAGCCCGTCCGGCAGCGGAATGCCGCAGACGGTGCCGGACTCCCGGTATTCGACGAGCCCGGAGCCGGTCAGGTAGCCGCGGGCGATGCACTCGACCGGGAACATCTCCAGCTTCTTGCAGATCATCGCGCGCCCCTCAACCGCGGCGGGCACGCCGCCGTCGACCGTGGCGGCGAGGACGTGGTGCTCGACGCCGAGCTGCTCGAACCACCACAGGCTCAGCTGGGTGAGGATGCGTCCCTTGTCGGGGATCTCGCTGGCGAGCACATGGTCGTAGGCGCTGATCCGGTCGCTGGCCACCACCAGGACGCAGTCGTGCCCGATGCGTTCGGTGATGGAGCTGTCCGCGGGGACGTAAAGGTCGCGGACCTTGCCGGAATAGACGTGCTTCCAGCCGGGCAGTTCAGGGGCCGCGGTCGCGAGGCCGGCTGCGGTGCCGGCGGAGTCGGGGGTGTTCATGCCTGGGCCTTCGCTTTCGCGGCGGCGACAGCCGAAGCTGCCCCGGGCGCCGTTACCTTGATTTCGCCGCGGGCGGCTTTGCCTCCGATGTCGGTGCGGAACTGGCTGCCTTCGAGCTGGACTAGTTCGACGCCGTCGTACGCCCGTTCCCGGGCCTCCACGAGGTCCGCCCCGAGCGCGACCACGGCGAGGACGCGGCCGCCGGCGGAGACGACCTTGCCCTCGTCGTCGAGCCGGGTACCGGCGTGGATGACGTGCACGCCCTCGATCGCCTCGACTTTCTTGAGCCCGCGGATGCGGTCGCCGGTGCGGGGCATGCCCGGGTAGTTTTCGGCGGCGACGACGACGGCCACCGCCGATTCCTTGGACCAGCGCAGCGGCTGGACCTTGTCCAGTTCGCCCTTGGCCGCGGCCATCAGCAGGCCGCCGAGCGGCGTCCGAAGCCGCGCCAGGACCGCCTGGGTTTCGGGGTCGCCGAACCGGACGTTGAATTCGATGACGCGGGTGCCGCGGGAGGTCAGGGCCAGGCCGACGAACAGCACGCCCACGAACGGGGTGCCGCGGTGGGCCATCTGGTTCACGGTGGGCTGGGCGACGCGTTCGATCACTTCGTCCACCAGGTGCTCGGGGGCCCAGTCCAGCGGGGTGTAGGCGCCCATGCCGCCGGTGTTGGGGCCCTCGTCGTTGTCGTAGATGCGTTTGAAGTCCTGCGCGGGGGAAAGTGCGACGGTGTTGGTGCCGTCACAGAGCACGAACAGTGACACCTCGGGGCCGTCGAGGAACTCCTCGATAACCACGGAACCGCCGGCGTCGAAGCAGCTCTGGGCGTGGGCCAGCGCCTCGTCGCGGTCGCGGGTGACGACGACGCCCTTACCGGCGGCCAGCCCGTCGTCCTTGACGACGTAGGGGGCGCCGAAGGTGTCGAGGGCGTCTGCGGCTTCCTCCGGTGTGGAGGCCACGCGGGCCATGGCAGTGGGGACGCCGGCCTCGGCCATGATGTCCTTGGCGAAGGCCTTGGACGCCTCGAGCTGCGCGGCGGCCTTGCTGGGGCCGAAGACCGGGATCCTGGCCTCGCGGACCGCGTCCGAGACCCCCGCGGCCAGTGGCGCTTCCGGACCGACGACTACGAGGTCGACGGCGAGCCGGGTCGCCAGCGCTGCGACGGCGGCGGGGTCGTTGGCGTCGATGGCGTGGGTGGGGACCAGCTTGCTGATTCCGGCATTGCCCGGGGCGGCGTGGACCTCCGAGACGTTCGGGTCGGCGAGCAGGGATCGGACAATGGCGTGTTCGCGGCCGCCGGGGCCGATGACAAGTACCTTCACACTTCCCAAGGGTACGTGGTGGACCTTGCAGGCTCCTAAGCTGTGACTAGCACCGGACATGCCCGTTTTTGGTCCAGCCACAGCCCCGCTTCGGGACCGGACATGCCCAATGCTGGTCGCGAGGAGTGGGCATAACGGTCTATGCCCACTCCTGCCCCACAGGAACGGACATGCCCGATCTTGGTCTAGCCACAGCCGCGCCGGAGGACCGGACATGCCAATCCGCGGTCCCTGCCGCTCCGAATCCCCGGTATGACAACGCCCAGCACCCGGAAGCCCGGCACCACCACGAAGCGCGGCAAGCGGTCGGCGCTGACCGGTCCCGCGGCCCTTGCCGCACTGGCCGGCGTGGTCTCGGCCGCCGTCGTGTTGGCCGTTGCGGAACTGGCCGGCGCGTTCTTCTCGTCCCGCGCCACGCCGCTGGTGGCGCTGGGCTCGACCTTCATCGACTTCACGCCGCCATGGTTGAAGGATTTCGCCATCGCGACCTTCGGCACCAACGACAAGGCCGCCCTGTTCGTGGGCATGGGCCTGACGATCCTGCTGCTGGCCTGCGTGCTGGGCATCGTGGCGTACCGGAAGTGGTTCCTCGGCGCCGCAGGCGTGCTGGTGATGGGCGTCGTGATCGTGGCCAGCGTCGTGACCCGGGCCGGCGTCTCACCGCTCGACGCCCTGCCGTCGCTGCTCGGCACCCTGGCCGGGCTGCTGGTCCTCCGCTCCCTGATCGGCAAGCTGTGGCGGCTCGACGAAACCCAGAGCGCGCCGCACGACGGCGGTGCGGCACCGGTGGACCGCCCTGCGACGACCCGCCGGGCATTCTTCACCGCCACCGGCATCACCGCCGCGGCAGCGGCGGTCGCGGCCACGGGCGGACGGCTCCTCGGGGCCGCCCGCAGCAATGTGGCGGCGGCGCGCGACGCCCTGAGACTCCCCGCCCCGGCCAAGCCGGCGCCCGCCGTACCTGCCGGGGTGCAGTCCAAGACGCCCGGCGTCACCCCCTGGCTGACCCCGAACAAGGATTTCTACCGTATCGACACCGCACTCAGCGTGCCGGAAGTCGACGTCCAGTCCTGGGAACTCCGGGTCCACGGCATGGTGGAACAGGAGGTCCGCCTGAACTTCCAGGATCTGCTCGACGCCCAACTGATCGAATCCCACGTGTCGCTGACCTGTGTCTCCAACCCGGTCGGCGGCAACCTGGCCGGCAATGCCAAGTGGCTGGGCATGCCCATCCGTGACGTACTCAAGATGGCCCGGCCGACCGCGGGAGCGGATATGGTCCTGTCCACCTCGGTCGACGGTTTCACCGCGTCGACGCCGCTGGAAGTCCTCCAGGACGGACGCGATGCCATGCTGGCCATCGGCATGAACGGTGAGGCGCTGCCGCTGGAGCACGGTTATCCGGTGCGCATGGTGGTCCCGGGCCTCTATGGGTTCGTCTCGGCCACCAAGTGGGTGGTGGACCTGGAGGTGACGCGGTTCGCCGACAACAAGGCCTACTGGACGGAGCGCGGCTGGTCCGAGCGCGGCCCGATCAAGACCATGGCCCGGGTGGAGGTGCCCAAGTCCTTCGCGAAGGTCCCCGCCGGCAAGGTCGCCCTCGGCGGCACGGCCTGGGCCCAGACCCGCGGCATCTCCAAGGTGGAGGTCCAGATCGACGACGGGCCGTGGACCGCAGCTGTCTTGGCGGCCGAGGCGTCCGTGGTGACCTGGCGGCAGTGGTCCTACGAGTGGGAGGCCGCGCCGGGACCGCACTACATCAAGGTCCGCGCCACCGACGGCACCGGCGAGCTCCAAACCGACCAGCGCGCCGATCCCGTGCCCGACGGCGCCTCGGGCTGGCAATCCATCATGGTGACCGTGGAGTAGCTAACCCGGTCCGGAGGTCCGCGCACCATAGACTGGCAGCATGCCTTTGAACCCGCATGCCACCTTCACCGTTGACTCCGCCGTCGAACTGGCAGTGCTGGAACGCAGCGGCTTCGTCGAATCCCGGCACATCGGCTCCGCCGTCGTGCTCGCCGCCGATGGAAACGTCGTCACGGAGCTTGGCGACATCACCACGCCGGTCTTTGCCCGCTCGACCCTCAAGCCCCTGCAGGCGCTGGCGTCCATGCAGTCCGGCGTCCCCTTGCGCGGCGCGCAGGTGGCGATTGCCTGCGGCAGCCACGTCGGGTCCCTCGACCACATGGACGTGGTGGAAGGCATGCTTGAGGCTGCCGGCGCCAAGGAGGACCAGCTGCAGTGCCCGGCGGCATGGCCGGAGGACGAAACGGCCCGCACCTGGCTGGTCCAAACCGAGCGCGGAAAGTCGCGGCTGGCTTTCAACTGCTCCGGCAAGCACGCGGCCTTCCTCTGGGCCTGCACGGAGAACGGCTGGGACACCCACAGCTACCTTGAGCCGAACCACCCCCTCCAGCAGCGCATCCGGTCCGTGATCGAGGAGTACTGCGGCGAACCGATCGCCCACCTCGGCATTGACGGCTGCGGCGCCCCGGTGGCCGCCGTCTCCCTCACCGGCCTGGCCCGCGCGTACTCGCGGTTGGCCAAGGCGCCCGGTGACAAGAACTCCAACGCCCGCGCCGCGACGATCGCAACCTCCATGCTGGACTACCCCTGGGCCGTGCAGGGCAGGGGTCAGGCCAACACGATTGTGATGGATGACCTGGGGATCATCGCCAAGATCGGCGCCGAGGGCGTCCTGGTCATGGCGACCCCGCAGGGCGTCTCGGTCGCGATCAAGATCCTCGACGGCAGCATCCGTGCCACTACCCTCGTAGGCCTGACCCTGCTCGCGGCCGCGGGCGCCGTCGACATCCCGGAGGTCTCCAGCGTGTTGGACAGGGTCGTCGAACCGGTGCTCGGCGGCGGCCGGCCGGTCGGCAAGATCCGCCTGGGCAGCGCCGTGTCGGCGCTGTTGGACTAGCCGTGGCAGTCCCCAGGCGCCGCATCCCCGTGGACGAGGGCAAGGCGGCGCTGGCCGCCTGGCGGGATGCCGCCGCAGGGGAAGCGGAAACCCCGGATGCCGGAACCGCGGCGCCGCAGCCCCCGGTTCCCCGCGCCACGCTCGCGACGGCGGTGCGCTATTCGCTTGAAGAGGTCGCCGCCCGGGTCCCCGGGAACTCGGTGGAGGTCCGCGTGCCCCCGTTCGGGGTGACCCAGTGCATCGAGGGCCCGCGCCACACCCGCGGCACTCCCCCGAACGTCATCGAGTGCGACGCCGCCACCTGGCTCGGCATGGTGACAGGGCGGCTCCGCTGGGCGGACGCCGTCGACGCCGGCCGGGTCGCCGCGTCGGGGCTCCGCGCCGATCTGTCGGGGCTGCTTCCGCTCTAGCGGCACCCCGACGCCACTGCGGCCGACACCTCGACGCTACCGTGGGCACCGCCGCACGCCGGCGGGGAGGGTTCAGCCCCGCCCGAGGAACGGCATCCCGGCCGCGGTGACGACGAGGGAGCCGACATTGGCCGAGGCCGGCATGCCTGCCATCAGCACGACGGCGCGCGCCGCGTCCTCCACGGGGAACGTCGGCTCCGTCCGGCGGCTGCCGTCGGGCTGCAGGGCCCCCGCACCCACCCCGATCGCATCCATCAGTTCCGTGGCGGCGTTGCCGATGTCGATCTGGCCGCAACTGATCCCGAAGGACCGGCCGTCAAGGTCGATGCTCTTCGTCAGTCCCGTGATCGCGTGCTTGGTGACGGCGTAGGCCACGCTGCGGGGCCGGGGCGAGTGGGCAGCAATGGAGCCGTTGTTGATGATCCGGCCGCCCTGGGGTGACTGCGCTTTCATGGCCCGCACCGCGGCGGCCGCGCAAAGCAGCGAGCCGGTCAGGTTCACGGCGAGGGTGGCCTCCCAGTCCGCCACACTGATCTCGTCCGCCGAGGCGGTGGGGCCGAACACGCCGGCGTTGTTGAACAGCACATCCACTCTCCCCCACCGCTCCAGCGTCGCGGCGAAGAGCCGTTCGACGTCGTCGGGCCGGGTGACATCGCAGGGAACCGTAAGTGCCCGGGCGTGGCCCGCCCCGGTCTCCAGCAGGGGAGCTTCCCGCCGCCCGGCGAGCACTACGCGGTACCCCTCCGCCAGCATGAGCCGCGCCACCGCCCGACCGATCCCTGAGCCGGCTCCGGTGACCACGGCGAGCGGGCCGAGGTGGTGGTGTGTCATGCGCGCTCCTGGGATGGCCGGTGGAACAACGGTCCCGGACAGCCTATGCCGAGATGACAATTCGCGGCAGTTCCGGAGACAAACATTGCCGTGATCTGCCATCTCGCGGCCCACGTCAGGGCCTTGCGCCACGAAGTAGAGTGAAGCGTGGCAACCACCGCGGGCGAGGCCCTGCTGGCCTACCTGGGCCAGCAGCTCGACGAGTTGCGCCGGCAGGCGCCCGGGGTCCGGGGGAAACAGCCGGAAGCCGTCCACCAAATGCGTGTTGCGGCCCGCCGTCTCCGCTCGCTGCTGGCCTCGGGCCGGCCGTTGTTCGACGACGGCGCCGCGGAACCACTCCGGGACGAACTGCGCTGGCTCTCGGGGCTGCTGGGCGCGGCGCGCGATCCGGGAGTGGTCCGCGAGAGGCTCGCGACGCTGCTCGCCCAGGAGCCTGCGGCGTTGCGCGGCGTTTCCGGCCCGCACGGTCCGGCCGCCACCCGGATCGACGGGGAGCTCAACGCCCTGGCCGCGGCGGGATTCGACGCGGTCCTGGATGCGCTCGGAAACGAACGCTATGCCCAGCTGCTGGCGGAGCTGGAACGGCTCGTCACCGATGCTGCGCTGTCGCCGAAGTCCGCCGGCGCTGCCGGAGCGAGGTTCGGCAAGATCGTGGCAAAAGACCGGCGGCGGTTACAGCGCGCCGTCACAGCGCTTCCGGCAAGGGCAGACGACGGCGAAGCCCGTGATGCCGGCCTGCATGAGATCCGCAAGGCGGCGAAACGGCTGCGCTACTCGGCCGAGTTGGCCGCCTCACTGCCCAAACGCACCGGGAAGAAGCGGCGCCGGAGCGCCAAACGGACAGCGAAGTCCGCGCGGAAAATCCAGCAGTTGCTGGGCCTGCACCAGGACAGCGTGGTGGCACGGCAGCGGCTGGCGGAGCTGGCCCGTCGGGCGCAGGACAGCGGCGAGAACGCCTTCATCTACGGACGGTTGCACGCAAAGGAAGAGGCCCTGGCGGCCGCCGCCGAGCGTGACTTCCTGGACTTCTGGGACTCGGCGTCCCGGCCGTCGCTGGGCGGGTTGAGGACAAAACAGCCACCACGCTAGCGGCCCAGCAGGCGCTGCCTCCCGCCCTGGAACACGCGGCACGGACTGCGCGGCCGGACTGCGCGGCCGGCCGCCCAGACTTAGCGCCCGCGGGTCAGCGCACTACGGTGCGGTGGCCGGCATCCAAGCGCCGGGTCCAACCGCGCGAGTCAAGGTGCTCCAGCAGTGGAACCGCGATCCGGCGGGTGGTGTCGAGCGCCTGACGCGCCTGGCTCGTAGTGAACGGCTGCTCCAGGCGGGCCAGCGCACGCATGGCAAGGGCCGGCGCCGAAGGTAGCAGCACGACCCCGTCGCGCAACCGCAGCAGGCGCCCCGCCCGATCGGCGGCAGCCAGCTGGCGGGCGCCTAAGCCCAGCGCGGCCAGGTCATCGGCTTCCGGGGCGTGGAATGGGGACGCGGAAAGCCGGCGCTCCAGCTCGGCGACGGCGGGCTCGGCGGCGCCGAGGTCGTCGCGGCTGCCGGGCACCCGGATGTGTCCGGCGTCGGCCTCGAGCGTCGCGCCGTCGATCACGTGCGGCAGCAGCCGTTCGTCCGGCAGGCTCAGCAGGCCGGCCGCGGCTCCCATGGAGAGCCCGGGGGCCAATGGGTCCCGTTGCCGCAGCTCCTCGACGGCTGTCCGCAACCGCTGCTGCCACGCCTCGAGAACGGGAGCGTGCACCCACCACTCCCCCACGACGTGGATATCGTCATACTCTGCGGGGTCCTGACCGGTCAGCAGGCCCAGCCGCCTCAGGTGGTCCTCCCGGACCGCCCCGCGGGCCGCGACCGCCCCGGCGAGGTCGCCGGCGGGATCCATCGCGGCGAGCCGCTGCGCCCACTTGGCCCCGTCGCCGCGGCGGACCAGGTCGGGCGGGTCGGCGTCGAGGATGCGGGCGCCGCCCAGGACGGAGTGCCGCCCGGGGTCGCGCAGCACCAGCCGGTCCCCCAGCACCAGCGGCAGGGCCCGGTCGAGGACCAGACGGGCGAGGTCGGCACCGAAAGGACGCAGCCGGGCCGGGACCGCGGCGGTTCCCACGTGCACCATGATGTTCTCCGGCACCTCCGTGTATTCCAGGCCTGAGGCGCGCTGGATGCCGACGACGGCGGTGGTGGCCCAGGCGTCCGGAGTCACCAGCACGTCGCCCCGGTGGATCTCTGCGGGGCCGACGTCGCGGAGGTTCAGCGCCACCCGGCTGACCGGTTCCACGGAGGTCCGCGCGGTGTCGCAGCTTTGCAGCCCGCGGATGGCCACCGGCCGCCCGGTGGCGTCGCCCAGCAGCATCAGCCGGTCGCCGCGGGCCAGGGTTCCGGCGGCGAGGGTCCCTGTCACCACGGTCCCGGAGCCGGTGATGGTGAAGGACCGGTCCACCCAGAGCCGCACCCGTCCGGTCAGGGTTGGCGCCGGCACCCGGGCGAGGACGTCGTCGAGCGCGGCGCGCAGGTCGTCCAGCCCGGTCCCGTCGATGGCGGAGACGGCGACTGCGGGCGCGTCGCGCAGGCCGGTTCCGGCCAGCTCCGCGCGGGTCCCGGCCAGTACCTCGGCGCGGCGTTGCTCTGTGGCCCGGTCGGACCGGCTCAGGACGATCACTCCGTGCTCGATGCCGAGGGCCACGACGGCGTCCCGGTGGTCACCGGACTGTGCCTGCCAGCCCTCGTCGGCGGCCACCACGAAGCAGACTACGGGCGCCGGGCCGATGCCGGCGAGCATGTTCCCGAGGAACCGCTCGTGGCCCGGGACGTCGACGAAGGCCACGTCGCGGCCGGAGGGCAGCGTCGTCCACGCATAGCCCAGGTCGATGGTCAGTCCGCGGCGGCGTTCCTCTTCCCACCGGTCCGGTTCCATCCCCGTAAGGGCGCGGACCAAGGTGCTCTTGCCGGAATCAACGTGCCCGGCCGTGGCGATGACGTGCATAATTCAGACTGCTCCCCCGGCGCCGGCGGCCGCAAAATGTGACTGGGCCTGGCGGACTGCGTCGAGGATCCGGTCGTCGTCGCCGGCGGGCACGCAGCGGAGGTCGATCAGGCAGGCGCCGTCGTGCACGCGCGGCAGCACGGCCGGGGTGCCGGTGCGCAGCGGCCCGGCGAGCCGCTCCGGCAGCCGCAGGGCCCAACCCGGCAGGGGCACGCCGGGGGCGCCGCCGCCGCCGACCCTGCCGGCGTGGGCCACGACCTCGACGCCGAGGGCCGCGGCGAGCCTGTCGGTGCGCCTGCGCAGCTCCTCGACGTCGGCGTGCAGGGCCTGGGACACGGGTGTAGCCCCGCCGGTGAGGGTGGCTTCGAGGGCGGCGAGGGCGAGTTTGTCGGCGCGGACCGCCCGGGCCAGGGGATGCCGGGCCAGCCGCTCGATGATCTCCTTGCGGCCCAGCAGCAGGCCCGCCTGGGGGCCGCCCAGCAGTTTGTCGCCGCTGGCGATGACGACGTCGGCGCCGGCCAGCAGCGCGGAGGTCACGTCCGGCTCGTCGGGCAGCAGCGGGTCGTGCGTCAATAGTCCGCTGCCGAGGTCGGCCACCAGGGGCACGCCGCCGGACACGGTCAGCCGGCTCAGTTCGGTCAGCGGCACGGCGGAGGTGAACCCGTCAACCCGGAAATTGCTGGGGTGCACCTTGAGCACGCAGCCCGTCTGTGGTCCCAGGGCGTCCGCGTAGTCGGCCAGGTGCGTCCGGTTCGTGGTGCCGACCTCCCGGAGCACCGCGCCGGTGGACTCCATCAGGTCCGTCAGGCGGAATCCGGCGCCGATCTCGACCAGTTCGCCGCGGCTCAGGACCACGTCCTTGCCGGCTGCCAGGGCGGTGGTGGCCAGAACGAGTGCGGCCGCTCCGTTGTTGACCACCAGCGCGGCCTCCGCCGCGGGGCATGCGGCAAGCAGGGCCGCCCGGGCGCCCGCTCCCCTGCTGGAGCGGCTCCCGTCCCGAAGGTCAAGTTCGACGTCGACGTAGCCGCTGGCGGCGACGAGGGCTTCCTTCGCGGCGTCCGAGAGCGGCGCGCGTCCGAGGTTGGTGTGGACGATAACGCCGGTGGCATTGAGCACCGGCCGCAGGGTGGTTGCCCGGCGGGCGTTCACCGCCGCGGTGAGGGTCGGTCCCACCAGGTCGGGGGCCAGTTCGCCGCGCCGGGCCCGGTCCTGGACGTCCCGGACCAGCTCGCGGATGACGTGGCCGCCAAGCCGCCCGGCGGCTTCCCGGACGGCAGGCAGGGCAAGCAGGTCGTTCGTCCGCGGAATAAGTCGCCGGGGGTCGATCTGGTCCACGGTCCTCCTCGGCCGGCGGCAGTGACGCCTGAAGTTGGCGGTGGCGGACGGGAATCGAACCCGCCAGGCCGAGATGCTCGGCCGCACCGGTTTTGAAGACCGGGGGGCCCACCAGGACCCGGACGCCACCGCGCATCAATATAGCAGGGTTGCCTTGGGGGTACGCTGGGCGGGTGACCGAGGCCCAGACAACCATCCCGGAGCCGGAGGAGGGCGCCGCGCCCATCCGGCTCACAGGCTTTGCCCACGGCGGAGGATGCGCCTGCAAAATCCCGCCGGGCGAACTGGAGGACGCTGTCCGCGGCCTGATCGGACATCCCGGGCCGGAGGTGCTGGTCGGCTTGGACAGCGGCGACGATGCCTCCGCCGTCCTGGTCCGCGAGGACCTGGCGGTCCTCACCACTGCCGACTTCTTCACTCCCGTGGTCGATGACGCCTACGACTGGGGCCGCATCGCCGCGGCCAACGCCCTCTCCGACATCTACGCCATGGGCGGCCGGCCGGTGACGGCCATCAACCTCCTCGGCTGGCCGCGTGGCGTGCTGCCGATGGAACTCATGACAGAGGTGCTCCGCGGCGGCCTGAGCGTCGCCGCCGAGGCGGGCTGCCCGGTGCTGGGCGGCCACTCCATCGACGATCCGGAGCCCAAATACGGCATGGCCGTCACCGGCGTCGCCCACCCGGATCGGTTGCTGCGCAACGACGCCGCCGAGCCCGGACTGCCCATCACGCTGACCAAGCCCATAGGCGTCGGGTTGCTCAACAACCGCCACAAGCAGACCGGCGAGATCTTCGCCGAGGCGATAGAGACGATGGCGCGGCTCAACCGCGACGCCTCTGACGCCGCCGTCGCAGCCGGGGTCAAGGCGGCCACCGATGTCACCGGCTTCGGTTTGCTGGGACACCTCTACAAGATGGTCCGCGCCTCCGGGATCGGCGCCGTCATTGACCTGCAGTCCGTCCCCCTGGTGGACGGCGCCCGGGAGGCGCTCCGCGACGGATTCGTCTCCGGCGGCACCAAGCGCAACCTCGACTGGGTGCGCGCCCACCTCGACGCCGGCGAGGGGATCACGGAGGATGACCTGCTGCTGCTGGCGGACGCGCAAACCTCCGGCGGCCTGCTCGTGGTGGGCGAGGTGCCCGGCTACCCGGTGATCGGCCATACAACGGCGGGCCAGGGCATCCGGATCCGCTAGTCCTGGGACTCGGGTCGCCTGGGCCGGGTCACCAGCTGTCGGGTAATCCGCAGCGGGCGCGTCAGCTGGCGGTGGTGATGGCGTCGCCGGTGACGCCGGCGGCACGCCGCGCCGCCAGGCGCCGCTTCTGCGGTTCGATCGTGTAGCGGGGATCCTTGGCCGAGGCGAGCCCGGCCTCGAACACGCCGAAGCGGGTCAGTGCCGAGCCTGCCAGCAGCGCCAGTCCCGACGCGGCCGCGACCGCCCGGTTCCGGCCTCCGAGGAGGGTGCCCAGTCCCCCGGCCAGGACAAGCCGCTCGCTCCACTTCAGCATGGTGCCGGCCTTGCCTTGGTGCAGGGGCTCCGCGGCCACCGGATCCATCCGCCGTTCCATGATCTTCATCGCCACCACGTCCCCGACCACGCCGAGGAGCGCGAGGTTCCGGGCGGGTCCGGCCTCGCGGACCGGCGTCGTCACCATCGCGAGCCCGGCGGAGGCCAGGCTGGCGGAGCTGACGAATACGAACGGCAGTTCCCCGTGCATCTCGTTCCAGGTCGGCGTCGCGGTGTCGCCCAGCAGGACGGCGGTGTAGGCCGCCAGCGGGCCCGCGAAAACGGCGGCCTCGAGCCCGGCCGGGCCTTCGACGGCGCGGAGGACGCCCCGCAATGGTCCCAGCGGCAACCGCTCTCCGCTCATCCGGTCGATCTCCGCGACGGCGGCGACGCCGGCTCCCGCGCTGAAGGCGCTCAGGATCCAGGAGCCGACGCTCATCGGCGAGGTCACCTTGAAGGTCCGCAGCATGTTCAGGAAGCGCTCGGGGCGGCCGAGGTCCTTGACCAGGGCGGCGGCGCCGAGGCCCACGGCCCCCAGGGCACCGAGCCTGGCGTTCCGCCGCAGCAGCGGGCGTCCGCTCAGCTGGCCGCCGGCACCCAGCAGGGCCGAGCCCGCGGCGACGCCGCCGAGGAACAGGTAGATGGCGACGTCGTCGCCCCAAGGGGCAGGCTTGACGACGGGACGGCCGTAGTACGAGGTGAACTCCGGTTCCGGCACCATGGGCATTTCGCGGGAGCCGTCACCGTTGTCCCGGCGCCGGCCGGTGCCGCGTTTGCCGCCCTCCCGCCGGCGCCGGGCGGGTTCGGAGGGCCGGAAGCTGTCGAATTCTGAGAGCGTCACTCGCGTCCTCCCAGGAACGCCACCGCGGCGGCAACGGCCATGCCCGCTACCGCCATGCCGGCCCGCCGGTACATCTTCGGCAGATCGGCTGTGGGCACCCGCGGATCCGGCGGAAGCCCGTAGACCTCGGGTTCATCCAGCAGCAGGAAGACCGAACCGGTTCCGCCGACGCCGTCGTTCTCGTTCGCGCCGTACAGCCGGGCCTCGGTCATGCCCTGGGCGTGCAGGGTGGCGACCCGTTCCTTGGCGGTTTCCACCATGTCGTCGTGGTCGCCGAACTTGATGGACGTCGTCGGGCAGGCCTTGGCGCACGCGGGCGTCTCGTCGGCCACCAGCCGGTCGTAACACAGGGTGCACTTCTGCGCGACGCCCGCGTTGGGGACGTCGGCATGCTTGGCGTGCTGTTCCTCCCTGCTGGCGGCAACCTTCACGGTGCCGTTGCTGCGGCGCTCGATCACGCCGAAGGGACACCCGGCCACGCAGGTTCCGCAGCCGTTGCAGACGTCATCCTGGACCACGACGGTGCCGAACTCGGTGCGGAACAACGCTCCGGTGGGGCAGACGTCGAGGCATCCGGCGTGGGTGCAGTGCTTGCAAACGTCAGAGGACATCAGCCAGCGGAAGTCCGCCGTGTCCGGCGGGGTGGTATCGGCGTCCGCGAGGTCCGCCACGCTGGGCGGGGCCGGCGGACCGATTCGCGGCATCCCAAGGCTGACCAGGGCACGGCCTGATTCCCGCGCCTCAGCAATGCGTTCCTGGCCCTGTTCGATGAAGGCGACATGCCGCCAGGTGCTGGCACCCAGGGACCCGGTGTTGTCATAGGAGGACCCGAGCAGTTCGAGGTCTCCGTCCTGCGGGTTGTGGTTCCACTCCTTGCAGGCAACTTCGCAGGCCTTGCAGCCGATGCAAATCGATGTGTCGGTGAAGAACCCCTTGCGCGGATGGTTGTGCTCCCAGTGGGCATCGGCGGTGGGGTCGGTCGGTCCGGTCAGCTGGCCCATTCGGTCCTCCAACGTCGGGTCGGTGTCCGGGCGGCGGCGATGTGCCGCCACCCGGACCGGGCAAGGTGTGCTGCGTTCGGGGCAGTTGCCGGGGCGCGGGTCACGGCGTCTGCCCGCCCGGGTGTTCGCCCTCGGCGGCCGGATCGGTCACCGTTCGGTTCCCGGTCTCCACCGTGAGCCCGGCACGCTCTTGGTACTCGGCGACGAGCGCCAGCAGCTCCGGTCCCCGCGGCCTGCGCCCGGGGCGGATGTCGCAGGAGGCCACCTTCGATTCCTGGATCTGGACATTGGGGTCGAGGGTCACGCCCAGCAGATCGTTGGCAGCGTCGCCGCTGACGACGGCGCTGTTCCCGACGCCCCAGTGATAGGGCAGCCCGATCTGGTGCACGGTGTGGTCCCCGACGGTCAGCGGCCTCATCCGCTCCGTGACCAGGACCTTCGCTTCGATGGCCGAGCGCGCCGAGATGATGGTGGCCCAGCCGTAAGGCTCCAGTCCGCGCTCGGCGGCCAGTTCGGGCGAAACCTCGCAGAACATCTCCGGCTGCAGTTCGGACAGGTACGGCAGCCAGCGGCTCATGCCACCGGCCGTGTGGTGCTCGGTGAGCCGGTAGGTCGTGAACACGTACGGGTAGACATCCGTTCCCGGGCTGCCGGCGCTGGGCGCGCTGAGGTTGTCCTTCCGCGGGTACTTCAGGCGTGCCGGATTCTGCTGCTGCGGGTACAGCCCATTGGCGACGGGCGATTCCTGGGCCTCGTAGTGGGTCGGGAGCGGACCGTCCACGAGTCCCTTCGGCGCGAACAGCCAGCCCTTGCCGTCGGACTGCATGATGAACGGATCGTCCCCGCTGAGCGCGGCCGGACCGCCCACCGCGGGGTCGGGTTTGCTGCCGGGGGCGAGGGTCGGCGGGAAGTCGGGAACGTCGTCGCCGACCCACTTGCCCTGGTCCTCGTCCCACCAGATGTATTTCTTGCGTTCGCTCCACGGCTTGCCGGCCGGATCGGCGGAGGCCCGGTTGTACAGGATCCGCCGGTTGGCCGGCCACGCCCAGCCCCACTCCGTCGCCGCGGGGCCCTGCTCCTGGCCCGGCTTCCGGTTGGCGGCGTGGTTGATCCCCCCGGCGTAGACACCGGTGTAGATCCAGCAGCCCGCCGTCGTGGAACCGTCGGCGCGGAGTTCGGTGTAGGCGGATAGGGGCTTGCCCGCGTCGGGGCCGGTCAGGTGACGGCCGTTGATTTCGGCAAGCACCGACTCGGGGTCCGGATCGCCGTGGTCGTCCGTGGGGTAGTCCCACGTCAGGTCCAGCAGCGGCCGGTCCCGTTCGTCAGCGGAACCGGCAAGCTTCTCCCGGATCCGGTGGCCCAGTTCGTAGAAGAACTGGAGTTCGCTCTGGCACTCGCCCGGCGGGGCCACGGCCTGGTGGCGCCACTGCAACAGCCGCTGGGTCTGGGTAAAGGACCCGGCCTTCTCCACGTGGGTCGCCGCCGGCAGGAAGAAGACCTCGGTCTCGATGTCCTCGGTGCGCAGTTCCCCGGATTCGATCTCCGGGCCGTCCTTCCACCAGGTCGCCGACTCGATCATGTTCAGGTCGCGGACCACCAGCCACTTCAGGTGCGACATGCCCAGGCGCTGCATCCGGCCGTGGGCCGAGCCGACGGCAGGGTTCTGGCCGAGCAGGAAGTACCCTTCCACCTCGTCCCGGAGCATGCTCATCACGGTCTCGTAGGTCCCGTGCGCACCGGTCAACCGGGGCAGGTAGTCGTACGCCCAGTCGTTGTCCGCCGTCGCCGCGTCACCCCACCAGGCCTTCAGCAGGCTGATGGTGTACGCGTCGGCGTCGGCCCAGAACCCCTTCTGGTTCTTCGAGGCGTTCGCCTTGAGGTACTCCTCCAGGGTGTCGTGCCGCCCGGCGCTGGGCATCGGCAGGTAGCCGGGCAGCAGGTTGAACAGCGTGGGAATGTCGGTAGAGCCCTGGATGCTGGCATGGCCGCGCAGGGCCATGATTCCGCCGCCGGGGCGTCCCACGTTCCCCAGCAGCAGCTGGAGGATGGCGGCGGCGCGGATGAACTGCGCGCCCAGGGAGTGCTGGGTCCAGCCCACGGCGTAGGCGAAGCAGGTGGTCCGGTCGCGGCCGGAGTTCTCCGTGATGGTCTTCGCCAGGTAGGCAAAGTCCGCTTCGCTGATGCCGCACATGTCGCGCACCATTTCCGGGGTGTAGCGGGCGTAGTGCCGCTTCACGATCTGGAAGACGGTCCGGGGGTTCTGGAGCGTGTCATCCCGCAGTACCTCGGCGTGCTCGAGCGGCGGGCCGCCGCTTCCGAAGGTATCACCGGAGGCCCGGGCGCCGGCCTCGGCGCCGTGCTCAGGACCGGCCGGTTCGCCGATGGCGCCTTCCGCGGCCTCATCGTAGGCCCAGGACGAGTTGTCGTAGGCGCCCTTCTCCGGATCGAACCCGGAGAACAGGCCGCCCAGGTCCTCGGCGTCGCGGTAGTCCTCATGGACCAGCGTGGCCGCGTTGGTGTACGCGGTCACGTACTCCTTGAACCACAGGTCATTAGCGACGACGTAGTTGATGAGGGCGCCAAGGAGCACGACGTCGGATCCGGCCCGGATCGGCAGGTGCTTGTCAGCGACCGCCGAGGTACGCGTGAACCGGGGGTCGATGTGGATGACCTTGGCTCCGCGTGCCTTGGCCTCCGCCACCCACTGGAATCCGACCGGATGGCACTCGGCCATGTTGGATCCCTGGATAATGATGCAGTCGGCGTTGGCCATGTCCTGCAGTGATTGCGTTGCACCACCGCGTCCAAACGAGGCTCCCAAACTGGGAACCGTGGCGGAGTGTCATATACGGGCTTGGTTCTCCGTCTGTACGGCCCCGGCGGCGGTGAAGAGCTTCTTGATCAGGTAGTTCTCTTCGTTGTCCAGGGTGGCGCCGCCAAGGGAGGCGATGCCCATGGTGCGCCGCAGCAGGCGGCCCTCGTCGTCTTCCTGCTGCCAGGTCCTGCGCCGGCTTTCGATGAACCGGTCGGCGATCATGTCGACGGCAGTGGATAGGTCCAGCCGTTGCCATTCCTTGGCGCGCGGGGCACGGTACAGGACCTTGGTCTGCCGGCCCGGTGAGTTGACCAGCTGTTCGCTGGCGGAGCCTTTGGGGCACAGCCGACCGCGCGAAATGGGCGAATCGGGGTCGCCCTCGATCTGGACAACCTTCTCGTCCTTGACGTAGACGCGCTGTCCGCAGCCGACCGCGCAGTACGGGCAGACGCTCTGCACGACGCGGTCCGCGGTGGCGGTGCGGGGGGCGATCGCCTGGGTCCGTGGCGAGGTAACCGACGGCCCGCGGCCCAGCAGGTCGCCCGTGCTCAGCTGCCGGACAACCGGCCATTGAAGAAAACTTCGCGGTGCCATTTCAGGAGCATATCCCAATCCAGGAACGAGTGACAGGACAGGCTTTTTGGCCTGTCCGTCCGGGTTCCTACGTATTGTCAAAGGGCAGTCTCGCTGCCGGCCGGCCCGCCGGGGGACCGACCGGCAGCGGCACCGCTACGGCTTCAGGACGACCTTGATGCAGCCGTCCTGCTTGTTCTGGAACTTCTCGTACATGGCCGGGGCCTCGTCCAGGCCGACCTGGTGGGTGACCAGGTCCATGACGCCGAGGGGATCGGCGTCGGCTTCCACCAGCGGCAGCAGGTCCTCGGTCCAGCGCCGCACGTTGCACTGGCCCATCCGCAGCTGGATCTGCTTGTCGAACATGTGCATCAGGGGCATCGGGGTCGCGCTGCCGCCGTAGACGCCGCTCAGCGAGACGGTGCCGCCGCGGCGGACCGCATCCAGTGCGGTGTGCAGGGCGGACACCCGGTCCACCCCGACGGTCTCGAAGGCCTTCTGTGCCAGCTTGTCCGGCAGCAGCCCGGCCGCGTGCTGGGCGAAGGCAGCCACGGGCGACTCATGGGCCTCCATGCCGACCGCGTCCACGACCGCGTCGGCGCCGCGGCCCTGGGTCATCGAGCGCAGCTCATCGGCCACGTCCTTGGAGAAGTCGAGGGTTTCGACGCCGTGCCGTTCCGCCATCGCGCGGCGCTCCGGCACCGGGTCGACGCCGATGACGCGCAGCCCGAAGTGCTTGCCGATCCGGGTGGCGAACTGGCCCACCGGCCCAAGACCCATCACCGCGAGGGTGCCTCCGGTCGGCACGTCCGCGTACTTCACGCCCTGCCAGGCCGTGGGCAGGATGTCCGAGAGGAACAGGTAGCGTTCGTCCGGGAGGTCGGCGCCCACCTTGATGGGACCGTAGTCCGCGTGCGGTACGCGCAGGTACTCCGCCTGGCCGCCCGGGACGGACCCGTACAGTTCGGAGAAGCCGAAGAGCGACGCGCCGGAGCCCTTCTCCTTGACCTGCGTTGTCTCGCACTGGGACTGCAGTCCCTGGTCGCACATGTAGCAGTGTCCGCAGGAAATGTTGAACGGGATGACCACCCGGTCGCCCTTGGCGAGGTTGGTGACCGCGCTGCCGACTTCGACGACGACGCCCATCGGCTCGTGGCCGATGATGTCCCCCTTGTGCATGTACGGCCCGAGGGTCTCATAGAGGTGCAGGTCGGAGCCGCAGATGGCGGTCGACGTGATGCGCACAATCGCATCGGTGGGTTCCTGGATCACCGGATCGGGGACGTTCTCCACGCTCACGGAACGCTTGCCCTGCCATGTAAGTGCCTTCATTTGCTGCCTTTCGGTTGCGGTCTGGAGGGAAAATTTGGGGGGCGGAACGGGCGCCTGTGTGCCGGGGTCAGCGGACGCTGGCGGCCAGCGTCCCGATGGCGCTGCCGGCAAGGTTTTCCAGCAGGGCCCGGGGGCTTTCATAAACCTCTGCTGCTCCGGCTTCGCGGAGTTCGGCCTCGCTGGTGCCGCCGCAGCTCAGCCCGATGGCGGGGATGTCGAGGGCGGCGGCCGCATAGATATCCCAGACGCTGTCGCCGACATACACGGCGCGCTCAGCGGGCACGCCGAGGGCGGCAAGGGCGGCGGCGAGAATGTCCGGGGCAGGCTTGCTCTCCTTGGCGTCGGCGGAGCTGGTGGCGGCGTGGATGTAGGCGTCCGCGTCGATCGTGGAGCGCAGCATTGCCAGGTCGCGGTCCCTCGCCGAGGAAGCCAGGGCAACCCCGAGGCCGGAGTCGAAGCACTGGGCCAGCAGTTCGCGGGCACCGTCGAGACGGCGGAGGGACGGCCAGAAGGTGGAGAACACGGCGGCGTGCGAGGCCATGATGGTCGCGTCCTGGTCGGGATCGCGGTCCGCCGGCAGGAGCCGGTCCAGGATCCGGTCCCCGCCCATGCCGACCGCGCGGTGGATGGAGGCCATCGTCACGTCGTAGCCGGCCTGGCGGAAGGCCTGCCACCACGCGAGGGTGTGGATGTAGGACGAGTCGACCAGGGTCCCGTCGACGTCAAAGAGGACCGCGGCCCGGGGCTGTACAGCTGCCACGTCAGTGGTGCGCCCGGGTGCGCTTGGTGGCGGCCAGGGTTCCGCCGGAGAGCGTGGAGACCCGGCCGGCGCCGCTGGTCCTCCGCTTGGCCATGGCCGCCATCACGGCGGGCTGGCCGTCGCCGCTCCGGTCCCGGACCAGCCCGGTGCCGGCGATTTCCCGCGCCTGGGCGATCCCGGCTACGGCCGCGCGCTTCGTGGGAAAGGTGACCGAGACAGCCATCAGGCCTCCCGCTGCGTCCATCATCCGAATCCGGTATCCGCCGTCGGGCGCATCGACGAGCTCGAAATATCCAGCCATTGCATACTCCTTCAATCCTGCACCCCGCCTGGGGATATTAGTAAGTATACTTATCTAAGATCTGGAGAAAAGCCAGCGGTCCCCGCTCGCAGGATAGGCCGCTGGACCGGGCCGGTCAGTGGCCTGCCGCGTGCAGCTGGACCGCGCTGCGCACCAGGGCGAAGTGGCTGAAGGCCTGGGGCGCGTTGCCCAGCTGGCGGGCGGCGTGGACGTCCCACTCCTCGCTCAGCAGGCCGACGTCGTTGCGGAGCGCGAGCAGCCGTTCGAACAGTTCCCGGGCCTCACGGCGGCGGCCGGCCCCCAGCAGCGCCTCGACCAGCCAGAACGAGCAGGCCAGGAACACGCCCTCGCTGCCGCGTACGCCGTCGTCGCTCTGGTCCGTCCGGTAGCGCAGCACGAAACCGTCCTGGCTGAGCTCCCGCTGGATGGCCTCGATGGTGCCGACCACCCGCGGATCATCCGGGGCCAGGAACCCGACCCGCGGGATGAGTAGCAGACTGGCATCCAGTTCGGGCCGGCCGTAGGACTGAACGAAGGTGTTGCGGCCGGCGTCGAACCCGTTTGCCATGACGTCGGCGTGGATGCGGTCGCGGAGGGCTTCCCAGCGGTCCGCCGGCCCCGGCAGCCCGAAGTCCCGGACCCCCTTGACCATCCGGTCGGCCGCGACCCAGGCCATCACCTTGGAGTGGGTGAAGTGGCGGCGCGGCCCGCGCATCTCCCACAGCCCGTTGTCCGGCTTGTCCCAGGCCGTCTCCAGATGTTCCATCAGCGCCACCTGGACGTCCCAGGCGTCGTCGCCGTCCTGCAGCAGCGAGCTCCGGGTCAGGGCCAGGCAGTCCAGCACCTCGCCCCAGACGTCCAGCTGCAGCTGCCCGGCCGCGCCGTTCCCGATCCGCACCGGGGCGGATCCCTCGTACCCGGCCAGCCAGTCAAGCGTCGCTTCCGGAAGCCGGCGTTCGCCGTGGAGCCCGTACATGATCTGCAGATCGGCCGGGTCGCCGGCCACGGCACGCAACAGCCAGTCCCGCCAGGCCGCGGCTTCGGCCGAATAGCCCGCGCCGAGTAGTGCCTGGAGCGTCAGGGTCGCGTCCCGCAGCCAGCAGAAGCGGTAGTCCCAGTTCCGCTCCCCGCCCAGTTCCTCCGGCAGCGAGGTGGTGACCGCCGCGACGATCCCACCGGTCGGCGCGAAGGTCAGCGCCTTGAGCGTGATCAGCGAGCGCAGCACGGCGTCCTTGTAGGGGCCCGTGATCTTGCACCGGCCTGCCCACTCCTTCCAGAAGCCCTCGGTGGCGGTGAGCGCGGCCTCGGCGTCGATGGTGCGGGGCCGGCCCAGGTGGCTGGGCGACCAGGTCAGGACGAAGGGGACGTGCTCGCCGGCTTTGACGGTGAACTCGCTGACGGTCTGCAGGTGTTCGCCGCGAAGCGGCGCGCCGGTGACCAGGTACGCGGCGTCGGGGCCGGCCACGGCATGGATGCCGTGCTCGTCGTGCCGGACCCAGGGGACGATGTTGCCGTAGTCGAACCGCAACGTCAGCTCCCCCCGCATCCGGACCGTTCCGTGCACGCCCACGACGATCCGCACCAGGTCCGCGGCGCCGTCGCGGGGCGGCATGAAATCGATGATCTTGACCCTGCCGTCGGGGGTTTCCCACTCGGTTTCCAGGATCAGGGTGTTGCGGCGGTAGCGGCGGACGGTGCATTCGCCGCCGTCCGCCGGCGCCAGCAGCCAGCGGCCCGCTTCGGGGCTGTCCAGCAGCGCGTTGAAGCAGCCCGGCGAGTCGAACCGGGGCAGGCAAAGCCAGTCAATGGAGCCCTCGGTGCTGATCAGGGCGGCGGTCTGCAGGTCGCCGACCATTGCGTAGTCCTCGATGCGTGCCATGGTTCTTACAGTGCCACATCGGCCCCGCGGCGCTAGGATCCCCTCATGCCGGAACAGCAATCCGGGTCGGCGCACATCGGCACCAGCGGCTGGAGCTACGACCACTGGAACAACGTGCTCTACCCGCCGGGGCTGCCGGTGAAGGACCGGCTGGCCCACTACGCGTCACGGTTCAGCACCGTGGAGCTGAACGCGAGCTTCTACCGCTGGCCGCGGGAGAGTGCCTTTGCCGGCTGGCAGCGGCGCCTGCCTGCGGGTTTCGCCATGTCCGTCAAGGCCCCGCGCGGCCTGACCCACGGCAAGAAGCTGTACGGCCCGGAGGCGTGGGTGGAGCGGATCACCCGGGGCTGGCATGAGCTCGGCGACAAGCGCGCGGTGCTGCTGGTGCAGCTGCCGCCGGACTTCGCCCGCGACGACGCCCGGCTGGAGTACTTCCTGGCCGCCCTGCCGGGGTGGATCCGCGTCAGCGTCGAATTCCGCCACCCCAGCTGGGACCACCCGGCGGTGTACGAGCTGCTCGAGCGCCACCGGGCCGCCTACTGCGTCATGAGCGGGGCGCAGCTGCCCTGCATCCTCCGGGCCACGGCCCCGTTCGTCTACCTCAGGCTGCACGGACCGGACCCGGAGCACCTGTACGCGGGCTCCTATTCCGAGGCCGACCTCCGCTGGTGGGCGGAGCGGATCCGGGAGTGGCAGGAGGGCGGCCGGGAGGTCTATGCGTACTTCAACAACGACGGCGAAGGCAACGCCGTGCGCGACGCTTTCAGGCTGCGGGAGCTGCTTGGCGCCAGCTGAGGTACCGACGCAATCGACGGCGGCGCCCGCCTGCTGTGGGAGAGTGGAGGCATGAAAATGGCGTCGCAGGATTCCCCGCAGGAACGGCCGGACCCGAAGATCTCGGGCAGCCAGGCCTTCCGGCTGGCCCACCTGGTCTCGGACACGGTCAACCACCTCCGGCTGAAGCTGGCCAGGCGCTGGAAATTCAGCCCCCAGACCATCGCCTACCAGGGCTACGGCTCCACGGAGTGGGTCCGGGTGCTGGGCCGGGTGGTACTCACCAGCAAACCGGCCCCGGGCAGCCGCGCGGAACGGGCGGCGCAGAACGGCAACCAAAACATCCGCGGGTGGCGGGCTTTCACGTCCGTTCCGATCCAGTTCGTCGAGGTGGACATCGAGATCGGCGGCGTCACCACCCGCGTGCATGCGGACCGCGGCGGCCTGGTGGACACCGTGGTGCCGGTCTCGCTGGCGCCGGGCTGGCACACCGCAGTGCTGCGCGCCGCCGGGACCGAAGCCGCGGAGGCAAAGATCTACGTCATCTCCCCGGACACCCGGCTGGGCATCGTCTCCGATATCGACGACACCATCATGGTCACGGCGCTGCCCCGCCCGTTCCTGGCGCTGTGGAACACCTTCGTGCTTAACGAGCGGGCCCGGATGGCGACCCCGGGGATGGCCGTCCTGATGGACCGGCTGCTCGTGGAGCACCCCGAGGCGCCGGTGATCTATCTCTCCACCGGGCCATGGAACGCCGCGCCCACCCTGGCCCGTTTCATCACCCGCAACATGTATCCGACCGGGACCCTGCTGTTGACCGACTGGGGCCTCACCCACGACCGCTGGTTCCGCAGCGGCCAGGACCACAAGCGCCGCAACCTGGAGCTGCTGGCCCAAGAATTCCCGAACATGCGCTGGCTGCTCTTCGGCGACAACGGCCAGCACGACGAGGCCATCTACTCGCAGTTCGCCCGGGACCACGGCGACCGGGTCGCGGCGATCGGCATCCGGCAGCTCTCCACCGGCGAGGCTGTGCTCGCCGGCGGCCACTCCGAGACCGGGGACCACACCGATACCAGCGTGCCCTGGATCTACTCGCCGGACGGCGCCGGCATGGCCAGCCGGCTCGAGGAGCTGGAGCTCCTCTAGCCGGCTGCAGTCCCGGCGGCATCGGGCGCCGCCCCGCCTGCGGTACCTTCGACGTTGGCGGCTTCCCGCGCGGACTCCGCGCCGCCGCCGGCTGCGGGCACCGGCTCGCCGCCCGTGGCGGCGCGCTGCTTGCGGGCCGCCATCAGCTCGCGGAGCCAGTAGAAGGATGCCTTGGGCGTGCGGGCCATGGTGTCCCGGTCCACATGGATCAGGCCGAACTGCTGCTTGTACCCGGCGGACCATTCAAAGTTGTCCAGCAGGGACCACACGTAGTAGCCCCGCAGCTCAATCGATTCGGCGCTGCCGCCGGGCGAGGTCGCCTCGATGGCGGCGCCGATGTGCTCGGCGAGGTACCGGACCCGGCGCTCGTCGGGGACGATCAGCCGGCCGTCGGCGTCGTGGATTTCCAGGTCCTCGAAACTGGCACCGCCCTCGGTGATGTAGACCGGCGGCAGGTCCGGGTAACGTTCGGCCATTTCCGCGAGCGCCACGGCCATGTAGTCCGGTTTGATCGGCCAGCCGTAGGCGGTGATCTCGGTGTCGGGGAAGCTCTGGATGTGGAAGGGCGTCCCGGACCCTCCGCCGTTCAGGTCGTTGCCCATGGCCTCGGCCATGCCCTTGGGGACAGTGCCCTCACCCGGGCCCGCCGCCACCCGGGTGGGCATGTAGTAATTCAGGCCGTAGAAGTCCAGCGGCTGGGAGATCAGCTCCATGTCCTCGCCGGAGGGGCTGAATGAGGAGAAGAACGTCGCGGCCCGGATCGCGTCCGGGTACTTGCCCAGCAGGACCGGGTCCGCGTACAGCCGGTTCTGGGCCATGTCCATCAGCCCGGCGCTGACTTTGTCCAGGGGGTTGCCGGAGGCGGGGACCATGGGTGAGTAGACATTGGTCAGCCCGATCTCCCCGGGTACCTTCGCAGCCCGCAGCGCCTGCATTGCCAGCCCGTGGCCGAGCAGCTGGTGGTGGACGCTGGGCAGCGCCTTGAGCATGTGGGCCTCACCCGGGGAGTGCACGCCCAGCATGTAGCCGTTGGCGCTTACCGTGGCCGGTTCGTTGATGGTCACCCAGCGTGCCACCCGGTCGCCGTACGCGGCGGCGGCGATTGCGGCGAACTCCCCCAGCCGGTAGGCGGTATCGCGGTTCATCCAGCCGCCGGCCTCGTCCAGTTCCAGCGGGGTGTCCCAGTGGTACAGGGTGGCCATCGGGGAGATCCCGTTGGCCAGCAGCAGGTCGATCAGCCGGTCGTAGAAGTCCAGGCCCTTGGGATTGACCGGGCCGCTGCCGCCGGGCTGGATCCGGGGCCAGGACAGCGAGAAGCGGTACGAGTCGATCCCCAGTTCCTTCATCAGCGCCACGTCTTCGGGCATCCGATGGTAGTGGTCGCAGGCAATTGCGGGACTGTGGTCGTTGACGATCGATCCCGGCGTGGCAGCGAAAACGTCCCAGCCGGAGGGCCCGCGTCCGTCCTCGTCCAGCGCCCCCTCGATCTGGAAGGCGGCGGTCGCCACGCCCAGGGTGAACTCGGGCGGCAGCTGAGCGGCCAGATCGTGGGCGGAAGCGTTCATTGGCGAATCCCCTATGCAGTTGCGCTGGTGGTGGATCGATCTTAGGCCCCGCCCGGCCCGAAGAGGAACTCCCGGGCGTGCGCCACGGCCTTCTTGAAGGCGTCGTTCCGGAGCACGACGAGCTGCTCGGCGTCATCCGCCGCCGGTTCGAGGTACCCGGTGAACCCGGGCCGCAGGACCCAGATGTCCCCGGCCGGCGGGAGGTAGAACACGCCGAAGGACCGGTGCTGGCTGTCCTGGTCCGCCCAGACGGGAACGACCGCCAGCGCGGCGCCGGTGTCCACGTTGATCCACTGGGCGCGCGGCACCGGCAGCTCGTGCGCCTCCGGATCGAGGAACGGCGCCGTGTCCTTCCCCCAGCGTTCCTCGAAACGCTCGTGGAAGGCGGGGATCAGGTGCGAGTCATAACGCCGCCAGGCGCTCATGGTCGAACTCCTTCTGTCGGTTCCTCACCGCTCCCAGCGCACCGGGGTGATGCGCAGGACCGGCTGCCGCGCGGCATGGTGCCGCACCGGGATCGCGCGGCCGACGGCGGGGTCCCGGTTTCCTGCCGGCGCCTCCGGGCCGGCCCCGGGGTCGTAGGCCGCGCGGGATGCCGGGTCCCTGAGCACCGCGAAGGACTCGAGGATCCGCCGGGCCTCCGCGCCGTTATCGGGCCGGCCGCCGGTCCCGGCGCCGAGGTCGGGGTGGCGCAGCCGCATCAACGCGCGGAAGGACCGCTGGATTTCGGCCGGCGTGGCATCCGGCGAAACCCCCAGCGCGGCGTACAACCCACGCGGGTCGCGGTTCACTGGCCACCCCCTCCCGGGCCGTGGCGGGACGCGCCGTCCCGCCGGTCCTACTTGCCGATCTCCTGCATCGTGTCCTGCGTGTGCGTGATTTCGATCTTCCGCGGCTTGGCCTGTTCCTGCACCGGGATGCGGAGGGTCAGGACGCCGTCGGCGTAGTTCGCCCGGACCTTCTCGGTGTCCAGGGTGTCGCCCAGGATGAGCTGGCGGCTGAAGACGCCGCGCGGCCGTTCCGAGGCGATGAGTTCAACGTTCGGCTGGGTCGGGTCCCGCCGCTCGGCCTTCACGGTCAGGACATTGCGTTCGATGTCCAGGTCCACCGAGTCGACGTTGACGCCGGGAAGATCGAATGCGACGACGAATTCGCCGTCCTCCTGCCAGGCGTCCATCGGCATCGCCGCCGGCCGCGCCGCCGTCCCGAAGACCTGCTGGGTCAGCCGGTCCAGATCACGGAACGGGTCCGTACGCATCAACATCATTTCCCACTCCTTCAAATGAGAGTTGCCTGCTGTGTTGGTTCTCCAGCCAACGATTATCTGTTGTGGCTGATATAGATTTTTTATAGCACCGATGCCAGACTGATGCAAGGGGAAAATGACCGGGCAGCGGCGGCCGAGGGGCCGCGACCAGGGAAGGGGCACCGTGACGGAACGCGGGGAGGATTTGGGGCTGTATGCCATCTCTGTGGTGGCCCAGCTGGTAGGGACGGGGCAGCAGAACATCCGCCTGTACGAGCGGAAGGGTCTGCTGACGCCGGACCGGACCGCCGGCGGCACGCGGCAGTACAGCGAGGCGGACCTGGTGGTCCTGCGGCGGATCAGCGAACTCCTGGAGGAGGGCCTGAACCTGGCCGGCGTGGCCAAGGTCCTGGAGTTGGAGGCCGCCAACGCCAGGCTCCGCGCGGAGCTGAAACGGGCCAAGGCCCGCTGAGGCCCGTGCCCTGCGGTGGACGCCGCGGAGCACGGGCCTCGGGACGGTCAGCGGGCGGCCGCGCCTGCCTCGGCCGGGACACCCTCGCCGGCAGTGCGGGCCAGCCGGAGCCAGGTCTCCACCACGGTGTCGGGGTTCAGGGAGACGGACTCGATGCCCTCCCCCACCAGCCATTCGGCCAGGTCCGGGTGGTCGCTGGGGCCCTGGCCGCAGATGCCGACGTACTTGCCGCGCGCCTTGCAGGCCTGGATGGCCATGCTCAGCAGCTTCTTGACGGCCGGGTCGCGCTCATCGAAGCTGCCCGCGACGATTGACGAGTCCCGGTCCAGGCCAAGGGTCAGCTGGGTCATGTCGTTGGAGCCGATGGAGAAGCCGTCGAAGTGCTCCAGGAACTCGTCCGCGAGCAGGGCGTTGGACGGAACCTCGCACATCATGATGACCTCGAGCCCGTTTTCGCCGCGGCGCAGCCCGTTCTCTGCCAGCAGCTCGATCACGCCGCGGGCCTCGTCCACCGTGCGCACGAACGGGATCATCAGCTTGACGTTGGTCAGTCCCATCTCGTTGCGGACAAAGGACAGCGCCTCGCACTCAAGGTCGAAGCAGTCACGGAACTCCGGCGCCAGGTACCGGGAGGCACCGCGGAAGCCGATCATGGGGTTCTCTTCGTGCGGTTCGTACGCCGGGCCGCCGATCAGGTTGGCGTACTCGTTGGACTTGAAGTCGGACATGCGCACGATCACCGGCTCCGGCGCGAAGGCGGCGGCGATCGTGGCCACACCCTCGGCCAGGCGCTTGACGTAGAACTCGCGCGGGCCCTGGTACGCGGCGATCCGCTGCTTGATCTCCGCCGCCACGTCAGCCGGCTGCTCGTCGAGGTTGAGCAGCGCCTTCGGGTGGATGCCGATCTGGCGGTTGATGATGAATTCCAGCCGGGCCAGGCCGACGCCGTGGTTCGGCAGCTGGGCGAAGGTGAATGCCTGTTCCGGCGTACCGACGTTCATCATGACCTTCACCGGCGCATCCGGCAGCTCGGTGACGCCGGTTTCCTCGACCGTGAAGTCCAGCAGGCCGGCATAGATCACGCCGGTTTCACCGTCCGCGCAGGAGACGGTCACCTCGGCCCCGTCGGCCAGGGCGTCGGTGGCGTCGCCGGTGCCGACGACGGCGGGGATGCCCAGCTCACGGGCGATGATGGCCGCGTGGCAGGTGCGCCCGCCCCGGTTCGTGACGATCGCGGAGGCGCGCTTCATGATCGGTTCCCAGTCCGGGTCCGTCATGTCCGCCACCAGCACGTCGCCGGTCTGGAACGCGGCCATCTGGTCGAGGGCGGTGAGCACCCGGACGCTGCCGGCACCGATCTTTTGGCCGATCGCGCGGCCTTCGGCCAGCACCGGGCCGGTTTCGTTGAGCCGGAAGCGGCTCATGCTGCCGGGGGCGCGCCGGGACTGCACGGTCTCGGGGCGGGCCTGGAGGATGTAGAGCCCGCCGTCGGTCCCGTCCTTGCCCCATTCGATGTCCATCGGGCGGCCGTAGTGGTTTTCGATGGCCACGGCGTGCCGGGCGAGCTGCTCGACGTCCTCGTCGCTGAGGCTGAAGCGGTTCCTCAGCGCCGGTTCGACGGGAACAAAGTCGATGGTCCGGCCGATTTCGCTGCTGGCCGTGTAGGTCATCTGCAGCGCTTTTTCGCCCAGGCCGCGCTTGAGGATGGCGGGCCGGCCGGCCTCCAAGGCGGGCTTGTAGACGTAGAACTCGTCGGGGTTCACGGCACCCTGCACCACGGCCTCGCCCAGGCCATAGGAGGAGGTGACGAACACCGCGTCCTGGAATCCGGACTCAGTGTCCATGGTGAACATGACGCCGGAGGCGCCGACGTCGGAGCGCACCATCCGCTGGATGCCCGCGGAGAGCGCCACCTCGGCGTGTTCGAACTTGTGGTGGACGCGGTAGGCGATCGCGCGGTCGTTGTAGAGCGAGGCGAAGACGTCCTTGATGGCCTGCAGGATGTTCTCGATGCCCCGGACGTTCAGGAAGGTTTCCTGCTGTCCGGCGAAGGAGGCGTCGGGGAGGTCTTCCGCCGTCGCGCTTGAGCGCACGGCCCAGGACAGGTCATCCGAGCCGGCGTGCCTGTCGACCAGCTGCTGGTAGGCGTCGCGGATCTGCGCTTCGAAGTCGGGCAGGAACGGCGTCTGGCGGATCAGCGTGCGGATGTCCTGACCCGCTGCCGCCAGGGCGGTTACGTCGTCGGTATCCAGGCCCACCAGCCGGTCGGCGATCTGCTGGTCCAGGCCGGAGTCCGCGAGGAAGCGGCGATAAGCGTCCGCCGTCGTCGCGAAGCCGTCGGGGACCTGGACGCCTGCAGAAGTCAGGTTCTGCACCATCTCGCCCAAGGAGGCGTTCTTGCCGCCCACCCGGTCCAGGTCCTTGAGGCCGAGTTCCGAGAACCACAGGATATCCGTCGTCATTGTTGCTGCTCCTTCGCAGAAATGGTGGCGTGCCGCCGGCCCGCTCGCGGCGATGACCGCTCGCAGGGCGCAAGTCCTGTCCACAGTGTCAGGTCTTCAGGGCGCTTTCCATATGACGTCCGCCACACAGGGTTTGTGAATTTTTTCGCTAATGCTTGAGTTTCATCTGTTGCAGGATCGTCGCCGCCATCTCTTCGACCGAGACAGTTGCGGAGTTCAGATACGGAATCCCATGTGAGACGTACAACCGTTCGGCGCTGCGCAGTTCGAAGCCGCATTGCCGGAGCGAGGCATAGGGCGAGCCCCGGCGCCGTTCGGTCCGGATCTGGCTGAGCCGCAGCGGGTTGGACGAGAGCCCGAAACATTTAGAAATGAAGGGGCGCAGTGGCTTCGGCAGCCCCTCCTTGTCGAAGTCCTCGTCCACCAGCGGGAAGTTGGCGGCGAAGATGCCGTGCTGCAGGGCCAGGTACATCGTGGTCGGCGTCTTGCCGCAGCGCGAGGGGGCCACCAGGATGACCTGCGCCTTTTCCAGCGCGCGCAGGCTCTGGCCGTCGTCGTGCTCCATGGCGTATTCGACCGCCGCCATCCGGGACTGGTACCGCGCGGCGTTGCCCAGGCCGTGGGCCCGCCCGGGCTCACCGCTCGCCGGGGTGCCGAGCGCCTCCTCCAGCTGTCCCACATGGCTGCCGATGAGGTCCACGATCACGCCCTTGCAGGTGGCCAGCGTCTTACGGATATCGGTGCTGACGGCCGTGGAAAAAACGATCGGCCGCAGGCCGGTGGCGGCCAGCTCGTCGATCGTCCCGACGACGGCCTGGGCCTGCTCGACGGTGGTGATGAAGGGGATGGTGACGCGGTCGAAGTTGCCCGCGGGGAACTGGGTCAGCAGGGTGCTGCCGAGCGTTTCGGCGGTGATGCCGGTACTGTCCGAGAGGAAGTAGACCGGCCGCAGATCGTCATTGGTCATGAACGCATTGTGCCCCACTTCCGGCCCGGCCCCGCTACTCGGCGGAGGACTCCTGCTTGGAGAGTTCGCCGGTGATCTGCTCGCCGGGGATCCGGGCGGTCCGCCAGGTGTCGAGCATGATCACCGCTCCCAGGATCAAGAACGAGATCGACAGGGATGCGAGCGCATCCGTGGTCCAGTGGTAGCCAAGGTACAGCCGGCTCAGCGCGGCGAAGACGATGCCGACGCCGGCGACGGCGAAGCCCGCCACCGCGGCCTTCGTGTTCTGCCGCCGCGAGAACACCAGGAACGCCGTGACCAGCAGGAAATCACAGGCGCCCAGCACGTGCCCGGAAGGGAACGAGAAAGTGGAGTCGGCGCCGAAAAGCATGAGGTTCATGGGCGGCCGCTGGCGTCCCACCGTGCGGCCGATGATCTGGGCCAGGATGACGCCGGTCAGCATGGCGCCGCCCAGCACCATCGGCCGCCAGGCGTGCTTGGCCAGCAGCCCCCAGGCCACGGTGAACACCAGGATGATGATGGGCAGCCCGATGGGGCCGAAGACGACGGCCAGGATGATCATGATGGTGGTGGCCGGTTCCCCGCGCAGCGTCACGAGCCAGGAGCGGACCGGCTCGTCCACGACGCTCACGCCGCTGCGGGACAGGACGCTGACCAGGATGATGGTGAACAGCACGGCGCCGGTGATCATGAGCCCGACGGCAATTCGGTAGAGGTTCCGCCGCGCCTCCGGCTCCATGTAGCGCTCCTCCACGACGAACTTGTCGTGGAAAACCCGCCACCAGCCGGACGAGTTCCCTTGTTGGTCCTGAGCCATGCCCGCATCCGCCTCTACACAGTGTTCCGTTGTTCTTCCGTGAAGATTATCCCGGTTCGGCCCGTCGCGGCGCTTCCCCGGCGGGCGGCGGCGGGAGCGCGGACCGGACCGGGGCCTGAGGGGGCGTGCGGCCCGGGCCGGACCCGGCCCGGCCCGGGCCCCGCCAGCTGCGGCGGGCCGGCCGGCGCGGCCCGCGGACGCTGTTCGGCGTGGCGTGAGTTGACTCACATTTAAATCAGACGTTACTGTCACTTCAGCCGTCGGACCCGCGGCTGCCGCCCTGATGAAAGACAGCCCGATGACCACAGCGAACGAGTGCATTGAGATCCGCGTCGACAGCCGCCGGCTGCTGGACGAACGCCTCAACGATGCGGTCCAGGGCCTGCAGCGCCTGGCCATGCTCACGGGCACGCACGGCATCCTGCTGACCCGGCACACGGCGGGCCACTACACCGCGGCGCTCTCGGACCAGGTGCCCTATGGCATGACCCGGGAGCTGGTCCGCTAGTCCCGGACCCGGGACTCCACAAAGCCAGGCCCCGGGCGGCTGAGCATCGACTCGCCGCCCGGGGCCTTCGTGGCATCGGGCGGGCATGGACCGCAAACGGGGCTTAGCGGCCGACTCTTTGGAGCATCCGCAGGGTTTCACCCGCGGTCGGGCGTGCGGCCGGCTCCGTGTCGGTCATGGCTTGCAGGAGCACAGACCAGCGACGGCGCACGGTGTCCGGCATCCGCGGGGACCGCAGCGTGCGGGCGACCATGGACTCCAGTGCCAGCCCCGGGAAGGCCTTGATGCCGGTGAGGCATTCGAAAACGACGAGGCCGAGGGCATAGATATCACTGGCGCCGGTCGTGGGGCGCCCGTGGACCGCCTCGGGGCTGAGGTAGTGCGGCGTGCCGGAGGCGTGGGCGTTGGGCCGGTGCCCGGCGCTGGTGGCGATGCCAAAATCCGTCAGCTTCGCGATGCCCGACCCTCCCGCCCGGGTGCCGGCGACCATGATGTTCGCCGGCTTGACGTCGTTGTGCACGATGCCCCGGCGATGGATGTGTGCCAGGGCCTTGGCGACGCCGCCCAGGAGGACGGCGGTCTGCGCGGCGGGGATCGGCCCGTCCTGAAGCAGCCGCCGCAGGTCGGTCCCGGCCAGTTCCGCGACGATATAGTCCCGGCCTGCATCCGGGCCGTCCGCCGGCATCCTCCCGCTGCCGTGGATCCGGACGACATTGGCATGGTGCAGCGGGGCGTGAAGCTCCCGTTCACGGACAAAGGGTGAGGAGTCGTCCGACGAGGTGGAGCGGAAGACCTTGATGGCCGCGGCACCGGAGCCGGCGGCGTCCGGACCGCGGAAGTCGGTTGCATGGAAGACGTCGGCCTCGGAGCCGCGCCCGAGCAGGTGGTCGATCCGGTAACGCTGGCCAACCAGCTGCGCACCGGCGTGCGGCTGGCCGGCCGGGGCCGGTCCCCTGCGGCGGTTTAGGACACCGGCAAGAGTCACCGGATCACGTCGGCGAGGCCGTCAGCCGTCAGGCCGGCGGCCAGGCGCAGCGCTTCGTGCTCCGCCCCAGCCCGGGAGGCGTTGCGGACGGCGGCGTTGAAGGCTGCCTCGGCGGCGTCCATTTCCCACTGCAGGCTCTCCAGCCGGCCGGCCGCGGCCCGGACCGGGGCCAGGGGGTCGACGGCGGGGGCGGCATCCTGGCGGAATCCGCAGGTGCACACCCACTCGCCAAGACCGGAATGGAACTGCGCCCAGGGCAGCGAGGCATCGGGTCCGGGCGAGGTCGCCATCTGGACTCCGCAGTGCAGCGGGGGAATCGATCCGGCCGTGCCGCCCGCTGTAGCCGGCGCGGTCCGGAAGGGGCGGTGCAGCGACCCGGCGAAGTCTGCCTCAGGTCGCTTTTCCTGCCCGCCGATGCCAGCCGTGGAGGCGTTGTCGGTGGTCTTGCGTTCGACTACTGCTGTCATGGAAACCACTGCCTCTAAATAGCTAGCTGATAATGTAGCTAGCCTATCTAGTATTTTAGTTTTGTCCAGTCAGCACCAGTTGGGGGTGGTCGGCGTCGACCTTGTCCACGGCGTCGCGCATCCTCACCAGGAACTCCGTGACGGCCGCCGCCTGGTCGGGAGTGAGCGACTCGGCCACTTCGATCATGCGTTCGTGCATCTGGCTCAGGGTCTGCCGGACCTCTTCGTCGGCGCCGGGAGTGGGGCGCAGGATAATGGCCCGGCGGTCCACGGGGTGCGGTTCCCGGGTGACGTAGCCGCCCTTGACCATGCGGTCCACGAGCGCGGTCATCGAGGCCGAGGTCATACCCAGGCGGGCCGCGAGTTCCTTGGGGCGGATGCCGGCACCCGCCCGCTCCGCCTCGAGCAGGTAGCGCAGGGCGAGGAGGTCCGTCTCACCCATCGCCATTGAGGACCGGGTGCGGCGGCGCATCGCCGTCTCCGACGCGCGGTATTCCCGCAGCGCATTCAGGACCCCCACGGCGGCGGCCCGCCGCTGCTGTTCCGGAGGGTACCAATAACCTTCACCGGCACCATGCGCATTCATCCCAGTTCCTTCGACGGCCTAGTTGTACGTCTGTCTAAGCAATCAATGATAGGGCATGCGGGCCCGCTTGCGAACGCCCGGGCAGCGCTTTGACGCTCCGGACGCCGGGCGGGTCAGTCCTCGGTCGGGGTGGTCCTGGTGGAGTGGTAGTTCCGCCAGCTGTGTTCGGGCGCGTAGCCCAGCAGCCGCTTGGCCTTGTCGATCGACAGCATCGTTTCGTGCTCGCCGAGGTCCTTAACGACCTTGACCTCCGGGAACACCTCGGCGGCCAGTGCGCTGCTGGCCCGGCCCATCACAGTGTCCTCGTTGGCGATAATGAAGGCCTCAAAGCCCGGCTTGCCGTGTTCCAGAGCCCGCGCCACCGCCTGCGCGCCGTCGCGTCCGTCAATATATCCCCAGAGGTTCCACTTACGCAGCGCCGGGTCGGCGTCGAAGGACGGGAACTCCTCGTAGTCCTCCGGGTCCATCACATTGGAAAACCGCAGGCCGGTGATGCTGAGCGCCGGGTCCCAGCGGGTCAGCTGGATGGCCATCTGCTCTTCGAGGTGCTTGACCAGGGAGTAGGTGCTCTCCGGGCGGGCCGGGTACTCCTCATCCACGGGAATGTAGGGCGGGTCGGTGTCGAACGGCAGTCCCAGTACTGTCTCGCTGGAGGCGTACACGATCTTCTTAATCCCCGCGCGGCGGGCGGCCTGGAAGACGTTGTAGGTGGACAGCATGTTGTTCTCGAACGTCGCGGCGTCCGGGGCGAGCCCCGGGGCTGGGATGGCCGCCAGGTGGACAATTGCGTCGAAGCCCTGGTGACGGTCGTCGAGGCCCAGGATGACGTCCACTACCTGGCCGTAGTTGCGCAGGTCCACGCGGGTGAACCCTGGTCCGCGGTCCCCCGCCTGGTCCAGATTCGTGACCTGGTGGCCGTCGGCATTGAGCCGCCGGACCACATGCCTGCCGAGCTTTCCGCTTCCGCCGGTAACTGCAATTCTCATCTGGGTCTCCTCGATGGTCGGGGGCTGCCGTTCCCCCACCCTAGAACGGACCTCGCCCCCGGCGCACCCGCGGCCCGGCTCCCGGCAGCGGCCGCGGAGCGCGTGCCCGGGGACGCCGTCCCGGACCGGAACGACCGGTCCGGGACGCTGCGGGCGCGGTGACCTTTGGCCCTAGGCGCTCCGGGGGCGTCGGTGAATGGTGGGTGCCATGAGCGCAAATCAGCGGATAGTCGTGGGCGTGGACGGTTCGGAGTTTTCGACGACGGCGCTCCGGGTCGCCGGGCGCATGGCGGCCGGCCTGGACGCCCCACTGGAGGTCATCACCTGCCTGGGCACCTCGGATTTCTTCCTGGCCTCCCATCTGCCTGAAGAGCGCACCGCCTCGGCGGGCGAGCTTGAGGAAACCGCGAAGCGCCTGGTGGAGGAGTCCTTGGAACGGGCGTTCGGCGATGCGCGGCCCGAACGGCTCACCCGGCAGGTCAAGTTCGGGCCGCCGGCCAAGATCCTGGTCGAGGAAAGCAAGGATGCCCAGCTCCTCGTGGTCGGTCGGCGGGGAAAGGGCGGGCTGCTGGCGCAGGTGATGGGCTCAGTGAGCGGGGTCTGTGTCGCGCATGCGCATTGTCCCGTGCTGGTGGTCGGCCAGGGCGGCGACAACCAGCCGGCCGAATAGGCAGGCCGGTTTTCGGAGGCGGACGGTGAAATCGGCTCGGACCAGCATTGCCGCCGGCCTCGCCCTGATGGCCCTGGGCGGGCTGCTGCTGCTGGACCTGCTTGGCATTCTGGAGACGGTCGCATTCCTCCCGGCCCTGTTGTTCGCCGGCGTGGGTTCGGCGTTCCTGGTCCTCTTCGTCCGCTCGCGGGACTACTGGTGGGCCGCGATCCCCGGGTCCGTGTTCCTCGGCCTGGCCGCCGTCGTCACGGCGACACAACTTTCCGGCGGGGACTCCGGCGGGACCGTGCTGTTTGTGTTCATGGCCGCCGGATTCGCCGCCGTCTACCTGCGCGAACGCGCCAACTGGTGGGCCGTGATCCCGTGCGGCGTGATGCTCACGCTCGCCGTCGTCGTGGCCCTGCCGGCGCAGTGGCAGGGCGCGCCCGTCGCCGCCGCCCTGTTCCTGGGCCTCGCCGGAACATTCGGCTTGCTCTCCCTGGTCCCGGTCCGGTCACCCGAAGGACAGGCCCGGATGAGGTGGCCGTTGATCCCGGCCGCTGCCCTGGCCGTGCTCGGCGCGGCTTTCGCGCTGCAGGCGGCGGCCCTGCTCACCGCCGCCGAATTCGCCGTGCCGGCCGCTTTAATCCTGGCTGGCATAGCCCTCCTGGTCTATGCCTACCGGGCCCGGCACCGCGGCCATAAGGTGCACGGCGCCTAAGCCCGGCACCGGCCCCGCTGGGGCGGGCAGTACCCCGGAGATTCCCGGGGCGACCCGGTCGCCATAGCCGGGGCGGCCCTCCGGCGGCTAGGATGATCAGCATGCTTACTGCATCGTCCAGCGTCGTCGAGCTTCGGAAGGCATGACCATGAGCAGCTACCACCCCGAAAACGACCCGGCCAACCCGGACCCGCCCCGGCCGGGCGCCGCCAGCCGGCCGCAGGACCCCGACCGGGAGGCCACCGCCCCGGCCGGCACCGCGTCCGCCGGGCAGGACGACCCGGATGCGGGCGCCTCGGCTAATCCGGACCCGCTCAGCGGGAAGATCACCGGCCTGGAGCCGGGCGGTGGGGTGCCCCCGGGCGAGACGCCTCCGGCGGAAGACCAGATGAGCCGCGACCAGGGCCACGGGGAATAGCCCCGGCGGGTGCTCCGCTAGGCCGGTGCCCCGGGCTCCGGAGCCGGCAGCAGGTATTTGGTGAACCAGTCTCGGGCCAGAATCGCGGCGGCGGCCAGGGTGCCGGGCTCCTCGAACAGGTGGGTGGCACCCTGCACGACGGCAAGCTGGTTGGGGCAGCGCATCGCCGCCTTCGCCTTCCGGTTCAACTCGAGCACCTCGTAGTCCAGGCTTCCGACGATCAGCAGCGTCGGCGCGCGGACGGCGGAGAGCCTCGGCCCGGCCAGGTCCGGGCGGCCGCCGCGGGAGACGACGGCGGCGATCCGCGCCGAAGGCTCCGAGGCGGACCAGAGGGCGGCGCCGGCTCCCGTGCTCGCCCCGAAATAGCCGATGGCACTGTCCGCGGTGTCCTGCCGGCTGCCCAGCCAGTCGGTGGCCGAGGACAGCCGCCGCGCCAGCAGCTCGATGTCAAAGACGTTCGCGCGGTTGCGTTCCTCCCCCGGTGTGAGGAGGTCCAGCAGCAGCGTCCCCAGCCCCGCGCGCTGGAGCACACCGGCCACGAAGCGGTTCCGCGGGCTGTGCCGGCTGCTGCCGCTGCCGTGAGCGAAAAGCACCACACCGCGCGCCGGGACGGGCAGGTGCAGGTGGCCCTGCAACCGGACGCCGCGGGAAGGGATCTCCACTTCCTCGTCGAACTCGGCCGCGTTCTCGTCGGCCAGCGGGGCCGTGCCCGCCGCCGGCGGTGAATCCTTCCGCCGCCGGTCGGCTGCGTCGAGCAACTGGATGACTTCATCATCTTCGGTCGGCGAAAAGTCGCGGTAGTGGTAGCCGACGGCCGCGAAGTGCCGCGGCGTGGCCAGACACACCACCTCATCGGGTTCGGTGAGGACGGCGAGGGTGTCGGCCGGCGCCACCGGGACGGCCAGGATCACGCGTGCCGCGCCCAGCTTCCTGGCGATCCTGCAGGCGACCCGCGCCGTGGAGCCGGTGGCGATGCCGTCGTCGACAATCACGGCGACGCGTCCGGTCAGATCCTGGCGGGGCCGGCCCTTGCGGAATTTCGCCACCCGGTTCTCCAGCACCGCCCGCTCACGGTCCTCGACCGCCTGCAGCTCGTGCTCGCCCACCCGGGCCTGGGCCAGCACATGCTCCTCCAGGACCCTCGCCCCGCCTTCACCGATCGCCCCCATGGCCAGCTCGGGTTGGTACGGCAGCCCGAGCTTGCGCACCACGATCACGTCCAGCGGCGCGTCCAGGGCCGCAGCTACCTCGAATGCCACCGGAACGCCGCCGCGGGGCAACCCAAGTACCACGATGTCCTGACCCCGCAGGTCCGCCAGCCGCCGCCCCAGTTGCCGCCCGGCATCGACCCTGTCTTCAAAAATGCTCATTGTCTTGGCTTTCCAATCGGGCGCCGACCGTTGGGGCTCCTCCAGCGCTGCGCGCCACAGGCCGGGCATCGGACCAGCTTGGCCGGTTCCTCTCACTATCTGTCAGGAGTTTCGGGGGCGTGAGGGCCCTTGGACCCGGTTTCGACGGCTCCGGGACTGCCTGCCCCGGCGGGGTGTCAACGGTCCGCGCCGACCGTGCCGGGCCGTGGCATCCGGGGTGCTGAATCGGGCGGCGCGGCGGGCAACGCGGTGGTCTTTACCCCTGCGCCGGACCCGCCGCAGCGCCGGAACGGCGGGCTGCTGCGCGACCTGGGAGAAGAACCACTGCTTGGCCAGTTCCACCAGCACCAGGTAGACAACGGTCATGCCCAGCAGGGCCAGGAAGAACGGTACCGGCAGCGGGTCAAACCCCAGCACCCCGGCCAGCGGGGACAGTGGAAGGAACACACCGGCTGCCACCACACCGAGCGACGCGCAGAGCAGCCCTGCCGAGGGCCGGCTCCGCAGGAACGGGACGCGGCGGGTCCGGATGGCGAAAATAATCAGGGTCTGGGTGGCGATCGATTCAATGAACCAGCCGGCCCGGAACTCCCCCGGCGCGGCATTGAAGACCAGCAGCATGAGCGCAAAGGTCGCAAAATCGAAGAGCGAACTGATCGGCCCGAAGAGGAGCATGAAGCGCCGGATGAATCCGATATTCCAGTGCGCGGGCGCGAGCAGCTGCTCCTTGTCCACCCGGTCGCCGGGGATCGCCAGCTGCCCGGTGTCGTACAGCAGGTTGTTGAGCAGGATCTGGCCGGGCAGCATCGGCAGGAAGCTCAGAACCACCGAGGCGGTGGCCGCGCTGAACATGTTGCCGAAATTGCTCGAGGTCCCCATCAGGACGTACTTGATGGTGTTCGCGAAGATCCGCCGGCCTTCCATCACGCCGTCGGCCAGCACGCCCAGGTCCTTGTCCAGCAGCACGACGTCGGCCGCGTCCTTGGCGACGTCCGTGGCGCTGTCCACGGAGATGCCGATGTCCGCGTGGTGCAGGGCCAGCGCGTCATTGACGCCGTCGCCCATAAAGCCCACCGCCCCGCCGCTCTGGCGCAGCAGCCGGATGATCCGCGCCTTCTGCTCGGGCGAGACCCGGGCGAAGATGCTGGCCTCGCGGGCCGCGGCGCCCAGCTCCGGGTCGGACAGGGCGTCCACTTCGGCTCCGGTGAGCGTCCCGCCGGAGAGCACGCCGATTTCGTCACAGACCCGCTCCGCCACCTTGGCGTTATCCCCGGTGGCGATCTTGACCGTGATGCCGAGCGCCTCCAGCCTGTCCAGCGACTCGCGCGCATTGGCCTTGGGCTTGTCCAGAAACACCAGGAAGCCCGCGAGGAGCAGGTCCCTTTCGTCAGCCGGGCCCATGTCGGTCATGCCGGCGGCGTCGCGGGCGGCCACGGCCACCACGCGGGAGCCGGCGTCGAACTGCTCGTCCAGCAGCGCCCGCACCGCCGCGGTTACCGGGGCGCAGAGTTTGAGGACGTCTTCCGGCGAGCCCTTGGTGATGATCCGGGCGGGGCCGCCGCCGTCGCGCACCAGCACGGACGTCCGCCGCCGCTGGTGGTCGAAATCGATGACGTCGAGCCGTTCGTAGCGGCCCGGTTCGAAACCGGCCGCGCCCGGCGACGCCCAGAGGGCCGCGTCCAGCGGATTCTGGCCGACGACGGAGCGTCTGGCCTCGGCGTAGTCGGCCTCGGTGGCGAGCAGTCCCAGCCGGAACACGTCCTCCGCGGTGGCCCCGTCACCCACGGGCAGGGCCGCCGTGAAACTGATCCGCCCCTCGGTCAGGGTCCCGGTTTTGTCCGTGACCAGGATGTCGAGGTCGCCCAGGTCCTCGATGCACACCAGCCGCTTGACCAGCACCCTGCGCTTGGCCAGTTGCCGGGTGCCGGTGGCCAGGCTGGTGCTGACGACGGCGGGCAGTAGCTGCGGCGTGATGCCGACGGCGATCGCCAGCGAGAACAACAGGGATTCGAGCACGGGACGCTGCAGCAGCAGGTTCGCCACGAAGATCAGCGACGTCAGGCCCACCGCCACCTGCAGGAGCAGAAAGGAGAACCGTTTGAGCCCGAGCTGGAATTCGGTCTGGGGCTGCCGTTCGCCCAGGCCGAGCGCGATCCGGCCGAACTCCGCCCGGCCGCCGGTCGCCACCACCACGCCCGTGCAGCTGCCGGCCTGGATGACGGTGCCCATGAACAGGCACGAGGTCAGGTCGCCCAGGGCTGCACCGCCGGACACCGGCGCCGGGTCCTTGGGCACCGGCAGGGACTCGCCGGTGAGGATGCTCTCATCGCACAGCAGGTCCTTGGCCGTGAGCAGCCGCAGGTCCGCGGGAATGACCGCCCCCAGCCCGAGCTGGACGACGTCGCCGGGGACCAGGGCGGTGACGTCCAGCTCACGTGCCGTTCCCCCGCGGAAGACGACGGCGCGGTGGGTGACGCGCGAGTGCAGCGCCTCGGCGGCGCGCTCGGCACGGAACTCGTTGCCGAAGCCCAGTCCCACGCTGACGAACAGGATCACGCCGATCACGACCGCGTTGGTGGTGTCGCCCAGGAAGAGCGACAGCCCGGCGGTCAGGAGCAGGAGGACCAGGATGGGGCTGCGGAATTGCCGTCCCAGCACGGACCAGCCGCCGGCCTGGTGGGACCGGACCGCGTTCGGTCCCACCTCCGCCAGCCGCCTTGCGGCCTCCGTCTCCGGAAGGCCGCCAGGCGACGAGCCCAGGGCGGCCAGCACCGCCGCCGCCGGGGTGGCCGCGGCGTCGGCGACGGCCAGCGCTGGGGTACCCCGCGTCCCGGGAGCGGGCCGGGATGGCGGCTGTGGTGGTGCGGGCTGTGGCATGCGACGTCCGTCCGGCGACGTTGAGGTACCGCTAAGGCTACGTCCGACCGGCTCCGGCGTCATGGGGTCCACAGCCCCGGTGTCGCCGCAGGCCCGCCCGGCGACACCGGGGCTGTGGATCCTGCGCGCGCTGACCAAAACAGCGACCAAATCCTGTATATAATTTGTCCCGTTACGGTTTAGCAGAAGGCCGTTGGATAGTTTCTTCGATCCGGCTGTCGCTCCCGCAACCACTCCCTGCTGTGGTGGCCTGCGCCGCCGGGTCGATTCGACCTGAGCGAAACGGCAAAAGGAACAGTGGTCACCGACTCAACAGCAACAGCGATCAACGAGCGCCTCCACCAGGCGGTGCTGAGCAGTGCCGACGTGGAGGAGTTCCTGGGCGAACTCGCAAGGGTCTCCGCCCGAAGCCTCTCCGAGCCCGGCGACGAGATCCTGTGCGGCATTACCCTGCTCCGGCAGCGCAAACCAGCCACCGTGGCCAGCAGCAGTGCGGCCGCGCAGGCCATGGACGAGATCCAGTACAGCCTGGGCGACGGCCCCTGTGTGACGGCTTCCCGGGAACAGGTGGTGGTGCACCTGGCCGACCTGGACGAGGATGAGCGCTGGCCCGAGTGCACCGCCCGGGTCCGCGAGCACGGCATGCGCTCCATCCTGGCGGTACCGTTCCAGCTGGACGGCGGGACCCGGGCCGCGCTGAACCTGTACTCACACCGGCCGCACCGGTTTGATGAACGCGCCCGGGAACTGGCGACCATCTTCGTCAGCCAGACCTCGATGGCCCTGCGGCTCGCGGTGCGCTTCGCGCAGACATCGGAGACGGCCGAGAACCTCAAGGCGACGCTGGAAACCCGCACCGGGATCGACGTCGCCGTCGGGATCATCATGGCGCAGAACCGCTGCAGCCAGGCCGAGGCCTTCGAGCTGCTCAAGGCAGCGTCCAGCACCCGCAACGTCAAGCTGCACACGGTCGCCTCCGCGATCGTGGACGGCCTGGGCCACGGTCCCGCCCGGACCCACTTCGAGTACTAGCCGGACCGCGTTTCCCCCGGGGCGTTCGCCGCTCCCGGGGCCTGCGTCGTTCCCCGCCCGTGCGGGGCCTGTGCGGGTGCGTCGGCCCCGGCCAGGACCGCGCGGATGGTCTCCGGGTGGGCCAGGATCCGGAAGTGGCCGCCGGTCTGCAGCTGGATGTTGCGGGCCCCGGGCAGCACGCTGCCTTCGGGGATGTGCGGGTCGAAGAGCCCGAAGACGGACGTGATGCGTTCATTGACGCTCAGTTCGCGGCCGAGCTGGAGCGTCACGGCGTTCCGCGGAGACAGGGCCCGCAGGCTCGGCAACAGCATGAAGCCGGCGTAGCGGGACCCGGAAAACGGCGAGCACACGGCCACCATCCGGCTGATCCGGTGCTCGGGGTCGAGCAACGTCATGGCGTACTTGCCGATCAGGCCGCCCTTGCTGTGGGCGACGATGACGGCGTCGGTCAGGCCCCGCTCGCTGAGGTAATGCGCCAGGAGGGCGGCGGCCCGGGGAACGGCGATCCGGTTCCGCTGCAGCATCGTCACCACATGCACCGGATGCCCGCCCGCGTGCAGTTCCTCGATCAGCGGCAGCATAAACCGCCAGTCCTCGAAGATCCCGGGAACGACGACGACAGGCCGGCCGTCGCCGCTGAGGAATTCGTCCGGGCTGACCCGTGAGACGGCGCTGCGCAACTGCCGCCCGACGGCGTAGGCGTAGTCCCGGGCCCACCAGCCGGCGATCTGCAGGGCAGTACTCATGCTGCGGAGTCCTGGGGCTCCCCGGTGCCGGCAGCGGTGATGCCGGCGAAGGCAAGGATGGCTGCGCAGACCTGGGCGGCCCGGTTGTGCTGGACCACGTGCCCGGTTCCCTCAATCTCGACCACCTCCGCGGCGGCGGCCCGCGCCGCCAGCCGCCGGCACCAGTCAAGCGGCGCGACGGGGTCGTTGCCGCCCCGGATCACCAGCACCGGCGCCGTCACGGCCCCGATCCGTTCCTCGATGCGGTAGTCCATCATGACCTTCAGGTTCTTCAGGTACCAGAGCGGACCGCAGCGGAAGTAGTCGGTGACCACCAGGGCGTTGGAGGACGGGCTTTCGTAGAACAGGCAGTCCCGTCCCAGATCCAGGGCCTGCTGTGCGACGGAGTTGCGCCGGTCGTTGACCACTGGGCCCATCAGGACAACGTGCGGGATCCGCGACGGCTGCTGCAGCGCGGTCTCCACGGCGAACTGCGCGCCCATCGAATGGCCGACCACCACGAACTCCGGCACGCCAAGCTCTTCCATGGCGCCCAGGACATACCGGGCCTGCTCGGCCGCGGTGAGCGTGTGCGCCGGGGTGGGGGTGCCGCCGAAACCCGGCAGGTCAATGGAGTAGGTGTCGGCGGACTCCGCAAGAAAGCTGTGGAGCCGGCGCAGGTAGCGGTGCGAGACACCGATCCCGTGGATCAGCACGACGGCGGGCGCTGCCGGGCCGTCGTCGCTGGGGCGTCGGGAGGCGAAGACGTGGCCGAGCTGGCCGGCGGCCTCAACCTCGATGCGCACGGGCCTGGTCATGGTGGGCGTCTCGTTTCTTGTCGGCGTCGTGTAAACATACACGACGCCGGCATGCCCGCGTGGCTCCGGCGTCGCTCGGGACGGCGGAGGAAGCGGGCGCCCCGGCTGCGGTCCGGGGCTATCCGGTCGACGGGCCCAGCGGCGCCGGGCCGTCCACCGGCCGCGCGGCCGGCTCCTTCAGTTCGACGAAGATGGTGTGCGTCTCGGTCTCCCCGGTGTTCTCGCCGGAGTGGGACTGCGCCGGCAGCCAGCGCGCCAGACCGGCGGGGAGTTCGACGTCGACCTCCCGCCCGTCGGATGAGAGCCTCCGACGGAAGCTGCTCAGAGTCACCATCACGCTGTCCGGGTGCGAATGCGGCACGGTCTTTTCTCCGGGGCGGTCCATGTAGTCCAGCACGCGCACCCGTTCGTTTTCGAAAACCACGCGGTACAGCTCGGGGTTGGTCACCACGGGATCCTGGTCCATGGCGCGACTCTAGACCCGGCGGATGCGGCGCGCCAGAGCCCACGGGCCGCGGCCTGTACTCCGGCGCGGCGCCCGCTGTAGCTTGGAGGGGACAGCGAGGGTGGAAACCCGCAGGCCAACGTCGGAGGAACGCATGAGCAGCAAACCGATCGAACCGGAAGACATCGTCAGCGACGGGGTGGACGAGGACGTAAAACCCGTCCCGCGCGAAGAAAGCAGCCCGGCAGAGAAGTCGGCGCCGGCGCCCGCCGGGCAGGAAGGCCACGCCCCCGGCGAGGGCGACTCCCACAAGGTGCCGGGCCCGGCCGAGGAAGACGACGAAAAAACGGCCGACGACCGCGGCCTCACCACCGATACCAGCCCGGACTGAGGCCCCGGGCTGTGCCGTCAAGGCCCGGGCTGGGCCGTTGACCGCGGCCGGTCTCCCCGACAGGGGCGGCCGGCCGCCGGTGTGTCTACTGTGTCTTGGCGGGGGCGATGTTGATCAACCAGTCGACGCCGAACCGGTCCTTGCACATGCCGAACGTGTCTCCCCACGGGGCTTGCTCCAGGGGCATGGTCACGGTGCCGTCGGCGGAGAGCTTGTCCCAGTAGCCACGGAGTTCGGCCTCCTCGGTCCCGCTGAGGGATACGGAGAAGTTGTTGCCGGGCGTGTAGTCCATGCTGTTGGGGGTGTCGGCACCCATCAGCACCATCCCTTTTTCGCCGGTCAGCATGGCGTGCATGATCTTGTCCTTCTCGGCAGGATCGTCGCTGGCTTGGAATTCGGCGAAGGTGCTCATGTTCAGCTCTCCGCCGAAGACGGACTGGTAGAAGGTCATGGCCTCCCGGGCGTTGTCGCGGAAGCCAAGGTAGGGGTTGAGCGTGGTCATGTCCGGGACTCCTTGGTGGCTGTGTGGTGGCTGGCGCGGAACGGGCCGACAGGCGCCCGGCGCTGCTTACAGGCATATCCTGCCCGAAACAATGTCCGCTTCATAGGGGCTTAAACGGCAGGGGCGCCGCCGCGGTTGCGGTCGGCGCCCCTGAACGGGCGGCTGCCCCGGCGGGGGCGGGCGTCGGCTAAGCCGTCTGGCCGGCGTGCTCGCCTTCGGCGATTTCCTCCAGGAGCTTGTTGTTGAAGGCCGGCAGGTCATCCGGGTTCCGGCTGGTGACCAGGCCCTGGTCCACCACCACTTCCTCATCCGACCAGTTGGCGCCCGCGTTCTTCAGGTCCGTCTGGAGCGTGTGGTACGAGGTGAGGCTGCGGCCGTTGACCACGCCTGCGTCGATCAGCAGCCACGGCCCGTGGCAGATCGAGGCCACCGGCTTGTGCTGCTCGAAGAAGGCCCGGGCAAAGGCCTGCGCGTCCTTGTCCACCCGGAGGTGGTCCGCGTTCACCACGCCGCCGGGGATCACGAGCGCGTGGAAGTCGGCGGCGTTGGCCTCACCCACGGTCAGGTCGACGTCGAACGTCTCGCCCTTCTCCGTTCCGTCGTAGCCCTGCAGCTTTCCACTCTTGGGGGCCACGAGGGTGGGTTCCCCGCCGGCTTCCTTCACGGCGTTCCACGGGCTGGTCAGCTCGACCTGCTCGACGCCGTCCGTCAGCAGAAATGCGACCTTCTTGCCTGCAATGGTGTGTTCCGACATGTGTCCTCCTCCAGCCAGCGCGGGTTCCGGCGGCAGGTGTGCCGCCGGAGGGCCCGCGGGGAAATTGGTGCCTTGCACGTCCAACTCTAGGAAGTTGGAAAATAACAAGCAAGCTGACTATTTTTGGGCCCGGGGATTGCCGGCCGGCAATCGCCCCCCTGGCCACGGGTGTGGCGGGTGGTTAGGCTGGCGGAAGCCGCAGCTTCACAGAACAGGAGTGGACATCATGGACGAACGGGACATCCTCCAGCGCATTACCTCCCTCGTGGACGAGGAGCGGGAGCTCCGGGAGCAGGCCGAGTCCGCGAGCGCCGACCACGACCACGTCCCGGACCGGCTGCGCCTGCGGCAGCTCGAAGAGGACCTGGACCAGTGCTGGGACCTCCTGCGGCAGCGGCGCGCCAAGCGGCAGTACGGCGAAGACCCGGACGACGCCGAAGCCCGGCCGACCACCCAGGTCGAGGGCTACAGCGGCTGAACCGGTCCGGCGGGACGCAGCGCCGTCCTTCCCGTTTGCGGACGGCCGGCGCATGCTGGTGCCATGCAGATCGCGTTCGTCGGCGATGTCATGCTCGGGCGGCTGGTAAACGACCGGCTGAGAACCGCCGGCCCGGAGTACCCGTGGGGCGACACGCTGCCGGTCCTGCGGCGGGCCGACCTCAGGATCGCGAACCTCGAGTGCGTGCTGGCCGACGGCGGAGCGCCCGAGCCCGGCAAGGTCTTCACGTTCCGCAGCGACCTGGAGAACATGCACGCCTTGGCCGCGGCGGGCATCGATGCGGTGTCCCTGGCGAACAACCACGTCCTGGACTACGGCGCGGACGCGTTCCGGGAGATGCTGCCGGCGCTGGACGCCGCGGGCATCCTGCACGCCGGGGCGGGCGAGGACCTGGCCGCGGCGCAGCGCCCGGCCGTCCTGCGGGCGGGCGGCACCGCCGTCGGCTTCGTGGCGTTCACGGACAACGAGCCGGACTGGGACGCCGCGGCCCGCTCCCCCGGCGTCCACTACGTCCCCGTGTCCCGGCTCGGGGACCGGGTGGAGCGGCTGCTGGAGCTGGTGCGGGAGGCCAGCTCCGGCGTGCAGCTGCTCATCGTGTCGGCGCACTGGGGCGGCAACTGGGGGTCGGACGTCCCGCCGGAGCACCGGTCCCTGGCGCGCCGCCTGGTCGACGCGGGTGCCGACGTCGTGTTCGGGCACTCGCCCCACATCGTCCGCGGCGTCGAGTTCTACCGCGGCCGGCCCGTCATCTACGGGGCCGGGGACTTCATTGACGACTACGCGGTGGACCCCGTCGAGCGCAACGACCGGTCTTTTATCTTCCTGTTGGAGGCCGACGACGGTGTACCGCACCTGCTGCGGCTCTTTCCCACCGTGATTGCCGGGTTCCAGGCCCGGCTGGCGCGCGGGGACGCCCGCGACAGCGCCGCCCGGATGACCCGTTTGTGCGCGGTGCTGGGCACGGCCGGGAGCTGGAACGCCCGCGACGGCTGTCTTGAACTGCGGCCGCGGTAACCGCCTCGGCGCTCTGCCGCCCGCCCGGAAGTGCGTTTGCCCCCTGATATTTCCGCGCCCCAGGTCCTACGATATGGACGGGGGGCACTCGAAAAGCACCATGCTTACTGGGAGGCCACGATGTTCCACGCTGTTCGCACTCTGTTTCCGCATTTGCAGAAGACATCCGTGGCGGCGGCCCGTCCCCCGGCCGGACCAGGGGGACGGCGCTTTACCGGGGGCAGCGGCTTCGTCGGCGCCCTTGCCGCCGTCGCCCTCGCTGCCGGCGGCGGGATCCTGGCCGCGGCGCCGTCAACCGCCGCCGAACCGGTGCAGAACTACATCGTGGTGCTCAAGGACGGGGCCGGGGACGCCGGCGCCCTGGCAGCGGCCCAGCAGGGCAAGTTCGGTTTCCGCGCCACCACCGTCTACCGCAGCGCCGTCCTTGGCTACTCGGGGTCGATGACGGCGTCCCAGGCCAAGCGGCTCGCGGCCGATCCCAGCGTCGACTTCGTCACCGCCGGGCGCCATTTCGAGGAACCCGAGGAGCCGGCCGCCCCCTACACGCAGGTTGCCCCGCTGTGGTGGCAGCGCATCGGCGGCGATCCCGAGGAGGCCAAGGACGCCGTCCGCGCCGGCACCACCGACGACGGCCCCGCGGTCAACGTCGCGGTGATCGACAGCGGCATCGACGGCAAGCACCCGGACCTCAACGTCCAGGGCGGCATCGACTGCTCCTCCGGCCAACCCGTGGAGGTCGCCCCGGTGGACGTCCTGGGGCACGGTACATCCGTGGCGGGCGTTATCGGAGCCCGCAACAATGGTTCCGGCATCATCGGCGCGGCGCCCGGGACGCCGCTGTGGTCGGTGCGGGTGGTCTCGAACACCGGGGTCATCACGGAGGAGAGCCTGATCTGCGCGATTGACTGGGTCACGTCGACCCACAAGGACGACGACGAGGACAACGACATCGCCGTCGCGAACATCAGTATCGGTGGCCCCGGCACCAATACGCCGAACTGCGGCAAGGGCACCGACCCGATGCACTACGCCATCTGCCGCTCGGTCCGCGCCGGTGTCACCTACGCCGTGGCCGCCGGCAACGAGGCCTCGGACCTGGCCCGCACGGTGCCGGCGGCCTACCACGAGGTGCTGACCGCCACCGCGATGGCGGACTTTGACGGCAAACCGGACGGCCTGGCGGCCCCCAAGTGCGGCAAGGACGACTGGCGGGCCATCGGCCAGCTCGACGACCGGCCGGCGTTCTTCTCCAATTTCGCCACCAACCCCGCCGACACCCGGCACACGGTCGCCGCTCCGGGCGTCTGCGTCCTGTCCACGGTGCCCGGCGGCTACGGCGTGAACCACGGCACCAGCTTCGCCAGCCCCGCCGTGGCCGGCGCCGTGGCCCTGTGCATCGACCGGGGCTCCTGCGAAGGCTCCGGAGCGGAGGTCCGGGACCAGTTCCTGGACATCGCAGCCTCCTACAATCACCACCACCCGGGCTTCGGGTTCGTCGGCGACCCGCTCCGCCCGGCCGGGGCGAAGTACTACGGCTACCTGACCCAGATCCTGCGGCTCTAGGACACCTCCGCCGGCCGGCTCGCCTTCAACGGGCCGGCCGGGCTAGCTCCCGGTCCCGTCCCGGCCCTGCCCGGCGGCCGCCTTGGCCCCGGATCCACGCCGCCACAGCGGTTCCAGCCCGGCAATCTCCTCCGCCGAGGCGGTCCCGAACGGCGGGTTCGCCGGCGCCGGCGGGGCTTTGGGCCCCTGGCCCCGGGTGGCCCAGAGGCTCATCCCGATGGAGACGCCCAGGATGAGGGCGATGACCGCCAGCGAGAGCGGCGTCGGGATGTAGTAGAGGTCGACCTTCAGGAGCATCTTGATGCCCACCCAGATCAGGACCAGCGCCAGCCCGACCTTGAGGTAGATGAAGCGGTGGATCAGGTCTGCCAGCAGGAAGTACATGGCCCGCAGCCCCAGGATCGCGAAGGCGTTCGCCGTGAAGACCAGGAACACCTCGTCGGTGACGGCGAAAATGGCGGGGATGGAGTCCACGGCAAAGATGATGTCGGTGAACTCGATCAGGGCCAGCACCGCAAGCAGCGGCGTCGCCAGCAGGACGCCCTTCTTACGGACCAGGAACCGCTGGCCGTGGAAGTCGTTCGTCATGGGCACCCGGCGGCGGAAGAGCCGCAGCAGCCTGGATTCCTCGGGGTCCAGCTGCTCGTTGCGGTGCCGGATCATCCGGTAGCCGGTCAGAAGCAGGAACGCGGCAAACAGGTACAGCACCCAGCCGGCGCTGGCGATGATCGCGGAGCCGGCGGCGATGAAGATGCCGCGGAACACCAGGGCGCCGAGCACCCCGAAGAACAGCACCCGGTGCTGGTATTCACGGGGTACGGCGAAATAGGTGAAGATGATCGCCCAGATAAAGACGTTGTCGACGGCCAGGGACTTCTCGATCAGGTAGCCGGCGAAGTATTGCTGGCCCAGTTCGGCGCCATAGAGCACCCAGACCAGGGCACCGAAACCCACACCCAGCGCGACCCAGAGGGCGGACCACAGGGCGGCTTCACGGACACCGATCACGTGCGCCTTGCGGTGCGCGAACAGGTCCACGGCCAACATCAGCACAATCACGGCCAGGACGGCCAACCAGGCCCAGAGGGGAACATTCATCAGGGGACACCCGCTTCCAGTCAGTAGCTACCAACTGGAGGTCTTTCCCGGCCGCTGCGGGCCTGCACCGCCGGGCCGCTCAGGGGCGGCCGTACTGACGACGGGACATTCGGGGGATACTCCCCTCCACAGGCTTAAGTGAAACATGGCTCGCTGCGGTCCGGCAATGCCCGCCCCTCGGGGCTGAGAGAATGGCCCCATGGAAGTCGCCCTCGGACTGCTCGTGCTCGTCGCCGTCGTCTGTGCCGGCAGCGCACTGGGCCGAAAACTCAACGTGTCCGTTCCCCTGCTGCTGGTGCTTGCCGGCGTCGCGGGTTCCTTCCTGCCCTTCGTCCCAACCATCGACCTGAACCCGGAACTGGTTCTCGTCGGGCTGCTGCCGCCGCTGCTCTACGCCGCGGCGCTGCGGACCTCGCTGTTCGACTTCGGTTCCAACCGCCGTGCCATCGGACTGCTCTCGGTGGGCTACGTCATCTTCGGCACGCTCGCGGTCGGCGCCGTCGTGTGGTGGCTGTTCCCGGAAATCCCGCTGGCCGCCGCGATCGCGCTGGGCGCCGTCGTCGCCCCACCCGATGCCGTGGCCGCGACCGCGATCGCCCGCAAGGTGGGCATGCCGCGCCGGATCGTCACCATCCTCGAGGGCGAGTCACTGGTCAATGACGCCACCGCCCTGGTCTGCCTGCGCGCCTCCATCGCCGCGATCGCCGGCTCCGTGTCCGCGCTCGACATTGCCGGCGGGTTTCTGCTCGCCGCGGGCGGCGGCCTGGTCGTGGGGCTGGCGGCAGCCTACGTGCTGACCGAGCTCCGGAAACGGATCCGGAACGTTGCGATCAACACCTCGACGTCGTTGATGGCGCCGTTCGTCGCGTACCTCCCGGCGGAGGCGATCCACGCCTCCGGTGTCCTCGCCGTCGTCGTCACCGGGCTGGTGATGGGCATGAAGGCACCGTCCATGCCCAATGGGGCGGCCCGGCTGAGCCAGCGCAGCAACTGGAACACGGTCCAGTTCCTGCTTGAAAATTCGGTGTTCCTGCTGATCGGCCTGCAGGTCAGCACCATTATCGCGGGCGTCCAGGACGACTCGCTGGGGGCGGGCCGGATCTGGGCCGGCTGCGCAGTGATCCTCCTGGCGGTGCTGCTGCTCCGACCGGTCTGGGTGTTCCCGGCGACGTACCTGCCGCGGCTGATCCCGGCGGTCCGGCGCGCCGATCCGGCCCCGCCGTGGCAGTTCGCCGCGATCGTGTCGTGGGCCGGCATGCGCGGGGTGGTGACGCTGGCGGCGGTCCTGGTGCTGCCCGCGGACCTGGAGCACCGCCCGGTGCTGATTCTGGCCGCGCTGGTGGTGGTCGGCGGGACGCTCGCGCTGCAGGGCCTGACGCTGCCCGGGCTGGTCCGGCTGCTCCGGGTCCAGGGTCCGGACCAGCGCGAGGATGCGCTGAACCAGGCGTCCCTGATGCAGCTGGCCACCGCGGCCGGCGTGGCGAAGCTGCAAGAACTGCGCACGGACGAGGACCCGCCCGAGGTCGTCGCGATGCTGAAGCGGCGCACCCAGGAACGCGGCCTGGCAGCCTGGGAGCGCCTGGGCCGGCCGACGTCGGAAGCGGCGACCCCCAGCCAGCGCTACGCGCAGCTGCGGCTGGCCATGCTCGACGCCGAACGCGCCAAGGTGCTGGAACTGCGCCGCGGCGGTGAGTACGCGCATGAAGTCCTCAGCGGGGTGCTGGAACGGCTGGACGTCGAGGAGTCGATGCTGGATGCCTCGCTGGAGGAGCTGGACACCGACGGCGGGGGCGGCGGCGAGGGCATCGCCCGCCCCGGCGGGATCTGCGGACACCTGGAGACCGCGCCGGACCCGGAGGTTCCGGACGACCCGTTCTGCGCCGACTGCCGCCGCGACGGCACGACGCCGGTCCACCTGCGGATGTGCCTGGCGTGCGGGCAGGTGGGCTGCTGCGACTCCTCCCCCGGAACGCACGCGTCCAGGCACTTCCAGGCGACCGGCCACCCGGTCATGCGCAGCGTCGAGCCGGGTGAGGACTGGCGCTGGTGTTACGAGGACGAACTGCTGGGGTGACCCCCGGGCCGGGCGCGCGTACCCTCGGGATGTGGACATCGTCGAGTTTTTGTCCGAGCGGATCTCCGAGGATGAAGCGGCGGCCCGGACCCTGCTCAGCGACCGGACCGTCTCCAAGTCCGGGGAATGGTACGAACAGCGGCTGCTGCTCGAGTGCGAGGCCAAGCGGAGGCTGATCGGCGTCGTCGAGGCTGCCCGGCAGGCCGCGCTGGCAGCGATGGTCAGCGACGCCCTCCAGGAAACCCACTGGGCACCCCGGTCCCTGGACTGGATGGAGCGGTCGCTGCAGGCCCTGGCGCTGCCCTACTTCGACCACCCGGACTTCCGCCAGGACTGGCTGCACCCCTGAAATATCCGCGGCCGCGGCGTGGTTAGCCCGGGTATGACTACTATCGGAATCATCGGAGCAGGACACATCGGCGGCCAGCTGGCCCGCAAGGCAGTGGAGCTGGGCTACGACGTCGTCATCAGCAACTCCCGCGGCCCGGAAACCCTGGCCGGCCTGGTGTCGGAACTGGGCCCGCACGCCCGTGCCGCCACGGCGGCCGAAGCAGCAGCGGCAGGCGACTTCGCCGTCGTCACCGTCCCGCTGAAGAGCATCAAGGACATCCCGGCCGAGCCGCTCGCGGGCAAGATCGTCATCGACACCAACAACTATTACTGGGAGCGCGACGGGCGCATCCCGGCGCTGGACAACGGTGAGGCCACCACCTCGGGCCTGCTGCAGGAACACCTGCCCGGTTCCAAGGTGGCCAAGGGTTTCAACCACATCATGTACACCGACATCACCACCGACGGAACGCCCGCCGGTACCGAAAACCGCCGCGCCCTGGCCACCGCCAGCGACTACCCGGAGGCGGCCGAGCTGGTGACCCGGCTCTACGACGAGTTCGGCTTCGACACAGTCAACATCGGCCCGCTCTCGGAGAGCTGGCGGGTGGAGCGGGACCGCCCGGCCTACGTCGCCCGGCAGAATGCGGCCGAGCTGCGGGAGAATCTCACGAAGGCGCCGCGGACCATCTGAGCCCCGCCGGCGCCGCCGAAATGACAGATCACGGCAGTGTTCCCGCGGGACACTGCCGTGATCTGTCATTTCGCGGACCAGTGGAAGCCTGCAACTAGGTGCGTTTCCGCAGCCGGCGCCACCAGCGCCCTTCCGGTTCCGGTGCGGGCGGGACGACGGCGGCGGCTGACCGGCGCTCGCGCCACCGCGCGACCTCGGCATCGACGTCGCGGGTTTTGGTGATCACCGGCGGGCCGCCCTGGAGCTGCCTCCGGGCGTCGATGACCCGGGCGTTGAAGTCCGCCACGATGTCCCGGACCTGGTGCTCCGTCGGCTGCGCGTCCAGCCGTTCGTCGAGCCCGGCGTCCTCGGTGCGCAGCAGGATCGCGGCCGGACCCAGCCCGGTGACGTTTTCGCGCTGAAGCAGCCCCTTCACCCACCAGTCCGGGTCGTACACCTCGCCGAGGCCCGGAATCGGTTTGCCCGCGTACTTGAGGTTGTCGAACTTCCCCTGCGCCATGGCATCGCGGACCAGGTACTCGGCCTTCGCCGCGTCGTCCACGCGGGCGCGTTTTTGCCGGAGCTCCTCTTCCGCGGCGTTGAGCTCGTCGTTTTCCTGGACGCTGCTGCCGCTGTACCGGATAGAGCGCAGCTCGGCCGCGCGTTCCACGCGGCGCCGGAACGCGCTGCCCCCGTCACCGCCCATCAGCTACCCTCCTCTGCCGCTGCCGGAACACCGAATCTGGGTTCAAGTATCCGCAAATCCGGCAGGCGGCGAAAGGCGGGACCTCAATGGGACGGGGTGCCGGGCATCGGGCCGGGATCGTTCCCGGACCGCGTCGAGATGACAGCTCGCGGCAGTGTTGTGCCGAAACATTGCCGCGAAGTGTCATCTCGCGGAGGCGTCTCAGCTGGCGTCGAGGCAGAGCACAAAGTGGTCGAATGCGTGCCGTCCCGGGCGTCCGTCGACGGCGTCGATGGCCCGGCGCAGCTCGCCGAGGTGCTCCGGCGCCAACTGCAGCGGCGGCTCGTCCGGCTGGTACGTGGTGTAGATCGGATAGTCGACGCCGGGCTTCCGTGTCATCTCGATGTGGCAGCCGAAGATGTGCCGCACCGGATACCGCGCGCAGAACCCGATCAGCCGGTCGATGGTCCGCACAAACGCGGGCCAATCGTTTATGTAGAGGCGGCCGGGATAGACCGTGTCGCCGGTGAACAGAAGGCCGGTATAAGGGTCGTAGAACGTGACCCGTCATCGTGGTGGCCGGGGCTGGGCCAGCACTGCAGCACCCTGCCGCCCAGGTCCACACGCGCCTGCCGGGCGTCGCCGTCGCCGTCATCCTCCCCGCCGGGACCGCCGTCGTCGGCAAATCCGAAGAACTCCCACGAGCTGCGGCGCCCGGCGTCCACCACCTCGGTGTCCGGCCGGCCCTCGAACTGCGCATCGCCGGCGACATGGTCCCCGTGCGGATGCGTGTGCAGCACCAGCAGCCCGTAGCTCGTCCGCGGATGGGCGGCCAGCCAGGCCTCGATCAGCCCGTCGACGACCCTGCGCAGCGGGAAGAACTCCGCCGAGGACGTGGCGCCGGTGTCGAGCAGCACGGCCCGGCTGTTGCCGAACAGCAGGAACATGAACGGCGCCTCGTAATTTACCGTCATGTTCTGCCGCAGGATGAAGGTGTGCTCGTCGTAGGCGTGGACCTGGATATCCGGGTCCGTGTTGTGTTTCGCGGACTCCGAGCCGTGGATCCACGCCACATCGAGATTTCCGGCGCGCGGAACGCCGGTGGTGAAGTCGAGCGCGGCGCCGTTCATCCCTAGAGCCCCGGGAGGACCTGGTCGCGGACCTGCTTGCGGAGGATCTTGCCGAGCATGGACCGGGGCAGGTCGCCGGTTTCGACGATCCGTTTGGGTACCTTGTAGCCGGCCAGGTGCTCCCGGCAGTGCGTGCGCAGCGCCTCTTCGTCGAGGACCGTGCCGGGTTCGAGTTCGACGGCGGCGACCACCATTTCGCCGCCGCGTTCCAGCGGCTTGCCGACGACGGCGGCGTCACGGACGTCCGGGTGCAGGCGCAGCACGGCCTCGACCTCGGTGGGCGAGACGTTGAAGCCGCCGGTGATGATCAGTTCCTTGGCCCGGTCCACGACGGTGGTGAAGCCGTCCTCGTCAACGGTTACGACGTCGCCGGTGTGCAGCCAGCCGTCCGGGGTGAGGGTTTTCGCGGTTTCCTCGGGGTTGTTCCAGTAGCCCTGGAAGACCTGCGGGCCCTTGATCAGGAGTTCACCGGGCTGGCCCTGCGGGACCTCCACGGACGGGTCATCGACGTCGACGACCTTCATCAGCGTGGATGGGAACGGCACGCCGATGGTGCCGGTGCGGCGGGTGGGGTGGAACGGGTTGCCCAGGGCGACCGGGGAGGATTCGGTCATGCCGTAGCCCTCCACGAGCAGGCCGCCGGAGACCGATTCCCAGAGTTCCACCACGTGGCCGGGCAGGTTCATGGCGCCGGAGATGCAGTATTTGCAGGACCGCAGCGAGACGCCCTTCTCCTTTGCGGCCATGGCGGTGCGCTCGTAGATCGGCGGGACGGCGCAGTAGACGGTGGCGGGCGACTTCTTCATGGCGGCCAGCACCAGGTCCGGGTCGAACTTGGGAAAGAGGACCAGCAGGCCCTGCTTCCGGATGCCGTAGGTCAGGTAGAGCGTCATGCCGAAGGCATGGAACATCGGCAGGATCGCGTAGAAGATTTCCTTGCGGTACTCCGCGCCGGCCATCCAGGCCTCGCCCTGGAGGGCGTTGGCGTAGAGGTTGAAGTGCGTGAGCATGGCGCCCTTGGGCCGGCCGGTGGTGCCCGAGGTGTACTGGATCGCGGCCAGGTCCTCCACCGAGGGGCGGGGGTGGGCGGGATCGATTCGGCCGTGCCCCAGCAGCTCCTTCCAGGGCACGGTCCCGGGGGCGGGCGCGCTGAGGGAGGCCCGGGTGTCCCGCAGCTTTTTCACCGGCAGCTTCAGGGCCAGCCGCTTGGTGGCCGGGAAGGCCTCGAGCAGGTTGACGGAGACCACGTGGTCGATTTCGACGTCGGCCGGGAACTCCCGCACGGCCGCGGCGGCCTTGTCCCAGGCGATCACGATCCGGGCCTGGTGGTCCTCGAACTGGTGGCGCAGTTCGCGGGAGGTGTACAGGGGGTTGTGTTCGACGACGACGGCACCGAGGCGCAGGACCGCGTAGAACGCGACGACGTGCTGGGGGCAGTTCGGCAGGATCAGGGCCACCCGGTCGCCGGCCCGGACGCCGAGCCGGCGCAGGCCCTCGGCGGCCCGGTCCACCTGCTCGCCGAGGTCGGCGTAGCTGGTCCGGCGGCCGAAGAATTCCAGGGCGGGGGCGCTTCCGGCCTCGGCGACGGACCGCTCCAGCATGGCGACCAGCGACTCAGTTGGCAGCTCGATCTCGGCCGGGACCCCCGGCTGGTAGTTCTTTACCCAAGGCTGCTGGTCTGTGTGCTCCATGCCCACATCATTTCGCGAACTCGGGCGCAGGGGCGAATCCCGACGCTCCCTCACCTTTGGCGCCACTTTCCCGGACGCTCCCTCAGATGTGGCGGCGACTCCCCCAACGCTCCCTCACATGTGGCAGCGAATCCCCCAACCCTCCCTCACACCTGGCTGCCAAACCACCAGCGCTCCCTCACTCTGATCTGAGGGAGCGTCCACCCAACGCGCACCAAACCTGCGGGAGCGTCCGGGGTAGCCGCCGCTAGAGGGCGGACCAGCCGCCGTCGGAGGCGAGGATGGCGCCGTTGACGTTGGTGCCGTCGTCGCTGAGCAGGAACGTAATCGAGGCGGCCAGCTGCGCCGCGCTGGCAGGGGCCGGGATGTTGGCCCCCATCAGCGGACCGAGGCGTTCGGCCGCCAGCTGCGAACCCCAGTCGGCCACGATGTTGGTGATCGTGGCTCCCGGCGCCACGGCGTTGAAGCGCAGCCCCTTCGGCCCGTACATCACCGTGGAGTTCTTGGTCAGGCCGACGACGGCGTGCTTGGACGCCGTGTACGCGGCGCCGGCGGCGGACCCGCGGATGCCGGCTTCGGACGTCACGTTGACCACCGACCCGGTACCGGCCTCCAGCATCAACGGGACCACGGCCCGGGTCAGCCGCATCAGCGCGGTGACGTTGATCCGGAACACCCGTTCCCAGATCGCGTCGTCGACCTCGTGGACCGGCGCGAAGTTGTCCATGATGCCGGCGACGTTGGCGAGCGCGTCCACCCGGCCGTCGGCGGCGGCAACGACGGCGGCGACGGTCTCCTCGGTGGAGATATCCCCGGACACCGGCACCAAGTCCAGGTCCGGGTGCGCGGCGACCAGGTCATCCAGGCGCTCCTTGCTGATGTCCGCCGCGACCACGCGGCCGCCTTCCTTGGCCACGCGCAGCGCGGTGGCCAGGCCGATGCCGGAGCCGGCGCCGGTGACGATGACGGTCCTGCCGGCGAAACGCCCGGGGGTGATGGTTTCCTGCCATGAAGCTTCGTTGCCCATGTTGTCCTTCCAGTGGTGGTCGGTCCTGACAGCGACAGCCTAACCGGGGCAGTGCCGCCCGGATAGGCCCGCGGCACCCGCATCCGGCGTCGCGGTTTGACGGGATGCCCGCGGGCTGTTCACAGTTGTTCAGTGCTCCTGAATATCGACCCCGCCGCCCCGGGTCCCCTTACCCCCGGCATCCGTCCGCGACGGCGGCAGGTCGGGGCCCTTTTCGGCTTCCTGGCCGCGTCTTGGCTTGTCTCCCTGCTCGGCTCACTGCCCATCCGGATGAACAGCACCTGGTACGCGGCCGCGGTCAAGGCACCGTGGACTCCCCCGGGGTGGATGTTCAGCGCGGCGTGGCTGGTGTTGTACGCCTCCATGGCGGTGGCGGCCTGGCTGGTGTGGCGGCAGCAGCTCTTCCCGCGGCGCGACGCGCTGAGGGTTTACGTCAGCCTGCTGGTGCTCAATCTGGCGTGGCCGATGATGTTCTTTGGCCTGTATCCGGCGATGGGGTCGGCCGCCCTCTGGCTGGCGCTGGCGGCGATCGCCGCGCACGCGGTCCTCGCCGTCTTTGCCGTGCTGCACTTCGGGCCGATCAACACCGCCGCCGGCGTCCTGATGCTCCCGTATGTGTCGTGGGTACTGTTTTCGACCAGCCTGAACCTGTATGCGGCGCTGAACAACTAGGCGGCAAACGGCCCGAAACCGGGGGGATAACGACGGCGGGGTTTCCCCGCCGTCGTTTATCCCCGGACCCCTGCGCGCCGTCGGCCCGAAACCGGAGATCCTCAGGCGTTGGCGTGTTCGGCGAGGATCGCGTCGACCTGGCCCAGCGCCCCCTTCATGCCTTCCTCCATGCCCATGGCCACGACCTTCTCCATCTGCTCCTCCGATTCGAAGGTGGAGAGTACCGTCATCCGGGTCCGGGCGCCGGCCGGTTCCAGTGTCACCAGGCCGTGGATGGTGCCCAGGTCGGGCACCGGCTCTCCGTTCTCATCCGCGAACCCGTCGTCAAACTCCAGGCGGTGCGGGGAGTCGATGGCAACGAACCGCCACCAGCCGCGGGCCTTCTCCCCGTCCGGGCCGGTCATGTAGTAGCTGGCTTCACCGCCCGGGACGAAGTCGTGCTTTTCGAAGGTGGCCGGCCAGGTGGGCGGGCCCCACCAGCGCTCGAGCTGGCGCGGGTCCTCCCAGATCTGCCAGACGCGTTCGACGCCGGCGTCGAACTCGGTGACGATGCTGAGGCTGAGTGCCTCGAGATTCTTGACCGAACTGATGACTGTCATGACGAACCCTTTCCATCTTCTGCCCTGCTGGTTTCTGATTTGCCGGTTCCTGCCGTGCCGGTTTCCGCGTTGTCGGCCCGCTGGCCCGTGTCCGGTTCGGCCAGCAGGTCCGCGATCCGCCCGGCCCGCTCCCGCCAGATGGCCTCGTACTCGTCGAGCAGCCTGCGGGCCCGGCGCAATCCGTCGTGGTCGGCCCGCACGATCTGCTCCCTTCCGCGCTTGTCCTTGGTCACCAGGGAGGCGCGTTCCAACACCGCCACATGCTTCTGGACGGCCGCGAAACTCATGGCGTAGAGGGCGGCAAGCCCGGACACCGAGTACTCCCCTGCGGTCACCCGCCGCATGATGTCCCGGCGGGTGCTGTCGGCGAGCGCCTGGAACAGGCGGTCGGTCGCTTCCTCATCCAAATAATCTACAACCATTTGGTTGTAGATTATGCCGCTGCCACCGGGCTGTCAATGGGTGACAGCGGCTCACCCGCAGAGGCATCTCGCTTCCGAACACCCTAGATACCGGTGACTGTCGGAGCCCTGCGTCAGATTGTCAGCACAATCATTCTTGTTCAGGGGGACGTATGGAATTTTCAGAAAAGCTCTCGGCACTGGCCGCGAAGGTGCGGCAGCAGCGCGAGGTTATTCAGACCGAAGAGGCGACCAAAAACGCATTCGTTATGCCGTTCATCTCCACCATTCTCGGCTACGACGTCTTCAACCCAATGGAAGTCGTACCGGAGTTCATCGCGGACGTTGGTCTCAAGAAGGGCGAAAAGATCGACTATGCCATCGTCAAGGACGGCGAAGTGCAGATCTTGATTGAATGCAAGAAGTCGACCGAACCAGTGAAGATTGAGCACGCGTCCCAACTGTTCCGATATTTCGCGGTCACCAACGCCAGGATCGCAATCTTGACTAATGGCGAGGTCTACCAATTCTTCACTGACCTGGATGCTCCCAACCGGATGGATGCGAAACCATTCCTGGTGCTCGATCTCAACGACATCGATGAGACGCTGATCCCGGAGTTGCAGAAGCTCTCTAAGGACGTCTTCGATCTCGACTCGATCATCAACGCTGCCGGCGAACTCAAGTACATCGGTGAGCTCAAGCGGACGCTGGCTGCTCAGTTCAAGGAGCCGGAGGACGAATGGGTCAAGTTCCTGACCGGCCGCGTGTACCAAGGCGCTTACACACAGAAGGTCCGCGAACAGTTCACGGCCCTGGTCGGGAAGGCGTCGAAGCAATTTCTCAACGACCAGGTAAATGAGCGTCTGAAAAAGGCTCTCGGCGCACCCAACTTCCCGCAGAACGACGATATGGCTGCGGCTGCCACGGTCACTAGCGCCCCAGTCGCCGAGGCGGATCTTGAGACCGCGGACGGTATCGAGACGACGCTCGAAGAAATTGAGGGCTACCAGATCGTCCGCGCCATTGTCTGCAGCGAGGTCAAGCCTGCCCGCTTTTCCCAGCGCGACGCTAAGTCGTATTTTGCCGTCCTGCTTGATGACAACAACCGCAAGCCGATCGCGCGGCTTCACTTCAATCGGACTCAGAAATACATCGGTTTGTTCGGCAGCGACAAAGAGGAGACCCGCGTGCCGATCAACTCTCTGGAAGAGATCTATGAACACACCGAAGCGCTTCGCGCGAGTGTCCGGAGCTATCTGTAAGGCCGAGCGACCGTGACGGAAGCTCGGCACTGAACGGACAGATAGTCAGGCCCCTCACCCCAAAAACGTGCGGTGGATGTCGCTGCCGTAGCGGCGGATGATGTCCCGTTTGGCGTTCCGGAAGGCGTCGAGGTCGCCGGCGCGGCCGCGCTGGGCGGTGCGGCGGCGGGCGAGCTCGTCCGCGATCACGTCCAGGAAGAGCTCCGCCAGCAGCAGCCGGGCGGAATCCCGGAACCGCCCCCGCCCGTCGACGTACAGCTGGACCGTGGGCGCGGCCGTGTTGATGATGACCTTGCGCTCCGCGGGGTCGTAGACCGCACGGTCGGCGCTGTTGTGCAGGTTGCGGAAGTCGTAGCCGGTGAAGAGATCGACGCCGTGGTCCCGGCTGGGCCGGGGCGCCCCCGTTCGCCCGTTCCGCCCGCCGGAACCAGGCGCCGCGCCCGCCGGCGGTGCCGGGCGCGCTTCCGGGGCGGCACCGCCGTCGGACGCGGGATGCGGCGGCTGGTCCGCGGCGTGCTGCGAGGCGTGCTCGGCGATGACGAGCTCGCAGAGCGCCCAGTAGTCGCCGACCCGGACGGTGAGCTCGCCCCGGTCACCGGCCTGCTCCCCCGTCGCGGTCCATTCCAGCCGCCGCGTCCCGGCGAGCGCGGCGACGGGTACCGGGACAGGCGCCGGGGTGATCGCCAGCGAACCGGGCAGGTCCGCCTCAAAGGTAAGCGTTCCGCCGTCGGGCAGCCGGGCCGGATCGAGCAGCAGCGACACCTGGAACGGGCGCCCCGGGGGACGGTAGTAGAACGGAGTGGTGAAGCGCAGCGCTGCCGGTTCCCCGCGCGGGGCGCCGGGCTCCGGCGCGGTCTCAAGCCCCAGGTCGACGACGGCCGCCTCATTCATGCGCTGCAGCAGCCGCTCGATCATCTCCGCGGTGCGCCCGGAGGTGGTGGCCCGCTCCAGGAGCGTGAGCTTTTCCTTCTCTGCCTGCACGGCCGCGGCGATCGTCCCGCTGACGGCCCGGGAGAACGCGGCCACGAAGGGGTCGCGGGGATTGAGCCCCTCGCGTTCGTCGCTGATGACCGCGCGGCCTCGGCCCAGCATCTCGGTCAGCGCGTCACACGTCACGGTGCCGAAGAGGTACTCGGTGCCGACCTGGTTTTCGAATTCGAACAGCTGGCAGTCCAGGGCGGCTTTCCCGGAGAGGACCACCAGGCCGTTGGTGCGTTCGTCGCCGCGGAGCGTCAGGTCCCCGGCGGTGGCCCGCTTCAGTGTGAGGGTGAACGGATACGCCCGGCCCTCGAAGCTGACGCTGCCGGGCTGGTCCGGGCCGAGCAGCGTGTCCGCCGCGGGCTCCCGGAACCGGACCGGGCCACCGCCGGTTCCCGGCTGCCCGTGCTCGAGTTCCACCTGCCGCCGGTCCAGCACGGCGCGCAGGTAGAAGTTGTCCGACAGCGACTGCAGCAAGGTGCCGTACTGGGTGATCCGGACCCGGGGATTGTCGACGACGACGGTTACGGCAGTCCCGGCGGCCCCGGGTGTTTCCTCGATTCCGAGCCGGGCGTAGTCGGCGGGGAAGGCGCGGCGGTCCTCCCCGCCGTCGTCGTAGAGGTAGCCGCCGTTGGCGCTGCGGAAGACGTCGATGCGGGTGAAGCGGCCGTCGCGGATGGTTTCGATCCAGCCGTGGCCCAGCCCGAAGATGGCCTGCTTGAGCCCGCGGCCGAAGTAGCCGCGGCCGTCCCCGACGCCGCGCGCCAGCGGGCTGTGCGCCCCGCCGTAGCTGAGGATCCGGCCGGCCTGTTCGAAGGTCATGCCCTCGGCCTGGTCGCTGACCCTCAGCACCGCTCCGGCAAGGTGGCGTTCGTAGCGGACCCGGATCCGCCCGGACACGGGTACACCGGCGGCTTCCAGCCGGGCGTAGCTGTCGTCGCTGTTGGTGATCAGCTCCACCAGGGCCTTTTCCACCGATGCGAAGCGCCGCGAGTCAATACCGATCACGCGCTGGTCCACCCGGATTTCAGCAACCGTCATGCTGCTTCCCCCGCCGCTCTTGGCACGCACCGGCGGCGCGCGCCCCGTTTACCGGGACAGTAGCAGTCCGGGCGGCGGCAGCCTAGGGAGTGGGGGCCGCCGGCTCCTGGTCGGCCATCCCCGGGGCTCCGGGGGCATCAATAAGGCCCTTCAGCCATTCGACCGCATCCGTCCGGGAGGTGAAGAATTCGTGCGGGTACTGGGTGTCCCGGCTGGTGGCAGCGGCCACCACGCGGTCCACGGCGCTGGATCCGAGCACGGCGATGGCGCTGACGTCGGAGGACTTGGCGAATTCGTAGCGGGCCGCGGCGCTGATCTCGACGTCGGCCATGACTGAGAGCATCGGCATCCGCCGGCCCTGGCAGATCCGCTCTGTCGCTTTCATGGCGTCGCGGGCGTCGTCGACGTCGACGAAGGATCCGGGCGTCCACACCGATTCAATGATGCCGCCGCTGATGCACAGGATGTTCTTCCCGCCGGCTGCGTGAATGGTTTCTGGCATCATCTGGCCAATTCTAGGCACGGCACGCCCCGGAGCGGGGAGAACACGACCGGGAAGGAAACTTGTGTACCTCCGCGCGGGTCCGTGCGTTGCTTCGCAGCCGGCCACGGCCCACCGGATGCAGGCCCGGCGGCCTGATTTGACTCGCAAAAAGCCCATCAATATGCTATTTGGACGCCCCGAGGCCAACCCCCAATGGTCTCGGGGCGCTTCAGCACCCGGAAGCCTCCGGACCCCACCCCGCCGGCCACGCCGAAAAAGCAGCAGCGCCTAGCGGCCCAGCGACAGTTCCTCGATTACGGCGGCAACGCGTGCCCGCTGCTGTGCGTCCAGCCCCCGGATCGGCAGCGGCAGGCTGGACTGCTGGACCAGTCCCAGCTGCTCGGCCACGGCGGCGACCACCCGCAGGCTGCCGCCGAACTCGGTATACAGCCGCCAGAGCGGCGCCAGCCGCTCCGACTCCGCCAGCGCATCGGCCGCCCGGCCGTCCCGGACCGCTGCCACGATCCGCAGCGCCACCTCGGGAAGGGTGCCGCCAATGACCGAGTACCAAGCATCGCAGCCGGCGGCCAGCCCTGCGGCGGCCATGGCGTCCCCGGAGACGCCGATGGTTACGTGCGCGGGGATGGCCGCCCGGATCTCGCCCACCCGGGCCCGGGCCTGGTCGGCGTCGGCCGGGACGCCCGGGATCTTGACGGAGGCAACGCCGGGCAGGGCGGCTATCCGGCCGTACAGCTCCGGCGTGAACGTAAACCGCGTGGTGCCCGGGTTGTCGTAGACGATGACCGGCAGCGAGGAGTAGGCCGAGACGGTGCGGAACAGCTCGACCACGTCGTCGTCGGTGAGCGGCTGGTAGGTCATGGGCGCGAGCAGGAGACCGGACGCGCCGGCTTCCTCCGCCTGTTCGGCGTTCGCCAGAACGTGTGAGGTCCGCAGCGCCCCGATGCCGATGAAGACCGGCGTCCCGGCGGCGTGTTCGACGGCGAGGCGGGCGGCGCGGGCCCGCTCCGCGGTACTGAGGTAGGCGTAGGACCCGGTGGATCCGAGGGCAGTGATGGAATCCACCCCGGCGGCGGCCAGTCGTTGGATCAGGCCTGCGAAGGCGGCCTCGTCCAGGGCGTCGTCGGCGAGCGGGGTGAGCGGGAATGCGCTCAGGCCGGTGAACATTGTTCGAGCTCCTCGTGGGGTCGGGGGCGGCGGCCGCCACGCTGGGCGGCGGCACCGGCAAGGATAACCAGCAGGATGCCGGCAACCTGGATCGCGGAGGGCTGCTGGCGGAGCACCAGCAGGCCTAGCAGGACGCCGAAGCCGGGCTCAAGGGCCATCAGGGTGCCGAACGCCGTCGGCGTCATCCGGCGCAGCGCCAGCATCTCCAGGGCAAACGGCAGCACGGGCAGCAGCACCGCGAGGCCGGCCGCGGCCGCCAGGATTCCGGGCGAGAGGTGCCCCGCAGCCTGGGGTATGCCGACGGCCGCGGCTGTCACCGCCGCCACCGGGACGGTGAGGGAGAGGGTACCGATGCCGGTGAAGCGGTCCCCGATCCGCTGGGTGAGCACAATATAGGTTCCCCAGGCGACGGCGGCGAGCACGGCGAAGCCCGTCCCGACCGGATCGAAGCCGACGCTCCAGGGCTGGGTCAGCAGGACGACCCCGGCGAAGGCCACGGCCGGCCAGATGAGGGCCCGCCGGCTGTGGCTGCGGACGCCGGCGACGGTCAGGGGGCCCAGGAACTCGATGGCGACGGCGGTCCCGAGCGGGATATGTTCGATGGCGGCCAGGAACGCGATCGACATGAGCCCGGTCGCGACGCCGAGCGCCAGCAGCGTCGGCACGTCCCGCCGACGGACCGAACGCAGCGGAGGCCGGACCACCGCCAGCAGGATCAGGGCGCCCAGGCTGAGCCGCAGCCACGCGGTGCCGGCGGGGCCGACGGCGGAGATCAGGTCCAGCGACAGGGCGGATCCCAGCTGGACCGAGAGCATCGCCGCGACAGCCAGCCCCCAGGGCGGGACTGGGACGGCGGCGCTGCCTGGGCTACGCATCCGCTGCCTCCTTCCGGCGGCCCGAGCCCACGCCCGGTTCGAAGACGGCCAGGGAGAACCTGGCCGGTTCGCTGCAGTGGTTGGCGTAGGAGTGGGCCGCGTCGCCGGCGAAGGCTACGGCGTCGCCTTCGCGCAGGAGCACGGTCTGGCCCGCGGCCACGACGGTGACCTCGCCGGTCTGGACCTGCAGGAGCTCCTGGGTACCTGGGGCGTGGGGCTCGCTGCTGTGCTGCTCTCCCGGCTCCAGGGTCCAGTCCCCGAGCTCCACCACGTCCGGCGGCTCGGTGCCGGCCACCAGCACTCCGCGGCCACCGGACCCGCCGGTCCACAGGGCTGCCCCTTCGCCGGCCCGGGTCACCTTCAGCGGCCTGGGCTGGGGCGACTCGACCAGGGCCGGCAGCCCTACGCCCAGGGCGTCGCTGATCCGGAGCAGGGTCCCGACACTGGGGTTGGTGGTGCCCTGCTCAACATTGATCACCATCCGGCGGCTGACGGCGGCAGCGGCCGCGAGCTGGTCGAGGGTCCAGGCCCGTGCCAGTCGCTCTTGCCTGACCCGGGCGCCGATTGCGGTCGCCAGGTTCGCTGCGTTGTCGTCCATGAGTGCATCATAATGCACTTCCGGTGCACTAAGACACTACACGCCTGCTGTGATGAGTCTCACCTGCAATATTCGCCATCTGGCTTGAGCCGCCGCGCGCCGGGTGTGCATCATGAAAAGGCAGGCCGGGACAGCGCCCCGGCCGGCGACGCCCGAAGCTGGGACCGGTGCAAACCGCCGGGACTCCACCGAAGGGCACCATCCTGGTGGACGCAATGAGGCCAAACCGGTGAGCTCGCAGAGCTACCCACGGCCGCAGGCGTTCCTGGTTTGGCCACGGCGGCTCCGCATCGGTGCGGCAGCCGGACATCCGGATTCAGAAATGGAAGCACTAAACAATGACGTTTGAAACTGCCAGCCACACTGTCACCCACAAGCTCGTGGACCGCGCCACGATGCACCACGAACTGGACGCCCTGGTCCACGACCTCTCGGTCCGGCACAACACCGCGAAGTCCAACATCGCGGTCCACGCCAGCGGCCCGAACACCTTCACCCTGAGCCTGAACGGCGCGGCCAACCTGGATACGGCCTCCGCCTAAATCTTTCAGGCCGCACAGAAACGCCACCCAGGCAATGCCAGGGTGGCGTTTCTGTTATCCGGAATCCTCGATCCCGTCAGACCGACAGTGGGACGTCCTCCGCGGCGGCGTCACGCGCGGCGTGCTCCTGCCGCGCCGGGCGCATCGCCGCAACGGCGCCGCCCGCCACAAGAACCACGACACCAACGCCCATGTAAAGCATGGAGGCCGTCCAGTGCGCGTCCAGCAAGGCGCCGGTGATGAGCGGAGCGACGATGGCACCGACGCGGCCGATTCCGATCGCCCAGCCGACGCCGGTGCTCCGGACGGATGCGCCGTACAGGACGGGAGTGATGGTGTACATGCCGGCGATGCAGCCGTTGATCAGCATGCCGACGACACCGCCCGCGACGAAGGCCAGGGCGAGGATGCCCGCGGTGGAAATGAACATCACCATGGTGGCGGCGGAGAGAACGGCGAACGCGATCATCACCCTGCGACTGTCCCAGCGGATGGTGAGCAGGCCGTAGAGGAGGGAACCGAAGGTGCCACCGAGGGTGAGCATGAGGCCACCGATGATGCCCTGGCTCTCGGTCATGCCAGCCGTGACGAGCAGCCGCGGCGTCCAGCTGTTCACGAAGTAGAACCCGAACATGGTGGCGAAGAAGGCCAGCCAGACGAGCCAGGTGGAGCGGCGGTTGCCGGCGGTAAAGAGTTCGGAGAGCTTGTTCCTGCGCTGCGCCACCGGGGCGGGTGCGGGGAGCTCTGTCACCTCGGGCTGGCCGATTTTGCCGGCGATCTTGTTGAGGCGCTCGAGGACGTTGCGCGGACGACGGCTGGTCAGGAAGTCCACCGACTCCGGCAACAGGACGGCCAGCAGGACCAGGACGACGCCGGTGCAGATGCCGCCGAACACGAAGACCGAGCGCCAGCCGAAGTTTGCTTGGAGAGACACCGCGGCGGCACCGCCCAGCGTCGCGCCGATGCCGTAGCCGGCCGTGTAGATGCTGATGGCCAGCCCGCGCCAGCGCTTGGATGAGTACTCGCTGGCAATAACGTTGGTGCAGGCCAGGATGCCGCCGATGCCCAGGCCCGTCACGACGCGCCAGATACCCAGCTCTACCGCCGAATGGGCCAGGGAAGCGAGCAGCATCCCGGCGGTCGCGAGGCCCACCGAGACCAGGACCATGGGCCGCCGGCCGATGACATCGGCGAAGGGCGCCAGGCCCAGCGAGCCGATGGCCATGCCGACCAGGCCGGCGCTCAACAAGACCCCCAGCTCTGCCCCGCTGAGGCCGAACTCGCGGGTCACACTGTTGGCCGTGAAGGCCATGGCCAAGACATCGAAGCCGTCGAGGGCGTTAAGGATGATGCACAGTCCAACGATCAACCATTGGTACAAGGACATGCGGGACGCGTCGATGCGTTCTTGCAGTTGCATGAGACTACTTTCTGGAGGCCGCGGACAGTCCGGGCGGGTACAAAATTGCGTGCAGAGCGGCGGGTGCGTGCGCCGTTCGGGGCCAGAAGCCCGTTTCTCGGGGGCTCGTCGTCGAGCGCCCGGCAGCCGGACAACTATCTATACTGATAGCTAGATGTGGCGTGAGACACAGCCTAACTATGAACATAGTTAGTTGACAAGAGATTTTGATGAAGCCAGGCCCTCATGTTGCGATGCGACGGACGGGACCCGGGAAAGGACCGGTAGCAAATGAGCCTGCGCTACGCCCTGCTTGCCCTGCTGACATCGCAGCCCCTGACCGGCTACGACGTCTTCAAGCAGTTCGAACAATCCGTCGGCTACGTCTGGCACGCTCCGGACTCGCAGATCTACCCCGAACTCCGCCGAATGGAAAAAGACGGGCTGCTGCGCGGAGTCGAGGAGGCCTGGGGGAAGAAGGGCAAGAAGAAGCGCTACCACATCACCCCGGAGGGCGTTGAGGCGTTTCGGGCCTGGATCAACACCACCCTTGACTACACCCGCGAGCGCGATCCGATCCACCTCAAGGCGGCCTACCTGGAGTGGGCCGACCCGGAGGCCGCGCGCGCGCAAATGCAGGCCCATATCGCACACCACTCCTCGCGGGCGCAGCAATGGCAGGAGATGATTTCCGCGCTGCAGGACCGGAGTAATCCGATTTTGGCAGCCCGCCTGGAGGCGGCCCCAGAAGCAGAGAGAGCCAAGATCGCGGGCTACAAGATTTTCACCTACGAGGGCATGATCGAGCGCGCCAACGCCGAGATTCAGTGGGCCCGGCGCGGCTTGGAGCTGATCGACAAACTGGAATCCTGACCGGCGCAAGGCCCGGAAGCCGCGGGGCTTCCGGGCCTTTTCCGTGCCCCGCCACGGCCGCCGTCGGCGTTTCACCCTTGTCACTATCTATGAACATAGTTATGCTGTGACGCAGACCACTACCTATGTAGATAGATATAACGAAGGAATGACATGACCGCGCTGATGCAGTCCGTTAGTTCGACCACCAATAAGGTGCTCGGATACCCGCTGGATGCCTGGTACGTGGCCGCCTGGGACCACGAGGTGACCCGGAAGCCGATGTCTCGGCGGATCGCGGACCGCCCGCTTGCCCTGTACCGCACGGAGGACGGGAAGGCCGTGGCACTGGCGGACGCATGCTGGCACCGGCTGGCACCGCTCTCCATGGGCAAGACTCTCGCCAAAGACGAGATCCAGTGCCCGTATCACGGCATCGTTTACAACTCCGCCGGCCGCTGCGTCTCCATGCCGGCGCAGGAAACCATCAATCCGAGCGCCACAGTGCCGTCATTCCCGGTGATCGAACGGTACCGGTACGTCTGGGTCTGGCTGGGCGATCCGACCCGGGCGGACCCCACCCTGGTCCCGGACATGCACCAGATGAGCTCGGAGGAATGGGCTGGCGACGGCGAGACCATTTTCGCCCCGTGCAACTTCCAACTGGTGCTGGACAACCTGATGGACCTTACCCACGAGGAGTTCGTCCACTCTTCCTCCATTGGGCAGGACGAACTGAGCGAGTCCGATTTCAAGGTGACCCAGGAGGGCAACACCGTCACTGTGTCCCGTTGGATGCTCGACATCGACGCGCCTCCGTTCTGGCTCAAGAACATGCGCGACAAATTCCCGGGCTTCGAAGGCAAAGTGGACCGCTGGCAGATCATCACCTTCCAGTCGCCGTCGACCATCAACATTGACGTCGGCGTCGCGAAAGCCGGAACCGGAGCGCCTGAGGGTGACCGCAGCCAGGGTGTCAACGGCTTCGTCATGAACACCATCTCCCCCGAAACGGCCAAGACCTGCCACTACTTCTGGGCCTTCATGCGCAACTACCGGCTGGACAGCCAGCTGATCACCACCCAACTGCGCGACGGCGTTCACGGCGTCTTCGGCGAGGACGAGGCCATGCTCAAGGCCCAGCAGGAGGCGATCGATGCCAACCCGGACTACGAGTTCTACAACCTCAACATCGACGCCGGCGGCATGTGGGTCCGGAGGCTGATCGAGCGCCAGCTCGCCGCAGAAGGCCGGCTCATCCCCACGGCCTGACCGAGCCCAGACCCACCCAGCCCAGCCCAGCGAGAAGTTAGAAGAAAGTCATGGCAGCAACCAACATAGAAGTCTGGCAGACCGGAACCGTCGTCGAGGCGGAGTCCGTCACCGCGGAAACCCGGCGGCTGGTCCTATCCCAATCCCTGCCGAAGAAGGCGGAGCCCGGGTCGCACATCGACGTCATGGTCACGATCAACGGGGAACGCCATAAGCGCTCTTACTCAGTGGTGGATTCCAGCGAGGACGGCGTGCGCGTGGCCATCAGCGTCTTCCGGGCGCCGCAGTCCCGTGGCGGTTCGGTTTTCATGCAGGGGTTGGAGGTCGGGGATCAGGTGGAGATCACCCAGCCTCTCCAGAATTTCCCGCTCCGGGTGGGCGCTCCGCGCTACGTGCTCCTGGCCGGGGGCATCGGGATCACCGCACTGGTCAACATGGCCCGGGTGCTGCGGAACATCAAGGCGGACTACACCCTTGTCTATGCCGGCCGCAGCCGTGCGGCCATGGCCTACCTGACCCAGCTGGAAGCGCTCCACGGCGACTCACTCCGGGTGCACGTGGATGACGAGGGCACTGCACTCAAAGTCGATGAGTTGTTGGCCGGGGTGGATCCGGAGACCGAGCTCTACATGTGCGGACCCATCCGGCTGATGGACGCGGTGAAGCGCGGCTGGGACACCCGCGGGCTGAGCATCCCGAACCTGAGGTATGAGACCTTCGGAAACAGCGGTTGGTTCGACCCGGAAGAATTCGTCGTCCGCGTTCCGCGGCTGGGTGTGGAGACGACCGTCGGCCCCGGTGAGTCCATGCTGGAAGCCCTCGAGGGCGCGGGCGTCGACATGATGTTCGATTGCCGCAAGGGCGAATGCGGACTCTGCGAGGTGCGGCTGCTGGGACTGCAGGGTGCCGTGGACCACCGTGATGTGTTCTACAGCGAGCGCCAGCAGCACTCTGCCGCGAAGATGTGCTGCTGCGTCTCACGGGCCGTCAGTTCAGAAACCGGCGCGCGGGGGGACGCTTCAGGGCAACGCGCCGTCGTCACGATCGACGTCTGAACGCCGCGGCCTGTCTGGTTCCGGCCTCCGCCTGAGACCTTCCAAGCAAAGACCGCAAACAACTACGACGACGGCGGGGGCTCCCGCCGTCGTCGTCGCGTCTGCACTTCTCGAAGGTCAGGAGAAGCGCCCGGGCCGGAAAGTGGCCAGCATCGGGTGCTTCCGACCTGTGGCAATCTCTCCCGCCAGCAGTTCACCTGCGATGAGCCCAAGCGTGGCCCCCGAGTGGGTGAATGCCACGAAGCAACCAGGCACCTGCCCTAGTTCGCCCAGGACCGGTTCGCCGTCCCCCGGGATCGGCTTGTAGCCGATTTTCCAGGAGGCCGGTTTAAGTTCCGGGTGGCCGGCAATCAACTTGGCTGCCTCGTCGGCGAGCTCCTGCACAACATCTTCCGGGATGCTGAAGGTACCGTCGGAGTGTTCGATGATGTGTTCTTCGTACCAGTCGTGATCAAGCGCCAACGCATGCCCCGGATTCGGGCGAACCGCGGCCCGCGGCGTGTTGAGCACCGCCTTCAGCTCGTGTTCCACGGGCTTGGTCAGCACCAGCATGGAAACCGGAGAGCCGTTGGGGATCTCGACGCCCAAGGGTGCGACGACGGCGGGAGTTGCAGCCCCGCAGGCGACCAGGACAGCGTCGGCGGGATAGGTTTGGCCGGCCGCCGTTTCGACACCCGATGCCCGGCCGCCGTCGACCGTGACCGACACCTTGCCGGCGTTGAGGACCAGCTCCCCGCCCCGCTCGTGGAACTCGTCCATCAGGAACTCCACGAGATCGGGCAGGCTCACCCAGCCCTCACCGGGGTTGAAGATGGCGCTGTCCGTCACCGCGGCGGCTTCGACGCCGGGGACTGCAGCGGAAATCTGTTCCGGGGCCAGAAGCTTGGAGTCGTACCCGATGGCGGTCTCGTACTCGTGCCTGGTTTCCGTGGCGATTTGCTCTCCTTCGGCGTGCCACATAAGCCCGCCGCCGAACTGCAGCCAGTCCCGGCCCGGATCCGCGGCGAAAAGTGTGCGGTAGCGGTCCACGCCGGCGACGCGCAGCTGGTGGTAGGGAGTGGAACGTTCGCCGGCGGAGTTCAACCAGGACAGCGAGCGGCCGGTAGCCCCGCTGGCCAGGCCTTGTTCGCTCAGCAGCACTACGGAGGCGCCTTCGCGGAGCAGGTGGACGGCGGTGGAGACGCCGAGGATGCCGCCGCCGATGACGGCGACGCGCTTGGATGCGGGCGAGGTGGACATGGGTCTGCCTTTCATTGGGTGGGGAATGCTGTGGGCGCGCGGAGCCGCGGCGGTTGCCGGGCCGACGCCGGGAGCTTTCGGGTGCGCGGCGGAGGCGCGCTCAGGCGTAGGCGCGGACGCTTTCGATGACTTTCAGGACGTCGAGTGCCTCTTCCGGTGCAACCGGAAGCGGGCCATCGCCGTGCAAGGCCGCAGCCAGCTGGCGGTAGAACCCGGGATAGGCGCCGGCCCGGGCTGGGACGGGCTGCGTCGCTCCGTCGACACCGAGCCGGCCCCAGATCTCCGGGGGTTCCACGCCATAGGCGGGATCGGTCGGCGCCATGCCGGCTGCCAGGGCCGGTTCCTGACTGTCCAGACCCCATTTGGTGTAGCCGGCCTTTGACCCGAGGACGTGGAAGCGTGGACCCGCTTGCGGTGCCATCCCGTTCATCCACAGCCGTGACCTGACCCCGGATTCGTGCCACAGGCTGACGAACGCCTCGGTGTCCGCGCCTTCCGGGTTGCCGTGGTTCGCCGTTTCACCGTAGCTCTCCGCCACGGGACCGAACAGCCGGATGGCTTGGTCGATCAGATGGGCGCCAAGGTCATTGAGGATGCCACCACCGTCGGAAACCCTGGCGGTGTCCCGCCAGTTGCCAAAACCTTCCGGCCGCCACCATTCAAAGCGGGATTCGAAGCTGCGGACCTCGCCGAGCGCACCATCCCGCACCAGATCCTGCAGGGTCAGGAAGTCGGCATCCCACCGCCGGTTCTGGAAAACCGTCAGCTTCACGCCGGCGTCGGATGCCAGGCTAATGAGTGCCTCACCTTGGGCCGACGCCGAAACGAACGGTTTGTCGACCACCACGTGGAGGCCGCGGGCGATCGCCGCAGAGGCAAGGTCCGCGTGGGTTCCCGGCGGCGTGCCGAGCACCACGAGGTCGAGCGTGTCGGCGGCGGCGAACAGCGCCTCCGGTGTCGGCAGTACCCGGGCCCTCGGATAAAGCTTTGCCGCCTCGGCGGCGCGGGCCGGGTCGGCCGTGACGATCGCGTCGAGCGAGTAGGCCGGATCGGCGGCGATTAGCGGCGTGTGGAAAACCTTCCCCGATACTCCGAAGCCTACGACCGCGGTGCGGATGGTCGCAGCTGGGCGTCGGCCCATTAGAGCACCTCCGAGAGGAACCGCTGGAGCCGCTCGCTCTGGGGGTCGTCGAAAAGCTGGGCCGGGGTACCGGCCTCGACAACCTCGCCCTCGTCCATGAAGACGACCTGGTCCGCGACTTTCCGGGCGAAGCCCATCTCGTGGGTCACCACCAGCATGGTCATGCCGCGGCGGCCCAACCCCGCCATCAGTGTCAGGACGCCCTTGACCAGTTCCGGGTCCAAGGCGCTGGTGGCCTCGTCGAAGAGCATGACCTCGGGTTCCATAGCCAGGGCCCGTGCGATTGCGACGCGCTGCTGTTGCCCGCCGGAGAGGTCGCGGGGGCGGTGGTCAGCGCGTTCGGCCAGGCCGACCTCGGCCAGCCGGCGGCGGGCGCGTTCCTTCGCCTCGCTCTTCGACATCCCCTTGACACTCCAGAGGGCTAGGGCAACGTTCTCGAGCGCCGTATGGTCCGGGAAGAGATTGAAGTGCTGGAAGACCATACCGATACGGGCGCGCAGGAGATCCGGTTTGACTTGCAGGGCACTCTCACCGGCCAGCAACACGTCACCGCTCCGGGGTTCGTGCAGCCGGTTGACCCCGCGCAGCAGGGTGGACTTGCCCGAGCCGGAGGGTCCGATGATGCAGGTCGTGGTGCCGGGGGCGACTTTAAGGCTGACGTTGCGAAGCACCTCGACGTCGCCGTAGGCCATGGTGAGGTTCTGCAGCTCCAGGCTGGAACCGTGGAACGTCTCTGCGTCCGAGGCGGCGATGCGGGTGGTGTTGTTTGCGAGGCTCATGTGTTGCTCCCGGTGGTCAGCGGTGAGGCCGCGTCGAGTTCTTTTACTTCCTTCAGGCCGCTGCTGGGTGCGGCTGAACGGCGTCGGCCGGTCCGGAAGCGGTTGTCGAAGTAGTTGACCAGATGGGTCAAAGGCACGGTTATCACCAGGTAAAAGATCCCGGCGAGGACTAGCGGCGAGAGGTTGCCGGTCAGGACGGCTGCATCCTGCCCGACCCGGAACAACTCGCGTTCGGAGACCAGCATGCCCAGGAAGTACACCAGGGAGGAGTCTTTGACGATCGCAATGAACTGGTTGACCAGCGCCGGCAGGACCCTGCGGACGCCCTGCGGAACCACCACAAGGGCCATGGATTTGGCGTAGCTCATGCCCAGCGCGCGGCAGGCCTCGCCTTGGCCCTTGTCGACGCTCTGGATGCCGGCGCGGAAGATCTCGCCGATGTAGGCACTGGCGATCAGGCTGAGGGCGATGATGCCCAGCGGGTAGGGCGAGGGGCCGAAGATCGACTGGCTGAAGCGGGCGAAGCCCTGGCCGATCAGCAGGATGGTCAGGATGGCCGGAAGCCCACGGAACAAGTCGGTGTAGATGCGGGCGGGAACACGGAGCCATGCGGAAGGGGAAATCCCCATGACGGCGACGATCATGCCGAGTGCGACTCCAATGATGGTCGCCGCGACGGAGATGATCAGGGTGTTAAGGAGGCCGACTCCCAGAAGCTGGGGCAGGACTTCGGCCATCGCGCCGAAGTCGAGGAAGGTGCGGGTAATGGTGCTTAACCAGTCCATGGTTGCTCTCAGACGTAGGTAGCTTGTGGGTCCCGGGCGGGCCGCGCTGTGCGGCCCGCCCGTTCAGGTGGCAGCGGGAAACGGCTGCCGGCGGTGATACGTAGCGTCGTCGGCCCTACTTGCTGGCCGTCGGGCTGGGTGCAGGGCTGGAAGTCTGCTCAGCCTTGGGCAGGTACTGCTCGGGCATCGGGGAGCCCGGGAACCACTTCTGGTAGAGCTTCTTCCAGGTGCCGTCCTCCATGGCTGCGGCCAACCCCTTGTTCAGCGCGTCCTTGAATGCAGTCTTGCCCTTGGCGACGGCGAAGCCGGCCGGAGCATCGAAGGACGGGATGTCCGCGGCGCTGACCAGTCCGTACTTTTCGACGTACGCCTTCGCCGCCTCGTAGTCGAGGAAGTGCGCATCGACGGACCCGCTGTTGACGGCCGAGATGGCGGTGTTGTTGTCCGGGAACCGCACGAGATCCGTGGAGGTGAAGTTCTTTACCGCATAGGCCTCCTGCAGGGTTCCCTGCACGACCCCCAGACGCTTGCCGCCCAGCGCATCGGCACCGGTGATGCCGGACGATTTCTTGGTGATGACCGTGAGGTAGCCGGCCAGGTAGCCATCAGAGAAGTCGACAGTCTGCTTGCGCTTGTCCGTAATGCCGATCGCCGCGACGCCGGCGTCGAACTGGCCGTTCGACACCGCGGCGAGCAGGCCGGAGAAGTCCTGCCCGGTAAAGACGACTTTGTCGATACCGGCGCGGTGGGCAACGTCCTTGAAGAGTTCAACGTCGAAGCCGGTGAAGTTCCCCTGGGCATCCGTGAACGTGTACGGCTTGGAGTCGCCGAGGCTGGCGACCCGGATGGTGCCGGGTTCGATGAGTCCGTAGGGGTTGTCCGCCGGTGAGGACGAGGCGGAGGAGGCGCCGCCGCAGCCGGACAGCGCCAGCACCGCGGCGACTGCGGCGGCAACGAGCGCCCCGGGGCGCAGCTTCTTTCCTGTATTCACAGCGTTTTCCAATCGTGGAGTGAGCGGGGTAGGCAGGCAGGGAGTTCCGCGGTGCGGAACTGTCGATGCGGGCCTTGCTGAGTCCGGTCTCAGTCCATAAGATTGAGACCGGACTCACATCGATTGCTAGAAATGTAATCGAAGCCACATGGGGCGTCAAGAGTCCGCTACGAAAGGCCGTAATGAAGAGTGATGCCTCCCGACGACGCGATGTCACCGTCGCCGACGTCGCCCGCGCCGCCCAGGTCTCCAAGGCCCAGGCCGCCCGTGCCCTGGGAAACTACGGTGCCGTAAGCGACGACGTGCGCGAACGCGTGCTTGCCGCCGCCGAGGAACTGGACTACCGGCCCAACGAACTTGCCCGCAGCATGAACACCGGAAAATCCAACACCATAGGGGTTGTGGTGGGCGACATCGAGAACCCCCACTTCGGCCTCGCCACCCGCGGCATCACGGACACCGCAAAACGCGGCGGTTTCAACGTCATCCTCATAAACACCGACGAGGACAACGCGGCTGAAGTCGACGCCGTGGGGGTTCTTCTTGACAAAAGAGTGGACGGCCTCATCGTGGCCCCGGCATCCTCGGTGGAAACGCAGCACCTGCGGCGGGTGCACGACGCCGGCCGGCCGCTGGTGCTGCTAGACCGCAAGGCGCCGGGTCTCGAGGTTCCTACGGTCGCCGTCGACATGGAGGAAATCTCCTACGCGTCTACGCGGTACTTGATCGACGCCGGCCACCGCAGAATTGCCTTCATCTCCACCCTGCGCACCGAGGTGACATACCGGGACGGCATGGAGCTGGACTCGTCGCAGATCTCCGACAGGCGCGATGGCATGAAACGGGCCTTCGACGAGGCCGGGCTGGTACTGCCGGACGACCTGATCCGCCTGAACGCCGGGGACAGCAGGTCCATCGGGAAAATTACCCGAGAGCTGTTGCAGCGTCCGGATCCGGCGACGGCGATCATCGCCTCGGACGGCCTGATCGGGCTGGGGGTCGTGGAGGCCATCCAGGAACTTGGCCTGTCGATCCCGGCGGACGTGTCCTTCCTGATGTACGACGACTTCGCCTGGACCCGCCTCACCTCACCGCCACTGACGGTAATTGCCCAGCCCGTGTACGACATGGGCGCAGCCGCCGCGGAGGCGCTGATCCGTCAGATCGAAGGCCGCGACCCGTCCGCCACCCCGCCCGTATTCACGGCCGAACTGATCCGTCGAGGCTCGGTGGGGGCGCCACCGGCCGAGCAGCGCTAAAACTCGGTAAGGCCCAGACAACGGGGCGTGAGACCCGCGCTTCGCGAGGCACCCTCCCGCCTGCAGACACCCCGGCCCAGTCCCGGCCCGGCCACCACCTGCCCTGCTTGCTGTGAGCCTCTTCACAATGTAGCCTTCGAAACAACTTGTGATGCTTATTAAGCAACTATTTTTCGGATGGAGACAATCGTGGCAAAGACCCAGCGGGCGGCGTACGCCGGTGAAACGGCCGGCGGCAAGGTGACGCAGGTGGAGACCTACGGGATCGAGCAGATTCCGGAGAAGGACCGGAACGCCAGCGCCTTTGACCTGTTCCGCGTCTCCTTCGGCGGCGCCAACACGTTCGCCACGGCGTTCCTGGGCGCCTTTCCGATCCTCTTCGGGCTCTCCTTCTGGCAGGGCCTGGCCGCGACGCTGACGGGGCTCGTGATCGGCGCGCTCCTGCTGGCCCCCATGGCCGTGTTCGGCCCCACCAACGGCACCAACAATGCGGTGTCCTCGTCGGCGCACCTGGGTGTGCACGGCCGGATCGTCGGATCGTTTCTCTCCCTGCTGACGGCGACCGCATTCTTCTCCATTTCCGTGTGGAGTTCCGGGGACGCGCTGGTGGGAGGCTTGAACCGGCTCGTCGGCGTCCCCCAGGACATGGGCTCGTTCGCCGTGGCGTACGGCCTCTTCGGAGCGCTGGTTCTGGTGGTCTGCATTTACGGATTCCGGTTCATGCTCCTGGTCAACAAGATCGCCGTCGTCGCCGCCACCTTGTTGTTCGTCGTCGGGTTCATTGCCTTTGGCGGCGACCTCGACCTCAACTTCGCCGGAGCCTTCGGCACCGGCCTGGACGGTCTGGGTGTCGAGGGCTTCATCCCCGCCTTCATCGGGGCGGCGCTGATCGTCATGTCCAACCCCATCTCCTTCGGCGCCTTCCTGGGCGACTGGGCCCGCTACATTCCCACCGCCACGCCGAAGCGGAAGGTCATCGGCGCCGCGTTCCTCGCCCAGGTGGCCACGCTCGTGCCGTTCGTATTCGGGCTTGCCACGGCATCGATCATCGCCACCAAGGCGCCGGAGTTCATGGACCCGGCGGCCCCCAACTACGTCGGCGGCCTCCTCGCTGTCTCGCCGGCGTGGTACTTCATCCCGCTGTGCGCCATCGCCCTGATTGGCGGCATGTCCACAGGCGCCTCCTCCCTGTATGGAACCGGCCTGGACTTCAGCAGCGTCTTCCCCCGCTTCAACCGCGTCCAGGCGACGGTGTTCATCGGACTGCTGGCCATCGCCTTCATCTTCATCGGCCGCTTCGCCTTCAACCTCGTGCAAAGCATCTCCACCTTTGCCACCCTGATCGTCACCTGCACCGCGCCGTGGATGGTGGTGATGATCATCGGCTTCATTACCCGCCGCGGCTGGTACGACGCCGATGCCCTACAGGTCTTCAACCGGCGCCAGACCGGCGGCCGCTACTGGTTCAACCACGGCTGGAACCTGCGCGGCATGCTGTCCTGGCTGGTCAGTGCCGCGGCCGGCCTGAGCCTGGTCAACATGCCCGGCCAGTTCCAGGGACCGCTCGGCAATCTGGCGGGCGGCGTAGACATCAGCCTCCCCGCCTCCCTCGTCCTCGCCGCCGTGCTCTATATCGGGCTGTTGTGGCTGTTCCCCGAGCCCCGCGCCGTGTTCCCTGCGGCCGGCCCGCGCTGGGTCCCGAGCCGCGAGACTCCGGTTGCCCCGCTGAAGGACAGCGCCGGGAACACGGTCCCCGCGACGGCCGGCCCCGGGAGTGCGGAGCAGGAGCAGGCTGAGCTGGTGGCCCAGCCGTGACCTGGTTGGACCTCAGCGTCCCGCTCCGATCGGGCATGCCCGTCTACCCCGGCGACCCCTCCGTCCGCATCGCCCCGGCCCTGACGGTGTCCGACGCCGGCGCGAACGTGCTGTCGCTTTCGATCGGGTCCCATTCGGGAACCCACGTGGACGCCCCCTTCCACGTCAACGATGACTGGGAGCGGCTGGACCAATTGCCGCCGGCACGATTCAGCGGTCCGGCAGAGCTGGTGGATGTCCGCGCCGCCGGGCCGGGAGGCACGATTACCGCAGGGCACCTGGCCGGCCTCCGCCCGGCGTCCGACCGGAACGGCGGGCCGGACCGCATCCTGCTGCTCCACACCGGGTACGCCGAACACTGGGAATCCCCGGAGTACCTCAACCACCCGTTCCTCGACGCCGAGGCTGCCCGGCTCATCGTCGACCGTGGATACCGCACGGTGGGGCTGGATGCCCTCAGCGTGGACAGGAGCACGGGCGCGGCCGCGGAAGCGGAGGAGGCCGAACACGGAGCGTTTCCGGCACACCACGTCCTGGCCGGCAACAGCTGCGCCATCGTGGAGAACCTGAGCGGGCTAGACCGGGTCGCACAGGCCGTCGCCGCCGGCGCCGCCGTGGAAGTCTTTCTCTTTCCCCTCAGCATTCCGGGCGCCGATGGCGCCCCCATCCGGGCGATGGCGCGCGCCACGCTCCCCGAGTTGCGTGCGAAGGCGGACGCCGTCCCGGCCCCGCACGGGCTGGCCAGGGAGGACGTCGAAACCGCGGCAGCCCGGCTGGTTGCCGCGTTTGCCACCACGGATACCGAGGGCTATTTCGCGTGTTTCAGTCCGGCAGCGACCTTTATCTTCCATCCGGAACCGGACAGGCTCGGTTCGCGGGAGGAGTACCGGCGGCTGTGGGACGGCTGGACCGCTGCCGGGTGGAAGGTGCTCGATTGCCAAAGCAGCGAGCAGGACATCCAGCTGCTGGGCAGCACGGCCGTGTTCACGCACCGGGTTCTCACCACGGTGCAAACGGACTCAAGCGGGTCGACGGCGGTCAGCGACGAACGGGAAACGATCGTCTTCACCCGCACGGCGGAGGGCCAGGTCCTCGCCGTCCACGAGCACCTCTCCGCCGTGCCGCCTGCGCCGTCGGGCACGTAAAAAACCGGCCGGATGCCGCCCGCCCGGAATCATCCGCCAGCTGCGCCAGGGAAGGCGCCCTGAAGCGCCGTCATCAGTAGGACGGCGCCAGGTGCGCATTCCTTACGGCGCATCTAGAGTGAACTGCATCGCTGTGCGCGCAGGGGGTTCCATGCTTCAGGCCCGGTCCCCCCAGAGTGCATCCGGTATCCGCGCGCGATCTTCGGGGGCATGTTTGAAACTTTTGCTAACGTCCGGCGGCGTGACGAACCCAAGCATCCATGCGGCGCTTGAGCAGCTGCTCGGGAAACCGGTCGGCCACTGCCACGCCCTGGTTATTCCGACCGCGCAGTGGGGCCACCCGATGTGCGGGCCGGCCTCGGTGCGGCGGCTCATGGCCGCCGGCCCCGGCTCCCCGCACCTGTCCGGCCTGGGCTGGGCCTCCCTCGGCGTCCTTGAACTCACCGCGCTCCCGAGCATCGGGTCGGAGCGTTGGGTGCCCTGGGTCCGGGAGGCCGACGTGCTCCTGGTCGACGGCGGCGACGCGACGTACCTGGCCCACTGGATGCGGGAATCCGGACTGGCCGACCTGCTGCCGACACTGCCCGACACGGTGTGGGTGGGGGTGAGTGCCGGAAGCATGGTGATGACGCCGCGGATCGGGAAGTCCTTCGTCGAGTGGTCCTCCGCCGCGGACGACCGCACCCTCGGAGTGGTGGACTTTTCGATCTTCCCGCACCTGGACGCGTTTCCGACCAACACCCAGGAGCACGCAGAGCGCTGGGCCGCCGACCTCGGCGGCCCAGCCTACGCCATCGACGAGCAGACAGCGATCAAAGTCATGGACGGCTCGGTCGAGGTGGTCTCCGAGGGACAGTGGACGAAGTTCGGATGACGGCCGCCGGGCATTCCTGACGCCCTTCCCTACACCGCCCCGCCCGGCCGTTCCCGGGACAGGCGGCGTCCGAGTGCCAGCACCCGCGAGGCGAGACTGTCTTCGTCCGCGGCCGCGGGCCCGACGGCGGCAGCCAGAGGCACGCCCGCGCGGCCGCTGAGCACCGCGGTCCACAGTGCCTCGACGGTCGAGACAGCCTCGATGGCCCCCGTCGGCCTGGACACCAGCCACCCTCCCCCGGTGGCTGCCACCTTCGGGGCACCGGGCCAGGACCGGCAGAGGTCATTGACCGTCTGGGCGACGATCAGGTGTTGGCGCATCGTCCGCACAGGTCCCAGCACGGGATCGGCCACGACGGTCTGCCCGCAGGCTCCGCACATACGTTCGTCCTCCCCTACGGCATGACGTCGCCGGAGTTGGGCCCCAGCGTCTGGCCCACGTACAGGTTGCCGCCCGGGTCGCTGGCCAGCAGCAGCGCGGTGGGGGCCACTTCGGCGGGGAGGCCAAAGCGGCCCAGCGGAAGCTCGGCACGTTTAGCCGCCTTCCAGTCCTCCGAGATGCCCTCCACGAGCGGCGTTTCAATCGGCCCGGGCGCGATGCTGTTGACCAGCACATTGTCGCCGGACACTTCCAGGGCCAGGGCCTTGGTCAGACCCACCACCCCGGCCTTGGCGGCACTGTAGTGGGCGAGCCCGGTCCCGCCTTTGATCGCCAACTGGGAGGCGATGTTGATAATGCGGCCCCACTTCCGTTCCCGCATCTCCCCCACCACCTCGCGGCAACACAGGAAGACGCCGGTGAGGTCGACGGAGACGGTTTCGTTCCACATGGCCAGGGTCATGTTTTCCAGCGGCGATTCGGTCAGCAGCCCCGCACTGTTAACCAGGATGTCGATCCTGCCCAGCTGCGCGCGGGCGGCGGCAAACGCGGCCTTCACGCTCGCTTCGTCCGAGACGTCGACGGCGATCCTCCCGGATCCGCCGTCCCGGTCCAGGACGGCAACCGTGTCGCCGTTCGCCGTGAAAGCCTCGGCGATTGCCTTCCCGATGCCGCTGGCACCGCCGGTGACGACGACGGCCCGGCCCGTCGAGTGCGGGGACGTGTCAGTGTTCTGCATACTGTCCTTTCAGAAGGTTCAGGCCCGCATCTTGATGGTGAGTCCGCCGTCGACGATCAGCGATTGACCGGTGACGTAGGCGGCGGCGTCGGAAGTCAGGAAGCCGATAACGCTGGCGACTTCCTCGGGACGGCCGACCCGCCCCCACGGGATGTCCCGCCCGGCCCGCTGCAGGCCCTCGGGGCCGAGTGAGTTCACCGGGTCCAGGGACTGGGGTGTCTCGATCAGGCCGGGGATGACCGCGTTGGCACGGATGCCGCGCGGCCCCAGCTCGGCGGCCACGCTGCGGACGAGCCCGAGCACCCCGGCCTTGGCGGCCGCGTAGTGCGCGTGTTCCTCCCAGCCGTAGACCCCGCCGGCGATGGAGGACACCGCGACCATCGCTCCGCCGTCGGCCATTCTGGTGGACCCGGCCCGGAGGGTGCGGAGGACGCCGGTGAGGTCGACGTCGAGCATGTCCTCCCAGCGGTCGTCGGTCATCTCGCCCAGGGGCGAGTTGCGCAGGATCCCGGCGTTCGCAACCGCGTAGTCGAGCCTGCCGTACTCGTCGACGGCTCGCTGGGCGAACGCGTCGACGGACGGCGTGCTGCGGACGTCCACTTCGTGGATCACCGCCTGGCCCCCCGCATCCTTGACCTGGCGCAGCGTTTCCTCCGGGTCGTGGGGATCGCCGGGGAAGGTGCCGATCACCGAATGGACGCCGCGGCCGGCGTAATGGACCGCGAGCGCGCGGCCGATCCCGCTGGCCGCCCCGGTGATGACCGCCACCTGCGCCGCATCCGGGCTCATGCCTGGACCTCGTGCGGGTGGTCCTCCAGGAGGGCCTCCGCCGGAGGCTTGGCCGCGATCATGAGAAGGCCGGAGACCAGGGTGCCCACGGCACCCACCCAGACGGCCGCGGTGCCGGTTCCGCTGCTGGCGGCGATCGCGGTGAAGATGGCGCCGCCGATGATGGTGCCCGGCTGGCTCATCGCCCCGATGAACGCCGTTCCGGTGGCCCGGCAGCTGACCGGGTAGCACTCCGCCATGAAGTACTGGATGGCGGCGTAGGGGCCGACCAGGAAGAACAGGCCGGCGCCGTAGGAGGCAATGATCGTAAAGGCGTTGGTGGCGAGGGGGCTGAGCATGATGGTGAAGGAAATGCCGGACAGGATCCAGCCACCGATGATGGTCTGCTTGCGGCCGATCTTGTCGCCGAGCCAGCCGTGGAAGACGTAGCCGAAGTACGCCAGCAGGTTGATCACGATCAGCATCCAGAAGGCGTCGGAGAGTTCCACGCCCTTGGCGTTCTTCAGGACCGAGCTGCCCAGGACACTGAAGATGGTGATGCCGAAGAAGTTCACGATCCAGGCCAGGGAGAAGACGATGGTGTTCCGCCGCAGGTGCGGTTCCCAGATCCGCTTCAACGGAGCAGCGGAGGAGTGTTCGACGCCGTAGGCGCGGGCCAGGGCGTGGGCCTCATCCGACTCCCCGCTCTTCTCCAGTTCGGTCAGCTTGTGGTGCAGCTCGAACTGGGGGGTTTCCTTCAGCTTCTTGGCGATCACCCACACAATGATTACCGCCGGGACGGTGGCCATCAGGTACAAGGCCCGCCACCCGAGGGACGGCAGGAAAGCGAGCGCGAGGGCACTGGCCAGCAGGAAGCCCAGCGGCCATCCGCCCTGGATGAACGAGTAGTGGAAGCCGGGGCGCTTGCGCTTATCCGCGACCTCGGTCACCTGGTAGACCTCGTTCATGTAGGTCGCGTTGACCGCCTGTTCCGAGAAGCCCAGGCCGCCGAAGGACCGGATCAGGACCAGGAGGCCGTTGCTAAGGAAGGGAATGCCGGTCGGGATCAGGGCGGTCAGGCCCGAAACCACCGCGGTGCCGCCAATGGTCGTCATCATGCCCTTGCGGCGGCCCAGACGGTCGATCACGGGGCCGATCCCGAAGCAGACAATGGCGGTGCCCACGGCGATCCAGGTGTTGATGGCGTAGGCCTCGGGCGCGGTCCAGCCAAACTCCTCCTGCATGGCCGGCAGCAGCGTCCCGAACAGGCCGTAGTCGAAGACGGCAATGGTCCAGGCGAGCAAAGCCAGGACAGTAGCGACGCTGGTGTTCTTCTTGGAGAAGACCGGGAAGCGGCGCTTCTCGTCCGGCCGCGGCCGGGTCAGGTCGACGGCGGGTTCCTGAATGCTCATGACTGGTTTTCCTTTCGGGGGCTGCGGGCGAGGAACGAGTCCGCGATCTGGTCGAAGGTCATCCAGCTGACGCCCTCGTGGGAGTTGATGTGCTCGATCAGGCGTTCGAGCATGAGCAGTACCTGCGGGCGGCCCGAGACGTCGGGGTGGATGGTCATCGTGAAGACGGCCTGGTCCATTTCCCGGTAGACCCAGTCGAACTGGTCGCGCCACATCTGTTCGATATCGCGGGGGCTGACGAAGCCGTGCGAGTTCGGGGAGGCTTTGATGAACATCATGGGAGGCAGGTCATCGAGGTACCAGTTGGCCGGGATCTCGACCAGGTCCGTTTCTTTTCCGCGGACCAGCGGTTCCATCCAGGTCTGGGCGTCCTTGGTGTAGTCGATCTTCTTCCAGCTGTCGCCAACCCGGACGTAGTAGGGCTCGAAGTCGCGGTGCATCAGGGAGTGGTCGTACTTGATCCCCCGCTCGAGCAGGATTTCGTTCGTGACCGGGGAGAACTCCCACCAGGGTGCGACGTAGCCGGTGGGACGGCGGCCGGAGACCTTTTCGATAAGTTCAATCGAGCGGTCGAGGATGGCGGTTTCCTGCTCCCGGGTCATGGCGATGGGGTTTTCGTGCGAGTAGCCGTGCACGCCGATCTCGTGGCCGGCGTCGACGATCATCCGGGTCAGTTCCGGGAAAGTCTCGATGGAATGGCCCGGCACGAACCAGGTCGCGGGCAGACCATACTTTTCGAAAAGTCGGATGAGGCGCGGGCCGCCGACTTCGCCGCTGAACAGGCCGCGGGAGATGTCGCACGGGGAGTCTTCGCCGCCGTAGGAGCCGAGCATGCCGGCCACGGCGTCCACGTCGACGCCGAATGCCACTTGGATGTCCTTTGTCATGGGTTCAACCTTTCACTGCGCTTGTTGTTGGTTTCTGGTGTTCTGGGTTGCCGGCGGCGGGCCTGTCCGGATCCGAGGCCTTGCCGCGGAGCGCGAAAGTTTCTGCGACGCGGTCCGGCCCTGCGTCCAGCCTGAGCAGCACGCTCAGGAGGATCAGGGACTGGGACGGCCTGAGCCATCCGGACGGTATGGCGCCCGCCTCGCGCAGGTCTTCGCCGCCGCCGTCGCCGTAGACGGGAACGACGGCGCCGGCCTCCACCCGGGTACTGGTCACCACCACGACACCCGCCGCCGTCGCTTCGGCCACCGCCTGGCAGATTGGGTGGTTGGCGTTGCCGGTCCCCGTTCCCTGCAGCACGATTCCGGCCGCACCTGCCTGTACCGAACTCCGGAACTGGGTGGCATCGGCGCCGGGGTAGACAGCGACGAGATCCACCCGCGGCCCGGCACCGGCACCGGGCAGCGGCAGCGCGGCGTGCTGCTGGGGAGTTGCCGAGAAGCTGACCTCCCCGGACTCGGTGACGGAGCCGATCGTTCCAAAATCAGGGTTGGCGAAGGCCTCGGGCTTGGTGGTGTGGCATTTCCGCACGCCGGTCGCGGGAAAAATGGCGCCGGCGAACGCCAGCAGCACGCCTTTCCCGCGGGCCTCCGGTGAGCCGGCGACGGCGATCGCCCTGGCGAGGTTTCCCGGGCCGTCGGGATTCGGGGCATCGGCCGCCTGCTGCGCCCCGGTGAAAACTACCGGGCGGGGATCATCATGGGTCAGCGCCGCCAGGTAGGCGGTTTCCTCCATGGTGTCCGTGCCGTGGGTGACCACGACGCCGAGGACCTCCGGGGCCGAAAGGGCCTCCCGGATCCGGGCGCAGATGGCGATCATGTCATCCACGGTCAGCAGGTACGACCCCTTCCGGAAGACGTCGACCACGCGGACCGGGTGGGCGGGCGGCCCGCCGATGCTGGCGAACACCTGCTCCCCGGTGTCGGACGCAACCGCGCCCCCACCTGCCCCGGAACCGCGGGAGGAGATCGTCCCTCCCGTGGCGAGCAGCACCACGTAGGCGGTGCTCGAATCTGTGACAGTCATATGTACTCCGTTGCTCTGCATCCGTTGCCGGACACTCACCCAATCGATTGGGTATGTGGGTAGAAAGTATCTTCGGGATGTTTCGTGCAACTGCCGTCCGGCGTTTCGTCGGCGTAAACACTTCTGGTGTCGGCGCCGGCCGCCGGGCTACCCAAACGATTGGGTTGGGGGTAAAAATGACTATAGGATGTGACCTGTGACACGTCAAGGGCCCTATGGCGGGAGATGCCCGGCCGTATCCGGCAGTCTTGGTGTGACGCCTTCTCGAGCTGCGGCAGGGGACCAATGAAGGAAAATTCGGCCGACGGCCGCACCGTGACACTCAAAGACCTAGCCAGCGAGCTGGGCATCCACCCGTCGACCGTGTCCAGGATCCTGCACTCGGGCTCCGAGGTGGCCCGCGGTGCCGCCTCGGTGGCCACCGCCGAACGGGTCCGCGAACTGGCGCGGAAGCGCGGCTATTCACCCAACCCGCAGGCGGCCGGGCTTCGGACCCGGCGGACCCGCCTCATGGGCGTCATCGTCCCGCGGCTCTCCGACTTGGTCCTGGCCATCATGTACGAGGGCATTGAGGAAGCCGCAGCCGAGCTCGGCTACTCCACGTTCGTGATGAATTCCCGCGACGATCCGGAGGAACAGCGCCGGAAAGCGGAGACCATGCTGGCACGCAGGGTGGATGGCTTGATCATCGGCGACGCCCACCTGGACGGCAGCCATTTGCGCGAGCTCAGCGCCCGCAAGGTTCCCTTCGTGCTCATGAACCGCCGGGTCGCCGGCTACCCGTCGGCCACCTGCGACGACGTCCTCGGCGGCCGGCTCGTGGCCGACCACTTGTGGGGCAGCGGCCACCGGGATGTCGCCGTCATTGCCGGCGAGCCCTACGCCAGCACGGCCGTGGACCGGACCGGGGGCTTCGTGGACCGGTGGAAAGCCCTGGGCGGCACGATCTCGCCCAAGGCCGTGGTGTGGTCCAGGTTCGACACCGTCGGCGGACACGAGGCCACCGAAACCATCCTGGCCAGCGGGCTCCCCCGCCCCACCGCGATCTTCGCGGTCAACGACTTCGCCGCGATCGGCGCCATGGGCACGCTGCGCTCCCACGGGCTCACCGTCGGCCGCGACGTCGCGGTGGTGGGCTTCAACGACACCTCCGTCGCGGCCGAGCTCCCGATCCCGCTGTCATCGGTCCGCTCCCCCATGCTGGACATCGGGAGGACGGCGATGCGGCTGCTCAAGCGTGTGCTTGACGGTGAAACGGTCGAGCCCGTCCTCCTCGAACCGACCCTCTGCATCCGGGAAAGCAGCGCGCAGACCATCCCCGGCTGACCCCGCGCCGAGGTCAGCCGGCCGCGCCCGCGCCGGTCCGGTTGGCTGCCCCGAGAATGCCGAGGGCCAAGGTGCACGTTGCGCGGACTTCCCCGTCGGCGAGGTCCAGCTGCAGCAGCTCCTCGATCTTGCGCATGCGGTAGCTGAGCGTGTTCCGGTGAATGAAAAGTTCGGCGCAGATTTTGGGGGCGCTCCCGCTGTGCCGCAGGTACGCCTCGAGAGTTTCCAGCAGGGCGCCGGCGCCGTCTGCGGTCAGCGGGGCGAGGAGCCGCCGGCACATGGCCACGAGTCCCTGGCTGGGAAGGCCCTGCACGATGCCGGCGAGGTCGGCGGGCGGCGCTTGGTGCACACCGGGCGGTCCCACCTGGCGGCGGGCGAGCTGGAGCGTCAGCGGCAGTTCCCCCAAGCTGCCGGATTCCGCCACGACGACGGAAATCTCCGGGGCATCCCGGAAGAACTCCCGGACCGTCGCCAGCAGGCCGGCCGGCTCCTCGCGCCTCTGGAGCAGCAGCGAGGTCAGGCCTGCCTCCTCCATGAACCGCACGGTGCCGAAGACACCCTGCAAGCCCACCCGCGCCCGCCAGGCGACGGCCCGCAGCCGCGCCGGGGCCACATCCGCGGTGCCGCCGATGAGCACCGCGCTCCACTCGGCGCCCGGATCGAAGCCCGACTCAAGGGCGAAGCGGCGCAACGGAACGCCCGGATCGCCGCGGTCCACATACAGCGCCTCCATGAAGCGTGCAGCTTCCCGTGAATGCAGGGGCGAACGCGAGCCCAGCGTGTAGCTCAGCTGCATGCCGATCACAGCGGCAACGGGACCCAGGATGGGCTGGAGCACCAGGTCCGCGCCGATCCCTTCGATGGAGAGCCGGAACTGGTCCGCGGCACCGCTGGGCAGCCGCAGGATGGTCCGGGCGGTCCCGCCGTGCGCGGAGCCGGCGGCCACCAGCTCGAAACCGTCCTGGTCGATCACGGCCACCCTGGCATTCACGGCGTCCGCGACCCGCCCGAGCACCTCGGCGAGCGATCGGCCGTCCGCCGCCAGCCTGGTGCAGTCGTCTGCCAGTTCCCAGCCCTGCCGCAGCTCTTCGAACCGCTCGGCGGCGATCACCTGCTCCACGTGTTGCATGACAAGCACGAACGGCACTTCCGGCGGGAGCTCCAGCAACGGCAGGCCATGCGCCTCGCACGCCTGCAGCAAACCGGGCGGCAACTCCCGGTGCGCCGCGCCCAGCCCGAAGGCAAGTGCGGAGACGGGGACGTCCATCAGCCGTTCAACGTAGGCATCCCAGATCCTGAAGTCCCGAACGTTCAAGCCCATGCCGTTGGTCAGCACCAAGGCATTGACGCTGAGGAACGGCCGCGGGTCCATGTGTTCCGTGGGAGCGCACCAGGCGATCGGCCGGTTCAACCTGCCCTCGCCGCCAACGACGCGCAACCGGACGTCCAGTCCGATGTCGGCTACAAGGTCTGAGATCCTCATGGCACCTTCCCGCGGAGCGAAAGTCCTACATGTAGTGCTCTGAGCATATCCAACCGCTATCAATTCAGCACTTTGCACAATATCCCTCCTGCGCGATGCTGAGTAGCGTGGCATTTATGCAGAAAAATGTGACCGCCGGCACGTCCGGCCGCGTGCTTTTGAATTCGGACATGGGCGAAGGCCTCGGCCTTCACGAGTTCGGCAACGACGAAGAGCTGATGCGCATCATCGACGTCGCCAATGTGGCCTGCGGCTACCACGCAGGCGATCCCGACGTCATGAACCGGACGGTGGAGCTCGCCGCCGAGCACGGCGTGGCCGTCGGCTCCCACCCCGGGCTGCCGGACGTGGTGGGCTTCGGCCGCCGCCGGATGGTGCTCACCCCCGCGGAGGTCGAATCGATCATCCTGTACCAGACCGGGGCGCTGACGGCGTTCCTCGGCAAGCACGGCCTTGCCCTGAACCACATCAAGCCCCACGGCGCGCTCTACGGCATGCTGGCCGGGGACGAGGAGCTCATGCAGGCAGCCGCGGGGGTGGCACTGCAGTTCGGGGTTCCGTTTTACGGCCTCGGCGGGACCGCCCACGAGGACGTGTGCCGTGCCATGGGCGTGGAATTCGTTCCCGAACTATACGTCGACCTCAACTACGGACCCAAGGGGGAGCTGCTGATCCAGCGCCGCCCGGTTCCAACAGATCCCGACGCCGCAGCGGAGCGCGTCAGCCGCGCCCTGGCCGGCAAACCGGTGCTCGCCGTCGACGGCACGGAGCTTGATATCCCCTTCCGGAGCGTCTGCGTGCACTCCGACGCGCCCAACTCGGTCGCAGTGGCCAGCGCCGTGCGCACGGTCCTGGGCTGAAACCCCTAAATCCAACCAGCTGAAAGCGAGCACCCCAATGGCTAACATCGTCTCCCCGCTTCCCGGGATCTTCTACCGCAAACCCGGCCCCGGCAAGCCCCCGTTCGCCAACGAGGGCGACACCATCGAGGTCGGACAAACCGTCGGCATCGTCGAAATCATGAAGCAGTTCACCGAGATCCAGTCGGATGTGGCCGGGGTCCTCGAATCGTTTGCCGTGAATGAGGGCGACATGGTCAATCCCGGCGACACGATCATCGTCGTCCGAGAAGGGTAATGATGAAACGTCTACTCATCGCCAACCGGGGCGAAATCGCCGTGCGCATCGCCCGCACGGCCCGCGAGATGGGCATCGAGACGCTGGTCATAGCCAGCGAGCCCGACGCCGATTCGCTGGCCGCGCGCTCGGCGGACCACGTCGTCGTCGTGGGGCCTGCTCCGGCCCCTGCCAGCTACCTGAACCAGGACGCGATCATCGCCGCAGCGCTGGACAACGGCTGCGACGCCGTGCATCCGGGCTACGGGTTCCTCTCCGAGAACGCGGAGTTCGCCCGGAAGGTAGTGGACGCGGGGTTGACCTGGGTGGGTCCTGACGCCGGCGCCATCGAAATGATGGGCAACAAGTCCATGGCAAGGGATTCCGCCCGCAAGGCGGGCGTCCCCGTGCTCCGCGGATCCGACGGGCCGCTGGATCCCGAGGCCGACGCCCTGGCGCTGGCGCGTGACATCGGCTACCCGCTGGTGGTCAAGGCCTCCGCCGGCGGCGGCGGCCGGGGCATCCGCTTCGTCCATGACGAAGGAGAGTTGCTCGCCACCATCGAGATGGCCCGCGGCGAGGCCGCGTCCGTCTTCGGAGACCCGACCGTCTACCTCGAACGCTTCGTCAAGCATGCCCGGCACGTCGAGGTCCAGGTGCTCGGTGACGGAAAGAACTTCATTCATCTCGGGGACCGCGACTGCTCCATGCAGCGCCGCTCGCAGAAGGTGATTGAGGAAGCTCCGGCCCCGGACCTCCCCGATGCCGTCCGCCAGACCATCCGGGAATCCTCCGTGGAGCTGGCCCGGCAGTGCGGCTACAGCGGCGCGGGCACGGTCGAGTTCCTCTACGACCCGGTCAACCACGAGGCAGCATTCATCGAGATGAACACCCGCATCCAGGTCGAACACCCCGTCACGGAGGTGGTCACGGGCGTCGACCTCGTCCGCGAACAGCTGCTCATCGCGTCCACCGGGTCCATGTCGGTCCGGCAGGAGGACATCGAGTTCAAGGGCCACGCCATCGAATGCCGCATCAATGCCGAGGACCCGCACAACAACTTCTTCCCGAGCCCGGGCGTCATTAGCGTCCTGGACTGGTTCGAGGGCGAAGGCGTCCGGATCGACGCCGGCGTGGAGGCCGGGTCCACCGTGAGCCCGTATTACGACTCCATGCTTGCCAAGCTCATCGTCCACAAGGACACCCGGGAAGCCGCCATCGAGGGGGCACTGGAGGCCCTCTACGGGACCCGGATCGAAGGAGTCAAGACCACGATTCCGGTACTGAAGAAGCTGCTGGACCGGCTGGAATTCAGCGCCGTGAAACACCACTCGAAGTTCATCGAAACCGTCGACAACCTGATGGAGCCCAAATGAGCAGTCCGGAAACCGCCTCCATGGAGGCCCGCTATACCTGGGGCGGCGACGAGTTCCTCTTCGTGGAAGTCTCCGAGGCCATGAGCCTGGCCGCCAATTTCAAGGTGATGTCCATCGCTGAGAAGCTTGCCGCCGCCGACCTGCAGGGCATCGTGGACATCTGTCCGGCCAATGCCTCCCTGCTGGTGAGGTTCGATCCCGACGTCCTGCCGCCCGCAACCCTTGAAGAGTCGGTCCGGGCAATCGAATCGGACTTGGCGCACCACCAGCTGGAGCCGCTGGACACGCGGATCGTCGAGGTGCCGGTCTGGTACGACGATCCGTTTACCGCGGAGGTCGCAGAGCGGTTCCGGGAGGGGTTCCACCAGGAGCCCGGCGGCAGCGACATCGACTACGCCGCCAAGGTCAACCATCTCAAGGACGCCGCGGAGTTCATCCAGCGGCACCACGAGCAGCCGTGGCTGGTCTCCATGGTCGGGTTCGTCGCCGGCCTGCCGTTCCTGTTCCAGCTTGTAGGCCGCGAAAAGCAGCTGGAGGTGCCCAAGTACCTGAGTCCGCGCACCGACACCCCCAAACTGACGGTGGGCCATGGCGGCTGCTTCGGCTGCATCTACTCGGTGCGCGGCGCGGGCGGATACCAGATGTTCGGGGTCGCCGCCGCACCGATCTTCGACCCGGCACAGTCGCTGGCCGATTTCAAAGACTTTATGGTGTTCTTCCGGCCGGGCGACATCGTGAAATTCAAGCCGGTGACCGAGACCGAATACAACAGCATCCAGGACGAGATCAGCGCCGGGACCTTCCGCTACCGCCAGGCGCCCGTGACATTCGACCTGTCCAAGGCGCTGGCGGATCCCGAAGGTTACAACCAGGAACTCATGGAGGCCCTCAATGGCATTTGAAATCAAGAGCCCAGGCCTGGCAACCACCGTTCAGGACCAGGGCCGCACCGGCCATTACAACGTGGGCATTCCGCAAAGCGGCTCCATGGACCAGTACTCGGCCGAGCTCGGCAACGCCCTGGTGGGCAACACCCCCAAGGAGGCCGTCCTTGAGTGCACGTATCTGGGACCGACGCTGACCACGGACCAGGATGCCGTCGTCGCGGTCACCGGTGCGCCGGTAGAGGTGAAGGTCAACGGCGAACCACGGCCGCAATGGACGCGGCTGCAGCTTAAAGCCGGGGACGAAGTCAGCTTCGGAGTCATTCAGGGCGGCACGCGATACTACATCGCGGTGCAGGGCGGGATCGATGTTCCCGAGGTGTTGGGCAGCCGCTCCACGTACAGCCTGGGGGCCATTGGCGGTTTCCAGGGCCGGAAGCTGGAGGCGGGTGACCACGTCCCCGTCGGCAGCCCGCTCGACGGCGGCGCGTTGCCGGCCGGTGACACGGTTCCAGAGGAGTTCCGCCCGGTCTTTTCCAAGGAGCAGGAAGTCCGGATCGTGCTGGGTCTTTACGACCACCGGCTAACCGAAGAGGGGCTTGAGAACCTGCTGAACGGCGAATGGAAGGTGACGCCGGTTGCTGACCGTATGGGCCTGCGCTACTCCGGCCCGGGCGTGAAATGGAAAGAGCGGGAGCAGCCTTTCGGCGCTGGATCCGACCCGTCCAACATTGTGGACGCCGGCTACGCAGTCGGATCCATCCAGATCCCCGGCGGCACTCAGCCGATCGTCCTGCACCGCGACGCGGTCTCGGGCGGCGGCTACGCCATGGTGGGAACGGTGATCAGCGCGGACATGGACCTGGTGGCCCGGGCGGCCCCCGGTACCTCGACCCGGTTCGTCGCCGTCAGCCTGGAGGAGGCTCTCGCCGCGCGCAAGGAACTCAGCGAGCGCAAGAAGAATGCGAAGGCCGCGCTCGGCGCCACCTGACGCGAACCACCCGACGGCGCTCAGCCTCAGAGTGTGGCGGCTTCCTCCTGCGCCAGGCGGATCAGGCGCAGTTCGTCCTCCACCGCGCGGGCCGGCCAGTAGTCCTTGGCCAGCTCGTCCGCACGGACCCGGTCAGCGGCCGGGAAGAGTTTGCCCAGCCGGCCGGCCGCGTGCAGCAGGGCGATGAGCGCCGTGGTGCGGGCATTGGACCCGGCCGCAGTCCCGGCGGTGGCTGCACCGGGAGTTTCGGCCGGCACACCGGCGTCGGCGGCCCCCGGGGCTGCCGGCGTCGGGACCGCCGGCGCCGCGGCGCCCGCCGCCCCGCCGGGGAGCACGACGCGCAGCGCCGCCTCAAGCTGCTGCAGGAGCGCCGCCTCCGGACCATGGTCTTTTTCCGGGTACCGCGTGGACCGGAACAGGCCCAGGTGCCTCTCGCCCACTTGCTCCACAATCCCCCGCGACGCCATCGTCTCGTATATGCGCTGCACCAGGGCACGGCCTTCCAGCATGGCGACCCACCGCTTGGGCGTGTGAGGCCGCGACTTACCGCGGATGAGGTCCAGTTCGTGCTGGCAATCAGCCGGCGGGGCTGCGCCCGCGGCCCGGACGTGTTTGCCCTGCAGGGTGATGGCGCCGGCCAGCTCCAGCTCGGCCAGCACCGCCCCCGCCACCGTGGTCCTGAGCACGAACACCGGCACTTCCGGTTTGCCGTCCTTGTCGTTCGTTGCGAGGAGGAGGAAGGCCTGGGGCAGGCTCAGTTCCGGGGTTTGGGGAGTTTCAGCGTCCATGCCTCTTATCGTGGCCCGGCTGTCCGGCCGCCGCATGGGGATTTCGTCCCCATCCCCGGCACTGGAACCAGCCCCGGCGGCGGGTCGTCCGGTGTCGCATCCCTGCTATATTCTGGTGCTTTCAGGCCCGGGCAAGGGGTATGCCGGGGCGCGGCAGCACGTCGAACGGCCCCTTAGTGACATCCAACAGCACGCCTCCCGGGTCCATGGCGGGAAGAGACCCCCAGGACGAATTCCTCGACTGCCCCACCGGGCTGGTCGAGTATTACTTCGCCGACGGCGAGTTCCGCTGGTCGGACGGCCTGTACGCCATCTACGGGTACGGCCGCGGCGAGGTCGTGCCATCCATGGAAATGGTCCTGCCCCACGTCGAGCCCGAGGACCGGGCCGCGGTCCAGGCATACTGGGAGCGGGTCGCCGCCGTCGGCGGCCCGACGTCGATCTACGTGTCCATCCGCGATCGCAAGGACCAGCAGCACAAACTGCTGTTCTCGGCGGACTACCTCCTCGACGGGACCACGCCCGTCGGAGTTTGGGGCGTGGTCGTGGACCTCACCCAGTCCATCCACACGGACCGCCATCAACTCGCCACCGAGGCGGTCGCCGCTTCAGCGATCCACCGGGCCGCGATCGAGCAGGCCAAGGGCATCCTGATGGGACGGGCCGGGATCGACGCCGACCGGGCCTATGAACTCATGAGCAAGATGAGCCAGGACACCAACCGCAAGGTCCACGCCATTGCCCACGAGATCATCGAGCGCACCACCGCCCCGGCCAAAGGCGCGAAAGCCGAACGCCACCCACTGCTGTAGCGGCGGGACTGCGGATCGCCGGCCCGTAGCCGGCGTCACCGGCCATTAGTCAGCATGCTTACTATAGAGGCTCGACCTTTTTGTAGAGAAACGAGCATCGCATGACTCCGGCTCCTGCCACGCGTTCCCTTCCGTACCCGCTGGGCGTCACGCTGCGCGACGGCGGCGCCAACGTCGCCATCTATTCGGAGACCGCCGACGCGGTGGAATTCTGCGTATTCGACGGCGAGGGCAATGAGACCCGCACATCCCTCCCGGAGCGCACCGGGCACGTCTTCCACGGCGTGGTGCCCGGCGTCGAGGTCGGCACCCGCTACGGGATCCGCGTCGACGGCGCCTGGGACCCCGACTCCGGGCTCCGACACAACGTGAACAAGCTGCTGCTGGACCCGCATGCCACCGCGGTGGAGGGCGGCTACGACTGGGGCCAGGCGGTCTTCTCCCACGACCTCAACGACCCCGCCACGTTCGACGCCACGGATTCGGCCCCCTCGACGCCCCGCTGCGTGGTCACGGACCCGTCCTTCGACTGGGACGCCGGCTCCCCCGACGTCGCGCCGCGCACACCGCTGGCGGAAACCGTCGTCTACGAGGTCCACGTCAAGGGCTTCACCCAGCAGCACCCGGATGTCCCCGGGGAGATCCGGGGCACCTACGCCGGCCTGGCGCACCCCGCCGCCATCAAGCACCTCACGGACCTTGGCGTGACCGCCGTCGAACTCCTTCCCGTGCACCAGTTCGTCCAGGACAGCCACCTGGAGGAGAAGGGCCTGCGCAACTACTGGGGCTACAACAGCATCGGCTTCTTCGCCCCGCACGGTGACTACAGCTCCGCAGGCGACGGCGGCGGCCAGGTCGCAGAGTTCAAGGCGATGGTCAAGGCGCTGCACGCCGCGGGCCTTGAGGTCATCCTCGACGTCGTCTACAACCACACGGCCGAGGGCAACCACCTGGGCCCCACCCTGTCCTTCAAGGGCATCGACAACGCCTCCTACTACCGGCTGTTGGAGGGCGAGGAATCGGCCTACTTCGACACCACCGGCACGGGCAACAGCCTGAACGTCGGCCACCCAGCGGCCCTGGGGCTGATCATGGATTCGCTGCGGTACTGGGTCACGGAGATGCACGTTGATGGCTTCCGCTTCGACCTGGCCACCACGCTGACGCGGCAGGACGGCGACGCCGAGCTGCACAGCGCCTTCCTCACCCTCATCCAGCAGGACCCGGTCCTGGCGCCGGTCAAGATGATCGCGGAGCCCTGGGACACCGCCGGCTACCAGGTGGGCGGCTTCCCGGCCGACTGGTCCGAGTGGAACGGCAAGTTCCGCGACGACGCCCGCGACTTCTGGCACGGCGGCGGGAACGTCCTGGGCGACTTCGCACAGCGTTTCCTCGGCAGCCCGGACGTCTACGAGGGCACCCGCCGCGCCCCGGTCTCCAGCGTCAACTTCATCACCGCCCATGACGGTTTCACCCTGGCGGACCTGACGGCCTACGACGAGAAGCACAACGAGGCCAACGGCGAGGACAACAACGACGGCGAAAGCGACAACCGCTCGGCCAACCACGGCGTCGAGGGCCCCACCGATGATCCCGGCGTCAACGATCTCCGCGGCCGCCAGCGCAGGAACTTCCTGACGACCCTGCTGCTGTCCGCCGGCGTGCCCATGATCCTCGGCGGCGACGAGCTGGGCCGCAGCCAGGGCGGCAACAACAACGCCTACTGCCAGGACGATGAAATCTCCTGGTTCGACTGGAACAAGGTCGACGGCGGCCTGTTGGACTTCACCAAGGACCTGATCGCCCTCCGGCGCGAGAACCCGGCGCTGCGCCCGGACTGGTTCCGCCACGCCCCGGACGCCGGCAGTTCGGACTCGGTCCGGGTCCTGCGGGCGGACGCTGAGGGGTTCGCCGAGGAGGACTGGGCGGCGGACCACCGTGCCATCGCGTTCGTCCTTGAGCACGACGGCGCCGACGCCTTCGCGGTGCTGTTCAACGCCGCCGAAAACGGGGTGGAGTTCACCGTCCCGGCCGCCCCGCAGCAGGACTGGGAACTCGCCCTGTCCACCGACCCGGACCAGCAGGTCACCGCTCCGGTGGAGACGCTGATCGTCCGGGACCGCTCCGTCACCGTGCTCCGCTCCCGGGCCTGACGGGTCTGACGGGCCTGACGGGCCTTCCGGGGCGCGGCGGCGACGTCGTGCCCCGGCATCCGGGGCGGTAGTTTGGTGGCATGACCGCCAGCTACCGGTACGACGTCGAGATCCTCCACCTGCTCGTCTCGCCCGCGCACGCCTACTTCGGCCGCGCCCGCGAAGGCGCCGCTGACGTTCCGACCACCGACGCCGAGGCGGCGACACTCGTAGCCGGCAAGGGCATCGTCGGCGACCGGTTCTTCGGCAAGGCCGCGCACATGAACGCCGCCGTCACGGTCTTCGCCGTCGAGGCCCTCGAGGCGATTGCCGCCGAGCTGGGATCGGCGGCCTTCGATCCGCTGCTGACCCGCCGCAACGTGGTGCTGCGCGGGGCGCACCTGGCGCCGCTGCTTGGCCATGACTTCGCACTCAAGTCGGCCGGGGCCACGGTGCAGTTCAAGGCCGGCCGCCCCGCCCACCCGTGCGCGTGGATGGATGCGATGCTCGCCCCCGGCGCACACAAGGCCATGCGGGGGCGCGGCGGGGTGCGCTGTCAGGTGCTCTCCGACGGCGTCCTGCACCGCGGGCCGGCCGTGCTGGTCAGCCCGGTGCCGCTGGACCCGGGCCGTGCGGGCGAGGCGAGCGTGCTTCGCCCCTCGCGGCTTCCCTAGGCAGGGCTAGGGAAGGACCGCTTCCTCGTCGGACAGCAGGTGGTCCTCGGTCCGTGCGTACCTGAATTCCGAGAAGAGAAGCAGGAGCGAGGCCAGCAGCAGGAACGCGGCGGACGCCCACAACGCGGCGGCGGTGCCCGCGGCTGCTGCGATGACGCCTCCCAACGGCGCCCCGACGACAATCATTCCGCGGTTGACGGAGCGCATCGTCGCGCTCATCCGGGCGAGGAGCCGGTCGGGGGTGACCGCCTGGCAGTAGCCCATTTCCAGTGGCCCCTCAACGCCCATCAACAAGCCGAACAGCAACTGCCCGGCGCCGGCCAGGACAAACGCCGCCCACAGCCCGCCCGGCCAATCCCCGGGGGACCCGTACGACTCCCCGGGTTGGGGCGTGCCGGCGGCGGCCGGCGCCAGCGCCACGAGCGCGATCGCCAGCGGCTGGGCCAGACGTGAAGCGACCATCGCGGCTCCGGTGCCCCAGCGCCGCCCCACCCGGATGGACAATGTTGTGCCGATGACGGCCCCGACGCCGGCACAGCCCATCACCAGGCCCAGACCCAGGGCGCCCAGGCCGAGGTCCTTCAGGATCAGAATGGGCATCGCGGTGCCCAGGATTGCGGAACCGATGAACCAGGTGTGGGTGCTCCACGCCAGCGGGGTCAGCCGGGAGCGTCCGTAGACCCACCGCAAACCCCCTGCGACCTTGTGGCGGAGCCGTTGTTTGCGTTGCCCCTGCCGCTGAACTGCCGGCCGGTCCAGCGTGAGAAGGACTGCCGCCGAGAGAAAGTAGGAGGCTGCATCGAAAAGGAGGGCGAAGGGGGCGCTCACCAGGGCCACCAGCCCGCCCGCCGCTGCACCGCCGGCCGTCTGTGCCACGGTGTCGCTTTGTTGCAGGCGGGCGTTTGCCTTGGTCAGCAATGGCCGGGGCACGAGCTGGGGGAGGAAGCTCTGATGGGCGGCATCGCTGGTCAGCGCGAGCGTTCCGAACACGAACATCAGGACGACGACGGCGGGAACCGAGATCACTTCCGTCACCGCCATGGCGCAGAGACCGGCCAGGATGACGCCACGGCCGACGTCTCCGCCCACCAGGACCGTCCCGCGCGGGAACCGGTCGATCCACACGCCCGCGACCAGGCCGAAGAGCAGGTACGGCGCCCATCTGGCGGCGTTGACGAGGCCCTGGTCCACCGGGGTGCCGTCCATGGTGACCAGAATCAGCACCGACAAGGCCACGGACGTGATGTAGGTACCGAAATCGGAGACGGTCGACGCCAGCCAGAACCTCATGAACGGCGGAAACCGGCGCAGCTTCAGCTGAGTCACCCCGGATTCGTCTGCAGATGGTCCCACGTCGCCCCAATCGTCTTGTCCGCCGAGCTTAGCGTCCCGGGGAACGGGGGCAGGAGCAACCCGTCACCGCCATGGCAGGCCGGATCCTGGCCCGACCGCTCGGCGGGTTGTTGGTTTTTTCCCCATCGATACGGCAGGGTTCAGCTATGCAGAGTCAGGCCGCGCAGGCGGAGTCGGGGACAACAGCGCCACTGGGGGCGTCCTACTGGAAGCTGTGGTCCGCGTCCGGGCTGTCCAACCTGGCGGACGGCGTCTTCAAGATCGCGCTGCCGCTGCTGGCCATCCAGTTCACGCAGTCGCCAACTCTGGTGGCCGGGCTGAGCGTCGCGGCGACGCTGCCCTGGCTTCTCTTCGCCCTCACTGCCGGGGCGCTGGCGGACCGGCTGGACCGGCGCAAGCTGATGTTCTGGGCCAACCTCGGCCGCGGCGTGCTGCCTGCGCTGCTGGTCGCCGCCGTCGTGCTGGATCTGGGCTCCATCTGGATCCTGTACGTCGTCGCACTGGCCGTGGGCGTGGCCGAAACGCTCTACGACACCTCCGCGCAGTCGATCCTGCCGCAGGTGGTGCACCGGGACCAGCTGTCGCGCGCCAACGGCAGGCTCTACGCCGTCGAGCTCACCGCCAACCAGTTCGTCGGTCCGCCGTTGGGCGGGTTGCTGGTGGCGGCCGGGGTCATCGCGGGCTTCACCGTTCCGGCGGCGCTGTGGCTGGCGGCTGCCGGCGGCCTGCTGCTGGTGCGGGGGACGTTTCGCGTAGAACGGGAGCAGAAGACCACGCTGCGGTTCGACGTCGCCGAGGGCCTGCGGTTCCTCTGGCACCAAAAGACCCTACGCACTCTGGCCGTGATGACCGGGGTATTCAACTTCGCCTCCAGCGCGGCGTTCGCCGTCATGGTGCTGTTTGCCGTGGGCCCGACGTCGGCCATGCACCTTTCCGAGGTGGGATTCGGCCTGCTCTTGACCGCTTCGGCCCTTGGCGCCTTTGTCGGGTCGTTTATCGCAGAACGGGTCGAGGCCAGGCTGGGCCGGTCGAAGTCCCTTGCCCTCACGATCCTCGGCGGTGCGCTCCTGGTCGGCGCGCCGGCTATGACCGACAACCCGTACGTGCTGGGGCCCATCCTCTTTGTGGGCGGCATGCTGATCGTGCTCTGGAATGTCATCACCGTGTCCCTGCGCCAGCGTATTACCCCGAACCGCCTGCTGGGCCGGGTCAACAGCGCCTACCGCCTGCTGGCGTGGGGCACCATGCCCCTGGGGGCTGCGGCCGGCGGCCTGTTGGCCCAGTTGCTGGGCCTGCAGGCCATGTTCGGCATCATGGGAGCGCTGACTTTGGCGCTGCTGGGCCTGATGCCGATCCTCACGGATAAGGCCATCGCCGGGGCCGAGGCTGGCTCCTAGGCGGCTCCCCATGCGCGCCCTGGCCGCCAAGCGGTCCACACTTTCGTAGACTCGTGGAAGATTCGGCGCGCCTCCACCGGGGCGTGCCCGCCACAGGAAGAGCCATCAATGAAGATTGTCGTCCTAGTCAAGGAAGTCCCGGACACCTACGGGGACCGGAAACTGAACCTCGAAACCGGCCTCGCCGACCGCGACGCCAGCGAGAAGGTCATCGATGAGATCGGTGAACGGGCCCTTGAGCTGGCCCTGAGCTACGCGGACGCGCACGAGGGAACCGACGTCGCCGTCCTGTCGCTGGCGCCCGAGGGGGCGACGGCGACCATCCGCAAGGCCCTGGCCATGGGGGCGGGCAGCGCCACGCACATCTGCGACGAGGCGCTCCGCGGCGCGGACCTGGGACTGACCGCGGAAACCCTCGCGGCCGCAATCCGCCGCGGCGGCTTCGACCTGGTCATCACCGGCAACCTCTCCACCGACGGCTCCGGAGGCATGATCCCGGCGATGCTCGCGGAACTGCTGGAAGTGCCGCACGCCACCGGCCTGACCGCCGTGGAGATCAGCGACGGCGCGGTCTCCGGCACCCGCCCGGTCGACGCCGGCGTGCAGCAGGTCTCCGCGCCGCTGCCCGCGGTCATCTCCATCACCGAAGCCCTGCCCGGGCCCCGCTTCCCGAACTTCAAGGGCATCATGGCGGCGAAGAAGAAGCCCCTGGAGGTCCTCACGCTCGCGGACCTTGGCGTCGCCGCCGAGGACCCGGACGCCGCCCGGTCCATCATGCTGTCCGTGGCGGAAAAGCCGCCGCGCGCGGCGGGCGTGAAGCTCGTCGACGACGGCGACGCCGGCGAGAAGCTCGCCGCTTTCCTCATCGAAAACCGACTGGCCTAGGGAGCACCGCCGTGACTGACTATCCTCGTGACGCCATCCTGGTGGTTGTCGAAGCCGACGCATCCGGTCTGGAGAAGGCCGCCCCCGGGCTTTTCGGCGCTGCCGCCGCCGTCGGCACCCCGGTTGCCCTGCTGCTCGCCGCCCCCGGCGCGGGTGACGCCGCCGCTGCGGCCGCGGAACTGGGGGCCGTGCGGGTGCTGATCGCCGAGACGCCGGACCCGGCGGCGCTCGGCGTGCCCGGCGTTGACGCGCTCGCCGCCGCCGCCGGGCAGGTGCAGCCGGACGCGATCCTGGTCTCCCACTCACTCAACGGCCGCGACCTCGCCGGCCGCTATGCCGCCCGGACGCGGGCCGCGGTCTGCGTCGACGCGGTCGGCGTGTCCCGGGACGAGGAGGGCGTCGTGGCGCACCATTCCGTCTACGGCGGCGCCTACAACGTCACCGCCACGGCCACGTTCGGGCCGCCGGTCATCACCATCCGGCAGGGTTCCATCGAGGCGCGGGCCGAGGCGCAGCCGCCGGCGTCGGAGTCCCTGGCCATCACGCCGTCCGGGAAGCCCGCGGCGCGGATCGATTCGTTCGAGGAGTCGGTTGCCGCCAGCTCGCGGCCCGAGCTGCGCGGGGCCGCGAAGGTCGTCGCCGGAGGCCGCGGCCTCGGGTCGAAGGAACAGTTCGCCCTGGTCGAGCAGCTGGCCGACACCCTCGGCGCCGCCATCGGCGCCTCGCGTGCCGCGGTGGATGCCGGCTACATTCCGTCGGCGCACCAGGTGGGCCAGACCGGGGTGTCCGTGTCCTCGCAGCTGTACGTCGCGCTCGGCATTTCCGGGGCGATCCAGCACCGGGCCGGCATGCAGACCGCCAAGACCATCGTCGCCATCAACAGGGACGCGGAAGCACCGATCTTCGAGATCGCCGACTTCGGCGTGGTGGGCGACGTCTTCAAGGTGGTCCCCCAGCTGATCAGCGCCCTCGAGGCGCGGAAGAAGTAGCCATGGCAACCCAGTCCCGGTCCCTCCGGCGGGGCCTGCCTCGCGTGCCGGGCGGCGAGCCCTGGCCGCCCGCCGGCGACGCGCCAGCCCGCCTGGTTTCCGCTGCCGCTGCTCCCGGTGTCGGTGCGACGACGGCGGTGCCGACGGCGGAGCCCGCAGCGGCGCCCGATGTGCCGGTTACGGCGGAAAACGTTCCGGCGGACGCTCCATCGGCCGGAACTCCGGCTCCTTTGGCGGGCGTCCGGCAGCTTCGCCGCGGCCTGCCGCGCGTGCCGGGCGGCGAGCCGTGGCCACCGGCAGGCGCGGTGCCGGCAACGGCTCCGGCAGAACCTCCGGCTCCGGACGCTGCGCCTTCGCAGGCCGGGGAGTCCGCCGAGGCTCCGTCTGCCGTTGAACCGGCAGCTGAAGTTGCGGCGTCGGCGCCCATCGAACCGGCCGTTGCACCGGCTGCCCAAACCCCGCCACCGTCGACGGCTGCGGGCAGCACCCTGCTTCGCCGCGGCCTCCCCCGCGTGCCCAGCGGCGAACCGTGGCCGCCGGCGGGGCTTGCTCCCCTACGCTCCGATGTTCCGACGCAACCCCCGGTTGTCGCACCGGCTGCGCAGAAAACGCCAGAACCCGTCGCCGCGGCGCAGCCCGTGATCGAGCCGGCGAGCGCCGCCGAACCCGTGCCGGCACCGGCTCCCTCGAAGCCCGCCGCCGTCGAACCCGCGCCCGAACCTGCCGCCGTCGAGCCCGCCCAGGCAGCCAAAGTCACGGAGCCCGCAGTCGCCGCAGCGTCGGCACCTGCGGCCCCAACCACCAAGCCCGAGAAGCCCGCTGCCCCGAAGCCCGAGGCGAAGCTCTACGGATCCCGGACCCTCGTCCAGTGGATCCGGCGCGTCGCGCTCCTCGCCGTCGGCGCCGTCGTCGTCGCCGGAATCCTGGTGCTCGCGGCGCGCGGGGTGACCACACTCCCCGGTGTGCCGGCGTTCCTCGAGCGCTACCCCGGCGAATACCACCTGCCCGATGCCGCCGAACCCGGTTTCCCGTGGTGGGCGCAGTGGTCGCACTTCCTGAACTTCTTCCTAATGGCGCTGATCATCCGCTCCGGCTACCAGGTGCGCACGCAGCAGAAACCGCCGGCGTACTGGGCCCCGAAGCGCGGCGGCAAGAAGATCAGCATCACCCTCTGGCTGCACCAGTCACTCGACGTCATCTGGCTGGCCAATGGCCTGCTGTTCGCGGTGCTGCTGTTCGCCTCCGGTCACTGGATGCGGATCGTCCCGACCAGCTGGGAAGTCTTCCCCAACGCGGCATCCGCGCTCCTGCAGTACATGACGCTCGACTGGCCGGTGGAAAACGGGTGGGTCAACTACAACAGCCTGCAGCAGCTCATGTACTTCATCGTGGTGTTCATCGCGGCGCCGGTGGCGGCGCTCACCGGCGCGCGGATGAGCGAGTTCTGGCCGAAGAACGCGGCAAAGCTGAACCGGATCTACCCGGTGGAGGCGGCGCGGGCGCTGCACTTCCCGACGATGCTGTTCTTCGTGGTCTTCATCCTCATCCACGTGTTCCTGGTCTTCGCCACCGGCGCGCTGCGGAACCTGAACCACATGTTCGCCGGCTCCGACCAGGTGAACTGGGTGGGGTTCTGGCTGTTCGCCGCCGCCATCGCCGTCACCGCGGGCGCGTGGTTCGCCGCCCGGCCCATCGTGCTGGCGCCGCTGGCCAGGCTGTTCGGCAAGGTGAGCAGCCGCTAGTCCGCGGGCCGTCGACGACGGCGAGGCGGCCCACCGGAGGCCGGGACGCGGCGGGGACACCGGTTCTACACTGGCGGGATGGAAGCGACTGTCCGCGGAGTGCCGGTGCACTACGTCGAGTCCGGCAGCGGGACGCCGGTCCTCGCCCTGCACGGCGTCGGGGTGGACCACCGGGAGGTCGCGGGCGCCCTGGAACCGGTCTTCGCCGCCGCGCCTGGCTTCCGGCGCCTGTACCCGGACCTGCCCGGGATGGGCCGCACCCCGGCGCCTGCCAGCCTGGCCGGCAACGACGACGTGCTGGACGTCCTGCTCGACTTCATCGACGCCGTGGCCGGTCCGGGGCCGCTGCTGGTCATCGGCCACTCCTACGGCGGGTACCTGGCCGGGGCCATTGCCGAGCACCGGCCGGAGCAGGTGATCGGCCTGGCGCTGGTCTGCCCGGTCGGCGCCAGCACCGGCCGGGTGCCTGAACACGAGGTGCTGGTGTCCTCGCCCGGCCTCTCCCCGGACCTCGGCCCGGAGCTTGAGGCGTCCTACCGGGGCTATTTCGTGGTGCAGACGGCGGAGACCCTGGACCGGTTCCGGGAGACGGTGGCCCCGGCCGCCCCGCTCGTGGACGAGGCCGGGCTGGCGCGGATCTTTTCGCGCTGGGAGCTGCGCGGCCTGCCGGGACCCGGCGCGGTCTACGCCCGGCCGGTCCTGGTGCTGGCCGGGCGGCAGGATTCCACCTCGGGGTACGCGGGGCCGGCGGACCTGGCCGGGCAGTACCCGCGCTGCACCCTCGCGGTCCTGGACCGTGCCGGCCATGCCCTGCTGCATGAGCATCCCGCCCTCGTGCGGGCCCTGGTCGTCGACTGGCTGGCGCGCGTGCGGGAGCACGCCGCGGCCTAATGCGGCGGACCTGCGCGTCCGACCCGGGCAGTTAATCCATTCGGTATAGTATCCGCGTGGGCTGGCGCCACTGGCGTCGGTTCCCCCGACTCTCACACCAAGGAGCCTCCGTGGGCCAGCAAGCGACGGAAACGACCGCCCCCGATGACCGTCAAGCCCATGCCCCCGCGCGGGACGCAATACGGGGTGTGCTGCTCGGCATCCTGGCCGGGATTGTCGGGCTGGGCCCGTGGTTGATCACCGGGGCGCAACTGCCCCTGCAGAACCTGTGGGCCGCCGAGACGGGCCCGGACCAGATGCCTGTGTCCCTTCTGCCGGTCAGCCAGTATGAACTGACTACCATCGTGGCCCTCCTCACCGTGGGCGGCGCGGCAGCAGGGCTTGCGGTGCGACTCTGGTCCCCCGCCCGGCGGCGGTTGGCGGTCTGGTGTGCGGCAGCCGGGGTCCTTGTCGTCCAGCTCACGGCGACGGCGCAGTCCTTCACAGTACTCGACGACGGGCTGGGGGACGGTGCGATGGCCCGTCTCTACTTCGCCGGGCTGCTTGCCGGTGCGGTAACGTCCCTCGCCGCGGCCCTCGTCGCGCTCCTGCTGCTCTCGTCGACGTCGCGGGCGCTGATGGCCTTGGGCGTCGGACTCATGGCCGTGCCGTTCGGGTCTTGGCTGGTGGAGTGGGTTGTTGGCTTCGTGGGGCCCACCAACATTCCGGCCATGGTGCCGTCAGCGGCCCGCTGGATCCCCGCCATCCTGGTCGGCTGCGCCTTAGCGTGGTGCGGCCTTCGTAGTTGGCCGCGCGCAGTGGTGTGGCTTGCGGACCTGGCCCTGTTGTGGGTGGTTCCCGCTCTGTTCATCTCCGTCAATTACGTCCTGGGAACGAGGGTAACAGCCGGGGATCTCCAGGAGATGCTGTTGATGAGTAGGCAGATTCTGGCGGCCACCCTCGGACCAGCCGGCGGAGCGTTGCCCACTGTTCTGGTGGCCTTGGCCATTGCCGCGGCGGGCCTGGGAGCCCGATCCCTACTAGCCCGGCGTCGTCCGGCCGTGTCCGGGGAGTGACCCGACAGTTAGGAGGGCCTTGCGGGCAGCGGGCAGCGGCTAGTCCGCGGGTGCCATTCCGTCTGGCAGACCGACGTCGACGGGGAAGGTCATAAAGGCGGGCGTCTCATAAGGGTGGGCGGCCACGGCGGCGTTGACGACGGCGCTCCGCCGGGACCGCGGGTAGATAGCCTCGATGCGGGTTTCCGGGACTTCCTCGGGGGTACCGACGGCGCCGATGGCCGGGTTAGCGCCCGGCAGCGGCGTGAAGCGACCCGTCCCTTCGGCGCTGAAGGAGCAGTGCGAATAGTTGCCCAGCCGGCCTGCGCCGGCGTCGCCGATGGCCTGGCGGAGGGCCTGCGCCGCGCCGGTGGGGACATAGATGACCAGACAGTCCATGGGCTCCATGGCTGAAAGTCTGGCACGCCCGGTCCCGGGCTGGGGACCCGTGGGAGGGCCCTTCCGCACCCAGCGCACCTAGGATGGAGCTCCGATGACCCGCCAGTCGCGGGAACCGCCGACCCGAGGAGCACCAATGTCGTTGAGCAAGGGAATGTCCGTCGAGTGGAACACGCCGCAGGGGCCCACCCACGGCAAGATCGTGGAGAAGAAGGTCAGCGACTTCGAGCTGGACGGCAAAACCCACCGGGCCAGCCAGGATGAACCGCAGTACATCGTCGAATCGGACAAGACCGGCGCCAGGGCGGCGCACAAGGCCTCGGCCCTGACCGAGAAGAAGTAATTCCCGGGGCCGGCCTGAGGCTGGACGCCTGCAACCGACGTCGCCGGGCTCGCCCTACGACGCCGGGTTGGACCTACGGCGCGAGGCCGGTGCGCCCCGCCGGGGCCTCGACCCCGGACCCAGCGTGCGCAGAGCCCAGTAGCGACAGCTGTCGCTTGACCTCGTCAAGCTCGACCTGAAGCTGGTCCACCGTGGCCCGGTACTTTGCGAAGGACGCCGCCCGGCGCTTCGCCGCAACGTAGTTGATGATGGCGGCGAGGACCGCCAGCGGGAAGGCCAGCAGCAGCGCCCAGCCGGAGGCTCCCAGGAAGTCCAGCGCGACGGGAAGTGCCTCCTTGAAGGCCAGGAAGTCGTTCACCCCGCCAACCACGCCGTTCAGGGCCGCATCCAGCGGTTGCAGAAACTGGCCGACGACGGGCGTGCCGGCCAGGGAGGGGGCGCTCAGGCGCTGCGCTCCCCCGCCGGACCAGCGCGGATCGCCGAAATGGTTCAGGACGTAGATCCCGGTAGCCGCGTTGAGGGCGGCGAAGAGCAGGACGGCACCAACCGCGGTGCTGTGCAGCTTGCGCGGGCGCCAGAGTCCGGCCGCGAGCGCAAACACGGCGGCCGCAACCCAGGGAAGGAGTCGGAGGTTGTCGAGGCTCATGCCGCCCAGTAAATCCAAGGAATGTCCTGCCTAGCTTTGAAGAGGTGACCCGTCCCGGGCCAGAAGCGAGCCTACCTCGACGCCCGGGGTCCCGCGCGTCGTCCCGCCAAGGACGCCCCCCAAGAAAACCGTGTCCGCGCGGGCCGGTTCTCACTACACTGGAACGCATGACCGAGCATGAACCGGTCCCGCCGCGGACGGCCGTGGCCGACGGCGTCGCCGGTCCCGGGGACACTGCCCCCGCCCCGTTCCAGCGCAGCCCGGCGCAGCGGTCCCGCACCTTCACCGGCATCCTGGTGAATACGGGCCTGGCCAACATCACCACCAGCTACCTTTGGTTTGCCCTGACGTTCTGGGTGTATCTGGAGACGCGCAACGTGATCGCCACCGGCGTCGTCGGCGGGGCGTACATGCTGCTCATTGCGCTCTCCAGCATCAGCTTCGGCACCTACGTGGACCGGTACCGCAAGCTGGCGGTGATGCGCTTCGCGGCCGCCTTCACCCTGGTGATGTTCGTCCTCGCCGGTGCCCTGTTCCTGCTGGTCCCGGGCGGCCGGCTGCTGGACCTGACCCAGCCGTGGTTCTGGGTCTTCACCCTGATCATCCTGATCGGCGCCGTCGTGGAGAACATGCGCAACATCGCGCTCTCGACGACGGTCACCATCCTGATCGAGCCGGAGCGCCGGGCCAACGCCAACGGGCTGGTGGGCATGGTGCAGGGGCTGATGTTCATCGTCACCTCGGTGCTCTCCGGCCTGTCGGTGGGGCTGATCGGCATGGGCGGGTCGATCGCCGTCGCCCTCATCCTCACCGCGCTGGCGTTCACGCACCTGCTCACCCTGCGCATGCCCGAAGAGGCGCAGGCGGCCGGCAGCGACGCGCAGGGCGGCTTCGACCTGCGCGGCTCGCTCGCGGCGGTCCGGGCCATCTCCGGGTTGTTCGCGCTGATCGTGTTCTCCACGTTCAACAACTTCATCGGCGGTGTCTACATGGCGCTGATGGACCCGTACGGGCTGGAGATGTTCCCGGTGGAGCTGTGGGGCACGTACTTCGCGGTCGGCGCCACCGGCTTCATCGTCGGCGGGGCGCTGATCAACAGGTTCGGGCTCGGCACCAACCCCCTGCGGACCATGCTCTACGCCGTGATCTTGATGGGGGTCCTTGGCGCCGTGTTCACGCTGCGGGAGTGGGCGTGGCTGTACGTCGCCGGGATCTGGCTGTATCTGGTGCTGGTGCCGTTCGTGGAAGCCGCCGAACAGACGGTGATCCAACGGGTGGTCCCGCTGGAACGGCAGGGCCGGGTGTTCGGGTTCGCGATGGCGTTCGAGTCCGCGGCGGCGCCGGTCACCTCGTTCCTCATCGCCCCGGTCGCCCAGGTGTGGATCATCCCGTACGCGCGGTCCGCCGACGGCGCCGCCCTCCTGGCGCCGCTGCTCGGCGAGGGCACCTCCCGCGGCATCGCCCTGGTGTTCCTGGTCGCCGGGCTGATCATGGTCGCCGCGGCGGCGCTGGCCTTCCTGACCCCGGTCTACCGACGGGTCTCGGCGTCGTACGCCCAGGCGGGAGCAGGGGCGACCGCGACGGCGGAGACCGGCGCCGCGCCCTCGGGCTGAGGGCCGCGCGTGCCGGACTTGCTGGGCAGCGCGGCCTGAAGCGTGGCAGCGAAGAGCTGCTCGGCGAGCCGGATGAGGTGAGCGGGGGCGCTTGATTCCTCACCGCTGGGATCGTGGCCCAGGAAGACGCCCGTCCCGTTGAAAGTGCCATCAAGGTCGGCGCCTGCTTCGCGGATGAGCACCTCTGCCCGAGGGTTCTGCGGCAGCCGCCCGCCCTCGTCGTTCAGGTAGACGTGCCAGTCCGCGCCTGCGAGGGACTCCACGTTCCCTCCCACCAGGTCCTGCAGGACATCGACATCGACGTCCATCGTTTCTATTCGCACGGGCTGGGTGAGTTGGGCAGGGACGATCAGGGCGTCGTAGGTGGTGTTCATGGTTCTGTTTCTTGTCTTTGGGCTTACAGGAAATGCGAGGCACCTCGGGCCCGGCGGTGTTCCGCGAGGGGGTCTGCGTCGCGGCAGAAGGGGTGCAGGCGGCCGAGCGGGCTAAGAGTTTCGCGCCCCGCCGCCCGCGGCCTATCAGCGCTGATTCTTGCGCGGCTTCACGAAGTGAATTTCGCTATTTTCGCTTTTGGCTCTTTTTTCCGCTCTCTTTTCGAGAATCGTCTTTCCTGCTTTTTTGGCACTGCCACTCTTAAGCAATTTTCCGGACAACGGAATCACACCTTTCTGTGCTTGCGTGTACCAACGACCATACACGTTTATATTTTTTATGCCAGTTTTCGGAAAAGCATAGATCCGGCGGTGAGCTTCCCGGCAGCGAATGCTCTCCGGGGGACTCCCGCCCAGCACCCGGGCGGCTCAGAGCGTCGTGGCGCCGATCGCCCATTCACGCTTCACCTAGCACGAAGTGACAGGATTCCGGGCGGCATCCGTTCGGCATCCAGGCCATAAAAATCCAGAAGTAATGCGGCTTTGTTTACCCTAGGGCTACTCGCAAACGCTTTTAGAAAACGCTGCCAGAAATTCCGGCGATTGGCAGCCCGCGCTTTTGGGCAAGAATGTGCGCTCTTCGAGCTGCATCACTGGAATGTGCCGGCAAACCCCGGCTAGCGCGTGACGGGCTGCTGCAGCTCGGTCACCCAGTCCGCCTGGTCCTCCGACTCGGCCCGCAGGTACACCTCGCGGCACGGCCCGGACGGAGTGAAGCCGCGGGCGATGATCTCGGCGTGGACGGCCTGCCAGCTCTCGCCGATGCGGTCCATCGGACCCAGATGGACGCCGCAGATCGCGGTAGGGACGTGGGGAAGCTCCACCGCCTCGACCCCGTCGGGGATGTTCCCCGTGGCGGCGTACCCGGCGGTGATGCGCATCCCCTCTTCGCCCGCTTCGTACTGGGCGATGGGGGTCTCGAGGGATCCGCCGGCGGCGCGGAGCACCCCGGCCACGCCGTCGAACAGCGGCCCGACGACGCCGGCCACCTCGGGTTGTTCGGCGACGGCGGCGGTGCGGGCCGCGAGGCGGACGGCGGGGAGGGACTTTTCGATGATTTCGATTTGGGTCATGTGCTTTTCCTTCTCAATCAGGTGGAGCCTCCGCTCGACGTCGATGAGCCGTGCCACGGCCAGTCGCTGTTCCTCCGCCACCTCGGCGCGCCGGATCTGCAGCAGCCGGGCCATCCGCTCCGCATCAACCCCGGCCTCAAGCATGGCGGCAACGTCCGCCAGGCCGAACCCGAGCTGGCGGAGCGCGACGATCCGGTGCAGCCGTTCCAGCTGGGCGGGATCATAGGAGCGGTAACCGCTGAACTCATCCACGTGCGCGGGAACGAGCAGCCCGGAGGTGTCCCAGTGCCGCAGCATGCGGTGGGTGACCTGGCCGATCTGCGCGAACGCTCCAATGGATAACATGACTCAGTTCTCCCGCCTTCCACAGTGTCAGAGTCAAATATCGCGGCCGGGCTGCCCTAGCGGTCAGGAAGATCCTTGAGGTAAACGTTCAGTTCCCGGGCGCTTTCAAGAGCTGCCGAATCGACGTCCACGACGGCCACGGAGTCACCTTCCGGCAGGAGCGCAGCGTTGCGGCCGAAGGGCGTCGCAAGACAGCTGTGTCCGGTGAAACCCGCGCCGCAGTGGTTGGAGTAGGCGATGAAGACACCGTTTTCAAGCGCCCGAGCCGGAACCTGCAGGGTGGATGTCGACGTCGCGGAATAACCCCAGGCTCCGGATCTACCGGGCATCCGGTACTCAAGTTCCGGCACTGCGGTGGGAACCAGCAGTACTTGCGCACCGGCCACGGCCTGAGACCGCGCAAACTCGGGGAACTCGACGTCGTAACAGATCCCCATCCCCCAGCGCCACCCTTCCCACTCAAACGGGGGCGCGTAGTCCCTTCCCGGGGTGATGAAAGCCTTCTCCTCCGCACCAAAGAGGTGCCGCTTGTGCACGCGGACCACCTCCTCCCCCTGCGGGCTGAAGAACGAGGCCGCGATGTGTCGAATCGTCCGGCCCTCGACGTCTTCGCCTGCCGCACCGCCAGGACTGTCAATCGTGGACCCCACGACTGCCACGCCGATCTCGCGGGCCAGGACTCCGAGGCGTCCACGGATCTCCGCCCCGTCCCACTGCCAGGCAGTGGCTGGCGTGTATCCGGTAGCGAACAACTCGGGCGTAACCACCACCCTTGCTCCCTGTTCCGCTGCTTCCTCAATGAGACGTCGCAAGGTCGCGATATTTTCGTCGACGCTGCCCGGCACAGCACGGCCCTGGACAACACCTACCCGAATTGGCTTACTCAACGCGCCTCCTAATCGGCTTCGTGCCGCCCACGAATTAAACCTTTGCACTTGTTGACACCCAGTGTGACCGGCAGCATACTTTGAAACCAAATCGCATTTGGTTATTCGTCGGTCCGGGAGTTCCGGCCTGTTCCACCCCTCCCACGAACTTTGCAGGAAAGGCACGGACATGAGCACATCACGTTCCACGAGCATCGGGGTCGTCCCGCCGGAGCGGACGCCTGATTTCACGGCGCACCTGGCTGAAATGGGATTGTCCCCTGCCGTAGCAGGGGAGATCGAGCGTCGCATCGTGGCAATAGAGACCCAAGAGTGGCAGGACGACTCACGCAAACCCATGTCGGCATCGGAGTTGACCGGCTACGTGCTGGTCTCGGTCGCAGCATGCGTCGTCGGACTCCTGTTGGTGATCCTGTGACGGCCCCTACGAGCAGTGCACCGGGCTCGGAGCTTTCGACGGAGCTAGAGAACGAAGCCGCTTTCGGGACCTTCCCGCTCCTCAAGCACGAACGCCTATGGTCCGGCTGGGACTACACCTGGGTGAACACTGCCCTCGCTATTGCCACATGGGCCTTCATCGTAGGCGGCTCGACCGCCTTGCTGGTCGGCTTCCAAGATGGCATAGCAGCCATGATCATCGGCAACGCCATCGGGCTGTGCTTCATGGTCCTGGCCTCCACCGTCGCCTCACAGCGCTACGGGTCCGAGCAGTACACCATGCTCCGCGGCGCCTTTGGCGTGGTGGGCGTGGCCGTCCTGGTCTTCACGGTCATAGTGATCACGGAAATGGGCTGGTCATCACTTCTGGCCGTCATGGCGGGCAGGGCAAGCAGTCAGGTCATCGCCACGGCCACAGGCGCAGCGCTGAGCCAGTATGGTCCCGCTGTCACTGTCGGCGGCCTCCTTTCCATCCTCCTTGCCTGGTTCATCCTCTCGCGTGGCCCGGTGACGCTCGGAAAATTCAACAAGGTCATCGCGCCCGGCCTCGCAGTCATCACGGTAGTGATGATGGTTTTCCTCGTGGCCAATACCTCCGTGGGAGAGCTCTTCAGCGCCGCGCCGCTGGCTCCATTCGATGACAGCACGTTGAACTTCATGGTCGCCGTCGAGTTCAACGTCGGTGTCGGCGTGTCCTGGTACCCCATCATGGGGTCCCTGGCCCGGATGACCTCCAGCCGAAAAGCCGCCGTCTGGCCTGCCTATGGCGGACTGTTCATTGCCACCCTCATCGCCCAGATTGTTGGGCTCGCCTCTGCACTTACCCTGGGCGATTCCGACCCCACCGTCTGGATGGTGCCCTTCGGGGGTCCGGCGCTAGGCGTCGCCGTGCTGATCTTCATCGCCTTCGCGAACATCACCTCGATGTCGTCAATCGTCTACTCCACAATCCTGGCTATCCGCCAATCCTCCGGCCAGCTTCTCTCGCGGATCTCTTGGAAGGCCCTGACCGCAGCATTCTTCGTTCTTCCAGCTGTCATGACCTTCTTTCCGCAATTCATGTACGAGCAGTTCATGGTCTTCGTGTCTGTTTCCGGCGCCTTCCTGACCTCCATCTGCGGGACGGCGCTGGCCGACTACTTCTTCCTGCGGCACCAGCACATGGACCTGCGCCAGCTCCACCTCGGGCAGCGCGGCACGCTGTACTCCTACGCAGGAGGCGTGAACTGGGCCGGTCTTGGCGCCGTAGCAGTCGGTGCACTGTTCTACCTGTGGCTCTACAACCCGATCACGCTCGAAGCCCAGCCCATCTTCAACGTGGTTACCGCCTCATTGCCGGCAGCCATACTGTCGGCGGCAACCTATCTAGTGCTGATGAGGGTCTTCTACCGGAACCGCCCCACGGTCCCCAACGCAACCGCCCTCTCCAAGGAGCCCTAACCCATGCCCGTAGTAGCCCGTGCTGCCGTCCATACCGGCCAAGGAGCCGAAGGCCTTGAAATCATGAAGGTCACGGTTCGCGATCCCGGCCCAGGCCAGGTTCTCGTAAGGATGGGGGCATCCGGGGTTTGCGGCTCAGACCGGCACGTACTCGACGGCGATTGGACACTTCCCAGCCCCACGGTCCTCGGCCATGAAGGGGCCGGCACGGTCGAATTAGTCGGCGATGGGGTTGAGACTCTCGCAGTCGGCGACCGGGTCGTCATGACTTGGTTCTACCCATGCCAGGCGTGCAGCAACTGTATTCAGGGCAAGCCGTGGGTGTGCACGGGCTCGCGTGCCGGGGAATGTCTGCTCCCTGACGGCAGTTCGGCCATGGAAATGGACGGCGCACCGGCGTTCCCCTACCTGGCCGTGGGCTCAATGAGTGAATACGCAACCGTCCCCGAACAAGCAGCGATCAAGATCCCGGATCTTGTGCCTTTTGAGGTTGCTGCTTTGATCGGCTGCTCCGTGGCCACCGGCGTGGGCGCCGTCGTTAACGACGCTCAGGTAATACCCGGCCGATCAGCCGTCGTCATCGGAGCAGGAGGAGTGGGGCTGTGCATCATCATGGGTTTGGCCTTGGCCGGCGCCAACCCCATCATTGCCGCAGACATACACCCCGAATCACTGGAGTTGGCGAAGCGCCTCGGAGCGACCCACACAGTCATTTCCGGAGACGACCTTCCGCAGCAGATACGAGCGCTCACTGGCACCGGAGCCGACTATGCCTTCGAGGCGATTGGCCGCCCCCAGTCCATAGCGCAGATGCCGGCTTGCCTGACCAGCGGCGGCACGGCAGTCATAGTCGGCCTGCCCCCGGAAGACTCTCCGGTTCATATCGATGCCCTGGAAATGGCAGAGGGAGGCAAGCGCCTGCTGGGCTCAAACTACGGCTCCACCGTCCCGGCCCGCGACTTTCCCCTGCTCGCCGGGCTCTACCTCAACGGCAAGCTTCCCCTGGACGAACTGATCACGAAGCGCTTCGAGCTCGACGACGTCAACGACGCGTTCCAGCTCATGCGTTCCGGTGCCCGCGGCCGGAGTGTGATCACCTTTTGAGTTCAAATACCGCGGCAGGGCTCGCTCCTGCCCTGATGCGATAATCAGCTATGGCCCGCCCCAAGAAGAACATTCTTTCTCCCCAGATCATTGCCGAAACGGCGCTGAAATTGGTGGACAAGGGGCATGACTTCACCATTCCGGGAATCGCGGCCGAGCTTGGAGTGAACCCGTCGTCGCTCTATCACCACGTGACGGGCGGGCGGGCCGAGATCATCAAGCTAATGCGCCGCGCCCTGTACGAGAAGATCGATTTGTCTGGGCTCACCGATCCACTGTTGCCTTGGCAGGACAGGCTGGAGCAGTGGGTCAGGTCCTACCGCGACTCTTCCGCGCTGGTCCCCGCGGCGCTCCCCTTGCTGGTGGGGGCGGCGGTGGATGACTCCTTAACGCTGCAAATCTACGAGGCGCTGTTCACGATCCTGGATCAGGCGGGCGTCGGACAGGAGCAGCAACTGGCCGTCGCCGCCATGCTCGATGCCATTGTTATCGGCTCCGCCATTGATGCCGCCTCACCGGACCCGCTGTGGACAGCCACCGAGGAGCTTCCGCGCCTGACCTCCCTGGCCAGCCCGGAGGCGATGACGCGCCGCACCCAGGACGGGCTGACCTTGGCGATCAGGGCCGCAGTGGCACAGATCGAGGCGATCGCGGAAGCCCCCCGGCGGTGAAGAGCGCCGTGGCATAAAACGACGACAGTCGCCCCGCGCCTCCTACGTGGCCCAGTCATCGTCGCCGAACGCCCGGCCGCGGAAGTGCGCGCGGAGGTATTCGCCGACGACGGCGGCGCCCAGATCCCCGGTGTCCGGCGCCACCACCCGGCCATCGACCCGCCGGGCCAGCTTCTGGATGAACCGTTCCAGCCCGGGATCGCGGCCCAGCCGGAAGAACGTCGCCTGCACCCCGGCGCGGCCCAGCCGGTCCAACTCGGCGACGGTGACGCGGATGGTCTCGGCGTCCGGCGGATAGTTGAACCACGAGTCGCCGTCGGCCAGCAGGTGGGCGGTGGGTTCGCCGTCGGTCACCACCAGCAGCACCGGCTGCATGGACGGGTGCTTGCGGAAGAACCGGCCGGCCAGCAGCAGCCCGTGGTGCAGGTTGGTGCCCTGCTGGCGGAAAGCCGGCAGTGCCGTGAGCTCGCCGATGTCCATGGACTGCGCGTACCGGCCGAACGTGATCAGCTGCAGCCGGTCGCCGCGGAACTTGGTGGACACGAGGTGGTGCAGGGCCAGCGCGGTGCGTTTCATCGGCACCCAGCGTCCCTCGGCGGCCATCGAGAAGGAGACATCCACAAGGAGCGCGACGGCGGCCTGGGTCCGCGCCTCGGTCTCGGTCACCTCGATGTCGTCCACGGCCAGGCGCAGTCCGCGGCGCGGGTCGCCGCCGTCGGCGATGGTGCGGCGGATCGCGTTGGTGATGGTCCGGGTGACGTCCCAGGGCTCGGCGTCGCCGAACTCCCACGGCCGGCTGGAACCGGTCTGCTCCCCCGCGGCGCCGGCCATCCGGGTGTCCCGGCTCCCCTGCCGGCCGGAGAGCTGCTTGGCGGTGTCCCGCAGCAGCGACCGGCCCAGCCGGCGCATGGCCTGCGGTGAGAGTTTCAGGTCCCCGTCGGCGCCGCGCTGGAGGAAGCCGCCGTCGTGCATGGCCTTCTCAATCTCCGCGAGCGTCCGCGCCGAGACGGCCGCATCCTGCCCCAGCTGGCGGGCCAGTACCTCCAGGTCCAGGTCATCCAGCCGGGAGCCGTTGTAGGACTGGGAGAGCTGCTCGGCGAGTTCGTCCAGTTCGGCGAGGTCCTGCAATACGCCGGTGCCGTCGCCGAGCCCCAGACCCTCCTCGCCGTTGAACTGTTCGGAGCCGGACCAGTCTTCGCCGGGCCGCAGGGCCTGCAGGTTCGCATCGAGTTGGCCCAGCTGTGCCATAAGCTCCGGCGAACCGAACGCCTGGGCGGAGAGCTGCACCAGTTCCTCGCGCTGCTCGGCGGACATGGAGCGCAGCATCCGCTGCGCGGCGGCCGAGCGCTCGGCGAGCGCATCGATCAGCTCCTCGACCGACTGCGGGTTCTCCGGGAAGAACTCGCCGTGCTTGGCCATGAAATCCCGGAAGTCCGCGTCCGTGTCCTCGCCGCGGCGGTGCTTGTCGAGCAGTTCGTTGAGGTCGCCCAGCATCTCGGCGACGGCGGCGCGGTCCTCCTCGGTGGCGCCCTCGAGCGCCTGCTTCATGCCAGCGAAGCGCTGGTCCAGGATCTCCCGGCCCAGCAGGTCCTTGATCCGCTCGTAGGCTTCCCGGGCGGTACTGGACTGCCAGTCGTAGGAGGCGAGCTCGTTGACCGCCGCGGCCGTGGACTGGGGCAGGTTCTGCAACTGCATCTCGCGGAAGGCGCGGTCCGTGTCATCCATCCGGACGTCGCGGGCCAGCTGCTTGCGCTCCTCCAGCACCGCGGTCTCCAGCAGCTTCTGGACCTCATTCAGCGTCCCGTCCAGCTTGTGACGGCCCAGCAGGTCCTTGCGCCGCTGCTGCACCCGGCCCGCCAGCTCGTCGAGGCCTTCCCGGTTCCGGCCGCCGCGGCGCAGGTACTCCTGCAGGGCGTGCCGCGGCGAGTACCCGGCCATCACGTCCTCGGCGACGGCGTCGAGCGCCTCCGTCAGGTCCACCGGCGGCGCGAGCGGATCGGGCCCGCCCGCGTACCGGCTGTAGCGGGACCGGTGGTGAACACTCATGGCGGCCTCCTTAGACCTAGCGGCGCCTAGCCGTAGACGGTGGCTTCGTCGTCGGAGTCCTTGGAGATCCGGCGGGCGAGGTAGAGCCCTTCGAGGGCCAGTTCGACGGCGGCGGCGCGCTGCCCGTCGTTGGTGGCGCCCAGGCGCTCACCGATCTCGTCGTAGAGGCGCGACCCGTTGAGCGACGGGAGGCCCTCCAGGAATTCCCGCGCGGTGACCAGTTCGCCGGTGGTGACCGTGGTGTGGCCGTCCAGCGCCGCGACGAGGTCGCCCATGTCGAGGCCGTGGAAGTGCGCCCGCACGGCCTCGGCGGTGGCCATCCGCAGCAGGTGGTCCAGGATGTCCTGCTCCCGGCCCTCCTTCCCGGATTCGAACTCGATCTTCCCGGCCAGGACCTCCACGGCGGCGTCGAGGTCGATGATCCGGGCGACGGCCTCATCCTCGCCGCGCACGCTGGCCCGGCGCAGGGCAGCGGCGGCAACGGTCTCGGCACCGGCGATGGCGAACCGCGCGGACACCCCGGAGGTCTGGTTGATCGCCGGGGACTGGCGCAGCGCCCGGGTGTAGCGGGCCAGGATCTCCAGGATGACGGGCGGGACGCCGGCCACCAGGTGGCCCTCCTGCCGGATGACGGCCACCTCGTCCTCGAGCTCGATCGGGTAGTGGGTGCGGATCTCCGCACCGAAGCGGTCCCGCAGCGGCGTGATGATCCTGCCCCGGTTGGTGTAGTCCTCCGGGTTGGCGGAGGCGACCACCAGGACGTCCAGCGGCAGCCGCAGCACGTAGCCGCGGATCTGGATGTCACGCTCCTCCATCACGTTGAGCATGGAGACCTGGATCCGCTCGGCGAGGTCCGGGAGTTCGTTGATGGCGATGATGCCGCGGTTGGAGCGCGGCACCAGGCCGTAGTGGATGGTTTCCGGGTCGCCCAGGCGGCGGCCCTCGGCCACCCGCATCGGGTCGACGTCGCCGATCAGGTCCGCGACGGAGGTGTCCGGCGTCGCGAGCTTCTCGACGTACCGTTCGGAGCGGTGCCGCCACGCAACCCGCAGCCGGTCCCCCTCGGTGAGGGCCAGGGCGCGGGAGTGCTCGGTGATGGGCTGGTAGGGGTGTTCGTTCAGTTCCGAGTCCTCGATCACCGGCGACCACTCGTCCAGCAGCCCGGCCAGGGTGCGCAGCAGCCGGGTCTTGCCCTGCCCGCGTTCGCCGAGCAGGACGACGTCGTGTCCGGCCAGCAGGGCGCGTTCGAGCTGGGGCAGGACGGTGCGGCTGAAGCCGTACATCCCGGGCCAGGGGTCGCGGCCGGCGGCGAGCGCGGCCAGCAGGTTGTCGCGGATCTCGCGGCGCAGGTCCTTGTGGACGTGGCCGGAGGCGCGCAGTTCACCAACAGTGAAGATTTCGGGGCGATCACTCACTCCTCCACCGTAGACCTGTACCCGGCGGGGAATCGAGGGATTTGGTGAGATTCCTGCGCACCCGGACGCTTGGCGGAATAGGCTGGATGCTGATGGCTACAGCAACCGCAGACGAAGCAACTCCTCCCCCGGCGCCCGCACGCCCTGGCACCCTCCTGCTCCTGGTGCGCCACGGCCAGACGCCGACGACGGGCTCGGTCCTGCCGGGCCGGGCGCCGGGGCTGCACCTCTCCGACCGGGGCCGGGAGCAGGCCGAACGTGTCGCGGACCGGCTCGCCGGGCTGCCGGTGGATGCCCTGTATTCCTCCCCGCTGGAGCGAGCCTGCGAGACGGCGGAGCCGACGGCGGCGCGCACGGGTTTGGCGGTGAAGCACGACGAGGGGCTGCTGGAGTGCGATTTCGGCGGCTGGACCGGCTCGGCGATCGCGGACCTGGCGGCGCTGCCGGAGTGGCAGACCGTGCAGCACAGCCCGTCCCAGTTCCGCTTCCCGGACGGCGAGAGCTTCCCCGAGATGCAGTCCCGGATCGTCGGGGCCATGGAGGCGCTGTGCGCGGCCCACGCCGGCGGCGTGGTGGTGTGCTTCTCGCATGCCGATCCCATCAAGGCTGCGGTGGCCCATGCCCTCGGCACGCCGCTGGATCTGTTCCAGCGGATTGTGATCAGCCCCGGGTCGGTCTCGGCCATCACGTTCGTGGAGGGCCAGGATCCCGCGGTGCACATGGTGAATTCGACGGCGGAACCGCTCAGCGGGCTCCGGGCGTCATGACTGTTTCTCCGAGGCGGGAGGGACCGTGTCCGGCCGGGAACTGACCCTGCTGACCGAGGGCAGCATCGAGCTGCTCGGCCTCATCCCGCGCAGCAGCAACCAGACGTTCCTGGTCCAGGTCACCTGCGGCGAGGACGAGGGGTACGCGGTGTACAAGCCGGAGGCCGGCGAGCGGCCGCTGTCCGATTTTGAACCCGGCCTCTACAAGCGCGAACGCGCCGCCTACCTGCTGAGCGCAGCGCTGGGGTGGGGCTTCGTTCCGCCCACGGTGATCCGGGAAAACGCACCTCTGGGCGTCGGGTCGCTGCAGTGGTTCGTCGAGTGCGACTTCCAGCAGCACTACTTCACCCTGTTCGAGGACGCCCCGGAGACCCACGCTGAGCTGGCCCGGATCGCCCTGTTCGACTTCGTCGCCAACAATACCGACCGCAAGAGCGGCCACGTGCTACGCGGCGACGACGGGCGCATCTGGGGCATCGACCACGGGCTGTGCTTCTCGGCGGCGTTCAAGCTCCGCACCGTGATCTGGGACTTCGCCGGGGAACAGATCCCCGAGGCGCTTCTGGCGGACATCGCCCCGCTCGCCGAGTCCGTGCCTGACGAACTGGCGGAACTACTCGACGACGAGGAGGTCACCGCCCTGCAGCGCCGCGTCCAGCGGGCGCTGGTTGCTGGGTCACTGCCGGTCGACCGGACCGGCATGCGCTACCCGTGGCCACTGGTTTAGGCCTATCGATGACAGCGCGGGGTCCTTCCAGATTTGCGCTCTGGACGGCGAGCCCGGCGCGACCACAGCCGCGCTCTCCCGATGACAAGCCTCAGTCGATCGCACTGCATCAAGCTTGGAATGTGGGCTCCTTTGACACGAACAGTCACAATTAGCGCCCTGGTCACCAGCGTCGAGATCGATCCGACCTACGGCTTCACGGCCCCAGCAAAAAATCAGGGCGAAACGACGGCCCTACCTGCATGTCCATCAGCGTGGGCAGCGTTTTGGGCTTGGTATGCAACGGAAGCAGCGTTCTGCGGCGCAATGGGATTCTTCGGCCCCGGAGCCGCTCTCGCTTGTGCCTTGGCCATGGGCCTGGGCGGAACAGCCCTCGACTTCGACCGCGGTTGCTAGGATCGAACCAATGAACCAAACAATGCGGAATGGTCAAACCAAAAACGCTTACTGGATACTCCTGAGCGTATTCTTCGCTGCCGGAGTCGTCGTTGTTGGCCTTGCCGAGGGGTTGATTCTGCTCGGAACTGCCATCACACTGGTGGCCGCCATTCTCGGCCTTACAGCTCTGCATGGGCAGTTCAGGAAAGACGTTCTGCGAAGTCTCTCGACCGCGTCACCTGGCGTCGGGATCTCGGCCGCCACCGTCATTGCCGTTGCCGTCCTGCTGCGCGGCGCTGATTCCGCAGTTTGGGCAGTCCCTCTACTGGCCGTTGGCGCCTCAGTTGGACTTTATGTGTGGTTGCACCGCCATGGCCACTACGACGAGTCCGCTGCGGTCTGAGGTCTTGACGGCGGTGTGGCAGCGAAGCCGCCCGCTTCCAGTGGCGGGCGCTGCCTCCTAGAGGCCGATGCTGACATCGTCTAGACGATGCTGTGGGACTCTGGCTGCAGCCTTTCTTACAGAAGTTGGCAATCTGTCGCTCCTGGATCGCGCTGTGGGTTCCGGTCCGCCGTCTTCCACGCCCGAGAGACACCCGGTACCTCTTTCAACGCATCGCATCTGCCCCGGCTCGGTCTCGGCCGTCACGCTTGTGGAGGGTCAGGATCCCGCGGTGCTCATGGTGAATTCGACGGCGGAACCGCTCAGCGGGCTCCGGGCGTCATGACTTCTTCTCCGAAGCGGGAGGGTCCGTGTCCGGCCGGGAACTGACACTGCTCACCGAGGGCAGCATTGAGCTGCTCGGCCTCATCCCGCGCAGCAGCAACCAGACCTTCCTGGTCCAGGTCACCTGCGGCGAGGATGAGGGGTACGCGGTGTACAAGCCGGAGGCCGGCGAACGGCCGCTCTCCGACTTCGAGCCCGGGCTCTACAAGCGCGAACGTGCCGCCTACCTGCTCAGCGAATCGCTGGGCTGGGGCTCCGTCCCGCCCACGGTGATCCGCGAGGACGCTCCCCTGGACGTCGGGTCGCTGCAGTGGTTCGTCGAGTGCGACTTCCAGCAGCACTACTTCACCCTGTTCGAGGACGCCCCCGAGACCCACGTCGAGCTGGCCAGGATCGCCCTGTCCGACTTCGTCGCCAACAACACCGACCGCAAGAGCGGCCACGTGCTGCGCGGCGACGACGGCCGGATTTGGGGCATCGACCACGGGCTATGCTTCTCGGCTGCGTTCAAGCTCCGCACCGTGATCTGGGACTTCGCCGGGGAACCTATCCCCGAGGGTTTGCTGGCGGACATCGCACCCTTGGCCTGGTCCGTGCCCGCCGAGCTGGCGGGACTGCTCGACGATGACGAGGTCACCGCCCTGCAGCGCCGCGTCCAGCGGGCGCTGGTTGCTGGGTCGCTGCCGGTGGACCGGACGGGCATGCGGTATCCGTGGCCGTTGGTGTGATCGAACGCTTGCCCAGCAGTCTGGCCGGGTGCGATGGCTTGACACGTCCCCGTCCGCATCTTTTGGGCGGCGAAAGCACTTGCGGTTTGAGTTCAGCTTTCCAGTCCCTCTTTACCCCGAAGACGCCTGTCTCCGCGAGCCGGAACGGCACGGAACAACCAGCCGACAGCTCAGCCGGGGTCGAGTTCGACCCGGACCTCAACCGGTAGTTGTCGCTCAGAAATAGTCTCCGGACTCTAGGAGAGCGTGCCACGCGTCTCGTGGGTTCTGGAGAATGCGGTAGGCAACCGCTGACCGCAGCCAAGACTTTCCAACCTACGTCCGCAGTTGGTAGTCGTGAACCTCAGACACGGCCACGACATCCAGTTCCCGACGAAACTCGGGGGTACCGTAAGGATATGCAAATGCGATGGACGGATCCCGATAGTCTCACGGTGACCTTGGACAACCAAACCTTCGATCACGCTACCGGGGGAATGAACCAAGAAATCCACGGAGAAATAACAACCTCTGCTGAGGAATGGCTTCACATCGTCGTTAGGGTGCTCAGCATGCTGCCTGGGAAGCGTAGCCCCGAGGGGGACTATTACCTGACGCCGGCCGACGCTGATCCAGACATGATCGGGGACTTGGTCGCCGCGATGCTTAAGGACCTACCGACTTATCGACCACACGGCTAAGGCAGAACCTGAGTCCGAGTCGGCGCGCACGTCTCGACGCTAGCGGGATCTCTCAAGTCTCACCGCTCCTGCACAACTCAGTACTGTGGTAATGGAACACGGACGTCACGCCTTGCTTACGAGCGCGTGCTGTTGGACCTCACCAGGACGCCGCGACGGGGTGATCGTCTGGCACACGGATGGGCTACACCGGCGGCCCTCGAACTTTAGCGGTTCGAGGACACGTGCACCCGGGCAGGAGTGCGCGACGTAGTGACTCTTTCGGGTGACATCGACTTTGCAACGGGGGAAGGGATGCTGATGGCCCGGCTGTGGTAGGCGGTCTCTGCCAATGAGTCAGATTGCCGGGGCCAGCCTAAGGCCTTGGGATTGCACAAACCGGATGCCCCCACGCATGGGCGGACCCGGTGCATTCGGGTTCCGGGGTGACAAGACCGCCCACGAGCCAACGGAAACCGGCGTGATTCGTGATCTGAGTTTGCGTGCGCTGGCAGTTGAAACGCTGATTATCTGGGAGCCAATCATCAGCGCTGAGCAGGGCGGGCGTCTGCAAAGCTTACTGCGGGACCTGGCCCGGCGTTCAAACCTAGGTACCCGACGCCAGCCTCCAATGCGGCCCGCTCGGGGTCCGCCGCCGGTCCCCTCGCCACCTAGGTCCTGGCCGGATTCTTTGAACTAAAGTAGCGTCCACCGCCCTCGCTGGCGTCGGGATACAGCGTGAAGACCAACCGGCGTCGCGAACGACGAACCTGTCACTACCCGGCGGTCGGCATTCTGCCAAAAGAGCGCCAGAGTAATGTTGCTTCTTCAGGTCAAGCGCGCCGTTGCGCGCCGCTCCGTCCCCCCTGGGACAATCTCAGGATTACGGCACCTGTGATATGCACAATGAACCAGGCGTCCTCAACGGTGGAAGTCGTGGCCGCGTGAGCGTCCCCGTAGGTGCTGCGATCCGCCGACACCCAGTTCATCACCTTGTCCAAAGCGTCGATCATGGGAAGATCGTGGGCCGCTATGATCCCCTTGTTTTTCGCAGATTTGATGAGCGGACCAAGAGCATTTCCTTCGCATCCCAACGCCGTAAGCGTCTCTTGAAGAGCAGTTCCCGCATCAGTAATGGCGTCCCCTGGCTTACCGTCCGCAATTTCGTCCAAGGCGTCTCTGTACGCCAACTCTGCGGAATCGAAGTCCGAGCGGCCGGACAACAGGGTGAGAACAGGCGACACGACTGCATCGTGCATCTCCATCGAGGAGAACTCGACCATCTGATCTGCTACGAAGTCGAACGAAATCCTGTGTTCGCGGAGCGCCGTCCGGCACAGTTCCGCGAATTCTTCAGGCGAGTTCCAACTCTGACCGTCTTTGAGGTTGTTAAACGCAACATAGATTGCCTCAATGCATGTGGGCATATCTTCATCCGGGCAGGTTTGAACATAGACCCTGAAATCGTCAATGTCCGTGTAGCGGTTTGAGGCCAGGTGAAAAAGACCCTCATCACGAAGGATCAACCGCCGCGCTTCAGCTGCAATAGGACCACTTCGGTAGTAGCCGCCAACATCATCGAGCGCATGCAGGACCTTGGTCCGAAACTTATCGTCGAACTGGTCGGTCCAGAGGTCGACGCCCTGAGCCTCCTGCTCAACCAAGGTCTGCAATCTTTTGCGCCGCCCGAACAACACCCGCTATTCCCCTTTGTTTCGCCAAATGTCCACTAGTGAGCTTACGGCCCACACTCGACAACCCGTCCACCTCCCGCCCACGTGTCGTCCGACGGTGCATTAACATATGGCGGGGTTCCCCGCCCGGAGGGCTCCGATCGGCACGGTCTGCCCGGGCTGGGCCACCAGACTCAGCGAAGAGATCGGCGGCTTATCCCGCGAGTACGCGAAGGATACATCCTCGAACACGAGGCACCTGCGCTGAACCACAGGACCGCAAAAGGGGCAGCTCCGGCAAACTTCCCTTCACCAAAATCGGACTTCGACCCTGACGAAACCAAATATCGGCAGTGAACTAAGGACCGCGAATTCGCTTCGAGGATGCCTGTGTCGGCTGGAATGCTAATCGGTGTACGCTACCGAGTGACCAGAAATCACTGGCACTCTGCTGCAACTTTTAGAGCGCGGTGGTGCTGCCGCCTGCTGCGGCAATCTTTTCTGCGGCGCTGGCCGAGAATGCGTGGACGGTGACGTCAACCTTGACGGTGATATCGCCGGTACCCAGGATCTTGACGGGCTGGTTCTTGCGAACGGCACCCTTCTCAACCAGGTTCTCCACGGTGACTGCGCCACCTTCCGGAAACAGCTCGTTGAGCTTGTCCAGGTTTACCACCTGGTACTCAACCCGGAACGGGTTCTTGAAGCCGCGCAGCTTCGGCAGGCGCATGTGCAGCGGCAGCTGGCCGCCGGCAAAGCCAGCCTTGACCTGGTAGCGGGCTGCAGTACCCTTCGTGCCACGACCGGCGGTCTTACCCTTGGAGCCTTCACCACGACCAACGCGGGTCTTGGCGGTCTTGGCACCCGGGGCGGGACGCAGGTGGTGAACCTTGATCACTCCGCGGGGCCCCGTCCTGCCAGGCCCATTAGGAGGCTCCTCCCATACAGGAGGGTCTATTGCGGGACTGGGGTTCTTATGTGGCCGATCGGCTGGATTGATCTGCGGAGCCTCATCACCCACCGACGCCAACCCTTCCGAAAAGCCAAACGGCTATGGTCCAAAGCAGCAACCCGCCGCCACCGAACAGTATCACGTGAGAAAAACGGCGACGGATCTCTTCCAGGGCGTTGTCGTTGTCGTCGATGTATCTCCCGGACCATCCCGCCAGACTCCTCAGCAACTGCGCCTCTGAAGGACGAGGAACTTGGCGGTCGATGAAGTTCGTAATAATGTCCCGAGGATCGAGTCGAATCGTGAAGTCGAGCCCGGGCCTGATCACCCGGCATAGCTGTACTGTTGCCCAGGCTACTGAAAGGGTTGCCAGAATGGCGACTACATAGAACAAGCCACCAGGGGCCGCGGACCGCAATGTGGTCGTGACGAGAAAAGCGGTCGCTGTCCCAATGAAGGCCATATACGATACAGCACGCGTACGAATACCGTTTAGCTCGTCTACTTGATCGCTAATGCTTCGGCGACCTTCCTCGAACGCCACCCGATAGAGGCTAGTCGCCGCATCCATATCCGGAAGCGGGTCAGGTAGGCCGTGCCCTGCTTGTTGGCTCATGAGAGCAATACTAGGCCCGGGCCTTAGTAACACACAGGGATCAACGGCATTGATGCCCAGAATTACTACTGGGTTCAGCCGACATGGTAGGGAGCTGCCAGACTCTTGTCGCCAAATGCCGTTAGTTCTTGGAGCCGGTGCTAGCGACCTGCCTCGGGCGATGTCGCTTATCCGCTCTCAGTCGGGATTACATCACCACCAGAAGGCGGGCAGGACAAGCCCACGGACATAATCGGCAACCGGCGGAATGCCTAAGCGACTGAGAGAGCTCGAAGATTGCCGCCACTCGACTCGAAACTTGGGCCCAGGGTTCGCCATATACGCAGGCGACGCGGAACCAGCAACCGCGCTGTAGCCCGATGCCCTGTGTGGAACTCACACCTCCGCCACCGGAGCCGCGAACTGCGCCTCGTACAGCCGCGCGTACGCGCCGCCGGCTTCCAGCAGCGACGCATGGTTCCCCTGCTCCACGATCTGGCCAGCTTCCATCACCAGGATGAGATCGGCGTCGCGGATGGTGGAAAGCCGGTGGGCAATGACGAACGACGTCCTATCCGACCGCAACGCACTCATGGCCTTCTGCACCAGCACCTCGGTCCGGGTGTCCACGGACGATGTTGCCTCGTCCAGGATCAGCACCGACGGCCGGGCCAGGAACGCCCGGGCGATCGTCAGCAGCTGCTTCTCCCCCGCCGAGACGTTGCCGCCCTCGTCGTCGAGCACTGTGTCGTAGCCCTGCGGCAGGGACTTCACGAACCGGTCCACGTACGTCGCCTTCGCCGCCTCCAGGATCTCGGCCTCGGACGCACCGGGCCTGCCGTAGGCGATGTTGTCCCGGATGGTCCCGCCGAACAGCCAGGTGTCCTGCAGCACCATGCCCATCCGCGAGCGCAGCTCGTGCCGCGACATCAGCGCCACGTCAACGCCGTCGAGCGTGATCTTCCCGGCGTCGAGCTCGTAGAAGCGCATCATCAGGTTCACCAGCGTGGTCTTGCCCGCCCCGGTGGGCCCCACGATCGCCACGGTCTGCCCCGGTTCGGCCACCAGCGACAGGTTAGAGATCAGCGGTTTGTCCGGCGAGTACGCGAAGGACACGTCCTCGAACACCAGCCGCCCGCGCGTCGTCTCCGGCTTCAGCGGCACATCCGGATCGGAGAGCTGCTCCTCGGTGTCCAGCAGCTCGAACACCCGCTCGGCCGACGCCACCCCGGACTGCAGCAGGTTCGCCATCGAGCCCAGCTGGGCCAGCGGCTGGGTGAACTGGCGCGAGTACTGGATGAACGCCTGCACGTCGCCCAGCTGCATCGCCCCGGACGCCACCTGCAGCCCGCCCACCACGGCGATCCCCACATAGACCAGGTTCCCGATGAACGTCATGGCCGGCATGATCAGCCCGGAAATGAACTGCGCGCCGAAGCTGGCTTGGTACAGCTCCGCGTTCTTCTGCCGGAACGTCTCCTCCACCTCGCGCTGCCGGCCGAAGACCTTCACCAGCGCGTGCCCGGTGTACGTCTCCTCGATCTGGCCGTTGAGCTCGCCGGTGTTCTTCCACTGCGCCACGAACAGCTTCTGCGAGCGCTTGGCGATCAGCGCCGTCGTCACCAGGGTCAGCGGAATGGTGACCAGCGCGATGACGGCCAGCGTCGGCGAGAGGATCACCATCATCACCAGCACCCCCGCCACGGTCAGCAGCGAGGTCACCGCCTGGCTGATGGACTGCTGCAGGCTCTGGGAAATATTGTCGACGTCATTGGTCACCCGGCTGAGCAGCTCGCCGCGCTGCACGGTGTCGAAGTAGCGCAGCGGCAGCCGGTTGATCTTCGCCTCGATCCGCTCGCGCAGCCGGTACACCGTCCGCTGCACCACGCCGTTGAGGATATATGCCTGCATCCACATAAACGACGACGCCAGCACGTACAGCACCAGCGCCCACAGCAGCACGGCGGACAGCGCGGCGAAGTCGATCCCGGTGCCCGGCGTCAGCGCCATGGCACTGAGCATGTCCGCCTTTTGGTTCTCCCCGGCGGCGCGCAGCTGCGCGATCAGCTGCTCCTTACTCACCCCGGCGGGCAGCTGCTTGGACACGACGCCGGCGAAGATCAGGTTGGTGCCCTCCCCCAGCAGCCGCGGCCCGATCACCGACAGGGTCACGCTCACGACGGCGAGCGCCAGTACCAGCGCCAGCCAGAGCCGCTCGGGGCGCAGCTCGCCCAGCAGCCGCCGGGCGGACGGGCCGAAGTTCAGCGCTTTCTCCGCCGGGACGTTCATCCCGGCGAACGGGCCGCCGTGGCCGGGGCCGCCGCGCGGCCGCGGAATCCGCAGCGGAGCTTCCCGGCCGGCACCCGGTGAACCGGGAGCGCCGGAGCCCGGTAGTCCGCCCGCGCCGGAGCCCGCGAGACCGGAGCCGCCGGCACCTCCCGCGCCGCCGCCCGCCGTCGGCCGCTGGGATTCGACCTTGCTCATACCGCCTCCTCCGCCGCCAGCTGGGAGTTCACAATCTCGTTGTACGTCGCTGAGGACTCCAGCAACTCCTCGTGCGTGCCGTGCGCGACGATCCGGCCGTCGTCGAGCACCAGGATCTGGTCCGCGTCCGCGATGCTGGAGACCCGCTGGGCAATGATCACCAGGGTGGCGCCGGCGGTGTGCTGCTTCAGCGCCTGCCGCAGCCGGGCATCCGTGGCGGTGTCCAACGAGGAGAACGAGTCGTCAAAGATGTAAAGCTCGGGCCGTTTCACCAGCGCCCGGGCGATCGCAATCCGCTGCCGCTGCCCGCCGGAGACGTTGGTGCCGCCCTGCGAGATCGGCGCGTCCAGGCCGCCCTCCATCGCGCGGACAAAGTCCTCGGCCTGCGCGATGGCCAGCGCCCGCCAGAGTTCGTCCTCGGTGGCGTCGGGCTTGCCGTAGAGCAGGTTGCTGCGGACCGTGCCGGAAAACAGGTAAGGCTTCTGCGGGACCAGGCCGATGTGCCCCCAGAGCAGGTCCGGGTGCAGCTCGCGGACGTCCACGCCGTCGATCCGTACCGAGCCGGAGGTGGCGTCGAAGAGCCGCGGCATCAGGTTCACCAGCGTGGTCTTGCCCGAGCCGGTGGAGCCGATGATCGCCGTCGTCTGCCCGGCGCGGGCGGTGAAGTCCACGTCGGAGAGTACCGGCGCCTCGGCACCCGGGTAGGCGAATCCGACGTCGCGCATTTCCAGCTCGCCGCGGGCGGCGCCGGCGAGGCTGACCGGCTGCGCGGGCGGCCGGACGCTGGATTCGGTGCCCAGCACCTGCCCGATCCGGTCCGCGGAGACGGCGGCGCGCGGGATCATGATCGCCATGAACGTCGCCATCATGACGGACATCAGGATCTGCATGAGATAGCTGAGGAAGGCGATCATGGTGCCCACCTGCATGGACCCGTCCTCGATCCGGTACGCGCCGAACCAGATCACGGCCACGGAGGAGACGTTGAGGACCAGCATCACGGTGGGGAACGCGAGCGCCATCAGCCGGCCGGCGCGCAGTGCGGTGTCCGTGACGTCCTCGTTGGCGCGGCCGAAGCGGGCGGTCTCGATGTCCTCGCGGACGAAGGCGCGGACCACGCGGATGCCGGTGAGCTGTTCGCGCAGCACCCGGTTGACCGTGTCGATCCTGGTCTGCATGAGCCGGAACAGCGGCACCATCCGGGTCACGATCAGGCCCACGGCGGCCAGCAGCACCGGGACGCTGACCGCGATCAGCCAGGACAGCTGCACGTCCTGCCGGATGGCCATGATGACGCCGCCGATGCTCAGCATGGGCGCGGTGACCATCAGCGTCGCGGACATCAGCACCAGCTGCTGGACCTGTTGGACGTCGTTGGTGGAGCGGGTGATCAGGCTGGGCGCGCCGAACCGGGTGACTTCCTGTTCGGAGAATTCCGCCACCCGGCTGAAGATCGCCCCGCGCACGTCCCGGCCCAGCGCCATCGCGGCCTTCGCGCCGAAGTAGACGGCGGCGATGGTGCAGGCGATCTGCAGCAGGGTGACCATGAGCATCACGCCGCCGGTGCGCAGGATGTAGTCGGTGTCCCCGCGCGCCACGCCCTGGTCGATGATGTCCGCGTTCAGGGTGGGCAGGTACAGCGAGGCGATCGAGGCGGCCAGCTGGAAGACGACGACGGCGAGCAGCAGCCCGCGCTGCGGCCGCAGGTATTGCACGAGCAGTTTCCAGAGCATCCGGTCTCCAGTTCCAAGCACGGTCCCCGGTGGGTGGTCCGGAGGTCAGTTTACGTCCGGATGCTGGGCGCGGACGGGGTTATTCTCAGGGCGGACTTGGGTATGTGGTGCGGCTACCGCGGTGGTTGCGTGCCTCATCGGCCGCCAGGATACGTTGGCGGGCGCTCCCGTGGCCTGTCCGAACCTTCAGCTGTCGGAACCGGCCTTCTTTCGGGGTCCCAGAACGCAAAACTCGTTGCCTTCTGGATCCTCCAGTACAGTCCACGGCTGCTCGCCCTGACCAATATCGACCCTGCGGGCACCCAGGGCGATCATCCGCTCGACCTCGGCCGCTGGATCGTCCGGCCGAAAATCGAGGTGAAGACGATTCTTCGTAACCTTCGAATCTGCTACCGGCACAAAGACCAAGCCCGGCAACCGGTCCGGTGCAGAACGAATTTCGAACTCATCGTCACCGTCTATAGTCACGACCCAGCCCAAAGCTTTGGCCCACCAATATCCAAGCTCAGCCGGCCGCGCCGAATCGACAATTACTTGTTCCCATTCGAGACTCATGCGTGCCACTCTACTGAGCGGGGCCCCTGCCCGAGAGTGCTTGCGCTCCACTCCGGCCCGGAATAGCGTCCCAACCAGCGGGTTGAAAACCACGAGCGGAAGGCATCCCATGCTGAGGCAGGTCGCGGACGGCGTTCTTGTGCACGAGAGCGAGTTCATCCAGAGCAAGTCCGTGATCGTCCAGGGCGGGGCCGGGGTGCTGCTTATCGACCCCGGAATAACGCGCAATGAACTGGCCGGCCTCGCGGACGACGTTCGCGAACTGGGCCAGCCCGTCGCGGCAGGCTTCGCCACGCATCCGGACTGGGACCACGTCCTCTGGCACGAGGCCTTTGGCGACGCGCCCCGTTACGGTACGGCCCGCTGCGCGGCTTCGATTCGGGATGTGCTGGCGACGGCGGACTGGCAGGAGCGCGTGGCCGGCGTTCTACCGCCTGAGTTCGCCGATGAGATCCCCATGGAGCTGTTTGGTCTCGTCACCGGCTTGCCCGCCGAAGCGGCGCACATTCCTTGGGACGGCCCTACAGTCCGCATCATTGAGCATCGGGCCCACGCCCAGGGCCATGCGGCGCTGCTTATCGAGGAGCACCGCGTCCTCGTTGCCGGCGATATGCTCTCCGACATCCTGATGCCGTTCCTCGACCTCGACGCCGTGGATCCGGTCGCAGACTACCTCGCCGCGCTGCAGCTGTTCGAAAGCGTGGCCGACGACGTCGATGCCGTCATCCCCGGTCACGGCTCGGTCGGCGGAGCCGAGCAGCTACGGGCACGGATCAAACAGGACCTTGCCTATGTCGAAGCCCTGCGCGACGGCGGCGTTCCCGACGACCCGCGGGTCGGCCCCTCGGCCCCACTGGAGTGGCTGCCCGACGTGCACAACCGGCAACTACAGCGGCTCGCCCAAAAAGCGCAGAACGGGACGCCCGAATAACACCCCGGCAGATTCCACCGGAGGGTACGGGCTAGGAGGCGGGGTCGGCGTCGTGCTTTGCCGGCTGCTGGCTGTCGACGGCGGCGCCGGCGCTGTGGTCTTCGTGCCCGTCCTTCTTCTTCCCGAACGGCAGCACCTTGAGCAGCGGGGTCAGGACGGCCATGACGACCAGGCCCCAGGCGAGTCCCAGGACGGCCGAGCACAGGGTGTTCACGAGCCAGGCCAGGGCGCTGCCCACCACGGCGATCCCGGCGACAGGGTGCTCGAGGGCGTGGACCAGGTCGTAGGGGCCGTGCCAGCCGAGGTCGTGGGCGCCCTGCAGCATGATGTGGCCGCCCACCCAGAGCATGGCGATCGTCCCGATCACGGTGATGGTGGTCAGCACCTTCGGCATGCCTCGGACCAGCAGCTCGCCGAAGTGCTTGGAGCCGGCGGAGTCCTTAGTGGTCAGGTGCAGGCCGATATCGTCCATCTTGACGATGAGCGCGACGGCGCCGTACACGGCTGCCGTGATCGCGATCGCCACGGCGACCAGGATCGCGGCGCGGACCCAGAGGGAGTCGGCCGCCACCTCATTCATCGCGATAACCATGATCTCGCAGGAGAGGATGAAGTCCGTGGTGATGGCGCCCTTGGTGACCTTAGCCTCGGCCTCCGGGCCCCGGTCCACCGCCGGTGTGTCCTCGTCGGGCTCGTGCTGGCCGCGGAGCTTGTGCCAGATCTTCTCGGCGCCCTCGTAGCAGAGGTAGGTGCCGCCGGCCATGAGGATGAACGGGATGATGCCGGGAATGAAGGCGCTGATGAGCAGCAGGGCCGGCAGGATGATCAGGAGCTTGTTCCGCAGCGAGCCCCAGAAGATCTTTTTGATCATCGGCAGTTCGCGGGACGGGTCCGCGCCGGACACGTACTGCGGGGTGACGGCGGCGTCGTCAATGACGACGCCGGCGGCCTTGGCCCCCGCCTTGGCCGCACCGGCCGCGACGTCGTCCACCGAGGCGGCGGCAATCTTGGCCAGGGCGGCGATGTCGTCCAGGAGGGCGACGAGACCGCCGCTCACAGCGCGCCTCCGGGCTGCTTGGGGGCGGACGGCTGGACGGAGTGGCCTCGGCCAAGGCGCGTGATCGGCATCTTCGAATTATATGGGGGTCGGGACCGTCGACCGGAGCGGGCCGTCTCGGTAGCCTGTGGCGCATGGGCATCAAACTGGAGAACGTCGGGATCGCCGTGCGCGACCTGGAGGCCGCCGTCGCCTTCTTCACCGATCTTGGCCTCACGGTGATCGGCCGGGACACCGTCAGCGGCGAGTGGACCGACACCGCCGTCGGGCTGGACGGCAACCACGCCAAGATCGCCAGGCTGCAGACCCCGGACGGCCACGGCCAGCTGGAACTCTTCGAATACCTCCACCCGGCGGCGATCGAGAGGGAGCCCATCTTGCCGAACGAGATCGGCATGCACCGGGTCGCGTTCTCCGTCGAGGACATTGACCGGGCGCTGGAGATCGCCGCGCGGCACGGCTGCCGCCCCCTGCGCGGCGTCGCGACCTACAAGGACCTCTACAAGCTCTGCTACCTCCGCGGCCCCAGCGGCATCATCGTGATGCTCGCCCAGGAACTGGGGGCAAGCTGATGCTGAGCCTTGGGTCGATCGTCATCTGGGTGGACAACCTCGACCGGCAGATGCGCTTCTGGCAGTCCGCACTGGGCTACGCGCCGCGCCGCGAGCCGGAGGACGGTTTTGTCATCCTGGAGCCACCCGGCGGCAGCGGCACGTGCATCTCCCTGGACCAGGTCCCCGCCCCGGTCCAGATTCCGCCGCGGCTGCACCTGGACCTCTACGCCGAGGATCAGGCCGCCGAGGTGCAGCGGCTGCTGGCCCTCGGCGCCACCCGGGTGTACTGGGACAAGCGGCCGGCGGACGCCGACTACGTGATCATGGCCGACCCCGAAGGCAACCGGTTCTGCGTGGTGGATGCCGGCAGCCCGGATCCGGCAAGCTAGTCCGGCTCCGGTGCCGCCGTCGTCGTCCCTAGCTGATGGGGTCGTAGTGGAACGCGCGCACCTCTTGGGGGCAGCGGCAGGCCGCCGCGAACTTGGCGGCCCACTCCACCGCCGCCTCATACGAGGGCAGCTCCAGGATCGAGTAGCCGCCCTCGAGCTGCGCGGTCTGCGGGTAGGTGCCCTCCCGCACGGTCCCGTCGCCGTCGACCATCACGGGCGGGACGCTCTCATCGATGCCGCCGCCGAACACCCACGCGCCGGCCTCCTTTGCCTCCAGCACGACGGCGCGCGCCGCCTCGCCAACCGCCTCCAGTTCCCCCACGGGAACGTCCATCGCGGCGCCGGGGAATGAAATCAGGTACTTAGTCATCGCGGGGCTCCTTCGTTGCAGCACGGGATGGCGTTCATCCTTGCCCAACCGCCCCCGCCGTGCAAGACCCCGGCGGCCGGTCTTTAGCCGGCCGCCGGTCAGCCAGCCGGCTGGTCAGCTGGCCAGCACGACGTTCGCAGGCGGCTCTCCGGCGAGCATCAGCTCGACCTGCCGCTGCAGCAGCTTGCCCATCCGGGGCCGCATGGCCGTGGTGGCGCCGCCGATGTGCGGGCTGATGATCACCCCGGGGGTGCTCCACAGCGGGTGGTCTTCCGGCAGCGGCTCGGGATCGGTGACGTCCAGGGCGGCGCGGATCCGTCCTGATGCGGTGTGCTTGACCAGGGCGTCGGTGTCGGCGACCGGCCCGCGGGCAACGTTGACCAGCAGCGCGCCGTCGGGCATCGCGGCGAGGAACGCGTCGTCGATCAGGTGCCGGGTGGAGTCGCTGAGCGGGACCACGACGACGACGATGTCGTGGTCCGGGAGCAGGCCGTGCAGTTCATCGATGCCGTGGATCTGGCCGCGCGCGTCGGAGCGGGCCTTGCTGGCCACCCGGGTCACCGTCGTCTCGAACGGCAGCAGCCGGTCCTCGATGGCCTTGCCGACGCCGCCGTAGCCGACGATCAACACCCGCCGGTCGGCCAGGCTGGCGGTGACACCGCCCTCCCAGCGGCCCTGCTGCTGGTTCTGCAGCATCCGCGGGAACTCGCGCTGGCTAGCCAGGATCAGGGCGACGGTCAGTTCGGCGGTCGACGCCTCATGGACGCCGGCGGCGTTGGCGAAGACCCGGCCGGCGGGGAGCACGTCCTCCACCCCGTCGTAGCCGATCGACTGGCTCTGCACCAGGCCGGTTTTCACGGTCTCAAGCGCGCCCAGGGCAGCCCAGCCGCCCATGTACGGCGGGACGACGATGTCGATCTCCTGCTGCGGGGGCTCCCCGGTCAGGTCCCACTCCAGGATGCTGACATCCGGGTTGGACTCGAGGTATTCGCGCAGTGACGCGTCCGGCAGGCTGACGGTAATCTTCTTCGGCATAGCTGCCAGCCTAGTAGCGCAAAGCAGGTGTTCCCGACCGGCCTAGTTTCTGTTAAGGCCGAACTGTCGCGTAAGCAGAGCCTTCTTAAAGTGAATTTCGGCAGCGTCTACCTGCGCAGCGGGAGCACTGGGCGAGAATACCTGCAGGATGCTGAACTGAAAGTGGTGCCGATGCGTCATGTCCACGCCGTCCAGTTCGCGGAGGGCGACGTTGCCGCCATGCCCATTTCGGGCATATGCGCTCCAACGACCTAGGAAGCGCTCCGCCCCGTCAGCTTTACCCACATAGAGTTTGCCGGTTTTCGTATCGGCGATGAGATAAATCCCCTGCACCGAACTCAGTGCCGTCCGCCATTGGCGGTATCGGTCATCATCCATGACGGCCAGAAGCTCGCTAAAGCTGACCAGGAGTGAGTCGAACCCAGGAAATGGTTCGGTCTTCGGATCTGCGATTTCGACCACAGGCATGGTGAGGGCATGCTTTCCGGCCTTAGCCCAGTTGACTGTATCGGCCGTCCATTCGATGACAAGTCGTTGTGCATGTGCGGAAAACACAGAAGAAGGTCGCAGGTCAAAATAGCGATGCACGTCAGTGCGTTCAGCCGGCACCTCTCCGTGGTTCTCGTAAGCGGTCAGGAACCGCGCACGGCGCCCGGTGGTCGCAAGGAAATTAAGCCACAGCCTTGGAGGCGACTGCCCGAGCTTATTCCGTAGTCCCTGCTCACGCGTATAAGTCAGCAGCTTCGGCCCCTCGGCCTCGCTCTGGCTGACCAAGCCGTCGGAGTTGAGCGTGTGCCGAATGACGACAACGTCATCCGGGGCCAGCCCCGCTGCTTGGAACAAGTGCCCTAGTCTCAGCTCGCCAAGCACATCGCCGTACATGCATTACCCCAATCATCACGAACGTCGTCCGCTGCCACGAACTTCGCTGTTCAGCTTACGTCCGCGGACGCAGTGTTCGGCGCCATCACGGGAGGCGACGGCGGCACGCGCCGCCGCCGTCGCCGTCGGCCTAGGTGCCGGCCGGACGCACCCCGCAGCGCACGCAAAGGGGCGGCGGGAGTGATCCCGCCGCCCCTTTGGACGGATAACCTTGGTGCGGGCGGTGCCTAGCGGCCGAAGAGCTTGGCGAAGAAGCCGGTCTTGGGCTCGTCGGCGTGGCCCTTGCAGCGGTCGGCGGCCTTGACGCCGCGCATGACCTGGTCCACGTGCTGGCCGCAGCCGGCCCAGGTGGTCTTACCGCACTTCTTGCATGCAACCTGACGGCACATCTGGTGTCTCCCTCGGGGTAGGTCGGTGACCTTGGTGGTCTGCAACCAACGATATACCCCCAGGGGTATTTTCCGCAACTTGGTGGAACACCCTGACGCCTGCGGGCGTTACTCCCCACAGTGGGGACCGTCGCAGGGACGCACGCACCGACTTCAGACCGAGAGGATCGCTTCATGGCTTACACCAAGGTAGGAACCGAGAACAGCACCGACGTCGAGCTCTACTACGAGGACCACGGCAGCGGCCAGCCGGTCGTCCTGATCCACGGCTACCCGCTGGACGGCTCGTCCTGGGAGAAGCAGACCACGGCCCTGCTGGGCGCCGGCTTCCGGGTCATCACCTACGACCGGCGCGGCTTCGGCAAGTCCAGCAAGCCCACCGACGGCTACGACTATGACACGTTTGCCGCCGACCTCGACACCGTCATGACCACCCTGGACCTGAACGACGCCGTCCTGGTCGGCTTCTCGATGGGCACCGGCGAAGTGGGCCGCTACCTGGGCACCTACGGCTCGGCGCGGGTGGCGAAGGCCGCGTTCCTCGGCTCGCTGGAGCCCTACGTGCTGCAGACCGAGGACAACCCCGACGGCGTCCCGCAGTCCGTGTTCGACGGCCTGATGGAGGCGGTCACGGCCGACCGCTACGCCTTCTTCACCGAGTTCTTCAAGAACTTCTACAACAGCGAGACCTTCCTGGGCACGCCGCGGCTGAGCGAGGAAGTCATGCGGGCCGGCTGGAACCTTGCCACTGCGGGCGGCCCGACGGCGTCGGCCGCCGCCCAGCCCACCTGGCTCACCGACTTCCGCGGCGACATTCCCAAGATCGACGTCCCGGCCCTGATCGTCCACGGCACTGCGGACCAGATCCTGCCGATCGACGTCACCGGCCGGCGCTTCGCGAAGGCCCTGCCCAGCGCGGAGTACGTGGAGATCGACGGCGCCCCGCACGGCATGCTCTGGACCCACGCGGCCGAGGTCAACGAGGCGCTGCTGGGCTTCCTCGCGAAGTAGGTCCTGCCGGTTGCGGATCTTCGCGCCGCTTGCGGATTTTCGCGCCGGCTTCGGACAGGCGCACCCCGGGCCCGGGGTGCGCCTGTCCGTTAAGGCCGCGGATTTCCGAAAGCGCCGCCCGGCACTGGCGCGGGAGCCCCGTCAGGCGCACGATTAAGGGACCGGCCCGCCAACGAACCAATCCCCCGGACGGGGCCGGCACCCGCTGTAGCACGGGTGAGCTAACCGCAACTGGGTGGCAGTGCCCCGCGGCGCCGTCGTGGCCGGCACCCGCCGCCTGACCCATTTGAACCGCATCCTCATTGCAGGAGCACCACATGTCCATCCCAACCACCACACCAAGCAAGGCCCGCCGCCGCTCGGGGAAGTTTGCCCTCGTCTCAGCCGTCACCCTGGGGCTGATCGGCGGTCCCGTCGCCCTGGCCGCCCCGGCCGAAGCTTCCCGGTCCGTCTACGGCTGCACCGTGGACCCGCTCAAGCCGACCGAACGCAGCCACTGGGTCGATTTCCGCATCGAGGTCGACTGCCGGGACCACCGGACCGTGCAGATCCGCCAGCTGCGCTACGAGGACAACCGCGGCCGGAACGATGACTTCCTCGGCAGGTCCACGTTCTCGAAGTACTTCTACCGGCACGACGACGTCACTATCCACAGCTACGACTGGGTACCGAACCACCGCGGCGACGAGAAGGTCTACCAGCTCGTGTCGTTCCGGGTCCGCGTCGGCAACCACTGGTCCGACTGGACCCGCTGGGACATGAGTGACGTGGCAACCCTCCGTCGCTGACCTTCACTACCGCGTCGGCCGTCCGGCATCCAGGGCGCTGCCGCCGCAACAAAAAAGCCAGGGGCGAACCCCCTGGCTTTCCTGCGTCCGGGCGCGGCGCGGACGGCTACATCTCGTCGTCCCAGCCGCCGCCGTCGACGGCGTCCTCCGGCTTGGTCTCGGAAGCGTCGCCGGCCGCGTCGCCGGACCCGACATAGGCAGCGGGCACCGTCCCGGCGGCCTGGGTCAGCTGTTCCTCACGGATGTTGGCCGCCTGCGCCGGTTCCGGGTGCGGGGTCCGGGCCTCATCGGCGCCGCCCGCTTCGCCGATGTCCACCGCGGCGTCGCGCTCTGCCTGCTGCTGGCGGTCCTTCGTGGCTTCCGGGTCGCCGGGGCCGCGCAGTCCGGCGGGATCGGCGCTGGGATCATTCGGGTCACTCATGGCACTGCCTTCCGTCCGGGGTCAGGTTCCTCCACCCTAACTCCCCCGCACACTGGCGCGCTGGCGGGCTGGCGGGCATCCGCGGCTCCGTCGCGCCGGCTACCCCGCAGCGCCGGACGCGACCAGCTCCTCCAGCCCGCGCTTGAACCCCGACCTGCCGCCGTGGGCCGGATGCCGGATCTTGACCGCGGACACGCCGTTGCGCCGCAGGCTGCGGTCGGCGACGTTCCCGACCGCCACGACCGTCTCAATCCCGAACTCCGCGGCGAGCGCCTGCCAGAACGGGGTGCCCAGCGCCGCGTCGGCCGCGGTGGGAGTGCGGTTGGACAACGGCTTGCCGGGCACGTGGGTGTGCCAGGGGCAGGCGCTCCAGAGCAGCGGCAGCACCCCGACCTCGGCCAGCACCTCCCACATCACCGTGGCCGTCGGCTCGGCCGCAATACCGGCAGCTTCCGGCGGGAGCACGTATCCCTTGCCCGGCCCGAACAGGCCAAAAGCGTTGGGAGGACCCTCCAGGATGGTCCGGTTGGTGAAGGGGACCCCGGTGATCCGCATGCCGCGAAACCCCGGGGCTTCGCCCAGCAACAGGATCTTCGGGGACCGCTCGCGCACCTCCTGCAGGTAGAGGGCCAGATTCTGCCGGCGCAGCGCGTTCGTCGGGACCGAGTGGTCGAAGAAGTTGGTGCACCCGGGCCCGGTCTGCACGGACGCCAGCCGGTCCACAAAATCCACGATGGAGGATGAAATCATGCGGCGCCCGTCCGGTTGGGAACTCATAGGTTTCCCAGCGTAGCCCGGCGCCCGGGCAGCGTTACCTCACCGGGGCCGGCCGCCGCTCCGGAACGGAACCGGCACCCCTCCGGACGCCACCCGGGTGTGCCCTCCCGGGCGCCCGCCCGGGCGCACGCGCGGCACCCGTCGCCCTAGCATGGAGGGCATGACGGCGACGACGATCTTCACCGTGGGCCACTCGACGCATCCCATCGAGGAGTTCATCGGCATCCTCCAGGCGCACGGCATCAAGAAGCTGATCGACGTGCGCACCGTCCCCAAGTCCCGGCACAATCCGCAGTTCAACACGGACCTGCTCGCGGCGAGCGTGCGCGCCAGCGGAATCACCTACCGGCGGATGGCCGCCCTGGGCGGGCTGCGGCACACCACCAAGGACAGCCCCAACGGCGCCTGGCGGAACGCGTCATTCCGGGGCTACGCGGACTACATGCAGACCGAGGAATTCGCCGCCGCCGTCGACCAGCTGGCGGACCGCGGACGGCACAGCGACGCCGCCATCATGTGCGCCGAGGCCGTCCCCTGGCGCTGCCACCGCTCCCTGATCGGCGACGCGCTCCTGGTCCGGGGCGTCAGGGTGCTGGACATCATGTCGGCGACGTCGGCCAAGGAACACACCCTGACCTCCTTCGCCCGCGTCGACGGCCGGCGGGTCTGGTACCCGCCGGAGTGAGCTACCAGCGCGGGTGGATCGTCGCCCGGAAGTAGCGGTCGTAGATTTCGTGCACGCCGACGTCGAACGTTGAATCGATGCCGCTGACCGACGCCGCCTCCGCGTTGGCGCGGGCCTGCTCGACACTCCGGGCGCCGGGAATCACGGTACTGACCCCCTCCTGCGCCGCGATCCAGGCGATCGCCGCCTGGGCGGTGCTGACGCCGTCGGGCACCAGCTCGCCGAACTCGGCCACCGCTTTCAGCCCCTGCTCGAAGTCGACGCCGGAGAAGGTCTCCCCGACGTCGAACGCAGCCCCGGCGCGGTTGTAGTTGCGGTGGTCATCCTCGGCGAAGGTCGTCTCCGCGGTGTACTTGCCCGAGAGCAGGCCGGACGCGAGCGGGACGCGGGCGATGATGCCGACGCCGGCGGCCTGGGCGGCGGGCAGCACCTCGTCCAGGGGCTTGAGGCGGAAGGCGTTGAAGATGATCTGCACCGTCGCCGTGCCGTCATGGCGGATGGCTTCGAGGGCTTCATCGGTCCGCTCCACGCTGACGCCGTAGTTCCGGATGGCGCCCTCGGCCACCAGGGTGTCCAGCGCGTCGTAGACCTCGGCGTTGCTGTAGACGGCAGTGGGCGGGCAGTGCAGCTGGACCAGGTCGAGCTGCTCGACGCCGAGGTTCCGCCGGGACCGGTCCGTCCATTCGCGGAAGTTGGCAAGGTTGTAATTCTCCGGACGCTGCTCCATCCGGCGGCCCATCTTGGTGGCCACCGTGATGTCCAGGCCCGGGTTGTCCGCCAGGAACGCGCCGATAGCCTGCTCGCTGCGGCCGTCGCCGTACACGTCCGCGGTGTCGAAGAAGGTGACGCCGGCTTCCGCGGAGGCGTCCAGCACGGCCCGCGCCTGCGCCGGGTCCACGTTGCCCCAGTCCGCTCCGAGTTGCCAGGTCCCCAGTCCCACGATCGAGACGTGCCGGCCGGTTTTGCCCAAGATTCGTTGTTCCATCATCCGACTATAGGCCGGGGGACGGACTTGCTAGCCTGAGCCTGTGAAGTACGAGTCGCTGTGGATCGGAATGCTGGTCGGTGCCGCCATCGGCTTTGCCGTCGGCGTGGCCACCGCCGACAAGCCGTTCACCGGGCTGCTGATCGGCCTCGGCGTCGGCGCGCTGGTGGGACTCGCGGCCCGCAAGGACCCGCGCAAAAGGTAGGCCCGCCAGCACCGCCCGCTCCCGCCCGCACCGGAAGGAAATCCACCGTGACCTACTCCGTCAACTGCTCGATCATGCTGGAGGACCTCCCGCTGCTGGCCCGGCCGGCGGCGGTGAAGGCCGCCGGGTTCGACGCCGTCGAGTTCTGGTGGCCCTTCGCCGACTCGGTCCCCGGCGACGCCGAGGTGGACCGCTTTGAGCGTGCGATCACGGACGCGGGCGTCCGTCTCACCGGACTGAACTTCAACGCCGGGGACATGCCCTCCGGCGAGCGCGGCCTGGTGTCCTGGCCCGGCCGGGAGGCTGAATTCCGGGACAACATCGACGTCGTGGCCGGCATCGGCGAACGGCTGGGCTGCACCATGTTCAACGCCCTCTACGGCAACCGTCAGGACGGGCACAGCCCGGAGGCCCACGACGAGCTGGCCGTCCGCAACCTCGCCGCCGCAGCCCAGGCCGTAGGCCGGATCGGCGGGACCGTCCTGCTCGAACCGGTCAGCGGCGCACCAAGCTACCCGCTGCGCACGGCCGGGGATGCCCTGCGCGTCCTTGCCCGGGTCAAGGAGGAGACCGCCGCGGACAACCTCCGGCTGCTGGCCGATTTCTACCACCTGTCGGTCAACGGGGACGACGTCGACGCCGTCATCGAGGCCCACGCCGCGGGCTTCGGCCACGTCCAGATCGCCGACAGCCCCGGTCGCGGAGCCCCCGGAACCGGGACCCTGCCGCTGCAGCGCTGGATATCCCGGAGCAGGGAACTCGGCTACGCGGGCCGCGTCGGCTTGGAGTACAAGGCGACGACGGCGACGGCGTTCGACTGGCTGCGGGCCGCGACCGGCCGGACCCGGGTGCCCGAACCGGCGGCCCCGGCCGCGCAGGTCACTCCCGGGTCGACGGAGATGCCATGACGCCCACCGCCACCCGGACTGCGGCCGACCGCACCACCAGATTCGGCATCGCCTTCATCGGCGTGCTGCTCATCGCCGTGAACCTCCGGGTGTCCTTTGTCAGCGTCGGACCCGTGCTCGGGAACATCAGCAGCGATCTGGGCCTTTCGAGTGCCGCCGCCGGGTTCCTCACCGGCCTTCCGCTCATAGCTTTCGCCCTCTTCTCCCCGCTGGCACCCGGTTTCGCGTCCAGGGTGGGCCTGGACCGGGCACTCTGGACCTCCCTGCTGATCCTGGCCACAGGCATCGTGCTGCGCTCCCTTGCACTGCCCGGGGTCATCTGGGCCGGCACCGCCCTGATCGGGCTGGCCATCGCCTTCCTCAACGTCCTGATCCCGTCGCTCGTGAAGCGAGACTTCCCGCTGCGGGTCAGCCAGGTCACCGGGGGCTACACCGCCGCCCAGGCAGCGTTCGCCGCAGTGGGCGCCGCCGTCGTCGTTCCCGTGGCGCAAACCTCGCCCGCGGGCTGGCGGCTGGCCCTCGGGATCTGGGCGGGGCTGGCGCTCATCGCCATGGCGGTCCTCCTGCCCTGGCTCCGCCGCCACCGGTCCGGCACCGCTCACGCGGCCGCGCCGAAGGCCGCCTACCGCTCGCCCTGGACATCCGCGCTGGGCTGGCAGGTGACGATTTTCATGGGGCTGCAGTCGATCGCGTTCTACGTCCTGATGGCGTGGCTGCCCACCATCGAGCAAAGCCGCGGCGTCCCGGCTACCACCGCCGGGGTCCATCTCTCCGTCTTCCTGCTGATCAGCGTGTTCGCCAGCCTTGCCGCCGGCGGAATCCTGCACCGCGGGCGCGACCAGCGGCTGGTGGCGTTCACCAGCGGCGCGCTCACGGTGGCGACGTTCCTGGGGCTGACCCTGGCGCCGGAGCTTGTGTTGCTGTGGATCGTCCTGGGGGCCATGGGCTGCGGGAGCCTGATCGTCATCGCCCTGTCCCTGTTCAGCCTGCGGACGTTGAATCACCCGCAGGCTGCGTCGCTGTCCGGTATGGCGCAATCGGTCGGCTATGGGCTCAGCGCGGCGGGGCCGGTCCTGTTCGGCGCCCTCCGCGACCTCACCCACGGCTGGACGGTGCCGCTCCTGGTGACAGCGGGCATCATGTTCGTCATGTCGCTGGTGGGGCTGCTGGCCGGTCGCGACCGGGTCATCAGCGGCCCGGCCTGACGCGGGCCTGCCCTGGGGCGGGCGCGGTCCCGGGGAGGGCGGGCCCGGCGGGCGCGGTCCTGGGCAGGGCGGGCCTACCCAGGATCGGGCCGGGCGCGGTCCCGGGCAGGGCGGGCCTGCCCCGAGCCGGGCGCGGTTCCGGGCGCGCGGGCCTGCCCCGAGCCGGGCGCGGTCCCGGGCGCGCGGAATAGTGACTCAGCGACCAGTGTTGTGCACCACAGATTCCATTCCCCGTCTCCCGAAGGACTTCCCATGAGCCAGAATCTCGTCAAGCTCCAGCCCGGCACCCCGGCACCCGATTTCACGTTGCCCGACGCCGAAGGCAAGCCCGTAGCGCTGGCCGACTACCGCGGCAAGAACGTCATCGTGTACTTCTATCCCAAGGCGGCCACCCCGGGCTGCACCACCGAGGCCTGCGACTTCCGCGACAGCCTCGCCTCCCTGCAGGGCTCCGGCTACGAGGTGCTGGGCATCTCCCCCGACGGACCCGAAGCCCTGGCACACTTCACCGGCGACTACGCCCTGACCTTCCCGCTGCTCGCCGACGAGGACCACGCCGTCGCACTGGCCTACGGCGCCTGGGGCGAGAAGCTGGTCCGCGGCGAGGTCACCGAGGGCATCGTCCGCTCCACCGTGGTCCTCGACCCCGAAGGCAAGGTCAAGCTCGCGCAGTACCAGGTCAAGGCCGAGGGCCACGTCGCCGCCCTGAAGGACGAGCTGGGCATCTAAGGCCGCCGCTCCCCCGGGCCCCGCGGCGGTTCCAGACGACCGCGCCGGCAACGGATTTTCGCGCCGGTTCCGGACCGGCGCGCACCGGGCCCGGGGTGCGCTCGTCCGCAACGCCAGCGGAAATCCGGAACAGGGGCGCATCCCATCCCGCGCCGGCCTCAAAGTGTCCGCCCCGGCCTCGACAAAACGGCCGTGCCTGTTCCGGATTCCGGCGCCGCGGCCGGGTTCCCGCGCCGGTTCAAAGCCCACGCCCCGGGTCTGGATTCCCGCGCCGGTTTCGGACTGGCGCAGGCCGGGCCCGGGGTGCGCTGGTCCGAAACGCCAGCGGAAATCCGTACCGCCCGCTTTTCCACATCCGACGGCGCCCCCGTTGCGGCGCGCCGACCGACGGATGAGCATCGGGAGATGGAGATTCCCGCGTTCATTCTCAGCAGCGACTCGGCACGGCTCGGCCGGGATACCCGCGCGTTGTCCAGACGCGCCGCGGCAGGGGAACTGCGGCGCATCCGGCGGGGCGTCTACGTCCAGTCGTCGGACTGGGACCGGCTACCGAACTGGGCCAGGTACCCGGTCCTGGTTCAGGCTGCGGCGTCGACGCTGCACAGCCGGACCGTATTCTGCAGGAAGTCCTCCGCCGCCCTGTGGGATCTGCCGGTGCTGGGCCGCCCGCAACTGGTCCATGCCTGCACTACGGACGACGGCGGGGGCCGGTCCGGGGCAGGCGTCGTGAGGCATTACGTCGATCCGCGGTCGCTGGAGATCGAGGAGCGACGGGGGCTGCTGGTCACCTCCCGGCTGCGCACGGTCCTGGATCTCGCAGCCTACGAATCCTTCGAGCAGGCAATTGCGGCGCTCGACCACGTGCTGTGTCCCCGACCGGGGCTGCCCGCCCTGAGCAGACCGGAGCTCCACGCCGGCGTCGGGGACAACTACAGCGCGGCCGCGGCGCGCAGGATCCGGACGGCGATCGATTTCGCGGACCCAGCATCGGAGTCGCCGGGCGAGTCGGTCAGCCGCGCGCTGATGCACCGGCTGGGATTCAAACCTGCCACCCTGCAGGCAGAGGTGTGTGACGCCCGCGGGCGTGTAGGTTTCACCGATTTTGAGTGGCCGGACGAACGACTGTGCGGTGAATTCGACGGCCTGGTTAAGTACCAAAAGCCCGAATACCTTCGAGGGCGGACCCCGTCCCAGGTCGTCGTCGAGGAGAAGCTGCGCGAGGACCGGATCCGGGCGACCGGGAGACGGGTCGTCCGCTGGACCTGGACGGAGATTTCCGGGCCGGCGCGATTCGAAGCCTTCCTCACGGCGGAGCGCGTGCCTCGGCTGGTCCGCCCTGCGTGCCGTCCCTAGCGAGGCGCGGCTTCTGGATTTCCGCACCGGTTCCGGACCACCGCCAGCCGGGCCCGGGGTGCGCCAGTCCGTAACCGCCGCGAAAAACGGCCCGGGGTGCGCCAGTCCGTAAGCGCCGCGGAGACCGCCGGGATCGGGCTATGGCCGGATGCCGGTCCCCAAACACCGCGGAAACAGCCGTAAACAGGCTATGGCCGGATGCCGGTCACGACCGTGGCCGTCGACCGGAGCCTCAGTGCACCCTGGTGCTCGTAGCGGCCCAGCATTTGGAACACGTCCGAGCGGATCAGCGTCTTCGCTTCCGGGCCGGCCTTTGCCAGGCCCATGGCCACGGTGGCGGCGATATCCGTCATGAACTGCCAGTAGCTCTCCGGCGATTCGTGGACCAGGTCGGTGCTGACCGTGCGCTCGCCCACCCGCACCAGACCGGCGTCCCGGTACAGCCGGGCCATGAAGCCGGATGCTGAGCAACGGAAGAGCCCGGGCATTTCCGCGGGCGGACGGGGCAGCTCCGTGTGATGCGCGAGCGTGCCCAGGATGAGGCTGGCCCACGGATTCTCGGCCGCCCGCCCCCAGACCGCGGCCGTGATCCGCGCTCCGGGCCTGGCCGTCCGGACCATCTCCTTCAGGGCGGCCCGCATCTGCGGGAAGAACATGAAGCCGAAGCGGCAGAGCACGGCGTCGAACGTCCCGTCCTTGAACGGCAGTTCCGCGGCGTCGCAGACGGTGAAGCTGACGTTGGCCAGTCCGCGGACGTCGGCTTTCTCCTCGGCGACGTGCAGCATCCCGGCGGAGATGTCGGCGAGCACCACCTGGCCGCGGGGTACCAGGTGGGCCGCGGTCAGCCCCGGCTCTCCGGTGCCGGCAGCGACGTCGAGGACGGCCGAATCCGGCCGTAACCGGGCGTCCTGGAGGAGTGCGTCGCCGAAGGGCCCGTGCCAGCCGAGCAGCTCCGCGTCCCACTTCTTCCAGCCGGCCGCGAACTGGTCCCAGATGATGCGCTGCCGGTCACGGATGCTGTCCGCTGCAACTGCCATGGTGCGTCCTTCACAAGTCCGGACCGCACCCTCCCCCACGCACTAGTGTGCCCCGCCGTCGGCTGTTCCCGCTAGGCTTCCGGATCTCCGCGCCTGTTCCGGACGGCCGCGCCCCGGGCCCGGGCAGCGGCAGTCCGGAACCGGCGCCCAAAACCGGAACGGGCGCGGAAACGGCGTCGCCCACGGGCAGTAGGCTTAACGCCATGGCTTCTGAAGACATCCCCGCCGCCCCCGAGCGCCGCGCCGTTACCGTCCGCCGCGCCCCGAAGTTCGTGCCGTTCCTGATCGCGGGCGGCCTGCTGGGCGTCGTGGTGGCCGCCATCATCGCGTACGGGTTCCCGGCCGGGGAGGGCTTCGACGCCAACTCCGTCTTCGGTTTCTTCCTGACCTTCTGCATCGGCGGCGGTGCGGTCCTGGGCGCCGTCGTCGCCCTGGTGCTGGACCGGCTGAGCGTCCGCCGGGCCGAGCGCGCCGTCGTCGAATCCGTCCCGGACTCCGTGCCCGACACCGACGACGAGGACCGCCCCTAGCCAGCCGGCGCGCGGCAAGACCCGGGCGGGCGAAGGACCACGGACCCGGCCCAGGTCATAAACCGGCGCCCGGGGAGGGGCCCGGCGTCCGGCGTGAGATAATCGACCAGTGGCACGCGGCGATGGAAAACTTTCTCATGACCTTCTCTCTGGCGAAAAAGGCCCGCAGGACGCATGTGGCGTCTTCGGCGTCTGGGCTCCCGGCGAAGAGGTAGCAAAACTCACCTATTACGGGCTGTACGCGCTGCAGCACCGCGGCCAGGAGTCGGCCGGCATCGCGACCAGCGACGGCAAGCGGATCAACGTCTACAAAGACATGGGCCTGGTCTCCCAGGTCTTCGACGAGACCACGCTGAATACCCTGACCGGCCACCTCGCCGTCGGGCATTGCCGCTACTCGACCACCGGCGCCAGCCACTGGGCCAACGCCCAGCCCACCCTCGGCGCCACGGCCACCGGTACTGTCGCCCTGGCGCACAACGGCAACCTGACCAACACCGCCGAGCTCAAGGCCATGATCGTGGAACGCAACGGCGGCCAGCTCACCGGCGAGATGAAGCAGGGCAACACCTCCGACACCGCCCTGGTCACGGCCCTGCTGCAGGGCGAGGACGGCAAGTCCCTCGAACAGACCGCCCTGGACCTGCTGCCGATGATCAAGGGCGGCTTCTGCTTCGTCTTCATGGATGAAGGCACCCTCTACGCCGCCCGCGACACCTACGGCATCCGCCCGCTGGTCCTCGGCCGGCTGGAGCGCGGCTGGGTGGTCGCGTCCGAGCAGTCGGCCCTCGCCACCGTCGGCGCGAGCTTCATCCGCGAGATCGAGCCCGGCGAGTTCATCGCCATCGACGAACAGGGCGTCCGGTCGCAGCGGTTCGCCGAGCCGACGCCGGCCGGCTGCGTCTTCGAGTACGTCTACCTCGCCCGCCCGGACGCCGCGATCGCCGGCCGCTCCGTCTACGAATCCCGCGTGGAGATGGGCCGCCAACTGGCCCGCGAAAACACCCAGGAAGCGGACATTGTTATCCCGGTGCCGGAATCCGGCACCCCCGCCGCCGTCGGCTACGCCGAGGAGTCCGGCATTCCGTTCGCGCACGGCTTCGTCAAGAACGCCTACGTGGGCCGCACCTTCATCCAGCCCTCGCAGACGCTGCGCCAGCTCGGCATCCGGCTCAAGCTCAACGCCCTGGAATCCGTGATCCGCGGCAAGCGCGTGGTGGTGGTCGATGACTCGATCGTCCGCGGCAACACCCAGCGCGCGATCGTCCGGATGCTCCGGGAAGCCGGCGCCGCCGCCGTGCACGTGAAGATCTCCTCCCCGCCGGTCAAGTGGCCGTGCTTCTACGGCATCGACTTCGCCTCCCGCGCGGAACTGATCGCCAACGGCGCCACCATCGAGGAAATCTCCCAGGCCATCGGCGCGGACTCGCTGGCCTACATCTCCGAGGACGGCATGATCGGCGCCACCCGGCAGCCGCGCGAACGCCTCTGCACCGCGTGCTTCACCGGCAAGTACCCGATCGAACTCCCGGGCGCCGACAAGCTCGGCAAGAACCTGCTCGAGCGCACGGACCTGGGCGGTAAGCCGGCCGGCCTCCCCGCCATGGCCGCCACCCCGGGGTCCCCGGGCGCCACCTCCGGGGCCACGGCCGACGCCGCGACCGCTGACGCCACCGCCGCCATCCCGGCCGACGCGGATCCTGCGGAAAAGGCCGGCGCCACCGGCTGCGATCCGGGCCCCGATGCCGAATTCGAAGAACTGCTCACCGACGCCGACCGCGTACCCGCCGACAAGCCTGATGCCGACAAGAAAGAGCCAGTATGACTTCCGCCTCCCCGGCCGCTGACACGAACGACGCCGGAAACACCGGCATCACCTACGCCTCCGCCGGCGTCGACGTCGAAGCGGGCGACCGTGCCGTCGAACTCATGAAGGACGCCGTCAAGGCGACCCACAACGACTCGGTGATCGGCGGCGTCGGCGGTTTCGCCGGGCTGTACGACGTCTCGAAGCTGCTGACCTACAAGCGGCCGCTGCTGGCCACCTCCACCGACGGCGTGGGCACCAAGGTTGCCATCGCCCAGGCCATGGACATCCATGACACCATCGGGTTCGACCTGGTGGGCATGGTGGTGGACGACATCGTCGTGGTGGGCGCCGAACCGCTCTACATGACCGACTACATCGCCTGCGGCAAGGTCGTTCCGGAGCGCATCGCGGACATCGTCCGCGGCATCGCCGCGGCCTGCTCGGTTGCCGGGACCGCCCTGGTGGGCGGCGAAACCGCCGAGCACCCGGGCCTGCTGGGCGAGCACGAGTACGACGTCGCCGGTGCCGCCACCGGCGTGGTCGAGGCCGACGCGCTGCTGGGCCCGGACCGGGTCCGCGCCGGCGACGTGGTGATCGGCATGGCCTCCTCCGGCCTGCACTCCAACGGCTACTCGCTGGTCCGCCGCGTGGTCAACCACGCCGGCTGGGCCTTGGACCGCCACGTTTCCGAGTTCGAGCGCACGCTGGGCGAGGAGCTCCTGGAACCGACCCGCGTGTATGCCGCGGATTGCCTGGACCTGGCCCGCACCTTCCCGGTGGACGGCTCCGCCAGCGGTCGCGCGGTGCACGGCTTCAGCCACGTCACCGGCGGCGGGCTGGCCGCGAACCTGGCCCGCGTCCTGCCGCAGGGCCTGCTCGCCACGGTGGACCGGGCCAGCTGGGAACTGCCGGCCATCTTCAAGCTGGTCTCCGAGCTGGGCAACGTGCCGCTGGCCGACCTTGAGCGCACCCTGAACGTCGGCGTCGGCATGGTTGCGATCGTCTCCCCCGAGGCCGCCGATGCCGCGGTGGCCCACCTGAACGCCCGCGGCCTGCCCTCCTGGATCATGGGCACCGTCGGGCAGGATTCCGACGCGGCCCTGCGGACCGGCCCGGACTACGTCCAGGGCGCCAAGGGCGTCGACGGCGGCGCCGTCCGGATGGTCAACGCCTACGCCTAAGAGCCCCGCACCCGCATCGCATGGACCAAGACCGCCGTTCAGACCCTTCTGAACGGCGGTCTTGGCATACGGGGCGACGTGCGGCGGCAGGTGCCCCCGCCGATCGTGCGAGGCAAGCAACTCGGCGGGGAACACTCTGATCCGGCCTAAACCTCCAGCAGGCTGATGACGCCGCCCTGCGGGTCACGGATCGTCGCGATAGTGCCGGCTTCCTCGACGTCCTCCGGCTCCACCAGGACGACGCCGCCCGCCTCCGTGGCCGCAGCCACGGCTGCGGCGGCGCTGGGCACTCCGAAATAGACCTGCCAGCCCGGCTGGAGGTTGTCCTCCCCCGCGGGAACCGTCGCGATCCCGGCCACCTCGGCGCCGCCCGCCATCAGCGTCGTGTAGGTGCCGCCGTCGTCCTGCGGGTACTCGGTGACCTCATGCCCGAACAGCTGCTGGAAAAGCCCGACGGCGGCCTGCGGCTCGGGCGTGAGCAGTTCCGCCCACGCCAGGGCGCCGGGTTCCTCCATCCGTGCCGTGCCGACGTGGCTGCCGGCCTGCCAGACCCCGGTCGTCCCTCCGCCGGGCGGGGCAAAGAAGACCATGACGCCGGTGTCGGCCACGGCCTCGGGACCGAATTCCAGCGCCCCGCCGGCGTGCGGTACCTCGGCGGCGAGTTCCGCGGCGTCGTCCGCCGCGAAGTACACGTTCCACTGGGCCGGTGTCCCCGCTTCCTGCTGCTGCGGGTTCTGCGGGGCGATCACGCCGACCAGGTCGTGATCCAGGAATGCCATGGCGTAGCTGCGGCCGTCAGGGGTGGGCTGGTCTTCGTAGCGCCAGCCGAAGAGCGCGGCGTAGAAGCCTTTCGCCGCATCCACGTCCGGGGTCTGCAGGTCCGCCCAGCAGATCTCGCCGTGGGCGAATCCGGTGCGCTTGGTCATGGTCTTCCTTCCGCAGGCGTCCGCCGCGCGGGCGTGGCGGCGTCATCAACCTAGCCCGGCACCGCCGGGCCGACAAGCCCGGAGCATCGCCGCAAGAAAAAAGCCCGCCGGGCGCGCCCAGCACAGGGCACGGCCGACGGGCCTGGAAAAACTAGGATGGCTTCCTTGCGGCAGGAAACCGGGGAAGGAGCGACTAACCGATGCGGCGGGTGTCTACCTCGTCGTCGTCATCGTCCAAATCGTCCGCGTACTTATCCACATAGGCCGAATAGTCCGGTTCAACCGGCTCGTCCTTGAAGTGGTTCGAGGCACGACTTCCCGGGCCCGTGAGCTCGCGCTGAAGGGCCGAATAGTCAGTGTTCGGGGAGTAGTACTTGATGTCCCGAGCCTGCTTGGTAGCTTTTGCCTTTTGACGGCCGCGCCCCATGGCGTGACCCCCTTTTGTACTTGGACCGGAGGTGGTCACCTTGGCTGTCGGTGAGGCCCCGGAATGATTGGTCAATTTGTCGTACACCTAGATTACATGCTTTCGGCTGGTACTGCTTGCCGCCGGAGCCATGGTGGACAGTGTCGTCCGTCCCATCGAGTGACCGGCCGGCGCCGGCGTGCATGCAGGCCCGGCAGCATCTTCGATAGAGTCTCTTGACGGGTTCCCGGAAACAGGACCCGCGACCGGCCGCCCGGCCCCTTACGCAAACGCACGGAAGAGGTGAATTCCCGAGTGACCGACAAGCCTGCGAGCGAGGAAACCGCCAGGCGCGGCGACGCCGGAATGCCTAACGGTTCCCGCCCGGAGCCCTCCGCAGGACAACCGAACGGCCCCTCAGCCGCGGCCCAGTCGGGCCGCCCTGCCGTGCATATCCCGCCGCGCCCTTCGGCGCCGCCGACGTCGGCCATGCCGGCCGTTCCCCGCGCAGACTCCGCGGCTCCCGGGGAAGTTCCTCCTTCCCGCACCTCCCCCGCATCAGCCGCACCGTCCGCAGCTCCGGCCGCCCCGCAGGCTCCCGAGCGCCGCGCCGCCGATCCCGCACCGTCCGCTCCGGCCTCTCCGGCCGCCCCGCGGCAGACCGCTGAGCGCCGCACGGCTGGTAAGCCCACGGCCCGCAAGACCACCTCCGGAGCCTCCCAGCTGGGAAAGCTGCTCGCCACCCAGGGGACCCGGCTCCGCGGCGCGGTGGGACCCGGCGTCCGCCGCCTGCGTGCCGAGGCCGGGCCGCGCGCCCGGCGCCTCGGCCAGGCCGTGCGGACCACCGGGCTGCGGCTGGGCCCGGCACGGGTCGCCGCCGCCGTGGCCGCCGTCGTGGTGCTGGGCCTGGTGGCCTGGTGGCTTACGGCGCTGGCCGCGTCGAAACATGAACCGACCGCCGGGGCAGCGTCCGCCGCAGCACCGTCGGCACCCGCCTCCGCGGAGGCGTCGGCGCCGCCGTCGCCCGCAGCCCGCGGCGCCCTTCCGCTGGAGGGCGTGAACCCGTTGGACTTCCAGCTGGGTGACTGCTTCAAGGACTTCGACGCGAGCGCACCGACGGCGACCGTCGTCGCCTGCTCCACTGGCCATTCGGCGCAGCTCGTCGCCGTGGACCGTTACGGCGCCGACGACGCCTACCCCGGCCGGGATCCGCTGAAGCAGAAGGCGCTGGATACCTGCAAGGCGGCACCGCTGACCGACAAGTCGGCCAGCTACGACTTCAGCTACAAGCTGGCCTACCCCAGCGCGTCCAGCTGGAACTCCGGCGACCGGCGGGTGGACTGCTACTTCGTGGCCGACGGCGGCAACGTCATCAAGGAATCCCTGATCCCCCGGCTCTAGGTTTAGGCAACTCCCCCAGGGCCGCCGGATCGCCGCCTGCAAGCGCGTGACCTGCGGGCCGCTGGCGTCGGTGGTATCGTCGCAGGCTTGTGCCGGGCAGTCGGCCGGGCACACCTGTTGGGGAGGCGTGCACGTGGTTGGCTTTGGTTTTGGGATTCTCTACTTCGCAGTGATGGCGGTGCTGGTGGGGCTGGCCGTCTACGCCCTCGTGCTTCTCATCATCTTCCTGCGGCTCCGCATCCGAGACCTCAAGGCCGCGCAGGGGCCGGGGTCCGGCGCCGGGCCGGTGGCCTGATGCGGATGACGAAGGCCAAGTTCCTGCGGGTCCTGGCAGTCTTTGCCGCCGGGTACCTGCCGTACGCCTTCCTCTGGCGTTCGACCGGGGCCGTCACCGCTTTCCTGATCGGCGCGGCGGTCGCCGTGGCGGTGGCGCTGGTCATCCGCTGGCGGGAAACCCGCGCCGGCGACCCGCGCTAGGACCCACACGCGTCAGACGGGCGGATCCGGCTAAGCTGGGCGCATGATTTTGGGGGGCGCGGCCGCGGAGCCGCTTGTGCACATCAAAGATTTTCGGATGGACTTCGGCGACAAAACGGTCGTCAAAGACCTGTCTTTCGACGTCCGCGCCGGCGAGACCTTCGGATTTCTCGGCAGCAACGGGTCCGGGAAAACCACCACCCTCCGCGCCCTGCTGGGCATCTACCAGCCCACCGCGGGGACCTTGCACATCGGGGGTAAGCCGTTCGCACCCCGGGACGGGGCCAGGCTCGGCTACCTGCCGGAGGAGCGCGGGCTTTACAAGAAGGAAGCCGTTCTCGATGTCATGGTCTACTTCGGCCGGCTCAAGGGTTTGGACAAGAACCGCGCCAAGGCGTGGTCGCGGGAATACCTGGACCGAGTCGATCTGGCCGACAAGGCTTCCACCGGGCTGGACAAGCTCTCCGGCGGCCAGCAGCAAAAGGTCCAGCTTGGTGTGACGATCATGAATGAGCCCGAACTCCTGATCCTTGACGAACCCACTAAGGGCTTCGACCCGGTCAACCGGCGCCTGCTGATGGACATCATCGAAGAGCAGAAACTCGCGGGGGCGACGGTTGTGCTCGTCACCCATCAGATGGAGGAGGTCGAGCGGCTATGCGACCGGGTGATCCTGCTCAAGGACGGCACGGCGCGCGCTTACGGCACTGTCGCTGAGGTCCAGGAACAGTTCGGCGGCACCCGCTACCGGCTCTCCTACACCGGGCGGCTGCCCGCGTCGGAGCTGTACGACGTCGTACTGGACACCGGCGGCGACGCCGAACTCTCTCCCCGGCCCGGCGGCGACGAGGCTACGGTTTTGCGCACCCTGATCGAGCGCGGCGTGGCAGTACGGTCCTTCGCCACCGCGCGCACCTCTTTGGATGAGGTTTTCATCAAGGTTTACGGCGAACAGCACGAACTGGCAGAGGTCTGAACCCATGACACAGCACACCGCACCGCCCCCGTCCGCGCCGCCCGCGCCGAAGTCCGAGAGTGCGCCGGTTGGCGTCCCGAAGCGCCCCTTCGCCCGCCACAACCTGGGGACCGTCGTCGAGTTCGAATTCACGCGCACCCTGAAGAAGCGGGGATTCTGGATCGCCACCCTCGCCATCCCCGTGGTCATCGCGATCGTCTTCGGCCTCGTGTACCTGAGCAACTCCTCCACCTCGGCCAGCGCCGATGCCCAGAAGACCGCGTCGATGTCCTTCACCTACACCGACGACTCTGGACTCATTTCCCCGCAGGTCGCGGCGGCCATGGGGGGACAACGGGCCACGGATGGCGCGGCCGCTCTCCGGGACGTGCAGGAGGGCAAGAGCGACGCCTTCTTCGCGTACCCGGCCCAGCCCGCCACCGAGGTAGTCAAGGTCTACGGGGCGGACAAGGGCATCTTTGAGAACAACAAGTACGACGCCGTCGCCAAGCAGCTGCTCACGGCCTCCGCACAGGCTGCGGTCGGTTCGCCCCAGCTGAACGCCGCGGCTAGCGGTGCCATCAAGACCGAGGCCAAGACATTTAAGGACGGGCGGCAGACCGGCGGCTTCGGCTCCGCGATTCCGCCGCTGACATTCCTGGTGATCTTCTACGTCTCGATCATCCTGCTTTCCAACCAGATGCTGAGCAGCACCTTGGAGGAGAAGGAGAACCGGGTCACGGAGATGATCCTCACCACGCTCAATCCAACCACTCTGATCATCGGCAAGGTCGCGGCACTGTTCCTGGTGGGGCTGGTACAGATCCTCGTCTTCCTCACGCCTATTGTCGTGGGCTTCGTGTTCTTCCGCGACAAGCTGGCCATCCCGGACTTCGACCTCTCCTCCATCAGCTTTGAACCGGGCACAATGATCGTGGGCGCCTTACTGCTGCTGGGCGGCTTCACCGTCTTCACGGGTGTCCTGGTCGCGATCGGCGCCGTCATGCCCACCACCAAGGACGCCGGCACGATCTTCGGCCCGCTGATGGGACTGATCTTCGTTCCGTTCTACGCAGTCAGCCTCATCATCTCCGACCCCCGCGCCCCCATCGTGCAGATTTTCACCTATTTCCCACTGTCGGCGCCCATCACCGCACTGCTCCGCAACGCCTTTGGCACTCTCAGCCCGCTTGAATCCGTCATCATCATTGCGGAACTCTTCATCGTCGGCATCCTCATCCTCAGGCTGGCAGCGCATCTCTTCCGGTACGGGTCGATCCACTACTCGGGCAAGCTCTCCATCGCGGGAACATTCCGCAAACGCGAGGCTTCCGCCGCAAAATAGCCGCCCGGACCGGGCACGCGAAAGGGCTGCCGCCGTCGTCGGACGGCTGCAGCCCTTCGCGTTTGCTTGCACGGACGCCGTGGAGCCTTAGCGGCTACTCCTTGCGCCGGACCGAGAGCCCGGAGCCGCTGGAGGCGCCGCCGCCCGGGCGGTCGGACACCTCCGGACCGCCCATCGTCAGCTCCATCAAATCCGGCGCGGTATCCACGACGACCGTGTCGCCGTCGGAGATCTCGCCGGCCAGGATGGCCTTGGCCAGCCGGTCGCCGATCTCGCGCTGGACCAGGCGGCGCAGCGGCCGGGCACCGTACGCCGGGTCGAAGCCGGTGACGGCCAGCCAGGCGCGCGCCCCCTCGGACACTTCCAGCGTCAGGCGGCGGCCCTTGAGCCGTTCGCCCAGCTCCTTGACCTGCAGTTCCACGATTTCGGCGAGCTCTTCGACGCTCAGCGGGTCGAACAGCACCACCTCGTCGAGCCGGTTCAGGAACTCCGGCTTGAAGGACGCGTGCACGGTCGCCATGACAGCGTCGCGCTTGGCGGCAGCGTCGAGGTTAGGGTCCACCAGGAACTGGCTGCCCAGGTTGGAGGTCAGCACCAGGATGACGTTGCGGAAGTCCACGGTGCGGCCCTGCCCGTCGGTGAGGCGGCCGTCGTCGAGCACCTGCAGCAGGATGTCGAAGACTTCCGGATGCGCCTTCTCCACCTCGTCGAGCAGCAGCACGGAGTACGGACGACGGCGGACGACCTCGGTCAGCTGGCCGCCCTCCTCGTAGCCCACGTAGCCGGGAGGCGCCCCGACGAGCCGGGCCACGGAGTGCTTCTCCGAGTACTCGGACATGTCGATCCGCACCATGGCGCGTTCGTCGTCGAACAGGAAGTCGGCCAGCGACTTGGCCAGCTCGGTCTTGCCGACGCCGGTCGGGCCCAGGAAGAGGAACGAGCCGGTGGGCCGGTTGGGGTCGCTGATGCCCGCGCGGGCGCGGCGCACGGCGTCGGACACGGCGGTGACGGCCTTGGTCTGGCCGATCAGCCGCTCGCCCAGGACGTGCTCCATGTCCAGCAGCTTCTGGCTTTCGCCCTGCAGCATGCGGCCGGCCGGGATGCCGGTCCAGGCGGAGATCACCTCGGCGATATCGTCCGCGGTGACCTCGTCGGCGACCATCTGCCCGGACTTGTCGGGCACCGCCGCCTCGGCCTCCGCCGCGGCGGTGAGTTCGCGCTCCAGGGCCGGAATCTCGCCGTAGAGGATCCGTGACGCCGCCTCGAGGTCGCCCTCACGCTGGGCCTTGTCCGCCGTCGAGCGCAGCTCATCCAGCTTGGCGCGCAGGTCACCGACCCGGTTCAGGCCGGCCTTCTCCGCCTCCCAGCGGGCGTTCAACGCGGCGAGCTCTTCCTTCTTGTCCGCCATGTCCGACCGCAGCGCGGCCAGCCGCTCCACCGACGCCGGATCGGTCTCGCCGGCCAGGGCCAGCTCCTCCATGGTCAGCCGGTCCACCTGGCGGCGCAGCTGGTCGATCTCCTCCGGGGCGGAGTCGATTTCCATCCGCAGGCGGGACGCGGCCTCGTCCACCAGGTCGATCGCCTTGTCCGGCAGCTGCCGGCCGGAGATGTACCGGTTGGACAGGGTGGCCGCGGCCACGAGCGCGGAGTCGGCGATGGAAACCTTGTGGTGGGCCTCGTAGCGTTCCTTGAGTCCGCGGAGGATGCCGATCGTGTCGTCCACGCTCGGCTCGCCCACGAAGACCTGCTGGAAGCGGCGTTCCAGGGCCGGGTCCTTCTCGATGTTTTCGCGGTATTCGTCCAGCGTGGTGGCGCCGATCAGCCGCAGCTCGCCGCGGGCCAGCATGGGCTTGAGCATGTTGCCAGCGTCCATCGAGCTGTCCCCGGAGGCGCCCGCCCCCACCACGGTGTGGAGCTCGTCGATGAAGGTGACGATCTGGCCCTCGGAGCTCTTGATCTCCTCCAGCACCGCCTTCAGCCGCTCCTCGAACTCGCCGCGGTACTTGGCGCCGGCCACCATGGAGGCCAGGTCCAGGGCGATCAGGGTCTTGCCGCGCAGACTCTCGGGCACGTCGCCGGCGACGATCCGCTGGGCCAGGCCCTCGACGACGGCGGTCTTGCCGACGCCGGGCTCGCCAATGATCACCGGGTTGTTCTTGGTGCGACGGCTGAGGACCTGGATGATGCGGCGGATCTCGGCGTCACGGCCGATCACCGGGTCCAGCTTCCCGGAGCGCGCGATCGCGGTCAGGTCCGTGCCGAACTTCTCCAGGGCCTGGAAGGTGTTTTCCGGGTCGGCGTTGTCCACCTTGCGGTCACCGCGGACCCCGGGCAGGGCCGCCAGCAGCGCCTCGTGCGAGGCGCCGGCCTCGCGCAGCAGGCGCCCGACGTCGTCGCTCCCTGCCGCCAGCCCCAGCAGCAGGTGCTCGGTGGAGACGAAGGTGTCGCCGAGGCGCTCGGCCTCGTTCTGCGCGTTCTTGATGGCCTGCATCGCGGTGCGGGACAGCTGGGCCTGCTGCACCGAACTGCCCGAGGTGGACGGCAGCGCCTTGATCGCGGTGCTCGCCTGGACGCTGACGGTGTCCGGGTCGGTTCCGGTGGCCCGGAGGAGCGCGACGGCGACCCCCTCGCGCTGGTCCATCAACGCCTTGAGCAGGTGCGCGGGTTCCAGCTGCGGGTTGCCCGCCGTCGAGGCGTTCATGGCGGCGGCCGAAAGAGCCTCCTGGCTCTTGGTGGTGAATTTGGCGTCCAAAGAGAGCTCCTTCCGGGGATAAGACTGTCGTCAAAGTTGAGTCTATCCCGCTCAACTCTGGATTGAGTGCCTTTGGTTCCATGTTTGCCCACGGCGAAACACCTGTCTAGGGTCGCGCGGCGGGACATGCCCGACCCTCGGGTGAGCCGCGGCCCGGGGGCTGACTCACGCCCGACCCCGCGACCGGACATGCCCATTCTTCAGGCCAACCAACGGGCATGGTCCGTCATGCTCACAGGTCGGCATCCGCGACGGGCATGTCCACCAGGGCAGGCTACGGTACATGCCCAGCGCAGACGTCAGCCGGTGGGCATAAGCCACTATGCCCACCGGCCGAGCCGAGGGATGGGCATGTCCGTCTCGGCAGACAGCGGGCAGGCATGTCCGCCGGGGAGGGGATGGGCATGTCCGGCGGGGAGTCCGCGAGACGGGCCTGAGCCCGGCAGACCCCCGGAAAGCAAGCCGGCTACTTAACGTTGCTTAACGCTGAAACCGCTCATTACTGTAACTGAGGTCACAAGGACGCGAACCGGCGCGAAGGAGGGTCAGGATGCAGGCACATGCCGCCGCCGCTACCAGCGACGGCCCGGTTGCCCCGGTTTCCGCGGCCGCCGTCGCCCGGGCGGCAGGGGTCTCCCCCGCCGCGGTGTCCTATGTCCTGAACGGCAAGGGCGGCGTCTCGCCGGAGACCCGGCGCCACATCATCCACGTGGCGAACGAGCTTGGCTTCAGGCCCCGTAAGTCCTCCCACTCCACCGACCTGCAACGCACCCGGGTGGTGGGCCTTATCCTGCCGAACATCATCAACCCGATGTTCCCGCGCTGGGCCCAGGGCGTGATCTCCGCGGCGGCGGACTCCGGCTACGAGGTCTTCGTGGCCACCACCCAGGACGACCCCGAGGTCCTGGCGCAGGTCACCGCGACGCTCGCGAACCGGGCCGTCGACGGCGTCATCCTCGCCGCCTCGCTCCGGGACGATGCCCGCGCCCTCCGCACCCTCAGAGCCGCCCGGATCCCCTACGTCTGCCTGTCCCGCCGCGCCGACTTCCTCGACTCGGACTTCGTCGGAATCGACGACGACGCCGCGGCCACCGTCCTAATGCAGCACATGCTCGGCCACGGCTACACCGAGATCGCCACGGTGATCGGCCCGCGGGTGTCCACCGCCTCGCTGGCCCGGGAACAGGCGTTCGTGCGGACGGCCGCTGCCGCCGGCGTCGTGATCAGCGGGGACCGCAAGATCAGCACCCGGGTCAACAACGAGGGCGGCCGGCTCGCCGCCGAGCGGCTCTTCGCCTCCGGGACGCCGCCGCAGGCTGTGGTCTGCGGCAGCGACGAACTGGCCATCGGCGTCATGGAATATGCCATGGCCCGCGGCCTGCGGATCCCCGACGACGTCGCCGTCGCCGGCTGCGACGGGCTCCCGCACAGCCGCTCCGGCCTGATCAACCTCACCAGCATCGTCCAGCCGCAGCAGGAAATGGCCCACGAAGCCTTCGCCATGCTGCTGCAACGCATCGACGCCCCGTCCCGCAGCTACACCTCACTGGTGTGCCCGCACCGCCTCCATATCGGCCGCACCTGCGGCTGCACGCCGGCAATTCCCTGACCTTCCTGACCACCCAGACACGCACCGCACCCCCCAAGGGCTTCTCCAACGCTGCCCGCTGTCCACCGTCACCCTGACCCAATCCAAGGACCCACCCATGTCAGTTGTATCCGCACCAACGAAGATGCGCACACCGCAGGAAATAAACGGCGTGATCCTCCGCAGGGTCATGCCGCTGCTGATCGGCGCCTACATCATGGCCTTCCTGGACCGCACCAACATCGGTATGGCCAAGGACCGCCTCGAAATCGACCTCGGCATCTCCGCCACCGCCTACGGCATCGGCGCCGGCCTGTTCTTCCTGACCTACGCCCTCTCGGAGATCCCCTCCAACCTCATCATGCACAAGGTCGGCGCCCGCTTCTGGATCATGCGGATCATGATCACCTGGGGCCTGATCTCCGCCGGCATGGCCTTCGTGCAGGGCGAGTGGTCCTTCTACATCATGCGCATGCTGCTCGGCGTCGCCGAGGCCGGGCTCTTCCCCGGCGTGATGTACTTCCTGACCCAGTGGTTCGTGGTCAAGGACCGGGCCAAGGCCAACGGCATGTTCCTCCTCGGCGTCTCCATCGCCAACATCGTCGGCGCCCCGCTCGGCGGCCTGCTGCTGACCCTCGACGGCCTGGGCGGCCTGCACGGCTGGCAGTGGATGTTCCTGGTCGAGGGCCTGCCCGCCTGCATCCTCGCCTATGTCGTCTGGAAGAAGCTCCCGGACCGGCCCAGCAAGGCCACCTTCCTCAGCGCCGAGGAAGCCGCCGACCTCGAGGCCCGCATTGCCGCCGAGGAAAAGGCCGGCGCCAAGGCCTCCGGCAACCACCGCCTGCGCGACGTCCTCAAGGACAAGCAGATCCTGCTGGTGGTGGGCGTCTACTTCACCCATCAGATCGCCGTTTACGCCCTGTCCTACTTCCTGCCCTCGATCATCGGCACGTACGGGAAGCTCAACCCGCTCCAGATCGGCCTGCTGACCGCCATCCCGTGGATCTTCTCCGCCGCCGGCGCCCTGCTGGTGCCCCGCTTCGCCACCGACGGCAGGCGCTCCCGCCTTCTCGTCACCGGCACCATGATCGGCATCATCGCCGGCTTCGCCCTCGGCGCCGTCGGCGGACCGCTGCTCGGCATGATCGGCTTCTGCCTGGCCGCGTTCAACTTCTTCGCCCTGCAGCCGATCCTCTTCACCTACCCGGCCACCCGCCTCACCGGCGCCGCCCTCGCCGGCGGCATCGCCTTCGTCAACACCATCGGCCTGCTCGGCGGATTCCTCGGCCCCTATGTCATGGGCTTCATGCAGGACGCCACCGGCTCCAAGCTCTCCGGCCTGTGGTTCATCGTGGGCATGTGCGTCATCGGGGCGCTGCTGTCGCTGATGCTCAAGCGCGGCACCGAGAAGCCCGACGCCGTCCCCGCCGCCCACTAGGCGCCCGACGGCGGCGCCCGCCACGGACACCGCCCGCCATGGATACCGCCACGTCGCACCGCCGGCACGCACGCAGCGTGCCGGCGGCCCGACCCCCGAACCACCACCGCTAGGAAACACCATGGATTTCACCGCCAAACGCGTCCTCGTCACCGCCGGAGCCAACGGCATCGGCCTGGCCATCGCGAACAAGTTCCAGCAGCTCGGCGCCAACGTCTTCGTCACCGACATTGACCCCGACGCCGTCGAAAAGGCCCGCGTCAACGGCTTGGCCGCCGCGGTCAGCGACGTCTCCGACGAGGCCCAGGTCCGCGACCTCATGGCCACGGTGGCCGCGGAGCTGGGCGGACTGGACGTGCTGGTCAATAACGCCGGCATCGCAGGGCCGACCGGACCCCTTGAGACCCTTGATGCGGACGCCTGGAAGGCCACCTTCGACGTCAACATCCACGGCCAGTTCTACTGCATCAAGCACGCCCTGCCGCTGCTCCGTCAGGGCACCGGCGCCTCGATTGTGAACCTCTCATCGGCGGCCGGCCGGCTGGGAATGGCCGGGCGCAGCGCATATTCGGCCTCGAAGTGGGCCGTCGTCGGGCTGACCAAGACGCTCGCGATCGAGCTTGGCCCGGACCGGATCCGGGTCAACGCGATCTGCCCCGGCGCGGTCAACGGCCCCCGGATCGACGCCGTCATTTCCGCCAAGGCGCAGATGCTGGGCCTCCCGACGGAGCAGGTCTCCGAGCTGTACCACAACCAGTCCTCGCTGGGCCGGCTGATCGAAGCCGAGGACATCGCCAACATGGCCGCCTTTGCCGCGAGCGACCTGGCCCGCAACGTCAACGGCCAGGCCCTCGCCGTCGACGGCAACACCGAAAAGCTGTACTGAGCCCCGAAGGAGCGACCCCCATGGCTGCTGCACGCAAAGTCATCATCACCAGCGCCGTCACCGGCGCGATCCACACCCCGTCCATGTCCCCGCACCTGCCGGTGTCCCCGGATGAGATCGCCGACGCCGCGATCGGCGCCGCGGAGGCCGGCGCCGCGATCGTGCACATGCACGCCCGCGACCCGAAGGACGGCCGTCCCTCACAGGATCCGGAGCACTTTGCCCCGATCCTGGACAAGCTCAAGCGCAACACCGATGCCGTCATCAACATCACCACCGGCGGCTCCCCCCACATGACCGTCGAGGAGCGCATGCAGCCGGCCGCGCTGTTCAAGCCCGAACTGGCCTCGCTGAACATGGGTTCGATGAACTTCGGCCTCTACCCGATGCTGGACCGCTTCACCGAGTTTGGCCACGAGTGGGAGCGCGAAGGCCTCGAGAAGAGCCGCGACCTGGTCTTCAAGAACACCTTCCAGGACATCGAAACCATCCTCGGCATCGGCAACGCGAACGGCACCCGGTTCGAATTCGAGTGCTACGACATCTCGCACCTGAACAATCTGGCCCACTTCCACGGGCGCGGCCTGGCCCGCGGCCCGCTGTTCGTCCAGTCCGTCTTTGGGCTGCTCGGCGGGATTGGCGCGCACCCGGAGGACTTGATGCACATGCGCCGCACCGCGGACCGGCTGCTCGGCGAGGACTACCAGTGGTCCATCCTGGGCGCCGGCAAGAACCAGATGCCGCTCGCCACAATCGGCGCAGCCATGGGCTCGCACGTCCGCGTCGGCTTGGAGGACTCGCTCTGGATCGGCCCCGGTCAGCTCGCGGCGTCCAACGCGGAGCAGGTCACCCGGATCCGGACCATCCTGGAGGCCCTCAACTTCGAGGTCGCCACTCCGGACGAGGCCCGCGAAATGCTGCAGCTCAAGGGTCGCGACCAGGTGGGATTCTAGGCCCGTGACCATCCTCGTCGCCCCGGACAGCTTCAAGGGCACCTTCGCCGCCGAGGCCGTCGCCGCCCACATCGCCGCCGGGATCCGGGCCGCGGGCGGGACCGCCGTCGAACTTCCGGTGGCCGACGGCGGCGAGGGAACCTTTGAGGTGCTCGTCCGGGGCCTGGACGCCCGCCGGGTCCGGGTCCGCACGGTGGGGCCCTGGGGCGACGACGTCGAGACGGTCGTTGCGCTGGCGGCGGACGGCACCGCCGTCGTCGAGCTCGCGTTCGCCAGCGGGCTCAACCTGCCCAGCACCGGTGACCGGGATCCCGTGCGGGCCAGCACCTACGGCACCGGGGTGCTGATGGCCGAGGCTGTCCGGCTGGGCGCCCGGCGGGTGCTGGTGGGCGCCGGCGGTTCCGCCACGACCGACGGCGGCGCCGGGGCCATCGCCGCGATCGAGGAACGCGGCGGGCTGGACGGTGCCGAGGTGGTCATCCTCAGCGACGTGACCACCCCCTTCGCCGACGCCGCCCGCGTCTTCGGCCCGCAGAAGGGCGCGGACCCGGCCACGGTGGAGGTCCTGACCCGGCGGCTCGAGGCGCAGGCGGACCGGTTCGCCCGCGAGCTGGGCCGCGACCCCCGGCCGGCGGCCAGGACCGGGGCGGCCGGGGGCTTTTCCGGCGGGATGTGGGCGCAGTACGGCGCCCGATTGGTTTCCGGTGCGGACTATGTCCTGGACCTGCTCGGCTTCGACGCCCTGGCCGCGGCGAGCACCGCGGTGGTGGCCGGCGAGGGCCGGCTTGACTCCCAGACCGGCCAGGGCAAGATCATCGCCGCCATCCTGGCCCGCAGCGGCACCACCCCGGTGTACGCCGTCGTCGGCTCCGTCCACGAGGATCTGGGCGGCTATGCGGACAACTTCGCCGGGGTGATCGTGGCCGGTGACGCGGACCGGATGAGGCGTGCCGGGTGGGAAATTTCCCGCGAGGTAGCGCCGCCCGCGCCGGACATGCCCACCGTTGCCGCCGGGCACTGGACATAATCCGCTATGTCCAGTGCCGGGCCGCAGGGCGGGGCATGTCCCGCCGGGGGTTCCTAGGCCCGGGCCTGCTTGACCAGCTCGGCGCAGCGTTCGCCGATCATCATCGTGGTGATGTTCGGGTTGACCGTGGTCAGTTCCGGCATGACCGAGGCGTCGGCCACCCGCAGCCCGCTCACGCCCTTGACCCGCAGTTCCGGGTCCAGCGGCGACATCCGGTCCTCCGGGGCGCCCATCCGCACGGTCCCCGCCGGGTGGTAGACCGTGTTGTGGGTCTTGCGGATATAGTCGGCGATCTGTTCGTCGGTCTGGATGGCCTCACCCGGGTAGAGCTCGGTGCCCACCCAGTCCGCCAGTGCCGGCTGCGCCGCGATCTCGCGGGCCTTGCGGATCCCGGCGATCATCACCCGCGTGTCGTGCGGGTCGGTGAAGTAGCGCGGATCCACCTTGGGCTTGTCCCGGAAGTCCTTGCTCCGCAGCTTCACCGTGCCGCGGGAGCGGGCGTGCGTGACGTTCGGGGTGAGGCAGAAGCCGTTCTCCGTCGTGGGGAAGCCCTGCCGGAGGGTGTGCATGTCGAACGGCACGGAACCGTAGTGGAACATCAGGTCCGGCCGGTCCAGGCCGACCTCGGTCGGGGTGAAGATCCCGGCCTCCCACCACTGCGTTGAGGTCTGGGTCATGGGCTGCTTGGCTTCCCACTGGATGACGCCCTCGGGGTGGTCCTGGAGGTGCTCGCCCACACCCGGGGAGTCCGCCCGGACCGGGATGCCGAATTCGGCCAACTGCTCCGCCGGCCCGATGCCGGAGAGCATCAGCAGCTTGGGCGAGTCGATGGCGCCGGCCGAGACGATGACCTCGGCCCGGGCGCCCAGCGCGTGGGTCTTGGCGAACGCGTTATCGACGACGGCGACGCCGGTGCAGCGGTTGGCGTCGTCGAAGGTCAGTTCCTTGGCGCGCAGCCCGGTGAGCAGCGTGAAGTTCTTCCGGTCCGTGATCGGGTGGATGTAGGACACGGACGAGGAGGACCGGGTGCCGTCGGCCCGGCGGTTGATCTGGAAGAACCCGGCGCCGTTGATGACCGTCTCGCCGGTGTTGAAGCGGACCTTGGGGATGCCGGACTGCTCGCAGGCATCCAGCAGTGCGCGGCCGGTGGGGTCCGACGGCGGGACGTTCATCAGGTGCACCGGTCCGCTGTCGCCGTGGTGCGGGGCGTCCGGGCCCGCGTCCTCGTTCGTCTCCAGCTGCTTGTAGAGCCGGTAGGCCATCTCGGCGTTCCAGCCCGTGGCGCCGAACTTCTGCTCCCACTCGTCGATGTCCTCGCGGGGTGCCCAGAACGCGATGCAGGAGTTGTGGCTGGAGCAGCCGCCCATGACCTTGGCCCGGGCGTGGCGCATGAACGAGTTGCCGTTCTCCTGCTCCTCAATCGGGTAGTCCCAGTCGTAGCCGGATTCCAGCAGTTCCATCCAGCGGTCCAGCTGCAGGATTTCGTCCACGCCGCGGTCGTCGGGCCCGGCCTCCACCAGCGCCACTTCCACCGCGGGGTCCTCGCTGAGCCGGGAGGCGACGGCCGCACCGGCGGACCCGCCCCCGATGACGATGTAATCGAAGTCGGTCTTGTCCAGCATGGTCATAGTGCTACTTCCCCTCTGCGGATGCGGAACGGTCGGCGAACCATCCCGTCACCTGCGGATCGATGTTGTGGTAGACGTGCTTGGCCTCCTGGTACTCGGCCAGGCCGGTGGGGCCCAGTTCCCGTCCGACGCCGGACTGCCCGAAGCCGCCCCATTCCGCCTGCGGCAGGTAGGGGTGGAAGTCGTTGATCCAGATGGTTCCGTGGCGCAGGGCGCGGGCGACGCGCTGGCCCTTGCCGGCGTCCTGGGACCAGACCGCCCCGGCGAGGCCGTAGTGGGTGTCGTTGCCGATCTTCACGGCTTCCTCTTCGGTGCGGAATGTCTCCACGGTGACCACGGGGCCGAAGGCCTCGTCGACCACCACGGACATGCCGCTCGTGACCTGGTCCAGGACCGTGGGCAGGTAGTAGAAGCCCTTCTCCAGCTCCCCCTCGCCCCAGGTGCCGCCGCAGCGCAGGCGGGCGCCCTCGGCCACACCCTTCTCCACATAGGCCGTGACCTTATCGCGGTGGGCCGCGGAGATCAGCGGCCCGGTCTCGGCCTCCGGGTCGAACGGCCCGCCCAGGCGGATCTGCCGGGCGCGGCGGACCAGGTCGTCGACGAACTGCTCCGCGATGGACTCCTCGACGATCAGCCGGGCTCCGGCGGAGCAGACCTGGCCGGAATGGACGAAGGCGGCGTTCAGCGCGTTGTCCAGTGCGGCGTCGAGGTCCGCGTCGGCGAACACGATGTTGGGGTTCTTGCCGCCCAGTTCGAGGGCCACCTTCTTGACCGTGCCGGCGGCGGCCGCGGCGATGGTCTTCCCGGTTTCCAGGCCGCCGGTGAAGGACACCAGGTCGACGTCGGGGTGGCTGGAGAGCACGGACCCGACGGTGGCGCCGGCCCCGAGGACCAGGTTGGCGACGCCGGCGGGCAGCCCGAGCTCCTGCAGCACGTCCATCATGAGGATGGAGGTGTGCGGGGTCAGTTCGCTGGGCTTGAGCACGAAGCTGCAGCCGGCGGCCAGCGCCGGCGCGATCTTCCAGGACGCCTGCAGGAGCGGGTAGTTCCACGGCGCAATCAGCGCGCAGACGCCGACGGGTTCGTACTCGATGCGGCTCACGACGGTGGCGCTGCCGGCGTCGACGACCCGGCCGGAGTCCTGGCCGGAGAGCTTGCCGAAGTACTCGAAGCAGTTGGCGATGTCGTCCATGTCGATTTCGCTCTCGGCCAGCCGCTTGCCGGTGTCCAGCGTCTCGGCCCGGGCAAATTCATCCTTGCGCTCGCGCAGCCGGTTGGCCACCTTGAGCAGGAACGAGCCGCGCTCCAGGGCGGAGGTGCCGGCCCATTCGCCGGAGTCGAACGCGGCGCGCGCCGCTTCCACGGCCCGGGCGGAATCCTGGGCGGTGCCCTCGGAGACCGTGCCCACCAGTTCGCCGTCGGCCGGGCAGTGGATGTCCCGGGTGCCGCCGTCGGATGCTGCGCTCCAGGCGCCGCCGATGAATAGCGTTGCGGTGGTCATTTTGTTGCCTCCTGCGTTTCGAAGTCTGATTCCCAATTGTCTTTGGCCATCTGGTCCTCGACCAGGACGGTGTTGCCCGGCGCTGCACGGTTCAGGTGCAGGAATTCCAGGTGCTGTTCGTAGTGGTCCAGGACGTCCGTGATGACCTGCTCCTTGGTGTAGCCCATGAGGTCGTAGCCGTGGCTGCCCTCAAGGGAGAACACTTCCATCCGGTAGTAGTGGTCCTCCGGGTCCGCCCGGCGGGTGGCATAGGAGGGGGTTTCGTACTGGACCGGGTAGATCTGGTACTTGAACGGGCGTTCCCCGCCCATGGCCAGCTGCAGGTCGATGCTGTCGATGCCGCAGGACTCGACCCGGGCCACGGAGAGGACGGTCTCGGCCCCCTGGGACCGGAGCTCCTCGCTGACCTCCTGCAGGGCCGGCAGGGCGATGGTCTCCACGAAGCGGTTCGTCTGCCGGCGGCCGGGGTAGCTCATCGCCCGGGTCAGCCGCTGGCGCCAGCTGCGCCCGCCCCGCTGCTCGCCGCCGGCACGGCCCGAGATGATGCCGGGCAGGCTGGCGCGGTAGCTGTCGTTGAGCGAGTTCTCCACCCGGAGGGCCCGGTAGAGCCCCAGCATGATGAAGACCAGCAGCAGTGACAGCGGCAGGCCCATGACGATCGTCGCGTTCTGCAGCGTGGTGACGCCGCCGACCATGAGCATGGCCAGCGTCAGCAGCCCGGTTGCAACAGCCCAGAACACCCGGAGCCACTCCGGTCCGTCCGAGTCGGCGTCCTTGAGGTGCGAGGTGAAGTTGGCCATGACCAGGGCGCCGGAGTCCGCGGAGGTCACGTAGAACAGCAGGCCCGTGAAGGTGGCCACCGCCGCGGTCACGGGGACGCCGGGGTACTCGGCGAGCAGGCTGTAGAAGCCGCGTTCCGGGTTGCTCATGGCTGCTTCGCCGAAGGCGGCGTTGCCGTTCATGATCAGGTCGATGCTGGAGTTTCCGAAGATGGAGATCCAGAGCAGGATGAACAGGAACGGGACGGTCATGGTGCCCAGCACGAACTGCCGGATGGTGCGGCCGCGGGAGATCCGGGCGAGGAACAGTCCGACGAAGGGGGCCCAGGCGATCCACCAGGCCCAGAAGAACAGCGTCCAGGCGTTGAGCCAGTCGGTCGGGCGGTCGTAGGCAAAGGTGTCCAGGGTCATGGCCGGGAAGCGGCTCATGACGTCGCCGATGTTCTGCACGATGCCGTCGAGCAGGAAGCTGGTCTTGCCGGCGAAGAGCACGAACAGCATCAGGGCGACGGCGAGCACGACGTTGAGTTCGGAAAGCCGCCGGATGCCCTTTTCCACCCCGGACATCACGGACACGGTCGCCATGACGACGGACAGCGCGATCAGGCCGATCTGGATTGCCAGGTTTTCCGGGACGCCGAACATGAAGTGCAGTCCGTAGTTCAACTGCACGACGCCGATGCCGAGCGAGGTGGCGATGCCGAAGATCGTGCCCAGCAGCGCCGCGATGTCGACGGCGTGTCCGATCGGGCCGTCGATTTTCTTGCCGAAGATCGGATACAGCGCCGAGCGGATGCTCAGGGGGAGGTTGTGGCGGTACGCGAAGTAGCCCAGCGCCAGGCCCATCAGGGCGTACAGCGCCCAGCCGGTGAGCCCGTAGTGGAACAGGGTCCAGACGAGGGCCTGGCGGGCTGCCTCCGGGTTGCTGCCCTCACCCTGCGGCGGGGCGAGGTACTGGCTGACGGGTTCGCTGACCGAGAAGAACATCAGGTCGATGCCGATTCCCGCGGCGAAGAGCATGGCGGCCCAGGTGAACATGCCGAACTGGGGCTTGGAGTGGTCGGGGCCCAGCTTGGTCTTGCCGACCCGGGAGAGCGCGGCCACGAGGACGAAGACCAGCGCGGCGGTCACGATCAGGAAGTAGTACCAGCCCATGTTGGTCGACACCCAGCCGACCAGCGAGCCGATGACGGCTTCGGCGTTGTCCTTGGCGAGGATGGCCCAGAGCGTGATCCCGACGACGCCGGTGGCCGAGCCGATGAAAACGCTCTTGTTGACCCGCGTTCTGCGCTCCCCGGCTCCATCCGGCTCACCGGGCGCGGCGGTCGAATTTGTCCTGACGGTGCTGCTCTGGCTCATGAATCCCATTTCAGTCGTTGAGGCTGCGGATGGGACGCCGGCGCGGGCAAGAGATGCGGAACGGCTGTTTTCAGCCGGAATCGGGGGCCTGGCGGCCGGCGTCCGTTGGGTCTGGCTTGGCCATCGACGCTAGCAATTTTGCGCAAAAAGTGCCGAATTTAGTGAAATTTGCCACGTTCGGCCCAAAAAGAAGCGATCCGATGGTCGGCTCCCCCAAGGAACCGACCATCGGATCGAAAAATGACTACCCACAAACTTTGTCATACATATGACAGATTTGTCACATCCAGTGCGGGCTGAGTGTGTCGCTGCTCGGTACGCTGGGTCCATGGAGCAGACCCCGGCCTCGGACCACCCCCGCAGCGTTTTCCTCGACAAGGCCCACCCCGCCGCCTGGCGGACGCTGAACGGCCTGGGCCTGAAGGCCAAGGAGGCCGCAGATGAGGCCGGCCTGGACCAGACCCTGGTCGAACTGCTCAATGTGCGCATCTCGCAGATCAACGGCTGTGCTTTCTGCCTGGACCTGCACGTGGGCGACGCCATCAAGAACGGCGAATCCGCCCAGCGCCTCGCGGTGCTCCCCGCCTGGCGGGACACCAAGCTGTTCACCGAGAAGGAAGCCGCGGCCCTGACGCTGGCCGAGGCGATCACCAACATCTCCGACGCCGCCGCCCGGGAGCACGAGGGCCGGCTGGCGCGCAAGCACCTAACCGACGACGAGTTCGCCGCGGTCAGCTGGCTGGCGATCGCCATGAACGCCTTCAACCGGGTCTCGATCGTCAGCCAGCACCCGGTGCGCCGGAAGGCAGCCGAAACCGGGCAGGCAGACGGCGCCGACTAGCCCGGCCTCGCAGGCCGGCCCCGCAGGCCGGGCCGCGGTTCACTCACCGCCCGGCCGGGCCGCGCTACGGGATCAGCCGGTCCGCCCGGAAACGGTCGAAGAGCCCCGTGAAGGAGTCCAGCGTCCGGCGGTAGCCGGTGAAGCCGGCCAGCCGGCTCTTGGACATGTCGGCCAGCACCTCGATGTTGCGGCCCAGGTCGCCGTCGGTGTGCCACCACGACGAGACACGGGCCAGGTCGTGCTCGGCGAGGCCGTGCCGGCCGGCCAGTTCCGCCCACGGTTCTTCCATGCCCTTCATCTGTTGCTCCAGTGGCCGGGGTGCGCCTTCAAAGCCGACCGGTTCGACGCCGAAGTAGGCGGCCAGCCGCGGCCACATCCAGCGCCAGCGGAAGACGTCGCCGTTGACGATGTTGTAGGCCTGGTCGGCAGCCCCTTCCGCGGTGGCCGCCCAGAGCATGTGCTCGGCCAGCAGCCCGCTGTCCGTCATGTCGGTGAGGCTGTTCCACTGCGTCTCGGAACCGGGGAAGATGAAGGGCAGGTTCAGTTCCTTGCAGAGCGTGGCCTGGACGGCGAGCGTCAGGCCCATGTTCATGGCGTTGCCCACCGCGTGGCCGATCACGGTATGGGCCCGGTGGACCGACCAGGTGAAGCCCTGCCGTTCCGCCGCGGCCCACAGCTCGTCCTCCTGGGCGTAGTAGAAGTTGGCCACCGGCAGCCGCGGCTCCTCCTCGTGGAAAGGCGTGTCCGGCATCTCCCCCGCGGCGTAGGCCTCGAACGGGCCCAGGTAGTGCTTCAGCCCGGTCATTAGCGCGACGTGTTCCACCGGGCTGTTTTGCAGCGCGTCGAGCAGGTTCCGCAGCATCGCCGCGTTGACCTCGATGTTTTCCCGCTCGGTTGCCTGCCGCGACCACGCGGTGAAGAACACGTGCGTCGGGTTCTCCCCCGCCAGCGCGGCCGCGAGGCTCTCCGGCGACCCGAGGTCGGCGCTGAGCGGCCGCACGCCGGGACGGGCGACGCCGCCGCGGGACATGGCCAGGACGTCCCAGCCGCTCTCCGACAGGAGGCTCACGAGGGCGGAACCGGCGATGCCGCTCGCTCCCACCACGAGTGCGGTCCGGCCCTGGGCGCGGGTTGGTTCTGGAAGCACGGAATTCCTCCTGAAGGGTGGCTGGCTGTCCCTCCACCCTACGGCGCCGGCCGCAGCCGGGCCTACGCGGGGTAGACCGAAACGGCAGCAGCCTTCACCACGAAATAGACGCGCGAGCCCGGGACCAGCCCGAGGTCGGCCGAGGCGGCCGGGGTCACGTCAGCGGACAGCTCCCCCGCCCGCACCCGGATCTGGTCCCCGTGCGGTTCCAGGTCGGTGACCGTGACCGGGAAGGAGTTCCGCGGGCTGCCGTGCGCCTCGTCGAGGAAGACGGAAACGGCCGACGGCGGGAACGCCGCCACGCCGGCCTGGCCGGGGTCCGCAGCATCCTCGTGCCGTCCCGCGAAGTCCAGCCCGGCGGCGGTCCGCAGGCCGGTCGCCGTGACGGTGCCGGCGACCAGGTTCAGCCCCGCCAGGCCGGCGGCAAAGCGGCTGCGGGGCCGCTCGAGCACGTCGCGGGTGGGCCCGGCCTCGGTGACCTCGCCGTCCTCCAGCACGATCACCCGGTCGGCAAGCATGTAAGCGTCCAGCACATCGTGGGTGACGATGATGGCCCGGCGGCCGGCCAGGACCCGCTTCAGCAGGCGCCGCAGCAGCGGGGCCGCGTGCACATCGAGGGCGGCCATCGGTTCATCGAGCAGCAGCAGCTGCGGAGCCGCCGCCAGGGCGCGCGCCAGCGCCACGCGCTGGGCCTGGCCCCCGGAGAGTTCCCCGGGCCGCCGGGCGGCCAGCTCCGCCGCGTCGACCTCGCCAAGCCAGTGCCGGGCGGCTTCGCGGGCCTGACCCCGGGGCACCCCGGCGCTCCGGGGCCCGAAGGCCACGTTCTCCAGCGCGCTCAGGTGCGGGAACAAGAGGGCTTCCTGGGCCAGCAGCGCGGTGCCGCGCCGGTGCGGCGCCGTCCACGCCTTGCGGCCCGGCCCGAGGTTGAAGAGCAACCGGCCGTCGAGCTCCGCGCGGCCCGCGTCCGGGCGAAGCAGGCCCGCCACCACGGACAGCAGGGTGGACTTTCCGGCGCCGTTGGGCCCGAGCACGGCTACCGTTTCGCCCTCCGCCAGGTTCAGGGTGACATCGAAATGGCGGGCGGCGACGGCGGCCTGCAGGCTGAAGGTCACGGGGCCTCCTGCCGCACTCCGGGGGTGCGCCCGGCCGGGCGCCCGGCACCCCGCCCTGAGTATCCGCCGTCCGGGGAGGGTCCACGGTAGCTGAGTCCGACGACGATGACCGCCACGGCGACCAGCAGCAGGGACAGCGCGACGGCGGCATCGGCGTCGGTCTCGCGCTGCAGGTAGATTTCCAGCGGCAGGGTGCGGGTGACGCCCTGCAGGCTGCCGGCAAAGGTCAGGGTGGCGCCGAACTCGCCAAGGCTCCGGGCAAACGAGAGCACGGCGCCGGAGGCGAGGCCGGGCAGCACGAGGGGCAGGGTCACCCGGCGCAGCACCGTGCCGGGCCGCGCGCCGAGCGTGGCGGCCACGGCCTCGTACCGGCTCCCGGCCGAGCGCAGGGCCCCCTCGAGGCTGACCACCAGGAACGGCAAGGCCACGAAGGTCTGGGCGAGGACCACCGCCGTCGTCGAGAACGCGATCTGGAGGCCGGCGATCTCCAGGCTGCGGCCCAGCAGGCCCTGCCGGCCGAAGGTGTAGAGCAGCGCGATACCGCCGACAACCGGCGGCAGCACCAGCGGCAGCAGCACGAAGGAGCGGAGCAGTCGCTGCCCGCGGAAGGTGCTCCGGGCCAGGACCAGGGCCAGCGGGACGCCGAGCAGCAGGCACAGGACGGTGCTCGCCGCCGCCGTCCGCAGGCTGAGCCCCAGCGCGGTGAGCGACGCGTCCGAGGTCAGCAGCGGGAAAAGGTGCGGCCAGTCGACCCGCGCGGCCATGGCGGCCAGGGGCAGCAGGACGAACAGTGCGCCGATGACGGCGATGCCCAGCACCCAGCGCGGGATTCCGGTGTAACCGTGCCCCATCACGGCTCCCCGAAGCCGGCGCCGGCCAGGATTTCCTGGCCCCGGGCGCCGGTAACGAACGCGGTGAAGTCGGCCGCGAGGTCCGGATCCCGGCTGCCTTTCAGCGCGGCGATCGGATACCGGTTGACGGCGGCGGCGGACTCCGCGAAGGGGATGTCCTTCACCTTCGACCCGGCGGAGCGGACGTCGGTGACGTATACGAGCCCGGCGTCGGCTTCCCCCGAGGTGATCTTTCCGAGCACGTCCGTGACGGAGGATTCCTCGCTGACCGGCTTCAGCGTGACGCCGGCGGCGGCCTGGACGGCGCGGGCGGCCGCGCCGCACGGCACCTGGGCCGCGCACACCACCACCTTGACCCCCGGCCGTGCGAGGTCGGCGAAGGAGCCGATGTCCGCGGGGTTGGCCGGCGGCACGGCGAGGGCGAGGACGTTGCTGGCGAAGTTGCGGGGCGTGCCCTCGACGAGTCCGGCGTCGAGGACCTTCGCCATGATTTTGGCATCCGCGGAGGCGAACACGTCCGCGGGCGCCCCCTGGCTGAGCTGGGTGGCCAGGTCGGCGGACCCGGCGAAGCTGAGCGTGACCGCGGTGCCCTGGTGGCTGGCCTCGAACTCGCGGGCCAGTTCGGTGAACGGCGCCTTCAGCGACGCGGCCGCGAAGACGGTCAGGGTCCGTCCGCCCGAGCCGTTGCCGGGCCCCGCGCACGCAGCGGTTCCCAAAGCCAGGGCGCCGGCCGCCAGGAAGGCGGCGGCGCACCGCAGCCGGCTCATGCCTGGGCCTTCCCGTGCGGGCTTTCGATGATCACGGTGGTGGCTTTGACGACGGCGGTGGCCACCGACCCGGGTTGCAGCCCCAGGTCGCGGACCGCCTCGCTGCTCATCAGCGACACCACTCGGAACGGCCCGCACTGCAACTCCACCTGGGCCATGACGGTATCGGCGGTGATGGCCGTGACCAGCCCCACGAAACGGTTCCGGGCGGAGCTGAGGCCGCCGGCCGGGTCTTCCGGCAGCTTCGCCTGCTCCCGGGCCAGGGTTGCCAGCTCGAGCCCGTCCACCACGAGCCGGCCGGCGTCGTCCCGTTGCGGGGTCAGGCTGCCGTTCTCGGTCCAGCGGCGGACGGTGTCGTCGCTGACGCCCAGGAACCGGGCTGCTTCGGAGACGCGGAAAGTCGGCATAGGGCCACCTTAGTACGCAGATGCGGCCGCAGGAAGACGCTTCCACCGCACTTGCGTATTTCGAAGGGGGTCCCGTGAAGCACGGCCCCATAGCCGCGGACGCGTATCAGCCGTACGATTTTGGGGAGGGGTGAGCCGCGGTCGGCTAGGAGCACCGCCGTGAAATGGGTCAGGCCGGACGACGCGGCCTATGACGAAACTCGAAAACTCTTCAACGCGATGATCGACCGGCACCCGGCCGTCATTGCCCAGTGCGCGGACGCGGCCGACGTCGCCGATGCCCTGGCCCACGCCGCGGCCAACGGCCTAGACGTCGCGGTCCGCGCCGGCGGGCATTCCGTCGCCGGCATGTCCACGAATGAGGGCGGCCTGGTGGTGGACGTCAGGCCGATGAAATCGATCGCCGTGAACCCGGAGGCCAGGACCGTGACGGTGGGCGCCGGCGTCACCTGGGGTGAATTCGACCGCGCGACCCAGGAGCACGGCCTCGCCAGCACCGGCGGCCGCGCCTCCACCACTGGGGTGGCGGGCTTCACCCTGGGCGGCGGCTCCGGCTGGCTGGAACGCTCCTACGGCTTCGCCTGCGACAACCTGGTCTCCGTGGACCTCGTGACGGCGGCCGGGGACCGGGTCACCGCGAGCGCCCGGGAGAACCCCGAATTGTTCTGGGCCCTGCACGGCGGCGGCGGGAACTTCGGCGTCGCCACCAGCTTCACGTTCGGGCTGCACGAACTGGGACCCACGGTCCATGCCGGGATCATGCTGTGGCGCGGTGAGGAGGCAGCGGACCTCAGCCGCGCCTACCGGGACCTGGCGCAGGCAGCGCCGGACGCCGTCGGCAGCGCGCTGGTGTTCCTCACCGCACCGCCTGAGCCGTTCGTCCCGGAAGACATGGTGGGCAAGCCCGCCGTCGGCCTGGCGTACCTGTACGCCGGTGATCCGGCTGCGGGGGCCGAACAGGCGGCGCCGTTCCGCGACCTCGACCCCGCCGTGGACCTCGTCGGCGACATGAACTACGCGGATTTTCAGTGCATGATCGATGACCCGCCGGACCTTTACCACTACTGGAGCGCCGAGTACCACGACGCCCTCCCGGACGCCGCCCTGGACGTGATCGTGGACGCGGCCCGGCACCTGCCCGGACCGTACTCCCAGCATCTGGTGGCCCGCTGGGGCGGGGCCGTGGCCGGGCCCGCCGCCGCGCAGACACCGCTGCAGAACCGCGGCGCCCAGTGGGTCACGCACCCGTACGGCATGGAGGCGACGGCGGCGGCCTCAGAAGAGGCCAAAGCCTGGGTCAAGAAGTTCCGCCGGGACATCGCCCCGTACGCCACCGGCGGGGTCTGGCTGAACTTCGTCGGCGACGAGGGCAGGGACCGCGTCCGCGCCGCTTTCGGGGAGGACAACTACGCCCGGCTGGCCCGGGTAAAGCGCGAGTTTGATCCGGGCAACGTCTTCCGCGGCAACCAGAACATCCTGCCGGCCGCCTCGTAGACTGCCTGCATGGCCGTCTACCTGGATCCCCCGCTCTGGCCCGCCCACGGAACCCGCTTTTCGCACCTCGTTTCCGACAGTTCGCTGGAGGAACTGCATGCGTTCGCGCGCGCCGCGGGCATCCCGGAGCGGGCGTTCGACGGCGACCACTATGACGTTGCCGAGGCCCGCTACGACGAGCTGGTCGCCGCCGGCGCCATCCCGGTCGAGGGCCGGGTCCTGGTCCGCAAGTTGATCGGCAGCGGGCTGCGGATTCCGGCGCGGCGGCGCAGCGGCTCGCTGAAACTGCCGCTGCTGACCCGCTGGAATGAGGTGCTGCCCGGCCACGACGCCCTGTTCCTGGACCTGCTGGACCGCTGGGGCGAGGAGCATCGGAAGTACCACGGGCGGACCCATCTGCTCGCCGTGCTGGAGGCCCTGGACAAGCTGACCGCCCCGGAGCGCCCGCCCCGGACCGTGCTGCTCGCGGCCTGGTTCCACGACGCCGTCTACCTCGGCATCGCCGGTGAGGACGAGGAAGCCTCGGCCCGGCTGGCCGAGGAGCGGCTGGAGGACGCCGGGCTCCCGGCGGCCGAAACGGAGGAGGTCGCCCGGCTGGTCCGGATGACGGCCGAGCACCGGCCGGACCCCGACGACCGGCCCGCCGCGCTGCTCAGCGACGCCGACCTCTCCGTCCTGGGCGGCGGAACGGACGACTACGCCCGCTACCTCGCGGCGGTCCGTCAGGATTTCGCCCACATCGGCGACGCCGACTTCGCCGCCGGGCGCGCCGCCGTCGTGCGCCAGCTGCTGGACCTTGACCCGCTGTTCCACACCGCGCGGGGGCGCGAGCTGTGGCAGGACGCGGCGCGGCGCAACCTGGCGGCCGAACTGGCCTGAGCCGGCGAAACCTGGGGCGGCCTAGACAGCGTGCGTCAGGCGCCCCGGCGGAGGTGTTCGGCGAGGCGGTCGAAGGATTCCCGCCAGCCGGTGCCGTTGCTGTCCCTGTTCTCGGCCGTGTCGAAGGGCCCCTGGCTGAACGTCAACCGGGTGCCGCCGTCGATCTCGTCGAGCCGGTACGTAATCTCGGTCTCGTAGCCGCGGGTCCCGTCCGCCTTGTCCCACGCGTGGGTGAACACGAAGAGGTTCGGGGGTTCGATGTCCGTGTGGATGCCGCTCCACCAGTACTGCTGCCCGGTGGAGTCCTGGACCATGCAGGCGCGGTACTGTCCGCCGATTTCCAGATCGGCGTCGATGCTCTCCCGCGGGGTATGGAAGCCGCGCGGACCCCACCAGGCCGGGGCCTGGTCCGGATCCGTCAGGGCGGACCAGACCACGCCGATCGGGTCCTGGAACTCGCGGGTGATGACCAGCATCAGCTCGTCGGCGCCGGCCTCCGGGGTGGTTGACTCCTGCATTGTTCTTCCCTCGGCTTCCTCGGGTGGCCCGCCCGCTGCGGGTCCTAGCGGTAGCTGACCGCGAATGGGCGGTCGGTCGGCACGATCTGCTTGCCCAGCGGCATCAGGGACACCGGAATGAGCTTGAGGTTCGCGATGGCCAGCGGGATGCCGATAATGGTGATGGCCATGGCGAAGGCCGTGACCACGTGACCGATCGCGATCCAGATGCCCGCCACCAGCAGCCAGATGACGTTGCCCAGCAGCGTGAACACCCCGTTGCCGCCGGGCTTGTCCACCACCATGCGACCGAAAGGCCAGAGCGTGTAGGACGCGATCCGGAACGAGGCCAGCCCCCACGGAATGGTGATGACCAGCAGGCAGCAGATGACGCCGGCCACGAAATAGCCAATGGCCAGCCAGAGTCCGCCGAAAACCAGCCAGATGATGTTGAGCAGTGTCTTCATGGCTATATTCTCTCCCGCCGGAGGCCGTTCCGGATCAGGGGTTTGCCCTGATCCGCCCCTGATTTCGGCCCACGATCAGGCGTCGGCCTGCTTGACCATGGCGGCTTCGACGTTGATCTTGACTTTGTCGCTGACCAGCAGCCCGCCGGCTTCCAGGGCCGCGTTCCAGGTCAGGCCGAAGTCCTTGCGGGAGATTTCGGCCTCGGCGCTGAATCCGGCCCGGGTCGCGCCGAAGGGATCCACCGCGACGCCGGTGAACTCGACTTCCAGGTCCACGGGCTTGGTCACGCCGCGGATGGTGAGGTCCCCGGTGAGCACATAGTCCTCGCCGTCGCCCCGGATGGAGGTGGCACGGTAGGTCATCTCGGGATAGTTCTCGACGTCGAAGAAGTCGGGGCCGCGCACGTGGCCGTCGCGGTTGGCATCGCCGGAGTCGAAGCTGGCGGTCTTGACCGAGGCGTGCAGGCTTGCGTCGGCCAGTGAGTCGCGCACCCGGGCTTCCGCCGAGGCCTCGTTGAACCGGCCGCGGACCTTGCTGATGCCGGCGTGCCGAACGCTGAAGCCGATCTCGCTGTGGGACATGTCCAGCGTCCAGACGCCGGGGGTCAATCCTTGGGGCAGAGTCATGGCCGTTCCTCCTTGTGGATGGGTGGCGGGCCCGGCCCGCCGGTAGTCCTCAAGAAGCATGCTAACGAGGTTGCTGTCCGGGCGATAGGTGCGCGGGGAGCCCGGTCAGCGTCCCTTCGCTGACTCCACGAAGGCCACGATCCTGGCCGGATCCTTGACGCCCCTGGCGGCCTCGACGCCGGAGGAGACGTCCACGCCCCAGGCCCCGGCCGCCGCTGCTGCGGCGGCAACGTTGTCCGGGTCCAGCCCGCCGGCAAGCAGCCAGGATCGGCCCTCCAGGCCCAGTGCCCGGACGGAAGCGTAATCCCAGGCTTCGCCTGAACCGGGCACCGCCGCATCGATCAGGAGCAGTTCCTCGCCCCAGTCCGCGAAGGCCGACGGGTCCGCGGCCATGGTGACAGCCCGGATGAGCTTCAAGCCGGCGTCGTGGACCGTGCGCACGTCGGCGGGGCTCCGGTCACCGTGCAACTGGACCCACCCCAGCCCGGCCTCCCGGGCCCGGGCGACGGCGTCGTCGGCCCTTTCGTGCCGGAAGACGCCCACGGCGGGCAGCGCGGCGGGCACCGCGGCCAGCAGCTCCCGGACCGTGTCCGGAGCCACCTCGCGGGGACTGCGGGTGAGCACGAAGCCCAGGGCGTCCGCGCCGGCGTCGACCGCGGCGCGCACCGACTCGGCCGTGCTGAGGCCGCACACTTTGACGAACATTTCCGGCTCCCTACGCAGTTATATCGTTGCTTCGACGGTAGCAAGTCCGCGGGGGCCGCGCCGACGTTACGCTCCGGGAGGCCCGGAGGTGCGCGTCCGCCCGTCCGGCTAGGCTGGGCTGATGGAGATCATCCGGTACGCCGAGCTCAAGCCCGCCCTCTGGCGCAACGGCGGCGGGGTGACCCGCGAGCTGGCCAGGTTTCCGCAGGCTTCCGGCCAGGGCGCCGCAGCGGGCGATGCCTGGGATTGGCGGGTCAGCATTGCGGAGGTCTCGCGGGCCGGCGCGTTTTCCCGGTTCGCCGGGATGGAACGGGTACTGACCGTGGTCGACGGCGAGCTGCTGGTCCTGACGGTGGACGGCGCCGAGCATCCGCTGGAGAAATACCGGCCGTACCGCTTTTCCGGCGACGCGGAGGCCGCCGGCGCCCTGCCCACCGGCGACATCCGGGACCTCAACGTCATCACCAGGACCGGCGCGTTCAAGGGCTACACCTCGATCATCGAGCTCTCCAAGAAGCGGGCGCACCCGGTCTTCGATGGCCAGTTCGGCATCCTGCTGCAGGGGCAGGCTTCGGCCGGTGATCCCGGCGAGGCGCCCCAGGCCCTGGAGCGGTACGACGCCGTCGTCGGTTCCGACACCCGCACCCCCGAAATTCTGGGCCGCGGCTTCCTCGCGGTCGTCTCGATCGACCCCGTCTAAATCGACCGGTAACCGGCCGAGCAGGCCTCCGGCTAGCTCTCGTCGGCCTTCGCCTGGCCCGTCCCGACCCCCACGGAGTCGCCCGACAGCCGCTGCGCCAGCCAGATCGGGACGATTGAGACAACGATCAGCACCACGGCCACCACATTGACCACCGGCGCCTGGTTGGGCCGGAAGAGGTTCTGCAGGATCCAGATCGGCAGGGTCGTATCCCCGGCGCCGACGGTGAACGTGGTCACGATGATCTCATCGAAGCTCAGGGCGAAGGCGAGCAGCCCGCCGGCCAGCAGCGCCGAGCGGAGCTGCGGGAACGTCACCAGCCGGAACGTGGTGAATACCCCGGCGCCAAGGTCGGCGGAGGCCTCCTCCAGCCCGCCGTGCATCCGGCGGAGCCGGGCAATGACGTTGTTGAACACGGTGACCATGCAGAACGTGGCGTGCGCTATCACCACCGTCCAGAGGCTCAGCGGCACTCCGAGGATGGTGGTGAACATGTTGTTCAGGGCGATGCCGGTGACAATGCCCGGCAGCGCGATGGGCAGGATGACCAGCAGGCTGATGACGTCCCGGCCGAAGAACTTGTAGCGCTGCAGGGCGAGTGCCAGGAGGGTCCCCAGCACCAGCGAGATGGCAGTGGACACCACCGCCACCCAGACCGAGGACAGCAGTGCCTCCCGCACGCCGGTGGAATCCGCGGCCCGGCCCCACCATTCCAAGGTGAACCCCTTGGGCGGCCAGCCGAACGTCCGATCCGCGTTGAAGGAGTTCACCACCACCAGCAGCAGCGGCAGGTAGATGAAGAGCAGGACGAGTCCGGTAACGACGCCGAGGATGGCCTTGGCGCTGCGGGAAAGTCTCACGGTGCTCCTTGTTTCCGGCGGTTAGAGGTTGTTGAGGGCGCCCGAGCGGCGGACGATGAACAGGTACGCCATGATGATGACGATCGGCACGAGCGACACCGCAGCGGCCAGCGGCAGGTTGTTCGCGGCGCCGACGTTGGCGTACACCACGGTTCCCAGCATCTGGGTGGTTCCGCCGACGATCTGGGCGGTGATGTAGTCCCCCAGTGAGAGCGAAAAGGTGAAGATCGTCCCGGCGATGACCGAGGGGACGAGCAACGGCAGCATGACCAGCCGCATGGTGGTCAGCGGTTTCGCGCCGAGGTCGCCGGACGCCTCGAGGAGCGAGTCCGGGACCCGGTCAAAGCCGGCGTAGATCGGCAGGATCATGTACGGAAGCCAGATGTAGGACAGGGTCAGGATGACGGCGGTCTCGCTGTATCCGGGCGACGCCAGGCCGATCGGCGCGCCCATCCACTCCAGCAGGCCGCCCTCGGCGAGGACGTTGCGCCAGGCGTAGGCCTTGACCAGGTAGCTGGCCCACAGCGGCATCAGCACCGCGATGACCAGCAGCTTCTGCCAGCGGGCGCTGGCCACCTTGGCGATGAAGAACGCCATCGGCAGCGCGATGACCATGTCGATCACGGTCACCGCCGCCGCGATCCACAGCGTGCGCAACGCGATCCGCTGGTAGACCGGATCGGTCAGCACCGTCACCAGGTTCTCTGTGGTCCAGACCGTGGACACCTTCCCGGTGAAGGTGTCCACGGTCCACAGCGACGTGATCAGCAGGGCAGCGAGCGCGGCGATGTACACCAGCACCAGCCAGCCGGCGGGGGCCGTGATCAGCCCCGCGAGCCGCAACCCTGGCGCCCGGTGCAGCAGCGCCGAGAACCTGTTCGGCCGGGACCGCGGCACCCCGGCGGCCGGCGGCGAGCCGGGCGCCGGGTGCTGCGTCTGTACTGCCATGTCAGCCCTTGATCTCGGTCCAGGCCTTGGTCCATTCGGAGTAGTCCGTGCACTTGGCGTCCTTGCGGCCGTCAAGGCATTCGGCCACCGGCGTGGTCCAGTACCAGATCTTCTCGGCATACGCCGCGTCACCCGAGTGGTAGGTTTCGCAGTGCTTCTTGTCCTTGGTCAGCTCGCAGGCCTTGGGGTTGGCCGGCGACTCACCGAAGTATTCGGCCACCGCGGCATTGGCCTTGGGGCTGGCGATGTAGTCCAGCCACTTGTACGCGCAGTTCTTGTTCTTGGACTGCGCCCCGATCATCCACGTGTCGGACCAGCCGGTGGCACCCTCGTCCGGCAGGACGGTCGCGACCTTGGTCCCGTCGGCGGCGGCGATGTTGGCGCCGACCTGCCAGGTGGTTCCGACGACGGTGCTGCCGCCGGCGAAGGCCTGCACCTCCTTCACGACGTCGCTCCAGTATTCGCCCACGTGCTTGCGCTGCTGCTTGAGCAGGTCGACTGCGGCCGCGAGCTGGTCCTTGTCCAGTGCATACGGGTTCTTGATGCCGAGCTCCGGCTTGTGCGCCATCAGGTACACGGCCGCGTCGGCGATGTAGATGGGCGAGTCGTAAGCCGTGACCTTGCCGCTGTACTTGGCGGCATCGTCAAAAACGGCGCTCCACGAGGTGGGGGCGGGCTTGACCTTGTCGGTGGAGTACATCAGCAGGTTGGCGCCCCAGCCGTGGGGCATGCCGTAGTTCTTACCGTCCACGGTGTTCCAGGCCTTGTCCTTGAGGAACGGGTAGACGTCTGCGTAGTTCTTCAACAGGCTCGTGTTGACCGGCTCCACGTTGTTGCCGGCGATCAGACGCAGGGAGGCATCGCCGGAGGCCGAGACGACGTCGTACTGTCCGGTGCGCATCAGCGTCACGGCTTCGTCCGAGGTCCCGAACGGTTTGAAGCTGACCTTGCACTGGGTCTCTTTTTCGAAGGGGGTGACCCAGTCCACGGCCGGGTCGTTGCTGCCGTTCTCGACGTAGCCGGGCCAGGCGAGGATCGAGAGCTGCCCTTCGCCCGGACCGATTTCGGTTTTGAGCGGCTGCGCCGACGGGGCAGCCCCGCCGCCGCCACTGGTGCCGCAACCCGCCAAGGCGAGGGCGGCAGCGGCCACCCCGGCCACGAGGGCGGCTTTCATTCTTGGAGCCATGATTCTTACCTTTCGTAGTGGGGGTGGAAACTTTCCTGCGGCCCGGCGTCAGGCGGCGTCGGACGGCAGCCAGACGACGGCGTCGTCGTCCCAGCTCACGGTGACCCTGCGGCCGATTAGTTCGTCGTCGCGGTCCGGCAGTGTGTCCGGTGCCAGCACGACGACGCCGGGGCCGTCCTGGAGTTGCACCCGGACCTGGGTGGCGTGCCCGACGTACACGAGCGAGGTCACCGTGCCGGGCCGGCCCGTGACGCCCGCGGCCGTCTCCGGCACCGGCGACCAGGACAGGCGCAGCCGTTCGGGTCGGACGCACAGGGGCTCCGCGCGGCCGTAGAGGCTCTGTGCGGTGGCGGCGTCGAAGATGTTGGACGTGCCCACAAAGTTGGCGACGAAGGTCCCGGCGGGGCGCTCGTAAATCTCGTGCGCGGTGCCGATCTGTTCCAGGCGGCCATTGTTGAAGACACCGATCCGGTCACTCATGGTCAGCGCCTCCTCCTGGTCATGGGTGACGAAGATGAAGGTGATGCCCAGCGATTTCTGCAGCTCCTTGAGCTCCACCTGCATCTGCTGGCGCAGCTTCAGGTCGAGGGCGCCGAGCGGTTCGTCCAGCAGCAGCACCTTGGGTTCCACCACGAGCGCCCTGGCCAGGGCCACCCGCTGGCGCTGGCCGCCGGAAAGCTGGGCCGGCTTGCGGCCGACGAATTTGCCCAGTTGCACCCGGTCCAGGGCCTCGCGGGCTCGCTCGCGGCGCTCTGCCCGCGGCACTCCGCGCACCCTCAAGCCGTACGCGACGTTGTCCACGAGGGACATGTGCGGGAACAAGGCGTAGTCCTGGAAGACGGTGTTAACGTCGCGCTCGAAGGGAGCCAGCCTCGTGACGTCGCGGCCTTCCAGCTCGATGCTGCCCGAGGTCGGCAGTTCGAATCCTGCGATCAGCCGCAGCACAGTGGTTTTCCCGGAACCGGACGGGCCCAGCATGGAGAAGAATTCACCCTGCCGAATGTCCAGGTCGACGCCGTCGACGGCGACCGTGTCACCAAAGACCTTGGTGAGTTTGCGCAGGCGGATCGCCGGGACGCTGCCGGGGACGGTCGACGTTCCGGCCGTGCGCGTTTCGGTCATGTTCCTGCCTAACTCCGTAGCCGAAGGGCCGTTGCCGGGCCTTCGGGAGGGTGACGCCGCATGATGTGACGCGGGCCACAATGCGTTATTGGGCCAAATACTATTACTTCATAGGTTTTGTGTATAGACCCCGGCCACACACGGCCATAGGATGGCATCACCCACCGCGCGGCCGGCAACCGCACCGCCCCTGGAAACCGCCGGGCGGACCGGACGGGAGACGCGAAACCCGAGCGCGAGGGAGGAACAGATGCTGCTTCCACCCCAAGGCGCGTCCCGCAGCCTGGCGGCGGTCTTCACCCCCATCAAGTCCCGCGGCCTGGTCGATGAGGTGTGCGGGAGGATCGAGCAGGCGGTCGAGACCGGACTGCTTACCAGCGGCCAGCGGCTTCCCAACGAAACCGAACTCGCCTCCGCGCTCGGCGTTTCGGCTGTCACGGCCCGTGAAGCGCTGTCGCAGCTCCGCACCTCGGGGATCATCCGGACCATCCGCGGGCGCAGCGGCGGAAGCTTCATCGCTGACAACGTCCTGCCATCCCGGGAACGCGCCCTGGAGCAACTCGACGAACTGACCCGGCTCCAGATCAGCGACCTGGGGCTCCACTACCAGGCCATCGCTTGCGTCTGCGCCAGCCTCGCGGCACGCCGCTCCGACGCGGCCGACATGGCCACCCTGCGCTCCTTCATCCCGGCCGCCGACGCCGACCCGCTGGGCTGGCGGCTGGCGCTCTCTGAGTTCGTCCTGGAGGTCGCCGCCATCGCCCGCTCCGCCCGGCTGGCCCGCGAGCTCATCCGCCTGCAGGCCGACCTGGGCACGCTGACCTTATTGCCGTGCGCCGACGCCGGTTACAGGAACGACTCCGCCCGGATTCTGGACCATACCGCCGGCGCCATCGAGGCTCACCGGCCGGCCGAGGCGGAAACCGGGGTCAAGTCGCTCATCTCGACGACGACCGACTGGCTTCTGGCCGAGCATGCCAGGCGCATTTGAACCTTTCCCCCTTCCAGACCGAGGCAGGATCCCCATGACGGACACTTCCACTGTTAGTTCCGGCGGCGCCGATGCCGCCGCCGGTGACGACGCCGCAGCCCGGGCCGCGGCAGCCGAGCTGGACGCCGTCGTCGTCGAAATCGAAACGAGGCTCGCGGCATGGGCGCGGGAGGCGGGCGCGGCCCTGGCGGCACTGGACGGCAAAGTCTCCGGCACAGCGGTGGACAAGCTCATCCGGCCGGTGGTGGAGGAGCTGGTCCATACCCCGGAGGGTTACGTCGCGGGCGCCGGATTCCTTGCCAATGCCGGGCTGCTGGGTCCGGAGCGCAGCTACATCGCCTGGTGGCAGGGAGCCGAGATGGAGCACGTGGACGCCCTCGCCAATTTCAGCCCCAACGCCATCAGCCGTTACGTGCGGGCCGAGTGGTTCCGCACCCCGGTGGAAACCGGCCAGCCGCATGTCACCGGACCCTACGTCGATTTCCTCTGCACGGACGAAAATGTCCTGACCTTTACCCACCCGGTGTTCTGCCAGCCGGACGGTCCGGTGGCAGGCATCGTCGGCATGGACGTCACCGTGCAGCGCCTGGAACGCGGTGTCATGCCGGCGCTGAGGCGCATCGGGGACCGCGCCACCCTCGTGAACCCGGACGGCCGTGCGATCGTATCCGCGGCGGCGGATATCGATGCCGGGGATCTCGCCGTTGCCGCCGAGGGCTGCCGGGTCTATCCGGTGGGGCGGCGCTTCAGCATCTGGAGCGGCGCCGCGGGGATCTGAGCTTGCTAGGCTTGAAAGCAGGGCCGCCGCTTCGCGGCCTCCGGACGACGGTTCAGTACCCGGCACGCGACAAGACTGGCCAAAGGAGCTGTCATGTCGTGGTTGATTCTCATCCTTTCCGGGGCCTTGGAGGCTGTCTGGGCCGCGGCGCTGCACCGGACCGCGCAGGCCACCGGCCGCCGCCGGATCGCACCGGCCACCCTCTTCCTCGTTGCCGTCCTGGCCAGCACGGGCGGCCTGGCCATCGCGATGCAAAGCATTCCCACCGGCACGGCATACGCGGTCTGGGTGGGCGTCGGCGTGGTGCTGACCTCCGCCTATGCCATGGCCTCGAAGGTTGAGCCTGCGACCGCCGGACGGATCCTGCTGCTCGGCGGCATCGTCGCGTGCGTGGCCGGCCTGAAGCTGGTGGCGTGATGGCTGCGGACGGCGCCGCCGGGACGGCCAAGCCGACGCTGTCCTGGCTGATCCTGCTCGCCTCGGCCGTGCTGGAGGCCGTCTGGGCCACGGCGCTGGGGCTCTCCGACGGCCTCACCCGGCCGCTGCCCACGGCCGTGTTCGCGGTGGCCGCGACCCTGAGCATGGTGGGCCTGGGCCTGGCGGTGAAGACTATCCCGCTCGGCACCGCCTACGCCGTCTGGGTGGGGATCGGCGCGGCACTGACCGTCGGCTGGGCCATGGCCACCGGCGTCGAGCCCGCGAACCCGCTCAAGCTGCTGTTCATCGCCGGGATTGTGGGGTGTGCGGCCGGTCTGAAGCTGCTCCCGGCCGGTGAACCCGACCCGCCCGGTACGCTCCCGCCCAGTTAGTCCTAGGCCGGAGCGGGATTTCCGGGCGACTCGCCGTGTCCCCGGCCCGTCCGCCGCCAGTAACTGGGCAGGAACGCCCCCATGCCGGTCCGCCGTCGACAGTAACCGGGGAGGAACGCCGGAATAGCGGCGCGGCCGGCGGGGTTCTTGGCTGGGACAGCACTTCCACCCGACAGGAGACCACAGATGACGGCAGCAACAGTCCAGCTTGGCGACGGCCTCAGCGTCAGCCCCCTGGGGTTCGGCGGCATGGCCCTGACCCCGGTCTACGGGGAGGTGGACCCGGCCGAGGCGCTGGCCACCCTGCACCACGCCGTGGACGCGGGGATAACGTTCCTCGACACCGCGGACATCTACGGCGGCGGCAGCAATGAGGAGCTCATCGGCCGGCTGCTCAAGGAGCGCCGCGGCGAGGTCCAGCTGGCCACCAAGTTCGCCCTGGTCGGAACGCCCTCAACCGGCTACTCGGACATCCGCGGCGACGCGGCCTACGTCCGCCAGGCCATCGACCGCAGCCTGCAGCGCCTGGGCACCGACACGATCGACCTCTACTACATGCACCGCCGCGACCTCCGCGTTCCGATTGGGGAAACCGTGGAGGCCATGGCGGAGCTGGTCAAGGCCGGAAAGGTCAAGCACCTGGGCCTGTCCGAGGTGACGGCCGAGGAGCTGCGCGAGGCACACAGCGTCCATCCAATCGCCGCGGTCCAGAGCGAGTGGTCCATCTGGAGCCGTGACGTGGAGCGCCAGGTGGTTCCCGCCGCCGCCGAACTGGGCGTGGGATTCGTGCCCTATTCGCCGCTGGGCCGGGGCTTCCTCACCGGCACCGTGGACGCCTCAAAGCTGGGCAGCAACGACTTCCGCCGCAACATCCCCCGCTTCGCCGAGACCGCGATGGACGCCAACCAGGCGGTGGTGGCCGCGGTCCGGGACGTCGCCGCGGAGCTGTCCTCCCCCGGCCGCGCCGCAACGCCCGCCCAGGTGGCCCTGGCCTGGCTGCTCGCCCAGGGCGGCAAGCTGGGCCTGCCGGTGGTGCCGATCCCGGGCACCCGCAAGGCTGACCGGATCGACGAGAACCTGGGTGCTTTGGCCCTGGAGCTGACCCCGGCGCAACTGGCGCGGCTCGATGCCGCCGCGGACGCCGTCGTCGGCTCCCGCTCGGCGGATCCGAACTGGGTTTCGCAGGGCCGCGAATAGCCGGGTCCTAGACTGATGCGCATGGACTCACTTCTGCACTCACTCCGCGACATCACCATCCGCCGGATTTCGGTCAGCGAGATGGACAACAACGTGTACCTGCTGACCGCGAAGGCATCCGGCGCGCAGCTCCTGATTGATGCGGCCGACGACGTCGACGCCATCCAGGGGCTGCTTGCCGACGCCGCCGCGGACACGTCCGCGACGCCGAAGCTGGCGCTGATCGCCACCACCCACCAGCACTGGGACCACGTCCGTGCGCTGCCGTCGCTGGTGGAGGCCACCGGCGCCAAGACGGCCGCCGGAACGGACGACGCCCCGGAACTGCCGGTAAAGGTCGATGTGCTGCTCGATCACGGCGACGTCGGCAACTTCGACGGGTTCGACGTGACTGCGGTGCACCTGCGCGGGCACACGCCCGGTTCCGTGGCGCTGGTGTACCAGGACCCGGAAGGCCCGGCCCACATCTTCTCGGGCGACTCGCTGTTTCCGGGCGGCGTGGGCAACACCCAGAAAGATCCGGACCGGTTCGCCCAGCTGCTCAGCGATGTGACCGAGCGGCTGTTCGAGGTTTATCCGGATGACACCGTGGTCCACCCCGGCCATGGCAAGCCGACCACCTTGGGGGCGGAACGCCCGCACCTGGCGGAGTGGCGCGCCCGCGGCTGGTAGCAGCCGCCCATATCCGCGGCGGTTCCGGACCGGCGCCGCATATTCGGACGGCCGCACCGGGGATCCCCGGCGCGGCCGTCCGTTTGCCTAGCGCGGACCGCTAAGCGGCGCGGAAAAACGAACCTTAGCGGCTGCGGCGTTCGTTCGACGCCGGAGCGGAGGCGCGGCGCGGGCCGCCGCTGCGTGCCGGACGGCCGCTGCCGGAGCGTCCGCTGCCGTTGCCGCCGCCGGCGTACGAACCGCCGGAGGTGCCGCCGGTGTTGGAGGACCACACGGGAGCGGAGCCGCCGGACTTGGCGCCGGCTGCGGCGCGCTGGCCGGTTGCCGGGCGTCCACCGCGCTGGCCGCCGGTAGCGCCGCCGGAACGGCCTGCACCCGTGCGGGGGGCGCCGCCGGTACGGCCGGCACCGGCGCCGCGGGAGGCTGACCCGCCGCGGGCGTCGCGGCTGTCGGCAGCGCGGCCGTCGGAGCCGCGGCCGGCCGAGGCACGGCCGCCGGCTGCGGGAACATCGTTGTGGTGCGCGTAAGCGGTAGCCCGGCCGCGGCCGCGGGCATTGCGCCGCTCGGCGCGCTCGGCGTCGGCCCGGTCCTGGTTCTGCTCGGCGACGCGGTCTGCGGCGTCGCGGGCAGCGGCCTTGCCCTCGTACGCCGCGGCACGGCGCTCGGCGCGGGGCAGGTCGGTGCGGGGCGCCTCGGCGGAGACCCGGCCCCGTCCGCCGCGTCCGCCACGGCCACCGGCGGTGGGAGCCGCCTGGCGGCGGGCGCGCTTGCGCTCGGCGTTGGCGCCGGTGGAGGTGCCGCCGCCCTGCTTGGCGGCCTTGGCAGCCAGCAGCGCCGCACGGGTGCGCGGATCGATCTTCTCGGCCATTTCGCCGACCAGCTCTGCAACCAGCGGCGAGTTGGCGGTGACGCGCTCGAAGCTGACGTCCACACCGGCGGCCTTCATCAGCTTCTTGACGTCCGACTGCTGCTCCGGCAGGGTCAGCGTGACCACGGTGCCGTCGGAACCGGCGCGGGCGGTACGGCCCGAGCGGTGCAGGTATGCCTTGTGCTCGGTGGGCGGATCAACGTGGATGACCAGCTCGACGTCGTCGACGTGTACACCGCGGGCGGCGACGTCGGTCGCCACCAGGACGCGGACCTCGCCGGAAGAGAATTCGGCCAGGTTGCGGTCACGGGCGTTCTGCGAGAGGTTGCCGTGCAGGTCGACGGCGGGGATACCGGCGTCGGTCAGGGTCTTGGCCAGTTTGCGGGCGTGGTGCTTGGTGCGCATGAACAGCACGCGGCGGCCGGCGCCCGAGGCGAGCTCAACGATCAGCTGCTTCTTGACGGTCTGGTCATTGACGACCAGGACGTGGTGCTCCATGGTGGTCACCGCGGCCTGCGGATCGTCCACGGAGTGGGTCAGCGGGTTGGACAGGTAGCGCTGGACGATCTTGTCCACGCCGTTGTCCAGGGTGGCGGAGAAGAGCAGGCGCTGGCCCTGGCTGGGGGTCATGTCCATGAGCTTCTTGACCACGGGCAGGAAGCCGAGGTCGGCCATGTGGTCCGCTTCGTCCAGGACGGTGATCTCGACGCCTTCCAGCGTCACGATGCGCTGGCGGATCAGGTCCTCCAGTCGGCCCGGGCAGGCGATGACGATGTCGACGCCGGCGCGCAGGGCCTTCTCCTGGCGGGCCTGGGAGATGCCGCCGTAGATCACGGTTGTGGTCAGGCCGGCGGCCTTGGCCAGCGGCTCGATGGTCGCGTTGATCTGGGTGGCCAGCTCGCGGGTGGGTGCCAGCACCAGGCCCATGGGGCGGCCCGGCTTGCGGAAGTACCCGGCTTCGCGCTCGGCGAGCCGCGCCACCAGCGGGATGGCGAAGGCGATGGTCTTGCCGGAGCCGGTGCGGCCCCGGCCCAGGACGTCGCGTCCGGCCAGGGTGTCCGGCAGGGTCTTGACCTGGATGGGGAACGGGGTTTCGATCCCCTGGGCGGTGAGGGTGTCGGCAAGGGCCTTGGGCGTGCCGAGGGCAGCAAATGTAGTCATGTTTTTCGAAGGTCTTTCAGGCGGTATCCGTGCGGATATCGGCCCCCGGCGCCGGTTGGACCAGGGGTTCGCCGAAGAAAAGTCAGGTGGTCAACCGGGCTGCCTGCAAGCTTTCGCGGGCGGCCGGGACCAAATAGAACGCGTTCATCGACGCAGGATGTGCCTCTCACATGAATAAAGCCCACCGCTGCGGCCGGAATCCGGAAGGAATCCTGCAGGGGATCCGGGCTGGCCGCGCGGGGCGGAAACCGGATCCAAAGTGGGCATCACTGCACATCAAGTTCCTCCAGTCTAGCATCTGCGCCTCTCCTCTCGTTTCCGGCAGGGCCCGGAGGCCGGGCCGGAGGGCCGCGTGGAGGGGACTATGCCGCCGCTTGCCCGCCGACACGGGGAGCGACCAGCACGCCCGCGACGCCGATCGCCGCGGTGAGCGCGAAGACCCCGGCGAACGGGGCCGCACCGCCGCCGGCCGCCGTCGTAAAGGCCGCGAAGACAATCCCCGTCGCGGCGAGCGCCAGGGCGCCGCCGAGCGAGTCCGAGATGGACATCGCGGAACTGTTGAACCCTTCGGTTTCCTTCGTGGACAGGGCCAGGGTCATCACGCTCAGCCGCGGATACATCAGCCCCATTCCCCCGCCGGCGAAGATCCAGCCGGCGATCGCGATGGCGGCGGGCCAGCCCAGCAGCGCGGTCGCGAGCGCCAGGACGACGGCGCCCAGCACCAGCGCCGAGCCGATCCGCACCGCGCGGCGGTGCTCCAGCCGGGCCCCGAGCCGGCCCTGGACCGCTGAGGCCCCGGCCCAGGCCAGGGCACCGCCGGTGAGGGTCAGGCCCGCGACGGTGGGCGAAAAGACGTACCGCTCCACCAGCAGGTAGGGCAGGTACACCTCCGCGCCGAAAAACGCCGCCGAGGCCAGGCCGCGGGCGAGGATGACGGCCGGCAGCCCGCGGCGCGCCGTCAGGGTCCCGCGCGGAACCAGGGGCCGGACCGCCACCAGCGCCACGGCGACGGCGGCGGCCGCGAGCGCCCAGCCGGCGCCCGGCACTTCGACGGACAGGTTCAGTCCGAGGACCGCAAGCGCGGCGAGGCCGGCCCACCCCAGCCTGCCGTAGTCCCAGGGCCGGCTTCCGGCTTCCGTGGCGGGCAGGCCGCGCAGCGCCGGAACGATCATCAGCATGGCCGGAACCACCAGCCCCACCACGCCCAGGAAGACCCAGTGCCAGCCCAGCCACTGGGCGACAAGCCCGGCCGCGAAGGGTCCGACCAGGGAGGGGACCACCCAGGCGGCGGCGAACGCGGCGAAGATCTTCGGGTGCAGCACGGGCGGATACACGCGGGCCACCACCACGTACAGGGCGACGGTGACCGCCCCGCCGCCCAGCCCCTGGACCAGCCGCCCGGCGAGCAGCGCGGCCATGGTTTCCGCGGTGCCCGCGAGCAGCAGTCCCAGCACGAACAGCGCCACGGAGGCATACAGCGGACCCGCCGGGCCGCGGCGGTCCGACCAGTTGCCGGCGGCGACCATGCCGATGACACCCGTCGCGAGCGGACCGGCGAACGCCAGGGCGTAGAGGCTGGCCCCGTCCAGTTCACGGCTGACCAGCGGCATGATGGTGGTCACCGCCAGGGACTCGAAGGCGGCGAGGAACACCAGGGCCAGGGCGCCGAGCGTCACCAGCAGGTAGGTGCGGTGGAAGATGCCCTCCGGCGCTGCCGTGGTGCGCTCCGGCAGCGGCTGCGGACTGGCATCGGTGCTCATGGTTGAAGCCTAAGCGGACGGCGGCCGGGCCGGAAGCCGGGCTCAGTCGTCATCGCCGGGCCCCTGCGCGGGGACCACGACGGCGCCGCTGGCCCGGGAGTCCGGGTCCAGCATCCAGCCCACGCGCTTGACGGTGCTGAGCATGACGACGCTTTCGACCAGCACGATGCCGGGGACCTTCTGCTGCAGTTCCAGCTCCATCCGCATGACGTCGGCGAGCGACTGCAGCCACATGATGATCACGAAGTTGGCCGGCCCCGTGGTGGAGGCGCTGAGCCGGACGTTCCGGATGGTCTTCAACTCCGCGGCCGCGGCCTCGTGCTGGCCGGCGGGAACGTTGACGAACCACTGGCAGGTGACCGGGAAGGCCGAGAATTTCTGCGCGACTTCGCAGCGGAAGGACAGGATACCGCTGGCGATCACCCGGTTGAGCTGCCGCTGGACGGTCGCGGGGTGCCGGCCGAGCGCCCGGGCGATGTCGGCCGCCGTCGCCCTCCCGTCCCGGGCCAGGAGCGGCAGCAGCGCCAGATGGCTGGCGGGCAGCTGCTCCCGGGCCGCGGCCCGGGCAACGCCGGTGGCCGCGGGCCCGGCCAGGGCCCGCACCGCCGCCCGCTGGGCGCGGCTGAGCACGTTCAGCCGCCAGGCCCCGCCGCTGGCGTGCAGCCGCGTGCACAGCGCGGTCTGGTACTTGACCAGCCCGTCGATGTCCTTGAGCCGTGCGACGACCTTCGTGCTGAAGTCGTCCAGCGACGCGGTGATGACCGTCAGCATCAGGTCGCGGTGGCTGGCCGCCTCTTCCACCGTGACGACCTCCGGCATCGCGGCGAGCCTGGCGGTGACCGCCTCGCGCCGGTTCATGGCACAGTCCACGGCCACGAAGGCCAGGCACATCTGGTGCGGATCGCCGATCAGGTGCGCGGTGATCCAGGAGACCCCGGCGGACCGCAGCCGTTCCCAGCGCGCCGCGAGGGTGGTCGCGTGGACGCCCAGCACCTCCGCGGCGTCGGCCCAGCTCAGCCGCGGCGCGATCTGCAGCACGTTGATGAGCGCAAGGTCGTCTTCGCTAAGGTCCACCCGATTCTCCCCTCTGGTGCATGAAAACTGCGCTTGAAGCTTGTTTCTGCATATTTCCGGCGGTTCACGATGCTGTGAGCCGCATCACTTGAGAATAGACGCTGGAAGCCCCCGGCGGGTACGGGCCGCACCACAGCGGCCCGCAGAACCCCGCCCCCGACAGCCAAGGAGAACACGTGCCGATCACCGCAGATGCCCGCGAACTGCAGGACGACCTCGCCAGGTTCCGCCACGAAATGCACCAGGAACCGGAAATCGGCCTGGTGCTGCCGCGCACCCAGGAGAAGGTCCTCCGGGCGCTCGACGGGCTCGGCTACGAGATCACCCTCGGCGAGGAGACGACGTCGGTCACCGCGGTGCTGCGCGGCGGCGGTGCCCCCGGCGGCGGCCAGGGCACCCGCCCCGCAGTGCTGCTGCGCGCGGACATGGACGGCCTGCCGGTGCAGGAAAAGACCGGCGTGGAGTACACCTCCAGGATCGACGGTGCCATGCACGCCTGCGGCCACGACCTGCACACCTCCATGCTCACCGGCGCCGCCACCCTCCTGGCCGAGCGGCGGCACAGCCTGGCCGGCGACGTCGTGCTCATGTTCCAGCCCGGCGAGGAAGGCTTCGACGGCGCCGCCCACATGATCCGCGAAGGCGTCCTCGACGCCCCGGGCCGCCGGGTGGACGCCGCCTACGGCATGCACGTGTTCTCCGCGCTGGAACCGCACGGCACCTTCTGCACCAAGCCCGGCGTCATGCTCAGCTCCTCCGACGGTCTGACCGTCACCGTGCTCGGCGCCGGCGGCCACGGCTCCGCCCCGCACTCGGCCAAGGACCCGGTCACGGCCGCCGCGGAGATGGTCACCGCCCTGCAGGTCATGGTCACCCGCCAGTTCAACATGTTCGACCCGGTCGTGCTCTCCGTCGGCGTCCTGCAGGCCGGCACCAAGCGCAACATCATCCCGGAGACCGCCCGGATCGAGGCGACCATCCGGACCTTCTCCGAGGCGTCCCGGCAGAAAATGATGGAAACCGTGCCGCGGCTGCTGAAGGGGATCGCGGCCGCCCACGGACTGGAGGTCGACGTCGACTACCAGCAGGAATACCCGCTCACCATCACCGACGAGGACGAGACGAACACCGCCGAGAAGGTGATCGAGGGCCTGTTCGGCGACACCCGCCTGGCCCGCTGGGCCACCCCGCTCAGCGGCTCCGAAGATTTCTCCCGGGTCCTCGCCGAGGTCCCCGGCACCTTCATCGGGCTCAGCGCCGTCCCCCGCGGTGCCGACCATGCCGCCTCGGCGTTCAACCACTCCCCGTACGCCACATTCGACGACGGCGTGCTGGCCGACGGCGCCGCGCTCTATGCGGAGCTCGCCGTGTCCCGCCTCGCCGCGCTGACCGGCGCCGCCCCGGCGACCCTTTCCTAGCCCCGACTTCAGGGAGAAGACCATGACCGCAACCACGGCACTGCCCGCCGCACCACCGACCTCCACCCGCAAGACCCTCATCGGCACCGGCATCGGCAACGCCGTCGAATGGTACGACTGGGCGATCTACGCGACCTTCACGCCGTTCATCGCCAGCCAGCTCTTCAGCAAGTCCGATCCCGCCTCGGCGGTGCTGTCCACCCTGGCGATCTTCGCCGTCGGCTTCGTGGCCCGCCCCTTCGGCGGGTTCCTGTTCGGCTGGATCGGCGACCGGATCGGCCGCAAGGCCTCCATGACCCTGGCCGTGGGACTGGCGTCCGTGGGCAGCCTGATGATCGGCATCGCCCCGACCTTCGCCGCCGTCGGCGCCTGGGCCTCGCTGACGCTGCTGGTCGCCCGGCTGGTCCAGGGCCTGGCGCACGGCGGCGAACTGCCGTCGTCGCAGACCTACCTCTCGGAGATGGCGCCGAAGGAACACCGCGGCTTCTGGGCCACGCTGATCTACACCTCCGGCACGGTGGGCATCCTCTTCGGCACCCTGCTGGGCGCGGTGCTGAACATGACGCTGAGCACGGAGATGATGAACGCCTGGGGCTGGCGGATCCCGTTCCTGATCGGCGCGGCCATGGGCCTCTACGCGCTGATCATGCGATCCCGGCTGCACGAGACCGACGTCTTCGCCGGGGAGGCGGCCGCGGAGAAGCGTGCGCCGATCTGGCCGCAGATTGTCCGGCACCGCAAGCAGGCCCTGCAGGTGATCGGCCTGACCGTCGGCCTCACGGTGATCTACTACATCTGGGGCGTCGTCGCCCCCAGCTACGCCACCACGGCACTGAAGATCGACCGCGGCGAGGCGCTCTGGGCCGGCGTCGTCGGGAACATCGTCTTCATCGCGGCGCTGCCCTTCTGGGGCAAGCTGGCGGACCGGATCGGCCGCAAGAAGGTGCTGTGGTCCGGCGCCCTCGGCGCGGGCCTGCTGCACTTCCCGATGACCGCCCTGCTCAAGGATTCGGCCTGGCAGCTGGCCGTGAGCATGTCCGTCATGCTGGTCTTCATCGCCGCGAGCGCCGCGATCGTCCCGGCGGTCTACGCCGAACTGTTCCCCACGAGTATCCGCACGGTCGGCGTCGGGGTCCCCTACTCGATCTGCGTGGCGGTCTTCGGTGGCACGGCACCCTACCTGCAGCAGTGGTTCGGCACGAGCCTGCAGGCCCCGCAGCTGTTCAACATCTACGCCGTGGTCCTGCTGGCCGCCTCCGCCGCGTTCGTCTTCACGATCCCGGAGACGAAGGGCAAGGACCTCACCCTCTGACCCGGCCCCTCCCCCTGCGTTGCTCTCTCACTGATGGCTGCTATCCGGCAGGTTTGGCAGCCACAAGTGAGAGAGCAACCGGCGGGCGGGTCGGGTTAGGGGCGGGTAGGGGCGAGTAGGTGGGGCTGCTGGCGGGTCAGCCGCCGACGAAACGGTTCCGGCCCGCGCGGTATCCAAAGACTGCCGCCAGCGACCCGATCACCAGGAAGAGCACCCCGGCCGCGGCGAAGGAGCCGGTGGCCTGGTGAAGCTGCCCGACCAGCAGGGTTCCGGCCGAGCCGACCCCGTACCCCACGCCCTGCATCATGCCGGAAAGGTGCGCGGCGGTGTGCCCGTCGCGGGTGCGCAGCATGATCATGGTCAGGGCCACCGCCGTCAGGCTGCCCTGGCCCAGGCCCAGCAGCCCGGTCCAGACCCAGACCCAGTCCAGCGGCCCGAAGATGCTCAGGGCGAACCCGCCGCCGGTCATCAGCGCGACGGCGGTGTTGATGGCCCGCTGGTCCCGGAACCGCGCGGCCACGGCCGGCGCGAACAGCGACCCCAGCATCTGCAGCACGATCGAGGCGGACACGATCAGTCCTGCCGTTCCGCCGTCGACGCCGCGCTCCCGCAGGATCGGCGCGAGCCAGGCGAAGACGCTGAAGGACATCATGGCCTGCAGCACCATGAAGATGGTCACCTGCCAGGCGACCGCCGAGCGCCAGACATTGACGCCGCCGCCGGCCACCTGGTGCCGCCCGTGGCGCTGCGCCGCCGCCAGGGGCAGGAAGAGCAGGAGCACGACGCCGGCGGGCAGCGCCCAGAACCACAGCGCCGCGGTCCACTGGCCGGTGGCGCTGAACAGCGGATAGGTGAACCCGGCGCCCAGGGCCGCGGACGCACAGATTGCCGTGGTGTAGAGCCCGCCCATGAGCCCGAGCCGGTGCGGGAAGTCCCGCTTCACCAGCCCGGGCAGCAGGACGTTGCAGAGCGAGATCGCCGCCCCGCACGCCGCCGTCCCGGCCAACAGCGCGGGCAGGTGGCCGACGCCGGGCAGCTCCAGGGGCCGCAGCAGCAGCCCGGCGGTCAGGACAGCCATGGCGCCCAGAAGCACCCGTTCGGCTCCGAACCGCCGCGCCAACTGCGGCGCGAGCGGGGCGAAGACGCCCAGCAGGGTCACCGGCGCGGTGGTCAGGACCACCACCGCCCAGCCGGGCAGCCCGGCGTCGGCGGTCACCTCGGTAAGAACCGCGGCGAAACTGGAGAACACGGTGCGCAGGTTCAGGCCGATCAAGACCAGGCAGACGCCCAGGTAGGCCAGCGTGCGCCGGCTGCCGAGCCGCGTCGGCTCCGCCGCAGGGACGTCGTCGATCTCGGCATCCACCAGCTGGTCGGGATGGGGAACGCCCCGCCCGGCCGGGCGGATGCCGGCCTCAGCGCGGGCCGGTCCTGGCGCATTCGTTGGTCTCATCACCGCCCCATTCTGGCAGGCTGGCGGCCGCCGCTCCGACTGGGTTCCGCCGTTCGGACACCGCCCGGACACCGCCCGGACACCGCCCGGCGGCGGAGCGGAGGGCGGCCGCGGGGTTCCCGCCGGCGCCCGGGGAAGGCCCGGAATTCCACTATTCTGGAGGGGATGAGCGAATCCCCAGAATCCCCCCAGCAGCCGCAAGAACCCCGGCCGGTCACCCCGGGCAGCCAGGCCTCCTTCGGAACCTACGGAGGCCGTCCGGTCAGCTTCGTGCGCCGCGGCACGCGCCTGCAGGGCCGCCGCCAGGCCGCGTGGGAAGAGCACGCGGACCGGTGGGCGGTCGAGGTTCCCCGGCACGTCGCCAACACCTCCGTGCACCCGGATTACGTGTTCGACGCCGAGGCGGAGTTTGGCCGGAAGGCCCCGCTGATCGTCGAGATCGGCTCGGGCCTGGGCGATGCCGTCTGCCATGCGGCCGCGGAAAACCCGGACACGGACTTCCTGGCTGTGGAGGTCTACACGCCGGGCCTGGCCAACACCCTCATCAAGATCAACAGCCGCGGCCTGAGCAACGTCCGCGTGGTGGAGGCCAACGCACCCGAGGTACTGGCCACGATGTTGCCGGCGGGTTCGGTGACCGAGCTGTGGGTCTTCTTCCCGGACCCGTGGCACAAGTCCCGGCACCACAAGCGCCGGCTCATCCAGCCTGCCTTCGCCGAGCTCGCGGCCCGGGCCCTCAAACACGGCGGCCTGTGGCGGATCGCGACCGACTGGTCCAACTACGCGGTGCATGTTCGGGAGGTGCTGGCCGGGTCCGCCGACTTCGAGAACCTGCACGAGGGCGAACGCAGCGGCGATGACAGCCCGCTCACGCAGGTCTGGCAGTCCGGGGTGGAAGCCGTGGTGGGCGGCGCGCCGGTCAAGGAAGGCCGGGCTCCGGTCAGCACGGAGCACACCGGCCCCAACGAAGGCGTCGATGAGACGGGCGGCTGGGCACCCCGGTTCGAAGGCCGGATCCTGACCAGTTTCGAGGGCAAGGCCCACGAAGCCGGACGGATGATCTTCGACCTCTGCTACCGGCGGCGCTGACCACTGGCCCTGGGCTCCGGCCCGCGCCGCACCGGGGCGGGCCGCGCCGCACCGGGGCGGGCCGCGCCGCGCGGAAGCCGCCGCCCGGCCGGTCTGGCAAGAGGTGCTGTTCCGCTACGGATTCCCGTGGCACGATTACCGAACGATGCATGGCTGGCGGCGGCAACACCCCAGCGGAGAAGCTAACCGACGCGAGGGACCGAAAATTATAAAAGAGCTCAAGGACGTCGCGGATGTCGCCGAGGACGTCACCAATTCCAAGCCGCTGGAATACGCGGCCCGCGCCGGGTTTGCCGTCTCGGGGATCCTGCACTTCCTGATCGGCTTGGTCGCGATTCGGCTCGCGATGGGCGGGCAGGGCCAGGCGGACGTCAGCGGCGCCGTCGAGGAACTCGCCAAACAACCCGCCGGGCCGGTGCTGCTGTGGAGCGCCTTCGCTGCCTGCGTCGCCCTGGCCATTTGGCAGACCAGTGACGCCATCTTCGACTTCAGCCACCTGCCGACCAAGAAGAAAGTCGCCAGGAAACTCAAGGCTGCGCTCCAGGCCATGGTCTACGCCGGCTTCGGGCTCACCATCGCCTCCGTCGCACTCGGAGCCCACGCCGACCACCGCCGCTCCACGATCGACCTCACCGTGAACCTGATGAAGGCACCCGGTGGGATCCTGCTGCTCCTCGTCATCGGCGCCGCCGTCGCCGTCACCGGGGTGGTCTACGCGATCCGCGGCTTCCGCAAATCGTTCCTGAAGTACCTGCGCATGCCCGGCAACCCGCACGCCCGCACCGCGGTCACCACCACCGGCGTCGTGGGCTACGCCGCCAAGGGCGTGGCTCTGCTGCTGACCGGCCTGTTGATCGTGATCGCCACCATGAAGGCCAACCCGGCGGAATCAACCGGGCTCGACGGCGGGCTGAAGGCCCTGCGCGATCAGCCGCTCGGGATGTACGTGCTGGCCGCCGTCGGCGCGGGACTGATCTGCTACGGCGTCTTTCTGGCCGTCCGGGCCAGGCTCGCCCGGATGTAGGAGCAGGTGCCGGAGCCAGCGTGCCTCGGTCCCGCGTGGCTGGCTAAGATGGATCAGATGACCACCTGCCGAAAGTAGTGCTTGCATGCCATCGGATCCGGACGAAAGTGCGGCACTGGCGATACAGACCCCCACCATCAACGACCGCTCCCTCGCGGCCGGGCTTGCCTACGCCATGGGAAGCCGGGTCTCCGGGATTTCCTTCGACGCCGCCACCGGGCTCATGCTCGGCAAGGTCCGCGGCGGCGCTCCCGTGCCGTATTCGACGACGGCGAAGCTGGTCCGCAAGGGGGCCGGCTGGAGCTGCACGGTAGGAGTGTGCAGTTGCCCGGTGCGCAAGGACTGCAAGCACGTGGCCGCCCTGCTGTTTGCCGCCGAGGACAACCCGGCCACCCGCATGCAGCTGCTGGCACCGGCTGAGTCCTCCCGGCTCGCGCAACGGCCCGCGGCAGTGGAACTGCCGGACTGGGAGCAGGCCCTCGGCCCGCTGCTGGCCCGGCCCGCCGCCGACCGGCCCGGCAACGGCGTGCCGCTGGCCCTGCAGTTCGAAATCGAGGAACCGGCGCCGCACTTTTCCTACACCGGCCGCCGGGACCCGCTGCGCAGCGTCCGCCAGCTGAAAGCCCGGCCGGTCATCATGGGCGCCAAGGGCAAGTGGATCCGGGGCGACGTTTCCTGGAACACCCTGAGCTATCTGAACTACCGGCGCGAATGCAACGAAGCCCACGTCGAGTGGATGCTGGAGTTCCTCGCCTCGCACACCGCCCAGGCGAACCGCCAGCACGCAGGCGCCGCGCCCTGGCTGGGGCTGAACACCTACGCCGGCAAGAACCTCTGGACGCTGCTGGCCGAGGCCCGGAAGATCGGCCTGGCCCTGGTCCACGGCCGCGGCGACGAGCCCGTGACGCTGGCCGGCGAGCCGGCCGCGGTCGGGCTCAACCTGGCCCGGCTGGGCGCGGAGGAGTCCGACGGCGGCGGGCTCGCGCTCGGCCCGACCATCACCGTCGAGGGCACGGTCGTGGACACCGCCGCGGTGGGGACCATCGGCCGGCCGGCGCACGGGATCTTCGTGGCCGGCGGCGGCGAGCTGCCGGGTGTGGGGCCGGGCGACGCGGGGATCACGCTGGCGCCGCTGGAGGAAGGACTGAGCGAGGAGCTGCTGGCCTTCGTGACCGCCGGCACCACCCTCCATATTCCGGCGCGGGACGAGGGACGCTTCCTGACCGGGTTCTACCCCAAGCTCAAGCAGACCGCACGGGTCACCGCCTCGGACGACTCCGTCGAGCTGCCGGCCCTCGCCGTCCCCACCCTGTCCCTGCTGGCCAACTACGGCGCCGACCACCGGGTCCGGCTGCACTGGGAATGGCATTACACGTCCGGCACCCACGTCACGGCCCAGCCGCTGTGGCGGCACCCCGGGGACCACGGCTACCGCGACGACGCCGCCGAGGCGCGCATCCTCGAGACCGTGGGCCAGCCGTGGGAGGCCGTGGCGAAGCTTGGCGAGTCGGCGGCCGGCGGCTGGGGCACCCCGCGCCTGGCCGCGTCCGCCGAGCTCAGCGGCCTGGACACGCTGGCGTTTACCGAGGAAGTCCTGCCCCGGCTGCGCGAGCTCCCGGAGGTGTCCGTGGACACCGCCGGTGAAATCGCCGAATACCGCGAGGCCGAGGAGGCCCCGGTGGTGTCCATCTCCACCAAGGCCACCGACCAGCGCGACTGGTTCGACCTGGGCATCCAGATCTCCCTCGAGGGCCAGCCGGTGTCCTTCGCGGCCGTCTTCTCCGCCCTGGCATCCGGCCAGACCAAGATGCTGCTGCCCAGCGGCGCCTACTTCTCCCTGGACCTTCCCGAGCTGCACCAGCTGCGCGCGCTCATCGAGGAAGCCCGCTCACTCCAGGACAACAAGGACGCGCCGCTGCAGATCAGCCGTTTCCAGGCCGGGCTCTGGGACGAACTCGCGCACCTGGGCATCGTCGATGAACAGGCGGCGGCCTGGCGCGAGGCGGTCGGCGGCCTGTTGGCGGGCGGCGTGGAAGGGCTGCCCCTGCCGGCTTCCCTGAACGCCGAGCTCCGCCCCTACCAGCTCGAGGGCTTCAACTGGCTGAGCTTCCTCTACCGGCACGGGCTGGGCGGGGTGCTGGCCGACGACATGGGCCTGGGCAAGACCGTGCAGGCGCTGGCGCTGATCTGCGCCGCGAAGGAGGCGGCGGGCACGACGGCGGCGGACGCGGCGGCGACGGCGGAGGTCCCGACGGCGGCGGACGCACCGTCGGCGGCCCCGACGGCGGCGGAGGCACCGGCACCGTTCCTGGTCGTCGCCCCGACCAGCGTGGTGGGCAACTGGCAGGCGGAGACGGCGCGGTTCGCTCCCGGACTCACGGTCCGGGCCATCAGCGAAACCTTCGCCAAGAGCGGGTCGGTGCCGGCCGAGGCGCTGGCCGGGGCCGACGTCGTCATCACCTCCTATGCACTGTTCCGGATCGACTACGAGGCGTACGCGTCCCGGCGCTGGGCCGGCCTGGTGCTGGACGAGGCGCAGTTCGTGAAGAACCACCAGTCCAAGGCCTACCAGTGCGCCCGGAAGCTCCCGGCGGACTTCAAACTGGCGATCACCGGCACGCCGCTGGAGAACAACCTCATGGAGTTCTGGGCCCTGACCTCCATCGTCGCGCCCGGGCTGTTCTCCAGCCCCAAGCGCTTCGCCGAGTATTACCAGAAACCGGTGGAAAAGAACGGCGACCGGGCGCAGCTGGAGAAGCTCCGGCGCCGGGTCCGGCCGCTGATGATGCGGCGCACCAAGGAACAGGTCATCCACGACCTGCCGCCCAAGCAGGAGCAGGTCCTCGAGGTGGTGCTCAACCCGCGGCATCAGAAGGTCTACCAGACCCACCTGCAGCGGGAGCGGCAGAAGATCCTGGGCCTGATCGAGGACGTCAACAAGAACCGCTTTACGATCTTCCAGTCCCTGACCCTGCTGCGGCAGCTGAGCCTGGACCCGTCCCTGATCGACCCCTCCCTCGCCAGCGTCCGCTCGAGCAAGCTCGACGTCCTCTTTGAGCAGCTCGAGGACCTCGTGGCCGAGGGCCACCGGGCGCTGATCTTCAGCCAGTTCACCGGGTTCCTCGGCAAGGCCCGGGAACGCCTGGTGGAGGCCGGCATCGAGTTCTGCTACCTCGACGGCGGCACCCGCAACCGCACCGACGTCGTCAACGAGTTCAAGAACGGCAGCGCCCCGGTATTCCTGATCAGCCTGAAAGCCGGCGGTTTCGGCCTGAACCTGACCGAGGCGGACTACGTCTTCCTGCTGGACCCGTGGTGGAACCCTGCGTCCGAGGCGCAGGCCGTGGACCGGACGCACCGGATCGGGCAGGCCCGCAACGTCATGGTTTACCGGCTGGTGGCCAAGGACACGATCGAGGAAAAGGTCATGGCGCTCAAGGCCAAGAAGTCCCAGCTGTTCGCGGACGTGATGGAAGGCGACGCGCTCTCCGGCGGGGCGCTGACCGCGGAGGACCTGGCCGGGCTCTTCAACGACTGACGGGCCCTCGCCGCACCCCGGGTGCCGCACCCCGGGTGCCGCACGCCGGTGCCGTTCAGCCCTACCCGGCCCGCCGTGCCGGGTGTCCAATAGTCCGTAACGGTAGGAGCGCGGGCGAAGGAGCTGGCCATGGCTGCGCGGATCGGGTTCAGGGGCGGTTCGGTCCGCCCGCGTCGGCGGATTCCCGCGGTGCTGGGCTCAGTCCTGGCAGCGCTGGCCCTGGTGGCCGGGCTGTTGCCCGCGGCGGCCCCGCCCGCGCAGGCGGCCACCCTCTACGGCCATGACATTTCGTGGCCGCAGTGTCCGACGGCGGTCGGCGGCGTGGGGCTGCCGCTGCCGCCGACCACCACGCAGTTCGTCGTGGTCGGGCTGACCCGGGGGCTTCCCTTCACCGAAAACCCCTGCCTGGCCAGCCAGGTGGCCTGGGTCAGCAGCAACAACAAACGGGCCCACGCCTACACCATGGCCGCTTTTCCCACCGCGGCGCAGCTGACCACCTACCGCGCGCAGGGTCCCTGGTCCGCAACGACCCGGGCCGGGCAGCTTTCGAACGTCGGTTACGCCGAGGCCCGCTACGCCGTCGCCAGCCTGCAGCGCGCCGGGTTCCGGCCGCCGGTCGTCTGGATCGACGTGGAACCGCGGCCGGCCCAGCCCTGGCCCACCGCCACCGCCGTGCAGCAGCGGGAGAACCGGTTCGTCGTCGAGGGCCTCATGCGGGGCCTGCGGGACGCTGGCTTCTCCTATGGCCTCTACTCCTACGCTTCCGGCTGGCAGACCATTACCGGTTTCTGGCGGCTGCCGGGCGTCCCGGTCTGGGCCACCGCAGGCCGGCTCGACTACCCGGCCGAGGCCCTGGACCGCTGCCGGCAGGCCAGCTTTTCCGGCGGACGCGTCTACCTCTCCCAGTGGTACGACGACGTCCGCGACTACGACCTGACCTGCGATCCGTACGCGTTCGCGCCGTTGCCGAAGCCGGCCTCCACGCTCTCGGGAGCCACAGCGGACTTCAACGGCAACTGGAACAATGACGTCCTGGCCCGGGTCGCGGCCACCGGCGAGTTGCGAATGTATCCCGGGACGGGTCGCGGCACGTTGTTCCCGGGTGTCCGGATCGGGGCCGGCTGGACCGGCTACAACGCCTTGGAAACTCCGGGGGACGTCAATAGTGACGGACCCCTGGACGTGACCGCCAGGGAGGCCGCGACCGGCAAACTCTGGCTGTACCGCGGAAACGGCACCGGCGGCTGGCTGCCGCGCATCCTGCTCGGAAACGGCTGGCAGGTCATGAACGCGATCGTCGGCCCGGGGGATTTCAACGGTGACCAGCGCGTGGATCTGCTCGCCCGGCAGGCCTCGACGGGAGTGCTCTGGCTCTATCCGGGCAACGGCACCGGAGGCTGGCTGGCCCGCGTACCGCTGGGCGCCGGCTGGAACGCCTTCAACGCGTTCGTGGCCCCGGGTGACTTCGACGGCGACGGCACGGCCGACGTGCTCGCGCGGGAGACGGCTACCGGCCGGCTGTGGCTGTACCGCGGTAACGGCACCGGCGCCTGGAGGCCCCGCGTACTGCTGGGCGCTGGCTGGAACGTCATGACCGCAGTGATGAGCCCCGGGGACCTGAACGGCGACCGGACGCCCGACGTCCTGGCCCGCGACAAGGCCGGGGTCCTCTGGCTGTACCCGGGCAATGGAACCGGCAAGTGGTTGCCGCGGGTCCGTGCCGGGAGCGGCTGGAACATCATGAGCGCCATCTTCTAGGCGGCACCGCCCGGCGGATTCAGCGCCGGGCCGGAGGTTCAGGGAACGGCTCAGGCGGCCGCCGGCGCAACCAGCGGCCCCGCGGCGGCCAGTTTGCGCCGTGCCCAGCGCCGGAGTGCCGTCCCCTTGCCCGTCCACCAGCTGTCCTCGTCAGGGCCGTGGTGCCAGCGGAAGATCACGGAAACCAGCACGAAGACGCCGCCGGCCACCTGCTCCCACGCCCCGGATGCCGCATGCACCAGCACGACGACCGCCATGATCGCAATCGAGGGCAGCGCCAGGGTCCGGAACGCGGTGTTCGCCAGATACCGCCCCCTGGAGCGGGGCACGGAGACGGCACGGACCAGATCCGCGCAGACACAGACCACGACCAGGCTCTGGCCCAGGCTGAGCAGGACGAGGCCCGGAAGGGAATGACCGAAGGCGGCTACCGCCTGCAATCCGGAGTTCATGGCCGGTCCGCGATCATTGCGGACGCCGGCGCCCCTGCGCGTCGTCGAATCAGTGGTGTGAACATGCGCTGCCCCCCGACAGTTGTCCCTGGCCGCCCCCTGGCTGCCAGCACCATTCAACCGGTGGGCGCGGGTGGAAGTCACGACCTATGGATACCCGACTCCGGGCGTACCGGTACCTGACTTTTGCGGCGAGTACTCAGGTTGGTGCCGGGCACTACTTGGTTGCGGCCCCGGCGCGGCTAGTTGGTCTCGCGGGGACGCCAGACCACCAGGGCCTGCGAGCGCGCCCGGGGGCGCTGGCCGCGGGCCAGCGTCACGACGTCGCCCGCGGCACCGGCGGCGAAGATGCGCGAGTCCAGCGGCTGACGGCGGCGGCCCAGCTCCTCGGTCAGCTCGGCCACCCGGTGCTGCAGGGCGGCCACCTGGTTCTCCAGCTGCAGGATGCGTTTGATGCCTTCAAGCGAGACGCCCTCCTGGGAGAGGCGCTGGACCTCGCGGAGCATGGTCACGTCGCGCTGCGAGTACCGCCGGGACTTTCCGGGCGCCCGGCTGGGCGAGACGATGCCGAGGCGGTCGTACTGACGCAGCGTCTGCGGGTGCATATCGGCCAGCTCCGCGGCGACGGAGATGACGAAGATCGGCTGATCGAACTCGATGTCCACGGCTGGATCCTTACAGCCGGGCCTTGGCTGCCAGGCCCGCGCGGACATCCTCGCCGGCGGTGGCGGCGGCGAAGGCCTTCACGGCCTCCTCGGCGTCCTTGCTCAGCTTCTTCGGCACGGCGACGTCGATGGTCACCAGCAGGTCGCCGGTGGCCCGGGCGTGCTTGACCCCCCGGCCCTTGACGCGCAGCGTCCGCCCGTTCGGGGTGCCCGCGGGCACGCGGACCCTGACCTTGTCCCCGTCGATCGTCGGGACCTCGATGTCGGCGCCCAGTGCGGCCTCCGGAAAGGTGACCGGGACGTGGATGCGAAGGTTGTCGCCGTCGCGGGTGTAGAAATCGTGCGGCTTGACCGAGACGGTCACCATAAGGTCGCCGTTGCCGGCCGGGCCGTACTGGCCCTTGCCGCGGACGCGGACCTTCTGGCCGTCCTTGATGCCGGCCGGGATCCGCACGTCGATGACTTCGCCGTCGGGTTCGCGCAGGCCGATGGTGGTGCCGCGGATGGAGCCTGCGAAGGAGATGCTGGTCGACGCGGTGCGGTCCGCGCCCTTCTGCGGGCCGCGCTGGAAGGACTGGCCCCCACCGAAACCGCCACCGCCGAACAAGTCGGCGAATTCAGGCGGGATACCGCCGGCGGTGCTGTAGCCGCCGGAGTGGCGGCCGCCGCCGCCGGTGAACAGGCCCCCGAAGAGGTCCTCGAAGCCCGCGCCGCTGCCGGCACCGCCGGCACCGCCGGGGGCGAACCGGGCCCCGCCGCCCATCGCCCGGATGGCGTCGTACTGCTGTCGCTCGTCGGGATCGGAGAGCACCGAGTAGGCCTCGGAAATGTCCTTAAACTTCTTCTCCGACGCGGTGTCACCGGCGTTGGTGTCCGGATGGTGCTGCCGCGCAAGCTTCCGGTAAGCCTTCTTAATATCGGCGTCGGAAGCGTCCTTGGCGACACCAAGGATCTTGTAAAAGTCCTTGTCGACCCAGTCCTGGCTAGCCAATGGCGTTTCCTTTCAAATCTGAGTGCCGAGATGACAGTTCACGCCAATGTTTCCGGGAAACACCGGCGCGAACTGTCATCTCGATGGGGTGTTGCTACGCAGGGACCGAAACGATCACTTGGGCCGCGCGCAGGACCCGTTCGCCGGACCGGTAGCCCGAGCGGAGGACCTGGCTGACCGTGTCGGTTTCGACGTCGGCGCCGGGCTGCTGGATGAGTGCCTCGTGGATCGTGGGATCGAACTCCACTCCGGTCTCATCGATGCGCACCAGACCGTAGGTCTTCAGCGCGGTCTCCAGCTTCGTGGCGATCGCGGCGAACGGCCCGTCGGCGAGGTCGCCGTGCTGCCGGGCGGCGTCGACGTCGTCCAGCACCGGAAGCAGGGCGTTCAGGACGCCGATGACGGCCATCTCCCCTGCCACGGCGCGGTCGCGCTCGACGCGCTTCCGGTAGTTGACGTACTCGGCCTGCAGGCGGCGGAGGTCGTTCTTCAGCTCCTCCGCCTCCGCTGCGTCGACGCCCTGGGCGACGGACTCCGCGGCCGGAACGTCGACGCTGTTGAGGATGTCCTCGGCCTGGGACAGTGCGTCCCCGCCCTCGGGCTCCCCGGCAGCGGCGCGCTCCTGGTCGGGATGACGGGCCTGGCCGGTTTTCGGGTCAACCTTGCGGTTGTCGTGGATGACCGGCTTCTGGTTCTCGTCCCGCTGCTCGGCGTCGCGACGGTCCCCGGAAGCGCCGTGCTCTTCTTCGTTACCGTGGTGCGGCATGGCTACTTCTTCTCGTCTTCGTCAACGATCTCGGCGTCGACGATGTCCTCGTCGGCTGCACCCTGCTCGCCGGCCGGGGCACCCTGGGCACCGGCGGCGCCGTCGGGGGAACCGGGCTGGGCGTAGATGGCCTCGCCGAGCTTGGTCTGCGAAGCCTGCAGCTTCTCAAACGCGCTCTTCACGGCGGCGTCATCCGTGCCTTCCAGTGCCTTCTTGAGCTCGTCGACGTCGGCCTGGACCTCGGTCTTGACCTCTTCGGGCAGCTTGTCCGCGTTGTCGGCGATCAGCTTGTCCACGGAGTAGGCGAGCTGCTCGGCGGTGTTGCGGGTGTCGGTCGCCTCGCGGCGGGCCTTGTCCTCCGCTGCGTGCTCCTCGGCGTCGCGGACCATGCGGTCGATGTCTTCCTTCGAGAGGCTGGAGCCGCCCGTGATGGTCATCGACTGTTCCTTGCCGGTGCCCTTGTCCTTCGCGGAGACGTGCACAATGCCGTTCGCGTCGATGTCGAAGGTGACCTCGACCTGCGGCACGCCGCGCGGGGCGGGGGCGATGCCGGTCAGTTCGAAGGTGCCCAGCGGCTTGTTGTCGCGGGTGAACTCGCGTTCGCCCTGGAAGACCTGGATCGCCACGGACGGCTGGTTGTCGTCGGCCGTGGTGAAGGTCTCGCTGCGCTTGGTGGGGATGGCCGTGTTGCGCTCGATCAGGTGCGTCATGACACCGCCCTTGGTCTCGATGCCCAGGGACAGCGGGGTGACGTCGATCAGCAGCACGTCCTTGCGCTCGCCCTTGAGGACACCTGCCTGCAGGGCGGCGCCGACGGCGACGACCTCATCCGGGTTGACGCCCTTGTTGGGCTCCTTGCCGCCGGCGAGTTCCTTGACCAGCTCAGAGACGGCGGGCATACGGGTGGAACCGCCGACCAGCACGATGTGGTCGATGTCGGAAAGCTTGATCCCGGCTTCCTTGATGACGTCGTGGAACGGCTTCTTGGTGCGCTCGAGCAGGTCCTTGGTGAGGTCCTGGAACTTGGCGCGGGTCAGCTGCTCGTCCAGGTGGACCGGGCCGTCGGGGGTGACGGAGAGGTACTGGAGCGAGACGTTGGTGCTGGAGGAGGAGGAGAGTTCCTTCTTTGCCTGCTCCGCGGCTTCCCGCAGGCGCTGCAGGGCGATCTTGTCCTTGGACAGGTCGATGCCCTTGACCTTGAGCTGGTTCAGCAGGTAATCCACGACGCGCTGGTCCCAGTCGTCGCCGCCGAGGCGGTTGTCACCGGCGGTCGCGCGGACCTGGATGGTGGAGAAGTCGTCTTCGTCCTTGCCGACTTCCAGCAGGGAGACGTCGAAGGTTCCGCCGCCGAGGTCGAAGACGAGGATGAGTTCGTCTTCCTTGCCCTTGTCGAGGCCGTAGGCCAGGGCCGCGGCGGTGGGCTCGTTGACGATGCGCAGCACCTTCAGGCCCGCGATTTCGCCGGCTTCCTTAGTGGCCTGGCGCTCGGCGTCGTTGAAGTAGGCGGGCACCGTGATGACGGCGTCCGTGACCTTCTCCCCGAGGTAGGACTCGGCGTCGTTCTTGAGCTTCATCAGGATGCGCGCGGAGATTTCCTGCGCGGTGTACTTCTTGTCGTCGATCGCGACATTCCAGTCGGTGCCCATGTGGCGCTTGACCGACGCGATGGTGCGGTCGATGTTGTTGACGGCCTGGCGCTTGGCGATCTCGCCGACCAGAACCTCGCCGGACTTGGAGAAAGCAACAACCGACGGCGTGGTGCGGCCACCCTCGGCGTTGGCAATAACGGTGGGCTCGCCACCTTCGAGAACGGAGACGACGGAGTTGGTGGTTCCGAGGTCGATACCTACTGCACGTGACATGTGGTGCTTCCTTCTTTCCTTGGAAACTGACTGGCCCCGGCACTCGGCCGGACGCCCGCTGGCGGGGGAAATTCCCGCAGTCCGAGCCCGTCGAGACGAGGCGCGCCCACTGATTGAGCGCTCTGCACTCAACTTTACTCAGCCCCGCCGGGATGTCAATCCGAAGTTGAGTCAACCAGACTCAACTTTGCTTCGGGGGTGATCACCGCCGGATACCCGCCGGCCCGCGGGCCGCCGGAAACCCGCGCAAAGGCGCGCGTTTCCGGCAGCCCGCAGGCAGCCCCTCGGGTGGTTTCGCTGTCCGAGAACGGGCCCCGTATATCTTCCGGAGGAGCTAGCGACCTTCGCGGCCCGCGTCGTCCCGGACGGTACCGTCCCGCCCTGCGTCGTCCTCGTCCGCGGCGTCCCGGGCAGTGTGGGACGTCCGCCGGTCACCGGCCGCGCCGGCGGCGCCGTAGTCACCCTCGGGGTATTCGCCTTCCTCGCCGGCGAGGGCGTCGGGTGCCGTGGTTCCCGCGGCGCCATAGTCCCCTTCGGGGTAGTCCCCCTCTTCGGTTCCTACGGTCGAACCCGTGGCCACCCCGGCCGCACCGTAGTCCCCTTCGGCGTATTCACCCTCCGGGGCACCCGCCGGGTTTTCGCCGGCCACGCCGGCGTCGCCGTAGTCGCCTTCGACGTACTGGCCGGCATCGGCCTCAAGCCCCGCTTCCTCGGCGCCGGCCGGAACCCGGGCGGAGCCGTGCTGCTTCTCTGCTGCCGCTCGATCAAACTCACTGTGTTCAGACATGTTTGGATCCTTCCTGCAGGCGTGGGCGCCCGCACGGGCGCAGGGGCAGTCTATCGACCGCCGCCGGGCGGCGACAGGGGCGCACCCGGCCGGTCCGGCCGGCCGCTGCCGCCGCCCCCGGAGCGCAGCCCGGCCAGGCCGGCGAGGGCTCCCAGATGATGTGCGAACAGCTCGTCCCGTGCCGCAAAGGTCCCCTGGCCGTACTGGCCGAAGACCTCGAAGCTGATCGCACCGAAGAGCGCCGTCCAGACCAGGGTGCCGCGGGCCAGCACAGCGTCGGGTGCCGCGAGGCCCATCTCCGCCCGGATTTTCGCCAGATCGGCGGCGAGCGGCTCAGCCAGCAGGGTGGAGTCCGGGAGGGACAGGTCGAAGGCGGGTTCGCCGGCCTGCCAGGCACCGTCGATGATCCGGACCAGCGCGACAATCACGCGCGTCCCGGGCGCCGTCGTCCGCTCGGCCGGGGCCTGGTAACCGGGGACCGGACTGCCGAACAGCAGCGCGTAACTGGCCGGTTCCCGCAGCGCCCAGTCGCGCACGGCCGTGCCGAGAGCCGCGAACCTTCCCGCGAAGTCACCCTCAGGCCGGGCGGCGACGGCCGCGTCCACCGCATCGCCGAGCTCGTTATAGGCGTCGACCAAAAGCAGCGTCAGCAGCTCCTCGCGGCTCTCCACATACCGGTAGACGGCGGAGGAAACAACGCCGAGGTCGCGCGCGACGGCACGCAGCGACAGTGCGGCCGCCCCGTGCTCGGCAAGATGCTGCCGGCCGATGCGGATGATGTCCTCGATGGTCCGCGCCCGCGCGCGGGCGCGGGGCGTCGGGGGCTTCGCAGGGGCGGCGTCACGGCTGGGCATGCCCCCTAGCTTGGCACAGAAAAGAGCATCAGCAACAAATGTGAGCACTGCTCTTGCTTTTCGGCGCCAAGGCGGGCATTCTTGTTTTGAGAGCACTGCTCTCTCATCTGAACCTGATCGGGCACCAGCCCCTCCCCACAGCGAAGCGAGAAAACTCCCATGCCTTCCCCCGAAGTTCCGGCCACCCCGGCCGCAGCCCTGTACGTCGCCACCGGAGCCGGCCCGGTCGGCTGGACCGTCGCCGAACAGCTCGCCGCCGCGGGCCACCGCGTGAAAGTACTTACCCGCTCCGGCAGCGGCCCGGCCCATCCCCTGATCGAGCGGATCGCCGTCGACGTCTCCGACCCGGCGCACCTTGGACAGCTTTTCCAGGGTGCCAGGGCCGTCTTCCACTGCATCCACGGCTCCCGGTACACCGCCGCATCGTGGGGCCGGGAGCTGCCCGCCGCCGAACAGGCGGTGATGGCGGCCGCCGCCGACGCGGGCGCCGTCGTCGTGTTTCCGGAAAGTCTTTATTCCTACAGCGCGCCGGAGCAGACTATGCGCGAGGACAGCCCCCGGGAGGCGTCCGGCGGCAAGCGCGGTATCCGCACCGCACTGCTGGCGGCGCGGGCGGCAAGCGCGGCGGACACCGTCAGCGTGGTGGCCAGCGACTTCTACGGCCCGCGGGTCCTCGGCGCGCACGCCGGTGAACGGATGCTGAAGCCCGTCCTCGCCGGCAAGACCCTGAGGGTTCTGGGCAGCCCGGACCAGCCCCATTCGTTCACCTATGTGCCTGACCTGGCCGCTGCCATGATCGCCGCGGCAGCGGACCCCGCGCTATGGAACCGGGTCTGGCACGCTCCGACGGGCCCGGCGCTGAGCCAGCGCCAGCTGGCCGCGGCGTTCGCGGCCGCCGCCGGGGCCGGCTCCCCCAAGGTCGCGGCCCTCCCGGGCGCCGCGCTGCGCATCATGGGTGCCCTGCTGCCACAGATGCGGGAGCTCACCGAAATGCTGTACCAGTTCGAGCGTCCGTTCGTGATGGATTCCGGAGCCAGCGAGGCGGCGCTGGGCCTGACGCCCACCCCGCTTAAGGAAGCAGCCGCCGCCACCGTCGCCTGGTGGGGGGACCAGGGACGGTGACGGCGGCTGCGGACCGGGGCCCGGCCGGGGATCCGCCTAGCGGACGCCGGCGTCGGCAGACTCCGGTTCCGGGGCGGGAGCCGCGCGGCCGGCCGCGTCGGCCGACGGCCTGCCCAGCTTGCTCGGCCACCAGATCCGCGGGCCGATGTCGTAGGCGAGGGCCGGGACCAGCAGCGACCGGACCAGGACGGTATCCAGCAGCACGCCGAAGGCGACAATGAACGCCAGTTGGACCAGGAACATGATGGGGATGACGCCCAGGGCAGCGAACGTTGCGGCCAGAACCACCCCGGCGGAGGTGATGACCCCGCCGGTGACGCCCAGCCCGCGCAGGATGCCCGGGCGGGTGCCGTGCTTGAGGGATTCCTCGCGCACCCGGCTCATCAGGAAGATGTTGTAGTCCACGCCGAGGGCGACCAGGAAGACGAACCCGAAGAGCGGAACCGTGGCGTCCGCTCCCGGGAAACCGAAGACGTTGTTGAACACGACGGCGGAGACGCCCATCGCGGCGCCGTAGGACAGCACCACGGAGGCGACCAGCAGGACCGGGGCCAGCACCGAGCGCAGCAGCAGCATCAGGATGATCAGGATGACCGCGAGCACCACCGGGATGATGGTGACCAGGTCGCGCTGGGCGGTGGTGTTGGTGTCCAGGGCGGTGGCGGTCACCCCGCCGACCAAGGCTCCGCCGTCGATCTCCTTCAGGTCCTGGCGGAGGCTGACCACTACGTTCTCGGCCTCGTTGGAGTCGGCGGCGAAGTTCAGGGTGGCGTTGATCAGCACCTTGCCGTCGCGGACCGCCGGCGTGGCGGGCGGGGCGCCCGGTGCACCGGGGGCACCCGGAACGATGGGCACGTTGCCTTCGGCCAGCAGGTAGGCGTCGCCGACGCCGTCGGTCGCCTTGACCTTCTCCAGAACCTCCTGGGCCTTCGCTTCCTCGGCGACGACCACGGCGGGGCTGCCCGAGCCGGCGTCGAAGTGCCTGGCCAGGGCGTCCTGGCCGTCCACCGCGTTCGAGGCGGCGAGGATGACGTCGGTCTGCGGCACGCCGTTGGCCTTCAGCTGGAGCACGCCGGCGGAAGCCACCAGGAGCAGCAGGACGGAGGCCACCCAGACGGTGCGGGGCCGGCGGGACACCAGGGACCCGGTGGCGCGCCAGATGCCCTTCTGCCCCTCGAGGCCGGTGACAAGTTCCGGCTCGCGCTCGGTCTCCGGGAGCAGCTTGGGGCGGAACGGCCAGAAGGCGGTGCGGCCCAGCAACGCCATCATGGCCGGCAGCAGGGTCAGGGCCGCGAAGAGGCTGCAGAGGATCCCTGCCGCAGCCACCGGGCCCAGGGCCTTGTTGGAGTTCAGGTCGGAGAAGAGCAGGCACAGCAGCGCGATGATGACCGTGGCGCCGGAGGCGAGGATCGGCTCCCAGGCGGCCTTCCACGCGGTCAGGGCCGCGGCGGTGCGATTCGTGGTGTGGGTCAGGGCCTCACGGAAGCGGGCCACGTAGAGGAGGGCGTAGTCGGTGGCGGCGCCGATGACCAGGATCGAGAGGATGCCCTGGCTTTGGCCGTTGAGCTGGATCCAGCCCAGCTTCGCCATCCCGAAGACCAGCAGGATCGCCGCGCAGAGTGCGAAGACCGAGGTGAACAGCACCGCGATCGGGAGCAGTAGCGAGCGATAGACCACCAGCAGGATCACGAAGACCGCAGCCAGCGCCACCAGCAACAGGATGCCGTCAATGCCCCCGAAGGCGCTGACGAGGTCGGCGGTCAGTCCGGCCGGGCCGGTGACGTATGTGCGCATGCCCTCCGGCGCGGAGGCCGCCACCTCGTCCCGGAGTTCCTTCACCACCTCTTTAACCTCGTCGGAGGAGGCGATGGGCACCACGAACTGCACGGCCTTGGCATCCTCGGAGGGAATGGGGCCGATCACGGCACTGCCGGCCTGCAGCTCCTCGAGCTTGCCCTTGAGCGCTGCGGCCTCGCCGAGCTGGGCCCGGGTGAACGCAGCATCGTTTTCGATCACGATGACCGCAGGGATTTCCTTTGAGTCACGGAACTTGGCCTGCCAGTCCCTGGCCTCTGTGGCTTCGGCGCCCGCCGGCAGGAACGAGGCCTGGTCATTGGAGGAGACCTCGCTCAGCCGTCCGAACGTGGGTCCGCCGATCCCGGCAATGGCAAGCCACGCAACCACCAGCACGGCGGGAACCAGCCATCGCAGCCAGAACGGGACTCGGGTGCTGTTTTGCCTGCTGCTCTTCATGGCGTCCTTCTCGGGTCGGCTGGGCGGAGTAGACTTTAGTAAATCATAGATTATCTCCATGATCGATATAAGTGCCTGGCTAGTAAGATTTGTTGCTGCGGCGCTGGAGTAAACTCCGGAGGGCGCTTGGCGCAGGCCGCGCGGCGGCAGCAGCGGGAGAGGGATGGGTGCAATGGCAACTGAGATACCGGGGCGTCCCGACGTCGACGGTCCGCCGCTGGTGCACCTGCTCCAGGAGTTCAGCCTTGAGGCGAACCGTTATGTGGATGCCGCCGGCGGCCGGAACGACATGCACCGGACGGACCTGAACGCCTTGTCCGTGATCATGCAGCACACCGCGCGGAACCAGGTGGTCACCCCGGGGGTGCTGCGCCGCGAACTGCACCTGAGCTCGCCCGCCACGACGGCCCTGATCGACCGGCTGGACAAGTCCGGGCACGTGGTCCGGGAACGGCAGGGCGCTGACCGCCGGCAGGTCCAGCTCCGGATGACCCCCAAGGCCTACCGCGACGGCGGCGCGATGTTCCTGCCGCTCGCCCGCCACATGGCGGCCGCCCTGGAGTCCTTCACCCCGGAGGAGCTGGAGGTGGCCACCCGCTTCATGACCGCCATGATCGAGGCCACCGTCCGCGCCGGCGAGGAAGCCGCCGCCCCCGCGGGCCCCGCCGACCCGCGCTAGCCGGCCGCCCTAGCCGGCCGTCCCTCGCTGGCCGGCCGTCCCGGACCACGGGCAATTGCTGCAACCGGGTTCGCCCCGATCCCCGGGCCGCAGGCGTAGCGTTTGCCTATGAGCGCCCAGCAGCCCGACGATGTCTACACCCACGGCCATCACGAATCCGTGGTCCGCGCGCACGCCTCCCGGACGGCGCAGAACTCCGCGGCGTTCGTCCTGCCGCACCTGACGCCCGGGGTGTCGGTGCTCGACGTCGGCTGCGGCCCCGGCAGTATCACGTGCGATTTCGCCGTCCTGGTCGCTCCCGGCGAGGTCACCGGCGTCGACCGCGCCCCCGACGTCATCGCGCAGGCCAGCGCCCTGGCCGCCGAGCGCGGAGTGCCCAACGTCCGCTTCGCCGCCGGCAACCTCTACGACCTGGACTTCCCGAACGAGACGTTCGACGTCGTGCACGCGCACCAGGTGCTGCAGCACCTCACCGACCCGGTGGCCGCGCTCCGGGAGATGCGCCGGGTGGCCCGGGCCGGCGGGATCGTGGCCGTCCGCGACGCCGACTTCCACGGGATGAGCTGGTACCCTGCGCTGCCGGAACTGGACGAGTGGATGGAGCTCTACCAGCGCATCGCCCGCCGGAACGGCGCGGAGCCCGACGCCGGCCGGCGGCTGGTGTCCTGGGCGCAGGCCGCGGGTTTCACCGACGTCGCGCCGTCGAGCAGCAACTGGCTCTACGCCACCGGCCAGCTGCGGCGCTGGCAGGCCCGGGTGTGGGGCGAGCGGGTGCTGCATTCGGCCTTCGCGGAGCAGGCGCTCGAGTACGGGTTCGCCACCCCGGCGGACCTGGCCCGGATCTCTGCCGGCTGGCACCGCTGGGGCTCCACGGAGGACGGCTGGTTCCTGATTCCGAACGGCGAGGTGATCGCCCGGGCCTGAGCCGAACCGCCGGCACCCGCGTCCCGCGCAGGCCTTTCCGGGCCCCCGCTCCTGCCGCTAGGGTGCACTCAACGACCCAGCAGCGAGGAGCACCCATGCGTAAAGTGACGGCCGGCCTGTTCAGTTCCGTGGACGGGGTGGTGGAAGACCCGTTCAAGTGGCAGTTCGACAGCTTCGATGAGGAACTCGGCGCCGGGATGGGCGCAATGATGGGCCGGATCGACGCCGGTATCCTGGGCCGCGTCGGCTACCAGCAATGGTCCGAATACTGGCCGAATGCCCAGGTCGATGACGACTTTGCCGGGTTCATCAACCCGCTGCCCAAGTACGTGGCATCGCGGACCCTCACCGGGGTCCTCGCCTGGCAGAACGCGCAGTTGATCCCGGGTTCCCTGGAGGAGTTCGTCGCGGACCTGAAACAGGGCGACGGCGGCGACATCGGCGTCTTCAGCAGCATCTCCCTCGTCCGCCAACTGCTCTTCGCCGGGTTGCTGGACAGCCTGACGCTGATTGTCCACCCGGTCATCGCGGGCAGCGGCCGGCGGCTGTTCAACGACGGCGATCCGCTCACCCGGCTTGAACTGCAGTCCTCGGAGCAGACCAGCAAAGGCAACATGATCCTCAGTTACGGCCTCCGGCAGGGCTGAGGGGGCCCGCCGCCCGCGTCATCTAGCGGAGGAGGCACGCCGGGAACCGTAAACTTGAAAGGTGCAAATCTCCCTTTGGCTGGCCCTGGTCGGCGCCGGCGTCCTGATCAGCTTCACGCCCGGCGCAGGCGCCATCAACACCATGAGCAACTCCCTGAATTCGGGCTTCCGGCGCTCCATTTGGGGCATCCTCGGCCAGCAGGCGGCCCTCGTGGTGCACATCCTGATCGTGGCCCTCGGCGTCGGGGTGCTGGTGGCCAGCTCGCCGGTGGCCTTCAACGTCATCCGGTATGCCGGTGCCGCGTACCTGGTCTATCTCGGCATCGTCCAGTTCCGGCACAAGCCGGACCTGGACCAGGAGAAGGCGGCAGCGCTTCGCAACGAGCCGGCCTTCTCCATGTTCCGCCGGGGCCTGTGGGTGAACCTGCTCAACCCGAAGGCGATCGTCTTCTTCCTGGCCTTCATGCCGCAGTTCATCCGCCCCGATCAGCCGCTGCTGCCGCAGTACCTCGTGCTCTCTGCCACGGTGATCGTGATCGACATCCTGGTCATGTGGTTCTTCTTTGCGGCGGCGGCCACCACTTTCCAGCGGTTCACCCACGACGCCCGCGGGCAGCGGATCCTGAACCGGACCTTCGGCGTGCTGTTCATGGCTGTCGGCGTGCTGCTGGCGCTCATCCACTAGCCGTCGCGGCCGGCCCCGCGGGGCGCGAAGTGTACGTTCGCGCCACCCCGCAGGGCGCGAAGTGTACGTTCGCGACGCCCCGCAGGGCGCGAAGTGTACGTTCGCGCCACCCCGCGGGCGCGAAGTGTACGTTCGCGCTACTGGGGCTGCCCGCTCGTGCGGGTCAGTTTCCGCAGCTCGGCCTTGCGGATCTTCCCGCTGGCGGTCCGGGGCATGTCGTCGACGAACACGACGGATTTTGGGATCTTGTATCGGGCCAGCTTTCCATCCAGGTGGGCGCGCAGCTGCTCTTCGGTGAGCCGGGCGCCGTCGCGCAGCAGCACGACGGCGCGCGGGACCTCTCCCCATTTCTCGTCCGGCACCCCGATCACCGCGACGCTTCCGACGGCGTCGAGCTCGGCAATCGCCTGCTCCACTTCGGCGGGGTAGATGTTTTCGCCGCCGGAGATGATCATGTCCTTGAGCCGGTCCGAGATGAACACGAAGCCTTCCGGGTCCGTGTAGCCCATGTCGCCGGACTTGAACCAGCCATCCGGGGTGTAGGACTCGGCCGTCGCCTCGGGACGGTTCCAGTACTCGCGGATGACGTTGGGGCCCTTGACCTGGATTTCCCCCACGGTCCCCGGCGCGGCGGGACCGGCCTCCGGGTCCAGGGGGTCGGCCACCCGGACCTCCGTGAAGAAGTGCGGCAGCCCGGACGAGCCGGCCTTGTCCCTGGAACGCGCGGCGGGCAGGCTGGTGGCCCCCGGCGCGGTCTCGGTCATGCCGTAGCCGTTGGAGAAGCGCAGGCCGCGGCGTTCGTAGGCCTCCAATACCCGCATCGGCACCGCGGACCCGCCGCAGGTCAGCTTGTTCAGCGAGCTGAGGTCCGTGGCGTCCCAGTCGGGGTGCTCGCACAGCATCTGGTAGGTGGTGGGAACCCCGCTGATGGTCGTGGCGCGGTGCTGCTGGATCAGCTCCAGCGTCCTGCGCGGATCGAACCGGGCTTCCAGCACCACGGTGCCGCCCTTCAGGAGGGTGGGCAGGACACCCATGTCCAGCGACGCGACGTGGAACATCGGCGAGATCATCAGCGCCACATCGGTAGCGGCGAAATCGAAGTCCACCAGCACGTTGACGCAGTTCCAGGTGATGTTGCCGTGGGTCAGCAGCGCGCCCTTGGGGCTTCCGGTGGTGCCCGAGGTGTAGAGGATCATGGCGCCGTCGTCGAGACCCACCGGCACGTCGGGCGCGGTGTCCGCCCCCGACCCCAGCACGGCTTCGTAGTCCTCCGCCGCGCCGTCGGCCGCGCCGGCCGCGGCGCCGTCGTCGACGACGAAGCGGGCCCGCACCGCCGTCTCCGCGGAGCCGCGCTCCGCGAGCGCGGCCAGGGCGGCTGCGTGGACCAGCAGCACGGCACCGCTGTCCTGGAGCTGGAACCGGATTTCCGGCGGCGCCAGCCGGGTGTTGAGCGGAACGAACACCGCACCGACCAGGCCCGCGGCGAACAGGGTCTCCAGGAAAGAAGGATCGTTCTCTCCGAGGTAGGCCACCCTGTCGCCCTTTCCCACCCCCCGGGCGGTGAAGGCGTTCGCGAGCCGGGCGGAGCGCAGGGCCAGCTCCTCATAGCTAAGTTCGCGCGGGCCGGCGATGACGGCGGCTTTCGCGCCCGACTTCGGTCTGCGCCGTTGCAGCCACGAGCCGATGCCAAAATTCTCCACGGCATTTCCTTTCTACAGAGACGGTACGCCTGCGGTGCCGGCCGGGGCAGGACAGACCCCGGTCGCTGCGCTTACTTGTAGAAGCGGGCGAGGAACTCGGCGACGACGGCGGGACGGTCCTGGCCCTCGATCTCGGTGGTGTTGGAGACCTTGATCTGGGCCCCGCCCTTGACCTCGGTGACCTCGGCGATCGTGGCGCGCATCCGGATCCGCGAGCCGACCTTGACCGGGGCGGTGAAGCGGACCTTGTCCAGGCCGTAGTTGACCTTGGTGGTGACGCCCTCGACGTCGAACAGTTCGCCCCAGAACGGGATGATGAGCGAGAGGGTCAGGAAGCCGTGCGCGATCGGGGCGCCGAACGGGCCCTCCTTGGCGCGTTCGGGATCGACGTGGATCCACTGGTCATCGCCGGTGGCGTCGGCGAACTTGTTGATCTGTTCCTGGGTGATTTCGCGGTAGTCGGTGGCGCCGAGGTCGGTGCCGGCGAGAGTGAGGAGTTTATCGAAGTCGACGACGAGATTGGGCATGGGGGCCTCCTGGAATGGGTGGGGTGGTTAGCGGGTAAAGGCGCTTTCGCCGGTGAGCGCGCGGCCGACGATCAAGGCGTTGATTTCATGGGTGCCCTCGTAGGAATAGACGGCCTCCGCGTCGGCGTGGAAGCGGGCGACGTCGGATTCGAGCGTGATGCCGTTGCCGCCCGCCACCTCCCTGGCCAGCGCCACCGTCTCGCGCATCAGGAGCGCGGTCTGCATTTTGGCCAGCGCCGAGTCCTGGTCGCGGTAAATGCCCTTGTCCTGCTGTTCGGTCAGCCGGACCACAAGTGACAAGGAAGCCGTGACGTTGCCGAGCATCCGGGCGAGCTTTTCCTGGACGAGCTGGAAGGAACCGACCGGCCGGCCGAACTGCTGCCGCTCCGTCACGTAGCGGAGCGCGGCCTCGAACGCGCCGGCGGCCATGCCGGTCGCGATCCAGGCAACGTCTGAACGCATCGCCCGCAGCATGGCGGCCACGTCCCGGAAGGAGTTGACGTTGTGCAGCCGCATGGCGTCCGGAACCCGGACCTGCTCGAGGGTGATGTGCGCGTTCTGCATCATGCGCAGCGCTGTCTTGCCGTGGATCTTCTGCACGGTCACGCCTGCGGCTTCACGGTCCACGAGGAAGCCCTTGACCTGCCCGTCGGCCTCGTCGCGGGCGAACACCGCCAGGACGTCGGCGGTGGCCGCTCCCCCGATCCAGCGCTTGGCGCCGTCGAGGATCCAGTCCCTGCCGTCGCGCCGGGCGCTCGTGGAGAGTCCGCCGGCGATGTCGGAGCCGTGGTCCGGTTCGGTCAGCGAGAAGACGCCCTTGAGCGAGAAGTCGATGACCTGCGGCATCCAGCGGGCCTGCTGCTCCGCCGAGGCGCCGACCCGGATGGCGGTCCGGAACAGCCCGGCCTGCGCTGTGTAGTACGTGGCCAGCGAGCCGTCGGTCCGGGCCAGTTCAAAGGTCCGGAACCCGTGGTAGATGCCGCGGGCCGGGGCCCGGTCCGGCCCGGAGGTTCCAGCCAGGTCCGCCGGTTCCATCAGGTCCAGGTCGACCAGCGGCCGTGCCAGCTGGTCCGGGAACTCGCCGCGTTCCCAGTAGTCGGCCAGCAGCGGCCGGGCCTGTTCGTCAAGGAAGGCACGCAGGCGGCCCAGCACGCGCCGCTCGGCGTCGGTGAGCAGGGACTCGGCGTCGTAGTAGTCGCAGACGCCGTAGAGCCGCTCCCGGGCAACGGTTTGCACGCCCATCTCAACCACCGAGCCCGAGCAGGCGGACGGCGTTGTCCTTGAGGATCTTCGGCCGGACCTCGTCCTTGAGCGGCAGGTCCGCGAAGGCCCCCAGCCATTTCTGCGGGGTGATCAGCGGGAAGTCGGTGCCGAACAGCACCTTGTCCTGCAGCACCGAGTTGGCCATCTTCACGAGCGATTCCGGGAAGTACTTGGGGGACCAGCCGGAGAGGTCGATGAACACGTTGGCCTTGTGGGTGGCGATCGAGTTCGCCTCGTCCTGCCACGGCACCGAGGGGTGGGCCATGATGATCTGCAGTTCGGGGAAGTCCGCGGCCACGGCGTCGAGGAGCAACGGGTTGGAATAGGCGAGTTTGATGCCGTATCCGCCGGGCAGTCCGGCGCCCATGCCGTTCTGGCCGGTGTGGAAGATCGCCGGCAGCCCGAGTTCCTGCAGGACCTCCCAGAGCGGGTAGAACTGCTCATTGGAGGGGTCGAACCCCTGCAGGCTGGGGTGGAACTTGAAGCCGCGGACACCCAGGTCCACCGCCTGGTGTTTGGCGCCCTGGATGGCCTCGGTGCCGGTGCGCGGATCGACGCTGCCGAACGGGATCAGCACGTCGTTGTTCCGCGCCGCCCCGGCGATCAGCTCCGGGATGCTGTTGGGTTCGTGCTTGAGCTGGGTGCGGGCGTCCACGGTGAAGACGACGGCGGCCATGTTCAGTTCGCGGTAGACCTCAGCGATCCGGTCCAGCGAGGGGGTCCGCTCCTCGGCCTTGAAGTACTTGGCGGAGGCCTCGGTCAGGGCGTCGGGCAGCGAGCCGTGGCCGCAGCTGTCCACCTCGAGGTGGACATGCATGTCGACCGCGTCGAGCGAGGCGGCATCGATGCCGAGTTCGTAGCGGCCGGCGGCCATCTCAGCGGGCCTCGGCCGGTTCCGGCTGCAGGTCCTCCGGCAACGGCAGAAACTCCTCGCCCACGCTCTGCAGCTTGTCGCCGAAGAGTGCGCCGAAGTTGTCCACGAGGTCCTGGTACCCCCAGCCGCCCTCGCGGTACTCGGTGGCGGCAGCCTCGGGGTGGGTCCACAGCTGCAACCGGTCCCCGCCGGCGCCAATGGCCTGGCCGGTGACCCCGGCCGCAGCGTCGGAGGCCAGGAAGGCGACCAGCCCGGCGACGTCGTCGGCGGTGCCAAAGCCGAGGTCGTGGCGGAAGAAGGCCGGCATTGCTTCGCCGCGTTCGTCCGCTGCGACGGCCTTCTGGAAGTAGGGAACGGTCTTGGTCATGGCGGTGGCAGCGACCGGGATCACCGCGTTGGCGGTGACGCCCGCCTTCTTCATTTCCAGTGCCCAGGTGCGGACCATGCCGACGATTCCGGCCTTGGCGGCGGCGTAGTTGGTCTGGCCGAAGTTGCCGCGCTGGCCGGTCGGTGAGCCGATGGTGATGATGCGGCCCGCGACCCCGTGCTCCTTGAAGTAGCCGAAGGCTTCGCGGGCACAGGTGAAGGTACCGCGCAGGTGGACGTTGATGACGGCGTCGAAGTCCTCGTCCGTCATCTTCAGCAGGCTCTTGTCCCGCAGGATGCCCGCGTTGGTGACCAGGATGTCCAGTCCACCGAATTCCGCCACGGCGGCCTCAACCAGCTGCCGGGCGACCTCGGAGCTTCCCACCGGGGCGACGACGGCGGCCGCGCGGCCGCCGTCGGCCTGGATGGTGCGGACCGCCTCGTCCGCGACGGCGTCATCGACGTCGTTCACGATGACGGCCGCACCCTGGCGTGCCAGCTCCCGGGCGTACGCCAGCCCGAGGCCGCGGCCGCTTCCCGTGACGATTGCTACTTTTCCTGCCAGGCTCATCGCTGCTCCTTCGCTAGCTGTGCATCCCGCCCACCGGCATGGCATGCTGATCTGAATCCATGAAAGTATGGATGATTGAAAATGTCAACGATTTACTTTTTTGACTATTGGAGCGCGCATGACCATCGAGACCGGGGCCGACGCGGGCAGCAACCCGGCGGACAAGCTCGAGGCCGCGTCGATCAGCGCCGACGCCGGTTTCCTGCTGGCCAAGCTGCACGCCGCGGGTTCGGTGCTGAACAACCGCGCGCTGGCCGGGTTCGGCCTCAAGGAGCGCTCCTACTCGGTGCTGGCCCTGGCCACCAGCAACCTGGAGCCCACCCAGCGCGAGATGGCGGAGTTCCTCAGCCTCGATCCCAGCCAGATCGTTGCCCTGATCGACGAACTGGAGAAGCGCGGCCTGGTGGTGCGCGCCCCCGGAAGGCAGGACCGCCGGGCCAAGATCGTCTCCGCCACCGCCGAGGGTGCAGCGCTTTTCCGGCGGGCCGAAGCAGCGGCCAAAGCGGCGGAGGCCGAGGCCCTCGCCGCCCTCAGCGCCGCCGAGGTCGGCCAGCTGAAGGGCCTGCTCCGCAAAGCCCTGCGAGCCCGGAGCCCCGTGACAAGTAACGAATATTGATTGACATATTTGTCACATATCCCGGCATGCGAGTAGCCAAGAGGGGTCTGGATCGGCCAGACTTAGGCATGAACTCATCGTCGAGCCAATACCGGATCATCGCGGTCTGCACCGGAAATATCTGCCGGTCGCCGATGGCCGAATTGATGCTCGCGGAGGCCGTTGCCGCGGCCCGGTTGCCCGGCGTCACGGTGGATTCCGCAGGGATCACCGACTATGAGGCCGGACGCCCTATCGACCCCCGGGCCGCCCGCATCCTCGCCGCCCACAACATCTCCTCCGCATCGCATGTGGCCCGCGAATGGCGCCACGAGTGGTTCCGTACGCGGGAGCTGATCCTGGCGCTCGACGTCGACCACTACGGCTGGCTCCGCCAGGCGGCACCGGACGAGGCCGCGCTGGGCAACATCCGGATGCTGCGCAGCTTCGACCCCGCCGTCGCCGGCAGGGACCCGCTGGACCAGGGGATCGAGGACCCGTGGTACGGCGGCCACGCCGATTTCGAGTCGACCTGGGACCTGATCCACGCCGCAGTCCCGGGCATTCTGGCGCACGTCCGCAGCGTCCTGCCCCAGGCGGCGGGTACGCTCTAGTTCATGAGCCCAGCACCCGTCATCATCGCCATCGACGGACGCTCCGGGGCCGGCAAGACCACCCTGGCAATCGAGCTCGCGGCCCGGCTCCGGGAACACCATAAGGTCTCGCTCTTCCATCTCGAGGACATCTACCCCGGCTGGGACGGACTCGCCGCCGGCATCGAACGCTACGCCACCACAGTCGCCGCCCCGCTGCGCCGCGGCGAAGCCGCCCGGTGGGTCAGCTGGGACTGGGAACGGCACGGCGACGGCACGGCGCGCCGGACCGAGCCGGCCGAAATCGTCCTGCTGGAGGGCGTCGGCGCCGGGGCCGCGGCCGCGGCGCCGTATCTGGACGCGGTGGTCTGGGCCGACGCCTCCGGCCCGGACCGCCGGGCCCGGGCCCTCGCCCGTGACGGGGACAGCTACCGGCCCTACTGGGAGCAGTGGGCCCGGCAGGAAGACGCGTGGCTGGCCGCCGATGACGTTCCCTCCCGGGCCGACGTGCGGGTTCAGAGCCTGGCCGACGGCAGCGCCCCGGAGCAGGTGCTGCGCGCCCTGCAGTATGTTCCGGCCCTGGCCCCGGCACTTGCGCCCGAGCTGTCGGGCCGCCGCGGGCTGGAGCTGCGCGCCGAGCGGCTTGAGGCGGTCCCCGACGCCGCCCGGCTCTTCGAGGAGCTCTACGGCGGCTCCAAGCACGCCGTCTGGCTGGACTCCTCCCTGGCCGAGGCCGGACCCTTCGGCGGCGCGCCCGCTCCGCGGCCCCGGGGCGCGGAGGCCGCCGAGCGGAGCCGTTTCAGCATCCTGGCGGACGACGGCGGCAGTTTCGGCGAGGCGGTCCGGCACCGCTCCAGGCAGAGCTGGGTGGACCTCGGCCACGCCGCCGTGCGGGTGGAAGGCGGGTTCTTCCGCTGGCTGGACGGCGCCTGGGGCAGCCGGGCCCTGGACGCCCCGGAGGGTTACCCGTGCGAGTTCGTCCTCGGCTGGCTCGGCTACCTCGGGTACGAACTCAAGCGTGAAACCGGGGGAAGCGACGTCGCCGCCGCGACCGACGACGCCTGCCTGATCTTCGCCGGCCGCGCCGTGGTGCTGGACCACCGGGAGGGAACGGTGTGGCTGCTCGCCCTCGCCGGCCCCGACGCGGCGGACTGGCTGGCGGCGGCCCGCGCCGCCGTCGTCCGCGCGGCCCTGCCGGGAGAGTCTGTCCTCGCCCCGTCCGGTGGCGCCGCCGCCCTGCGCTTCGGCGCCAGGGACACGGAGGCTGCGTACAAGGCCAAGATCGCGGCCGCGCAGCACGAGATCGCCGAGGGCAACAGCTACGAAGTGTGCCTCACGACGTCGCTGGCCGCCACCGCCGCGGACCTCGATCCCTGGCCCACCTATCTGGCGCTGCGCCGGCGCAACCCGGCGCCATTCGCCAGCTACCTGCGCTTCCCGGCCCTAACCGTGGCCAGCACCTCGCCGGAGCGCTTCCTGCGCATCGACGCCGACGGCGGGATGCGGGCCGAGCCGATCAAGGGCACCCGCCGCCGCGCCGCCGATCCCGGCCAGGACGCGCTGCTGCTCGCCGACCTGGAATCCTCAACCAAGGACCGGGCCGAGAACATCATGATCGTGGACCTGCTGCGCAACGACCTGAGCCACTTCGCCGTGCCCGGGTCCGTCACGGTCAGCCGGCTTTGCGCCATCGAGAGCTACGCCACGGTGCACCAGATGGTCAGCACGATCGACGCGCGGCTGCGTCCCGGCACGCCGCGGGCCGAAGCCGTGGCCGCGTGCTTCCCGGCCGGGTCCATGACCGGGGCGCCCAAGGTCAGCACCATGGCCATCCTGGACCGGCTCGAGGCCGCGCCGCGGGGCGTCTATTCGGGCGCGATCGGCTACTTTTCGCTCAGCGGAGCCACCGACCTGGCGGTGGCAATCCGCACCCTCGTGGTGGCATCGACGGAGCACGGCGCCGAGCTGGGTCTCGGCGTCGGCGGGGCCATCACGGCTGATTCCTCACCCCAGGAGGAGTATGAAGAAATCCGGACGAAGGCCTTCGGGGTCCTCTCCGCGCTCGGAGCGGAGTTCCCGGCCGGCTGACCGGACGCGGAACTACTGCAGGGTCGCGGTCAGCCGGGCGACGTTGTCGACGTACTTGACCAGCTGCGGCCGCTGCAGCCAGTCCTCCAGCTTCAGTTCGCGTGAAATTCCGCGGTACGTGTCCTCGACGGCGCGGATCCGCTGCACGATGTCCTCCCCCAGCAGCATCACCGAGACCTCAAGGTTCAGCGAGAACGACCGCATGTCCATGTTGCTCGACCCCAGCACGGCCACCTCGTTGTCGACGGTGAAGTGCTTGGCGTGCAGCACGAACGGCGCCTTGTAGAGGTGGATCCTGACCCCTGCCTCCAGCAGCGCCTGGTAGTAGGACTGCTGCGCGTGGTGGACCAGGAACTGGTCGCCCTTTTCGGAGACGAACAGTTCGACGTCGACGCCGCGCTGCGCCGCCGTCGTCACCGCGTAGAGCAGCGAGTCATCCGGCACGAAGTAGGGGCTGCAGATGGAGAGCTTGTGCTGGGCCGAGTAGATCAGGGTGTTGAACAGCCGCAGGTTGTTCTCGGTGATGAAGCCCGGCCCGCTGGGCACCACCTGCGCCGTGACATGGCCGGGCACGGCTTCCGGCCGGTGCCCGAGCTGGTGCTCCAGGGACTCGTCGGTCTCACTGAGCCAGTCGGTGGCGAACACGACGTTGAGGGTGGTCACGATCTGGCCGCGCATGCAGGCCATGAGCTCGACCCATTCGCGTCCGACCTTGCGGTGGCGCGGGTTGTTGTAGGACGGTTCGATCAGGTTCTGCGACCCGGTGAACGCCACGTCGCCGTCGATCACCATGATCTTGCGGTGGTTGCGCAGATCCGGCCGGCGCCACTGGCCGTGCACGGGACGCAGCGGCAGCATCGGGCGCCAGCGGATCTTACTGGCGTTGAGCCGCGCCTTCAGCTTGCTGTACCCCTTGATCCGCAGGGTGCCGAGGTGGTCGAACAGGAGCCGGACTTCGACGCCGCGTTCGGCGGCTTCCTCCAGCGCCGTCAGGAGCTCGTCCGTGACGTGGTCCGAGCTCATGATGTAGAACTCGGCGTTGACGAAGGACTTGGCCTCCCGGACGGCGGCGGCCATCGCCTTGATGGAGTCCGGGTAGCCCGGCAGCAGTTCAACGCTGTTGCCGTCCACCATCGGCAGCGACCCCAGGGTCTTGTTCAGCTCCGCCGCGGACGCCACCCATTCGGGGCCGGCGTAGCGGCTCTCGACGGCGGCCAGCTCGGAGGTCCCGGCCCGGATCCGGGTGTTGACGGCCTCCTGCTGGGCGCGGCGGCGGCGGGAGAGCCGGAAATTGCCGAACAGCAGGAACAGCACGAGCCCCAGCGCCGGGACGAAGAAGATGCCCAGCAGCCAGGCCATGGCGGTGGTGGGCCGCCGGTTGCCGGGAATGATGCCGAGCGCGACCACACGGATCACCAGGTCGATGAGGGTCAGGATGAGGACCACCCAGGACGGAAGTGTTCCCACTAGCGGAAATGGCCACAGCACAGGCGAACCCCTCAAGCTCCAGACCCGCGGAACAGTTCCGGAACGGGCAATCCCGCAAATCCTATCCCGGCGGCACGGCACTAAGCTGAAGGCATGACTACCCCCGCCTCTGTTCCGGCCCGCGCGACGGTGCTGGTGTTCCTCGATCCCGCCTTTGCGAACGGCCGCATCGCCGACGCGTCACGGCCGCAACTGATGGCCACGGACCAGGGCGCGACCCGCGGCGATGGGGTGTTCGAGTCGCTGCTGGCCGTGGGCGGCCGGCCCCGCAAGCTGCCGGCCCACCTGGCCCGCCTCGCCGGCTCCGCCCGCACCCTGGAGCTGGACATCCCGGACGGGGACACCTGGCGCCGGGCCATCGAGACAGCCATCACCGAGTTCCGCGGCGCGGATGCGGCCGGGGACGACGAGGTGGTGGTCAAGCTGCTGGCCACCCGCGGCGTGGAGGGCGCGTCGGCGCCGACCTGCTGGGTGCAGGCCTCGGTGCCGCCGGAGGCCGGCCGCCGGCAGCGCGAGACCGGGATCGACGTGCTGCTGCTGGACCGCGGCTATGACAGCGAAGTCGGCGAGCGCGCACCCTGGCTGCTGCTGGGCGCCAAGACGCTCTCCTACGCGGTCAACATGGCCGCGCTGCGCTATGCCCACCACCAGGGCGCGGACGACGTGATCTTCACCTCCGCCGACGGGCGGGTCCTGGAGGGACCGACGTCGACCGTGCTGCTGGCGCACCTGGAGACCGTCGACGACGGCGCTGGCGGCACCCGCACCGTGCGCCGCCTGATCACCCCGCAGCTGGACAGCGGCATCCTCCCCGGCACTTCGCAGGGCGCCCTGTTCACCGCGGCCAAGGCCGCCGGTTGGGAGCTGGGCTACGGTCCGCTGGTCCCGGACGACCTCTACGACGCCGACGCCGTCTGGCTGATCTCGAGCATCCGGCTCCTCGCCCCGGTCAACCACATCGACGGCAAAGAGATCGGCACCCCGGAGCTGAGGCGCCAGCTCACGGCCGAGCTCAACGACCTGTTCGCCACGATCGAGTAGGACCGCGGCTTAGCCCTAGGTACCGGCCCGGGCGAGGGCGTCGTCGACCATCCGCGCCATATCCGGGGCCGAGCCCTTGGTGACATCCGGGCCGGTAGCGACCGCGGTGGCGGAGAGCCCTCCGCTGGCTCCCATCACCACCACCGTGACCAGCTTTTCCCCGTCCGGCATGGTCTGGGTGGACAGCGAAGCGAAGGAAGCGTCTGCGTTGGTCGGCACCGCCAGGATTTCGGTGGTGCTCTCAAACTTGTGGCCCTGCATCTCCACGGTGAAGTTCTCGCACTTTTTGGTGTTGGCGACCGAGCTTTCAACGTTCTTTGCCAGCACCTCCGGGTCCTTGAACGCCACCAGGGTCACCGCCGTGACAGCCCGGACAGTGGTCGACTCGGAGGTGCCGCCGGCGAAGACACTGCCCGGCGGGATCTGGGCGTTGCTGTCCGCAACGGCAGCGCACGCTTTCGGCGTGATGACGACGCCGGACATCACCTCCTTCGAGGCGGCGATGCCCTCCTCCAGTTGCGCGGCCGGGATGGCCGTCAGGCGCTTGCCCTGGGCATCCTTGAGACCGGCGACAATGGCCGCCAACTCGGTCTGCGTGAACACCTTGGCGGCCGCGGTGGGCGTGGGCGTCGGGCTCGGCGACTGGCTTGCGGACGGGGCGCCCGGGGAGCCCGCGGGCGTCGACCCGGCCGTCGTCGGGGCAGCGGAACCGCCGCAACCGGCGAGCCCCAGGGCGGTTGAAATCAGCAGCGCGGCCGGTGCGAGGCGTCGCAGGTACATGTGGGTCCCCAATTCTTGGTGTGAGCGTGCGGTGGACGGCGAGCGCTTTTCCCCCGCCGGCGCGTCAGTGGTGAGACTACGACAAGGCACGGCTCCGGGATAGGTGCCACTCCGGCGGCCGCGTGACTGAACATGACGGCGTCGGCGGCCCGGCCGGTGCCGGGAGTGCTACGTTTTTGGGGAGTAATGAGATCCGGCGCCAAGCCCTGACTGGCCGGTCGGCAACCCTCCTTTCGCGGCGGGGTGCCTCAGGTGAATACTCGGCAAATCGACCACTCGAGCTGCAAGCGTGAAAGTAAGGAGATCCGTCGTGTCCGACGCGTCCGTCCCCGCTGTGCCTGCCACAGCCCCCGCTCCCTCCCCTGCCGGCGCCGGTCCGCGCACGGAAGAAAAGCTGGCCTACCGGCTGTTTACCGGCCCGGATGACCGCGGTTTCTGCGAGCGCGTCTCGGCGGCCCTGGCCGAGGGCTACGTCCTGCACGGCAGCCCGTCGGCAACGTTCAACGGCCAGACCGTGATCGTTGCGCAGGCCGTGGTGCTGCCGGCGGCCATAGCCAGCGCCGACGCCGCCGTCGCCAGTGCGGTGGATGAGCTCGACGGCGGGTCCGAGGAGTTCGACGGCGAGGGCCACGCGTGAGCTGCGCCGGGGACCTGAGCCCGCAGCAGGCCTGGGCCAGGCTAGGGGCCGGGGCCGTCCTGGTGGACGTCCGGACCGAGGCCGAATGGCGGCAGATCGGTGTCCCGGTCACCGCCGGGGCCGGACCGGACCCGCTCTTCATCGAGTGGAACCTGGCCGGCGGCCTCCCCAACCCGCGGTTCCTTGACCAGCTCGAGGCAGCTGTCCCCGGGGGCGGCACCGAGCTCCTCTTCCTGTGCCGCTCCGGTGCCCGCTCGGCAGCCGCGGCGGCGGCCGCGGCCGCGGCTGGGTTCACGGCCTACAACGTCCTGGAAGGCTTCGAGGGCGAGCCCGGCCCGTCCGGAGCCAGGAATGTCAACGGCTGGAAGAACCGCGGCCTCCCCACCGACCAGGACAGCACCACGTGAGCTTCAACCCTGACGCCCAGGACTGGAGCCCGGACACCCAGGCCGTTCGCGGCGGCCTGGACCGCACCGCGTTTCACGAAACCACCGAGCCGATCTTCCTGAACTCGGGCTTCATCTACGAGTCCGCCGCCGCGGCCGAGCGCGCCTTCACCGGCGAGGACGAGCGCTTCGTCTACTCCCGCTACGGCAACCCCTCGGTGGCCACGTTCCAGGAACGGCTCCGCCTGCTCGAGGGCACCGAGGCCTGCTTCGCGACGGCGTCGGGCATGTCCGCGGTGTTCACCGCGCTCGGCGCGCTGCTGGGCGCCGGCGACCGCGTGGTCGCGGCCCGGTCGCTGTTCGGGTCCTGCTTCGTGATCCTCAATGAGATCCTGCCGCGCTGGGGCGTGGAAACGGTCTTCGTGGACGGGCCGGACCTTGAGCAGTGGCGGTCCGCGCTGTCCGAGCCTGCCACGGCGGTGTTCTTCGAGTCGCCGTCGAACCCGATGCAGGAAATTGTGGACATCGCCGCGGTGAGCGCGCTGGCCCACGCCGCCGGCGCCACGGTCGTCGTCGACAACGTCTTCGCCACCCCGCTGCTGCAGCGCTGCGGGGAGCTCGGCGCGGACGTGGTCGTCTACTCCGGCACGAAGCATATTGACGGCCAGGGCCGGGTGCTCGGCGGCGCGATCCTGGGCACCCGCGAGTTCATTGAGGGACCGGTCAAGCAGCTCATGCGCCACACCGGCCCCGCGCTGTCCGCCTTCAACGCGTGGGTGCTGAGCAAAGGCCTGGAAACGATGGCCCTGCGGGTGAACCACTCCTGCGCCACGGCGCTGCGGCTGGCCGAGTGGCTCCAGAACCAGCCGGCCGTCAACTGGGTCCGGTACCCGCTCCTGCCCTCCCACCCGCAGCACGAGCTGGCCGCCCGGCAGATGAAGGCCGGCGGCACGGTGCTGACCCTGGAACTGGCCCCCTCGGCCGGGCGCACCGCCAAGGAGGCTGCCTTCGCGCTGCTGGATGCACTGCAGATCATCGATATCTCCAACAACCTCGGCGATTCGAAGTCCCTGATCACCCACCCCGCCACCACGACGCACCGCGCCATGGGGCCGGACGGGCGCGCCGCGATCGGGCTGAGCGACGGCGTCGTGCGGCTCTCGGTGGGGCTGGAGGACGTGGATGACCTGATCCGCGACCTGGGGCAGGCGCTCCGGCAGGTCTAGCTTTCCGTCAGGCCGCGAAGTGACAGTTAACAGCAGTGTGAGCGGAAAACACCGCCGCGAACTGTCATTTCGGCGATGCAGGTCTAGCCGCGCCGGACCGGCACCAGTACCGGTTCCAGTCCGGCGGCCGGCGCAGGCTCCGCCCCGCGCGAGGTCACCCGCACCGCGTGGGCGACGACGGCGGCCGCCGCGGCGTCGTCGAATGGTGTGTCGAGGCCCGGGGCGTTGAGCGCCTGCCGCTGCAGCTGCGCGCCGGTGCCGTCGGCGAGGATCCGTTCGACGCCATGCCGCACCAGCTCGAGCTCTCCCTGCTCCGCCAGGACCGGGGCCACGAAATCGACCAGGGCGTGCACCACCTCCCCGGCCGGGGCGGGCCGGAAGGTCCCGAAGTCCAACAGCTCGCTCTGCAGCCCGCAGTTGCTGGCCTGCCAGGCGGCCATCTTCAGCAGCACGGTCGGCACCGGGGCGGGGTCGACGCCGTCGCGCCACTCCCGGCTGGCGGATTCCACCAGCGCACGCACCAGCACCGCGATCAGCGCCGCGTCTTCGGCGCGCAGGCAAACGTCCGCGACCCGGACCTCCACCGTCGGGTGATGGCGGGCGAGCCGCGCGTCGAAGTACACCATGCCTTCGTCGAAGAGCACCCCGGTCTCCAGCAGCCGCGCCACCACGCGCCGGTACACCGGAAGGCTGCCGAAGATCATGGCGGGGCCGGCGGCGGGCCACCGGTTCCACGCCTGGGTCCGGTAGCTTTCAAACCCCGTCTCCGAACCGTTCCAGAACGGCGAATTGGCGCTGAGCGCGATCAGCACCGCCAGTTTGTCCCTGATCCGGTCCAGGACGGCGACGCCCTCCTCCGGGGACTCGATGAAGGTGTGGACGTGGAAGCCGCAGGTCAGCTGTTCCTGCACGGTCAGGCCGAAGCGTCTCTGCATGGTGGCGTACCGCGGGTTGGGCGTGGTGTGCGTGGGCGAGGCCAGCGGCGACGTGGCCAGGGCCGCGACCCGGGCGCCGTGGATGCGGGCGGCATGGTCCGCGAAGGCCCGGGACTGCCGGACCTGCCCCAGCAGGTCCGCGTGGTCCAGGCAGGGCCGGGTCTGGGTTTCGATCTGCTCCAGCTTGAGCTCAAAGCTGAAGCCGGAGTCGTCGTGGTCCGCGGCGTGCGCGGCTGCCGCGCCGGGCGTCAGCCCCCGCAGCAGGGCGTCGGCCAGGGCCAGCGGCACCCCGCTGGCGGGGTCCACGATCAGCAGTTCCTCCTCGACACCAAAGGTGCGCATGGAACCATTGTGCGCCAGCACCCGCCCGGACGCGCCGGCTGCGGCGGTCCAGCCTGGTCAAACCGTCCAGCCTGGCCAGGCCGTCCAGCCTGACCCGGCCGTTCAGGCTGTTCAGTCTTGGAAGTACTCGATCTTCGCGCCGATGGTGTTCAGCCGCTCGGCCAGGTCCTCGTAGCCGCGCTCGATCACGTAGATGTTGCGCAGCTCGGAGACGCCGCGCGCGGCCAGCATGGCCAGCAGCAGGCAGGCCGCCGGGCGCAGGGCCGGCGGGCAGCCGACCTCGGCGGCGCGCCACCGGGTGGGTCCGTTGACGTAGATCCGGTGCGGATCGAGCAGCTGCACCTGGGCGCCGAGCTTGTTCAGTTCCGTCAGGTAGATCGCCCGGTTCTCGTAGACCCAGTCATGGATCATCGTCTGGCCCTGGGCGTTGGCGGCGATGACCGCGAAGAACGGCAGGTTGTCGATGTTCAGGCCGGGGAACGGCATGGGGTGGATCTTGTCCTCCGGCGCCCGCAGCTCCGAGGGCCGGGTGGTGACGTCCACCAGCCGGGTGCGGCCGTTGCGGGCCACGTACTCCGCGGAGACCTCCAGCCGCTGGCCCATCTGTTCCAGCGTCGCCAGTTCGATCTCCATGAACTCGATCGGGACCCGGCGGATGGTCACCTCGGAGTTGGTGACGATCCCGGCGGTGATCAGGCTCATCGCCTCGATCGGGTCCTCGGACGGGAAGTACTCGATCTCGACGTCGACCGACGGGCGCCCGACGATTTTCAGCGTCGTGGTGCCGACCCCCTCGATGTCCACGCCTAGCATCTGGAGGTAGAAGCACAGGTCCTGGACCATGTAGTTGGGGCTGGCGTTGCGGATGATGGTGGTGCCGCGGCGGTGGGCGGCAGCCATGATCGCGTTTTCGGTCACCGTGTCCCCGCGTTCGCTCAGCACGAAGGACCGGTCGTGGCCGTCCGCGGGCGGGGCCTGCACGCTGTAGAAGCCGGACTTTGCCTCCACGCTGAGCCCGAACTGGCGCAGCGCCTGCATGTGCGGTTCGACGGTCCGGGTGCCGAGGTCGCAGCCGCCCGCGTAGGGCAGGCGGTATTCGGCGGACTCATCGAGCAGCGGGCCCAGCAGCATGATCACGCTGCGGGTGCGGCGGGCGGCCTCGACGTCCATCGAGTCGAGGTCCAGCACGGCCGGGCGGCGGATCTGCAGGTCGTTGGCGTTCAGCCAGGTGCATTCGACGCCGATGCTGGTCAGCACCTCGACGATCCGGTTGACCTCTTCGATCCGGGCCAGCCGGCGCAGCACCGTGGTGCCGCGGTTGATCAGGCTGGCGCAGAGCAGGGCGACGCCGGCGTTCTTGCTGCTGTTCACGTCCACCGCACCGGAGAGGGTGCGTCCGCCCTCTACGCGCAGGTGCGTCATCTGCGGACGGCCAACTTTGACGATGGCCCGGCCGAAGATGGTTTCGAGCCGCTGGATCATTTTCAGGCTCAGGTTCTGCTTGCCCTGTTCCATCCGGGCGATGGCGCTTTGGCTGGTGCCCAGTTCCGCGGCGAGCCGGCCCTGGGTCCAGCCCTTTTCGCCGCGGGCGTCCCGCAGGACGGCGCCAACGTATTCAGCAGTCTGTTGAGTCATACCTCCATCAATATCACGGATGAGCTACGTGGCCCGGCAGAAGCCGTCAAGATGCAGTCAAGCTCACAGAATATCCGTCTGGTGCGATATTTTGTGCGCACCGACAGCCGGCCGGCGGCCGGAGCGGTCCCGCGGACCGGCGGTTACTGCTGGCCGAGGAACACCATATTCCACGTTCCGGCGCCGAGCGCGGCGGCCACGGCGGCGGCCGGGATGAGGACCCCGCCCAGGAGCACCCAGGCATCGAGCCGGCTGAACGTGGCCTGCCGCGCCCAGGTGCGCCGCGCACCGCCGAAGCCGCGCGCCTCCATGGTCACGGCCAGCCGGGAGGCCCGGCGGACGGCCTGGACCAGGAGCCCGAAGCTTTGTCCCAGGGTGGCCTTCAGCCGCTGCACCGGGTTGCCGTGCGAGCCGACGCCACGGGCCCGCCGCGCCATGCCGATGGTCTGCCATTCCTCGGCCATCAGCCCCACCAGGCGCATGGCCGCGAGGGTGCCGAGGACGAAACGGTGCGGCAGTTTCGCCTGCTGGGCGAGGGCATCGGCCAGGTCGGTCGGGTCGGTGCAGCTCATCAGGAGCACGGCGGGCAGCGCGATCGCCAGGCCGCGCAGCAGGAACCCCAGCCCGAGCTGCAACGAGCCCTCGCTGATGGACCAGATGCCGGCGTCGAGCAGGATCCCTCCGCGGTCCGGGGCCAGGATCGCGGTGCTCCAGCCGCCGACGGCCGCGGCGAGGATCAGCGGCCAGCCGCGCTGCCAGAGCAGGGCGAGGGTCAGGCCGGCGAGCGGGAACAGCAGCAGTTCGAAGGCCAGCGCCACGGAGGCGGACACCCAGTCGATGGACAGCGCCAGCGCGATGGTGATCAGCACGACGCCGGTGAACTTGGCGAGCGGATTGGCGCGGGTGAGCAACGCCCGGTTTCCGCCCAGGGTCAGGGCCTGCCTCATGGCGCCGCCACCCCCGGACTCGTCCGGCCCGGCAGCTCCGGCTGCGGGGCGCCCAGCCGCAGCTCGTGGCCGCCCAGGACCTGGCTGAATTCCGCGTCGTGGGTCACCGAAACGACGGCGGTCCCGGCGTCGAGCAGTTCCGAGAGGAACGAGGCGAGCTCCGCCCAGGTGTTGGCGTCCTGGCCGAAGGTCGGCTCGTCCAGGACCAGCACCTGCGGATGCGCGGCCAGTACGGTGGCAACGGAGAGCCGGCGTTTTTCGCCGCCGGAGAGGGTGTAGGGGTTTGCGTCCACCAGTTCGCGCAGCCGCAGCCGCTCCAGCAGTTCGTCCACGCGCTCCTCGCCGCGGCCGAGCTGGCGGGGGCCGAACATCAGTTCATCCAGCACCCGCCCGGTGACGAACTGGTGTTCCGGTTCCTGGAAGACCGTGCCGATCCGGGCGATCAGCTGCTGGGCCTTCCAGGTGTGCGGGTCGATGCCCGCGCCCTTGCTCAGGTCGGTCGTGGCGGACACGGTTCCGGCGGCCGGGGGCAGCAGGCCCGCCAGGGTCAGGGCAAACGTCGACTTGCCGGAACCGTTGGGCCCGGTAATTGTCAGCGCCTCGCCAGCCCGGACCTGGGCGGTAATCCCGGCCTGCACCGGGACCGGCGGGACCTTGCCGAACCCCTTGAGCAGGCCGGCCCGGCGGGGGCGTTCGCGGGAGACGGCGAGTTTTTCCGCGGCGAGCAGCAGCCCGCCGGCCGTGGCAGCCCCCGGGGCGCCCCCGGCGGCACGTGCCCGCGTCGCCGGGACGTGGCCGGGCACCCAGACGCCGGCCGCGATGAGCATGTCCCGCGCCTGCTCCAGGACCCGGTCCGGCGGACCGTCCAGCAGCACCGCGGACTCGGTGGCGGACCCGGGCTGCAGCACCACGATGCGGTCGACCAAGTCCTTCCAGACGGCCACCCGGTGCTCGACCACCACCAGCGTCGCCCCGGTCTTGTCCAGGCAGCGCCCGACGGCGTCGCGCACCTCCAGGACCCCGGCCGGGTCAAGGTTGGCGGTGGGCTCGTCCAGCAGCAGCAGCCCGGGCCGCATCGCCAGGATCCCGGCGAGCGCCAGCCGCTGCTTCTGCCCGCCGGAGAGCGCCGACGTCGGGTGTTCCAGCGGCAGGCCCGCCAGGCCGACGTCGTCCAGCGCCTCCGCGACCCGGCGCCAGATCTCCGCCGGGGGGACCGCGAGGTTTTCGGCGCCGAACGCGACGTCGTCGCCCAGCCGGGAGAGCACCACCTGGGTTTCCGGGTCCTGTTGCATCAGGCCTGCCCGGCCGCGCTGCGCCCGGGGCGCGGCGCCGTCGATCAGCAGCGCGCCGGTCTCATCGGCGTCGGCGGCGTCCCCCACCCCCGGAGCACCGCTGTCCCCGAGCACGCCGGCCAGGGCGTGCAGCAGGGTGGATTTGCCCGCGCCGGAGAGGCCCAGCAGCAGGACCCGCTCGCCGGGGCTGATCTCCAGGTCCAGGCCGCTCACCGCGGGCCGGGACCGGCCGGCGTGCCGCCAGCCCCAGCCGCGGGCACTGACCGCCGCGGGCCAGACCTCAGGTGTTGTCATCCGTGCGCGGGGGTTAGGAGAATACCGGTTCCGACGCCGCTTTGCGCGACGCGAAGGAGGCCAGCACCCCGGTCTTGGCCAGGCCGCGGGTGGCCAGCCAGGACAGGCCGCCGGCGATCACGGCGCCGGAGATGGCGCAGAAGATGATGTAGGCCAGCTTGTCCCCGGTCTCGTAGGCGATGTTCCAGCCCCACGGCAGGAAGGAGTCGTTCAGGGCGCAGAACAGCCCGGCGCCGGCGCCGGCCAGCAGCGACACCGGCAGGTTGAACCGCTTGTACAGGAAGGCCGCGAACACCAGCTCGGCTCCGAGTCCCTGGACGAAGCCGGAGAAGAGCACCGAGGCGCCGTACTGCGACCCCATGATCAGCTCGCCCGTGGCGGCAACGGTCTCGCAGAACAGTGCCGCGCCGGGTTTGCGGATGATGAGCATGCCCAGCGCCGCCGGGATCATCCAGCCGCCGGCGTACAGGCCGGTCAGCGGGGGGTAGACCGCGTTGAGCGGCACGGACACCAGGTTCGAGCCCTGGGACCAGGCCCAGAAGATCACGCCGCCGGCCACGGCGATCAGCGCGGCCACCACAATATCGACCACACGCCAGTGGGTCCTGCCGGTGGTGAGTGTCTGCTGTGCAGAAATATCAGTCATGCCATCCTCCTGAGGTACAGGAGGGGAGGGCTTCCGGCGTCGCCGCGGCTTCCGCCACGGGCGCCGGGCACCCTGAGAACTCGACTCCCTTGCGCCGGTACTAACCGGATCAGGTTCGAGGGTCTGCGGCTGTCCGCACTCTCAGCGCCCACCCGCGGTTCCCCGGACTGTTTCCGGTGCCCGACGGCGGCGCTCCCCTGTCGTATCAAATCGCCCGTTGTGGGCTGGCCCAGTTTACACCCGGCAGGGCACGCGCGGAGCGGCCGGTGACCTGCGGATCCGCTTACGGGCTCCAATCCCCGGCTTGGGTGAGATGGACGTTAGCTATGCTGACTCCGAACGGGCTGCCGAACAGCCCACAACTTGGGGGAACACATGGATCGCAAGACGAGGCTATTGGTCGCGGGCGCTGGGATTGCCGGCTTGAGCGCACTGTCCCAACTTCTGTTCGTGATAACCAAACTCCCTGTCATTTTTTGGTCAGATCTTCTGGGCGGAGTCGCCGCAGCCATCGTCACTGCAATTTTCCTGGTCCTTCTCCGTTACCGCCTCCGGCGATCGGCATAGGGGCCTCGTCGGTGCTGACGTGCGACGTTGCCGGGCCGACGCTCAGAGGGTCCCGTATAACCCGCCCGCAATTTGACCGGTGAAGGTGCCCTAAACGCCACACACGGAATGTGTCTCGAAAGCCGAGAGATTCGAGGCAGGTTATGAGACACATCGGCATGGACCCGTCCGTGCGCGGCGAGACCTCAACGTTCAGAGCCTCACGAGCGAATCCAGAAGGGGCCCGCCGGGACCATGGAGAAGTGGGCCCAGATGAAGTCCGGCCCTTAGGGCCAGATCGCGGCATCATAACTATGACGAACTAAGCGTGCAGACCTCTAGAAGACTTCTTGCCGTTTCTCTGGCTACCTTTGAACCACAGTAAGGGCAGTCCAACTCCGCTTCGTTGGCATAGATGATGTTCAAGCAGTTCGCACATTCAACGGCATGAGTCGCCAGGACGTCGCCGATCCTGTCGGAGCTGGATGCGATTACAATTCTCAGATCCGCGAAGCCATAGAGGTTCAACGGTTTAGCCCCTGGATTCGGACGTGTGCCAAGCGGCTTCACCGCCCCGGTTGGAATCCATGCGTTCACCTTGTTGGTGACTCCGGTTGTGCTTATTTTGAAAACACCCGCCGCCTCGGTGAGAGTAAAGCTTGAATTCGCGATTCGAGAAAAGTCGCTTTGGAAGCGGCCGAACTTCTCAAGAGTGCTCTCTTTCGAAAATTCAACGATTCCCCTTGCGAGATTGAACGGGGATATCGCTGCAGCCTCGTTCGGCATCCGCGTGTGTTCTTTTACTATCGATCGGGCCATTCGGATCATGTCACGGGGGGATCCGTGACTTAAGTACACGAGCACCTTGTGAGCATCCAGTGGTGCTTCGTTGTCCACGAGCTGGTTGAAAGAGGTGATCTTGCCATTTGAGAAAGCCGCTAGTCGCCTGCTGAGCATCTCGGAAAGCTCGTCCACGGTCCAGCCCAGATTAACTACTTCAACGCGGTCACCTCGAAGGCCATTGGTTCGCAGGTAGTCCTCCATCTGGTCCCACAAAAAGAACTTGAATGCGGCGCCCGGGGTTTCGAGCGTGGTCAGATCAGTGACCAGTTCAAGAATCAGCTTGCCCGCCGCTTCCGCGTTGTTGGTCGTGCTCGGCGTTTCATCCACCTTGTCGATCAAGAAGTAGACCGCGTCCCACCCGAGCTTCTTCGCGATCTCGACCAGCTGCGACAAGAAATAGTAGCTACTTGCGGCCTTGGAGTCTTGTGCTTGCTGCTCCAGACTGACCGAGATGTTCACATCGTCCAGCCCCGCCTTCTTCATAAGTAGGGCGACGCCGGCGGCGACGGGACCACCGTACTTTTTCCAAAACTCTCCGGCTTTGTCACCGAGGGTCTTCACAGCATCTACTGCGTCCTTGTACTCCCCAAGCCCGAGCACCCCGACAAACTGTTGCGCAGCCACCTTTACAATCTGGCGGTCATGATCGGTCAGAAAGAAAGCGTCGACGCTGTCGTTCTCCAAATGGGACAGGATCGCCAGCGTAACGATGCGGCATAGCTCCACCTGGTGGGCAGCGAGATCCCCACCGCGGCCGACGATCGACGCGAACGAGTCGTAGGTGAGACACAGGTACCGGGCGTCCGGCTCTACTGCCTCCCGCTCAATCATCAGCCGCTGCGCAGTCTTACCTCCGCCACGGGGAGCGAAGACGACATTGGACTTCGGCGTTGCGGGATCACCTAGGACGCTCTGGAAATACGGCGGTGGAACGAAATAGTCCCCGAGACGTTCCTCCTGCTCGGCATTCGTGTGGGCTAGAGGGTCGCCGGCGAAGCCGGCCTTCTGCAGGTAAGACTCGATTGACAATGATCGACCTTTCGTTCGCGTTGATCCTACTTGTCAGCCCGGCCTTTGTCCTCACCAGGGACCCGAAACGGCCCACCCGCTGCTCAGGTTGCCCGCGACCTCGAAATGACCAGCGCGACGTTCTACCGACGCTCTCATGCCCTGACGCCTAGAGGGTCACCCCCACCGCTTCCCTACCTCGCGCGAATCGCTGCGCCCGGGCGGCATGGTTGCTAGAGTCGGCCTACACCATGCGCTCTCCCGACGGAGGTTGAAGCCTTGCTCGAAACCCCAGCGCCCGTAACCCCTGAGCCCGCCGCGGACTACGACCCGGACTCGGCCGATCCGCAACCCCACGGCGCACTGGCCGCACTGATCGGCCGCATCCTGGCCGAAATCGAGGACCTGCAGTTCCAGTCCTTCAGCAAGGACGACGCCCTGGACCTGGGCCTGCGCCTGGTGGAGCTGGGCCGGCAGCGGTCCCACCCGATCGCCATCGACATCACCAAGGGCGAACAGGTCCTGTTCCACGCCGCGCTGGAGGGCGCCACCCCGGATAACGAACGCTGGATCCGGGCCAAGTACCGCACCGCGGTGCGGTACGAAGTTCCCTCCCTGCTGGTGGGTCTCCGGGCGCGGGCGGCCGGCCGCCGGATCGAGGACGATCCGTGGTTCGACCCGCAGGAGTTTGCCGCGCACGGCGGTTCCTTTCCCATCTACCTGCGCGGGACCGGGATGATCGGGGCGGTCACGGTGTCGGGGCTGCCGCAGAAGGCCGACCACGAGCTGGTGGTCGAAGCGCTGGCCGAGATCCTGGGCCGCCCGGGGCTGCCGGGACGCTAGGCCTGCCGGAACGCTAAGGGACGCCAGGGCCCGGGGCCCGGCCCAGCCGCAGCAGCGCCACCCCGACCCACACGAACCACACCCACAGCAGCACCCCGTAGGCCCAGTAGAAGCCGGGAACGGCATGGCGCAGGGCTTCCGCCACCACCCCGAGGGCTCCGGTGGCGACGCCGACCCGGGCCAGGGCCCGCGGCAGCGCCCCCTTGAGCATCACGACGGAGATCAGCAGGATCCCCACCGCGGACAGCATCCCGGCGGCGGCGGGGGTGTTGTTCTCGGCGATGACTGCCTCGGCGGCCGTAGCGTAGCGCAGCCGCTCGCCGTCGTCGGACGCGGCGGCATAACGGTCACTGAGGTACACCAGCACCGTGGAGCCGCGGCTGGTGACCGGGATAGCGAGGACCAGCCCCCAGGACAGGGCCCCGATGACCGTGGCCAGCAGGGCCAGGCCCCGGTCCAGCGGGGCGAGGGCGACGAAAAGCGCCACGAAGACCAGCACGGGCAGGATATTCGGCAGCGTCCAGAGCAGCTGCTCGGCGGTGTAGCTTTCCTTGTGCCGGGCAATGAATTCCAGGGTCTCGGCACCGCCGTGGACCGGCGGCGGGGCGAGGAAGTCCAGGACCAGGGCCAGCACCAGCAGGGCGACGAAGAGCACCGAGCCAAGACCGGCCCAGAAGAACAGCCGCCGCCAGTCGTGCCACCCGGCATCGCGAGCCTGCGACAGGGCGGGCGGGGCAGCGGCAGAGTCGGTCATGCTCGACGGTACGTCCCCGAACGCACGGCGCAGCAGGGGCGTTCGGCCCGCCCCGCCTACGGGGCAGGCGCCGTGCCGGGGCCGGCGATGACGCTAGGCTAGGGGAAGCCCTGTTTCCTCCCGCAAGGAGTACGACGCATGAACATCCTGATCAAGTTGCTTGGCACCGGCATCAGCCTCGTCGCCGGTTTCGTCGGCACCAAGGTGGTCGACACCGTCTGGGAAAAGACCACCGGCAACAAGCCGCCGAAGGGCCACGACGACGACGTCCCCACCACGCTGCGCCAGGCCCTGACGTTCGCCCTGATCTCGGCCTCGGTCAGCGCCGTCATCCAGGTCCTCGCCAACCGCGGCACGCAGCGCGCCATCACCCGCTTCGCCAAAACCCAGGACATCGTCTAAGGCGCACCGTCTAGGCCGCATCGTCTAACGCCCCAGCGGGCTACTTGTCGTCGGTGAACCCGTGTTCGCCGGCAGCCTGCTGAACGACGGCTTCGAGCTCGTCGGCGCTGAGCAGTTCCGGGTGCAGGTGCTTGGTGCGGTACCCGGCCCGGCCCACCATGTGCGCGGAGACCGGGACCGTGAGCAGCTGGAAGATCCAGGCCACCACGAGCACCGGCCACACCCACCAGGTGCGCAGCTGCAGGCCCACCGCGCACAGCAGCAGGAACAGGCCCAGCACCTGTGGCTTGGTCGCGGCGTGCATCCGGCTCATCAGGTCGGGGAACCGCAGCAGGCCGATCGCCGCGCCGAGGGACATCAGCGCCCCCACCACCATGAAAACGGCGGAAACGGCGTCGATCACGGCGTCTACGGACATCTGGTCAGGATTCATCGGGCTGCTTCCTTCGGTCTGCCACGAAGCGGGCCACGGTCACGGAGCCGACGAACCCGATGATCGAAATGGACACCAGCAGCATGAGGTTGTTCAGGTGCCGGTTGACGGCCATGTCGATGCACAGGGCCGCACCGAGGATGGCCAGCAGCACATCCGAGGCCAGCACCCGGTCCAGCAGCGACGGCCCCCGCGCGATCCGGATGATCGCCCCGCCGGCCGCGAGGGAGAGCACGACGGCGGTGATGGTCAGGACCAGCGGCATCATGCGCCGACCTCCTGGTTCAGTGCGGACAGCTCGGCCTTGGTGCCCATGATCCGGATCAGCCCGGCCTCGGTCTCCCGGACTTCCTTGCGGAGTTTGTCGGCGTCGTCGGCGTCGCGGACGTTGATGCCGTGGATGTAGAGCGTGGAGGTGGACCGGTCCACTTCCACCACCACGGACCCGGGGATCAGCGAGATGACGTGCCCGGTGGCGGTGACCAGCAGGTCCGAACGGCTGCGGAGCGGCACGGCGACGACGGCGCTGATCACCCGCGGCCCGCGGACCACGGCCAGGATCAGGACCTGGAAGCTGGCCGCGACCACCTTGGCCAGGAAGCCCAGGGCGAACGGGACCGCGCGCAGCACGTTGAACCGGCCGCCGAGCTCCACCGGGGGCAGGTACAGCAGCCGGGCCACGACGACGGCGATCAGGGCGCCGAAGAGCAGGTTCCCGGGGCTGAAGTCCTGCCAGAGGGCGCCCCAGACGATGACGAGCCAGACCAGCAGGGGCAGCTCCTGGCGCAGCGAAACTCGTTGGCGGGTCATCGCTTCTCCCCCTGCGGCGCGGGCTGGGCGAAGGCCGGGACGGGGGCATCCTCGCCCAGCACGGACTGGATGTAGGCGCTCCGGTCCAGCATCTCCCCCGCCGACTGCCCGGCCACCCGGAACAGCGGCCCGGCGAAGACCGTCAGCGCGACGCCGAACAGGACCAGACCCAGGGTCGATCCGACCATGGTGCGTGGCAGCAGGGTGGTCTTCTGCTGTCCTGCCCGGTCACCGGTGTCCTTGCCGCCGGGAACGGCGAGCAGCACCGGGTCGGGGTGTTCAGCGTCCTCGGGCTTGCGCCAGAAGGCACGGTTCCAGACGCGGGCGATGGCCAGCAGGGTCAGGAGGCTGGTGAGCACCCCTCCGGCCACGAGCGCATACGCCAGCGGGGTGCCGAGCTGCAGGCCGGCCTGCAGCAGCCCCAGCTTGCCCAGGAAGCCGGACAGCGGCGGGATGCCGGCCAGGTTCATGGCGGGCACGAAGAACAGCACGGCCAGCAGCGGCGAGAGCTTCGCCAGCCCGGCGACCCGGTCCACCGACGAGCTCCCGGCGCGCCGTTCGATCAGGCCGGTGACCAGGAAGAGGCTGGTCTGGATGGTGATGTGGTGCGCCACGTAGAAGACCGCGGCGCCCAGGCCCGCCACCGAGGACATCGCCAGGCCGAACACCATGTAGCCGATGTGGCTGACCAGGGTGAAGGAGAGCAGTCGTTTGATGTCGCTCTGCGCCAGCGCGCCCAGGATCCCCACCACCATGGTCAGCAGCGCCGCGACCATCAGGGGCGTGTTGAAGGTGTCCCCGGGGAAGAGCAGGGTCTCGGTCCGGACCATCGCGTAGACGCCCACCTTGGTCAGCAGGCCGGCGAACACCGCGGTGACCGGGGCCGGTGCCGTCGGGTAGGAGTCGGGGAGCCAGAAACTCAGCGGGAAGACGGCCGCCTTGATGCCGAAGGCCACCAGCAGCAGCACGTGCAGCAGGTTCCGGGTGCCCTGGTCCAGTTCGGCCAGCTTGATCGCGAGGTCCGCCATGTTGATGGTGCCGGTGGCGCCGTAGATCATGGCGATCGCGATCAGGAAGAGGACGGAGGACACCACGGACACGACGACGTAGGTGACGCCGGCGCGGATCCGCGGGCCGGTTCCGCCGAGGGTCATCAGCACGTAGCTGGCCGTCAGCAGGATCTCAAACCCGACGTACAGGTTGAACAGGTCGCCGGAGAGGAAGGCGTTGGAAACACCTGCGACCAGGATCAGGTAGGTGGGGTGGAAGATCGACACGGGAGCGTCGCTGTCCCCGTCGGCCATGCCCTGGCCGGTGGCGTACACCAGCACGGCGAGGCTGACGGCGGAGGACACCACCAGCATGAGCGAGGAGAACTGGTCGACCACCAGCACGATGCCCCACGGCGGCAGCCAGCCGCCGATGTTCACCGCGGACGTGCCGCCGTTCCAGACGGAGGCGAGGAGCAGGCACTCGAGCAGCAGGGTCAGGGAGAGCAGCACGATGCTGACGGTCCGCTGGGCCCGGGGCTGCCAGATCAGCAGGAAGGTCAGGGCGGCGCCCAGGAGGGGAAGGACGACGGCGAGCGGGGCAAAGCTTGCGATGTTCACTTCTGCCCTCCTTCCGGGCCGGGGTGGACGGTGCGGGAGCCGGGCTGTTCCTCGGCGGCGGCCTCCGCGGCGGGCATGTGGCGGGCTCCGGCCCGCACGGTCTCCTCCGGGGCGTCGCCGTCCGCGGTGCCGGCCGGGCCGGCCGCCACGAGCGGGAATTCGGAGGTTTCGACCGGGATGACGGCGTCGTCCTCGGCGTCGAAGCTGGGGGTCTCGGCCACGCGGCGGTCCTCGGCGTCGTCCTGGATCTCGTCCTGCCGCGCCAGCACCCAGGTGCGGTAGATGATGCCCAGCATGAAGGCGGTCACGGCGAAGGAGATCACGATCGAGGTCAGGATCAGGGCCTGCGGCAACGGGTCGTTGTAGTCCCGGGGGTCGGTGGCCTTGTCGAACAGCGGGGCCAGGCCCGCGTAGCCGCCGGTGGCGAGGATCAGCAGGTTGGTGGCATTGGCCAGCAGCATCAGGCCGAGCAGGACGCGGGTGAGGCTGCGTTCCAGGAGCAGGTAGATGCCGCAGGCGTACAGGGCTCCCATCACCGTCAGCAGGGTCAGATTGACGCTCATGCGTTCCCCCCGGTGGTGGATCCGGCCGGCCGGTCCGCGGCGCCGGCGTGGCCGTCGCCGGGCTCTCCGGGCAGTTCCCGGCTTTCGGCCACGGACTCCGGCTGGTTTTCGAAGTGTTCGTCGATTTCGGCGCCGAGGCTGCGCAGCACATCCAGGACGAGGCCGACGACCACGATGTAGACGCCGATGTCGAAGATGGTGGAGGTGACGAACTTGATGTCGCCGAAGACCGGCAGCCAGAGTTCGATCACGGCGGTCTGGAAGACCTGGCCGCCCAGCAGCAGCGGCGCCACTCCGGAGGCCGCGGCCGTCGCGAGGCCGATGCCCAGCAGCGCGCCGGCGCCGACCGGCGTCGCCTCCCGCAGTTCGAAGCGGCCGCCGGCGAGGTACCGGATGGTCAGGGCCAGGCCGGCCGTGAGGCCGCCGGCGAAGCCGCCGCCGGGGAGGTTGTGCCCGGCCAGCAGCAGGTAGATGGAGAACACGATCATGGAGTGGAAGACCAGCCGCGTGACGACTTCGAAGATGATCGAGCGGCGTTCCGGCGCCAGCGTCCGGCCGGCGACCAGCCACGCGTCCCGGGTCGCCGCCGCGAAGCGGCGGCTCATGGCCAGCGCGGCGTTGTCGCGGGTGTTGGCGGTTCGGCCGGGGCGGCGGCCAACGCTGCCCTCGGCGACCTCGGCGGAGGGTCCGATCTGGTCGCCGCGGCCGCGGACAAAGATCAGGCTGGCGACGCCGGTGGCCGCGAGCGCCAGCACCGAGATCTCACCGAAGGTGTCCCAGGCCCGGATATCCACCAGCGTGACGTTGACGACGTTCAAGCCGCCGCCGCCCTCATAGGCAAGGCGCGGGAACTCCAGTGACACCGGTGTTGCCACCCGGGAGCCCATCGCGTAGATCGCGACGAAGACCATGGTGAGGCCGAACGCGGCGCCGATGATCACCCGGATCACGCGGTATTTTCCGCCCGTGCGGTCCCGGAGTTCGGCCGGAAGGCTGCGCATCGCGAGGACGAAGGCTACCAGGATGATCGTCTCCACCAGCATCTGGGTCAGGGCCAGGTCCGGGGCGCCCTGCAGCGCGAACATCAGGGCGATGCCGTAGCCGGTGACGGAAACCATCAGCACGGCCAGGAAGCGTTTGTTGGCCCGCACCGCGGCCAGTGCGCCGATCACGATCCCGGCGCCGACGACGAGCTGCAGCGGCGAGTTGGGGTCCACGAAGTAGAGGCCGCCGGGCAGCGGCTTGTCCGCCAGCACGAGGGCGGTCAGCGGGAGCACGAAGGCGACCGTCAGGATGACGGCCAGGTAGAAGAACAGCGAACCGCGCTGGGTCCGTCCGGTGATCCAGACGGCGGCGTCGTCGAGTGCGCCGATCGTGAGCTGGTAGCTGCGGTCGGCGTCGAACCAGGCCGGGACCAGGGACTGCGCCCGCGCGACGGCGTTGCGGCCGTAGAACATGGCCAGGCCGAGGGCGAACGTGACGGCGGTCAGGCCCAGCGCCGGGGTGATGCCGTGCCAGAGCGCCAGGTGGCCGGCGCCGTCGCCTCCGTCGAACAATGCCGCGTAGGGCTGGATCCAGGCGTCCACCGGGACCGGCCACAGGCCGTAAACGATCGTCAGCAGGCTCAGCAGCGCCGGGGCGGCCAGGAACGCCGGCTTGATCGCTTTGAACGGCGTGGGCTCGACGCCCGGTTTCAGCGCGAAGGCGCCCCACATGAACCGGGCGCTGTAGGCGAAGGTCAGGATGGACCCGAGCACCAGGCCGGCCAGGGCAGCCAGCCCCCACGGCCCGGTTTCCGCGTGGTGCACGAACGCCTCGAAGACCGATTCTTTCGCCACGAAGCCGGCCAGCGGCGGCACGCCGGCCATGGAGGCGGCGCCGATCGCGGCCACCACGCCGAGGGCCCGGGAGGACCGGTAGACGCCGGAGAGCTTGCGGACGTCGCGGGTCCCGGCCTGGTGGTCGATGATGCCGACCACCAGGAACAGCGTGGCCTTGAACAATCCGTGGGCCAGCAGCAGGGCGAGGCCGGCCAGGGCGGCGTCGGGTTTGCCGAGTCCGACCACCATGGTCAGGAACCCCAGCTGGCTGACCGTGCCGTAGGCGAGGATGAGCTTGATGTCGGTCTGCCGCAGGGCGCGGTACCCGCCGACCAGCATGGTGGCCAGGCCCAGGCCCAGCACCACCGGAAGCCAGAACGTGGTCTCGGCGAACCCCGGGGCCAGCCGCGCCACCAGGTAGATGCCCGCCTTGACCATGGCCGCGGCATGCAGGTAGGCGCTGACCGGCGTCGGCGCCGCCATGGCCCCCGGGAGCCAGAAGTGGAACGGGACCAGCGCGGATTTCGTCACCGCACCGGCGAGGATGAGGACGACGGCGGCCGCCACCGCCTCGGCCGCGGGCCCGCCCACCAGGTCCGGCGCGGCCGCCAGGAGGGCGGAAATCCGGTACGTCCCGGCCACCGAGCCCAGCATGATCAGCCCCACCAGCATGGCCAGGCCGCCGGCAGTGGTGACGACCAGGGCCTGCAGCGCGGAGCGCCGGGCCGAGAGCCTGGTCCGGGCGTAGCCGATCAGCAGGTACGACAGGACAGTGGTCAGTTCCCAGAAGATGAACATCAGCAACAGGTCATCGGCCGTGACCAGGCCGAACATGGCCCCGGCGAACGCCAGCAGCTGGGCGCCGAAGCCGCCGAGGTAGCTGTCCTTGGATTTGAAGTAGCGCGCGCAGTACACCAGCACCAGCGCACCGACGCCGAGGACCAGCAGCGACATGACCCAGGCCAGGGCGTCCATCCTGAAGGCCAGTTCCAGACCCAGGTCCGGAATCCACGGCAGCACCGCCGCGGTGGACCCTGCGTCCGAATACACAGCCCCGTGCTGCAGCGCCAGCCAGATGAACGACCCTGCGGGCACGGCGGCCAGCACGTAGAACGCATTCCGGCCCAGCCAGCGGAAGAGGAACGGCGCCACAGCGGCCACCGCGAAGTGCACGGCAAGGACTGTGATCACTGGTATCTCCGCAACGTCAGGGATTCGATTGTCAAAAGTTGGAGCAGGCGGGGCAAGAGTTAGGTTCGGTGGGCCCAGTTTACCAAGCGTGCGCAAATTCTTTACCGGCCGGGACCCCGCCGGGCACCGTTTCTGCCCGGCCTGTCGCCGCGGGGCGGCTAACATCGGGCTATGAACTCCGCCACCGCCCCGGAGGCCACCCAGCCGGCCTCGGAACTTGAGTCCGGCAGCCACGCCACCGGCAAGGGCCGGGTCCTGGCCTGGGCGGCGTGGGATTGGGGGTCCGCGGCCTTCAACGCCGTGATGACCACCTTCGTTTTCACCGTGTACCTGACGTCCAAGCCGTTCGGCGGCGAAGACGAAGCCTCCGCGGTGCTCGGCGGCGCCCTGGCCATCGCCGGGGCCGCGATCGCCCTGCTGGCACCGGTCACCGGCCAGCGCTCGGACGCAGGCGGACGCCGGAAACTCTGGCTCGGCGTCAACACCGCCGCCGTCGCGCTCCTGACCGGGCTGTGCTTCTTTGTCTTCCCGCGCCCGGAGTTCCTGCTCCTCGGGGTGACGCTGATCGCGCTGGGAAACGTCTTCTTCGAATTCGCCGGCGTCAACTACAACGCCATGCTGGCGCAGATCTCAACGCCCGCCACCATCGGCAAGGTCAGCGGCTTCGGCTGGGCGGCCGGCTACCTGGGCGGCATCGTGGCGCTGCTGATCGTGCTGCAGCTGTTCGTCCAGCCCAGCATCGACTGGTTCGGAGCCTCCACCGCCGACGGCCTGAACATCCGCCTGGTGGCGGTGTTCTCCGCCCTGTGGTTCCTGGTCTTCGCGGTTCCGGTGATGTTCGCTGTTCCGGAGGTCCCCCGGTCCCGGCGGTCCGGCCCGGGCTTTTTCGGCTCCTACGCCCTGCTGGTGCGCCGGATCAAGGCCATCTACCGGACCAGCCCGCACACGATCTTCTTCCTGCTCGCCAGCGCCATCTTCCGGGACGGGCTCGCGGCGGTCTTTACTTTCGGCGGGATCATCGCCGCGGGCACTTTCGGATTCGAGCTCAAGCAGGTGATCTTCTTCGCGATCTTCGGTAATGTCGTCGCGGCCGTGGGCGCACTGGCGGGCGGCTTCCTGGACGACAAGGCAGGGCCGAAGGCGGTCATCATCGGATCCCTCGTCGGCCTGCTGGTGGCCGGCAGCGTATTGCTGGCCCTGGGCAACGAAACATATTCCCTCTTCGGCATACAGTGGCCGGGCAGCACCACCTTCTGGGTTTTCGGCCTGTTCCTCTGCCTCTTCGTCGGTCCTGCGCAGTCCGCCTCGCGCGCCTACCTGGCCCGGCTCGCCCCGCACGGGGAGTCCGGCGAACTGTTCGGCCTGTACGCCACCACCGGCCGGGCGGTGAGCTTCCTGGCCCCCGCACTGTTCACCCTGTGCATCACGGTCGCGACGCCGTTCGTCGCCCCGGGTGGGGCGCAGCGCTGGGGCATCCTGGGCATCCTGGTCGTGCTGTTGGCAGGACTGCTCGTGATGCTGCCGGTCAAACCGCCGGGCAAGACGGAAATCGCTGTGGTGCCGGAGGCCTGAACCGCCCTAAAGTCGCCGGCCGCGCACTAGGCTGGAGGCATGAACGTGGATGAAACGGACCTTCCCGGCCTCGGCCGGCGCAAGGATTTCATGACCGCCTCGGGCCGCCGGATCGGCGTCGTCGAGTACCGCGAGGGCCAAACCGAACTGATCGTCTCGACCTGGGACGACCCGGACACGTGCCAGGCCTCGATCCCGCTGACCGCGGACGAGGCCGCGGCGCTCGGCAATCTCCTGGGCGGACAGCGGCTGGCCATGCAGCTGTCCGAGGCGCACCGTGAGGTGCCGGGGATCGTGACCCGGCAGTTCTCCATCGCCGCGGACTCCCCATTCCAGAACCAGCCCATGGGCAAGGCGTGCATCCGCACCCGGAGCGGCGCCTCGATCGTGGCCATCATGCGCGAGGGTGAAGTGCTCCCCTCGCCGGGTCCCGACGTCGTCCTGCACCCCGGCGACCTTCTCGTTGCGGTGGGCACCCAAGAGGGACTGGACACGGCGGCCAGCATCCTGCGCAACGGATAAGCGGCATGGATCCGCTCGCCCTGACCCTCATTGAACTGGGGGCCGTCGTGTTCTGCCTGGGCCTGCTGGCCAGGCTGGCCGGGCGGATCGGCATGTCCCCCATCCCGCTCTACCTCATCGGCGGGCTCTTCTTCGGAGCCGGCGGCCTGGTGAAGCTGGAAGGGATGCACGAATTCGCCCATCTTTCCGGCGAGATCGGCGTCATCCTGCTCCTGCTGATGCTCGGACTGGAATATACGGCGGCGGAGCTGGTCACCGGCCTGCGGCGGTCCTGGCAGGCCGGGGTCCTGGACCTGGTCCTGAACTTCCTGCCCGGCGCCGGCCTGGCGCTGCTGCTGGGCTGGGGTCTGGTGGGCGCAATGGTCATGGGCGGCGTCACCTACATCTCCTCCTCCGGGATCGCGGCGAAGGTCATCACCGACCTCGGCCGGATCGGCAACCGCGAAACCCCGGTCATCCTGTCCATCCTGGTCTTCGAGGACCTGGCGATGGCGGTTTACCTGCCGATCCTGACGGCCACCCTCGCCGGGGTCAGCTTCCTGGTCGGTTTGCAGACTGTGGGGATCTCCCTCGCCGTGGTGACACTCGTGCTGGTGGTGGCGCTGCGCCACGGCCACCACGTCTCCAAGGCCGTCCACAGCGAGAACTCCGAGGTATTCCTGCTCAACCTGCTGGGCGCGGCCCTGCTGGTCGCGGGCCTGGCGGCCGCCATGCAGGTTTCCGCGGCGGTGGGCGCCTTCATGCTCGGGATCGCGATTTCCGGGGCCACCGCCCACAGCGCCACGCGGATCCTCGAACCGCTGCGGGACCTTTTCGCGGCGATCTTCTTCGTGGTCTTCGGGCTCAACACAGACCCGACGTCCATCCCGCCGGTGCTCGGCTGGGCCCTGGTCCTGGCCGTGCTGACCGCCGCAACCAAGATGCTCACCGGCATCTGGGCCGCCAAGCGAGCCGGAATCGCGCTCCCGGGGCGTTTCCGGGCCGGGGCGGCCCTCATTGCCCGCGGCGAATTCTCCATCGTGATCGCCGGGCTCGCGGTGGCCTCCGGCGTCGTCCCCCACGACCTGGCCGCCCTCGCCACCGCCTACGTGCTGATCATGGCGGTGATGGGCCCGCTGGCGGCACGCTTCATCGAACCGGTCGTGCGGCTCTTCGGCCGGCCGGTCAGGCGCGCTGCCGTCCCGGTCCGCCCCGCCGGGTAGCGGCAGGGTAGCGGCGGCTTGCGGCGCCGCGGAGGCACCCGGGCGCTAGATGTCGGTGCGGTGGAAGTTCAGGTGGCTGCGGCTGGCCGTCGGGCCGCGCTGGCCCTGGTAGCGGTTGCCGTACTCGCCCGAGCCGTACGGGTGCTCGGCGGCCGAGGTCAGGCGGAAGAAGCAGAGCTGTCCGATCTTCATGCCCGGCCACAGCTTGATCGGCAGCGTTGCCATGTTGGAGAGCTCCAGCGTGACGTGGCCGGAGAAGCCCGGATCGATGAAGCCCGCCGTCGAGTGCGTGAGCAGGCCGAGCCGGCCCAGGGACGACTTGCCTTCGAGCCGGGCCGCGATGTCGTCCGGCAGGGTGACGGTCTCGTAGGTGGAGCCCAGCACGAACTCGCCCGGGTGCAGGATGAAGGGCTCGCCCGGTTCGACCTCCACGAGGCGGGTCAGCTCGGGCTGGTCCTCGGACGGGTCGATGTGGGCGTATTTGTGGTTGTCGAAGAGCCGGAAGAAGCGGTCAATCCGCACGTCCACCGACGAGGGCTGGACCATCTCGGGGTCGAAGGGCTCAAGCACAATCCGCTGGGAATCGATTTCGGTACGAATGTCGCGGTCAGAGATCAGCACAGGTTCAAAAATACCCCAGACCCGGCCGGCCGGATCACCCGCGCGCGGGTGTGACGCCCTGGTCGGGTCAGGCGGCCGCCAGCCGGGGCTCGAGCACGGACTTGAGCTGCTCCAACTCGGCGACCTGAGTCATCATCGCCCGGCGCACCCGGGGGTAGCTGAGCAGGGCGGCGACGGCCGGGCGGCAGCGCAGCGCGAACCGCACCCTGGTGCTGCTTCCCTCCGTGCTCAGGTAGTAGCCTCCGTGCACGCGCATCCGTCCCGCAATGGCCTGGAATTCGATTTCCGCGCCGGGACGGGTGGTGGAGAGCGTGAAATCGACGTCGGCCGGCCCGCCCGCTCCGGCGAAGAGCGGCCGGTAGACGGCGCCCGCGGCGCCGGCGGCCCCGGAAATCAGTTTGACGCCGCGGATCCCGGTCCGCCAGGACGCAAGGTTCCGGGGGTCCAGCAGGAAGGTGTAGATGCTCATCGCGTCGCGCTCGATCACGACTTCATACTCTGCAAAGGCCACGGAATCCTCGCTCGGCGGACGGCTGATGGGTGTAGCCCGTTCCCCGGAGACTGCAGCTAACCCTTTCAGGATAGACAGCAAGGCCCGCCCCGCGCGCCTGCGGGGACGGGCCTTTATCGAAGAGTTATCGCCGGTGCCGTTCGTTACGTGTCGGCGCCGGACACGCTGACACACTGCCGAGGCAGGCCTGCGCCGGGCGGGCACGCCGGATGAGCGCATGTTCGGGGAAGGACGGCGATCTGGGGTAAGGTAAAACTCGTTGTTAGGCGGGTCAGGATTCGGTTCCTGTCCGGCCCAATGCGGCTGTAGCTCAATGGTAGAGCGCTAGCTTCCCAAGCTTGATACGCGGGTTCGATTCCCGTCAGCCGCTCCATTCCCCCTTCTGCGCGCCCGTTCCGGACAGGCGCACCCCGGGCCCGCGGCGCGCCCGTCCAAAAGCGCAGCCCCGGTCCAAAAGCCCCGCGGAAACCTCAGGCCCGGACGATCCGCAGCAGCCGCCTCCGGGCCTTCAGGTCAACCTTCAGCATCAACTGCCTCCGGCGGGCCAGGACATCGGCGCCACTCCCTATTTGCGCGCCCGTTCCGGACACGCGCACCCCGGGCCCGCGGCGCGCCTGTCCAGAAGCGCAGCCCCGGTCCGAAAGCCCCGCGGAAACCTCAGGCCCGGACGATCCGCAGCAGCCGCCTCCGAGCCTTCAGATCCACCTTCAGCATCAACTGTCCCCGGCGGGCAAGGACGACGGCGACTGTCGCCGCGGCCAGCGCCGGCACCCCGCCGGAAACGAAGATCGCTAGGTGCGGGTCCAGGTGCTCCGCCAGCCAGCCCATCAGGGGGCCTCCGATGGCCTGGCCGCCGATCAGCACCATGATGTACAGGCTCATGACCCGTCCGCGGATCCCCATGTTGGCGCTGACCTGGACCAGCTGGTTGGCGGCCGTAAGGAACATCAGGCACCAGAAACCGGCAAGCACCATCGCCGCCCCGAACCATGCCATCGAAGGGGCCGCGGAGGCCAGGCACAGCATCAGGCCGTACATCCCGGCGCCAAGCATTACGGAGCGCAGCCGGAGCTGCCGGCGCCGCGCGGAGGTAATCGCCCCCGCCAGCGCGCCGAGCGCCACCAGGGCGTTGAGCAGGCCGTAGCCGCCGGCGCCGGCGTCGTAAACGTGGTCGGCAAACGCCGCCAGCAGCACCGGCAGGCTCATTGCGAACACGGCCACGAAACCTGCCATCAGCCAGGGCCAGTAGATGGTGGGCTTGGCCAGGGCGTACCGGAGCCCCTCCCGCAGCATGCCCTTGCGCTTGGGCGCCGGCAGCGTGAGGTGGAGCTGGTCCTTGCGCAGGAGCATCAGCATGGTCAGGGTGGAGCAGCATGCCGCGGCGTTGGCTGCGAAGGCCCAGCCGGCCCCCACGGCGCTGAGCAGCACGCCGGCCACCGCCGGCCCGATCAGGCCGCCCAGCTGGAAGATCGTCGAGTTCACGCTGATGGCGTTCCGCAGGTAGGCCGGCCCAACGAGTTCGTTGACGAAGACCTGCCGTGCAGGCTGGTCCAGCACCGTGACCAGGCCCAGGATGAGGGCGATCGCGTACACGTGCCAGACCTGGATCTGGTGCGTGAGCGCCAGCACTGCCAGGGCGGCCGCCAGCACCGCTGCCACGCTCTGGCACAGCATCAGGATTTTCCGCTTGGCGAAGCGATCCGCCATCATCCCGCCCCAGGGACCCAGCAGGAGCGAGGGCAAGAACTGCAGGGCCACGGTGACGCCGACGGCGGTGACGGAGCCGGAGAGCTGGAGCACCAGCCAGTCCTGCGCGATCCGCTGCATCCACAGCGCGACCACCGCGATGAAGTGTCCCGCCGCGAAGATCCGGAAGTTCGGGACCTTGAGGGAGATGAAGGTGTGCCGCCACGGCAACCGCTCGCTGACGACGGCGACCGGCTGGGTCACGGGGTCGCCGACCGTCGGGGTAACGACGACGCCGGCCGGCTGGGCAAGGGGGCCCGGCCGGGCGGCAGGAAGGGGTTCGGACGGGGGATCGGCGGCCTGGAACGGCGGAGGGGGTGGCACGGATTACCTCGGAGCAAAGGGTTTCTTGAAAGTGCCTTCAGCCTATGCTGGCAAAAATCGATAATGGAAGGATATTCTGCACATAACTAACATCATGAAACGCAATGGATTGGGGAGTCCATGACCCGCACCGGCAGCCCGGCGACCGACGGCCCGCATGTTTGAGCCGGCCCAGCTCAGGTCCTTCCTGGCCGTGGCGGAAACGCTGAGCTTCACCCGGGCGGCGGAGCGCCTGGGCCTGGCGCAGCCGACCGTCAGCCAGCACGTGCGGAAGCTCGAAGCCGCCGCCCGGCGCACGCTGATCGCCCGCGACACCCGCGATGTGCGGCTGACCGACAACGGCGACGCCATGGCCGGGTTCGCGCGGACCATCCTGGCCGCCCACGATTCCGCGGCCCGCTACTTTTCCGGGTCGGCGATGCGCGGCCGGCTGCGCTTCGGCACCGCCGACGACCTGGCCATCACCGGACTCCCCCGGATCCTGCGCGAGTTCCGCCAGATCTACCCGCAGATCAACCTGGAACTGACGGTGGGCCAAAGCGACCAGCTCTACAAGCGGTTGAACGCCGGCCAACTGGACCTGGTCTTCGTCAAGTGGGTTGCCGGCGCCAAGGACGGCACCGTCGTGCAGCAGGATTCCTTCGCCTGGGTGGGACTTGAGCAGACTGCCCTGGACCCGGCCGAGCCGGTCCCCCTGATCGCCTACCCCTCGCCGAGCCTGAGCCGGAAGCTGGCCATCGACGCGCTCGAGGCCACCGGACGGACCTGGCGGATCACCTGCACGACGCGCCAGATCAGCGGCGTGCTCGCTGCTGTCCGGGCCGGAATCGGTGTCGCCGTGATGCCTTCCTCGCTTGTCCCGGACGACCTGAAGATCGTCACCCGGCGCTTCGACCTCCCGCCGGTGGGCGACGTCGACTTCACCCTGATCCGCAATCCGCTGGCCAACACGGAGGTCATCGAGGCCCTCACCCAGACCATCGTCGGGCGGGCGCTGAACCGCTCCACCTAGGCGCAGCCGGCGGGTACCTACGCGCCGAGGGCGGGGTACCTACCCGGAAAATACCCAGTCCTGCGGCGCTGTACGCAGCCATTGAACACTAGGTGGTACTTGCCCTATCCTGACCTTGTTGAAGGTCAAGCAGAGGCCCGCCACCACACTATTCACAACGAACGCTCGCCCTGACTGCCGCGGTGCGGCAGGCGGCAGGCGCTCGGGATAGGCCAGCAATGACGCCCGCCATTAACCATTCTCGTCCCGCGGTATCGCCGCACCCCGGCCGACCGGGCCACCCGATCCAGGGTGCCCGCTCCCTGGCCGCCCGGCTCGAAAGCCTGCCGCACACCGCCCTGGGCCGCCGGGATCCGCACCCGGCGACGACGCGCGCCGATGACGACTTTGTCGGCATCCCTTATTGCGAGCGCTGCGGGACGGACGAGTTCGTCTACCTCGAAACGTTCGTGCCCGCCAAGCACCACCGGGACGGCTCCGTCAGCAAACTGGCCGAGGTCACCTACTTCTGCTCCGGCTGCGACGACTTTTCCGCCCACGCCGTCCCTGCCTCTTGGGCGCCGCCGGGCTGGTACCTGGGCTAGCCGCCCCGCCGCCCGCGCCGGATAAGCTCGCGCCCCGCGCCGGACTAACCGCGGACAAACCGCCGCAGCCGCACACCCTTCGGTGTGCGGCTGCGGCTGTATGTCGGGTCCTGTGCGCGGACAGCCCCGGCGGAGCGGCCTGCCGGGGCAGGCGCCCGGGCTAGAGCAGGCCCTCGGACAGGTGGTTAGCGGTCCCGAAGCGGTGCGCCGTGATGCTGACGGCCTGCTCGTGCAGGAACGGCAGCAGCTCCACCCGCCCGGCCTCCGTGACCGGGTGGGAGTACACCGCCAGATCCGGCCGGCCGCCGGTTGCCTCGGCCAGGGCCGCGGCGTCGCCGCCGATCAGGCGGACCCGGGTCACCGGCAGCTTCGCTGCCCCCGCGAGCCGGGCTGCGGAGGCGAGCCAGTCGGCGTCGTTCTCCACGGCTGCTTCGATCCCGAGTCCCGCGAGCACGGCCCGCAGCTGGGCGGGCAGCTCTAGCGCACTGGACACGGTCAGATCCGAGCCGGCACGAACGCCGGCCGCGACGACCCGCACCAGTTCACCGAGCGGGTTCCCGGCCGAGAGCCGGACGGCGACCGGCAGCGGCCGGTAGCGGAACACGTTGCGCTCGGCGATCAGGCCCGAGACGTCCTTCGCCGTCCCGAATTCCTCGGCCCAGGCTCGGGCGTCGGAGGCGAGGGCACGCTGCAGCGGCGCGAGTTCGGCGGCTGCCAGGAACCCCTTGGCGGCGTCCTCCAGCCGGCTCACGCCGGGGTGCAGCTCTGCCACGGACCGGTCCGCGGCGCTGGGCTTGCTGAACCAGTCGCCGAGGCCGACGAGGTAGTTCGGGCCGCCGGCCTTGGTGCCGGCGCCCACCGCGGACTTCTTCCAGCCGCCGAAGGGCTGGCGCTGCACGATCGCGCCCGTGATGCCGCGGTTGACGTAGAGGTTGCCGGCCTGGACGGTGTCCAGCCACAGGGCCAGCTCGTCCGAGTCGAGGGAGTGCAGGCCGGAGGTCAGCCCGTAGTCGATCTCGTTCTGGAGATCGATGGCCTCCTCCAGGGTCTCGGCCGTCATGACGCCGAGAACCGGGCCGAAGAACTCGGTGAGGTGGAAGTAGGATCCCCGCCGGACGCCGTGGCGCACGCCCGGGCTCCAGAGCCTGCCCGAATCATCCAGCTGCTGCGGCTCCACGGCCCAGGCCTCGCCCTCGCCGAGGGTGGTCAGCGCGTTGAGCAGCTTGCCGCCGGCGGGTTCGATGATCGGGCCCATCTGGCTTGCGGGGTCCTCGGGGTAGCCGACCTTGAGCGAGGTGACGGCGTCGATCAGCTGGTTGTGGAAGCGCTTGGAGGTCGCGACCGAGCCCACCAGGATCACCAGCGAGGCCGCGGAGCACTTCTGGCCGGCGTGGCCGAAGGCGGAGTACGCCACGTCCTTCGCCGCGAGGTCCAGGTCGGCGCTGGGGGTGACGATGATCGCGTTCTTGCCGCTGGTCTCGGCCAGCAGCGGCAGGTCCTTGCGGAAGGAACGGAACAGTTCGGCGGTTTCGTAGCCGCCGGTCAGGATAACGCGGTCGACGGCGGGGTGGGAGATCAACTGCGTCCCGAGCTCACGTTCACCGAGTTGCACCATGGCGAGCACATCGCGGGGCACGCCGGCCTCCCAGAGCGCTTCGACCATGACGGCGCCGCTGCGGCGGGCCTGCTTGGCAGGCTTGATGACGACGGCGGAGCCGGCGGCGAGTGCCGCGAGGGTGGAACCGGCCGGGATGGCCACCGGGAAGTTCCATGGCGGCGTCACCACGGTCAACCTCGCCGGCACGAAGGTGGCGCCGTCGACGTCGTCGAGCTTGCGGGCGGACTCGGCGTAGTAGTGCGCGAAGTCGACGGCCTCGCTGACCTCGGGATCGCCCTGGTCGATGGTCTTGCCGGTTTCGCTGGCCATGACCTCGAGCAGCTCTGCGCGGCGGGATTCCAGGACGTCGCCGGCGCGGCGCAGGATCTCCGCTCGCTCGGCCCCGGAGAGGGCGCCCCAGGCCTTGCCCTTTTCAACGGCGGTTTCGATGACGGTGTTCAGGGCCGCTTCGGTGGTGATGGTGGCGGCCTCGACGGCGGCGTTGCCCAGCGTGGACGTGGCCACGCGGCCCAGGATGGCGCGGCCCCAGTCGCGGTTCGCAGGCAGCGAGGGGTCGGTGTCCGGCGTGTTCTCGAAGGAATCATGCGGCATGGGCGCGGCCGGGAGGGCGCGGTTCTGCCGGCGGTTCGGGGCCGGGACCTCGTCGTCGAGCCCGGCAAGGGAGGCGAGGAACCGCTGCTTTTCGCGCTCGAAGAGCGCTTCGTTTTCGCTCAGTTCGAAGACGGCGGACATGAAGTTTTCCTGGCTGGCGCCTTCTTCGAGCCGACGGATCAGGTAGGCGATCGCGACATCGAACTCGGCGGGGTGGACCACCGGCGTGTAGAGCAGCAGCGAGCCGACGTCCTTCTTGACGGCCTCGGCCTGGCCCTGGGCCATGCCCAGCAGCATCTCGAATTCGATGCCCTGCTCTGCGGTATCCGCGATACCGCGCTGTTTGGCCAGCAGCCACGCGAAGGCGATGTCGAACAGGTTGTGGCCGGCCACGCCGATCCGGATGTTGCGGATCCGTTCCGGGTGCAGGGCGTAGTTGATGACGCGCTTGTAGTTGGTGTCGGAGTCCTGCTTGGTGCCCCAGGTGGCCAGCGGCCAGTCGTGCAGGGAGGCCTCGACCTGTTCCATGGGGAGGTTGGCGCCCTTGACGACGCGGACCTTGATGGCGGCGCCGCCGCCGGCGCGGCGGGCCGCGGCCCAGTCCTGCAGGCGGATCATGGCGGCGAGCGCGTCGGGCAGGTAGGCCTGCAGCACGATGCCGGCCTCGAGGTCCTTGAACTCGGGCTTGTCCAGGATCCGGGTGAAGACCGCGATGGTCATGTCCAGGTCCTTGTATTCCTCCATGTCCAGGTTGATGAACTTGGCCTTGCGGCCGCCGCCGGCGAAGGAGGCGGCCCGGGTGAAGAGCGGGGTGAGCTTTTCGACCACGTGCTCCACGGCCTCGTCGAAGGCCCAGGCGGAGTGCGGTGCCACGGTGGAAGAGACCTTGATCGAGACGTAGTCGACGTCGGGCCGGGCCAGCAGGGTGTGGGTTCCCTCGAGCCGGCGGGAGGCTTCATGCTCGCCGAGCACGGCCTCGCCCAGGAGGTTCACGTTCAGCTTGATGCCGTCCTTGCGAATCTTCGCGATCGCCGGGCCCAGCTTGGCGTCGGTGGCATCGACAATCAGGTGGCCGACCATTTCGCGCAGCACGCGCCGGGCGACCGGGATGACGACCTGCGGCAGCACCGGAGCCATCGCCCCGCCCAGGCGGACGGCCCCGCGCATGTACCAAGGCAGGAAGGCCGGGACCTTGGGCGCGAGGGCGGCGAGGTTGCGGGCGGCGACCCGGAGATCTTCGGGGCGGACGACGCCGTCGACGAAGCCGACGGTGAAGCCCAGTCCGTTCGGGTCTTTGAGCACGCCGGCAAGCTGCTGGGCCGAGGCGTCCACCGGGACTTTGGCGGCTTCGGTCAGCCAGTGGCGGACCAGGGTGATGCTCTCCTCGGCGAGGGCGGCGGCTTCAAGCACGGGCGAGCCTTCGGAGACGGCTGCGTGGATGGCGTCGCTGCTCTTGTCCGCGCCGGCGCTCAGCCCGGATTCCAGTGAGGTGTTGGTCATGGAAGCACTCGTTCTTTCTCATCATGTGGACCGTTCTGGAATCAGTATGCGACCGGATTTTCATAAGATAAAGCGATGTTTTCCGAGCAATGCTCGTTAGGAAAATCGAACCTTTCACACCGCTCCTCCACCGACCCGCCCACCCCCGACGACGCTCCCTCAGATCCGGCTCACTATGACGAAACCCTCCCCCATGAAGTGAGGGAGGGTTTGTCGAAAACGCGCCGGATCTGAGAGAGCGTGCGGGAGTCAGCCGACGTGCCGGTGCAGCTCCACGGCTTCCTGGTGCCGCGGGCTGTCCGGATTCATCAGTGAGTGCTTCCGGCCGTAGCCGAAGTAGATCGCCAGCCCGATCACCAGCCAGACGCCGAAGCGGAGCCACGTCTCCCAGTGCAGCTGGAGCATCAGGAAGCCCGAGGCCAGCATGCCGAACAGCGGCACCACGGGCATCAGGGGAAGCCGGAAGGTGCGTGGCGCCTCCGGTTTCGTGTAGCGGAAGATGATCACGGAGAGGCAGACGACGACGAACGCGGCCAGGATGCCGATGTTCGTCAGGTCCGCGACGGCCTTGATCGGGAAGACCCCGGCGAGCAGCGCCGACGCCACTCCGGCGATCCAGGTCACCCGCTGCGGGGTTCCGTGGCGGTCGGTCTTGGCGAACCAGCCCGGCAGCAGCCCGTCGCGGCTCATGGAGAACCAGACGCGGGTGACGCCCAGCAGGAAGGTCAGCATGACGGTCAGGATGGACAGCACGGCAAACACGGAGATGATCGTTGCGATGACCGGCAGGCCGACGCCGTTGAAGGCGGACGCGAACCCGGCCTTGGGGTCGATCTCCTGGTAGTTCTGCATACCGGTGAGCACCAGGGTCGCCGCGACGTAGAGCAGCATGGCCACGATCAGGGACAGGATGATCGCCTTGGGCATGTGCTTCTTGCCGTCGGTGGCCTCTTCCGCCGCGGTACTCATCGCGTCGTAGCCGAAGACGGCGAAGAAAACGGTGGCCGAGCCGGCCAGTACGGGACCGAACCCGCTGGGCATGAACGGGTTGTAGTTGTTGGTGTTGATGTAGAAGACGCCCAGTCCGATGATGAACAGGATCAGGACGACCTTGATGGCGACGGCAATCAGCTCAAAGCGGCCGAAGGTCTTGGTGCCGCGCGAGAGGATCCATGCCACGAGGAGGCAGACGGCGATCGCGGGGATGTTGACCACGCCGCCCTTGCCTTCGTCCACGGTGGAGGTCATCCAGACCGGCATATGGATGCCGATGCCGGACAGGAACGCGTCGAAATAGCCGGAGATGCCGATCGCCACCACGGCCACGATGGCGATGTACTCCAGCAGCAGGTCCCAGCCGATGAACCAGCCGATCACCTCGCCGAGCGCCACGTACCCGTAGGTGTACGCGGAGCCGGCCCGCGGAATCATGCCGGCGAACTCAGCGTAGGACAGCGCCGCCGCCGCGGAGGCCAGCCCCGCGATCAGAAAGGAGATCAGCACGGCGGGTCCGACGCCGGGCTCACTCTCGCTGCCGTGGGCCACGAGGCCGGCGAGGGAGAAGATGCCGACGCCGATGATGCCGCCGACGCCGATCGCGGTGAGCTGCCACAAGCCGAGGCTCTTGAAGAGCCCACTGTGCTTGTTCTCTTCTTCGATGTCGTCGATCGGCTTGCGCCGCATGATCGATTGGGTCAGGTCTCTCGAACTCATCAGGGTCTCCTCTTTGGGGGTGCCACCCATCAATCCGCCCTGTGATGGGGCTTACTTAACGACATCAGTATGCAAGCCCAATTCCATTAGATAAAGTGAATTCTCCTAAACAATAAGCATTAGAATTCACAAAGGAACGGGAATGCTTGACGTCCGGCGCCTGCGCCTGCTGCGCGAACTCAAGATCCGCGGCACCCTCGCGGAAGTCGCCGACGCCCTGCAGTACAGCCCCTCGTCGGTTTCCCAGCAGCTGGCCCTGCTGGAGAAGGAAGCCGGCGTCGAACTGCTGCGGAAAACGGGACGCCGGGTGCAGCTCACGCCGCAGGCGGAAGTCCTTGTGGCACACACCGCACAGCTGCTGGAGACCCTGGAGCAGGCGGAGGCCGACCTTGCAGCGTCGCTGACCACGGTGACCGGCACGGTGCGGATCGCGGTCTTCCAGTCGGCGGCCCTGGCTCTGATGCCCGACGCCCTGACCCGGATGTCGGCGAACTACCCGGAAGTCCGGATCGAGATGACCCAGCGCGAGCCCGAGACCGCCCTCCATGAGACCTGGGCACGGGACTTCGACCTGGTCATCGCCGAACAGTATCCGGGCCACGCCGCTCCCCGCTATGCCGAGCTGGACCGGATCCGCCTGACAGGCGACGCGATCCGGCTGGCCGTTCCGCCGCCGGGGCCGGGCCGGGCTGCCGTCGCCTCCCTTGCCGACACCGCGGGGATGCCGTGGGTGATGGAACCGCGCGGCGCCGCCTCCCGGCACTGGGCGGAACAGGCCTGCCGCAGCGCCGGTTTCGAACCCGATGTGCGGTTCGAAACCGCGGACCTGCAGGCGCAGATCCGGCTGATCGAGTCCGGCAACGCCGTCGCGCTGATGCCGGACCTGGTCTGGACCGGCCGGGGCACCACGGCGCAGTTGATCGACCTGCCGGGCAACCCGCACCGTACCGTCTTCACCTCCGTGCGACGCTCCAGTGCCGCCCGTCCTGCCATCGTTGCGGCGCGCGAGACCCTTGCCGCGACTGCCGCCTCGATCGCTCCGGCCGTCTAAGGCAGCACTCCGGCCGGTGTTCGCTGGCTCACAGCGCCCGCCGGGGACCGGGGCTAGACTGGGAACGTTATGAATCGCACAATGTTCAAGTCCAAAATCCACCGCGCCACGGTCACCCACGCGGACCTTCACTATGTCGGCTCGGTCACCGTGGACCTGGACCTGCTCGAGGCAGCCGACATCCTCCCGGGCGAACTGGTCGCCATCGTGGACGTGACCAACGGCGCCCGGCTTGAGACCTACACGATCGCCGGCGAGCGCGGCTCCGGCGTCATCGGCATCAACGGCGCGGCCGCCCACCTGATGCATGAGAACGACGTCGTCATCCTCATCACCTACGCCCAGATGACCACGGAGGAGGCCCGGGCCTACACCCCCAAGGTGGTCCATGTGGACAAGGACAACAAGGTCGTCCAGATCGGCAACGATCCCGCCGAAGGCCACACCGCCGGGCTGCTCCGGCCGCCCCACGCCCTGAATAACGCCGAGCTCAACTGAGGCCCGTGCCGTCGCGCGCCGGTTCATGACGTGCCGCGGACCGGAATACCGGCCCCGCGGATAAATCTGATTATTGTGGGGCGGTGACCTTCCTACCGCCCCGCCCGCAATACCCGCACCGCCGGGGCGCGGCGTGCTAGGCGTGCTGGCCGGTTTCTTCGTTGTCTGGACCATCATCCTGGTCGGCATGTTTATCGGCCGCCGCAATATCCTGGGCGAGAACGCCCGCTCGGTCCTGAGTGCCCTGACCTTTTTTGTGGCAAGCCCCGCGCTGCTCTTCGAAACGCTGAGCAAGGCCCGGCTCGGCGACGTCTTTGCGGCGCCGCTGCTGGTAGCGGCGGTGAGCGCGGTGACGACGGCGGCGGTCTACTTCGCTATCGTCAGGCTCCTGCTGCAGCGCCCGCTCCCCGAAGCCCTGGTGTCGTCGATGAGCGCCTCGCTCGCCAATTCCGCAAACCTCGGCATTCCGATCGCCGTGTTCGTGCTGGGCGACGCCAGCTACGTCGCTCCCCTGCTGATTTTCCAGCTGGCGTTTTTCACGCCCCTGTTCCTGATGATCCTGGACGCCACCACCACCGCGCACCGGACGACGCCCCTGAGCTTCGTGCTGATGATCCTGAAGAACCCCATGATCGTGGGATCCGGACTCGGGCTGCTGATGGCCGGGACGGGCTGGCAGGTCCCGGCCTTGGTCCTGGAGCCCATCCACCTCATCGGAGGCGCCGCGATCCCGGCGATGCTGCTTGCCTTCGGCATGAGCCTGAACGGATCCCGGCCCTTGCAGGCATCGGCGGCCCGCCGGGCCGACACCCTGCTGGCCAGCGGATTCAAGCTCATCGTCCACCCCGTACTGGCGTTCCTTTTTGCCCGTTTTGCCCTGGGCCTGCAGGACCAGGCGCTCTTCGCCGTCGTGGTCACCGCAGCGCTGCCGACCGCACAGAACGTGTTCGTGGTGGCCAACCGGTACCGGACCGGGCTCACCGTCGCCAAGGACACCGTCCTGATCACCACCGTGGTGGCCGTCCCCGCCCTGATCGGGGTAGCCCTGCTGCTGGCCTGAGCCCGGGCCCGGGTCAGGCCTGGTCAGCCCGGCCGAGTCCGGCTGAGCCCGGCTCAGGCGGCTCAGCCCGGGGCGAGGGCGACCGAGATGCTGTAGGGCGGCAGCGTGAGCGTGGCGTGCTTGTCCGCATCCACGGTCAAGCTGACCGGGGGGTCGTTGGGCTCCGGGTGGCCGCCGTTGCCCCTGCGGTGGGTCGGGTTCCATTTGTACTGCTCCGGGGAGTACTGGTCCACCTCAAGCGGTCCCCGCAGGGGACGGGCCTTGCCGCTGCTGTCCTGCATCAGACGCACGGTCACGGTCCGGCCGGGATCCTTGTTGAACAGGAGCACGGCGATCTTGCCGTCCGGGCGTCGGACCGAATAGGCCGTCACGAGGGCCTGGCCTTTGGCATCGTGCAGGTCGCTGGTGGTGCTGTAGAGGGTGTGCTCGCCGGTGCCGGCCTCCAGCCAGTGGTGGTTGACCAGCCGGGCGGCCTGGAAGGTTGCGATCGGGCGGATCTTCCATTCGTCGTAGAACTGGAACAGCATGAGGTTGCCCGCGGTGTCACATTTCTCCCCGACTTCGTCCTGGAACACCCAGTTCGGCTCGATCCCGTAGAAGTAGCTGCTCTCCCCGCCCATGGCCAGGAACATGGCGGAGGTCTCCGCGTTCACGATGGCGCCGGGCAGCCCGAGCTCGACCTCTCCGACGAAGGACGAGTAGCCGTATTCGGTGATCACTTTGGGAACGTCGGCCGGCAGCCCGGCGTCCGCCTGGCGCTTAAGCAGCGCTGCCAGCAGCCCGGGGTTCTGCGGCAGAGTCCCGGCGGGGTTGGCGCACACGTCGTCGAACGGGTACCACTCAAAGGAAAAGAAATCGAAATCCTCCATCGCGTCCCGCTGCCGCAGGTAGGAAACGAAGCGCCCGGTCCAGGACCTGACCCCCTTGTCGTCCGGCCAGTGCACCCAGTCGGGCAGGGTGGTCTGGTAACCCGGACCGCCGAATTCGAGGCCCGGGTTGACGGTCTTCATGGCTGCCGCCATCTGCAGATAGAGGGCGCCATAGTGCTCCGGCTGGGCAAGCTGCCCGTCGGGTTCCTCGCCGACCTCGACCCGCTGCACCGGGAAGCCGCGCTTGCCCAGGTACCGGGCGAGGGCGGCAGCATCCTCGGGGGTGCCGTAAAGCGCCGGGACCGGGACCATCATGGGCTCATCCTTGGTGATCCCGCTGGCGAAAAGCCGCTCGAAGCTGGCGTGCTCGTAGTCCGTGTCCAGGTCCTCCTTGCGGTGCCAGGGATCGGTCGACGACGTCCACATGACCGTCTGCCGGTGCGACCTGCGGTGGCGGACATGGTCGACGAACGAGGCCCCCTGCTGCTGCCCGACGTAAAGTTCCCGGACCGCGACCCCAAGCCGGTCGCGGATGTCCTTGGACCCGGCCGGCGCCGTGTTCGAATCCGCGGTGAGCAGGATGCGCAGGTACTGGACGTCGACCGGTTTGGTGGCGACCCGGACAGACTGGGTCCCCCCGGTGCCGCGGTGCGCTGCCTGCGGGAAGTCCTGCCAGGTCCCGTTGTCGACCGGAAAACGCGCGTCCCGGCCCTGCCAGCGCTGCACTTTGAAGCCGGTGGCGTACGGGGTGCCCCAGTCGAAGCGGACGGTGTCCACCGGGACGGCGTGCGGAAATTCGACCATGATCCACTGCGGATGGAGGCCGTCCGGTTGGCCGGTGAAATGGGAGTCCAGGTAGGGGTTGCTCTTCCAGAAAGTCGTGGTATCGCCGTCGTTGAGCCGGGAATGGCCGCTGTTCTTGCCCTGGTCAATCGTGTTGCCCCGGCGCGGGAGGCGGTAGCCATAGGAGACGCGGTAGTCCTCCACCGGCTCCGACGACGAGGTCCAGTAGCCCTGCTCCTTCCCGGCCTCGCTCCAGGTTCCCCGCGGGTTCCAGTGCCACGCCTTGACGCCCAGTTCGGTCCGCAGCCGGTAGCTCACCGGGCCGAAGCCGGCGGACTTCATGGCCTCGACGTTCCGAGGCGTCCAGACCCGGTCGATTTCGTTCTCCTCGAGGCCGTCCACGCCGACGCCCATGGAGCGGTGCCCCTCGAACGAGTTCACGGGTTTGTCCACGGCGATGCTGATTGTCCCGTCGACCGGGGGCAACGGCCCGGGTTCGGCGCCCCGCAGCGCGACGGTCGAACCGATCCAGATGCCCGCGGCCGCGACGACGGCAACGGATGCCAGGGCGATACGACGCATGGGTCGTCGGGTGGGTTTTTGCTGCTCAGCATCAGGCGCCATGAGGTCCTCGGGTCCGCGGTAGTCCGACTTGGGCATGGGGAATTCAGCCGGGCGGCCCTGAGCCAGCCACCCGCGACAGCAGGGCCGTCGAGACAATCAAATCCCAGTGTGCCGGGCGATCCGGGAAATTTCTACGGCCCGGAGGCTCTGGTTTTGATCCCTTCCCTGCCTGCCGTGCACGGCGCTGGCCCGGACTGCCGGCATCGCCACAGGGCGGCAGCGGCGTGGCACGCGGACCACAACCCCGGCCGACCCTAAGCTGGAAAAGGCCAAAATCGGCCGCGGAAGCAGGCCGGCAACGGGGGAAGCAGTGCGCAGGATGGATACACGCCGCGGCGCGGCCGGCTGGGTCGCCTGCGTCCTCGCTGGCCTCCTGCTGGTCACTTCGACGGGCTGCGCCGGGTCCGGGCCGGCCGCCGGAGTCGGCAAACCTGCCGCGCCCGCGACCGCCACGGCCGCCACGATCCCGGCCGCGCCCAAAACAGCGACTACCGCAGCGGCCGGCAAAGCCGCCAAGGCCACGGTGCCGCCACCCGGACAATCGGGTGCTGCGCACACCGCCCTCAAAATGCTCTCAACGCTCCCCGTCAAGGGCCGGGCCCCTAAAACCGGCTACTCCCGGGACCAGTTCGGCCAGGCCTGGGCCGACGTCGACCGCAACGGCTGTGACACCCGCAACGACATGCTGCGCCGGGATCTGACGGCCGCCGCCCTCAAACCCGGGACCCAGGGCTGTGTGGTCCTCTCCGGCACCCTGTCGGATCCGTACACCGGCACGTCGATCGCCTTCGTCCGGGGCGCGGCGACCAGCACCGCTGTACAGATCGACCACGTGGTGGCCCTCAGCGACGCCTGGCAGAAAGGCGCGCAGCAGCTGGCCCCGGCCCGGCGCGTGGCCTTCGCCAACGACCCGTTGAACCTGCTGGCCGTGGACGGGCCGGCCAACATGCAAAAGAGCGACGGCGATGCCGCCACCTGGCTGCCGCCGAACAAGGCCTTCCGCTGCACGTACCTGGCCCGCCAGATCGCGGTCAAGGCCAAATATGCGCTGTGGGTCACGTCCGCCGAGCGGGACGCCATGGCACGGGTGCTGGGCAACTGCCCGGCCACCCCGGCCGGGCCCACTCCGCGGCCGACGGCGCCGAAGACGGCCGCCGCGCCTGCGCCAGCCGCGGTCCCGCCGCCCCCGGCTGCGGTAGTCCCGGCGCGCCCTGCCCCCGTGGCCGCTGACCCGGCCGCCGCGTATTACGCCAACTGCGCCGCCGTCCGGGCCGCGGGCGCCGCCCCGATCCGGCGGGGGCAGCCGGGCTACAGCAGCCGGCTGGACCGGGACGGCGACGGCGTCGGCTGCGAGTAACCCGGCCCCCTGGGTCCGTGGGGCTCAGGCGGGGGCGAGTTCCGCCACGCCGGCGAGAAGTTCGACCGAGCGCAGCCGCTCCTCGACGCCAGGGCTCTGGTGCGCGACGATCAGTTCGTCGGCGTCGGCGTGGGCCGTGAACTCCTCGAGATAGTCCAGTACCGCGGCCGGCGTGCCCACGGCGGAGTACCGCATCATCTGCGCCATGTGCTGGCCCTGCGGTGAATCCAGGATCATATCCGCCTCGTCGTCGCTGAACTCACGGCCGTTGCCGAAGAACAAGGAGACCCGGGCCCGTTTGGTGGCCTGGAACATCGCCTGGGCGTCGGCGGCGGAATCAGCGGCGATCACGTTGACGCCGGCGATCACATGCGGGGCCTCAAGCTGCGCGGAGGGCCGGAATTCGCGGCGGTAAAGGGCCACCGCGTCCTGCAGCGCGCTGGGCGCGAAGTGCGAGGCGAACGCGTAGGGCAGCCCCAGCTGGGCGGCGAGCTTCGCCCCGAACAGCGAGGAGCCGAGAATGTAGAGCGGGACGTTGGTGCCCTTGCCCGGGGTCGCTTCCACGCCGGGAATGCGGGTAGGGCCGGTCAGGTAGCCCTGCAGCTCCAGGACATCCTGCGGGAAGCTGTCTGCGCTCATCGGGTCGCGGCGCAGGGCCCGCATGGTGTTCTGGTCGCTGCCGGGCGCGCGGCCCAGGCCAAGGTCGATCCGTCCCGGGTGCAGCGTCTCCAGGGTGCCGAACTGTTCGGCGATGGTCAGCGGAGCGTGGTTGGGCAGCATCACCCCGCCGGCCCCGAGCCGGATGGTCTTGGTGTGGGCGGCGATGTGGGCGATCAGCACACTGGTCGCGGAAGAGGCAATGCTCGACATGTTGTGGTGCTCGGCGTACCAGATGCGCCGGTAGCCCAGCTCCTCGGCGCGCTGCGCCATGGCCACGCTGCCGGCGAAGCTTTCCGCCGCCGTCTGGCCCTTGCCGATAATTGCCAGGTCAAGGATGGAAAGCGGAACAGTCACGGAAAAGCCGGCCTTTCGTAGCGGAAAAGTGGGGAGATGCGCGGGGCCGTCGTGCGGTCGGGCGCCTACAGGTGGCAACGACGGCGGTGCCCGTCTTATTTCTGCCAATCTCCGTTGCGGTGGCCACACTGGCGGAATACTCAGCACCCTTACTGTGTTGCGGATTCTATGAGCAACGACAACCCGCAGCATCAGGATCAGTCCGCGACGATCGACTTGAAGGATCTGGGAACGGTCCACCGGCTGGGCTTTGGCGCCATGCGCATCGTCGGTGACGGCGTCTGGGGCGAACCCGCCGACCGCGACGCCGCCATTGCCGTCGTCCGCCGCGCCGTCGAGCTCGGCGTCGACTTCATCGACACCGCCGACTCGTACGGGCCCAACATCAGCGAGGAGATCCTCGCCGAAGCCCTGCACCCTTATAAAGAGGGCCTGAAGATTGCCACCAAGGTCGGCTTCGCCCGTACCGGCCCGGACGAATGGGTGCCGCTGGGCCGGCCCGAGTACCTCCGGCAGCAGACCGAGCTGAGCCTGCGCAAGCTCAAAGTCGACGCCCTGGACCTGCTGCAGCTGCACCGCATCGACCCCAAGGTCGACCCGGAGGAGCAGTTCAGCGTGCTGCGCGACCTGCAGAAAGAGGGCAAGGTCAAGGCCCTCGGCCTGTCCCAGGTCAGCGTTGCCGACCTGGAGCTCGCCGGCCGGTATTTCACCGTCTCGACGGTGCAGAACCGGTACAACCTGACGGACCGCAGCTCCGAGGATGTCCTCAACTACGCCGAAGAACACGGCATCGGCTTTATCCCCTGGGCCCCGATCTCGGCGGGGGAACTGGCCCGCCCGGGCGGCCCGCTGGAGACGGCCGCCGCCCGCCTTGGCGCCAGCACGTCGCAGGTGGCCCTCGCCTGGCTGCTCCGCCGGTCCCCGGTCATGATGCCCATCCCCGGCACCGGCTCGGTCAAGCACCTCGAGGAAAACCTGGCCGCCGGCGGCGTCGTCCTCGACGATGCCACTTACACCGAACTCGAAGCCGCACGCTGAACCCCTCACCCCATCCCCGCCGGCCCCGTGGCCGGCAGAACAGGAGCACACCATGGCTAACATCCTGATGGTCGTATCGGCCGCCGATTCCCTCACCATGCGCGACGGCAGCAAGCACCCCACCGGCTACTGGGCCGAGGAACTCGTGGTCTCGCACCAGACCCTGAAGGACGCCGGGCACAGCGTCAGCATCGCGACCCCCGGCGGCGCCAAGCCGACCGTGGACCAGGTCAGCCTGGCCGCGGAGTCGGCTGGCGGGCAGGACCGCGCCGACAGCTTCCGCGAGTACATCGCCGGCATCGACGCCGAACTCTCCGCCCCGCTGGTGCTGGCCGACGTCGACCTCTCCGGCTACGACGCGATCGTAATGCCCGGCGGCCACGGCCCGATGGCCGACCTGTTCCAGGACGCCGACCTCGGCCGGCTGCTGGTCGAGGCCAACAAGGCCGGCAAGGTCATTGCCCCCTTCTGCCACGGTCCCGCCGGCCTGCTGAGCGCCGTCGACGACGCCGGAACCTTCGCCTTCGCGGGACGCCGCCTGACGGTGTTCACCAACGAGGAGGAACTCGGCGGCGGCACCGGGGAAAACACCCCCTGGTTCGTTGAGGACGAGCTCAAGGCCAAGGGCGCCACGGTGGAAAACGGCGCGGCCTGGAGCTCCAACGTGGTCCGGGACGGCAACCTCATTACGGGGCAGAACCCGCAGTCCAGCGCGGACGTGGCCAAGGAAGTCGCCGCGGCCCTCGCCGGATAGCCCGGCTTCCCTGCCGAAATAAAGACTGACCTTAGCCGGGTCCGGACTCCCGGACCCGGCTAAGCTAACGCCATGGCCATCAAAACCACTGCAGATAAAGTCGCCACCATCCAGAAGGGCTACACACTGGAGGGGCCCACCATCGAGCTGGGAGCCGCGATCGTCGACGGCGAACTCCACAAGGATGCCCCCGTCCGGTTGCCGCTGGCGATGATGAACCGGCACGGCCTGGTCGCCGGCGCGACCGGCACGGGTAAGACCGTGACCCTGCACATGATGGCCGAACAGCTCTCCACCGCCGGGGTGCCGGTGTTCCTCGCCGACATCAAGGGCGACCTTTCAGGCCTGGCGACGGCAGCCGCCGGGTCGGAGAAGCTGAAGGCCCGCACTGACAGCATCGGCCAGCCTTGGTCCGGCAAGGCGTTCCCGGTGGAGTTCCTGGCCCTGGGCGGCGACGGCGCCGGCATCCCGGTCCGGTCAACCATCACTTCCTTCGGGCCCATCCTGCTGTCCCGCGTGATGGAACTCAACGAGACACAGGAATCCAGCCTGCAGCTGGTCTTCCACTTCGCGGACAAGAACAACCTCGAACTGATCGACCTAAAGGACCTGCGGGCGGTCATCCAGTTCCTGACCTCCGACGAGGGCAAGGACGAACTCGCCAACCTGGGCGGTCTCTCCAAGTCGACGGCCGGCGTCATCCTCCGCGAGCTCATCACCCTGGAGGCGCAGGGCATGGAGAAGTTCTTCGGGGAACCGGAGTTCGATACCGCCGAACTGCTGCGGACGGCCCCGGACGGGCGCGGCGTCGTGACCTGCCTGGAGCTGCCCACGCTGCAGACCAAGCCGATGCTTTTCTCCACGTTCCTGATGTGGCTGCTGGCCGACCTGTTCGAGGACCTGCCGGAGGCAGGCGACCTGGACAAGCCGAAGCTCGTCTTCTTCCTCGACGAGGCGCACCTGCTCTTCAACGACGCATCCAAGGCGTTCCTGGAGGCGATTACCACCACGGTCCGGCTCATCCGGTCCAAGGGCGTCGGCATCTTCTTCGTGACGCAAACCCCCAAGGACGTCCCCGCCGACGTCCTGGGCCAGCTGGCCAACCGGATCCAGCACGCCCTGCGCGCGTTCACTCCCGAGGACGCCAAGGCGCTCAAAGCCACGGTGTCCACGTTCCCGATCAGCGACTATGACCTTGAGGAGACGCTCACCTCCGCCGGGATCGGCGAAGCCGTCATCACCGTCATGAACGAGAAGGGCGCTCCCACCCCGGTTGCCCTGACCCGGCTCCGGGCCCCGGAGTCCGTAATGGGCCCGAGCGAAGACTCGCTGGTCGCCGGCACAGTGGCCGGCTCCGCCCTGCTCGCCAAGTACGGCACTGCTGTGGACAACGTCTCCGCGTACGAGAAGCTCACGGCCCAGACCGCAGCGCCGACCGGCCCCGCTGCCGGGGACGCCCGGGACGGCGGCGGCCAGGACCAGGCCGGCGTCGACGCCGATGCCCGCCGGATCGAGGAAGAGATCCTGGGCCGGCCGAGCAGCCGTCCCGCGGCGGCGCCCGAACCTCCGCGCGCCCCGCAGCGCCGGGCACCGCAGCCGCAGGAGTCCGGCGGGATGGCCGGGGACCTCGCCGGCGCGCTCGGCGGCGCCCTGGGCGGCGGCCTGAAGAGCATGGCACGGTCGCTGGGCACCCAAATCGGCCGGGAGCTGCTCCGCGGGGTCTTCGGCACTTCCTCCAGGCGGCGTAGGCGGTAGCGCGCCGGCCCTAGCGGGTAGGCGGTAGTGCGCAAGCGGTAGCGCCCGGACGCCCGGGCTGACCGTCATGGTGCACGTCACACTGCAACCCCGGGAGACCGGCATTCGGCCACCCGGCAGGTAACGTAAGGTACGTGCAAATGAGTCAGGCGTTGGTCAGGATCGCAGCCGCGTGGCTGCTGGGCCTGATGCTCGCCGTGGCCGGCGCCGTCGTCGCGGTTAACCTGGTCAACAATTCCATTGCCAGTCCGCAGCAGCCGGTCCGCGAGTATCTGGACGCCCTGCGCAAGGGTGAAGGCGAGAAGGCCCTGGGCCTGTTGCATGCCTCGGTGCCGCAGAGCAACCCCGCCATGCTCGACGGGGAGGCCCTGAAGACAGCCACTGCCCGGATCACCGACGTGAAATTCGGCGACGCCGAGGACCGCGGCGGCAACCAGGTCATGGTCCCGATCGATTACACCATCGACGGGAACCAGCTTCACACCGAGTTCCTCTTGCAGAGCTCGGGAACCCAGTGGCTTTTCTTCCACGATTGGTCCTTCGTGCCGGCCGCGCTGCCGGTGGTGGATGTGACCGTGGTGAACTCCAGCCAGGCCAGCCTCAACGGGGTTCCGGTGAACATGCCCGACGGGCGTAACACCTTCGCTGTGTTCTACCCCGGCGAATACGAGGCATCCCTGGACGACCAGTACTTCGCAGCCCCCGCAACCAAGGCCACCGTCACCAGCCGGGACATGCCCTCGGCACCACTGGACCTGTTGACCCAGGCCACCGACGGCCTCAAGGACGCCGTCTCGGCCAAGGTCAAGGAATTCCTGGACGGCTGCGCCGAGCAGGCCGACAAGCGGCAGCAACTCCAGCCCGCGTGCCCGTTCTACCACGCCACCAACAACCGGGTCGTGGACGGCACCATCGACTGGAGCATCGCCGACTATCCGGCGGTCAGCATCGAGCCTTTCGGCGGCCGCTGGGTTGTCGCCCCGCTGGACGGCAAAGCGAGGATCAAGGCACGGCAGGTGGACCTGTTCACCGGCGCCGTCACGGAATTGAACGCCGTCCATGACTTCAGCTTCACCACCCGCCTGGACATCACCGGCGACACGGTGAAGCTCACCCCCCAGCTCAACTACTAGCCCGCCCGCGGGCCGGCCTTAACGCCGGAGGGCTGCCGGTCGCGGCGTCAGCACACGAACGGCAGCCCTCCGGGCGGGCGGCAACCTAGTCCATGCCGCGCAGGTCGAGGACCAGTTCACTGTCCCCGTCGGCCTGCAGCACCACGGGGATGCCCCAGTCCTGCTGGTACAGGTGGCACGCGGCGTGGTCCGGAATCTCGCCGTCGGCGTCCTCCGGGCCGTCGCAGGCCGCCGCACGGGCGGTGATGTGCAGGACGCCCTCGGGGACGTCGGAGGCGAGCTCCAGGGTGCGGAGCAGCCCGACGGAGGTCCCGCCGCCCGCCACCAGCAGCTCGGGCGGGGTGGAGGAGATCTTCAACTGGGTCGGATCGCCCCAGCGGTCGTCCAGCTTCTGCCCGGTCGGTGCCGTGAAGCGCACCGTCAGGGACATCAACCCGGGAGCGACCGGGCTCTTGGGCCGGTGGGTCTGGGATGCCCCTTCGTCGACCTGCTGCGCTTCCTTGGGGATCGGGACGTACACGAGCTGGTGCTTGTTCGCCTCCACCACGACCAGCAGCGGCTCGGCACCGGCAACGTGGGTGTGGTCAACGATCACGTCGGAGGGTTCGGACAGGCCCCGCGCCAGCGTGGACACCGTCCCGGTGGCCGGGTCGTAACGGCGGACTGCGCCGTTGTACGTGTCGGCGATCGCCACCGAGCCGTCGGGCAGCACCGTCACGCCGAGCGGGTGCTGCAGCCGGGCGTCCGCTGCCGGGCCGTCGCGGAAACCGAAGTCGAACAGTCCCTTGCCGACGGCGGACTCGACGGTGATGGCGCCGTCGTCGGCGATCACGAGTTTGCGCAGCGCGGAGGTCTCCGAGTCGGCGACCCAGACGTTGCCGTCCGCGTCCTCGGCCAGCCCGGAGGACTGGGCGAACCAGGACTCGGCGGCGGGCCCGTCGAGCAGGCCCTCGAGGCCGTTGCCGGCGATGATGTTCACGGCGCCGGACAGCGGGTCGAAGCTGAAGATCTGGTGCACGCCAGCCATGGCCACCACGACGGCGTTGAGCTTGCTGGACCAGACGACGTCCCAGGGGGAGCTCAGTGAGACCTGGAGCGGGTCCGCTTCCAGTCGGCTGCCGTACGCGGCGCCTTCCTCATCCACACGGGCGGGCCCGGTTTCGAGCAGCCGCTGCACGCCGTTGCCGGCGAGCGTCCTGACGCTGCCGTCGGCGAGCGACAGGCCGCGGAGCCGGTGGTTGACCGAGTCGGCGATGACGACGTCGTAGCCGGCCTTCGCGGCCGCGTCCTCGGGGAGCAGCACCAGGCCCTGCGGCTCGTTGAAGCGCACGTCGGCTGCCGCGCCGTCGGCATGGCCCTTCTCGCCCGAACCATACGTGGCCAGCACGGTTTCGAAGTCGGTCGACAACTGCACGACCCGGTGGTGGCCGGTGTCGGTGACCAGCCAGGAGCCGGCGCTGTCCGCGCCGCCGGCCACTGATCCGCCGCGGCCGGCGGGCAGGAACAGGGCCTTGCCCGGGAACCGCAGCGTGCCCGACGTCGGCTCCGGGGCCACGTAGGGGCCGTCCCCGCGGTGCAGGGTGCCCTTGGCCTCGTGCTCGGCGATCAGCTCCGGGATGAGCACCGCGAGGCCGTCCGCGTGGCCCTCACCGGACAGGTGCGCCACGATATAGCCCTCGGGGTCGATCACCACGAGCGTGGGCCAGGCCCGGGCCGTGTAGGCCTTCCAGGTGTCCAGTTCCGGGTCGTCCAGGACAGGGTGGCGGATCTCGTAGCGCTCGACGGCGGCGGCGAGGGCCACCGGGTCGGCTTCGTGCTCGAACTTGGGCGAGTGCACCCCGACGGTCACGAGGACGTCGGAGTACTGCTGCTCGAGCGGGCGCAGCTCGTCCAGGACGTGGAGGCAGTTGATGCAGCAGAAGGTCCAGAAGTCGAGCAGCACGATCTTGCCGCGCAGGGATTCGAGGTCCAGGGACTTGCCGCCGGTGTTCAGCCAGCCCCGGCCCACAAGTTCGGAGGCCCTGACCCGGTGGTGGGTGCGTACGGTTTCGCTCATCAGCGTCCTTCCAGCTTTGAATTGCGTTCTGCCAGCTTCGCGTCGCGTTCGGCGAGCTGGGCAAACATATCGTTGTAAGCGGTGAGATCCGCGTCGTTATTCCTGTCCGCCGCCCGGTCGGTCCGCTTGGACTCGCGCGCGTCGGAACGTGACCACATGACGGCGACGCCGATTGCCACGAGCAGGGTGGGCACCTCGCCGATCCCCCACGCCACGGCCCCGCCCTTCTGCTGGTCCAGCAGGGCCGAGTCGCCCCAGGTCCGGCCGAGGTTGCCGAAGTAGTCCGCCGCGAGCAGGCCGGAGCCGCCCATGATGGCGACGCCGAAGAAGGCGTGGAAGCCCATCGTGGCCAGCAGGAGCAGCAGCCGCATCGGGTACGGCGCGCGGCGCGGCAGCGGGTCGATCCCGATCATGGTCAGCACGAAGATGTAGCCGGTGAGCGTGAAGTGCAGGTTCATCAGTTCGTGGCCCACGTGGTCGCGCATGGCGTAGCCGAAGGCGTCGGAGTAGTAGAAGAGGATGATGGAGCCGGCGAAGTTGGCCGCGGCGAACAACGGGTGCGTGACGAGCTTGGAGAATTTTGAGTGCACGAAGATCAGCAGCCATTCCCGCGGCCCGCGCGAGCTGTCGCGCCGCGCGGATAGCGCCCGCAGTGCGAGCGTGACCGGCGCGCCCAGGACCAGGAAGATCGGGGCCACCATGGTCAATGCCATGTGGTCCACCATGTGCGCCGAGAACAGTACCCGGCCATAGACCGACGGCGGCCCGGACGTGATGTATGTCAGGATTACCAGACCGATCACCCAGTTCACGGCGCGGAACCAGGACCATGAGTCGCCCCGCCGGCGGAGCGTCCGGATCCCCAGGATGTAGGACACGAGCCCAATGGCCGCGACGGCGACCCAGAGCCAGTCGAACCGCCATTCCGTCAGCCAGCGCTGCGGGGTCAGCTCCGGAGGCAGCTCATAACCGGAGAGAATGAAGGCCGGGGACGCGTCCGGGGCAAAGGTCGTCGGTTGCGGCGGCGCCGAACGGCCCAGCGCCACAGCAATACCCGACGTCGCCCCCATGATGAGCAGTTCCGCGAGGACCAGCTGCCAAAGGACGCGGCGGGCCGAAAGGCTTCCTCCGTTGCCGTCGAGCTGCGGGATGATCCAGCGACGGTGCATCAGCCCGATCCCGCCCAGGATCAGGACCGCCGCGGTCTTGGCCAGAATCAGCTGGCCGTAGGCGGACCCGGTGAGGTCGGCCCAGTTCGAAATCCTGATGCTGGCGTTGATGACGCCGGAGGCAAACACGAGCACGAACGCGAAGCCGGCCAGGGCAGAGAAACGGCTCAGCGCGGTGCCGGTGGCATCGCTTCGCCCCCGGTCGCCGGGTCCGGCGGCCAGGACGCCGGACAGCAGGGCCAGGACGATGATGCCGCCGACCCAGACCGACACCCCTACCAGGTGCAGGCCGAGCGAGTTGATGGCGCCCTCGTGGTCGTTGGAGCTGGCCGAGTGGCCGATCAGCGCCACCGGCACTAGGCCAGCCAGGGCCAGCACCAGCGTCAACGCCAGCGCCCCGGGCGCGCGGACGCCGAACAACGCCGTCGTGACGACGGCCGCGATGATGACGACGGCCAGCCAGGCGCGGCCGGTGTCGATGTCCGTCATGAAGTAGACGAGGGACCTGGTGAACTGCGGGTCTCCCGCGACCGCCTGCCCGGCAATGTCCGAGTAGCTCAGGACCAGCACGGCAACGGCTGAAAGCGTCCATCCGATCCCGGCAACGGCCGCGATGGCCAGCGCCCGGGTGAAGGCTGGGTGCTCCGGCTCGTCCGTGTTCCTGCCCCTCCGGCCCGACAGGTTCCGGGGCAGGATGCCGACCGCGAAGATCAACGCGCCGACGACGGTGGCGAAAGAGATGTTGTGCAGGGCTTTGCTGACGGGCAGGCCCCACCGGACCAGGGCGCCGGGATCAGAGACCGCGCGGGCGCCGGCTGCACCGGAAAACAGCAGCGCCGCGACCAGCCCGATGAGGACTGCTCCGAGGCCCGCGGCGAGCCACGGCCGGCTGATGGCCGGCACGCCGGCGCCCGGGCCGGATGCTCCCCGGGGGGCGGGCGCTGCTGGGGTTCGGGATTTTGCTGCAGAAGGCACACCTCCATTGTCCGCTACCCCCGCCCGCGGGCCGAATCCGGGCCCCGCCGCTTAACGCAAAGGAGCGGCAACCCGGCTGGGTTGCCGCTCCTTTCAAGCGGTAGAAGAAGGACTACTTCTTCTTGGCGACGGCGGCCTTCAGCTTGGAGCCTGCGGTCAGCTTGACGCTGTGGCCGGCTGCGATCTGGATGGTCTCGCCGGTCTGCGGGTTGCGGCCGGTGCGGGCCGCGCGGTCGGTGCGCTCGACGGCGAGCCAACCCGGGATGGTGATCTTTTCGCCCGCGGCGACAGAGGTCTCGAAAACCTCGAACAGTGCGTCGAGCACGGAGTTGACGGCTGCCTGGCTGGTGCCGGCCTTGCCAGCTACCTCTGCAACAAGTTCACTACGGTTCTTAGCCATTTATGTCCTCCTGGACGGTTCTAATCTCTGAAGCCTGCACGCGGCGTGCGTGCAGACCACTCCCCGAAAACTTACCAGCTTGGCGCCGCCGAGGGGGCAAATTCCGCGTGTTTTCGCTGTTTTTTCGGGAAAATCACGGGTTCAGAGGCTTCAGCTGCCCATAATCGGCCAACCCGGTAGCTCTCGGCGCTCCGTTAGGGCTGCCGGGTGGTTCCTGGTGGTTAAAGTGGGAGAGCCTCCAACCTGGTGGTTGGAGGCTCTCGACCTGAATGATGTTCCGGCGGTGACCTACTCTCCCACACCCTCCCGGGTGCAGTACCATCGGCGCTGTGGGTCTTAGCTTCCGGGTTCGGAATGGGACCGGGCGTTTCCCCCACGCTATGACCGCCGTAACCCTGTTACCCGACCCACCCTGTTGGGGGTGGTGGGAAATCTGTGTGGTTACAACATGTGGTGTTGTATTCAGTTGTTTTGGTTCCTTGCAACGTGCCCGTGGCGGGTTTGTTGGTTGGGAACCACATAGTGGACGCAAGCAGTCTTGTTCTCTTTTCTTCTCTCCTGGTGTGAACCTCTTTTGAAGGAACGGTTCACGGAGGGAAGGTGTGGTGTAAGTTATCGGCCTATTAGTACCGGTCAGCTTCACGAGTCGTTAGTCCTCGCTTCCACATCCGGCCTATCAACCCAGTGGTCTGGCTGGGGGCCTCTCACACACAAGGTGTATGGAAATCTCATCTCGAAGCGAGCTTCCCGCTTAGATGCTTTCAGCGGTTATCCCATCCGAACGTAGCTAATCAGCGGTGCACTTGGCAGTACAACTGACACACCAGAGGTTCGTCCGTCCCGGTCCTCTCGTACTAAGGACAGCCCTTCTCAAATTTCCTGCGCGCGCAGCGGATAGGGACCGAACTGTCTCACGACGTTCTAAACCCAGCTCGCGTACCGCTTTAATGGGCGAACAGCCCAACCCTTGGGACCTACTCCAGCCCCAGGATGCGACGAGCCGACATCGAGGTGCCAAACCATGCCGTCGATATGGACTCTTGGGCAAGATCAGCCTGTTATCCCCGAGGTACCTTTTATCCGTTGAGCGACGGCCATTCCACAATGTACCGCCGGATCACTAGTCCCGACTTTCGTCCCTGCTCGAGATGTCTCTCTCACAGTCAAGCTCCCTTGTGCACTTACACTCGACACCTGATTGCCAACCAGGCTGAGGGAACCTTTGGGCGCCTCCGTTACTTTTTAGGAGGCAACCGCCCCAGTTAAACTACCCATCAGGCACTGTCCCTGACCCGGATTACGGGCCGAAGTTAGATGTCCAAAGTGACCAGAGTGGTATTTCAACGATGACTCCACCCGGACTGGCGTCCGGGTTTCAACGTCTCCCACCTATCCTACACAAGCCACTCCGAACACCAATACCAAACTATAGTAAAGGTCTCGGGGTCTTTCCGTCCTGCTGCGCGTAACGAGCATCTTTACTCGTACTGCAATTTCGCCGAGTTTATGGTTGAGACAGCGGGGAAGTCGTTACTCCATTCGTGCAGGTCGGAACTTACCCGACAAGGAATTTCGCTACCTTAGGATGGTTATAGTTACCACCGCCGTTTACTGGGGCTTAAATTCTCAGCTTCGCCTTGCGGCTAACCGGTCCTCTTAACCTTCCAGCACCGGGCAGGAGTCAGTCCGTATACATCGTCTTGCGACTTCGCACGGACCTGTGTTTTTAGTAAACAGTCGCTTCCCCCTGGTCTCTGCGGCCCCTGCACGCTCCGGACAGCGTGTGTCCATCACGATAGGGGCCCCCCTTCTCCCGAAGTTACGGGGGCATTTTGCCGAGTTCCTTAACCATAATTCTCTCGATCGCCTTAGTATTCTCTACCTGATCACCTGTGTCGGTTTGGGGTACGGGCGGCTAAAACCTCGCGTCGATGCTTTTCTCGGCAGCATAGGATCACCGGATCCCCCCGTACGGGGGTCCCATCGGGTCTCAGGCTTCATGAACGGCGGATTTGCCTACCGTTCGCCCTACATCCTTAGACCGGGGCAACCATCGCCCGGCCCGGCTACCTTCCTGCGTCACACCTGTTAATACGCTTGCCTCCCAGGATCAGGTCCCGCGCTCCACCAAAACCCTTCACCCACAAGGGGTGTCGGGCAGGTCTCGGGCGGTTAGTATCCCCTGTTCAGCATGGGCGGTTTTTCGCCGGTACGGGAATATCAACCCGTTGTCCATCGACTACGCCTGTCGGCCTCGCCTTAGGTCCCGACTTACCCAGGGCAGATTAGCTTGACCCTGGAACCCTTGATCATTCGGCGGACGGGTTTCTCACCCGTCTTTCGCTACTCATGCCTGCATTCTCACTCGTGTAGGCTCCACCGCTGGTTTCCACCGCGACTTCACTGCCCACACGACGCTCCCCTACCCATCCACACTCCTGAACCACGAAGGCTTGGATAAAATGTGAATGCCACAACTTCGGCGGTGTACTTGAGCCCCGCTACATTGTCGGCGCGGAATCACTTGACCAGTGAGCTATTACGCACTCTTTTAAGGATGGCTGCTTCTAAGCCAACCTCCTGGTTGTCTTCGCAACTCCACATCCTTTCCCACTTAGCACACGCTTAGGGGCCTTAGTTGGTGGTCTGGGCTGTTTCCCTCTCGACTATGAAGCTTATCCCCCACAGTCTCACTGCTGCGCTCTCACTTACCGGCATTCGGAGTTTGGCTGACGTCAGTAACCTTGTAGGGCCCATTAGCCATCCAGTAGCTCTACCTCCGGTAAGAAACACGCAACGCTGCACCTAAATGCATTTCGGGGAGAACCAGCTATCACGAAGTTTGATTGGCCTTTCACCCCTACCCACAGCTCATCCCCTCCATTTTCAACTGAAGTGGGTTCGGTCCTCCACGACGTCTTACCGTCGCTTCAACCTGGCCATGGGTAGATCACTTCGCTTCGGGTCTAGATCACGCCACTGCAACGCCCTGTTCAGACTCGCTTTCGCTACGGCTTCCCCACACGGGTTAACCTCGCGACGTAACACTAACTCGCAGGCTCATTCTTCAAAAGGCACGCCGTCACAACTACAAGGCTGCTCCGACGGATTGTAAGCACACGGTTTCAGGTACTGTTTCACTCCCCTCCCGGGGTACTTTTCACCTTTCCCTCACGGTACTGGTCCGCTATCGGTCATTAGGGAGTATTTAGGCTTATCAGGTGGTCCTGACAGATTCGCACGGGATTTCTCGGGCCCCGTGCTACTTGGGATACTTCCCAGGCGGCGTGACAGCATTACGGTTACGGGGCTCACACCCTCTCTGGCCGGCCTTTCAAGACCGTTCACCTATACCCACGCACTCACCTCACCAGTCCGGCAGAACTGGAACGGAAAGTCCCACAACCCCGACCATGCAACGCCCGCCGGCTATCACACATGGAACGGTTTAGCCTGATCCGCGTTCGCTCGCCACTACTAACGGAATCACTATTGTTTTCTCTTCCTGCGGGTACTGAGATGTTTCACTTCCCCGCGTTCCCTCCACGCACCCTATGTGTTCAGATGCGGGTCACCAGATCACTCGCGCGTCTGGCGGGGTTTCCCCATTCGGACACCCTGGGATCACAGTCCGGTTATCGACTCCCCCAGGCTTATCGCAGATTCCTACGTCCTTCTTCGGCTCCTAATGCCAAGGCATCCACCGTGTGCTCTTAAAAACTTGACCACAAAGATCAAGGAGTAATTTCGAGAAAACCATGGAAACCAACCCCACACCCCAAACGGGTGTGGAACCAGATCCAGGTTCATATATCTTGGAAATTGCTTCTTATAAAAGATGCTCGCGTCCACTATGTAGTTCTCAAACAACAACCCCGTACCACACACCCCACACACCAGGCCCCCAAGGGAACCAACCAGTGCGCGACGCGTCGCAGCCGGGAAACCAGAAACACAAGCCCCACACCCCGCACCCCCTTCCCCGAGGGAAAGAAAAGCACAGGCCATGGTCCTGTTGTCTCAGGACCCAACAGTGTGCCAAACACGAAACCACCCATTCACACGCCCGCACCGTTCCAGGACACCCGCCCCAAAAGGAGCGGTACGTGTCCGTACTGGGTGCCGGCAGAAAATCCGGCGGCCGCTATTTGCTGATATTCCACCCGTGAGCACCCGCCGCAGAACTTGCGTCTGCGCAACGGGCGTTACTCCTGACAACACCACCACACAAACACAGGCTTGGCGGGGTTGTTGTAGGTGCTCCTTAGAAAGGAGGTGATCCAGCCGCACCTTCCGGTACGGCTACCTTGTTACGACTTAGTCCCAATCGCCAGTCCCACCTTCGACAGCTCCCTCCCACAAGGGGTTAGGCCACCGGCTTCGGGTGTTACCAACTTTCGTGACTTGACGGGCGGTGTGTACAAGGCCCGGGAACGTATTCACCGCAGCGTTGCTGATCTGCGATTACTAGCGACTCCGACTTCATGGGGTCGAGTTGCAGACCCCAATCCGAACTGAGACCGGCTTTTTGGGATTAGCTCCACCTCACAGTATCGCAACCCTTTGTACCGGCCATTGTAGCATGCGTGAAGCCCAAGACATAAGGGGCATGATGATTTGACGTCGTCCCCACCTTCCTCCGAGTTGACCCCGGCAGTCTCCCATGAGTCCCCGCCATAACGCGCTGGCAACATGGAACGAGGGTTGCGCTCGTTGCGGGACTTAACCCAACATCTCACGACACGAGCTGACGACAACCATGCACCACCTGTAAACCGGCCACAAGTGGGGGACCTGTTTCCAGGTCTTACCGGTTCATGTCAAGCCTTGGTAAGGTTCTTCGCGTTGCATCGAATTAATCCGCATGCTCCGCCGCTTGTGCGGGCCCCCGTCAATTCCTTTGAGTTTTAGCCTTGCGGCCGTACTCCCCAGGCGGGGCACTTAATGCGTTAGCTACGGCGCGGAAAACGTGGAATGTCCCCCACACCTAGTGCCCAACGTTTACGGCATGGACTACCAGGGTATCTAATCCTGTTCGCTCCCCATGCTTTCGCTCCTCAGCGTCAGTTAATGCCCAGAGACCTGCCTTCGCCATCGGTGTTCCTCCTGATATCTGCGCATTTCACCGCTACACCAGGAATTCCAGTCTCCCCTACATCACTCTAGTCTGCCCGTACCCACCGCAGATCCGGAGTTGAGCCCCGGACTTTCACGGCAGACGCGACAAACCGCCTACGAGCTCTTTACGCCCAATAATTCCGGATAACGCTTGCGCCCTACGTATTACCGCGGCTGCTGGCACGTAGTTAGCCGGCGCTTCTTCTGCAGGTACCGTCACTTTCGCTTCTTCCCTACTGAAAGAGGTTTACAACCCGAAGGCCGTCATCCCTCACGCGGCGTCGCTGCATCAGGCTTCCGCCCATTGTGCAATATTCCCCACTGCTGCCTCCCGTAGGAGTCTGGGCCGTGTCTCAGTCCCAGTGTGGCCGGTCACCCTCTCAGGCCGGCTACCCGTCGTCGCCTTGGTGAGCCATTACCTCACCAACAAGCTGATAGGCCGCGAGTCCATCCAAAACCACAAAAGCTTTCCACCCCCCACCATGCGATGAGGAGTCATATCCGGTATTAGACCCAGTTTCCCAGGCTTATCCCAGAGTTAAGGGCAGGTTACTCACGTGTTACTCACCCGTTCGCCACTAATCCCCGGTGCAAGCACCGGATCATCGTTCGACTTGCATGTGTTAAGCACGCCGCCAGCGTTCATCCTGAGCCAGGATCAAACTCTCCGTTGAAAACAAACAGACACAACCAACAACCCCGGGAAAACGGGGAAAGAAGGCTGCACAAAATTTGAAACCAGCTGTAAAAACCATGCCATCCACGGGGGTGGACAACACAGCCAAAACAACCAATCAATAAAACAATTGGTATCAACAAACTTGGCACACTATTGAGTTCTCAAACAACAGACACACCCGGCACCACCACAACCCCTCAAGGGTCCCGGCTCGCTCCGGAGCAACTTTTCAAACTTACCCGAAAACTTATTCTGAAGCAAATTCATTCTTGCGGACCTAAATCCGGAGACGAACCAGCCTCACCATAATTTCCTGCAACTGAAGGGTCGCGGGAACCTTGGTTTGAATTGTTTTTGGGGGTTTGGCCGCCTCCGGTACTCCAGCTTTCGGCTGGTCTCCCTCGCGGCGACTTAGAAAACAATACACCCAGACGGTCCCGACTGCAAACCCTCCACCGGACCGCCGTGGACGGGCTCCGGCCGCGCAGAAAACCGCGCCAGCCCGCGGCAGCGGCGCCCTCGCCGCGCATCCGCCCCTGGCTAAGCGCCCGCACATACAGCTGTATCGTCCGTCACCTTTCTTCCCCGGCGCGGATACCATCGGAGGCGTGAGGGCACACCAGCGGCACCGCATCCCACTCCCGCTTCATCGCCGTGTCTCCGGGCCGGCAGTGAACGGGCTCTCCGAAGACGATGTCGCTGCACGCCTTCAAAGCGGGCTGGACAACCGCGCTCCGGACAAGACGAGCAGAAGCCTGTGGCAGATCTTCCGCGCCAACGTCCTCACCCTCTTCAACGCAATCGTCGGCTCGAGCTTCTTGGTCCTTCTGTTCCTGGGCCGCTGGCAGGATGCGCTCTTCGGACTTGCCGCCGCAGGAAACGCGGTGATCGGCGTCGTGCAGGAATTCCGGGCCAAACGCTCTCTGGACCGCCTGGCGGTCCTGGACGCGCCGCGGGCCCGGGTGCTCCGGGACGGGAGCATCCGGGAGATCGCAACCGCCGACGTCGTCCGCGACGACATCCTGGTGCTGCGCGCCGGCGACCAGGTCACGGCGGACGCGTCGGTCCTGGAGGAGTCGGGACTGGAGGCCGACGAGTCCCTGCTCACGGGAGAGTCGGATCCGGTGGCCAAGAACGCCGGCGCCGAGGTGCTTTCGGGGTCCATCATTGTGGCCGGGCATGGCAAGGCGAGGGTAGTGCGGGTCGGCGCCGAATCATTCGCGAGCCGTCTCACGGCGGATGCGCGGAGGTTCTCGCTCGTCAACTCCGAGATCCGCAACAGCCTCAACCGTGTGCTGCGCTGGATCGCCTGGGCCATCCTGCCGGTCGCGGCGGTGGTGATCAACGGCGAAATCCAGGCCCGGGGTGGCTGGCACGCGGCCGTCACGACGGGAACGTGGACGGCCGCCGCCGTCGGCGTGATCGCCAGTGTGATTGCCATGGTCCCCCTGGGCCTTGTCCTTTTGACCAGCGTCGCCTTCGCCGTCGGCGGGCTCCGGCTGGCCGGCCATAAGGTCTTGATCCAGGAGCTCGCCGCGGTGGAAGGTCTGGCGCGCGTCGACGTCCTCTGCATGGACAAGACCGGGACCCTGACCGAGGGCGGCCTCCGCTTCGAGGGCGTCCATCAGCTGACGCCCGCACCGGCTCCGGGCTGGCAGCAGGCGCTGGGCTGGTTCGCCACCGAACCGGAGGCGAACGCCACTGCCCGGAGCCTGGCCGCAGCCTTTGAGGACGACGGCGGATCCCAGTCCGTGTCCTACATTCCGTTTTCTTCCTCCCGGAAGTGGAGCGGGGTCAGCTTCGGCGGCGGGAGCGGATCGACGCCGACCTGGATCCTCGGCGCCCCGGAGATGGTTCTGGGTGCCGCGGCCCGCCAAGGCGGCGGTGCCGGCGGAAATTCGCCGGCACTAAGGTCGGGCCAGGCCCCGCCGGCGGCCTGCCTGGAGGCGGAGCCGGCGCCCGAGCAGGTGCTGGATCAGGCCGGGGAGCTGGCGCGGTCCGGGCTGCGCACGCTGCTCCTCGCGGCCTCAGCTGACGGGCTATCCGCGTCCGGCGAGGATCCGGCGCTTCCCCGAAGGCTGCAGCCCGTGGCCCTGCTGACTTTCCGCGAGCAGGCCCGTCCCGACGCGCGGGAAACGCTGGACTTCTTCCGCGCCGAGGGCGTCGAGCTGAAGATCATCTCCGGCGACGACCCCCGAACCGTGGCGGCCATCGCGCGGCATGTCGGCCTCGAAATATCCGACGGTTTCGACGCCCGCCAGCTCCCCGTGGATCCCACGGAACTGGAAGAGACCATGGCCCGGCACACCGTCTTCGGCCGGGTCACCCCGGAGCAAAAGAAGGACATGGTGGCCGCCCTCCAGCGGCGCGGGCACACCGTGGCCATGACCGGAGACGGGGTCAACGATGCCTTGGCCCTGAAGACGGCGGACCTTGGCATCGCCATGGACTCCGCCGCCCCGGCCACCAAAGCTGTGGCGCGCCTGGTCCTGCTGGACGGCCGCTTTGACCGGCTGCCCGAGGTGCTGGCCGAAGGCCGGCGCGTCATTGCGAATATCGAGCGGGTATCCGGCCTCTTCCTGAGCAAGACGGCCTATTCCATCGCCATCGCCGTAACCTTCGGGCTGCTGCAGTGGCCGTTTCCCTTCCTGCCCCGCCAGCTCTCGTTTACGGACGGCCTGACGATCGGCATCCCCGCCTTCTTCCTCGCCCTCATGCCCAACGCCCGGCGGTACCGCGCCGGCTTCCTGCGGCGCTCACTCTCGTTCTCGCTGCCGGCCGGGCTGATCGTCGCCGCAAGCCTCTTGGTGTTGACTGCCGCTGCGGCACTGGACGGGCCGGCGGGGGCGGGGGAGCTCCGCTCCGCGGCCGTGCTCACGCTGTCGGTTGTGGGCCTCTGGATCCTAGCCGTCGTATCCCGGCCCCTCACCTCGGGAAGGGCTGCCGTCCTGGCGGCGATGTTCGCGGCCCTGATCGTTCTTTACAACCTGCCCCTCGCCCAGGACTTCTTCCTGATCGGCTGGCCCCCCGCGGGCCTGATGACCGCCGCCCTACTGGCGGGTGCCGGCGGCGGCCTGGCCATCGAAGTTCTGGCCTGGTGGCACCGGCGAAAGTTCCCCCGCTAACGTCCGTTCCCACCCGACGCTCCCTCACGTCCGGCGCCCTCCGCCCCGACGCTTCCTCATCTTTGGCGCGTTCCCACCCGACGCTCCCTCACGTCCGGCGCCCTCCGACCCGACGCTCCCTCACGTCCGGCGCCCTCCCAGCGGACGCTCCCTCGCCTCCGGCAACCCTCGCCTCTTGACACCCGGCGGCCTCGTGCGGACGCTCCAGCCCAGTTACCGCTGCTTCGCGGCCTTGGTTCCTTCGGTAATCCCCGGGTTGGCGCGGACTCGCTCGGCTGCCCGGCGTAGTAACTGGGCGGGAGCGTCGCGACCGAGTCCTTGGTGGGCGCCCTCACGGACTGCTCAACGGGGCATGCGCGGCCTATGGAACTGGCCGCGCAAGTGAAGACCAGGCGTGCGTGCCTAGCCTGTCGGAGTCCTGTGCCACCATCCCGGCGCTGCGCTCCTACAGCTTGCGGGCCGGGCAACGTTGTAGGCGTGCTTGTTGGCCTTGGAGAGCTTCCGTTTCGCGTAGTAGCCCCCGGAAGCCCCGTCCGCTCCACCCGAGGTGGGGGAGGGTTCTCGTCATGCCGGCCGCTTGTGAGGGAGCGTCCGTGGGTTTGGGTGCCGGTTGTGAGGGAGGGTCCTGGTTCCGGTTATGGGTGGTTAAAGTGGGAGAGCCTCCAACCTGGTGGTTGGAGGCTCTCGACCTGAATGATGTTCCGGCGGTGACCTACTCTCCCACACCCTCCCGGGTGCAGTACCATCGGCGCTGTGGGTCTTAGCTTCCGGGTTCGGAATGGGACCGGGCGTTTCCCCCACGCTATGACCGCCGTAACCCTGTTACCCGACCCACCCTGTTGGGGGTGGTGGGAAATCTGTGTGGTTACAACATGTGGTGTTGTATTCAGTTGTTTTGGTTCCTTGCAACGTGCCCGTGGCGGGTTTGTTGGTTGGGAACCACATAGTGGACGCAAGCAGTCTTGTTCTCTTTTCTTCTCTCCTGGTGTGAACCTCTTTTGAAGGAACGGTTCACGGAGGGAAGGTGTGGTGTAAGTTATCGGCCTATTAGTACCGGTCAGCTTCACGAGTCGTTAGTCCTCGCTTCCACATCCGGCCTATCAACCCAGTGGTCTGGCTGGGGGCCTCTCACACACAAGGTGTATGGAAATCTCATCTCGAAGCGAGCTTCCCGCTTAGATGCTTTCAGCGGTTATCCCATCCGAACGTAGCTAATCAGCGGTGCACTTGGCAGTACAACTGACACACCAGAGGTTCGTCCGTCCCGGTCCTCTCGTACTAAGGACAGCCCTTCTCAAATTTCCTGCGCGCGCAGCGGATAGGGACCGAACTGTCTCACGACGTTCTAAACCCAGCTCGCGTACCGCTTTAATGGGCGAACAGCCCAACCCTTGGGACCTACTCCAGCCCCAGGATGCGACGAGCCGACATCGAGGTGCCAAACCATGCCGTCGATATGGACTCTTGGGCAAGATCAGCCTGTTATCCCCGAGGTACCTTTTATCCGTTGAGCGACGGCCATTCCACAATGTACCGCCGGATCACTAGTCCCGACTTTCGTCCCTGCTCGAGATGTCTCTCTCACAGTCAAGCTCCCTTGTGCACTTACACTCGACACCTGATTGCCAACCAGGCTGAGGGAACCTTTGGGCGCCTCCGTTACTTTTTAGGAGGCAACCGCCCCAGTTAAACTACCCATCAGGCACTGTCCCTGACCCGGATTACGGGCCGAAGTTAGATGTCCAAAGTGACCAGAGTGGTATTTCAACGATGACTCCACCCGGACTGGCGTCCGGGTTTCAACGTCTCCCACCTATCCTACACAAGCCACTCCGAACACCAATACCAAACTATAGTAAAGGTCTCGGGGTCTTTCCGTCCTGCTGCGCGTAACGAGCATCTTTACTCGTACTGCAATTTCGCCGAGTTTATGGTTGAGACAGCGGGGAAGTCGTTACTCCATTCGTGCAGGTCGGAACTTACCCGACAAGGAATTTCGCTACCTTAGGATGGTTATAGTTACCACCGCCGTTTACTGGGGCTTAAATTCTCAGCTTCGCCTTGCGGCTAACCGGTCCTCTTAACCTTCCAGCACCGGGCAGGAGTCAGTCCGTATACATCGTCTTGCGACTTCGCACGGACCTGTGTTTTTAGTAAACAGTCGCTTCCCCCTGGTCTCTGCGGCCCCTGCACGCTCCGGACAGCGTGTGTCCATCACGATAGGGGCCCCCCTTCTCCCGAAGTTACGGGGGCATTTTGCCGAGTTCCTTAACCATAATTCTCTCGATCGCCTTAGTATTCTCTACCTGATCACCTGTGTCGGTTTGGGGTACGGGCGGCTAAAACCTCGCGTCGATGCTTTTCTCGGCAGCATAGGATCACCGGATCCCCCCGTACGGGGGTCCCATCGGGTCTCAGGCTTCATGAACGGCGGATTTGCCTACCGTTCGCCCTACATCCTTAGACCGGGGCAACCATCGCCCGGCCCGGCTACCTTCCTGCGTCACACCTGTTAATACGCTTGCCTCCCAGGATCAGGTCCCGCGCTCCACCAAAACCCTTCACCCACAAGGGGTGTCGGGCAGGTCTCGGGCGGTTAGTATCCCCTGTTCAGCATGGGCGGTTTTTCGCCGGTACGGGAATATCAGCCCGTTGTCCATCGACTACGCCTGTCGGCCTCGCCTTAGGTCCCGACTTACCCAGGGCAGATTAGCTTGACCCTGGAACCCTTGATCATTCGGCGGACGGGTTTCTCACCCGTCTTTCGCTACTCATGCCTGCATTCTCACTCGTGTAGGCTCCACCGCTGGTTTCCACCGCGACTTCACTGCCCACACGACGCTCCCCTACCCATCCACACTCCTGAACCACGAAGGCTTGGATAAAATGTGAATGCCACAACTTCGGCGGTGTACTTGAGCCCCGCTACATTGTCGGCGCGGAATCACTTGACCAGTGAGCTATTACGCACTCTTTTAAGGATGGCTGCTTCTAAGCCAACCTCCTGGTTGTCTTCGCAACTCCACATCCTTTCCCACTTAGCACACGCTTAGGGGCCTTAGTTGGTGGTCTGGGCTGTTTCCCTCTCGACTATGAAGCTTATCCCCCACAGTCTCACTGCTGCGCTCTCACTTACCGGCATTCGGAGTTTGGCTGACGTCAGTAACCTTGTAGGGCCCATTAGCCATCCAGTAGCTCTACCTCCGGTAAGAAACACGCAACGCTGCACCTAAATGCATTTCGGGGAGAACCAGCTATCACGAAGTTTGATTGGCCTTTCACCCCTACCCACAGCTCATCCCCTCCATTTTCAACTGAAGTGGGTTCGGTCCTCCACGACGTCTTACCGTCGCTTCAACCTGGCCATGGGTAGATCACTTCGCTTCGGGTCTAGATCACGCCACTGCAACGCCCTGTTCAGACTCGCTTTCGCTACGGCTTCCCCACACGGGTTAACCTCGCGACGTAACACTAACTCGCAGGCTCATTCTTCAAAAGGCACGCCGTCACAACTACAAGGCTGCTCCGACGGATTGTAAGCACACGGTTTCAGGTACTGTTTCACTCCCCTCCCGGGGTACTTTTCACCTTTCCCTCACGGTACTGGTCCGCTATCGGTCATTAGGGAGTATTTAGGCTTATCAGGTGGTCCTGACAGATTCGCACGGGATTTCTCGGGCCCCGTGCTACTTGGGATACTTCCCAGGCGGCGTGACAGCATTACGGTTACGGGGCTCACACCCTCTCTGGCCGGCCTTTCAAGACCGTTCACCTATACCCACGCACTCACCTCACCAGTCCGGCAGAACTGGAACGGAAAGTCCCACAACCCCGACCATGCAACGCCCGCCGGCTATCACACATGGAACGGTTTAGCCTGATCCGCGTTCGCTCGCCACTACTAACGGAATCACTATTGTTTTCTCTTCCTGCGGGTACTGAGATGTTTCACTTCCCCGCGTTCCCTCCACGCACCCTATGTGTTCAGATGCGGGTCACCAGATCACTCGCGCGTCTGGCGGGGTTTCCCCATTCGGACACCCTGGGATCACAGTCCGGTTATCGACTCCCCCAGGCTTATCGCAGATTCCTACGTCCTTCTTCGGCTCCTAATGCCAAGGCATCCACCGTGTGCTCTTAAAAACTTGACCACAAAGATCAAGGAGTAATTTCGAGAAAACCATGGAAACCAACCCCACACCCCAAACGGGTGTGGAACCAGATCCAGGTTCAAATTTTCTTGGAAATTGCTTCTTATAAAAGATGCTCGCGTCCACTATGTAGTTCTCAAACAACAACCCCGTACCACACACCCCACACACCAGGCCCCCAAGGGAACCAACCAGTGCGCGACGCGTCGCAGCCGGGAAACCAGAAACACAAGCCCCACACCCCGCACCCCCTTCCCCGAGGGAAAGAAAAGCACAGGCCATGGTCCTGTTGTCTCAGGACCCAACAGTGTGCCAAACACGAAACCACCCATTCACCCGCCCGCACCGTTCCAGGACACCCGCCCCAAAAGGAGCGGTACGTGTCCGTACTGGGTGCCGGCAGAAAATCCGGCGGCCGCTATTTGCTGATATTCCACCCGTGAGCACCCGCCGCAGAACTTGCGTCTGCGCAACGGGCGTTACTCCTGACAACACCACCACACAAACACAGGCTTGGCGGGGTTGTTGTAGCTGCTCCTTAGAAAGGAGGTGATCCAGCCGCACCTTCCGGTACGGCTACCTTGTTACGACTTAGTCCCAATCGCCAGTCCCACCTTCGACAGCTCCCTCCCACAAGGGGTTAGGCCACCGGCTTCGGGTGTTACCAACTTTCGTGACTTGACGGGCGGTGTGTACAAGGCCCGGGAACGTATTCACCGCAGCGTTGCTGATCTGCGATTACTAGCGACTCCGACTTCATGGGGTCGAGTTGCAGACCCCAATCCGAACTGAGACCGGCTTTTTGGGATTAGCTCCACCTCACAGTATCGCAACCCTTTGTACCGGCCATTGTAGCATGCGTGAAGCCCAAGACATAAGGGGCATGATGATTTGACGTCGTCCCCACCTTCCTCCGAGTTGACCCCGGCAGTCTCCCATGAGTCCCCGCCATAACGCGCTGGCAACATGGAACGAGGGTTGCGCTCGTTGCGGGACTTAACCCAACATCTCACGACACGAGCTGACGACAACCATGCACCACCTGTAAACCGGCCACAAGTGGGGGACCTGTTTCCAGGTCTTACCGGTTCATGTCAAGCCTTGGTAAGGTTCTTCGCGTTGCATCGAATTAATCCGCATGCTCCGCCGCTTGTGCGGGCCCCCGTCAATTCCTTTGAGTTTTAGCCTTGCGGCCGTACTCCCCAGGCGGGGCACTTAATGCGTTAGCTACGGCGCGGAAAACGTGGAATGTCCCCCACACCTAGTGCCCAACGTTTACGGCATGGACTACCAGGGTATCTAATCCTGTTCGCTCCCCATGCTTTCGCTCCTCAGCGTCAGTTAATGCCCAGAGACCTGCCTTCGCCATCGGTGTTCCTCCTGATATCTGCGCATTTCACCGCTACACCAGGAATTCCAGTCTCCCCTACATCACTCTAGTCTGCCCGTACCCACCGCAGATCCGGAGTTGAGCCCCGGACTTTCACGGCAGACGCGACAAACCGCCTACGAGCTCTTTACGCCCAATAATTCCGGATAACGCTTGCGCCCTACGTATTACCGCGGCTGCTGGCACGTAGTTAGCCGGCGCTTCTTCTGCAGGTACCGTCACTTTCGCTTCTTCCCTACTGAAAGAGGTTTACAACCCGAAGGCCGTCATCCCTCACGCGGCGTCGCTGCATCAGGCTTCCGCCCATTGTGCAATATTCCCCACTGCTGCCTCCCGTAGGAGTCTGGGCCGTGTCTCAGTCCCAGTGTGGCCGGTCACCCTCTCAGGCCGGCTACCCGTCGTCGCCTTGGTGAGCCATTACCTCACCAACAAGCTGATAGGCCGCGAGTCCATCCAAAACCACAAAAGCTTTCCACCCCCCACCATGCGATGAGGAGTCATATCCGGTATTAGACCCAGTTTCCCAGGCTTATCCCAGAGTTAAGGGCAGGTTACTCACGTGTTACTCACCCGTTCGCCACTAATCCCCGGTGCAAGCACCGGATCATCGTTCGACTTGCATGTGTTAAGCACGCCGCCAGCGTTCATCCTGAGCCAGGATCAAACTCTCCGTTGAAAACAAACAGACACAACCAACAACCCCGGGAAAACGGGGAAAGAAGGCTGCACAAAATTTGAAACCAGCTGTAAAAACCATGCCATCCACGGGGGTGGACAACACAGCCAAAACAACCAATCAATAAAACAATTGGTATCAACAAACTTGGCACACTATTGAGTTCTCAAACAACAGACACACCCGGCACCACCACAACCCCTCAAGGGTCCCGGCTCGCTCCGGAGCAACTTTTCAAACTTACCCGGTTTCGAACCGCTTCGCAAACCGGCGTTCCCGCCAATTTTCAAAGCAACGAAAGGGTCCCCACCCAAAACCGGCGCGCAATAATCCGCGCCATTTTCCAGGCTGTTCATCAGGGGGTCGGTCGCCATCTTTCCGCTTCAGCGGCGGCGACTCGAATAACTTTACACACCCCCACGACCCCACGCAAATCCGCCCCCAACCGCTCCCCCGGGCCGCGAAAACCTTGAAAATCCGCGGGATTGGGGCCCGGCGCCATCTCCCGGCGTCGTGCTGGCGCCGTCGGTGGCAGCTGTGGGCTCGGTCACGGCGCCAACCCCGGTTGCGGGCACCCTCCCGGTGGCCCGCCAGGACGCGGCAGCACCCGCACGCTCCCACTCGAAAGCAGCTCCAGCGGATCCCGGCGGTTAAAAGCAAAGAGGGCCGGCAACCAAATGGTTGCCGGCCCTCTTTCAAGCCACTGGCTTCAGGGGTGCTGAATTACCAGGAAGACTTCGTGATGCCCGGGAGCTCACCGCGGTGAGCCATGTCGCGGAAGCGAACACGGGAGATACCGAACTTCTGGAACGTACCGCGGGGGCGGCCGTCGATGATGTCGCGGTTGCGGAGGCGGACCGGGGAAGCGTTGCGGGGAAGCTTCTGCAGGCCGAGGCGTGCAGCTTCGCGGGCTTCGTCGGTTGAGTTGGGGTCAACCAGGGCCTTCTTCAGTTCGAGGCGCTTTGCAGCGTAGCGCTCGACGATGACTTTACGCTGTTCGTTCTTCGCGATCATTGACTTCTTAGCCATGTGCTTAGCGCTCCTCTCGGAATTCGACGTGCTGGCGGATCTTGGGATCGTACTTCCGCAGGACCATGCGGTCCGGGTCGTTACGACGGTTCTTGCGCGTCACGTAGGTGTAACCCGTGCCCGCGGTCGACTTGAGCTTGATGATCGGACGTACGTCCTTGTCCTTTGCCACTAGAGCTTCACTCCTCGTGCCAGGATGTCGGCGACGACAACGTCGATGCCGCGCACGTCGATGGTCTTGATGCCACGTGCAGAGACCTGCAGGGTGACATTACGGCGCAGGGACGGAACCCAGTAGCGCTTCTTCTGGATGTTCGGGTCGAACCGGCGCTTGTTGCGGCGGTGCGAGTGCGAAATGCTGTGTCCAAAGCCCGGCTCGGCTCCGGTCACCTGGCAGTGTGCTGCCATGACGACTCTCCTCGTAAATAAATTGGAACGGCAGCGGAGTTCCCGCATCGCCGTGCGGCAGGCGACGTCCGCATCCGGCTCCCACGAGCTATTCCGCAGCAGCCGATCCAGGACCGGCCGCAATCTTCATTGCGAAAATGTTGTGGGTGCTGGCACGGCGCGGGGTTTCCAGAGGAGACCACTGCGAGTGCCGGGATGCCGGGCGAATACAGGAGTGTCCGCAACTTGAGCCCCTAACTACCGGCCACCGGGACGGACTGTTTTCACAGGATTTCCCGACAACCGGAGCAATTGCGCCCACTCCGCGCCACCTAGCGCCTACCAAGTCTACGAGCTTGGCGAATTAAAGACCAATCCGTCCCTTCCCGGGGTATAAGCGCCGTCGCGGAACGGGCCGCCAAGTCACACCAGCGGCGTAGTGCATTCACAGCAAAATGAAGGCCCGGGGGCGGACTCTGGTGCCATGAACACGACATCCCGGACAGCGCAGCAGCCTCAGCTCCGGCGGGCGCCGCCCGCCGCGAACCCCTTTGCGGGGCAGCACCGGCGGCGGCTGCGCAGGGCGGACCTTCTTACCGTGGTCGCCTGGGCATCGGTGGCGGCCGCCGTCGCGTTGTGGCTGGCCGACGGCGGAGCGTCGGGTTTCGCCACCGCTGCCGGCGCCTTCACGGCAGCGGGGATCGTCGCCGGGCTTGCCGGCATGGACCTGGTGCTGCTCATGCTGCTGCTGGCCGCACGGCTCCCGGTCATCGACGCCACCGTGGGCCACGACCGGGCCCTGGAATTCCACCGCAAGCTCGGGAAGCCCTCGCTGTACCTGCTGCTCGCCCACGGCGTGCTGCTCGCAATCGGTTACGGCCTGGCCGAGGGACTAAATCCGGTCAGCGAGGCAGTGTCCCTGTGGGTGCTGGTCCCCGACATGTGGCTGGCCTTCGTTTCACTGGCGCTGTTTGTCGCCGTCGTCGTGACCTCGTTGGTGGCGGTGCGCCGCCGTTTCCCCTACGAGTTCTGGTACGGCGTCCACCTGCTGACCTACGCCGCGGTGCTGACGTCCCTGCCGCACCAGTTCAGTGTCGGCGGGCTGTTCGCAGCGGGCACCTGGCAGCGCTGGTACTGGCTGGCCGTCTGCATCGCCACCGGCGCCGCGCTCCTGCACTACCGGGTCCTGGAGCCGGTCGTCGCCACCTTCCGGCACGGGCTGAGGGTCAGCCGGGTGGTGGCGGCCGGGCACGGTGCGGTCAGCATCGAGATGACGGGACGGCACGTCGATGAACTGGCCGGCAGCGGCGGACGGTTTTTCATCTGGCGCTTCCTCGCCCCCGGGCAGTGGTGGCATCCGCATCCGTTCAGCCTCTCGGCGGAACCGGCGCAGATGGACGCCGACGGCGGCGGGCGGCTGCGGATCACCGTCCGGAACCTGGGGCGGGGGTCCGCCAGCCTGGCGCGGCTCAGGACCGGCACACGGGTGGCCGTGGAGGGACCCTACGGCGTCTTCAGCACCGCGGCCCGCAGCCGGAGGCACATGGTGATGGTCGGCGCCGGCATCGGCATCACCCCTCTCCGCGCCCTCCTGGAGCGCACCCCTTTTGCCCCCGGGGACGCGACCGTGATCCTCCGGGGCCATGACAGCTCAGGCCTCTACCTGGCTGACGAAATCCTCGATCTCTGCCAGCGCCGGGGCGCGGCCCTGTTCCATCTGACCGGCCGCCGTCCTCCCGGCGTGGACACCTGGCAGCCGGAGGCCGAAGCCCGGGCCGGTTACCGGCTGGCCAGCTACGCGCCGAGGCTGGCCGACGCCGACGTCTACGTGTGCGGCCCCGCCGGCTGGGCGCGGAATGTCCTCGAGGACGCGCGCCGGGCCGGGGTGCGGGAAGAACAACTCCACTACGAAAGGTTCGACTGGTGAGAATTCGCGCAGCAGTTTCAGCAACACTGGCCTCGGCCGGCATCCTGCTGGCCGGCTGGCAATCCGGAGCGCACGTCGCGGGCACGGCCGGCGCCGCCGGCTCCCCGTCCGGGACCACCGGGCCGGGGGCCGGGGCAGCCGGCCCGGGAACCACCGGGACCGCCGGCGGATCCGTGTCCTCAGGGTCGGCGGGCTCCTCCGGCGCTGCCGGGTCGGCAGCGAAGGCCGGGGGAACCTTTGCCGGTGACGTCGTCCAGACCCGGTTCGGTCCCGTTCAGGTGCAGATCACCGTCAGCGGCGGCACCATCTCGGACGTCACCGCCCTTCAGCTGACCGACGACGGCGGCAGATCGGTGCAGATCAGCAACTACGCCGCGCCCCTGTTGCGTGCCGAGGTGCTCCAGGCGCAGTCGGCCAACGTGCAGACCATCGGGGGAGCCACCGTCACGAGCGATGCCTACCTGACCTCGCTCCAGGCAGCCCTAGATGCAGCCCACCTCTGAGCTGGACCGGCCGGCGCTCAAGGCCAAAGTCTTCCGCTGCATGGGCACGGTCATCAGCCTCACCGTCCCCGCCGGACGCGGTTCCTGGACCGCCGCGGACGATGCCAACCTGGGCAACGCGGCCGCCGCCGTCGAGCGCCTGTTCGCGGCGCTCGACGCCCGCTTCAGCCTGTACCGGACCAGGTCGGAGGCCAGCCGGCTGGCCCGCGGAGAACTGACCCTGCGGCGGACCTCCCGGGAATTCCGGGACCGCTACGCCGACGCCGCCCGCTGGCGGATCCTGACCGGGGGCGCCTTCACGCCGGAGCGCCCGGACGGGACCCCTGACCTGTCCGGCCTGGTGAAGGGATTCGCCGTCCAGCAAGCCGGTACCGCGCTGCAGTCACTGGGGCTGCGCGACTGGTGTCTGAACGCCGGCGGCGACATCCTGGTCTCCGGCTCGCCGATCCCGGGCAGCCGGGCGTCGTGGCAGGCCGGAATCGTCGACCCGCTGGACCGCGGCTCCCTGATCGCCGCCTACCCCCTGGGCGGCAGCACGGTGACCGGCGCACTCGCCACCTCCGGCTCCGCCGAACGCGGCGACCACATCTGGGTCCTCGGCGCCGGCGCCAGTGAGTTCCGCCAGGTGTCCGTGGCCGCGGCGGACATCGTGACCGCGGACGTGCTGGCGACGGCCATCGTGGCCGGCGGCCTGCCCATGCTCAACCGGGCAACCAGCACCTGGGCGGTCGAGGTCCTCGCCATCCGGCGCGACGGCGGGCTCCTGGCGACGGCGGGCTTCCGGGCCTAGAAGCCGCGGCCCGAACCAGGGCAGTTCGGCTAGGGGGCGGCCGGGGGCAGGGCGTTCGACGCCGCGACACCGGCGTACCAGCGTCCGCTGGCCTTCGGTGTGCGGCGCTGCGTGTCGTAGTCCACCCGGACAAGGCCGAAGCGCTGGTGGTAGCCGAAGGCCCACTCGAAGTTGTCCAGCAGGGACCAGGCGAAATAGCCGCGGACGTCGACGCCGTCCGCCAGCGACTGGCGTACCGCGTCGAGGTGGTCCGCGAAGAACGCCAGCCGCGCCTGGTCGTCCACGAATCCGGCATCGTCCGGCACGTCGTCGAAGGCGGCGCCGTTCTCCGTGATGTAGATCGGGACCCCGGCCGGGCCGGTGTAATCGCGGTGCACCCGGTTCAGGAGCCGGCGCAGGCCCTCGGGCTGGATCTCCCAGCCCATCCCGGTGACCGGCAGCCCGCGCGGGACCTGCCGGACGCCATCGGCCGCGACATAGGGCGAGGCCGCATCCGAGGCCGCATCCCCGTCCGCCGCGGAGGCTCCTGAAGGCCCGGCAGTGAAGGCGTCGCCGTGGTAGTAGTTGACGCCCAGCAGGTCCAACGGCTGCGCGATGACCGCCAGGTCCCCGGGCCGTACGACGTCGGCCATCCCCAGGTGAGCGACGTCCGCGAGCACGTCGGCCGGGTATTCGCCGCGGAACAGCGGGTCCAGGAAGAGCCGGTTCGCCTGGCCGTCGACTCGACGCGCAGCGTCGCGGTCCTCGTCCCGGCCTGGATCCGCCGGATCCGCCACCGTGAGGTTCAGCGTGATGCCAAGTGCCGCCTCGGGATCGCGCCCGCGCAGCGCCCGGACGGCCAGCCCGTGGCCCAGCAGCAAATGGTGGACGGACGCAAGCGCCGCGGCCGGGTCGCGCCGGCCCGGAGCATGGATGCCGGCGGCATAGCCCAGGAACGCGGAGACCCAGGGCTCGTTAAGCGTGGTCCAGAACCGCACCCGGTCGCCGAGTGCCTCATGCATCAGGGCGGCGTAGTCGGCAAAGCGTTCGGCGGTTTCCCGCACCGCCCAGCCGCCGCGCTCCTCCAGCGCCTGCGGCAGGTCCCAGTGGTACAGCGTCACCCACGGCGTGATGCCGGCGTCGAGCAGCTGGTCGACCAGCCGGGAGTAGAACGCGATGCCCTCGGGGTTGGGGGTCACACCGTCGGGCATGCAGCGGGCCCACGAGATGGAGAAGCGGTAGGCGGCAAGGTTCAGTTCCTGCATCAGGCGCACATCCCCCGCCGTGCGGTGGTAGTGGTCGCAGGCGACGTCGCCGTTGTGGCCGTCCGCCACGGCGCCGGGGACGCGGCAGAAGACGTCCCAGATGGAGTCCCCGCGGCCTCCCTCGTGGGCAGCGCCCTCAATCTGGTAGGCCGCGGTCGCGGCTCCCCACAGGAAGCCGGCAGGGAAGGTGCGGGGGGTGCTGTTCATCCTGATGCTGCTCCTTGGCTGGGGGCTGGAGGGCGTGCGTTAGAGGCGGGTGAGCGACGGGTACCGCGGCGAGAGGCCGTCGCCGGAGGACTTCCCGGTGACCCGGCGCACCACCCACGGACCGGCGAATTCGCGCACCCAACGGGCGTTCGCCCGCAGCGCGTCGGTCCGGCTGAGCTCCGGGACCGGCGTCATAGGCGGCACGTCGATCGAATGGTCGTGCTCGAGCACGGTGAGGACCCGCTTGGCCATATTGGCGTGGCCGGCGGCGGACATGTGCATCCGGTCGGTGTCCCACATGCCCCAGTCGTAGTATTCGCTGAAGCGCCAATAGTCCACGAGGAGCGCGCCGTGGTCGCCGGCAATACCGCGCACGAGTTCGTTGTAGATCGCGGTCCGGCCGCGCATGGTGCCGAAGACTTTGGAACCGCGCGCATCGAAGCCGGTGAACATCACCACCGTGGCGCCGGTGGCCGTCAGGGTGCGGATAGCGGCGTCGTAGTCGACCAAGAGGTCGTCGATGTCGATCCGGGGACGGAGGATGTCGTTCGCGCCGGCGTAGATGGTCACCAGCGTGGGTTTAAGCGCGACGGCGGCGTCCACCTGTTCGGCCAGGATCTGGCGGAGCTTGCGTCCCCGGATGGCGAGATTGGCGTAGCCGAAGCCCGGGTCCGCGGCGCCCAGCTGCTCCGCCACCCGGTCCGCCCAGCCCCGCACGCCGTTGGGGCGGGCCGGATCGGCGTCGCCCACGCCTTCCGTGAAGGAGTCTCCGAGGGCAACGTAGCGGGCAGTGAATTCCATTCGCCCAGTCTGCCATCCGTTGCCGGGGGCAACCAAGGACCTTCCCGGGCGGAGCCGGTCAGGCGGGCGGGAGCTTGTTCTCGCGCAGGATCCAGTGGTTGGCGTCCAGGCGCGAGACGATTTTCTCCCCGATGCGGGCGAGGTCGGCGACGTCGGCCGGGTCGAGGGCATCCAGGAACAGGGTCCGGACCCCCTCGACGTGTGCCGGGGCCAGGCCCTCAATGGTGGCCATGCCGGCGTCCGTCAGGTGGGCGGTGGTAACCCGGGCGTCCCCCGGGTGCGGCTGCCGCTCCACCCATCCGCGGTTCTGCAGCTTGGTCACCACGTGCGAGAGCCGGGACAGGGAGGCGCTGGTCCGGGCCGCGAGTTCACTCATCGGCAGGTACCGCCCCTCCGCCTCCGAGAGCATGGCCAGGACGTTGTAGTCGAACAGGGACAGCTTCCCGGCGGCGTGCAGCTGCGTGTCCAACGCGGCGGGCAGCAGGGTGTTGATGCTCAGCTGGGCCAGCCAGGCCCGGCGTTCGTCGGCGTTGAGCCAGCGCGGTTCGGTCATGGCTCCATTCTAGGAGGGTCGATGCTTGACGATTCAACTTCAGGGCCTTTCGGACAACACTTTCACGGGCCGAACCAGGCTGTAGGCTGGCGCCATGTACGTTGTGTCCCTGACCTACAAGGTGCCCGAAGAAATCGTCGACTTCCACCTTCCGGCCCACGTCGCCTGGCTGCAGGATGCCTTCGACCGGGGGGTGTTCATGGTGGCGGGCCGCAAGATTCCCCGCACCGGCGGGCTGCTGCTCTCCAACGCGGACCGCGCGGACCTCGATGCTGCCCTGGCCCAGGACCCCTTCTACGTCAACGGCGTCGCGGAGTTCGACGTCGAGGAATTCCACGCCAGCCGGGTCGCCCCCGGGTACGAGAACCTGCTGGACAGCTAGGGCAGGAGTTTTTTCAGGCCGCCTTTGGCCGGGACCCGTACGGGCTCGGGCCAGCGCGGACCGAGCCGGTCCCCCAACGTGACCCCGCGCAGCTTGCGGCCGAACAGGGGAAGCACCCAGTCGTGCACCCAGCGCCGCTGCCGCCGTTCCCAGTCGCGCAGTCCGAGACGGGCCGGTGGCTCCCACTCCTTCGGGCTGATGGTGTGCTGCACGCCCAGCTGGTCCAGGACCTGCGCCGCGAGGTACTTGTGGCCGGCCTTGGACATGTGCAGCCGGTCGGTGTCCCACATCCGCGGGTCGTGGAACGCGTCGAAACACCAGTAGTCCACCAGCACCGCCCCGTACCAGGCTGCCAGCTCCCGGACCCGCCGGTTGTACAGCGTATTGCGCCGCTTGAGCGGCTCGAGCAGCACGGAGACCTTGACGTCGAAGCCGGTGAACAGCACGACCGTGGCGCCGCTGGCGGCCAGCGCCGCCACGAGGTGCTCGTAGTCATCCATCAGGTCCTCGATGTCCGTACCGAAGTCCAGGATGTCGTTCCCGCCGGCGTAGAGCGTCACCAGGGTCGGGTCCATCGCCAGCGCCGGTTCGAGCTGCTCCGCGATGATGTGGCGAAGCCGCTTGCTCCGGATCGCGAGGTTCGCGTACTCCCACCCCGGTTCCGCTTTCGCCAGCTGCTCCGCCACCCGGTCCGCCCAGCCGCGCACACCGTTGGGCAGCCGTTTGCTGCGGTCCCCCACGCCTTCGGTGAAGGAATCGCCGAGGGCGACGTAGACGCGCCGGCCGCCGGGACGCGGGGTCAGGAGCTTCTCGGCCATGGCGCCACGGTAGCGGGCGTATCCGACGCCGGGGTGAACAGGCGGGTCACATCAGGTGACCGGAGAGCCGCCTAGAGTTCTGCCCTGCCCTGCCGCCAGTAGCCCATGAACGCGACCTGTTTCCGGTCGATCCCCACCTCACGCACTAGGTACCGGCGCATCTCCTTGACCATCCCCGCTTCACCGGCGATCCAGGCGTAGAACGGCAGGGCGCCCGCGGGCTTGTCCGGATTCCTGCTGGCGCCGATCGCCGCCGCGTCCATTCGGGCGGGAGTTTCCCACAGGATGTCACGGTCCACGTTGACGTCCTCGGGCTCGGGGCCGGCGGCCGGCTCAGGGTCCGCGCGAAGCCCCACCCAGCCCGGGAGGGTGACGGCGGCGCGGACCGCGTCCTGAAGCAGTTCACCGTGCGGACGCGACCGGCCGATCGCCGCACCGCGCGCCAGCCAGGTGATCTCGATGTCGGCGGCTGTCGTGATGCCCTGGAAGTCTCCGGCTTCCGGTACCTCCAGGATGGCGTGGCCGCTCACGTACGAAGGCAGGCTCTCAAGGATGGCGCTGATGGCGGGGACGGCCGTCTCGTCACCGGCCAGCAGGACCCGCTGGGCCAGTCCCGGACGCCATTCGATCCCGGAGTAGGTTCCGGCCGTGACACAGTGCGCGGCCCGGTTGTTGGGCCCGATCAGGGTCAGGGTGTCCCCCGGCTTGGCGTGGAGGGCCCAGTTGGCCGCCGGACCGCCGTGGCCGGCATCGTCAAAGTGCAAAACGAAGTCGACGTCGAGTTCCGGGTAGACGGCGTCGAGGCGCTCCTGGCGCACGGTGTAGGTTCGCATGGAGCCGCGGGTCTGCGGATCCATGGCCAGCCATTCGCGGTACCAGCCGGTCTCCTCCATCCGGAACTCCGGCAACGGCAGCTCGGTGCCGTCCGGTGCCAGGGAGGGGATCATCAGTTTTATGCGCAGGTCGAGGGTGCTGCCGTGGACACCGAAGTTCCGCAGCGAATAGCCGCCCAGCGTAACGCGCCGGAAGTTGGGGCCGAGCTGCTGGACGGCCGTGACCTGGACTTCGAACGCGAGGGTGATGGGTTCTGTGGCGAGCTGGGGCCCGGGAGCGGCCAGGGCAGGTTCCGTGGCGGGTTTTCTAGCAGTCATGGGACCAGCTCCAGGGTGGTGGTTTGCGGGGATTCGGCGTGGTGGCGGCCCCGGGGGATGATCAGGGGTGCGCCGGACACAGGGTCGGGGAGCACCCGGGACTCCAGTCCGAACACGTCGCGGACCAGTTCCTCGGTGACGACCGTCCGCGAGGTTCCCTCGGCAACTATTCGTCCGCTCTTCATGGCGATGATGTGGTCCGCGTACCTCGCGGCAAGGTTGAGGTCGTGCAGCACGATTACCACGGTGGTACCGCGCTGCCGGTTGAGGTCGGTGATGAGGTCCAGGACCTCCACCTGGTGGGTGAGGTCCAGATACGTGGTGGGCTCATCCAGCAGCAGCACGCCGGTTTCCTGCGCCAGGGCCATCGCGATCCACACCCGCTGCCGCTGTCCGCCGGAGAGTTCGTCCACGTTCCGCCCGGCAAGTTCCAGCGTTTCGGTGGCGGCCATGGCCTGCTGCACGGCCCGCTCGTCCTCCTTCGAGCCGCCTGCCGGCCGGGACCGGAAAAATCCCTGGTGCGGGTAGCGGCCTCGGCCCACGAGGTCCCCGACGGTGATGCCGTCCGGCGCCGTGGGATGCTGCGGGAGCAGGCCCAGGATGCGGGCCACCTCGCGGGCCGGCCGGCTGTGGATGTCCCTGCCGTCCAGGGTGACGGTGCCGGCCGCGGGCTTGAGCAGCCGGGCCAGCCCCCGAAGCAGGGTCGATTTGCCGCAGGCGTTGGCGCCGACAATCATGGTCACCTTGCCCTCGGGGATGTCCGCACTGAGGTCCTCGATCACCACCCGCTGATCGTATTTGAGCTTCAATCCAGAGGTCTGAAGGGTTGCCATCTCAGGCGTCCTTTCGATTGGAGGCGACGAGCAGCCAGAGCAGGAACGGGGCGCCGAGGGCACCCGTGATAACACCGACCGGAAGTACTGTTCCGTCCAGCACGAGCGGTGCGATGTTGGCCGCGACGTAGTCGGCGGCCAGGACAATCAGCACGCCGGTCAGGGCCGACGCCGGCAGGCTGGCCTTGCCGGCGAAGCGGCGCGCGATCGGTCCGGCGAGGAAAGCGACGAACGCCACCGGCCCGGCTGCCGCCGTCGCCGCTGCCGCGAGTCCGACGGCGGTGACCACGATGGCCAGCCGGGCAGTCCCCACCCGGACACCGAGGCCCGCGGCTGTGTCGTCGCCCAGTTCAAGAATGCGCAGCGGTCCGGCGAGGAGCCCGACCGCGGGGATCAGCAGCAGCAGTGCGATGCCAAGGACCCCGGCCCGGTCCCAGTTCGCGGAGTTCAGCGAGCCGTTGAGCCACACCAAGACGTCGGCTGCGGTGCGGATATCCGCCCTGGTGAGCAGGAAGCTGACCACGGCATGGAGCGCCGCGGCGATGCCCACGCCGGCCAGGATCAGCCGGCTGCCGGCGGCATCGCCCCGTTGCCCGCCGGACCCGAGCGAGCCGCTGCGCGAGATGGCGTAAATGAGGGTGGCCACGCCTAGGGCGCCGGCGAAGGCGGCTCCCGAAACAGCTGCCCCGGTGGCGCCGAAGACGACGATCGCCGTCACTGCCGCCGCGCTGGCGCCGTAGCTGATACCGATCACGTCCGGGCTGGCCAGGGGGTTGCGGAGCATGGTCTGGAAAAGTGCACCGGACAGCCCGAACGCGGCGCCGATCAGTGTTCCCACGACGGCGCGCGGCAGCTTGTGCTCCATCACGATGAAGCTGGCGCCGGGGATCTTCTCCCCGCCGGTGATATGTGCGCCCAGGATCCGGAAGAAGTCGGGGATGGTGACGGTGTAGCTGCCCAGGAGCACGCTGGCGGCGAAGAGCGCCACGACGGCAAAGGCCAGCACGCCCGTCCTGCCGGGCACGGCCTGGCCGAGCACGGACCCGCGAGTTGGCAGATCACGCCAATGTTTGCGCGGAACACTGCCGCGAAGTGCCGGCTCGGCGGCGGATTCCGGCCGGGTCTGCGGGGCGAGGGTCTTCACAGCCCGGCCTCCTTGCCGCGCCGGACCAGCCAGACGAACACCGGGGCGCCGATGAGTGCGGTCATGATCCCGGCCGGGACCTCGCCCGGGAGCAGGATGACACGCCCGGCAACGTCGGAGGCCAGCAGCAGGGCCGGCGCGAGGACCAGCGAGAAGGGCAGGATCCAGCGGTAGTCGGGGCCCGTGAGGAAGCGGACGGTATGCGGAATGATGAGTCCGACGAAGCCGATCGGGCCGGCAAGGGCGGTGGCTGATCCGCAGAGCAGGACGATGCCGAGTGCGGTACCGCCGCGGACCAGGCCCACCCGCTGGCCGAGCCCGCGCGCGACGTCGTCGCCGAGCGCGAGGTTGTTGAGGATCCGGCCCGTGGCGAGCACTATCGCGGCGCCCAGCAGGAGGAACGGCAGGGCCGGGAGGATCACGGACCAGTCGCGGCCGGCGATTCCTCCGACCTGCCAGAAGCGGAAACGGTCCAGGGTGTCCCGGCTTGACACCAGGATGACGTTCATGAGGGAAAAGAGCCCGGCGCTGAGGGCAGCGCCGGCGAGGGCGAGCTTCACCGGCGTCGCGCCGTCCCGGCCGAGCGAGGCGACCAGGTAGACCAGCACGGCGGCGGCTGCGGCGCCCAGGAACGCGAACCAGATGTATCCGCTCAGCGAGGCCACGCCGAAGACGTAGATGCCGGTGACGACGGCCAGCGAGGCGCCGGCGTTGATGCCGATAATGCCAGGGTCCGCGAGGGGATTGCGGGCAACGCCCTGCATGGCAGCCCCGGCGAGCCCGAGGGCGCCCCCGGCCAGCAGGCCCAGGACCGTGCGCGGAATGCGGGCGTGGACCACGGCGTGGTCACCGTTGGCGGGATCGAACTGCGTCAGCGCCAGCCAGACAGTCTCCAGGAACAGTCCCCGGGCCCCGATGGCGAGCGACGCCGCGGTCACGAGAGCAAGGACGACGACGGCGGCCAGCAGCCAGGCTGCACGGTGCCCCCGGGCAGGGAAGACACCGGTGGTGCGGGTCTCCGGTGCAGGTCCGGTGGCTGCGGGGGCCGCCGTCGTCATCAAAGGGCTCATGGAGTGGTGGCTACTTCGCTGCTTTGTCCGCTGCCCCGGCGAGGCGCGGCAGGAAGGTGTCCAGGGACCACGGCAGGCTCAGCGGTGAGGATGCGGAGATGGACAGCGTGAGGGTGTTGTCCGAGTCCGCCACGAGCGCGCCGGTCTTGACGGCAGGGATCTGCGCCATGAGTGGGTCGGCCTGGACGGCCTTCGCTGCGGCGGCATCGGCGACCCAAGTCACGAAGATGTCCGATTCGAGTTCGTTCGCCTTCTCGGCGGACCAGGGGATGTAGAACTCCTTGGATCCCTTGGAGTTCTCGTCCACCACGGAGGCCTGCTTCATGCCGATAGAGCTGAGGAACCGGGGACGGTTGTCGCTGGCGGTGTAGAGGCCGATTTTCTCGGTGGCTGCAGGATCCAGGTTGCCGTAGATGAAGGTCTTGCCCGACAGTTGCGGGTACTTGGAGGCTTTGTCCTGGATGGTGGCCTCGGTGTCGGCGACCAGCTTGGCGGCTTCGGTTTCCTTACCGAGGGCCTTGCCGATGATGGTGGTCGATTCCTGCCAGGAGGTTCCGTAGGCCACGTCGGGATGGGCCACCACGGGGGCGATTTCGCTGAGCTTCTTGTAGTCCTCCGCGGTGAGGCCGGAATAGGCGCCCAGGATGACGTCCGGGTTGAGCTTGGCGATCTCGGTGAAGTTGACGCCGTCGGCCTCGGAGAACTGGGCGGGGGCCTTCTCGGTTCCGAAGCCGGCGCCGAGCTTCTCCAGTGCGGCGTCCTTCCAGGGGGTTGATCCCTTGTCGTTACCGCCCCATTCGTTCTTTGGGACACCGACCGGAACCACCCCGAGGGCAATTGCCACGTCGTCATTGACCCAGGAAACGGTGACAACCCGCTGCGGCTGTTCGGCGATGGTTGTCTCGCCAAACGCGTGCTTGAGGGTGACCGGGAACTCGGAGCTGGCCGACTGGCTTGGGGACTCTGCCGCGGTGGAGCCGACCGGGCCGGTGGAGCAAGCGGTCAGCGAAAGGGCGACGGCGGCCAGCAACGCCGCGGCCCGCAGGGTTGTCCGGCGGACAGGGCGGCGCCGGAGGCGGCGGGACGTCCGGCCGGCGGGCTCGGTGGCAGGGGAATGGTCGGCGGGCTCGGCGGCAGGGGAATGGTCGGCGGGGGCCACGGGATCTCCTTAGGTGAGTGAAGCAAACCTAAGTAAGGCTAGCCTACCCCCGGAGTAATTACGCAAGATCTATGTAACTTAATTATCTCGATCGGCGCGCTGGGCGCCCGGCTCGCCCGGGAACTGGACAGGTCTCGCCCGGGTTTGCGAGGATGAGCCGCGGACCAGGCGCAGCGGCGCCGGTCCGGAATCGTTCTTCACGGAACAAGGACCGAGCAAGGGGAGTGAGCATGCGCATCGCAACGATGACTGCTGCCACGGTCAGCGGGGTGGCCGTTCTGGCCTGCTGCGCGGCAGCGGCGACGCCAGCCCTTTCCTGCCGGCCGGGCGCCAACGCGGCCTGATTCGGCCGGAGCCCTCCCCACCGGAGTTCCGTGGCTGGCAGATCCCTGCCCTCTTCACCCCTGGCGCGCTGTCCGGCCACCAGAGGTTCCACACGATTCCGAAAGCTTTCGCCATGCAAAATCTCTCCGCCCAGCAGATCCGCTCTTCCTTTATCAACGCGAGCCGCTCCGAAGCCGCCAAGCTGACCCTGCCCAAGAACTTCGACAGCCTGGACTGGGACAGCCTCGACTTCCTCGGGTGGCGCGACGGCAAGATGCCGCTGCGCGGCTATCTGGTGCTTCCCGGCGTCGAGGGGCCCGTCGGCATCATGCTTCGCGCCCCCGAGGGCGGAGCCAAGAAGAACCGCGCGGTGCTCTGCGAACTGTGCCGCGACATCCATTCCAAGGACGACGTGCTGCTCTGGGTGGCCAAGCGGGCCGGCCAGTCGGGCCGCAACGGCAACACCGTGGGCACGTTGATCTGTGCGGACTTCGGCTGCTGCCGCAACGTGCGCGTGGCGCCCCCGGTCAACGACATCAACCCGGACCCGGAGGCGGCCGTCGCCCGCCAGGTCGCGGGCCTGACCGCCCGGTCAGCGCAGTTCATGGACCGCGTCCGCGGCGCCTGACGGTACCTGCGCGCCCGGGTTGCCCGGGCGCGCAGGCGTCAGCGCAGGACGATGTCCACCGGGTTCGCTTCGGAGCGCCAGGCGCCCTCCGCGCCGGGTTCCGGCACGATCACCGGCGCGGTCAGCACGCCGGAGCGGTTGGTGCGCTTGTCCCGCAGGATCTCGGTGACGGACCCGAGGTGGCGGGAGAGGTCGATGACGTTTTCCGGTGCGGCCAGCAGCAGCTGGAAGCCGAACTCGTGCAGCGCCTTGATGCCGGCGCCGGCGAATTCCTCCGAGGCCAGCACGAAGGCCTCGTCCATCATCACGGTGCCGTACGTGGTGAAGCCCTGCTCGGCAATGCCCAGCTGGTAACTCAGCGCCGCGGCCATGATGAAGGCGGTGAAACGCTGCCGCTCACCGCCGGACATGGAGCCGGTGTCCGCATGCATGAAGACCTCGGTCTTCTTCCTGCCGCCGCTCTTGGCCGCTTTAGGCCCTTGGACCTCGCGGTGCTCTTTGCACTGGATGAAGAGGTGTCCGCGGACGTCCAGCACCTCGGCACGCCAGCGCCGGTCTTCGGGTGACTGGGACCCGAGCCGCTTCACGAGCGTTTCCAGCGACTTGTAGCGGCTGGTGAGTTCGGCGTCGTCGTCCGCGCCGGCGGCACCGGCAACGGCGGACTTGCCCGGCCGCGCGTGGCGGACCTTCAGCGCGTTCTGGATGGCGTCCTTGAACTGCTTGGCCGTTGCCGGCAGGGTCTGCTTGATGTCCAGTTCCAGGAAGCTGCCTTCGTGGAAATTAACCTCGGACAGGATCCCGTTGAGCGGCAGGATCCGGCTGGTGATGGAGCGGCGTTCCTCGTCCAGCAGGTGCAGCAGGGTGGAAAAGGACTCGTGCGTGCGCTGGTTGAAGAACTGTCGGAACTCGGCCTCCTGCGCGGGGAGCCCGTCGCTGACGATCGCGTGGTAGCGGGCCTCGAACTCGCCCGCGGCACCGATGGACGTGCCGTGGTCCGCCGAGATCGCCGAGCCCCAGTCGCGGACGAAGCCCTCAAAGATGCGGGTAAGCCGCTCCGCGGTGGCCTGGCCGCGGGATTCGGCCGTGTGCAGCTCGGCCAGCAACCGGGTCCGGACCTGGTTGGCGAGGTTGTCCAGTTCGTGCATTTCCAGCACGTCGCCAAGATCCGTGAAGTACGGTTCGAGCGCGGTGACGGTGGCCTCCGACGGCGGCTGCTGGGCAACGCGCCGCCTGGCGGCCTCCAGCAGGGCGTCCGCGGCCGTGAGCTGGGAGTCCAGGGCCTTGTACTCGCTCTGCAGGACGGCGGCCGCTTCTGTGCTGGACTGGTGCTTTTGCCGGGCGGCCTCGATGTTGGCGCGCAGTGGTTCGAGGTCGGCCTGGGCGGCGAGCGCGTCGGCGAGCCGGGTCTCGATCCGGGCGAGTTCGTCGGCGGCGACGGCCGCGGACACCTGTTCCCAGGTCCGGTGGTCGTCGGCCACGCGGCGCAGCGCCTCCAGCTGGCGGGCCATGCCCTGGTGCGACTCCTCGCGGCTTTGGGCCAGCTCGGCGGCCTTGGCGAGTTCCTGCTGCAGGTCCTCGACCTGGGCCGCGACGAGTTCAAGCTTGGCGGCATTGTCGAAGCCGAGCACGTAGTCGTGCCGGGAGGTGAACCGGTCGTCCTTCTCCACGGTGTGCCGGTTGCGTTTGACCACGCCGCCCAGGCTCAGGCCCTTGTCCAGGCCCGCGAGTTCGTCCGGGTCCTCGACGCAGGGGTAGGCGAAGTCCAGTGCGATCCGTTCCCGCACCCACTCCCCCGCTTCGGTGGCCGGGCCGGATGCGAGGATATCCAGCTTGGCCAGCAGCTCGCCGTCGGCAGCGTCCTGCACCGCCAGCGCCCCGCCGGCCAGCGGCTTTGAGACGTCGACCGCGCGCAGGGCGCCGCGGACGGAATGGTCGTTGAGGTAGCGGGTGACGGCGGCGAAGTGCTCGCCCGGGACCAGCAGGGTGGTGGCGAGGCTGCGCAGCGCACGCTCGGCGGCCGGGCGCCACTGTTCCTGCCCCTCGGCGAGGTCAATCAGTTCACCGGCGAACGGCATGCGCTCTTCCGGCACCCCGGTGGCGGCGGCGATGGCGCTGCGGTTCTCGATGCTCGACGGCGGCAGCAGGGACTTGCGGGTCTGCAGTGAGAGGAGCTCCTGCTGGGCGGCGGCAAGCTCCCGCTTCCTGGCGGCGTGGCCGTCGAAGGCCTCGAAGCGCAGTTCCTTGAGCGCCTCCGAGTCGTCCTTGAGCTCGGCCGAGCGTGCCGCGGCGTGCTCGTGCGCCTGTTCCCAGCCGGCGGCGGTCCATTCGAGCTCCAGGCCGGCGTCGGTCAGCGCCTTGCGCGCGGTGTCCTCGACCTGCTGGCGGAGCTTGAGGCCCACCCGGGCGTTCTCCAGCGCTTGTTCGATCGCGGAGATCGCGTTGCCGCCCTGATTGTTGTAGTCCGCCTCGAGCTGCCGCAGGTCCTTGGCCAGGCCGTCGCGGACCCCGCGTTCGGCGCTGAGTTCCTTGGCTTTCGCCTGGGCCAGGGCCTTGATGCGCTCGAGGGTCTTCTCGTGGACGCCGACGGCGAGCTGCTGCTTGTACGCCTCGAACTCCTCCCCGGCCAGGTCCCGGAGCCGGTTCGCGTCCAGCAGCGACTGGGCATACTCCTTGTTCAGCGCCGGAACCGGGGCGAGCTGGTCCCGCTGCTGCCGGACGTCTTCCAACCGCTGCCGGATGGACATCAGGTTGCTGAATTCCTCGACGACGTCGTCCGCCGCGGCCAGCGTGGCGGGGGCGTCCAGGACCTGGTCGCGGAAGAAGGTGTTGACGCTGCCGCCCAGGCCCTTGCCGGCCTGGATCACGCGCAGCAGCGGCAGCGCCTGGTCCGAGGTGATGCCCAGCAGGCGGCGGAACCGCTCGGCGAAGGCCTTGTGGACGTCGAAGATCTGGGCGTCGGGGAAGATCGTTTCGAGGGCCGACTTCGTGAAGCGCTTATCGGCGATGCCCTCCAAGGCGGCCAGGTCCAGCGGTTTGTTGTCGATCAGGTAGAAGCGCCCGACGCTGGACTCGGTGCCGTTCTTCGGCAGGTCGAACAGCGCCGAGATGGTCACCCGGGTGCCGGCGGCGTTGTCGAAGGTCAGGGCGACGGCGGACCAGGTCGCCCCCGGGCGCTGGAAGGCGCTGGCCGACCCGTCGCCGACGGCCTTGTCCCCCACCTTGCCGCGCATGTAGGTGAAGGTCGTCCGCTTGTCCTCGACCGCCCCGCCGGCCCGCTGGGCGGCCGCCTCGTTGGAACGCGGCCGGGCGTCGAAGACCCGCAGCATCGCGTCGAACAGCGTGGACTTGCCGACGCCGGAATTACCGGTCAGCAGCGTGCCGTTGCGGTCCACGTGCATCGTGTGGGCGCCGTGGAACGTCCCCCAGTTGACCACCTGGACCAGGGCGAGCCGCATCTGGCCCGGGTTCGTTGCCTCACCGAGCGGGAGCATGGTTGCGATGCTCATTCTGCTGCCTCCTCTGCGGTGTGGTTGCCTACCGGTGCGTCTCCGTGGTCACCATGCGCGGCGTCACTGTGGTCACCTTCCGCGGCGCCACCGGCGACATGCTCTGCATGCTCGCTCGTTCCTCGCTTAGACGCATGCTGCCGCATGCCCCCGGCGTCGTCGCTGCTGTCAGTCACCGTTTCTGCGGTATCGGTGGTTTCTTCGTCGACGTTGTTGGTCACGTCACCTTGAGCGTCATCCTCTGCGTCGTCGTCCGGTTCGTCCTCCGCGTCGTCGCCGGGGGTGGCCGGGGCGGGGTCGAGGTCTAGGAGGGGTTCGGTGCCGGTGGGGTCGGTGGAGGCGGCGACCAGGGCTTCGATTTGGGCGGGGATGTCGCCGATGTTCTCGAACGGGAGGGCCAGGGGGAGGGCGTTGGAGATCGTGTAGACCTCGTCCAGGCCGGTGGTGAGCAGGAGCTGGCGGGCCAGGAGCTTGGTGATGGCGCGATTGACGACGTCGGAGTCGCGGAGCGCATCCTGCTGGCCGGCGGGCTGGTAGTGGGCCACGAGGTCCGCGATCTCCTCGCGCGTGATCGTAGGGTCCGTCTGGGCGGTGACGTGGCGGTCCAGGAGCAGGCGCAGGCGCAGCAGCACAATGGTTTCGACCCGGCTCAGGGCTCGCTGCTGGCGCAGGATGCTGGAGCGGGTGCTGCCGCCGATGGCCTCGGGGTCCACCGGGCGCAGCACTGCCACCTTTCGCTCGTGGTCCAGCTGCAGCGTCAGGAACAGTTCGGACAGCCGGCTGCGCAGGATCACCTGGTTGTCCAGCAGCGTGGTCCAGAGCTTCTCGTCCCGGCCGCCGTCGATGTACGGGCCCTTGAGCAGCTTCACCAGGGCTTGGCGGACCTTCATCGGCAGGACCCCGGTGTCCCCGGGGAACAGGGCGGCGCCGTCGACGAACGTATCCCTCGGGGTGACGGTGAACGGGTTCGCGGGGGCCTCGTGCGGGGCGTGCTCGAGCCCTGCGTCCGGCTCAACAGCGTGCTCTTCGGGGGAAAGGTCGGTCATCTTCAATCCTTCTTGAGCGTGACGACGGGTAGGTAGGCGGTGCGGATGGACCCGTCGATTTGTTCGAAGTCCAGCGGCTCCCAGGCCGCCCGGTCGAAGCCGGCGCCCTGATGCAGCGCCATGGAGAGCAGCGCTCGGATGGAGTTGATGTGGCGCTCCTCCGCCGGCAACTGCTCCCAGGCGTCGGCAAGCGTGGCGGCCCCGGCGAGCGCGGCCCGGACCGCTTCGGGGCTGGCCTTGCCGGTGCGCGGCGAGCGCACCCGGTCGGAGTCGCTGAAGGCGATCGGGGCCGCCAGCTTCGGCGGGGCGGCGAATTCGTCCGGGTCAAAGAGCTTGACCATGGCCAGCGACTCGAAGCCGGCGTTGAACAGCACTGGTCCGCGCACCAGTCCGGGGCGTTCGCGCTCGTATGGCAGCGAACGGATCGCCTGCTCCGCCTCGCGCAGCACCTTGCGGAGCCGCACCGACTGGCGGTAGTCGTCGCTCTGGACATACGTATTGAGGCTTTCGCTGAGCTTGCCGTAGATCCGCTGGATCTGGCTGTGCTGGCTGCGGAGCTCCGCCACGAGGTTCTTCAGGGTCTCGCGTTCGTCCTGGCTCAGTTCGTCCGCGAACTGGCGGCTCAGCACCTCGCCGATCGCCGAGCGGAAGCGCAGCTGCTGCTGCGGGTCTTCCAGGAACGCGGTAAAGGACCGGAAGGTCCTGCCCTCCGGGCTCTGCCGGAGCCGCTTGTCCGCCTCCAGCACCTGCGCCATGGTGGCGCCCTTGCTAAGGGACTCCTCGATGATCTGGTTCCGGAGCTCCCCCACGAGCTCCTCGATCCGGTCACGCATCTTCTTGTAATCCGCGGGCAGGCTCGCGGCGAGGTCCAGGATATTGCCGGCCGCCTCGACAGCCTCCTCGTCATCGAGCAGCCCGTCGAACTCCCCGGAGCTGATGTCCTCGATCAGCTGGCGGCGTTCGCCGATCTCTTCCTCGAGGGACTCCAGCCGGGCGCTCTGGTCCGGGTTGGTCTCGTTGGCGAGCTTCTCGACGTCGCCCAGCAGGGTGCCGAGCCGGGAGCCGTTCAGGGTGGAGCGTTCGCTGGAGAGGCTGTCGAGGAAGGCCAGGACGCGGGCCGCGGGCTCGGTGACCTCGTACACGATCTGGCCGGACTGGTTGCGCCGGGTCAGGAAGTTCTTGCGCGTCCACTCGTCCCCGAAGCCTTTGCCGTTGGCCGAGCCGCCCAGCCCGGGATCGTCACGCCGGAGCTGTTCCAGGAACGCGTCGACGTCGGCATGGAACTGCTCGAGCGGCAGCTGCGGCCGGGTCCGGGTGAAGGAAGCCTGCAGGACGGCGATCACCCAGGGCGCCGAGCGGGTCAGCGCCCAGGCCGGCCCTTTGGTGAGGAGTTCGAGGTCCCGCAACCGGGCGCTGATGGCGTCGGCGGAGGACACAGCGGAACGGGACACGCACTTCTCCAATCGCTGCCGGGGGGGTGGGTCGGGCAGCGGATCACGGAAAACTGCCAACTACAAGGTTAACGCAGCCCTCCGGGCTTCCCGCGACCTCGCCGTGACCTACGTCCGGGTAGCATTTCGATCCCGTATCAAGAGCCGGGGCGCGCCCGGCCGACTCTGGCTGGCTCTCCTCCGCCGCCCTACGCTCGGCCTACTGGTTTAGCCGAAGCGACGGTGCAGGAGGAAGAATGCAGCTCGATCTCAGCACAGTGGAAACCGGAACCCTGGTGTTCTTCGGGACACTGCTGTTCGCTTTCCTGATAGCCCTCTTCATTGCGGTGGCAGCCTTTGCCGCGCTGGTCCTGGTGGGCCTCGGCCGGCTGTCGTGGCTCGTCACCGCCGGCGTGCTGCTCGGGCTGGTCCGCTGCATCAACACCGGCTGGGACCTGCTGCTGCACCACGCCGCCGCCGTGGAACTGCCGGGCGACTTCCCCGGGGAGCTAATAGGGCAATCCTCCCCTAGTACCGGGACCTACCCGCGGGTAGCGTTGCGGGACAGCTGAAGGGTCCTCCACCCGCGGCGGATCCAGGGCTCTAGCCGGAGAACCCGGTGACAGGAGATGCCCCGTGAGTTCCGCCGTCGACAACCCGGCCACCGACGATCCATCCACCGACAGCCCCGCCGCCGAGGTCCCGGTGGCCCCGGAAAACATCGGCCCCGAGGCGAGCGCGGCGGATGCCCGCGCCGTCGCCGAGGCCGCCCGGGAAACTTCCTGGGACCGGCCCAGCTTCGCGAAAGGCCTGTACCTGGGCAGTTTCGACCTCAGCCTGGTGCACCCCTGGCCGCAGGCGCCGGCGGACGACGTGGAACGCGGCGAGGCGTTCATGGAACGGCTGACCGCGTACTGCCGCACCATGTCCGGCCGCACCATCGAACGCGAGGCCCGGATCCCCGACGAATACCTCTCCGGCCTGGCGGCCCTGGGCGCCTTCGGCATGAAGATTCCCCGCGAGTACGGCGGTCTGGGCCTCTCACTGGTGTACTACGGCCGGGCACTGGCCCTGCTCGGGTCCGTCCACCCCAGTCTCGGCGCGCTGCTCTCGGCGCATCAATCCATCGGGGTGCCGGAGCCCGTCAAGGTGTTCGGCACGCAGGAACAGAAGCGCGAGTACCTGCCGCGCTGTGCCGCCGGCGCCATCACTGCCTTCCTGCTCACCGAGCCCGACGTCGGCAGCGACCCGGCACGGATGGGCAGCACGGCGGTACCTTCCGAAGACGGCAGCTCCTACGTACTCGACGGCGTGAAGCTGTGGACCACCAACGGTGTCATCGCTGAGCTTGTCGTGGTGATGGCGCTCGTGCCGGCGCACACCGACGCGGACGGCACGGCGCACAAGGGCGGGATCAGCGCGTTCGTCGTGGAGATGGATTCCCCCGGCATCACGGTGGAAAACCGCAACTCATTCATGGGCCTGCGCGGCATTGAGAACGGCGTTACCCGCTTCCACCAGGTCCGGGTGCCCGCCGCCAACCGGCTGGGCCGCGAGGGCCAGGGGCTGAAAATCGCGCTCACCACGCTCAACACCGGCCGGCTCTCCATTCCTGCGCTGTGCGTGGCGTCGGGGCGGTGGAGTCTGAAGATCGCCAGGGAATGGTCCACCGCCCGCACCCAGTGGGGCCGCCCGGTGGGCGAGCACGAAGCGGTGGCCAAGAAGATCGCCTTCATCGCCGCGAGCGCCTTCGCGCTGGACGCCGTGTTCGAGCTCTCCGCCGAGCTCGCCGACGCCGGACAGAAGGATGTCCGGATCGAGGCCGCACTGGCCAAGCTCTGGTCCACCGAAATCAGCTGCCGGATCGCCGACGAACTGGTGCAGATCCGCGGCGGCCGGGGCTTCGAAACGGCCGAGTCCCTGGCGGCCCGCGGCGAACGCGCCGTTCCGGCCGAACAACAGCTGCGGGACCTGCGGATCAACCGGATTTTCGAGGGGTCCTCGGAGATCATGCGGTTGCTGATCGCGCGGGAAGCGGTGGACGCGCACTTGTCCGCTGCGGGGGCGCTCGCGTCCGCGGACGCCAGCCTGTCCGAAAAGGCGAGGGCGGCTGTCGGTGCGTCCGGCTTCTATGCCCGGTGGCTGCCGAAACTTGTGGCCGGCACCGGGATGGATCCGCGCTCCTACAGCGACTTCGGCCGGCTCGCCAGGCATTTGCGCTCTGTGGAGCGGGCCTCGCGTCGGCTGGCGCGCCAGACCTTTTACGGGATGGGGCGCTGGCAGGCAGGTCTGGAACACAAGCAGGCCTTCCTGGGCCGGATCGTGGACATCGGGGCCGAGCTGTTCGCGATGGCCGCGACCTGTTCGCGGGCAGAGATGCTGCTGCGGACCGCGCCGGACCGCGGCGCCTCGGCCTACGAGCTCGCCGATGCGTACTGCGAACAGGCCCGGGTCCGCGTCGAGGAGTATTTCGACCAACTGTGGCGAAACACCGACGACGGCGACCGCGCCCTGGCGCGCAGGGTGCTCGCCGGCGGTTTCGAATGGCTGGAGGCGGGAGTGCTGGACCAGTCGGAGGGGACCGGACCATGGATTGCAGACGCCAGCCCGCGGGCCTCGACGAAGGAGAATTTGCACCGCAACTACCGCTGACCTGCGGCTTTACCCGGCGCCCTGACGGACGCGCCAATAGTAAGCACCCTTGCTATTGGGTGTTCGGCGTGCTTAGGTGGAGGCAAGACCTGATGACGGTCGAAGCATTGCAGTGCCCGGCCCAAACGACGGACCCGGGTGGATCAATGAAAGCGAGCAGCCATCATGAGCAGCACAGCAGGCCCCGAAGACAGGACTCCCCGCCGCCCCGACGCCGTGGACGGAGATCCCGGCCGCGACGGCCGGATCCACGACGCCCGTCTGGAGGGCGCAAGCGCGGAGCGGCCCATTCCGGCCGACGAAGCGGCCGGCCGCCGCCCCGAGGCACGCGCAGAGGACCGCGCCGCGATGCGCACCGAGGACCGGGCAGACCGCCGCGCCGAGGCACACGCCGAAGACCGCGCGGAACGCCGGGCCGAACGCGCCGACGACACCCGGGCCTTCCCCGCCGCGGCGGCGGCCGGCGCCGCGGGCACAGCCGGCCGCGACCACCGGCCGATCCACGCCACCCGCGACGAGGCCTATGTCAATGACACGGTCGTGGACGAGGTCCCGACCCGCGAGACGGTCGTGGCCCGGGAGAAGGAACAGTTCGGCGGCATCAAGATCGGTTCGGCGTTCTTTGGCTGGCTGGCCGCCACCGGCATGGCCGTCCTGCTCACGGCCCTGGTCGCCGCCGCGGGCACCGCCGTCGGCCTGGCCACCAACACCAACGTCAACGTCAACGAGGCAGTCAACCAGGCCTCGCAGAACCAGAGCGTGGGCATCGCAGGCATCATCGCACTGCTCGTCATCCTCTTCGTCTCCTACTACTGCGGCGGCTACGTGGCAGGGCGGATGGCCCGCTTTAACGGTGCCCGCCAGGGCCTGATGGTGTGGATCTGGGCGCTGATCGCCTCGATCGTCGTCGCGATCCTGGCCCTCACCGCGGGCAGCCAGTACAACGTACTGGCCAACCTGAACAGCTTCCCCCGTATCCCGGTCAACGAGGGCGACCTCACGGCCACGAGCATCATCGCCGCCGTCGTGGTGGCGGTTGTCGCCCTGATCGGCGCCATGCTCGGCGGCCTGGCCGGCATGCGCTTCCACCGGCGGGTGGACCGGGCCGGTTTCACCCCGGTAGACACCGTCGAGGAGCGCTAGGCCAGGCTTAGCTCGTCCACGTAGTACCAGCGCCGGTCCTGACGGACGAAGCGGCTGGTTTCGTGGTGCACGCCGGCCTCGCCCCCGTGCCGGAACCAGGCCTTGAACTCGACGGTCCCTTCGGTGTCCAGCGGTCCGCCGCGGCGGGTGGAGACAATATCCAGCCGCCGCCACTGCATCGCCGGGTCAAGGTCCAGCGCCGCCGGACGGGTGCTCGGATGCCACGTCTTCAGCAGGTACCCGGCGCCCCGTACCACGAACGCACTGTAGCGCGACCGCATCAGCTGTTCGGCGGTGGGGGCCTCCGCGTCCCCCCGGTGGAACCGGGCGCAGCACTGCCCGTACTGCTCTCCGGAAAGGCAGGGGCACCGCGCATCAGGTGCGACGCCGGGAGACGGGGTATTACTGGTCTGGGCGTCGGTCACGGGAGTCCTTCCGGCAGGGCCGGGCGGTCCGGCGTGGGCTGCCTCCGACTATAGACGGCCAGCCGGCAGCCCCGGCTGACGGGGAAAACGCCGGGCCCGGGAAGGCGCCGGTATCAGCTTGGACACATCCTGCCGCGGCGGGCGGTTTCCCCGCGTGTCCGGCAAGATTTGTCCGTATGGTTAAGAGGGCTGAAGCCCGGTGGGCGGACTGCCGCGCAGACCTCAATGCAGGCTGGATTGGAGAGGCGAAGTGGAAGATCCGACGACGCTCGGGATAAACCTGACCTTCTTCGGCACCCTGGGCATCGGCCTCCTCATGTTCCTCGGCGTGTTCCTGGCCTTTGTCATCACCCTGCTGATCGCGGGCGCAGGACGGCTGCTCGCCGTGGTTTTCACCGCGCTGTTCCGCGGCGCTGCCGGGGCCTCTAAGGGCCTTCGGCGGACTCCGGAGAGCGCCCCGGCCGCCGGCACGATTTCCGAGGCTGCCGCCGATGCCAAGCCCGGCCGGCCGCTGAGGACCGGACGGCCTGCCCGCCGGGAACCGCAGCTGTCCGCGGACTGGGCCGCCGCCGTCGAACGCGCAGATGCCCGCGCCCGGGACCGCGCCAAGGCCGAAGCCGCCCGCACGGCCCGCGCCCAGCGGCCCGACCAGGAAACGGAGCGCAAGGCCAGCTGAGGCCTTACCGCTGCGCGGCATCTGGGCTACGTTGGAAGCCATGGAATTCAGATACCTCGGTCACAGCGGCTTCAAGATCTCGGAAATCACGTTCGGCAACTGGCTCACCCACGGATCGCAGGTGGAGAACGACGTCGCCACCCAGTGCGTGCGGGCCGCCCTCGACGCCGGCATCAGCAGCTTCGACACCGCCGACGTCTACGCCAACACTGCCGCGGAGACCGTCCTCGGTGAGGCACTCAAGGACGAGCGGCGCGAATCGCTGGAGATCTTCACCAAGGTCTTCGGCCCCACCGGCCCCAAGGGGCACAACGACCTGGGACTGTCCCGCAAGCACATCATGGAATCCATCAACGGGTCCCTCACGCGGCTGCAGACCGACTACGTCGACCTCTACCAGGCGCACCGCTACGACTACGAGACGCCGCTGGAAGAGACCATGCAGGCCTTCGCGGACATCGTCCGGCAGGGTAAGGCCCTCTACATCGGCGTCAGCGAATGGACCGCCAGCCAGATCCGCGACGGGCACGCCCTGGCCAAGCAACTCGGCTTCCAGCTGATCTCCAACCAGCCCCAGTACTCCATGCTCTGGCGGGTCATCGAGGCCGAGGTCGTCCCGACTTCGGAGGAGCTGGGCCTGTCACAGATCGTGTGGTCACCGATGGCCCAGGGCGTGCTGAGCGGCAAGTACCACCCCGGCAAGCCTGCACCGGAGGGCAGCCGTGCCACGGACGCCAAGGGCGGAGCCCGGATGATCGAACGGTGGATGTCCGACGAAGTCCTCACCGGCGTCCAGCAGCTCAAGCCGATCGCTGACGAGGCGGGCCTGACCATGGCCCAGCTGAGCATCGCCTGGGTGCTGCAGAACAAGAACGTGGCCTCCGCCATCATGGGCGCGTCCCGTCCCGAGCAGGTCGAAAAGAACGCGGCGGCGGCCGGGGTGAAACTCGAGCCGGCCGTCATGGACAAGATCGACGCCGCGATCGGTTCCCTCGCCGAGCGCGACCCTGCGCAGACGAAATCCCCGGCCTCGCGCGAGGCCTAGGCACCCGCCGGGGGCGCCCCGCGAGCCGCCCGGGCCGGTATTGACGGCTTCCGGGCGGCGGCGTAAACCTGAGACCAGGCGGACCGTCGACAGAATCGCAGTGCCATGCCGAAACAACTCTCCAAACACACCTCCCCCGTCATGGCGCGGCGCCGGCAGGCGCAGCGGCTCGCGGCCCATCCCGGCGAACCCAGCCACGGGCCGCTGACGGCCGAGGAGCTGCAGCTCGCGGTGCGGAACCATTCAATGCCGCTGGAGGCCCTCCGGAACGACGTCACACCGCCCGGGCTGCACTACCTGCTGGACCACTTCGACATCCCGGCCATCGACGCCGACAACTGGCACCTGCGGATTGGGGGTACGGTGCAACGCTCGCTGGAGCTCAACCTCCGGGCATTGCGCGGCGCGCCGAGCATCAGCGTCCCGGTCACGCTGGAATGCGCCGGCAACGGCCGGTCCCTGCTCAAGCCGCGGCCGCTGAGCCAGCCCTGGCGGCTGGAGGCCGTGGGCACGGCCGTCTGGACCGGGGTGCCGCTGGCCTACCTGCTGTCCCAGGCCGGCGTCGACGAGGACGCCGCGGAGGTGGTGTTCACCGGCGCGGACGCCGGCATCCAGGGCGGCGTCCGCCAGCAGTACGCCCGGAGCCTGCCGGTCAGCGAGGCGCTGCGGCCCGACGTCGTGCTGGCCTACCGAATGAACGGGGCGGAGCTGCCACCGCAGCACGGCTACCCGCTGCGGCTCGTGGTCCCGGGCTGGTACGGCATGGCCAGCGTGAAGTGGCTGTCCTCGATCAGGGTCCAGGCGACGCCCTTCGACGGCTTCCAGCAGTCCGTTGCCTACCGCTACCAGCAGGACGCGGACGACGCCGGGACGCCGGTGACGTGGATCAAGGTCCGGTCGCTGATGGTTCCGCCGGGCATCCCGGACTTCTTCACCCGCGAGCGCGTCCTGGCCCCGGGGCCGGTGATGCTGACCGGCCGGGCCTGGTCCGGAAACGGCCCGGTCCAGCGGGTTGAGGTAGGGATCGACGGCACCTGGCTGCCCGCACAGCTGGACCGCCCGGCGGCACCGTTCGCCTGGTGCGCCTGGTCCCTGCCGTGGGTCGCGGACACAGGGCAGCACGAACTGTCCTGCCGCGCCACGGACGCGAGCGGCGCCACGCAGCCGTTGGAGCCCGTGTGGAATTACCAGGGCATGGGCAACAACGTGGTGCAGCGGATCAAGGTCACCGTGCAGTAGCGCCGCTCAGTAGTCGACGATCGCGCCGCTGGAGATGTTGATAGTGGCATCGGTGATGGCGCCGGCCCTGTCCGAGGCGATGAAGCTGGCCACATTGCCGACGTCCGCCAGGGTGGCAGTCCGGTTCAGGTGCGCCGCGTTGGCAATGCCCACCACGATCTCCTCGCGGCCCTCCACCTGCCACGGAATGGTTTCGATGATCCCGCCGGTCACCATCGTCACCACGCGGACGCCGTGCTTCCCCAGCTCCATCGCCCACTGCCGGCGCTGCCCGTCCATGGCGTCCAGGGCCACCTTGAAGCCGCCGAGGCCGGTCATGGTCTGCGGGCCGGAGCCGCCGAACATCAGCACCACGCCGGATTTCTGCTTCACCATGTAGCCTGCGGCGGCGCGGGTGGTCAGGAAGTGGGTCCGGGCGGCCAGGGTGATCGGCTGGGTGAAGTCGTCGACGTCGATCTCCATCAGGGGCTGCTGGATGTCGCCGAAGGAGATGACGTTGAACGAGATGTCGATGCGTTTGGCCTTTTTCGCGGCAGCCGCCACGAAGGCGTCCACCTGTTTCTCGTCCAGCGCATCGACGACGGCGGTCTCCGCCGCGCCGCCGTCCTCGCGGATGTCGCGGGCGACTTTTTCGAGCCGGGCCTCGGTGCGGCCGGCAAGGTAGACGGTGGCGCCCTCGGCCGCGAATGCCCGCGACACCGCTCCCCCGATCGCACCGCCGGCACCGTAGACCAGCGCCGTCTTGCCCTGCAGCAGGCCGCCGCCCGGCGTCTCGTTTATCAGCATGTGTTCCTGCCTCCCGCCGCGGAGTGGTGAATGCCTCCACTATGTTCCCGCCGGGCGCAGGTGGCAAGCCTGCGGACAGCTGAGGACCGGACGGCTCAGGACGAGAGGGTCCCACGGACAATACTCACGCTGGAGTGCGCCGGATTGCCGTCCATCGGCTCGTCCGACACGTCAACGATCGGGTACTTGGCGAGGTCCAGGCCCGCAGGCACCGCAAAGGATCCGGCATCGGAGGTCATGACGCCCAGGCTCACCAGCCGCGAGAGGTCCGGCGCGATCAGCCACACCTCCTGGTAACCGCGGGCCTCGTTCTTGTCGACCCGGACCTCCAGCGTCCGCTGCCCGTCCCCGGTCTCGACGACGCGGGCCACCCCGCTGGCGGAATGCCGGTCCACGGGGGCAAGTTCGGCCTGGGCCAGCGGAGTCACCGCGGGCCGGCTTTGCTGCGCGGACCAGACGATGCCGGCGGTGAGCAGTGCGGCGGCCGCCGCGGCAGCCAGCCACACGCCCGGACGGCGCATCCAGCCGGCGCCGCCGCGCGGCCGTTTCCTGCCGTCGCGTTCCTTCGGGGCCGGTAGCGGCACCGGCGGCGGGGGTGCCGCCGTCGTCGGGCCGGCGGCTGGCGGCGCTTGGGTCCGCGACGGTCCCAGCGGATCGTCGGCGACGGCGTCGGAGAGACCGAGTGCGCTGTGGATTCCGGCCCATACCCGCGGACCCGGGGGTTCGAGGGCGCCGGCTCCGAGCCCGGTGTCCAGCCCCGGCTTGGCCGCGACGACGGCGCGGCGAAGCCCCGCATAGTCCTCCGCGCAGTCGGGGCAGGAACGGAGGTGGGCCGCGGCATCGTCTCCGAGATCCTCGCCGAGGGCCAGCAGGCTCAGTGATTCAGGATCAAGATGTTGCACGGTCTACCTCCAATCGGCTTTTGAGTTGGGACAAGCTGCGGCGGATGTGGCTCTTGACCGTACCAAGCGGCAAGTTGAGCTTCTGGGAGATTTGCGAATGGGTCAGGTCGTCGTAGAAGGCAAGCTTCAGGATGGATCCTTGCGGCTCCCCGAGCTTCTCCAATTCCCCGTCCAGCAGGATGCGGTCGGCCAGGGCTTCGGCGGCGGTTTGCCCGGTGGCCGGTTCCGGGTCCGGAGCACGTTCGACGGCGGCCAGCACGCGCCGGGTTTCGCGCGCCGAGGCCGCGTGGGCGTCCGCGATGGCGTTGCGGGTGATACCCACGATCCAGGCGGGCAGCCGTGCCCGCGCCGGGTCGAACGCGGAGCGGGAGCGCCAGACGCGGATGAACACTTCCTGGGTGACGTCGTCGGCCGCGGCCGGGTCGCGCAGCGAGCGCCGCGCCAGCGTGTGCACCAGCGGCGAGAACTGCCGGTACGCCTCCGCCAGGGCGGCTTCGTCCCCGGCGGCGAAGGACTCATTCAGGGCCGCGTCCCAGGCCGGCGAAGCCTCGAAAGGTGCCAAACCAGGCTCCTTCCCGCTCCTGGTGGGGACGCTGGAGGCCGGCATCTGGGTCACGCCGGCAGCGCCGTGACAATCACATTGTCACCGTAGTTCTGCTGCTCGTCCAGCCATCGGCCGCCGCAGGTCACCAGCTTCAACTCGTGCGGTCCGCCGCGCCGGAACACGGCCGCGCCGTCGAAGGCATCCTTGGCCATGAGTTCCACCCGCACGACCCGGAACCGTACGGGCGGGGCGCCTTGCCGGTCCACTGTCACGAGGGTGCCGGGAGGAAGCGTCTTCAGCTGGGAGAACGGGGCAGCCTCAGAAGTGGTGTCGACGTGGGCGGCCAGCACCGCGGCGCCGGCCGCGGCGCCGGGAGCCGGGCCAAACCGGTACCAGCCGGCCTCCTCGAAGGGGTCCGGGATCTGCATGGCGCCATCCGGGCTGACGCCGACCTCGACGATCCGCATCCTGATGGTGGTGCCCGCCACCGTGAGCAAGCGCGGGGCGGGGTCCCGGGGAGCGGCGGCCGGCGGCGCCGCGGGCCGCACCGGCGGGGTGCTCCGGGAGGGCGCGGGCGCCGCGGGCCGCACCGGCGGGGCGCTCCGGGAAGGCGGCGTCGCCGCCGCGGCGGGCAGGGTGGCGCCGCCTCCCGGGGCAGCGCCGGCGGGTCGGTTCAAGCCGGAGTCGTTTCCCCGGGCAGCCGCCTGTGCCGGCGGGGACGGATCCGGAAGCACCGCGCAGGAGGAGGCCAGCAGCGCGGCAGCGGCTAAAGCGGCGGCCAGGCGGACCGCAGCCCGCCGGGGGTAAGGCGCCCTGGTGCCGGGCCGGCGGCCAGGGCGGGAGCCGTGCGGTGGGGTCGGCATGTTCGTCCTCCTAGTGGGGCCCACGGGCCGGCCGCCCGGCGGGGACCCGGGCGGCCGGAGTGGGAGGCGGGCTAGCGGATGCGGCGGGGTGCCAGCTGCCTGCGGGTCAGGACGATGCCGCCGGCCAGCAGCAGGAGCGCGGCTGCGCCGAGGCCGACCATGGCGGCAGGATCGCTGGCCGTTTCAGACCCTGCTGCGGCTCCGGAGCGTCCGCCGGGCACTCCGGCGGGGGCGGAGTGCAGCCCCTCGATGTTCTGTACGGCGAGCTGCAGGTTCTTATCCGCAAGGCTTCCCCACGCGTAGACGATGGTGTGGGTGCCCTCCGCGACCGCGACGTCCGCAGGGCCGATCACCGGCGCTGTGGTGCCCGCGGCGGCTACCGCGGCCGACAACGTAGCCGGATCCAGGGTCAGTGTCTTTTCCTTGGCGTTGGCCAGGCCGGAGATGACGGGCGAGCCGCCCGCCAGGACGTCAACGGCGGGGGCTGCTGCCGTGTGCCGGACCGTGAGCTTGCCCTTGCCGGGTCCGATTTGGGCGACGTCGTTGGTAAAGAAGTTGGCGGTGGGCTTGCCTGCCGCGTCGAGGTTGGCGACGGCGGTGTAGTTGCCGCTGGCAGCAAGGGTGACCTTGACCGGCCCGATCACCGGAGCCGACGCGTCGGCGGCGTCCGCGGCGGTGATGGCGAGCTCGTAATCCCCGGCGGGCAGGGCCAGCGGACCGGCCAGCGTGCCGGGGGCAAAGTCGTCGAGGGTCCGTTCGCCGTTGACCCAGACGTCCACGGTCAGCTCCGGCACGCCGTGGAGGACCGACAGCTGGGCGTTAGGTTCGGCCGCCTGGGCGGGGCCGGCAAGGGTGAGAGCTGCGGCGATGGCCACGGCGCCTGCAGTGAAAAGGCTGGTACGCATTTACATCTCCTTCAACGGCCCGCCGGGCGGGCGATTTTTTGCTTACACCCCTACTACCGGCGCACACGGCAGTTTGGATGCAAACGCATGAAGAAGATTTTGCGGACAGTAACCGGGGGCTTTAGCGGGGCGGAAGTTCGGGTCCGCCTCGTCCCTCCCGGACCTCGGGAGGCAATGGCGACGGAGGTACCGACGCCGGTGGACCGCCGATCCCGTAATAACCCGCGGTCGGCGGTTGCTGGCCAGGCGCACCGGGCTGGCCGGGCTGCGGCTGGCCAGGCGCACCGGGCTGGCCGGGCTGCGGCTGGGCGGACGGGCCGGGATAGGGCGGGACTCCGGCGCTGTAGACCGGCAACTGGTCACCCGGGTCGGTCGGTCCCATGTCCAGATGGAACGGCGGGTACTCATCGCGCATCAGGGCCACGTAAGTGGTGACCCGGTAGATCCAGCGGTTCAGGCCCATCAGAAGGTCGAACAGTCCGCGCCAATACTGGCCCGTAAAAAGCAAGATCACGCCGGCGATGAGTACGAGCAGCCCGACCAGCGAAATGCCTGCATTCTGCTGGACCCACCTTCCGTCGGCCCAGTAGCCCTCGCGGGCTCCCCAGGCCCCCGTCGTCCCGGTCAGGATGCCGACGATGAGCAGGTGTGGGATGGCCAGCAGCCAGGACTTCACGAGCACCAGCCCGCGGGAGAGCTTCTCAGGGTAATCAACGTCAAAATCCGCCGGGTAGCCGGTGCGGGCCAGACTGAACGGCGGGTACTGGTCAGTGCCGATCGCGGCGTAGCAGTAGAAGGCCACCCGCCAGTTCCAGCGGATGACGCCCACGTTGAAGTTGAACAGTGAGCGCGGATAGCGGCCGGTGAAGAGAATCGCGAACCCGGCAACGATCGTGGTCACGACCAGCCCGAACCACAGGAAGAACAGCACGATGAAGTGCGGGATCGCGAGGAACCACTTGACCAGCCACAGCCAGCGGGACAGTTGCGGATCGAGGTAACCGCTGAGCCTGGCCGGATAAACGTATCCCCCCGGCGGCACGTCCGGCGGGTAGGAACCGGCGGGCAGGGGTGCTCCGGCCGGAGGGTAGGAAGCGCTGGCCGGGGACGGTCCTGGATAAGGCGGCTGGCCCGGCCGTTGCGGCGGGTTCGCGCGGCCCAACCCTGCCGCCCCGGCCACGATCAGGGGGACGCCGACGGCAAGCAGCACAATCCCGCCGGCCAGGAGTCCCAGGAACACCGGCCACAGCAGGTCGGAGCGGGCGCCGCCGCGAAGGTCCACCGAGACCGGACTGCTCGCGTCGGCGTTCATGACCACGACCACCCAGTTCCCGGAGCGCAGGTCCCACGTGATTTCCTGGGCTCCGGCACCGGTGGCGGAGGCGGTCCAGAACTTCTGCTCCGCTGGCCGGGTCGGCTGCCTGGTGCCGGGAACCTCCCGGTACTGGGCCCGGAACGGCGAAAACCGGACTTCGCCCACTTCGGAGTACTTGACGCCGCTGAGGTAGGCGGAGACGTCAGCCTCCGGAGCGATCCCGATGAAGATGCGCTGCGCGGGATCGGCGGTGGAACCGCGGAGCATCACGCTGCCCGCCGCTGCTGCCGGGTCGAAACCGGCCGGTCCGGCGTCGCCCATGAAATCCAGCCGGGGCGAGGTGATGGCGTAGGAGTCCACCGTGTAGCGCTCCGAGGGCGTGGTGAAAAAGCGCCCGTCGCGCTGCTGGTAATTGGCCCAGCCGGTGAAACCGGCTCCGGTGAGGAGCGCCAGGCCCAGCAGCGAGGCCAAGGTGCCCAGCACCAGCATGACAATCCGGCCCGGTTTCATGGCCGTTCCAGTGCCTCCAGCAGGGACTTGCCCCACCGGGCTGCCTTGTCGATTTCGCCGGGCCGCAGCGGCCCTTCGCTGCCCTTGACGTAGAACGGCATGGGCTCGGAAATGAGGTCCGCCCCGCTGTCGCGCAACGCATGCGCCATCTTCTTGGCCGCGTCACCGTGGACGAACATCCGGACACGGGTGTCGAACGCCGCTGCCTTGACGCCCTCGAGCTGTCCGCCCCCGAGCGTCGAGAGCAGCTCGGTGATCTTCGGCGTCGGGCGCCACCCGTTGATCGGGCTGCCGACGACGAGCAGGTCCCCGGCCGCCAGGTCTGCGGGATCGAACTCGCTGACCGGCACCGGGGTGGCGTGCACCTCGCCGAGGGAGCCAGCGACGGCCTCGGCCACGGATCGTGTGTTCCCGAACGCCGAATCGTAGACGACATGGGCTTTCATGCAGTGATCACCACTTTCAGGGCCTTCGTTTCCGCGGCGCGGGCAAAGGTGTCATAGGCGTCCATGAACTGGTCGAAGCTGAAGTGGTGGGTGGCGAACTTCCCGGCCGGCACCTTGTTCTGCGCCACCAGCTTGAGCAGCATGGGAGTCGTGTTGGTGTTCACCAGCCCCATGCTCAGGTTGATGTTCTGGATCCAAAGGTCCTCCACGTGCAGTTCCACCGGCTTGCCGTGGACACCCACATTGGCCACGTTGCCGCCCGGCCGCACAACGGCCAGGCACATCTCCAAGGTTGCCGGCACGCCGACGGCCTCGATCGCGACATCGACGCCTTGACCGTCGGTGAGGGCAAGGACCTGGTCCCTCCAGTCGGCGTCGCTGGAGAGTACGACGTCCGTGGCGCCGAACGCGCGGGACTGTTCAAGCCGGTTCGCGTCGAGGTCCACGGCAATGATGGTGGCGGCCCCGTAGAGGCCGGCGGTCGCCATGGCGGCCAGCCCGACCGGGCCGGCGCCGATGACGGCCACGGTGTCCCCCGGTTTGACCCGTCCGTACTGCACACCGATTTCGAAGCCCGTGGGCAGGATGTCCGACAGCATCACCGCTTGTTCGTCGCTGACCCCTTCCGGCAGCAGGTGCAGGGAATTCTCGGCATACGGGACCCGCACGTACTCCGCCTGCGTGCCGTCAATCAGGTGGCCGAACACCCAGCCGACCCCCGCTTTGCCCTCGCTGCCCATGCAGTGCGAATAGAGGCCGGTCCTGCAGTTGGCACAGTGTCCGCAGGACTTGATGCAGGAAATGATGACCCGGTCGCCCGCCTTGAGGGCGGTGACGGAGGATCCGACGTCGGTAATGGTTCCGACCCCCTCGTGCCCCAGGATCCGTCCCTTGGCGACGGCGGGAACGTCGCCCTTGAGGATATGCAGGTCCGTCCCGCAGATGGTGGTGGTGTCGACTTTGACGAGCACGTCGGAGGGGTTCTGGATTTCGGGGTCAGGGACGTCCGTCCAGGACTTTTGCCCCGGGCCGCCGTACACGAGCGCTTTCATGCGGGTTCCTTGTTTCGGAGGATGACCGGCGGATCAACGATCCGCAGGCGGCACGGGGTCACCGAGGAGTCGATCCCGGAGGACACAATCGCCTGCCGGGCATGCTCGCGCAGTTCCTCGAACGCGGCGGCGGTCACCCTGGCGTGCGCGAGGTCCACGACGATTTCGTAGCCCGCGAGTTTGGCCGTGACCCGGCGGCAGACGACGTAGAGGGCCCGGATGTTGGCGGTAGTGACGACGCCCCGAACCTCCACCCGCGCGGATTCCTCGGCTTCGTCGATCCGGATGACAACCTTGATCCGCGGATCGCCGTGGGAGGGGTGTGCCTGGTATGCCCTGGCGCGGCTGGCGTGGTTCAGGTGGCGCAGAGGGCTCATATTGCCTCCCAGCTCCGGCGCACCGACAGGGCTGGTGCTGCGGGCGACAACGGCGCCCGGGTGGTCAAAAACATGATGGCTGGTCTCCTGCCTTTCCTACCCAAGCTGGAAAGTGCAACTGCCATTTCCTCACCCCAGGGTCCTAGCGAGACCGATACTGCCTGCGAGGCGATTCCTCCCCCAAATACCCATGCCGGAATTACCCCACATCCAGAATGACCCGCCTCCGGGCGCCGGCAAAGGGACGAAAGTCCCTTGTGCCCGGCGGGGCCCCTCGGGGAGGTGACAGGAGGGCCGGGCGTGACTGGAGGGACCCAAATTGCTGCCCCCGCGGCGCGGCCCTAGCCTGTTCCTATGCCAAAGACCGACACTCCCGCGGGCAGTACCCGCCTTGTCCTCGCCGCCGCCCGGCTGCCCGGCGAAGCGGCCACCTGCGACGTATCGATCGCGGACGGGGTCATCACGGGTATCGCGCCTTCCGGTTCGTCCTCCCGGCTGCGGGCGGAGTCCGGCGGGCCGGCGCCCGAGGTGATTGACCTCGACGGGCGCTTTGCCATTCCCGGGCTGTGGGACGAGCACGTGCACATGACCCAATGGGCGCTTACCGCCGGCCGGATCGATCTGTCCGGGGCCGCGTCCGCCAGGGAGGCTGCCGCCGTCGTACGGTCCCACCTTGAGCGCGGCCGCCCGGTGGAGCCTGGCGGGCACACGGTGGTCGGCGTTGGCTTCCGCGATGCGGTCTGGAAGGACACGCCAAGCCTCGACCTGCTCGACAGCGCCACCGCCGGGGTCCCGGCCGCCCTGATCAGCCACGACCTGCACTGCGTCTGGCTCAACAGCGCCGCGGCAGCGCGCCACGGGGTGGCAGTCGGCGCGGACGGCCTGCTCCGCGAGGACCCGGCCTTCGAACTGACCCGGGAACTGGGGCGCCTGCCTGATGACGCCGTCGACCGGATGGTCCACGACGCCGGCAGGGCCGCGGCCGCCCGCGGGGTGGTGGGCATAGTCGATTTCGAGATGGTCTGGAACCGGGACACCTGGCAACGGCGGACCGCGGCCGGCTTCGACTCCTTCCGGGTGGACGCCGGCGTCTACCCTCAGGATCTTGACCGCGCCGTCGGCGAAGGGATGCGGACCGGGCAGCCGGTTGCCGGAACCGGCGGCCTCCTGCGGGTGGGTCCTTTGAAGGTCCTCATCGACGGGTCGTTGAACACCCGCACGGCGTACTGCGTCGATCCCTATCCCCATGGCGGCCGGGGACTGCTGACGGTCAGCGAGGACGAATTGCTGGAGTTGCTCACTAAGGCCCGGGACGCGGGGTTCGTGCCGGCGGTGCACGCGATCGGCGACGGCGCGAACGAGGTGGCGCTGAATGCCTTCGCGTCCGCCGGGGTCCGAGGGCGGATCGAGCATGCCCAGTTTGTCCGCGAGCAGGACTTCGCGCGTTTCGGTGAACTCGGCCTGACCGCCAGTGTGCAGCCGGCCCACGCACTGGATGACCGCGACGCCGCCGATGCCAACTGGGCCGGCCGGACGGAGCGGGCGTTCCCGCTGCGGTCGCTGCTCGACGCCGGGGCGACGCTGGCGCTCGGCTCGGATGCTCCGGTGGCGCCGCTGGAGCCCTGGACGGCGATGTCAGCGGCCACCACCCGGGCGCGCGGGGACGGCCGGGAACCGTGGCATCCTGAGCAGGCCCTGACCCGTCGGGAGGCGCTCGCGGCGTCCACGCGCGGACGGGGCCGGATCCGCGTCGGCGATCCGGCCGACGTCGCCGTGCTCGACGCCCACCCTCTGACCGTGTCGGACGCCAAGTTTGCGGCCATGCCGGTGGCGGCGACGCTGCTGGCAGGTCGGTTTACGCACCGGGCTTTCTGAGCGGCCGCGCCGGCTAGGAGCCCCTTACCCGGGCCTGAACCAGGTTGGCGAACGGCAGCCTGCCGTATTCCTCGGCGAACGCGGCGTGGTAGCCGGCTTCGGCGGCGGCCAGTTGCTCCACTGGCAGTTCCTTCCACGCGATGATCAGCGTTTTGGCGTCGGCGAGCTGCCAGATCAGCCGGCCGTCCCAGTGGCCCGGCGGCTTGCCCCGGCCAAAGTCGACAAACTCCTGGATCTGCCGCCGCAGCCCGCGGTTTCCCTTGCTGCCCGGACCGGCCTTGCCCACGTAGAGGACGTCGGCCCCGTCGACCCATTCGGTTCCGAGTGCATCCGGTTTTAGGGTGGGATCCTTCTTTTTGAAGATGCCTGCCGTGTTTTTGGCGAGGAACTGCGGCTTCGCGCTGCCGGGTGCGGCGCCGAGTCTGTTGCCCTGACCGCCGCCCTCCGGGCGCAACACCGCGAAGATGCCGGGCTTTTGCGGGATGCGGTTGATCTCCAGCTCCGCGATCGGCCGGAACCCGGTGAAGCCGTCCTGCTTCAGCGATTGTTTGTTGATCGGCATGGGTTCCTTGGTTTCGGGGCGGTTCATAGGCTTCCGGAAGGCGGCTTCCGTGGACACGTTCCGGCGGCCCGCTTCCGCGGCCATGTTCCGGAGGCCGGCTTTCGCGGCCGCCTTAATTGTCACAGGTGCCTGGTTGACTTGGTTCATGGACGGCAAGCAAGGGCCCGAAGTGGTTCCGACGGCAGGCATGACGGTCGCTGACCTCGCCCGGATCCTGGCCGGGATCCCGGCCCCGGCCAGCGCCGCGGCAACCATCGACGAAATCCGCGAACTCGAGGACCTGAAGTCCGTCCTGGCCGCCCGCCAAGCCCGTGACGCGGTCGCGGTCGACCTAGTCCGGCGCGCGGAGCAGGCTGCCGCCGGGATGCCCGCGGACAAACTGGGTGCCGGGGTTGGTGCCGAGATCGCCGTGGCGCGGCGGGAATCCCCCGCCAAAGGCTCCCGCCTCCTGGGTCTGGCTAAAGCGTTGGTGACCGAGATGCCTCGCACCCTCGCTGCCTTGGAAGCCGGGCAGCTGAACGAGTGGCGCGCCACCCTGCTGGTCCGGGAGACGGCCTGCCTCACCGCCGCGGACCGGACCGCCGTGGACGAAGAACTCGCCGCGGACGCCGGGACCTTTGACGGCGCCGGCGACCGGACCATCACCGCCGCGGCGAGGGCGGCCGCCTACCGGCGCGACCCGCGCACGGTTACCGAGCGGGCAGCCCACGCCGCGACCGAACGGTACGTCAGCGTCCGCCCCGCACCGGACACCATGTGCTACCTCACCGCCCTGCTCCCGGCAGCCCAAGCCGTTGCGGTGTACGCCGCACTAAGCAGGCACGCCGACACCGCCCGCAACGACGGGGACCCCCGCACCCGCGGCCAACTGATGGCCGACACTCTCGTCGAACGCACCACCGGCACCCCCGGCGGAATCAGCGGCATCAGCATCCAGCTCGTCATGACCGACCGCACCCTGTTCCAGGGCGACAGCGAAGCGGCCCGGCTGCCGGGCTACGGTGTTGTCCCCGCCGGCTGGGCGCGGCAACTCCTCACCACCGGGCCCGACAACGCCACCAACAGCCCCGGCACAGGCGGTCCCGGAGGCGTGGCCGGCGAGCACCCGTCCTTCCCGGTCTGGATCCGGCGGCTTTACACCGCCCCGGCCACCGGAGAACTTACCGCCATGGACTCCCGCGCCCGGCTCTTCCCCTCCGGACTCCGCCGCTTCATCCAGTCCCGCGACGACACCTGCCGCACCCCGTACTGCGACGCCCCGATCCGCCATCTGGACCACATCATCCCCTGGCACACCGGCGGCACCACCACCGCCGGCAACGGCGCAGGGCTCTGCGAAGCCTGCAACCACACCAAGGAAGCCCCCGGCTGGAGCGCTCAACCACGGCCAGGACCCCGCCACACCCTCCAACTCATGACACCAACCGGCCACACCTACTCCTCCACCGCCCCGCAGCTGCCGGGGACGGCGTTATCGGCGACACCCGAGCCCCGCCGCAGGGAACTTCGGCACCTCGCGAAGGTGGAGAGATTCGGCAGGGTCAGTGCTGCAGCAGCTGCGTAAACCGGGAACTAGGTTTGCGGAGTGCGCGCCTGGACGGGGTTCGCGAATGGAAGCCGTCCGTGCTGGCCCGGAAGTCTGCGTGATACTGCGCCTCCATCGCTGGAGCGCCGCGAACAATATGAAACCGGAAGCGCGTAGGGCGGTCCTTAAACACAGGACCTGCAGGTACCTTCGCGATCTCGCTATGAGACGGCCCGGACATTTTCATGTCCTGAACAGCCCGGCTTAATCAAGTGGTTACCTGCAGGCGCTTTAAGCGTACGCCCGGTGCGGCGCCGTCGGCTAGGGGTCCATCGACTCTTCCCCTTCCGGCCCCGAGGGTCCTCTGAACCTAAGCGTAGAGTGGAACAAGACGCCTGATTCTGGACGCCAAGTGCTGAGGGAGACATCGTGACGATTGACTGGGACGAAAAGAAGACCCTGCTGCAGGAACCGAACATCGCGGCCGTGACGCAACTGTGCGACGAACTGATGGAGAAGAAGCCGGGGTCCGTCGTCCCCTACATCGACCCCGTCCATGACGAGGATGAGTGCCGGATTGTCAGCCTTCACATCGCGCCCGGGAAGGGCTGCGAATCCGGCTTCGTGTCGCACTTCAATGAAGACGACGCTGCCCGGCGCGCCACCTCCATCTACGAGGCCGCCGAGCTGGACCCCCGCTACGTGATGCCGTGGAACGCGTACCCCTGGGTGCGCGACCCTGAGCTCCCGTCCGCGTTGAATGTCCAGGAAAAGACCGACGGGCTGCGCCCGTTCCGCCAGTTCATGAACATCAACCGGCGCACCTCCGCGGTCATCGCCCACGGCGCGGACGCCCACGCGTTCCTCACGCTCTTCGAAAAGACCTACCACTCCTCGCTGAAGAACCGCGGCGTGAAGATCTACAAGGCCACGGCGCTCGGCGGCCGCGCTTTCGCCGTCTCACCTGCCAAGCAGGAAGAGCTCCTGGCCAAGAACATCGCCGTCTACAAGGACGCCATGCAGCGGGCGGGCATCCAGCACCTCTAGGCCGGGTGCGGCCCGCCCCCGGGGCCGACCGCCGTCGTTCCCGGGCCCTACGGCCCTCCCCAGCGCCGCCGCCCGCGGCCAAGCTGGAATGGCTGGCCCGCACCGGCTGGCCCGCCGTCGCCGGTAGCGGCGCCCACGGTCACGCCTCGGGAGGGACAGCATGGGACGGCTGGACGGCAAAGTTGCCCTGATCAGCGGGGCTGCCCGCGGCATCGGCGCCGCGATGGCGGAGCGCTTCCTCGAGGAGGGCGCCCGGGTCGTCGCCGGGGACGTGCTGGACGACGACGGCGCCCGGTTGGTGGCCCAGCTCGGTGACGGTATCCGCTACGTCCATTTGGATGTGACCCGGCCGGACGACTGGGAGGCTGCGGTCGGCGAAGCGGCGGCCGCTTTCGGCGGCCTGTCCGTCCTGGTCAACAACGCGGGCATTGTGAATTTCGGCCGCATCGACGAGTTCCCGCACGAACAGTGGGCCCGGATTATCGATGTGAACCTCAACGGGGTTTTCAACGGCATCAAGGCGGCGGCCCCGGCCCTGGCCCAGGCAGGCGCCGCCTCGATCATCAACGTTTCTTCCATCGCCGGGCTCCGCGGCTATGAGAACCTCGCTGGCTACACCGCCTCCAAGTTCGGCGTGCGGGGCCTGACCAAGAGTGCAGCGCTCGACCTCGGACGGGACGGCATCCGGGTCAACTCGGTCCACCCCGGCGTCATCCAGACGCCCATGACGGAGGGCATGACCTTCGATACCGGCCACGTCGCGCTGCACCGGACCGGCCAGCCCCGGGAAATCGCCGAGCTTGCCGTCTATCTGGCCGGAGACGAGTCCTCGTTTGTCACGGGTGCCGAATTCGTCATCGACGGCGGCGAAACCGCCGGCACCGTCCAGACGCCGGCCGGCTGACGGCCCGCCATGGAACAGCCCGTGCCCGCCCCCTCAGGCTCCAGGCTCGCCATTGTCGGGGCGGGCAGCGTCGGGACATCCCTGGCATACGCCGCCCTGATCCGCGGCTCCGCCCGCCATGTCGCACTTTTCGACGTGAATGCCGCAAAGGCCGAAGCCGAAGTCCTCGATCTGGCCCACGGCACCCAGTTCACCGCGGCCGCGGCGACGGTCGATGGCGGCGGTGACATCAGCGTGACGAAAGGCGCCGACGTCGTCGTCATCACCGCGAGGGCCAAGCAGGCACCCGGCCAGACCCGGCTGGACCTGGCTGGCACCAACGTCCGGATTCTCGAGCAGCTCATGCCGCAACTGCTGGCCCAGGCCCCGGATGCGGTCTACGTGCTGGTCACGAATCCCTGCGATGTGCTGACCGTCGCGGCGCAGAAAATCACCGGGCTGCCCGCGGGCCGGGTGTTCTCCTCCGGGACGGTGCTCGACACGTCGCGGCTGCGCTGGCTGCTGGCGCACCGGGCCGGGGTGTCGGTGAGCAGCGTCCATGCCAGCATGGTCGGCGAGCACGGGGACACCGAGTTTCCGGTCTGGTCGGGCGCCCGGATCGGTCCGGTGCCGATCCGGGACTGGACCGTTGACGGCGGGCGCCTCTTCACCCCCGGGTACCTCGCCGAGACCGCCCGGGAGGTGACCCAGGCGGCCTACAAGGTGATCGCGGGCAAGGGGGCGACGAACTACGCCATCGGGCTCTCCGGCGCCCGGATTGTGGAGGCGCTGCTACGGGATGAGAAGGCCGTCCTGCCCGTCTCAACGGTGCTGGCCGGGCAGTACGGTATCGAAGGGGTCGCTCTGTCGCTGCCCAGCGTCGTGGGGCGGGGCGGCGTGCGCGCGGTGCTGGACACGCCGCTGGACGAGGGCGAGCACGCCTCCCTGCATCACTCCGCTGAGACGCTCCGGCAAAGCCTTGCTTCCTTGGGGATCTGACCCCGCGACGAGCTAGTCGGGCCGGGCGAGAGGCTCCACGGAAGGCACGACCGTCACCGCACCCAGGTGCGGCAGGGCCGCCTTTGCGCCGGCTTCCAGTCGCGCGGCGAGCGCCGCCAGTTCGCCCTGCCGCTCCTCCGGGTTGACCGCGACCGTGATCTCCGCCTGCAGCCGGTGGCCGGACCAGCGCAGCCGCGAGGTGCCGCCCGCCGGCGCGTGCTCGCGGACGACGGCGGCCAGGGCGTCCGTCAGGTGCGGATCGACGCCGTCCATGAGGCGTCGGCCGACGTCGCGTACGGTACCCCAGAGCAGCACCATGATCGCGACGGAAATCAGCAGGCCGACGATCGGGTCAGCCAGCGGAAAGCCGAGCCAAACGCCGACGACGCCGGCCACCACCGCGAGCGAGGTGAAGCCGTCCGTCCGGGCGTGCACGCCGTCGGCGATCAGCGCCGCCGACCCGATGCGCCGGCCGACCCGGATCCGGTAAATCGCCACCAGCTCATTGCCCGCGAAGCCGACGACGCCGGCGGCCAGCACCCAGCCCAAGTTGTACACGGGCTGCGGTTCGAAGAAACGCCGGATCGACTCCACCGCCGCAACGACCGCGGACAGGGCGATCATGGCCACGATAAAGAGCCCGGCCAGGTCCTCGGCCCGCCCGAACCCGTGGGTGTAGGTGCGCGTGGGCTTGCGCCGGCCGAGCAGGAACGCGATCCACAACGGCACCGCGGTCAGGGCGTCGGAGAAGTTATGCACGGTGTCGGCCAGCAGCGCCACCGACCCGCTGACCAGGACAATGGTCAGCTGGAAAACGGAGGTGGCGCCCAGGCCCAGCAGCGAGACCTTGACCGCGCGGATGCCTTGCGCACTGGATTCCAGCGCCTCGTCGATCGAGTCGGTGGCGTCGTGGGAGTGCGGTACGAAGAGCTCGTGCAGCCAACCCTTCAGACCGCCGCCGTGGGAGTGGTCGTGGCCATGATCGTGGTCGTGGTCATGGGTGTGGGGACCCGCATGGTCACGGTCATGGTGGTCATGCCCGTGGTCATGCTCCTCATGGGCGTGGTCGTGCGCCTGGCCGAGGGCGTTGTCGGGCCGGGTCATGCGCTGTGCCTCGGCGCGGTGCCGAGCGCGTGCTCGGCCTGATGGACCGCGGCCATGACGAGCTCGCGGGCGTGGTCGTTCTGGAGCCGGTAGAAGACTTTGGTGCCCTCCTGGCGGGTGGCCACCATGCCGCCGAGCCGCATTTTGGCCAAATGCTGGGACACGGCAGACGCAGGCTTGCCGACCTGTTCGGCCAAGGCGTTGACCGGCAGTTCGCCCTCCCCGAGAGCCAGGATCAGGCGGACGCGGGTGGCGTCGGCCAGCATGGAAAAGACTTCGACGGCGAGTTCTACATGGGGACTGTCGATATCAACCTGCGTATCTGCATTCATACGCAGATAGTGTCATACGGGAGTCCCACGTCAAACTCGCACGCACAGCTGAACCCGGGCCGGCGGGAACACACCGCCCCTCCGTGACGTTGGAACCCGGTAGCCTGAAATGCCGAAGCCAAGGAAAGGGGACGCACGTGGACGCTATGTTCCGGGCCGTGGTCCTGCGCCGCGCGGCCGTACTCGCCGCCGTCGTGGCCGTCCTCGCCGGGATCTTCGGCATGCACGTGCTCGCCGCGCCCCTCGGCGCCGCCGCGGGGCACGGGACCGACGCGCACGCGGCAGCCTCCCACCACTCCCCGCAGCACGGGCCGGCAGCCGCCCCCGAAACTCCGGACCCGTCGTCGTGCGCCTGCGGCGCAGGTTGCGACGACCAGCACTCCGCACACGCCGCCTGCACCCCTGCCCCGTCGGCCACGTCGCTGAGCGCGCCGCCTCCCGGATCGGCGCAGCTGTCCGCCCCGCGGTCGTCCGCCTCCGGAACGGCCCGGGACATCGCCTACTCGTACCTTCCCGCGACGCCGACGCCCGGGGAACTGTCCATCAGTCGGACGTAAAGGGATCGGGCCGGCCTGCGCCGACACCCGCATCCCCCGGTTTGCACCGCCACTGGCTGCACACCGCCCGACGCCGGCCCGTGGCCGGACTAAGCAAAGGACAACCATGAACAAGGCACTGACTCTTCCCGCGGCCGCCGTTGCCGCATTGATCGCCCTGGCCGGCTGCTCGGCCGGAACCGGCAAAACGTCCCCCATGGACCACAGCACCATGGGCACGAGCACCTCCGCCGCAGCGGCCGATCACAACGGGACGGACACGATGTTCGCCCAGGGAATGATCCCCCACCACGCCCAGGCCATCGAGATGAGCGACATGATGCTCAAGAAGCAGGGCATCGACGCGAAGGTGACCGCCTTGGCCGGCCGGATCAAGGCCGCCCAGAGCCCGGAAATTGACCGGATGACCGGCTGGCTCAAGGGCTGGGGCGAACAAGTGGAGATGCCCGGCGGCCACGTCATGTCCGGGATGCTGGGCGAGGACGACCTCAAGAAGCTTGAGGCAGCTACGGGGACCGAGGCAAGCAAACTGTTCCTGACCCAGATGATCGCCCACCACGAGGGCGCCGTCGAGATGGCCAACGCGGAAGTCCGCGGTGGCAAGGACCCGGAAGCGGTCGGCCTGGCCAAGGACGTCGCGGCCTCGCAGACGGACGAGATCAAGGAAATGAAGGAGCTGCTCGCCGCGCTCTAACCCCCTCCGCTGAGGCCGAACGTACACTTGAGGCCCTAAACCGCCCACAGCTCGGGGCCTCAAGTGTCCGTTCGCGCCCGCTCCGGGGCCGGAAGTGTCCGTTCGCGCCCGCTCCCGGGCCGGAAGTGTCCGTTCGCGCCCGCTCCCGGGCCGGAAGTGTCCGTTCGCGCCCGCTCCCGGGCCGCGTAACGCAAGCCGCCGGGGGCTGCGGCGCGGACCGGTTCGCCTAAGCTCGGAGATAGCAGTAACGCCTGGCTCAACGACGAACCACCCGGGAGACACCTCATGACCAACTGGCGGATCAGGGATTTCCATTCGGCTGACCTGGACGGGATCCTGCACCTGTGGGAGACGCTCAAAGCCACGAATGTGGAGCCGGTCTACGCGCTCTCCGAGGTCCTGGCCTCATGCGAAAAGGACCACGCCGTGGTTGCCGTGCTGGGCGAGCAGGTGGTCGGGGCGGCGGTCGGCCGTGCCGCCCACGACCAGGGCTGGATCGTCTTCCTGGCCACGCTCCCGGAATTCCGCGGCCGGGGGATCGGCTCGTCGCTGCTGGCCGCCGTCGAGAACCGGATGGCGCCGCACGGGCTGAACAAGCTTTCCGCGCTCATGCCGGAATCCGAGACCCGGGTCGAGGCCTTCCTAAGCCGGGGCTTCGTGTTGAAGAAGAACCTCCGCTACTTCGAACGCAGGATCCCCGTCCAGCGGCAGGAACTCGAACCCCTGAGCCAGCTCGGCGGCAGGATCCTGGCCCGCGACCTCTGGGAAAATGTCGCCGGCATGCGCCACGAGAAGGAACTCCTGGAACGCCGCCTGGTCCTGCCGCTGGCCGAAGCCGATCTCGCCGACGAATACGGCGTGGTGCCGCCGCGCGCCGTCGTGCTGTTCGGCCCGCCCGGCACCGGCAAGACGACCTTTGCCAAGGCGATCGCCTCCCGGCTCGAGTGGCCGTTCGTCGAAGTGTTCCCCTCCAGGCTCGCCGCCGATCCGCTCGGCCTGGCCGGCGCCCTGCGCGAGACGTTCCTGGAGATCGCCGAGCTGGAACACGCCGTCGTCTTTATCGACGAGGTGGAGGAGATCGCCTCGCAGCGGGCCGGTGACCCGCCGTCGCCGCTGCAGGGCGTCACGAACGAGCTCCTGAAGATCATCCCGGCGTTCCGGGAGCAGCCGGGCCGGCTGCTGGTCTGCGCCACCAACTTCATCCGCGCCTTGGATTCGGCCTTCCTGCGCCACGGCCGGTTCGACTATGTCATCCCGATCGGCCTGCCGGACCGGCTGGCCCGCGAGGCGATGTGGCAGCGCTTCATCCCCGCCGCCGTGGTGGACGACGTCGACATCGAGCTGCTGGTGGACCGGACCGACGGGTTCTCGCCCGCCGACATCGAGTACGCCGCGCGCAGCGCCTCCCAGCGGGCGCTGGAAAACGCCGTGTACGGCATGGACAGCGACGGCGGGCCGGCAACCGGGAGCTCCGCGTCGGTGCGGGACGCGGCCCGGAAGGGTCCGGGGACGCAGGACTACCTCGACGCGATCGCGGACACCCGGACCACGGTCAGCGCCGAAGTTCAGCAGGAGTTCCTGGAGGACATCGACCTGCTGGGCCGGGTTTAGTCCGCCTCGTCGTAACGCAGGGTCTCGTTGTCGGTGTCGTCGGCCTCGTCGAGCTGTGCGTCCAGTTCCTCCAGCAGCCACGGGTTGATCCGGGCGAGGATTTTGCGGGTCTCCTCCACCGGGACCGCGGCGTAGAGGACCGGGCGGGCGTCGGCGTAGCGGGTCACCGGCGGCTTGTCGGGCCACTTTTCCGCCAGGGCCTGCAGCCGCTCGGGCAGGGAGAGGTGCGCGTTGTGGGCGATCTCGACCAGCGCGGCGTCATGGTCCTCCGCGATGATGCGGGTGCCGGCCGGATAGTCGTCCGGGTACTCATGGAGGCGCCGCGTGAGCCGCTCAATGATGCCGACGGCCCGTTCGGAAACGCCCATGTCCAGCAGCGCCTGGCGCGTCATCGGGGTGTCCTCCGCGATGTCGTGCAGGTAGCCGGCGATCCGGATGTCGTCGTCGAACTCTTCCAGCGCGTCACCGACCGCGAGCACGTGGTCGCGGTAGGGCCGCTTGAGCTTGTCCTTTTGCCGGTCGTGGGCCACCTCGGCGAGGACTTTAGCCGTGTCGACCGTGAAGCGGGGCTGGGCAGGCGTTGGTTCGGGCATGTCTCCAGCCTACTGGCCGGCGGGGGTCAGGCCGGGCCAGACCCAGGGCTCACGAGGCAGGGCGGCCGGGTCGAAAGCTTCCAGCGCGCCAGCCAGGGCGCCCGGCGGCAGGCCGACCGACGCCAGCAACGCGTCGCGCACCCGGTCGGCGCCGACGCCGGCGGCGGCGAGGTCACCGAGCGTGACGGCGCCGTCGCGCTTGGCGAGCCTCGCGCCGGCCGCATTGACGACCAGCGGCACATGCGCATATTCCGGAACGGGAATATTCAAGAGGGAGGCCAGATAGGCCTGCCGAGGCGTGGAGGGCAGCAGGTCGTCGCCCCGGACGACCTGGTCTATGCCCTGGGCGGCATCGTCAACGACGACGGCAAGGTTGTAGGCGGTAACCCCGTCGTTGCGGCGCAGGACGAAGTCGTCCACCACTCCGGTGAAGCTGCCGTGGAGCACATCCTGGACCGTAGCCTCCGTGGCGGCGGCCCGGAGCCGGATGGCGGCCGGGCGGAGGCGACGCTTGTCCTCGCGTTCGGCGGCACTGAGGTTGCGGCACGTACCCGGGTAGGCGCCCTGCGGGGCGTGCGGGGCGGTGGGCGCGTCCTGGATTTCGCGACGCGTGCAGAAACACTCATAGGTCATCCCGGCCGCCGTGAGCTGCTCGAGTGCCTTCGCATAGAGGTGGTCCCGGTCGGTCTGGCGGACGACGTCGCCGTCCCAGGTCACGCCGACCGCCGCCAGGTCCCGGAGTTGCTCCGCCTCGGCACCGGCCCGGGCACGGTCCAGGTCTTCCACCCGCAGCAGGAAGCCCCGGCCACTGGACCGGGCAAAGAGCCAAGCCAGGATGGCGGTCCGAAGGTTGCCAACATGCAGTTCGCCGGAGGGGCTGGGGGCGAAGCGTCCGGCTGAAGTCATGGCACCAGCCTATGCCGGGAAACGCAGGAGCCCCTCAGCCACCGATGACTTCGGAAATCCGACGTCGGGGGCTCAGGGGCTCCTGCCGTAAGGGTGCGGAATGACGATGCGTGAACAAGAGTCAGTCAGCGGCGGACTCCTTGCGGGAGGCCTCGTCGGGAGTCCGGGTGGTGTGCCGGGTGGTCCGTAGCCTACAACTGCCGGCGGTGGCCGGCGGTCGATGTTGTCACCATTTGAGCATCGGCCCTACAGTTGGTGCAACGGGCCCCGCATCAGATAGTCAGAATGACCAGTTGCGGCGCGACCTCCTGACAGGAAGTGATCAGATTGCAGCAGCTTGATACGACGGACCGCCGGATCCTCCTGGCCCTCGACGCCGATCCACGGCTGCCGGTGATGGTCCTGGCCCAGCGGCTCGGCCTGGCCCGGGGCACCGTCCAGTCCCGCATGGAGCGGATGACGGCGTCGGGTGCGCTGCGGCCGAACAGCAGCCGCGCGCTGCCCGCGGCGTTGGGGCGGGGGGTGGCGGCCGCGGTCAGCGCCGAACTGGACCAGAGCCACCTCAACGAAGCGATTGAGGCGCTGCGCAATATCCCGGAAGTCTTGGAGTGCCACGCCCCTGCCGGCGATACGGACCTGCTGATCCGGGTCGTGGCCACCAGCCCGGACGATCTCTACCGCGTCTCGGAGGAAATCCGGCTCTGTCCTGGCATTGTGCGGACGTCCACGAGCATGTTCCTGCGCGAGGTCATCCCTTACCGGACCACCGGCCTGCTGGGCGACTGACACTCGGCGGTTGTTCGGCGGCGACCATGGATGCCAGCGCCCGGCAAACCGCGATTGGGCGCAGCTTTAGATCAGCATTGCCGCTAGATTTCGCCTCGGCGCCCTGAATCCTTCACGAGTTTCACTTAAATCGCCAACCATCCCACATGTCACATCCGTTACACTTGCGCGGAAGACAAGTACCGGGGGGAACATGGCCGTCAAGCGTGCGCTGAACCACGCAGACGCGACGGGCGACGAGATTCGCGGGTCCGTCGATGTCGCGCGGCGGCAGTTTCCTGATCCCGCCGTTTTGCAGGCTTCCGTCGTCCTCCCGAAGGTGGTCGACGTCAGCCCGGTCCTCAACGCACCACCCGTGCTCCGCGGCCAGCGGGGTCATATGCCGAAATCTCTCCCATCCGGTCCGGGTTTCATGAAGGAATTAAATGCGTTCTGCTAAGCGGTCTCTCGCGTCCATCACCGGTCTCCTGCTGCTCGCAGCAGGCCTAGTTACGATGCCTTCGGGGCCAGCCGTCGCCGTGGACACGGGGGGGTCCGACAGCCCGCCGTCTGTTCTGGTGGAGGGCACACCGCATTCCGAGCATGTCTTCGAGCCGGGGACTGACCCCGCCGAAAAGGCGTCCGCCGGAGGCCTCCAGACCGAGGCCATGCCTACCGGTCCGATCCAGGTCACGCTGGTTACCGCGGCACTGGCCGACAACAAGACCGTCGTGGACCCCACGGCGGCCGAGAACACCGTGAAAGCCGCCAGCCAGTACTGGAGCAGCATGTCCAACGGCCGCATCACCATGAATGTGTCCAAACGGATCCTCGGCCACAAGTCCGCCGCCCGGTCCACCCAGTTTTACGGTGACCTCATCGACAAGATCACCTCCGAACTTGGCTGGCGTTACGCTACCAACACCGCGCTTCTCATCTTCATCCCGGCTGCCACGCTGACCGACGGGGCTTTGGGGGCAGGCTACAGCGGCTTTGTTTCCAGCGGGGTCAGCGGTCGTATCCTCATGCCGAAGATAGGCTCCTACACCACCAGCGTCATCTCTCACGAGTTCGGGCATGTCCTCGGTTCCATGCACGCGGACTCCCTCCAATGCAAAAGTGGCGCTTCCGATGTTGGCACGACGTCCACCGGACTTTTTTCGGATTCGTCCTGCTACATCCGGGAGTACGGTGACACAGCTGATCTGATGGGCCTGTCCCGCTCCGATGCCTCGCCGGTCATCAGCTCGTCCCTCTGGGACTATCTGCGACTCGGCAGCGGGAACGGCAGCGACATTCGAAACGTCGGCGTCGCCAGCGGCGCCAAGCGCTACACACTCAAGCCATGGGGCGGGAAAGATCCCAACCGGGCGCTGAAGTTTACCGATCCGATCAGCAAGGAGGTGTATTACCTTGAGCTGAGGCAGCCCGTCGGCTACGACAGCTACCTTTCCACCGCCTCGAACGCCAGCAACCGCGGCGTGAAGATCGTACAGCGCGGAGGATCCACACCTGCGTCGTCGCTGGTGCTGAAGCCATACTCCAAGCCGGACGGCAACGTCTATACAAATCTTGCCTGGCAGCAGGGCAGCACATTCATCACGCATGCCGGTACAAGGGTGCGGATCGATTCGGTCACCGCAACCGCCGCCACCGTCACAATCACTGCCGACCCGGCCCGCTTCACCAAGCTCCAGTTCTCCGTCGGCGACTTCAGCGGCGACGGACGCCCGGATCTGATCTCACGGGAACCCAATGGCACACTGCAGCTGAGCCCCGGCGAGTCGGGGAACCGTGTCGGATCCCCGATCCAGATCGGCTCAGGGTGGGACGCCTTCAATTCTGTGATCGGCAGCGGCGATTTCAATGGAGACAACCTCGCCGACATCTTGGCTCGGGCCTCCGATGGGGCTCTGATGCTGTACCCGGGCAACGGGAAGAGCGGTTTTCTCCCGAAGCGCCAGGTGGGGTCAGGGTGGAACATTTTCATTCGCGTAGTGGCGGCTGGCGATTTTGACGGTGACGGAAACCATGACCTTTTTGGCGTGCTGCCCACTGGCGAACTCTTGCTATATCCCGGCAACGGGTCGGGCGGCTTTCTCCCCCGCCGGCAAGTGGGGTCCGGATGGCAGGGCTTCACCGGTATCACAGCAGCCACCGACATGTTGGCAGGACGACCCGGACTGGTGGCTCGGAGTGCCAACGGCACCCTGTATCTGTACCCGGGGAACGGCAGCGGCGGGTTTCGGCCTTCCGTCGTCTTGGCCACCGGCACGGCCGCCGCCACCGACCTCGTGGGCGGACAGGATTTTACGGCAGACGGGCGCACGGACCTGTTGCTGGCGGGAGCCGCCGGCCCGATGGCGCTAAATGCTGGAGACGGCACCGGCAAGTTTGCCGGGCGTCTTGCGATCGGATCAGGGTGGAACCGGTTTAGTGACATCTGGGAGGCTGGCGACTTCGACGGTGATGCCCGTGCGGACATCCTGGCCCGCGACGCAGCTGGCGCCCTAATGCTATACCCGGGTAACGGCTCAGGTAGTTTCAAACGCGCGAGGCAGGTTGGCTCCGGCTGGCAGATTTTCGATCAGGTAATCTCCGCCGCAAACTTCGATGGGAAGTCTGGACCAGACTTGGTCGCCCGTTCGACCGACGGGAATCTTTGGCTTTATCCCACGAACGGGGTGGCCGAGTTTAGTCCCCGGAAGCGGATCGGCCATGGGTGGGGCACATTCGCCAGGATTCTATCCCCCGGAGACTTCAGCGGGGACGGCCGGTCCGATATTGTTGCGCAAGGCTACGATGGCAAATTGTGGCTATATCCCGGCGACGGAGGTGGCGGGTTTTTACCCAGGCGGCAGATCGGCAGCGGCTGGGCCTCCTTTAGCCAGGTGATGGCGGCAAATGGTTTCGCAGGCGACGGTAAAGTCGGCATCATGGCGCGCGCCAAGGACGGGGAGTTGTGGCTGTACCCCGGCAACGGCTCCGGGGGTTTCCTGCCCCGCCGACTCATTGGCAGTGGCTGGAACGCATTCCGCACCGTCGCCAGTGTCGGCAACTTTGGAGGCATGGCTAAGCCGAACGTGATAGCGGCAGACCCCAGTGGCGGCTTGTGGCTGTACACCGGCAACGGAACAGGAGGGTTCCAGACAGTAGTGTTGAACCCGCGATGACTTCACGGCTTCCAGGCAGCTGACGTCCCCTTCGCCGGATTTCGCCCCGGCGGCCCTAGACCGGAGGTCCGGTGTTGGACTTCAGGTTCTTCATGACCAGCGTCGAGGTCAGTCGTTCGACGCCGGGCAGGGACGTCAGCTCGGCGTCGTAGAAGCGCTGGTACGCGGGGAGGTCCTCGGCGATCACCTTGAGCAGGTAGTCCGGCTCACCAAACAGCCGCTGCGCCTCCACGATATTGGGATTCTCGGCCACCCGGTTCTCGAAGATCTCCATGGTGGCCCGGTCCACCTGCCGCAGGGTCACGAAGACGATCGCCTCGAAACCGAGCCCGACGGCGGCCGGGTCGATGTCCGCGCGGTACCCGCGGATCACCCCGGCCGACTCGAGTTCGCGGAGCCGCCGGTGGCATGGCGCCACAGTCAGGCCCACCTTGGCGGCGAGCGCCGTCGCGGTCATCCGCCCGTCATCCCGGAGGTGCCGCAAGATATTTCTGTCCACGTGGTCAATCACGCAAGAATCTTATCGTTGACGCGCAAGACCAGGCGAAAAAGGGGAGCACCTTCCGGCCGGAAATTCCTAGGCTTGTCCTGACAGACCGCACCGTTAGGAGACTCCCCTGGACCCGCAGCTTTTCGCCGCTTTCACCGCCGTCGCAGTGGCCCTGGCCTGCACCCCGGGAGTGGACTGGGCCTACTCGATTGCCGCGGGGCTGCGCGAACGCAGCTTTGTCCCGGCGGTGGCAGGCCTGTGCGGGGGCTACGTGGTCCACACCCTCCTGCTGGCGGCAGGGCTGGCGGCCGTGATCACCGCGCTGCCGGGCCTGCTCGGCTGGCTCACGATCGCCGGCGCGGGCTACCTGTTGTGGCTGGGCCTGACCACGGTACGGTCCTGGCGCGGGGCCAGCTTCGGGGCGGACACCGGTCGCGGGACAGCGGGCCAGGCCAGCCAGCTCCGGGTCTTCCTGCAGGGCATGGGTACCAGCGGGATCAACCCCAAGGGCCTGCTCTTCTTCGTCGCCCTGGTCCCGCAATTCGTCAGCCCGAACGCCGCCCTGTCCGTCCCTGTCCAGTCCGGACTGCTGGGCCTGACGTTCGTGCTCCTGGTGGCCGTCGTCTACACCGTCGTCGCCCTGCTGGCGCGCAGGCTCCTGCAGACCCGGCCCGGCGCCGCGCGCCGGGTGACGCTGGCCAGCGGCATCATCATGATGGCCCTGGGCCTAGCGCTGCTGGCCGAGCAGGTCGTGCCGCTGGCCGCGGAGATCGCCCGGCACTAGCCCTGAGGCCTCCGCCAGGCCGGGATCATTCCCGATTCAACTGCTTCCATTCCTGTTCCCAGAGCCTGCGTTCTTCCACGTCTTTGCGGATGACCTCGAAGGTTTCGAGCTGAGCCGGCCGGCCACGCAGCCAGTCCCGGGGATTCAGTGATTTGCGGGAGTTATCCAGGAGCAGCAAAGCGCGGTCCGTCAGAGCATCATTACGGAGCGCAAAATGGGTCTTTCGCCGCCGAAGGACCTCCTTAAGCGCTGCCTGGGAAGCTGCAGACGCGCCGAGGCGGCGTAGCGACCGGGCGCGGATCAGCAGCAGTGCGGCTGAGAGGTCGTCGGAGTTAAGCAGCCCCTCGGTCCAGACCATCACTTCCTTGTCCCGGCCCAGAACGAACGCCACAGAACAGCGGGCCAGGGCCGCGGGCAGCGACGGGGGAAGCGAGAATACGGTTTGCAGTGCTGCTTCAATGTGGCCCGTCTCCCGCAGGGAGTGCGAAAGCGCCAGGAACACGGCTTCCTGGCTAAAAAGAACCGGAACCTCGATGCGCTCGGCTACTTCGACCCGGGTGACCACACGGGTCAGATAGGCGGACGCGAACTGGTTGGCGTCGTCGTCGTTCCCGGTGGTGAGTCCCCGCTGAAGCAGCTCCGAGGCGCGCAGGTAGCCGCCTTGTTTGTGCGCCAGGAGCCCGGCCAGAACGTAGCAAAGCCCGGCCCACCCGGGATGGGAGCGGCCCAGTGTGATCAGCCGGTTGGGGTCGGTGTTATGGAAGGCCGCCTCGTACACTGCCTTGGCCGCCTTCCCGGGCATCCGCCTGAGCCGGGGGATGGTGCCGTCCACGCTAAGCGCCCCGCCGTCCCGGCCGCCAAGGGCCGTGTGCAGGACGCCTCCGACACCGTCTGCGATGTCCCGCACCGGCGTCCGGACCTGCGCATCGCCGAACGGGGTGAGGTCGCGGGTATCGCGATAGATGGGTCCTGAGGACTGTCCGGCGCTCATTCTTCCATGCTAGTAGTGCGCCGGTGGACGCTGGTGGAAGGGCTAACTGGCCGCCGCCACCCAGACGCCAATGACCCACGTACTGGCGGCGAGGCAGGCCAGCCCGAACTCTGCGACCATGCCGAGGCCGGTGGCTTTCAACGCGGCCGCGCTGGACACCAGGGCGGGGCGCCAGGCGCGGGTGCGGTGGAGCTCACTGAGCAGCAGTCCGGCCGCGAAACCGACGAAGAGCCCCACCACCGGGATGAGGAACATCCCGACGACGCCGAACACCAGCGCCGTGACGACGGAACGGCTGGGGATGCTGTGCTGCTTGAGCTTCCGTCCGGTCAGCACGGCGCTGGCGGCCATGCCGGCCAGGACCAGGGCCAGGCCGATGCCGAACACCACCCAGCCTGTCGTCCCCGCACCGCCCCACAGCGCCCAGGCCAGCAGGCTCAAGGCGATCAGGATGCTGCCGGGCAGCACCGGAATGATGATGCCGGCAATGCCGACGAGGATCGCCAGGCCGCACAGGACCGTCACTACGATTTCGGGGTTCACCGCCCCAGTCTATGGCGGGGCCGGGCGCCCCGCGCTGCGGCGCTGCCCGCCCTCGGCGCTGCCCGCCCCATGCAACGACGACGGCGGCCTCCCGTTCCGGGGGCGCCGCCGTCGTCGTGCTGCAGCTGAGGTCTACTCCGCCTCCACCGCCGCTGCCACAGCGGCCGAGACGGCCGGCGCGACGCGGGGATCCAGGGGGCTCGGCACGATGTAATCGGCAGAGAGCTTGTCGCCGGCCAGTCCGGCGATGGCGTTGGCCGCGGCGAGCTTCATCGCCGGCGTGATCCGGCGGGCCCCGGCGTCGAGGGCGCCCCGGAAGATGCCGGGGAAGGCCAGGACGTTGTTGATCTGGTTCGGGAAGTCGCTGCGCCCGGTGGCGACGACGGCCGCGTACTTGGAGGCCACCTCCGGCAGCACCTCCGGGTCCGGGTTGGAGAGGGCGAAGACGATGGCGCTGTGGTTCATCAGTTTGAGGTGCTCCTCGTCCAGCCGGGACGAGGAAACGCCGATGAACACGTCGGCGCCCAGCAGGGCTTCGCCGGGGCCGCCGGCGACGCCGCGGGGATTGCTGCGGGCCGCGAGCTGGGCCTTCTTGCTGGCCGGGTCCGCGGCGATGTCGGCCCGCTCCCGGTTGATCACGCCGCGCGAGTCCAGCAGCACGACGTCGTCGATCCCTGCCGCCTGCAGGATTTCCGCGACGGCGATCCCGGCGGCTCCGGCGCCGGAGACCACGACGCGCAGTTCCCCGAGCTCGCGATCGGTTACTTTCGCGGCGCCGGTCAGGGCGGCGAGGACGACGACGGCGGTGCCGTGCTGGTCATCGTGCATGACCGGGCAGTCGAGGGCTTCGATCAGCTTCTCCTCGAGCTCGAAGCAGCGCGGCGCCGAGACGTCCTCGAGGTTGACGGCCCCGAAGCTGGGACGCAGCCGGACCAGCGTCTCGACGATCTCGTCGACGTCCGTGGTGTTCAGGACCAGCGGAATGGAATCCAGGTCGCCGAAGGCCTTGAACAGGGCGGACTTTCCTTCCATCACCGGCAGCGAGGCGCTCGGGCCGATGTCGCCGAGGCCGAGCACGGCGGTGCCGTCGCTGACCACGACGACGAGGCGCTCGGCCCAGGTCAGGGTCCTGGCCAGCTCCGGTTCGGCGGCGATGGCGCGGCTGACCTGCGCAACACCGGGCGTGTAGGCGATGGAAAGGTCGCGCTTGCTGGCGAGCGGAACGGTACTGGCGACCGAGAGCTTCCCGCCCCGGTGGGCGGCAAAGATCTCCTCGTCACCAAGCGCAGCCACGGCTGCTTCCTCGGGTGCATCGGTGTGGGCAGGGCGGATTGTTTCAATGGACACGTCGTTGTCTCCTGGGGCTCACCGTGGGCTACGGCACTCGGCTGCTTGGGCGCACTCGCGCGCAAGATGGTCTGTGGGGAGCTGAGGCGGCGGCCCAAGGGTGTCGGGTCCGCGGCGCGGCTCCCGGAAGTGCTGGCGCTGGCGCCGCTCCGGTGCTTGCCATGGTACGCGGCGCCGCCCCGGGAGGACGAGTCAGCCGGACATAATCCGGTAACCGGTCTAGACCGGCGCGCTGCGGCCGGGTTCCTGGGCTAAAGGCGCCCGCTCAGCGGTGGCCGCCGCCGGTGAGCAGGGAGCAGGCCTTCTTGAGGTCCTCTTCGGCTTCGAAGAGCGAGAGCCGCCGGGAGCGGACGCCCTGCACCAGCCCGGTGACCGTGAGCAGCAGGACCCTGGAAACCGCCGGATCGCCGCTGACCACCGTGACGGCCTTCTCCGCCGTCGCATCGATGTCGCGCAGCAGGCCGGTGGTATCCGTGTCCTTGGCGTATACCGCACGGGTCAGGCACTGCTCCACCGCGGGCTGCATCAGCCGCATGTGGAAGATCTCCATGACCGCGCCCACCAGGGCGTGCGCCGGCGCTCGGCCGCCGTCGGGCCACTCGCCAAGGCTCAGCTCGCCGAGCTGCTTGCGGTACAGGGCCAGCATGAGCTGCGTCGGCGACGGGAAGTAGCGGTACAGGGTGCCCAGCGGCACGTCCGCCTTCGCCGCGACCTCGGACAGGACCACCGAGTCCAGTCCCTTGCGGGCGAACCCTGCCGCGACGTCGAGAATCCGCGCATAACGGCGCCGCTGCCGGGGCAGCGTGGGCGGCGGGGCCATGGGCGGGAGATCCGAGGGGAAGTCAGGCATCAGCAGCGTTCCGGGAGTCGTTTTTCTGCGCAGCCGGGAGGGTCAGTCCACAGCCCTGCCGCAGCGATCCCGTCCACTATACGGCACCCTGCCGGACGCTCCGCCAGTCACACGACGCCCGCCCGGGCCTAGTCGACGCCCTTGATCCTGAGCACGAAAACCGCCCCCAGCAGGCCGATTACCGCGGCCGCCAGGTACAGCGAGACGTAACCTCCCCAGAACGCCACAAAGGGGTAGGCGATCAGCGGGGCAATGACCTGCGGCAGGGAATTGGCGATGTTGATGACGCCCAGGTCCTTGCCCCGGTCGACGGCGGTCGGCAGCACCTGGGTGATCAGCGCGAAGTCCACGGCGAGGTAGCAGCCGAAGCCGATGCCCAGCACGGAGGCGCCGATCAGGGCGCCGGGCCAGGTCGGCGCGAAGGCGAGGATCAGGGCCGCCGCCGCGATGACGGCCGAGGAGAGCATGACGAGCGGTTTGCGCCGTCCGGTCCGGTCACTGAGCCGGCCGCCGATGACACTGGTGATGATGACCATGACCGCGTACAGGCCGGTAAGGACCAGGACGCCGACTTCCGGCTCGATGCCCTGCGTGCGGGGCAGCTGGACCGCGTCGGTGAGGAAAAACAGCAGGTACAGGGTGACCATGTGGTTGCCGATATTGACCAGGAGCCGGGTCAGCCAGGCCCAGGCGAAGTCCGGGTACCGGGCCGGGGAAATCCAGAAGCCGGCGGCGAACCGGGTCAGTTTGAACGGCGGTCGGCCGTGCGCAGGCAGCGCAACGTCGTCGTTCTTGAAGAAATACAGCACGACACCGGCCAGCAGCGCCGCGGCGCAGAACGCGTAGCCCAGCGCAAAGTTGCCGGAGACGACGGCGGCGATCACCGCCCCGATGAGGATGCCGACCGTCTGGCCCATGGCGGCAAGCCCGCCCACGGTGCCGCGCTGCGCCACCGGCACCCGGTCAGGGATGGCGGCCGTAATGGCGGCGTAGGCACCGTTGCAGCCAGCCTGGACGAGGCACCAGAGCACCGCCATGACGGCCACGTTCGGGGCGCCGGCGAGCGCGATGAGCGCGGCGGCGCCAAGGATGGCGCCGAAGAGAACCCACGGGATGCGGCGGCCGCGCCGGGCGGTGGTGCGGTCACTGAGGGCGCCGAAGAGCGGGTTGGCGACGAGCGAGACCGCCGCCCCCGCGCCCGTCACGAGGGCCAGGATGGCTTCCTTCTCACCCTCGTCGAACGCGGCAGCCTGCTGGCCGAGCAGCACCTGGAGCGGGCCGAAGAACGCCGCGTTGATGCCGACGTTGACCAGGACGACGCCGGCGGTCCAGACCGGGCGGACAGGCCGGTGCGGTTCGGCGAGCGCCGGCGCGGCTGTTTCAGACAGGCTCATGTGGTTCCCCCCGGAACTGACTGCTGATGCTGGATCAGTGTGGGCCCAGACTATCGTGGGCGGTCAGCACTGAGGCCACAGCAATACAAACGTCGGCCCTCGCCAGTATTGTCATTTCCGAACCTCCCTTTGGAGGCCCGATCACTTGTTCCGTGGGGGAATGCACCTTGTCACTACTGAAGTTCCGCCGGCGCCCTGCTGCCAGGCTTGCAGGCCTGGCCACCGCAGTCGCATTGGCACTATGCGGCTGCAATGCCGGTACGGCGAAGGATGCGACGGAGACCGCGTCCGCAAGCAGCAACCCGGACGGCGGCGGCGCAGTTGTTGTCCGCGTCATCGACGGGGACACCTTCGTCGCGTCTACCGACGCTGGCGAAAAGACCATCCGGCTCCTCAACGTGGACACACCCGAAACAAAGGATCCGAACGAACCCGTTGAGTGCCTGGGCCCCGAAGCGACTCAGGCGCTCGAAGGCCTCCTTCCGGTCGGCGCGAAGGTTCGGCTTGAGCTGGACCAGGAACCGTTGGATAAGTACGGACGAACACTGGCAGGCGTCTATGACGCGTCCAACCGTCTGGTGAATGCGGAGGTTGCCCGACAGGGTCTAGGGGTTCCGGTCCTCTTCGAGCCCAACAGGAAGTTCTATCAGCCCGTCGTGGACGCTTTCGAAGAGGCACGCATCGCGGGTTCCGGACTCGCGTCAACTACCGTCGACTGCCTCCCGGCCCAGAAGGTGGAAAGGGCTGCCAAGGCCGTTGAGTCGCTCGTTGCCGCGCCACTCGCAGGCAACCACGCCGGCCTCGACCGCGATCATGCGGGTTTGGTCGCGGCGTTGGCCACGGTTGCCGCGCTCAAGGCAGCAGCCGAAGCCAAGACAATGATGCATTGGGCCGCCTACGATCCGTCTCGGATCAAGGCATTGCAGAGCCGTCTGCATGCAGCTGATACGGCTGGAACAGCTCGCTTGAAACCCATTAAGGCCAAGAAGAAGTCCCTTTCGGATGCCGCTGCAGCAGCAAAGCGCCGCGCGGCCGAAACGGCAAAGCGCCAAGCCGCAGCAGCCAAGCGTCAAGCGGACGCAGCCGCCGCTGCAGCTGCAGCTGCGGCGGAGGCCGAAAGGCTTCGGAACCTGCCGCCCGCCCCCGCCCCCTACGTGCCGCCGGCCTATACCCCGCCCGTCTATGTGCCTCCGGCTGCACCAGCCCCGGCGCCCAACCCCTACCCCGGATACACCGGTCCGCGGTGCTACGCGCCGGGCGGACAATCGTGGACCCCCTGCAGTAAGAGATAGTTCAACACCGTCCCTGGCAAGTCTTGACCCGCAGTCTGCGACAACGTGCGAAACAGAAAGAAGGAGACCCGTGGCTGACTTCCCCATAGTCCCCGATGCGGTAAACACCGCCGACCTTTTCGATGAGCGCGGCGAGGAACTGGACTCCCTGTCGGTGCAGTTTCAGTCCCTGGGTGGCCGCACGCACTTCAGCGGCCCGGTCCGCACCGTCCGCTGCTTCGAGGACAACGCCCTGGTCAAGGCCACGCTCGGCACGCCGGGTGACGGCGCGGTGCTGGTGGTCGACGGCGGCGGTTCGCTGCGCACGGCCCTGATGGGGGACCTGATCGCGGCGAGCGCCGTCGAGAACGGCTGGGCCGGCGTCGTGATTTACGGCGCCATCCGGGACCGGGTGGCCATCGCCGGGCTGCCGCTCGGGGTCAAGGCCCTGGGGGAGCAACCCGCGCAAGAGCGCCAAGGCGGGCGCCGGGGAAACCGACGTCGACCTCGTCATCGACGGCGTCACCGTCCGGCCGGGCCGGCGGATCTGGTGTGATCCGGACGGGATCCTGCTCGAACGCTGAGCGGTCGGGCGCGGGCGGCACGCGCCGGCGCAGCCATGGGCGTGGGACGGGCAGGAACAATGCTGGCCCTAAGATAGTTACTGAAAGCAACCTTCCTGCTTGATCCCACTTCCCCTCCCTGGAGCAGTCATGTCCAAAACCACCTCCCCGCGCCTGCCCGGCGAGGTCCTGACGCACCGTCAGACCATCACCGTCATGGTGGGCCTTATGCTCGGCATGTTCCTGTCCTCCCTGGACCAGACGATCGTGTCCACCTCGATCTACACCATCGCGAACGACCTCGACGGCCTCTCGCTGCAGGCCTGGGCGACGACGGCGTACCTGATTACCTCCACGGTCAGCACGCCGCTCTACGGCAAGCTCAGCGACATTTTCGGCCGGCGACCGCTCTACCTCGCCGCCATCCTGATCTTCCTGGCCGGCTCGCTCTACGCCGGCTCGGTCCACTCGATGACCGCACTCGCGATTGCCCGCGGGATCCAGGGCATGGGCGCCGGCGGCCTGCTGGCCCTTGCGCTGACCATCATCGGCGACATCGTGGCGCTGAAAGACCGGGCCAAGTTCCAGGGCTACTTCATGTCGGTCTTCGGCATCTCCTCCGTGCTGGGGCCGGTCATCGGCGGCGCCTTTGCCGGGTCCGCGAACATCCTGGGCTTTGACGGCTGGCGCTGGGTCTTCTTCATCAACATCCCGATCGGCCTGGCCGCCCTCGCCGTCGTCTTCCTCTACCTGCACCTGCCGGCCAAGCACCTCAAGCAGAAAATCGACTACTGGGGCGCCGCCGCCATCACCCTGGCGATCGTCCCGCTGCTCCTCGTCGCCGAACAGGGCCGCACCTGGGGCTGGACATCCACCGAAGCCTTCCTCTGCTACGGACTCGGCGCCGTCGGCATCATCGCGTTCCTGCTGGCCGAAAAGCGGGCCGGTGACTACGCCCTGATCCCCCTCCGGCTGTTCCAGAACATGACGTTCGGGCTCTCCTCGCTGCTGAACTTCATCATCGGCGTGGGGATGTTCGGTGCCATCGCGATGCTGCCGATGTACCTGCAGCTGGTCAAGGGCCTCACCCCCACCGAGGCGGGCCTGATGATGATCACCTTCACGGTGGGCATCCTGACCGGGTCCATCACGGCCGGCCGGACCATCTCGGCGTCGGGCACCTATCGGATCTTCCCGATCCTGGGCACCGCCGTGCTGACCGTGGCCGCCGTCGTCATGGGGCTCTCGCTGGGCGTTGACACGCCGCTCTGGGTTCCGGGCGCGATTGCCGTGTTCTTCGGCCTCGGCCTGGGCTTCTGCATGCAGCCGCTCACCCTCGCCATGCAGGTCTCGGTGCCGGCCCAGGACATGGGCGTGGGCACCTCCTCCGCGGCCTTCTTCCGCTCCATGGGCGGCGCAGTGGGCACCGCGGTGTTCATTTCGATGCTCTTCAGCCTCGCGGCGGACAAGATTGCCACCGGGATGAAGGCCGCGGCGCAGAACGCGGACTACCTCAAGGTACTCAAGGACCCGGCCGTCGCCGCAGACCCCGCGAACGCCAAGCTGTACGAGTTCTTCAAGAACGGTGCCAGCAACGACTCGCTGAACGACACGAGCTGGCTGCATACCGCGAACGCCATCCTGACCCGGCCTATCACCGAGGGTTTTGCCCAGTCGATCGACGCCGTGATGCTCACCGCCGCCGTGCTCACCGGCGTCGCCTTCCTGATCAGTTTCGCGCTCCCGAACAAGAAGCTCACCGATCCGAAAGCCGCCGCCACGGAGCCGGTCGCGGCGCACTAGAGGAACTGTAAGCTTGCTCTCATTTTGTGATGCTGTGACAGGCGCCGCGTCGGCGGCGGTGTAAGACTGGGTAGTTGCGGCGCGAGCCGCAGACTACGAATTGCCGAGGGAGCCATATGACCACCACCCAGGACCAGACCGCTGCCAAGATCCCCAAACGGGTCATCTGGCTGGCCGTGGCGGGGGCCGTCGGCGGCTTCCTCTTCGGCTTCGACTCGTCCGTCGTCAACGGGGCGGTCGACGCCATCAAGGACGAATTTGCCCTTAGTGAGGCCGTGACGGGCTTCGCCGTCGCCGTGGCCCTGCTGGGCTGTGCGGTCGGTGCCTACATGGCCGGCAAGATCGCTGACCGCTATGGCCGCATCCCCGCCATGAAGATCGGCGCCCTGCTGTTCCTCGTCAGCGCCTTCGGGACCGGCTTCGCCTTCGGCGTCTGGGACCTGATTTTCTGGCGCCTCGTCGGCGGCCTGGGCATCGGCCTCGCCTCGGTGATCGCGCCGGCGTACATCTCCGAGATCTCGCCGCGGCACGTGCGCGGCCGCCTGGCGTCGTTGCAGCAGCTGGCCATCACTACCGGTATTTTCGCCGCCCTGCTCTCCGACGCCTTGTTTGCCAACTTCGCCGGCGGCGCCGACCAGAGCCTGTGGTTCGGCGTCGGGGCCTGGCGTTGGATGTTTATCGCCGGTGCCGTCCCCGCCGTCGTCTACGGCTGGATTGCGTTCACGCTGCCCGAGTCCCCGCGGTTCCTCGTGGTCCAGGGCAAGGACGAGGAGGCCCTCAAGGTCTTCCGGTCGATCGCACCGGACGACGACACCGACCGCCACCTCCGCGACATCAAGACGGCCATCGAGGAGGACAAGCTCGCCGGCCAGAAGGGCTCGCTGCGCGGCAAGGCCCTGGGCCTGCAGCCGGTGGTCTGGATCGGCATCATCCTCTCCGTGCTGCAGCAGTTTGTCGGCATCAACGTGATCTTCTACTACTCGACGACGCTCTGGAAGGCCGTCGGGTTCCAGGAGAAGGATTCGCTCACGATCTCCGTGGCCACCTCGATCACGAACATCCTGGTGACCCTCGTGGCCATCGCGCTGGTGGACCGGATCGGCCGCCGGCCGATCCTGCTGGCCGGTTCGGTCGGCATGGCTGCCTCACTGGCGACCATGGCCCTGGCCTTCGGTTCCGCCACCGGGTCCGGCGAGAACATCGCGCTCCCGGGCGCCTGGGGACCGGCGGCACTGGTGGCCGCGAACGTCTTCGTGATCAGCTTCGGCGCGTCCTGGGGCCCGCTGGTCTGGGTCCTGCTCGGCGAGATCTTCCCGTCGCGGATCCGTGCCCGCGCCCTGGGCCTGGCCGCGGCCGCCCAGTGGATCGCCAACTTCGCCATCACGCTGAGCTTTCCGGTCATGGCGGCGGCCTCGCTGCCCCTGACCTACGCCATGTACGCCCTGTTCGCGGCGGCGTCGTTCTTCTTCGTGATGTTCAAGGTCCCGGAGACGAACGGCATGGCGCTGGAGCACGCGGAGACGCTGTTCGTGCCGAAGGGTTCCGCCAAGAAGTAGAACCGGCACCGCGCACCCCGCCCCGCCCCCGCCATAGGGGGCGCGAACGTACACTTGAGGCCCTTGTTTCCGCGGAAACGAGGGCCTCAAGTGTACGTTCGCGCTTTGTTTCGCGCTTTAGCGGGTTAGACCAGGTGCGGCTCGTGCGCCGTCAGGTACCGCCGGCCGCCGAGGACCACCGCGACCGCCAGCGCCATGGCGGCGGCTGCGGCGAAGAACGGCACCTGGGGGCCGAAGTGCTCGCCGAGCTGCGCCGCGGCGAACGGGGCCAGTGCGCCGCCCATCCAGCGGACGAAGTTGTACCCCGCGGACGCCACCGGGCGGGGCGAATCCGAGACACCCATGGCCAGTTCGGTGTAGATCGTGTTGTTGATCCCCAGCAGCGCGCCGGAGGCCACCACCAGGACGACGACGGCGGGCACCGAGTGCCCGGCAGCCAGGCCGAGGCCCACCAGGTCCAGGAGCAGCAGCCCCAGGGTCCCGCCGAGGACCTTGACCGCGCCGAAACGCCGCTGCAGCGCCGGGGCGACAAAGACGGAGAACAGGGCCACGGCGACGCCCCAGCCGAAGAACACGCCGCCGATCCCGTAGGCATCCATACCAAGGATGAACGGGGTGAAGGCGAGGATGGTGAAGAAGCCGTAGTTGTAGAACAGGCCGCTGGCCGCCGTCGTCCGCAGTCCCCGGTGGCCCAGGGCCAGCAGCGGGTCGCGAAGCCGGACCTTCCGGGCCGGCAGCGGGGTTTTGGGCAGCAGGGCGATCAGCGCGATGAAGGCCGATGCCATAAGCACCGCCGTGCCGAAGAACGGCGCGCGCCACTGCCAGCCGCCCAGCAGGGCGCCCAGGAGCGGGCCGAGGGAGATGCCCAGGCCGAGCGCCGCCTCGTAGAGGATGATCGCGGTCCCGGCGCCGCCGCTGGCGACGCCGACGATCACGGCCAGGGCGGTGGCGACGAACAGGGCGTTGCCCAGTCCCCAGCCGGCGCGGAAGCCGACCAGTTCGTCCACGCTGCCGGAGATCCCGGACAGGGAGGCGAACACCACGATGATGGCCAGGCCGGCCAGCAGGGTGCGTTTGCCGCCGATCCGGGAGGAGACGAAGCCGGTGATCAGCATGGCGATGGCGGTGACCATGAAGTAGCTGGTGAACAGCAACGACACTTCGCTGGGGGTCGCTTCGAGGTTCTTGGCGATGGCGGGCAGGATGGGGTCGACCAGGCCGATCCCCATGAAGGCGAAGACCGCGGCGAGGGCCGTGGCCCAGACCGCCTTGGGCTGCTTGAGGAGGGAGGCCTTTTCGGCCTCGAGGGTTGATGCGGCTTCGGGCGCGGGGGCCGTGAGCTGGCCGTCCATGGAGGATGCTCCTAAATAGTTGTCGTGCGTTGGGGTAAGTGCCGGCCCTGCCGGCGGGCGGGTCAGGACTGAAGCGAGGCGTTGATCTTGCCGACCACCGGGAGGGCGGCGGCAAGGGCAGCGCGTTCGGCTTCCGTAAGGGAGCCCAGGATTCCCGCCATGACCGCGTTGCGGCGCGCGTTGGCGGATTCGACGGCGGCATGGCCGTCCGCCGTCAGCGTGACGAGCACGGCGCGGGAATCCGCCGGATCAGCTTCCCGGCGGACCAGTCCGGCGCGCTCCAGCTTGATGATCTGCTCGGTGGCGCTGGGGACCTTGACGCCGAGGTTGCGGGCGATTTCGCCGACCCGCGCCCCGCCGGCGTCGGCCGGTTCCAGCAGCATCTTGAGCGTGCTGAGCTGGGCGGCGCTGAGTTCGCCGTCGGCGTCGAGCCGGCGCACCAGGTAAATGCTGTGGCGCAGGGCCTCGCGGAAGTCGCCGGCGAGGGCCAGCAGGCCGGCGTCGGGCAGCTGTTCTTCAGTCATACTTAGGGAGCCTAACAGTTAGGCGCCCTAATGGTCAACGGGCGGCCGGCTCCCAATCAAAAGCTTCAGGCTTCCCCGAGCGCCCACTCCACCACCGCCGGCAGGTCCGCCGGGAGTGCGCGGCGCAGCCGGATCGTCCCGGCGTCGACGCCGAATGTTAGCAGGGCGGCCTGGCCAGCCGAAGTGGAAGTCACCCGCCCAGCCTGCCATGACGCGGCGCCGGGCGGCCGATAGCGCACCACGATTTCCAACCCTGTACTTTGGAAAGGCTGATTTGTAACCGCCGTCACCTTCGGCGGACCACACAAAGGATTGTTGACATGCCCGAACAGACAACCGCGGAGCAGCGAACTGCCTCCAGCCGGGACACTGAGCCCCACCTCGCACGCTCGTTGAGCAACCGGCACATCCAGCTGCTGGCCATCGGCGGCGCCATCGGCACCGGCCTCTTCATGGGCTCCGGCAAGACCATCTCGGTCGCCGGGCCCTCCGTGATCTTCGTGTACATGATCATCGGCTTCATGCTGTTCTTCGTCATGCGCGCCATGGGCCAGCTGCTGCTCTCCAACCTGAACTACAAGTCCTTCAGCGACTTCGCCGGCGACCTGCTGGGGCCCTGGGCCGGCTTCTTCACCGGCTGGACCTACTGGTTCTGCTGGGTGGTCACGGGCGTGGCCGACGTGATCGCGATCGCCGGGTACGCCGAGCAGCTCTGGCCGGGCATCCAGCTGTGGGTCCCGGGCATTGCGACCATCATCATCCTGCTGCTCCTAAACCTGCCGACCGTCAAGGCGTTCGGTGAGACCGAGTTCTGGTTCGCGCTGATCAAGATCGTGGCGATCGTCGCGCTGATCGCCGTGGGCCTGGTCATGATCTTCACCGGCTTCCAGTCCAACGCCGGCACCGCCAGCTTCAGCAACCTGTGGAGCCACGGCGGCTTCTTCCCCAAGGAGTTCATGGGCTTCGTGGCAGGGTTCCAGATCGCCGTGTTCGCGTTCGTGGGCATTGAGCTGGTGGGCACCGCCGCCGCGGAGACCAAGAACCCGGAGCACAACCTGCCCCGCGCCATCAACGCCATCCCGCTGCGCGTCATGCTCTTCTACGTCGGCGCCCTGATCATCCTGATGTCCGTCACCCCGTGGACCGGATTCAAGGCCGGCCAGAGCCCCTTCATCGCGATGTTCTCCCTCGCCGGCCTCGGCATGGCTGCCACGGTGGTGAACCTGGTGGTGCTGACCTCGGCCATGTCCTCGGCCAACTCCGGCATCTACTCCACCTCGCGGATGGTCTACGGCCTCGCCAACGACGGCGACGCCCCCAAGGTCTTCGGCCGTCTCTCCCGCCGCAAGGTCCCGCAGAACGCCCTGTTCCTCTCCTGCGTGCTGCTGCTCGCCGGCGTCGTCCTGCTCTACGCGGGCAAGGACGTGGGCACGGCGTTCGACATGGTCACCACCGTCTCCGCCGTCTGCTTCATGTTCGTCTGGAGCATCATCCTGGCCAGCTACCTGGTCTACCGGAAGCGCCGGCCGGAGCTGCACGCGGCCTCGACGTTCAAGATGCCCGGCGGCGTGCCGATGGTGTGGGTGGTTTTCGCGTTCTTCGCCTTCCTGGTCTGGGCACTGACCACCCAGCCGGATACCCTCGTCGCGCTGCTGGTCACCCCGCTGTGGTTCGCGATCCTGGGCGTGGCGTTCGCCGTCGTCCGCCGTTCCCCGCTGCACCAGGCGCGCGTCGCCGAGTGGAAGGCCATGGCCGACGCCGAAACCGCCGCCGCCCGCCCCTGACGCTCCCTCAGGTCCTGCGGGTCCGGGGGTGACGCTCCCTCAGATCCGGCAGGTCCGGGGGCGACCCTCCCTCAGATCCGGCAGGTCCGGGGGCGACCCTCCCTCAGATCCCGCGGGTAAACGACGGGCCCTCCCTCACATGATGTGAGGGAGGGCCCGTCGTTTTTCCGCCAAACGTGAGGGAGCGTCAGCCAGAAACGCGCCAAACGTGAGGGAGCGTCAGGCTAGACGGCGGCCTTGGCTTCCTCGACGAGGGCGCAGACGGCGGGGAACAGCGGATGGTCCGCGTCCAGGCCTGTGATCCTCGTCGTGGCATCTTCGGCGCTGGCGGAGTTCAGCAGCTGTGCCAGCTCCACGGCTTCGGAATCCGCCGGATCGTTGAAACGCAGCGCGGCGGCGATCGCGCCGAGCAGCGCCTCGGGCACGATCCCGCGCTCGGCGAGCTCCGCGGCGGGTCCGATGAAGCGCTCGTGCCGGCTGAGTTTCCGCAGCGGCGCCCGGCCCACCCGGTTCACCGTGTCCGGAAGGTGCGGGTTGGAGAACCGGCCGAGGATCTTCTGCACGTAGGCTTCCTGCTCCTCGCGGTTGAAGCCGTGCTTGGCCACCAGCAGTTCCTTGGTCTCGTCCAGCACCGCGCGCACGTCCGCGGCGACGTCCTGGTCCGCCATGGCCTCGGAGATCTTGCCCAGCCCTGCTTCGAACCCGAAATAAGCGGCGGCGGCGTGTCCGGTGTTGACGGTGAAGAGTTTCCGCTCGATGTAGGGCGCCAGGTCGTCCACGAACGTGGCCCCCGGGATGACCGGTTCCTTGCCCGCGAACGGGGTGCGGTCGATCACCCACTCGTAGAAGTTCTCCACCGTGACGTCCAGGCCCTGCCCGGCCTCCTGGTTGGGCACAATCCGGTCCACCGCCGTGTTGGCGAACACGGCGGCATTGTCCAGGGAGCCGGCGGCCGGGTCCCACTGGGCGGCGACCTCGGTCTTCAGGATGTCGGTGGCGTTGATCGCGTTCTCGCACGCCATCACCTGCAGCGGCGCCAGCCCCGCTGCCCGGGCCGCAATGCCCCGGGCGATCACGGGCGCCACGAACTTGAGGATGTGCGGGCCGACGGCGGTGGTGACGATGTCCGCCGTCGCGATCTCCGCGACGACGTCGGCCTCCTGGGTGCCGGAGTTGAGCGCGCGGAAGTCGTCCACGGTCCGCACGGCCGGGTTGTCCCCCACCTCGTGCACCTGGTAGCTGTCCGCGGCCGCGAGCTGGGTGATGAGGGCGTCCGCGACGTCGGCGAACACCACCTCATACCCCGCCTCGTGCAGCAGCAGCCCGACGAACCCGCGGCCGATGTTTCCGGCTCCGAAATGAACAGCCTTCACTAGGAATTGACCTTTCCGAACAGGTCGAGCACTTCGTCGACGGTGGTGGCCGCCTCGAGCTGCGCGACCTGTGCCTTGTTAGTGAAGACCTTGGCGATCGAGGACAGGATCTGGAGGTGCTCGTTGTTGATGCCGGCGACGCCGACGACGAACTTGACCTCTTTGCCGTTCCAGTCGATGCCGTCCGGGTAGCGGACCACGGACACGGCGGACTTCATGATGTGGTCCTTGGCGGCGTTGGTGCCGTGCGGGATCGCGAGGTAGCTGCCCATGTAGGTGGAGACGGATTCCTCGCGCTCGTGCATGGCGTCCAGGTAGCCGGCGTCGACGGCGCCGCGGTCCAGCAGCAGCCGGCCCGCCTCATCGATCGCGGCGTCCCGGGTGGTGGCGGTGCCGCTGAGGACCACACTGTCGGCCACGAGGATGCCGGACGGGCCGGCAGCCGCTTCCGGTTCCGCGGCGGCACCGGCTGCGGCGGCACCGGCTGCCGGGGCGGCAGAAGCCGCCGCTGCAGGAGCCTCGGCTGTGTCCGCCGGGGCGTTGCTGCTCTTGACCAGTTCCACAATCTCGTCGTACTTCGGCGAGTTCATGAAGTTGTCCACGGAGACATGCACGGCGCTCGACGTTGCGGGTTTGGCCCGTTCGGTCAGGTCCTGGTGGGTGATGACGACGTCGTACGTGTCGGAAAGGTTGGCGATCGCGGAGTTGGTGACCTTGACGTCCGGGTAGCCGGCGGCCTTGATCTTGTTCCGCAGCACCGAGGCGCCCATCGCGGACGAGCCCATCCCGGCGTCGCAGGCGAAAACGATGTTCTTGACCGGTCCGGCCAGCACCGCGACGCCGCCGGCGCCCGCGCCGGCACCGGTGAGGGCCGAGGAGACCGAGGACTTCTTGCCCTTCATGGCCTCCATCCGGGTGGTGGCGGCGCCGAGTTCATCGCCCTCGACGTCCTTGCTGGCCTTGAGGATGACCGAGGCGATCAGGAACGACACCGTTGCGGCGAGCAGCACCGAGAGCGCCACACCGAAGAAGCTGTCCGCCGGGGTGGCGGCGAACACGGCGATGATGCTGCCCGGGGCGGCCGGGGAGCGCAGGCCCGCTCCGGTCAGGACCAGGGTGAAGATGCCGGTCATGCCGCCGCCGATCGCGGCGAGGATGATGATCGGCTTCATCAGCACGTAGGGGAAGTAGATCTCGTGGATGCCGCCGACGAACTGGATCAGCGCGGCGCCGGGGGCCGAGGCCTTGGCCATGCCCTTGCCGAAGATCATGTAGGCGAGCAGGATGCCGACGCCGGGGCCGGGGTTGGCCTCCAGCAGGAACAGGATGGACTTGCCCTGCGCGAGCGCCTGCTCGGTGCCCAGCGGGGTGAGGATGCCGTGGTTGACGGCGTTGTTCAGGAACAGGACCTTGGCCGGTTCAATGAAGATGCTGGTGAAGGGCAGCAGGCCGTTGTTGACCAGGAACTCGACGACGGCGCTGGCGCCGTTGCTGAAGGCCTTCACCACCGGGCCGATCACCAGCATGCCGAAGATGGCCATGACGGCGGCGACGATGCCGGCGGTGAAGTTGTCGATCAGCATCTCGAAGCCGGGCTTGACCTTGTTCTCCCAGAGGCTTTCGAGCCGCTTCATGATCCAGGCGGTCAGCGGGCCCATGATCATCGCGCCGATGAACATGGGGATGTCCGTACCGACGATCACGCCCATGGTGGCGGCCGCGCCGACGACGCCGCCGCGGACGCCGTAGACCATCCGGCCGCCGGTGTAGCCGATCAGGAGCGGCAGCAGGTAGGTGATCATCGGGCCGACCAGCTTGGCCAGTTCCTCATTGGGGGTGAAGCCCGCCGGGATGAAGAAGGCGGTAATGATGCCCCAGGCGATGAAGGCGCCGATGTTGGGCATGATCATGCCGGACAGGAAGGTGCCGAATCTCTGGACGCCGACCCGCATGCTGGTCCGTGGTTTCGCAACTGTCTCTGTTGCCATCTGATTTCCTAACCGTTGTTCCTGCTGCACCGCAGGATTGTCCGATATTTCGAGCTAGCTGGTGGAACTGGTGGAGATCCTGTGGAGCCATTCGAGAAAAAGCTTGAGTTCGGAGCTCGAGAGCTGGTCCGAGTGCGAGGCCTGCAGCGCCGCGTTCAGGGCGATCGCCGCCACCACGACCGGGGATTTCCCGGAATCCGGCCCGCTGTCCCGGGCCTGTTCGGTGGAGACGGCGAAAATCATCGCGTCCCGGGTCATGGCGGACAGCTCAAGGTTCCGTTCGGGCGCCTTCTCCGTGATCAGCATGAGCGTCACGCCCACGTTGGCGGCCAGGATGCTGCGGGCCGCCTCCTTGGGCGGGACGGCGAGCTGGCCGGCGACGGCGGCCTTGTTGAGCATTTCCTCCATCAGCGCCTCGGCGTCGGCGACGACGGCGGGGCGGCTTTCCGGGCGGATGTTGCCGAACATCACCAGATACAGCTCGGGCTGCTTGAGTCCGAATTGCACGTGCTGGTCCCACATCCGGCGGATGTCCTCCAGCGGCTGCCCGGAGGGCGCGAAGTCGCGCTCCCGGGCAACGTAGTCCTCGAAGCCGGCGGCCACGACGGCGTCGAACAGCCCTTCCTTGTCCCCGAAGTGGTGGTAGAGGGTGGGAGCGGTGACACCCGCCAGCTGCGTGATCTGGCGGGTGGAGACCGCGGCTCCCCCGGACTTGGCCAGCAATCCGGCCGCTGCGCGCAGCAGCCGGGTTTTGGGCGGTAGCTGGCCATCGATACTCATACCCGCTACCCTAGCACCTATAGCAACGCTATATGAAGTGCATCACATACACTTTTTTCAGGGACCTCCCGACCCGGGTTGACGTAGCCGTCCGCCGCGGGAAACGTGGGATCCAGCCGTCCTGCGGCGGCACCTGGACCGACTTACTGGCTCACGGCAGAGATTGAGGACTTTCAGTGCAGAACTTCCAAGGAGTAGGCGTCAGCCCCGGCCGGATCATCGGCACCATCCGCCAGATGCCGAAGCCGGTCAGCGAGCCGCCAGCTGGCGAGCAGCTGCCCCCGGGGGTCTCCGCCGAGGAGGCGACCGCGGCGCTGAAGGCGGCCGCCAAGTCCGTGCACGACCAGCTCAAGGCGCGGTCCGAAACCGTCAGCGGGGACGGCAAGGCGGTCCTGGAAGCTACCGCCCTGATGGCCACCGACACCATGCTGCTGAAGTCCGCGGCCAAGCTGATCGGCCGGGGCACCTCCAACCAGCGGGCCATCTGGGAGGCCGGCGCCTCGGTCTCGGAGATGCTGCATAACCTGGGCGGCTACATGGCCGAACGCGCCACCGACGTCCTCGACGTCCGGGCCCGGATCGTCGCGGAACTGCGCGGCGTGCCGGCCCCGGGGATCCCGTCCTCGGACGCTCCGTTCATCCTCATCGCCGAAGACCTGGCGCCGGCGGACACGGCCACCCTCGACCCGGACAAGGTGCTGGCGCTGCTCACGGCCGGCGGCGGTCCCCAGTCGCACACGGCGATCATCGCCCGGTCCCTGGGCCTGCCCGCCGTCGTTGCCGCCGCCGGCGTCGACGCGCTCCCGGACGGCACCGAGGTCTACGTTGACGGGGCCGCCGGCACCATCACGGCGGAACCGGACCAGGCCCAGCGGGACGCGGCGGAACACTGGGCCGCCACCGCATCGCTGCTGGCGGACTTCGACGGCAACGGCACGACGGCGGACGGGCACCTGGTGCCGCTGCTCGCGAACGTGGGCGGGGCCAAGGACGCGGCAGCCGCCGCCGGGCTCAACGCCCAGGGCGTGGGCCTCTTCCGGACCGAGTTCTGCTTCCTCGAGCGCGACACCGAACCCTCCGTGGAGGAACAGGCCGCCGCGTACAAGGGGGTCTTCGACGCCTTCCCCGGCAAGAAGGTGGTGTTGCGGACCCTGGATGCCGGGGCGGACAAGCCGCTGCCGTTCCTTACCGACGCCACCGAGCCGAATCCGGCGCTCGGCGTCCGCGGCTACCGGACCGATTTCACCACCCCGGGCGTGCTCGAACGCCAACTGCAGGCGATCGCCCGCGCGGAACAAGAATCCCAAGCGGACGTATGGGTGATGGCGCCGATGATCTCCACCGCGGAGGAGGCCGCCCGGTTCGCGTCGCTGTGCGCGGCGGCCGGGATCAAGACCCCGGGCGTCATGGTGGAGGTGCCGTCGGCGGCGCTCACCGCGGAAGCCATCCTGCGCGAAGTGGGCTTCGCGAGCCTGGGCACCAACGACCTGACCCAGTACGCGATGGCCGCGGACCGGCAGCTGGGTCCGCTCGCCGGGCTGAACACCCCGTGGCAGCCCGCCGTGCTGCGGCTCGTCGGCCTGACGGTCGAGGGTTCCGTCGCGGAAGGCCACGGGAAACCGGTGGGCGTCTGCGGCGAGGCCGCCGCGGACCCGGCCCTCGCCGTCGTGCTGACCGGGCTGGGCGTCACCACCTTGTCCATGACGGCCCGCTCCATCGCGGCTGTGGCCGCGGTCCTGAAGACGGTCACCCTCGCCGAGGCGCAGGATCTGGCCAAGCTGGCCCTGTCCGCACCGAGCGCCACCGAGGCCCGCGCCTGGGTCCGGGCCAAGCTGCCGGTCCTGGAGGACCTGGGCCTCTAACCGGGAACCGGGCCCTCCGCCCGGGGCGCTAGGATGCAGTCCATGACACTGATAGCTCCCCGGGTGACGGCCGGGCTCCCGGCCGACGACGCACAGAAACTCCGGTACGCCCTCAACGGCAGCAGCGACATCACCGTCTTTGTCGACGGCACCGTCCACCGCCTGCCGCCGACGGCCAGGGACGCCGTCGTGGACCTGCTGGAACGCTTCAGCCGGGGGGAATCCGTCACGGTCAGCAGCGTCGAGGAGATGTTGACCACCTCCAAGGCGGCCGAACTGGCGGGGATTTCGCACACCTACCTGCGGAACATGACCGACCGCGGCGAGATCCCGGTCGAGTACCGGGGCACGCACCGCCGGATCAGGCTGGCCGACATCATGGCCTGGCTGGAAACCCAGCGAAAGAAAGCGCCCGCCGGCCCGGCCACGGCCGGTGGGAGCGGTGACGACGTCCCGGCAGGTGCGGCGGACGGTTCGTGACGGCGTGATAAGGATCAAACAACGATCCCGCCCGGGCGCCGGACCGAGGCAGGGGCCGGGGTTACGCTTGAATTGTGGGTAAGTTCAGAGGGTGGCACATCCTGGCCGGCATCGCCGCCATGCTGCTCACCGGCATCCTCGGAACGGTGATGGGCCTGAACGCCACCGCGGCCTTCATGGCCAGCTGCGTCGCCTTCGTGGCCGTGGCCCTCTGGACCGACAGCCGCCTGACCCGCCGGAACAGGGACGCGGCGGGCCCGGACGGCTCCTCCGGCACGGACCGGAATTCCGCGCTGCGGGACGAGCGCTGACCGAGCGGCCTGGATCCGGGCCGTAGATCCTGCCCCTAAAACCGGGGCCGTTCCGCCCAGCGCCGCGCCTTCAGCGCCGCGTGCAGCTCCAGCCGGACCATTCCCTTCAGCGGATCCACGCCCAGCACCTGCCGGATCCGGCCGAGCCTGTTGTACACGCTGCTTCGGTGCAGGTGCAGCTTGGCCGCCACCTCCTGGACCGAGCTGTCATTGTCGTAGAAGAGCTCCAGCACCGGCAGCAGCTCCGCGTTCCGGTCGTGGTCCTCCAGCATCCGGAAGTACACCGAGCCCGCGTCCGCCCAGGCCCCGGCCCCGCCGCCCGCCGAGGCGAGCAGCTGGTAGAGCCCGGTGGAGCGGCAGTCCACCAGTTCGCCCAGCTGCGGGTCCACGGCCGCGGCCTGCGCGGCCTGGCGGGACTGCCGGTATGCCTCCGCCAGTTCCCGCGGCCGGGAAAACCCCTCGGACGTGCCGAGGATGATCCTGTGCACGGGCCGGCCGGCGCGCTTGGCCAGCTCCAGCTGGTAGTGCACCAGCACCTGGGCGTGGTCGGCCCGGCCGGTGGACTCCTTGAAGAGCACGACGGCGTGGGTTTCCGTTCCGGCGCTGAACAGCGCCGCGTCGACGCCGATCGTGGCCTGCAGCGCCGCGGAGCGATGGATCAGGGTGGACGCGATCGGGTCGGCGCCCTCGGCCCAGCCGTCGGCGTCGAGCACGGTCACCAGCTGCCAGGGACCGCGGCCCTGCACCTCCTTCCAGCCGGCGACGGCGGCGACGGCGTTCGCCTCTCCCCGGCAGGCGGCAAGGAACTCCTGTTCGCGGCGGCGGCGGAACTCGGACCCGGCCGTGTTGGAATCCAGCAGCAGGGCGGAGAGCTGCTCCAGCTCCGGCGCGACGTCCGGCAGCTGGGCCAGGACCGACCCGGCGGTGGGCTCCCCGGCGTCGAGCTGGACCCACAGGTACCCCACCCGGAAGCCGCGAACCAGCAGCGGCACGCACACGCGTCCGAACATTCCGAGCTCCTCGTTGGCCGGAACCACCACCGGACGCACCGCCGTCGCGATCCCGTGTGACAGCTGCCAGGCGCTGACGTCGACGGGGACGCGCTTGCTGAGCAGGAAGTTCACCCGCACCCGGTCCGCGTGGGACTGGTTGGAGCTGTAGGCGAGGAGCACGCCGTCGAGGTCCTCGAGCGAGAGTCCGCGCCCGAGCCTGAGGGCCACGCGCTCCACGAGCTGCTCGACGTCCTGCTGCTGCATGCTGCAACAGTACTGCCCGGCGCCCCGGACCGGCGAGCGGACGCCAACGGACAGCAGGCGACACCTGCCGCCCCCATGCCCGACATTTGTCGAGCCGCAGTTTCCGAAAACCCCGGAATGACACGGTTGCCGAGGCGGGCGGGGCAGGCAGCCCTGTCGCCTGCCTCACAGCCGGTCCTATTCTGGAATCACGACTTCCCCCGCACACCCGGCCTGCACGGCCACCATCACTGGAGCCCAAAAATGATCATCGGTGTCCCCAAAGAAATCAAGAACAACGAATTCCGGGTGGCCATCACCGCGGCCGGCGTCCACGAATTCCGCCACCACGGCCACACCGTCCTGGTGGAGCGCGGCGCAGGCCTGGGCTCCGGCATCACGGACGAGGAATACGCGATCGCCGGCGCCGAGATCGTTGCCGACGCGGACGACGTCTGGGCCCGCGCGGACATGGTCATGAAGGTCAAGGAACCGGTCAAGGCCGAATACCACCGCTTCCGCAAGGGCCTGATCCTCTTCACCTACCTGCACCTGGCCGCCGAGCCGGAGCTGACCCAGGAACTGATCAACACCGGCGTCACCGCGATCGCCTACGAGACCGTGCAGGAGGGCCGCACGCTGCCGCTGCTGGCCCCCATGTCCGAGGTCGCGGGCCGCCTGTCCGTGCAGGTCGGCGCCACCTCGCTGATGGCTCCAGCCGGCGGCAAGGGCGTGCTGCTGGGCGGCGTGCCCGGCGTCCGGCCCGCCAAGGTCGTAGTGCTCGGCGCCGGCGTGGCCGGCACCAACGCTGCCGTGATGGCCATGGGCCTCGGCGCCGACGTCACCATCCTGGACATCAACATCAACCGCCTGCGCGAACTCGACGCCCTCTACCAGGGCCGCCTGAAGACCGTCGCATCGAACGCCTACGAGATCGAAAAGTCCGTCGTCGACGCCGACCTCGTGATCGGGTCCGTGCTGATCCCCGGCGCCAAGGCCCCGAAGCTGGTCACCAACGAGCTCGTCTCCCGGATGAAGCCCGGCTCCGTGCTGGTCGACATCGCCGTGGACCAGGGCGGCTGCTTCGAGGACACGCACCCCACCACGCACCAGGAACCGACCTACAAGGTGCACAACACGATCTTCTACTGCGTCGCCAACATGCCCGGCGCCGTGCCGAACACCTCCACCTACGCCCTGACCAACGTCACGCTGCGCTACGCGGTGTCGCTGGCCAACCTGGGCGTCAAGGCCGCCTTCGAGCGCGACGCGGCCCTGGCCGCCGGCCTCAACATTGCCGGCGGCAAGGTGGCCCACCACTCGGTGTCCGAGGCGCACAACCTGCCACTCGTCGCCGACTGGCACGAGCTGGTCTCCGCGTAAGTAAGACCGTCATCGTCCCGCTGCGCTGGGCGACAGACATCCTCTGCGTGCTGCTCCCCGCCGTTCCCCTCGCCTCGCAAGCTCGGCCAGGGAACCCGAACGGCGTGGGCCCACTTCGTCGCTTTGACGCACGCTGCCGGATGCCCGTCGTCCAGCGTTGCGTGCGTTAAGCCCTTTTACCGGCCAGTTTCCGGGCCTGCTCAATCAGCCTGAGCACCTCGACGGCGTCTTGCGGATCCACCGGGAGGGGCAGGGCAGAGGAGGCGCCGCCGTCGGCGATCTTTTCGGCGAGCAGCCGGTAGAACTCCGGGTAGGCGCCGCGTTCGGTGGGCAGCCGGTCCAGGTGGCCGTCGCGGCCGAGCCGTCCGGCCCAGTCGGCGTCCTCCACCCCGTACGCCGCGTCCAGCGGGCTGCCGCCGGCCGCGAGGTAGGGCTCCTGCGGGTCGACGCCGTGCTTGGTGAAGCCGCCGCCGGGGCCCAGCAACCGGAAGCGCGGCCCCTGCTGGGCGCAGAGGAGGTTCATGGCCAGGTGGCTTGTCACGCCGGAGTCGTGCCGCAGCGCCACGAACGCGTCGTCGTCCGCGCGTTCCCCGTCCCGCCGGGCGGCGAGTTCCGCGTGGATCACGGTGGCCGGGCCGAAGAGCTGCAGCGCCTGGTCCAGCAGGTGGGTGCCCAGATCGAACAGCACCCCGCCGCCGTCGCCCGCCGTGGCCGCCGCCTTCCATGCCTTCGTCACGGCCGGGGACCAGCGCTCGAAGCGTGACTCGAAACGGCTGACCGTGCCCACCGCGCCGCTCTCCAGCAGGCCGCGGACGGTCAGGAAATCCCCGTCCCAGCGCCGGTTCTGGAAGACGGTGAGAACCCGCCCCAGCCGGCCGGCGAGCTCCATCAGTTCCTGCCCCTCGGCGCTGCGCACGGTGAAGGGTTTGTCGACGACGACGTCCAGGCCCGCCTCCAGCGCGGCCTTCGCGAGCGGGTAGTGCGTGGCCGGCGGGGTGCCGAGCACGATCAGGTCCAGGCCTTCCGCCAGGTCCAGGAGCTGGGCCGGGGTGTCCACGAGCCGGGCGTCCGGGTGGGCGGCGGCCGCCGCCGCTTTCCGCCCGGCGTCGGAGGTGGCGATCATGTCGAGGGAGAAAGCCGGGTTGGCGGCGATCAGCGGCGCGTGGAACACGCTGCCGGAGAGCCCGTAGCCGGCGACGGCGGTGCGGATAGGGGCCGGGGCCGCGGGGGCGGAGGCGGAGCGGGCGGGTTCGGAGGTCATTGCTCCACGCTACCCGCCCGACGCTCCCCCAGCTCCGGAAACAATTCAGGCGACGCTCCCCCACGATGTGAGGGAGCGCCGCCTGAAAAGCCGCTATACGTGAGGGAGCGTTACTTCTGCCAGCCCACCAGGCTCCAGTCCGGGGTCTGGAACAGGGACGCGCCGTAGTTGGCGAGGCCCGTGCGGGCGAAGTAGATCTGCGGGCCGTTCATGATGACACCCATGGAGTAGTACTTCGCCATGTGCTTCTTTTCGACCTCCATGGCCGCCTTGTTGCGCTCGGCGTCGTCCTGGATGGAGGCGAGGTCCTTGATGGCCTTGTCCAGTTCCGCGTCGCCGAGGCCGTTTTCGTTGGTCTTGGAATCGTAGAACTGCTTCACGCCGGAGGTGGCGTCCGAGCCGACGGTGTAGCCGCTGATGGTCAGCTGGAAGTCGCGGCTGCCCAGGACCTTGCCGAAGTCGGCGTCGCCGCGCTGGTCGATGCCGACCTCCATGCCGGCGGCCTGGAGCTGCTTCTGCAGCGTCTGGACCGTGGCGAGCGAGGTCGGGTCATCGCCGAAGTTGGTGATCTTGAAGGAGACCGGCTTGCCGTCCTTCTCCATGATGCCCTTGGCGTTAGGAGCGTAACCGGCCTCGGTCAGGACCTTCTTGGCCTGCTCGGCACCGGCTTCGGTGACGGGGTAGTTGTCCTGGTAGTACTTGGAGAACGGCATCAGCATCATCGATCCCGAGCTCTCCTCTTCCCAGTTCAGGCCGCCGAAGCGCACGGCACGCACGGCCGGACGGTCAACAGCGGTGAAGATGGCCTTGCGGACCGCGACGTCGGTCAGCGGCGCCTTCTGGGCGTTGAGGTTCAGGCCGCCGGCGAACAGGCGCTGGCCACGGCGGACCTCGGAGTTCTTGGTGCCTTCGAGCTGCTTGTACTTGGTGAGCGTACGGCCGTCAGCCATATCGATTTCGCCGTTCTTGAACGCGGCGATCTCGGCGCTGGCCTCAAGCTGGCGGAAAACGACCTTTTCCAGGACCGGCTTTTCGCCCCACCACTTGTCGTTCGGGACCATGGTGACGGTCTTCGCGGCGGAGTCGAACTTCTCCACCTTGAACGGGCCGGCCATCCACTCCGGGTGCATCTCGCCGGAGAACCCGGTGTTGAAGATCTCCGGGGTGTTGACGGCCTGCGGAATGAAGCCGCCGAAGATGTCGCTCAGCGGGTAGACCGGCTGGGTGGTGGTGGCAACGACTTCCTTGTCGCTGCTGCCTGCCTTGACGGAGTCGATGAACTCGTAGGCGCCGGACGAGACGATGTCGATGTCCTTGTTCTTGCCGTTGAGCATCTTCCAGGTGTTCACGAAGGTTTCGGCGTTGATGGGGGTGCCATCGTTGTACACGGCCTTCGGGTTGATCTTGATGGTGATGGTCTGCTTGCCATCCTTGACTTCGCTCTTGAAGTCCTCGCAGAAGTTCTTGTTCAGGTTGGCGGTGCCGTCGAAGTCGAGCTTCCAGCAGCCAACGTAGCCGGCCTCATCGATCGGGTAGTGCAGTTCGGTGTTGTCCGCCGAGTTGCCCGCGTTGGAGTAGCCGTTGAAGTCCGGACCGATGTTGCCGACCGGCAGGGTCACGGTGCCGCCCTGCTTGAGTTCGTCGGCCTTCTTGGCGTTGACGCTGACGAGCTTGCTGAGGTCGCCCGAGGCGTCCTGGGCCTTGGCGCTTTCGGCGGTGGTGGTGGCCCCGCCTCCGCCGCAGCCGGTCAGCGCGAGGGCTGCCGCGACGGCGGCCACCCCGCCGATCTTGGTCAGATTCTTCATGATGTTCCCCTTCATTTTTGTACGAGTTTGTCGTTCAGGTGCGGTGTGGTGGGTCAGAGGGACTCGTGGACAACCAACAGGTCCGCGTCCAGTTCGCCGTCCGGATAGAAGCAGGCGAATTGCTGGTCAGTGGGGCCCGACGTCGGGCCGGCAGGTGCCGCGGCGGGTGCCGCAGGTGCCGCGGCGCTTTCCAGCGGCGGCTCCAGGCTCAGGCATTTTTCCTGCTTGGCGGCGGGCAGGGCGGCGAAGACCGGGCAGCGGGTCGCGAAGTTGCAGCCCTTCGGGGCATCCAGCGGAGACGGCAGGTCGCCTTCGAGGATGATGCGTTCGCGGGTGCGTTCCAGGTGCGGGTCCGGGACCGGAATCGCGGAGAGCAGCGCCCGGGTGTAGGGGTGGCGGGGGTTGTCGAAGACCTCGTCGACGTCGCCGATCTCGACGATCTTGCCCAGGTACATGACGGCCACCCGGTTGGAGATGTGCCGCACGACGGACAGGTCGTGGGCCACCATGAGGTAGCTGAGCCCGAGTTCGGCGCGGAGCTTGTCGAGCAGGTTGATGACCCCGGCCTGGACCGAGACGTCGAGGGCGGACACCGGCTCATCGAGGACCACCAGTTTGGGGTTGACCGCCAGGGCCCGGGCGATGCCGATGCGCTGGCGCTGGCCGCCGGAGAACTGGTTGGGGAAGCGGTTGACGTGGTCCGGCTGGAGGCCCACGAGTTCCATCAGCTCCATGATCCGCTTCCGGATCGCCGGCTTGGCCATGCCGGAGTTCTCCAGCGGTTCGGCCAGCACCTCGTAGACGGTGAAGCGCGGGTCCAGGGCTCCGGTGGGGTCCTGGAACACCATCTGCAGTTCGCGGCGCATGGCGGCTTTGGTTTTGGCGTCGGAGGCGGCCTTGTTGCTCAGCCCGCCGATCTTCACCTCGCCGTCCTGGTCGCGGTGGAACTCCATGATCTCCAGCAGCGTGGTGGTTTTGCCGCAGCCGGACTCCCCCACGATCGAGAAGCACTCGCCTTCGCGGATGTCGAAGCTGAGCCCGTCCACGGCTTTGACCGTGCCGATCTTGCGCTTGATCAGGGCGCCCTTCATCAGCGGGAAGTGCTTCTTGACGTCGGTGAGTTCCAGGACCGTCGTGCGTTCGGCACGGGGGACGGCGTCGAAGCGGGACACCGGCAGCTCCGGGGCCCGGAAGATTTCGTGGACGTCCACGTTGCCGCCGAGGGAGTCGCTCTTGATGCAGGCGGCGCGGTGTTCCAGGGTTCCCCCGCCGGTGCCGGCGACCGCCCGGAGGTCCGGTTCGCCGTGCAGGCAGGCTTCGCTGGCCAGCGGGCAGCGCGGGGCGAAAGAGCAGCCGGTGGGGGTATGGATCAGGTTCGGCGGCATGCCCTCGATCGGCACGAGCGAGTTCTTCTCGGCCACGTCCACCCGCGGGACGGCGCCCAGCAGGCCCATGGTGTAGGGCATCCGGGCGTTGTAGTAGATGTCATCGACGCTGCCGGTTTCGACCGGGCGGCCGGCGTACATGACCATGATGTCGTCGGCCATGCCGGCCACCACGCCCAGGTCGTGCGTGATCATGACGACGGCGGCCCCGGTTTCCTCCTGCGCGGTGTGCAGCACCTCCAGCACCTGCGCCTGGATGGTGACGTCGAGCGCCGTCGTCGGCTCATCGGCGATCAGTACCCGGGGGTTGTTGGCGATCGCGATCGCGATCATCACGCGCTGGCGCATGCCGCCGGAGAACTCGTGCGGGAAGGCCTTGAGCCGGTCCTTGGGGCTGGGGATCCCCACCATGGCCAGGAGTTCGACGGCGCGCGCTTCCTTGGCCTGCTTGCTCATGGTCGGGTTGTGCACCGTGAGGGCTTCGATGATCTGGGTGCCCACGGTGTAGACCGGGGTCAGTGAGGACAGCGGATCCTGGAAGACCATGGCCATGTCGTTGCCGCGGAAGCGGCACATCGCCTTGTCACTGAGGCCCAGCAGTTCGGTGTCCTTGAGCCGGACCGAGCCGGTCACCTCGGCGGTTTCCGGCAGCAGGCCCATGATGGCCATCGAGGTCACGGACTTGCCGGAGCCGGATTCGCCGACGATGCCGAGGGTCTTGCCCGGCATCAGGTCGAAGTCGACGCCCCGGACCGCGTGCACCACACCGTTTTCGGTGTTGAAGCGGACGTTCAGGTCCCGGACGGAGAGGACGGCCCCGGCAGGGGCATCCGCGTAGGCGGTGTGCAGTCCGGCGACGTGCAGCCGCTCGGCGGTGCTGAGGTCGGTGGCGGTGGTATCGCTGCTCATGGGGTCATCTTCTTTGCGGTCTCCGTGGTGGCGCCGGCGGCAGTTGCGGCGGCGGCTTTCCTGCCGTTTGCCCTGCCTGGCCGGCCGGCGTTCTTCTTCCGGGCGCTGCCGATCGAGCTGGAGCTGGGGTCGAACGCGTCCCGGAGCCCGTCGTTCATCATGGCCAGCGACCCGGTCAGCAGGAACATCACGGTCAGCGGCACCCAGAACATCCACGGGAAGGTGGAGACCTGGGAGGTGGCCTGGCCGATCAGCACGCCCAGGCTCACGTCCGGGACCTTGATGCCGATGCCGATGAAGGAGAACGCTACCTCGGCGAGGATGGCGCCGGTCACGCCGCGGGTGATGTCGAGCACCAGCAGGGAGCCGATGTTCGGCACCAGGTGGCGCCAGACGATGCGCCGGGCGGGGACGCCCATGTACTGGGCGGATTTCACGAAGTCCCGCTGCATCAGCGACATCGAGAGCGAGCGGATCAGGCGGGCGGTTCCCATCCAGTTGAAGATCAGCAGGACGATGATCAGCAGCAGCCAGCTGGGCAGGTTCTGCTTGAGCCCGTTGCCGCCGCCGCTGGTGGCCACGGCGACGACCAGCAGGGCCGGCATCATGATCAAGGCCTCGAGGATGAAGAGCATGACCTTGTCGACCTTGCCGCCGAAATAGGCCATGGTGCAGCCGTAGACCGCGGCGATCAGGACGGAGACGAGGCCGACAACCACGCCGATCAGGATGGAGACGCGGGTGCCCTCCACGGTCAGGGCGTACAGGTCGATGCCGGCCTGCGAGGTGCCCAGCAGGTGTTCGCCCGAGGGGCCGACGCCGATGTTGAAGGGGTCGATGGTCTCCTTGTCCCAGCTGGAGAAGGCGCCGCCGACCAGGGACAGCACGGTCAGCAGCAGGAAGATCACCAGACCGGTCACCGCTGTCTTGTTCCGCAGGAAGCGCCGCAGGATGATCGTTGACTTGGCGATGACGACGTCGTCGTTCTCGATTTTGGCTTCTTCGGCGACGGCGGCCGGATCGATGGCGTTCAGGTTGGTCATGGCTACTGCACCCGCACTCTCGGGTCGACAAGGGTGGTGGCGAAGTCGGCGAGGATGGCCCCGATCGCGAAGATCACGGAGCCGTAGGCGAGCGTTGCCGTGGCCGCGTTGACGTCCTGCAGGGCGATCGCGTCGATGCTCCAGGACCCGACGCCGTGCCAGGCGAAGATCTTTTCGGCGAAGAAGCCGCCGGCGAAGATGGCCGGGATGGTGAACGCGATGCTCTGCGCCACCGGAATGAACGACACGCGCAGGGCGTGGCGGGTGATGGCCTGGTTGCGGGTCAGGCCCTTGGCGCGGGCGGTGCGGACGAAGTCGGCATTGACGTTGTCCAGCAGGTATTGCCGCTGCGCGATCTGGTAGGCACCCCAGCCGACGATCGTGATGGCGAAGGTGGGGACAGCGTAGTGGGCGAGCATGTCGACGAACTGGGCCCAGCCGCCGCCGTCGAGCCCCGGGGTGGAGATGCCGGTGACGAAGAAGATGCGTTCCCCCACCGTCTCGTTGATGTTGATGGCGCCGAGCTGGACCAGGAAGTACGCGATCGGCGCCGGCACGATGTAGACGAGGTAGCTGTAGGAGGTGATGGCGCGGTCGGAGAACTTGTACTGCCGTGCCGCGGTGTAGACGCCGAGGGCGACGCCGATGATCAGGGTCAGGATGATCGAGGCCAGGAACAGGCGGGTGGAGATCCACACCCGGTCGCCGAACTCGGCATTGACGAAGGCGCCGTTCGGGCTCCGGCCCCAGTCCCACCGGGTGACGATCCCGGTGAGCCAGTCAACGTAGCGTTCCCACGGGCTCAGCGCGGGGTCCAGGCCCTTGAGCCGGAAGGAGTTGGCGATCTGTTCGGGCGTCGGCCGCGGAATCTTCTCCTGCTCCAGCAGTGCGGGCTGGAGGCTGGTCACCGCCAGGAAGTACCCGGCGCTGGTGGTCAGGAAGATCATGAACGCATAAGTGACGGCACGCTTGGCCAGATAACGGAGCATGCTAGTTCAGGATCGCCGTGGCGGTTACGGCGCCGGGCGCCGCCGGTCGGGCCGGGCCTGCCTGGCCGCGCGCCGGGGTCGGTACAACATTCACAGCATGGATCCTTCCGTTGTCCCCCCGCAGGCAGGGGGTTTTCCGCTGCCGATCGGGGATCAAGGCCAGCGGGTGCCTGGCCGCCCGCATGCCTTTCGGCGAGCCCTGATGGACTATGTTGCGGGTCACATTCCAGAGGAAACTACCACATAGGTATTTCCGGAAGACGCACCAAGCGGCGCGAAATGGGTGGTCTACTACCAGATCGTTATGAATAACTCAGGTGAATTGATTTGACTTGGCACCGGGCGCCGAATCGGCTATTTTTAGCCGCCCCGCACGACCCTGGTGACAAGCTCGCGCCAGGACTCGGCGAGGCGCTCCGGGGAGACCCCGTGGACGCGCACGGAGTGCAGGATCCGCTCCGGTTCCAGCGTCACGCTCAGGGCCCCGGCCATCAGCCACGGGTCCGCCGTCACCCCGGCTTCCCGGAGCAGCATCTCCAGGTGGCGGTGCCAGAGCACGGCTGCCGGCACATCGAACCTGTTGTGGGCGGAGGCATCGGCCGCGCGGGCCAGCTCGCCGTATTCGAGCACCCAGGTGATGCGCTCCGCACCAAAGGCGGTGAGTCGCGCCAGCGGCGGGGCTCCCGGCCCGAGCGGCGGCGGGCCGAACATGAACCGGCCCTGGAATCCGGCCTCGGCATCGCTGAGCAGGGCCAGCATCAGCCCCGCCCGGCTGCCGAAGCGGCGGAAGACGGTGCCCTTTCCCACCCCGGCTCGCGCCGCGAGGCTGGCCATCGTGAGCCCGTCGGCGCCGGCTTCTTCAACCAGTTCGCGTGCGGCGCTCAGCAGCAGCGCCCGGTTCCTGGCGGCGTCGCTGCGCTCGGACTCGGCCACGGGGCCGCCGGGGCCGCCGGGGCCGCCGGGCTGGACTGGGATAAGGCTCACACGGGCCATTGTAGCCAGCGGGAATAAGAAACGGACCGCAGTCCGTTTATATCCGGTGAAGGGCTGAACAAGCCCCCCAGAACGTCCAGCCGCCGGTCTTCGTGCGGCGCGCAGCAAGGAGATTCCATGACCACCAAGACCGTCCTCACCCTCGTCGGCAGCCTGCGGGCCGGTTCGACGAACCAGCAGCTGGCCGAAGCCATCCAGCTCAACGCCCCCGAGCAGGTGGACGTCGTGATCCATGAGAGCCTCGGCAACATCCCGTTCTACAACGAGGACATCGACGTCGAAGGCCAGGTGCCGGCGGCCGCCGCCGCCCTCCGCGCCGCCGCGAGCAGCGCCGACGCCCTGCTGCTGGTCACCCCCGAGTACAACGGCACCGTTCCCGCACCGCTGAAGAACGCCATCGACTGGCTGTCCCGCCCCTTCGGCGCCGGCGCGCTCAAGGACAAGCCGACCGCCGTCGTCGGCACCGCGTTCGGCCAGTACGGCGGCGTCTGGGCCCAGGATGAGGCCCGCAAGGCTGCCGGCATCGCGGGCGCCCGGGTGCTGGAGGACGCCAAGCTCGCCGTTCCCGGCTCCATGGTCCGCTTCGCCGAGGTGCACCCGAAGGACGACGCCGAGGTCGTGGAGCAGATCAAGGGCGTCTTCGATGCCCTTGCGGAAGCCCGGACCCAGGCGGCCTAACCGCCGAACTCGACGCAAGTGCCCCGGTAGCCGTCCGCTGCCGGGGCACTTGCGTCTCCGCAAACCGGTGAACGGCGGACTTGTGAACAAAAGTTTTCCCTCTAACAACTGGGCCTGTACCCTTGGACTGTGACCCACGAAACACTTGATGCGGCCGAAGAAGTTCTTCCGGCAGAGGCAATTGACGCGATCGAACGTGCGGCTACGTCCGCCCACCGCCACGAGAGGCTTTTCTCGGAGCGCGCAGCAAATATCAAGCAGTCTGCCGTGCGGGATGTCTTCGACATCTCCCTCCGTCCCGGCCTGGTTTCCCTCGCCGGCGGCAGCCCTTACCTGCAGTCGCTGCCGCTGGGCCGCCTGGCCGAGTCGGCCGCGAAGATCATCGCCGAAGAGGGCCTGACCGCCCTCCAGTACGGCGGCGGCCAGGGCACCGAGGAGCTCCGCAAGCAGATCTGCGAAGTCATGGCAGCCGAGGGCATCCTGGACGCCAAGCCCGAAAACGTTGTCATCACCGCCGGGTCGCAGTCCGCGCAGGACATCGCCACCAAGGTTTTCTGCAACCCTGGCGACGTCGTCCTGGTGGAAGACCCCACCTACGTCGGGGCACTGAACACCTTCGAGGCCTACCAGGTCGAGGTCGGCGCCGTGGCGATGGATGAGCACGGCATCATCCCGGACCTCCTGGAAGCCAAGATCGCCGCCCTCCAGACCGCGGGCAAGACCATCAAGTTCCTCTACACCATCCCCAGCTTCAACAACCCGTCGGGCATCACCCTCGCCCCGGAGCGGCGCCAGCAGGTCGTCGATATATGCCGGAAAGCGAATATCTTGGTGCTGGAGGACAATCCTTACGGCCTGTTGCGCTTCGACGGGAACCCGCTGACCCCGCTGCGGGCCGGAAACCCGGACGACGTCATCTACATGGGCTCGTTCTCCAAGATTTTCGCCCCCGGGCTGCGGATCGGCTGGGCGCTGGTCCCGGCCCACCTGCAGCGGCGGTACTACCTGGCCGCGGAGGCCGTCACCCTGTGCCCGCCGACGCTGAACCAGATGCTGGTCTCGGCTTACCTGCGCGACTACGACTGGCTGGGCCAGATCGGGACCTATCGGAAGCTGTACCGGGAACGCTGCGAGGCCATGCTCGCCGCGCTCCAGCAGTACATGCCGGAGGGGCTGAGCTGGACCCGCCCCGAGGGTGGATTCTTTGTCTGGGTCACCCTTCCCGAGGGGGTGGACACGTATCCGCTGCTGCAGAAGGCCATCGACGCGGGCGTCGTGTTCATTCCCGGAGCCGCGTTCACGCATTCCGACGAGCCCTCCAACAAGCTGCGGCTGGCCTACAGCGCCATGCCGCCGGAGGCGATCGAGGAGGGCATCCGCCGCCTGGCGCCGGTACTGCGGGAAGCCATCGCGGCGTTGTAGCCTGAAGCATTGCCGCGGTCCGCACCGGACCTGACCAGAGGAGCACCCCATGACCGGAATCATCGTTGTCGGCGTCGACGGCAGTGAGACTGCCCTGAAGGCGGCCCACACGGCCCGGGACCTCGCTGCGTCGCTTGGCGCGACCCTGCACGTGGTCAGCGCGTTCGACAGCGACCGGACCGAGGTCTACGGCAGCGGCAGCGACCGGTGGATTGTCTCCGACGCCGGCGACGCCGAGAAAGTCGCCAAGGGCGTCGCCGAGAGCCTGCGCACGGCGGAGCTGAACGTCACCTACGCCGCCGCCCGGGGCAAGCCCGCCGAGGCGCTGATCCAGGAGGCGGAGCGCTCCGGCGCGCAGCTGATCGTCGTCGGCAACCGCCGCATGCGCGGCCTAGGCCGGGTCCTCGGGAGCGTTGCGAACAGCGTCGCCCACAACGCCCCCTGCGACGTCTACATCGCCAAGACCGACAGCCCGGCTTAGCCGGCGGCGGGGCCGCTGCGGGCCGGCGGCGGCTGCTCGGCGGCTGGCCGGCGGCTAGGCCCCCGGCTGCGCCGGCTGGGCCACCTTGAGCATCCGGCGCAGGATCTTGCCGGAGGCGGATTTCGGCACGGCGTCGATGAACTCGACGCGGCGGATCTTCTTGAAGGGTGCCACCTTCGAGGCCACGAACTCCCCGACCGCTGCCTCGTCCAGCGCCTCCCCCGCGGGTCCCGGCTGGCGCACCACGAAGGCCATCGGCACCTCCTGGCCGTCGGCGTCGGAGGTACCGATTACCGCCGCGTCGGCGATGCCGGGGTGGGTGAGCAGGAGGGCTTCCAGTTCGGCCGGGGCGATCTGGTACCCCTTGTACTTGATCAGCTCCTTGAGCCGGTCCACGATCGAGACCACGCCGTCCGCGCGCACCGTGGCGATGTCCCCGGTGTGCAGGAAGCCGTCGGCGTCCAGCGTGTCCGCGGTGTCATCGGGCCGGTTGAGGTACCCCAGCATCACGTTGGGACCGCGGCACAACAGGTGGCCTGCGGCGCTGGTTCCCTCGGCCGGGACCTGGATCTCCTCCCCCGTGGCCGGGTCCACCAGCCGGCACTCCATGTTGGGGACGGTGTAGCCGACGGAACTGACCGGCACGTCCGTGGCGTCCACCGGAATCAGGTGCGAGACCGGGCTCATCTCGGTCATCCCGTAGCCCTGCAGCACCCGGCAGCCCAGGCGCTCGGCCAGCCGCGCGCCCAGCTCTCCGTCCAGCGGGGCGGCGCCGGACAAGGTCGTGTGCACGGAGCCGAGGTCGTATTCGGCCACCAGGGGGTGCTTGGAGAGGGCCACTGCCACGGGCGGGGCGATGAAGAGGTAGCTGCACTTGTGGTCCTGCACGATGCGCAGGAACTCGGCGAGGTCGAACTTGGGCATTGTGACCAGGCAGGCGCGTTCGCGGAGCGCCAGGTCCAGCAGCACGGTCAGGCCGTAGATGTGGAAGAAGGGCAGCAGCGCCAGCAGCCGGTCCTCGGGCCGTACCTTGAGCAGGCCGCGCGATTGCTCCACGTTCGCAACGAGGTTCCGGTGGCTGAGCATCACCCCTTTGGGCCGCCCGGTGGTCCCGGACGAGTAGGGCAGTACCGCGACGTGGGTGGCCGGGTCGAAGCTGACGTCCGGGGCGGGCACGCCGGCGCCGAGCAGGTCCGCCAGCGACGGGTGGCCCTCGGCGCCGTCGAGCACCACCAGCCGGTCCGCGGGGATCCCGACCCGGCCTGCCGCTCCACGGGCGGCCGGCAGCAGGGCGGACACCGTGAACAGCCAGCCGGCGCCGGCGTCCGTGAGCTGCTTTTCGATCTCGTCCGCCGTGTAGAGCGAATTGATCGGTGTGACGGTGGCGCCGGCCCGCAGCAGGCCGTGGAAGACGACGGTGAAGGCGGGCGTGTTCGGGCACAGGATGGCCGCAACCCCGCCCACACCCAGGCCCTCGGCGGCAACCGCACCGGCGAGGGCGTTGATCCGGTCGCGGAGTTCGCGATAGCTGGTCTCGGCCCCGCTGGTGCCGTCAACGACGGCGATCCGGCCCAGGTCTTCCTCCTGCAGGCCGCCGAAGAGGTACTCATAGATGCTGACGTCGGGTATATCGACGGCGGGGAACGGGCTCGAGAACACGCAGAATCTCCTTTGATCGGCGTCCGTCGTCGTGGCGGCGGCTGGTGCAACTCTAGCGCCGCGTTCCGTGCACCGACAGGAGCCGCCCGGGTTGACCGCCGTCACGCCGGCTGGTGCGCAGTCTCACCCGGGTTTTGGGGCGTGCGCCCGGGGCCGGACGATAAAATTGGAGGTGCCCCCGATGGCGCGGACAGCCCTATCCGCACCACCTCCCGGGAGACACCCATGCCCGCTCTTCAGCGCCGCCAGCTCGTTGGCCACGACATCCTGCTTGCCCGCCACGGCAACCACATCAGTACGATGCGGGTCGACCGCGCCGCCGGCCGTGTGGTCGCGTACCTCGACGACGGTTCGGTGGACAGCGCCCCCAACCTGATTTCCCCCTCGCTGCGGATGCCCGACACGGTGCGCAGCATCCTGCGCGAGGACTGGAAGTTCCTGAGCACGGTCACCGCGGCGAGCTTTGGCTTTGCCGGGCTGGCTTTCGCCGCTGCCGTTGCCGCCGCCGGGTGGGCCGGCGGCCCGGGCGTCACCGAACTGCTCTCCGCCTACGCCGGCAGCTAGTCCGGCCCGGCTCCTCCTGCCCTGGGCGGACGCTCCCGCCCAGTTACTGCGCGCCCTCCCCCGGCAGCCTCCTGCCCTTGCGGACGTTCCCGCCCAGTTACTGCGCGCCTGCGGCCGGCATTCGCCCGGAAACCCTTGTAACGGCGCGGGCGCGGGACGGTCCGGGCAGGAGTAACTGGGCTGGAACGTTCGGGCGGCACGGGGCCCGGCCCGGCTAGTCCAGCAGCAGGGCGGGCTCTTCCAGGATGGAGGCGACGTCCGCCATGAAGCGGGCGGACAGATCCCCGTCCACCACGCGGTGGTCGAAGGAACCGCCCAGGGTGGTAATCCAGCGCGGAATCACCTCGCCGTCGAGGACCCAGGGTTTCTGCTTGATCGTCCCGAAGGCGACGATCGCGACCTCGCCCGGGTTGATGATGGGCGTGCCGGTATCGATGCCGAGGGCGCCGATGTTGGTGACCGTCAGCGTGCCGCCCTGCATCTGCGCGGGCTGGGTCTTGCCGGCCCGCGCGGTGGTCGCGAGCTCGTTGAGCGCGAGGGCAAGCTCCTTGAGCGAGAGGTCCTGGGCGTTCTTGATGTTTGGCACCATCAGGCCGCGGGGCGTGGCCGCGGCAATGCCCAGGTTCATGAAGTGCTTGACGTGGATCTCGGCGGAGTCGCTGCCGTCTTCGGCGTCCACCCAGCTGGCGTTGACGCTGGGGTTGCGGGCCGCGGCCCAGATTACCGCCTTGGCCAGGATCAGCAGCGGCGAGACCTTGATGCCCTCGAAATCGCGGGAGGCCTTGAGCCGCTTGACGAATTCCATGGTCCGGCTGGCGTCCACGTCCACGAAGATGCTCACGTGCGGGGCCGCGAACGCGGACTCCACCATGGCCCGCGCGGTGGCCTTGCGGACCCCCTTGACCGGGATGCGTTCAATCCGCTGATCCTGGGGGCGGCCGGTCTTGCCCCAGAACGAGTCCGCCCGGTCCACCTCGGCGTCACGCTGGGCCTGGTAGCTCACCAGGTCCTCGCGGGTGACCTCGCCGCGGGCGCCGGTGGGGACGACGTCGGCCAGGTCGATGCCGAGATCCCGGGCGATTTTGCGGACCGGCGGCTTGGCCAACACCCGGTTGACGAGTCCGCTGATGGCGCCGCCCAGGGTGGGGCGCTGGTCCAGGGTCCCCTCGGGGGTCCCGGCCGGAGCCGGCGCAGGCCTCTCCGCGCGGGCGACCGCGTCCGGATCGATCCAGATGTCGTGGCTTTCGACCGGTTCGGCCGACGGCGCGACGCTGGCCGCCGCGGCCGGTGCAGCGGGGGCGGAGACCCGGCGCCGGCGCTTGACGGCGTCGGCCTTGGGTCCGGACCCGACCAGCGGGCCACCGGCCGGGGGCCCGCCAGCCTCAACAGGCTCGGCAGTGCCCGGCTCAAGCTTCCCGTACATGGGCGCCGGTTCCGGCGCGGCCGGTTCCCCTGCCTCCGGCTGCGCTGCTTGCGGCGCAGGGGTGGCTGCCGGCGCGGCGGCGGGAGCCGGGGCCCCGGGGCCCGCGTCGGAGACGCTGATGATCGGTGTCCCGACGTCGACCGTCACTCCCTCGGGCACCAGCAGTTCGGTGACGGTTCCGGCGTAGGGCGAGGGAAGCTCGACGAGGGATTTGGCCGTCTCGATTTCGCAGAGCACGTCGTTGACCGCCACGGTGTCGCCGGCCTTGACCTTCCAGGAGACGATTTCAGCCTCGGTAAGGCCTTCGCCCACGTCGGGAAGGTTGAACTTGTTCACGGTCATGGGGCTCCCCGTCAGTAAGCGAGGGCGCGTTCCAGCGCCTCAAGAATGCGGTCGATGTCCGGCAGGTAGTCTTCCTCCACCTTGGCCACCGGATAGGGCATGTGGAAGCCGCCGACGCGGATGACCGGGGACTCGAGCGAGTGGAAGGCCCGCTCGCTGACCCGCGCCGCGATCTCTCCGCCGATCCCGCCGAAGGTCGGGGCCTCGTGCGCCACGATGAGCCGCCCGGTCTTCTGCACCGAAGCGGTCACGGTGTCGAAGTCGATCGGCGAAATCGAGCGCAGGTCGATCACCTCGACGCTGTGGCCGTCCTCCGCCGCCGCGGCAGCAGCGGCCAGGGCGACCGGAACCAGCGGGCCGTAGGCCACAACGGTGGCGTCCGTTCCGGCCCGCAGCACGTGGGCCTTGAACGGGTCCGCGGAGGCGCCCGGCGATGCGGTGTCCACGTCGCCCTTGAGCCAGTAGCGGCGCTTCGGTTCGAAGACGATCACCGGGTCCAGGCACTCGACGGCCTGCTGGATCATCCAGTAGGCGTCGTGCGGGTTCGACGGCGTGATGATCCGGAGCCCGGCCGTGTGGGCGAACAGCGCCTCGGGCGACTCTGAGTGGTGTTCGATCGACCCGATGCCGCCGCCGTACGGGATGCGGATGACGACCGGGACGGTGAGGTTGCCGTTGCTGCGCGAATGCATCTTGGCCAGCTGCGTGGTGATCTGGTTGAAGCCCGGAAAGACGAAACCGTCGAACTGGATCTCGCAGACCGGCCGGTAGCCGCTGAGCGCAAGGCCGATCGCGGTGCCGATGATCCCGGACTCGGCCAGCGGGGTATCCACCACGCGGTCCGCCCCGAATTCGCCGATCAGTCCGTCGGTGACGCGGTAGACGCCGCCCAGCGGGCCGATGTCCTCACCCATCAGCAGGGTGCGGGAATCGTTGGTGAGCGTCGCCCGCAGGCCCTCGTTGATGGCCCTGGCAATGGTCATCGTGGTCATCGCCGCACTGCTCCGTCCGTGTCGTGCTGTCCCGCGTCGGCCCCCTGGCCGGCGTCCGGCTCGAAGCCTGCGCTGTACTCCTCGAACCACGCCAACTCCTCGGCCACCAGCGGGTGCGCCTCGGCGTAGGTGTTGGCGAAGGCTGTCCGGATATCCGGGGAGCCGAGGTCGTGGATGGTCCGGCGCACATAGGCTGCGAGGTCGTCGCCGTCGGCCTTGACCTGGTCGAAGAAGGCGTCGTCGGCGAGTCCCTCGGCGCGGAGGTATTTCTCCAGCCGCTCCAGGGGGTCTTTCGCCCGCCACTGCGCTTCCTCGTCCGAGCCGCGGTATTTCGTGGGATCGTCCGCGGTGGTGTGGGCCCCCACGCGGTAGGTGAAGGCCTCGATCAGGACGGGGCTCTTGCCCTCCCGGGCCCGCTCGAGGGCCCATTCCGTGACGGCATGCACGGCAATGACGTCATTGCCGTCGACCCGGATGCCCGGAAAGCCGTAGCCCTTGGCCCGGTTGGACAGCGGGATGCGGGTCTGGACCGCGGTGGGCACGGAGATTGCCCAGTGGTTGTTCTGGCAGAAGAACACCACGGGGGCGTTGAACGAGGACGCAAAGACCATCGACTCGTGGACGTCGCCCTCGGAGCTGGCCCCGTCGCCGAAGTACACCATGACGGCGGCCTTGGGCTGCCGTGCGGCGTCCGGCCCGGCCGCCGCGGCGCGCTTCTGGTCGCGCTGGATGCCCATGGCGTAGCCGACGGCGTGCGGCGTCTGGGCGGCCAGGACGAGGGTGTAGAGGTGGAAGTTGGTGTCCTTGGGGTTCCAGCCGCCATTGGACACGCCGCGGAACTGGCGCAGCAACTCGGCCAGGTCCACGTCGCGGGTCAGCGCGACTCCGTGTTCCCGGTAGGTGGGGAAGATGTAGTCCTGCGGCTGGCTGGCCCGGCCGGATCCGATCTGGGCCGCCTCCTGGCCGGTGAGCGGGACCCACAGGGCCAGCTGGCCCTGGCGCTGCAGCGCTGTTGCCTCGACGTCGAAGCGGCGGATCTTGGCCATGTCGGCGTAGAAGCCGCGCAGCTTGCCGGCGTCGAGGCGCTCCGCGTAGGCGGAGAACACCGGGTCCGTGCCCAGGGTGCCGTCGGGGCGCAGCAGTTGCACCATGGGCACGTCGGGATCCCCCAGCACGGCCTCGGCCTGCGCCTCGAGCTGGTCGTCCACGCCGGTTCCGTCGAACTCGGTAGCGGGCAGATGTGTAGCGCCCATACCGTCTCCTTGCCTGCGCATCCGAATGCGCCGCCATCGCTGGGATATATGCCGACTCCGGAATACATTCCGGTGCGGGCATATCTTTGGCTTACTCGTCCTTACTTTAGCCGCAGCGTCCGCCGGGCGGGCGTCGTGTTAAGCGCTAGGAACGCCGGGGCGGTTTTGTATACATCGCACACAACTCGAGGAAGCGCGTATTGGCCTCGGGTTCGCCGATGCTAACCCGCACTCCCTCGTCGCCGAAGGCGCGGACCGACAGCGCACGCTCGCCCGCCAGCGCAGCAAATTCCGCAGTGTCCGCGCCCAGGTTGAGCCAGACGAAGTTGCCCTGGGCGTCCGGGACGGCCCAGCCCAGCTCCCGCAGCCCGGAGGTCACGCGGTCCCGTTCGTCGACCAGGCTTTGTACCCTTTCTACAACCTGGTCGAAGTGCTCCAGCGAGGCCACCGCCGCCGCTTCGGCGATCTGGGAGACCGCGAACGGCGTCGCCGTGACGCGCAGGTGCTGGGTCAGATCGGGCTGGGACACGCTGTAACCCACGCGGAGGCCGGCGAGGCCGTGTGCTTTGGAGAACGTCCGGAGCACGACCACGTTCGGGTATTTGCGGTACATCGCGATGCCGTCGACGGCGTTGTCGGCACGGACGAACTCCTGGTAGGCCTCGTCGATCACCACCACGATGTCCGAGGGCACGGTCTCGAGGAATCGTTCCGTTTCCTCGGTGGTGAGGATCGGGCCGGTGGGATTGTTCGGTGTGCACAGCAGGATCACCTTGGTGCGGGCCGTCACCGCGGCGGCCATGGCGTCCAGGTCGTGCCGGCCGTCGGCGGTCAGCGGGATCTGCACGCTCTGGGCGCCGGCGAGGCCGACGCTGATGGGGTAGGCCTCGAAGGAGCGCCAGGCGTAGATCACTTCGTCGGCTTTGCCGTCGTCGTTCTGGCCGGCAAAGGTGGCCAGCAGCTGGTTGAGCGCTCCCAGGCTGCCGCCGCCGGTGACGATGTCCTCGGCCGGGACGTCAAGGAAGCCGGCGAGCGCGCCGCGCAGCTTGCTGCTCAGGGGGTCCGGGTACCGGTTGATGTCGGTCTGGGCGGCAATTGCCTGCTGCACTGCAGGAATCGGCGGCAGCGGATTCTCGTTGGAGGAGAGCTTGTAGCTCGTGAGCCCCTCGACGGGAGCCGGCGGCTTGCCGGCGGCATAGCGCGGAAGGAGATCTACGACCGGACGCGGGCGGATCCCCCCGGCCGGGATGTCTGATGAAGTCATGACTCTTAGCCTACTTCGCCCTCCTGCCGGCGGGCCGGGGGATGTGACAGCATGGGGCCATGCGCTCACTCTTCGTGCGGGTCATCGTCAACGCCCTTGCCTTGTGGATCGCCAGCTGGATCCTTCCCGGCCTGGACATCTCCACCTCGGCCACCACCGGGGCCGTCGCCGACAGCGGTGTCACGCAGGGCACCGACACGATCGGGATCATCCTGGCGTATCTGTTCATCGGCCTGATCTTCGGTCTGGTGAATGCGCTGGTCAAGCCGCTGGTCAGCCTGCTGTCGCTGCCGCTCACGATCCTGACGCTGGGGCTGTTCACCGTGGTCATCAACGCCGCCATGCTGTTCCTCACCTCCTGGTTGAGCTCCTACACCCCGGTGCACTTCACGATCGACTCGTTCTTCTGGACCGCGGTGTTCGCGGCCATCATCATCACCCTGGTCTCGCTGGTGGCCGGACGGCTGCCCGGCGGCCGGCGCCCCTAACCGGCCCCGCCGCCCCGGTCTCGGGACTCGCGGCCGGCTGCGTGCGGGGTTCGGTCCGGGGCGGTGTCCGGGGCGGTGTAACCGGGCAGGGGACCGGGCGCCGTGGGCACGCCCTGGGCCGGCACGGGGTCGCGCCGGAGCGAAAACCTGGTCACCGCCATGGTCCCGCCCGTCCCGACCACGGCCCCCAGCGCGGCGGTCGAGGCCCGCAGCGAGGGGTCGGCGCTGGCTGCGACCGCCTCTGCGCCCGCTGCGTAATTCTCGAGCCGGTGGCCGGGGCCCAGCCCCAGCTCCTGCGGCGGCGGCAGGACGAGTTCATTGGTCAGGGTCACCGTCACCCGGTCCCTGGTGTCGGGGTTGGGCCGCCCGTCAGCCCCCGGCACCCAGTCGTGTTCGTGCTCCAGGTGCAGGCTGGCGATCCCGGGGCCGGGGGTGATGCCGCCGACCGGGGAACCGGCGGTGAGGACGAACTTCAGGTCGAACTCGGCCAGAAACGCCTTGTCCCGGGCCAGGTTCATGGCGTGGATACCGCCCTGGCTGTACCCGACGGCGGCGAGTTGCTCGCCGGCCCGGGCGCCGGCCTCCCGCAGCGCCTGGCGCACCGCCGCGCACGTTTCGCGGGAGTCGTACCCGAGCCCCTCGGCGATCCCTGCCGCGTCGAACGGGTTGGTGCCCGACGGCAGGCCGCCCAGCTGGGTTCCGGGCAGAATGACCACCCAGGCCCGTTGCGCGCCGCTGTCGACGCGGATGACTTCGATGTCGCCGCTGTTCCGGCCGACTGCGCCGGCCCGCCGGAGCAGGCCGGCGGCTGTCAGGTCGACGTCCGCCGCGGCGGTGTCGCTGCCGGCGACCCGCACCGGACGGGGCGCGAGGTGGCCCATTCCGGGCACCGCGGTCAGGTCCCGGATGGTGCGCCGGACGTCCCCGGACCCGGCCAGCGCCGCCGCGGCGGCGCCCGCGGGCCGGGTCAGGCCCAGCAGCAGGGCCAGGCCGCCGGCGGCCGCGGCCGTGTGGCCCTCGGCCTGGTCACGGACCCCCGGCAGCTCGAAGAGCCGCAGCCCGGCGCCGAACTCCGGGCCGCTGATCCCGATCCGGAGCAGCAGGGCGTTCCGGGCCTCGGTGAATTCGTACTCCCGGTGGCTGGCCCGGACCTGGCCCGCGATGCGCTCCAGTTCGGCCCGCACCCGGCCCACGGCCCGCCCGGCCTCCCCCACCGCGATGATGGCGCCGCTGCCGCTGTTGTACGCGTCGGACTGGTAGTCGAAGAGCGCCCGCCGGACTGCGTCGGCCTCCGCTTCCAGCGCATACAGCCGGTGCACCGTCCCGTCCAGGGCGGCCGCACCGGCGAGCAGCTCCTCGAACTGGAAGCTCAGGCCGCCGAGGCCGCCGCGGATCCGCAGCATTCCGTCCGGTGCCGGCGGCGAGGGCCGCGGAACCTCACCGGAGCCGGACGGGGTGACCTCGGTCATCAGTACCCCGGCGTGCCGGAGGACAACGCCACCGAACCGGCGTGCCGGAGGACCGCCGCGGCAGCGTCCTGGAGCCCGTCCCGGCAGCGCCGCAGCGCTGCCGCCTGCAGCGCCAGGGTGATCCGGTACGCGCGGCCGGCCGGGGATTGCCACGCCTGGAGCTCCTGGCGTGCCAGCCCGGCGAGCACGGCGTCCGCCTCCCGTGCGCAGGCCTCGACCCTGGCCGCCAGCTGCTGCACCTCGTAGCTGCGCGAGGCGCAGGCAGCCGCCTCCGCCGCCGTCAACGTCCCGCCCATGGCCCGGGCTCCTTTCCTCTGCCGTGGTGTGCCGCCTTCGAGGGTAGGGACCCGGGACCGGCCCCCGGAACCGGCCGCGGCGGCTATGTGGAAAAGGGCGGCCCCGTCACAAGGACCTGCCCGCTTAAGGCCCGGTGGCTCTTCGTGAAAGAATCGGACCATGCCTGAAACTGCTGCCACAGCTGAGACCCGCACGCCGTCCGGACGCCTGGCCCTCGCCGCATCCGACCACCAGATCGCGCTCGGCCCGCTTGACGGCCGCTACCAGCCCGCGGTGGCGCCGCTGGTGGACTACCTGTCCGAGGCCGCCCTCAACCGCGACCGGGTCGCCGTCGAGGTTGAATGGCTGATCCACCTGACCAGCAACAGCGTGCTGCCCGGCGCGGGCCCGCTTAGCGCCGCGCAGCAGGAGCAGCTGCGCGCGATCGTCACCGAGTTCGACGCGGCCTCGGTCGCCGAACTGGCCGAGATCGAAGCCGTGACCGTCCATGACGTCAAGGCCGTGGAGTACTACATCGGCCGCCGCCTGCCGGGCATCGGGATCGAGAACCTCACCGCCATGGTGCACTTCGGCTGCACCTCCGAGGACATCAACAACCTTTCCTACGCCCTGGGCGTCAAGGGCGCCGTGGAAAACGTCTGGCTGCCCGCCGCCCGCGAGCTGGTCGCCCAGATCGGCGCCATGGCCGAAGCGAACCGCGCTGTGCCGATGCTCTCGCGCACCCACGGCCAGCCGGCCACGCCCACGACCCTGGGCAAGGAACTCGCCGTGAGCGCCCACCGCCTGACCCGGCAGCTGGACCGCATCGCCCGGACCGAGTACCTGGGCAAGATCAACGGGGCCACCGGCACGTACGCCGCGCATGCAGCCTCCGTGCCGGGCGCGGACTGGGAGCAGGTTGCCCGGAGCTTCGTCGAGGGTCTGGGCCTGGACTGGAACCCGCTGACCACCCAGATCGAGAGCCATGACTGGCAGGCGGAGCTGTACGCCGACGTCGCCCGCTTCAACCGCATCCTGCACAACGTGTGCACGGACATCTGGAGCTACATCTCGATCGGCTACTTCGCACAGATCCCGGTGGCCGGTGCCACCGGCTCCTCCACGATGCCGCACAAGGTCAACCCCATCCGCTTCGAAAACGCCGAGGCCAACCTGGAGATCTCCTCCGGGCTGCTGGACGTCCTCGGCTCCACCCTGGTCACCTCCCGCTGGCAGCGCGACCTGACCGACTCCTCCTCGCAGCGGAACATCGGCGTGGCGTTCGGCCACTCGCTGCTCGCCATCTCCAACGTGGCCAAGGGCCTGGACCGGCTGGCGGTTGCCGAGGACGTGCTCGCCAAGGACCTGGACACGAACTGGGAGGTCCTTGGCGAGGCGATCCAGATGGTCATGCGTGCCGAGGCCGTTGCCGGCGTCGAGGGGATGGAGAACCCCTACGAGCGGCTCAAGGACCTCACCCGGGGCCAGCGGGTCGACGCCGCGCGGATGCAGGAGTTCGTCAAGGGCCTGGGCCTGTCCGCGGACGCCGAGGCGCGGCTGCTGGCCCTGACGCCGGGCAAGTACACCGGCATCGCGGACAAGCTGGTCGACCACCTGCGGTAGCTGCCGCAGCCCGCGTGCCGCCGGCGGTCCGACCGCCAGCGGTCGACGTCGGCGGTCGACGCCGGCGGTCGACGCCGGCCGTCACGGCTACCGGCTTTGCCGTGAGTTAACCTTCCGGCGGGCACCCGTTTACGTGCCCGTCAGCGGTCCGCCAGCTTCAACGCCGAGGCTGGAGAAGTTACCGACACGAGGAGATCCCTTGCCGAGCGACAGTCCGTTGCGCGTCATGAGTTTCAACATCCGCTGCGACATCCCCGGGACCCTGCCCGGCCAGGCCGACTACTGGCCCGAACGCGCCCCCGCCCTGCGGGCGGTGCTGGCCGACGAACTGCCCGACGTCCTGGGCATCCAGGAAGGCCTGGCCCACCAGCTCGCGGTCATCGGGGAAGCGCTGCCCGGGCGCTACCGGATGATCGGGCACGGGCGCGACGGCGGCAGCCGGGGCGAGCATTCGTGCATCTACTTCGATTCCCACCGGCTTGCCCTGGAAGAGTGGGACCAGTTCTGGCTCTCGGATACGCCCGCCGTGCCGGGCTCGGCGACCTGGGGCAATGAGGTGACCCGCATCGCCACCTGGGGCAAGTTCCGGGACCTGCGCACCGGGCGGCAGCTGATGGTGGTCAACACGCACTTCGACCACGAATCCGAATACGCCCAGCTGCGCAGTGCCGGGGCGATCATCGGGCACACCGAACCGGGGCTGCCGACGGTGCTGATGGGTGATTTCAATGCCGTGGCCGGCGCCTCCGACACGTACAGCGCCCTGGTCGACAGCGGCGTCTTCCGTGACAGCTGGACCTCGGCGGAGCAGCAGCTGACCCCGGCGTTCGGGACCTTTTTGAACTACAAGGACCCGGTCATCGGGGAACGGCGTATCGACTGGATCGCCGTGACCCCGGGCATCACGGTGGCCGACGCGGCCATCAACACCTTCCGGCTGCACGACCGCTACCCGAGCGACCACGCCCCGATCCAGGCGTCTTTGCTGGTTGCGTAACGTTTCGCCCCGCCCCCGGACCCGCAGCCCGCGGCCGGTAAGATCACAGCCATGAGGCTCTTGCTGATCCGTCACGGCCAGACGCCGGGCAACGTCCTGGGGCAGCTGGACACGGCGCATCCGGGCCCGGGCCTGACCGGCCTTGGCGAACGGCAGGCCGCCGCGCTGGCGCGGTCGCTGGCCAACGAGGAGATCGGGCTGCTCTACGCCTCGACCCTGCTCCGCACCCAGCTCACCGCCGCGCCGCTGGCCGCCAGCCGCGGCCTGGCGGTCGAGGTGCTGGCCGGGTTGCGCGAAATCGAGGCCGGGGCGCTGGAGAAGCTCACCGACCGGGAGTCCCACCTGCGCTACCTGGGCACCGTGTTCGCCTGGACAGCCGGTGAACTGGACCGGCGGATGCCCGCCGGGCCGAGCGGGCACGACTTCTTCGAACGCTACGACGCCTCGATTGCGCAGATCGCCGGCGCCGCGGCCGCCCGCGCGGGCGACGACGCCGCCGTCGCCGTCGTCAGCCACGGCGCAGCCATCCGGGTGTGGACCGGGCTGCGGGCGCAGAACGTCGACGCGGAGTTCGCCGCGCGGCACGTGCTGGCCAACACCGGCATCGTGGCGCTGGAAGGCGAGCCCGACGCCGGCTGGCGGCTGATCCACTGGGATGACAGCCCGGTGGGCGGACTGGCGCTGGCGGACCCGACGGCGGACGACCCTACCGGCCGTCCTGCCTGAGCCCGCCGGGACCCGGGCCCGCGCCCGTCGCGTAAGCGGCTAGGTCCAGAAGTCGTCCGACTTTGCGGTGTCCTCGAAGTACTCCCGCCCCTCCGTGACCTTGCCGTCCCGGACGACAAAGGCGATGACCGAGCCCATGTCCAGGGTCTTGCCGTTGCCTTCCGCGACGGTTTGCTGGATCGCGACCGTGTGGCCCTCCCCGCCAACGATGTCCTGGACCTTGGCTTGGAAATTTCCCTGCGTGCGCGCTCCCAGTTCGCCGAAATACGCCAGGATGGCGTCGCGGCCCTGTTTCGTCCCCGATAGCACGCCGCTTCCTGCCACGTGCCAGACTGCGTCCTCCGCGAAAATTTCGCTCAGAGTCGCCATATCCCCTGCGTTGAAGGCCTCGTATCCACGCCGGACCAGTTCAACATTCTCTGCGCTTCCCATGATCGGACACCTCTCTGTCGTCCTTGTCGGGTCATGCTGGGACGGTTTAAGGCTAGTCCCGGCCCGGGGGGCTGTCGATGGAAATATGTCCGGCCGCGGGAGCCGGCGGAACGGCCGCTAGAGGCCGGTCCTAGCGGCCGGCGGGCCAGCCGGTGTAGGCCTCCGCAAGGTAGGCCCGGCCGTGGCGCGAGGACACCACGGAGTTGAGCTCGCCCAGCTGGCGGGCACGGGAGAAGTCGTCGGCGTCGGCCGGGGTGTGCAGCATCGAGGTCATCCAGTAGGAGAAGTGCTGGGCCTTCCAGACGCGGTCCAGGGCGCGGTCGCTGTACACATCAAGGAACCTGGTGGATCCGGTCTTGTAGAAGCTGTCCAGGCCCTCGAAGAGCACCCGCACGTCCTGGATCGCGAGGTTCAGGCCCTTGGCGCCGGTCGGCGGGACGGTGTGCGCCGCATCGCCGGCCAAAAACAGCTTCCCGTGCCGCATCGGGGTGTGGACGAAGCTGCGGAACTTCAGGACGGTCTTGTCGATGACCGGACCTTCCTTGAGTTCGAAGCCGTTGCCGTTGACCCGGCTGCGGAACGCCTCCCAGATCCGCTCGTCATCCCAGTTGTTGACGTCTTCACCGGGGTCGCACTGGAAATACATGCGCTGCACCGTCTCGGTCCGCTGGCTGATCAAGGCGAATCCGTTCGCGGAGTTGGCATAGATCAGCTCCTCGGAGCTGCGCGGCGCCTCGGCCAGGATGCCGAACCAGGCGAACGGGTATTCGTGGAAGTACCATTTGCGGTCCGCCTCCGGGATCTGGATGCGGCAGTGGCTGCGCGACCCGTCCGCGCCGGCGATGAAATCGGCCCGCAGCTCGTATTCGGTGCCGTCCGCATCCGTGAACCACACGGTCGGCGAGTCGTCGATGCCGTGGATGCTGGTGTCCGTGACGCTGTAGCGGACGTCGCCGCCGTCGGCCTCCCGGCGGGCGGCAAGATCCAGGAACACGTCCGTCTGGGGGTAGAGCCAGACGGATTCGCCCACGAGGTCTTGGAAGTCGATGCGGTGGCTTTCCCCGTTGAACCGCAGCTCGATGCCGTCGTGCCGGTCGCCGTCGCGGAGCACCCGGTCGGAGACGCCGCCGTCGACCAGGAGGTTGACGGTGCCGTGCTCGAGGATGCCGGCCCGGACGGTTTCGGAGATCTCCTTCCGGCTGCGCAGTTCAACGACTGTGGAATCGATGCCCTCCTTGGCCAGCAGGTGGGAGAGCATGAGCCCGGCGGGGCCGCCGCCGACGATCGCAACCTGGGTGGTGATGACTTTTCGGCCTGCCATGGGTTCCTCGCTTCGTTGCGGTGCCGGACCGGATGCCGGGGGCGCCCGGGGCCCGGGTCGGGCTGTTCTGGCTACCAGTGTGCAGCCGGCAGGGTGATCCGTGTTACATCTCTTCCGTTGAACGGAACGAGGCGGCGCCCCGGGTGTCGCCCAGCCGCCGGCCGATCCCGCGGGCTGCGGTCTGCAGCGCCGGAACGAGTGCCTGGAGCCGCACCTCCTGCAGCGGAACCACGACGCCGAGCGCCGCAACGGTCCGCTTCCGGCCATCACGGACCGGCACCGCGATCCCCCAGGTGTCCGGATCCACCACCCCGGCGAGCTCGGCGAAGCCCTGCCGGGAGGTGTCCGCCAGGAGCACCCTGACGTCCGCGGGCCGGAGGCGGCCGGCCGGATCCTCGAAGCCGCGCAGGTAGGCCGCCTGCACTGGAGCCGGCTGGTGCGCCATCAGCGCCAGCCCGGCCGAGGAAAGGTGCACGGGCATCCGGCCGGCAACCTTGGCGCGGTTGGCCACCGACCCCCGGCGGGACAGCCGCTCCACGAACAGGGCGTCCCAGCCGTCCAGCACGGCCAGGTTCACATTCTGGTTCAGCACCTGCTGGATGTCCTCCATGAAGGGCATCGCCGCCTGCCGCAGGGCCAGGGTGGGCGAGTTGCGGTTCACCAGCTCCCACAGCCGCAGCCCCAGCCGGACAGATCCGCCGTTGCCCAGCTCCAGCAACCCGTGCCCGGCCAGTTGCCGGGCCAGCCGGTGTGCGGTGGTCAACGGCAGGCCGGCCCGGTCGGCGAGCTCGGAGAGCTGCAGGGCCGCAGAGCCCTCGGGGAAAGCCGCGATCAGGCGCACCACGCGGTCCACGACGGAGTCCCCGCTGGCGGAGTTGGCCATGGCGTCACTTTCGTTGAATGGATTCTGGATCCACTGTACGCCGCCGGTGCGGGCCGGACAGGCCAGCTACAGGGCCGCGGGGCGGGAGCGCAGCCGGCGCCACACGGCCGGCGCCAGGACCACGGCGACGCCGACCGCGGCGCCGATGACGGTCTCCAGGAACCGGTCGCGCAGGAGGATGCCCGCGGGGGCCGGAGCCACCAGCAGGGTCGAGACCAGCGCCAGCGGTGTGACGAAGACCTGGGCCAGCATGTACTGCCGGGCGATGAACATTTCGGCTCCGAACTGGCAGGCGGCGATCACCAGCACCGTCTGCCAGGGGGCCGGCTCCAGCATCAGGATCAGGGCCAGCAGCACAAGCCCGAGCGCGGTGCCGATGATGCGCTGCAGGCCGCGGCTGATGCGGTGCCGGGTGGTGTGCCCTACGAGCGGGACGACGGCGGCCACCATGGCCCAGTAATTATGGCCGAAGCCCAGCCGCTCCCCGGCCAGCGTCGCCAGGCTGCCGGCCAGGCCGGCCGCAACGAGGTAACCGACCGCCTCAAGCCGTGCGGCGCGGCGCTCCGGGGAGGTCAGCCGTACCGGCCGCGGCCAGGACCACGGCTGGCGCCGGCCGCGGACCACGCGGGAGGACAGGCCGACCAGCAGGGCGAACGCGACCGTCACGACGGCCGTCAGCATGCCCTGCCAGAGCGGGGGCTGGTGCGGAATGGAGGCGATCGCGGCGAAGGCGAAGATGTGGAACAGCGACCCCGCCGGGCGGAGCCGCCACCAGGCGACCACCAGGGAGCAGCCGCCAGCCACCAGCGTGGTGGCGAGGACCTGAAGCCAGACCGTGCCGGCCGCGCTGAGCGAGAAGGCCGCACCGGCCCGTGCCGTCAGGGCACCGAGCAGGATCACGGCGAGCATGAGCGTTCCCGCGCGCAACTGCAGGATTAGCCGCCGGCCGTGGGGCTCGTTGCGGCCGTAGATGCCGGCGAACGCGCCGAAGGACGCAAATATAGCTAGGTCGAGGCGGCCCAGCAGCACGAGGGTGATGAGCGGGACGAAGACCCCGACGGCGCAGCGCAGCGCCGCCTGGTGATCCTTGTTGGCTGGAGCCATGGTGAGCATCTCGGCTAGCAGCTTCACAGACGGAACCGGCCTCCCTTTTGCAGTCGATTGAAAACGACGGCGGCTCTGGCATCCCCCTCAGACTACGCCCGGGACGCCCGGAACCGGGGGCTGGATTCCATTGGCCGGAATCAGCGGGCCGCCGTCGAAGTGGTAGCGTCGAGCGGTTGAACCAGCTAGTCGGCACCTCCGGAGGACCCCCATGCTCAAAGGATTCAAGGACTTCATCCTGCGCGGCAACGTGATCGAACTGTCCATCGCCGTCGTCGTCGGCACGGCGTTCACCGCCCTCGTCACGGCCTTTACGACGAACATCGTGAACCCGGTTATCGCGGCCGCCGGCGGTGTCCACACGGAGGGGCTCGGCTTCCACATCTGGCCCGGCAACGACAAGACCTTCGTCAACTTCGGGGCCGTGCTGACCGCCTTCGTGACGTTCCTGATCACCGCGGCCGTGGTGTATTTCATCTTCGTGGCGCCGATGAACCGAATCAACAGGATGGTCAAGCACCGACTGGCGACACCGGAACCGGAGGAGGAGCCCATCTCACCGGACACCGCGCTGCTGGCGGAGATCCGGGACCTGCTGGCCGGGCTGTCCGGCGCCGGCCAGCCGTCCGGGGACGGCGCAGCCGACGACGGCGGCCGGCACGCCGCCGTCGGGGCCCCCGACGGTGAAGTTCCAGCCGGTGAACTCGCCCGCAGCGGCGCGCCTTCTCCCCGAAGGTGAGGAAGCGTCACGCCTAACCCCGCCAAACGTGAGGAAGCGTCAGCCCGGGGGCAGGCTCCGGCCGTGGGCGGCTAGGACAGCTTGGGAGGCATTGTCATCCGGATGGTCAGCGCCTCGTGTTCCACGGCGACCTTAAGGTGTTTGGCCTTGCCGATGTGGTCGCCGTCAAGCTGGAATTCCAGCTCGTGCTCGAGGCTGATTTCCGCGCTCTTGCCAGCGAAATACTCGACCGACTTGTTCCTGCCGTTCGTCCGGCCGAACATTCCGGCCAGCACGCTGAACCAGCCCAGCTTGCCCTTCGGGGCCAGGAGCAGGACGTCGAGGATGTCGTCATCCAGCCTGGCATCCGGGAAAACCTCCACCCCGCCGGTGATCTTGCCGCAGTTGCCCACCATTACGCTGCGGACCCGGCGTCGGACCGGGTGCTGGCCGTCAATGCTGATATGTGCCTTGACCGGCTTGCCGGGCAGATGCCGGATGCCGGCTTCCACGTAAGCGAGCCAGCCCACGCGGTCCTTGAGTTCGTCCACGGTGTTGGCCATGATGGCAGCGTCGTAGCCAAGGCCCGCCATGACCAGGAAGAGCTGCTCGTCCTCGCTGTGGTCCAGGGTCGCCTTCACCACATCCACCTTGACGTCGGCGCCGTTGAGAATGTCGTAGCTGGCCGACACGGGGTCGGTGATGTCGACGTTCATATTGCGGGCCAGCAGGTTCCCGGTGCCCATCGGGACCAGGCCCATGGGTGTTCCGGTGCCGGCCAGGACCTCGGCGACGCACCGGACGGTGCCGTCGCCGCCGGCGGCGATCACGACGTCGACGCCCGCCTCAAGCGCCTCGCGCGCCTGGCCCAGGCCGGTGTCCTCGGCGGTGGTTTCCAGCCAGAGCGGCTCGCTCCAGCCCTGCGTTTCGCAGAGGCGGTAGAACGCGGCTTTGAAGTCCTCGCCGGAGGACTTCATGGGGTTAACGATCACGGCGGCGCGCTTGGGCTGGACGGTGGTGTCCTGCGCGGCATTGGTCTGTGGCATGGCGTCCTTCGGGCGGTTGGGCGGGATGGATCCCGCAGGGAAATCCTATAGGTGCAGGGAACGATTAACCGGTTCCGCCGGCGGTGGCCTTGGACTCCCTGCACCGGGCATCACTACACTGGCCGTGTCCGGGACCACAGTGTTCCGGCCGGCCGGCAGCCTCCGGCTCACTGGGGAAGCCGTGTCCACTACGCCGAAAGGGAGGCACATGAGTGAAGCAGGGGAACACTACTCCGCCGAAGCCGAAGCATCGAGCAGGGATCCGCACGACTGGGGCCGCGCCATGGCGCTGGCCCTCACCCGGCTGGCAGAGCAGCTGGCCGACGAGGACAGTGAAGACATCCACGCGGTCCTGGTGGACCGTCCCTTGAACCTGGAAATCCGGGACGAGGAGGACGGCGTCTGCATCACGGTGTCGACGCGGGGCGGTTCCGCGGGCTGAGCGGCCGCGGACACAAAGCGCGCCGTTCAGCGCGGTCCCGCCGCCCTGTGACAGACTAGGCGGGATTTACCGGTCTCCACGGGGGCCGGACCACTCATCTCATTTGGGGGAATGATGACGGAGCGCGCCGACTTTGACGCGGGAAAATACACCGGGTCCTTTGGCGGCTCCCCGGGCGGCGCGTACGGGGGTCCCGGGCAGCGCTGGCCGGACGGCGCGCCCTGGCCGGACTCGCCCGAGCCTCGCCACGCTCCGCCGCCGTTCCGGCCCATCCCCGGCCCCGAGACCCTGGAGCGGACGGTGCGGGGTACCGTGTTCGCTCTCGCGGCGGTCCCGGTTGCCGCCGCCCTGTGGCTGGTCCTCTGGCTTCTGGGGCTTCCGGCGCCGGTCATCGCCCTGCTGGCCGTGCCGGTGGCGGCGCGGCTCTACACGGCCGGCAGCACCGCGGGCCGCGGGGCCGCCCTGTCGGGGCGCGGCGCCCGGGTGGCGGCCGGCGTCACCGCCGTGGCGGTGCTCGCCTCGCTGGCGGGCCGGGTCGTGCTGGAGCAGGCCACGGACCTGGGTGTCTGGCCGCCGGGGTTGTTGTTCGAGCCCGCGGCCGGCGACCTGGCGGCGTGGCTGGCCCTGCACCCGGGGATGCTCGCCGATCTGGGCTCGGAGGCCGGGTGGGCGCTGCTCTTCGGCGCGCTGGGGTGCGGCGTGGCGCTGCGCCGGCAGCCGGCGGTCAGCGGCCGGCGGCGAGGTCCGCGGAGATAAGCCGGGCGGTGCTGATGGCGGCTTCCCGGACCGACTCAAGGTACGCCGCCGGGTCCGGCTGCGCGGCGACGGCCTGCGCCTGCAGGGAGACGTTGATGGCGGCCACCACGTTGTTCGGTCCGTCATAAATCGGCGCGGCCACGGACATCAGCCCGAGCTCGAGCTCCTGGTCCAGCAGGCACCAGCCCTGGGCGCGGACGGTATCCAGTTCCGCCAGCAGCTTGTCGCGGCTGCCGATGGCACGGGGCGTGAGCGGCTTGATCTCGGCTGCGGCCAGGTAGGCCTGGAGCTCCGCGGGCGGCAGGGCGGCCAGCAGGACCCGGCCCATGGAGGTGGCGTAGGCCGGGAACCTGGTGCCCACGGTAATCCCGACGGTCATGATCCGCCGCGCGGCCACGCGGGCGATGTAGGCGATGTCGGTGCCCTCCAGCACGGCGGCCGACGTCGACTCCCCCAGCTTCAGCGAGAGCTCCTCAAGGTAGGGCTGGGCGATCTGCGGCAGCGACAACCCGGACAGGTAGGCGTAGCCGAGCTGGAGCACCTTGGCGGTGAGGGCGAAGACCTTCCCGTCGGTTCGGACGTAGCCGAGCTCGACGAGCGTGTGCAGGAACCGCCGCGCCGTGGCACGGGTCAGGTCCGTCCGCGCGGCGACCTCGGTCAGCGTCATCCGCGGATGGTCGGCGTCGAAGGATCGGATCACCGCCAGGCCGCGGGCCAGCGACTGCACGTACTGGTCGCTCGCCGCCGGCACCCCGCCGGGCACGGTGCCCTGTACTGCCTCGGTCATGTCACGCCTCTCGATCACGCATCACTTTATACGCGCGAACGTACACTTCAGGCCCCGAAATGGTGCTCAGGTGGGGCCTCAAGTGTACGTTCGCGCTTTGGTGGGTCAGGTTGCGGGCTCGAGCGGCACCGGCACGAGGCCGCGCAGTTCCTCCAGGGTGCAGCCGAAAGTCTCGCGGACCCGGACGCCGTCGGGGCCGGTGAGGAACACGGCCTTGTCCGTGTAGACCCGGGTGACGCAGCCGATCCCGGTCAACGGGTAGGTGCACGCCTCCACGAGCTTGGACACGCCGTCGCGGGTCAGCAGCGTCATCATCACGAAGACGTCCTTGGCGCCCGTGGCCAGGTCCATGGCGCCGCCGACGGCGGGAATCGCGTCCGGCGCGCCGGTGTGCCAGTTGGCCAGGTCACCGGTCGCGGAGACCTGGAAGGCGCCCAGCACGCAGATGTCCAGGTGTCCGCCGCGCATGATCGCGAAGGAGTCCGCGTGGTGGAAGTAGGACGCTCCGGGCAGCTCGGTCACCGGGATCTTGCCCGCGTTGATGAGGTCGCCGTCGATCTGGTCACCCACGGCTACGGGCCCCATCCCGAGCATGCCGTTCTCGGTGTGGAGCGTGATGTTCTGCTCCGGCTCCAGGTAGTTGGAGACCAGCGTGGGCTGGCCGATGCCAAGGTTCACGAACGAGCCGGCTTTGATGTCCCGGGCCACCAGGCGGGCCAGGTCGTCACGGCCCAGCGGCGTCTCGGAGGTCTGGATGTTGGTCTGGGTGCTCATCAGGCCACCTTCACGATGCTGTTGACGTAGATTCCGGGGGTCACGACGGTTTCCGGGTCCAGGCCGCCGGTCGGCAGCAGCTCGGAGACCTGGGCGATCGTGTGCTTCGCGGCGGCGGCCATGATCGGGCCGAAGTTCCGCGCCGTCTTGCGGTAGACCAGGTTGCCCTTGCCGTCGGCCTTGAGCGCCTTGATCAGGGCGACGTCGGCGTGGATGGGGGTTTCGAACACCTGCCATTTGCCGTCCAGGAAGCGGGTTTCCTTGCCCTCGGCCAGCATGGTGCCGTAGCCGGTGGGGGTGAAGAACCCGCCGATGCCCGCGCCGGCGGCCCGGATCCGTTCGGCCAGGTTGCCCTGCGGGACCAGCTCCAGCTCGATCTCCCCGGCACGGAACTTGGCGTCGAAGTGCCAGGAGTCGGACTGCCGCGGGAAGGAGCAGATCATCTTCTTCACCCGCCCCTCCTTGATCAGCAGCGCCAGGCCCTGGTCGCCCTGGCCGGCGTTGTTGTTCACCACGGTCAGGTCGGTCGCGCCGCACTCCAGCAGCGCGTCGATCAGTTCGAACGGCTGCCCGGCGTTGCCGAAGCCGCCGATCATGACGGTGGAGCCGTCCCGGATCCCGGCGACGGCCTCGCCGACGGTGTCAATGAAATTCAGCATGGGTTAGACCTTCTCAGCGGGTGCGGCCGGGGTATCCCGGCGGGCGGTGACGTTTTCGAGGACGACGGCGAGGCCCTGGCCGACTCCGATGCAGATCGCGGCGACGCCCCAGCGTTCGCCGGAGGCCTGCAGGGACCGGGCCAGGGTGCCGAGGATCCGCCCGCCGGAGGCGCCCAGCGGGTGGCCCATGGCGATGGCGCCGCCGTGCCGGTTCACGATCGTCGGGTCGATGCCCCAGGCGTTGATGCAGGCCAGTGACTGCGCGGCAAACGCTTCGTTGAGTTCGACGGCGCCCACCTGGTCCCAGCCGATGCCGGCCTTCGCGAGGGCCTTGTTCGCGGCCTCAACCGGGGCGTAGCCGAAGAACTGCGGGTCGTTGGCGTGGGCGCCGCGGCCGGCGATCCGGGCCAGCGGGTCCAGGCCCAGAATGCCGGCGGCATCCTCGCTGCCCAGCCACGCCGCGGACGCGCCGTCCGAGAGCGGGGAGGCGTTGCCGGCGGTGACAGTGCCGTTGGCGGACCGGAAGACGGTCTTCAGTCCGGCGAGCTTCTCCGCCGAGGAGCCGGGCCGGATGCCTTCGTCGCGGACCAGGTCGGTGCCCGGGACCGGGGTGACGAGGGTGTCGTAGAACCCCTCGTCCCAGGCCGCGGCGGCCAGGTTGTGCGAGTTCGCGGCGAACTCGTCCTGCGCCGCGCGGTCCACCCCGTACTTCTCGGCCAGCCGTTCGGTCGCCTCGCCCAGGGACACGGTCCACTCCGGCCGCATGGCCTTGTTGACCAGCCTCCAGCCGAGCGTCGTGGAGACCAGGGACATGTCCCCGGCGGGGTACGGCTTCTCCGTCTTCGGCAGCACCCACGGCGCCCGGGACATCGATTCGACCCCGCCTACCAGCACGACGTCGGCGTCGCCGGTGTTGATCTGCCGCGAGGCGATGATCGCCGCGTCCAGGGAGGAGCCGCAGAGCCGGTTGACGGAGGTTCCGGGCACCGAGACCGGCAGCCCCGCCAGCAGGGTGCCCATCCGGGCCACGTTGCGGTTTTCCTCGCCGGCGCCATTGGCGTTGCCGAAGACCACCTCATCGATCCGGGCCGCGTCGAGCCCGGGGGCGCGCCGGACGGCTTCGCCGATCACATGCGCGGCAAGGTCGTCCGGGCGGACGGCGGCCAGGCCGCCGCCAAACTTGCCGAACGGGGTGCGTACGGCGTCGTACACGAAGGCGTGCTTCATGGTGTCCTCTAACTTCTGTGGGTCCGGCCGCCAGGCGGCCGCTGCCGCCGGGTGTCACGGGCGGCGGCCTCTGCGGGCTAGTGGGGTGGGGCGGGGGCGGTGCCGTCGGGTCCGGCGGTGTCCCGGTCGGCGGCGTCCAGGTCGGTGTTGTCCATGGAACGGAAGACCTGCTGGGCGGTTTTGAACGCGGTGTTGGCCGAGGGAACGCCGCAGTAGATGGCGGTCTGCAGCAGGATTTCCTTGATCTCGTCCCGGCTCAGCCCATTGGTGAGGGCGGCGCGCACGTGCATGGCGAGCTCCTCCCAGTGCCCGTGCGCCACCATCGCGGTGATGGTGACCGCCGAGCGCATCTGCCGGCTGATGCCGGGCCGGGTCCAGATCCCGCCCCAGGCGATCCGGGTGATCATGTCCTGGAAGTCCTCGGTGAAGGCGTCCTTGTTGGCGTTGGCGCGGTCCACGTGCGCGGCGCCGAGCACCTCGCGCCGGACCTTCATGCCGCCGTCGTAAATCTCCCGGCTGGTGGCGTCCGGCTGGACGACTCCGTGCCGTTCCGCGCCGGTCATTCGCCGGCTCCGCGGGATTCGGCCCAGCCGACCAGGCTGCGCAGCAGTCCGGCCACGTGCCCGGGGGCCTCGAAGGGTGCCAGGTGGGCCACGCCTTCCAGGGTCACGGCGTTGGCGGTGCCGCCGCCGGCGGTGATCCCGGCGACGATTTCCTCGGCGAGCGCCGGGGTGGCAACGGTGTCCAGCGCACCGGCCAGGGCCTGGGTGGGGACCCGGATGCTGCCGAGGTCGTTCCGCACGTCGAAGCCGGCGAGCGCCTCGCAGCAGAAGGCGTAGCTGAACCGGTCGGCGTCGCGCAGGGCGTGCAGCAGGCGGCTGCTGCGGTCGGGTTCTCGTTCCATGAATCCGGGCGGGAACCAGCGCTGCGCCGAGCCCTCGATCATTACCCCGGTGCCCTGGGCCCGCACGGTTTCGGCCCGGTCCAGCCAGCCGTCGGGCGTGCCGATCCTGGCGCCGCTGCACTGCACGGACAGGCTCTTGAGCCGGTCGCCGTGCTTGATGCCCAGCTGCAGCCCGGTGGCCCCGCCCAGGGAGACGCCGGCGTAGTGGAAGCGGGCGCCGGGGGCGATCGAATCGACGAGCTCCACGACGGCGTCCGCCAGTTCGGCGACGGTGAAGGGTTCCGCGGCGGCCGGCGAGATGCCGTGGCCGGGGAGGTCCCAGGCGACGACGTCGTACTCGTCGCCCAGCAGGGCGCCGGCCTGGCTCCACACCAGGGTGGAGGTGCCGAGCGACGGCCCGGCCACCAGGAGCGGCCGGTCGCCCAGCTCGCGCTGGGGTGAGAGCAGGACAGCCTTGAGGGTCGGTCTAGCCACGGGTGGCGCCTTTCTCTTCGGTCGGAATGGTGGGTTCGGCGGGTTCGGGGCGCGGCGGCGCGCCGCCGTGCGTGAACGCGGGCCACGCGGCCAGGATGCGGCGGCTGATCTCGGCGGCCTGGCCGAGGTAGTTCGCCGGATCGAGCAGCTCTTCGAGCCGCTCGTCGGAGAGCAGCGCAGCGGGCACGGCGGCCCGCAGCAGCTTCCGGTAGGTCGGCGCCTGCTCCACGGCGGGCGCCTGCAGGGTCCGGTCCACGACGTCCTGGAGCCGCTCGCGCCCCTCGGAACCCAACAGGGGCCCGACGGCGGCGCTCACCGCCTCGGAGAGCAGCAGCGGACCGGACAGGTCCAGGTTCCGCCGCATCGCGGCGGGGAAGACCTGCAGCCCGGCGGCCAGTTCCCGCAGCTGCCCGGCGGCGCCCAGGGCCAGGCCGAGCAGGGTGCGGAGTGCCGGCCACTCGGTGTGCCAGGCGCCGTCCGCGCGTTCGTCGTTGAAGGTGGCCGCCGCCAGGTGCAGCTGCGCGGCCAGGCCCGGGGCCTGCAGCGCGGCGCTGCGGACCAGCACGGACAGCACCGGATTCTGCTTTTGCGGCATGGCCGAGGAACCGCCGCGGCCCGCGGAGCGCGGCTCGGCGACCTCGGCGACCTCGGGACGGCTGAGGAAGAGGACGTCGGCGGCGATCTTGCCGGCGGCGTCGGCGACGGCCGCCAGTGCGTCGCCGAGCGCGGTGACCGCGAGCCGGTTGGTGTGCCACGGCGCCGGGACGGCGGCCAGGCCCAGCCGGGCGGCGAGCCGGTCGGCCAGGTCGAACGGTGACAGGGCCGTCCCGTCCGTCAGGACGGTGCCGGCCGCGAGGGTGCCGGCGGCTCCCCCGGTCTGCACCGGGAGCGCCAGTTCCTCGAGCCGCTGGCCGGCCGCGGCGAGCCCGGAGAACCACTGCGCCGCCTTAAGGCCGAAGCTGAACGGCAGGGAATGCTGGGTCAGGCTGCGGCCCACGCACAGGGTGTCCCGGTGCCGCTCCGCGAGGCCGGCCAGCGCCGCCGTCGTGGCCTTGAGCTCGGCGAGCAGCTCCCGGACCGCGCCGGCAGCCAGCAGCATCAGGGCCGAGTCGAGCACATCCTGGCTGGTCAGCGAGGTGTGCACGGCCTTGACGGCGCCGACGCCGGCGGTGTCGAGGTCCGTAACCTGGCGGCGGAGCTCGGTCAGCAGCGGGATGACCGGGTTGCCGCCGCCCTGGGCGCGCACCGCGATCGCGGCGGCGTCGTACCGGTCCGGGTCGGCCGCGGCGGCAACAATCGCCGCGGAGCCGGCCGGGGCCAGCCCCGCCTCCTCCAGGACCGCCGCCCAGCCTGCTTCGACCCGCAGGATCGCTGCGAGCACGGCACGGTCGCCGGTCAGCGCCGCGACGGACGGCGCGGCCGAAACCGGGCTCAGCAGGCCCACGTCGCCGTAGCCGGCGCCGGGGCCCTCCGGGGTGGTCATTGCGCGGCGCCCTCGAAGTCGAGGAAGACCGTCTCATCCTTGCCCTGCAGCCGGATGTCCCAGCTCAGGCCGCCGTCGGGGTCGCGGCGGGCCAGCAGGGTCCGGCGGCGCTCCGGGTCGAGCGCGGACAGCAGCGGGTCGGCGGCAAGGGCCTCCTCGTTTTCCGGCAGGTAGACGCGGGTGAAGAGCCGGTTCATCAGGCCGCGGGCGAAGACCACGACGGAGATGAAGGGCGCGGCGCCGGCCGCGGTGGGCCCGGGGTTGACGGTGGTGAAGGTGAAGACGCCGGTGTTGCCCACCGCGCAGCGGCCGAAACCGGTGAAGGCGTAGCCGTCGCGGACCAGCGAGCCGGTGCGCTGCGGCACCTGGCCCTCGGCGTCGGCCTGCCAGATCTCCACGATGGCGTCCGGCACGGGGTGGCCGGCGCCGTCGTAGACCGTGCCCTGCAGCCGGATGCTGCCGGGGGTGCCCGGCGGCAGCAGTTCGCGGTCCTTGGCGTAGGGCAGGGCGAAGCCGTAGAACGGCCCGACCGTCTGGCCGGGGGTGGGGGTCAATTTACTCATGGTCGTCACCTTCCGCGCCAAGTGCCTCGTTTTCGGTCCAGGTCCGTTTGGAGCCGGTCAGGACGATGTCCCAGTTGTAGGCCAGGGCCCACTCCGGCTTGGTCTGCTCGTGGTTGTACGTGGCCACCAGCCGGTCCCGGGCGTCCTGGTCCACGATCGACTGGTAGATCGGGTCGAGGGCGAAGAGCGGGTCGCCGGGGAAGTACATCTGCGTCACGATCCGCTGCGTGAACTCACGGCCGAACAGCGAGAAGTGGATGTGGGCCGGCCGCCAGGCGTTCAGGTGGTTCTTCCACGGGTAGGCGCCGGGCTTGATCGTGGTGAAGCTGTAGGAACCGTCCGCCCCCGTGATGCAGCGGCCGACGCCGGTGAAGTTCGGGTCGAGCGGGGCGGGGTGCTGGTCCCGCTTGTGGACGTACCGGCCGGAGGAGTTGGCCTGCCAGATCTCCACCAGCTGGCCGGCCACCGGGCGGCCGTCGCCGTCCAGGACACGGCCGGAGACCAGGATCCGCTCGCCCAGGGGTTCCCCGTTGTGCTGGATGGTGAGGTCCGATTCCAGGGCGTGCACGTCCATGTGCCCGAACGCCGGCGAGTACAGCTCGATGGTTTCCGGGTCCGCGTGGTGCAGGCTCTTGGTCGGGTGCCGCAGGATGCTGCTGCGGTACGGCGGGTAGTCCAGCCGGGGCTGGATCTCGGCCGGGGCGCCGTTCTGCAGGGCCTGCGCGTAAGCGTCGCCGAGCGCCTTCATCTCGTCGCTGAGGATCTGCTGTGATTCCGCGGCGGTGTCCAGGGCCGGGACGGCCTTGGTGGCGGCCTGCGGTGCTGCCTCGGGCGCTGCGTCGGACACGTCCTCGGTGAGCGGGTCCGCGTTGAATATTTCGAGGTTGATTTCTTCGGGCACAGCAGCCTCCTTTCGTGGTGGTGGTCCTGGCCGGGCGGTCAGGCGGTGAGTTTGAGCTGGTGCAGGTGGTCGTACTGGACGGCGTGCCGGACCGGGGCGTTGGGGGCCCCGTACCCGTCGTAGGCGCCGCGGCGTTCGACCATTTCGAAGAACACGCTGCCGACCGTGGCGGTGTAGAAGTGCAGGAACTCGCCGTCCGCGTCGCGGTCGTAAAGCAGGTCAAGTTCGCGGAGGGTGGCCAGGAACTCCGGGTCCAGTGCAAAGCGCGCCTCGAGGTCCTCGTAGTAGTTGGCCGGGATGGGGAGGAACTCCAGGCCGCGGCTGCGGGCGGCGCGGGCCGTGGCCACCAGGTCATCTACGGCGAAGGCGACGTGCTCCTGGTAGGTCGGCCGCGCGGCCGCGGTACCGGGTTTCCCGGTCCCGTGGGCGCCCTCCTGCTGCAGCAGCGGCGCCAGGTTCAGCACCAGCCGCACGCCCCGGTCGCCGGTGGTCATCACCTGGGAGCGGACCAGGCCGGTGGGGCTGGCAACCTCGGCGTACGGCTGCGGTTCCAACGCCAGGGCGCTGGTGTAGAAGAGGACGGCCTCGTCGAAGTGCTGCCACGGCTGGGCCAGGTTGACGTGGTCGATCACCGCGTGCCGGGCGCCGGACGGGCCGGCAGTGTCCTGGCCGGCAGCGTCCTGGCCGGAAGGGCCGAATTCGGTGACCCAGGCGGCGGTGCCGTCGACGCTGCCCTGGCACAGGAAGACCTCGGTGGAGTCGGGGGCCGCGAAGCCCTGGAAGACTTCCTCGTCCGCCTGGCTCTTGCGCGGCACCGCCGGGGCCCGGAGCTGCTGGGCCCGCGCGGCCGCGATGACGGGGGAATCGACGTCGAAGCCGACCGCGGCGATGGCGGTCTCCGCGGCGGCGGGGGCTTCCTCGTTGATGATCACGCGCGCGTGGCCCATAGTCCACAATTGCACATTCTTGGTCCGGTGGCGGCCGTTGAAGGCGAACCCGAGTCGGCCCAGCAGGGTCTCCAGCGCGGCGGTGTCGGCGGCCCGGACCTCGGCGAAGTTGAAACCGGCGGGCTCGGCCACCCGGGGCAGGGTGGACAGCTCCATCGGATACCGCCGCCGTCCGGCGCCCGGAGTGCCGGCCGGGGCCGGGTTCGCGTCCAGCCACTTGGCGCTTTGCTCCTCGAGCCAGATCAGCGAGCGCATGGCGTCCACTGCGGTGCGCTCGACGTCGGACTGCCGGAACACGTCGTTGAAGACCTCGAGCGAGACCGGTCCGGAGTAGCCGGCCCGGGCCACGTGGCCCATGAACTTGGCGAGTTCAAACTGTCCTTCGCCCGGGAAGACGCGGTGGTGCCGGCTCCAGGACAGCACGTCCATCGACAGCTTGGGGGCGTCCGCGACCTGGACGAAGAAGATTTTCTCCGGGTTGAACCGCTCGATCGGGGCGGTGTCCCAGTCCCGGGACAGGATGTGGAAGGAGTCCAGGCAGGTGCCGAGGTTCGGGTGGTCCACCAGTTCCACCAGGCGGTGGGCGTGTTCGTAGTCGTTGACGTACCGGCCCCAGGCCAGGGCCTCGTAGGCGACCCTGACGCCGTGTTCGCCCGCGAGGGCGGCAAGCCGGGAGAGCTGGTCCGCGCGCAGCCCGTCGTCGTCGATGCTGGCGGTGGCCACGTTGGAGCAGACCAGGATGGTGTCCATGCCCAGCCGGTTCATGAGCCGGAACTTGGCGTCGGCGCGGCGCAGGTTGGCCGCGAGCAGTTCCTCCGGGACGGAGTCGAAGTCGCGGAACGGCTGGTAGAGGTCAAGGCTCAGCCCGAGGTCGGCGGCGAGCGCGCGGATCTCCTCCGGGCTGAGCGAGGAGGTCACGAGGTCTTGTTCGAAGATCTCGATTCCGTCGAAGCCCGCGACGGCGCAGGCCTGCATCTTTTCCTTCAGCGTGCCGGAGAGGCAGACCGTGGCGATTCCGGTGCGCATCAGGCGGCCACCTCCTCGGCCGCGACGAGCTCCAGGAAGTGCGCGCGCATCCGGTCGGCGTCGGCCTCCAGGCCGGTGAAAATCCGGAAGGCGTCGGCGGCCTGGCCGACGGCCATCCGGCCGCCGTCGAGCACATCGCAGCCCCTGGCCCGCGCCTCGCGCACCAGCTCGGTCTCGATCGGGCGGTAGACGATGTCGGCAACCCAGTGCCGCGGTTCCAGGAGGGCGAGGTCCAGCGGAACTCCCGGGTGGGCGGCCATGCCCACGGGGGTGCAGTGCACGAGTCCGTCGGCGCGCGGCATCAGGTCCGGCAGGTCCGCCGTCGTCCGCGCCGCCACGACGGCGTCCGGGAAGAAGCCGGCCAGTTCGGCGGCCCGGGCGGCGGACCGCGCCGGATCGGTGTCCACGAGGTCGAGCCGGCGGACGCCCGCGGTGAGCAGCGCGTAGGCGACGGCGGACCCGGCGCCGCCGGCGCCGAGCTGCACGACGCGGTCCAGCCGGGCCCCCGGCAGGCCGGCGGCGAGTGCGGAGGCGAAACCGGAGAAGTCGGTGTTGTGCCCGATGAAGCGGCCGTCCCGGATGGTGACGGTGTTGACCGCTCCGAGCCGTCGGGCGTCCGGGGAGATTTCATCGAGGTGGTCGAGCACGAGCTGCTTGCACGGATGGGTGATGTTCAAACCGTTGAAGCCCAGCCGGTGGGCGCCGGTCAGGAGTTCACCGACCGCCTCACCCGGGAGTCCGAGCTCGGCGAGGTCGATGGGGCGGTAAAGGTACCGGAGGCCCTGCACATCGCCTTCGCGCTCGTGCATGGGCGGGGTGAGCGAGGGCGTCACGCCGTCACCCACGAGGCCTATGAGGAAGGACTCTGCCCGATTGCTCATCCGTCTTGCTCCTTTGACAACAGCACCTGGGCCACCGCGCAGCAGGCGGCGGACCGGGTGATATGGGTTACAGTACCGCACATGTTCACATGTTGCACTGATGTTCTTATTGCGAACATAAAATGACGGCGCCCGTCCGTCCGAGGCTGCATCACTGCTGGGGCAGCCGGGCGGACAGCTCGGCGGCGGCAGCCTGCAACAGCGGCACGAGGGCGACCAGGGCCTCCATGCTCATCCGGAAGACCGGGACGGCCGTGGCCAGGGAGGCGAAGGCGTGGCCCTGGGAGTTGAAGACCGGCACCGCGACGGCGCGCATCCCCAGCTCGTTTTCCTCGTCCATGGTCGCGTAGCCGCGCTGCCGCACCAGCTCGATCTCGGCCCGAAAGACATCGCGGTCCGTGATCGAGTGGCCCGTCAGCGGCTCCAGGTCCAGCTCCTCCACCAGCTGGTGCCGGGTGGCGTCGTCGGCGAAAGCGACCAGCGCCTTCCCGACGGACGTCGTGTGCAGGGCGCCGAGGTGCCCGGGGTCGGAGGTCACCCGGAAGGTCTGCGGCCCGTCCACCTTGTTGACCGTCAGGTGATGCACGCCGTCACGCACCGACAGGATGGTGGCCTCGCCGGTCTCCTCCGTGACGCGCCGCAGGATGGGCAGCGCCGTGCCGGCGAAGCCGTGGTGGTTGGAGACCCGCTGGCCCAGCTGGAACACCCGCAGGCCCAAGTGGTAGCGGCGGCCATCCGGCTCGTAGTCGACAAAGCCGTCCCGGGTCAGCGAGCCGAGCAGCCGGTAGGTGGTGCTGAACGGCAGCTCCGCGCGGCGGGAGAGTTCGGCGGCGCTGGCACCGCGCGGCTCGTCCCCCAGCAGGACCAGCAGGCCCAGCGCCTTGCCCACCATGTCGGTGCGGGCGTCCTCCTTGGGCCGGCGGGCAGCCTTCGCCGGGGCGGCAGGCGGTCCCGCAGCGGCGTTCCCGGCGGCGGCCTCGGGGCCGGCCGTCATGGCGCCAGGGGTTGTGTCTTGGTTCACACTCATGACTCGATGTTGCCACATTGTGAGAGCTATTGCTAGATGATGATTATTTTTATTGACAAGTGATGGCGCTCACAGCCATGCTTGCTACATCGCACAAGTAGCTCCCACAATGCGGCTACTAGTCCGGGTCTATTCTTCGGTTCACCGGCTGCCGCACCACTGAAGCCACCGGCCGGCTGGACCCTTCCGATCCATCAGCGACAACGTCGTCACATCAAAGGAACACCATGAGCCAGACACTCCCGTCTACGACCCCGGGCACTGCCACTCCGGCCGGGACCCCAAAGAAGGCGGCCGTTGCCAGCTTCCTCGGCAGCGCCGTCGAGTACTACGACTTCTTCATCTTCGGGTCGGCAGCAGCCCTGATCTTCCCGAAGGTCTTCTTCCCGGACGCCGACGCCAACGCCGCGATCATGTCCTTCGCCACCTTCGGCTTCGCCTACGTGGCGCGCCCGGTCGGCGCCGTCATCCTGGGCCACTTCGGTGACCGGGTGGGCCGCCGCAAGGTCCTGATGTTCACGTTGCTGCTGATGGGCGCCTCCACCTTCGTCATCGGCTGCCTGCCGGACTTCAACACCGTCGGCTGGTGGGCTCCGGCGCTGCTCGTGGTGGCCCGTCTCTGCCAGGGCCTCTCGGCTGCCGGCGAGCAGGCCGGGGCGTCCTCCATGACCCTCGAGCACGCCCCGGACAACCGCCGCTCCTTCTTCACCTCCTGGACCCTGACCGGCACCCAGGGCGGCCAGATCCTCGCCGCCCTGGTCTTCATCCCCGTCCTGGCCCTACCGGACGACCTGAAGTACGGCATCGGCTGGCGCATTCCGTTCTGGCTCAGCGCCGTCGTAGTGGTGGTGGCGTTCCTCATCCGCCGCACCCTGCACGAGCCGCCGGCCTTCGAGGAAGCGCAGAAAGCCGCCCAGATTTCCAAGCTCCCCGTCGCCGACCTGCTCAAGCACCACTGGCGCGACGTGCTGCGCGTGGTCGCCTGCGCTTTCATTGCCGCCGTCTCCACCGTGTTCGGCACCCTCGCGATCAGCTACGCCAAGAACGTCGCCAACGTGGACGGCACCGTCACCCTCTGGCTCGTCGTCGGCGCGAACCTCGTGGCCCTCGGCACCCAGCCGCTGTTCGGCAAGCTGGCCGACCGGATCGGGCGCAAGCCGGTCTTCATCTACGGTGCGCTGGCCAGCGCGGTGCTGACGCCGGTGTTCCTGCTCAGCCTCGAATCCGGCAGTGTCCCGCTGATGTTCCTGGCCGCGATCGGCTTCTTCTCCTTCGGGTACGCGGCGTCCAACGCCGTCTGGCCGTCCTTCTACGCGGAGATGTTCAGCACGAAGGTCCGCTTCTCCGGTCTGGCGATCGGCACCCAGCTCGGCTTCCTGATGGCCGGCTTCGCCCCGGCGATCGTGGCGGCCATGGGCGGCATCAAGCCCGGCGGCTGGGTCCAGATCACCATCTTCACCGGCATCATCTGCGCCATCGCCGCCATCTCGGCGCTGACGGCGAAGGAAACCTTCAAGGTGCCCACCAAGGAGCTCGGCCTGCGCTGACCCGCGGCCCGGCCGGGCGTTCCCGCCCAGTTACCTCCCGGAAAGCCCGGTGTGTTCACGGAACACGCCGGGCTTTCCGGCGTGTCGGGGGCCCGGCTGCGGCAGTAACCGGGCAGGAGCGTCCGGCCCGACGGCGCGGTGCCGGCAGCGTTGTGCCGAGCGCGGTGCCGGCAGCGGGCCTAGCGGCCGGCGGCGCCGAGCACGGCGGCCAGGTCGTAGCTGACCGGCTCCTCCAGCTGGGCGTAGGTGCAGGAGGCCGGGTCCCGGTCCGGCCGCCAGCGGACGAACTGGGTGGTGTGCCGGAACCGCTCGCCCTCCATGTGGTCGTACTTCACCTCCAGGACACGCTCCGGCCGCAGCGGCGTGAAACTCAGGTCCTTGCCGCCGCTCCAGCGGCTGCCCTCGGCGTTGCGCGGGGTCCGGGACCCTTCCTCCTGCCTGGCCCAGGCCCACGGGTGGTCCTCAAAGTCGGTCACGAGCGGCTGGAGTTCCTCGAACAGCTCCTTGCGCCGCTGCATCGGGAAGGCGCCGACAACCCCCACGCTGGCCAGGACCCCGTCGTCGTCGTAGAGCCCCAGCAGCAGCGATCCGATCCGGTCCGTCCCGGAGGTGTGCACGCGGTACCCGGCCAGCACACAGTCGGCGGTGCGTTCGTGCTTGACCTTGAACATGGTGCGCTTGTCCGGCTGGTAGAGCCCGTCCAGCGGCTTGGCCACGATCCCGTCCAGCCCCGCGCCCTCGAACTGCCGGAACCACAGGCCCGCGGTGTCCCGGTCCCGGGTCGCGGCGGTCAGGTGCACCGGCGCCGCACTGTCCGCCAGCGCGCGCTCCAGCGCCGCCCGGCGCTCCTGGAAGGGGCGGCCGGTGTAGTCCTCGTCGTCGAGGGCCAGCAGGTCGAAGGCGACAAAGCTCGCGGGGGTCTGTTCGGCGAGCAGCCGGACCCGGCTGGCGGCCGGGTGGATCCGCTGCTGCAGCGCATCGAAGTCCAGGCGGTCCCCCGGGGCCCGGACCAGGACGATCTCGCCGTCGACCACGCAGCGTTCGGGGAGGTTCGACTTCAGGGATTCCACGAGTTCCGGGAAGTACCGCGTCAGGGGTCTGCCGTTGCGGCTGCCGATCTCCACCTCGTCGCCGTCGCGGAAGATGATGGAGCGGAAGCCGTCCCATTTGGGCTCGAAACTCATCGCCCCCTCGGGCAGTCCGCTCACCGCTTTGGCGAGCATCGGCGCGACCGGGGGCATCACGGGCAATTGCATAGGCCCCATTCTGGCGCTCGTTCCCCTCCCCGTCGATCCCTTGAGCCCCGGCCCGGAAAGCTAACCCAGCGCTTACCGGCCCGAAACGCGGCGGCAACATCCGTTCCGGACACTGGAACTGCCGGCAAGAGCAGGCACCAGCCCCAGTCCAGGAGGCCCGCCGTGGTGAAGGAAAGCCAGGCCAGAACCACCCGTATCCGCGCGCTTGACCAGCTGCACCGCGGGGACGAAGTCGAAGCCCGGCTGCGCGTCGGCCCGGACTACGACGACGTCGTGGTCCGCCGCGGCAGGGTGCAGGACACGGCGCCGGGGACCGGCGTCGTGTGGATTCTGGACCGGCAGACGGGGACGCGCCGGGCCGTCACCACGGACGAATGCACCCTGTGGCGGGTGGCCTGAGCCTGGCACCCGGGCGCCGTCAGTAAGGACTGCCCGCGGCCAGCGCATGGAGCCACTGGATGGTCCCGTCCGTCATCGGATGGGACGCTCCGAGCGTTTCCAGGAACGCGCGCGCATCGGTCATCTCCGCCTCCCGCCGCACGGCATGCACCGGCGTGCCCTCCAGAATCCGCGCCACGAGCGCCGGGCCCGATTCGCCCAGCTCCGACGCGATCTGGGCAGTGATCCAGTCTTCGGCCCCTACCGCCCGGGCCGCCGTCACGGCCTCCAGGACGGTCGCGGCCAGGCCCTTCATGAAGACGCTGCGCAGCAGCTTCAGCCCGGCGGCCACCCCCGCTTCCGGGCCGGCGCTCTCCGCGGGCACCCCCCAGCCGGCGAGGATGGGCAACAGCCGCTCCGCGCCGGATCCGCTAGCCAGCACCGGGGTCGCCAGCCGGGCCCGGGGCACCGGGGCCAGGACGGCGACGTCGGCAAACGCGATGCCGTCCCGGCCGGCGCGTTCGGCCAGCCGGCGCTTGTCCTGCGGGCCGGCGGTGTTCAGGTCCGCGAAGATTGCGTCCCGCTCCATGGCCGGCAGGGCCTCGGCCAGGGCGGCCTCCGCGGCCCGGCCGCCGACCAGGCTCAGCACCACCCCGGCCCCGCCGACCGCCGCGGCGATGCCGGCTGCCCGGAGCACGCCGGGCGGCGCCGCCGGGACCGCCGGATCCGTGCCGGTCACCTCGACGCCGCGGCCGGCAAGGTCCGCCGCGTAGATGCTCCCGGCCTCCCCCAGGCCCAGCACCGCCACCCGCATGCGCGTTCCGCCCTCGATTGCTCCTAAGATTGTAGACAATATGGTGTCCCGCACCGGGGCCCCTTCCTTTTCGGCGTTCTGGGAGATGAGTGCACATGGCGTCAGCAGCTGGCGGACCTTCACTGGCCGGGGTGGCCGCCGCCGACCCGAGCGTCACCGACGTCATCCGCGACGCGATCATCCGCGGCGACTACGCCCCCAACCAGCGGCTGGTCGAGGCGGACCTCAGCGCCGCCTTCGGAGCGAGCCGGGCGACCGTCCGTACCGCCCTGCTGGAGCTCGCCGGGGAAGGCCTGGTCGAACGCCTCCCCAACCGCGGGTCCCGGGTCCGGGCGATCTCCGTGGCCGAGGCCATCGAAATCCTGGAGGTACGGATCGGGGTCGAGGGACTGTGCGCGGCGAAAACCGCCGCCAGCCTCTCCGACGACGACGCCGCGGACCTGGTGCGGCTGCGGGAGCGGATGATCGAGTCCGTCGCCGAGGGCGACCTGGTCGAGTACTCCAGGCTGCACCTGTCGCTGGACAACCGGCTCCGTGAACTCAGCCACCACGCCACCGCCTCCGACGTCGTGGCCCGCCTGCACGCCCAGAGTGTCCGGCATCAGTTCAAACTCTCCTCCCGGCCGCAGCGGGCGAAGGTCTCGGTGCTGGAGCACGCCGCAATCATCGACGCCGTCGTCGCGCGCGACCCGGCCGCCGCCGAGGAGGCGGTGCGCAGCCACCTGCTCAGCGTGATCGCGGCCCTGCGCGAGGTCTCCGCGGCCGAGGCGGCGGGCAGCTAGGGCCCGCCGCCCGGCCGCGAATTGCCGGACGGATCCCACGTCACTGTCCGGCCGCGGCCCCCGCCGTGCGCCAGCCGCCGTGGTATTCGGTCCGGGCGGTGACGGCGTAGGGCACCGGACTGACGACGGCGCGCACGCTGAACTGTTTGTGCGGCTCCACCGTGGTCTTGCGCGACCCGCCGTCGGGTTCGCCCCAGACCACCCTCACCTCGGTGCCGATCTCCACATTCGGGTCCACGGTCGCCAGCGACAGCCCGCGCCGCTCGTTCGCCGTCACGCCGGTGAACAGCGACAGGCCCACCGGGGTGCCGTCGGCGTCCACCACCGCGTCGTAGTTGGAGGACCCGTAGTTCGCGTTGGGGACGTCGAAGAACTGGTAGCCCGGGGTGTCGCGGTCCAGGAACGAGGCCCAGATCTTCGCCAGGTCCTCGTCGTTCCAGGCCAGGGTGACCTTCTTGCGCTGGGCGGCCGGATCGATTCGTTCAAGGGCCTCCCGGCCGATGAAGTCGTGGTCGAACTTCACGAAGGATCCGTAGCCGAGCTCCCACGGCGTGAGGTAGTAGTCCTCGATGTCCGCCGACACGAAGGACCCGGCGAGCGCATTGACCGCCTCGTAGCTTGTTGCGGGCAGCCACTGCCGGTAGGCGCGTTCCGCCTCGCTGCTGTAGATGGCCGGCAGCGGCGACGGGATCCAGCCCGACTCCAGCGTGTTGGAGGAGTAGGCCCGGGAACCGCAGGGCTCGATCCCGAACTCGGCACCGGCCTCCAGGACGGCGTCCCGGATCTTCCCGTGCTGGGCGTACGGCCCCCAGATTTCCAGGCCCGGGGCCCCCGCCATGCCGTGACGCAGGGTGCGGACCTGTTCCCCGGCAATCCCCAGCTCGCCCATGTGGAAGAACTTCACCTGCTCCAGCGTCCCGCCGTTGAGCTTCTCGATGATCTGCCACGCATTCGGGCCCTGGATCTGGAAGCGGTAATAGTCCCGCTGGACCGGCTGCCCGTACGGGCGGGAGGGCGACCGGTCGTCATAGCGGCACTCGACGTCGTAGCCGCCGGTTTCGGCGTGGAACTGGAGCCAGTTTGCCGCCGGGGCGCGGCCCACGTAGACGAAGTCGTGCTCCGCCTGGTGGAACAGGATGCCGTCGCCGATCACCCCGCCGTTGGAGGCCGTGGGCACAAACTGCTTGGCCGTGTTCACCGGGAAATTCGCGAAGCTGTTGATGCCGGTATCGGAGAGCAGCTTCAGGGCGTCCGGGCCCTTGATGAAGAAGTTCACCATGTGGTGGGACTGGTCGTAGAGCACCGCCGTTTCGCGCCAGGCGCGCTGTTCGCGCCGCCAGTTGGTGAATTCAGCCGGGACCACCGGGTAGATGTAGGTGCCAAGCTGCGAGTTGCGCAGGTGTTCCACGGTGTTGCCGGCCGCATCGAGCACGTCCTGCAGGGAGTTGAGGGCCATAGCTATCTCTCCTAGGGGGTTGATCGAGCACGTCCGGGCCGTTCGGCCCGCACGGCACGCGCCCCCGCCGGACAGCCCCGTCCCGATTGCTAACAAAATTGTATTCGATGTCTTGACCAATGTGCCAGAGGGTGGTTGTCTGGCACTGTCCGCGGACACGGCGGCCGTGCCGGGACGCACGGCCGGAGACGGCGCACGCGGAGCGATCCGGGAGGACAACCATGGCCAGTGAAGGCACCCTGCTCGTCGTCAGCGCGCACGCCGGCGACTTCGTCTGGCGCGCGGGGGGCGCCATCGCCGCCGCGACCGCGCGGGGCAGCCGCGCCGTCGTGGTCTGCCTCTCCTATGGCGAGCGGGGCGAATCCGCCAGCCAGTGGCTGGCCGGCAAGACGCTGGAGGAGATCAAGGCCCTGCGGCGCGGCGAGGCCGAGGCGGCCGCCGCGGCGCTCGGGGCGGAGGTCGAGTTCCTCGACGCCGGGGACTACCCGCTGCTGCCGAGCCGGGAGCTGCTGGACTCGCTCGTGCGGATCTACCGCCGGGTCCAGCCCGCCGTCGTGCTGACCCACCCGCTGCAGGACCCCTACAACGGCGACCATCCTGCCGCCGCGAGGCTGGCCATTGAGGCCCGGATCCTCGCCCAGGCGATCGGCTATGACGCCCCCGGCGAGGTGCTCGGCGCCCCGCCGGTGTTCTTCTTCGAACCGCACCAGCCGGAGCAGTGCGACTTCAAACCCGATGTCCTGCTGGACATCACCTCCGCTTTCCCCGCCAAGGAGCGGGCGATGAAGTGCCTGCCCGCGCAGCAGCACATGTGGGACTACTACACCTCCCTGGCGGTCCGCCGGGGCGTGCAGGTCAAACGCAACGCCGGCCCCAACCTGGGCCTGCCGGTGGATACCAAGGGCGAGGCGTACATGCGCTACTACCCGCAGGTCACCGAGGTCCTCGAGTGAAGACCGTGGTTGTCACCGGCGTCGCCCGCGCGGCCGGGCCGGTCATTGATGCGCTCGGCGCCCACGGCGTGGCAACGGTGCACGAGGCGATGGGCCGCAGCGGCCTGGCCGGCGCCGGCCTCCGGCCCCGCCAGGACAGGACCAGGATCGCCGGCTCGGCCGTCACGGTGCTGTGCTGGCCCGGGGACAACCTGATGATCCATGCCGCCGTCGAGCAGTGCCGGGAAGGCGATGTGCTGGTGGTGACCACCACCTCTCCGTCGCTGGACGGTTCCTTCGGCGAACTCTTCGCGACGGCGCTCCGGTACCGCGGCGTGCGGGGGCTGGTGACCACCGGCGGGGTCCGCGATCTCGCGGAGCTCCGGGAGATGGGCTTCCCGGTGTGGTCCGCCGCGGTCAACGCCCAGGGCACGGTCAAGGCGACGGCGGGTGCGGTGAACGTTCCCATCACCGTCGGCGGCGCCCTGGTCCGGCCCGGCGACGTGATCGTGGCCGACGACGACGGGGTGCTGTGCGTGCCGCGCGGCGACGCGCAGGCCGTTCTGGCCGCCGCCGACGCCAGGGTCGCCAAGGAGGCCGAATCCCGGGAGGCCTACCGCGCCGGGGAGCTCAGCCTGGACCGGAACCGGCTCCGCGGCGTGCTCGACCGGCTGGGCGTCCGCTACGTCAGCGCGGCCGAGTACGAGGCCGGCCATGAGCCCGGCTGACGGAATCCCGTGCATGCTCATGCGCGGCGGCACCTCCAAGGGCGCCTATTTCCTCGCCTCCGACCTCCCGGCCGATCCGGAGGAACGCGACCGGCTGCTGCTGCGGCTGATGGGCAGCCCTGACCCGCGGCAGATCGACGGGCTTGGCGGGGCGCACCCGCTGACCAGCAAGGTCGCCGTCGTGGGTCCCTCCGCCGGCGGCGGCACGGATGTGGACTACCTGTTCCTGCAGCTGGGCGTGGACACCGCCTCGGTCGGCACCCGGCAGACCTGCGGGAACCTCCTGGCCGGCGTGGGGCCGTTCGCCGTCGAACGCGGCCTGGTCCCCGCTGCCGGCGACCACACCGAGGTGCGGATCCGGATGGTCAACACGGACGCCGTCGCGACCGCCGGATTCGCCACCCCCGGCGGGGTGGTGGATTACGACGGCGGGCTGGCGATCGACGGGGTGCCGGGCACCGCGGGGGCCGTCACGCTGGACTTTGAAGGCACGGCCGGTTCCTCAACCGGGGCGCTGTTTCCCACCGGCAGGGTGCTGGACCGGGTCCTGGGCGTCGACGTGACCTGCGTGGACAACGGGATGCCGAGCGTGCTGCTGCGCGCCGCCGACCTGGGCCTGACCGGCGGCGAAGCCCCGCAGGACCTGGAGGCGGACACGGCGCTGGCCGGGCGCCTCGCCGAGCTCCGCCTGGCCGCGGCCGGGCTGATGGGTATGGGCGATGTCAGCGCCGCGACGGTGCCGAAGATCGTGCTGCTCTCGGAACCCCGGGCCGGCGGCGCCATCGCCACCCGCAGCTTCCTGCCCGTGCGCGTGCACACCTCAATCGGTGTCCTCGGGGCGCTCACGGTGGCGGCGGGCGTGCTGGCGGAGGGTTCGGCCGGACACGGCCTGGCCGACCTGCCGGCCCCCGGCGCGCCCTTCCGCGTCGAGCATCCCACCGGTCATTTCGACGTCGACGTCGGCCTTGAACCCGCGCCGGACGGGTTCGCCGTCACCCGCTCGGCGGCCCTGCGCACGGCGCGCAAACTCTTCGAGGGCCGCGCCTTCCCGCGGCCCCGGCTGTGACCCGATCCCTGCAGAGAGGACCTCCCATGACCGACTACACCTCGTTCGATGTCGCCCATCTGGGGAACGTGGAGCTGCTGACGCCCACCTTCGAGAAAAGCCTGTGGTTCTTCCGCGACCTGCTGGCGATGCGCCTCGTCGCCGAAACCGGGGCCCCTGCGGGTGCCGGCGCGGACGGGAGGGGCAGGTCCGTCTACCTGCGCACCTGGGACGAATACCAGCTCTACACCATCAAGCTCACCGAGTCGGCCGACGCCGGCGTGGGGCGGACCTCTTTCCGGGCCACCAGCCAGGCCGCGCTGGAACGCCGGGTGGCCGCGATCGAGGCCACCGGCCTCGGCCTGGGCTGGGTGGACGGCGAGGTGGGCACCGGTCCCAGCTACGCGTTCCGGGATCCCGACGGGCACGACATGGCCATCTACTACGAAACCGAGCGGTACGTGGCCACGGACGACAAACCCGCGCTGAAGAACCAGGCCTCGGCCTTTCCCGGGCGCGGCATCAACGCCCGGCGCCTGGACCACATCAACTACCTGGCCAAGGACGTGGTGGCCAACGGCGAATTCGTGGCGCAGGCCCTCGGCGGGCGCGAGAGCGAACGCATCGCCCTCGACGAGGGCGGCTATGCCGCCTGGTGGTTCCACTTCAACAACAAGTCCTACGACATCGTGTACTCCGACGACTGGCTCAAGCACGGCAACCGGCTGCACCACGTCGCCTTCGCCCCGGACACCCGCGAGGACATCCTCAAGGCCGCCGACATCTTCCTGGAGAACGGCATCCACATCGAGTCCGGCCCGCACAAGCACGCCATCAACCAGACCTTCTTCCTTTACGTCTGGGAACCCGGCGGCAACCGGATCGAATTCGCCAACGCCGGCGCCCGGCTGCTGTTGGATCCCGACTCCCCGGTGGTGGAATGGACGCAGGAGGAGCGCAAGAAGGGACAGGCCTGGGGCATGAAGACGATCGAAACGTTCCACACCCACGGCACGCCCAACGTCTCCGCCGGCTAGGCGGGCACCGCATACCGGGACTACGCCACACCCACCAGCACCAAACCATCCGCACAGCATCATCCACACAGAGGGGCAGCCATGAGCAACACCACGGACACGTCGACGCCGGTGACCACCGGCCTGTTCATCGGAGGCAGCGGACGGGAGACCGCCGCCACCCTGGAGATCGCTGACCCGGGAAAACCCGGGGTGGTCGTCGGCCGGGCCGCCGCAGCCAGCCCCGCCGACGTCGACGACGCCATCGCGGCGGCGAAGGCCGCCTACCCGGGCTGGGCGGCGCTGGCCCCGCAGGAACGGGCAGCGCAGATGCGCGCCGCCCTCGAGGGCATTGCCGAGTCCCGCGACGAGGACGCCGCCATCCTGTCCCAGGAAAACGGGAAGATCCGCCTGGAGGCGTGGGTCGACTCGCTGGTCTTCGAGATCCGCTGGAACCTCGCGCTCGAACTCGCCGGCGAAGTGGACGCGGCCAAGGTCCTCGCCCCGGCGCCGGGCATCCCCGTCAGCACCAGCGTCGGCTTCCAGCCGCTCGGGGTGGTGACGGTGATCGTGCCGTTCAACTGGCCGATCGCCATCCTCGCCGCCTCGTTGCCGCACGCCCTCCTGGCGGGGAACACCGCCATCGTGAAGCCGCCGCCCACGGCGCCGCTGGCGACCACCCGGGTGGTCCAGCGGATCGCCGAGAAGCTGCCGCCGGGGGTGCTCAACGTCGTGACCGGCAAGGATGCAGACATGGCCGCCCTGATCACCAGCCCGGACATCGCCAAGGCCTGCTTCACCGGCAGTGTGGGCGGCGGCAAGCGCATCATGGAAATGGCCGCACAATCGCTGACCCGCGTGACGCTGGAACTGGGCGGCAACGACGCCGCCGTGATCCTCGCCGACGCCGTCCTGGACGACACGCACCTGGACCGCCTGTACGCCGCGGTCTTCGACACCACGGGCCAGATCTGCATGAACGCCAAACGCATCTACGTCCACCGGTCACGGCTGGACGAGCTGGTCGCCGGGCTCTCCGGCCGGCTCGAGCGGGCGGTCATCGGCTACGGCCTCGACGAGGGGACCACCATGGGGCCGCTGCACTCCCCCGCGCAGAAGGAGTTCGTCGCCGGCCTGATCGAGGAGGCCCGGTCCTCCGGCGCCGAGGTCCGGGAGTTCGGCACGCTGCCGGACGCCCCGGAACTGCAGGGCGGCAACTTCCTGCGCCCGGCGCTGGTGATCGACCCCGATCCCGCGCTGCGGGTTGTCACCGAGGAGCAGTTCGGCCCGGTCATCCCGATCCTGCCCTTCGACACCGAAGACGAGGCGGTCGAGGCCGCGAACGCCAGCTGGGCGGGCCTGTGCGGCTCCGTCTGGACCGCCGACGCCGATACAGCCAACCGGGTGGGCGGCCGGCTGGTCTGCGGCTACGTCTGGGTCAACGACCACGGTGCGACGCGGCTGGACCTCCGGGCGCCGTTTGGCGGGATGAAACAGTCCGGCATGGGCCGGGAGCAGGGGATCGAGGGCGTCCGGGCCTTCCAGGACACCCGCGCGATCGCCCACCTCGAACCGGAAGCCCCGGCGGCGGGCTGACCTGCGGCCGGCCGGGGCACGCCGCAGCCCCGGCCGGCGCGGGCCGGGGCACGCGGCCGGCACCCTGTTTTTCAAAATACCTATGGACAGTCCCTATCGACATAGCTAAAGTCGAAGGCGGGTGCACCGTCGCACCCGCCGAAAGGACTCCCGATGGCGACTCGAATCACGCCCGCGAAGAACCGGGCAGCATCGCTGGAACTCATCCAGGATTTTTCCCTCGAAATGACGGGCAAGGACGTCCCCGCCCTGATCGAGGCCAAGGACCACATCCCTCCGGGCACCCGGATCAACGTCACCTTCCTCGGCAACGAGGACCTGGAAATGCGGGTGGCCGCCGCCAAGGCGGTCCGTGAGCTGGGGTTCGTCCCGGTCCCCCACATCTCCGCCCGCCGGCTGAAATCCAGCGGACAGCTCGAGGAATTCCTCGGGCGGCTCCAGGAAGTCGACGCCTCGGAGCACATCTTCGCCGTCGGCGGTGACCCGGCCACGCCCGAGGGGCCGTACGAGGACTCGCTCTCGGTCATCCAAAGTGGGATCCTGCAGCGGTACGGGGTGCGCGACGTCGGCATCGGCGGCTACCCCGAGGGCCACCCGGACATTTCGAAGGAAGTCCTCTGGGCAGCGCTGCAGGACAAGACGGCGGCCCTGGCCGAGCAGGACCTCGGCGCCGTCATCCTGACCCAGTTCGCGTTCGACACCGACCCGGTCGCCGACTGGATCGACGCGGTGCGGGCCAGCGGCATCAACGCCCCGATCCGCGTCGGAACGCCCGGCCCGGCCGGCATCAAGCGGCTGCTGGGCTTCGCGCGCCGCTTCGGCGTCGGCGCCAACGCCATGATCGTGAAGAAGTACGGCTTCTCGCTGACCAACCTGATGGGCGACGCCGGGCCGGACCGGTTCGTCGACGACCTGGCCGCCGTCCTCGCCGAACACACCCCCGGGGCCCAGCCGCACATCGGCGGCCGTGTCGGGCTGCACTTCTACACCTTCGGCGGCCTCCTGGCGACGGCGGACTGGGTCCGCCGGTTCGTCGCCGAAGAGGGCTGAGGCGGCCGTGGCACTGCACAGCGGACTCCTGCGGGACCAGGCCTGCCTGATTGTCCACGGCCCGGACCAGCCCGGGATTGTCGCCGCCGTGGCCGCCCTGGTCACCCGCAACCAGGGGAACATCGTTTCGCTGGACCAGTACTCCTCCGACCCGGTGTCGGGCGACTTCTTCCAGCGGGTGGTGTTCAACCGTCCCGATCTGGCGGCCGCGATGCCGGCGATCGAGGCGGACCTGGAGAAGACCCTGGCCCCGCTCGGCCTCGCCTGGACGCTCACGGACCGCTCCATTCCCAAGCGGATGGCGGTCCTCGTCTCGACCTCCGACCACTGCCTGCTCGAACTGCTCTGGCGGCACCGCCGCGGCGAGCTGCCCGTGACCATCCCGATGGTCATCTCGAACCACACGAACACCGCCGAGGACGTCCGCTCCTTCGGGGTCCCGTTCTTCCACGTCCCCTCCTCCGGACCGGACAAGTCCGGCGCCGAGGCCGAGATCCTGAAGCTGCTGGACGGCAACGTCGACTTCGTGGTCCTGGCCCGGTACATGCAGATCCTCTCCCCGGAGTTCCTGGACCGGGTCGGCGTGCCGTTGATCAACATCCACCACTCCTTCCTCCCCGCCTTCATCGGCCCGGCCCCCTACCGCAAGGCCAGGGAGCGCGGCGTCAAGCTCATCGGGGCGACCTCGCACTATGTGACCAAGGACCTCGACGAGGGCCCGATCATCGAGCAGGACGTGGCCCGCGTGACGCATGCGCACTCCGCGGCCGACCTCCAGGCCCGCGGCGCCTACGTCGAGCGTGCAGTCCTCTCCCGTGCCGTGCAGTGGCACGCCGAGGACCGCGTCATCCGGCACGGCAACCACACCATCGTTTTCTAAGCCCCGGGCGCCGGGCACCGCCCCGGCACCCGGCCCACCTGTCCGACAGCACCACCGAAACAGAACAAGAGGTTCACCGTGGCACCTAAGAATCTGCAGGAAGTCCTCGACGCGTCCCGCGGCGCCGTCGACCTGCTCCGCAACTCCCAGATCGGCTCGTACATCTATCCGGTCGTGCCGGCCGACTTCCAGAACTGGATCAAGGAACAGACCGCCTGGCGCCAGACCGCGGTGCTCTACGACCAGTCCCACCACATGGACAACCTGTTCCTCAAGGGCTCCGACGCGATCAAGCTGATCACCGCCACGGCAATCAACTCGACGGCGGTCTTCCCGGTCAACAAGGCCAAGCAGTACGTGCCCACCACCGAATCCGGCCATGTGATCGGCGACGGGATCCTCTTCCGCGAGGCCGAGGACGAGTACGTCTACGTCGGCCGCGCCCCGGCCGCGAACTGGCTGCTCTACCACGGCGAGACCGGCGGCTACGGCAACCTGGACATCACCGTGGACCGGCGGTCGCCGTCGCGGCCCTACGGCAACCAGGTGACCCGGCAGTACTACCGCTTCCAGATCCAGGGCCCGAACGCCTGGCAGGTCATCGAGAAGCTCAACGGCGGCCCGCTGGAGCAATTGAAGTTCTTCAACATGTCCACGATGACGATCGACGGCACCACCGTGCGCACCCTGCGGCACGGCATGGCCGGCGCACCCGGGCTCGAGATCTGGGGTCCCTACGCCGACCACGGCCGCATCCGCGACGCGATCGTCGAGGCCGGTGCCGAATTCGGCCTCGTGCCCGTCGGCTCGCGGGCCTACCCGTCGAACACGCTGGAATCCGGCTGGATCCCGTCCCCGCTGCCGGCCATCTACACCGGCGAAGCGGAGCGCGGCTACCGCGAGTGGCTGCCGGCGGACAGCTACGAGGCGACCGGCACCCTGGCCGGTTCCTTCGTCTCGGACCGGATCGAGGACTACTACCTCACGCCCTGGGAGCTCGGCTACGGTTCGTTCGTGAAGTTCGACCACGACTTCATCGGCCGGGACGCCCTCGAGCGGGTCGACCCTGCCGCGCAGCGCAAGAAGGTCACCCTGGCCTGGGATGCGGAGGACATGACCAAGATTTACGCCTCGCTCTTCAACGTCGAAGGACCCAGCTACAAGTTCTTCGACCTGCCGCTGGCCAACTACGGGTCCGCGAACTACGACTCGGTCGTGGACGCCGACGGCACCGTCGTCGGGTACTCGATGTTCACCGGCTACAGCGCCAACGAGCGGCGGGCCCTGTCGCTGGCCACGATCGACCCGAACGTTCCCGAGGGAACGGAACTCAAGGTCGTCTGGGGCGAGCCGAACGGCGGAACCGCGAAGGCCGCCGTCGAACCGCACGAGCAGACCGAGGTGCGCGCCGTCGTCAGCCCCGTCCCGTACTCCACGGTCGCCCGCGCGAGCTACCAGGGCGGCTGGCGGACCAACTACCAGTCAGCCTAGGCTGGGATATCCGGCGGGAGGGGGCGGCAACGCCCCCTCCCGCCTTCCTTCCGCCTGGTCTTCCGCCAGTTCTTCCGCCCCATAAGGAGTACCGCATGAGCCTTCGATACGCGCTGCTTGCCCTGCTGCGCGTGGGCCCGCTCTCCGGCTACGAGCTGCAGAAGCAGTTTTCCGCCTCGGTGGGGCACGTCTGGCACGCGCCGGACTCCCAGATCTACCCCGAGCTGCGCAAGATGGAGGCGGAGCAGCTCATCGAGGGCGAGGAACAGCCCCGGGGCCAGCGGGCCACCCGGCGCGTCTACCACGTCACGGACGCCGGAAACCGGGCCTTCCTCGCCTGGATGCAGACGCCCCTGGACTACGCCCGGGTCCGCGACCCCGCCCACCTGCGGGCCGCGTATCTCGAAGCCGCTTCCCCCGCGGCGGCGCGGGACTTCTTCCGCGGCCACATCGCCCAGTGGGAGGCCGAACTGGCCCAGTGGGAAGGCGAACTTAGGCGGATCGCCGACGTCGACAACCCGATGCTGGTGCGCCGGCTCGCGGCCACCGACCCCGAGGACCACGAACGCACCATCGCCTTCAAACGCTTTACCTACGAGGGCCTGGTCGACCGGGCCCGGGTCGAAATTGAGTGGGCCCGCCGCGGGCTGAAGCTGGTCGACGGGCTGGAGGCCTCCGGCGGAAGCTGGTCCGCGTCCGCCCCGGAAACCCCGGCAACGGGGACCCCGGCGGCGGAGACCCCGGCGACCGCCTGAACGGCGGCCGCCGGGGCACCGGCACCAACTAGCCGAAGTTCTCGGCCGTCGCGTACCCCTTGCCGTTGTACTTCTGGACCACCACCGAGGACACGGCCGGCTGGCCGTCCACCGTGGTGTCCACGGCCGTTCCGGTGAGCATCAGCGGGGCCTTGAGGTCCTTGATGTTGCGCAGGGCCGTCATGAAGCTGTCCCGGGTCGGTTCGGTCATGGACTTGAACGCCTGCTCCAGCGTGGCGCCCACCATGTAGCTCCACATGCAGTGCGGGAAGGCCGGCATGTCCGGGTAGTTCCCGTACTGCTTGAGTTCGGAGAGGAACTTCGTGACGTCCGGGTCCTTGGCGAACGCCGGGCTTTGCGGGGCCTTGGCGAAGGACACCGAGTAGATGCCCGGGTAGGCCGCCGCCCCGCCCGGCTCCAGGATCGCCGTCGGGCTCGAGGTATTCGAGGGCAGGAACCAGCTGGGCTTCCAGCCGATCTGCTGCGCCTTCTGCAGCGCCGAGATGGTCAGCGGGGTGACGGACATGGCGTTGAAGAACACGTCCGCACCGGAGGACGCCAGCTGGGTCAGCTGGGCGTCCACCGAGGTGTCGGTCGCCTCGTAGGTCTGCTCGCCGACCACGGAGATGTTCGAGGCATCCTTGATGGCCTCCTTGAAGCCGGCCACGTAGCCCTTGCCGTAGTCGTCGTTCTGCGACAGGATCGCCACCTTGTGCTGGCCCTTGGAGGCTGACAGCAGCTTGCCGAACGCGGCACCCTCGTTCTGGTAGATCGGCACGAAGCCCAGCTGCCAGGGGCTCTGCTTCCGGTCGCTGAACAGCGGGTCGCCGGTCATCACGAGCACCTGCGGGACCTTCTGGCTGATCGCCGCTTCCCGGAAGGCCCGGTTGGTCGGCGTACCGAGCCCGGCCGTGGCGGCGAAGACGTTGTCCGAGACCATCTGCTGGAAGTTGGCCAGCGACTTCTGCGGGTCATACGCGTCGTCATAGGACTTGATCGTGACCGTGCGGGTCTTGCCGTCGCCGAACTTCACCCCGCCCGCCGCGTTGACCGCCCCGAAGTAGGCCGACACCCCGGCGACCGTGCACTTACCCGGCCCGGCGGTGGCGCCGCTGAGCGGGGTGGTGATGCCGAGGGTGATCGCCGAATCGGTGATGCCCGGGGAAGAACCCGAGCCGCCGCCCTGGCCGGCGCCGTCGCGGGTGCAGCCGGAGAGGGACAACGCGACGATCGATGTCATCGCGACGATGCCTAGGACACCGCCTGGCCTTTTGCTGATCTTCATGGTCGGTCTTGCCTCTCTTTGTTATCGGGTCCCTCCAGCGCGGCCTCCGGAACGGGAGAAGGCGCAGGAGCGGTCTTCGGGGGATTCCCGGACATGGGGCGGCCGCTCCGGCGCCGGCCGAGCCGGCGGAGCGCCCGCGGCAGGCTGACGAGCCCGCCGGGCAGCAGGAACAGCACCGCCAGCAGGATCGCGCCCTGGCTGAGCGTGGTGAGGTTCGGGTCGATCGCGTTCGTCAGCTGTGGAACGAAGATGTAGTAGGCGCCGCCGAGCAGTGAGCCCGCGATGCTGCCGGCACCGCCGATCACCATCGCGGCGAGCAGGCTGATCGAGTGCCCGAAGCTGAGGGTCTCCGGCGAGGTGTACTGCACGGCCGCGAGGTACAGGAAGCCGCTCGCCCCGCCGAAGATCGAGGCGATCGTGAAGGCGAGCACCTTGGTGCGGTACGGCGAGATCCCCATCGAGGCGGCCACGGCCTCGTTTTCCTTGACGACGGCGAACGCGCGCCCGTATTTGCCGCGCACCAGGCTCCTGGCCAGCAGGAACGCGGCGGCCGTGACCACCAGGACAATGTAGAACTGCCACTGGTCGTTGTAGAGCCCGGACCATTCCGGGGCATCGGAGAAACGGGCCGAGATGCCCTGCGAGCCGCCGGTGAATTCATCGAGGCGTTTGGCCAGGGGCACCCCGACGATCGGCAGGGCGATGGTCACCATCGCGATGGCGAGCCCGCCAAGCCGGGCCGCGGCCAGGGCCACGAGCAGGCCCACGATGCCGGCACTGACGCAGGCGGCAATGAACACCACGACGATGTTCCAGCCCTGGTTGACCCCGTAGGCCGTGACATAGGCGCCGAGGCCGACGAAGAAGATCTGCCCGAGATTGACCTGGCCGGTGTAGCCCATGACGATGTTCAGCCCCAGGACGGCGACCGCGTAGACGCCGATGCGCACCAGGGTCTGGTTCGCGAACGCCGGGAGCAGCAGCGGGGCGGCCAGCAGCACCACGGCTGCCAGGACGGCCAGCGTGATCCGGACGGAGCGGCGGCCCAGCGCGGAGGACACGGTTCCCATCAGACCCTCACCACGACCTTTCTGCCGAAGAGGCCCTGCGGGCGCAGGATGAGGATGACGAAGATCAGGACGAAGGGCACCGCAATCTTCAGGTCATGGCCGATGAGCGGCACGTACACGGCGACCAGATTCTCCAGCACCCCGATCGCCGAGGCAGCGACGACGCAGCCGATCGGGCTGCTCAGCCCGCCGAGGATGACGGCGGCGAGGGCATAAACCAGCGCCGTGTCGAGCATGCCCGGCGTCAGGGTCAACTGCGGGGCCACCAGCACACCGGCGATCGCGCCGAGGGTGGCGGCCAGGCCCCAGCCGACCATCAGCAGCCGGCCCACCGGCAGCCCGGAGAACGCGGCCGACCCCGGGTTGTCCGCCACGGCGCGGAGCGCCAGGCCGAGCTTGGTGCGCAGGAACAGCAACTGCAGGACCACCATGATCAGGATGATCGTCACCGTGGTGGCCAGCGACCGGACGCTCACCACCGCGCCGAGGATCTCCACGCTGGTCAGCGGGAAGAGCGACGGGAACCCGAGGTTGTTGTACCCCCACAGCAGGGCCGAAATGCCGGTGACGAGGGTCAGCAGGCCGATCGTGACCACGACGGCGGTGTCCGGATCGCCGCGTTCGAACTTGCGGACCAGGAACCGTTCCGCCAGCGCGCCGAGGAGGAAGGAGGCGACCACCGCGACCAGGATGGCCAGCGGCAGCGGCAGGCCCAGCCCAAGGAAGGCGTAGGCGATGTAGGCGGAGAGCACCGCCATGCCGCCCTGCGCGAAGTTGATCAGCCCGGTGGCCTGGTTCACGAGCACGATGGCGAGGGCCAGGGCGGCGTAGATGGAGCCGGTCGAGAGCCCGTCGACAACGAGCTGGATAAAAGTGCCCATGGTCAACCTCCCAGGTAGGCGCGGCGGATCTCGTCCATGCCCTTGAGTTCGGCCGACGTTCCGGTCAGCACGTTCCGCCCCGTCTCCAGCACGGTGGCCGTGTCCACCAGCGAAAAGGCGAGGTTGGCGTTCTGCTCCACGACCAGCATGGCGATGCCGGATTCGCGCCGCAGCCGGCGGATCGCCTCATAGACCGTCTTGGCGGTGCTCGGCGCGAGGCCCAGGGACGCTTCGTCCAGCAGCAGCAGTTTCGGCTTGGCCATGAAGGCCCGGCCGACGGCGAGCATCTGCTGTTCCCCGCCGGACAGCGCCGCGGCCCTGGAACCGACCCGGTCCCGCAGCTGCGGGAACAACTCGAGGCAGTAGTCGACGTCGGCGGCGATCGCCTGCCGGCCCTTGCGCAGGTACGCGCCCACCATGAGGTTTTCCCGCACGCTGAGCTGGCCGAGGGTCCCGCGCCCCTCCGGGACGTGGGCGATGCCGAGGGCGGCCACCTGGTCCGGGCGCAGGCCGCGGATGTCGCGGCCTTCGAAAGTGATCCGGCCGCCGGTGCGCACCGTGCCGCTGATAGCCCGCAGCGTGGTGGTCTTCCCCGCCCCGTTCGCGCCAAGGATGCCGACCGAGCCGCCCTCGGGCACGCTGAGCGAGACGCCGTCGATGACCTGGACGGGACCGTAGGACGCGGTCACGTCGACGAGTTCAAGCAGCGTCATCCGCGGCGTCCTTCCCGATGTAGGCCTCGATCACGCGCGGGTCGGCCTGCGCCTCGGCCGCGGTGCCCGCCATCAGCTTGCGGCCATGGTCGAGGACGACCACCTGGTCGGTCAGCGCCGAGATCAGCCCCATGTGGTGCTCGACGATGATGATCGTGATGTCCTGCTCGGCACGGATCCGCCTGACGGTGGCGATCAGCTGCTCGACCTCGCCGTGGGACAGCCCGGCCGCGGGCTCGTCGAGCAGCAGCAACGACGGTTTGGACAGCAGCGCCCGCCACAGCTCCACGCCCTTGTGCAGTCCGTGCGAGAGTTCGTCGGCTGGCAGGTCCGCCGCCCAGCCGAGGCCTGCCCGCTCCAGCAGTTCCAGCGCTTCGGCCCGGACCGCGCGCTCGGCCTTGGCCGTGAACGGCAACCGCAGCGCCCAGGACACCGGGCCGCCGGGCAGGCGGATGTGGCCGCCCAGGAGCACGTTCTGCAGCACGGTGGCGTTCAGCTGCAGGGCGGGGTGCTGTAAGGTGCGGGCCAGTCCGAGGCGGGCGAGCCGGGAGGGCGCGCTGCCCAGTACCTCCGTGCCGTTGATGGTGATGGACCCGGAGATGGGCTTGTAGTGTCCGCTGATGCAGTTGAAGAGCGAGGTTTTGCCGGCGCCGTTGGGGCCGACCAGACCGAAAATTGCCCCCGGTTCGACGTCGAAGCTCACGTCCTGCAGCACCTTGACCCCGCCGAAGTGCAGGTTGACGTCCTTCAGGCTGAGGCTCGCGGCCACCGGAGTACCTTCCTGTCGCACCATTGCTAGGAATCCGTGCGGCCGTGCTGGCCGCCCGAGACCGACGGTACGGATCGCTGACGAAATTGTCAACGATTTTGGGGGCGGGCGGGTCCGTGCCTCAGGAGGCGCGGTAGCCGCCCCGGGCATACTCGGTGAACGGCGCCGGAGCCACGGTCGCCCGGATCTCCACCTGGCGGTGCCGCTCCACCTGGCCCTTTCGCGAGTTGGGCTCTTCGCCCCAGAGCACCACGACCTCGGTTCCGGTGTCGGCGCAGTCAAGGTCGATGGTTGCCAGCGAGAGGAACGCCTGCTCGTTGGCGAGGTATCCGACGTCGAACGAGACGCCGACGGTGCGGCCGTCCACAAGGACGCGGTCGGTCTGGAACAGGGCGTAGCGGGATTTCGGCAGCTCAATGTATTTGGCGGGAAGCCCGCCGCCCAGAATGGAGCCAAGCACCCGGGTCACGTCCTCGTTGTTCCACACCAGGGTGACCTTGGCGCGGCGCTGGTTTTCGGCATGGCGCTGCAGCGCTTCTTTGCCGAGAAACTCGTGGTCGAAGGCAACCGAGCGGCCGAGCCCGAGATCGTAGGGCGTGACGTAATAGTCGGCGATGTCCGCCGAGTAGAAGCTGCCGCCAAAGGATCCGGCCTTCGACAGGTCCAGCCATTCGCGGTAGGCCTTCAGTTCGGGCTGAAAGATGGCCGGCGGAGGAGACGGCACCCAGCCGGAGCCGAGGTTTGCGGACGAATAGCCTTTCGCACCGACCTGGGTGATGCCGAATTCCGCACCGCCCGCCAGCAGTTTCGCGTGCACCGCCGCTGCGTCGGCCCAGGGGCCCCAGAGTTCGAAGCCTGGCTGGCCAGCCATGCCGTGACGCAGCACGCCCACGGTGCGGCCCTCGATCTCCACCTCTCCCATGTGGAAGAACTTCAGCTCCGGCGCCGGTGCGCCGGTCACCTTTTCGATGATGGCCAGAGCATTGGGGCCCTGGAGTTCATACCGGAAGAGCCTGGGATCGCCGGTGCGGATCAGCGAGTGGTCGTCGCGGTCAAGGCTGACATCCCACCCGCCGGAGGCGATGTTGTATTCGACCCAGTCGCTGAGCATGGGCAGCGCGACGAGGTCGAAGGAGTTCTCGCCGAGGTGGAACAGGATGCCGTCGCCAATGACGTAACCGTCATGGTTGACCGCGACCAGCTGCTTGGCCCGGCCCACCCGGTAGGCGGCGGCGGAGTTCGTGCCAATCCACGTGAAGAACCTGGTCGCGTCGGGACCGCTGACAAAGAGGTCCGCCATATGGTGCGACTGGTCCAGCAGGGCGCAGGAGTCGCGCCAGGCGGCCTGCTCGCTCCGCCAGTTGGTGAACTCGGGAGTCACCGGAAAGGTGAACGGCCGGGACTTCGCGTTGCGCAGCACTTCGACGGCACTGCCCAGCTCGTCGATGGCGGATTGAAGACTCTGCCCGGTCATGGTTCCCCCTTGATGCTGCGGTGCGGTCAGCCGCCCGCGACGGACTGGATAATCAGGATTTCCTGGCCCGGTGCGACCTCCGTCGCCAGGCCGTGCAGCCGCCGGATTTCCTGGCCGTCGACGTAGATGTTCACGAACCGCCGCACGGTGCCGGTTTCGTCCCGCAGCCGCCGTGACAGGGCCGGATAGTCACCCGCCACGAAGTCCAGAAGCCACTGGACGGTCACAGCCGCGTCCGCAGGGGCGGTCAGCAGTGACTTCCCGTCCGCCAGCGGCACCAGGACACTGGGCAGCACCACGCTGATCTCCGGCACGGCGGAGGCCTAGGCGGGGACCGCGGCGCCGGCGGCCCGCTGTTCCCCGGCGGCGGGGGCGCCGGTGACCACCGCGGCCCGGACGCACAGCACGTCCGGCAGGTGGGAGGCCACCTCGCTGAAGTGGTCGCCCTCGTCGGCGCTGGCGTAGACGCTGCCGCCGCGGGTTCCGAAGTAGACACCGGCCGGGTCGGCCGTATCGACGCACGCCGCATCGCGCAGCACCGAATTGAATTCTGCGGCCGGGAGTCCCTCGTCCAGCCGCGTCCAGCTCGCCCCGGCGTCTTCGGTCCGGTGCACGGCGAGCTTTCCGCCCGGCGGGATCCGCTCGCCGTCGGCCTTCAGCGGGATGACCCAGGCCGTGCCGGCGCGGCGGGGGTGGGTGAGCATGACGAAGCCAAAGTCCGCCGGCAGACCCTCGGCGATCGATTCCCAGCTCTCGGCATTGTCGTCGCTGCGGTACACGCCGTGGTGGTTCTGCGCGTAGAGGCGGCCGTCGACGGCGGCGTCCGCCGCGATCTTGTGCACGCACTGGCCGAATTCGGGATAAGGGTCGGGGTTGAAGTAGGCGGAAATCCCCTTGTTCCGCGGCTCCCAGCTCGTCCCGCCGTCGAGCGAGCGGTAGACGCCGCCGGTGCTCATGGCGACGTGCACGTTGGCCCCGTCCGGGTTGACGACGATCGAGTGCGCAGCGGCCCCGCCGTACCCGGCACCCCATTCGCCGCGGTGGGGATGGTCCCACAGGCCGCGATTGAGCTCGAAGTGCTCGCCGCCGTCGGTGGATTTCCAGACCGAGATGGGCTCGCAGCCGGCCCAGACCACGCCGGGGCGGGAGGCGGCGTCGGGGTAGATCTGCCAGACCCGCTCCAGCGCCGCGTCCGTGTCCGCCGGAAACCGGATTGCCCCGTTTTCCGGCTCATTCCACGTCTCCCCGAGGTCGTCGGAGTGGAAGACGGTGGGTCCCCAGTGTTCCGAGCGGACGCCGACGAGGATCCGGGTGCGGCCGTCGCGGGTGTCGATTCCGATGCTGGGGATTTCGCTCATCAGGAAATGCGGGCCGGAGAGGGACCAGTTCCTGCGGTCCGGACTGGTAGCCAGCCAGAGTCCTTTTTTGGTGCCGATCGCCAGAAGATAACTGTCTGCGGTTGCCATGCCCTACATGCAACCACCGCGGCCCTGCGGCTGCAATGCTTTTTTTGCCGGTTAGTCGACGAATTCGGACTGCGTCTGGATAAAATCCCAGTCCGCGGCGCTGAGCACCCCGGTGGTCCGGTCCGGGTGGGGGCCGCCGGCTTCCGCGATGCCCTGCAGCACCGGCAGCGGCAGTTCGTCGGCGCGCAGGTTCTCCCGCAGCCACTCCTTGCTGGCCAGATCCAGGTCCAGCCACCACATATAGATGTCCATCGGCCCGCCTCCCCTGCCGTACTGCCCCCGGCGTTGCGATCACCGTCCTGCCCGGCGCCCCGCGCCGCCCCCGGGGTGCTTCAACCGTAGGCCCGCCGGCCGGGGATGATCAAGGCCCGCCGTCGAGGCGCCACCCGGGGATGAAGACCCTAGCCGGGACCGGCGCTCCGGGCCGATGATGGGGCATGCCTGCCGCCCCGTCCGGTCCCGCGCCGCTGGTTGCGGGCCTTATGCCCGGCCAGCCTCCGACGCTGCTCGAAACAGCGGCTGCCCTGGCCGGAAGGCTCGGCGTGCCGCTGGTTTGTGCCTATGTGGACGAAGCCAGCTTCCTTGTCGAGTGGGATCCGGCGCGGTCCGCCCACCGGCTGTCCCTCCACCCCGAAGCCGACAGCGCCAAGATCCGGGCCGTCAGCGAGGAACTCCGCTCCGCCGTCGCCACCGTATGTGACAGCCTCGGGGTCGAGTGGAGCCTGCGGACGCTGGCCGGGGATCCCGCCCGGGCGCTGGGCCGGTTGGCGGCCGAGGCCGGCGCGGCCATGATCGTCGTCGGCACGCCCGAACCGGGGTTCGGTCACCGGGTCTCGGCGGCACTCAACGGCTCGGTGGCCGCCTGGCTCAGCCGCCATCAGGACCGCCCGGTGCTGATCGTCCCGGCCCGGGGTGCGCACGGCGCGGACGGCCCGGGAAAATAAAGCGAAAGTAGTTATTCGCGGTGCTGGCGCACCCCGCCGGCGCCCCGTATGGTTGAATCCGTAGGCGGGAAACCCCCTATCCCAAAGCTGCTCCGGAGTGCGTATCCCCCAATAACGCACTCCGGAGCTCTTTTGTTTTCCGGCCTGTCCCGCTGCCGGTCACCGGTGGCCATACCCCCGGAGGGTACTTGCGCCATACCCCTAGGGGGTATATGTTGGCTGCATGAACGAGCCCGACGCATCTTCAGCGGCTGAAGCGCCGCACCCGCCGCACGGCTACACCGCGAACAAGGACGCCTACCTCAAGCGGCTCAAACGGATCGAAGGCCAGGTCCGGGGCATCGCCCGCATGGTCGACGAGGACAAGTACTGCATCGACATCCTGACCCAGGTCGCCGCCGTCACCAAGGCCCTGCACGCGGTCAGCCTGGGGCTGGTCGAAGAGCACATCGGCCACTGCGTCGTCGGGGCGGCCGCCGAACCGGACCCGGAACTGCGGGCCGGTGTCATCGACTTCAAAGTGAAGGAGGCTACCGATGCCATCGGGCGCCTGCTGCGGTAGCGGCAACACCACCACCCACCACACGATCGGGCTGATGGACCACCCCCAGTCCCCCACCAAGGAGCAAGCCATGAGCAGCGTTTCCACCACCATCGAAGTTTCCGGCATGACCTGCGGACACTGCGTGTCCTCCGTCTCCGAGGAACTGGAGGCACTGGCCGGCGTCGAAAGCGTTGACGTCGACCTCAACGCCGGCGGCGTCTCCACCGTCACCATCACCTCGGCCAAGGAGCTCTCCCCCGCCGAAATCGGCGAAGCCGTCGCCGAGGCGGGCTACCTGGTGGTGGCGAACGAGGCCTGAGTACCGCCGCGGGATATCGGGACAACAGGGGCCGGCAGCGCTCCACCGAGCAGGACGAGAGGAACATACCGTGAGCAACACGAAACTGCTGGACCAGCCCGGCAGCCGGGTGATTGAGCTCGACATCGAGGGCATGACGTGCGCCTCCTGTGTCGGCCGGGTCGAACGCAAGCTCGGAAAGCTCGACGGCGTGCAGGCTTCGGTCAACCTCCCACTGGAGTCCGCCCGGGTCACCGTTCCGGCCAACATCACGGACGAACAAATCGCCGCCGCGGTGAACGCAGCCGGCTACAAGGCCAGCGTCAGGACCCCGCACGCGCCGACTGCCGCGGCCGAGGACCCGGCGCTGGGCACGGCGGCGAAGCTGCGTCCCAGGCTGGTCGTCGCCGCCGCCCTGACCGTCCCGGTCTTTGTACTCTCGATGCTCCCGGCCGCCCAGTTCCCGCACTGGGGCTGGGTGGCCGCCGCCCTGGCCCTGCCGGTGGTCACCTGGGCTGCGTGGCCGTTCCACCGCGCCGCGGTGGTCAACGCCCGGCATCTGTCCTCCACGATGGACACGCTGGTGTCGATCGGCGTGACGGCTGCCTACGTTTTCTCCGCCTGGCAGCTTCTGGCCGATCCCAGCCTCACCGAACATCCGGGCATGGAGGGCATGGAGTCCGGCGGCCTGTACTTCGAGGTCGCCGCCGTCGTCACGACCTTCCTGCTGCTCGGCCGCTACCTGGAGGCCAACGCCAAGCGCAAGGCCGGCAACGCGCTGAAGGCCCTGCTGGAGCTGGGCGCCAAGGAAGCGACGGTGCTGCGCGACGGGGATGAGTACCAGGTACCCGCGGAGGGGCTCGAGGGCGGGGACGTCATCGTCGTCCGCCCGGGCGAAAAGATCGCCACCGACGGCGCGGTCATCGAAGGCTCCTCGGCGGTCGACGCCTCCCTGGTGACCGGCGAGTCGGTTCCTGTGGAGGTCGGCCCGGGCAGCCAGGTCACCGGTGCCACGATCAACACGTCGGGACGGATCCTGGTCCGAGCCACCCGGGTCGGGGCCGACACCACCCTGGCCCAGATGGGCCGGCTGGTCTCCCAGGCGCAATCCGGAAAGGCCGCGATCGCCCGGCTGGCCGACCGCATCAGCGCCGTTTTCGTCCCGGTGGTCCTCGGCATCGCCGCGCTTACCTTCGGCGGCTGGCTACTCGCCGCCGGCCCCGAGATCAGCGACGCCGAACTGCGCGCCGCGTTCACCGCCGCCGTCGCGGTGCTGGTCATCGCCTGCCCGTGCGCCCTGGGCCTGGCGACCCCGGTCGGCCTGCTCACCGGCACCGGCCGCGGCGCCCAGCTGGGCATCCTGATCAAGGGCCCGCAGGTGCTCGAAGACACCCGCACCGTGGACACGATCGTGCTGGACAAGACCGGCACCGTCACCACCGGGCACCTTGCGGTTGCCGGCACCCTGGCGTTCGCGCCGTTCAGCGAGGCGCAGGTCCTGCAGCTCGCCGGAGCTGCGGAGACGGCCTCCGAGCACCCCATCGCGCGGGCCATCGCCGCGGCCGCGCTGGAAGCGGAGGGCGGCCGGAACGCAGGCGCCCGGCTGCCCGCCGTCGCGGACTTCGATTCGGCCCCCGGCGGCGGCGTCCGCGGCACCGTCGAGGGACGCCGGGTCCTGGTCGGCCGGGCCGGCTGGCTGCAGGACAACGGACTCACGCTCTCCGGCCCGGAACAGGCCGCCCTGGCCGACGCCGAGGCCTCCGGCGCCACCGCCATCTGGGTTGCCGTGGACGGCAGCCCGGCTGGCATCGTCAGCCTGCGCGACTCCCTCAAACCCGGGTCCGCCGCGGCCGTCGCGCGGCTCCGCGAACTGGGCCTGCGGCCCATCCTGCTGACCGGGGACAACGCGTCGGTGGCCCGGCAGGTGGCCGCCGCGGTCGGCATCCCAGCCGACGACGTCTTCGCCGGGGTCCTGCCGGAGGGCAAGGTCGACGCGGTCCGGAGGCTGCAGGACGGCGGCGCCACCGTGGCCATGGCCGGCGACGGTGTCAACGACGCCGCGGCCCTGGCCCAGGCGGACCTCGGAATCGCCATGGGCTCCGGCACCGACGTCGCCATCGAAGCGGCCGACCTGACCGTGATGGGCAACGACCTGGGGCAGGTGGCCCTGGCCATCAGTCTCTCCCGCCGGACCCTCGCGACCATCAAGACGAACCTCTTCTGGGCGTTCTTCTACAACGCGGTCGGCATCCCGGTGGCGGCCCTGGGCCTGCTCAACCCGATGATTGCCGGCGCCGCCATGGCGGCCTCCTCGGTGCTGGTGGTTGCCAACTCGCTGCGACTGCGGAGCTTCGGGAAGTAACCCCCGGACGGGGCCGGGTGCGGGGATGGGGAGGGGTGCCCATCGACAGTGTTTTGTGCTGTCGGGTAGGTTCGAGGCATTGGATCTTCCGGAACAGCCGGGGGCCGCTGGGGATGCCGACAGGGTCGGGTCCGATGAACTAAGGAGTTTTTCGAATGGCTATTTGGGGTGCAGATGTTGATCAGCTCAAGGTCCTGGGCACGAAGCTGCAGGCCGGTGCGCAGGAGATCGACAACCAGCGATCGATCCTGACGAAGGTCCTGGCCGGGACGCAGTGGCTGGGTCCGGACGCCGATAAGTTCCGTAACGAGTGGAACGGCGAGCACGTCGCGAACCTGTCGCGCATCTCGCAGGCGCTGCAGCAGGCCAGCCAGCAGGCCAACCGCAACGCCAGCGACCAGGAAAGCGCCTCCACCCGCTAAGGGCCGGCTGCTTCTCCTGACGATGGTCTTCGATGGCCCGGACGCCCCGCGTCCGGGCCATCGGCGTCCCCGGGCCGCATCCGCCGGGGCAGGCCTGGTTTAGGGAACCGGTTCGACGTCGTTGGCGTGGTCCAGTTCGGCCGCTAGCGGCACGGGGATCCGCAGCTCATCCCACCGCACCAGCACCACGCCGCCGACAATCAGCAGCCCGCCCAGGAGCTGTACCGGGCCGGGGAGCTCGGCCAGCAGCAGCCAGGCCCAGAGAACGGCGAACAGGACCTCGGTCAGCGAGACGAAGGACGCGACCTTGGACCCCAGGGCCCGCGCGGCCACGATGCCCGACACGTAGGCCAGCACAGTCGCGAGGAGGACCAGCCCGGCGAGCGGGACCCACCACGGGGTGGCCCACGGACCGAGCCTAGTCTCCGCCGTGCCGGCAGCCATGGGCAGCAGGCCCGTGGCCGCTGCCAGCCACATCACCGCCGCGCCCACCATCAACCCGCCCGACGCCAGCACGATCGGCGGCAGGGTGTCGTTCTCTTTGGCCGTGATGAAGAAGTAGACCGCCAGGCATACGGCGGCGGCCACGCCCCACAGCACACCGATGACGTCGATCTTGACCGCCCCGGTCAGGTCCAGCACCAGGACCAGGCCCGCGAGGGACAGCAGCGTTCCGGCGATCGTCAGGGGCCGGGGTTTCCGGCGGCTGGCCACCCACAGCCACAGGACGATCATCACGGGGGCGAGGTATTCGAGCAGGAGGGCGACGCCGACCGACAGCCGGGCGACGGCGTTGAAGTAGAACAGCTGGCAGGCGGCGACGCCGATCAGGCCGAAAAGCAGGACCGTAAGCCAGTTGTCGCGCAACTGGTGCCACCGGCCCCGCAGCGCGATCGCGGCCGGTATGGCCAGGACCAGGGCGGCGCCGCTGAGCCGGGCGGTAACCGCGGCGCCCGGGGTCCAGCCGGTCTCCAGCAGCGCCTTGGCGAACGAGCCGGAGAGTCCGAACACCGCCGAGGAGAACAGGGCCACACCAAGGCCCGAGGCCAGGAAACCGGAAGCGGCCGGCTTAACGGCCGGGATAGAGGCCGGTGCGGAGGTGGTGGCCGGAGCCACGGCGGGGCGGCGTGCGGCAGACACGGGCTCCTCCTGTCAGGAGTAAAGTAGGGTGATGCTCATGACAGTACGCGCGGTCGACGTAAGGAGTCAAGATGGTCTTTGCCCCTGACACGGAAGTTGCGCTGCGGTCGGTGGTCAACCTCGTCAATACCGGCGCCAACGGCGCGGAGCAGCTTGCCACGGCGGCTGATCTGGACCGCTTCCTGGCCGCCGAAGGCTTCAGCGGGTCAAGGACCGGCGACGCCGCCGAGCTGGCCAGCGTCCGGCGGCTCCGGGCGGTGCTCACCGCGCTGTGGACGGCCGACGAGACCGGCGCCGTCGAGGCCGCCAACCGCCTGTTGCGCGAGGCACAGGCGCTGCCGCAGCTGGTCCGGCACGACGGCTGGGACTGGCACCTGCACGCCACGGCTCCCGAGGCGCCACTGGCCGACCGGATGGGCACGGAGGCCGCGATGGCCATCCTGGATGTCATCCGCAGCAGGGAAATGGACCGGATGCGCGTCTGCGCGGCGGACGACTGCGACGCCGTCCTCCTGGATCTGAGCCGCAACCGCTCGAAGCGCTACTGCGACACCGGGAACTGCGCCAACCGCGCCCATGTTGCCGCATACCGCGCCAGGAAGGCCGCGTCCTAGCCGGCGGGCCGGCACCGATGGCGGGCCGTCAGCGGGCCGCTGCCCGCGCGGGGGCCGGCGTGTTAGCGGAGGTCGGTTCCGGTGTCGTGGCCGCTGCCCGGGGTGTCGGTGCCGGACCGCTGGGCGGCCTGTCCGCCGTGGCCCGCGGCGGGCCGCTTGGAGCTGAGGTTGATGCCGGAGCCCTTGCCGAGGTGTTCGGCGTTGTCCTTGTAGCTCATCGACAGCATGGCCGCGATCACGAGGGTGACAATGAAGGCGATGCCGGCACCGGTAAAGGCCAGGTCGAAGCGCGGGGTTTTGGCGCTGCCGCCGGAGGCGAAGATCAGCACGGCAACGAAGGCCAGCACAGCCCAGAACGCAGAGAACATGAGCGGTCCCTTGACCGAAGTCCGCAGGCCGCGGCGGCCTCCTGATTTCTGCTCTGCCAAGGTGCTTTCCTCCTGCCGCCACCGCCGGTAGGCGTGGCAGTCGTGATCCCGCGGTTGTTCTACGCGGGGTAGAACCTGTCCCTACTAGTCTACGGCCTCGGCGGAAACGTCCCGCGCATCGTGCTTCAGGGTCAGCCCGGCCAGGGTCCACAAGACACCGCTGATGATCGCCCCTCCGCCGGCCACACCGAGCAGGGCGTGCGGGCCGAGGTCGATGAAGAAGGGCAGCACGGCGGCGGTACCAAGACCGATCACGCCGGAGGCGATCCAGTCCCGGGCCAGGACCGAACGGCGGCGCACAGCCAGGCCGACCAGGAGCTCGGCCGCCCCGGCCAGGCCGAGGCCGAGGGCGCCGATGACGGCGAAAACCAGGCTGTCGGCAAGCAGGGCAACCGCCGCACCTGCCCCGGCCAGGAGGGCACCCGCGGCGGCCAGGGCCTTGGCGGCGCGGCCTCCGTGCGGAAGTCCGGTCTTCCTGACGGTCCACACCAGCACCAGACCGGTGGCCAGCAGATACAGTCCGCCGGACCAGCCCATTCCCGACACCGGGGGCGCGGCCCAGAACACCGTGACGGCACCGAAGACAAGCGCGGCGAGGGCACGGACGAGGACGGGCTTCCACAGGTCCGTGGCGGCGGGCAGGTCGGTCGGGGCCGGGGCAGCAGCGGGGAGAGTCACCCGTCCAGTTTAGGGGGTGCCGGATCCGTCCCCGGCCGGGCCGCCCCCGGTCAGTGGGCGCCCAGCCGCATCCATCGGTCGGTGCGTGCCCGCAGTCCCAGGGTGAGGGCGCGAGCCAGCATGTAGCCCAGCGAGAAGGCCGCCCACAACCAGGCCAGCGCCGCGCCGCCGTCGGCCCCCGAGCCCCCGACCAGCAGCAGCAGGGGAAGGTAGGCGGCCAGGTTCACGACGCCGGCGATCGCGAGGTAGCGCGCGTCACCGGCGCCGATCAGCACGCCGTCGAGGACGAAGACGTAGCCGGCGACCGGCTGGCCGGCCGCGAGCACCCACAGGGCGAGGGTCAGAGCGGCCCGGAGCCCGGGATCGGAGGTGAACAGCAGTCCGGCCCACGGCGCGGCGGCGGCCAGCAGGGCGCCGGTCAGGACGCCGAACCCCAGTCCCCAGCGGACCATGGTGGCGGTGAGCTCCCGTGCGGCCGAGGCGTGGGAGGCCCCAAGTTCCTTGCCGATGAGCGCCTGCGCGGCGATGGCCAGGGCGTCCAGGGCGAAGGCCAGGAAGGTGAAGATGGTCATCGCCAGCTGGTGCGCGGCAAGGTTGACCGGTCCCTGCGCGGTGGCCACGAGCACGGTGGCCAGGATCGCGATGCGGAGGCTGAGCGTGCGCAGCATCAGCCAGGACCCGACCCGCGCCAGCGCGCGGACCCCGTGCCAGTCCGGAAGCACGCTGACGCCGTGGCGGCGCGCATTGCGCTGCACCATCACGACATACACCAGGGCCATGGCCCACTGCGCGATGCTGGTGCCCAGCGCCGAGCCGGTGACGGACAGCTCCAGCCCGTAGACCAGGAACACGTTCAGGGCGATATTGACGGCGAACCCCGCGGAGGCGACGGCAAGCGGCGTCCGGGTGTCCTGCAGGCCGCGCAGCACCCCGGTGCCGGCGAAGATCAGCAGCATGGCCACCAGTCCCGGCATCGACCAGCGCAGATAGTCCACGGCGAAGGTCCGGACCTCGCCCCTGGCACCCATCAGGTCCAGGAGCGGTTCAGCGGCGACGAATCCCGCCGCGGCGAGGGCAAGGCCCAGCAGCAGGGCGAGCCAGACGCCGTCCCGGCCGGCGGCAAGTGCCCTGGGCAGCTGGCCGTTGCCAACCGCCCGGGCCACGGCCGGGGTCGTGGAGTAGGCCAGGAAAACCATGAGCCCAACCGCCGTATGCAGCACCGCGGAAGCCAGCCCGACGCCGGCCAGCTGCGCCACTCCGAGGTGCCCGACGATCGCCGAGTCGGCGAGCAGGAACAGTGGCTCCGCGATTAGCGCGCCGAAGGCGGGGACGGCAAGGCGCAGAATTTCGCGCCGCCGGTCCGCCGGCGCCGTTACTGCTGCTGGGATCGGGGCGGGAGTCGGCACGGAACCACCCTATCGGCGCCACGCTCCCACCAGCCCGCCCTCACCACCCTGGCCCGCACCATCCTGCGCCTTGTCACCGGCTTCCTCTTCGCCGCCCACGGTTGGCAGAAGTTCAGCGAGTTCACCATCCCGGGTACCCAGGCCGCGTTTGCGCAGATGGGCGTCCCCGCCGCCAACGTTGCCGCCCCGGTGGTGGCCGGCCTGGAGCTGGCCGGCGGCATCGCGCTGATCCTCGGCGTGTTCACCCGCGTGTTCGCCCTGCTGCTCGCGGTGGACATGCTGGGCGCACTCTTCCTGGTCCATGCCCCGGCGGGCATATTCGTCGCCGCGGGGGCTACGAACTGGTGCTGATCCTCGCCGCCGCGGCGGCGGCGGTGGCGCTCGTCGGCGCGGGCAAGGTCTCCGTGGACGGTGCCCTGTTCGGCCGCGCCGGCTCCAAGCTGGGCGTCCTCGCCTAGGCCCGGCTTTTGCAGCGTCCGACGGCGGGCGGTCACCTTCGGGCGGCCGCCCGCCGTCGTACACTCTCTTCCATGAGTGAGACTCCCGCCAACGCGGTCACCCTGCGCTTCCTCGCAGCACCCACCGACGTCGGCCGCAGCGGTTCGGTGGACGCAGGCACGGTGCTTGAGTGGGTGGATAAGGCTGCCTACGCGGCCGCCGTCGGCTGGTCGAAGTCCTACTGCGTGACGGCCTATGTGGGCAACATCCACTTCGCCGATCCGGTCAACAGTGGCGACATGGTGGAGGTCACCGCCACCATCGTCTACACCGGCCGGTCCTCGATGCACATCCGCACCGTGGTCTCCTCTGGGGACCCCAGGGGCGGTCCCGCGACGATGCGCAGCCAGTGCCTGGTGATCTTCGTGGCTGTCGGCGCGGACGGCAGGCCGGTCCCGGTACCGCAGTTCGAACCCGCCTCGCCGGAGGAGGTCGGGCAGCGCGACGCGGCCCTGGCGCGCATCAAGGTCCGCGAAGACATCGTCCAAGCCATGAGCAGCCAGGAATACACCGACGCCGGGACCGCCGAGCGGGTCACCCTGCGGTTCCTGGCAGCGCCGACGGACGTGAACTGGGGCGGCAAGGTCCATGGCGGCATCGTCATGAAGTGGATCGACGAGGCGGCCTACGTCTGCGCGTCACGCTACTGCGGGATGGATACCGTGGCGGTCTTCTCCGGCGGGGTCCGGTTCTACCGCCCGCTGCTGATCGGCGACCTCGTGGAGGTGGAGGCCCGGCTGGTCTACACCGGGACGAAAGGCATGCACATCGCGGTGCACGTCCGCTCCGGGGACCCGAAGGGCCACGAACTGAACCTGACCACCTACTGCCTGACGGTCATGGTCGCCCGCGACGAGAGCGGAACCTCGGTGCCGGTGCCCCGCTGGGTGCCTGGCTCGGACGAGGACAAGCGGCTGCACGACCACGCACGGGAACTGCTTGAGATCCGCGGCCGGGCCCCGGGAAACCGGCTGCCGAACCACCTGCTCCAGCCGCCGGCCTAGAATCCCCCGCCGGCGTCACCGGCCATGTTGGCGAAGCGGGAGTAGTGGCCCTGGAAGGCAACCACGATGTCCTTGGTCGGGCCGTTACGGTGCTTGGCGACGAGGATATCGGCCTCGCCGGCACGCGGGGATTCCTTGTCGTAGACGTCTTCGCGGTGCAGCAGGATGACCATGTCAGCGTCCTGCTCGATGGAGCCGGATTCGCGCAGGTCGGAGACCATGGGGCGCTTGTCCTGGCGCTGTTCGGAGCCACGGTTCAGCTGGGAGAGCGCGATCACCGGGACCTGGAGTTCCTTGGCCAGCAGCTTCAGCGCGCGCGAGAACTCGGAGACTTCCTGCTGGCGTGATTCAACCTTCTTGCCCGAGCTCATCAGCTGGAGGTAGTCGAGGATGACCAGCTTGAGGTCGTGCTGCTGCTTGAGGCGGCGGCACTTCGCCCGGATTTCCATCAGCGACATGTTGGGGCTGTCATCGATGAACAGCGGCGCATCATTCATCCGGCCCATCGTGGTGGCAATCTTGGACCACTGCTCGTCCTTGATGGTGCCTTTGCGAAGATCCTGCAGGCCGATCGTGGCTTCCGCGGAAAGCAGGCGCATCGCGATCTCGTTCCGGCCCATTTCCAGCGAGAACATGACGGTGGCCAGGTTGTTCTTGATCGCCGCCGAGCGCGCGAAGTCCAGCGCGAAGGTGGACTTACCGACGGCGGGGCGGGCGGCGATGACGATCATCTGGCCGGGGTGAAGTCCGTGGGTCAGCTCATCGAGTTCGTAGAAGCCGGTCGGGACCCCCACCATGCCTTCGCCGCGGTGGCCGGAGGCCTCGATCTCGTCCACCGTGGATTCCATGACGTCCTTGAGGACAACATAGTCCTCCGCGGTCCGGCGCTCGGCGACGGCGTAGACCTCGGCCTGCGCTTGGTTCACCAGGTCTTCGACCTCGCCGTCCTGCCCGTAGCCGAGCTGCACGATTTTCGTGCCGGCATTGACCAGGCGGCGCAGGACGGCCCGCTCCGCCACGATTTCGGCGTAGTAGCCGGCATTCGCGGCCGTGGGGACGGTCTGGATCAGCTCGTGGAGGTAGGCCGGTCCGCCAATTCGGTTGATCTCGCCGCGCTTGGTCAGTTCGTCCGACACCGTGACGGCGTCGGCGGGTTCGCCGCGGCCATAGAGGTCGATGACGGCCTCATAAATGGTCTCGTGCGCCGGACGGTAGAAGTCCTGGCCGCGAAGGATTTCTACGACATCCGCGATCGCGTCCTTGGACAGCATCATGCCGCCCAGCACCGACTGCTCCGCAGGGATGTCCTGCGGCGGCTTGCGGCTGCCTTCGGATCCCCGGGTGCCCTCGATCGCGTCCAGATGCGTTACTGACAAAACTGCCGTCCTTCAATGTGTGCCGGCGAAGCGGTGTTTCCGCCAGCGCCTGAACCGTGGCTAACCCCCGGAACCGGCCGGTGCGGCGGGTCCCAGGGCCCCGGGATCTTTCTAGCAGCGGCCTCCGACACTTTCCGGGTCCGCCCTGGCCACCCGCTCCGAGGCGCGCCGTCGGGGGGGGTATCCGGAAGCGGACTGCCGCCGCAAACCGGCACTGCGGGGATTGGTCTCCCGCAACGTTATCCCCCGCGGTCGGCAACACCAACCCGGCCGGACCGGCACCCTGTGGATAAGCTGTGGACTATCGCACCGTGCTTGTGCACAGCCTGTGGGAACACCTGTGGACGACAAATTTCTTTTCCCCCCAAACCGCTTCTGACCTGCGGAAACGGCGCATTCAGGCTGTGGACGCAAAAGAATTTCCGTCGCAGTTCATCCACAGTCTGCGGCCGGCCGCTGGGGATAGCAGGGACGCGGCGGGAGTGCACCGGGGGCAAACATGTGGAATATACGATGGCCGGAGGCCCGATTCCCGGCCACCCGCCGATTGCCGACCGCGGCCCTGTATACGGCGCATGGAATATGAGGTGGTCGGGCGTCCGCTGTCATAAGCTGTGGCCAGGGGCATCGACACCCGGCGGGCCCGTCCGCGGGCTGCGCGACCACGTGCCGGCGCCCTGGCCCAAGAACCCCCGTAGATCGGCTGTAGTCCCATGGAAGCCCTGCTTGTCCCCCTCCTGATCCTCGCGCTCGTCGGCGTCGGCGTGGTGCTGACCGCCCGCGCGGTGGGCCGGCGCCGCGCGCGCACGCACCAGGAGGACCCCGCACAGCCGGGCCGCAGCTCAGCGGAACTGGCGCAGGAAGCCGCCGCGCGGCTGGACCAGGACCAGCACCGCCGCCTGTATGCACTCATCGCGCAGGGACAGGCCATGGCGGCCATCAAGTTCTACCTCGAAGCCACCGGGGAGGGCCTCCGGGCCTCCCGGGACGCCGTCGGCGCCCTGGCGGCCCATCCGCAGCCGTTCCGCCCCCGGCAGGAGGCCGGACCGGCCCCGGCCGAGGAGGAGGAACCGCAGCGCTTCCCGTACCGGTACCGGGCGATTGCCAGCAAAGGCGAGGTGACCCGGGAGGTCAGCAGCAATATGCTCAACGACGAGATCTACGGCAGGATCCGCACCCTGGCCAGGAGCGGTGACACCGCGGCGGCCGCGGCGGCGCTGGTCCGGCACTCGGACGTCTCGCTGCAGCAGGCACAGGAATTCATCGCGCTGCTTGAGGACTGAGCGGCTGCCGCGGAGCTCCGCCTAAAAGTCGAACAGCTCCCCCAGCCAACCTTCCTTCTTCTTCGGCCGGCGGCGGTCGTCATAGCGCGGCTGGTCGTACCGTGGCCGCTCGCGCCGGTCATCATAGCGCCGGTCGTCCGGCCGACGGTCGTCCCGTCGCGGGTCGACGTTGTACAGCGGCGGCGGGATGTGCCCGGGCGGCGTCGGGGGAACGGCAGGCCGCGCGGCACCGGACGGGACCGGGCCGCCAAAACCCTCGGCCGCCCGGTCGATAATTTTGTCGAGTTCGCCGCGGTCCAACCAGACGCCCCGGCACTGCGGGCAGTAGTCGATCTCCACGCCGCTTCGTTCGCTCATGACCAGGTCCACGGAATCCACAGGGCATTTCATGTCCGGCACAACGAACCGGGCACCGGTTAAGTTCAGCCCTGCGGGCCGGCGATCCCCGCCAGCAGCTGCTCGAACGGCAACGATTCCAGCGGCGCGGACGCGCGCCGGGGCTGCACGCCCTCAAGCAGCCGGGCAAACTCCCCCGCCGCCCGGTCGATCCGCGCCGACAGCGGGGAGACGCCGTCGCCGGCATTTCCCCAGTCCTGCGGCCCGGCGAACACGCCGGTTGCCGCAATCCGGGTGCGGAGGTAGCTGAAGAGGGGCCGCATGGCGTAGTCCAGCACCATCTGGTGCCGGTCCGTACCGCCGGTGGCTCCCAGCAGGGCCGCCTTGCCGTCCAGCGACGCGGGGTCCAGTACATCGATGAAGGACTTGAACAGACCGCTGTAGGAGGCGCTGAACACCGGGCTGACCGCGATGATGCCGTCGGCGTCAGTCACGTTGGCGATCACCTCGGCCAGCCGGGGTGCCGCGTACCCGGTGACGAAGTTGTTGGCGATGTCCACGGCGAGGTCCCGCAGCTCCACGACGTCAAGCGTTACCGCGTACCCCGCCTCCGCGAGCTGGCGCTCCGCCGAAGCGGCCAGCTGGTCCGCCAGCAGGCGGCTGGAGGACGGGACGCCGAGTCCGGCGGAGAGAACGATTATGCGGCGGCTTTCCATGGTGCGCTCCTGTAGGTCACTCTGTTACATGCAAATGCATCTACCTGTAGAAGCGAACCCGGGGCGGCTTTATTCCTCCCCCGCTGGGAGGGCATCGGGGATCAGAGCAGCACAAATCCCTCAATGCAGCTCACCGAGTTCCCGCCGACCCAGATATCGTCGCCCACCGCCTCGATGTGCACCCGGCCGGCGCGGCCCAGCACGGTCCCTTGCGCCACACGGTAGGACTCCGGTGCCCGGCCGGTCCCGATCAGCCACTGGGCCGCCCCGGCGTTGAAGCTGCCGGTGACGGGATCTTCAGCGGCCGCGTCGCCGGGGATGAAGGTGCGGACCTCGAAGCCGAACTCGGATCCGGCCGAGTAGGGGCCGACGACGCCGACTTTGAGTCCGGCCATCGCCGCATAGTCCGGCTTGATCGCGAGCACCTGTTCTGCAGAATCCAGGAGCACTCCGATCCATTCCGGTCCGTTGACGAGCCAGGAGGAGTCCCGGAGCTCCTCCCGCGGCATCCGCAAGCCGGACGCAATGCGGGCGAGATCCGATTCGGCCACCTCTCCGGAGCGGGTCAGGGGCGGGGCCGCGAACGCCAGGCGGGCGCCGTCGCGCTTTACCCGGACCAGCCCGGCCCCGCACTCCTGGACCACTTCACCGTCCTGCCTCGGGATGCCGCCCGCTTCAAGCCATGCATGGGCCGAGCCCAGGGTCGGATGGCCGGCGAAGGGAAACTCCTCACTGCCGGTGAATATCCTGACCCGGTAGTCGGCCCGGGGATCCGTGGGCGGCAGCAGGAACGTGGTTTCGGAGAGATTGGTCCAATTGGCAAACCGCTGCATGTCCTCCGTGTCGAGACCCTCGGCCTCAAGCACGACGGCCAGCGGATTGCCGCGGTAGGGTTCGGCGGAAAAGACGTCCACCTGGGAGAAGGGCCGGAGCCGCCGTGCGGTATTCGAGGTCACTGCCGCAGGCTATCACCGGTGCTGGTCGGTCCGGCGCGGCCGCGACTGCCCGCGTCGACTGACTGCAACGCCCGGAGCGTTCTGCCAGACTGCAGGCATGACCGAAAACAAAACCCTGCCGACCGGGGCGTCCGTCGCAGATTTCCTCGGCTCGATCGAGCATCCGGTCCGGCGCAAGGACGGGTACCGCCTGCTCGAGCTGATGTCCCGGATCACCGCCCAGCCGGCCACCATGTGGGGGCCGTCCATCGTCGGGTTCGGCAGCTACCACTACAAGTACGCGAGCGGCAGGGAGGGAGACGCGCCCGCGGTGGGCTTCTCCCCCCGCAAGTCCAGCCTGTCGCTCTATGGCCTCACATACGGTCCGGACGCCGCTGCGCTGCTTGGCCGCCTCGGGAAGCACAGGACCGGAGCCGGGTGCCTGTACATCAACAAGCTCGACGACATCGACGGGCCGGTGCTGGAGGAGCTGATCCGGCAGGGCTTCCGGCACGTCACCACGGTCCTGCACCAGGGTTGACTCCGCCGGAATTAAAGCGGAAGGCCCCCGCCGTCGGCTTCCCGGAGGAATCCGAAGGCGGGGGCCTTCCGGCAGTTCAGGACTGCCTAGCCGTACAGGCTGTAGCCGGAAAGACTACTTGCCTGCGACGACGTCGAGCTCGATCACAGCGGAAACGTCGTCGTGCAGACGGACGTTGGCCTGGTAGGAACCGGTCGACTTGATGTGAGCCGGCAGTTCAACCTTGCGCTTGTCGATGCGGCCGAGGCCTGCGGCCTCAACAGCGTCAGCCACGTCGCCCTGCTTGACGGTGCCGAACAGGCGTCCGGTCTCGCCAGCCTTGACAACGAGCTTCACCGGCTTGGCCTGCAGGGCAGCAGCCTGCTTCTGAGCGTCTTCCAGGGAAGCGTGCTCACGGGCGGCACGGGCAGCCTTGATGGACTCAACCTGCTTCTCGCCACCCTTGGACCAGGTCAGGGCGAAGTTGCGGGGGAGCAGGAAGTTACGTGCGTAACCGTCCTTGACCTCGACAACGTCGCCAGCAGCACCGAGACCGGTTACTTCGTGGGTCAGAATGAGCTTTGCCATGTTAGTTAATCCCTTCCTTAGCCGCGGCCAGCGCCGGAGTAAGGCAGCAGAGCAACTTCGCGGGCGTTCTTGATTGCCTGTGCGATCTTGCGCTGTTCCTGGACCGTAACGCCGGTGACGCGACGGGCGCGGATCTTTCCGCGGTCGGAGATGAACTTGCGCAGCAATGCTACGTCCTTGTAGTCGATGACAGTGATGTCAGCGGCCTTCAAGGGGTTGGACTTTGGTTTGGGCTTACGGAGTTCAGCCTTAGCCATCGTGGAGCTCCTTTTCTATGGAGCCCGTGGATATTGATCCACGGGATGGTGGTGGTCCACGCCGGTCCGCGCACGGCAGCCTTGCGGCGGCCGACGGCGCCCGGCGTCGGGCCTTTAGATGTTGTTTAGAAGGGAGGTTCGGAATCCGGACCGTTGCCCCAGCCGCCGGCATTGCTCACCCCGGGCGTGGCCCAGGGGTCATCCTGCGCTGCGGGCTGGTTGCCGCCCCAGCTTCCGCCGGAGTTGCCGCCCTGGTTTCCACCGGAGTTGCCACCGAAACCGCCGCTGTTGCCGCCGCCGAAGCCGCCCTGGCCACCCTGACTGCCGGAGCGCTGGGTGCGGTTGACTTTGGCGTTGGCGTAGCGCAGGCTCGGGCCGATCTCGTCGACCTCAAGCTCGATAACGGTGCGCTTCTCGCCTTCCTTCGTTTCGTAGGAACGGCTCTTCAGGCGGCCGGAAACGATCACGCGCATGCCCTTGGTGAGGGATTCGGCGACGTTCTCGGCTGCTTCGCGCCATACCGACGCGCGGAGGAACAGGGTTTCCCCGTCCTTCCACTCGTTGGACTGGCGGTCAAAAGTGCGGGGCGTAGAAGCGACGGTGAAGTTCGCTACTGCCGAGCCGGACGGGGTGAACCTCAGCTCGGGGTCATTGGTGAGATTACCGATGACCGTAATAGTGGTTTCGCCTGCCATCTACTGCCTCCTGGTTCGTTCCTGCGGGGTTAAAGATTGAAAGGGTGGAGCTGATTACTCAGCAACGACCTTCTGCTCTTCGGGGCGGGTGATCTTGGTGCGCATGATGGTCTCATTGAGACTCAGCTGGCGGTCAAGTTCCTTGGCGGTAGCCGGCTCAGCGGTGAAGTTCACCACGGCGTAGATACCTTCGGACTTCTTCTGGATTTCGTAAGCCAGGCGACGGCGGCCCCAGATGTCAACCTTTTCGATGGTTCCACCATCGTTGGTGATGACGTTCAGGAACTTCTGAAGCGACGGCTCAACGGTACGCTCTTCGACCTCGGGGTCGATGATTACCATCAATTCGTAAGGACGCATATGTGAACCCACCTCCTTTGGGCTAAGCGGTTACGGCATTTCCGTAACAGGAGGTTCATTTGCGGTGCGTGTGCGGTACCGCAAGCCGCCGGATCGGAGGCCGGGCACAGCACAGACTTCAATAGCTTAGTGCATCCGGGCCGGTTTCAGCGATTTCCCCTCCCGCCACCGTAGGCGCCGCATCGCCCTGGCGGGAAGGGGCCCGGGGGCTTTGTGGATATCCGGGGGAGGGATGTGCAGCTTGCAACAGCCGTGCGGGTTGCCGCCCGGCGCCGTGTGCCATGATCGGGGCATGACCGACGCTTTCCCGTCCCGCTCCGGCGTTCCCCGCGTGCACCGCAGCCGTCTGCGGTTTGCGGTGATGGTGCTGGCGGGACTGCTGGGGGCCGGCGGCTCTGGCCTGGCCGGCCACTGGGTGGAGGCCCCGGCCGTGGGCTGGAGTACCGCCGCCCTGACTTACGTGGTCTGGGTGTGGGTGGTGATCGGCCCGCTGGATGCCGAGGGCACCCGCGCGCACGCCACGGTGGAGGACCCGTCGCGCCGCGTCACGGACCTGATGATCCTCGCCGCCAACGTCGCCAGCCTCGCGGCCGTGGCCGCCGTCGTCCTGGACTCGCACAGCAACGACGGCGCGTCCCGGCTCGGCAGCGGCCTGCTCGCCCTGGCCTCCGTTGCCTTGTCGTGGATGCTGGTGCAGACGCTCTTCACCGTGCGCTACGCCGGCCTGTACTACAGCACCGCGCCGCGGGCCGGGTCGGCGGTGGGCGGGATCGACTTCAACCAGGATGCGCCGCCGCAGTACACCGACTTCGCCTACCTGGCCACCAGCCTGGGCATGACCTACCAGGTGTCGGACACGGCCCTGAAGAACCATGCCATCCGCGCCGAAGCGCTCAAGCACAGCCTCTTGTCCTACCTGTTCGGCACGGTCATCCTTGCCGCCACGATCAACCTCGTGATCGGCCTGGCCGGGTCGTAACCCGGCGCCGGCCGCGCTCAGGCCGCGGTGCGGAAGAAGGCCTCGGTGACTTTCGCGAGCCGGTGCGGATCCTCGACGCCGCACAGTTCGCGGGCGGAGTGCATCGAGAGCAGCGGCACGCCGACGTCGACCGTCCTGATCCCGAGCCGGGTGGCGGTCAGGGGTCCGATCGTGGAGCCGCACGGCATCACGTTGTTGGAGACGAATTCCTGGTAGGGAATCCCGGCTTCGGTGCAAAGCCTGGCCCAGAGGGCTGCGCCCGGCGCGTCCGTCGCGTACCGCTGGTTGGCGTTGATCTTCAGCAGCGGTCCGCCGTTCAGGACCGGCCGGTTGGCGGGGTCGTGGCGTTCGGCGTAGTTCGGGTGCACGGCGTGGCCGGCGTCGGCGGAGACGCAGAAAGACGCCGCGAGGGCCTGCCGCCGCTGGCCCGCCGTCGCGCCCAGCCCGTCGGAAATGCGGACCAGGATGTCTTCGAGGATCGGGCCGCTGGCCCCGGAGCGGGAGCCGGAACCGATTTCCTCGTGGTCGAATGCCGCCAGGACGGCGATCGGGCCGCCGGCCGGCGGAGCACCGGCGGCGTGGGCGATCAGCGCGGTGAGCCCGGCGTGCGTGGCGGAGAGGTTGTCCAGCCGTCCGGAGGCGAAAAACTCGTCCCGGGCGCCAAACACCCCCGGCGGCTGGGTGTCCGCGACAACGATGTCGTACCCGCCGATCCGGTCAGGGTCCACGGGTGCACCGGATGTCCGCTCGGCGAGCAGGGCGAGCAGATCGGCGTCGGCGGGATCGCCCAGGCCGAAGACGGGATTCAAGTGCTGTTGCTTGTCCAGGGCCAGGCCGTCGTTCACGGAACGGTCGAGGTGGATGGCCAGTTGCGGGAAGCGCAGGAGCGGCCCGGTGGCGGTGAGGTGCTCGGTGCCGTCGAGCAGCACCAGCCGTCCCGCGAGCTGGAGTTCGCGGTCTAGCCAGGAGTTCAGCAGCGGGCCGCCGTAGACCTCGACCCCGGCCTGCAGCCAGCCGAACTTTCCCGTGGTGGGCTTGGGCTTGAGTTTGAAGGAGGGCGAATCGGTGTGCGCTCCGAGGATGTGGAACCCGGTGGTGGGTCCGGCCCCCTGCGGTATCACCCAGGCAATGAGGGCGCCGTCGCGGACGACGTAGAACTTCCCGGCGCCGCCGTCCCACGGCTGCAGTTCGTCGAGGCCGGTGAACCCTGCCTCCTCGAGCCGCCGCGCACCCTCGCGGGCGGCGTGGAAGCTCGACGGGGACGCGCTGACGTAGGCGCCGAGGTCACGGATGTGGTCTGCAGCTGTGGCGGTGGAAGACATGGCTCCGAGTCTAACGCCGGACGAACATGCCCATCCTTCGTGGCCACCCCGGGGCATAACGCGGCATGCCCACCCCTGGTATCCAGGAGTGGGCATGTCCGGTTGGTGCGGAAGCTAGAGGCTCCGGCCCGCCCCTGCCGGGGCATCCACGACCGTCGCGTCCTCGGTCGGGGCATCCACGACCGTCGCGTCCTCGGCCGGGGCATCCGCGACGGCGGAGCCTGCAGCCGGCTCAAGGGCAGCCGGGCCGTTCTTCCGGTACCGCCAGAGACCGAGGCCCACCACGACGGCGGCCAGTGCCAGCGACAGCAGGAGCGACTCCCGGGTGCTGTCGAGGACCACCATGCCCACCAGCAGCGCGACGATGCTGATGATCGCGACCCAGGTCAGGTAGGGGAAGAGCCACATCTTGAGCTGCAGGTCCCGGGCTGCGGTGCCCATCCGGCGGCGCAGGATCAGCTGCGAGACGGAGATGACCAGCCAGACGAACAGGGCGATGGCGCCGGAGGTGTTGACCAGGAACAGGAAGACAGTATCCGGCGCGATGTAGTTCAGGCCCACGGTGATGAAGCCGACGACGGTCGAGGCCAGCACCGCAGCGGACGGCACGCCCCGGCGGGAGATCCGCATCCACGACTTGGGGGCGTCGCCGCGGCGGGAGAGGGAGAAGAGCATGCGGCTGGCGGTGTAGAGGCCGGAGTTCAGGCAGGAGAGCACCGAGGTCAGCACCACGACGTCCATGATGGTGCCCGCGCCGGGGATGCCGAACAGTTCAATGACGGCGACGTACGGGCTCTTGGCCACCGAGGCGGAGTTCCAGGGCAGCAGCGTCACGACGACGGCGATCGAGCCGATGTAGAACACCAGGATGCGCCAGACCGTGGACTTGACGGCCTTCTTAACGGCGTCGACGGGGTTCTCGGATTCACCGGCGGCGATGGTGGCGATTTCGGCGCCGAAGAAGGAGAAAACAACCACCAGGATGCCGGCCAGCACCGCGCCGGGGCCGTTGGGCATGAAGCCGCCCTTGCCGATCAGGTTGTCCAGGCCGGGTGCGGGGACGCCGGGGATGAGGCCGAGGATCGCGGCGGCACCGAAGAGCAGGAACAGCACGATCGCGGCGACCTTGATCGACGCGAACCAGAATTCGAACTCACCGTAGGACTTGACGGATCCCAGGTTGGTCAGCGTCAGGAGCACCATCAGCACCAGGGCCCAGATCCACTGGTCGATGCCGGGAACCCAGCGGTGCATGATGGCCGCCCCGGCGGTCGCCTCGATGCCCAGGACGATGATCCAGAACCAGGCGTAGAGCCAGCCGATGCTGAAGCCCGCCCAGCGTCCCAGCGCCTTGTCGGCGTAGGTGGAGAAGGACCCGGTCTCGGGGTTGGCCGCAGCGATTTCGCCGAGCATCCGCATTACCAGGATGACCACGAGGCCGGCGGCGAGGTAGGCCACCAGGATGCCGGGCCCGGCCTGCTGGATCGCCGCGCCGGAACCGACGAACAAGCCCGCGCCGATGACGCCGGCGATGGCGATCATCGACAGGTGCCGGGGTTTCAGGGATTTGGAGAGTTGCTGGTCAGCCTGCATGAAGCGCCGTCCTTAATGGGTGGTGATGGCCCTGCCTCCGCGCCCGGCACTACAGGGCGGGGTGTGCGGCGGGCCACAGTGTCGTTTCACACTAGACCGCGGGATGGAACCGCCGTCCTGTGCACTCATACAGATTACGCGCCCGGGATTAGGACCGGGCGCCAAGACCGAGGTCTGAGAGGCAACTAAAGTTGCCTGTCGGTCAATTCGTAAAAGTGTGTGAAACCACTCCTTCAGGAGGTTTGAGGCCGTGCGCGCCCCGTCGGTTCCCCGGTCCGGTAATCCGTTCAGTAGTCCGGGTTGCTCGGGACCACCAGCCCGGTCTCGTAGGCGTACACCACAGCCTGGACCCGGTCACGCAGCTGCAGTTTGCTGAGGATGCGCCGCACGTGCGTCTTCACGGTGGCTTCCGAGAGGAAGTAGCGGTGTGCGATTTCGGCGTTGGAGAGTCCCTCCGAGATGGCGCCCAGCACCTCGGTTTCCCGCGGGGTGAGATCCTCCAGCAACGGATCCCGCGCCGTCCGGGCGGCTGCGCCCGCAGTGCCGGACACGCGGGCCGGCTCCGGGTTCCGCACGTAGGTTTCCAGCAGCCGCCGGGTGATACGCGGCGCCACCACCGCATCGCCGCTGGCGACCACGCGGACCGCGCTGACCAGGTCGGCGGGGTCCACGTCCTTGAGCAGGAAGGCGGAGGCCCCGGCCTGCAACCCGGCAAAGGCGTATTCGTCGACGTCGAACGTGGTCAGGATGATGATCCGGGCCGCCGAACCGGTGCCGGTGATGGCGCGGGTGGCCTCGATGCCGTCCAGGACCGGCATCCGCACGTCCATCAGGACGACGTCGGGCTGCAGTTCGGCGACGCGGCGCACGGCGTCGGCGCCGTCGGAAGCCTCCCCCACGATGCACAGGTCATCCTCGCCCTCGAGGATCAGGCGGAACCCCATCCGCAGCAGCGGCTGGTCATCGACCAGCAGAATCCGGATCTGTCCGGTGTCGGTCACGGTTCTCCCTTGTCGTCGGTGCGGTTCATGTCGCCGCGGAGGTCGTCGGTGAGGTTCAAAAGTGCGCGCACCCGCCAGCCGCCGCCGGCAGCGGGGCCGGCCTCGACGTCGCCGGCGTAGATCCGGGCGCGTTCACGCATGCCGGCCAGCCCCTGCCCGGAGCCGAGCGCCGGTCCCGCGGGTTCGACGCTGCCCTTCCCGTCGTCCACCACCTCGATGGTCACGGCGGTGCCTTCCCGCGCGATCCGCAGATCCACCCGGCCCAGCGCCCGGCCGTAGCGCAGCACATTCGTCAGGGACTCCTGCACGATCCGGTAGACGGTCAGCTGGAACGCGGCGTCCTCCGGCAGGGACGGGCCGGACTGGGTGTAGTGGAGGGGCAGCCCGGCGGCGCGGAAGCCCGCCAGCAGCTTGGCAAGGTTCCCGCCGGCCGCCAGCGGCTCCCACGGACCGGCACCCGGCGCCGTGTCCTCGCGCAGGACGCCGAGGACACGGCGCATGTCCGCCAGCGCGGTCCGGCCGGTGTGCGACAGTTCGCCCAGCACCGCCGCGGCCCGCACCGGGTCCTTGCCCGTAACGACGGCGGCCCCGTCGGAGAGGGTCACCATGACGGTGAGCGAATGGGCCACGACGTCGTGCATTTCACGGGCGATCCGGTTGCGTTCGGTGGCCGACCCGAGCTGGGCCGCGGCCTTGGCCCAGGCCGCGATTTCCTGCTCGTGGGCCCGGCGCTGCCGGACGGAGATGCCGATCCCGGCGGCGATCACGTTGGACAGGACGATGCCCAGGGCGGCCGCGATGCTGCTGATCAGCTGGAAGTCTTCCGGGGTGTGGTCCGAGATGGAGGGCAGGCGGCCGTCGAGCGGCCCCAGGGCCAGCACGGCGTAGAGCGCCAGCAGCGGCGCGGTGGCGGCCGCCAGCGCCACCAGGGTCCAGCGCCGCGGCCGGGTCAGCGCCACCGAGTACAGCGCGAACCACAGCCCCGCGGAGACGTTGGAACCCCACGGGTGCTGGGCGGAGACGGCGAACTCCAGGACGGCGACGGCGGCCAGCACGGCTGCCGGATGACTGCGCCGCCAGAGCAGCGCGGCGGCAACACCGCCGAGCAGCAGCGGCACCGCCCATTGTCCGCCCAGCACCGCGTCCACCGCCGTCGGGGCCACCAGCAGCAGGTAGGCGGCCACGACGACGGCGTCCATCATCCGCGGGCGGCGGTACAGGTAGCGCCGGAGGCGGCCCCGGCGCCGGGCCGTGATTTCGGCGAAGGACGCGCCGGCCTGGGTGGCGGGCGCGTCCTCGGCGGGCAGCACGTCGATCATGGACCGAGCCTAAACGTCCCGCTTCTTGAGCAGGACGCCGGCCAGCACCACCGGGACCACCACCCAGGCGCCCAGCACCAGCGCGGCCTGCCAGGCCTCCAGCGTGTTCGGGATGTGTTCGGTGGCCGTCATTGCCTGCACGGTGTTGCCGGGCAGGTACTTCCTGGCCTCTTCGAAGAAGTCGCCGGGGATGATCTGGAAGACGATCGGCAGCACGAAGAACAGCCCGACCAGGCTCATGATGCCGCCCGCGGAGTTGCGCAGCAGGGCGCCGAGGGCCAGGCCGATCGCCGCGACGGCGGCGACGTAGGCGCTGTTGACCAGCAGGAGTTTGACCGACTGGGCGCTGCCCAGGTCCAGCGGCAGTCCGTAGTGGTCCAGGATCGGCAGGGATACCAGGCCGGCCAGGTACACGGACACGGCGGTGAGGACGAAGGCGGTCACCACGACCACGAGCAGCTTCGCCGCGAACGCCGGCGTCCGTTTGGGGACGGCGGCGAAGGTGGACCGGGCCATCCCGGTGGTGAATTCCGAGCTCATCAGCAGGACACCGAGGGAGCCGAGGATCAGCTGGGCAAAGGGGATGCCGGAGGTGGGGGCGCCGAGGGCAAGTTCGCTGCCCTGCGCGGCAAAGGCGGCCGCGGCGCCCTGGTCGGTCTCCGCGGCGCGGGCAAACTGGCCCGTGCCCCAGGCGGACAGCGCGCCGAAGCCGACCAGCACCAGCGCGGTGGAGGCCAGCAGGATCAGGGTCGACAGCAGGGTACGGAACTTGATGGCCTCGGAATTCAGGACCCGCAGGAAGGACGGTCCGGGTCCGGTGCTGAGGCTGTCGCCGCTCCGGTGGGTGCCGGCACCGGCATGCGCGCCGGCGGCCGCCGGGCCGGATTCAAAAGTGGTGGGGCTCATGGCTTAGTTGCCTCCGGGCTGGGCGGGGGCGGTGGCCCCGGCGGTGATCAGTGAGTGGTATTCGACCTCATCCTTGGTCAGTTCCATGTAGGCCTCCTCGAGGCTGGCCTGCAGCGGGGTGAGTTCGTAGATCATGACCCGGTGCTCCAGCGCGGTGCGCGCGATGTCGCGCGGGTCCAGGCCCGTAACCTCCAGCAGTTCGTTTTCCTGCGTTTCGACGGAGACGCCGTCGCCGGCGAGCAGCCGCAGCAGCTGGTCCGGCTGGTCGGTGCGGACGCGGGTCCGGATCCGGCCGCGTCCGGTGATGATTTCCTGGATCGGGGCGTCGGCGATGATCCGGCCGCGGCCGATCACGATCAGGTGGTCCGCGGTGAGGGCCATCTCGCTCATGAGGTGGCTGGACAGGAACACGGTCCGGCCCTCGGCGGCGAGGTACTTGACCAGGTTCCGGACCCAGACGACCCCTTCGGGGTCCAGGCCGTTGACCGGCTCGTCCAGGATGACGGTCTGCGGGTCGCCGAGCAGCGCCGCGGCGATGCCCAGGCGCTGTCCCATGCCGAGCGAGAAGCCGCCGACCTTCTTCCGGGCGACGTCGGCCAGGCCGGTCATTTCGATGACGTCGTGCACGCGCTTCTTGGGGATGCCGTGCGTCGCGGCCATGGCAAGCAGATGGTTGTAGGCCGACCGGCTGGTGTGGACGGCCTTGGCATCCAGGAGGACGCCGACGTCGCGCACCGGGGCCGGGTGGCGGTCGAACGGTACGCCGTTGACGGTGACGGTGCCCGACGTCGGCCGGTCCAGGCCCATGATCATGCGCATGGTGGTGGACTTGCCGGCGCCGTTGGGGCCAAGGAAGCCGGTGACCCGGCCTGCCTCGACGGTGAAGCTGACCCCGTCGACGGCGGTTTTCCCGCCGTAGACCTTGGTCAGGCCGCGTGCTTCGATCATGGAAGCGTTCCTTTGCGTTGCGTGTGGTTGTGTAACCCCCACGCTACCGACGACGCCGCCGCATTTCGCCGCTCTCAGGGATGATTCAGGGGCCAATCAGGGTAATCCGCGGGGATGACCGCTCAGGACTCCGGCTGCGGGCAGTAGTACACCAGACCCCGGGGTTCCACGGAGAACTCCACGGACCGCACGCCCGGCATGACCTCACCGTCCACGGCCAGCACCATGGTCCCGGCAGCGGGCTCGACCCGCACCCGGCGCGCCTCGCTCAGGTGGGTGATCCGGGAACTGGCCACCGTGCCGGTCAGCACCGCCCAGAGGAGCCGCACCCGGGCGAAGGACTCGTCCGCGGTGATCATGCGGAGGTCCAGCACGCCGTCATCCAGCACCGGACGCACCAGCGGGGCGTGGTCGCGGGGGTAATAACGTCCCCGGCCGACGTAGAGGATCCACAGTTTGTGCCGCACGCCGTCCACCACCAGGGTGCTGGGCGTGCCCGCGGCGAAGGTGCGGAACATGGCGACGACCCCGGCCAGCGGCTTGCCGAGGGCAGGCTGGAGCTGTTCGCGCCGGCGCACCAGGTTGGGGTACAGCCCGATGCTCGCCGTGTTCAGCATCGGCAGCTCCAACCGTTCGGGGCGCTCCGGCAGCCCCCGCTCCACCGTGACCCGGCCCAGGTCCGCCCGGGCGGCAGCCCCGGCGGTGGCCGCGTCGACGGCGGCCCGCAGCGTGCCGGTGCCGGCATCGCGGGCGAAGTGGTTCAGCGTCCCGCCGGGCAGCACCAGCAGGGGCAGGGTGTGCCCCGCCGCGGCCGCGGCGGCGGTCCCCACGGTGCCGTCGCCGCCCCAGACGCCGAGCGCCTTGAGGCCGGGCCGTGCGGCCACCGCCTCGATCTCGGCCTCCACCTCGCCGTCGGGACTGATCTCATGTATATACGCTTTGGGGAATACTTCTTGGAGGGCGGCCGCGGTCTCGTCAGCGTACGAGCCGCCCAGGGTGTTGACGGCAATTCCCAGGCCCTCGCCGCCGGGCAGCGCCGCTGCCTCCACCGGAGTGCGCCGGAGCGCGGGGAACGGCGGGCGCACGGGCCACCACCGGCGGGTCACGAGTGCTGCGGCGGCGCCGATCGCCGACCCGAAAAAGACGTCGGAGGGCCAGTGCGCGCCGGTGTGGACCCGCGAATAGGCCACGCCGGCGGCCACAGGTGCCAGCGCCGCGCCAAGGGCCGGCTGGACCAGCCCCACACCGAGCGCGAACGCGGCGGCGGAGGCCGAGTGCCCCGAGGGCATCGAGGAACTGGTCGGCTGCGGATGGACGAATCGGAACACCGGCAGGTGCTCCGGCAGCGGGCGCGCCCGCGGGAGCAGGGTCTTGAAGACCAGGTTGGTCACGGCGGAGGCGACGCCCTGGGCGAGCACCCCGTGCAGGGCCGCGCGCCGGGTCCTGCCCGGGATGAGGGTCATCACCGCGGCGGCCCCCAGCCAGAGCCTGCCGTTGTTCGCCGCCGCTGAGAGCCGGCGGAAAAAGTCATCGTGGCTGCCGCCGGGAAGCCCGGAGACGGACTGCACCAGCCTGCGGTCCAGCCTCTCCAGCCGGCGCGGCGTCGTCCCCAGTATGCTTCGCATTTCCCCACCCTACTGCCGGGCCCGGGGCCGGGTGCCTAACCGGCGCGCAGAGGCTTCGCGGCGCCGGCCAGCAGCAGGGCGCCGAGAATGGGGACGCCGATGGCGAGCAGGGCCAGCCGGATGCCGGTCAGGTCGCCCAGGTACCCCAGCAGGGGCGGCCCGGCCAGGAAGGCGATGTAGCCGATGGTGGACACGACCGAGACCCGGGCCGCCGCCTGCCGGGGGTCGTCCGCGGCGGCGGACATGCCCATCGGGAAGGCCAGCGCGGCACCCACGCCCCACAGCGCGGCACCGGCGGTGGCCAGCCAGATGTTGCCGGCCAGGACGAAGAGTCCCAGCCCGGCGGCGGCTGCGGCCATGCTGGCCCGCAGCACCGCGACGCGTCCGTAGAGATCGATGGCGCGGCCGCCGAAGAACCGCATGGCGGTCATGGCCAGCACGAACACCGCGAAAAGCAGGGCGCCGGTGGACTGCTCGGCGCCCAGGCCGTCCACGGCGGCCTTCGCGATCCAGTCGTTGCCCGCGCCCTCGGTCAGAGTGGCGCCCAGGACCACGACGCCGATCAGCAGCGTGCGGCCGTCGCGCCAGGCCGCGGCGGCGCGGGGCGCGCCGTCGCGGTCCGCGGCGGCGGGCGCCGGCACATGCGGCAGGAAGTAGCGGGGTGCCAGCAGGGCGGCGACGAGCACGACGCCGGCGATCACGAGCAGGTGCGCCGGCAGGCCGACGCCGATCCGGGAGAGGCCGGCGCCGATTAGCGCGCCGACAAAGGCCCCGCCGCTGAAGGCCGCGTGGAACTGCGGCATGATGGTCCGGCCCAGCCGGTGTTCCACATCCGCGCCCTCGATGTTCTGCGAGACATCCCACAGGCCGATGCCGATGCCGAAGAAGAACAGGGAGACGGCCGTCCCGGAGGTGGACGCGGCGCTGAGCGACAGCGCGATCCCGACGCCGGCGGCTGCTGCGACGGCCCCGGCCGCGCGGACCGTGTTGGCGGTGCCAATCCGGCCGACCACCCAGCCGGCGGTGGGCAGGGCGATCAGCGACCCGGCGGCGACGCACAGCAGCAGCGTGCCCATCTGGCCCGAGGAGATCTGCAGGGCCTCCGTCACGGCCGGAATCCTGGCCGCCCAGCTGGCGAAGACCAGGCCGTTGATCCCGAAGACCAGGAAGGTGGCGGCGGCCGCAGCGTTCAGCTGCCGGCCGGTTGTCGTGCTTGTCATACGATCACTGCTTCCACCGAATGTCGGGCGAGTTCGGCGCGTTCCGCCGGACCAAGGTCTTTGTCTGTCACGAGGATGTCGACGGCGTCGAGCCCGGCGACCAACGCGACGGCGTTGGCATCCCACTTGGCTTCCGAGCAGGCGGCGATCACGCGGGCGGCCGACTCCAGGCCGGCGCGTTTGACCGCAGCATCGGCCAGGTCGTGGGCCAGGAGGCCGTCGCGGAGGTTCACAGCGCACGGGGTGAGGACGGCGGCGTCGAACCGCAGCGCGCGGATGTTGGATTCGGCCAGGGGTCCGCGGAAGGAGAGTTCACCGGGGGTGAGGCTTCCGCCGGGAAGCAGCAGCTCGGGACGCAGGCGCGGGGAGGCGCTGGTCATGGCGTTGACCGCCTGCAGCGACATCGGCATGACCGTCAGGTCCCGGTCCCGCAGCTGGCGTGCCACCTCGGTGGCGGTGGTGCCGCTGTCCAGCCAGACGTGCCCACGGTCCTGCAGCAGGGCGGCCACGCCGGCCGCGATGCGCACCTTGGCGTCGTGATCCTCGAGCGCACGCTGCCCGTACTCGGGGTTCTCGCCGCGGGAAACGAGGCTGCGGGCGCCGCCGTGGACCCGGCGGAGGACGCCGCGCAGCGCCAACGCATCGAGGTCGCGGCGGATCGTGGCGCCCGAGGCACCGCACTCCGCCATCAGCTCGTCGACGCTCATGTGCTCCCGCTGGCGCAGGAGTTCGCCGATCCGGCGGTGTCGCTCCTCGGTGGTCATGAGTAAATGATATTGGAAAATGATCAATTAATCACAAATGATCATCATCTGGTGGGTCAGCGGGCGCGGGCGACCCGCTGCTCGTCCCACACCGGCTCGGCCGATTCGTAGACCTTGCCGTCGGAGCCGAAGACCAGGAACCGGTCGAAGGTCCGGGCGAACCAGCGGTCGTGGGTGACGGCCAGGACCGTGCCCTCGAAGTGATCGATGGCCCGTTCCAGCGCCTCGGCGGAGTGCAGGTCAAGGTTGTCCGTGGGCTCGTCGAGGAGCAGCAGGGTGGCACCGGAGAGCTGCAGCAGCAGGATCTGGAACCGGGCCTGCTGGCCGCCGGAGAGGGATTCGTACTTCTGCTCGGACTCCCCGGCGAGACCGTAGCCGTCCAACGCCCCCGCTGCCGCCTCGCGGCCCAGGCCGGAGCGGTGCTCGTCGCCGCGGTGCAGGATTTCCAGCAGTGTCTTGCCGAGCAGGTCGGGCCGGACGTGGGTCTGGGCGAAGAACCCGGGCCGGATCCGGGCGCCGAGCTTCACCGTTCCCTCGTGCGGAACCTCCGCGATCTCGACGTCGGAGACCGGCAGGTGCTCGCGCTCCGGGTCGGTGCCGCCGGTGGCGAGCAGGCGCAGGAAGTGGCTCTTGCCCGATCCGTTGGAGCCGAGGACGCCGACGCGGTCGCCGAACCAGACCTCGGTGGAGAACGGCTTCATCAGCCCGGTGAGCTCCAGCTTCTCGGCCACGATGGCGCGCTTGGCGGTGCGTCCGCCCTTGAGCCGCATCTGCACGTTCTGCTCGATCGGCAGCGCCTCGGGCGGGCCGGCCTCGAGGAACTTCGCCAGCCGGGTCTGCGCGGCGTGGTAGCGGTTGGCCATGTCGGAGCGGAACGCGGCCTTGTTCTTGTACATGTTGACGAGTTCCTTGAGCTTGACGTGCTCCTCGTCCCAGCGCTTGCGGAGTTCCTCGAAGCGGGCGTTGCGGTCCGCGCGGGCGTCCACGTAGGAGCCGAAGCCGCCGCCGTGGATCCAGGCGCCGGCACCGTTGATACCCGGCTCCAGGGTGACGATCCGTCCGGCGGCGTTGTTCAGCAGCTCGCGGTCGTGGCTGATGAACAGCACGGTTTTCTTTGACTCGTTGAGTTTGGCTTCCAGCCAGCGTTTGCCGGGCACGTCCAGGTAGTTGTCCGGTTCGTCGAGGAGCAGCAGTTCATCGGGTCCGGCGAACAGCGCCTCCAGGACCAGGCGCTTCTGCTCGCCGCCTGAGAGGCTTGAGGCCGGCCGGTGCTGGGCGCGGTCGAAGGGCAGGCCCAGGGCCGCCATGCAGACCTCATCCCAGACGGTTTCGACGTCGTAGCCGCCGGCGTCGCCCCAGTCCACGATCGCCTGGGCGTACGCCATCTGGGTGGGTTCATCGTCGTGTTCGACCATGGCCAGCTCCGCGGCGTCGACCGCGCGGGCCGCGGCAGCCAGGGCCGGCGGTGCGGCGGAGACCAGCAGGTCGCGGACGGTTGAGCCGTCCCGTACCTGCCCGACGAACTGCCGCATGATGCCCATGTTCCCGGACCGGCCGACCACGCCCTCGTCCGGGACGAGGTCCCCGGCGATGATCCGGAAGAGCGTCGTCTTGCCCGTTCCGTTCGGTCCGATCAGCGCCGTCTTGGTGCCGTCCGGAACCTTGAAGGTCACCTGGTTGAGCAGCTGGGTGCCGTCGGAGAGGAAGTAGTCGATGCCGGAAACGTCAATATGAGCCACCCAGCCATCTTCCCACGCCGGGCCTGCCCGGGCCGGGCGTCAGCCGGCGCCGGTCAGGAACTCCTTGAGCAGCGGGCCGGAGGTGGTGGCACCGAGGCCGCCGTCCTCCACGAACACGGCCACGGCGAGGTCGCCGTGCACCGCGACGATCCAGGCGTGGGTCTTGGGCGGGTTGTCCTTGCCGAACTCGGCGGTTCCGGTCTTGGCACCGACCGGAGCGCCCGGAACCGAGGCAAGGAAGCCCGCGTGGCCGGAGGTGACCACCGCGCGCATCATGTCCGCGAGGGAAGCCGCTTCGGCGGCCGTCACCGGTTTGCCGGGCGCCGCCGCGGGGGCGGGCGCGGACGACGTCGGCGAGGCCGTGGGACCGGCCGACGGCGTCGCGGCACCTTCGGCGGCGGCGTTCGGGTTGAGCACCAGCTGCGGCGAGACCGGGGCGCCCTTGGCTACCGAGCCGGCCATGACGGCGGCGGACAGCGGGGACAGCAGGACCTTGCCCTGGCCGATCATGGACGCGGCATGCTCGGTGCCTTCCGCCTCGCCGGGGACGGAGCCCAGGAATGCTGCGGCCCCGAGGGACGGCGCCTCGACGGCGACGCCGAGGGATGTCGCAGCCGACTCCAGCTGGGCCTGGCTGACCTTGCCGCGGGCGTTGATGAAGGCGGTGTTGCAGGAGTGGGCGAACGCGTCGCGGAGGGTCACGGACCCGAGCGAGGAGGCCGGGTAGCCTTCGGCGTTCTTGAAGGTCCGGCCGTCCACGGTGAGCGTGGGCGGGCAGTCGACTTTGCTGTCCGGGGTCATGCCGTTGCGGAACATCGCCAGCGAGTCGACGATTTTGAAGATGGAGCCGGGGGCGTATTGGCCGAGCATGGCGGTGTCGTAGCCGTTGCTGCCGGGGCCGGAGGCGGCGGCCAGCACGGCTCCGCTGGAGGGCCGGAGCGCGACGATGGCCGATGCCGGACCGATGTCGGCCAGCACGTCCTCAGCCAGTTGCTGCAGCCGCGGGTCCAACGTGGTCTTCAGCGCGGTTCCGGGCTTCATCGGCTCCTGGAAGAGCACGCGGCGGCCCTTGTCGGGCAGTTCCTGCCGTTGCTCCGCGGTCAGGCCCTCGGTCTGGGCGAAGACCTGGATGCCGCTGGTGCCGCGCAGCTGGGCGTCGTACTGCTGCTGCAGGCCGCCGGTACCGGTGGTGTCCCCGGCGGTCAGGGTGCCGCCGGACTTTTCGATCTGCTCGGCGCTGGCTTCTCCCACGGTGCCAAGCACGGCACGGGCGAAGGTTCGGGTGGGGGCAAGCGGCAGGGTGTCGGCAATGGCCCGGGCGCCGGGGATCGCACTAATCTCCTGGTCCGTGATGGTCCGGCCGGCCTGGCGCAGGGTGATGGCCGGGACGAACGCCTCGGGCCCCGACGCGGCCACTTGCTTGGCGTATTCGCCGGGGTCCACCCCCACCAGCCGGGCGAGTTTGTCGGCGGCGTCGGCGGGGTCGGCCGCGCCCAGCCGCGGCTTGTCGATGCCGACGTGCACCACGGGCCTGTAGGTGACCAATTTGGCCCCGCCGGCGCCCAGGATGTCCGCCCGCTGCGGGGATTCGGCAGCGGTGCCGAGGACTTCGGTCTCGGCGAGGCCGGGGACCAGCAGTTCCGGGGACCAGGCGGTCCGCCATTTGCCGTCCGCCTTCTTCAGCTGGGCGGTCACGGTGTATTTCCACTCCCCGGCGCCGATCTTCCAGCTGTAATCCAGCGGAACCGAGGCGCTGTCGTTCTCCAGCTTCAGTTCGCCGGCGGCCACGGCCGGTTTGGCCGGATCGAGGGCCTTGAAGACGGCCTTGAGCCGGTCGTTCGCCGCCCCGGAGTCCTTGCCGTCAAAGGCCACCCCGCCCACATCGAGTGCGGCGACCGAGGACGCCAGTTGCCGGGCTGCCTCCTCGGCGCCGGAGCGGCCGTCGTCGCACGAGACCAGCGAACCGCCGAGAACCAGGGCGGCCACGGCGAGAGACAGTTTTTGAATTTTCCCCATCGCGCCATTATGCCCCGGGCCACGGACAGTGGTTTGTCACGTCATTGATCCGCGGAACCGTGCGGCCGGATGATCCGCTGCTGCACCGCGGCCGCCACCGCCGCCGTCCGGTTCTGGACACCGAGCTTGTCGTAGATGTGGACAAGGTGCGTTTTCACGGTCGCTTCGGAAATGAACAGCTCCTTGGCGATGGCCCGGTTTGCCAGGCCGGCGGCGAGCAGTCCGAGCAGCTGGATTTCCCTGGCGGAAAGGGCGGGTCCGGGGCTGCGCATCCGCCCCAGCAGCCGGGCGGCGACCTCGGGGGCCAGCGCCGTCTGCCCCGCCGCGGCGGCGAGCACCGCCTGGCGGATCTGCTCGGGCGGCGCGTCCTTGAGCATGTAGCCGCTCGCGCCCGCCTCCACCGCCGCGAGGATGTCCGCGTCCGAGTCGAAGGTGGTGAGGATCAGCACCGGCGGCGCCGGGGTCCCGCCGTCGCCGGCCTGGATCCGGCCGGTCGCGGTGACCCCGTCCATGCCGGCGCCCATCTGCAGGTCCATGAGCACGACGTCGGCCGGTTCGCCCAGCGCCCGGAGCCGCGACAGCGCAGCAAGGGCCGCGGCTCCGTCGGCGGCCTCGGCTGCGACGGTAATGCCCTCAAGCTCGGTGAGCATGGCCCGCAGGCCGGCCCGGACCACGGGGTGGTCATCGACGAGCAGGACGCGGATCGCGTTCACGGTGTGTCCTTTCCCAGCGGCAGCCGGACGGCCACGACCGTTCCCTCGCCGGGCGCCGACTCGACCGCCAGGGTGCCGGAGAGCGCCGCGACACGCTCCCGGAGGGACCTCAGCCCGTAGCCGGAGCCGTCCGCCCGCTCCGGCACTGCGGCGGGGTCGAAGCCTGCGCCGTCGTCGAAAATGTCCATCGCGACCTCGGTGCCGACAAAGGACAGCGTCACGACGGCGGTACCGGCGCCTGCGTGCTGCAGCACGTTGGCCAGGCTGGACTGCGCGGCGCGCAGCAGGGTGGTCCGGTACGCGTTGGGCAGCTCCACCGGCACGCCTTCGACCTCAAACCGGCACGCCAGCAGGGCGCCGCGGGCGGCGGCCTCCGATTCGGTCGTGGCGCACAGCCGGCGCAGGCTGTCCGGCAGGGAGCGTCTTTCCAGCTCGGGGGACTGCAGTCCGCGGACAAAGTTGCGGGCCTCCGCGAGGTTGGCCGCCGCGGTTTCCTGCACGGTCCGGAGCCGGTCCCGCGCCGCGGCGGCGTCGCCGGCCGCCAGCGCCTGCTCGGCCGACCGGCCGATCAGCACGATGCTGGAGAAGCCCTGCGCGAGCGTGTCATGGATCTCGCGGGCGAGCCGGGTCCGCTCCGCCAGGCTGCCGGCGTCGTGCTGGCGGCGGGCCAGTTCCGCGCGGGTACGGCGCAGCTCTTCCGCGGCCAGGCGCTGGTTCTCCGCCTCCCGGTAGAGGGCCCGGTAGGCCAGGCCGGTGACGACGGCGAACGCGGCCCCGAAGACCGGGCCCAGGACCATGGGCAGCTGCAGGGCGCTGGCGGGTCCGCCGTTGTGGAGCCAGAGTGCCGCGACCACCAGGACGGTGCTGGCGGCAATGGCGGCGAGGGCCGGACGACGGGGCAGCAGGTGCAGCTGCAGGAAGAACAGCGGGAAGGCCAGCCAGACAAAGTCGGGACTCGCCCGGATCAGGAGCAGCCACAGGAGGCAGACGGCGGCCAGCCACCACAGCGCGTAGGGCCGGGGATTGAAACGGCCCGGCCGGAACGCATGGCGCTTTTCCAGCACCGTGCCGGCCAGGTAGACGCCGGCGAGGCCGAGCGCCAGCCCGAGGGTGAGCCAGCCGGCGCCGCGAAGCCCGTCCGCGGCAAGCCGTACGACGGCGACCAGGAGCAGCACGGCGAAGCCGACGTGCAGGCTGACCCGCAGCACCCGCAGGATCAGAGCGGTGTCACCGGCTGTGTCACCGGCTGTGTCACCGGTTTGGGCCGGTGGCCGCACGTTTCCTGCTCCCATGATTTCAGCCTAGCCGGGCGTCCCGGCGGTGGAGCCCGCAAGCCCCCCGCCGGCGGCCGGAATCAACCGATCGGTTGACCCGCGGATCATCCCGACGGCGGCCCGGGACCATCCGGAGGCGCGATGGCAGCGCGCCGCCGGGGCGGGACAGTGGAAAGGAAGCCCATTCCCAAGACAAAGGAACCCCATGTTTCTCGCCATCCGCGACCTCCGCTTCGCGAAGGGCCGCTTCGCCCTGATGGGCGGCGTCGTCGCCCTGATCACCCTGCTGCTGGTGCTGCTCTCCGGGCTGACCGCCGGGCTGGGCAACCAGTCCACCTCCGCCATCGCCGCCCTTACGGCCGACCAGGTGGTTTTCGGTGCCCCCGCCGGCAGCACCCCGGAGGCCTCGTTCACGGCGTCTGAGATCACCCCGGCCCAGCTCGCCGGCTGGGCCGCCCGCGACGGGGTCGGCCGGGCCGAACCGCTCGGCATCAGCCAGGGCCGGCTCCAGGCCCTGGCTTCCGGGGGCGTACCCGCCGGCACCGCCAGCGTGGCCGTTTTCGGCGTCACCGCCGACCTGGCGCCCTCGCCGGTCGCCGACGGCACCGTGGTGGTCGGGGCCGGGACGGCCGGAGACCTCGGGCTCGACGTCGGCAACCAGATCTCGATCGGGGGCACCACGTTCACGGTCGCCGCCGTGGTCCCGGACCAGTGGTACTCGCACACGGGGGTCGTCTGGACCACGCTGAATGACTGGCGCAGGATCGCGCACCTCGCCGGCCGGGACGCCGTGGCCACCGTCGCCGCGGTCCGCTTCGACGAGGGCGCAACGGTGGACACGGCGGCCGCGAATGCGGCCGCCGGCACCGTCAGCACCAGCCTCGAAGGCTCCTTCCAGGCGCTCGGTTCCTACCGCAGCGAGCACGGATCGCTGCTGCTCATGCAGGCCTTTCTGTACGGGATCTCGGCGCTGGTGATCGTGGCCTTCCTGACCGTGTGGACGGTGCAGCGCACCCGGGACATCGCGGTCCTCAAAGCCATGGGCAGTTCACCGGGCTACGTGCTCAAGGACGCCATGGTCCAGGCGGCGGTGGTGCTGGCCGCCGGCGCGGGCGTGGGTGGTGCCGCGGGCTTAGCCGGTGGACTGCTGGCCGCCGGCGCCGCCCCCTTCCTGACGTCGGTGCAGACCACCCTGCTGCCGGTGGCCGGGGTCATTGCGCTGGGCCTGGCCGGAGCCGCCCTGGCGGTGCGCGGTGTCACCCGGGTCGATCCGCTGCTCGCCCTCGCCGGCAACTAAAACCCCCCGAAACATTCCCTGAAAGGCATATCTATGGATACCGTCCTCACCCTCAGCCACGTCTCGCTCGAATATCCCGACGGTGCAAGCACCCTCCGCGCCCTCGACGATGTCTGCCTGGCTCTCCGCCCCCGCGAGTTCGTCTCGCTGATCGGCCCTTCCGGCTCGGGAAAATCTTCCCTGCTCGCCGTCGCCGCGACGCTGGTGCAACCCACAGCGGGGTCCGTCGTGGTCGCCGGGCAGGAAGCCGGAACGCTCTCGGACGCAGGCCGGGCCGGTCTGCGCCGGAACAGTATCGGCATCGTCTTCCAGCAGCCAAACCTGCTGCCCTCGCTCACCGCCGTCGAACAACTCGTGCTCGCCGCGCACCTGAGGTCCGAACCGCCGCGGAACGCGGGGGCCCGGGCCACGGAGCTGCTGGCGCGCGTGGGACTTTCGGCCGTGCTGGACAAGCGTCCGCACCAGCTCTCCGGGGGTCAGCGCCAACGGGTCAACATCGCCCGGGCGCTGATGGGCGATCCGGCGGTGCTGCTGGTCGACGAACCGACCGCAGCCCTCGACCAGGAGCGCAGCGAGGAAATCGTCCGGCTGCTCCGCCGGGTTACGGACGAGTTCGGCGTGGCCACGCTGATGGTCACCCACGACACCGAACTGCTCGCGTTCACCGATGCGGTGGCCACCATGCGGGACGGCAGGCTCTCGGCAGCCGAACCCCTCGCGTCCCTGCGCTGACCGGTTCCGCGTCAGAGGCCGAGCGGAGGGACCGGCAGCCGGAAGATGTCACGCAGGGCGTGCCGCGCGGCGTGCAGGCCGGGCATTCCGCTCACGCCCGGACCGGGCGGCGTGGAGGAGGAGCACAGGTAGAGGCCCGGCACCGGGGTCCGCCACGGCACGGGGTTCAGCACCGGCCGGCGGAGCAGGCCGCGCAGGTCCATGGCGCCGGCGCTGAAGTCTCCGCCGACGTAGTTCTCGTTGTATTCCGCCAGCCCGGCCGCCGTGGTCACGCGGTAATCGATCACGAGGTCCCGGAATCCGGGAGCAAAGCGTTCGAGCTGGGCGATCACCGCGTCGCCCATATCCACCGTGGACCCAGCCGGAACGTGGCAGTAGGTCCACAGGATGTGCCGTCCGGCCGGCGCACGGCCGGGGTCGAAGCGGGAGGGCTGCGACACCAGGACGTAGGGGCGCTGGGGATGCCGGCCGGCGGCCACCTGGCGTTCGGCCTCGGCCGTCTCGGCCCGGGTCCCGCCCACGTGCACCGTGCCGGCGTCGGCCAACCCGGGCGCTGCCCAGGGCACCGGACCCGAGAGGATGAAGTCGACCTTGCAGGCCCCGTTCCCGAAGCGGAACGACTCAAGGGCGCGCAGGTAGCCCGCGGGCAGGGCGCTCCCGGCAATCCTCGCCAGGCCGGGCGGCGCCACATCCAGCAGGGTCGCCCGCACGGGCGGCAGCTCGGCCAGCGATCCGATCCGGGCTCCGGTCTCCACTACGCCGCCGTGGGCCTCGAGATCGTCCACCATGGACCGGGCAATCGCCGCCGAACCGCCGACCGGGATGGGCCATCCGCCGGCATGCCCCAGGGCGCCCAGCAGCAGCCCGGCCCCGGCCGCCGGCAGGGTGGGAAGCGGGGCCACCGCGTGCGCCGCGACCCCGGTCAGCAGGGCGGGCGCCAGGTCCTCGCGGAAGCGAGCGTTCCACAGCAGGGAACCCTGCTCGAGGGTCCGCAGCCCGAACACCGCGGCCGCCACTGGGTTCCGCGGCACCCGCAGCAACTGGTTCAGTGTCAGGTCCGTGACGCCGTCCAGCCGGTCCAGCAACGGCTGCATCAGCCGGCGGTAGGCTGCGCCGTCCCGGCCCAGGCCCGCCGCGGTGCGCTCCAGCGAGCGGTATCCCAGTGCGGCGCGGCCGCCGTCGAGCGGGACGCCGTGGGAAAGTTCCGGTACTTCGAGCTGCACCCTGCGGGCGAGTTCAAAATCCCGGAAGAACGGCGCCGCCAGGACCATCGGGTGGACGGCCGAACACACATCATGGAAGTGCCCGGGCGCGATGACTTCCGCGGTCCGCAGGCCGCCGCCCACCGAGGGTGCGGCTTCGTAGACGTGGACCTTCAGGCCGGCGCGCGCCATCGTCACGGCGGCCGCCAGGCCGTTGGGTCCGGATCCGACGACGGCGACGTCGGGCACGGTGCTCAACCGCCCGCGCCGGCACGCCGCGGCAGCACGGACGCCCTCGGGTGAAGCAGGGCAACCCGCAGCCGGTCTGCGGCGCCGTCGAACGGACCGCCGTGCGGATCATCGATGCCGCCGCGCCGGACGACGTCGCGCGCCGGGTCGCAGATGTCCCACACGATCCTGGCCATCAGGTAGCCGGTGGCCAGCATGTGGGCGACGACGGCGAGCACGTAGTAGGGCATGTCGAGGTTGTGCTGGGTGGGGCCGCCGCTGGTCACTTGGCCAAGGTACATCCAGATGGCCGCCCAGTGCAGCCCCTCGATGGCCTGCCAGACCAGGAAGTCCCGCCAGCGGGGCCGGGCCAGGGCCAGCAGCGGGACCAGCCAGATGACGAACTGTGGGGAGTAGACCTTGTTGGTGAGGATGAAGGCGGCCACGATCAGGAATACCAGCTGGGCCAGGCGCGGCCGCCGGGGGACGGCCAGCGCGAGGATGGCAATCAGCACGCAGGCGAGCAGGAAGAGGTTGAGCGCCAGCCCGTTGATGGCGGCGGCTTCCAGCGGCTTCCAGCCGAGGCGGCCCGCCACAAGGTTGTAGGCGAACCATGGAGAGCTGTAACCGGCCGGGCGGGACTCGGTGAACTGGTAAAAGTACTTCCACGCCGCGGGATCGCCCAGGGCCGCCGGCAGGTTCACGGCCAGCCAGCTCACGACGGCGGCGCCGGCGGTCACGAGGAAGGCCCGGGGCTTGCCGGTCCGCAGGGCCAGCAGCAGCACCGCACCGAGGACCAGCAGGGGGTAGAGCTTGGTCGCTGTGCCCAGGCCGATGAAGATACCGGCGAGGAGCAATTTGTCCCGCGAGAAGAAGTACATGCCGAGCGCCAGCAGGGCGACGGCCCACATGTCCCAGTTGATGAACCCGGCGAGGATGATTCCCGGCGCCACGGCCACCATGGCAGCATCCCAGGCGCGGCGGCGGGCGGTGCGGGCGGTGGCGAGTACGGTCACGATCCAGACCGCCGCGATCAGGGTGGCGTTGACGTCAAAGTAGGCCAGCACCCGTGCGTTGTCTGTGCCGTGGCCCGGGATGAGCAGGGCCGTGACGCCCGCAATGAGGCCCATCAGGACGGGGTACTCGAAGAAACTGCCAGCGGTCACGAACGGAAAGGCGCCGTCGCCCAGGCCGCGGTTTCTGAACAGCTCCGGGAAGTCCGAATAGCAGGTCGCATAGAACTGGCCGGGGGATTCCCAACCCTTGCTGCGGCAGTAGCCCTTCATGAGGAGGCCCACCACGGCGGCGGCGACGGTGAGGAGCACGAGGACCCGTTCGACCGTGAAGAAGCCGGGGGAGACGATGCCGGGGGCCGCGCGCCGGCCCAGCGGGCCACCGACCAGTTCGGTGAAGTTGCGCAGCAGCAGGTCATCGCGGCTGGGGATTACCAGTCGGGTCCGCTTGCGGTGCTCCGGCGGCATTGTCTCCTGCATGCCTTGAGCTTACCGGGCGTCCGGGCCGCGGGGCTTGTGTGCCGGTGCCGGACGGGCAGGGTGTGGGGAGGGCGGTGGTCCTGGTTAAAAGGGGGAGCCCACGCGTCGCCGCGTGGGCTCCTGGCGGATTGGTTCCGATGGTGGCCATCAGTTCCTCCTTCGATGGGATGGTCCGCGCCGCCTCGGCGGCGGGTATGCCCCGGTCAGCGGAGCAGTCCCATCTGGTGCATGGCAAGGTAGACGTCCTCGCGCTGTTGCTCGAGGAGCCGGGCGTTGAAGCCGGTCTTGCTCCTGCGCACTGGCCGTGCGTGGAAGGTCAGGATCTCCTGCAGTTTTCGGATCATGGTGGTCACCTCCTTCCGAAGAGCCGGCCGGGTCCGTTCCCCTGGCTGAGGTACGGCGCCGCCCTGGGCGGCTGGACTGGTTGCGATCGACACGGTGGTCCTTTCGTCGGTTCGGGAAAATAAAAGTATTCGGGCATGGCAAATAAAGGCATCTTGAATCATGGAATAAGCCCTAATTTCGGCATGGGAATGCCCGGGGATTAATTGAATGAATTCGCCGGAGCGAAGAAAGGGCCGCCGGACGCGGCACGCCGCAAACCCATCAGGAAGCCAGGTTCCGAACTATGGGGATACTGCGTAACCGTTCCGGTTCCGCTGAGACGAACGTTCCGCGCCGGCCGCACTCCCGAGGGAGGTGGTCCGGCGGCTCCAGACCCGGCGGAGGCCGGGCTGACGGGAGCTAGCTGGCAGACCGTCCGGCTTCGGGGCGCGGGGCAGCGACGGAGGCCGGGGTGGCGGCGAAGAAGTTCATCCATCCGCTAGTCAAAGTAATCATTTATCCCAACCTCCTTTTCTGTTCTGCCGTGGCACCGGCTGACTGGCCGGGCGACGCGCGCCGTGACCCCGGCAAGTCGCCCTGGGGTCAAGAATAAAAGTACACCATGAATGCGGCAGTCAGCCACCAATTCGGGAAAATTCTTTAAAAGAATTTTCCGGCGCTGATTTTAAAGTCCCCAGCGGACCACGGCGGGGGTCTTTTTGTCCCATCCCAGCGTGCACACTTTCGCCGTTCCGAGGAGGAAATGCCGGCCTTCGTGGGCGTCCAGCCCCAGCCAGCGTGCGGTGAGGATGCGCGAGAAGTGGCCGTGCGCCACGATCAGTACGTTGTCCAGGCCCGATTCAAGCACCCGGGCGACGATCTTGTCTGCGCGGGCCGCCACGTCGTCCAGGGCCTCGCCGTTCGGCACGCCGTGGGTCCAGATCAGGTAGTCGGGGTTGTCCTTGCGGATCAGGTCGGAACTGATCCCCTCGTATTCGCCGTAATCCCATTCCACGGCCAGTGGTTCGAGCTGCGCGTCGGGGAATCCGGCCAGTTCCGCTGTCCGGCGTGCCCGGCGCAGCGGGGACGTGAGCACGAGGTCGAAGTCGACGGCGTCGAGCACCTTCCGGGCCTCCACGGCCTGCTGTTCGCCCTCCACGGTGAGCGGGAGGTCCGTGAGGCCGGTGTACTGGCCGCTCTTGGACCACTCCGTTTCACCGTGGCGCAGTATCCAGAGCTGGGGACGCGGGCCGTTCGATGATGCAATCACTTAGGACTCCTCGGTTGGGGGAACATCAACGGCGGCGGCCTCAGGCTGCTCCGCCCACCACGCGTGAAGTTTGGCTTCCGCCACGGCAGCTTCCAGGGGGCCGTGCTCCATCCGTTCCTCGAGCAGGAACTTGTACGCACGCCCGACGACGGGACCGGGCTTGAGCCCCAGGATCGCCATGATCTGCCCGCCGTCGAGGTCCGGCCGGACCGCGTCCAGCGATTCCTGTTCCTGGAGCGCGGCGATCCTCGCTTCGAGGTCGTCGTAGGCAAAGGAGAGCCGGTCGGCCTTGCGCTGGTTGCGGGTGGTCACATCCGACCGGGTCAGCCGGTGCAGGCGCTGCAACAGCGGTCCGGCGTCGGTGACGTAGCGGCGCACCGCCGAGTCACTCCAGCCGGCTTCGCCGTAGCCATAGAAACGCATGTGGAGTTCCACCAAACGCGCGACGGCCTTGATGGTGTCGTTGTCGAAGCGCAGCGCCTTCATTCGTTTGGCCGTGAGCTTGGCTCCCACCATGTCGTGGTGCCGGAAGCTCACCGCGCCACCGGGTTCGAAGCGGCGGGTGGCGGGCTTGCCGACATCGTGCATCAGGGCGGCAAACCGCAGCACAAAGTCGGGGCCGGGTACGGGGCCGTCCGGCCCCGACTCCAGCGCCGCAGCCTGTTCCAGGACCTGCAGCGAGTGCTGGTAGACGTCCTTGTGGCGGTGGTGTTCGTCGGACTCGAGGCGGAGGGCGGAGACTTCCGGCAGCACGTACTCGGCCAGGCCGGTTTCCACGAGCAGGTCAACGCCGGTGCGCGGCCGGTCCGCGCAGATGAGCTTGACCAGTTCGTCCCGCACGCGCTCGGCGGAGATGATCTTGATCCGTTCGGCCATCGCCGTCATGGCCTCGCGCACGTCGGCGCGCACGCTCACGCCCAGCTGCGCCGCGAAACGTGCGGCACGCATCATCCGCAGCGGGTCATCGGAAAAAGAAGCCTGGGGCGAGCCCGGCGTAGCCAGGGTGGAGGCGTGCAGGTCCCTGACCCCGCCGAAGGGGTCCACCAGTTCCAGCGCCGGCAGCCGCAGCGCCATGGCGTTGATGGTGAAGTCACGGCGCAGCAGGTCATCGGTCAGCGAGGATCCGAACGCCACCACGGGCTTGCGCGATTCCGGGTCGTAGGCCTCGGCACGGTAGGTGGTGATCTCGATCTGGAAGCCCGCCTTGCGCATCCCGATGGTTCCGAAGGCGCGGCCGATCTCCCAGAAGTTGTCCGCCCACCCCTTGATCAGGGCGACCGTCTGGTCCGGCGTCGCGTCGGTGGTGAAGTCAAGGTCAGGCGAGGCCCGGCCGAGGAAGAGGTCGCGTACGGGTCCGCCCACGAGGGAGAGTTCATGGCCGGCGTCGACAAAGCGCTGCCCGAGTTCGAGAACCACCGGATCCACCTGGAAATCGACGGTGTGGGTGTCAGTCTGGTGATGTGCGTGCGCCATAGTCTCTTAAGCTTGTCAGAAATCCCGGAGAGCACCACACCGGGCGCCGGCCCGATCCCGCGGAGCGCCGCGCCTGCGGAGCGCGACGGCGCCAGGCCGGTTTTCCGCCCGGCCACTTTCCTGTCATGTTTAGGTCATCAAGTCCGGGCAAGAGTCGTTAGAGTGGACACCATGGCCCATCCCGTACCGAGCGCTCCCGGCAGGAGGACGAACGCACCGTTGCCATCGGCAATCGGTGCCAACGTCGCGCCCGTGCAGCACCCGGGACAGGCCTCGTTGCCGACCGTCGAGGAAGTGTCCGCCGGCGGCGTCGTCGTGGACACCTCCGACGCCGAACTCCGGGTGGCCATCATCGCCCGGCTCAACCGCGGCGGACGGCTCGAATGGTGCCTTCCGAAGGGCCATCCGGAGGGCAAGGAAAGCAACGAAGAAGCCGCCGTACGCGAGATTGCGGAGGAGACGGGGATCGAAGGAACGATCCTCGCGCCGCTCGGGAGTATCGACTACTGGTTCACCGTCAGCGGGCACCGCGTCCACAAGACGGTCCACCACTACCTGCTGCGGGCTACGGGCGGGGAGCTGACCATTGAGAATGATCCCGACCAGGAGGCCGTGGACGTCGCCTGGGTCCCCATTCACGAACTGGCCCGCAAGCTGTCCTTCCCGAACGAACGCCGCATCGCGGACCTGGCCAGGGAAGTCCTGCCCGGACACCGCTGATCCTGCCCAGCCGCCGGCCCGGATGACGCACCAAGGCGCGCCCGGGTGAGACGATAAAGACGATGCCTGCCGCCCAGACCCCCTCCGATAAACCCGCTCCCGCCGGAAACGCCGCCGCCAAGGCGACCCAGCACGGGGAGGCGCGGTCCAGCGCCGTCATGGCCGCCGGGACGCTGGTCTCGCGTTTCCTCGGTTTCGGCAAGACCTGGATGCTGGGCGCCGCCCTTGGCCTCGGTTCCACGGTCACGGACACCTTTATCAATGCCAACAACCTGCCGAACCTGATCTTCCTGCTGGTCGCCGGTGGCGTGTTCAACGCCGTGCTGGTGCCGCAGATCATCAAGGCCAGCAAGGGCCCGGACCGCGGGGCCGACTACATCAGCCGCCTGCTGACGCTGGCGGTCGTCGTGCTGCTTTCGCTGACCCTGCTGGTGACGCTCCTCGCGCCCTGGGTGATCGAGCTGACCACCCAGGGCTATTCGCCGCAACAGAAGTCCCTTGCGGTCACCTTCGCTTTCTGGTGCCTCCCGCAGATCTTCTTCTATGGCCTCTATGCCCTGCTGACGCAGGTCCTGAACGCCAACGGCGCGTTCGGCCCGGCAATGTGGGCGCCGATCCTGAACAACATCGTCGCCATTGCCGGCCTGGGCATGTTCATCTGGATCCTGGGCGCCAACGCGGAGAACCCGCACACGCTCGACAGCTGGGGTCCGTTCCAGACCTTCCTGGTGGCAGGATTCTCGACGATCGGGGTGGTGGCGCAGACCGCCATCCTGCTGGTCCCCGTGTTCCGGCTCCGGCTGGGGCTGCGGCCCCGCTTCGGCTGGCGCGGCGTCGGCCTGGGCCAGGCTGCGAAACTCAGCGTCTGGACCCTGGCCACCGCCGCCGCCGGCCAGCTGGCCTTCCTCTACGTCATGCGGATCGCGACGATCCCCGGCGCCGAGCGGCTCCGGCTCGAACGCGCGGGCGACGAGGCCGCGGCCGCCGTCCTGCCCGGCAACGCCGTGCTGGAAGTAGCGAGCCAGCTGTACCTGCTGCCGCACTCCATCATTGCGCTGTCGCTGGCCACCGTGCTGTTCAACCGCATGACCCGGGCGTCACAGGACGGCAACCGGGCCGAGCTGCGGGGGGCCCTCTCCCACGGGCTGCGCACCATGGCCGTGGCCACCGTCTTCGGCGCCCTGGCGCTTTTTGCCCTGGCCGGGCCGCTTGGCATGTTCTTCTCCGGCGGGGACAAGCAGGACGGCGTCATGCTGGCGCAGACGCTGACCATCCTGGCGCTCAGCACGCCGTTCATGAGCGCCAACTTCATGATGTCCCGCGTGTTCTACGCCAACGAGGACGCCCGTACCCCGTTCTTCATCCAACTGGTGCTGGCACTGGTCAACGTCGTGGCGGCGTTCTTCATTCAGTTCCTGCCCTTCGACCAGATCATCTTCGCCATCGCGATCCTGTACACCGGCGGCAACATCCTGTCCGTCATGGTCAGCGCCTTCTTCCTGCGCCGGCTCCTCGGCCACCTCGACGGCCCCCGCGTGGCCAATTCCTACATCCGCATGGGCTACGCGGCGCTCGGCTCCGCCGTCGCCGGCGCGGGCGCCCTGTGGCTGATGGGCAGCTACCAGGCGGACGGTTTCGCCTGGAGCAGCCGGCTTGCCGCCCTCGTCACGATCATCGTGGTCGGGCCGGTCATGCTTGGCGTCTACTTCGTCCTGCTGAAGCTCCTGCGGGTTACCGAACTGCAGGACCTGCTGCAGCCGCTGCTGGGCCGGCTGGGAAGACGGGCTCCGGCTTCCGGCGCCGAGGCCGGACTCGAAGCCGGCGGCGAGGGGGCGGCCCGCGAGGTGCCGGCCGCGGCCCGTCCTGCGCCGGAGCGGGCCACGACGTCGGTTGATACCGGTCTGATTCCCCGGATCTCGGGCGAATTCGATGCTGCCTCCTTCCGGGCCGGACCCGACGTGGGCCGGGGGGACACCCCCGGCTGGGCCACCGGCGGCAATTACCTGCCCGAAGAAGAGTTGCCCGCCACCGCCCAGGGCGGAGCCGGCCGCGCCGAAATCCCGCTGCCGGGACGGCGGACCTACCAGGGCCAGCCTGGCCACAACCCGCACTTCCCGTTCGACCGCCGGCGGAAAAAGTAAGGTCCCTGCCGTCCCACGCGCCGGGCTCCCGCGGCGCGCAGCGCGCATCGGCTAGGATCGAAGACTAAGAAGGGGAGTTGCAGACCAGGGGTCAACCGGCTTTACCGGGGGCCTGCGGTGATGGCGAAGTCGCCAGGCCGGCAGTTCCCGGACAGCCTAGGAGGAACCCGTGTCCAACCCGATCGATGTCGGATCAGTACTTGGCGGCCGCTACAAAGTGACGGCCACGGTACTGACCTCGCATGACCAGGATCTGGTGCTGGACGGTGTGGATCAGGTGCTGAACCGGCCGGTCAGCATCCTCGTGGCCGGACCCGGCAACGCGGACCAGGTTGCCCAGAGCGCGCGTGAGGTGGCCACCGGAGAGCGGCCAGGCAATGTCCAGATCCTTGACCTGGGTGTCAGCGACGCCGCAACCTACCTGATCACCAACCACACGTCGGCCGCGGACCTGCTGGACCTGGTGGTCAGCTCCAACCCGCCCTACGTCGAACCGTTCTTCACCGACACCCTGGGCAGCGAGATTTTCGGCCAGCCGCGCTCCACTGAGCCCGAGACATACGACGGCCTTTACGACGACGAGGAAGTCGACGCCGGGTACATCTCCTATGGTGAGCAGCAGCGTCAGGCCGGGCACGCTCCAGCGGCGCCCGCGCAGCGGATGCCGGCGGCGCCGTCGGATGCTCCCTCAGCAAGCGGCCGGGGTGCCGCGGCCGCCGCAGGAGCCGGGGCCGCAGGCGTCGCAGCCGCCGCAGCTGCCCGAGAGCCGAAGACCGCACCTCAGGAAGCCACGCCGCAGCGTCCGGCTGCCCAGCCCACCGCCGCGCAGCCCGTCCAGGCCCCGGCGGAGGCCCCCACGACCGGGACCCCCAAGGTCTCCCGCTGGGAGGACGCCGATTACGCCGAGGCCGACCAACGGACCGCTGCGGGAGCGGGCGCCTTTGCTGGCGCCGGCGCGGACCGGGAGGCGCGGAGTTTCCCGGCGTTCGCGAAGAAGAGCGCGGCCGATGACGACTACGACTATGACGGCGGCGACGGCAGCGGTTCCGACGACGGACCGGAGCGTCGCGGCAAAGGTTCCATGAGGTGGCTGGTCGGCGCCCTGCTGGCCGCCGTCCTGGTGGTCGGCCTGGTGCTTGCGGTGACCAACCTGGGCGGTCTGTTCAAGGGCGGAAGCCCGCAGGCTGCCAAGCCGACGTCGTCGACCAGCACTCCGGCGCAGTCCGCTACCCCGTCGGAAAGCAAGAGCTCGGCACCCGCGGCAGCCCCGCCGGCCATCGAGTCGGTCACCCGCCAGGGCAACTTTGATTTCGCTGCCACCTACGACGGTGATCTGGTCAAGACCTTCGACGGGAACGCTGCGAGCTACTGGTCCGACATGGAGTTCGCCACCGACGGCTGGGGCGGCTTCGCCCCCGACGGCGTCCCGCTGGTCGTCAAGCTGAAGGCCCCTGCGCAGGTCTCGTCCGTGACCTTGAGCCAGCTCGGCGCCTCCGGGGGCAGCATCAGCGTTTTCACCAACGATCGGCCCAGCCTGGACGGCGCCAAGCAGGTGGGCAGCAACAGCTTCACCTCGCCGGACCTCACGATGCCGCTGCAGGAGCCTGTGACTGCCCAGTACGTGATCGTGTCCATCAAGAGCCTGCCCAAGCTGGCGGCTCCGAAGACGCGCTACGGTTACGGCCTGCGGCTCGCGGAGATCAAGGTCCAGTAAGGCGGTTTCCCGCCGCGGCAACATTGCCTGAGGGCCCCCCGGTGGCAGGTAACCTGAGGGAGGGGCCCCACCGTTCCGCTCCCGCGGCCGGAATATCCGGGGGGCTGCAACAGTTGTGCCATGTGGCCGGCCATCCTGGCAGGCGCATCGACAAAGGAAGAGGTTCACCGTTCAGTGAGCAACGCAGAAAACACCGCGTCCGAAGTGCGTGATGTCATCATCGTCGGCTCAGGCCCGGCAGGCTACACCGCTGCGGTGTACACGGCCCGCGCCAACCTCAAGCCGCTGCTCCTGGCCGGATCCGTGACCGCCGGTGGCGAACTGATGAACACCACCGACGTCGAGAACTACCCGGGGTTCCCCGAAGGCATCATGGGCCCGGACCTGATGGAGAACTTCGAAAAGCAGGCAGCCCGCTTCGGCACCGAAATCCAGTTCGAGGATGTCACCGAACTCGACCTCGACGGCGACGTCAAGACCGTGACCATTGCGACGGGGGAGAAGTTCCAGGCCCGGTCGATCATTCTGTCCACCGGTTCCGCCTACCGTGAGCTCGGCCTGCCCAACGAAAAGCGTTTGTCCGGCCACGGTGTCAGCTGGTGTGCAACCTGCGACGGTTTCTTCTTCAAGGATCAGGACATCGCCGTGATCGGCGGCGGCGACTCGGCCATGGAAGAGGCGCTGTTCCTGACCAAGTTCGCGAAGTCCGTGACCGTCGTCCACCGCCGTGACAGCCTCCGCGCCTCCAAGATCATGGCAGACCGGGCGCTGGCGCACGAGAAGATCAATTTCATCTGGAACAGTGCGGTCGAAGACGTTCTCGGCGGCGACAAAGTCACCGGACTCCGGCTGAAGAACCTGGTGGACGGCACGGAAACCGAACTGGCTGTGACCGGCGTGTTCGTGGCTATCGGCAACGATCCCCGCACCGATCTGGTCAAGGGCAAGCTGGAGCTGTCACCGGAAGGCACCATTGCTGTCCAGGGCCGCAGTTCCAAGACCAGCGTCCCCGGTGTGTTCGCTGCCGGCGACGTGATCGACCCCACGTACCGCCAGGCGATCACCGCCTCGGGCTCCGGCTGTGTAGCCGCCCTCGACGTCGAACACTACCTAGCAGACCTCCACGCCTAAACTGCGCGCGGCAAGCAACCCAAGGGAGAGACAAGGTTATGAGCAACGCAAAAGACGTAACTGACGCCAGCTTCAGCACCGACGTGCTGGGCGCGGACAAGCCCGTTATCGTGGACTTCTGGGCGGAGTGGTGCGGCCCGTGCCGCAAGCTCGGCCCGATCCTCGACGAGATCTCCGTGGAATACGGGGAGAAGGTCGACGTGGTCAAGGTGAACGTCGACGACAACCCCGGCATTGCCGCGGAGTACGGGATCACCTCCATCCCCGCTGTGTACCTGTTCCAGGGCGGCGAGGTGAAGAGCACCGTTATCGGCGCCCGCCCGAAGCAGTACTTCGAGAAGGAATTCGCGGACGTTCTGTCCTAGATGTTCTGCTTGGCGCCTTAGCGGCGCAGCACAACCCAAAACGGCCTCCCGCTACGCGTGGGAGGCCGTTTTTTCTCTGTAGTGAGACCCGCCAATCGAGCAGCTCGAGCGCCGCGCGCCAAAGCCACCGTATTCAGTTGTTATCCCGTCCGGAATTCGTTGGAATGGACCCTATCGCCGTACGGCCGTATTGGGTAGCTACTGTAGCCTGCTGCCCTGGGTTCGTCGCGGCATAAAGGTCGTTTCGAGTTCCGATGCCAGCGATGTTGCCTCCCGCTGGATTTGATCTAGGTCGATGCAGAACTGGGGGCGGGGGGCTCGCCGTGGATGTACTTTCGGTTGCAGTTAGCGCCGCATGCCTCAGACATCACGCATCGCACGGTTCGGCGTCGCGTCCCCGACTACTGTGCGCCACGTACTTTGCTCTCTTCGGCAGCACGTTTCACGTGAAAACACGCGGGTTTGTCCAGCGGGCTTCGTGGCAGCCCCCAATTCCGGGATCGGGGGCACCAAGCAGCGTGCCTAGGTCCCGCCGAGCCGGCGAAAATATGAAGCACGTGGAACTATGCCAAACTTGCGCATGAAATGCGCAGTATGGCCGCTACGACCGAGGTTAGATTGGCAAGAAGAGAGCCAACAGCAGTTTCGTTCCTCCTGTTAAGCACCCGTGTGTTGCTCGTCGCCGTCAGCGAGATGTTTCACGTGAAACGGCACCGGCTTCGCCAAGCGTTTCACGTGAAACATGGTGTTCTAGGAAAAGGGAGGGGTGGTGGGCTCTTCGCACGCTGGCCAGCGTGAGGAGCGTGCGCTCCTGGGTGCACGCCTCTTTCGCGCTCATCATTGGGGAACATGCGACGGGCAGATGCGGACTTCACAACCGCGGATCTGCGGAGTGACGGCAACGGTGAAGAGGGAGCTGCGGTGGAAATGCGCGGCCCCACACGCATGCGTTGCGGGGAGATGTGGAGGCCAAATGCCCACGCCCAGGGCCGAAAACGCCTCGGGGCTCGTTTCACGTGAAACATCGTGAACTGGATGGCCTCGTAGCCAGTTGCGTCCGCTGTCGCGTTGTTTCCGGACGTGGTTGGACCAGGCCGCCACACCGCGGTGACCTAGCGTCTACCCCGCAGGACTCGAATGCGGTTTCTCATCGGCGACATTAATCGACCCCATTTAGTTGTATACAGCACGCACTGTAGGTCTGGCCGGCCTACACCCCATTTCACGCGCCTTTCAAAATTGTGGTTGGCATACCTGCCGGCAAGGTGACGACGAGGCGGGCCCCCTCCACGGGTGGGCGCCCAGGCGGAATCACGCAGAAGGACAACAGGCCGCCGATGCCGACACCTGGGGTCTAATCGCCGGGTTTCACGTGAAACATTGAAGCCAACAGCGCCGTGCCGCATCCGGGGAGGACCTAGGAACCACGAGCCCCGACAATGCAAGAACTATGCGACTCAGGTCCGAACAGTCAATCGGGCTGCGTCCGGCGATTTCACGCCTACTTCTCGTCATTCCATTCGGTCTCTCCACTAGGACTTTCAACGCTTTCAGGATCATTCTGCCCACAGCTGCGCCCGACCAGCGTTGTTGTCCGAACTGGTCACGCCAACAGCCCCGGCCTGGGACTGCTAATGGCTACTACATGCCTAGGGGGAGTGCTCCATAAGGACCGAACATCCGGGGCAGCATTCACCCTCCGCGTCGCAACTGACGCAGTGCGGGCAAGCGGTCCGCGTGCGTGCCGGCTCCGTGCGACCTAAACCGATGGGACTGCAAGACTAGTCAATGGAGTCCACTGACACCCACGCAACACAGTCCAACCCGGACTTATGGGCCGCCGGAATGCATGTGCCACCCAGCAGTCGTAGCCCTGAGGGGCGCTGATGCCAGCTGGATCAAGGCCGTCGCACGACGACCCACCGGCACAATGAACATGAAAGGGCCAGACGTCACTAGCCAACAGCGGTACTACCAAGACCTCCCGGGGAGGTAGCTCCCCCCTTCCATTGCCTCCCACAGCAGGAGCCGTACGATCCACGACCCCCACTCCAGCCCGCATCAGCCGGCCGGCGGGCCGCCCACGACGGCCCCATAAGCGGAGCCCGCACGGCGATTCTCCATAGGCCTTAGCTGCGGCACCCTGCTCGGGGCGTCGCGGCGGAAGACCCTCGAGGGATCAAGCGGCTTGCCAAAGACACGTGGGGCGGCATGTGCACGGCTCGAATCCATAGGCGCTTGCTGCGTCGCGGGGTGGCCACCGAACGGCTGGGCAGTACGGGGGAGACCTTGATTCCCAGGTGCGGCCCCCCTAAGTCCAACCAGAATCTTCTCCAGGCCCCTCCGGTACTGGGACAACTGAGCCCGCTACGCACTCGGAGTCGGAGATCCCCGGGAAGTGGCTGCGGACGTACCATGTGTGTTTTTCAGCGGCCCGAGCCGACCATCGGTTTGCCTTCCGCCACGCTTTCCTCAAGTGGGCCGGACTCCCGAAACGAGAACAGACATCCACAGCACCACCTGCGAAACTTGTCGACGAAGAGCCGGCCCCCGTGATGCGATCCCGGGCCGGCCAGTCACTATCCCTTCCGGGAGAATCGCCAGCCCACCTCACCTGCCTGCCACACCGTTGTACTGAGATCTGCCAGGCAATGCCCGGAGCAGCCCAACTATGGTTTGTCATGGAAGTAGGAATGGCCTCCCGGAGTTCAGCGGTCCTTCGTCTAGGGTCAACCTCCCACTAGTCAACACAAGATCCTGGGCACCTTCGCGGTGATGAAAATGGGTGGATACTCCACAAAGGTTATTCACACAGTTATCCACAGGAGCCTGAGAGATTACACACAGGCGTATCCACAGACTACAAGGCGAGCGTCTGGACCACCGAAGGGAGCTGGTGCGCCATACCACTTCAATCTGCAGACGGGGCGCGCCGGACCTACACCGTTGGGACACCACTAGGATTGGCCGCTGACTAAGAATTAACCCGCTTCAGTAACCTTGTTAGGCGGTATTTCGGCTTTTCGTGTCATATCTGGTCCGCTGCCCAGGGAACCGCGCGATGTTTCACGTGAAACGGGTACAGCAACTGCGGTGCCCGGCAATCGCACGACCAGCAAACGTCCCATGCCTACTTCATACTTCTCCGCCAAGCCCCCTAACGGTGGATAGAAACCGACGGCTAATCCACAAAGTTATCCACAGGGATATCCACCGCTACTCGAGAGCGGTAGCGTTCGTTATCGATCGGTCGATCGGCCCGACAGCTCATCAACAGTGACTCGGCAACCGCATCCTCAGCCCCAGTGTTCCACGCAGGAATCGTCGCCGGGTTCATGCCTCGGGGGGTCTGGGATCCAATAGGGGGAGCGCTGTGGTGCAAGAACTGTTGTCGGGCTCCGGTGCCGCGCAGCTACGCCGCAGTCCCATGGCGCTCATCATCTGCGTATCAGGGAGGCCTTGGGACTGGCCATCCATGGTTCCGCATAGCTCTACGCCGCCATGTTGCCTGGTACTAACTGCGCGCAGGCAAGCTCGGAGAGGGAATCGACCGGGGCCATACGCGGCCGGACGTAGAGGCTCCGAGGCGCGCCGCACAATGGAGCACGCACAGAATCGCTACGGGGGAGGGGCATCTCCATCCGGAGCATCCGAGGAATTCCACAGAACTACGGTTCGCCCAACAGCGCAGAGACTGAGGACGCTACACAGTCGAACCTGCGCAGAGACCGTCCCTAAGGCCGTCTCGACTTCGGACCGCTCGTGAGGCATCGACCTGGAGGTGCACGCGGTCGCCGTCTGAGTTCAAGCGCAGCCATGACGCGTTTCACGTGAAACACGGCGAACCGAACAGCAGCCGTTGGAGGCACTCACCCCTGGTGTCTAAGCAGCACGCCCACTTCCAACGCGGAATGCCATCCACCGATCCAGAACCATCGCGCCGTACCGGTGAATACGACACGGCGCTATGTTAGGTGCATCGGAGGACAGCCTCAAGGCTGCCCGCTGCTTCCCACACGCGTAGGCCGCCGAACGATGACCCGGACAACCGTACAGCCCCGCACCCGCTTCGCGGTCTCACCGGTTGGCGAACGACGGCCGCACCACACCACCGAAAAAGTCCCAACGGCCGGAACCGGGCGCCAGGATATCCATGCGGTGGTAGATCTATGCCATACTCACCGACAAGCCCAGCCCTCGGGGACGCAGGCACGTCGTTCCGTCGCCATCCCATCCGCCGGTAGGATGTGGATTCTTCAGTCCGCGGAGGGGAGGGCGGGCGTTAGAGGCTCGGCAGATTCCCAGCTGCCTAGGCCTTCCAACGGGACACCGCTTCTGCTATCTCTCCGCATGCAGGGCGGCTGTCGGATGCTTCGCCGCCGGCGTGCTGTTTCGCATGAAACGGAAATGATCCTCTGCAAACGGAGGTGTGGCATGTTCCCAGGCCTAGACGTTCCTCGGTTCCCGCGGATCTCCCGTCCTTGGGGTCGGAACCCCTTCAGATCAGCGCCGCACACCTCACCGAACCTTGGGCGCTGCAGCTTCTGAGGTAGTTCGTCTGAGAACCGGTAGGGCTACACAGCCGCGGGAACCATGGAAGGGCGCCTGTGTCCGGTGCGCCGATGCGTAGCTACCGCCCCGATGTGCGCGGGTGTCAACCGTAATGGCGTCCTCGGCACAACCTGCTCGCAACAATCTTGGCACCACACTAGTGGGCGATGAAGCAGCTGCGGCATCAAGTGTCGCGTCGGCCACTAGCTTCCGGCTGACAACGCCAGCCGGACTCACGGGGCAGAGTTGAGGGCTGGACTTTGCAGGAGTGCGGGGCGGTGGCGTCCCTCGGCCGCCGGGAAACCGCAGGGTCGAGAGTGGGGCAGGCCGCAGCGGTCCTAGGCAGTCACATCCGCCCCTAGATCCGTCGGAGGCATGTCTGGGCACCTGCCGGGGCGCCGGGCGGACGTCCCAGGCGCCGACGGCCGCTTGGGGCGCTGAGGGCCGTCCCGGGCGCTGGGCGGCCGTCTGGGGCCCTAGGAACCTCGGGGGCTTGCGGCTATGCGGGTGGCACGCCGCGCCACCCTCAAACGTCCAGGTGCGCCCTTTCGCCGCCTGGAAAATGGTGCCGCGCGGTGGAACTACGCCAAAAAATCAGCAACTAGGCCCCTTGGTGCCATCTCAACACCCACAGGGAGACCACCAAAAACAGGGCCCGTTTCACGTGAAACCTAACGTGAAACGGGCCCTGCGGACACTAACGGGACTGCACCGCGGGAATGCCTAGTTCGGGCTCCCGGGGCTGAGCACCTCCATGATGCGGTTCAGGTCCTCAACGCTGGCAAATTCAATGCTGACGCGTCCCTTTCGGGCCCCGAGCGAAATCTTTACGTTCGTATCCAGGCGGTCCGACAGGGAGGAGGCCAGGTAGTCCAGCCGTTCGTGCCGCGCCCCTGGCCGCGGGATGTTGTTTTTAGTCGGCGTGGACGGCTCCTGGTAGAGCGTCACGGCTTCCTCGGTGGCACGGACAGACATACCTTCGGCTACGATCTTCTGCGCCAGGCGCTCCATTGCAGCGGCGTCAGGAAGGGCCAGCAGGGCACGGGCATGGCCGGCGGAGATCACGCCGGCCCCAACACGGCGCTGAACCAGCGGCGGCAGCTTGAGTAGGCGGAGCGTGTTTGAGACCTGCGGGCGGGAACGGCCGATCCGGTCGGCAAGCTGCTCGTGGGTCGTCCCAAAGTCCTCCAGCAGCTGCTGGTAGGCGGCGGCCTCTTCAAGCGGGTTCAGCTGGCTGCGGTGGAGGTTCTCCAGCAGCGCATCGCGGAGCAGGTCATCATCGGTGGTGTCGCGGACGATGGCGGGGATCGTCTGGAGCCCGGCAGCCTGTACGGCACGCCAGCGACGCTCACCCATAACGAGTTCGTAAGGTTCTCCACCGTCTTCGGTTGAAGTACGGACCACGATTGGCTGGAGGACGCCGATTTCCCGAACCGAGTGGACCAGCTCCGCCATGTCGTCCTCATCGAAGACGGAGCGGGGTTGTTTGCGGTTGGGGTGGATGTCGGTGACCGGGATTTCGGCAAAACGGACGCCGGGCACTTCTACGAGCTCCACCTCGTCGCGGGCGTAGGCCGGTTCCTGTTCCGGTGCTTCCGCAGGCGTGCTGGCGGACTCCGGCGCCTTGCTGGCTTCCGCCTCGGCGGCATCCTTGCGCGGGCTCTTCTTTGCCGGAGAAGCGGCAGGGGCGGCTCCGGCAGAGCCGGTCGATTCCTTGGCGCTGGATACACGGGACTTCCGCGCGGGCTTCGCCTCCTGGGCCTCATCCGCTGTGGCCGGTGCAGACTCCGGTGCCGACTCGACTGCTGCGGGCTTAGCAGCCGGCGCCGCGGCAGGGGACGTCGTCGTCTCCTCCGGCGTGGTGGCGGCCTCGTCGCTTGAGGTGTCCGAAGCGCGTTTCCTGGCCTCGGGGAAGAACAGATCCACGGGACGGGACGGAGCAGTGCCGTTCCCGGAGGCGTTGGCCGAGGCGGAACTTGGAATCAGCGCACCAAGTCCACGGCCAAGGCCGCGTCGCTTATCGCTCATGGATAAATCCCTCCAGTGGAAGAGCCCGGCATACTCCGGCTCTGGCTAGTGCAATTGACGAGAAGAGTCTAACGTTCAGCGATTTCCGCTGCGGCTTCCAAATAGGATAGGGCGCCGCTGGAGGAAGGGTCGTAAGTCATGACGGTCTGCTGGTAGCTGGGTGCCTCCGAAATACGGACCGACCGCGGAACCACCGCGCCCAACACCTGTTCCGGAAAATGCTCCCGTACTTCGGCCGCCACCTGGGCCGCCAGGTTGGTGCGGCCGTCGTACATCGTCAGCAGGATGGTCGACACGACGAGGTCGGCGTTGAGGTGTTTCTGGATCATCTCAATGTTCTTCAGCAGCTGGCTCAGACCCTCGAGCGCGTAGTACTCGCACTGGATCGGAATCAGGACTTCGCTGGCCGCGCAGAAGGCGTTAACCGTCAGCAGCCCCAGGCTTGGCGGGCAGTCGATGAAAATGTAGTCGAGCCGTTCTTCGCCGTTCTTGGCCCGCTCTTTGGCGTATACATCGATGGCCCGGCGCAAACGCTGCTCGCGGGCGACAAGGCTGACAAGCTCAATTTCGGCCCCGGCAAGGTGGATTGTGGCCGGGGCGCAGATCAGTTTCGCGATGTCCGGGCAGGGCGCCACGACATCCTGAAGCGGCACGTCGTTGATCAGGACGTCATAGATACTGTCGACGTCGGCGTGGTGCTCGATGCCGAGCGCAGTGGAAGCGTTGCCCTGGGGATCGATGTCGATCACGAGGACGTTGAGACCGGCTGCGGCCAGGGCGGCGGCAATGTTGACGGTGGTCGTGGTCTTACCCACCCCGCCCTTTTGATTCGAGACGGTGAAGATGCGTGTCTTCTCCGGCTTTGGCAGCTGCCGGCCAAGCAACCGCTCCCGGCGCTTGTTTTCGTGCGCAAGTTCCCGGGCGATAGGGCTGGAATCATCGATGGAATCGAGAACGTTACTCACCGACGCCAGGGACGTTTCACGTGAAACATTGGTCACTTCTGCAACCGATCCCGATTGTTTGGACGAAATGCCGTGAGCAACCGGCGTCGCAGACATAGCCCGCGCCGACCCCAGGGACACAAACGGGGGTATCCGCTGTGTGGAGGCTTCGCTACTGCTCACTTGACACTCTCACTCTCATCCGGCTTTTGCTGCCGCTTACTAGCCTAACCGCTTCCCCTCCCAGTCCGTCGGCACCTCTCTGGTGCTACGCAATCTTTCGGGGCTTGTTCACCACGATGCGGACCACGGTGGTGGGCTCCTCGAGGAGGTCCTCACCGACCACCACGACGGAAGTCTCGACGCCGCCGAGCTTGCGGATCACCTTTGCCGCCTTTTCGATCTCTTCGCCGGCGCTGCGACCCTTGATCGCCACAACCTCGCCGCTTCCGCCCAACAGGGGAATGGTCAGGCCGGCGAGGTTCGACAGTGCCGAGACGGCCCGGGCGGTCACGACGTCGGCGTCCACCTGTCCCACCGCCAGTTCCGCCCGAGTCCGCATCACCGTCACGTTCTCGAGGCCCAGATCGTCAACCACTTCCTGCAGCCAGATCACCCTGCGCTCGAGCGGTTCGATCAGTGTCAGTTCAAGGTCCGGACGGGCAATCGCCAGGCAAAGGCCGGGAAGTCCAGCCCCGCTTCCGACGTCGGCGACGTGGCTCCCCGGGGCGATCTCGCGTTCGATGACGGCGCAGTTGAGCACATGGCGGCTCCACAGCCGGGGCACTTCACGCGGGCCAATCAGTCCGCGTTCGGTTCCGGAGGTTGCCAGGTGCTCGACATAGCGCTGCGCCAGGTCCAGCCGGTCACCAAAAATGGATTCTGCGGCCCTGCGTTCGGCCGCGCTCATCTCAACCATCAATGCTGTCCGGGAGTCAGTCTGCGGAGACAACGATGTGCCGATCGGCGCCTTCGCCTTCGGATTCGCTGGCAAAGCCCAGGTCGGCCACGGCGTCGTGGACGATCTTGCGCTCGTAGGCGCTCATCGGAGCCAGCGCTACGCTCTTGCCGGTCTCCTTAACGGACGCGATGGCATCCTCGGCGATCTGCTGCAAGTCACCGGCCCGGTCAGCCCGGTAGCCGTTGATGTCGAGGACCAGGCGCGAACGGTTCTCCGTCGCGGAGAGCACGGCGAGCCGGGTGAGTTCCTGCAGGGCTTCGAGGACTTCGCCGTCCCGGCCGACCAGGCTCTCCAGCCCCGGGGATTCGTCCTCGGCCACGATGGAGATGTAGGTGCGGCCGTTGCGGACCTCAATGTCGATGTCGCCATCAATGTCGGCGATGTCCAGCAGCTCCTCGAGGTAGTCGGCGGCAACGTCGCCTTCCTCCTCCAGGCGGCTGGCCTGCGATCCCTTGCCCGGAACCGTGCCGGTCTCGGTTTCTTCAGCAGCGGCGGACTCCGCGACGTCGTCCGTTCGGACCTCGTCGGCGGACGCGGATTCGACGGAAATAGCGTGTTCGGTGCTCTCGGCAGACATTACTTCCTCTTCCTGTTCTTACGCTGGGGCTGGACGCGCTGGGTCTTCGCCGCGACGGCAGCCGCAGCGGCCTCCGCTTCAGCCTCGGCGTCGGCCTTCTTGGCACCCATCAGGGGCAGACTGGGCAGACCCTTGGCGGCACGGCGTTCTGCCAGCGCCTTAGCGGCGGGAGAACCGGGGGTCGGCATGCGGCGGATCACGAAGAACTGCTGCCCCATGGTCCAGAGGTTCGTGGTGGTCCAGTAAATGAGGACACCGATGGGGAAGTTGATGCCGCCGACGCCGAAAACGAGCGGCAGGATGTAGAGCATCATCTTCTGCTGCTTCATGAACGGGCTGGCCATGGCCTCTTCGGACATATTCTTCGCCATGATCTGCTTCTGGGTGATGAACTGCGAGGCGGTCATGGCGAGGATCATGACGATCGAGAGCACCACGACGGCGACATTGCCGGCGCCGCCATGCAGCAGTGCGGCGGAGAGCGGGGCGCCGAAAATGCTCGAAGCATCGAACTCGACAACCTGTTCGTGGCTCATGGCCCCGATGCCGGCACCCTTGTCCTTGGCGGCGGAAATACCGGAGAGCACCTGGAAGAGGGCGAAGAAGAACGGCATCTGGATCAGCATCGGCAGGCAGGCCGAGAACGGGTTGGTGCCGTGCTTCTTGTACATGGCCATCTGTTCCTGCGCCATCGCCTGGCGGGACAGCTGGTCCGTCTTGCCTTTGTACTTGTCCTGAAGCTTCTTCAGGTCCGGCTGCAGCAGCTGCATGCCGCGTTGGGCCTTGATCTGCTTGACGAAGACGGGGATCAGGGCGGCACGGATGACCAGCACCAGCCCGATGATGGACAGCGTCCAGGTCCAGCCGTTGGCTGCCGGGAGGCCGATCGCGCTCAGTCCATCGTGGAAACCCACCATGATGACCGAAACCAGCCACTTGAACGGAAACATGATTGTTTCAAAGAAGTCCATACGATATCCCTATTCGTCAGGCCGCCGTGCGGCCTTCTCCATCAGACTGAGCAGCCAGGTACTTGTCCGGGTTGTTCAGCACAACAATTCTGGGGGTGTGGCCCGCCGGCCACTCCCGGTGCCCGGCGGGGACATGGTCCACACCGCCGGAATTCCATGGGTGGCAGCGGCTGAGGCGTCGCGCCGCGAGCCAGCTGCCCTTGACGGCCCCGTGGACGGTGACCGCTTCCAGTGCATAGGCGGAGCAGCTCGGGAAGAACCGGCACACTTGCCCGTACAGCGGAGAGACCAGCTTGCGATAGGCCATCAGCAAAAGGATGAGAAGGTTCCGCGGCAGGTTCCAGACGGCCCGGCCAACCCAGCGGGCGGCCGCCTTGAGGCGCTGGCCTGGAGCAGGGACGACGGCGGCAGTGTGGTTATGCACGCGGGGTCCCTTCCTGTGATGTCGCGTTAGAAACTTTCGAAGCGGCCTGCGGAAGGCGGCCGCCCAGCCGTTTCATGGTTGTCTCCAAAGCGGCATCGAAGTCGCTGCAGAGCCCGGACCAGCCGGCCGCTGCCGAGGCGGGCAGTGCCCGCACCACGATAGCGAACCCGTAAGGGTACTTTTGCAGCGCCTTGAAGCCGGCTTCTCTAAGTCTCCTCTTAACGAGGTTCCTGACAACAGCGTTCCCAACACTCTTGGAAACGATGAAACCGATCCGGCTTGGTTCGTCGGCAGCCAGAGCTGCCGTATATAACACTAAGTTCCGGCGTCCATTGCGGACGCCGGAACGTACAGTTGTTGAAAAATCGGTTGAAGTCCTCAGACGGTTCCGGGTGGCTAGCACCGTTCAACTCGCATCAGGATACTGACCGACGAGTCAGTTATTTAAGCCGACAGCTCGGTGCGGCCCTTGCCACGGCGGGCTGCCAGGATGGCGCGGCCGGCACGGGTACGCATACGAAGGCGGAAGCCGTGCTTCTTGGCTCGACGGCGGTTATTCGGCTGAAAAGTCCGCTTGCTCACGTTAGTTACTCCAGTGGATCAAAGGTGCGTCCACCCGATCAAAAAGGGGAAGAACTGGCCGACGCTAAGTTTTGTATGTGCCGCCACCCTCAACTCGCAAGACGCAGGCGTCGGGGAGGGATTCAAATGAGGCGAAAAGCGGACACAAAGGACTTCACAACGTTAGGGGAAAAACGGTCCCGGAGTCAAACCGGAAGCCCCTCCGGTCCCTGTCCCCAGCTGTGGTTAACCGCCGCCGGAGCCTGTGGATGAAGTGGGTCACGCCTGCCGATTGGGAACCACAACCGTGTAATTATCCACAGGGCTGATCCCAGCTATCTTCTATGCATTTCATCCCCTAGAGTGTCCCAGTAGCCGATTATCCACGGACTGTGCACAACCCTGTGGATTACGCCGGGGCCGGGAGTCCGGTCCGGGGCCTGCGGCTGCACGTAACGCAGGCAAGCAATGTTTGAGGAACTGATTGATGACGGTAGACGAAGCCAACCACGCCAACACCGTCGGAAGTTCCTGGCGCCGGGTTGTCAGCCTTCTCGAGAACGACCACCGGGTTTCACCGCGGCAGCGCGGCTTTGTGATCCTCGCCCAGGCGCAGGGGCTCATCGGTTCGACCCTGCTGGTGGCCGTTCCCAACGAGCTCACCCGCGAGGTGCTGCAGACGCAGGTCAAGGAAGCCCTCGATGACGCCCTCCGGGATGTCTTCTCCGACGAGATCCGCTGCGCAATTGACGTCGACACCGACCTGGTGCCGCTCCATGTGGAACCGGAACCGGCCGTCGAACTCAGCCTGGCCCCCGACGCCGCCGTGGAACTCAAGCCGCAGCCCATGCTCCCCAGCACCTCCCACGAATTTGGCCGGCTCAACCCGAAGTACGTTTTCGACACCTTCGTGATCGGCTCCTCCAACCGCTTTGCGCACGCGGCCGCCGTCGCCGTCGCCGAAGCCCCCGCGAAGGCCTACAACCCGCTGTTCATCTACGGCGACTCCGGGCTGGGCAAGACGCACCTGCTCCATGCGATCGGCCACTACGCGCGACGGCTCTACAGCGGAATCCGCGTCCGGTACGTCAACTCCGAGGAATTCACCAACGACTTCATCAACTCCATCCGGGATGACGAAGGCACGAGTTTCAAGACGACCTACCGCAACGTCGACGTGCTGCTGATCGACGACATCCAGTTCCTTGCCGGCAAGGACCGGACCCTGGAGGAGTTCTTCCACACTTTCAACGCCCTGCACAACAACAACAAGCAGGTCGTCATCACCTCAGACCAGCCGCCCAAACTGCTGGCCGGCTTCGAGGACCGCATGAAATCCCGCTTCGAATGGGGCCTGCTGACGGACATCCAGCCGCCGGAACTGGAAACGCGCATCGCGATCCTGCGCAAGAAGGCGCTCAGTGAAGGCCTCTCCGCCCCGGACGATGCCCTGGAATACATCGCCTCCAAGATCTCGAGCAACATCCGCGAACTTGAAGGCGCCCTGATCCGCGTCACCGCGTTCGCGAGCCTCAACCGCCAGCCGGTGGATGTTGCCCTGGCGGAGATGGTCCTCAAAGACCTGATTACCGACGACGGCGCCCAGGAAATCACCTCGGCGCAGATCCTCACCCAGACGGCCGACTACTTCAAGCTCAGCATGGAGGAGCTCTGCAGCAAGTCCCGCACCCGGACCCTGGTCACGGCGCGACAGATCGCGATGTACCTCTGCCGTGAGCTGACGGACATGTCGCTGCCCAAGATCGGACAGGAACTCGGCGGACGTGACCACACCACGGTCATCCACGCCGACCGGAAGATCCGCGAGCTGATGGCCGAGCGCCGCGTGATCTACAACCAGGTGACCGAACTGACCAACCGGATCAAGCAGCAGCAGCGTAATTCCTGAACCGCGCGCCGCGCACTCATACCTTATTAACAGGGGCCTGTGGACAAGCCTGTGGATAGTTAAGGGGACAACCGCGGTTAATGGGCTTAAAACCCTTAAGCCGCCTGTGGATCGGCAAAACGGCCGAAAATCTTGTCCCCATCCACACCCTGTTTAAAACCAGGGCCGCCCACAGTCCATGAACAGGGCTTAACCGCGGAACCACGCCGCCAGACCGAGTTATCCACAGTTTCCACAGCAGTTATTAACACTACTAATCCCAAGAAAATGAAAATCCCTCAAACAACAGTTTCCTGACGACCCACCCGCCGGCCCGCCGAACATGTCCCGGCAGCAGCCGGGAAGCCCCGGCTGAACCACAAGCGTGTAAGCCGGGGATGGGAGAACCTTGGTCTTGGGGCTAAGCTGTCTGCAGTGTGTCGGTCCCGGCCACTCGTTCTCGGTCGGTTCCCGAAAGGTTCCGTCCGGTCCAGCGCACCGGGACGCGGGCACAACCCTTCTGGCGGATCCGGACCCATCCGGGCCCGCCCGTCGGTTCTGGGATTTTTAGCTCATGTCAGCAGCAATGAAAGGCGGCACCCTTCCGTGAAGTTCAGAGTCGAGCGGGACGTCCTGGCCGAAGCCGTGACTTGGACCGCCCGGTCGTTGTCTCCGCGGCCGCCTGTCCCCGTGCTTTCCGGCCTGCTGCTCAAGGCAGAGGCCGGCACGGTCAGCCTTTCCAGCTTTGATTACGAGACTTCCGCGCGGCTGGAAATCCCGGCCGATATCACCACCGAGGGCACCATCCTGGTCTCCGGCCGCCTGCTCGCGGACATCTGCCGCAGCCTGCCCTCCGCGCCGGTCGACATCGAAACCGACGGCAACAAAGTCACCCTGAGCTGCCGTCGAAGCAGCTTCCACCTGGCCACGATGCCGGAAGCGGAGTACCCGCCGCTGCCCGCCCTGCCCCCGATCAGCGGCACGGTCCCGGGCGATTCCTTCGCCCAGGCGGTCTCCCAGGTGATCATCGCCGCCAGCAAGGACGACACCCTGCCCATCCTTACCGGGGTGCGGATGGAAATCGAAGACGACCTCATCACGTTGCTGGCCACGGACCGCTACCGCCTGGCGATGCGCGAAGTGCCGTGGAAGCCTGCCACTCCCGGCATTTCCACCAGCGCCCTGGTCAAAGCCAAGACCCTGAACGAGGTGGCCAAGACCCTCGGCGGCAGCGGTGAGATCCACCTTGCCCTCGCCGATGACGACAGCCGCCTGATCGGCTTCGAAAGCGGCGGCCGCACCACGACGTCGCTGCTCGTCGACGGCGACTACCCGAAGATCCGTTCGCTGTTCCCCGACTCCACGCCGATCCACGCCACGGTCCAGACCCAGGAACTGGTCGAGGCCGTCCGCCGAGTTTCCCTTGTGGCCGAGCGCAACACCCCCGTACGGCTGGCCTTCACCGAGGGGCAGCTGCACCTCGACGCCGGAACGGGTGAGGACGCCCAGGCATCCGAAGAACTCGAGGCCCAGCTGACCGGTGAGGAGATCACCGTAGCCTTCAACCCGCACTACCTGATCGAGGGCCTGAGTGTCATCGAAACCAAGTTCGTGCGGTTCTCCTTCACCACGGCTCCGAAGCCGGCGATGGTCACCGCCCAGCAGGACGCCGACGGCGAGGACCAGGACGACTACCGTTACCTGGTCATGCCCGTCCGCCTGCCCAACTAGCCCCACCCGGCGCAGAAAAGAGTTCTTCCGTGCACATCGGACTAATCGGCCTTGGCAAAATGGGTTTCAACATGCGCGAACGCCTGCGCAAGGGCGGGATTGAAGTCACCGGCTTCGACCGCAACCCGGACATCACCGACGTCTCCAGTGTCGAGGAGCTGGTCGCCGCCCTCCCGGCTCCGCGGCTGGTGTGGGTCATGGTTCCGTCGGGCGAGATCACCGATGCGGTCATCGCCGAACTCGGCACCAAGCTCGACGCGGGCGACCTGGTGATCGACGGCGGGAATTCCCGGTTCACCGAAGACCAGAAGCACGCGGCCGCGCTGGCCGAAAAGGGCATCCGCTTCGCCGACTGCGGTGTTTCCGGCGGGGTCTGGGGCCTGCAGAACGGCTACGGGCTGATGGCCGGCGGCGACGTTGCCGACATTGAGCGCGCCCTTCCGGTCTTCGACGCGCTGCGTCCCGAAGGCGACCGGGCGGACAGCTTCGTCCACGTCGGCGGCGTGGGGGCCGGCCACTACGCCAAGATGGTCCACAACGGCATCGAGTACGGCCTGATGCAGGCGTACGCGGAAGGCTACGAACTCCTCGCAGCGAAGGACATCGTGACCGACCTGCCGGGCACGTTCCGCGCCTGGCAAAAGGGAACGGTGGTCCGGTCCTGGCTGCTGGACCTGATGGTCAAGGCCCTCGAAGAAGATCCGGGCCTGGAATCCATCGACGACTACGTCGAAGATTCCGGCGAAGGCCGCTGGACCGTGGAGGAAGCAATCGCCAATGCGGTGCCCGCCCCGGCCATCACCGCGGCACTGTTCGCCCGCTTTGCTTCCCGGGAGGACAGCTCGCCGGCCATGAAGATGGTCTCCGCCCTGCGCCACCAGTTCGGCGGACACGCCACCCGTCCCGCCAAGTGAGCCTTGGGATCCTGAACCCGGCGTGTACCTAGAACAACTTTCGCTGACGGATTTCCGCAGTTACGCCCAGGTGGACCTGAGCCTGGAACCCGGCGTGACGGTGCTGGTCGGTTCCAACGGGATCGGTAAGACCAACCTGATGGAAGCAATCGGCTATCTGGCCACGCTCAGCTCCCACCGGGTCAGCAGCGACGGGCCGCTGCTGCGCTTCGGCACCGATCGGGCGATGATCCGGGCGAGGCTGGTCCGGGGCGAACAGGCCACCGTACTCGAGCTGGAACTCAATGCCGGCCGCGCCAACCGGGCGCGGATCAACCGCAGCAACCCGGTCCGGGCCAGGGATATCCTGGGCATCTGCCAGACGGTGCTCTTCGCCCCGGAAGACCTGGCCCTGGTCAAGGGCGACCCGTCCAACCGGCGCCGGTTCCTCGACGAACTGCTGGTCAGCCTGGTTCCCCGGCACGCAGCCACGCGCGCCGACTATGACCGGGTACTCAAACAGCGCAATGCCCTGCTCAAATCCGGCCGCGCCGGCAAATTCACCGCCGGGCACGAGGCAACGCTCGATGTTTGGGACCAGCACATGGCACGGGCGGGAGCGGAACTGCTGCACGCCCGGCTCGAGCTGGTGGAACGGCTGCAGCCCCACCTGCAGCACGCGTACGCGCAGCTCACGGACGGGTCCAAGACTGCCGGCGCCATCTACCGCTCCACGCTGCAGGGCGTGCTCGACGACGACGGTGAAAGTTCGGGCGGTCCCGCGGCGGGAGCCGAGGACCTGAGGCAGCTGAGCGTCGAGGAGCTGGCCGACCGGTACGTACAGGCGTTCGCGGCGTCGCGGCGCAAGGAACTGGAACGCGGGATTTCCCTGGTGGGCCCGCACCGCGACGAACTGCAGCTGATCCTGGGCCAGGCACCCGCCAAGGGCTACGCCTCCCACGGGGAAACCTGGTCCATGTGCCTGTCGCTGCGGCTCGCCTCGTACTACGTGATGCTGGACGATGCACGCACCGGCGGGTCCGCACCGATCCTGATCCTGGACGATGTCTTTGCCGAACTCGATGTCCAGCGGCGGCGTAAACTGGCGGCAATAGTCTCCGGCGCGGAACAGGTCCTGGTGACCGCCGCCGTCGAGGATGACATTCCGGCGGAACTTGCCGGACGGCGGATGAAAGTCATTCCGGGAGGAATCGATGATCCGGACAAACGATGAATAAGGACACCGACGGCGCCCTCCAGCCCGGCCGCGACCCCGACGACATCGACGCCGCCCAGGCCGCCCTGAACCGGATGCGCGACGCGGCGGCGGCCCGTGGAGAAATCCGCCGCAAGGCCCCGCCCCGCCCGGGCACCGGCCAGAAGCCGTCCCGTGCCGCGGGAGGCCGCGGGTTCAGCCAGTTCCACACCAACGGCCGGGACCCGCTGGGGCTCGGCAAAGTCGTCGGACGCCTGGTGGCAGAACGCGGCTGGAGTTCGCCGGTGGCGGTGGGCTCCGTGATGGCGCAGTGGCCTGCCCTGGTGGGGCCGGAGATCTCTGCGCACTGCACCCCGGAGAGTTTCACCGACACCACCCTGCACGTACGCTGCGACTCAACCGCCTGGGCCACACAGCTCCGGCTGCTCAGCCACAGCCTGCTGGAAAAGTTCCGCGTCGAACTCGGCGACGGCGTGGTCACGAGCATCCAGGTCCTCGGCCCGGCCGCGCCGAGCTGGCGCAAGGGCGCCCGCACGGTGCACGGCCGCGGGCCCCGTGACACCTACGGGTAGGCGCCGCCGGTCCGGGTGTGAAGCACTTCTTCCAAAACTCTTGAAAAAACCGCAAGCGCCGTGTAGGGCGCCTGGGCGCCCCGCGGGCATATAGACCCCCGGCGGCGGCACTGCTGGAGCCGTGAAGGGCGGCCCAGCGGCCTCCCAGCGGCATATTGGTTCCCGTTTAGCCCCGCAGAATGCGAGATTCCGCACTGTAACACGGTAGAATCAGAGTCGATAACTGGGCGCCGGTGAAACGTCGACTGAGTCCGTTTCCGACGCGGTTTTTCTGTGCGGAGATCGGTTCCTCGATGCTGCCGGCGCCGTCAGTGACGTGCCTGTTGGCGGTAGCCGTTCCTTTCCGGACGCGGCCACGGCCGGCCTTCAACGAACGTAGAGGAGTCGAAAGCGCCTGTGGCTAACGACAATACAGAATTCCCGGCGGACCCAGCGGCGGAGGGCGCCCCGGCCGAAGCTGTGACACCCCGCGAGTACGGCGCCAGCGACATCACCGTCCTTGAGGGCCTGGAGGCTGTCCGGAAGCGCCCGGGCATGTACATCGGATCCACCGGTCCCCGCGGCCTGCACCACCTGGTCTACGAGGTCGTGGACAACTCGGTCGACGAGGCACTGGCCGGCTACTGCACCCACATCGAGATCGTCCTGCAGGCCGATGGCGGGGTGAAGGTCGTCGACAACGGCCGCGGCATCCCGGTCGACCTGCACCCCACAGAGCAGAAGCCTACGGTGGAAGTGGTCATGACCATCCTGCACGCCGGCGGCAAGTTCGGCGGCGGCGGCTACGCCGTGTCCGGCGGCCTGCACGGCGTCGGCATTTCCGTCGTCAACGCGCTCTCGAGCCGCGTCGACACCGAGGTGCGGCGCCAGGGCCACGTGTGGCGGATGTCCTTCGCCGACGGCGGCAAGCCGCAGGGCAGCCTGGTCAAGGGTGAGGAAACCACCGAGACCGGCACCACCCAGACGTTCTACCCGGACGCCAGCATCTTTGAAACCACGGAATTCGATTTCGAGACCCTCCGGGCCCGCTTCCAGCAGATGGCGTTCCTGAACAAGGGCCTGCGGATCACCCTGACGGATGAGCGGCAGACCGCCGTTGAGCCGTCCGGCGAGGAAGACCTCGACCTGGACGCCGTCGAGACCGAGGGCGAGGTCCCCGCGGAATTCCACACCGTCGTCTACCAGTACGACAACGGCCTGCTGGACTACGTGAAGCACCTGAACTCGGGCAAGAAGGTCGACGTCGTCCACGAGGACGTCATCTCCTTCGAAACCGAGGACACCGAGCGGCACATCGCCCTGGAAATGGCGATGCAGTGGACCAACGCCTACTCCGAGAGCGTCCACACCTACGCCAACACCATCAACACCCACGAAGGCGGAACGCACGAAGAAGGTTTCCGTGCCGCGATGACCTCGCTGATCAACCGTTACGCGCGGGAGAAAAGCATCATCAAGGAAAAGGACGACAACCTCACGGGCGACGACATTCGCGAAGGCCTGACCGCGGTCATCTCGGTCAAGCTCTCCGAGCCCCAGTTCGAGGGCCAGACCAAGACCAAGCTCGGCAACTCCGAGGTCCGCGGCTTCGTCCAGCGCGTCGTCACGGACGGCCTGGGCGACTGGCTGGAGCGCAACCCCGGCCCGGCACGCGATGTGATCCGCAAGGCCATCTCCGCCGCGCAGGCCCGCATGGCCGCCCGCAAGGCCCGCGACAATGCCCGACGGAAGAGCCCGCTGGAATCCTTCGGCATGCCCGGCAAACTCTCCGACTGCTCCTCCAAGGACCCGCAGAAGTGCGAGGTCTACATCGTGGAGGGCGACTCCGCCGGCGGTTCGGCCAAGCGCGGCCGCAACCCCGAGACGCAGGCCATCCTGCCGCTGCGCGGCAAGATCCTCAACGTCGAGCGGGCCAGGCTCGACAAGGCCCTGGGCAACGCCGAGGTCCAGTCGATGATTACGGCGTTTGGCACCGGCATCGGCGAGGACTTCGACCTGGCCAAGCTGCGGTACCACAAGATCGTCCTGATGGCCGACGCCGACGTCGACGGCCAGCACATCACCACGCTGCTGATGACCCTGCTGTTCCGGTACATGCGCCCGCTGATCGAAAACGGCTACGTCTATCTGGCCCAGCCGCCGCTGTACCGGATCAAGTGGTCCAATGCGCCGCACGACTACGTCTACAGCGACCGGGAACGTGACGCGAAGCTGGTCTCCGGCCAGGCTGCGGGCCGCCGTATCCCCAAGGACAACGGCATCCAGCGCTACAAGGGCCTCGGCGAGATGGACTACACGGAACTCTGGGACACCACCATGGACCCCGAGCACCGCACCCTCCTGCAGGTGACCATGGACGACGCCCTGGCTGCGGATCAGACCTTCTCCGTCCTGATGGGCGAGGACGTCGAATCGCGACGGAACTTCATCCAGCAGAACGCCAAGGACGTCCGGTTCCTCGATATCTAGCGCACCCCGCTTATATCCCTGAGCCGATATATACCTGAAACGGAAAATACTGACTATGAGTGACGAAACACCCGAGGTTCCCGCCGACGGCGCGGACTCCGTGCTCGAAGGCACCGTCCTGGACGCCGAGGTGCTGGGCGACCGCGTCGAGCAGGTCGACCTGCAGACCGAGATGCAGCGCTCCTACCTCGACTACGCGATGGCCGTCATTGTGGGCCGCGCTTTGCCGGATGTCCGTGACGGCCTGAAGCCCGTCCACCGCCGCGTGCTCTACGCCATGTTCGACGGCGGCTACCGCCCGGACCGTTCCTTCAACAAGTGCGCCCGCGTTGTCGGCGAGGTCATGGGCCAGTACCATCCGCACGGCGACACCGCGATCTACGATGCCCTGGTCCGCCTGATCCAGGACTGGACCATGCGCTACCCGCTGGCCCTGGGCCAGGGCAACTTCGGCTCCCCGGGCAACGACGGCGCCGCCGCCCCGCGGTACACCGAAACGAAGATGGCGCCGCTGGCGATGGAAATGGTCCGGGATATCGACGAGGAGACCGTCGACTTCCAGGACAACTACGACGGCAAGAACCAGGAACCCACGATCCTGCCGGCCCGTTTCCCGAACCTTTTGGTCAATGGGTCCTCCGGCATCGCCGTCGGCATGGCCACCAACATTCCGCCGCACAACCTCCGCGAGGTTGCCGACGGCGTGCAGTGGTACCTGGCCAACCCGACCGCTAGCCGCGAGGAGTTGCTCGAGGAACTGATCCAGCGGATCAAGGGACCCGACTTCCCGACCGGCGCCACGATCCTGGGCCACAAGGGCATCGAGGATGCCTACCGGACCGGGCGCGGCTCCATCACGATGCGCGCCGTCGTCAACGTCGAGGAACTCCAGGGCCGCACCTGCCTGGTGGTCACCGAGCTGCCGTACCAGGCCAACCCGGACAACCTGGCGATCAAGATTGCCGAGCTGGTCAAGGACGGCAAGATTTCCGGCATCGCCGACCTTCGCGACGAGACCTCGGGCCGCACCGGCCAGCGCCTGGTGATCGTGCTCAAGCGCGACGCCGTCGCCAAGGTGGTGCTGAACAACCTCTACAAGCACACCCAGCTGCAGGACAACTTCGCGGCCAACATGCTCGCGATCGTCGACGGGGTGCCGCGCACCCTGAGCCTCGATGCGTTTATCCGCCACTGGGTCACGCACCAGATGGACGTCATCGCCCGGCGCACCAGGTACCGCCTGCGGAAGGCGGAGGAGGAAGCGCACATCCTGCGCGCCCTGCTCAAGGCGCTGGATGCCCTCGACGAGGTCATCGCCCTGATCCGCGCCTCCACCACCACCGAAGCCGCGCGCGACGGGCTGATGGAACTGCTGGAGATCGACGAACTGCAGGCCCGGGCCATCCTGGACATGCAGCTGCGCCGGCTCGCGGCCCTGGAACGCCAGAAGATCCAGGACCGGCACGCCGAACTCGAGGCCCTGATCGCGGAGTACAACGCCATCCTGGCCTCGGAAGAGCGGCAGCGCGAGATCATCAGCACCGAGCTCGCGGAGATCGTGGCCAAGCACGGCGACGACCGCAAGACCAAAGTCCTGATGGGCTTCGACGGCGACATGTCGATCGAGGACCTGATCCCCGAAGAGGAAATGGTCGTCACGATCACCCGCGGCGGCTACGTCAAGCGCACCCGCAGCGACAACTACCGCTCGCAGCAGCGCGGCGGCAAGGGCATCCGGGGCGCGCAGCTGCGCGGCGACGACGTCGTCGAGCACTTCTTCGTGACCACCACGCACCACTGGCTGCTGTTCTTCACGAACCTGGGCCGGGTCTACCGGGCGAAGGCCTACGAGCTGGTGGAAGCGGCCCGTGACGCGAAGGGCCAGCATGTGGCCAACCTGCTGGCCTTCCAGCCGGACGAGCACATTGCCCAGGTGCTGGACCTGCGCGACTACCAGCACGCCCCGTACCTGGTGCTCGCCACCAAACGCGGCCTGGTCAAGAAGACGCGGCTGGAGGATTACGACACCAACCGCTCCGCCGGCGTGATCGCGATCAACCTGCGCGACGGCGACGAACTGGTCTCCGCGCAGCTGGTCTCCGAGACGGATGACCTCATGCTGGTGTCCCGGAAGGGCCAGTCAATCCGCTTCACCGCCACCGACGAGGCGCTGCGCCCGATGGGCCGGGCCACATCCGGTGTCACCGGAATGAAGTTCCGCGAGGATGACGAACTGCTGGCGGCCGACGTCGTGCGCGACGGGTCCTTCGTATTCATCGTCACCGAGGGCGGCTTCGCGAAGCGGACGGCGGTGGAGGAATACCGCCTCCAGGGCCGCGGCGGGCTCGGCATCAAGGTCGGCAAGTACCAGGAAGAACGCGGACACCTCGTCGGCGCCCTGATCGTCCAGGAAGAGGATGAGGTCCTGGTGGTCATGGAGGGCGGCAAGGTGGTCCGCTCCTCGGTCGCCGGTGTGCCGGCCAAGGGACGCGACACCATGGGCGTCATTTTCGCCAAGCCGGACAAGAACGACCGCATCATCGCCGTCGCCCGCAACAGCGAACGCGGCCTCGAGACGGAGGAAACCGCCCCCGAGGACGGCGCCGAAAGTCCGGCCGCGGGGCAGGATGACGTAACGTTGGCTGAAGCAACTGGACCGATCGAAGGGTCCGCAGAGGCAGAATCAGTACCGGCCCCGGAGTCAGATGAGTCATCAGGCCATGCCGAACTGGACGAAGACAACACCGGAGGTAACGCGTGAGTAATTCCGACTCATATCCCAAGTCCAGCAGCGGCGCCGGCGGCATGCGGCAGCCGGCTGCAGCCCCCCGGGTCGCCGCCCCGTCACGGCCGCAGCAGCGCCCGGGCGCGGCCGGCTCGGGCCAGCGCCCCGCGGGAGCGCCGCAGCGCCCTGCCGCCCCGGGCCAGCGCCCCGCTGTTCCGGGCCAGCGGCCCGACGCCGCGGGCCAGCGCCCCGGCCAGGGAGCTCCGGGCCTGGTCAAGCCGGCTCCGAAGGCCAAGGTCCGCCGCGCCCGCCTGCTGATCAGCAAGGTCGACCCGTGGTCCGTACTCAAGATGGCGTTCCTGCTCTCGGTGGCCCTCGGCATCGTCGCGGTGGTCGCCGCGATCGTGCTCTGGACCGTCCTGGACCTGACCGGCATCTTCGACCAGGTCGACGGCCTCCTCGGTACCCTCGCCGGGTCGGAAAGCGGCGGCTTCGAGCTGAAGAAGGTCGCCTCGCTCGGCCAGGTGGCCTCCTTCGCAGTCATCATCGCCGTGATCAACGTGGTGCTGCTGACGGCCCTGTCGATGCTCTCTGCGGTGCTGTACAACATCGCCGCGACGCTCGTCGGCGGCATCGGCGTCACCCTGACGGACGACTAAAACCCGTGAATTTCCGGGACGAACTGTTCCGGAATGCCTCGATTTGAGATCGGGCCGGGATGTGCTGTAAAGTCATATCTCGGCCCGATGAGGCATCGGGGCGTATAGCTCAGGCGGTTAGAGCGCTTCGCTGATAACGAAGAGGTCCCAGGTTCAAGTCCTGGTACGCCCACGGAACCTGTACAGGTTCCTGGAAAGGTCCGTTGCAAAGCGGACCGGGATGAGGTGCATGTGAAGAAGTTGCTGGTTGTAGCAGCCACGATCGCAAGCGTTCTTGTCTACAGGAAAGTGCAGGAGTCCGAAGCCCGGAAGACAGTCTGGAGCGAAGCGACCGACACGGTCGACTAGCTCCCGGAAGATACCGGGTAGTTCCTATGGGGGCATGGCGCAATTGGTAGCGCACCTGCTTTGCAAGCAGGGGGTTCGGGGTTCGAGTCCCCGTGCCTCCACCATAGAAAAGGTCCCGGCCAGCGGAAACGCTGGCCGGGACCTTTTGCGTTCCGGGCTGTGCGCCCACCTGCCGATGCCTTGTCCTCCCGGGGAACCCCGTTTCCGTCACCGTCCGGAACGGAGCACGGCCCGGCCTCGCCGGACCACTACTGTGGGAGCGTGAACTTCTTCCTTGCCGCCTTGGGCGTGCTGGGCGTGGCCTCTTCCGGCCCGCTGATCGCGGCTACCCTGGGCGCTACGTCGGTCAGTGCCCTCGCAATCGCCTTCTGGCGCAATGCGATCGGCTCCGCGGTGATGGCCGGGCCTGTGCTCGTCCGGCAGCCCCGGCAGTTCGGCCGGGTCACGGGCAGTGAATTCCGCTGGTCCCTAGCCGCTGCCGTATCGCTGGCCCTCCATTTCGCCTGCTTCATCACCTCGCTGCAGCTGACCTCGGTGGCGGCGGCAACTGCGCTGGTCTGTCTCCAGTCCGGCTGGATCGCCGTCTTCCAGCTCTTCCGCGGCGTGCGCCACCGGTGGGAGGTCCTCGCCGGGTTTGGACTGGCGTTCGGCGGCGTCGTGGCCATCACCGGCTTCGACATGGGCACCTCGCCGCAGGCCCTCATCGGCGACCTGCTCGCCGTGGCCGGCGGCATCCTTGCGGGCGCCTACACGCTGGCCGGCGGCCGCGCCCGGCGGACGATGGGTACGGGCGTATACACGACCCTCTGCTACGGCATGTGTGCCGCGGTGGTGGCGGTCCTGGCCCTGGCGTCCGGCCAACCGCTGGCGGGCTTCGATGCTGCCGGCTGGCTGGGGATCCTGGCTATCACCGTCTGCGCGCAGCTGGTGGGCCATACGGCCTTCAACCACCTGCTGGCGACGTGGAGCCCGCTGCTTGTGTCGATGATCATCCTGCTGGAGATCCCCGGCGCGGCGCTGCTCGCGGCCGGCTGCCTGGGCGAAACGCTGCCCGGCGGCACCTACGCCGGCCTCGGCATGATCCTAGTGGGGCTCGCCGTCGTGGTCGCGGGCCAGCGGCGCTCCCTCAGGGTGCGCCGCGCAGCGGACCGGATCGCGGAACTCGGCACCGATTAGGCGGCACGTCGGCGGTAGCGCCCGGCGGCGGAAGCCCTGCGGTAACGCCCGGCCACCGTGGCGGCCGGAAGCGCTACTGCCCGCCGCGCCGGACCGGCTGGGCGGTGTTGACCGTGTGGATGGCGCGCAGCAGCTTGGCCGGGAAGTACACCGAGAAAAACACGACCATGGGGGCCTTCAACGCCATTTTCTTGACGTTGTGCGCCTTGTAGGTCCGGTCGAACCGGGTGACGTAGTAGCGGTAGTCCCGCGGGGAGTCCTCGAGCCGCCGGGCAGACATTCCGGAGACCATCTGCGGCCAGTACTGGATCCTCAAGTCGTGGTCGGCGAGGTGAAGGGAGAGATCGATGTCCTCGTGCATCTCGTCCTTCTCGTCCCGGCAGGTTTCCAACCGGATAACGTCCCAGGCCGAGCGGCGCAGCGCCATGTTGGATCCGAAGAGAAAGTGATACTGGTGCTTGGCCAGTTTGAGCATGAGCTGGCGCATCTTGTCGTCGGCCTTGAGGCCGAAGCGCCTCATGGGCATGTCGTAATACACCACCGGGCCGGTGGCTGCCGCAACGGACGGGTCGGCGAAGGCCTTCTGGACCTGCTCCACCCAGTCAGGCTCCAGCACCGAGTCGGCATCGATCCGGCCGAGCACCTCGCCGGTCGCGTGGTCCAGTCCGAAATTCCGGGTGGGGATGAGGCCCTGGTCCTTGTCCTGGCTGAGCAGGATGATCGGGCTCTCCGGGTACTCCTGCTGCATCTGCCGGACGATCGTGGCGGTGCGGTCCTTGGACATGTTGTCCACCACGATGATCTCGTGGGCCGGGACTGACTGGTAGACCGCGGCAATCAGGCACTGCCGGATGACGCTTTCCTCGTTGTACGCCGGGATGACGATAGAGACCGCCGGAGGCTGCACGGCGGCGTCACTGGCGTCCACGGAGGATTTTTCGGCTGACATCCCCCCAAATTTAGCACCCGGACCCGACGCCGCGGCCGTGTGCGGGCTACGGATACGGGAAAACAAAAGAGGGACACCGCCACGGCGGTATCCCTCTTCTGCGTCAATCCCTCAGTTCCCCCGCGCGGCGAGCCGGCGGAGGAAGGGACTACTTGGTCTTGTCGTCGTTGTTCAGGCTGGCGGCGATGTTGCGCACCGCAGTCTTGGCATCGGTAGCGACCTTGGCGGAGGCATCCTCCGTCGTGGCCTTCTCTGCGGCCTCGTGCGAAGCTTCCGCTGCCTTGTCGGCGGCGGCCACGGTGGCCGAACCCGCGGAGTCGGCAGCATCGCTGATGTTCTGCTTCGCCTCCTCCTTGACCTCGGTTACGGTGGTGGCGGGAACCGGAGCCGGCGTGGCCGGCGTAACCGGAGCGGGCGTCTTCCACGGGTCCTCGATCGGCTTGGAGGCCTTCCAGGCGGCGACGCCGGCGGCAACAGCAGCCGCGATGACGCCGAAAATCAGGAAGCCGCGGTGCTTGGGCTTATCTTTCTTGGCCAGTTCCGCCGGGGCCATCAGGCCGGCGCCGGCGGCAGCGGCCTTCAGCTGCTTGCCCGCAGACTGTGCCTGCTCCTGGACCGAGTGCACGACGCCGGAGTCGGCCAGCCGCTGCGCCACGGCGTCCACATGGGCCGGCGCGCCCTCAAGCGTGCGGTGCACGGCGTCGGAGGCGTGGCCGATCTGGTCCGAAAGCCGGGGCAGGTACTCCACGACCACCCGGTCGCGGGCGTTGGCGATCACCGGGGTGGCCTTGTCGAGGGCTTCGTGCAGCCGCGGCGTGGCACCTTCGACGGCGTCGTGGATTTTCGGCGCGAGCTGCGCGAGCCCGTCCTGGATGCGGGGGGTGACGGTGGCGACGCCGCCGGCCAGGTTGTGGGCCGCTGACTTCAGGCCCTCCTGGATCTTCGGAGAGGCGGTGTCCAGACCCTGCTGCAGGCGCGGAACGGCCCAGTCGACGGCGGCCTCAACCCGGGGTGCTGCCCAGTCCTTGGCGTTCTCCACTGCGCTGCTGACCGAGTGCTCCAGCTCGCGGGCAATACGATCCGTTTTCTTCACAACTACCTCCCGATTAATGTGACGGTTCTGCTGTTAGCCTACGTGTCCGGGACCCGACGGGCTATTCTCCCGCCGCTTTTCGGCCGGATTTCACCCAGCGCGGAACTGGCTGCGCGGCCCTGTAGCCAAACCCCTGCCGTGGAAGAATAGGGCCATGACTGCCATCGCAACCGCAAAAGCAACCATCCACACGAGCCTGGGCGACATCGTCGTCAACCTCTTCGGCAACCACGCGCCCAAGACCGTCAAGAACTTCGTCGGCCTGGCCACCGGAGAGCAGGCCTGGACCCACCCGGAAAGCGGCGAGGACAAGACCGGCACTCCGCTGTACAACGGCACCATCTTCCACCGCATCATCAAGGACTTCATGATCCAGGCCGGCGACCCGCTGGGCCGCGGCACCGGCGGCCCGGGCTACAAGTTCGACGACGAAATCCACCCTGAGCTGACCTTCAACGAGCCCTACAAGCTCGCCATGGCCAACGCCGGCATCCAGATGGGCCGGGGCACCAACGGCTCGCAGTTCTTCATCACCACGATCCCGACCGGCTGGCTGCAGGGCAAGCACAGCATCTTCGGTGAGGTGGCCGACGAGGAATCCAAGAAGGTCGTCGACGCCATCGAAGGCGTGCGCACGGGCATGGGCGACCGCCCCGTCGAGGACGTAGTCATCAACAGCATCGACATCGAACAGCTCTAGTCCAGCCATGAGCTATGGAATTCCGGCGGCAGAGCCGTCCGCGCAGATCCCGGTGTGCCCCCGGCACCCGGACCGCCCGGCCTATGTCCGGTGCCAGCGCTGCGGGCGCCCCGCGTGCCCCGACTGCCAGCGGGCGGCCGCCGTCGGATTCCAGTGCGTTGACTGCGTCAACGAAACCAAAAGGACGACGCCGGCCGTGAAGTCCGTGTACGGCGGCGCCGCCGCCGTGGGCCGGCCCTTGGTCACCTTTGGCATCATCGCCGCCTGCGCGCTCGTGTACGTGCTGCAGTGGCTCGTCCCCAACGACTGGATCTACCAGAACTTCGCCTTCGCCACTGTCTATGCCGATCCCAGTTTCGGGGCGTTCGAGCCCTGGCGGATGCTGACATCCGCCTTCCTGCACTCCCAGGGCTTCATCCTGCACATTGTGCTGAACATGTACATGTTGTGGATGTTTGGCCAGGCGCTGGAACCCCTGCTGGGGCGTGCGCGCTTCCTCGCCGTGTACCTGCTCTCCGCCATAGGCGGATCGGTCGGCTACCTGCTGCTGACCCCGGCCTACACCCCGGGCCAGGCCCTGGCCGGCGTCGTGGGTGCTTCGGGCGCGATCTTCGGGCTCTTCGGCGCCATGCTGGTGGTCCAACGCCACCGCGGCGGCGACACGCGCCAACTCTGGGTCCTCATCGCGATCAACGGTGTCATCGGATTTGTCGTCCCCCAGATCGCCTGGCAGGCCCACCTCGGCGGCCTGATCACCGGTGCGCTCTGCGCCGCTGCCATTGCCTACGCTCCGCGGGGCCGCCGCCAGGGAGCGCTCCAGGTGGCCGGTCTAACCGCGGTGCTATTCCTGCTGGTCGCGGCGACCGCACTCCACGCCTCGGCCACCGCGCTCCCGGCCTAGCGGCCCCCGCGCTTCCGTGGCCCGGCCTGTTGGCCTGTCCAGCGCTTCCGCACACTCTCCCGTCCGCTTTCCGCCTGCCGGACGGTCCACGCTCCCTGCTCGTGTGCCGGATTCTCGCGCCCCGGCCCGATATCCCATTCCAGGCCACGGCCCGGCGCCGAGCCGCCGCAGGCCCCTTGCCCGAGCCCCCGTGCCGTTTTCCCCGCCCGCCTGCCGCCCAAGGGGGGTCTCTCACCCTTGCGGTGATCCCCCTACCAAGCCAGCGTCAGAAGTTGTCCACAACCGTTATCCACACTGTTGGTAACTTACAACCCTGTAGTTCAGTCGGCCGCGGCGGTTCTGAAGGCCATGACAAGCGGGACGGCGCCTTCGGCCAAAACATTCCTCCACAGCTGTGGATAACTCTGTGGGCATGGCCTGTGGTTAAGTGGACAACCCCGCCGGGGTTGTCAGTCCCGGCCGGGCGCCGGACCGCGGTGAGGAAGAGGGGAGAGAATCTTGCCCCGCTGTCCCGCTCCGCATCGTCGCGCGGGCCCCAGGCATGGCCTGCCTGGGAGCACATGTAGGAAGGGCTCCACGCACCGCCTCAAGGGCCGCCACCGTTCGTACGTCGTATTTATTGGCGGTTATTCACAGGCTTGTTCACAGTGTTAATAACTTGACGGTCTTAGTTTCCCACCGAAAACTCGCGCCATGGCGCTCCTGTCCGCAGCCCCGCGCCCGCTCGCGGCCCGGATTATCCCCACCTGTGGATAACGTGTGGGTAGCTTCATGTTGTTAAGTGGATAACCTCGGGATCCGGACGCCGGAGCCCGAAAAGAGCCCCCGGAAATGGCCGGGCCGGCCGGAAATGGCCACCCGGCGGGGGTCGGTTACGGGAGGCTGGGGACCGGTCCGCAGCCTCCGGGGTTTATCCACAGGTATTCCACATTGTTAATAACTACACGGCTGTAGTTATTAACAGCCTCGGGGGTTGAGGCACACTGTCTGACGGAGTTGTGGGGCCAAACTCGGGGCGGCCTCACCGGCGGGACGCGGTGGCCGGTCAACAGGCTGTGGATAACGCGGCACCGGATTGTGCACAGCTGTGGACGCGCCAGCGCGCGGATGGTTAGGCAGGTTGGGCGGGGTTAGCGGGCCCAGACGCCGGAGCTGCCCCGGCGGTGGCTGCCGACCAGATGTGTGTCTACCATCCCGATCGCTTCCATGAGCGCAAACATGGTGGTGGGTCCTACGAACACAAAGCCCCGTTTGCGCAACGCCTTGGAAAGCGCCACCGACTCGGGCGAGGTCGTCGGGATCTGCGCCAGCGTCGTGGGTTCGGGTGTGGCGGCGGGGCGGAATCCCCAGACGAAGTCGACCAGGCCGCCGTCGTTCCTCAACTCCAAGGTCGCCCGGGCGTTGGTAACGGTCGCGCGGATCTTCAGCCGATTGCGCACAATGCCGGCGTCCTGCAGCAGGCGCTCGACGTCGTCCTCGGTAAAAGCGGCCACGGTTTCCGGGTGAAAATCCGCAAAGGCGGCCCGGAACGCCGGCCGCTTGCGCAGGATTGTCGCCCAGGACAGGCCGGCCTGGAACGCCTCGAGGCTGATGCGCTCATAGAGTCCCTGCTCGTCCCGGACGGGCAGGCCCCACTCGGTGTCGTAGTAGTTCCGCAGCAGCGGGTCGGTGGCTGCCCAGGCCGGCCGTGCGAGCCCGTCTTCACCGATGATGCAGCCACTGGGTTCGGGATTCATGGGATTCCTTTGCGGAAGGCGCCGTGCGTCCCGCCGTGCGGGGGCGGCGGGGCCACGGGGGCCGGGATGATTAAAGCCGCAGGCCGGCACACGGGGTGTGCCGGCCTGCGAGGGGTCTTCAGTCCTGTGTCGGGACGACGGCAGGGTCAGGAACGCCAGCGCGTGGTCATCAGGAAGCCCACGATCGCGATGCCGAAGCCGGCGACGATGTTCCAGGACTCCCAAGCCTGGACGGGGAGGGTGCCTTCGCTAATGTAAAACGTAATGATCCACAGCAGTCCGAGGATCATCAGGCCGAACATAACCGGCTTGAACCAGACAGGGTTGGGCTTGTAGGTCTGCGTGGCGGAGGCCTGCGGCGCCACGCGCGCAGTCCTCTTCCGCGGCTTCGACTCGGGCACGGGTCCTCCTTGGCGGGATGAGAGGGCGTCGCCGGGCTTGATATCCTGCAAGGAGGAACAGCCGGCGGCCACGCGCTCTTGGTCAAGTTTGAAATCCTAATTGCAGCCAATTCTAGCTGGAGTCCGGGCAGCTGTGGTTTGGGCGCGTCCGGACGCCGGGGCAGGTTCCTTCCCGGACGGCGCAGCGCGGGCCGTTCACTGATTCGACGATTGGTTCAGCAAGGCACCCATGAGTACAACCAAGATCCTCGTCGTAGACAACTACGACAGCTTCGTCTACACCCTGGTCGGCTACCTGCAGGAGCTCGGGGCGGAAACCACTGTGGTCCGCAACGATGACGTGACCCTGGCCGAGGCGGTCGAAATGGCGGAGGCGCGCGACGGCGTGCTCATCTCGCCCGGCCCCGGGGCCCCGGCCGACGCCGGCGTCTGCATCGAACTGATTAAGTGGTGCGGCAGCCACGGCAAGCCCATGCTCGGTGTCTGTCTGGGGCACCAGGCGCTGGCCGAAGCCTTTGGCGGCCGTGTAACCCATGCCCCGGAACTCATGCACGGCAAAACCTCGCTCGTGGAACACCACGGGGGCAGCGTATTCACCGGTCTGCCCTCGCCCTTCACGGCCACGCGCTACCACTCCCTCGCAGCGGTCCGCGACAGCATCCCCGCGGAACTTGAGGTGACGGCGGAGACCGCCACCGGCGTCGTGATGGGATTGCAGCACCGCACCGCGCCGCTGTGCGGAGTCCAGTTCCACCCGGAGTCGGTCCTGACCGAGGGTGGCTACCTGATGCTGGGCAACTGGCTCGAGTCGCTGGGCATGGCCGGAGCTGCCGCACGGGCCGCCGCGCTAAGTCCGCTCATCCGGCACTGACGACGGCGGGGCGCTAGGCTCCCGGGCCCAGCAGCTGGCCGAGGCCCTCGGTCGTGTTGTTGTCGTTTCCAGAGTCGGAAGGCGTCGGCGTGGGCGTGGGCGTGGGCTCCGGAGCCGGGGCCTTCGCCACCGTGATGGTCACGGTCTTGCCCTGTTCAACGGCCGCATTCGCGGCATCACTTTGGGCCGTCACCCTGCCCGGCCGGACCTGCGAGTTTTCGACTTCCTTGATGGCCGCGCCCAGGCCGGCCTTCTTCAGGGCTGCCTGCGCCTCGGCCCGGGTCAGCCCGATGAGTTGCGGCACGGCTGCCTTGCCGGTGGAGACAATGATTTCGACAGTGCTGTCCACCGCGACGGACTGGCCCGGAGCGGGGTTGGTGGTGATCACAATCCCGGCCGGCACGCTGGGGCTGTTGTTCAGCGTCGTTTTGGGCGCTCCGCTCAGCCCGGTCCGACGCAGTTCGTCCCTCGCGTCAGCTTCTGTCCGGCCCGGCAGATCGGTGGGGATGGTGACGACGCTCGGCCCTTCGGAGATGGTGAGGGTGATATCCGCGTTCGGCTCCAGGGCGGTGCCCGCCACAGGTTCGGTCCCGACGGCGATGCCCTTCGGTATCGACTCGTGCTGGACGCGCTGCAGCTGAGGCTTGAGTCCAACGTTGTAGAGCTTCTGCAGCGCCTCGGATTCGGTCAGCGCCGTCACGGCGGGAACATCCACCTTGGCAACGGGCGCCGGCCGCTGGTTGACCATGTTGTAGAGCCACAGACCGCCGCCGGCCAGGACGAGCAGGGTGAAGATCACCAGCGTGGCGATCCACATCCGCCGTCGGGACTTCTGCCGGGGACTGGGCTCGCGTTCGGCCGGGAGGCTCAGGCCGAGGCTGCCCGTGTCCGGCGGCGCGGCCGCCGTCGCTCCGTCCCCGGCCCGGGCGGTGTCCCCGGCGTCGGCTGGGACGGCCGGGAGACGGCCGGACGGGGCGTCGTCGAGGAACTTGGCGCCGGTCAGGGCGAAGGCCGCTGTCGGGGGCAGCTGACCGGTGCCCTCGACCGTATTGTTCGGGTCTGTCGGGGCTTCGCCGGGCGGCAGGGCAGCGACGGCGACGCCGCTGCGGGCCGCGCGCAGGGCACGGCGGAATGCCGCAGCGTCCTGGAACCGGTCCGCCCGGTTCTTTTGCAGGGCCTTGGCCAGCACGCTGTCGAGGGCTGGGGAAACATCTGGGTTCAGACTGCTCGCGGGGTCCGGGATCTCCCGCACATGCTGGTACGCGACGGAGACCGGGCTGTCGCCGACGAAGGGCGGGCGTCCGGTCAGCATCTCGTACAGCAAGCAACCGGCGGAATACAGGTCGCTGCGCGCGTCGACGGTTTCGCCCCGGGCCTGCTCGGGCGAGAGGTACTGCGCCGTTCCCACGACGGCCTGGGTCTGTGTCATGGTCGCCGACGCATCGGCCATGGCGCGGGCGATCCCGAAGTCCATCACCTTGACGGCGTTGGCGCCCGGACACATCACGTTCGCTGGCTTGATGTCGCGGTGCACGATCCCGGCGCGGTGGCTGTAGTCCAGCGCCGACAGCACGCCCAGGGTGAAGTCGATCGCCTGGTCGATGGTGACCTCGTTGGCCTTGATCAGGTCGCGGATGGTCTTGCCGGAGACGTACTCCATGACGATGTACGGCACCCGGACACTGTCGTCGTGACCGCCCGGGACGGCGTGGTCCCCTGTGTCAAAGACCGCCACGATCGACGGGTGGTTCAGCGCCGCGACAGCCTGGGCCTCGCGCTTGAAGCGGGATTGGAACTGGGGGTCACGGGCCAGATCCGGCCGGAGCAGCTTAATCGCCACGGTCCGGCCAAGCCTGGTGTCCACCCCCCGGTAGACGTCGGCCATGCCGCCGCGGCCGATCAGCTCACCCAGCTCGTAGCGTCCGCTGAGGACGCGCCGGGCCGACGCCGGGCTGCTGTCCTCCCGGTGCGCTGGAGTGCGGGGTGAAGTCGACATGGAAGGCTACTTTGTGGAGGTGGCGCTCGGGGAGGGCGAGGCGGCGTCCGACGCCGGCGGGGCGGCGAGGTGGTAGGTCACGACCGAACCCGCGGGAACCTCATCGCCGGAGGCCGGCTCGGAGCTGACGAACGTGCCCTCCTCTTGGGTTCCGTCGCCCTCCACCGGCTCGCCCTTCTGCCAGCGCAGTCCGGCGTTTTCAATCGCACGCTGGACCTGCTTTTCACTCGCGCCCGGTTCCAGCGACGGGACCGCCACCTTCTCCGGACCCTTGGAGTAGCTCACCGTGATGGTCTCGCCGGGCTGGACCGGGCCCGAAGGATCGATGTCCAGCACCGTGCCCGGCGCGGCGGGGTCGGCGACCCCGTTGCCCTTGACCTGCAGACCGAGTCCGATCAGTTCGGCCCTGACCTCTTCATAGGGACGTCCCTTGTAGGCATCCGGGATCAGGTTGATCGCCGGGGGCGTCGATTCGGTGGGCGTGGCTGAGCTGCTGGTCGGGCTGGGGGACTTCGAGGTCGGCGCCGCGCTCGTCGTGCTCGCCTTGGCGCTGGAACTCGTGACGGCGGGCGAGGACGGGAACAGGACCCCGGCCTGGGACAGGACGATCCCCACCAGGGCGAACAGAACCAGCAGGATCAGGGCAATCAGCGGCCAGGTCCACGGGCTGCGGCCACGGCGGCGAGGCTCCTCAGCAGGCTCGTAGCCGTCGTAGTCCTCTTCCTCCTGGTCCCAGGTCCGCTCCGCGGCCAGGGCATCGGCGCGGTTGAGCGCGTTGCGGGCGCCGTGGCCGCTGGCGGCGGCGGCACCCGCCGCGAGACCGGCGGCAGCGCCGGCGCCGGCTGCCCCGAGCACCGGCAGCGCCGACGTCGACTTGTCTTCCGCCGCGGACGCACCGATCACGCCGGTCGCCGCCGTGGGCACGTTTACCGGCGCGGTGATCGGCCCGGTGGCGGCTTCGAACAGCAGCATGCCCGGGACGGCGGCGTGGGCCGCCGCGATGTCACCGTTGCGGATGGCATCGGCCGCTTCGGCGAGCTTGATCGCGTCGGCCGGGCGGTTTTTCGGATCCTTGGCCAGCATTGACATCAGCAGCGCACGCACCGGACGGGGCAGGGTGTCCGGCAGTGGCGGCGGCGCGTCGTTGACCTGGGCCAGGGCGATCGCGATCTGGGATTCTCCGGAGAACGGGCGGTGGCCGGTAAGGCACTCGTACCCGATGACGCCGAGCGAATAGATGTCGGAGGCGCCGGTGGCGGTCTGGCCGGTGGCCTGTTCCGGGGCCAGGTACTGGGCGGTGCCCATCACCTGGCCGGTCTGGGTCAGCGGCACCTGGTCGGCCAGCCGGGCGATCCCGAAGTCGGTGACCTTGACCCGGCCGTCCGGGGTGATCAGCAGGTTGCCCGGCTTGATGTCGCGGTGCACCAGGCCCTGGGCGTGCGCGACGGACAGGGCCCGCGCCGTCTGCGAGATCATCGACAGGGTGCGGTCCGGGGAGAGGACCTGTTCGTGCTCGATGATGCTGCTCAGCGGCTGGCCCGGGACGAGTTCCATCACGAGGTAGGCCGAGCCCTCTTCCTCGCCGTAGTCAAAGACGTTCGCGATGCCGACGTGGTTCAGCAGGGCGGTGTGCCGCGCCTCGGCACGGAAACGCTGCAGGAAGCCGGGATCGCCGGTGTACTCCTCCTTGAGGACCTTGATCGCAACGATCCGGCCCAGGATGAGGTCCTTGGCCTTCCACACTTCCCCCATGCCGCCGATGGCAATGCGTGTGGTCAGCTGGAACCTGCCGCCGAGGGTGATTCCCGATGTAGGCCTCACTTATTCAACACCGCCTCAAAAATCTTCTTCGCGTTCGGACTGGTTAGGTTTGCGCCGGTGGTGATGTCCACGCCTTGCATGACGATGGTGACGGCCACTTGCGGGTCGTTCGCCGGGGCAAACCCGGTAAACCATGAATTGTTCAAGCCGGTGCCGAGCTCGGCCGTGCCGGTCTTGCCTGCGACCTCAAAACCGGGCACCGCGGCGCCCCGGGCGATGCCGTCGCTGACCACGCTGGCCATCCATTCGGAGATCTGGCGCGCGATTTCGGGACTGGTCGAGGTCCGCAGGACCTCCGGCTTGGGTTCGTTGATGATCCGCAGGTCCGGCGACCGCACGGCCTTGACCAGGCTGGGCTTCATCTGCACCCCGCCGTTGGCGATCGCGGCGGTCATCGTGTTGATCTGCAGCGGCGTCGCGCGGACGTCGCGCTGGCCGATGGCGGACTGGGCCAGTCCGGCGTCGTCCAGCGGTTCACTCGGGAAGAAGCTCTTGGCGCTTTCGAGCTTGAGCTGGTCGCCGAAGTCCTGTCCGAAACCGAACTTGGAGGCCTGCTCCTCAATGGCCTTCTGGCCCAGGTCGATCGCGATGCGGGCGAACGGCGTGTTGCAGGACTGCTGCAGGGCGAACGCGAACGTCGCGGTGTTCCGGGTGTAGCAGTTTCCGCCGGCGTAGTTCGGCAGCTTGTACTGGATGCCCGGGAACGGCATTTCCGCCGGGTTCGGCAGCACGCTGTCCTTGTTGTACTTGCCGGAGTTCAGCGCGGCGGCGGTATCGATCAGCTTGAACACCGAACCGGGAGCCAGCAGCGCCCCGGTGGGGCCGCTCACGGACTGGTTGAGGTTGATCCCGGGGATCTTGTTCAACGCCGTGATGTTTGCCGCTTCGGCGTCCGCGTCCTGCGTGGCGATCAGGTTCGGATCGTAGGAAGGCTTGGACACCATCGCCAGGATCGCGCCGGTCCTGGGGTTGGTGACCACGATCGAGCCGCGCTGGCCCTCCGGGATCAGGTCATAGGCCAGCTTCTGGATTTTCGGATCCAGCGTCAGCTCCACCGAGGCGCCCTTGGGCTGGTTGCCGAGGAACAGCTGCCCGACCCGGTCGAGGAAGAGCTGGTCAGAGCTGCCGGCGAGCTGCTCGTTCATTGCCAGTTCCATGCCGGTCAGGCCGTAGTTCTTGGAGAAATACCCGGTAATCCCGGCGTACAGCTCCGGCTGCGGGTAGCTGCGCTGGAACTGGCAGGTCTCCGACCCCGCCACCGACTGCGCGATGGGGGTGCCGCCGACAATGATTGCGCCGCGGTCGTTGCAGTAGTTCTGCAGCAGGGTGCGCTTGTTCCATGCGTTGGTCTTGAGCTCGTCGGCGCCAACCACCTGCACGTAGCTGAGCGCCCCGAAGATGAGGGCGAACATGGCGATCGCGGCGATCCAGGAGTTGCGAATGGCCTGATTCACAGGTGTTTCACCGCCTCGGTGGGAGCGTCTGGACTGGTACGGGGTGACGACGGCGCCGCTGCCGGCCTGGGCGGCACAGCCGCCGCCCCCGTCTCGGCGTCGGGCGCTTGTCCCGGCGGGAGCGGGGTGGTGTCCACCGGCCCGCGCGCGGTGTGCGAGATCATCAGCAGCAGGCCGACGATGATCCAGTTGGCGAGCAGCGAGGAACCGCCGGCTGCCAGAAACGGCGTGGTCAGGCCGGTCAGCGGGATCAGGCGGGTGACGCCGCCGATGACGACGAAGCACTGCAGCGCGACGGCAAAAGACAATCCCGTGGCGAGCAGCTTGCCGAAGGCGTCCCGGGTGCCGAGCGCCGCCCGGAATCCGCGGGTGAAAAGCAACAGGTACATCAGCACGATCGCGAAGACGCCGATCAGCCCGAGTTCCTCACCGAAGGAAGCGATGATCATGTCGCTGTTGGCGAAGGGAACCAGGTTCGGGCGGCCCTGGCCCAGCCCGGTGCCGACCAGGCCGCCGTTGGCCATGCCGAAGAGGCCTTCGACGATCTGCCGGCTGCCGCCGAACTCGCGGTCGTAAACCTCGGGGGTGAAGGCGTTGAGCCAGCCGTCGATGCGGAGCGCGACGTGCGAGAAGACCTTGGATGCCACGAACCCGCCGGCTGCCATCAGGACCACGCCGATGATGACCCAGCTGATCCGGCTGGTGGCGACATAGATCATGACGAGGAACAGGCCGAAGAAGAGGATCGAGGTGCCCAGGTCGCGCTGGAAGATCAGCACCCCGATGCTGACCAGCCAGGCCGTGATCATCGGGCCCATGTCCTTGAACCGGGGGAACTGCACCGGCCCGATCTTCCGGCCCGCGAGCAGGATCAGGTCCCGGTTGGAGGACAGATACCCGGCGAAGAAGATCGCCAGGGTGATCTTGGCGATTTCACCCGGCTGGAAGGTCATGGACCCGAGCTTGATCCAGACGCTGGCGCCCAGGACCTCGCCGGCGGAGATACCCGGCACCAGCGGCAGGATCAGCAACACCGCACTCACGGCGAGTGAGATATAGGTGAAGCGCCGCAGGAGACGGTGGTCCTTGAGGAAGAAAATCACCGCGATCGCGACGGCCATGGCCACGAGGGTCCAGCGGAGCTGGTTGTTGCCGGTGTCCTCACCGACGCGGTCCAGACGGTGGATCATCGCCAGACCGAGCCCGTTCAGGGCCACGACCAAGGGAAGTATTACCGGATCGGCATATTTCGCCCGGAGTCGCAGCACCACGTGGAATGCCAGCGCCGCCGCCGCGAGGAGCCCGGACTGGAACCAGAAATCGGTGTCGAAGGCCTTCTGGCGGTCCACCCCGACGAGGGCGTTCGCGCCGATCCCGACCACGAGGGCCAGGATCAGCAGGATCAGCTCGGCGTTGCGGCGCGGCTTGGGCGTGGGATCGATCGGTGTCATTTGTCCCCCTCGCAGTAGGTCGGAGTCGGGGACGGGGTGGGGCTGGGCGACTTCGTGCCGGCGGCGCCCGCCGACGCGGAGCTGCGCGGGGACGCCGAGGCGCTGGGAGTGGCCGTGGGCGAGGGGGGCAGGCATTCGTCGGCGGGGGCCGTCGTGCCGGTGCGCTCAAGGTTCTTCACGATCCGCTGGGCATCGTAGAGATCCCGAGCCGGGACCGTCTGGCGGACCCGCTGCTGCGAGAATTCGGGCAGGTCGGACATGCGGATATCTGTCACCGTTTCGAGGGTGGAAAGCGGGATGGGGCCAAGCCGCTGGGAGACGCCGTTGAAGATCGCGACGCGCTGGTCGTATTCGCCGACGTAGTAGCGCGTCTGCGTCCATGCGTACCCGAGCCACAGGCCGATCCCCAGGACGGCAACAATCGCCGCGGCGATGGACGCGGTCAGCCAGCGCCGGCGACGGACGGGCGGCTTGAATTCCTCGGGTTCGTCCTTGTCCTGATCGGCCTTGTGGGTCAGGACCGTAGCGGCCCGGCGGGCCACGGTGCGGCCGGCGATGGACGGGATGGAGCCCGAGGCCGCCGCGGACGCTGCGGCTCCGACCAGTTCGTGCGGGCGCGTGGAGAGTTCCTCACGCAGCACCTCGGCGGACAGGTGCTCGCCAAGGTGCGGGTCGGTGGACGGCTGCGGCTCTTTGTGGCCCTCGCCGGAACCCTCCGGCGGCTTTCCCGGGACGCCGGCGGCGTCGGGGGCCTTGGCGGCGAACACGCTGCCGCTGCCGGGCGCGGACGGGGCCGCAGACACGGCGGGCGGCTGCGGGGCCGGCTCCGCCACGGGTGTGGGGATGACCTCGACGGCGGCGGTGCTGACGTCGTCGGGGGTTTGCTCCGCGATGTCGACCATCACGACGGTCACGTTGTCCGGAGCGCCGGCCTCCAGGGTGAGCTCGACGAGGGTGTCGGCGCATTCGCGCAGGCTCTTCGTTTCGCGCACCGTGCGTTCCACGACATGCCCGGCCACGTAGTTCAGGCCGTCGGAGCAGAGCAGCCAGCGTTCACCCGGCTGGACCTCCAGTACGTCGAGGTCCAGTTCGGGGCTGGCGTCGACGTCGCCCAGGACGCGCATGAGGACGTTCTTGTGCGGGTGGGTTTCCGCCTCCTCCGGGCGCAGCCGGCCTTCGTCAATCAGGCGCTGGACGAAGGTGTGGTCGACGCTGACCTGCTCGAACTCGCCGTTGCGCAGCCGGTAGGCGCGGGAATCACCGATGTGGGCGAAATGAAGCCGTCCCCCCGCGAGCAGCAGGGCCGTGACCGTGGTGCCCATGCCGGCCAGCTTGGGGTTTATGTGGACCAGCTCGGAGAGCAGCGAGTTGGCGGTTTGGATCTCGTCGGCCAGCACGGTGTCCGCTTCGCCGGTCTCGGCGTCGTAGTCGTCCCGGTCCAGGTGGATCATGTCCAGGACGGTGGCAGCTGATGCCACGTCACCGCCGGCGTGCCCGCCCATGCCGTCCGCGACCACGGCAAGGTGGCGGCCGACGTAGGCGGAGTCATCGTTTTTCGCCCGGACGCGTCCGACGTCGGAACGCGCGGCGTAGCGCATGATGAGCGGCCGCTTGGGGGCAGTTGCTGCCTCTTCTGCGGGGGGTTCGGGGGCAGCCATGGCTACGGCCTCAATTCAATGACCGTCTTGCCGATTCTCACGGGGACACCCAGCTCCACCGGGAGGGCCCGGGTCAGCTGCTGGTCTGCCAGATACGTGCCGTTGGTGGACCCGAGGTCCTCGATGAACCAGCGGCTGCCTTGCGGAAAGAGGCGCGCATGCCGGCCGGAGGCATAGTCGTCCTCCAGGACCAGGGTGGCTTCCTGCGCGCGGCCGAGCAGGATGGGGCTCGCTGCCAGCGGCAGGGTGGTGCCCTTCAGCGGGCCCTCGGTCACGACGAGCTGCCGCGCCTGCTGCTTGACGGGGGCCGGGGCGGGCTCGGCCAGGGCCGGGTTCCGGCGCAACTGCCGCGCCGTGGGCGCCCCGGCGGCTGCCTTGCGACCGATCATGAGGTCCCGGCGCATGGCCGAGACAATGCTGAAGATCAGCACCCAGAGGAGAATCAGGAAACCAAAGCGCAGGGCGGTGATGGTCAGTTCGCTCACGGGCGGCCGCCCGGGTTCGCGGGCATCAGGCGGAAAGTGATTTTGGTCCGTCCCATCGTGATCGTTGCGCCGTCGGTGAGTTCGGAGCTGCCCACGACCTTGTGGCCGTTGACGTAACTGCCGTTCGTGGAGCCCAGGTCGATCGCCTGCGCGGTGCCTTGGCCGCTGCGGATTTCCAGGTGCCGGCGCGACACCCCGGTGTCGTCGATCAGGATGTCCGCCTCGGAGGAGCGGCCCAGCACGACAGAGGGCGCGTTCAGCGAGTAGCGCTGGCCGTCGATGTCCAGCACGGGCTGGAGGCGGCCCGGTTGCCGGGTCGGGGCGGCGGGCATGGCCGGCTGTCCGGCGGCCTGCGGTGCTGCGCCCGCGGCTTTTTCAGTCCGTGACGCGATCTCGAAGTCTCCGGCGCGCCGGTCCTCATCGCGCCGGAAGCTGATCCGGACCGGGCCCTGCAGCGTGTAGCCCTGGCTGCGGACGTGGTTGATCACGACGTCGCACAGCTCCTCTGCCAGCGGCGTGCCCCATTCCTGGGCGCGCTGGAAATCGTCTCCGCTGAGCAGGACGTCGAAAACATTCGGAGCTAGGGTGCGGCCGGCGGCGATGGTGAGGGCCTTGTTATCGACCTCGCGGCGGAGGTGGCTGGCGATCTCGACCGGCTCAACCTGCGCGCGGGAACCGGTGGAGAAGACTCCGCGGACGGCCTTTTCGATGCCGCGCTCGACTTTGTCCAGCAAGCCCATGGTCCTTCTCCTTTCCTGGCAACTGCGGGGCAGTGTTTGTTCCGGAACTCGGTTTCCAACAATCGCAGGTGTCCCCGGGAATCGGGCACTCCTAGATCAGATACTACTGGGCGAGGCTGGGAATGGCCTTAATGAGGCCCGCCGCAGCAGCCGGGAAATTTGTCCCGCCGCGGCGCTGACATGCGCCGATGCCCGTCCCGCCGCTTGGCCCGCCGCCCTCCCGCCGGGGGCTTCGCAGGGGGCGGGGAGCAGCCCGCCGGACCCGGTTCGGGACCTTCCCGGAGGCCGATTAGTGTTTTCCGCCGATTGTCCGTTATGCTTGATCTCGCTGCTTTTACGAGGTTGGAAACGGATTCCGGTTCCCTCCGATGTGGAAGAAGTTGCGCGCGAGTGGCGGAACGGCAGACGCGCTGGCTTCAGGTGCCAGTGTCCGAAAGGGCGTGGGGGTTCAAATCCCCCCTCGCGCACGCAAATGAAAGAACCCCGGTCTTCGGACCGGGGTTCTTTTTTTGTTTACCGCCGGTCCGCCCCCTGCTTGGGCGCGCCCGAAGGCCATCCGGGACCCGTCCGGGCCGCGGGTCAGCTCCGCAGGGCGCCGAAGCCCGCCACCAGCGCCTCCAGCCCGAGGCTAAAGGCCACGTCCGCTTGGTTGGTGTAGCCCTGGTCGCCCAGGCTGGCGACGGCGGCGGAGAAGTTCGGCGTCGCGGCCCCGAGGCTGCCGGAATCAAAGATGTCCGCCGGTGCCGTGACGTCATAGGCCGAGCCGAAGATAAAGGACTCCAGGGCGACGATGGCGGGGATGATGCTCTCCTGCGGGAAACCGGCACGGCGGAACCCCGCGCTGACCGCTTCATACATGGCCAGGGTCTTGGGGGCATCGGCCACCGGCAACACGGCGATCACCGGGATCAGGGGAGTGTGCCGGGCAAAGACGTCGCGGTAGCTCCACGCCCAGTCCCGCACGGCCTGATCCCAGGGCTGGGTCTCAAACGCCGACACGTCCACGAACGACGTCAGGTGGTCCTGGACCAGGACCAGGACGTCGCGCTTGGACGAGACGTGGTTGTAGAGGGCAGAGGGCGCGACGTTCAGGGTCCGCGCCAGGGCCGCCATGGTGAAGCCGTCGTATCCGCTCTTACGGACCAGCCGCAGCGCCGCAGCGGTGATGCCCTCCTGGTCAAGCACCGCGGAGGCGGGCCGGCCCACGCGGCGGCGCGGCTTGGCGTCCGGGCGGTGCGGATCCGCGGTGGCGCTGGGCGTTGCCGGCATTTGGGGCCTTTCTCCTGGACTGTCCTCTGGATTATTCCATCGGAAACGATTTTGCGCGGGGTCTTCCCTCTTTCCCCGGGGAGGACTATAGTCGTCACAAATGAATGGCATTCATTTAGTGGGCCGCATCACTTCAGCGGCCGCAGAGAGGACATCATGCTGGAACTTGACCGCGACGTCGCCATTGTCGGAGCCGGGCCCGCAGGCCTGACCGCAGCCCGCGAACTGCGGAAGGCGGGACTGACCGTCGCCGTCCTGGAGGCACGCGACCGGGTGGGCGGCCGGACGTGGACCGACACCGTCGACGGGGCGATGCTGGAGATCGGCGGACAGTGGGTTTCGCCGGACCAGACCGCGCTGCTGGGCCTCCTGGACGAACTCGGGCTGCAGACCTACGACCGCTACCGCGACGGCCAGTCGGTCTACATCGGCGCCGACGGCAAGCGGACCCTCTACACCGGCGACACCTTCCCGGTGAGCGAGGGCACCGCCGCGGAGATGGACAAGCTGACCGCCCTGCTGGATTCCCTGGCCGAGGAAATCGGTGCCGAAGAACCCTGGGCACACCCCAAGGCCCGCGAACTGGATACGATCTCCTTCCACCACTGGCTGCGCGCGAACTCCCCGGACGAGGAGGCCTGCAACAACATCGGCCTGTTCATCGCCGGCGGCATGCTCACCAAGCCCGCACACGCGTTCTCGGCCCTGCAGGCGGTCCTGATGGCCGCCTCCGCCGGTTCCTTCACCAACCTCACCGACGAGGACTTCATCCTGGACAAGCGCGTCGTCGGCGGCATGCAGCAGGTCTCGCTGCTGCAGGCAGCGGAACTGGGCGACGACGTCGTCCTCTCCAGCCCCGTGCGCACGATCCTTTGGGAGGAAGGCCGCGAAGGTGGCTCCCAACGGGCCACCGTGGTTTCCGACCGCGCCACCGTTAACGCCCGCTTCGTCATCATGGCGGTGCCGCCGAACCTTTATTCGCGCGTCTCCTACGACCCGCCGCTGCCGCGCCGCCAGCACCAGATGCACCAGCACCAGTCGCTCGGCCTGGTCATCAAGGTGCACGCCGTCTACAGCACCCCGTTCTGGCGGGAGGACGGTCTGTCCGGCACCTGCTTCGGGGCCGATGCGCTGGTCCAGGAGGTGTACGACAACACCAACCACGGCGATGCCCGGGGCACCCTGGTGGGCTTCGTCTCCGACGAGAAGGCCGATGCCATGTTCGAGCTCAGCGCCGACGAACGCCGCCGCGCCATCCTCGAATCGATCGCCGGCTTCCTGGGCGAGAAGGCCCTCACCCCTGAGGTCTACTACGAGTCCGACTGGGGCTCGGAGGAATGGACCCGCGGCGCCTACGCGGCCAGCTACGACCTGGGCGGCCTGCACCGCTACGGCAAGGACCAGCACGCCCCGGTGGGCCCGATCTACTGGGCCTCCTCCGACCTTGCGGCCGAGGGATACCAGCACGTGGACGGCGCGGTGCGGATGGGACGCCAGGTTGCGGCCCGGATCGTGGCCGCCGCCGACCGGACGCCGGCTGCACGCTAGCCGCGCGGCATCAACTTTCATCCACAACCCCTAACCCAAAAACCAGAGAGGTCGGCCAGATGCGTTACGTAGTGGGGTACTCAGCGAATGCCAGGGGCCGCGACGCCGTCAACCTGGCCGTCTCACTGGCCCGCGGCCGCGGCGCGGCCCTGGACCTGGTGGTGGCGATCCCGGAACCCGGGCCGTTCAACGCCGCGCACGCCCCGGCCGCCGGCTACGACAGCTACCTGCACCAGCAGGCCGCCGAGTGGCTGGACGAGGCCCTGGCCCTGGTGCCGGCCGACGTTCCGGCGAAGGCGCACATCCGCAGCGGCGAATCCGACGCGCAGACCCTGATCGATGCCTGCGATGAGTTCGGCGCGGACATGCTCATCATCGGCGCCACCAGCAACGGTCTGTTCAAGCGCTTCACCGTCGGATCGGTGGCAGGCGCCCTGCTCCATGCCGCCACCGTCCCGGTGGCGCTGGCCCCGCACGGGTACCACCGCCGGGAGGCGCTGACCCGCGTCAGCTGCGGCCTGGGCGACCGGCCCGGTGCCGAGGAACTGCTGGAGTTCGCCGTCTCCATGGCGGTGAACCGTCAGGTGCCGCTCCGGGTCGTTTCACTGCTGACCCTGGACGACGGCGGTGCGGCCGACGCCGTGGAAACCGCCCGCGAGTACGCCGGAAAACACCTGGCTGCGGCGCTCCCCGCGGACGCTTCCGGCGCCGCGCCAGCGGCGAAGGCCGACGTCGTGGTCGCCCAGGGCCGCAGCGTGGAGGAGGCGGTCGACCGGCTGGACTGGGAAGACGGCGAGATCCTGCTGATCGGATCCAGCCGCCTGGCCCGGAGCCGCTCCATCTTCCTGGGCAGCACCGCCAACCGCATCCTGCGCGCCCTGCCGGTGCCGATGATCGTGGTCCCCAGCGACTACGAACTGAAGCACCTGACCCATTCAACGTCGAATGACACCTCCCGAGAGGCACAAGCATGAGCACCGAACACGCGACCGCCAAGGCCGCAGCACACATCCAGGGCCACGGCCTGAGCGAGAAGGGGCTGAAGGCCGGATCCGTGGGGCTGATCGGCGCCGTCGTCATCGGCGTCTCCTGCATCGCCCCGGCCTACACCCTGACCGCCGCCCTGGGTCCGACCGTTTCCGAGGTCGGCGTCCACCTGCCGGCCATCTTCCTGGTCGGTTTTATCCCGATGCTGCTCGTGGCCTTCGGCTACCGGGAGCTGAACAACGCCATGCCCGATGCGGGCACCTCGTTCACCTGGGCCTCGCGGGCATTCGGTCCGTGGCTCGGCTGGATGGGTGGCTGGGGGCTCATCGCGGCGACCATCATCGTGCTGTCCAACCTCGCCGCCGTCGCCGTCGACTTCTTCTATCTGATGCTGGCGCAGCTCTTCGGCAACCCCGAACTGGCCGACCTGACCACCAACTTGCCGCTGAACATCGCCACGACGCTGGTCTTCATCGCCCTGGCCTGCTGGGTCTCCTACCGGGGCATGGAAACCACCAAGACCGTCCAGTACGTCCTGGTCGCCTTCCAGCTGCTGGTGCTGGGCTGGTTCGCCGTCGCGGCCTTCAGCCACGTGGCGAACGGCACCGCCTTCGATGCCACCGCCATCGCCCCGGACTGGTTCAACCCGTTCGCCGTCGAGTCCTTCTCCGCCTTCGCCGCCGGCGTCTCGCTGTCGATCTTCATCTACTGGGGCTGGGACGTCACCCTGACGATGAATGAGGAGACCCGCAACCCGGAGAAGACCCCGGGCCGCGCCGCCACGGTCACCGTCCTGGTCATCGTGATCATCTACATGACCGTAGCCCTCGCCACCCTGGCCTTCGCCGGCATCGGCACCGAAGGCCTCGGCGCCGGAAACCCGGAGAACCAGGGCAGCATCTTCGCCGTCCTCGCCGGACCCGTCATGGGCCCGTTCGCCATCCTCATGTCGCTGGCCATCCTGAGCAGCTCGGCCGCGTCGCTGCAGTCCACCTTCGTCTCCCCGGCCCGCACCCTGCTCTCGATGGGCCACTACAAGGCGCTGCCGGAGAAGTTCGGCCGGATCAGCCCCAGCTACAAGTCCCCGAGCTACGCCACGATTGCCGCGGCCGTCGCCGCCGCCGCGTTCTACGTCATCACCCGGACCCTGTCCGAGAACGCGCTGTGGGACACCATCACGGCACTGGGCATGATGATCTGCTTCTACTACGGCATCACCGCCCTGGCCTGCGTCTGGTTCTTCCGGGCCGAGGCCTTCAGCGGGGCGCGTGCGTTCTTCTTCAAGTTCCTCGCACCCCTGCTGGGCGGCGTCATCCTGCTGGTGATGTTCGTCAAGACCGCCTACGACTCGATGGATCCGGAATACGGTTCGGGCTCGTCGGTCGGCGGGCTAGGCCTGGTCTTCATCCTGGGCATCGGCGTCATCCTGCTCGGCGCGGTGCTCATGCTCATCATGGCCAAGCTGCGCCCCGAGTTCTTCAAGGGCCAGGTCCTGACCCGCGGCCAGTAGCACCGCACCCCCCGGGGTCCTCCCGCCGCCAGCCAGGCGCTTGAAAAGTAAGTACGCTTATTATTAGGCTGGCGGCAGGAGGACCTTCCTCCGTTAATCAAGGATGAGGTGGGCATATGTCGGACGCACAGGACATCAGCAAGGTCACAGACATCATCAACGACTCGCGGATCGGGATGTTCACAACCATCAATGAAGAGGGCGCCCTGGTCAGCCGGCCGCTGGCGGTCCAGGACGTCCAGGACGACGGCGACATGTGGTTCTTCACGTCGCAGGACACGTCCCAGGTCGCGCACATCACCGCCAAGCCGGCGGTCAATGTCTCCTTCGGGAAGGGCACCGAATGGGTGTCCGTGGCGGGGACGGCCCGGGTTGTCACTGACCGACAGGCCATCCACGACCGGTGGAACCAGGCCGTCGAGGCATGGTTCCCGGACGGTCCGGACACCCCCGGCGTCGTCCTGCTCCACGTTGAATCGGACTCCGCCGAATACTGGACCAGCCCGGGCGGCACCGCGGCAACGGTCCTGCAGTGGGTGAAATCAAAGGTCACCAACAGCCGGATGAGCGTCGGCGAAAGCGGCACGGTCGAACTCTAGGCTGCCACGAGGCCCGGGGATCCGGCGGCGTTCAGTCCAGGATCTTCAGGGCCGTGGTCCAGTCGAAGGACTCGTAGGCCGGGTTCAGCTGCAATCCGATCACCAGCAGCTGCATCCCCTCCAGCTCGCGGGCATGGCGCAAAGCCCCGACTTGGAGGGGCCGCAGACCCGCAGCCGCGGCGAAGGCGGCCACCTCGTTGCTTGCCGCTTCCGAGTCCGAGGCGATGAACACGTCCAGGGCCATGCCATGGGCGGACCCGGCCGCCAACGGCCCGGCGAAGGTGGTGTTGAACGCCTTGACCACCCGGGCCCCGGGCAGCAACCTGGCCACCTCCTCGGCCGCGGACGTGCCCGGTGCGACCACCAGCGAGTCGCCGGTCTCCATGTTGACCGGGTTGCTGATCTCCACGACTGTCTTCCCGCTCAGGGTGTCCCCGTAATGCATGGCGACTTCCTTAGCCGGCTCGAAATACAGCGCCAGCACCACAAGGTCGCCCTCGGGCACGTCCCCAAGCCCTCCGGAGGTCGTACCGCCGGCCAGCTCCGCAGCGAGACCGGCTGCGTTGTCGGGGCTTCGGTCCAGGACCTGCACGGAACGGCCCGCAGCGATGGCCCGCAGGCCGATTGCGCGGGCCATGTTGCCCGCCCCAATGATGGTGATGTCAGTCATCGGATCCCCCCGGCAGCGGCGTCCATGACGCCCGCTGCCCGTTCGGCCTCTGCCAGGGACACTTCCAGCCGCTCCACCGCCGCGGCGTAGCCGCCGGCCTGTCCCCGGCGCGCGGGCCCGCCGCCAGGATCCCCGGCCGCCCTCATAGCCCTGATCATCGCGGCGGTCTCCGGCCGGCCGGGGTCACTCATGGCCGGGTAGTCGATGCAGAGGGCGGGATCGAGCTCATAGCGCTGCCAGCGCTCCAGCACCGCGCGGTGCTTGGGCGCTGCGGCGGCATCACGGGCCGCCGCTTCCCGGCGGGAGCGCCGCTGCTCCGCCCGGCGCAGCAGGGCCGGCGTCCAGCGGTAGCCCGCGGCGCCCGCCGAGACGGCGACGGCGGCGAGGACGGGGCCGGTCCAGGGCGCTGCCAGCGAGGGCAGCAGCACGGCGGGGCCGACGACGGCGATCCCCGCGAAACCGTCCCAGAACGCGGCGTCGGGCAAGCCGCCGTCGGGCAGGCCATTGTCGGACAGCTGGTGTTTACGGACACGGTAGACGGTCCCGGCCGCGGCGGCGGCGACCAGGAGGGCCAGCACCAGGAACTGCCACGGCCCGAACGGGCCGGATTCAGTTGGCATTTCGAACCTCCCGCGGAACCCGTCACGGGCGGGCAAGGCTCCGCTGATTCCATTGGAATCCATGGGCGGCACCGCGTCAATGGCCGGTTCCCGGGCGCGGTCCCCTCGCGTAGCCTAGGGCGCATGCGACTAAAAATGTGCAGCATCCACGTCAAGGACCCCGCCGCGGCCCACGAGTTCTACACCGGGATCCTGGGGTTCGACACCCTCATGGCAATGCCCGAACACAACCTCTTCATCATCAAGGATCCCGGCGGGGGCGAATCCGCGGGGCTGCTCCTGGAGCCCAGCGACAACCCGATCGGCGCCACCTACATGAACGCGGTCCACGACGCCGGGCTGCCCGCGATCGTGTTCGGCGTCCCGGACGTCCGGGCCGAGTATGAGCGGCTGACGGCCAAGGGCGTCATCTTCCAGGCCGAACCGGCCGACGGCCCCTGGGGCACCACCGCGGTGCTCGACGATGGCTGCGGGAACTACGTCCAGCTGCACCAGGACTGAACACCGCGCCTGGCGGCCGGGGAACTACTCGGCCTGGGCGCGGGCCTTCTTGGCGGTCTTCTTCGCCGTTTCTTCCTTGACGCGCTGGGCTTCGGCCCGGACCGCGGCGTGGGTGGCGCGCTCGGCGACCAGCCACGCCGGGGGAGCCTGCAGCAGCGCGGTGATTTCCGCCGTCGTCAGCGCTTCCTCGACGCCGCCACGGGCCAAGCCGCTGATGGAGACATTGAGCTTCTGTGCCACCACCGGGCGCGGGTGCGGGCCGGTGCGGCGCAGCTCGGCCAGCCACTCCGGCGGGTTGGCCTGGAGCTCGGCGAACTCGGACCGGGTGATGACCGAATCCTGGAACTCCTGCGGTGTCGCGGGCAGGTAGATACCAAGCTTCTTGGCAACGGTGGCCGGCTTCATGGACTGGGAGTTTGCAGAGGTCATGGTTAAAGGGTATCCGGCGCGCCACCGGCAGGGGACCACCGGGCCCGCGCGGCAGGGCCCTCCCGGCATCCGGGCGGTACTGTGAACGTGTGTCCGCAGAAGAAGAGAACGCACAGCCGTACGACGAGTCCGCCCCCGCCCCCCGGGAGCTGCGCTTCGCGTACGTCGCCGGCGTGACCCCGGGCAAGTGGATCCGCCGGTGGGAAGAGCGGATGCCCGGGATCCCGCTCCACGCCTTCCTTTCCGACGACGGCGCGCAGCTCGCGGTGCTGCGCGACGGGTCCGCGGACCTGAGCTTCGTCCGGCTCCCGGTGGAGCGCGAGGGCCTGAGCGTCATCCCGCTCTACGAGGAGCAGCCCGTGGTGGTGGCGCCCAAGGGCCACGAAATTTCCGTCTTCGAAGAGGTGGACCTGGCCGACCTGGCTAAGGAAACCTTCCTGGACGTGGCTTCCCTGGGCGGTGCCGAACCGGCGCTGCAGGTGGTCGCCTCCGGAGCCGGGCTGGTGGTGCTGCCGATGTCGGTCGCCCGGCACTTCAACGTCAAGGACACCGTGGCCCGGCGGCTCACCGGTGCTCCGCCCACCGGCATCGCCCTGGCCTGGCCGACGGACGCCACGGATGAGGTGATTGAGGAGTTCATCGGCATTGTCCGGGGCCGCACCGCGTCGAGTTCCCGGCAGCCGTCCGCGCAGCAGGAGAAGCCCAAGCGCGAACCCAAACCGGACCGGCGCGGCCCGGCGGTCAAGAAACCCAAGGTGGCGCAGCGGTATGCGCCTAACCCGGACAAGGGCCGCGGCAAGGGATCGCGGAAAAAGGGAAAGCGCTAACCCCGCCGGGCCGCCGGGAGCCGGAGGCGCGGCGCTGTTGGCGGTTTAGCCGGCGCAGGCGTCCCGAAGGGCCTTGACGGAGTCGGCCGGGACCTGGTCGCCGGAGTCCGCGATCTGCTTCAGCGGTGTGGTGATCTCCGCGGGCACGCCCGCAGTCTGCGCCCCAGCGACCAGCCCGCCCAGGGCCCTCTTGTCCTGCACACTGACCAGCCCGTCCTCGACCAGGGAACAAGCCTGCTTCTTGATCTCGCTGCCGGCCGCGGAGGCGACCTGGGATGCGCCGTCGCTGACGGCGTTTTCGGCTGCCTGCTGCACCTGACCGCAGCCGGAGAGTGCGATCGCCAGGGCGGCAAGGGACACGGCTGCGAAGGTGCGTTTCATCATTCCAGCCTAGCAAGCCGCCCGTCCGGCCCGAGCGGCTTACTTCCCGTGGACCGCGGCCTGCTTCTCTTCGGAGCGGTCGAGGTAGGCCAGTAGTAAATCCGCCGCCCGCTCCGTTTCCCCGGCCTCGAGCGCGGAGCATATCTGGTCGTTGTCGCCGAGGTAGCCCCGGTAGAAATGGGCGTCCACCGTGGCCCGGTGGAAGAACAACCGCATCTCGGCGAGGACCTGGGCCATGATCGTGTCCAGCCGGCGACTGCCGGCCAACGCCACGATGGCGCGGTGGAAATGCTGGTTGGCGGTGCCGAGGGCCTCCTCGTCGTCGGCGGCGGCAGCGGCTTTGCCCTCTTCGACGGCGGCGCGGACCGCCGCGATCCGTTCGGCGCTGCCGCCGCCGCGCAGCGCTGCGACCTCAATGGCGCGCCGCACCGTGTAGACGTCATGGATGTCGCCCGGGGCCAGGCTGGCCACGAAGACGCCCCGGTTGGGTTGCCGCACCACCAGGCGTTCGGCGGCCAGCTCGGCGAACGCCTCCCGGACGGTGTTGCGGGACACGCCCAGATCCTCGGCGATGGTTGATTCGGTCAGCCGGGTCCCCGGCAGGAGCTCGCCCTCGGCCAGCATCCGGCGGAGTTCGGCCGCGACGCGGTCCGCCACCGAGGGCACCGCGATGCGGAGCCGGGCGGCGGCGGCCGCCCGGGGGCGGGCGTCGGAAGTCGTCATGAAGCCGAATCTACACGATCGCCCCTCAAGAGGATTGCCGGATTGTTGAACAATCCGGCAATGTGGTGCATCCTTGAAGAAGCCAAGCTTTGAGACGAGGATCACACATGGCACACTCCGGACCTTCCACCATCGACCTGAACAGCGACGTCGGCGAATCCTATGGACGCTGGAACCTGGGCGACGATTCGGCCATGTTCCGTTCCGTCTCCAGCGCCAACGTCGCCTGCGGATTCCACGCCGGGGACCCCAGCGTGATCCGGCGGACCTGCCGCGAAGCCGTCGCGGCGGGTGTCCGGATCGGCGCGCACGTCGGCTACCGCGACCTCGCCGGCTTCGGCCGCCGGTTCCTCGATATCGACCCGATCGAACTGGCGGACGACGTCGTCTACCAGATCGGAGCGCTGCAGGCGCTGGCCGCGGCGGAGGGCGGCACCGTCACGTACGTGAAGCCGCACGGCGGTCTCTACAACGCGATAGTCGCGCACACCGCCCAGGCGAAGGCCGTCGTCGACGCCGTCAAGTCCGTCGATCCGGGCCTGCCCATCCTGGGCCTGCCCGGCTCCGAGGTGCTGCGCCTGGCCGAAGCGGCCGGACTGCGCGCGGTCAGCGAGGCGTTCGCGGACCGGGCCTACAACCCGGACGGCACCCTCGTTTCCCGCACCCTCCCCGGCGCCGTGCTGCACGACCACGCGGAGGTCACCGAACACGTCCTCCGGATGGCTGCCGACTCCGCCGTCCGCACCATCGACGGTTCCATCCTGAAAATCCGGGCGGAAAGCATCTGCGTCCACGGCGACTCCCCGGGGGCAGTAGCCATGGCCGCCGCCGTCCGCGAGGCGCTGAACGCCGCCGGCATCGGCACCGCCGCCTTCGTCTAGGCGACCCCGCACATCCTCACCCCCTCCCGGCAGCACCCCACCCGAAGGAACATCATGACCACTCCGCAGCAGGCCGCTCCGGCCCCCGGCACGAGGACCGGCAAAAGGAAACTGCCACCAGGCGCCCTCAAGGCCTACATCGCCAGCCTCACCGGCACCTCGCTGGAGTACTACGACTTCGCGATCTACTCGGTGGCGTCGGCCCTGATCTTCCCCAAGATCTTCTTCCCCAGCGGCGACGAACTGGTCGGACTGCTGCTGTCCTTCTCCACCTTCGCCGTCGGCTACCTCGCCCGTCCCATCGGCGGCGTCATCTTCGGCCGGCTCGGTGACAAGATCGGCCGCAAGCACGTCCTGGTGGTCACGCTGATGCTGATCGGCGTCGCCACCGTGCTGATCGGTGTGCTGCCGGACTACTCGGCCATCGGCGTCGCCGCCCCGGCCATCCTGGTGCTGCTGCGCCTGGCCCAGGGCATTGGCGTCGGCGGCGAATGGGGCGGAGCAGTCCTGCTCTCGAGCGAATTCGGCGATGCCCGCAAGCGCGGATTCTGGTCCTCGGCCGCGCAGATCGGCCCGCCGGCCGGAAACCTGATGGCCAACGGCGTCCTGGCCCTGCTGGCGGCGACCCTCAGCAATGAGGCGTTCCTGTCCTGGGGCTGGCGGGTCGCCTTCCTGGCCTCGGCCCTGCTGGTGGTCTTCGGCCTCCTGATCCGGCTCAAGCTCGAGGAGACCCCGGTCTTCAAGGCCATCCAGGCCCACGGCGAGGCGCCCAAGGCCCCCATCAAGGAAGTTTTCGGCACGGAACCGCGCGCCCTGGTCGCCGCGGCCCTCTCCCGCATCTGCCCCGACGTGCTCTACTCGCTCTTCACCGTGTTCGTGGCGCTCTACGCCACCAAGACGCTGGGCATGACCACCGGCAACGTCCTCGGCGCCATCCTGATCGGTTCGGCCTTCCAGCTGGCCCTGATCCCGGCCGCCGGCGCGCTGACGGACCGGTTCAACCGCCGGCTCGTCTACGGCATCGCGGCCGTCGCCACGGCCGCCTATATCCCGCTTTTCTTCCTGATGATCCAGGGCAAATCGGTGCTCATGCTGACCATCGGCGTCGTGATCGGCCTGGCGCTGCACGCGTTCATGTACGGCCCGCAGGCCGCCTTCATCACCGAACAGTTCCCGGCGCGGCTGCGCTACGCCGGTAGCTCGCTGGCCTACACCCTGGCCGGGGTTATCGGCGGGGCCATCGCCCCGCTGGTCTTCACCGCACTCTTCGCCGCCACCGGCAACTGGTTCCTGATCGCCGGCTACCTGGCGCTGGCCGCAGCGGTCACGGTCGTGGGCCTGCTGATCGGCCGGAACCCGCAGACCGCCGAGGAAGAGCGGCTGCTGCAGGAAGCCCGCGCCTAAGCGGCGCGAATCCGGGAGATGACGGCAACGATGGAGGCGGCAATGGAAGCGGTGGCACAGCAGCGCGCGGCCGGCCACAAGGTGTGGTCGGTGCGCGCGGTGGGGACCCGGGCGGTGCTCGCGGAACTCGCCGGCATGGAAGACGTGCTGGCACTGCAGGCGCGGCTGCTGGAGCAGCCGCTGCCGGGCCAGCTGGACGTGCTGGCAGCCGCCCAGACGGTGCTGGTCACGGCCGACTCGCCCGCCTCGGCACGCCGGATCGGCGCGCAGCTGCTGGAACTGGAGCTGAACACCGCGGAACAGCGGAACGGCAGTGTGGTGGAGATCGACACCGTGTACGACGGCGAAGACCTCGCCGAAGCGGCCGAACTGACCGGCCTCGGGATCGCGGGCGTGATCGCCGCCCACACCGGCCAGCTGTGGACCGTGGCCTTCGCGGGTTTCGCTCCGGGCTTCGGCTACCTGGTCGGCGAGAACGACCTCCTCAACGTTCCGCGCCGCAGTTCGCCCCGCACCGCCGTGCCCGAGGGATCCGTGGCACTGGCCGGAACCTATTCGGCGGTCTACCCGCGCCGGTCACCGGGCGGCTGGCAGCTGATCGGCCGCACCGCCGCCCGCATGTGGGACCTGGACCGCGAGCACCCCGCGCTGGCCGCACCGGGACGCCGGATCCGGTTCCGTGCAGTCCGGGAGACCGTGTCCGTGTCGCCGGAACCACCGGCCAAGACCTCCCCGCCGGAGGTAGCTTCCGGGCTGCGGATCGTCGCCCCCGGACTGCAGAGCCTGATCCAGGACCTTGGCCGGCACGGTCATTCCGGCCTGGGTGTCTCTATCGCGGGGGCCCTGGACCGGGCCTCGCTGCGCCGCGCCAACCGCCTGGTCGGCAATGCGCCGTCGGCCGCTGCGATCGAAACCGTCGCCGGTGGACTCACGGTCCAGGCCGTCGGGGACCAGGTCCTGGCCGTCGCCGGAGCACCCGCCGATCTGGTCATCACCGGCCCTGCCGGCACCGAGGTCGAACCGCTGTCACGTTCTGTCGCCATGGCGGCGCCCTTCGCCCTGCTTGACGGCGAAACGCTGCGCATCGGCGCGCCCAGGAGCGGCTTCCGCAGCTACCTCGCGGTCCGCGGCGGGGCCGACGCCGCCCCGGTGCTGGGCAGCCGGTCCACCGACACCATGTCAGGGATCGGCCCCGCACCGCTGGCCGCCGGGCAACTGCTGGCCGCCGGCGGCGAGGCCGAGTCCGGCGTCGTCGGAAACCCGGAACTGCAGCCGGACTTTCCCGGCCCCGGGGTCACCGTCCTCGACGTCGTGCCCGGCCCGCGCGCGGACTGGTTCGACCAGGCCGCCCTCGACGCCTTCATCGGCCAGGAGTGGCGGGTGCTCCCGCAGTCCAACCGCGTGGGCATGCGGCTGGACGGCACGCCGCTCAAGCGCTCCCGCGAGGGCGAACTGGCCAGCGAGGGGACCGTCGCCGGTGCCCTCCAGGTCCCGCCGGAAGGCCTGCCGGTCCTCTTCCTCGCCGACCACCCCATCACGGGCGGCTACCCGGTGATCGCCGTCGTCATCGACTCGCAGCTGGACCGGGCCGCGCAGGTGCCGATCGGCGGGGCCATCCGGTTCCGCTGGGCGGAGCCCGGCCCCAACCCCGGCCCTGCCACCCCCGGGCACACCGCCCCCAACCACGAAGTGAGCAACTGATGCGCAAGGTCCTGATTGCCAACCGCGGCGAGATCGCCGTCCGGATCGCCCGGGCCTGCGACGACGCCGGACTGGCCTCTGTCGCGGTGTACGCCGACATCGACGCCGACGCCATGCACGTCGCCACCGCGGACGAGGCCTTCGCCCTGGGCGGGAACGCGCCGGCGGACACGTACCTGAATATCCCCAAGCTGCTGGCCGCGGCCGCCGCCTACGGCGCCGACGCCATCCACCCGGGCTACGGTTTTCTCTCTGAAAACGCCGACTTTGCCCAGGCCGTCCTGGACGCCGGGCTGACCTGGATCGGCCCCGCTCCGGACGCCATCCGGCTGCTCGGCAACAAAATCACCGCACGGGAGACTGCGGTCCGCGCCGGCGCACCCCTGGTCGCCGGCAGCGACGGCCCGGTCGGTTCCGCGGCGGAAGCCCGCGCCTTCGCGGAACAGCACGGCCTGCCCGTGGCCATCAAGGCGGCGTTCGGCGGCGGAGGCCGCGGCCTGAAGGTGGTCCGGGTGCTAGATGAAATCGAGGAGGCGTTCGATTCCGCCGTCCGCGAGGCCGTGGCCGCCTTCGGCCGGGGCGAGTGCTTCGTGGAGCGCTATTTGGACCGGCCACGCCACGTCGAGGCCCAGATCCTGGCGGATATCCACGGGAACGTCATCGTCGTCGGAACCCGCGACTGCTCGCTGCAGCGGCGGCACCAGAAACTCGTCGAGGAAGCCCCCGCACCGTTCCTCACGGACGACCAGACGCGGCAGATCTACGACGCCGCCAAGGCCGTCTGCCGCGAGGCCGGCTACTCCGGGGCCGGCACGGTGGAGTTTCTCGTCGCCGCCGACGGCACCGTGGCATTCCTCGAGGTCAACACGCGCCTTCAGGTCGAGCACCCCATCACCGAGGAAACCACCGGGATCGATCTGGTGCAGGAGCAGTTCCGGATCGCCGCGGGGGAGCCGCTGCGCCTCACCCAGGACCCGGCGCCGCACGGCCACTCCTTCGAATTCCGGCTCAATGCCGAGGATGTGGGCCGCGGGTTCCTGCCCTCGCCGGGCACCATCGCGGAGTTCTCCGGCCCCACCGGTCCGGGGATCCGGCTTGATTCCGGAGTCCGCTCCGGGTCGTTCGTCCCCCCGCAGTTCGACTCGCTGCTGGCCAAACTCATCGTCACCGGCGCGGACCGGCAGCAGGCCCTGCGCCGCGCCCGGCGCGCCCTCGCCGAGCTGAACATCACGGGGGTGGCCACGGTGCTGCCGTTCCACCGTGCCGTGCTGGAATCCCCGGATTTCACCGCGGAAGACCGGCTGGGCGTCCACACCCGCTGGATCGAGACCGACTTCGCGGACCGGATCCCCGCGGACCCCGGCTACAGCACCACGGCGCCCGACGGAGAACGCCGCACCCTGACGGTCGACGTCGACGGCAGGCGCCTCGCTGTCGGTTTGCCGGCGGCACTGCTGGACGGGTGGATGCGGTCCGGGGCACCCGTAGCCGGCTTCCCGGTGGCCGCCGGAGAGTCACGGGATGGCTCGGCGGGCGCCGGTTCCGAGGGCAACACCGGCGCTGCCGCCGAGCCGGGAGAACTGCGGGCAGGCATGGCCGGAACGGTCGTGAAGTGGCTGGTGGAGCCCGGAGCCGAAGTGTCAGCCGGCGACGCCGTCGTCGTGCTGGAAGCCATGAAAATGGAAACCCAGGTTGCCGCCCACCGGGACGGGACCCTGACGGATATCCGCGCCGACTCGGGCGTCGTCGTTGCGGCCGGGGCAGTGCTGGCGCAGATCGGGTAGCTGCGGCGGGGCGGGCCGGCCCTACCGCGGCCGCCGGCCGAGGAACATAATCGGGCCTATCTACCCCGCACAGCTCTGGAGGCGATCGACGTGTCGGTTTACACCTTGGGAATTTGGCTGGTCCACCCCGGCCGGGAGAACGATTTCGTGCAGGCGTGGCGGGACCTGGCCCGGAAGACCCAGGAGGATTACCCGAACGCGAAGGCCGTGCTGATGCATGACCACGATGTCCGGAACCGCTTCATCAGCACCGGCCCCTGGGAATCCCTCGAGCAAGTGGAGCAGTGGCGGGCCTCGGCGACGTTCAAGAACGGTCTCGAGGCCATGCAGCCGATGCTGGAACACTTCGAAGCCCGGACCCTCGACGAGGCCGCCAGCATCGGCTGAGGCCGCCGGTGCTGGGCTTCCCGCGGACAGCACGGGAGGGACCGGCACCGGCGGCTGGTTCCTAGGCGAACAATTGCTCCCCGATGAACCCGCCCTCCCGGCAACCGGGCGGGACGGCGAACACGGCCGAGCCGACCGGCGTCGTCCAGAGGTTGAGCATGTCCGCCTCGGCGAGCCGCTGCTGGATCGGCGTGAACTGCCGGGCGACGTCGGCCTGGAAGGACACGAAGATCAGACCCGAGTCCGAGACCCCGCCGGCTCCCGGCACGGCATCGTAGTTGTACGCCCGGCGGAAGATTCGCTGCGAAGGGTCATCAGGGCGCGCCCGGCGCAGGTGCGAGACGTCCGGGATGACGGGAAACCCGTGCGGGGACAGCGCCGCAAAGTCGGGCTCGTCGTGCTCGTGCGACCCGGTCAGCGGTGCGCCGTTGGACAGCCGGCGGCCCACGGACTCTTCCCGTCCGACGCGGTCCACCTCGTCCCACTTGTCCAGGTTCATCGCGATCCGGCGGACCACCACGGACGTTCCGTTGTCCACCCACGCAGGGTGGCCGCCGCGTCCCCAGACCACGCGCTCGACGTCGGTGCTCCCCGGCACGGGGTTGGAGGTCCCGTCCAGCTGGCCGAAGAGGTTCCGCATGGTGGTTCCGGGCTTTTCGCTGCCGTAGGACCGCCGGAAACCTGCCTGCACCCAGCGGACGGTGGCGAAGCTGCGGCTGTCCTTGAGCAGCATGCGCTGGGCGTGGGCCACGGTGACCTGGTCATCGGCGCAGATCTGGAGCAGCAGGTCGCCGTCGCTGAACCCGGGCGTCAGCCGGTCGATCTTGAACGCCGGCAACGGTTTCAGCCAGTCCGGAGCCCGGGCAGGATCGACCGCGGCCACCAGGCCCGGCCCGAAGCCGAACGTGATGGTCAACCGCGCGGGTACCTGGGCAAGCTCACCCTCGGTGTCGGCCAGGGCCGGGCGGCCGGCACACAGGTTCGCGGCGTCGTCGCTGAGCAGCCGCAGCAGCGCCTTCACCCGCTCCCGGGACGTGCCCGGCCGCAGGTCAAGCGCAACAAAAACCGCGTGCGCCTGGGCCGGAGTGTCGATGCCCGCCTGCCGCTCGCCATGGAAGGCCACCAGGCCGCCGCCATGGACGGCCTCCGTCGAGCCGGCCGCGGGCGCCGTCGTCTGGCCGGCCGCCGCAAGCTGCGTCCCCGCGGCAGCCAGCGCACCGAGGCCGGCCGCGGCGCCGCCGAACAGCAGGCCGCGCCGCGGCAGGTGGCGCGGTGCCTTCCCCGCCGCGCCGGGCTGCGGCGGTTCCACGGAGCGGGGTGTCCGGCCCGTCATTTGTTCGCCGAGGGGGACGGGCTGGCGGTGCTTCCGGACGAGGGCTGGTGGCCTATCATGCCTGAGTCGCCCTCCACGTAGTTCTCGTTGGCGCCCCGGAAGTCCTTGGCCAACGCGGTGAAGGTGAAGGTTCCGCCGCCCGCCAGCTCCAGCGTGAAGGTGATCTCGTCGCCCGCCTTGACCGGTCCGGTCAGGCCCATGAGCATGACGTGATTAGCGCCCGGCTCCAGTTTCAGTTCGCCGCCGGCCGGAATCACGAAGCCGCCCTCCTTGGCCCGCATCTGCATCCCGCCGCTGGCTCCGGCGACGGTCTCGTGCAGCTCCGCCATGCGTGCCGCGGGGGTTGAAGCGCCGGTCACCGTGATGTCGGCGCCGGTGGTGTTCCGGATGACGCCGAACGCGCCGGTCATCCCGGAGGCCGCAGCCTTGACCCACGGCTGGCTGACGGCCAGGCCGTCAACGGCGCCGGCCTGACTGGCCCCCGCCTGGCCGGCCGCAGCCTGGCTGGCAGCACCGGTTGCGGACTGACCCGGCGCAGGCGCCGAGGCCGCGCATCCGCTGAGCGCCAGCGCCGCGGCGGCGAGGAGGGTGAGGGCGGGGTAGGTGATGTTCGTGTTCATGTGTGGTGTTCCTCAAGAGTGTGCGGCGGCTTCTGGGGTCGCCGGATAAGGTCGTTTCGCCCGGCTGCGGTCGCAGCGGGGCGCAGGGGTGCCGGGACCGGGCTCGGCCGGGGACGGCCGGGTTGCGCGGTGCGCCGGGTGCTGCCCGTCCGCGGGGAGGAAGTGCATGGCGCACCGTGGCTGCGCGGACTGAGGGCACGAAAAGCGCAGGGCGAAGACCGGCCCCGAACCGGGGCGCGGACGAGCAGGGATGCGGGCGCACTTGCCGGCCGGGGGAGGGCCGGAGGCAGTGCGTGCGGCACGGGCCGCTGAGGGGTTCCTGCGCCTAGGCTGCGCTGGCGCCGGCGGGTGGTCCGCGGTGGCGCATCACCAGGAGGGGCACGCCGAGGTTCGGCAGCGGTTGCACGGGCCGCCCGGCGGGCGGTTCGACGGCGGAAGGCGCCGGCGGCAACGGCTGGAACAGGGGGAGGAAGGCAGTCACCCGCAGGCGGAGCGCGTCCACCAGCCGGACGGCAGTGACCTCGCCGCGCCGCAGGACTGCAATGGTCAAGGCAGCGGCGAGGGCGTGGCCGGCCCACATCAGCGGCGCCGCGTGGTCCATGGCCTGGCCGGCCGTCGCGGCGGCAGGCTCCAGTACGGCGAGGTGCCCCTGGTGGCCGACGGCGGATTGCGCGGCGGGGTGCGGGGCGCCGGCCCCGCTGAACAGCCAGTGGAAAAGACCCTGGCTGAGGATGACCCCCGCTGACAGCCGCCAGAGCGACAGGCCGCGGCCGCTGAGGGTAGTGAACGCCAGGCCGGACAGCGCCAGGATGAGCACGAGCAGGGGAGCTTCCGGGAGGGTCCCGCCGGCCAGGACATGCGACGTGGCGGCGATGGCGGTAGCGGCGAGGGCGCCGCTCCAGCCACGTGCCAGGCGCAGTCCAGGTGCCGTCATGTTCTCCTCCAGAGTCCTCTCGTATTCTACCGGCTGTCGAAGACCCCGTTGCCGCCGGCCACACTGGGACCGGGCGGCCGGCTTTGGGCCGGCCCGGGGGTGTCAGTCCTGCCGTCGCGGCCTGGCGGGGAAGAGCGGGCGGCAGTCCGTGCACGCCTCGGCGGTGTCCGGTGCAGGGCCGGCCAGCGTCGCCCTGCGTTCCGACTCCAGCCGGGCGGACAGGGCCCATCCCATGACGGCGAGGGCGAGCAGGCCGACGGCGGCCTGGGCCAGCGGAGGCGCTTCCCGTGGCGACACCGCCCAGACCACGCCCAGCAGGCCCAGGATCGGCCAGCGGAGGTCGCACAGCGTGGCTGCCGCGCCGATCGGAGCCCCCACGTAGCTGCCGGCCAGGGCGCCTGCCAGGGCGGACGCGGCCGCAACCACCGCCCAGCCGACCCAGTCGGTGCCTTCGGCCGCCAGGCCGGTGGCTGCCAGCAGGAAGCCTGCGGCCCCGAAGGCGGCAAGGACGGCGACGGCCACCCGCCGGCGGGTCCAGCGGGACGGAACCTGCAGCAGCTGGCGCAGCCGCCCGCCGTCGTTCGGTGCCGCCGGGGCTCCGCTGCGGCTGGAACCGGGAAGCTTGTCCGGACTCATCACAGCCCCCTGGCGGTGGCGGTGCGACGCGGCTGCAGGACGGTCCAGGCCACGACGACGGCGACCAGGGCCAGCGAGATGAACCCGAGGCCCGAGTAGCCGGCGGCAGCCAGCACCGGGCCCGCCAGGGCGCCTGCGCTGGCACCGGCGGCGTTCATGCCCAGGTCGGAAACGCCCTGCAGGGCCGGCCGGTCCTGCAGTTGCGCCGACTCGGCGACCAGGGCGGATCCGGCGACCACGGAGGCTGACCATCCCAGCCCCAGCAGGACCAGGCTTACGGTGACGCCGCTGCGGGAGTCCGCCGCCACCCCGGCCAGGATCAGGGCAGCCACCAGCATGCCCTGGCCCAGCAGGATGGTGCGCAGCCGTCCGAGCCGGTCAGCCATCCAGCCGAACACGGGCGACAGGGCGTACATGCCAGCGATGTGCAGGCTGATCGTCAGGCCCACCACCGTCAGGCTGGCCCCGTGCTCGCGCAGGTGCACCGGGGTCATGGACATGAGCGCCACCATGGTGGCGTGGCTCAGGGCGACGACGGCGACGGCGTAGCGCGCGCGGGCGTTGCCCCGCAGTACCAGCAGCCCGCCCCGCGGCCGGGGCGCCGCGGGATCGGCCCTGCGGGATGCCATGGCGGTCAGCAGCGGATCCGGGCGGAGGCCCGAGGCGTACACCGCCGCGGCTGCCAACTGCGCGGTGACGGAGAAAGCGAACGCGCCCGTCAGCGGAGGCAGGCCCAGGGCTGCGCCCACGGCCTCGCCGGGGTCGAAAAGGTTGGGACCCAGGACCGCGCCCACGGTGGTGGACCACACGACAATCGACAGGTCCCGGCCGCGGGAGTCGGGGCGGGACAGGTCGGTCGCCGCGAACCGGGACTGCAGGTTCACGGCGGATCCCGCGCCTAGGAGCATGAGCCCCAGCAGCAGCAAGGCAAACACGCCGACGGCGGCGGACGTGATGGCGATGACGGCGCCGGTGCCGGCCACCAGGGCGCCGGTGGAGAGCGAGATCCGGCGGCCACGGGCCTGGGCCAGGCGGGCCAGGGGCACCGCCGCCAGCGCGGCGCCGAGGGTGCTCATGGTGGCTGCCATTCCCGACCAGGCGTTGGACCCGGAAAGCTGTGCGGCCAGCAGGGAACCCAGGGAAAGCGTTGCTCCCATGCCGATTCCGCCGAGGATCTGGCCGCCGACAAGGACCGGAATCACCCGGCGCTGCAGGCGGGCGGCCTCCGGGGCCGGCGGCGGAGTCGGGGCCGGCGGCGTGCCGGGTGCGTCCGGGACGCGCGGTGCAGCGCCGGCCGGTGGTTCCTCGATCTGCATGGGGTGTCCTTCGATGCTTCCGGGGTGGATCCCCTCCCCGGGGATGACTTCAATATACCCCATGGGGTATTATTGGGAACCAAGGGTGCTGCGACCGCGGCGCCACCAAGAATGGAGTTCCTATGTGCGCTGCAGTTCGTTGTAATCGTTGCGGAAAAATCACCTGGGCCGGCTGCGGCGAGCATGTCGACTCGGTTCTGGCCGACGTCCCCCAGGAGCAGCGCTGCACCTGCAACGACTAGCCTAGGCAACCCCGACGCCGGTGCCCAGCCCGGCGTCGGGAATGGTCCTTAAAAGCGATTGCTCCGTATTTGCCGTTTGGAAACCTCACAACGGCAAGTACGGAGCAATCGCTGTATCCGGGCGGGGAAGCGGCCCCCGCGGCCGGCGGTTCAGGCGTCGCGAAGCGGGCGGCGGGCCAGCAAGGCGGCCACGATCGCGCCGGAGATGTTGTGCCAGAGCGAGAACACGGCCGACGGCAGGGCCGCCAGCGGGTTGAAGTGCGCCGTGGCCAGCGTCGCCGCGAGGCCAGAGTTCTGCATACCCACCTCAAAGGCCAGGGCCCGGCGGGCCTTGTCGTCCAGGCGCCCGAGCTTGCCGGCCAGGTAGCCCAGGCCCAGGCCGAAGCCGTTGTGCAGCACCACGGCGAGGAAGACGATGCCGCCGGCGTCCACGATCTTGTTCGCGCTTCCCGCGACCACAATCGCGACGATGAGCGAGATCACCACGGCCGAGGCCCAGGGCAGGGCCGGCAGCACCTTGGCGACGAGCTTTTTTAGGAACAATCGCGCCAGCAGGCCGGCGACCACCGGCAGCAGCACGGTCTTGACGATGTCCAGCACCATGCCGGCGGCATCGATCTGCAGGTAGGACCCGGCCAGGAACAGCACCAGCAGCGGGGTAACGATCGGGGCGATCAGCGTGGAGACGGAGGCGACGGCTACGGACAGGGCCACATCGCCCTTGGCCAGGAACGCCATCACGTTCGACGCGGTGCCGGAGGGGGCGCAGCCGACGAGGATCAGGCCGACGGCGAGTTCCGGCTGTAGATGCAGCGCCTGCGCGATCAGCCACCCTGCCCCGGGCATGATGACGTAGTGCGCCACGATGCCCAGCACCACGGCCCACGGACGCTTCGCCACGGAGGCAAAATCCGGCGGGGTCAGCGTCAGGCCCATGCAGAACATGATGATGCCGAGCAGGTACGGGACGCTCGGCGCGAGGGGTTTGAAGGCGCCCGGCAGGAGGAATCCGGCGACGCCGGCGACGACCACCAGGAGCGGGAAGACGGTGACCGCGATGCGGGCGATCTTGGCCTCGGCAGCGAGGGCCGGATTGACCGGGGCCTCCGCGTCGGTGCGGGACTCCGGAGCGGATTCGGGTGATTTGGTTGCCTCAAGCATCCAAGCATGGTGCCACCAGGGTCCGCCATGCGGCCACTTTATGACCACTGGGCGGACGACTATGTCAGATTTAAAGCTGCGTCGCTGGGGTTGTGAAGCCGGGTGCGGGCCGGGCCCAGGGTCTTTCGAGGGGGCGTCAGGCGGTTCGCTGGCCGAGCATTGCGATGAACTCGTCGGCCTGGGCCAGGTTGCGGGCCATCTTGGCGCGCTGGTGCTCGGCCCGTGCCAGGAACTCGGCCAGCCGGGCTTCGTGGGCGGGCCCGGCAGCGGCCGCCGGGCTAGCACCCTCCGCGCCGATCAGGCCGAGGATCTCAGCCATCTCGTCGAGTGAAAACCCCAGCGGCTTCATCTGCTTGATTACCATCAGGCGCTCGGCGTCCGCCTCGGAATAGACCCGGAAGCCGCCCTCGGTGCGAGCGGTCGCCGGCAGCAACCCGACGTCGTCGTAGTGCCGGATGGTGCGCAGCGACAATCCGGTGCGCTCGGCCAGTTCGCCGATGTGCATGGTGCTGGTGGCTTTCGCCGTCATGAAGGTCTCCGTCCGCTCGGAGTTAAACTCTACCATCACGTTAGGGTAGGGTTTTAGGTATGGGGTGAGAGTTTCGGACTCATTCCCCCTCCTTCTGGCGCGGCGCTGCGCTCCTCGATCATTTGCAAAACGAAGCCGCTGTCGCGCGCCTTCTTGACCACGAACGGAGCCAGCAATGGCCGTCAGAACCGCCGGGGACACCCCGGTCCTTACCCCCGAACAGCTCCAGTCCGTGCCGGGGACACTCAAGTCGCCGCGTCGGCTGAAGACCGAGATCCTCGGCGGGCTCGTCGTCGCCCTGGCCCTGATTCCGGAAGCGATCGCCTTCTCCATCATCGCCGGCGTTGATCCCCGGATCGGCCTTTTCGCCTCCTTCACCATGGCCGTCACCATCTCCATCGTCGGCGGCCGGCCCGCGATGATCTCCGCCGCAACCGGCGCCGTCGCCCTCGTCATCGCCCCGCTGGTGAAGTCCCACGGGCTGGACTACCTGGTCGCCGCCGTGATCCTCGCCGGCATCTTCCAGGTCATTTTGGGACTGTCCGGCGTGGCGAAGCTGATGCGGTTCATTCCCCGCTCGGTGATGGTGGGCTTCGTCAACGCCCTTGCCATCCTGATTTTCATGTCCCAGGTCCCCGAGCTGCTCGGCGTCCCGTGGCTGGTCTACCCCCTCACCGCACTGGGGCTGGCCATTGTCTTCGGGCTGCCGAAGCTGACCCGGGCAGTCCCCGCCCCGCTGGTGGCCATCGCGGTCCTCACGCTGATCACCGTCTTCGCCGCCGTCGCCGTCCCCACCGTGGGCGACAAGGGTGACCTCCCCGACTCGCTGCCGACATTCTTCATCCCCAACGTGCCGCTGACCCTCGAAACCCTGCAGGTCATCTTCCCCTACGCCCTCGCCATGGCGTTCGTGGGGTTGCTCGAATCCCTGATGACGGCCAAGCTGGTCGACGACATCACCGACACCCGCTCGCCCAAGAGCCGCGAAGCGTGGGGCCAGGGCGCAGCCAACATCGTCACCGGCTTCTTCGGCGGCATGGGCGGCTGCGCGATGATCGGCCAGACCATGATCAACGTCAAGGCCTCCGGCGCCCGGACCCGGATCTCCACCTTCCTGGCCGGTGTCTTCCTGCTCATCCTGGTGGTGGCCCTCGGTGACGTTGTCGCCCTGATCCCCATGGCCGCGCTGGTGGCCGTGATGATCTTCGTCTCGGTCGCAACCTTCGACTGGCACAGCATCCGGCCGCGGACGCTGAAAATGATGCCCAAGAGCGAAACCGCTGTCATGGTGGCCACCGTCATTGGCACCGTCACCACCCACAACCTGGCCGTCGGCGTCGGGGTCGGGGTCATTGTCGCCATGGTGCTCTTTGCGCGCCGCGTCGCGCACTTCGTCACGGTCAAGCGCACCGTCACCACCGTCGACGGCCATGAAACGGCCACGTACGCCGTCGACGGGGAACTGTTCTTCGCCTCCTCCAACGACCTCTACACCCAGTTCGACTACGCGCTGGACCCCGAGCACGTGGTCATCGACATGCATGGCAGCCACCTCTGGGACGCCTCGACCATCGCCGCCCTGGACGCCATCACCGAGAAGTACCGGCACCACGGCAAGGACGTGAAGGTTGTCGGCCTGAACGACGCCAGTGTCCTGATGCGCGACCGCCTGGGCGGGAAGCTCGGCGCCGGCCACTAGTGTCCGGCGGACCGCGGTGCGCTAGGAAGCGGGGTTGGTGGCCTTGCCGTCCAGCCACAGCCGGTCCGACGCGTCCGAGTGCGCGCCGGTCGCCCCCACGTGCTTGCTGCTGATCGCCGGGCCGTGCCGGATCACGTGGACCAGGGCCATGCCGTGGCCGCGGCCCAGCCCGTAGTCGGCCTTCAGCCAGTCCAGGACCTCCCCGGCCTTCGCGGACGCGCCGTCGAATCCCTTCTCCCGGGCGAGGTCGAGGAGCTGGCGCGGGGTGAGGCCGGTCTTGTCCTCGATCGTGTCGAGGTATGCCTGGAACGACATCCGTGTGTCCTTTCGAGGGGCAGGAGTTCAACGGTGCTGGATTTCCGGCCACTCTAGGCACGCCCGCCCGGTTCCGGCCAGACCCTTCCGGCCCCTAAAAAGCGGACTAGGCTCGATCCCATGGCGCAGACGTGGCAGCCGGGGGCGCCCGGGGTGCTCAGCCTTCCATCCGGACGCCTCATCCGCGGCCGGGGCCTGCTGGCGCCCTTCCCGGTCGGGCCGAAGCCGGAGTTCGGGCTGTACCTGCTGGGCAGCCCGCCCCGGCAGACGGTGTGGGAGTCCCGTTGGGTGCGGTGGCGGGACCTGCACCTTCCCGCCGACGACGCCGACGCCCTGGACGCCTTCCGTGAGGCCTGGCGCCGGGCGGCAACCGAACGCGTGGAGGTTGCCTGCTGGGCCGGCCGGGGGAGGACCGGCACCGCTTTGGCCTGCATTGCGGTGCTCGACGGCGTCCCGCCCGCCGACGCCGTCGCCTTCGTCCGGCGCAACTACCGCCGCAGCGCCGTCGAAACCCCGTGGCAGCGGCGCTATGTCACCCGGTTCCGCGGGCCGGAGTCCTGAGGCGTCCCTAGCCCTGGGTCAGCCGGTAACGCTCGATCTGCTTGAGCCGGCGCAGCAGGCTGTCCCGCCGCGGATGCGGCACGGCGTCGGCCGGTTCCGCGGTGAGGTCGATGTGGGCAGTGCCGTACTCCCAGAGCAACAGGTCATCCAGCAATCGGTCCGGCCCGGGGGAGTACCGGTGGTCGAGGGCCTTGCGGACCTCGGTGATCCGGTTGGCGCTGAGCAGCCCCGCAAGCTGCACGGTCTGGTTCAATCCATGGGCCGCCATCAGCTCCGCGGCCCAGCCCCAGTCGTCGTCGACTTTGCGGTCCACGTGCGGCAGCAGGGTCCGCCAGACGTCCCGGATCCGGTTCGGCGTCAGCTGCGCCGCGCCCTCGCCGTCCATGTCCCAGTAGCCGCGGACTTCCTCGTAGCGCTCGTGCAGGTCGGCGAAGGCGCTCTCCACGGTTTCCAGCATGGCCGCCGTCGCGGTGAACTGCCGGTCGAACTGCGGGGTCCAGGCGCGCGGATCTTCGGCCTTGAACCGGATGTCGTGCTCGATCTCGCTCCAGGCATGCGCAAAAACCGTGCGGATCTGGCACTCGAAGAAGTAGCTGCCGTTGGGTTGGATTTCCGGGTTGAAGACCTGCTGGTACTCCTTGACCGCCTCGTTCTGGATGGTCCGCAGGATCAGGTGCCGGCTGGAGTAGCCGTAGGTGCCGGACTCGATCGAGCCGATGTCCTTCTCGCGGTCGCCACGGCAGTCGAAGAGCTGGCGCTGGCGCTTGATCAGGTTGGCGACGACGGCATTTTCGGCCGGAAGCTTGGTGATCACGCGGATGCCGACCATGTCATTGAGCGTGCGGAAAGGGTCCGGGAACTTCAGGACCGGCGGCCCGCCCGGCTCCAGCGGCTCCTCCGTGCGGGAGATCTTCTCGCGGAACGACTCCACCGTCTTGGTCCTGCCGGTGACGAACAACGGCGTCACCTCGGTGCCCTTGAGCATGGCCCGCAGCGTCAGCAACACCTCGCGGGTCACCAGCTTCAGGGCAGGGCGGACCCGCTCGTAGAGTTCCACATTCTCCTGTACGGAGGTGCGCAGTGCGGGGTCCAAGCGGTCCCAGTTGCTAGCCATGCGCCCTAGCTTACGGCGAAGCCCCGACAGGATGGCCGTCCGCACATTCCCTGCGCCGTCCGCGGTGGACGGCCGAAACGGGCTTCCCCGCAACCTTCCCGGCGCCGGGCGGGGCCCACGGTAGGCTCTGCACATGGCTGATGTGCGGCGTCGGGCTTTGCCTGCGACCGCAGCGGCGGCGACTCCGGGGGCGGTCGCCGTGTGCTCACCTGGCCCCAAGGAGGACGCAGTGAAGCGGCAGAAGTACCAGTATGGCGACGATCCCAGCCAGTGGGGGGAACTGTTCCTCCCGGATACGGCCACGCCCCGGGGTGTGGTGGTGGTGATCCACGGCGGCTACTGGCGGTCGCAGTACGGTGCCGAACTCGGCGAGCCGCTGGCCAAGGACCTCGCCGCACACGGGATGGCCGCCTGGAACCTGGAATACCGGCGGGCCGGCAACGGCGGCGGCTGGCCGCACACCTTTGCGGATGTGCTCGCAGGGATCGACAAGCTGCAGGACCTCTCCGAAGAACACGGCTTTGGCCTGGACCGTGTCGTCGCCCTCGGCCACTCGGCCGGCGGCCACCTCGCGGTCTGGGCCGCCGGGCGCAGCCGGCTGGACAAGATCGGCGCCGCCGACGCCGACCGCCAGCTTCAGCGCAACGACGGCGACGGCGCGGTGCAGCTCACCGGGGTCGTCAGCCAGTCCGGCGTCCTGGACCTCGCCGCCGCGGAGCGGCTCAACCTGAGCAACGGGGCGGTCAGCAACTTCATGGGCGGCTCCTCGGAAAGATACCCCAAACGGCATAAGTACGCCGACCCCATCACTGCGGCCCCGCTCCGGGTCCCGGTGTACGCCGTGCACGCCTGTGACGACGACACCGTGCCGCTCAGCCTCTCGGAGGCGTACGCCGCCGCCGCCAAGGCCGGCGGCGCGCCGGTCCAGCTCCTGAAGGTCCCGGGTGACCACTTCGCCCTGATCGATCCGAAGGCCCCCGCCTACCGCAAATGCCGGGAGCTAGTGCAGCAGCTGCTGGGCTGAGCCCGGCGCCGCAGGCCGGTAGACTGGCACCAGGTGCGCCGGGAAGTCTGGTCGGCATAGTTCAGTCGACCCAATTTTGAGGACTCCCGCATGAGCCACACCCCTCCGCCCGTACCCCGGCCCGGGAAACCGCGCCTGACCATCTTCGGCCGCGGCAGCTACGCCGAATCCCTGCGCATCGGCGAGATCCTCCGCAAGGAAACGGTCGGCGGGGCCCTGCTCGTGGCTGCCGCAGCGGCCGCGATCCTCTGGGCCAACTCGCCGGCGTCGGAGAGCTACTTTGCGCTGCGTGACTTCAAGGTCGGCTACGAGCCCTGGCACCTGAAGCTGAGCCTGGGCGCCTGGGCGGCGGACGGCCTGCTGGCGATCTTTTTCTTCCTGGTGGGCCTCGAGCTCAAGCGCGAGTTCATCGCCGGTGACCTGCGTGAGCTGAGCAAGTCGGTCGTGCCCGTTGCCGCGGCCGCCGGCGGCGTGCTCGTCCCGGCGGTGATCTACGTCGTAGTCAATTTCGGCAGCCCGGAGACCCTGCGCGGCTGGGCGATCCCCACCGCCACCGACATCGCGTTCGCCGTGGCGGTGCTGGCGATCATCGGTTCCCACCTGCCCAGCGCGCTGCGGATCTTCCTGCTCACCCTCGCCGTGGTCGATGACCTGATCGCGATCACCATCATTGCGCTGTTCTACTCCAGCGATATCCAGCCGGCACCCCTGCTGCTGGCCCTGGTTCCGCTGGCGCTCTACACCTACCTGGCCCACCGCTACCGGCGCTTCTTCGGGTTGAAGGCCCCGGCGGCCTGGTTCATCCTGCTGCCGCTCGGCCTGGCCACCTGGGCCCTGGTCCACGCGTCCGGCATCCACGCGACGGTGGCCGGGGTGCTGCTGGGCCTCGCCATCCCGGTGCTGCGCTCCCAGGCCAGCGGCGGCCCGGAGGCCGGCCCCGGCCTTTCGGAAATCTTCGAACACCGGTTCCGGCCGATCTCGGCCGGGGTGGCCGTTCCCGTCTTCGCCTTCTTCTCCGCCGGAGTGGCCGTGGGCGGCTGGGACGGGCTGGGCGCGGCCCTGACGGACCCGGTCGCCGTAGGCATCATCCTGGCGCTCGTGGTGGGCAAACCGGTTGGCATCCTGGGCACCACCTGGCTGCTCACCAGGCTGACGAAGGCCCGGCTCGACGCGTCGTTCAAATGGATCGACGTCTTTGGTGTCTCCATCCTGGCCGGCATCGGCTTCACCGTCTCGCTGCTCGTGGCGGAACTCAGTTTCGGCCACGGCAGCATCCAGGACGACCACGCCAAGGTGGGCATCCTCTCGGCCTCGCTGCTGGCGGCGCTGCTGGCGACGGCGGTGCTCAAGACCCGCAACCGGCAGTACCGCCTTGCCGAGGAAGAGGAGAAACGCGACTCGGACCACGACGGGATCCCGGACGTCTACCAGGAGGGCCGCGCGGAGCGCTAAGCGGCCTACGGCCGCCACGGCCGTGGCGCCGCTAGCCGCGGCTAGCGGAGGTGGTCGCCGCCGCGCATCCGCACCGCCACGACCAGCCCGGACGCCGCGGTCAGGGCGGCGACGACGGCGATCGCCGCGGGAATGCCGTAGGCGTCCGCGAGCAGCCCGGACAGCAGCGCGCCCGCGGCGAAACCGCCGTCGCGCCAGAGCCGGTAGATCCCGACCGACCGGGCCCGCCACTGCGGGTGGGCGACGTCGCCGATGGCTGCCAGCAGCGTGGGGTAGACCATCGCCGTGCCGATCCCGAGCAGGACGACGGCGGCCAGCCAGACACCGAAACCGTTGCCCGCCGCCACGACGGCCAGCCCGACGGCCTGGACGACCATGCCGCCCGCGATCAGCCACTTGCGTCCCAGCCGGTCCGAGGCGGCGCCGGTTACCAGCTGCACCGCACCCCAGACCGCCGGATACACCGCGGCGAGAATCCCGATCCGTTCAATGGACAGTCCGGCCGCGGCGAACAGGACGGGAAACAGGCCCCAGGCCAGCCCGTCATTGAGGTTGTTGACCAGCCCGGCCTGGCTCACCGCGGAGAGGGAGCGGTCCCGAAAACTGGTGAGGGTGAAGACTTCGCGGGTGCTCAGCGCCGCACCGGCGCCGGCGTGCGCGTCGACGTGGTTCGCGGCCTCCGTCTTGGCGTGCCGGTGGGTCTCCTTCACGGCGAGCACGGACAGGCCCAGGCCGAGGGCAATGTACGCCGCGCCGAGCAGGAACGGCGCCGGGCGCAGCCCGTAGGAAGCGGCGAGGTAGCCGGTGAACAGGGCCGTGCCGGCGACGCCGAGGTAGCCGGCGGCCTCGTTGAACCCCATCGCCAGCCCGCGCCGCTCGGGGCCGACGAGGTCCATCTTCATGACCACCGTGGTGGACCAGGTCAGGCCCTGGCTGACGCCGAGGATCACGTTGGCGGCGACAATCCAGGACCAGGTGGGCCCGAGGATCAGCATCGCCGGGACCGGCAGGGCGACCAGCCAGCCGGCGACCAGCACCGGCTTGCGGCCGTACCGGTCCGAGAGCGTCCCGGCAAAGTAGTTCGTGGCGGCCTTCGCCACGCCGAAGGCCAGGATGTAGGTCAGGGCGCCCGTGTACTGGTCGAGGTGGAACACCTCCCCGGCCAGCAGCGGCAGGACGGTACGCTCCTGGCCGAGCGTTCCGCCGACGAGGGCGTTGACCGCAACCAGCAGCAGGAACTGGGGAAAGTTGTGGCGCAGCCCCAGCACGGCAACGCCCCGCCCGCCGGAGCGGCGGGCGGGGCGGGAGTCGTGATCAGGGCCGGCGGCGAGGGCCGGGCTCACGACGCCGGGGCTGCGGCGATCTTGGCGCGGACTTCTTCCATGTCCAGGCCCTTGACCGCGGTCAGGAGCTGGTCGAGGCCGGAGGCGTTCATGGCGCCGGGCTGGGAGAAGACGAGGATGCCCTCGCGGAAGGCCATCAGGGTGGGGATGGAGGTAATCCGCGCGGCGGCCGAGAGACCGGGTTCGGCTTCGGTGTCCACCTTCGCGAAGACGACGTCGGGGTGTGACTCCGAGGCCTTGCTGAAGGTCGGGGCGAACTGGCGGCACGGGCCGCACCACGCCGCCCAGAAATCAACGAGCACAATGTCGTTGCCGGCGATGGTTTCTTCGAAGCTCTTTTCGGAAATGTCGATGGTTGCCATGCCTTCATCATATACCCCCGGGGGTATTGCCACAACGCGCACGGAGAGGTCCGTTGCCGTGGTTTCCTTGCGGTCATACCCTGGGGGGTTTCATGATGGACACGCTGACCCCGTTCATCACGGCCGGACTTACCCGCACCCGGCGGCCCCGCGCGGCGCCGGACCTGGAAGGAGCAACCATGGATGTCATCGTCATCGATACCCCGCAGCTGGGGGACCGCAGCTACCTGGTCCACGACGGCGCCGTCGCCCTCGTGATCGACCCGCAGCGCGACACTGACCGGGTGGAAAAGGCGGCGCGGGAGGCGGAAGTCACCATCACCCACGTGGCCGAGACGCACATCCACAACGACTACCTGACCGGGGGCCTGGAACTGGCCAAGACCCACGGGGCCAGCTACCTCGTCAACGCCGCTGACCCGGTGAAGTTCGAACGGACACCGATTTCCGACGGCGAAACGGTCCGGATCGGCGGGTTCTCCGTCCGGGCCGTGGCGACCCCCGGCCACACCCACACCCACCTGTCCTTCATTGCGGAGGACGGTGAGAAGCAGGCGGTGTTCTCCGGCGGCAGCCTGCTGTACGGCTCCGTGGGGCGCACCGACCTCGTGGCCGCCTCCGACACGGAGGGCCTGACCCGGGACCAGTACGCGTCGGTGCGCCGCCTGGTCGAGGAAGCCCAGAAGGACGCCGCGCTGTTCCCGACCCACGGCTTCGGCTCCTTCTGCTCGTCCGGACCCGCGACCGGCGCGGACCAATCCACCATCGGGGAGCAGCTCACCGACAACCACGCCCTCACGGACCCCGATGAGGACCACTTCGTCCAGGAGCTGATCGCCAACCTCACGGCCTACCCCTCGTACTACGCGCACATGGGCCCGGCCAATACCCAGGGGCCCGGCGCCCCGGACCTGTCCGTCCCGGAGTCCCTCGATCCCGCCGAGTTGAATCGGCGCCTTCACGACGGCGAATGGGTTGTCGACGTGCGCAACCGGGTGGCGTTCTCGACCAGCCACCTCAAGGGCAGCGTCAGCTTTGAGTACGGCGACGGCTCCAGCTTCACGACCTTCCTCGGCTGGGTCCTGCCCTGGGATGAAAAGCTGACCCTGGTCGGTTCCCGGGAGGACGTTGAAAACGCGATCCGCGACCTCTCCCGCATCGGCATCGACTCTCCGGACGCCGCCGTCGGTACCGAGCCGCACGCGCTCGCGCCGGACGCAGAACTCGCCTCGTACCCGCGCGTGGGCTGGGAAAAACTGGTCTCGGGCCGCGCCGACGGCGACACCGTGCTGGACGTGCGCCGGAAGGACGAATTCGCGCAGTCGCGCGTGGCCGGGGCGGTGAACATACCGCTGCACGAGTTGCTGAAGCGGATGGACGAGGTCCCCGCTGGGAAGCTGTGGGTCCACTGCGCTTCCGGCTACCGCGCGGGCGTGGCCTCCAGCCTCCTGCAGCGCGCCGGCCGTGACGTCGTCCAGATCGACGCCGCCTTCGACGACGCCGAGGGCGCCGGCGTGCCGATGGACCAGGCCGCCCCCCGCACCTAGGGTGCCGCCGCCCGGCGCAACACAGGCGCGGCCGGGCCGGTTCTCTGGCAGAGTATGACCATGCTCACAGTCATTGGCGAGGCCCTGGTTGATGTGGTCCAACGCTCCACCGGCATCCAGGCCCACGTCGGCGGCAGCCCCCTGAACGTGGCGGTCGGCCTGGCCCGGCTTGGCCACCCGGTGCAGTTCATCGGCCGCTACGGCAAGGACGCCTACGGGGAGTCGGTCGCGGCACACCTGAAATCAAGTTCCGTGCTGCTGCCCATGGGCCCGGACGAGCTGCCGACCTCGGTGGCCACCGCCCTGATCGACGACGGCGGCGCCGCGAGCTACACCTTCGACCTGGCCTGGGAACTGCCCGGCCTGACCGACCGGCTGCCGTTCATGCTGCAGGGAAGCACCCTGCTGCATACCGGATCAATCGCCACGATGCTCGCCCCCGGCGCCGCGGGGGTGCTCGCCGCCGTCGAGCATGCCCATCCCGCCAGCACCGTCAGCTTCGACCCGAACTGCCGCCCCACCATCATCACCGACGCGGACTACGCCCGGCACCAGGCCGAAAAATTCGTCCTTCTGGCGGACGTCGTCAAGGCATCCGACGAGGATCTGGCGTGGCTCTACCCCGGCGTGGATCCACTGGACTCCGCCCGGCGCTGGCTCTCGCTCGGCGGGTCGGAGGGGCCGGCCATGGTGGTGGTCACCCGCGGCGCGGACGGGCCGTGGGCCGTCAACGCCGACGGCGAGGCCCAGGTCCCGGCGCCCGCGGTGAAGGTCGCGGACACCGTGGGGGCGGGGGATTCCTTCATGGCCGCGCTGCTGTCCGGGATCGTGGACCGGGGGCTCACCGGGGCGCAGAACCGCAAGGCGCTCCGTGAACTCTCAGCCGAAAGCCTCCGCGGACTTCTCGCCCACGCCGCCGCGGCCGCCGCGGTCACGGTCTCGCGTGCCGGCGCCAACCCACCCACCCGGGCCGAGCTCAACCGGATGGAACGCGACTCCGCGGACCGGGCGTCCGCGGACCGGGACCGTGAAAGTGCGGGCCCGGCCAGCAACTGAAAGGGAAGCCATGGCAAGCCTCAGCGTACGCAGCGATACCTTCGAAGACGGCCAGATCCTGCCGGCGGCCCAGCGCGGGGCCGCCACTGGCCCCGGCGGCAAGGACGAGTCCCCGCCGCTGGCCTGGAGCGGGGCCCCGGCCGGCACCCGCAGCTACGCCGTCACGGCCTTCGATCCGGACGCCCCGGGCCACGGCTTCTGGCATTGGGCGGTGCTGGACCTGCCCGCAACCGCCACGTCGCTCCCGGCCGGGGCCGGAGCCAGGCACGGCGGCGGTCTGCCGCTGGGAGCGTTCCAGCTGCGGAACGACGGCGGCTCCGCCGGCTACCTGGGCGCCGCGCCGCCGAAGGGCCACGGACCGCACCGCTACGTGTTCACCGTCTATGCCCTGAACGTGGAGAACTCCGGCCTCGACGCGGGCGCCTCACCAGCCAAGCTGGAGGCCAAGCTCGGCCCGCACATCCTGGCCCGGGCAAGCCTGACCGGCATCTACGAACGGCACTGACCCGGGCCCGTACCGGCGTCGTACCGGCCCGCGCGGCCCCACGTAGACTGGCAGTATGCGGCTGGTAGCGAGTGATATTGACGGAACGATCCTGGGCCACGACGGCCAGATCAGCGACCGGACCGTGCGCGCCTTCCACGCCTGCCGGGAGGCCGGGGTGGAGCTCGTCTTCGTCACCGGCCGGCCGCCGCGCTGGCTGCACCCGCTGCAGGACCGGCTTGGTCACACCGGAACCGTCATCTGCTCCAACGGTGCGGTGGTCTGGGACCTCGAAGCCGACAGGATGGTCTCTGCGCGCGCCCTGGAGCTCGACGCCGTCTTCGAAGCCCGCCGGATCATCCAGCGGCTTCGCCCGTCCGCGCTGTTCGCCGCGGAAACGCTGACCGGCTTCCACCTGGAGCCCGGCTTCCTCGGCACCGGCTCCAGCGGGCTGCTGGCCGAGTTCACCCCGGCCCCCTTGCAGGACACCCTGCGCCCGGACGACGCCGTGGTGAAGTTCCTTGCGGTGGTCAGGGAGGGAACCGCGGATGAGTTCCTCGCCGAGGTCTCGCCCGCCGTCGCCCACCTCGCCGCGGCGACCCACTCCGCCCCGAACCTGGCCCTGCTGGAACTGTCCCTGCCCGGGGTCAACAAGGCCGTGACCCTGGCCGACTACGCGGCCTCGCTGGGCGTCCAGGCGGAGGACGTGGTGGCCTTCGGCGACATGCCCAACGACATCGAGATGCTGCGATGGGCCGGCCACGGGTACGCCATGGCCAGCGGGCACCCTGAGGCCATCCGCGCCGCCGGCCGGCAGGCACCGCACTTCGACGACGACGGCGTCGCCCAGGTCCTGGAGGCCAAACTCGCCGAACTCGGCGTCCGGCTCCCGTAACGTCCCCCTCCGCACCCGTCCCGCCAGCGCGGCCGGGACAGGGGCGGTCACGGGATTCCCAGCCGGCGGCCAACTTGCGTTCACTTTCGGCCCCTACGGTGGCAGAACCGAACGGATCTTCTGACTGATGGTGGGGCAATCATGGCCAGGTACGGCAACCGACACATTGACGACCAGCCGCTGCGGCGGGTGGACCCGGACGCGCACTGGAAGAGCCTGAGCCAGGGCGACAGGGTACGCGTCCGGCTCGCGCCCGGGTACGAAACCGGCGGCTTCGTGGACGATCTCACCACGGACCGCACCACGGTGTGGGTGGACCTCGACGGCGGCGGACGGACCCTGCTGCACTGCAGCGACGGGGTGGAGATCCTGCCGCAGCACCCCTGAGCCGGTACGCTTCAGGAGTGACGGTCCCGCACCCTTTCCTGGCGCACGGCGCAACCCCGGGCGTACCGGTGGCGATGGCCCACCGCGGCTTCTCGACGGAGGGCGCCGAGAATTCGATGGCGGCGTTCCGCGCCGCCGTCGACCTGGGCTACCGCTACCTGGAAGCCGACGTGCACACCACCGCCGACGGCGTCCTGCTGGTCTTCCATGACGAGACGCTGGACCGGGTCACGGACGGCAGCGGCCGCATCGCGGAGCTGCCGGCCGAAACGGTGGCGCGAGCCCGGATCGCCGGCACCGAACCGATTCCCCTGCTGGCCGAGCTGGTCGCGGAGTTCCCGGACGTCCGGCTCAACCTGGACGTCAAAGACTGGAATTCGGTCGAGACCCTGGCCGCGGCGATCGAGGAGCACCGCCTGCACGACCGGGTCCTGGTCGCCAGCTTCTCCGACCGGCGGCGGCGCGCGGTGCTGCGGCGCCTGAGCCGGCCCGCCGCGAGTTCGGCGGGCATGGCCTCCAATGCCCTGTTCGTCCTGCTGGGACCGCTGCTGCCGGCGGCACTGCTGCGCCGCGTGACCGGCCGGGCGCTCCGCGACGTCCACGCCCTGCAGGTCCCGGTCCGCTACGGCGCCGTCCCGGTCGTGACGGCCGGGTTCGTCCGCCGCGCCCACCGCCACGGCCTGCACGTCCACGTCTGGACGATCAACGAGGCTGCCGAAATGCACCGGCTGCTGGACCTCGGCGTTGACGGGATCGTGACCGACCGGGCCGATCTGCTCAAGGCCGTTCTGCAGGAGCGCGGCCAGTGGCCTGCCTAGGCATATCAAGCACCTAGGAAGGCCGCCGGCCCCGGGGCGCTGCGCTGGTCCTAGCCGCGGCCCATGCTCACCGTCGGGTCGCCGTCCCCCTCGGACGGGTCGGCCCGGAAGTGGCCAGGCTCGGTCGCCGGCAGGCCGCCGGGGCCCGGCACGCTGCCCGGCGAGGGGTCGGGGGAGCCGTCCGGCACGGGGCCGGGATCGCCCAGCGGGGGTGCGTTGTCCGGGTCTTCGGCCGGGTTGTCGAGCGGGCCGCCCGGAGGCTGGGTGGGATCCGCGGGGCCGCCGGGCGGGGTGTCTGTCGGATCGGCCGCGGCCGATCCGGCGCTCTGCCCGGTGCGCTGTTCGTTCTTCTCGGCCTCCAAGGCGTTCGAGCCCTCGCTGATCGAGGAATGAACCTGGATTTCGTCGTGGGGATTACCGGGATCGGGCGTGTGCCCGTCGTCGGACTTTTCAGCCATTCCGGCGACGTCCTCCAGCGCGTCCTCAGCGCCCTTCTTGATGCTGTCTGAGATGCCCATCGCTTGCTCCTCACTCCTGCAACTGCTGTAGCCGGACGGACCGGCCCTGCCACTCCAGAATTATCAGCATGCTTAGGATTAGTCCAGAGCCGTTGCCTGCGGCCGGACCGCTCAGCTGGACAGTTCGACCATCAGGGCCGGCAGCTCGTCGCACAGTTCCCGGGCGAGGTAGCCCAGGCCGCCGAGCCTGCTGGCGAGCCGGTCCCCGGCGGCGGCGTGCAAGTGCGAGCCCCAGCAGGCTGCCTGCGTGTCCGTGGTGCCGCGGGCCCGCAGTCCGGCGATCGCACCGGCAAGCACATCGCCGCTCCCTGAGGTGCCCAGCCCGCTGTGACCGGTGGTGATCTGCCACGCTTTTCCGCCGGGCTCCGCGATCACGCCCTGGCAGCTCACTACCGCGCGGTACTTGTCGGCGATCTTCGGCACGTCCCGGGCCAGGTCCTCGAGGTCGCGGCCCAGCAGGATCCCGCCCTCGGCGACGTTCGGCGTCAGGATCAGCCGGTCCGCCCAGGGTTCCAGCTCGCCGGCCAGGTCCGGGAGGCAGCCCAGGGCATACGCGTCCAGGATGATGGCCGGGCCGGCCTTCGGGGTCGACCGCCCCGGCAGCAGCAGTCCGCGCAGCAGGGCCAGGGTTTCCTCCGCGTCGTCCAGTCCTGGGCCGACCAGGACGGCATCCATGCCGTCCGCCTCGTCCGCCAGCAGCGCCGCCGCAGAGCCCTTGACCGAGCCGCGGGGGGTCTCCGGCAGCCCCACTACGCCGGATTCCGGGAACGCCACCGCCAGCTGCACCGCCGTCGACTCGGCGACCGCCAGGGTGAGCCGTCCGGCGCCGGCGCGGAGGGCGGCGACGCCGGCCAGCAGGGCCGCTCCCGGCGTCTTGCGGGCGCCGCCCACCACCAGTACCGAGCCCCGGTCGTCCTTGCCGGATCCTCCGCCGGGCAGGGGCCAGTCGCGCAGCAGGGTGGGCGTCACCGGGACGGGAGCAGTGGGCTTAGCGCGGGTGGACATTGGCATCCCCTGAATGTTCGGTGACGGCGACGCCTTGTTCCGCCAAATGGTCGGCCATGTTGAAACTCTCCAGCTCCCACGCCCCCGCGCCGCCGGGCCGCACGAAGCGGCTCACCGAGGCGTTGAGGACGCCGGTTGTGGCGGCAATATCCAGCACCTCCGCCTCCGTCAGGCCCTGCAGGATGTACCGGAACAGCACGATCAGCGCGTCGTGGCAGACCACCAGGACCTCTTCGCCCGGGTGCTCCCGGTCAAGGTCGGCGAGCAGGGACCGCAGCCGCAGCACGACGTCGGCCCACGACTCCCCGCCCGGCGGCCGGTAGTAGAACTTCCCCAGCCAGCTTCTGCGCCTGGCCTCCTCGGGCAGCCGCGCCTCCACCCCGGCGGACGTCAGCATGTCCAGGATCCCGAGTTCTCGGTCCCGGAGCCGCTCATCCAGCCGGATCTGCTCGCGCCATCCGCCCGTCTGGACGGCAAGTTCGGCGGTCTGGCGGGCCCGGGCGTAGGGGGAGGACCAGACGGCGCTGCGGCCGGCTTCCGGCACACCGGCCAGCAGCCGACCCAGCGCCAGGGCCTGTTCGCGGCCGGTCTCCGACAGGCCGACGTCGGCGTCCCGTGCCGGGACATTGATGACGTGCGCCCCCGTCTCGCGGGCGAGGGTGGCGGCAATGTTGCCTTCGCTTTCGCCGTGCCGGACCAGGACGAGTCCCGTGATGCCCGGCAGGCTGCCGTGTCCGATATTGCTCACCCTCCACCTCCTGCACGATGGACCCGCAGGGCGGGTCGAAACTGCGGTGGCCGCCCGCAGCCTCCCCGGGCGGCCCGAAAGGGCCCACGTTACTCCCGCGCCCCGGCCTTGTCGCGGCGGGCGCCCGCGGCGGGCACCCGTGCGGGAGCCGCTGTCCGGGAAACCGGAGCGGGAAAAGTCCGTGTCGGCTGGCAGGATGGATCCATGCGAATCCTGATCGCCCCGGACAAGTTCAAGGGCTCCCTGACCGCGGCCGAGGCCGCCGCTGCCATCGCCGAGGGCGCCCTGCGCGTCTACCCCGACGCCGAGGCCGTCCAGTTCCCCGTGGCCGACGGCGGGGAGGGCACGCTGGAGGCCGCCGTCGCGGCAGGCTACGAGGAGCGGCTGAACGCCGTGGTCGGTCCTGTGCTGGCCCCGGTGGGCGCCGCCTGGGCAATCCGGAAGGACAGCGCCGGCGGCGCGACCGCCGTGATCGAGACGGCGCAGGCCTCCGGTCTGGCGCATATGGAACCAACCCCCGCGAACGCCCTGCGCGCCCATAGCTACGGCTGCGGGCAGCTAATCGCCGCCGCGCTCGAGGCCGGCGCCACGGAAATCGTGCTGGGCGTGGGCGGTTCGGCCATGACCGACGGCGGCAGCGGCGCCCTGCGCGCGCTCGGCCTCAAGCCCCTCGACGCAGCCGGCAACGTCGTGCCCCTGGGCGGCGGTTCGCTCGCCGAGGTAGCCGCAGTGGACGTGAGCGGGCTGGATCCGCGGCTGGCGGCCGTGAAGTTCCGGATCGCCGTCGACGTGCAGAACCCGCTCTACGGACCCGACGGCGCCGCCCACGTCTTTGGGCCGCAGAAGGGCGCGGACGCGGAAGCGGCGGAGGTACTCGACGCCGGGCTGCGCAACTGGGCCTCCGTGCTGCGGCAGGCGACCGGCCGGGACGTCAACGTGCCCGGGGCAGGGGCGGCCGGCGGCTTCCCGGCGTCGTTCCTGGCGTTCAGCGACGCGGCGCTGGAGGGCGGCTTCGACCTCGTCGCCGGCCTGACCGGGCTGCGCGAGAAACTTGCCGGCGCCGACCTGGTGATCACCGGGGAGGGCTCGCTGGACTCGCAGTCGCTGACCGGCAAGGCGCCGGTGGCCCTCGCCGACGCGGCCCGCGCCCTCGGCATCCCGGTCATCATGGTCGCTGGCCGGATCCTTGTCACCCCGGAAGACCTTGCCAGGCACGGCGTGGTTGCGGCCGCCCAGCTGCTGGATGTCGCGCCGAGCCCGGCCGAGGCGGTAGCGAAGGCCGCCAAGTACCTTGCCTGGGCCACCAGCCAGGTGCTTGAGGGGGCCTGATCCGGACCCGGGCTGGACCACGCAGGGCCGGGCCCGCGCGAAATATACTCTGGCCCGGCGGCAGGGGGCGCCGATAAACTTGCTCCATTGGGGCCGTGACTCCTTCCAGGGCCGCGGGCAATTCACTGGCCCTGCCAAGGAGAGCAAGATGTCCGTCAAGCGCAACAGTCCCCGCCGGCCCAAGCTCCAGGAGCGCCGCCTGGAGGTCGAACACATCAACGTCGTCGACCGGCGCGTCATGCGCAAGGCCCTCGGCGGCACCATCGTCGGCAACACCATGGAATGGTACGACGTCGGCGTGTTCGGCTACCTGATCACCACCATGGGCCCGGTCTTCCTGCCCGAAGCGGATAAAACCGTGCAGAACCTGTTCCTGCTCGGCACCTTCGGCGCCACCTTTATCGCCCGGCCGCTGGGCGGGGTGTTCTTCGGCTGGCTCGGCGACAAGCTGGGCAGGCAGCGGGTCCTGGCCATGACGCTGATCATCATGGCGGCCTCCACCTTCGTGGTCGGCCTGTTGCCCGGGTACGCCGTGCTGGGGATCTGGGCGGCCGTCCTGCTGGTCGCCACCAAGCTGGTCCAGGGCTTCTCAACCGGCGGCGAATACGCCGGCGCCACCACCTTCGTGAGCGAGCACGCGCCCGACGCCCGGCGCGGCTATTTCGCCAGTTTCCTCGACCTGGGCAGCTACATGGGCTTCGCGATCGGCGCGGCGCTGGTCACGCTGCTGCAGGTGACGCTGGGCAGCGAAGCCATGGAGGCCTGGGGCTGGCGCATCCCGTTCCTGATCGCAGGGCCACTGGGCCTGATCGCCATCTACTTCCGGATGAAGATCGAGGAGTCCCCGGCTTTCCAGGCCAGCCTTGAGGCCCAGGAAACGGCCGGCCCCGCGGGTGAGGCGGCGGAGGCGAAGGGCCCGGTGGCCATCTTCGCCTCGCACTGGCGCGGGATCCTGCTCGCCATGATCCTGGTGGCGGCGGCGAACACCGTCGGGTATGCCCTGACCTCGTACATGCCCACCTACCTGACCTCCAACAAGGGCTATGACGAGTTGCACGGCACCCTGCTCACCATTCCGATCCTGGTCCTGATGTCCGCCGCGATCCCGCTGACCGGCAAACTCTCGGACCGGATCGGGCGGCGGCCGGTGCTGTGGATCGGATCGCTGGGAACCGTCGTCCTGGCCGCCCCGGCCTTCCTGCTGATCGGTATCGGCGCCATCTGGTCCACCCTGCTCGGCCTGGCGCTGATCGCGTTTCCGCTGACCTTCTACGTGGCGAACCTGGCCTCAACGCTGCCGGCTCTCTTCCCCACGGCGAGCCGGTATGGGGCCATGGGCATTGCGTACAACTTCGCGGTGGCCATCTTCGGCGGCACGGCACCGTTCATCATTGCTTCCCTGATCGCCGCCTCCGGCAACGAGATGATGCCGGCCTACTACCTGATGGCCACCTCGGCGATCGGCGCCGTCGCGGTCTACTTCATCAAGGAAACCGCCGGACGGCCGCTGATGGGGTCGATGCCCAGCGTCGACACGCTTGAGGAGGCCCACGAACTGGTGGCGGGCCAGGAAACCAATGAAAACCTGGACCTCAACGAGATGCCCTTCGACCACACCTACGAGCCGGCCGAAGGCCAGGAACCCTCCGGCGGGGACGCCGGGCGGACGGCCGGCGCCCCGGACTAGGCGCCGGTTTCGTAGTGCGGTTCTGCCACCGGCTTGGACTCCGGCGAGCCCCTCTCGCGCAGGTAGACCGAGGCTCCGACCAGCACGGCCACGGCCAGGAATTCGCTCTGCCAGTTCTGGAATGATTCGAACCAGAACCGGCTCGTGGCGAGGTAGCCCAGGACAGTGACCGGCGGCTGCCCGTGGGCCTGCTGCTCCTCGCTGTACTCCTCGCTGCCGCCGACGGCGTGCAGCACGACGGAGGACAGGAACAGCAGCAGGAACAGGATCGACAGCGAGTGTTCATAGAGCTTGAGCACCCAGCCGCCGCGGCGCACCGGCCACGGCGTCGAGGCCTTGATCGTGGCAGTCCTCGGATCCTCGTCCTGCGGGGCCTTCTTGCCCATCGGCTTGGATTCGGAGGAGCCCTTCTGGAACAGGAACACCGTCAGGATGACGTACATGCCCATCTGCAGGAACTCGGACTCCCAGTTCTCAAACGTCGCCTCCAGGAAGGCGCCGGTCCCGAGGTACTCCAGGATGCCGACGGCCGACTGGCCGTGGGCAAGCTGATCCTCGCTGTAGTCGGCGGCGCCGCTGATGACCATGCCGCCGAAGAAAACGACAAAGAGGCCGATGTTCGCCAGCAGCAGCCCGTGTTCCTTGGCCCATGTGCGCATCTTTTGCTCCTGACTCGGGATGTTCGGTGTGGCGGTGGCCCGAGGTTAGTCCCGGGCTGCCTTGTGGCGCAGCCGGTTCGGAATCAGCACGAGCAGGACCAACAGTACGGCGAGCAGGCCCGCGCCGACGGTAACGCCGGCGGAACGCCCGGCGGTGACGTCGAAAACCAGGGTGGAGGTTCCCACGCTCAAGAGGGCGACGCCGGCCAGCGCCACTTTGGCGATCCGGTCGGCGCTGGCGACCAGGGTGTCCTTCAGGCCTTTCCGGAAGAGCCTGCGGTGTGCGCTGACCGGGAGCAGGATGAGGGCGGTGGTGAGGGCTGCGAGCACCACATTTCCGAGGTACAGCGCAATCTGAAAGTCGTCCAGCGTTTCGAACCGGGACTGGAACGGGAGGGTGAGGAGGAAGCCCGCCAGGATCTGGACGCCGGTCTGGAGCACCCGGAGCTCCTGCAGCAGTTCCGCCCAGTTGCGGTCCATTTTCTCGTCATAGCTCTCGTCGCGGCCGCCGCGGGCGTTCACAGCATCAGACATCGGTGCTCCTCACTATCCAAAACTTGGTACTAAGCTTACTGACGATTTTCGGGTACGGTGGAGAAACAGACGAACTGACACATGCGGGGTAGGTGGACTCATGAGCGATTCTAAGCAGCAGGACCAGCCGCGGGACCCACGCGGCACGTACCACGCCGGACCGTTTCCCGAACAGGTCCAGCAGCAACCAGGGCTGACGGCGCCAATGGAGCCGCAGCCCGACCACGGCGAGGAAAGCTACCAGGGCAGCGGCGCCCTCGAGGGCAAAGCGGCCTTGATTACCGGCGGCGACTCCGGCATCGGCAAGGCGGTCGCCATCGCCTTCGCCCGGGAGGGGGCCGACGTCGCGATTTCCTACCTGCCGGAGGAAGAGGACGACGCCCGGGACACTGCCGAATGGATCCGCAAAGCTGGCCGCAGGGCGCTCCTGCTGCCGGGCGACGGGCGCACCGAGGAGTTCGCGGCCAAGATCGTCACTGACGCGCTCGCGGAGTTCGGCCGGCTCGACGTCCTGGTCTTGAATGCCGCGTACCAGAAGAACCGGGACAGCTTTGAATCCCTGCCGACGGAAGAATTCGACCGTGTCTTCAAAACCAACCTCTACTCCTTGATCTGGACGGCGCGCGCCGCGGTTCCGCACCTGAAACCGGGGGCGTCCATCATCACGACGGCGTCCATCCAGGCGTTCAACCCGTCGCCGGAACTCATCGATTACGCCATGACCAAGGCAGCGCAGGTCGCCTTCACCAAGGCGCTGGCCCAGGAACTTGGCCCCCAGGGCATCCGGGTCAACGCCGTGGCGCCCGGCCCGATCTGGACGCCGTTGATACCGGCCACCGAATGGCCGGACAAGCTGCCCAGTTTCGGCCAGGACACCCCGCTACAGCGCGCCGGTCAGCCCGCCGAACTGGCTCCGGCCTATGTCCTGCTGGCATCGGATCACGGCTCCTACATCTCCGGCGCCGTGCTGCCCGTGACCGGCGGCAAGGGACTTTGATCCCGCTGCAGCCCTCAGATCCCACCATCCGGACTCGACCGGCCACGTGCCAGAAAGCAGGAGGAACGATATGACTCAGGAAAACCAGCAGGGCACTCCCGTGGAGGAAGAAGCGGGCGGCTACGGAACCCCCACCGCGGAACAGGAACTCCCCGGCGGGGACGCCAAGACGTTCGCCCAGCCCCGTGATGAAGAGGCGTTCGACGCGGCAGGACTCAACCAGGACAGCCCCGACGGCGAGACGTACCCGGCGGGCGCGCCCGACCTTAGCCAGTTTGGCGCTGAAGACCAGGACAGTGCAGGAGAACCCGGAGCGGGACGCTTCGGAGGAACGGAGGAGCAGATGAACGCGGAAAACGAGAGCACCGAGGTCGGCTTCGAGCAGGGCAACGAAGCTGCAGCCGAAAGCGGCGGCGCCGTGCCGTCGTCGGAAGCGGAAATGGACGCAGCCAATACTGAAGAGCCGGAACCGGGCCGGCCGTTCTCCTCGGAATCGGGCCAGGACGCCGCCGGTATCCCGGACGGCAGCGGAACGGACCTGCCGGAGGAACAGTCTCCCAAGGATCGCGACAGCGAGGACAAAGAGTCCTTCGACGCCGGATAGGCGCCACGAAAAGAGGGCCGGCGTCCTGCCACCATTCGGTGGCAGGACGCCGGCCTTCGTTGTGCCCGGGTCAGCTATCCCGACGCCGCGTGCTCCCTGCCGGCGCCGCGGCGGACGGTCAGCGGCGCTTCTTGGGTGCGCGCTTCGCTGCGGCGTTGACGGCGGCCTTGACCGCGGCGACGGGAGCCGCGTCCTCGGATTCCGGTTCGGCCACGGTGCCGCGGACGCGCGCGATGGCCTTCATGCCGTGGTAGATCACCAGTGCGGCGGCGGAACCGAGCGCGATGCCGGTGAACTTCAGGTCGCCGATGGTCCAGGTGTAGTCCGCAATGCCGACGATCAGGGCCACGGCGGCTGTGGTGAGGTTGATCGGGTTGGAGAAGTTGACCTTGTTCTGGACCCAGATTTTGACGCCAAGCACGCCGATCATGCCGTAGAGCATGGTGGCGGCACCGCCGAGGACGCCGGCGGGGACGGTGGCGATCAGTTCACCGAACTTGGGGGAGAAGCTCAGCAGCACCGCGAAGCTGCCGGCCACCCAGTACGCGGCGGTGGAGTAGACCTTTGTGGCCGCCATGACGCCGATGTTTTCGGCGTAGGTGGTGGTGCCCGAACCGCCGCCGAGGCCGGCGAGGACTGTCGCGGCGCCGTCGGCCATCAGCGCCCGGCCGGAAACGCCGTCGAGGTTCTGGCCCGTCATCGCAGAAACCGACTTCACGTGGCCGATGTTCTCGGCGACCAGCACCAGCACCACGGGGACGAAGAGGCCGACGACGCCGAGGTGGAATTCAGGGGTCTGGAAGTGGGGGAGCCCCACCCAGGCGGCGGCATCCATCTTGTCGAACTTCACCTCGCCGCGGAGCATGGCGACGAGGTACCCGACCATGACACCGACCAGGATGCTCAGGCGGCCCAGGATGCCGCGGAAGAAGACGCTGACGACGATGATCACGGCGAGGGTGATCAGGGCCGTGATGGGGGCGGCGTCGAAGTTGTTCTTCGCCGCCGGGGCGAGGTTCAGGCCGATCAGGCCGACGATGGCGCCGGTGACGATCGGCGGCATCAGGCGGTTGATCCAGCCGGCGCCGAACTTCTGCACGATGGCGCCAATCACGGCCAGGGCGGCACCGGCCAGCACGACGCCGCCGAGCGCACCCGGAATGCCGAACTGCTGTTGTGAGGCCATGATCGGGGCGATGAAGGCGAAGGAGGAGCCGAGGTAGCTGGGAACCCGGCCCTGCGTGATGACCAGGAACAGCAGCGTGCCGATGCCGGAGAAGAACAGCGTGGTGGCCGGCGGCATGCCGGTGATGATCGGTACCAGGAAGGTGGCGCCGAACATGGCGACGACGTGCTGCATGCCGACGCCGATGGTCAGCGGCCACGCGAGGCGCTCATCCGGCCGGACGACCTCGCCGGGGCGGATGGATTTGCCGTTTCCGTGGATCTTCCATTTGGTGCCGAGCATGCTCATTGCAGTGAGCCTTTCAAAGATGTGTGGCGGGACCGGGAAGGAATCTTCCGGGTGCCACTTTACCGCCCCGGGGGCCGCGGCCCGCTGGCGGACCGGCCGATCGCCCTACTCGGCGGTCGGACGCCGCCGCTGCTGTTTCGTCACGGCACGCTGTTGCTTGGCAGCGAGCCGGCGCCGGACTGACCCCCGCGACGGACGGGTGGCGCGCCGGCTGGCAGCCTCGGGGGCCAGACCGGCCGCGACCAGGTGCGCCAGTTTGGCCAGGGCGATCTCCCGGTTGCGCAGCTGGGACCGCCGCTCGGCGGCGCTGACCGTGACGACCCCGGCCACGAGCTGCCGTTCGAGCCGGCTGAGGAGCGTGAGCCGCTGGCTTTCCGAGAGTATGGCCGAATTGACTACGTCCCAGGAGAGTTCGGCGCGGCTGTCCGAGGTGTTGACGTGCTGGCCGCCGGGCCCGGATGAGCGGGAGAACCTCCAGCGGAGTTCGACGGCGGGAATCGTCAGCGCGGGTGACACCTCCAGGTCCATCCTCCTAGAGTGCCACGCCCTCGGCCCCCGTGCTGAACCGGCAGTGCCCTGCAACAGGACGGCCTCAGCGCACCGCTCCAGCTATGCCGCTAGCGATCGTTGCGGGTCTGGAACTCTCCGTCGATTTCGTAGTGCCGGACCTCGGTTTCGCGGTTCGATTCGCCGTCGGAGATCACTTCGTAGTCGAGCTGGCGTTGCACCTGGCTGTCCAGAACCTGCAGTTCCTGGTCTGCCATGCCGGTGAGGTCTTCCGGAAAGTTTTCGTCCGGGGTGAGATATAGCTTGTCGGTCATCGTGCCTCCTACCTCCACGCCGGACCGAATTCCGGCTCGACGCCCAATTTTACAACCGCGCGCGGACCTGCCCAAGGTGCACGTCAAAGCAACTACTGACCGGCCGCGCGCCGCTCGGTCCCGCCCACCACCACCTGGGCCGGGCTGTGGAGGACGTAACCGTTCAGCCACGAAAACAAGGCGCGCACCTTCTGCTGGGTTCCGGACAGGAGCGCCAGGTGGACCGCGAGCCAGGAGATGAACGCCAGCGGCCCCTGAAGTTGGAGGCGCCTGCGTCCGATTTCCGCGACGGCGGCTCCCCGGCCGATCATCGCCATGTACCCCTTGTCCACGTACTTGAACGGCTGCCGGGTACCGCCGGTGAGGTCCGCGTCGATGTTGCGCGCGGCCCACTTTCCGGCCTGCTGGGCGACGGAACCGAGCTGCGGCAACTTGGCGCCGGTCGCGTCCGTAATGTTGGCGGCGTCGCCGAGGACGTAAACCCCGTCCGCGTCCGGAGCCGTCAGGTCGGGGCGCACATCGATGCGCCCGCCCTTGCCCTGGCTGAGTCCGGAACCGGCAAGCAGGTCCCCGCCCTTGAGGCCGCCCGCCCAAACGACCATGCGGCTGGGGATGTCGGTGCCGTCCGCCAGTGTCACGCCGTCCGCCCGCACATCGGTAACGCCGACGCCCATGTGGAGCTGCACGCCGATCGTCAGCAGCCGCCGCCTGGTGTACTCCTGGGACTTCGACGAAAACATGTTCAGCACATTCGGAACCATGTCCACCAGGTGTACCCGGCACCGCGCGGCGAGCTCGGGCGAGAAGTATTTGGTCACCACGAACTTGATGTTTTCGGCCATCGCCCCGGCGGTTTCCACCCCCGTCGGGCCCCCGCCGACCACCACTACCTCCACCGGCACGTCGGGCTCCCGGTCGGCCTGGTCGAGCAGCCGCGTCAGGCTGGTGCCGAGCATGGTCGCGTCGGTGATCGAATACAGCGGCAGGGCGTGTTCCTCCGCGCCCGGCGTGTTGAAAAAGTTCGGCACGGCGCCCACGGCGAGCACCAGGATCTGCGCCCGGAACGTGTCGCCGTCGGCGGTGGTGACGGCGTGGTTCACAACGTCGACGGCGGCCACCTCCGCGGTCATGACCCGCACGCTTTTGAGCCGCCGGAAGACGGAACGGATCGGCCGGGTGACGGCGGAGACGCCGATCTGGGAGGTGGCGACCTGGTAAAGGAGCGGCTGGAACTGGTGGTAGTTGTTCGAGTCGATAAGCAGGACCCGCACGCCCTTTCGGCCCAGTTCCTTGGCTGCCGACAGGCCGGCGAAGCCGGCGCCGACCACAATGACCTGATAGGTATCCTCCATCTGAGCAAGCTACTCCTCCTCGGCTGGGGGCAACAGGGCCCGGCGCCCCTACACCGCGGGCAGCAGGGCCTTGCAGGCCAGGATCAGGCGCTCAGTGAGGTTGGCGGGCCCGTCCTCAGCCGACAGCAGTAGCAGCTTGCGGGAAAGTTGCAGCTCGGAAACCTGCACGACCGTAATACCTTCTGGCCGGGCGGTCAGGGCCAGCTGCGGGACCAGGGCGGCGCCGTGGCCCGCTGCAACGAGCCGCAGCGTGGCATTGAAATCGTCGCTGGAGGCCGCGATCCGGGGGTGCAGTCCGGCATTGGCCAACACGGCGTCCGCCACGTTGGCGTCACTGGAGCCGCGCAGGTGGACAATCCACGGCAGCCTGCCCAGGGACTCGACATCCATCGGCTGGTTTTCCCGGTATCCGGCGGACGCCGGAACGACCACGCGGAACGGGTCCTCACCAAGCCAGTGCCGGGAGACGCCCTGGGGTAAGACCAATCCGGTCTCGCCGACCTGGTACACCAGCGCCGTATCCAGTTCGCCGCCGGCACGCAGCCCCGGCACCACGGCACTCGGCTCGCCGATGGAAATCTTCAGCCGGGCGCCGAGTTCCTGCCACGACTCGGTTTCCAGGACGGGGGCAAGGATGAAGGTGGCGGCCGAGGGGAAGGCCCCGATGCGAAGTTCCCGCACCGCGTCTTCACTGGCCGCGGCCCCTGCCGCCAGCAATCCCTCGGCGTCGCGCAGCAGCTTGAGCGCGTGCTGGCCCATGGCGTGCGCCGCCTGCGTGGGCTGGGCGCTTCGGGCACCCCGGACGAACAAGCGCATGCCCGTGTCCTTCTCCAGGGCGGACATTTGCTGGGAAACCGCGGACGCCGTGTAGCCCAGCCTGTTGCCCGCCGCCGTGAAGGAGCCAAGCCGAAGTACTTCCACCAGAGTGTGGAGGTGAGTCAGGTTGAGCATTAGAAATCCTTGGAGTGAGTGCGTAGAAACATCAAGGTGTCGGAGGTCACCTTCGGGATTCTTTCCTCTAGGGTAAAGCCCACGGGCATTTTCCACCGCGGCCACGGTGGCAGACGGAAATCCCGGTGTCTTCCGAATGGCAAAGGATTAGAAATGCTTGAGCAAGTTCTCTACGTCAACGCAACGTTCCACACCCAGTGCGCGGACCGTCCGCGGGCGACGGCGCTGCTGACCAGGGGAGAGCGCATCCTCGCCGTCGGGGCCGTGGACGAGCTGCGGGCGCACGCCACCGGAGTCACGGCCACGGTCGACCTCGGCGGCGCGACGGTGATTCCCGGCCTGACGGACGCCCACATCCACACCGCCAACTACGCCCGCGAGATCGCCGCCCTGGACCTGCGCGGCACGGCCAGCCTGGCGGAGGCGTTGGACAGGATCCGCGACTACGCCGCCACCCTGCCCGCGACGGCGTGGGTCTTCGGCGGCCGCTGGGACTTCAACGCCTGGGACGTTCCCGTCCAGCCGGACCGGCAGGCCCTGGATTCCGCGACCGGAGGACGGCCTGCTGCGCTTCCAAGCATCGACGGCCACACCGTCTGGGCAAACTCCGCAGCACTGGCAGCAGTTGGCATCGACGAGCGGACACCTGACCCGGTTGGCGGAGAAATTATCCGCGACGCGGCCGGCTACCCCACCGGCATTCTGCGCGAAGCCGCCAACGCCGTCCTCGGCGCAATCATGAACAGCCCGGAAGCCGGTGACCTCACCGCCCAGCTGGCGGAAGCGCAGCGCCGGCTGCTCGCTGTGGGACTGACCGGCGTGCACGATTTCGACGGCGAGGACTGCCTGGAGGCCTACCGCGCGCTCCGCTCGGAAGGCAACCTCCAGCTCCGGGTCCACAAGGCGATCCCGCGCGTGGCCCTGGACATGGCCATCGACGAAGGACGGGCCACCGGTGACGGCGATGCCTGGTTGCGGACCGGACCCGTCAAGCTTTTCTCCGACGGGGCCCTGGGCTCCCACAGTTGCCACATGAACCAACCCTTCCCCGGAGAGCCAAAGAATCACGGGATAGAGGTCATTCCTTACCTCGAGCTCCTGGCCCTCGTCCGCCGGGCCGCCGGCGCGGGCATCGCGGTTGCCACCCACGCGATCGGTGACCGCGCCAATCAACTCGTGCTGGACGCCTATCAGGATCTGGTCCGGAACCCACTTGATGCCGCGCCCGCCCTGGGCCGCGCCGCCGTCATACCCCGGCTGCGGCACCGCATCGAGCACACGCAGCACCTCCGGCCGGAAGACGTGCAGCGGGTGGCCCGGCTCGGCGTCGTGCCCTCCATGCAGCCCACCCACTGCACCTCGGACATCCCGCTGGCATCGACCCTGCTCGCGGGCCGGGATCTGGCGTCCTACGCCTGGCGTTCGCTGCTCGACGCCGGCGCCCTCCCCGCGTTCGGTTCCGACGCCCCGGTCGAACTGCCGAATCCGCTGCATGGGATCCACGCTGCGGTCACCCGGCAAAACCGGGACAACGAACCGGGCGGCGGCTGGCAGCCTGCGGAGCGGATCAGCGTAGCCGAGGCCATTGCCGGCTTCACCACCGGGGCCGCACACGCGTCCGGCGAGGAAAGCATCAAGGGCAGGCTGCGGCCCGGCATGCTCGCCGACTTCACGGCCCTGGGCGCCGACCCCTTCACCTGTCGGCCGGAGGAACTTCGTGGGCTTCCCGTCCGTGCCACCGCGGTCGGCGGCACCATCCGCTACCGCAACGACGACTGACCTTCCCGAACGATCACCGCATCACCAAACACAATGGGAGAACGCATGAACACCTCAAAACTCCGTATCCTCCGCTCCGGTGCGCTGGCCTCTGCCGCGGCGCTGACCCTGCTCGCGACCACGGCGTGCGGCGGACAGTCGCTCTCCTCGGCCAACAACAGCAGCGCCCCAGCGAAGGATTCATCCTTCACCGCCGCGCCGGCCCCGGAGGAGGACCAGGCCAAGTCCGTCATTGACGGCATCAAAGCCAACCCCGACCTGACCGCTGCCCTGCCCGAATCCGTGCGCAGCGAGGGCCTGAAGATGACCACCTCCGAGGGGTACCCGCCCATGGAGCTCTTCGCCAAAGACGGCAAGACCCTCATCGGCGTGGACCCCTCCCTCGGACGGGCCATTGCCAACAAGCTCGGGGTGAAGATCAGCATCAACAATGAAGACTTCAACTCCCAGATCCCCGGCGTCACCACCGGCCGCTACGACATGATCATGTCCTCAATGACGGACAACGAACAGCGCCGCCAGACGGTGACCTTCGTCGACTACGTCAAGGCCGGCAACGGCTGGGTGGTCAAGAAGGGCAACCCGGCCGGACTGGGCGATCCCATGACCGCGTGCGGCAAGACGGTCGCAGTCGTCGACAACGGATCCTCGCTGGCGCTCGCCGAGGGATTCGACAAGGACTGCAAGGCCGCCGGCAAGGAAGGGCTGAAGATCCTTAAGTTCGCCGGCGACCAGGATGCCATCCTCCAGGTCCGCAACAACCGCGCCGACGCAGGCATCAATGACTACCCCGTGGCGGCGTACCGCGCCCAGACGTCCGAAGGCACGCTTGAGGCCGTGGCCATCGAGGGCGACGAGAGCCCCTGGGGCATCGCGATGAAGCAGGACAATAAGGAACTGATCAACGCCACGCAGAAGGCCCTCCAGGAACTGATGGCTGACGGCAGTTACGCGAAAATCCTGAAAGCATGGAACGTGGAGAAGATGGCCATCGACACCGCCACCATCAACGACGGCAAATAAGGATCCCTGATGAACCAAGCGCCCCGACGACATAACAAGCCGATGCAACTGAGCGGACCTGACGGAACAGCAATCCCCGTCGTCCCGCTGCGCCACCGCGGACGGTGGATCGTCGGGGCGCTGGCGATCCTGGCCTTCGCCTGGCTGGGATTGAGCCTGGCCACCAATCCGAACATCCGCTGGAACAAAGTGGCGGAGTATCTCTTCTTCCCCAAGATCATTGACGGCCTCTGGGTGACGCTGATGATTTCCGTGCTGGCCACGTTGCTGGGCCTCGTCCTCGGCGTCGTCCTCGCCATCATGAAGCTGGCCCACAACCCGGTCCTGAACTGGCTGTCCACCCTGTATATCTGGTTCTTCCGCGGCACTCCGGTCCTGGTGCAGCTGATCTTCTGGTACAACCTCGCATTCCTCTTCCCCTCGCTGGTGATCCGGATTCCGTTCACCGACATCGGGTACATGTGGAACACCAACGACGTCATGACCGGCTTCAACGCCGCGCTGCTGGGCCTGGGGTTGAACCTGGCCGCCTACTTCGCCGAAACGGTGCGCGCCGGGATCCAGGCGGTGGACGCCGGACAGACGGAGGCCGCCTACGCGCTCGGCATGACTCCCGGTAAGCGGATGCGGAAAATCGTGCTGCCGCAGGCCCTGCGCATCATCATCCCGCCCACCGGCAACGAGTTCATCTCCATGCTGAAGACGACCTCCCTGGTCTACGTGGTGGCCGGCAACGACCTGATGACGAACGCCAGTCAGATCTACAAGCAGAACAACCTGATCATGGAACTGCTGATCGTCGCCTCCCTCTGGTACATGCTGATGACCGCGATCGCCACGTTCTTCCAGACCAAACTGGAAGCCCGGTTCGGGGCCGATGCGGTGCGGCTGGTGCGCAAACCCGGCTTCCTGCTCAGGCGAGTCACCGGAACGCCCAGCGCCGCCGCAAACCCCCGCCCCGCGGACGACGTCGCCGCGGCTGGAAAGGACCTCTCATGACCACCGAAACCCGCCAACTCCACGTTGCCTCGCACGGCGTCACGAAGTCCTTTGGCTCGCACCAGGTCCTCGCCGGCGTGGACTTCACCGTCGCCGCAGGCGAGGTCAGCTGCATCGTCGGACCCTCCGGGTCCGGCAAGTCCACCTTCCTGCGGTGCCTCAACGCGCTGGAGACCTACGACGACGGAACCCTCCTGGTGGAAGGGCAGCATGTCGGCTACGAATACCGCGACGGCCGCTACTACGAATGGAACACCCGCCAGTTCGCAGCATTCCGGTCCCGGATCGGAATGGTGTTCCAGCGGTTCAACCTCTTCGGCCATCTCAGCGCCGAGGAGAACGTTGCCTGCGCCCTGACCGAGGTGAAGGGGCTCTCCAAGTCCGCCGCGCGCGCCCGCGCCCTGGAGGAACTGGCGAAGGTGGGTCTGGCCGAACACGCCCACAAGCGCCCGCATCAGCTGTCCGGCGGTCAGCAGCAGCGCGTCGCCATCGCCCGCGCGCTCGCCATGGATCCGGAAATCATGCTCTTCGACGAGCCCACGTCCGCGCTGGACCCCGAGCTGGTCGACGAGGTCCTGGAGGCCATGAAGGCCCTGGCCCGGGCAGGCATGACCATGGTCGTCGTGACCCATGAGATGGGCTTCGCGCGCGAAGTGGCGAACACCGTCCACTTCTTCGATGCCGGTGTCATTGTCGAGTCGGGCACCCCCGCGGAAGTGCTGGGCAATCCGCAGCGCGAACGGACCAAGGCTTTCCTGGCGAAAGTCCTGTAGCCGGGCGGGCGACGGCCCCGTGCCCAACCCCACGTGGCCGACGTCACCCGCTCCGGGGGAAGCTGCCGCGCCGTCCGCCGGTTAAATCCGGTGACAGCAGCAGCGCCCCGGGTCAGGGGCGAGCCCAGCGAAAGGGACGCGAATGACGATCGCCCATGAAGAAGCAGTAATCGACTCCGCCGCGGTGGACGCCATCTTTGCGCAGGCGCGCACGGCCAATGCCTTCACCGGCGAGGTCACGGAGGAGCAGGCCCGCGCCATCTACGAGCTGACCAAGTTCGGCCCCACCGCCTTCAACTCGCAGCCGCTGCGCGTCACCTACGTCCGCTCTGACGAGGCCCGCGCCACCCTCGTGGACGCGCTGTCCGCCGGGAACCGGGCCAAGACAGCTTCCGCTCCGCTGGTCGCCATCCTCAGCACCGATACCGCCTGGCACGAGCGGTGGGATGCGTTCCTGCCCGGCTACAACGCGCCGAAGGCCATGTACGACGCCGCCCCGGACCTCGCCGCCGCCACCGGCAGCAACAACGCCCACCTTCAGGCCGGTTACTTCATCCTCGCCGTCCGGTCGCTGGGACTCGCCGCCGGCCCCATGACGGGTGCCGACTTCGCCAAGATCGACGCGGACTTCTTCCCGGCCGGCGACCAGAAGAGCTTCATGGTGGTCAACATCGGCCAGCCCGCCGAGAACGCCTGGGGCGCCCCCAAGCCGAAGTTCGCCTACGAAGACGTGGTCCGCACCGTCTAGCTGCCGGATGAGCGGCTCGTGTCCGGCGGCCGGTGTCGGCGGCCGGTGGCAGACTGGGCCTATGCGGAACCTGATCGTGGTCGCTTTCGTCGAGCCCGTCGCCGCGGGGATGGAATTCCCGCGGGAGGACTGGCCGCTGCACATCACGTTGGTGAAGTTCGACGTCGTCGACCCGCCACCAGGCGACCCCGGCCCGCCCGGCGACGGGGACCCTCTGGCCGCCCGCGTGGCCGGACTGATGGATGCTCCGATCGGCGCGGCACTGGGCAGCGCCGTGACGATCGGGGCCGAGGCCGGCTTTGGCCGCCGCGGCACCATCCCGGTCAGCCTGGTCGAACCAAGCCCTGCGTTGCAGACCCTGCACGAGGCGCTGGTCGAAGCGGCGAGGTCCCTGCCGGGTCGGATTTCCACCCCCGGCTACACCGGTTCCGGCTACCGTCCGCACGTTTCCCACCGGCCCGGCAAAACCCTCCGCGCCGGCGAGCGGCTGGCACTGGACCGCATCGCCTTGGTGGATATGGCGCCCGACGGCGGTCACGCGACGCGCCGGGTTCTCCGGCTCTGGGACGCCACATCATGAACGAACCTCTTCATTTACCCTCCGGGGTGCAATACTGGGGTCAAACTGAGGCTGACACCGCCGGAACCTGGGGGTCATGAGGTGCGTGCTGGGGGAACGACGGAATGATGCTTGACACTTCCACGCTGCGGGTTGCCCTCGCCGTGGTGACGCTGACGCTGCTGGGCCTCTTTTACTTCATCACGTACCGCCGCACCCGTTCGCCGTTCAGCGGCTGGTGGTGCGCGGCCCTCCTGCTCTTCCTGACCGGCTCCGCGTCTTACCTGCTGGACGGTACCGAGCACCAGGTCTGGGCCAATCCGCTGGGCAACACCCTGCTGGTCGGCGGGGCCGGCGCCATGTGGGCCGGGGCGCGCTCGCTGCGCCGCTCAAGCCCCAAGCTGCAGTACCTGCTGGCGGGCCCGGTTGTCACGGGCGTCGTCTCGATGCTCGATCACCCGGCAACCAACACCTGGTCCGGTGGGCCGGTCATGCTGGGGATGATGGCACTGATGCTCGGACTGTCATCCCGCGAACTCTTTGTGCTCGACGTCGACTATTCCCGGGTACACCGGCCCCTCGCCTACGGCTCAGGCCTGCTCACCATGTTTTACGTCGGCCGACTGGTGGCGTTCCTCCTCGACGGCCCCGACGGACCGGTGTTCGACGCCTACTTCGGCTCCGTGGTGACGACGCTGCTCACCGCCATGGTCCTGGTGCTCGCCTCTTTCACCATGGCCGAGCTCAGCAACGAACAGCTCACCCGGGACCTGCGGGCACGCGCCACGGTGGACGGGCTCACCGGGCTCCTCAACCGCACGGCGTTCCTGGACCTGGCCTCCAACGAATTACGGCGGCTGGGCGGTTCCCGAACCAAGGCCGCGCTGGTCCTGGCGGATTTGGACCACTTCAAAGCCGTCAACGACCGGTACGGACACGCGGCCGGAGACGAGGCGCTCCAGGCTTTCGCCGCCGCCTGCACGACGTCTGTCCGGTCCACCGACCTCGTCGGACGCTACGGCGGCGAGGAATTCATCATGCTCCTTCCCGGCGTCAGCCCCGAACGGGCCGGAGAGATGGCAGCGACCATCAGCCAACGGCTGCAGGCGTCCCAGCCGACGGTGGAAGCCCGGCTGCCCACCGTCAGCTACGGCATCGCCTCGACCGGTCCCGGCCGCGCTGACCTCACAGCCCTCATCGCCGAGGCGGACGCCGCGCTTTACCGGGCGAAGACGGAGGGCCGGGACCGGGCCGTGCTCGCCGGCAGCCTCAAGGAAGAACAAACCGCCTGAGGCCCGGTCCTGCCAGCGCTGGCAACCGGGCCCAGCGGCCTACCTCTAGGAAATGACGCCGTCTACCAGGGCCTTCGCCTCGGCCTGGACCTGCTTGAGGTGCTCCGCGCCCTTGAAGGACTCGGCGTAGATCTTGTAGACGTCCTCGGTGCCGGACGGGCGGGCCGCGAACCAGGCGTTCTCGGTGACCACCTTGAGTCCGCCGATCGCCGCACCGTTCCCCGGCGCCTCGGTGAGCTTGGCGGTGATCGTCTCGCCGGCCAGTTCGGTCGCGGTGACGTCCGACGGCGAGAGCTTGCCGAGTGCTGCCTTCTGCTCCCGCGTCGCGGCGGCGTCGATACGCGCGTAGGCGGGGTCCCCGAACTTGTCCGTCAGGCCTTTGTACAGCTGCGAGGGGGACTGGCCTGTCACGGCGGTGATCTCGGAGGCCAGCAGCGCCAGCAGGATGCCGTCCTTGTCCGTCGTCCAGACACTGCCGTCCATTTTGTTGAACGAGGCGCCGGCGGACTCCTCGCCGCCGAACGCGCCCTCGCCGGAGAGCAGGCCGGGAACGAACCACTTGAAGCCGACCGGAACCTCGACCAGCTTTCGGCCCAGGCTCCCGGCCACGCGGTCGATCATTGAGGACGAGACGAGGGTCTTGCCAATCACGGACTGGGGGTTCCACCCGCTGCGGTGCCGGTACAGGTAGTCGATGGCGACGGCGAGGTAGTGGTTCGGGTTCATCAGCCCGCCGTGTCCATCAACAACAGGTGTGACGATGCCGTGCCGGTCGGCGTCGGCGTCGTTGCCGGTGGCGATGTCGAACGGCGCGGAGCCGTCCGCGCCGGCGTTCATCCGGGTGATCAGGGACGCCATCGCCGACGGCGAGGAGCAGTCCATCCGGATCTTCTCATCCCAGTCCAGCGTCATGAACGCCCACTGCGGGTCCACGGTGGGGTTCACGACCGTGAGGTTGAGGTGGTGGCGTTCGGCGATTTCACCCCAGTAGTCCACTGAGGCGCCGCCCATCGGGTCCGCGCCGATGCGGACGCCGGCTTCGCGGATCGCGTTCAGATCCAGGACCGAGGGCAGGTCGTCGACATAGCTGGAGAGGAAGTCGAACTTTCCGGTGGTGCCGGCCGCCATCGCATCGGCGATCGGGACCCGCTTGACCCCGCGCAGCCCGTTTTCGAGCAGTTCGTTGGCCCGGTTGGCGATCCAGCCGGTGGCGTCGGTGTCGGCCGGGCCGCCGTGCGGCGGGTTGTACTTGAAGCCGCCGTCCCCTGGCGGGTTGTGGCTGGGGGTCACCACGATGCCGTCCGCCTGGGGTGCGCCCGCGGGGGAGTTGTTGTTGTGGGTCAGGATGGCGTGGCTCAGGGCCGGGGTGGGCGTGTAACCGTGGCGGGCGTCAATCAGGACGTTCACGCCGTTCGCGGCGAGGACCTCCAGCGCCGAATTCTGGGCCGGCTCGCTCAAGGCGTGGGTGTCCTTGGCCAGGTAGAGCGGACCGGTGATGCCCTGGCCCGCCCGGTATTCCACGATGGCCTGCGTGATGGCCAGGATGTGGGGTTCGTTGAACGAAGCCTTGAGGCTCGATCCCCGGTGTCCGGACGTGCCGAACGCCACCCGCTGGCCCGGGTCGTTCAGGTCCGGGGCGACGTCGTAGTACGCGTCCAGGAGCGCAGTGAGGTCAACAAGGTCTTGGGGTTGGGCAACTGTGCCCGCGCGGCTAGCCATGGCTCCAGCATGCCAGACGGCACTGCCCGGCAACATGTTTTAGGCCGAATCCGGTGGCTGTGACGTGACGCGACCCCTCAGGGCCGGGGTGCGGCGGTAATCTGGTGGAACATACGCCAGAGGGGATATGCCATGACCGAAAAGCCCGGGGCCGGGGACGACGACGCGCGCCGCGGCCACCTGCCGTCGTCGAATCCGCCGTACGGGTCCGCCCACGGATCAGGCTACGGGACCGGATATTCAACCGACGGCTATGTGCCGCCGCTGCCGCCCTCCGCGCCTCACCTCGGGCAGCCGCCGTTCGGGCAGGCGTCCGGCGGGTACGGCTACGGACAGCCCGCCGGAGCCTACGCCGGGCCCCGGGCCCCCGGGCCGTACGCCGATGCCTACGGTCAGCCGAACTACTACGGAGTGCCGGCGGCGCCGAAGGGGCTGAGCATCGCGAGCCTGTGCTGCGGCATTGCGGCTTTCCTGGGCTTTGGTTTCTTCCTGCTTCCGCAGTTGGCCGCCGTGGTCCTGGGGCACCTTGCGCTGATCCGGGAACCGGGCGGGAAAGGCCTGGCCATTGCCGGGCTGGTCCTGGGCTACGCGGCGTTGGCGATCACCGCACTTGTTATTGTCGTGCTCGGGGTCGCGTTCGCGAACGCGGACTTCATCAGCCGCTAAGAGCCCGGACCAGCCGCCCGGCATTGGCGTCGAGCCAGTCGCGCCGGCGCAGGATGAGCCCACCGACGCCGTCGGCCCACATCCGCGCCCAGCCGCCGCCAAGCACCTCGGCGTTGTGCCGCATCCGCTCGTAGCTCGCGCCCGCAGCCTCGATGCCGAAGCCCGGGATCCGGCATCGTTCCTCCTCGTCCCAGCCGTAGGCGTCGGCGAAGATCCGCAGCCGCCGGCAGGGGTCCACGTCCTCCCACCCGGGCCACGCGTCGGCCGGGTCGCGCAGCGGCGCCCAGTGCATGGCGGCGTTGTAGGAATCACGGAGCGCCGTCGCAGGGCCCGCGAGGTCGAAATCGATCAGCCCGACGGCGGCATCGTCCCGGACCACGACGTTCTGCGGCGTTACGTCCAGATGGCAGACCAGCGTCCCGGCCTCCGGCGGGCGTGTCCGGCGGGCCTGGTCCTGCAGGCCATGGCCTGGCAGGGACGGCCGCTCCGGGAACGGATGAGCGCGCGGTTCGTAGCCCGCGGAGGCGGCGTGCAGCCGGCGGACCAGCCTGGCCACGGAGGCCAGCAGGTCCTCGGACTGCACCCACGGTTCGGGCACCGGCCCGGCGCACTGGCCCGCCATGAAGGTCAGCACGTCCCGGCCTTGCGCATCCCGTCCGAGGTACCGCGGTGAGCCGTCAAAGCCGGCGTCCTCGAGCCAGTCGAGATATTCCGCGACGGCGAGGCTCTGCGGCTGGTGCGGGCGCCGGGTGGTCCGGCCGACCCGCACGACGCCTTCAGTGACATCGCCCGCCGGCAGAAGTTCGACGTCGGACGCCTCGCCGGGGGCGGGGACGTAGACGCGGGCCTCAACCGGCGGGCGATGTCGGGTGCTCATTTAGCTCAGCGTACGCCGCCCATGAGCTTCTTGATGGCCGGCGAGGCCGCGGCCAGGCCGACGGCCAGGAGCATTGCCGTGCCGCCGACGCCGATGAAGTACGGCAGTTCGTCGTCGGGGTTGTAAAGGCCCGAGAGAATGCCGGCCAGCGTGGTGCCCAGCGACACCGAGAGGAAGAACAGCGCAACCATCTGGGTGTGGAACGCCTTGGGCGCGAGCTTGGTGGTCACGGACAGGCCGATGGGGGAGAGGAACAGTTCCGCGAGCGTGAACAGCAGCAGGATGCCCACCAGTGCCAGCAGCGGCGTCTTCCCCTCGCCGGCCAGCGGGATGAAGGCCAGGAACGCCAGCCCCATCACGAACAGTCCGATCGAGAACTTCAGCGCCGAGCCCGGCTGCCGGCGGCCCAGCCGCGTCCACAGGGCGGCCATGACACCGGCGAAGATGATGATGAAGACCGGGTTGATCGACTGTACCCAGGCGGCGGGCATTTCCCAGCCGAACAGGTTCCGGTCCAGCTTCTCCTCCGAGTACACCGCGATGAAGGTGAACTGCTGCTGGAAGAGGGCCCAGAACGCGGCGGAGGCGATGTACAGCGGGATGAACGCCGTGACCCGGCTGCGCTCGGTGGCGGTGACCTTCTTGCTGCTGAAGATCAGGACGAAGTACAGCACGGACGCGCCGATGGCGGCGTAGGCCATGGACATGGCGAGGTTCTCCGCGTTGACGGCGCCGGTGGCGAGCAGCACCGCGACGGCCGCGGCAATGGCGGCGAAGATCAGGCCGTAGCGGGTCCGGGACGCGGCGGGCAGCGGGTTGGGCACCCGCTGGGCGTCCGCGGGGAGCTTGTTGCGTCCCAGCGTGTAGACCACCAGGCCCACGGCCATGCCGACGGCGGCCGCGCCGAAGCCCCAGTGGAAGCCCTGGCTCTCCTGCAGCCAGCCGGTGACCAGCGGCCCGATCAGGGCGCCGGCGTTGATGCCCATGTAGAAGATGGAGAAGCCGGCGTCGCGGCGTTCGTCCTTTTCGCGGTACAGGGTGCCGACCAGGGCGGTGGCGTTGGCTTTCAGGCCGCCGGAGCCGACGCCCACCAGGACCAGGCCCGCGATCAGGCCGGGGACTCCCGGGACCAGGGCCAGGGCGATGTGCCCGGCCATGATCATGATGGCGGAGCCGAAGAGCACCCGCTCCGAACCGAAGAGCCGGTCCGCGAGCCAGGCGCCGAGGATGGTCGACAGGTAGACGCCGCCGCCGTACGCGCCGACCAGGCTGGCGGCCAGGGCCTTGTCGATTTCAAGGCCGCCTTCAGCGGCCGTGAAGTACATGTAGTAGAGGAGGATGCCCTGCATCCCGTAGAAGGAGAAGCGCTCCCACATCTCTACGGAGAAGAGGCTGGCCAGCATCTTTGGGTGGCCAAAGAACGAGGTATCGCCCGGCGTTGTAGCGGGGGGATCGGCTAAATGAGTTGTGCTCATTTACTTAATGCTGACACCGGGGCGCGCGATTGTCACATTCGCGACGCCCCGGGGCAAGTCAATTCGGAGGTGTTTCGCGCCCCGCTTCCTCCCCAGTTGCTCTATCACTTATGGCTGCCATACCGCCGGTTTAGCAGCCATAAGTGAGAGAGCAACGGGCGGGCGGAGCTAGTCGCCGTCGAACATGATGACCTGCCGGACCGCCTTGCCGTCCGCGAGCTGGTCCATGGCCTGATTGATGTCCGTCAGGGCGATCCGGGAGGAGATGAGTTCTTCGACCGGCAGCTTGCCCTCCCGCCAGAGCTGGGCGTACTTGGGGATGTCCCGGGACGGCACCGCCGAGCCGAGGTAGCTGCCGATGACCGTGCGTGCCTCCGCGGTGATGGTCAGCGGGGAGAGCTGCGCACGGGCGTCCGGTGAGGGCAGCCCGGCCGTGACGGTGGTGCCGCCGACGTCGGTCGCCGCGAATGCGGTCTCGAAGGCCCGGGCACTGCCGGCGCACTCCACCACGAACCGGGCTTTGACGCCCTCCTCGGCCACTTCCTGCGGGGTGTACGTCTCGTGCGCGCCCAGCCGGCGGGCGTGGTCCAGCTTTTCCGCGAGGGTGTCCACCGCCACGATCCGCGAGATCCCCTGGGCGACGGCGGTGATCAGCGCAGCCATGCCGACGCCGCCGAGTCCGACGATCATGATGCTGTCCTCGGGCCGGGGCCGGGCGGCGTTCAGCACCGCGCCCCCGCCGGTCAGCACCGCGCAGCCCAGGACGGCGGCGACCTCCGGCGGAATGTCGTCGTCGACCGCAACGGCCGAGGCCCGGTCCACGACGGCGTGGCTCGCGAAACCGGAGACGCCGAGGTGGTGGTAGACCTGTTCGCCGCCGCGGCTCAGATGCATTGAGCCGTGCAGCAGGGTGCCCTCGCCGTTGCTCTTGGACCCGGCGGTGCAGGGCAACCGGCCGTCTGCGGCGCAGTTGGCGCACTGCTCGCAGCGCGGCAGGAAGGACATGACCACCCGCTGGCCGGGCGCCAGGTCGGTGACCTCGGACCCGACCTCCACGACGCGTCCGGCGGCTTCGTGGCCGAGCAGCATGGGCACCGGCCGCACCCGGTTGCCATCGACGACGCTCAGGTCCGAGTGGCAGATGCCGGCGGCCTCGAGACGGACCAGGATCTCGGTGCGGCCGGGGCCGGAGAGCTCCAGTTCCGTGATGCTGATCGGTTTGGAATCCGCGAACGGCCGTGGCCGGCCGATTTCCTCAAGCACTGCGCCGGTGATCTTCATTGATCCCTCTCGTGTCGTTGACCGCATGTGGCATTAGTAAACCGCAGGCGCGCCCGGCCGCGGAAATTCCCCCGGCGGCTAGGCCGCTAGAAGCCAAGCTGCGCGGTCACCTGCAGCAGCAGCGCCTCCGACCCCAGCGGCCCGACAAGCTGGATCCCCATCGGCAGGCCGGTCCCGGGAGCCCCGCCGGTCCAGTGGACGGGGATGCTGATGGCCGGCAGTCCGCAGACGTTGATTGGCGAGGACCACGGGGCGAACACGCACTGCTTGCGGTAGTCCTCGTCGGCGTCGGTAGCCCGTTCAGCGGCGGGCCAGTAACCGTCGCCATGCGCGGCACCGGTGAACCAGCCCACCGGGCGCGGCGTCTGGGCCAGCGACGGGGTGAGGACCAGGTCCCATGCGCTGAACTGGGCAACCGTGTCGCGTTCGAACTGCCGGAGGAAAGCGAGGGCCTCCGCCAGCTTGGCCGGTCCGCGCTGCCGCGCCCGCTGCCGGAAGGTCCGGGTCAGCGGGGCCAGGAGCGCCTCGCGGTGCGGCAGGATGCGGGCACTGCCGACGCCGGCGGTCCAGGCGGTGGTGAAGGCGGCCGCGTAGCGGTTGTCGTAACGGATCCGCGCCTCCCCGGTCTCATGCCCGGCGGCCTCCAGCAGGCCGACGCCGGCGCGGAGGGCGTCGAGGGCCTCGGGCTCCGGCGTGAACGGGAAAGCTGCCTGCCAGGGGCTGTCCAGGCTGATTCCGATCCGCAGCCGCGGCGGCTCCTGCGCGGCCAGCCGGAGGTAGCTCTCCGGCCGGGGCATGGCAGGTCCGGCGGCCGTTTCCGTTGCCGGCCCGGCGGGTGGTCCGGAAACCGGTCCGGGCGCCGTTCCAGGCGGGACCAGCGCGTCGAGCATCAGCGCCGCGTCCGCCGCCGACCGGGCCAACGGCCCGGCGACAACCAGCCGCGCCTGGTCTCCGGCGCTTTCCCCGGCCGGGACGAGTCCGCGGCCCGGCTTCAGCCCCACCAGCCCGCAGGCGGCGGCCGGAATGCGGATGGAGCCCCCGCCGTCGGACCCCGGGGCGAAGGGCAAGAGCCCGGCGGCCACGGCGGCGGCGCTTCCGCCCGAGGAACCGCCGGAACTCCGGCTCAGTGCCCAGGGGTTCCGCGACGGCGGCGCAATCCGGTTCTCGCTGTAGGCCGTCAGCCCGAACTCGGGAACCTGCGTCTTGCCCAGGGAGACGACGCCGGCAGCCTTGAGGGTGGCGGCCAGCGGACCGTCGGCCGTTGCGGGGCGGTGTTCGACGGCGGCACTGCCGTGTGTGGTGATGACCCCGGCGACGTCGGTCAGGTCCTTGAACGCGACCGGCATGCCGTGCAGCGGCGGCAGGGGACCGCCGCGTCCCCGGCCGGACCCCGACAGGCTCGCGAAGCGGCTGTCCGCGGCGTCGGCGTCGGCCAGGGCTTGGTCGGCCGTGACGGTGATGAAGGCACCCAGGTGCGGATTCTGCCCGGCGATGCGGTCGAGGAAGTGCTCGGCGGCCTGCCGGGCGGAGAGCTCGCCGCTGCGCAGGGCATCCCGCAGGGCGACGGCGGACAGTTCGTGGATTTCAGCCATGCCCATCCTTCGAGCAGGGGGAGGGGCATGCCCCGTGGGCTGGCCGTGCGGCTGGCATGGGTCTCCTTTGCGCTCAGCAGAAGCGTAACCTGCCGCCCGGCGGGGCTGCGCTTCGCGGGGCTGGCGATACGCTGGTGGCAGACCTGGTTTCTGCGGAGAGGACGACCATGAGTGACATCGAGACCGTGACCGTTTCCGACATTCCCGAGGGGGCGCGCATCTTGGACGTGCGCGAGGACTACGAGTGGGCCGCCGGGCACGCCGAGCACGCCGTGCACATCCCCCTCGACCAGCTTCCGGCCCGGCTGGGGGAACTGGACCCGGATGAGGACCTCTACATCATCTGCCGCACCGGGGGACGGTCCTTCCGCGCCGCGCAGTGGCTGGTCGGCAACGGCTATTCCGCCCTCAATGTCGCCGGCGGCATGGACCAGTGGCTCGAGAACGGCCTGCCGCTCGTGTCCGACAACGGGCTCAAGCCCGTCATCCTGTAACCGAAGGAAACCCCGATGCCCGCGTCGCCCGTCACCTATACCTTCCTTGGCCCCGAAGGCACCTTCACCGAGGCCGCCCTGATGCAGGTGCCCGGCGCCCGGGACGCCACCCGGGTCCCCGCCTCGAACGTCAACACGGCCCTGGACAAGGTCCGTGACGGCTCGGCCGATGCCGCCATGGTCCCGATCGAGAACTCGGTGGAGGGCGGGGTGACAGCCACCCTCGATGCGATCGCGACCGGGCCGGAGTTGCGGATCCTGCGCGAGGCCCTGGTTGCCATCAGCTTCGTGCTGGTAGCCCGGCCCGGCGTCCGGATCGAGGACGTCCGCCGGATCTCCACCCACGGCCACGCGTGGGCCCAGTGCCGGCTTTGGGTGGACCAGAATATTCCGGATGCGGAATATATCCCGGGGTCCTCGACGGCTGCCGCGGCGCTCGGGCTGCTGGAGCCGGAACCGCACTACGACGCCGCCATCTGCGCGCCGATCGTCGCCACTGAACAGGACGGCCTGGCCGTGCTCGCCGAAAACATCGGTGACAACCCGGGAGCCGTGACCCGCTTCGTCCTCGTCGGGCGCCCCGGCGAGCTGCCGGAACCGACCGGCGCGGACAAGACGACGGTCGTGGTGCCGCTGCCGGAGGACCGCCCCGGCGCACTGATGGAAATCCTGGACCAGTTCGCCACCCGCGGCGTGAACCTGAGCCGGATCGAATCCCGGCCCACCGGGCAGTACCTCGGCCACTACTTCTTCAGCATCGACGCCGACGGGCACGTTGGGGACGCCCGGGTCGCCGACGCGCTCGCCGGACTGCACCGGATCAGCCCCGCTACCCGGTTCCTGGGTTCCTACGGCCGGGCCGACGGCCAGCGGACCTCGGTGGCCCCGCACACGTCCGACCAGGCATTCCGCGCCGCGCATGCCTGGGTCCAGGACATACTCTCCGGGGCATCCGTGGTCCAGGACTACAAGCCCGAGGCTTCGCCCACAGCGTAGGTAAACGCCACATCCTGCACTTCCGCCCCGGAGATTCGGGCGTATGCTTGCCTGATCCATATTGGGGTAGTCCTCTACCGGAGGGAGCAGGTCGATGTCAGACAGCACGGAGAATGACGGCCAGGGAATGATTGTGAATCCCAAGCCGACCGCCGAGAACCAGGACTGGGACGGCGACGACGCCGACCGCGCGGACCGGCTGCGCTTCGAGGAGGAGCAGGCAATGATCCGCGAGCAATCGGAAGCCCGTGCCGCCAAGGCCGCGGCGGACGCCAAGAAGGCAGAAGACGCCAAGAAGGAAGCCAGCTAGGCGCCGGTGGCCCCGCCGGCCCGCGCAGCGTCAACGCGTGCGGAGTCTTCCTTCACCCGGACCAGGAGGGACCGCGGGGCCACCCGGACGGTGACCGTCGTTGCTTCGCCCGACGGGTCGCCGTCGACCTGGGTCGGCATCGGTTCGGCGCACTTGATCACGATCTTGCCGGAACGGTAATACGTCATCACCGGCAGGTTCCGCTTGTGTTTGAGCACAATCTTCCAGTACATCGCCAGCCAGCCGATCGCGCTGCGCGGGCTCATCACCACCACGTCCAGCATGCCGTCGTCGATCATGGCCTGCGGGATGAAGTCGATGCCGCCGGGAATTAGGCCGCAGTTGGCGAACAGCACGCTGCGGATCTTCCGGGTCTGTTCCGGCTGGTCATCCAGGGCGATGGAGACCCGTTTACGCCGGCCGGGCAGGTGCCGGACGCCGGCCTCGGTGTAGGCCAGCCAGCCGACCGCTTTCTTGAGTCCGTCGTTGGTGTCGCTGACTACCTCGGCGTCCATGCCGATGCCGGCGATCACCAGGAAGGCATGCTCCGCGCTCTGGCCGGTGCGGGCGTTCTCCACCGTCATCCGGGCGGTGTCGATGAAGCGCTGGTGCCCGAACAGCGCGATCTCCACGCAGCCGTGCAGGTCCCCGATGTCGAGGTGGACGTTGCGGGCCAGCAGGTTCCCCGTGCCCAACGGAAGCAGCCCCATGGCCGTGTCCGTGTGCGCCAGGACGTCGGCCACCACCCGCACGGTACCGTCGCCGCCGCCCACCAGGACGACGTCGGCGCCGTACTCCACCGCCGCGCGGGCCTGGGAAAAGCCGGGGTCTTCAGCCGTCGTCTCGAAGAAGCGGGGCGCCTCCCAGCCGGCCGCGAGGCAGGCGCTCTCGACCAGGGCGCGCGCCTCGGCGGACCGGGATTTGATCGGGTTCAGCACCACCGCGACCCGCTGCTTGGCCAGTCCGGGGTTGTGCGTCTCTTCCCAGACGGCGCTGCGCATGTGGCGGGCCTTCAACCGGCGCACACCCCACCAGCTGGAGAGGGCAAAAACCAGGACTCCAGCGATGACGAGGTACAGCAGCCAGTCGCTCATATTGGTCCAACACTATCCCGCAGGCGGGACGCGGCAGGACTGCCGGAGGGCGGCCCCCGGATTCGATACCCTTATCAGGTGATCGACGTAAAAGACCTCAGCGAAAATCCGGACAAGTTCCGTGCCAGCCAGCGCGCCCGCGGCGCCGACGAATCCGTGGTGGACGCGATCATCGCCGCGGACGCGTCCCGGCGTGCGGCCCTGATCCGCTTCGAAAACCTGCGCGCGGAGCAGAACGCTTTCGGGAAGAAGGTCGCGCAGGCCAAGGGCGAGGAAAAGCAGGCCCTGCTCGCCGAGGTCAAGGTCCTTGCCGCGTCCGTGAAGGAGGCCTCCGCCGAGGCCGACGTCGCCCAGGCGGCCCAGGAGGAACTGCTGCGCGGCATCCCCAACCTGGTCGAAGAAGGCGTGCCGGCCGGCGGCGAGGACGACTACGTCGTGCTCAAGACGGTGGGGACGCCCCGCGAGTTCCCCGACTTCGAGCCCAGGGACCACCTGGAGATCGGCGAGCTGATCGGCGCGATCGACATGGAACGCGGCGCCAAGGTCTCCGGCTCGCGCTTCTACTTCCTGCGCGGCGTGGGCGCCCGGCTGGAGATGGCGCTGCTGCAGATGGCCATGGACCAGGCCATCGACGCCGGCTTCATCCCCATGATCACGCCGACGCTGGTCCGCCCGGAAACCATGCAGGGCACCGGTTTCGACGTCAAGCACGACGCCGAGATCTACCGCCTGGCCGAAGATGACCTGTACCTCGTCGGCACCTCCGAGGTGGCCCTCGCCGGCTACCACGCGGACGAGATCCTGGACCTGAGCGCCGGACCGGTCCGCTACGCCGGCCAGAGCTCCTGCTACCGCCGCGAGGCCGGCTCGCACGGCAAGGACACCCGCGGGATCATCCGCGTGCACCAGTTCAACAAGGTCGAGATGTTCATCTACACCACGGTCGAGGAGGCTGCCGCCGAGCACGCCCGCCTGCTGGCCTGGGAAGAGGAGATGCTGGCCAAGTGCGAGCTTCCCTACCGCGTCATCGACACCGCTGCGGGGGACCTTGGCACCTCGGCGGCGCGGAAGTTCGACTGCGAGGCCTGGGTCCCCACCCAGGGCGCCTACCGTGAGCTGACCTCCACCTCCAACTGCACCACCTTCCAGGCGCGCCGGCTCAACATCCGCGAACGCGTGGTGGGCGAGGACGGCGCCCCCAGGGGCACCCGCGCGGTTGCGACGCTCAACGGCACCCTGGCCACGACCCGCTGGATCGTGGCTCTCCTGGAGCACCACCAGAATGCCGACGGTTCGGTCAACGTCCCGGCGGCGCTGCAGAAGTACCTCGGCGGTATGACCGTCCTGCCCGTTCTCTAAGCACCCGCCGTCGGCAGCTGTTTACCGGAGCTTCACGCCGCCCTGTGGCGCGTGTCCTAGCAGCTGTCGGCGGTGTCTGCTCTACTTGTTGGATGACTACATTGACTGAAACCTCAGTCGCTGGCAACGATGACCAGCGAAGTGGAAACGAAAAAATGATGATCGCCCTGGACGTCGACGGTACCCTCGTCGACCACGACGGGCACATGTCCGTTCCCGTGCGGGAGGCTGCCCAGGCGGTCGTGGCGGCCGGGCACGAGGTGATGATCGCGACCGGCCGCTCGCTCAACGCGACGCTGCCCATCATCGAGCACATCGGCATCGAAAACGGCTACGCCGTGTGCTCCAACGGCGGCGTGACCCTGCGGGTGGACTCCGGCCTCGCCGACGGCTACCAGGTGCTGCACAAGGCGACGTTCGATCCGGGCCCCGCGCTGAGGGCCCTGCGCAAGCGCCTGCCCGCCGCGAAGTACGCACTGGAGGACGCGGACGGCAACTTCCTGTCCACCGAACGCTTCCAGGATGCCAGCTTCGGCGTCGAGGCGATCGGCGTCGACTTCCAGACCATGCTGGAGGCCACCGCCGTGCGCGTGGTCGTCTTCAGCTCGGACAACACCCCGGAGGAGTTCAACGCCGCCATCCGGCACGTCGGCCTCGCCGGCGTGACCTACTCGGTGGGCTGGACGGCCTGGCTGGACATCGCCGCCGCCGGCGTCACCAAGGCCAGCGCCCTCGAACAGCTGCGCGGGCGGCTCAGCATCGAGGCGCACCGCACGGTGGCGGTCGGCGACGGCCGCAACGATATCGAGATGCTCACCTGGGCCCGCCGCGGTGTCGCCATGGGACAGGCGCCGGCCGAGGTGATCGCCGCCGCCGACGAGGTCACCCACTCGGTGTTCGACGACGGCGCCGCGCACGTGCTGCGCAGCATCCTGCGTTAGCGGACCTCGAGGATCAGGGCCAGCAGCCGGGCCGCGGCCGGCCGGGCCGCGTGCTCTTCGTTCCACTGGGCCCGGGCGACAGCCTTGCTGACCGCCTGGGTGGTGATGCCGAGCTCCTCGGCCACGGCTTTCTGCTGGCCGCGGACCCCCGGGGTGAGCAGGTCCAGCACCCGCCACTCGGCGGCGCTGCGGTCGTGCACGATGTGGCCCAGCAGCCGCAGGACGGCCTCCGCTTCCGCGGCCAGGTCCGAGAACGGGCCCTCCACCGCCACCGGGATCCGCTCCTTGCTGTTGCGCAGCCGGTCCACGGCCCGCCGGGCATACACCAGGCCGTGGCCGGAAGCGTCCTTGATCTGATTGGGCAGCGGCTCGTTGACCGGGCCGACGCCGATCCCGACGTACCAGGCCCCGGTCCGCAACGCGATCAGGGCCGCGTCCACCGCCTGGCGCGGGCAGTCCACGATGCCCTGGACCTCATCTTCGACCGAGCGGTCGAAATCCAGGCGCGCAGGAATGTGCCGCAGGTCCTTGAGGAGCTGCGGCACACGGTCGCCGTCGCGCCGGCTGTCGGTTTGGTTGATGGTCAGCGTGAACATACTGGATGCCACACTACCGCCTTGTAAACGCAGGGCAAGTGCGGTCTCCGGGCGTGAAACTGCGGGAACGCGGGCGGCCTCCGGGGGCGCAGGCGCGCGGCGGGCTTGTCCCGGGACCCCGGCAGATGTTGCGATGGGGGTAGACGCTGCCGACGGCGGCACAGACCGGGCGGAGCACCTTCATGGCTGATGGGTTGGAACAGGGTACGGGCACGGCGGCGGGCACGGTGACGGCACCGCGGACTGCCGCGGAGCCTGCGGACGCGGCCGAGCTGGACCTGGTGGACCGGTGGTGGCGTGCCGCGAACTACCTGTCCGTGGGCCAGATCTACCTCCGCGGCAACCCGCTGCTGCGCGAACCGCTGCGGGCCGAGGACACCAAGTCCCGGCTGCTGGGCCACTGGGGCACGACGCCGGGATTGAACTTCATCTACTCCCACCTGAACCGGGTGATCCGCCGGGATTCGCAGGAGATGCTCTTCGTCGCCGGCCCGGGCCACGGCGGTCCCGCGGTGGTGGCCAACGCCTGGCTTGAGGGAACCTATTCGGAGATTTACAGCAACGTCGGTCCGGACGCCGACGGTCTCGCCGCGTTGTTCCGTCAGTTCTCCTACCCCGGCGGCATCCCCAGCCATGCCGCCCCGGAGACCCCGGGGTCCATCAACGAGGGCGGTGAACTCGGCTACTCGCTGGCGCACGCCTACGGCACCGTGTTCGACAACCCGCAGCTGGTCACCGCCGCCGTCATCGGCGACGGCGAAGCGGAGACCGGTCCCCTGGCGGCCAGCTGGCACTCGCATAACTTCCTGGATCCCGCCGCGGATGGTGCCGTGCTGCCGATCCTGCACCTGAACGGCTACAAGATCGCCAACCCCACGATTCTGGCGCGCATGCCCGAAGCCCAGCTGGAGCAGCTGCTGCGCGGCTACGGGCACACGCCGTACTTCGTGACCGTCGCGGACCCGGAGGACACCGCAACGGCCCACCGGGACTTCGCCGCCGTCCTTGACCAGTGCCTGGCGGACATCCGCGCCATCCAGGCAAACCACCGGGGAGCAACACCGGACGGGGACCCGCAGTCGGGCGGTGACGCGCCCGCCGCGGCGTGGCCGATGATCGTGCTCCGTTCGCCGAAGGGCTGGACCGGTCCGAAAACCGTCGACGGCCTGCAGGTCGAAGGCACCTGGCGCAGCCACCAGGTGCCCCTCGCTGAGGTGCGCACCAACTCCGAGCACCTGGCGCAGCTGGGCCGCTGGCTGGAGTCCTACCGCCCGGAGGAACTCTTCGACGACGGCGGCCGGCTCAGGTCCGACGTCGCCGCCAACGCCCCCGACGGGGACCTGCGGATGAGCGCCACCCCGCACGCCAACGGCGGCGTCCTGCTGCGCGACCTGCGGCTCCCGCGCTACGCCGACCACGCCGTCGCCGTCGCCGAACCGGGCCGGGAACGGGTCAGCGCCATGGTCACCCTCGGCGGCTGGCTGCGGGACGTGATAGCGCTCAACCCCGAAACCTTCCGTCTGTTCGGCCCGGACGAGACGGCGTCGAACCGGCTGCAGGACGTTTACGAGGTCACGGACAAGGTCTGGCAGTACCGGATCGAGGAGCTCGACGAGCACCTCGCCCGCGCCGGCCGCGTCATGGAAGTGCTCAGCGAACACCTCTGCCAGGGCTGGCTGGAGGGCTACCTGCTGACCGGCCGGCACGGGGTTTTCAGCTGCTACGAAGCCTTCATCCACATCGTCGATTCGATGTTCAACCAGCACGCCAAGTGGCTCAAGGTGCACCGCGAGCTGCCGTGGCGCCAGCCCGTGGCGTCGCTGAACTACGTGCTCTCCTCGCACGTCTGGCAGCAGGACCACAACGGCTTCTCGCACCAGGACCCGGGCTTCATCGACCACGCCGTGAACAAGAAGTCCGAGGTTATCCGGGTCTACCTGCCGCCGGACGCCAACACCCTGCTCTCGGTGATGGAGCACTGCCTGGGCTCCCGGGACTACGTCAACATCGTTGTCAGCGGCAAGCAGCCCTCGCCCACCTGGCTGGGGCCCGACGACGCGGCGCACCACTGCCGGCGGGGACTGGGGATCTGGGAATTCGCCGGCTCCGAGGTCCCGGGGGAGGAGCCCGACGTCGTCCTGGCGTGCGCGGGCGACGTGCCCACGGTGGAGACCGTGGCCGCGGCGGAACTGCTCAGGGAGGGCGCGCCCGGGCTGAAGATCCGGGTGGTGAACGTGGTGGACCTGATGCGGCTGCAGGACGCCGCCGAGCACCCGCATGGCCTGTCATCCCGTGACTTTGACGGCATCTTCACTGCCGACAGGCCGATCATTTTCGCCTACCACGGCTACCCGTCGCTGATCCACCGGCTGGCCTACCGCCGCACCAACCAGGAAGGCCTGCACGTGCGCGGCTACAAGGAGGAGGGCACCACCACGACGCCGTTCGACATGGCGATGCTCAACGGGATCGACCGGTTCCAGCTCGCCATCGACGCGATCGACCGGGTGCCGGGGCTGGCGGAGCGGCACTCGCTGCTGCGCCAGTCGCTGCAGGACCGCCGCATCCGGGCGCACAACCACACCCGGGAGTTCGGCGAGGACGCGAAGGAGATCAGCGGCTGGACCCTCGGAGCCGGCTAGCTGTGCGGCCAGCCCGCCGAGGGGCAGGTGGATCCAGCCCTCCGAGCGCGCGGCCCGGGCGTGGCCCGCGTCCGGGCGCAGGCTCCGGCCGAGGGCCACCGCGCGGGCGGTGAGCGAGGCGATGAGGGCGTCGAACAGGTCGTCGCTGCCGGCCAGCCGGTCCTCGTGGCCGGCCAGGTCCAGCCAGGGCGCCGCCTGCTGCAGCGCGCCGACGAGATCGCCCAGCCGCTGCGCCTCCGCCCCGCCGCGGCCCTTGTAGCCGCGGGCCAGCAGGCCCCAGGACTTCAGGGACGCCGCCGGGTAGACCTCCGCCAGCCGGCCGCTGCCGTCCCTGCCCTGCGGTCCGTGGACCTGGGCGATCTTGGCCTGGATGACGGCGCACCGCATCGCCGGGTGGGCCAGCCGGTCGGCCGAGACGCTCAGCGGTATCAGCCCGGTCCGGGCCGTCACGAACCGGTCAGTGTCCCGATAGGCGAGCAGCCTTCGGCCCTCGATGCCGTCGTAGTCCAGGACAGGGTGGCTGTCGCCGGCGCCGTGCCCGGCGATGAAGGGCAGGAACGCGTCCGGCCAGCCCACCGGGCAGTCGATCCCGGTCATCTCGCAGGTGCCGAAGAGGCGCAGGATCTCGTCGTCGTCGACGCCAAGGTCCAGGTGGGCGAGCCTCCCGGCGCCGTCACCCCACTCGACGACGGCGGCCGCGGTCTTCTTCGTGGCCGCGGCCAGGTCTACCCCGAGGGTCCGCATGCTTAGACCGCGCGGTAGCGGAGCGCGCCGGGGATCCCACCGTCGTCGTCGAGTCCCTCTCGGGACGCGAAACGGGCCCAGAGGGCGCGCAGCGCCTTGCCCGGGACATTGATGTCCTCCCAGCTGGCTCCCTCGAGCAGTCCCGCCCCGGCCCAGGTCCGTTCGTCACCGAAGAGCAGGGGCAGGTCCACGGTGTGCGCGGCGCCGTACCTGTTTCCCGGCGCGGCCCAGGAGAGCACGTAACTGTGGGCCCGGCCGCCGGCCTGCACGTGGCGCCGCGCGAACCGCCTGGCCGCCCGGCCGTACACCGCCTCGGTCACCGCCCGGCTGACGGCACTGACGACGGCGGGTCCGAGGACCGGGACCGCGGCCACACGGCTCAGGGCGCGGTTGCGGGGCAGGAACATCCGGGCCTCCTCCGAGGTGTGCCCGATCAGCACCTCGATCCCGGGGGCCGTGGCGTTCCAGGCGTCATCAATGCCGGACTCCGGCGGCAGGGGCGCATGCCCGTACTGGATGCCGAACGGCATGGCCGCGATCAGACCGAACTTCCGGGCCGCCTGGGAGACACGCTCCTCGGCGTCGACCACCTCCATCGCCGGGGTGTCTTCGGTGACGGCTTCCGCCGCGGCGCCCATGGCGCGGCTCATCTTCTCCCGGCCGCGGGTGATGCCCAGCGGCGCGCTCTGGATGATGGCCCGCTGGAAGAGGGAGGGCGCCTCCGGCGTCGCCATCAGGTGGGCGACGGCGTCGCCGCCGGCGGACTGCCCGAACGCGGTGACCCGTCCCGGGTCGCCGCCAAAGGCTCCGATGTTGCGCTGCACCCAGCGGAGCGCCTCGAGCTGGTCCAGCAGTCCGAGGTTGGCCGGCCGGCCGGAGGCCGTGGACAGGTAGCCGAAGAGGCCCAGCCGGTAGGTCACGGACACCACGATGACGCGGTTTTCGGTCACCAGGGCCGTGGGGTCGAAGATCGCCAAGTCGCCGGAACCGGAGGTGTAGGAGCCGCCGTGCAGCCACACCATGACCGGCACGCGTTCGTCCGTGCGCAGGCCCGTCGGCATCGTGATGGAGAGTCGCTGGCAGTCCTCACTGCCCGGCAGCTCCCCGTAGCGGGTGCCCAGGATGTCGTCGAGGAACGGAACCGGCGCCTGCGGGCAAGCCGGGGCGGGCGACGTGGCCGCGAGGGTCTCGGTCCGGTCGGGGGCGGGGGCCGGCGGGCGGAACCGCGCGGCGGTGGCGTACGGGATCCCGGTGGCCCGCAGGACGTCGCCGTCCCGCCATCCGGTGACCCGGCCGCAGGGCGGGCTAAAACTTGGTTCGGGATTCACGGATCAACGATTTCACATTTTCCTGACCCGCGGCTGGCAAAGCGCGAACGTACACTTGAGGCCCCGGAATCCGCGGATTCCAGGGCCTCAAGTGTACGTTCGCGCTGTGGGGGACTAGTGTCCGGCGCCGGGGACGAAGCGCTTGATCGAGGCTTCGAGCTCGGCTTCGGCGGCGGCGCGGTCGCCCCAGCCCTCGGCCTTGACCCACTTGCCGGGCTCCAGGTCCTTGTACCGGGTGAAGAAGTGCTCGATTTCCTTGATCAGGAACTCGTTGACGTCACTGATCTCGTTGATGTGGTCGAAACGGGCGTCGGCCGGCACGCAGAGGACCTTGGCGTCCCCGCCGCCGTCGTCGGTCATGTTGAACACGCCGATCGGGCGGGCCTCGACGATCACGCCGGGGTAGAGGTCGAAGTCCTGCAGGAGTACCAGGGCGTCCAGCGGGTCGCCGTCCTCGCCCAGGGTGTTCTCGAAGAAGCCGTAGTGCGTGGGGTACTGCATGGAGGTGAACAGGACGCGGTCCAGGCGGACGCGGCCGGTCTCGTGGTCGACTTCGTACTTGACGCGTGATCCCTTGGGGATCTCGATGGTCACGTCATGCTTCATGGAATGCTCCTCGACGGATTCAGGGGGTGCGCGGCACACGTGGCGTCCGGAAAAGTGGTGCCGGTGCCGCCGACTATTATTGAGGATATAGCGACAGGCCCTGGTTTCAGGAACTAGCGGGGACATTTCCGAACGAAGGACCAGCAGCAGCATGAAACGCAGGAAGGGCCCCGGGGGCACGGCCCAGGAGCCCGGAAGCTTCGGGCGGATCCTCGCGATGCTGCTCCCGGCCCTGCTGATTGCCGCGCTCGCCGTTCCCGCCGGCGCGGCCCTCAGCCCCGGATTCCTCGGCCCGCCGGCGCCCCCGGAACCCGTGGCCGCCGGCCCCTGGCAGCAGACACCGGCGACTCTCAGCTCCGCCGGCACCGCCGGAAAGTCGGCCGTCCTGCAGCCGCTCAGCGGGACGGCCCCAATGCCCGACGCCGCTGTCCTCGCCGCCAAACTCACGGCAACGCTCAAGGCCGACGGCGCCGGGTCCTTTAGCGGCGTGGTGCAGGACGCCGTCACGGGCAAGGTGCTCTTCGACCGGTCCGGCGACGAACTGCGCGCCCCCGCCTCCAACATCAAGCTGCTCACCGCCGCCGCCGCCCTCCGCACGATGGGCCCGGAAACGCGGTTCAGCACCAAGGCCGTGGCCGGGCCAACCCCGGGCAGCATCGTCCTGACCGGCGGGGGAGACGTGCTGCTGGGCGCGGGCGACTCCGCGCCGGACGCCGTCCTGGGCCACGCCGGCCTGGCCACCCTGGCGCGGTCCACCGTCCGGGCGCTGCAGCAGGCCGGTGTCACCAAGCGGGTCAGGGTGCTGCTGGACGATTCGCTGTTCAGCGGGCCGGCCCTCAACCCGGCCTGGAGCCCGGAAGACGTGGCGGCAGGGGAAGTGGCCCCGCTGTTCCCGCTGGCCCTGAACTCGGCGCGCTATGACCCGGATGTCACCGTCGGCCCGCGCCCACGGGATGCGGCCCTGACCGCCGCGCAGGCCTTCGTGGACCGGCTCTCCGCCGCCGGGGCCACCGTGGCGGCCGGCGTGGACCGCGCCCCCGCGCCGCAGACGCCGTCCCCGGCGCCTGCAAAGCCCGAAGCAACGGAGCCGCCCCGCACTGCGGAGCCCGGCACGGAGTCCGACGGAGCCCAGGGCTGGCAGCCGGGCGCGGTCCTGGCCGAGGTCCAGTCCGCCACCGTCGGCCAGCAGGTGGACCTGATGCTGCGCACCTCGGACAACTACCTCGCCGAGGTGCTGGGCCGGATGGTGGCGGCCGCGGAGGGGAAACCGGCCAGCAATGACGGCGCCGTCGCCGCCGTGCTGCAGCAGCTGGAGGAGCTGAAAATTCCCGCGGCCACGCTCCGGGCGGCCGACCTGGCCGGTCTGACGCTCGCCAACAAGGTCTCGGCGCGGCAGCTGTCCGCCGTCGTCCGCGCCATGACGAGCGGCCCGGACACCCGCCTCCGGTCCGCGCTGGCCGGGTTCCCGGTGGCCGGGCTGACCGGGACGCTGGATAGCCGTTACACGGACTCCACTACCGCCGGAGGCGCAGGCCTGGTCCGGGCCAAGACCGGCACCCTGAACACCGTGATCGCGCTTAGCGGTTACGTCGTCGACGCCGACGGCCGGCTGTTGGTCTTCTCCTTCATCGGCAACGGCCTCACCCCCGGCGCCGCCGGCAACAAGGTGGCCCTGGACCGGGCCGCCTCTATCCTCGCCGGCTGCGGCTGCCGCTAAGGCCGGCCGGCACCGGCGGCCCGCCGGCCGCCCCACAGGCCGCCCACGGATTAAGGCGCAATCCCGGCCCGCTGTGATCTGATGGGGGTTATGGAGTCCTCTTCGCGCGAGACGTCAGCAGAGTCGAAAGCCCGGGCCCAGGCCCTGATCAACTGGGAGCTCGCCGCGTCCACGGCCGCGCGGCTCACCCCGCCCGGTCCGGTGCTCAGCGCCGGGGAGATCGGCGCCGCCGTCGACAACCTGCGCCTGATGGCGGACATCTCCGTGCCGCACGTCCACGACATCACCCGGCTTGAGGCGGCGCGCGACCTGCGCGACTCCTCCGTTCTGGTGGTGGACCGGGCGTCATGGGCAAAGGCAAACACGCAGAGCTTCGCCGTGATGCTCCAGCCCGCGATTGAAAAGATGCTTGAGGGCCGGCGCGGGACGGTCGGCCCGGGCGCCGCAAGCGTCAGCGGTGCGATCACCGGCGGCCAGCTGGGCGCGATCCTGGCGTTTCTCTCCAGCAAGGTCCTCGGCCAGTACGACCCGTTCGCCGCGCTGGCCCCGAACTCCACCGCCCCCGCCGCCGGCCGGCTGCTGCTGGTGGCCCCCAACATCATCTCGGTCGAACGCGAGCTCAACGTCGCGCCCGAAGACTTCCGGCTCTGGGTGTGCCTGCACGAACAGACCCACCGCGTGCAGTTCGCCGCTGCCCCGTGGCTGCGCCACCACATGCTGGACCAGATCGAGGGCCTCAGCGGACACCTGCTCGGCAACGTCGATTCGATCATGGAACGCGCCGCGGCGGCCGCGAAATCCCTCAAGGACCGCTCAGCGCCCGGGTCCGCCCCGGGCCGGGGAGCCATCCTCGACCTGCTGCAGGACCCGGAGGAGAGGGCCGCGATCTCGCACCTCACCGCCGTCATGAGCCTGCTCGAGGGCCACGCCAATGTGGTCATGGATGCGGTGGATGCCAGCATCGTCCCCTCGGTCAAGACCATCCGGCAGCGGTTCAACGCCCGCGGCAAGGACCGCGGGGCGGTCGAGAAGTTCATCCGCAGCCTGCTGGGCCTCGACGCGAAGATGCGCCAGTACAGCGACGGCTCGAAATTCGTCCGCCAAGTGGTCGACGCCGCCGGGATGGACGGGTTCAACCGGGTCTGGGAAGAAGCCGGCCACCTGCCCACCGAGCCCGAGATCCACGACCCGAAGTTGTGGCTCGAGCGGATGGGCCTCTAGCCCGTGCCGGACACCACCGGCCCCGGCCTGCCGGCAGCGTCCGGAGCACGACGGCGGCCCGGCCGGCTGGCGCCCGTCGTCGGCAAGGCGCGGAAGCTGCTCCGGGACGCGCTCGCCGGCGCCGGCTACCCCGAACGGGTGCTCGTGGCCTGCAGCGGCGGCCCGGACTCGCTCGCGCTCGCAGCCGTTGCCGCCTACTTCGCCCGCCGCGGCCACGTCGACGGACACCCCGTCTCCATCGGCGCCGTCGTGGTGGACCACCGGCTGCAGCCCGGCTCCGCCGACGTGGCCGCGGCCACCGCCGAGGTGCTCCGCGGCCTGGGCCTCGACCCGGTCCAGGTCAGGACCGTCGACGTCGCGCCCACCGGGATGGGGCCTGAAGCCGCCGCCCGGGACGCCCGCCACGCAGCCCTCGACGCCGCCGCCGACGACACCGGGGCCGACGCCATCCTGCTCGGCCACACCCTGGACGACCAGGCAGAGCAGGTCCTGCTGGGCCTGGCCCGCGGCTCGGGCACCCGCTCGCTCGCGGGCATGCGGCCGGTCCGCGGCCGCCTCATGCGGCCGTTCCTGGAACTGCGCCGGGCCGAGACCCTCGACATCTGCGCCGCTGAAGGGCTGGACCCGTGGCACGACCCGAGCAACCAGGACCCCGCCTTCGCCCGGTCCCGGACCCGGGTGGAGGTGCTGCCCATGCTGGAAGACAAGCTCGGTCCCGGCGTCGCGGAGTCGCTCGCCAGGACCGCATCCATCCTGCAACTGGACGCCGACTACCTCGAGGATGTGGCCAACACCACGTACCTGCGCCTGCAGGAATGGTCCGGCGCGGAGCTCAGCCTGCCCGAGGCCGGGCTGCGCGAGCTGCCGGCGGCGATCAGGTTCCGCGTAATCGCGAAGGCCGCCGCCGCCGTCGGCGGGCAACAGCCCAGCTACAAGCGGCTGCTGGCCGCCGAGGCGCTGCTGCGCCGGCAGGGATCGGCGGGGCCGGTGGAGCTGCCCGGCGGCGTGAGCGTCTACCGGCTCTCGCTCGCCCAGCTGTCCGCGGCGGAGCGCTCCGGCCCAGGCGGCGTTCCCCGAGAGGGCGCCCGCTGTGGGAAGCTTGTATTCCGGCCTCAAAAGCCGCCCCAAGAATAGCCGCACCCGCATCTACACAGGAGCCATTCGTGGATTCAAACGACGTCCAGGCAGACCTCAAGCACGTTCTGTACTCGAAGGAGCAGATCCGGACCCGGATCACCGAGCTGGCTGCCCAGATCGACAAGGACTACGAGGGCCGCGAGCTGCTGATCGTCGGCGTGCTCAAGGGCGCGGTCATGGTCATGGCCGACCTGGCCCGGGCACTGCACAGCCACGTGTCGATGGACTGGATGGCCGTCTCCTCCTACGGCTCCGGCACGCAGTCCTCCGGCGTGGTTCGGATCCTCAAGGACCTTGACACCGACCTGCTGGGCAAGCACGTCCTCATCGTCGAGGACATCATCGACTCCGGCCTGACGCTGTCCTGGCTCAAGACCAACCTGGAGTCCCGCGGCCCCGCCTCCGTGGAAATCTGCACCGCTTTCCGCAAGCCCACCGCCGCCAAGGTCCAGATCGACGTCAAGTACGTCGGCTACGACATCCCGAACGAGTTCGTCGTCGGCTACGGCCTGGACTACGCCGAGAAGTACCGCAACCTGGACTTCGTGGGCACCCTGGCCCCGCACGTCTACGAATAAACCGGAGGCCGGCCGCCCCGGCGGCCCTCCCGCCGGCGTCGGAACCAGGCCGCCCGCACGCGGGACCGCGGCTCCCGGACGCCCGGGCCGCCTGCCTGTTCCGCGGCCGCCCGGCGCCCCGCTACGCCCACAGGGAACTTTTGCCCCTGACCGTGCGTGAGTCTGTGCGACGGTGTATAGCTATAACCTGACGCAGCACCACACGCGCGCAGAACGGTCGCCGTGCAGCACTACCAGGAGGGACGGGGCCAGCCCCCGATCAGATGAAAGCTAAGAGTTTCTTCAAGGGCCCGGGCATCTGGATTGTCGTTGTTATCGGCATGCTCCTGCTGGCCTTTGCCACGCTCGCCCCGGGCGGCTCGGTGCGGATCGACACTGATGCCGGCCTCGCGCAGCTGTCCTCCGGCAAGGTCGAACAGGCCAAGATTTTCGACGCCGAGAACCGCGTGGACCTGGTCCTGAAGGACGACTTCCAGATGGACGGCCAGAACAAGGGCAAAAACGTCCAGTTCTACTTCGTCAACGCCCGCGCTGAGGACGTCGTCAAGGCCGTGACCGCGGCGAAGCCGCCGAGCGGTTTCACCGACCAGCCTGTCGAGAGCAACTGGTTCTCCGGGCTGTTCTCCCTGCTGGTCCCCGTGCTGCTGCTGGGCGTCCTCTTCTGGTTCCTCCTCTCCCGCATGCAGGGCGGCGGTTCCAAGGTCATGCAGTTCGGCAAGTCCAAGGCCAAGATGGTCAACAAGGACATGCCGCAGGTGACCTTCAGCGACGTCGCCGGCGCCGACGAGGCCGTTGAGGAACTCCAGGAGATCAAGGAATTCCTCCAGGAACCCGCTAAATTCCAGGCCGTCGGGGCCAAGATCCCCAAGGGCGTGCTGCTCTACGGCCCTCCCGGCACCGGCAAGACGCTGCTGGCCCGCGCTGTCGCCGGTGAGGCCGGGGTACCGTTCTTCTCCATCTCCGGCTCCGACTTCGTGGAGATGTTCGTCGGTGTCGGCGCCTCCCGCGTCCGCGACCTCTTCGAGCAGGCCAAGGCGAACTCGCCGGCCATCATCTTCGTCGATGAGATCGACGCCGTCGGCCGCCACCGCGGCGCCGGCATCGGCGGCGGCAACGACGAGCGCGAGCAGACCCTCAACCAGCTGCTGGTCGAGATGGACGGCTTCGACGTCAAGACCAACGTCATCCTGATCGCAGCGACGAACCGCCCGGACGTGCTCGACCCGGCCCTGCTGCGCCCCGGCCGCTTCGACCGCCAGATCTCGGTCGAAGCCCCGGACCTGATCGGCCGCGACCAGATCCTCAAGGTCCACGCCAAGGGCAAGCCCATGGCTCCCGGCGTCGACCTGAAAGCCGTGGCGAAGAAGACCCCCGGCTACACCGGCGCGGACCTGGCCAACGTCCTGAACGAGGCCGCGCTGCTCACGGCCCGCTCCAACGCCAACCTGATCGATGACCGGGCGCTGGACGAGGCGATCGACCGTGTCATGGCCGGCCCGCAGAAGCGCAGCCGGGTCATGAAGGAACACGAGCGCAAGGTCACCGCCTACCACGAGGGCGGCCACGCCCTGGTCGCCGCGGCGCTGCGCAACTCCGCGCCGGTCACCAAGATCACCATCCTGCCGCGCGGGCGCGCCCTCGGCTACACCATGGTGGTCCCGGAGAACGACAAGTACTCCGTGACCCGCAACGAACTGCTGGACCAGATGGCCTACGCCATGGGCGGCCGGGTCGCCGAAGAACTCGTCTTCCACGACCCGTCCACCGGTGCCTCGAACGACATCGAGAAGGCCACCGGCATCGCCCGCAAGATGGTCACCGAGTTCGGCATGAGTGAGCGCGTGGGCGCCGTGCGGCTCGGCCAGGGCGGCGGCGAGCCGTTCCTGGGCCGCGACGCCGGCCACGAGCGTAACTACTCGGACCAGATCGCCTACGTCGTGGACGAGGAAGTGCGCCGCCTGATCGAGGGCGCCCACGACGAGGCGTACGCGATCCTCACCGAGAACCGCGACATCCTGGACCGCCTCGCGGTGGAACTGCTCGAACGCGAGACGCTGAACCAGAACGAGATCGCGCAGGTCTTCTCGGACATCCGCAAGCGCGACTTCCGCGAGATCTGGCTGTCGAAGGAAAGCCGCCCCATCCTGGGTGTCGGTCCGGTGGAATCCCGCCGCGAGAAGGCCGAACGCGAGGCCCAGGAGGAAGCCAAGGAAGCCCGGCTCGAGGAGCCGCTGGATACCCGCCCGCCGCACGCCCAGGGCGTGCCCGGACAGGAGTCCTTCCAGGAGGGCGTTACGGATATCGGGCCTGACGTCCATCCCGGCTAGGCTTCTGCTGTGACTTCCTTTTTCGACGACGACGACGTTCCCGCCACCGCCGGCGCCTTCTCCGCCGAGACGGCGGGGGTACCGGGCCAGCCCTCCAGCAAGGTGGACCGCCCCCGGATCCGGGCCGCGGTGCGCGAGATCCTGCTCGCCATCGGCGAAGACCCGGACCGCGGCGGCCTGCAGGACACCCCGAAACGGGTGGCCAACGCCTACGCGGAAATGTTCGCCGGGCTGCACCACGACGCCGCCGAGATCCTCGCAACGACCTTCGACCTGGACCACGAGGAACTCGTTCTGGTCAAGGACATCCCGTTCTACTCGACCTGCGAGCACCACCTCGTCCCTTTCCACGGGGTGGCCCACGTCGGCTACATCCCCTCCCATGACGGGAAGGTGACGGGGCTGAGCAAGCTGGCCCGGCTGGTCGACATGTACGCCCGCCGCCCGCAGGTCCAGGAACGGCTGACCACCCAGATCGTCGAGGCCCTGGTGACCCACCTCAAGCCGCGCGGCGCGATCGTCGTCGTCGAATGCGAACACCTCTGCATGTCGATGCGCGGCATCCGCAAGCCCGGCGCGAAGACCGTGACCAGCGCGGTCCGCGGGCAGCTGCATGACCCGGCCACCCGCGCCGAAGCCATGAGCCTCATCCTCGGAAGGTAAGAAAGACACACAATGGATTCCCTCGCCGCCGCCCCCGGAACCGGGCCCGCCACCTCGCCGCTGCCCGTGCTGCGCAAACCGCGCCCGGCGGCCGCCTTCAAGGACCTGCCCACGGACCGGACGCTGGTGATGGGGATCCTCAACGTCACCCCGGATTCGTTCAGCGACGGCGGCCGGCACGCCACCGCGGATTCCGCCGTCGCCGCCGGCCTGCGGATGTACTACGCCGGCGCCGACATCATCGACGTCGGCGGGGAATCCACCCGGCCCGGCGCCGCCGAGGTCAGTGTTGAGGAGGAACAGCAGCGGGTGCTGCCCGTGATCGAGGCGCTGGTCAAGGCCGGAGCCCTGGTGAGCATCGACACCACCCATGCGGCCACCGCCGAGGCAGCCCTGGCCGCCGGTGCCGCCATCATCAACGACGTCTCCGGCCTCACCATCGAACCGGCCATGGTGGAGCTGGTGGCGCGCAGCGAGGCGCCGTACATCCTCACCCACCGCCGCGGTGACGCCAACACCATGGACTCGCTCGCCGACTACACCGACGTCGCGGGCGAGGTCGCCGCCGAGCTCGCCGGGATCCGGGACAAGCTGTACGCCGCCGGGGCCACGCCGGAGCAGATCATCCTCGACCCCGGCCTGGGTTTTGCCAAGAACGAGGCGCAGAACTGGGAACTGCTGCAGAACATCGAGGTGCTGCAGGCCATGGGCCACCGCGTCCTGGTCGCAGCCTCCCGGAAGCGCTTCCTGGGCAGCCTCCTGACCGTCGCCGGCAAGGCGGCGGCCCCCGCCGAACGCGACGCCGCGACCGCTGCCGTGACCGCCATCAGCGCCCTCCGCGGCGCCTGGGCGGTCCGGGTGCACGACGTCTCCTCCAGCCTCGACGCCGTCAAGGTCGCCGCCCGCATCGCGCCGGTTCCCCGCCCCGCGGCGCCGGCCGCCGGCCACAGCTGAGGCCGCGGCTATGGACCGGATCACGCTAAGCGGCGTCACTGCCGTCGGACACCACGGGGTGTTCGACTTCGAACGCCGGGACGGCCAGCCGTTCGTCGTCGACGCGGTGCTGCACCTGGACTTCGGCCCGGCGGCCGCGTCCGATGACGTGCGGGACACCGCGCACTACGGCGAGGTCGCCGAGTGCATCCGCGGCTGGATCACCGGGACACCGCTGAACCTGATCGAGGCCCTGGCCGTGCGGATCGCCGAGGACCTGCTGCGGCGCTTCCCGCTCGCGGCGGTGGACGTTACCGTGCACAAACCGCAGGCCCCCATTGACGTCGACTTCGGCGACGTGTCCGTCAGCGTGCACCGGGAACGGCCATGAACCCCTCCGCGCCCTTCACCCGCGCCGTGATCGCGCTCGGCAGCAACCTCGGGGAACGCAACGACACGCTCTCCGCCGCCGTCGCCGACTTCGTTGACCCGCCGGAGGTCCGGCTGCTGGCCATCTCGCCGATCGTGCAGACCAAGGCCGTGGGAGGCCCGCCCGGCCAGCCGGACTTCCTGAACATGGTGATCGCCGTCGAAACGTCGCTGTCGCCGGCTGAACTGCTGCGGCACTGCCACACGGTGGAGCAGAAGCACCTGCGCGTCCGTGAGGTCCACTGGGGCCCGCGGACCCTCGACGTCGACATCATCACCTACGGCGACGTGGTCAGCGCCGACCCCGACCTGACGCTGCCGCACCCGCGCGCCGCGGAACGGGCATTCGTGCTGTACCCGTGGTCACTGATCGACCCTGCGGCGGAACTCAATGGCGAGCGGGTCGCCGAGCTTGCGGTCCGGGCCGCCGATTTCCCGGACCTCGCCCCGTTTGACGGCTTCGAGGACCTCAAGGGCGCCGCCGGAGCGGTGGAGGCGCCGTGAAGCTGATCAACCCGCTCCTGCTGCTGCTCATCGGCGCCGTGCTGGCCGGCCTCGGCTGGCTCGCCGCCCTGGTTGCCGGCCGTTACGGCCTGGACACCCCGGTGCTGCCGCTCACCGGCCTGATCACCATGGGCGTGATCGTGGTGCTGACGCTGATCCTCGGTATCCGGGTGCTGCGCTGGCGCAACGGCAAGAAAAAGAAGCTGCTCAACCCGATCCTGGCCGCCTGGACCCTGGTCCTGGCCCAGGCCTGCGCGTACACCGGGACGGTGCTGCTGGGCTGGCATGCCGGAATCTTCCTGGACCAGCTGCGGCTGTGGCCGGTGCGCAGCGGGCAGCCCCTCACGTGGGAGACGTTGTCCATGGCCGGCGGCGGACTCGCGATGATGGTGGTGGGCCTGGTGGTGGAGCGGTTCTGCCGGATTCCACCCGAGGACGGCGACGCCGACGGGACCCCCGGTATGCCGGGCAAACGCGGCAAGCCCACGGCCGAGGGCGAATATGCGTACCGAGGCGATTGATCCGCCCGGGGTCGCGTGGCTGCGGGTTTCCCCGCGCTATGTCACCGTCCGGATGGCGGGCTGGGCGCTGGCGAACTTCATCGCCGTCGCCGTCCTGTCGGTGCCGCTGCTGCTGGTGCTCAACGGGGTATGGCGCTGGCCGCCGCTGTGGGCCGCCGCGGCGCTGCCGGCAGCTGCCCTGCTGGCGGCGCTCTGGCGGCTGGTGCTCATCCCGCGCCAGGTACGCGCGATCGGCTACGCCGAACGCGAGGATGACCTGCTGATCCGGCGCGGGATCTTCTTCCAGCGCGTGCTCGTCGTGCCCTACGGCCGCATGCAGTACGTGGACATCGGTGCCGGCCCGGTGGAGCGGGGACTGGGCCTGTGCACGCTCAAACTCCACACCGCCTCGGCCGGCACCGGCGCCCAGATCCCCGGACTGCCCGCCGGCGAAGGGGCGCGGCTGCGCGAGCAGCTGTCCGCCCGCGGCGAGGCCCGGCTGGCCGGGCTGTGACGGCCGCGCAGTGACGGTGGCTTCGTGACGGCCGCGCAGGACGGCTGGCAGCGCGTGCACCCGGCGTCGCCGTTCATCCGGGGCTGGGTGGCGCTGGCGGCGATGTTCGTCTTCTTCGGCCGCGACGCCTTCGAACGGCTGCTCCAGGGCCGGCCCGTCGTCGACGACCGGTTCGCCGGGCGCGCGCCATGGCTGCTGCTCGGCGGCGGGGCCGTGCTGCTGCTGACCGTCGCCGGCTTTGTGCTGACCTGGTATTTCACCCGCTACCGGGTGGCCGACGGGTACGTGCGCGTCAACACCGGCTTCCTGTTCAAACAGCAGCGCCAGGCACGGCTGGACCGGGTCCAGGCAATCGACGTCGTGCAGCCGCTGCTGGCCCGGATCTTCGGCCTCGCGGAGCTCCGGTTCGAAGTCGCCGACGCCGGCCAGTCGGCCGTGCACCTGGCGTACCTGCCGGTGGACGAGGCGCGCAGGCTGCGCGCCGCCATCCTCGCCAGCGCCGCCGGCGGACCGCCCGCTGCGCCAGCCCCGCCGGCGTCCGGTTCCGACCAGCCCGGTTCCGACCAGTCCGGCCGCGGTGTGCCGGTGCCCGGCACGGCGGACCACGCCGCCGGGCAACCCGCGGCGGACGACGCCTCGCCCGGGCCGCACCGGGGCCTGGCGGAGGCGCCGGAGCGCGGGCTCCTGAGCGTGCCGCCGGCCCGGCTGGCCGGCTCGCTCGTGCTGAGCGAGCAAAGCGTGGTGATCATTCTCGGCGCCGCCGCCTCGGTGCTGCTGTCCGCCCTGACCGAGAACCGCGGCTTTTTCCTGTACCTGATCCCGGCCGGCCTGGGCATGGCCGCGGCGTACTGGAACTCCTTCACCAAGGGCTACAACTTCACCGCCGCCGCTTCCCGTGACGGCCTCCGGCTCCGTTACGGCCTGCTCGATACCCAGGCCCAGACCCTGCCGCCCGGCCGGATCCAGGCCCTGCGGATCAGCCAGCCGCCGCTGTGGCGGATCTTCGGCTGGTACCGGATGCAGGTCAACGTGGCCGGCTACGGGACCGGCGGCAACGCCGACGGCGCCGCCCGCACCACCCTGCTGCCCGTCGGGACCCTGGCGGACGTGTTCACTATGCTGGCCGCGGTCCTGCCCGATCCGGGCACCCCGGACCCCGTCCGCGTCTTCACCGCCGGGCTGACCGGGCTGGCACCCGGCTCCGGCGGGCCGTCCGGTCCGGGCGCAGCGTCCGACGGCGATTTCGTCACCACCCCGCGGCGGGCGCGGCTGCTCGCCCCGCTGGGCTGGCGCCGCAACGGCTTTACCGCCACGGACACCGCCCTGCTGATCCGCTCCGGCCGCTGGTGGCGCCACCTGGTCCTGGTCCCGCACCAGCGGACCCAGTCCCTCGCGCTGCAGCAGGGGCCGATCGCCCGCCGGTTCCGGGTGGCGGACCTGATCCTGCACACCACGGCCGGACCGGTCGCGCCGCGTCTGGTGCAGGCGGGGCTGGACGAAGGCAGGGCCCTGCTTGACGCACAAGCCGCCCGCGCCCGGTCCGCCCGGAAACGGCAGACAAGCGAACACTGGCTCGCCGCCGCTCCCCGGCAGCCCGCCACCCACCACCCCGAACCACAGGAAGGGCCGCAGTATGGCTAAGCCAGGACGCCTCGGCGTCGGAATCATCGGTGCCGGAAAGGTCGGAGCCGTCCTGGGCGCCGCCCTGCGCGCCGCCGAGCACGCCGTCGTCGGGGTTTCCGCCGTGTCCGACGCCAGCCGGGAACGCGCCGAAACCTTGCTGCCGGGCGTTCCGGTGCTGGAGGTGCAGGACATCGTGGAACGGACTGAACTGGTACTGCTGGCGGTTCCGGATGACGCCCTCGGCCCGCTGGTGGACGGCCTCGCGAAACTGGGCGCCTGGCAGCCCGGCCAGCTCGTGGCGCACACCTCGGGGCGCTTCGGCGTCGGCATCCTGCACCCGGTGCGCGCGGCCGGCGCGATCCCGCTGGCGCTGCATCCCGCCATGACCTTTACCGGGATGAGCCTGGACCTGACCCGGCTGCTGGACTGCAGCTTCGGCGTCACGGCCGACCCGGCCATGCTGCCGATCGCGCAGGCCCTGGTGGTGGAGATGGGCGCCGAACCGGTGCCGATCGCCGAGGGGGACCGCCCGCTCTACCACGCGGCCCTGGCCCACGGCTCCAACCATCTCGTGACCCTGGTGGCGCAGGCCTCGGAACTGCTGCGCACCGTGGGCGTCGAGGCACCGGACCGCATGCTGGGCCCGCTCCTGCGCGCCAGCCTGGAAAACGCGCTCGCCTCCGGTGAATCGGCGCTGACCGGCCCGGTTGCCCGCGGTGACGCCGGCACCGTTGCCGCGCATTCGGCGGCGCTGCGCGAACTCGACGGCGGCGCCGGCGGCGATATTCTGGAGGCCTACCTGGCCATGGCCCGGGCCACGGCCCGGCGGGCAGGACACCGCGGGCAACTGAAGCCGGGCCAGGTCGAGGACATCGGCCGGGCGCTGGGCAGCCCCGACACCGATGGGCCGCTGCCCGAGGAAGGACGCTGAGATGGCAATCCAGCTTGTGACCACGGCTGCCGAGCTGCGCGCCGAGAGCGGCCGGCTGCTGGCCGAGAAGCGCGGAACCTCCCAAGGCCTCGTACCCACCATGGGCGCCCTGCACGAGGGGCACGCCAGCCTGGCGCGCACCGCCGTCGCCCAGAACGACGTCGTGGTGGCCAGCATCTTCGTCAACCCGCTGCAGTTCGGCGAGGCCGTGGACCTGGAGCGCTACCCGCGGACCCTGGACGCGGACCTGGCGCTGCTCGAGGCCGAGGGCGTGGACCTGGCCTTCGCCCCCGCGGTGGAGGAGGTCTATCCCGGCGGGGAACCGATGGTGCGGATCACCTCGGGCGCACTGGCGGACAAGTGGGAGGGCGCGTCCCGGCCCGGCCACTTCGACGGCGCCCTGACCGTGGTGGCGAAGCTGCTGCATTACGGGCAGCCCGCCCTCGGCGAGGCCGCCTACCGGGCCTATTTCGGCCAGAAGGATGCCCAGCAGCTGACCCTGGTCCAGCGGATGGTCGCGGACCTGAACTTTCCGGTGGAGATCGTGCCGGTGCCGATCGTCCGGTCCGCGGACGGGCTGGCCCTCTCCAGCCGCAACCGCTTCCTCTCACCCGAGGAACGTGAGGCGGCCCTGGTGCTGTCCCGCGCCCTGCGGCTGGTCGAGGACCGCGCCAACGCCCATGAACCGTTGGACCTGGACTCGGCCCGGGCGCTCGTGGAGTCCCAGCCGCTCGTGGAACTGGACTACTTCGAGGTCGTCGACCCGCACACGCTGGAACCGCTTGCCGAAAACTGCCGCGAGACCCCGTTCCGCGGCGAAGGGCTGGCGCTTATCGCCGCCCGGGTGGGCCCGGTGCGGCTGATCGACAACGTGCCGCTGGACTCCTAGCCGGCACCCGCGCGAACGGACACTTGCGGCCCTGCGTGCCCGCGCGAACGGACACTTAAGGCCCTGCGTGCCCGCGCGAACGGACACTTAGGGCCCTGCCAGCCAGGTTTAATGCTGGGCTCTCCGGCGCAGGGAATTAGTCGCCTAACCGATTGGTTGCACCTTAGGCCGCGCCGCCGCGCCTAAAACCCCACCAACCCCGAGCGGAAAAGTCATGCCTCCAGATACCTCGCAAGCCGCGACCAGCGATCGCGTGCCCGCCACGCAGGCCACCCGTCCGTCCGCCGTCGGGACGGCCCCGGCGGCCGGTCCGGAGAAGCTCTCCCCGCAGTCGGTCACCGTCATCGCGACGCTGCTGGTGGCCACCTTTGTGGTGATCCTCAACGAGACGATCATGAACGTCGCCCTGCAGCGGCTGATGGCCGACCTACGGGTGGACGCCCCCACGGTGCAGTGGCTGTCGACCGGCTTCATGCTGACCATGGCGGTGGTGATCCCGACCACCGGGTTCATCCTGCAGCGGCTCTCCACCCGGGCGGTCTTCATGCTGGCGATGGGGCTGTTCTCCGCCGGGACGCTGTTGGCGGCCCTCGCCCCCGGCTTCGAGGTGCTGCTGCTGGCCAGGATTGTGCAGGCCGGCGGGACCGCGATCATGCTTCCGCTGCTGATGACCACCATCCTGACCCTCGTGCCGGTCTCGCGCCGCGGCGCGGTGATGGGCAACGTCTCCATCGCCATCTCCGTGGCGCCGGCCATGGGCCCGACCGTGTCCGGGCTGATCCTGCAGCACTTCTCCTGGCGGTTCATGTTCGTGTTCGTGCTGCCGATCGCGCTGCTCGCCTTCGCCATCGGCGCGAAATTCCTGCGGAACATCGGCGAGAACGAGAAGACCCGGCTCGATGCGCTCTCCGTCGTCCTCACCGTCCCGGCCTTCGGCGGCGTCGTCTACGGGCTGAGCCAGATCGGCGGCAAGGGCGGCGCGGCGGCGCCCGCGGTGGTGGCGCTGGGCATCGGCGTCGTGGCGCTGCTGGCGTTCGTGCTGCGCCAGCTGCGGCTGCAGAAACGGGAGGCGCCGCTACTGGACCTGCGCGCTTTCCGCTTCCGGATGTTCACAGTCTCCATCCTTCTGCTGGTGGTGGCCATGATCGCCCTGTTCGGCGCCGTGATCCTGCTGCCCCTGTACCTGCAGGAGATCCGCGGCCTGAAGTCGCTCGAGACGGGGCTGGTCCTGCTCCCCGGCGGCCTCGCGATGGGCCTGCTCGGCCCGGTGATCGGACGGCTCTTCGACCGGGTGGGCCCGCTGCCGCTGACCGTCACCGGCTCAACGCTGATGGTGCTGGCGCTCTGGCAGTTCTCCCGGCTGGACGCGGGGACTCCGGTCGGCTGGATCATTGGCCTGCACGTGGCGCTGAGCCTGGGCCTGGCCCTGCTGTTCACCCCGGCCTTCACCACCGGGTTGAACCCGCTGCCGCCGCACCTGTACTCGCACGGTTCGGCCATCATGAGCACCCTGCAGCAGGTCGCAGGCGCGGCCGGGACGGCCCTGCTGGTCTCGATCTTCGCCGCCGTCTCCGCGGCCGCCGGCCTCGTCGCCGGAATGCACGCGGCGTTCCTCACCGCGGCCGGGATAGCGCTGGCCGCCGTCGTCCTGTCCGTGCTGATGCGCAAGACCGACGGCGCGGCAGCCCCCGGCGGCCACTAAGCGGCTTCCCCTCGCGCGAACGGACACTTGGGGCCCTCCCCGGAGGGCCCCAAGTGTCCGTTCGCGCGTCAGCCGGCGAAGAACTCGCTGAGCTCGGTGATCAGCTTTTCCGGCGCCTTGTTCACGCCGTCGTGGCCCATGCCGGGCAGGATCGTGTAGCTGGAGCCGGAGAGCACGTCATGGATCTGGGCGCAGGCGACGCCGAAGTACGCCGGGCTCTTCTCGCCCACAATGATCAGCGTCTCCAGCGGCAGCTCCAGGAACGGTTCGGCCGGCATGTCGGCGGCGATGATCGCCTTGATCTCCCGCACGCCGGTCTTCATCAGCTCGCGCAGCTGCTTGCCCACAGGGGTGCCGGCGGTGAGCTTGTTCGCCAGCGTCAGCATGGACAACGGCATCCGGGACAGGGCGCTGCCGGTTTCCAGGCCGCGGACCAGGACGGCGAGGGCGCGGTCGTCGTCGCCCGCCGCGGTCAGGCGCTCATACTCGTCGGTCCAGTCGGCCGTGACACTGTGGTTCACGGATACCGCGGGGTCATAGACAGCCAGCCGTTCCACCGGCAGGGTGCGCGCCGCGTGCAGCGCCACCGCGCCGCCGAAGCTGTGCCCGAACACGTCGGTGCTGGCGGTATGTTTCATCACCGCGTCCAGGTCCCGGATGTCCACGTCCAGCGTGTAGTCCTCCGGCTGCGGCGACGAGGATCCGCGGCCGCGCCGGTTGAAGGTGTGCACCGGGCGCCCGAGCGACGCGCTGAGCTTCTGGGCGAAACGGGTGTAGTCCGCGGCGGTCACCATCGACGCCGGGACGACGACGACGCCGGAACCCGCCGCCGCCAGCTCCGCGCCCGTGCTGAAAAGCTCAAGGGTCCCGCCATCGGGGGTTCTGATATTCTCGCGGGTCATGCTTCGAGCCTAGCCGAGGCACCCGGTACTGCCCAGTAAACCGGCGGCGGCCCGCGCCGCGCAGAGGCTAGCCGCCCAGCCGCCCGCCGGAGATTTCCAGGTAGCAGGAGCCGCAGAGCGATTCGTACCAGGCGTCCTGCCCGTCGATGGCCACTTGGTCGCCGTCGAAGACCACCTCATCGCCGATCCGCCGGGTGTTGAAAATGGCCTTCCGGCCGCAACGGCAGATGGTCTTGAGCTCTTCGAGGGTGTGCGCGATTTCCAGCAGGCGGAGCGAGCCGGGAAAGGCCCGGGTACGGAAATCGGTGCGGATGCCGTAGGCCAGGACCGGGACGTTATCCAGCACGGCAATCCGGAACAGGTCATCGACCTGCTCGGGTTCAAGGAACTGGGCCTCGTCCACCAGCAGGCATGCCACCGGGGGAGTGTCCACGTGCTGCAGCAGCGCGTCCGGGTCGTCACCGTGCGCCTGGGCCTGGAACAGGTCCCGGGCGGAGGCGCCCGCCGGGATCAGGAAATCCACCGAGCGGGTCATGCCCAGCCGGGACACGACGTCGGCGTCACCCTTGGTGTCGATGTCCGGCTTGGCCAGCAACACCCTCTGTCCGCGCTCCTCGTAATTGAACGCGGCCTGCAGCAGGCCCGTCGACTTGCCGGAGTTCATCGCTCCGTAGCGGAAGTAGAGCTTGGCCAAGGGGGTCCTTTCGAGGGAGGTCGCCCCCGATTCTAGTGCCAGAAGTCAGCGGGCCGGCCGCAACCGCCGATGCGGGCCGGTGCGGGTTGGCCGGCGGGCGCCGTCCATCAGGAACCGAGCCGCAGCCAGGGCGAGCCGGCGGTTCGCGGGGCGCAGCGGCCCTTCGTGCAGCTGGCCGGGCACCACCCCAAACTCCATTGCGGGGACCGCCGCCGCCAGCTGCCGTCCCGTCTCGGCGAAGTAGCCCGGAGACCAGCCCCCGGTCAGCAGCAGCGCCGGCGTGGTGACGCCGGCAAAGTCGGCCAGTTCGGCGTCGGCGGCCAGCACGGCGCGCATCTCCGTCACCGCCGTCGGCAGCAGCTCGCGCATCTGTCCGCCCAGCGGGGTCCGGGCGGAGAGGATGCTGAGCATCCGCAGGGCGCCCAGCGGCAGCTTCGAGACCGGTCCCGCCGTTTCCAGCCCCTGCACCAGCAGGGCCCAGGCCTGGTCCAGTTCCCCCGCCGCCACCGACCGCTCCAGTTCCGGCCGCCACCGGCTGGTCAGGCTCCCGGCCAGGGACACGGCCGCGTCGTAGGTCACCAGCCGGCGGATCGGTACGCTGCGCGCGGCCTGCAGCGCGACGAAGCCGCCGTAACTGTGCGCGAACACGTCCGTGGAGCCGGTCTGCCGGAGCACCGAGGCCAGATCGGCCACCTCCGTCGCCGCCGAATAATCCGCCGGCTGCGGGGAGGACCCGGCGCGTCCCCGCCGGTTGTAGCAATGCACCGGGCGGCCCAGGAGGCGGCTCAGGTTCCGGGCGAACGGCCGGTACAGCGCATCGGTCACCAGGGTTCCGTGCACCAGCACGACGCCGGCCGCCGGTTCCTGGCCGGCCGTCGGGCGCGCCGCCGTCGGCCCCGGGACGCGGCCCCGGCCGGTGCGCAAACGGCCCGGAGCCGCCGGCTGCGCCGGTTCCCGGAAGCTGTGCAGCTCCAGGTGTCCGCCGCCGTCGTCGGTCCGAATCGTCCACGTCTCCATAGTTGGAAGTCTATTCCCGGCCCGTTCCCGCCCCCGGCGCACCGGCGGCGGCCGGATGCCCGGTAAACTTGGGGATTGTGACTTCCCAAAACACCCCCGCCCCGAACAACGACGAGCACTCCGACGCCAGCGAGCAGACGCTGGTCCGCATGGAGAAGCGTGCCAAGCTGATCGAGCGCGGCATCGAGGCGTACCCGGTGGGAGTCGAGCGCACCCACTCGCTGACGGAGATCCGCGAAAAATATGGGCACCTCGTGGCCGACGAGACCACCGGCGACGTCGTCGGGGTCACCGGCCGCATCGTGTTCATCCGTAACACCGGCAAGCTCTGCTTCGCCACCCTCCAGGAGGGCGGCCTCGACGGCAAGGCCGTCCGGCTGCAGGTCATGCTCAGCCTGGCCAACATCGGCGAGGAGGCGCTCGCGGACTGGAAGGCCCTCGTCGACCTCGGCGACCACGTCTTCATCAAGGGCGAGGTCATCTCCTCGCGCCGCGGCGAGCTGTCGGTCATGGCCGAATCCTGGACCATGGCATCCAAGGCGCTGCGTCCGCTGCCCGTGCTGCACGCGGAGCTGAACGAGGAAACCCGTGTCCGCCAGCGCTACGTTGACCTGATCGTCCGCGACGAGGCCCGAGAAATGGTCTACACCCGGGCCGCCATCACCCGTTCCATCCGCGAGACCCTGCACCGCCAGGGCTACGTCGAGGTGGAAACCCCGATGCTGCAGCTGGTGCACGGCGGCGCCACGGCCCGCCCGTTCGAGACGCACATGAACGCCTTCGACCAGAAGATGACGCTGCGCATCGCCACCGAGCTGTACCTCAAGCGCACCGTCGTCGGCGGGATCGATCGGGTCTACGACATGGGCCGAGTCTTCCGCAACGAAGGCGTCGACTCCACGCACAGCCCCGAATTCACCACGCTGGAGAGCTACGAGGCCTGGGCGGACCAGTTCGTCATGGCGGACCGGATCAAGGAGATCATCCTCGACGCCGCCGACGCCGCCGGGGTGGGCCGGGTGCTGCAGACCGAGGCCGGCGAGATCAACCTCGACGGCGACTGGGCCTGGATGGCCGTGTACCCGGGCCTGTCCGACTTCGTGGGCCAGGACATCACCCCGGAAACCCCGGTCGCGGAGCTGCTGGAGATCGCCGCGAAGCACGAGGTAAAGGTCGACGCCGGCTGGGACGCGGAGAAGCTCGTGGTGGAGCTGTTCGGCGAACTGGTCGAACCGACCCTGCTCAACCCGACTTTCGTCTACGACTACCCGCCCTCGGCTCAGCCACTGGCCCGCCACCACCGCGAGGACGACCGGCTGATCGAGGCATGGGACCTGATTATCGGCGGCATGGAGCGCGGCACCGCGTTCTCCGAGCTGATCGACCCTGTCATCCAGCGCGAACGCCTGACCGAGCAGTCACGCCGCTCGGCCGCCGGCGACGTCGAGGCCATGCAGCTGGACGAGGACTTCCTCCGCGCCCTCGAATACGGCGCACCGCCGATGGGCGGCATCGGACTCGGCATCGACCGGCTGGTCATGCTCTTCACCGGCGCCGGCATCCGCGAGACCATTTTGTTCCCGCTGCTCAAGCCCGAAGGTCACTGATCGTGGAATACGTTGCCGTCCTGCTCCCGTCCCTGGTGGTCGGGCTGATCTTCTGGTTTGCCATGAAGGCGATCTTTAACGCCGACAAATCCGAGCGCCAGGCCGAGGCCCGGGCGCAGGCTGAGGCGGCGGCCCGCGAAACGGGGCAGTCGCCCGCCCCGGGGAATGGGCATTCCCCCGAACAGCGCTAAAAGCCCCTATTCCCTGCCGAAGATTTTCTTTGGCGGGGTATTCCGCTTTGACGCGCGGCCATAAAAAGATGGATACTTTTTACAGATACATCCTGCTTTTCTAAAATACTCATCCTTTTGGAAAGAGAGTTTTTATGGCACAGAAAGTTAACATCATCCTCGTGGATGATCTGGATGGGGGATCCGCGGACGAAACCGTCCGGTTCGGCCTGGACGGCGTCAGTTATGAAATTGACCTCTCCACCGGCAACGCGTCAGAACTCCGCTCGGCCCTCGAGCGGTATGTGGCCCACGGGCGAAAGACATCAGCCGGACGGACGCCCCGCGCCAAGGCATCGGGTGGACGTAATCAAGACTCGGCACAAATCCGTCAATGGGCGCGGGACAACGGCTACGCGGTAAACAGCCGGGGCCGCATCCAGGCGGAAATTCAGGAAGCCTACCAAAAGGCCAATTCCTAGGTTCGACTCCGCTCCCGGCCCGTTCCGCGCCGGAGCAATTGCACCAGGCGAAGCCCCTGCCGTCCGGCAGGGGCTTTGTCGTTTGCCGGGGCCGTGCGTTCCTCCCCGGTTACTATCAGGAATCGCCCCCGCCGCGCCGTGGCTGCGGCGCGTTCCGGGGGTCCGGGAGGAAGTAACCGGGAGGGAACGTCCGCTCCCGCCGGGCACGCCGTCCCGGCGCCCGCAACCGGTCAGGTTTCCCCCGTGGCGAACAAGCCACAAATCTCGAACGCCGCCACGTAGCATCAAAGTACGTCGTAGCTAGGAGTGTGGCGAAATGTTTGAGCGATTTACGGACCGTGCCCGTCGCGTAGTTGTGCTTGCCCAAGAAGAGGCACGCATGCTGAACCACAATTACATCGGTACCGAACACATCCTCTTGGGCCTGATCCATGAGGGTGAAGGTGTTGCCGCCAAAGCCCTTGAGTCCCTGAGCATCTCGCTCGACGGAGTCCGCGAGCAGGTGCAGGAGATCATCGGCCAGGGCCAGCAGGCCCCGTCCGGCCACATCCCCTTCACGCCGCGTGCCAAGAAGGTGCTGGAGCTCTCGCTGCGCGAAGCCCTGCAGCTGGGCCACAACTACATCGGCACCGAGCACATCCTGCTCGGCCTCATCCGCGAGGGTGAAGGCGTGGCGGCGCAGGTGCTGGTCAAGCTCGGCGCGGACCTGAACCGCGTCCGCCAGCAGGTCATCCAGCTGCTCTCCGGCTACCAGGGCAAGGAAACAACCGGCGCCGGGGTCGGCGCCGGACAGGCCGAAGGCACCCCCGCCGGCTCTGTGGTCCTCGACCAGTTCGGCCGCAACCTGACCCAGGCCGCCCGGGAGAACAAGCTCGATCCCGTGATCGGCCGTGAGCAGGAAATGGAACGCGTTATGCAGGTCCTTTCCCGCCGCACCAAGAACAACCCGGTCCTGATTGGTGAGCCCGGCGTCGGTAAGACCGCCGTCGTCGAGGGCCTGGCCCAGGCGATCGTCCGCGGCGACGTGCCGGAGACCATCAAGGACAAGCAGCTCTACACCCTGGACCTCGGGTCCCTGGTGGCCGGCTCCCGCTACCGCGGTGACTTCGAAGAGCGCCTGAAAAAGGTGCTCAAGGAGATCCGCACCCGCGGCGACATCATCCTCTTCATCGACGAGATCCACACCCTGGTCGGTGCCGGTGCCGCCGAAGGAGCCATCGATGCGGCCTCGATCCTGAAGCCCATGCTGGCCCGCGGCGAGCTCCAGACCATCGGTGCCACCACGCTGGACGAGTACCGCAAGCACATCGAGAAGGACGCCGCGCTGGAGCGCCGCTTCCAGCCGATCCAGGTCAAGGAACCCTCCGTCGCCGACGCGATCGAGATCCTGAAGGGCCTGCGTGACCGCTACGAAGCGCACCACCGCGTCACCATCACCGACGGCGCCCTCGCCTCGGCGGCCAGCCTCTCCGAGCGCTACATCTCGGACCGCTTCCTGCCGGACAAGGCCATCGACCTGATCGACGAGGCCGGCGCCCGGCTGCGCATCCGCCGGATGACCGCCCCGCCGGAGCTCAAGGTCATGGACGAGAAGATCTCGGCCATGAAGCTGGAGAAGGAATCCGCGATCGACGCGCAGGACTTCGAAGGTGCCGCGTCGCTGCGCGACAAGGAGCAGAAGCTCATTGCCGAACGCGCCGAAAAGGAACGCCAATGGAAGACCGGCGGCATGGACGACATCTCCGAGGTGGATGAGGATCTCATCGCCGAGGTGCTGGCGAACTCCACCGGCATCCCGGTCTTCAAGCTGACCGAGGAAGAGTCCTCGCGCCTGCTGAAGATGGAAGACGAACTGCACAAGCGCGTCGTCGGCCAGGACGAGGCCATTAAGGCCCTGTCCCAGGCGATCCGCCGCACCCGTGCGGGCCTGAAGGATCCGAAGCGTCCCGGCGGCTCGTTCATCTTTGCCGGCCCCACCGGTGTCGGCAAGACCGAGCTGGCCAAGGCCCTCGCGGAGTTCCTGTTCGGCGAGGAAGACGCGCTGATCACGCTGGACATGTCCGAATACTCGGAGAAGCACACCGTCTCGCGGCTCTTCGGCGCCCCTCCGGGCTACGTGGGCTACGAGGAGGGTGGCCAGCTGACAGAGAAGGTCCGCCGTCGTCCGTTCTCCGTGGTGCTGTTCGACGAGGTGGAGAAGGCGCACGCCGACCTGTTCAACTCGCTGCTGCAGATCCTGGAAGACGGCCGCCTGACCGACTCCCAGGGCCGCGTGGTGGACTTCAAGAACACCGTGATCATCATGACCACCAACCTCGGCACCCGGGACATCTCCAAGAGCGTGGCCACCGGTTTCCAGTCCGGCACGGACACGCAGACCGGCTACAACCGGATGCGGGCCCGGGTCACGGAGGAGCTCAAGCAGCACTTCCGTCCCGAGTTCCTGAACCGTGTGGACGACGTCGTGGTGTTCCCGCAGCTGACCCAGGACGAGATCATCGAGATCGTGGACCTGTTCGTCACCCGGCTGGAGAAACGCCTCAAGGACAAGGACATGGGCATCGAGCTCACGCCCGCGGCCAAGGTGCTGCTGGCCACCCGGGGCTACGATCCCGCCATGGGTGCCCGGCCGCTGCGCCGGACCATCCAGCGCGAGATCGAGGACCAGCTCTCCGAGAAGATCCTCTTCGGCGAACTGCACTCCGGCGACATCGTGGTGGTGGACGTGCAGGGCGAAGGCGACGAGGCGAAGTTCACCTTCGCCGGCAACGCTAAGCCAAGCATCCCGGAGATCGCTCCGAGCCACTAGGCGCCCGGCGGCAACACTCCAAGCACAAGGCCCCGGCCCCTCCTTCACCGGAGGCGGCCCGGGCCTTTCGCTTTGTACCGGTCGGGCGGCTCAGGCGGTGACCGTGATCCACTCGCCGTCGATGGCGGCCTTCAGCTTTCCCAGCGGCGCCTGGGCCGGCCCGCTGATCACACTGCCGTCCGAGCCCTTGAACGAGGAGCCGTGGCAGGGGCAGTCAAAGTCCTCACCGGCCGGCGCCACCGGACAGCCCGCGTGGGTGCAGGCGGCGTCGTAGGCCAGCACGGTCTTCTCATCCGGCCGGAAGATCACCACTGCCCGGCCGTTGACCTTTCCGGTGGCGGTGCCGCGCACCGCCACCTCGCTGAGCTTGCCGACCTTCACCGGGGTGCCGGGCGGGACGGAGGGCCCGGCCGCCGAAGATGCGGAACTTCCCGAAGGCTCGGCGCTGCAGGCGGACAAGGCCAGGGCGCCGCCGCCAAGGGCGCCGGCGCCAAGCAGGAGGGAGCGTCTGGGCAGGGTCTGGTCTGGGTTCATGGGGCCATTGTGCCAACCGTCCCTGAAAATGCCCTGCGATTCCCCGGCAGCGATCTGAAAGCAGTGTTTCACTCTCAGTGAACGCGGCTGTGATCCGCCGCACAACGGGTGTTGAATCGGGGGCATGGCTTCCACCGACACACAGACCACGGGCGAACAGCCCGAAACCCCGTTCCACGACCTGGACCACTACCTCGCGATCCCGAGGGTGGGCGGCCTGGCCCTGAGCCCGGACGGCTCGAGACTGGTCACCACCGTGGGCATCCTCAACGACAAGGGCACCGAGTACCGCACCGCGCTGTGGGAACTGGACCCCGAAGGGAAGCGGCAGGCCCGGCGGATCACCCGCAGTGCCAAGGGCGAAGCGGGAGCGGTGTTCGCCGCGGACGGTAGCCTCTACTTCACGTCGGCGCGGCCGGACCCGGAGAGCCCCGAGGCTGACCCGGTCAACGCGCTGTGGGTGCTGCCGGCCGACGGCGGCGAGGCCCGCGTCGCGCTCTCCCGCGCCGGCGGCGTCAGCGGCCTGCTCGCCGCCAGGAACGCCGATGCGCTCTTCGTCTCGGCCTCCGTCCTGGCCGGCTCCACCGACGAGGACAACGACGGGGAGCGGCGCAAGGCCCGCAAGGAGAACAAGGTCGCCGCAATCCTGCACAGCGGCTACCCGGTGCGCTACTGGGACGCGGACCTCGGACCCGAGCAGCCGCGGCTGTTCGCCGTCGAGCCTGGGGCTGACCCGGAGCCCGGTAAGCCGGCCACGGTCGACGCCGCCGCGCCGGTGAAACTGCGCAACCTCACCCCCGACGCCGGCAACGGGCTCCGCGAGGCCGAGACCGTCGTCAGCCCGGACGGAAAGACGCTCTACAGCAGCTTCGCCAAGCCACTCGCCGGCGCCGACTCCCGCACCGTGCTCGTCGCGATCGACGTCGCCTCCGGCACCCGCCGGGTCCTGCTCGACAGCGAGGGTATGAACTACTACCCCGGCCCGGTCAGCCCCGACGGCCGCACCCTGGTGGTCCTGACCGAAAGTGAGACCACGCCGCAGCAGGCGCCGCAGGTGAAGCTGCACCTGCTCGACCTCTCCGCGGGTGAGGCTGCCGGCCGGCCCGACGGCGGGGCGGCGCTGACTCCGCTCGCGCACGACTGGGACCGCTGGCCGCACCCCGCCGCCTGGCTGCCGGACGGCTCGGCGCTGCTGGTGACGGCGGACGAGGACGGAGCCTCGCCGGTGTTCCGGATCAGTGTGCCGGCCGCAGGCGGGAACGCCGAGGTCGTGCGGATGACGGCCGACGCCGCCGCCTACACCGACGTTGTTGTAGCCCCGGACGGCGGCCGCGCCTACGCGCTGCGCAGCTCGTACGAATTCCCGCCCGAAGCCGTCAGCATCGACCTGGCCAGCGGCGAGACCACCCGGCTCCCGGCGCCCGCCGAGCGGCCCGCCTTCCGCGGCCGGCTCGAACGAGTGGAGACCACCTCAGCCGGCGGCGACCGGGTGCCGGGCTACCTGGCGCTGCCCGAAGATGCATCGGCGGCGAACCCCGCCCCGCTGCTGCTCTGGATCCACGGCGGCCCGCTGGGCTCCTGGAACGCCTGGACCTGGCGCTGGAACCCGTGGCTGCTCGTGGCCCGCGGCTACGCGGTGCTGCTCCCGGACCCGGCCCTGTCCACCGGCTACGGCCAGGACCACATCCAGCGCGGCTGGGGCGAATGGGGCAAGGCCCCGTTCCAGGACCTGATGGACCTGACCGACGCCGCCGAGCGCCGGCCCGACATCGACGAGACGCGGACGGCGGCCATGGGAGGGTCCTTCGGCGGCTACATGGCGAACTGGGTGGCCGGGCACACGGACCGGTTCAAGGCCATCGTCACCCATGCCAGCCTCTGGGCCCTGGACCAGTTCGGGCCGACCACGGACGCCGCGCAGTACTGGCTCAAGGAGATGACGGCGGAGATGGCGGCGGAGAACTCCCCGCACCTGCACGTGCAGAACATCCGGACGCCCATGCTGGTCATCCACGGCGACAAGGACTACCGCGTCCCGATCGGGGAAGGCCTGCGCCTCTGGTACGAGCTGCTCTCGAAGTCCCAGCTCGCCGCCGACGAAAACGGCGAGACGGAGCACCGTTTCCTCTACTTCCCGGACGAGAACCACTGGATCCTGCAGCCGCAGCACGCCAAGGTCTGGTACGGCGTCGTCGAGCACTTCCTGGCCAGGAACCTGCTGGACAAGGACCTCCCCGTCCCGGACGGGCTCGGCCTCTGACCCGTCCCACCGTCAACGCCGTCCGGTCCGGCAGCCGTCCGGTCCGGCAGCCGTTCGGTCCGGCCGCCCAGCCGGGCCGGACGGCGCGCGGGCCGGGCCGTAGGATGGGGCTGTGACTGAGACGATCCGCATCCGCCCTGCCCGCACCGGCGACATCGCCGCCATCAAGACTCTGGTGGCACCCCTGGCCGAGGAGCGGATCCTCATGGCGAAAGAGACCGTCGCCTACTACGAAAGCCTGCAGGAGTTCCGGATCGCCGAAGCGCCCGACGGCGGCGTGGTCGGCTGCGGGGCGCTGCACGTGATGTGGGAGGACTTGGCCGAGGTGCGCACCCTGGCCACCGCCGATACCTGGCGCGGCCGGGGGGTAGGCCACCTGCTCCTGGAGCAGCTGCTGGAGGACGCGCGCGAGCTCGGCGTCGCGCGCGTGTTCTGCCTGACCTTCGAGGTGGACTTCTTCAAAAAACACGGCTTCGAAGTGATGGCCGACCAGACGGCGGTGGACCCGGTGGTCTACTCCGAGCTCCTCCGCTCCCATGATGAGGGCGTCGCCGAATTCCTCGACCTGGCCCGCGTCAAGCCCAACACCCTCGGCAACACCCGGATGATCCGCGCGCTGTAGCCGCTCCGAACCGGCCCGGAACAGGCCCTTCCACCAAATCTACTTGCTGGATAAACTGATCCCGGCCCAATGGGGAGGGCCGCCACTTTCGGAGGCAGAAATTGCAGAATCGCGTGATTTTTCCAGATTTCTCCGCATTCCAGATGACGGTCGACGCCGCGCCGCTGCCGGCGGACATGCCGGCAGCCGACGGCGGGCCGGCAACGGGCTCCGGCAGGGGAGCAGCATCCGCTGCGCGCAGGCCGCAGCCCGACCTCGGTCCGGACGCCTGGCCGGGATTCCCGGCGGCGCCGGCAGGGCCGTGAGTCCGTTTCGGTTGACGGGAAAGAGGTCGCATCCGGGAGCCTACCGCTGGCCGGGCCCCGGTAGTAGGGTCTAAGCAAGCAGCCAGGACACCATCCAGGGAGCACAGCCATGAAGAAACTCATCAATGATCCCAAAGCCGTGGTCGACGAGTCAGTGGAGGGGTTCGGGCTTGCGCACGCGGACCTCGTGACCGTCTTTCCCGACCCGAAGTACATCGTGCGCAAAGACGCGCCGGTGTCCGGGAAGGTCGGCCTCGTCTCCGGCGGCGGCAGCGGCCACGAGCCGTTGCACGGCGGCTACGTCGGCATGGGCATGCTCGACGCCGCGGTCCCCGGCGCCGTGTTCACGTCGCCCACGCCCGACCAGATCCTGCCCGCCACGCTGGCAGTGAACTCCGGCGCCGGCGTCGTGCACATCGTGAAGAACTACACCGGCGACGTACTGAACTTCGAAACCGCCGCGGAACTGGCGCAGGCCGAGGGAGTGGAAGTCCGCACCGTGCTGGTCAACGACGACGTCGCCGTGCAGGACTCGCTGTACACGGCCGGGCGCCGCGGCGTCGGCGGCACGGTCCTGGTCGAGAAGATCGCGGGGGCAGCGGCGGAACGCGGCGACAGCCTCGACGCCGTCGCGGCAATCGGCGACCGGGTCAACCAGAACGTCCGCAGCATGGGCGTGGCCCTGACCGCATGCACCGTCCCGCACGCCGGGGTCCCCAGCTTCGAGCTCGAGGACAACGAGATCGAGATCGGCATCGGCATCCACGGCGAACCCGGCCGGCACAAGATTCCAATGGAGCCTGCCGACGGCATCGCTGACCGGCTGCTGGACCCCGTCGTCAGCGACCTGGGCCTGGCCGCCGGGGACAAGGTCCTCCTGTTCGTCAACGGCATGGGCGGCACACCGCAGAGCGAGCTGTACATCGTTTACCGCCGGGCCGCGCAACGGCTGGCCGAGCAGGGCATCACCGTCGAGCGCTCGCTGGTGGGCAACTACATCACCTCCCTCGAGATGCAGGGCTGCTCCATCACGGTGCTCCGCCTGGACGACGAAATGACCGGGCTTTGGGATGCGCCCGTCCACACGCCGGCCCTCCGCTGGGGCGCCTGAACGTGGGACTGGACGTCAACTGGGCGCTCCGGTGGCTGACCCTGTCCGCCGAGGCCATGGCCGAGCACAGGGTTGAACTCATCGAACTGGACCGGCCCATCGGCGACTCGGACCACGGCGAGAATATGGACCGCGGCTTCAAGGCCGTGATGGACAAGCTGGCCGAATCCCCGCCGGAAACGGCCGGCGCCGCGCTCAAGCTCACGGCTATGACCCTGATGTCGAAAGTCGGCGGCGCCGCCGGGCCGCTGTACGGCACGGCTTTCCTACGCGCCGCAGCATCCCTTGGCGACGCCACGGACATCGACGCGGCCGCCCTCGCCGCCGCGCTGGCCGCCGCCCGGGACGGCATCGTCGCCCGCGGCAAGGCCGAATCCGGTGACAAGACGATGGTGGATGCGTGGACTCCGGCCGTCGACGCCTCCGCCGCGGCCGCAGCTGAAGGGGACGTCCGCAAGGTGCTCGCCGCAGCGGCGGAAGCGGCCGAAGCCGGAGCCGTGTCCACCGACCCGATGCTGGCGCGCAAGGGCCGGGCCAGCTACCTGGGGGAGCGCAGCATCGGCCACCGCGACCCTGGTGCGGTCTCCAGCGCACTGATCCTGCGCGCCGCCGTCGGGGCCTCCGAATGACGGTAAGCCTGGTCGTCGTCTCACACAGCGCCAAAATCGCCGACGGCGCCGCAGAGCTCGCCGCGCAAATGGCGCCCGACGTGACAATCGTGCCCGCCGGCGGCACCGACGACGACCGGATCGGCACCAGCCTGGAGAAGGTCATGGCCGCGCTGGAACAAGCCGCGGGGGATAACGGAATTGTGGTGCTCACCGACCTCGGCTCCGCGGTCATGACCGCCGAGTCCGCGGTCGAGTTCGCCGCGGACCCGGATTCGATCCACCTCGCCGACGCGCCCCTGATCGAAGGGCTCGTCGCCGCCGCGGTCTCGGCCCAGGCCGGCGCCGATGCGGAAACGGTCAAGGACGCCGCCGAGGCGGTCTACCGCCCGCCGGTCCACCCGCACGAGGCCGGGCACGAACACCGGCAGCCGCCTGATGCGCAGGGCGACTTCGAAATGGTCAACCAGGCCGGCATGCACGCCCGGCCGGCGGCCAAGATCGCCGGCGGCCTGGCGGGAATGGACGCCGAGGTCACCATCAACGGCGTCGACGGCGCGTCCATGACCGAACTGATGATGCTCGGCGCCACAAAGGGGACCGTGCTGCGGGTTGAGGCCAGCGGGCCGGACGCGGCCAAAGCGGTGGACTATCTGGGGAGCCTGATCCAGTCCGGCTTCGGCGAGCCCTAGCGCCGGGATCAGGCAGGCAAGCGCAGCCCGCCGGCATGTTCTTCGACCAGACCGTCGACCAGCAGCCCGGACACCGCCCGGGCGAGCTGTTCCGGCGCGGGATCCAGCCGGTGCAGCGCCCCGAGCGGGACGGAGATCCCCTCCGGTCCGGGGCCGGGCTCGAGGCCCAGGTCCGCGGGGGCACGCTCCAGCAGCTCAACAGGCACCGGCGACTCCGCCAGGCGCAGGACCGCCAGTACCGCGCCGCGCACCTGCCGGTCCGTGCCATGCCAGGCCTGCCCCTTCGGGGTGTAGCTGGGCGGCGGTTCGCCGGCTTCCCGCCAGGCGCAGGCGTCCCGGACCGGGCAGTCGCCGCACTTGGGCGCCCGGGCCGTGCAAACCAGCGCGCCCAGCTCCATCACGGCGGCGTTCCAGCGCACGGAGCCGGCGTCGTCCTCCGGCAGCAGCTGCGCGGCCAGGCGCATCTCCGCGGCGGTCAGGGCCGGCGCCGGGAGCGCCGCACCGGTGACGAGCCGGGCATGGACCCGGCGGATATTGGTGTCAACCACCGTTTCGCGCCGGCCGAAGGCGAAGGCAGCCACCGCGGCCGCCGTGTAGCTGCCCACGCCGGGCAGCTCAATCAGCTCCGCGTAGTTGCCGGGGACTGCGCCGGCGTGCCGTTCGACGACGGCGACGGCGGCGGCGTGCAGCCGCAGCGCCCGCCGCGGATAGCCCAGCCGGCCCCAGGACCGGACCGCCTCGCCGGGGCTCTCGCTCGCCAGATCGGCCGGGGCGGGCCAGCGCCGGAGCCATTCATCCCACACGGGCAGCACCCGCACCACGGGGGTCTGCTGCAGCATGACCTCACTGACCAGCACGCCCCAGGCGGAGCAGTCGGACGAGCGCCACGGGAGGTCCCGGGCCGTTTCCTCGAACCAGGCGGACAGGGCAGCGTGCAGCCCGGCGGGCGAGGCAGGCCCCGCATCCGGAGCGGCCGGCGGGCGCGGCGCGGCAGGGACCGCAGGGACTGCGGGGGCGGGGGAAATGGCTGAAGCTCTGATCGGACCAGCTTAATAGAGATACGGGCCATAGTGCGGCCGGCGGCGTGGTGGGACAAGATCGCGGGCAGGATTCTCTAGCCTAGAAGAATGGTCAGGCAAGGCAACCCAGGAGCGCGCGGTGCGGGACCGAAGGCGTCCCCGGGAGCCCGGACCGGCAAGCGCCCGGCCCGCACGCCCGGCAAAGCCGTCTACCGCCGCCGCCGGATCTTCGCAGCCGCAATCCTGCTGCTGGTCGCGGCCCTCGCCGTCGCCGGATTCACGGCCCTGACCAGCGCATTCAGCGGCGGCCCCGCGGCTGCCCCGGCCACCGCGCCGGCCACCGCGCCGGCCACCCGGGAGGCCGCTCCTGCCACGACCGGCCCGGCGGCGTCCGCCACTGCGACCCCGACAGCCGGCACAGGCTGCGACCAGAAACTCCTGACCGTCACGGCCGCGACGGACAAACGGGTCTACGCCGCCGGCGAGAACCCGCTGCTGAGCCTGAAGGTCACCAACAACAACGAGGTGCCCTGCGAGGTCAACCTCGGAACCTCGCAGATGGAGTACCTGGTCACCAGCGGCTCCGACCGGATCTTCTCGTCGATGGACTGCCAGGCCGAAAGCACCGAACTGGTCAAGACGATCGCCCCCGGCCGGAGCGAGACCGCGAACTTCCCGTGGAACCGGAAGCGGTCCACCCAGGGGTGCAAGGTCGTCGACGCCGAGCCCGGCGGCGGCGGCGCCTACTACGTCTTCACCGCCCGACTGGGCAACAAGACCAGCCCCAAGGCCGTGTTCCAGCTCAGTTAAGACCCGCCGGGACGGTCAGAGGAAGACGGTCAGAGGAAACGGTCCAGCAGGCTGGCCTCGGCCATCCGGCTCAGGCCCTCGCGGACGGTCCGGGCGCGCTGGTCGCCGATGCCGTCGACGGTCATCAGGTCATCGATGGTCGCCGCCATCAGGAACTGCAGGCCGCCGAAGTGGTCCACCAGGCGGTCGGCCACGGCCTTCGGCACAGCCTTGAGGCCGGAGAGGAGGCGGTATCCGCGCGGCTGGACGACGGCGTCGAGGTTCGCCTCGCCGCCGGCGAAGCCCACGATCCCCGAAATCCGGCCCAGGTCGATCAGCTCGGTCGGGCCCAGGTTCACGAGCGCCTTCACGGCGTTGTCGATGTCCGCCGCGGAGGCATTGGGGCCCGAGTAGTCGCGGATGATCACGTCGCTGCCCGGGCCGCGGCCCACCGTCAGTTCGTCCAGCTGCAGGGACAGCAGCCGGCCGTCCTCGCCCAGCTCCAGCACGTACTGCGAGATTTCCTCGGAGATGCGCCGCACCATTTCCTGGCGCTGCAGCGTCACCGCGACGTCGCGGACCGTGACCATGGCCTCGATTTCCAGGGCCGAGAGTGAACTGGTGACCTGGTCCAGCCGGGAGCGGTAGCGCTCCAGCGTGGCAAGAGCCTGGTTGGCCCGGGCCAGGACCTTCTCCGAGCCCTCCAGGACATGGCGCAGGCCGTTGACGTAGAGCGCGATGATCTGCATCGACTGGCTCACGGAAATGACCGGGACCCCGGTCTGGATTGCCACGCGCTCGGCGGTCCGGTGCCGGGTTCCCGTTTCCTGGGTTTCGATGCTCGAATCGGGCACCAGCTGGACGCCGGCGCGCAGGATGTTGCTGGCGTCCTTGTCACAGACAATGGCGCCGTCCATTTTCGCCAGTTCGCGCAGGCGCGTGGGAGAGAACTCGATCCCGATTTCGAAGCCGCCCGAGCAGATGGATTCGATGGTCCGGTCCATGCCCAGCACGATCAGCGCGCCGGTGCGCCCGCGCAGGATGCGTTCCAGTCCGTCCCGCAGTGCCGTTCCCGGCGCCACCCGGGCCAGGGTCGCCTTGAGTGCATCCTCGGGACTCCGAGCCATAGGTTTTCCCCTTCACAGGTGCGGAACGCCATCCGCGAGTACGCCGGCTTTTGTCGATTTTCCATCGTCGGCCGGCAAGATCAAAAGTGCCCGGTTTCCCGTATCCACCATCATAGGGGTAACCCCGGCCGCATTCCGCACGGACAAGCCTCAAAGTGCCCCTTTTCCGGCCCGCCGGAACCGCCCGCCGGATGCCGGGCCACCCGGTTCGTCGGGCCCGCATTTTCGGGACCCAGCAGGGCCCGGCCGCGGCCTGCGATAAACTTGGAAGCCTGGGTGTGCCGCGGGCTCTCCGCGCCGAGACCCGTCCACAGCCGCAGCGAAAGTAGCACCGTGTCCCAAGAAGTCCACAGCCCCGCCCGAGTCCAGGAGATTCACAAGCAGGCGGCCCGGCGCCGGACCTTCGCAGTGATCTCCCACCCGGACGCCGGCAAGTCCACCCTGACCGAGGCGCTGGCCCTGCACGCGAAGGTGATCGGCACCGCCGGTGCGTCCAGCGGAAAGGCCAACCGCAAGGAAACCGTCTCCGACTGGATGCAGATGGAGAAGGACCGCGGCATCTCGATCAGCTCCGCGGCGCTGCAGTTCGCCTACCGGGACACCGTGATCAACCTGTTGGACACCCCGGGCCACGCGGACTTTTCCGAGGACACCTACCGGGTGTTGGCAGCCGTCGACTGTGCCGTCATGCTCGTCGACGCGGCCAAAGGCCTGGAAACCCAGACCATGAAACTGTTCGAGGTCTGCAAGCAGCGGAACCTCCCCATCATCACCGTGATCAACAAGTGGGACCGGCCCGGCCTGGACGCGCTGGCGCTGATGGACGAGATCACCGAGCGCACCGGCCTGCAGCCCATGCCGCTGACCTGGGCGGTCGGGATTTCCGGCGATTTCCGCGGCGTCTGGGACCTGCGCAACGACCGGTTCGCCCGCTTCCAGCGCAACAACGCCGGAGCCAACATCGCCCTCACGGAGTACTTCACCCCCGAGGAGGCCGCCGCCAGCCAGGGCGGGGACTGGTCCAATGCCGTGGACGAGGCCGGGCTCGTGATCGAATCCAACCTCGCCTTCGACGTCGAGGCCTTCCACGCCGGCAAGGCGACGCCGATCCTGTTCAGCTCCGCCGCACTGAACTTCGGTGTGAAGGAAATCCTCGACGCGCTGGTGGACTTCGCGCCGCCGGCAGCCCCGCGGCCCGACGTCGACGGCGCGCCGCGTCCGGTGGATGCCCCGTTCGCGGGCTTCGTCTTCAAGGTCCAGGCCGGCATGAACAAGGCCCACCGCGACCACGTCGCCTTCATCCGGGTCTGCTCCGGCGTCTTCGAACGCGGCATGGTCGTCACCCAGGGCCGGACCGGAAAGTCCTTCGCCACAAAGTACGCGCAGCAGGTTTTCGGCCGCGAACGCGAGGTGATTGACGAGGCGTTCCCCGGCGATGTCGTGGGCCTGGTCAACGCGTCCTCGCTGCGGGTGGGCGACAGCCTGTTCCTGGAGCAGCCGGTGCAGTTCCCCGCCATCCCGCTGTTCGCCCCCGAGCACTTCCAAGTGGCGCGGTCCAAGGATCCCAGCCGCTTCAAGCAGTTCCGCCGCGGCATCGAACAGCTTGAGCACGAGGGCGTGATCCAGGTACTGCGCTCCGACATCCGCGGCGACCAGGCACCCGTCCTGGCTGCCGTCGGCCCCATGCAGTTCGAGGTGGTCGAGGACCGGATGGCGCACGACTTCAGCGCCCCGATGCGGCTGGAGCGGCTGCCCTACTCGCTGGCGAGGATCACGACGGCGGACGCCATGCCGGCGCTCGCCAATGTGCCCGGCGCCGAGGTGCTGCTGCGCTCCGACGGCGAATACCTCGCGCTGTTCAATGACGTCTGGGCCCTGCGCCGGATCGAAAAGAACCTCCCGGACCTGACCCTGGTGCCGATCGGGACGCACAACCCGGCCAAATAGGTCCGCGCCGGATTCCTGAAAGTGCCGCGCACCGGTCTTCCTGGATCCGCATTCCGCGTTACCATAAGTAACCTTGCTAAGTTCGCGGGCGCCTGCCGATCCGGCCGGCCCTGGGCTGCTTTGTCCGATTCCATGTGCGGACCCTATAGAGGGAACAAGAAGACTAGTTGACGATAACTATGGAAACCGGCCTCCTGCTCAGCGGGCGGTACCGGATCGAGGAACTCATTGGCAGGGGAAGCCAATCAACTGTTTACCGGGCGCGCGACGAACTGCTGCAGCGCGACGTGGCTGTCAAACTCTTCCGCAATGACGCGGACGACTTGGAGAACACCCGCCGGCAGGGCCAGGAAGTGCGGATCCTCGCGGGTATGAGCCACCACGCCCTGGTGACGTTGTTCGACGCCGGTGCAGACCTGAGTAACCCGGACTCCCGGCTCACTTACCTCGTGATGGAACTCGTCCGGGGCCAGGACCTGCGCCGCCGGTGCCTGCAGGGGCCGCTCTCCGCCGCGCATATGGCTCACATCGGCTATGACCTGGCCGACGGGCTCTCCTACATTCACCACCACGGCATCGTGCACCGGGACATTAAGCCGGCGAACGTCCTTCTGGTCGACTACAGCAACGAGGACCGACGCCCCCGGGCCAAGCTGACGGACTTCGGCGTCGCGGCCATCCTGGGGCACAACCGCGCGGACGACGACGGCGGCACCTCGGGGACGCCGGCCTACCTGAGTCCCGAGCAGGCCAATGGTGAACCGGCCGGCCCGCCGAGCGATATCTATTCCCTCGGGCTCGTGCTCCTCGAGGGGTTGACCGGCAAGATGGCCTACCCGGGAGCGCCGATCCAGTCGGCCGTCGCCCGACTGTTGCACGATCCGCAAATCCCTGGGGAACTCGCCCCGATGTGGGTGGCGCTGCTGTCCTCCATGCTGGCCCGGGACCCGGCCGCCCGGCCGCCCGCCCGCGAGGTCTCCCTTGCCCTGCGCCAGGAAGTCATCAACGGCGCCGGCCGCCACCGGCAACACCCGGCTGCGGCGGCGAACGACGAAGACGGCCGGATGCGCGCCGTCGAGCGGTACCGGATCCTTGACACCCCCGAGGATGGCGCGTTCAACCGGATCGCGGCGCTCGCGGCCCGGATGTTCTCGGTGCCGGTCGCGATCGTCAGCATCGTGGACCACGACCGGATCTGGTTCAAGGCCCATCACGGCACCGACGTCACCCAGATCGGCAGGGATCCAGGGCTCTGCGCCTCAGCGATCCTGCAGGACGGGCCCTGGATCGTCGAGGATGCCACAAGGGACGCGCGGACCCTGTCCAACCCGCTTGTGGCGGGGGAGTTCGGCCTGCAGTTCTACGCCGGGGTTCCGCTGCGCACCCCGGACGGCTTCAACCTCGGCACCTTCTGCATCCTGGACCGGGAGCCGCGGGAGTTCACCCCGGAGGACACCCGGACGCTCGAGGACCTCGCCGCGATTGTCATGAATGACCTCGAGATGAGGCTGCAGAGCCGCGAAGCGATCGCCAGCTAGCGCCGGCCGGCGTGTAACGCGAGCTGCAGCTCAAACCGGGCCACCGGGTCCTCCAGTTCATCCCCAAAGAGCTCACGCAACTGGGCCGCCCGGTAGCCGACCGTCTGCGGATGGATGCCCAGCTCCGCGGCCACCGGCGCCCGCTGGCCCCAATGGCGCAGCCAGGACAGCAGGGTCTCCGCGAGTCGCTCACGCTGGGCCGGGCGGAGCCCCTCAAGCGGGGCCAGCCGGCGGTTGGCCAGCTCCGTCAGAGCGGACGGCTCCGCGCCCAGCACCACCGCCGCGAGATGCTCGTCGGCCCAGATGGGCGGGTCGTCCGGGCCGTCCCGATGCGGCAGGGCCGAGGCTGCCAGCACGGCCAGCCGGAGCGATTCAGGCACCTTCTCCCAACCCCCGGCCGGGCCCACGGACGCACCCCGGCCGCGCAGCGCGCGGTCCAGCTCCCTGCGCGCAGACTCGGACTTGGGGGCCGGAACCAGAGCCACGGCGTCGGTTTCCCGCTCGATGACCAGGGCCCCCGGCCCCAGCCGCAGCCTCAGCCCCGCGGCCCGGTCCAGCGGCAGCGTCACCACCGTCATCCGCCGCGGCAGGGACCAGTCCGCCATCGCCGCCGTCTGCCGCAGTGCAGCCTCGTCCGCCTGCCCCAGCAACAGCAGGTCCAGCAGCTCGGTCCGGCGCCGGTCCACGGCGCCGGCCCGCTCGGACTGCTCAAAGGCGTAAGCCTCTGCACTCACGGCCGAAAGTTCGTCGATGTACGCCAGGATCGATTCGCCGAGGTCCACCACCACGTTCTGCCCCAGATGGTTCTCCACGGAAACCCTGGACATCTCCCGGAACGTCACCCGGGCACCCATCCGGTAAGCGCTCAGCAGCGCGTCCATGCTCCGCCCCTGCCGGAACTCGCCGCTGCCCAGTCCGGCCACCAGCAGCCTGCTCTCCTCGGAGAGGGCCGGCAGGGCGGTGCCGGGCAGCTGCAGGAAACGGTCCAGGGCGGTGGCCACGCCGCGGCGCAGGCCGCGGCCGAACCGGCCCTCGATCGGCCTGGCGTATGCCGGGACCAGCTGCGGCACCGCCTCGATGATGGCCTCAACGATCCCGGGCATGCGCGGCCGGAGCACGTCGCTGACCTCCTTGGGCAGTGCCAGCCACGGCGGATCGTAGGCGGGATAGCCGGGGTGGCCGGCGGCGGAAGCATCCATGATGGGCTCCAAAATTGTTGTCCGGAGATAGTTTTCTTCCGTTGATCGTATGCCTTGGGTGAAGAATTATGACTCAATCTGACATAGGCTTGATAAATGATCCGGCTCCGTAAGCTGGCGCGTGCCGCATCTGTCCTGACCACCCCGCTGGCTCCAGAAGATATTCTGTCGCTATTCAACCCCGTCTTCTCCGCCCGCCAATTGCGCGGCGTAGTGACCCGGGTGGTCCCTGAAACGGTCGATTCCGCCACCATTTTCTTCCGCCCCGGCCGCGGCTGGCAAGCACACCAGGCAGGCCAATGGGCGCGCATCGGCGTCGAACTCAACGGCGTCCGGCACTGGCGTTCCTATTCGCTCAGCGCCCCAGCCGGGCAGGATCCGGCCATCACCGTGACTGACATGGGCGCCGTCTCCGGAGCCCTGGTCCGCACCACGAAACCCGGCGACGTCCTCTTCCTCGCTCCGCCCCAGGGCGACTTCGTCCTGCCGGAGCACCCCCGCCCGCTGCTCATGCTCACCGCGGGCAGCGGCATCACTCCGGTGATGTCGATGATCCGCACGCTCGTGCCGCGGCGCCCGGACGCCGACGTCGTCCTGATCCACACCGCACGCACCCCCGCGGACGCCATCTTCCGCGAGGAACTGGCCGAACTGGCGGACCAGTTCCGCAACTTCAAAGTCATCCACTGGTTCAGCGGTGACCGCGGCCGGCTGGACTTCGCAGCGCCGGGCGCGCTGGACGAGCTGTGCGCCGACTGGCGCAGCCGCGCCGCCTACGCCTGCGGTCCCGCAGGGTTCCTGGACGATGCCGAGGCGCTGTGGGCCACCGAGGCGCCGGCAGACAACGCTGCCGGAACGCCAGGGCTGACCATCGAACGCTTCAGCACCAGCCTCGCCGGCGGCGAGGGGCACGACGGCGGCCTGGTCACCTTCGAAGCCTCCGACCGCGAAGTCGAGGCCGACGGCGCCACGACCCTGCTCGACGTCGGCGAGGACGCCGGCGTGCTCATGCCCAGCGGCTGCCGCATGGGCATCTGCCACAGCTGTCTCACCCCGCTCCGGGCCGGGCAGGTCCGGGACCTGCGCACGGGCGAAGTCCATGGCGAGCCCGGCCAACTGATCCAAACGTGCGTTTCGGCAGCCGCCGGACCCGTTAACCTCGACCTCTGAGGAGAACCGCCCTATGACCACCCTTGCCGACAAGCCGCAAACCGCCGTAAAGAAGCGGCCGGGAGCCCTCGCCGAGACGGGCAGCCCGCTGCTGCGCCCGCCAGCCGCGGCGCACCTGTCCGACGAACAGGTCGCCGAACTCGGCCGCGAGCTCGACGCCATCAAGGACGAAGTCCTTGCCAAGCGCGGCGCCGACGATGCCGCCTACATCCGCCGGATGATCAAGATCCAGCGCGGACTGGAGATCTCCGGCCGCGCCGCACTGCTGGTGAGCCGGAACAAGGCGGCATGGGTTACGGGCACCTCCCTGCTGAGCCTGGCCAAGATCCTCGAAAACATGGAGCTGGGCCACAACATCCTGCACGGCCAGTGGGACTGGATGCGCGACCCGGACATCCACTCCACCACCTGGGAGTGGGACTTCGTCACCCCGGCGCGGTCCTGGCAGCACACCCACAACGACCTGCACCACCGCTGGACCAATGTCGTGGGCAAGGACAACGACATCGGGTACAACCTGCTGCGCATGGACCCGCAGCAGGAGTGGAAGCCGTTCAACCTCGGTAACCCGCTCTACAACGCGCTGCTGGCGCCGGTGTTTGAGTGGGGCATCGCGGTCTACGACCTCGAGCTCGTGGAATACCGGGAGGGCAAGAAGAGCAAGGAAGCGCTGGTCAAGGACCTCAAGGCGCTCGGCCGGAAGGCCCTGAAGCAGTTCACCAAGGACTACGCCGCGACCCCCGCCGTCGCCATGCTCACCGGCTCCGGCAAGCAGGCGCTCTACGGAACGCTGGCAGCCAACGCGATCCGCAACGTCTGGGCGCACGCGGTGATCTTCTGCGGACACTTCCCGGACGGCACCGACACCTTCACCGAGGAAATGGTCGACGGCGAAACCCGCGGCGACTGGTATGTGCGCCAGATGATCGGCTCGGCCAACATCTCCGGTTCCAAGTTCATGCACCTGATGACCGGCAACCTCTCCCACCAGATCGAGCACCACCTCTTCCCGGACCTGCCCTCCAACCGCTACGCGGAGGTGGCCCCCAAGGTCCAGGACATCTGCCGGCGCTACGGCCTGCCGTACACCACGGGACCGCTGCTGAAGCAGGTCGGCTCCACCTGGGGCAAGATCTTCAAGCTGGCCCTGCCGCCCAAGAAGGCCTAGGCCGCCGGCCCCTCCGGGCTTCTCCAGCCGCCTTCGGCGCGCGCCACGGCGTGCGCCGAAGGCGGCTTTCGCATGCTGCCGTGCCCTACAGTGGAGCTATTCACCGAGAGGACCCCTGCATTGGCATGTGACGGCTGCACTTCTGCGCCCAGGCTCGACTTCGATTTCAGCATGGCTTTCCAGCCGATCTATGACGCCGCCGCCGGCCGGGTCTGGGGCTACGAAGCCCTGGTCAGGGGCCTCGCGGGCGAGGGGGCCTACCAGGTCCTGTCGCAGGTCTCGCCGGAACAGAAGTACCGCTTCGACCAGGCCTGCCGGGTCAAGGCCATTGAGCTCGCCGCGCGCCTGTTCCCGGCCGGCGAGGAGCTGATGCTGTCGATCAACTTCATGCCGAACGCGGTGTACGAGCCCGCTGCCTGCCTGCGCGCGACGCTGCAGGCCGCCGCGCGGTGCAGCTTCCCGACGTCGTCGATCATGTTCGAGTTCACGGAAAACGAAGAGGTGCTGGACACGGCGCACCTGACGAACATCATCACCGAATACCGCAAGCACGGATTCACCACCGCGATCGACGACTTCGGCGCCGGCCACGCGGGACTGGGGCTGTTGGTCGATTTCCAGCCGGACCTGATGAAAATCGACATGCTGCTGATCCGGGACATCGACACCAGCCCGGCCCGGCAGGCCGTGGTTGCCGGCATAGTGGGCATCGCCGCGGAGCTCGGCATCACCCTGCTCGCCGAAGGCATCGAGACCGAGGCGGAGTTCCTGGCCCTGAGGGCGTCCGGCATCCGCCTGTTCCAGGGATACTGGTTTGGCAAGCCGGCGTTCGAGGAGCTTCCGCAGGTCCGCTCCGTGCCGGTCCTCGACGCGGCCGCGCTCTAGCCTGCCGGCCCGGGGCGGCAGGGCATCCCTCCGGGCCCGCTCAGCCCTTGACCGCCACCCCGAGCACATGGGAGATGCGAGGGTTGCCCGGCAGGACGGAAAAACCGAACCGCTCCAGCGCCCGGACGGCCAGGCCCGCCCGTTCGATGGCCGCGGCGGTGTCCCGGTTCGGGTGGCAGCCGCCCGCCAGCCGGCTCCACAGCGGCGTCACCAGGTCCTCCGCCGCGGCCAGCACGCGGTGTTCCGAGCGGACGTGTTCGTAAAACAGCAGCAGCCCGCCCGGTTTGAGCACCCGGACCGCCTCGGCCAGGACGGTGCCGGGGTCGGCCACGCTGCACAGCACCAGGCTGGAGACGACAGCGTCGATCGTGGCGTCCGCGGCCGGCAGTGATTCGGCGGTCCCGGCCCGGACCGTGACGGGCACCGCTGCCGTTCCCGCAGCGGTGCGCGCCAGGGCGCGCAACGTCGGATCGGGTTCGATAGCCAGCACCCCGGACACCGCCGGCGGGTAGAACGCGAACGTTGCCCCGTAACCGGCCCCGATTTCCAGCACGGACCCGTGCGCGGACTGCACCAGCCGCTGCCGGTGCGCAGCCGCCCCGCGGGCGTCCATCCGCGGGCCCACCCGGGCGTAGGAGCGTCCGAAGGAAGGGGCCGGGCCGCCGGTTTCCATGGTTGTCCTTTCCTTGCCGGCGGCTGTCAGCGGGCCTGGGCGGGGTTGAGCTGCAGGCGCCGCAGCAGCTGGGCGTTCAGTGCCACTACGACCGTTGACGCGGACATCAGCACGGCCCCGGCAGCGGGGGAGAGGACCACGCCGGCGAAGGCAAGGGCGCCGGCCGCGAGCGGAACGGCGACGAGGTTGTAGCCGGCGGCCCAGATGAGGTTCTGCCACATCTTGCGGTAGCTCGCCCGGGAGAGATCGACCATGGACAGGACCGCGCGGGGATCATTCCCGGCCAGGACCACCCCGGCGGATTCGACGGCGACGTCCGTGCCCCCGCCGATGGCGATGCCCACCTCGGCCCGTGCCAGGGCGGGCGAGTCGTTGACGCCGTCGCCGACCATGGCCACCTTCAGGCCCCGGCCCTGCAGCTCGGCCACCTTCTTGTCCTTGTCCGCGGGGAGGACTTCGGCGAAGACTTCGTCGATATTCAGGTCCGCCGCGACGGATTCTGCTACCTGCCGGGCGTCCCCGGTGATCATGGCCACCCGGATGCCCCGCTGCTGCAGGGCCGCGACGGCCTGGCGCGATTCCGGGCGCACCGCGTCTTCCAGGCTGAGCGCGCCCAGGACGCGGCTGCCCTCGAGCAGGTGCAGCACGGCCGCGCCGCGTCCCGCCCAGGCGGAGGTGGTATCGGCCAGCTCCGGCGGTTCCCCGGCGCCGAGCTCCTTCAGCAGCGCCGGGCCGCCGACGTGCAGCTGCCGGCCGGCTACGTCGGCCCGGACACCGCGCCCGGTCAGGGAGTGGAACCCGCTCGCGGCGGGTACCTGCAGGCCGCGCTCGCTGGCGGCGCGGACGATCGCCCGGGCCACCGGATGCTCGCTGTCCGACTCCACCGCCGCTGCCAGGGCCAGGACCTCGTCCTGGTCCGCGCCGCCCGCGGCGGCAACGGCGCGCACCTCGGGAGCGCCCTGGGTCAGGGTTCCGGTCTTGTCAAACAAGACGACGTCGACGGTCCGCATGCGCTCGAGCGCCATCCGGTTCTTGATCAGTACCCCGGCGCGCGCGGCCCGCTCGGTGGAAAGCGCGATCACCAGCGGGATGGCCAGGCCCAGCGCATGCGGGCAGGCGATGACAAGCACCGTGACCGTGCGTTCGACGGCGTCCGCGACGCTGCCGAGCAGGGCCCACGCCACGAAGGTCACGACCCCGGCGCCGGCGGCAAAGTAGAACAGGAACGCGGCGGCCCTGTCCGCCAGGGCCTGGGCCCGGGAGGACGAGGCCTGGGCCTCGGCGACGAGCCGCTGGATACCGGCGAGGGCGGTGTCGTCCCCGATGGCCGACACCTTGACCCGGACGCTGTTGTCCGTCGCAACGGTGCCGGCGACCACGGCGTCCCCGGGCGAGCGGAGGACCGTTTTGGACTCGCCGGTGATCATGGATTCGTCGAACTCCGCCTGGCCCTCGGTGACGGTGCCGTCCGCCGGCATCCGGCCCCCGGGGCGGACCAGGATCGCGTCGCCCGGGACGAGGTCGGCCACCTTCACCGTCTCCGTCCCGGACCCGGTGATCCGCTCGGCCTCGTCGGGCAGCAGCGCGGCCAGCGCATCCAGGGCCCCCTGCGCGGAGCCCAGTGCCCGCATCTCGATCCAGTGCCCCAGCAGCATGATCGCCACCAGGAGCGCCAGCTCCCACCAGAAGTCCAGGTCGAAGCCGCCCAGCCCCAGGCTGGTGGCCCAGGACGCCGTAAAGGCGACCGTGATGGCCATGGCGATCAGCAGCATCATGCCGGGTTTGCGGGCCTTGAACTCGCCCAGGCCGCCCTTGAGGAAGGGCTGGCCGCCGTACAGGAAGATGACGGTGCCCAGCACGGGCGGGATCCACCCCGAACCGGGGAAGGACGGAGGCTCATACCCCAGCAGGTGGCCGAACATCGGGCTGAACAGGACGACGGGAACCGCCAGCGCCAGCGTCAGCCAGAATCTGTTCTTGAACATCGCGACGCTGTGGCCGGCGTGCTGCCCGTGGCCGTGGACCACATGGTCCTCGTCCGGCCCGTGCGCGCCGCCGTGGTTATGGTGCCCGGGCTGTCCGCCCTGTAGGGTCTGGCTGCCGTGCCGGTGTTCCATGATGCACTCCCGAAAGATTCATCGGTTATCGAACGCCATCAAACATACCCCCGGGGGGTATAGCTGGCAAGGGGTGCCGGATCAGCGCACCTCGATCACGCCCATCATGCCCAGGTCCTCGTGGTCCAGGATATGGCAGTGGTAGACCGAACGGCCGGAGAAATCACGGAAGGCGATGCGCACCGTGCATTGCCCGTTGGCCGGCACGTTGACCACGTCCCGCAGGATGGTTCCCTCCAGCGGCCGGTCGTTCTCGGCGATCAGCTGCATCGGCCAGACGTGCAGATGGAACGGATGGTCCATGAAGCTGCGGTTGACCAGGACCCACTCCTCCACCGTTCCGGCGGTTACGACCGTGTCCGTCCGGAGCTCGTCAAACCGCAGGCCGTTGATGGTGAAGCCGGCCATGCCCCTCCCGGGGCCGGGACCGCCGCCCATTCCGCCGCCCATCGGCGTGCCGAGCACCAGCTGGCGGCGTGCAGCGACGACGGCGGAGCGGAGGTCGGGCGGCGCCGCGCCGGCAGCGGCTACGACGGGCGCGGGCGAGGCGCGGCCGCCCTCCACGTCCAGGGTGGCCAAGGCGGTGCCGGAGGGATCGGTCACGGATTCCGGCGCTCCCGCGCCGCGTCCGGCCATCATGGTCATGATGCCGCGGTCGTAGGGCAACGCCCGCAGCACGGAGCGCCCGAGGGCCGCCGTGACTAACAGCTCGGCCCGGTTGCCCGGGGCGAGCAGCACTTCCTGGACATCCGGGGGCCGGCCGTACCGTCCGGAGTCCATGCCCAGGAGCTGCAGTTTCTGGCCGTCCAGCCTCAGCCGCAGATACCGCGCCACGCAGCAGTTGACGATTCGCCAGCGTTCCCGTTCCCCGGGGCGGGCCGTCAGCCGCGGATTGGCCTGGCCGTTGACCAGCAGCAGGTTGCCCTCGCGCCCTGCCATCCGGTCCGTTGCCGAGGTTCCCGCCACGTTCCCGGCGCCGTCCAGCGTGGTGTCGGAGACCAGCAGCACCCGGTCGGTGCCTGCCTGCGCGGGGTCGCGGTCCCGGACGACAATCGCGCCGAACAGGCCCGCAAAGACCTGGTCGGCGACCCTGCCGTGGTGGTGCGGGTGGTACCAGTACAGGCCGGGCGGGTGATCCGGCGGGAGCCGGTACTCGTAATCAATGCTCCGGCCCGGATTCACTGTCAGGAAGACGTTGTCGCCGTTGCCCACGGGGGAGACGTGGAGCCCGTGCAGATGCAAGTTGCTGGGTTCGGCGAGCTTGTTGGCCAGCCTCAGCTTCAGCACGTCGCCGGGACGGAGCGCGAGCGTTGGCCCCGGGATGCCGCCGTTATAGCCCAGCGCTCCGGCCAGGCGCCCGCCCAAGGCAAACCGGCCCGGCGCGGCCTCCAGGCTGGCCTCGAGCCTGCCGCCCGAGCTGCCCAGGGTTTCGGGCTGCCGCAGGGGTTCTCCCGTGACCGGCGCCTGGTCCGTGCGGAGCGACCACCACAGTCCGGCCCCGCCGGCGGCCGTTCCGGCCAGGCCGAGACCGCCCAGCAGCAGGGCGTTGCGGCGGCTGAGCGGCGGCATTAGGTGCCCTCGCCGAGTTCCTTCACGTACTCGCGGTACTGCTCGGCGGTCAGCTCGCCCCTGGCGAACCGTTCGTCGAGGATGCGCCGGGCCTGGCTCCGGCCGCCGGGTGCTCCGGCGCCCTGCCCGGTTGTTCCCGGCCCGGCGTAATGCCCGGCGTACGGGCCGGGGCGCCCCGGCCCCGGCTGCGGACCGCGGCCGCCGAACACCCGCACGGCGAGCAGGACCAGCACCGCGATTCCGATCAGCAGCAGCATGCCCCACAGCCACACCCACCACAGGTTTTGTCCGTAACCCCACATCATGGCCCGTCCCTCCGCCTTTGGACGCTTCCGCTTCCATAGTGTGCCCGCGGAGGGCGGCCGCGCTAGGGTCCTATGTCGGTCCCGGCCCGGTCAGCCCACCAGCAGCGACAAGGCCTCGGTCAGATGGCCGACCTCCCGGACCGAAAAGCCGGCCGGAACCGGTCCCGGGCCGTTCGGGCTCGCGGGCACCACCGCGTGCGTGAACCCCAGCCGGTGTGCCTCCTGGATGCGCTGGTTGATGCCCGGAACCGGCCGGACCTCGCCGGCCAGTCCCACCTCGCCGAAAGCGATCAGGCGCTGGGGGAGCGGCTTCCGGGCTTTGGCCGAGGCCACCGCCAGGGCCACGGCAAGATCCGTGGCCGGTTCGCTGAGCTTGACCCCGCCCACCGTCGCCACGTACGAGTCGTCCTTTTGGAGCAGGACGCCGGCGCGCTGTTGCAGCACGGCCAGCAGCATCGAGACCCGGGAGCCGTCCAGGCCGCTGGTGGCCCGGCGTGGCTGTGCGCTCGTATTGTCCGCGAGCAGGGACTGCACCTCGGCCAGCAGCGGCCGGCGGCCCTCCAGCGTGACCGTGATGCAGGTGCCGGACACGGGGTCCTTGGTCCGCGAGACAAACAGGCCGCTGGGGTCGGCCAGGCCCTCGATGCCGTCCTCGTTCAGGTCGAAGCAGCCGACGTCGTCGGTCGGGCCGTAGCGGTTCTTGACGGCGCGCAACAGCCGCAGCCGGGAGTGCCGCTCGCCCTCGAACTGGCAGACCACGTCCACCAGATGTTCCAGTAGCCGGGGGCCTGCGATCGAGCCGTCCTTCGTCACGTGCCCCACCAGCAGGGTGGTCATGTTGCGGCGCTTGGCCGCGGCGATCAGGGACGCGGCGACTTCGCGGACCTGGGATACCCCGCCGGCGCTGCCTTCGACGTCGGCGCTGCTGAGCGTCTGGACCGAGTCCACCACCAGCAGCCTGGGTTCGAGCTTCTCCACCTGGCCCAGGGCCTGGCCGAGGTCCGTCTCCGCGGACAGGTACAGCGATTCGGCGACGGCGTCGATCCGGTCCGCGCGCAGCTTCACCTGCGCCGCCGATTCCTCCCCGGTGACGTAGAGGACGTCCTGCGCGGTGCGGGCGAACTTGGCCGCGACGTCCAGCAACAGCGTGGACTTGCCCACGCCGGGCTCCCCGGCGAGCAGGATCACCGCGCCGGGCACCAGACCCCCGCCGAGCACCCGGTCCAGTTCGTCGACGCCGGTGGGCAGGAAAGCCGCCGTTGTCGCGTCGACGTCGGCGATCCGCCGCGCCGGTTCCAGGACGGCGGCAGCCGCCGTTGTCCGGGCCACGGCCGCGCCGGTTTCCTCCACGGTGCCCCAGGCCTGGCACTCGCCGCACCTGCCAACCCATTTGGCCGTCGTCCAGCCGCACTCCGCACACTTATAGCCCGGTGCCTTGGCGGCCCGGGACGTCTTTGTAGCCATTGCTCCACCCTAGCCGGGGGCCACGACATTCCGGCCCGGCCGGGCCACCTTGGCTACAGGGCGGGAAGGACGTCCCGTGCCTCGTCCGGATCCATGCCGGCGGCCTCCAGCAGGTCCACCATGAGGGGCCGGAAGAGCATCACCACGGTTTCACCCTCGAGCCGCTGGACGTCCAGCAGGCGCGGGTGCAGCCTTCCGGCGGTTTCACTCAGCGCTGCCCTGGCTGTGCGCAGGTGTGCGCGCCGGACGCCGTCGTGCACCTCGGCCAGTCCCAGCCCCAGCTCATCCACCGCCGCGGCGGTCTCCTCCAGCACCTCGGCGATGTTCTCCGTGGCCTCGTCGGAAAGCGCGGCGTGGTTGATGGCGCTGGTGAGCCGGCGGGCGAAGACGCGGCTGTTGCGCAGTGCCAGGTCGATGAAGTCGACCGACTGCGCCAGTCTGTCCAGTTCGTCCCGGTACCGCCGGTAGGCCGGCGCCAGGGCGGCCACCTCGCCGGAGGACCGCAGGGTCTGGCGCATCGCGTCGACCAGGGGCTGGCAGTTCCGGGCGCGGACCAGCGCGTGCCAGGCCTGGGTGGAATCGCTTCCGGCCAGGGCCGAGGAGCAGCCGCGCAGCACTTCGGCCAGTTCGTGCAGGAGTTTCTTGACGTCGTTGCGGGGCTCGCGCCTCGGGTCCTTAGGAATCAGGAAGGTCACGGCGAGGGCGAACACCCCGCCGACGACGGCGTCGATGCTGCGGGTGAATGGCCCCCCGGCGGGCGCCGGCAGCAGCACCACCAGCAGCGATTGCAGGCCAAGTTGGGTGGTGAAAATAGTCCCGCTGTCCAGGAACCGGGCCAGTAGAATCGAGAAGAGAAGCACGACGGCGGCCTGCCAGATGCCCGCGCCCAGCCAGTGCAGGAGCAGGTCGCCCACCACAATGCCGATGGTGCAGCCCAGGCCCACCTCCACGACCCGGCGCAGCCGCGGTTCCCGGGAAAAGCCCAGGGCGATCAGGGAGGAGGTGGCGGCGAACAAGGGACCCGTGTGGCCGAGCACGTACTCGGCGAAGGCATAGGCGCCGACGGCGCAGGCGGTCATCTGCAGGGCCGGCAGCAGGGACTTGCGGCTCCGGACCAGCCCGGTGCGCGCCCGGCCGCGCAGGAACCGTGCGCTTGCGGTAAATCCAGGAGCGGAGGCCATGCCCTCCAGTCTATTTGCTGGCGCCAGCCCCCGGGGCCGGCGCCCCGGCCCTAGGCTCCGCCAGGAAAGAACGCAATGGCGACCCGTCAGATGTTAGCCAATCGCCCGGCGTCGTTAACCTGCCGTTCACCTTGGACCCCAATTCCCTTCACCTGAGGCCCCTAACTTCGATGAAGGTACAAAACGTATCCACCGTCTTTCCTGCCTGGACGTCTCCGGTCCGGCACGCATCTGAATAACCCTGGAAGGGGTACATCTAGTGAAGGCATCACGCTTCGGCCGTAACGCGGCCATCGCTGTTCTCGCAGCCGGCGCTCTCGCGCTTACCGCTTGCGGTTCGGATAATGCAACCAACACCGCCGCAGGCACCCAGTCCGCCGGCGGCCCGAAGGTCACCGGTACGCTGACCGGCATCGGGTCCTCCGCGCAGGGTGCGGCCATGGATGTGTGGAAGACCAACTTCGCCTCCGCCAACCAGGGCGCCAACATCCAGTACTCCCCGGACGGCTCCGGCGCCGGACGCAAGGCCATCCTGGACGGTTCGGCCCAGTTCGCCGGCTCGGATGCGTACCTGAAGGACGAAGAGGCCGCCAAGGCCAAGGACCAGTGCGGGCCCGACGGCGCCATCGAGGTTCCGGTCTACATCTCGCCGATCGCCATCGCCTTCAACGTCCCCGGCGTGACCGACCTGAAGCTGGACGCCGCCACCGCGGCCAAGATCTTCCGCGGCGAAATCGCCAAGTGGAACGACCCGGCCATCACGGCGCTGAACCCGGACGCCAAGCTGCCTGACCTCAAGGTCACCCCGGTCAACCGCTCCGACGATTCCGGCACCACCAAGAACTTCACCGAGTACCTCTCCGCCGCGGCTCCGGCCGTCTGGAAGGACAAGGCCGACGGCATCTGGCCGTCCTCGCTCAAGGGCGAGAACGCCAAGGGCACCTCCGGCGTCGTCAAGACGGTCACCGATACCGCCGGCGCGGTCACCTACGCCGACGACTCCGCGGTCAGCGGCAAGCTGGGCACCGCCCAGATCAAGGTCGGCTCCGACTTCGTCAAGATCTCCCCGGAAGCGGCCGCCAAGGCCGTGGACCTGGGCAAGCCGGTCGAGGGCCGCGGCGCCAACGACCTGGCCATCAAGCTGGACCGCACCACCACGGAAGCCGGCGCCTACCCGCTGGTCCTCGTTTCCTACCACATCCTCTGCAGCACCTACGACAAGCAGGAGACCGTTGACCTGGTCAAGGGCTTCGAGAAGTACGTGCTGTCCGAGGAAGGCCAGAAGGCTGCTGCCGAGTCCGCCAAGTCGGCTCCGCTGTCCTCGACCCTATCGGAGAAAGCCGCCAAGGCCATCGAGACCATCAAGGTCAAGTCCTAAGCTCTGACCTTTCCGCTAAGTTCCCCGCCCCGCCGCTTGGGGGGACGGGGAACTTAGCGGTGTTTTCCGCAGTTTCCATAGTTTCCGATCGCTGCGGGCCGGTAACGTTCACTACATCCGCACTATCACCACCGAAGGGCCAGGAATGACCTCCACCTCCCTGACCAAATCCCAGGGCGCAGGCCGCGCCGGGGACAAAGTCTTCTCAGGTGCCACCCTGGCAGCAGGTTGCCTGATCCTGGCCGTGCTGTTCGGCGTCGCGCTCTTCCTTGTCGTCCAGTCGGTGCCGGCGTTCACCGCCCCGGCCGAGGACATCCAGGGCGGCCAGGGCTTCCTCGCCTACATCTGGCCGATCGTGGTGGGCACCCTGATCGCCGCGGTGATCGCGCTGGTCATCGCCACCCCCGTCGCGATCGGCGTCGCGCTCTTCATCTCCCACTACGCCCCGCGCGGCCTCGCGTCCGGCCTCGGCTACGTGGTGGACCTGCTGGCCGCCATCCCCTCGGTGGTCTACGGCGCCTGGGGCGCGGCGTTCCTGGCCAAGGAAATCGCCCCCGCCTACGACTGGCTCGCCAAGAACATGGGCTGGCTGCCCATCTTCCAGGGACCGGCGTCGGCCACCGGCAAGACCATCCTGACGGCAGGCATTGTCCTTGCGGTCATGGTGCTGCCGATCATCACCTCGCTCTCGCGCGAAATCTTCCTGCAGACCCCCAAGCTGCACGAGGAGGCCGCCCTCGCCCTGGGCGCCACGCGCTGGGAAATGATCCGTATGGCAGTGCTGCCGTTCGGCCGCCCCGGCATCGTCAGCGCCGTGATGCTGGGCCTCGGCCGCGCCCTCGGTGAGACCATGGCCGTGGCCCTGGTGCTCTCTTCCGGAGCCCTCACCGCCAGCCTGATCCAGTCCGGCAACCAGACCATTGCCGCCGAAATCGCGCTGAACTTCCCCGAGGCCAGCGGGCTGAAGGTCAGCACGCTCATCGCCGCCGGCCTGGTGCTCTTTGTCATCACCCTCGGCGTGAACATGATTGCCCGGTGGATCATCACCCGGCACAAAGAATTCTCGGGAGCCAACTAAATGACCTCCACCCTCACACCGGTCCGGAAGCGCTCGGCGCTGACCAAGGGCCAGCTGCCCAAGGCCGCGCCCTACATCGTGCTGGCGCTCGCACTCGTCCTCGGCGCCGCCATCCTGGCGCTGGTCGGCTTCAACGCCTTCGGCTGGGGCATCGTCTCCGCCGTGCTCTTCGCCGCCGGCCTGGTCGGCTGGAGCGCCGCCGTCGAGGGCGCCCGGAAGGCCAAGGACAAGCTGGCCACCTGCCTGGTCGTCGGCGCCTTCCTGGTCGCCCTGCTGCCGCTGATCTCGGTGATCTGGACCGTGCTGGTCAAGGGCCTGCCCGGCCTGATGGACCCCGGCTTCCTGAGCACCTCGATGAACGGCGTCACCGGGGCGTTCGACAACAAGAGTGTCGAGGAGGGCGCCCCCGTCGTCGGCGGCATCTACCACGCCCTGGTGGGCACCGTGCAGATCACCCTGCTCGCCACCGTCATCTCGGTCCCGGTGGGCCTGCTGACCTCGATCTACCTCGTCGAATACGGCGAGGGCCGGGCACTGGCCCGTGCCATCACCTTCTTCGTGGACGTCATGACCGGCATCCCCTCGATTGTGGCCGGCCTGTTCGCCGCGGCGTTCTTCTTCGCCGTCGTCGGCCCCGGCACCAAAACCGGGGCCGTGGCCGCCGTCGCCCTGTCCGTGCTGATGATCCCGGTCGTGGTCCGGTCCAGCGAGGAAATGCTCAAGATCGTCCCGAACGAACTCCGCGAAGCCGCCTACGCCCTCGGCGTCCGCAAATGGCGGACCATCCTGCGCGTGGTCATTCCGACGGCGATCTCCGGCATCGCCTCGGGTGTCACCCTGGCCATCGCCCGGGTGATTGGCGAGACCGCCCCCATCCTGGTCACAGCCGGATTCGCGACATCCATCAACAACAACGTCTTCGGCGGCTGGATGGCGTCACTGCCGACCTTCATCTACACCCAGATCCTGAACCCGACGTCACCGTCCAACCCGGGCCCCTCCGACCAGCGTGCCTGGGGTGCGGCCCTGGTGCTGATCATCCTCGTGATGCTGCTTAACCTGGCTGCCCGCCTGGTGGCCCGCATCTTCGCCCCGAAGGCCGGCCGCTAGGCCGCCGGCACCCGGCCCCTATCTCCCCAAGTGAAGGAACAGCATGTCTAAGCGCATCGACGTCAAAGACCTGAACGTCTACTACGGCAAATTCCTGGCCGTCGAGGACGTCAACATCAACATTGACGCCAAGTCCGTGACCGCCTTCATCGGCCCCTCCGGCTGTGGCAAGTCCACCTTCCTGCGCACCCTGAACCGGATGCACGAAGTCATCCCCGGCGCCCGGGTGGAGGGCGAGGTGCTGCTGGACGGCGACAACCTCTACGGCGCCGGAGTGGACCCGGTGACGGTGCGCTCGCAGATCGGCATGGTCTTCCAGCGGCCCAACCCGTTCCCCACCATGTCCATCCGGGACAACGTGCTGGCCGGCGTGAAGCTGAACAACAAGAAAATCTCCAAGGGCGAGGCGGATTCCCTGGTGGAGCGTTCGCTGCGCGGTGCCAACCTCTGGAACGAGGTCAAGGACCGCCTGGCCAAGCCCGGCTCGGGCCTCTCCGGCGGCCAGCAGCAGCGCCTCTGCATCGCCCGCGCCATCGCGGTGGAACCGCAGGTGATCCTGATGGACGAGCCCTGCTCCGCGTTGGACCCGATCTCCACGCTCGCCATTGAGGACCTCATCAACGAGCTCAAGGACGAATACACCGTCGTGATCGTCACCCACAACATGCAGCAGGCCGCCCGCGTCTCCGACAAGACGGCGTTCTTCAACATTGCCGGCACCGGCAAGCCGGGCAAGCTGATCGAGTACGGCGACACCCACACCATCTTCAGCAACCCGACCGTGAAGGCCACCGAGGACTACGTCTCCGGCCGCTTCGGATAGGCCCGCCTGCCGACGGGTTGCTAGAGGCCGGCCAGCGGTGACAGGGCGAGTTCGAGCACGAACGCGGCTGCCGCGGTGGCCAGCGGGGCCAGGACCCAGAAGACCAGGATCCGCAGCACCAGCCGCCGGTCCGTCCCGGCATAGCGCTGGTTCGCGCCGGCGCCCAGCACGGCGGAAGTCACCGTGTGGGTGGTGGACACCGGCCAGTGCAGCCCGATCGCGCCCACCAGCAGGATGGCGCTGCTGAAGAGCTGCGCAACGGATCCGCGCAGCGGATCGGTCCGGATCATCCGGTAGCCGATCGTGTAGGAGATCCGCCAGCCGCCGGCCAGGGTGCCCGCGGTGAGCATTCCGGCCGTCAGCAGCGCCACCCAGGCCGGGATCGACCCGCCGTCGGGGATGCCGGCGGCCAGCATCGCCAGAAGCAGCACCGCGCCGGTGCGCTGGCCGTCCTGCAGGCCGTGACCGAACGCGACGGCGCCCGCGGCGATGGCCTGGGCGCGCCGGGACCTGCTGTTCACCACGCTTGGCGGGGTGTAGCGCGCGGCCCAGGTGGCGGGCCAGACCAGCAGGTAGGCGCCGGCGAAGGCGATCACCGGCGACAGCAGCAGGGGCAGGACCACCTGGGACAGCAGGGACTGGTCCACGCCGAGGACCGAGTGCCCGCCGACGGCAACGCTGGCGACGCCGGCTCCGGCGAGGCCGCCGACCAGCGCGTGCGTCGAGGACGAGGGGATGCCCCGCCACCACGTGTAGATGCCCCACAGTACAGCGCTCAGCAGACCTGCGGTCAGGATGCTCAGGCCGTTGCCGCCGGCCGGCAGCACCACCCACGCCCTGCTGACCTCCAAGGCCATCGCCGCGCTCAGGCCGGCGCCGACAAAGTTGAACAGCCCGGCCAGCAGCACCGCCACGGTGGGCGTCAGCGCCCGCGTCCGGACGGCAAGGGCTACCGACGACGACGCGTCCCGGAAGCCGTTGAGGAAGGCAAATGCCCCGGCGGAAACCACCACCATGGCAAAGAAAACGACCGACACCTCAGGATTCCTTGACGATGATGCTGCCCACCTGGGTCGCGATCCGCCGCATGTCCTTGGTGACCTCGACCAGCTGGTCCGCGACGTCCCGGTTGCGGGCGTACTGGGCCGACTTCATGTCCTTGAGCATGTCCGCCACCCACACGCGGTGGGTGCGCTCGGCGCGCTTGGCGAGGCGGAGCACCTCGATCCAGTAGTCCTCGAGGTCATCGAGATTGTCCAGCTGCCGCATGGCACCGACGGTGAGCTCCGCCTGCCGGCTGATGATTTCGAGCTGGTCCGCCGCGCGCCGGGGCAGCCGCTCCAGCTTGTAGAGGAAGACCAGGTCCGCGGCCGCGTCGAGCTTTTCCATCGCCTCGTTCAGGTAGCGCGAGAGCGCGTACATGTCTTCCCGGGGCAGCGGGTTCAGGAAGCTGGTCCGCATATGGGTCAGCAGTGCGAAGTGCAGCTCCGCCGCCTTCGCTTCGTGGTCGTGCATGTCTTCCACGAGGCGCTGGTGCTCGCTGGCGGGGGCACCGAGGATCTCCGAGAGCGTCCCGGTGGCCACCGCGATCTGGCGGGCCATCTGGGACAGCAGGTTCAGCCCGGCGGGCTCCTGGGGGAAAAGGCGCAGCTTCACGTGGGGTTACCGGTTTCCGGACGAGGCTTACACGGATGGTCTCTGCCGGCCCTGGTACGTGACGATGACCCGCGCATGGGCATAACTTTACCGCCCGGGCCGGCGGCGCCGGGACCGTCCACCGCCCGCCCGCGCCTGGTCATGGCTTCCGCACGCGGGCATGAAAATGGTGCCGAACCGGATACGCCTCTCGGCGGTAGGCCGCTCTAGGCGGCTAATTGTTGAAGCCCGGGGGTTTCGCGGTTCGGCACCGCCTTTAGTTTTCTACGTCGGCAGAACCAAGTCAACATTGACAGATCGGGCCTCAGTCGAGTTCGCCCAGCCGCCAGGCGTTGGCGGCATGTTCGAGGTCCTCCGCGGTTTTGACTAAGAGGTGTGAATTCCGGGTGAGCTTGCTGGCGTGGTTCGCGTTGCTGTGTTCCGCCCCGTCCGCGAGGGTCGCCTGGCCCAGTGCCACCACCCGGCAGAACGCCGCAGAGCGCTCCAGTGCGACGTCGAATTCGCCGTCAAACGCGCCGGAAAGGATGGCATCTGCCATGGATTTCATTTCGTCGGCGCCCGGCGGCTCGGCCGCACCGGCGACGACGTGGGAGACCTGCGCGGTGTCCTTGCCGGCCCGGAAGTAGACCGAAATCCGCTCCGGGTCCCGGATCGTGGCGGCGCGCAGGGCGTACAGGCGCCACAGCGCGCCGGGAAGCGACCGGGCCGGGCTCTCGGCCCACATTTCGGCGATCGCGTCCAGCCCCTGCTCGTCGGCGAGCTTGACCAGCCGCCGCGTCACCTTCGGGTCGTCACTGTCCCGTCCGCGGCGGACCAGGGCCTGCGCCGCAAGATGCGCGGCCTCGGAGACGCGGGCGGGGTCCGCTCCGCCGGCGAACGGCTCGAAATCGATCGGCGCGAACGGCTTCGGCTTGTGGTGACGGTGCGGTCCGGGGCTGCTGGCTCCTGATTGCTCGCTCATGGCACCACGCTACTCCTGTGCATTCCGGGAATCGAGCGAGGCCCCGGGCCGGGTGCGGCCGCCGGGAACCCGGCCCGACGACGCCGCTTGGAACCGGTGAAAAGCGCGCCCGGGTCTGGGGTACAGTGTTAACGTCCAGAAATGGACTGGGCCGACGTGCCGTTGATCGGTGGAGTTTTCGCCGCCGCGGCTGTCGGCTGGGGCCTTTAGCTCAGTTGGTAGAGCATCGGACTTTTAATCCGTGGGTCGTGGGTTCGATCCCCACAGGGCCCACTCTTTTAGCGAAGAGTGGAAAAACCCCGGCATCCTGGCGACAGGAAGCCGGGGATTTTTTGCATCCGGCGGAGGGCCGTTGCAGGGCCGCTGTCCAGGCCGGGACACGGCAAGCCTGCCTAGTAATTAGCTCGGCTAGGATTACCGCATGGACACGGACACCCCGGCCGGCTCCGGATACTGGTACGCACCCGACGAACGCGTCGATCCTCCCACGGCTGTGCTGCAGGCGCTGCGCGGCTACCGCGCGGCCGAGGTCGAGTCCCGGCGGTCCACCCGGGACTCCATGGGCATGGGGGAGACGGACCTCCTGGCGCTGCGGTACCTGCTCCGGGCGGAAGCGGCCGGGGAACGCATGGGCCCCAAGGATCTCAGCCGCCTGCTCGGCATCACGACCGCGTCAACCACCTCCCTCATCGACCGCCTTGTCGCGAGCGGGCACGTCCGGCGCGAACCCCATCCGACCGACCGGCGGGCCCTGGTGATTGTCCCCACCGCCGAGACGGATGCCGAGGTGCGCGCCACGCTCGGCCAGATGCACCGCAAAATGCTGGCCGTGGCCGAGACCTTCAGCCCGGAAGAGAGCCGCGTCATCGTCGCCTTCCTCCGCGGCATGACCCAGGCACTCCGGGAGTACAGCGAGGGGCACTAGAACCGCGGCTTCTGCTTCGGCAAACTTTCTGACCAGATAACTAGCTAGTTCGACTAGTGATATGTATGCTTACTACCTGTGTCAGTTATTCGTTTGCTTTGGAGGAGTCGTGACTGAGTTGTTGACGATCACCGGGACCCCGGGGGCCGGAGCCGCCCCGCTGGGTGTGCCCTACTCCCCGGCAGCAGAGGCCGCAGTCCCACCCCTTAATCCGGCCAGCAAGGCACCCAGCCATTGCGGCACCCCGATGACGTGGGCTGCCCCGGCGCTGGACGCCATGTCCGCCCATACCTTCGGCGCCGGCGACGGGCCCCTGGAGCTGCCTCCCGTGTGGCGCTGCTCCTGCGGCTTCCAGCTCGACGGCGTCGTCCATACGTCCAACGCCCTGGCTTCGCTTTCATGAGCGCAGCCCCGGTATTTGAAGCCCCCGCCGCAGGCCCCGGCCCGGCCGCCGGGCTCGACGCCCGGATCCTGCCCCTGCCGGAGGCCCCCGAGGGGCGCTTCCTGGTCCATGAACTCCTGGGCCGCGGCGCGACCGCCACCGTTTTCCGCGGCACGGACCTCGCCACGGACCGGACCGTCGCCATCAAGGTCGCCGAAGGCCCCGGCGAGAAGCACGCCCGCCGGATCCATGCCGAAGCGGAAGTCCTGGCAGGCCTGGACCACCCGGCAATCGTCAGCTTCGTCGCGGCCGGGACAGTCCCGGACGGGGATCCGTGGGCGGGCCGGCCGTTCCTGGTCGAGGAGTTTGCCTTCGGCGGCAGCCTGTCCGAGCGGATCCGGGGCGGTTCCTCCGCCGCGGAGGAGGTGGCCGGCTGGGCCGCCGCCGCGCTGTCCGGGCTCGAGCATGTGCACGCCCGCGGGCTGGTCCACCGGGACATCAAGCCCGCCAACATCCTGCTCAGCGCGCTCCGGAGGTGTTCGGTACGTATCGCCGACTTCGGGATCGCCACGCCGGCAGGCACTGCACCGGAGCCGGGCGAATCCTCCGGGACCGTGCACTACATGAGCCCGGAACAGGCCGCCGACCAGCCGCTCCGCGCCGCCACCGATATTTACGCGCTGGGCCTGGTACTGCTGGAATGCCTCACCGGGGTCAAGGCGTATCCCGGGACGCCGGTCGAATCGCTCGTGGCCCGCACCCTGCGCGGCCCGGAGATCCCCCCGGAGCTGGGGGCCGGCTGGGTCTCCCTGCTCACCGCGATGACGGCCATGGATCCCGCCGCCCGGCCCTCGGCGGCTGCGGCCCACAAACTCGCAGCCAAACTGGCCCGCCCGCTGCCGCCGCTCCGGCTGGTCGGCTGAGACACCGCCCGACCCAGAGACGCCGAAGGCCGGCCTGCACCCAGCATTGTTGCCAGGGGTGCGTGCCGGCCATCGGCGTCCGCAGGGGAGGCCCGGGGACTACCCCGCGCTGATCAGATGGGTGACATGGTCATAGCGGAACGTGACTGGTCCGCCGTCGTGCACGTAGGCCAGGTTCGCTCCGCCGGCAGCGCCGCCCGCACCGTAGTTCTCCGACCAGGAACGGTTGAGCGCGGCCTTGAAGGAGTAGCTGCCGGCAGGCAGATCCGGGACCGTCAGCTTCCAGACCCGGTCCGCCGGGTCCAGGGTGAGCTGGGCCTGCGGGCAGTCCGGCATCCAGTCGCCGGCACAGCCCAGCTCCGAGTCGAGGTCCCCGGCAACCGCCACGGCCGCCGGCTGCTGGGAGGCGTAGACGGCACTCATGACGTGCGTGCTGTGGTCGTAGCGGAAGGTCACGGCACCGCCGGGGTGGTTCAGGACGATGTTGCTGCCGTTGGCCCCGCCTCCCGCGCCGTAGTTCTCATCCCAAGAGCCGTTGATGGCGGCCTTGAACTCGTAGCTGCCGGCGGGCAGGTTCGGGACGGTCAGGCGCCAGATCTTGTCCGCCGGGTCGAGCTTCAGGAAGGCTGCCGGGCAGTCCGGCTGCCAGTCCCCGGGGCAACCCATTTCCGAGTTGAGGTTGCCCGCAATGGTGACCGAATCGGGCTGGGGCAGATCCCCCGCGACCACGGTGCGGATGCCGCTGACGACGTCGGCCGTGCCCGGTTCGCTCAGGACTGCACGGTACCGCAGCTGCGTGCCGTCCGGCACTGACTGCGCGGACAGGTCGTCCACCGCGGTGTAGGCGGGAGAGGAGCTGTCCTCGCCGAACTTCGTCCAGGTCCCGCCGTCGATGCTGCGTTCGAACCGGACCACGTAGTCGGCCTTGTCCGGAGTGGCGACGGCGCTGATCTCGACCTTGCCGCGGACGCTGCTGCCCTCCTTCGGGTTCACGATGCTGAGCGCCGGGGACGGGACGGTCCCGCTGCGCGACTGGCTCACGGCGGTGTGCGCCCCGTTGTCCAGCACCACGGCGCGGTACTCCACGGGGGTGCCGGCGCTCAGCGCGGAGACGTCATGGAAGACCTGGTACGGCGCCGTGTCGTCGGTGCCGATCGAAGCCCATGCCCCGCCTGCCGTGCGGGCCTGGAACGTGACCTCGTAGAAGGAGCTGCCGTCGACGTCGGCCGCCACGCGGATGCGGCTGTTGTCAGCGGCCGCCGCCGCCGGTGCCTGCAGGCTGACGGCGGGTGCCGCCTTGGAGTGCGGGATGCGGCCGGCGGACTCATAGACGACGGCGGACAGCGGCGGAACCGTGACCGTCAGCTTCCCGTCCGCCGCGGTTTTGGCCTCGGCGGGCGCGTTGCCGTAAATCCGGTTGAAGGTGCGCTTCGCCACGTAGGTGGGGACCGCTGCCGACTGGGTCTGCTTGCTGTTGTTGATGGAGACCACGTACTCGCGCTGGTCCTTGGCGTCGGTCCGGGAGAAGGCGTAGATGCCCGGGCCGTCGGAGGCGTAGCGGTTCTGGTGGGCGCCGTTGCGCAGCGCCGGGTGCTCGGTGGTCAAGGCCGCGAGTCCGCTGATGTCGCGGTACAGCGGGTGGGCGGTGTTGAAGTTGTCGGCCGCGTGCGTGGCGTCGGTGCCCAGCAGGTCGTCGTCAAGGTAGTCCGGGACCTTGCTGGCGAACATCGTCTGGCGGGCGTCCTGGTCCCCGCCGGGGCCGGTGAAGCCCTGCTCGTCGCCGTAGTAGACCACCGGGTTGCCGCGGGAGAAGTACATCAGCTCGTGGGCGAGCCGGTCCCGGGCGACCCGCTCGGCGTCGTCCGCGCCCGGGTTGTCCGCGCTGATGAAGCTGCCGATCCGGCCCATGTCGTGGTTGCCCAGGAAGGTCGGAAGCTCGTAGACGTTGGAGTCGGCGTCGGTGTACCAGTCGTCCCCGGCGAAGAAGGTCTCAAGCTCCTTGGCGCCCTGGCCGCGCGAAGCGAAGTTCCGCGCCGCCTCCTGGAACGGGAAGTCGAGCACGGCCTGCATCTTGTTGCGGGTGGTGAACTGGGAGGTGAAGCTCTTGGAGGTGTCGAAGACCTCGCCGAACATGAAGAACTCGTCCTTACCGTGCGCCTTGGCGTACGAGAGCACCCGGGGGCCGAACTGCTGCCAGAACTCGTCGTTGACGTGCTTCATGGTGTCGATCCGGAAGCCGTCGACGCCGAAGTCGCCGATCCACTTCCCGTAGATGTCGACCATGCCGTTGACCACCTTGGGGTGCTCGGTGAACAGGTCGTCGAGGCCGAAGAAGTCGCCGTAGGAGGAGTTTTCGCCCTCAAAGGTGGTGTCGCCACGGTTGTGGTAGAGCGTCGGGTCGTTGAGCCACGCCGGGACCTTGAGGTTCTCCTCGCCGGGGGCGAGCTTCGGTGTGTACGGGAACGAGGTGGCCGCATCCAGCTTCGGGAAGGTGCCGGTGCCGGCGTAGTCCCGGTCATCGAACGGCTCCCCGGCGGCGGTCAGGTACGGGGCGGCATCCTTGGACTTGTAGGCGGTACGGTCGCCCTCTTGGTAGCCGATCACGTCCGCGGTGTGGTTGGTGATGATGTCGAAATAGACCTTCATCCCCCGGGAGTGCGCCTCATCGATCAGGGTCTTCAGCTCCGCGTTGGTACCCAGGTGCGGATCGATCTGGGTGAAGTCGGTAACCCAGTAGCCGTGGTACCCGGCGGACTGGTCCTCCGGCTGGACGGCCTTGTTCTTGAAGCTCGGGGTCAGCCAGATCGAGGTGGTGCCGAGGCCCTGGATGTAGTCGATCTTCTCCCGCAGGCCCTTGAGGTCGCCGCCGTTGTAGAAACCCTTCCTCGTCGGGTCGAAGCCGGAGACCATGGGGTCGGAGCCCAGGCCGCCGTCGTCGTTGGTCGCGCTGCCGTTGTTGAAGCGGTCCGCCATCACGAAGTAGAACCGTTCGTCGGTCACCGGCCCGCGCAGCGAATGCGGCGCCGACGGGGCGCCGGGCCCGCGGGGGTCCGGGGCGGCCTGGGCGGGGAGGACGCCGACGGCGGTGGCGGCCAGCGCTGCCACCAGGGTGATGCCGGCGCGGGTGGTGCTGGGGCGTCCTGCGCCGCCCCTCCGACGGGGCGGCCTGGGCAGGCCGGAGCTGCGGGTGAACACGATGGAGACCTTCCGGGTGAGCGACGTTGCCTCGACGAAGGGGGATGCGGTCGGGAGGCTACTGAGAGCCAAGTCACAACTGTAAGCGCTTGCACACGGTTTATCCAGCAAAATCATGGTTTGTCGTGGCAGCGGTCCGGGTGGCCTTGGATAGCATTGCCTCGGACCGGGGCCCGGTGCCCGCAGCGGCGGGCCGGGCCGCGGTGGAAGGGGTGCGTGAACGGATGCAGGACCCGCAGCCAGGTGTGGCCGAGCGGCTGCGTGCCGCAGGCTGTGTCTTCGCCGAAGAGGAGGCTGCCCTGCTCACGGCGGAAGCAGCCACGACAGGGGGCCTGGAAGAGTTGGTGCGGCAGCGCATCTCCGGGCTGCCGCTGGAGCAGGTGCTGGGCTGGGCGGAGTTCTGCGGTCTCCGCATCCTCGTTGACCGCCGCGTCTTTGTGCCCCGCCGCCGCACGGAGTATCTCGTCCGGCGTGCAGCGAGGCTGTTGCGCTCCCGCGCGGACGAACGCCCGGTCGTCGTTGACCTCTGCTGCGGAACGGGGGCGGTGGGGGCCGCGCTGGCGGCGATCGCCGGCCCGCTGGAACTGCATGCGGCCGACGTCGACCCCGCCGCTGCGGCCTGCGCGCGCCGCAACCTAGCGCCGCTGGGGGCTGCGGTCCATGAGGGCGATCTCTACGCGCCGTTGCCGGTCCGGTTGCGGGGCAGGGTGGATCTGATGGTGGTCAATGCCCCCTACGTGCCGACGGGGCAGATCGGGACCATGCCGCCGGAGGCGCGCCTGCATGAGCCGCTGGCCTCACTCGACGGCGGACCCGACGGGTTGGCGCTCCAGCGGCGGGTGGCCGCCGGGGTGCGGGACTGGCTGGCGCCGGGCGGGGCCCTGTTAATGGAGACGAGCCGCCGGCAGGCGCCGGAAACAGCGGCGATTCTGGCTGCGCACGGGCTCGGCACCCGCGTCTTCACGTCCCGCAAGCGCGATGCGGCCGCCGTGCTCGGCGTCAGCGCCGCCGGAGCGGACAGGGCCGGCGGCTGAGCGCCGGCCCTGTCCGGTCAGCGCTTGTCCGGATCGACGTCGGTGGAGGCGGCGTGGGCGCCGCCGGTGGTCCCCAGGTTGGCGGTGCCGGGGTGGGTGCTGTGGGCCGGAATGGCCGAACCGCTCCCGGCGGACGGGGTCTCGGGGGAGGAGGGGCTGTCGCCGTGGCCGGCGTCGCGCTGTACGGCGGAACTGATGACGGTTCCCGCGCGTCGGGCGGCCTCGGTGAGCTGGCTGGAGACCTCGGGTGCTTTTTCCTTCACGGCCTCGGATGCCGCCGATACCTTGTCCTGGACCGGTTTGCTCTGCCAAAAACTGGCGGCCTGTGACTTGAGTTTTTCGTAGGCGGCGCGCCCGGAACGGGATCCGAGGACGTAGCCTGCCGCGAGGCCGGTGCCGAAAAGAAGTTTGGACTTCATGGAGTGCTCCTGATCTCTTGGAGAATCGTGGTCGAACGGTGCCTGGTACCAAAAAACCGGTCCCAGGAACGAATCCCGGGACCGGTTTTCCGGTCACGCCGTATTAGCGGTGCGAGCGCTTGGTGATCATGCCGTAAATCAGCAGAACGATGATCGAACCGCCGATCGCGAGCAGCCACGTGGTAAGCGAGAAGAATTCCTGCAGTCCGGTGCCGAAAATTGCGCCACCGATGAGGCCACCGAGGATGGCACCCACAACGCCGAGTACCAGCGTGATGAGCCAGCCACCACCCTGACGGCCCGGCAGGATAGCCTTAGCAATTGCTCCGGCGATGAGACCCAGAATCAGAAATGCGAAAAAACCCATTTTATTGGCCCTTCTCTTTCATTGAGGAGACACCCGGGTTGCCGGGTGCGCTTCATCCTTCTGCCTAAATACTAATCATGCTTACTATCAAAATGCCACTCGGGGCGGGCAGAAGTTTGAAAAATCCCCGTATTTGCCGGGATGCGGCGGAGCCTTTGGCCGCGGAGTTCCTTAGCGCTCGAGCCGGAAACCGAGCTTGATGGTCACTTGCCAGTCGGCTACCTGGCCGTTTTCCAGGTGCCCGCGGATTTCCTTGACTTCGAACCAGTCCAGGTTCCGCAGCGTCTTGGCGGCCTCGGCAATGCCGTTGCGGACGGCTGCGTCCACGCCCTCGTTCGAAGTTCCGACAATTTCCGAAATGCTGTAGGTGTGATTAGACAACTTCGCTCCTCATGATCGTCAGTCTCCGGCCGGCGGCCGGGGCCGTCCCTGCAGAGTAGCCGAACCGGAGCGGGGGAACTAGGGGTACGCTGCCTGGCCGGGCACGCCGAAGACCGGTCCCGGTACGGGGCGCTTGGGACCCGGCGGGACCGTTCCGCCCCCCGGCCGGAACCGCCGGACCACCCACGGGAGCAGGTAGTGCGCGGCCCACGCCAGGTCGCTGGCCCGGGTCTCGCGCCAGTTCACCGCGGGCAGCGGCTTGGGGTGCAACGGGACCAGGCCGTGCGGCACCTGCAGGGAATCGAGCACCATGGCCGCGATCGTGTGGTGCCCCAGCGGGGAGAAATGCAACCGGTCCGGGTCCCACATCCGTGAGTCGCTCAGTTGCCGCAGGGTCCACAAGTCGGCGATAACCCCGTGGTGCCGGGAAGCGATGGTCCGGATGTTTTCGTTGAAGACGGCCACTTTGCCGCGGATATGGCCGAATACGGGGGTCTCGCCCCAGTCCGGACCGGTGAACAGGACGACGGTGGCGCCGGTGGCGGAGAGCGCGGCGACGGCCTCATCCAGGGCCGCGGCCAGCCGGTCCGGGTCGCGCCGGTGGAAGACGAGGTCGTTGCCGCCTGCGGACAGCGTGACGAGGTCCGGTTTAAAGGCGATGGCCGGGCCGAGCTGACGGTCCACAATCTGTTGCAGGACCAGGCCGTTGACGGCAAGGTTGGCGTAGGAGAAGTCGGCGCGGGCGGTGCCGAATTCCTCGGCGATCCGGTCCGCCCATCCCCGCATCCCGCCGGGACTGAGGGGTTCGGGGTCGCCAAGACCGGCGGTGAATGAGTCCCCGAGGGCGACGTAGCGCTTCCAAGGGCCCGTGCCGGCGCTTGTGGCGCCTTTGCGGGCCATCGCCGGGTTGACGAAGCTGGCCGCATTCACACCTCAGAAATACGCCGCGGCACACGGGCGACGCTAGGTCCTTTATGCCCTACGCGCCCGGTTTCGCAGAACCGCGGACGCCGTCGTGCGCCGATACCAAGGGGGGTATATCATAGAGGGGAATCCATCTACTTCCGGGAGGACACCCATGGAACTCGATCCCTCGGACATGAAGTCCGTCATCAACCGCCTTCGCCGCGCCCAGGGCCAGCTTGCCGCCGTGACCCGCATGATCGAAGAGGGCCGGGACTGCAAGAGCGTGGTGACGCAGCTTGCCGCCGTCTCCAGCGCGCTGGATAAGGCCGGATTCTCCATCATCGCCACCGGCCTCCAGCAGTGCATGCAGCAGGAAGACCCAAGCCTGGACCGGGCCGAACTGGAAAAGCTCTTCCTCTCCCTCGCCTAGCCGCCCGCCGTACCGGAACCGTCCGGACACCGGCCCGCGCGGCTGCAGGAGGCCGGGACCCTCGGGTCCCGGCCTCTTGCGTTCCCCGCGCCGGCGCCGACAATAGAGGGACGGCGGCCTGCTGGCCCTGCCGCCGCGGTAAGGAGCGCCATGCACCAGTCCCGGGAGGGAGCGGCGGCAGCCGAGTCGGCGCGTGACCCCGCCATCGACCTGGCGAGGCTGTTCTGCCTGGTGCTCGTCGTCGTCGGGCACACCATGATGGTGAGCCCGGTGCTCCATCCGGACGGGACCGTCACCTCGGAGAACACGCTCGGCAACCAGCGCTGGTTCGAGCCGGTGGTCTGGGTGCTGCAGGTCATGCCGCTGTTCTTCGTCGCCGGCGGAGTGACCGGCCTGCACTCCTGGCGCCGACTGCGGTCCCGGGGCGGCAGCGCCCTTGAATTCGCGCAGGGCAGGCTGCTGCGGCTGGTCCGCCCGTCGGCGGTACTGCTGGCCGTCATGTTTACCGGGCTCTGGGCGGCACGGCTTTCCGGCGTAGACCCCCAGGTGGTCCAGCTGCTGGCCAGCGGCGCCGGGATGCCGCTCTGGTTCCTGGCCGCCTACCTGGCGGCGCAGTTGAACCTGCCGTGGCTCGCCGCGCTGCATGACCGGGCCCCCTGGCTGACGCTTGCGGGACTGGTGTGCCTTGTGGTGGCCGTCGATTGCCTCCGCGGCGCCCTCCCCGCACTGGCCTACGCCAACATGGTGTTCCTGTGGTGTGCCGTCCAGCAGCTCGGTTTCCTGCTGGCCGACGGCGAGTCCATGGTGCGCGGCCCCGCCGGGTTGCTCGCCGTCGTGGCGGCCGGCAACCTCGTGCTCGGCGCGGTGGTGGTGCTGCGCCTCTACTCCGGCAACATGCTGGTCAACCTCAACCCGCCCAACCTGACGCTCTTCCTGCTGGCCGTCTCACAGGCGGCCGCGCTGCAACTCGCCCGGCCCTTGCTGGTCCGGGTCGCCGCGCTCGGTCCGGTCCGCAGGATGCTGTTCTTCGCGGGGCGGCGCTCCATGACGGTGTACCTGTGGCACCTGCCGCTGCTGGCCGCCATGTCCGGCCTGTGGCTGCTGACCGATCTGCCCCAGCCTGCCGGCGGAACCGCCGCGTGGTGGTGGGGCAGGCCGCTCGTGCTGCTCGGCGTGCTGGTCCTGCTGGCGCCGGTGCTGGCGCTGTTCGGAAGGCTTGAGGAGCGTCCGACGGTGTCGGGAACCCCGCGGCCGCGGCCCGCCGCGGCGGTGGTGACAGCCGCCGTCGTCGTCTTCCTCCCGGTCGGCGACGCGGCGCTTAACGGGCTCACGCCGGGCCTGCTTGGCGGCGGAGCGGCGTGCTTCGCGCTCGCGGTGTTGCTGCTGGGCCGGGTTCCGGCGCGGGACGCTGGCCGGGGCGGCGCCGCGGGATCCGGATCGCCGTTGCCACACCCGCCGATACGTGCCAATCTCGAACCATGACGGAGGAATCGGCAGCCACGGAAGACACGTTTAGCCCGGACGTCACCACCGTCCGTAACGACGCCCTGCACCGCTACGAGCTGCGGGTCGGCGGGACGCTCGCAGTCCAGGCCCGCTACATCGACAGGCCGGGCCACGTGGATTTCATCCACACCGAAACCGCCGAGCAGTTCGCGGGGCAGGGGCTGGCCGGGGTCCTCGCCCATTTCGCCCTCGATGACGTGGTGGCCGCCGGGAAGCGGATCATTCCGCACTGCCCCTACATCTACCGCTACCTCCGGAAACACGATGCTTACAACCAGTGCGTCGACTGGCCTGAACAGGCGCCGGCCGGCGCCTAGCCGCTTGTGGGCCGGGCTACAACCTCGTATGGTTTAGCTTGAGTTATGCAGTTGGCTCAAGGACGTGTCATTTGGAGAACCCCGTGAACCACAAACTGCGTGTGCTTGTCCGTGTTGATATCGATCCCGGACACGTCATCCTCGAAGTTTCAGGATGCCTGACCCAGGCAAATTACCCCGCCCTGCTGCATATCATGCGCCGTGCCAGCCGCCTTGCCGCGGGTTCGGACGTCTGCATCGACCTGCATGGTGCCTCCCACCTTGACCCCGAGATCCTGCTCTACCTCCGGCAACTCGCCGGTAGCAAGGAGCAGGCGGCGGTCCCGCCGGCGTCCGACATGCCCCTGCGCACCGAAGGCTTCCAGCTGGTCCTCCGGGAACCCGCGGAACTACCCATCTGCCTGCTCCACGTCGGATCCGACGCCGAGGTCCTGGCAGGCCTGGACGGCGAGGTCCCCGGCGCACTGAAGGGCCGGCTGCTGCCGGACGACGATGCCCCGCTCAGCAGTGCCCCGGAGTGCCAGGCGCCTGCCGCCGGCCAGGACCTGATTGATGGGCTGGAACTGTCCGCCTACTACGAAGGGACCCTCGACCCGGTAGCCACCGTCCAGGCGCTGTCGGACTCGGCGCTGGGACAGCTGGCGGACGCCCTGTACCGCCACCTCGACACCCCCCAGCCGTCCTTCGGTGCGCACACCTGGTACGAGTTCGCCGCCGAGGAATTGCAGCAGCGCTACCGCGCCATGGACTCCGACGCCGCCCGGGGCCTCCCCGGTGCCGCGCCGGCAACCGGGACCCTTGCGGCCGCCCACGAGGGGCCGGCGGACGGCGAACTGGCTCCCGGGCCTGCCCTCGCCTGACGCCCTGGACCTGCGCCGCTAGGCTGTGGCTATGAACGCAGCCGCACCGCAGCCCCCGTCCCCGGCCGGAACCGCCCTGGTCACCGGCGCCACCGCCGGCCTCGGGGCCGAGTTCGCCCGGCAGCTCGCCGGGCAGGGCCACGACGTGGTTCTGGTGGCCCGCGACGAGGCCCGGCTGCGGGCCTGCGCGGCGGAGCTGGAAAACCGCTACGGCATCCACGCGGAACCCCTCGCTGCGGACCTGGCTGACGACGCCGGCGTCGCCGTCGTCGTCGAGCGGCTTAAGGACCCGGCGCGCCCGGTCGAGGTGCTGGTCAACAACGCGGGCATCGGGCTGCTGCACGAGTTCGCGGACAATCCCGTGGCCGAGGAGAAACGGCACCTGAAGCTGCATGTGGAGACGGCGCTGGAACTGACCCACGCGGCGCTGCAGGGCATGCTGGCCCGGGAATCGGGCCGGATCATCAACGTTGCGTCCGTGGCGGCCTTCCTGCCCCGCGGTACGTATTCCGCCGCCAAGGCCTGGCTGCTGAGCTTCAGCCGCTGGGCCAACCTCGCCTATGCCGCCCGCGGGGTGAAGGTCACGGCCGTCTGTCCCGGCTTCACCCACACCGAGTTTCACGACCGCATGGGCATGGACAAGACAGTGGCGCCCCGCTGGATGTGGCTGCAATCCGGGCAGGTGGTCCGCGAGGGCCTGGCCGACAACGCCAAAGGCAAGGCCGTGTCCATTCCGAGCCGGCGGTACAAGCTGCTCACGGCGGCGACGCGGGTGCTGCCCGCCCGGCTCGTCGCCGGGCCACCCCGGCGGCCGAAGCAGGCTGCTGCCGGCTAAGCCGCGGGCCGTCCCGGTCCGCGCTGCCGGACCAGGACGACGACGGCGATGCCGACGCACGCGCCGACCAGGGTTTCGACGGCGCGTTCGGCCACCAGCACGTGCGGATCGGCGGGGAAGGCGAGCTGCGTCATCAACAGGATGACCGGGGTGAAGGACACCATGGCGAGCCCGTAGTGGCGGGCCATGAACAGCTCGGTGGTGAACTGCAGGACAATCACCAGCACGGCCAGGACCGCGGTCTCGTGCCCGGGGAAGACCCGAAGCGGAGACCAGGCCCAGGGGAGCAGCACCGCTGCCACCACGCCGAGGCCCAGCAGGGTGCCGACAATCCGGTGCAGTCCGCGGTAGACGCTGCTGGGCAGGTCGGCGCCGGCCAGCGGCACAGCGGCCGCGGCCATCGCCCAGTGCGGATGCCCGGAACCGCTGACGACGCCGATGCTTCCGGCTGTCGCCACTGCCGCCAGGTAACGCGCCGCGTGCACGCCGGCCGCCCGGCGGCGCAGTCCCCGCAGCGGCGGCATCCCGCGGTTCGCGCCAGGTTCCCAGGCCCGGCCCCGGATCCAGCCGCCGAAGCCGACCGCGATCGAGAACGCTGCGGACGCCGCGCCAACCAGCAGCGGCACGGGCCAGGGCGTGGGAGTCGGGATCGAGGCGCAGGCGCCGAGGGCCAGGATGCCGAAGAATGGTCCGTTGGGTTTGAGCCCGACCCGGTCCGCATACAGGGAACCCGCGGCGGCCAGGACCGATTCGACGGCCACAAGCGACCAGGAGTGGAGGCCGGTCACGGACAGCATGACGCCGACGCCCAGGCCGCCGACCAAAACCAGCGCCGCCTGGAGCTGGTGGCGAAGCCGGAGCTGGTGCGGTTCGGAGCGGCCATACATGCCGGTGAGGGCGCCGAACACGGCGTAAATGATGAGTTCGGGATGCCCGGCGGCGAGCAGGCACAGGGACGGCACCGCAACGCTGACGGCGACGCGCAGCGCGGAGACCCGGTCCCGGTCCGCCGGGCCGAGGCGGTGCAGCACACGCAAATGCGGGAGCAGCGACTGCATGTGGTCCTCCTGGGTTAGCGGCGGGAAGGGGAGGGACGGCCTGCGGCACGCCAGAGGCCTGCCCCGAGTGCTTCCCCCAATGGAAAGCGCGCGGGACAGGCCTCTACGGGCGGGGCGCTGGCTACTGCGCCCGGCAGGCGGCGTCGTCCGGTGGACGGCCCCCGGCTGCCGGGACCGGCGGGCTAGGCCGGGGTCGGGACCCTGCCGGCCTCGCCGTCGTTCGTACCGGCGGCGGCCAACGGCATGTCCATGTGCTCGAGGTCGATCAGCGGGTTCTCATCCTGCGTCGCGACCAGCTCGCGGGCCTCGTCCTCGGTGTCCACGCTCGGCATGGAGCCGGGCAGCGGCATCTTGGCGGATTCCTTGAGGAAGTAGATGGCGACCGCGCCGATGGCGGAGGTGGCCATCAGGTAGTAGGCCGGCATCATGTCGTTGCCGGTGGCCGAGATCAGCGCCGCGACGATGAACGGGGTGGTGCCGCCGAAGATGGCGACGGAGAAGTTGTACGCGATACCCATGGCGCCGTAGCGGCTGGCCGTCGGGAACTGGGCCGGCAGCGCCGACGCGAGGTTGGCCACGTAGAACGTCACCGGGAAGGCGATCATGCCCAGGCCCAGCAGCGTGGACCAGATCTCACCGACGCCGATGAACAGGAATGCCGGGGTGGCCAGGACGACGGTGCTCACGGCACCGATCCAGAGCACCGGGCGGCGCCCGATCCGGTCGGACAGCTTGCCGGTCAGCGGGATGCAGAGGCTCATGATGACCAGCACGGGGATGGTCAGCAGGGTGCCGTGCAGCTCGTCGTAGCCCTTGGACTCGGTCAGGTAGGTCGGCATGTAGGACGTCAGGGCGTAGCCTGCCGTGTTGGCCGCAGCCACCAGGATCATGGCGACGATGATCGAGCGCCAGTAAGCCTTCACGATGCCCACCGGCCCCTTGGAGGCGGCCGGGTCGGCGGCGCTGGCGTCCTTGGCAAGGTTCTGCTGGGCGTCCAGGGTGGCCTGGAACTGGGGGGATTCCTCGATCTTGCTCCGGAAGTACACGGCGATCAGGCCCAGCGGACCGGCCACCAGGAACGGGATACGCCAGCCCCAGGCTTCCATGGTGTCCTGGCCGAGGGTCAGCTGCAGCACGGAGACGAGGGCTGCGCCGGCCGCGAAGCCGAGGTAGCTGCCCATGTCCAGGAAGCTCGCGAAGAAACCGCGCTGCTTGTCCGGCGCGTATTCGCTGACGAAGGTCGTGGCGCCGGCGTACTCGCCGCCGGTGGAGAAGCCCTGGATGACCTTGAACAGAACCAGCAGGACGGCTGCCCAGATGCCGATCTGGGCGTAGCCGGGCAGCAGGCCGACGGCGAAGGTGCTGGCGGCCATGATCATCAGGGTCGCGGCCAGGACCTTCTGCCGGCCAATCTTGTCGCCGAGCCAGCCGAACACGACGCCGCCGAGGGGGCGGGCGATGAAGGTGGCGGCAAAGGTGCCGAGCAGGAAGAGGGTCTGGACCGTCTTGTCCGCCTCGGGCAGGAAGACCGGGCCCATGGTGGTGATCAGGTAGCCGAACACGCCGACGTCGTACCACTCCATGGTGTTACCCACGATCGTGCCGTTCAGTGCCCTCTTGAGCATCGGCCGGTCGACGACGTTGATGTCGGACTCGCGGAGTCGACGGCGGCGAAGCTTAGGCTTCTTGGCGCCCTTGGGGGCGCCCTGGTTGGTTCCGCTGGCGTTCAAAACACCTGCTGAAGAGTCGGTCGTGCTTCTGTCATTGGGCATTTGGTCCACTCCTGGGGAGGTCATTTGCTTGCGACTTCTAGCTGCCCCGCTCCGGGCAGGCCTTCAATTTTACGCGACTTCCGTGGCTTTTCCGATTTCGGTGCCGTATGATCAGCCGATTTCGGCCTCCGAAGGGCGCGGATCGGGCCGCGGGCACAGGCGATTTATCCGCGTGGTTCTTGGAAAGTAGGCAGTTTACTTATCTTTTTGGCAACTTTTTTCGCCGTCGGCCCGTTTGGGGCGTTTGCGCCCCCGTTTCAGCGCCGGTTTCGGGCCGGTTTTGGCCCTGCCGGAAGCTGGCGGCGGCCGGCCGGACGAGGCGGATTTCGGGCAGTTCCTCCCACTCGGCCGGCAGCAGCTTCCGGACCCCGTCGGGCGCGAACCCGTGCCGGGCGTAGAAGGCCCTGGCCCGCGGGTTGTCTTCGAGTACCCAGAGGTAGGCGGGCGAGCCGGCCAGGGCTGCCTCGAGCAGCGCGGCGCCGAGCCCGCTGCCGTACGTGCGGCGCAGCGTGTACAGCGAGAACAGCTCCCGTTCCTGCGGCCGGTCCGCATCCCTCCCGGGTCCGGCGTCGGCGAATCCTACGATCTCCCCGACCTCGTCCACGGCGATGATCCGGGGGTCTGTCGCTTCCCGGAGATACGGGCGGCGCCGCTCCGTCCGCTCGCCGATGCTGGCGAGCCGGGCGGCGAAGAACGACGGCGAGAGGAGCCCGGCGTAGCACTCCTCATGGACCGCGGTGTGCATACGGACCAGGGCGTCGGCGTCGTCGGCGGTGGCCTGCCGGAGGGTGTAGTCCATGCCCCCACCCTAGAGACATCTCACCGGCTCCGACCTACCATTGGGGGACGCTTCATTTCATCGCAGATTCGGTTCATCGCAGAAAGGAAGAGTCATGGCCGATCATCATTCCAAGGACGACATCGCCCCGGAAGTCGCCAGCCACCTCGCGGAGTCCATGGACGAGGTCCCCGGCCCCGAGGGCAAGCGCCCTCCGCCTCCTTCGCCCGCCGACGGCCATGAGTGGCCCGACGGCAGCGGGAAACACCGCCATCCGAAGGACCGTGATGTGGTCCGCGGGCAGCGGGTTCAGCAGGTAGCCGACGCGGCGATGCACCGGCAAAGCCGCCCCCAGATCCCGCACCACGACTAGAAACGGGGCTCCCGGCGACCGGCCGCCGGGAGCGCCGCGTTATTCGACGTCGACGTCGGCCGGCGCCTTGTCCAGGCGCCAGCCGCGCCAGACCGGGTGGCGGAGCTTGCCGGTGCCGGTCCACTCGCCGAACGTCACCTCGCCCACCAGCCGGGCCGACACCCACCGTGCGTCGGCGGCGTCCTCGGCCGGGACGTCGGCGAACGGGGAGGTCTTACGCGGCAGCGCGTCCAGCCGCCGCCTCAGTTCCTGGAGTTCGCGGCTGCTGAAACCGCTGCCCACCCGGCCGACGTAGCGCAGCTTGGACCCGTCCGGGATGCCCAGCAACAGGGAACCGACCGAATCCCGCCGTCCGCCGTTGCCGGGCCGCCAGCCGCCGACCACGACTTCCTGGGTCTTCTCGAACTTCAGCTTGAGCCACGACCGGCTCCGCTGCCCGACGTAGCGGCCGTCGCTGCGCTTGGCCATGACCCCTTCCAGGCCCAGTTCCTCCGCGCTTTCCAGCAGGTGGCCGACGTCGGCGTCGATCACCTCGGAGAGCTCCAGCGGGCAGGGGCCGGCAGGTAGCCCGGCGAAGAATTCCTCCAGGCGCGTCCGCCGTTCACTGAGCGGTCGGCGGCGAAGGTCCTCGCCCCCCTCGGTGAGCAGGTCGAAGAGCATCAGGCGTACCGGAGTGGCCGCCTGAGCCTTGGCGACGTCGGCGGGCTTGCTCAGTTTCATGCGTCCCTGCAGCAGGCCGAAGTCGGGGCGCCCGGAGGGCCCGGTGGCGATGATCTCGCCGTCGGCGGCGAAGTCGTGCGGCGGCCAGCAGGCCCGGTCCGTGAGTTCGGGATAGCTGGCGGACATATCGTTGCCGTTTCGGCTGATCAGCCGGATCCGCTTTTCGTCACCGAGGACCAGGGCGCGGACCCCGTCCCATTTCAGTTCGAACTGCCAGTCCTTGTCCGCCAGGTCTGCCCTGGTGCCGGCGCTGGCCAGCATCGGGGACAGGTCGGCCGGGCCGGAAGATCCCGCGCCGGAAGATCCCGGGCCGGAAGATCCCGGGCCGGAAGATCCCGCGCGCGGGGGCGGCCCGGTCCGCGCGGGGGAGGACGCCGCGGGCTCCGCCGGCGCCTGGCCGGCGGGCGGGTCCATGAGGTGGATCAACCACTGGTCATCGGCGCGGCCGGTGTGGATCAAGGCGAACCGGCGGGTGCCGCCCAGTCCGCCGTCCTCGCCGCCGGTGAGGGTGGCAATGACTTCCTTGCCGGCGATCCACTTCTCGCACTCGTAGTGCCCGCGGTCCCAGATGCTGACGGTTCCCGCGCCGTACTGCCCCTTGGGAATCGTGCCCTCGAAGTCGGCATAGTCCATCGGGTGGTCTTCGGTCTGGACGGCGAGGTGGTTCTTGGTTTTGCTGGTGGGAACCCCCTTGGGCAGGGCCCAGGACACGAGCACGCCGTCGCGTTCGAGCCGGAAGTCGTAGTGCAGCCGGCTGGCGTGGTGTTCCTGGATCACGAAACTTTCCTTCAGCGTGCCGCCGTCGTTCCGGCTTTGGTGCTGCTCCGCCGTAAAGGGTTCCGGGGTGGCCGCCTGGTCCCGCATGGTGCGGTACTTCTCCAGCCTCGGGTCATCGTGGCCGCCGTCCCCGGGTCCGCCGGAGGACCGGAGGGCGCCGGCATCCCGGCCGGCCGCCGCCGCGCCGTCGGCGCCGCCGGAGATCACCGCGAACGGATCCTTGCCGGCCTTCACCCGCTTCATTACCTCCCGGTAATCGAGCTGCTGCAGGGAGGCGGAGCCGAGTTCGCGCCAGGTGCGCGGTGCCGCGACGGTGGGCCGGAGCCTGCCGCGCAGCGAGTAGGGCACGATGGTGGTTTTTGCCGCGTTGTTCTGGCTCCAGTCGACCAGCACCTTGCCCGCGCGCAGGGATTTTTTCATGTCGCTGACCGCGAGCTCCGGGTGGTCGGCCTCCAGTGCCCGGGCCAGTTCGTGGGCGAACTCCGAGACCTGGTCCGAGCTCTGCGTCCCGTCCAGCGCGGCGTAGAGGTGGATGCCCTTGCTGCCACTGGTGACCGGCACGGGTTCCAGGCCGACGTCCTGAAGGATGCCGCGGGCCAGCTTGGCGACCTCGACGCATTCGGCCAGGCCGGCGCCCTCGCCGGGATCGAGGTCGAGCACCAGGCGGTCAGGCGGCAGCGCGTCGCCGTGCGGGTCCACACGCCACTGCGGCACATGGATCTCCAGCGCGGCGATCTGGGCCAGCCAGGTGAGGGTGGCGGCGTCGTTGACCAGCGGGTATTGGATGGTGCGCTGTTTGTGCGTGATGGCGGCGCGGGGCACCCAGCCCGGCGTCGAGTGGTCCAGGTTCTTCTGGAAGAACATCTCACCCGGCGCCCCCGCCGTCCCGACGCCGTGGACCCAGCGCTTGCGGGTGGCCGGCCGGTTGGCTGCGGCCGCGATCAGCACGGGCGCCACCGCGGCGTAGTAGGCCAGCACGTCGGCCTTGGTGGTCCCGGTCTCCGGGTACATGACCTTGTCCAGGTTGGTCAGCACCAGTTCCCGGCCGTCCACGCGGACGCGTTCCTTGCTGTCAGCCAAAAGACTTCACCTCCGTTCGGCTCTGGTGTTCACTTGAGCCATGAGAGCCATCTGGAAAGGCGCGATCGCATTCGGCCTGGTCAACGTCCCGGTCAAGGTCTACAGCGCGACCGAGGATCACGACATCAGCCTGCATCAGGTCCATAACGCCGACGGCGGCAGGATCCGCTACCAGCGCCGGTGTGAGGTGTGCAGCAAGATCATCGACTATGAGGACATCGACAAGGCCTTCGAGGAGGACGGCCGCACGGTGGTGCTTAGCCGGGAGGAACTGAAGTCGATTCCTGCGGAGAACAGCCACGAGATCGAAGTCGTGCAGTTCGTGCCCGCCGAACAGTTGGACCCGATGATGTTCGAGAAGAGCTACTACCTCGAACCCGATGCCAAGTCCCCGAAGGCCTATGTGCTGCTGCGCCGGGCGCTGGAAGACACCGACCGGGTGGCGGTCGTGCAGTTCGCGCTGCGTGAGAAGAGCCGGCTGGGGGCGCTGCGGGTCCGCGGCGACGTCCTGGTGCTGCAGGGGCTGCTGTGGGCTGACGAGGTGCGCGAGGCAGCCTTCCCGGCGCTCGAGACCAGCGTGCGGATCTCGGCCCAGGAACGGGAGATGTCCGCGGCCCTGGTGGATTCGATGGCGGCCGACTTCGAACCGGACCAGTTCACCGATGACTATCAGGTCCAGCTGCGGCAGCTGATTGACGCCAAGATCGAACAGGGCGAGGCGCTGGACACGGAGGAGACGTTCGGCGCTCCGGCGGCCGAGGCCGGAAGCGGCGAGGTGATCGACCTGATGGATGCCCTCAAGCGCAGCATCGAGCGCAAGCGCGGGGCGGCCGGCGGCGGGGACGGGGACGGCGAAACCGGCAAGGCGGCCCCGGCGAAGTCCGCCACCACCCGGGCAAAGGCGGCCCCGAAAGCCGCGGCCGGGTCCGGAACCAAGGTGTCCTCCGCCGGCAACGGGAAGACCGCCGCCAAGAACACCGCCAGGAAGACCACGACGGCCAAGAACGCCGGGTCCAAGGAAGCCTCCAAGCCAGCGGCCAAAACCACGGGCGCCAAGACGGCGGCTAAAACCACGGGCGCCAAGACGGCGGCTAAGACCACGGGCGCCAAGACGGCGGCTAAGACCACGGGCGCCAAGACTGCGGCGGCCGGTGGTGGCAGGGCGGCGGCGCGCAAGGGCGCCTGAGGTCGCGGCCCCGGCCCGGGCCACCGGTGGCATCGGCTACGAGTTCCGGAGCGCGGAGATCAGTTCGCTTTTCTTCTGCTTCGAATAGCCCGTGAGGCCGATCTCCTTGGCCCGTTCCTTGAGCTGGGGCACCGTCCAGTCTTCGTAGTCGCCGGACTTTCCGCCCTTGCGGCCAACCGCCGAACGGCCCTTGCTGGCCGCGGCGTTGGCAACGCGGGCGGCTTTCTGTTTAGAGGCGCCGTCCTCGAGCAGCGACTCGTACAGTTCCGGGTCCTTGATGCTGGGGTTGTCGGAACCCTGCGGCGAACCTTTTTTCGTGGGCATGGCTCCCGGTTCCCTTCGTTGGTTGCTGCCGGCCGGCCGGTTCGACGGCCACGGCTTCCAAGCTATCCACGCCCGGTGTCGAAGACAAGCACCCTCCGCGCTCGCCGGGGGCGTCGTAGACTGCCGGAAGCAGCAAACCTGAACCAGGGAGGACCGGGGGCCGTGACCGACGTGGGCGAACTGATGGCGGAGTTGGCCGCCCTTGAGGTGCCCGGGGTGCGCGAAGCGAACCGGAAGCGGGGAGATGACCACGGCGTGAACCTGGCCGCGCTGCGCGCCGTCGCCAGGCGCCTGAAAACCCAGCAGGACCTGGCCCGGGACCTGTGGTCGACAGGCGACACCGCTGCGCGGCTGCTCGCCCTCCTGATCAGCCGGCCAGCGGCGTTCGAGGCCAGCGAATTGGACGCCATGTTGCGGCAGGGGCGCGAGCCGAAGGTCCACGACTGGCTGGTGAACTACGTCGTCAAGAAGAGCCCGCACGCCGAACAACTGCGCCTGGCGTGGACCGCGGACCCCGACCCGGTCGTCGCCAGTGCAGGCTGGGCGCTTACCACCGAACGGGTCGCGAAAAAGCCCGTGGGACTCGACCTGCCAGCGCTGCTCTCGACCATCGAAGCGGAAATGTCGGACGCCCCGGACCGCCTGCAGTGGGCGATGAACCATACGCTCGCCCAGATCGGCATCGACCACCCGGAGCACCGGGACCGGGCCATAGCTATCGGGGAGCGGCTCGGCGTACTCAAGGACTATCCGACGCCGCCGAACTGCACCTCGCCCTACGCGCCGGCCTGGATCAAGGAAATTGTGTCCCGTCGGAGCGGGGCGTAACCGCCGGCCCTTACCCCTGCGCGGGCTCCACCGGGTTCTTGGCCGGCCAGGCCGGCGCCACTAGTCTGGGCGCATGGAGATGCGGCTCGAGGTTGTCCAGGTCCCGGTATCCGACGTGGACCGATCCAAGACTTTCTACACCCGGACAATGGGCTTCGTCCTGGACCACGACGTCGAACACATTCCCGGGATGCGCGTCGTCCAGCTGACGCCGCCGGGATCCGCCGCCTCGATCGTGATCGGCACCGGCATGACCGGGATGCGTCCCGGCAGCCTCGAGGGGCTGCAATTGGTCGTTCCGGACCTGGCGGCGCTGCGCCGGGACCTGCTGGGCCGCGGGGCCGACATCAGCGAGATCCAGGACCTCGGCGGCGTGCTGTTCGCCCACTTCAGCGACCCGGACGGGAACCGCTGGGTGCTGCAGGGCCAGACGCCAACGGCCGTCCGGGACGCCCACACGGTCTCCGCCTGAGCCCGGGCCGGGCAGCCCCCGGCACCGCGCGCCGAAGTCGGGCATCGCGGCACCCGCACAACGACGGCGGCCCGGCACCCCCTGTGGGGGCGCCGGGCCGTCGTGCGCGCGCGAAGCCGCTATTCGGCGTCGTGGTCCGTCTCGAGGATCTGGACCAGGCGCTCGAGCGCAGCGTCGGCGCCGTCGCCCTCGGCGCGCAGCACCACAACCTCGCCGTGCGAAGCGCCAAGGCTCATCAGCGACAGGATGCTGGCAGCGTCCATGGCCTCGTCTTCAGGTTCGCCGAGCCGGGCGATGGTGATCTCCAGATCGAACTCGCCAGCTGCCTCGGCGAAGATGGCTGCCGGGCGGGCATGCAGCCCTACACGGCTGGCAATGGTGGCGTTGCGTTCGGTCATTTTTGCTCCTTGGGTTCTGCGTGGGTTTTCAGCTTGGGAAGGTCTGTTGCGGACCGGCTCAGACGGTGGCGGGAACCGGTTCCACCGTATCAACGCTCTTCTTGACTGCCCAGCGCTTGAGGGCGATCACGGAAAGTGCGGTGACGACGGTGCCGACGGCGATGGAGACGACGAACATCAGGAAGTTGTCGATCGCGAAGAAGACGAAGATCCCGCCGTGCGGGGCCTTGGAACCGACGCCGGCGGCCATCGACATGGCGCCTGTGACGGCGCCGCCCACCATGCTGGCGGGGATGACGCGCAGCGGGTCGGCAGCGGCGAACGGAATGGCGCCTTCGGAGATGAACGAAGCCCCGAGCAGCCAGGCCGCCTTGCCGTTTTCCTGCTCGGCGAGGCTGAAGAGCTTCTTGTTCAGCACGGTGGAGGCGAGGGCCATGGCCAGCGGAGGCACCATGCCGGACGCCATCACCGCGGCCATGATCTGCCACGGCGCCTGGTTGTCGAGCGAGGCGGCGCCGAGGCCGGCGACCGCGAAGGAGTAGGCCACCTTGTTGACCGGTCCGCCGAGGTCGAAGCACATCATCAGGCCCAGGATCACGCCGAGCGCGATGGCGCCCGCGCCGGTCAGGCCGGACAGCCAGGTGTTCAGGCCGTTGGTGATGGCGACGATCGGGCCGCCCAGGATCAGGAACATCAGCCCGGAGGCGACGATGGAGGCCAGCAGCGGGATGATCACGACGGGCATCAGGCCGCGCAGCCAGCGGGCCACCTGCAGGCGGCCGATCACGAGGGCGATGTAGCCGGCGAGCAGGCCGCCGACGATGCCGCCGAGGAACCCGGCGCCCATGAATCCGGCGACCGCGCCGGCGACGAAGCCCGGGGCGATGCCGGGGCGGTCGGCGATGGCGTAGGCGATGTAGCCGGCCAGGGCCGGGACCAGGAAGCCCAGCGAGAGCGCGCCGATCTTGAACAGCACGGCCCCGAGGTAGGCGCCCAGCGGCCCCCAGGCGTTGTCCGGGTACTCGGTGGGGAGGTTGAAGAGGCTGTTCTTCACGACGATGTCGTCGGCGAAATTCGTGATCAGGTAGCCGCCCATGAGGAAGCCCAGGGCGATCAGCAGGCCGCCGCCGGCGACGAACGGGATCATGTAGCTGACGCCGGTGAGCAGGGCCTTCTTCAGCTTCTGGCCGATGTGCTCGCCCTTTTCCTCGGCCTCCTGCTGGGCCTGTTCCTCGGCGCCGAAGTGCGGCACGCGCCGGGCGTTGGGATTGTCCGCCGCGGCCAGGGCTTCCTGGACCATCTTGTCCGGCTCGTCGATGCCGCGCTTGACCGGTGCGTTGATGACGGGCTTGCCGGCGAAGCGCTCCTTGCCGCGGACGTCGACGTCGACGGCGAAGATTACGGCGTCGGCGGCGGCGATCACGGCCGGATCCAGGGCCTTGGCCCCGGAGGAGCCCTGGGTTTCGACCTGCAGGTCCACGCCCACGTCCTTGGCGGCAGCGACGAGGGAGTCCGCGGCCATGTAGGTGTGGGCGATGCCGGTGGGGCAGGCCGTGACGGCGACGAGCCGCTTGGCGCGCGGTGCCTCGGCGGCCGGGGCGGCGCCGGCGGAGGCCGCCGGGGCGGTTCCCGCCGTCGGTGCGGCGGGGGCGGCGGCGTGGCTGGCCGGCTTGTCCGCGAGGGCGCCTTCGACCAGTTCCACAACCTCTGCCTGCGTGCCGGCGGAACGCAGCGCACCGGTGAAGTCCTTTTTGATCAGGGACCGGGCCAGCTTGGACAGCAGCTTGAGGTGGTCCTGGTCCGCGCCCTCCGGGGCGGCGATGAAGAAGATCAGGTCCGCCGGGCCGTCCTTGGCGCCGAAGTCCACGGGCTGGGACAGCCGCGCCATCGCCAGCGTTGCTTCGGTCACCGCCGTCGAGCGGCAGTGCGGGATCGCGATGCCGCCGGGCACTCCGGTGGCGGTCTTGGATTCCCGGGCGAAGGCGTCGGTGAAGAGCCCTTCGACTTCGGTGGCGCGCCCGTTGGCGGCAACCCGGCCCGCGAGGTGCCGGATCACGTCCTCGGGCGTATTGCCCAGATTCTGGTCGAGCTCGACCAGTTCGGTGGTAATGAGCTGGGTCACTGTCAATCCTTCTTCAGGGCCGTGATGGTTACGGCTGCGGGGGTTGTTTGGTGCACTGCCGGGACGGTGGAGCCGGGCAGGGAGGCAGCGGCGGCCCCATGGGCCACCGCCTGGCGCAGACAATCGACCGGGGCGGCGCCCTGGCTTGAAGCGAGCAGGTAGCCGGCGAGCGAGGAATCCCCGGCGCCGACCGTGCTGACGGCTTTGACCGGCGGGTGCGTGGCCAGCCACGCGCCGTCGGCCGTGACGAGGACCGCGCCCTTGGAGCCGAGGGTGGCGAGCACGGCGCCCACCCCGGAACGGACGACGGCGGCCGCGGCTGCCGCGGCGGCCTCCGGATCTCCCTCGAGTTCCTCGGCGGACTTGTCCGTGGCGAAGCCGGCTGTGGCAGCCAGTTCCGCCAGTTCCTCGGCGTTGGGCTTGATCAGGTCCGGCTTCCCCAGCTCGTCGCCGGAGATCGCGGCGGCGAGCGGTTCACCGGAGGAGTCGACGGCGATGAGAGGTGCCTCTGCGCCGTCGTGCGCCGAACGCAGCCGCCGGGTGACGGTGGCATAGAAGTCGGCCGGGACGCCGGGGGGCAGGGAACCGGCCAGCACGACCCAGCCGGCGCCGCGGGCGGAGTCCAGCAGCAGGCCGATCAGGGCCTCCTGCTGCTCGCCGCTCAGCGCGGGACCGGGTTCGTTGATCTTGGTGGTGATGCCGCCCGGTTCGGTGAGCGCCACGTTGCTGCGCAGCGGTTCGCCGATCGGCAGCGCCGCGAACGGCACCTCGCTCTCCCGCAGCCCGGCGAGCACCGGGTCCGCTTCGGCGCCGGGGAGTACCGCGACGGTTCTGAGGCCGGAGGCCACGAGGGCGCGGGAGACGTTGACGCCCTTGCCGCCGGATTCCTGCCGGACGGAAACGGCGCGCTGGACCTCGCCGCGGAGCAGGGGGCCGGGCAGTGCCACGGTGCGGTCCAGGCTGGGGTTGGCGGTGAGGGTGACGATCATGCCACCACCACCTCCACACCGGCGTCCGCGAGGGCCTCGGCGAGGGCCGGGCCGGGTTGCTTGTCAGTGATCACGGTGTCCAGATCTTTCAGGGAGGCGAACTGGACCAGCGTTTCCGCGTCCAGCTTGGCGGAGTCGGCCAGCACCACGATGCGGCGGGCCGACTGGACGAAGGCTGCCTTGACGGCGGCCTCTTCCGGGTCAGGGGTGCTGAGGCCGAAAGCGGCGGAGATGCCGTTCGTGCCGATGAAGGCGATGTCCGGCCGGATCCGCCGGGCGGCTTCCACGGTGGACTGGCCGACGGCGGCCTGGGTGATGCCGCGGACCTTGCCGCCGAGCAGGTGCAGGGCGATGGCGGGTTCGCCGGAGAGCCTGGCCGCAATGGGCAGCGCGTGCGTGATGACGACGAGTTCCGCGTCGGTGCCTGCAGCCGGTCCGGCCGGCCGCGCGGCGAGCAGTTCCGCGAGGGCCTCGGTGGTGGACCCGGCGTCGATCAGGATGCTGCCGGAGCGGCCCTGCGGGATGAGGGTGAGTGCGGCCTCGGCGATCCTGACCTTCTCGGACTTCCGCTGCACGGTGCGCTCAAGGATGCTCTCCTCGGTCGTGCTGACCCGCTCGGGGGAGACGGCGCCGCCGTGGACCCGGCGGACGGTGCCGGCGAGTTCGAGGGCGGCGAGGTCGCGGCGGACCGTTTCCGTCGTGATGCTGAACCGCTCGGCGAGGTCGGTGACGCTGGCCCGTCCGCTGGCGGCGACCAGTTCGACGATCAGTTGTTGGCGTTCCTCGGCGAACACGTGGCCTCCATCGCGACGGTTGTTTCGGTGTTGCTGCAGTGGTGTTGCGGCTTCCAGCAGTTCCGGTGACCCCCATCACATGAAGTGGAATTGGTTGACTTTATCTTTGTTCGTGTGGCTTTGTCAATGGAAAACCACACGAACACAGAAGTTGGTCTGGGGCTGTGTCCGGCCGGGCGGTTGGTAAGCCTTGCCGGCGACCCGGGTGCGCCGCCTTGGACGGGCCGGCCGGGTGGTGGCTCCCGGCAGCGGGTGCCCTTAAAAGCGGGACGCCGGGCCTGACCTTGCTGGTCGGGCCCGGCGTCGCGGGTGGTGGTGCGGCGGTGATCCGCCCGTGCTTAGATGCCGGCGTCGCGGCTTTCGTTGCGGGTGATGGTTTCGCCGGTATTGGGGTCGACGACGGAGCGCGTCTCGCTCACGCGGCGGGTGCGGCCGCGACCGGGGGAGGCCAGGATCAGGGAAGCGATGAGCCCGATGACGCCGACCACCATGAGGATGTAGCCGATCATGGTCTGGTCCACGTTGGGGATCAGGCCCGGTGCGATGGCCCAGGCCAGGATGGCGCCGATGGCGATAAGGAAGATGGAGGAACCGATTCTCATGACTTGCTCCTTGGTGTCCGGTGGGACCGATAGGTATTGCTAAGCATGCTGTCCAGCGTCACGCTACAGCCCGGTAGGTGTCCTTTCAACGATCTGGCTGCCCGCCCCGCCGGTAATTGTCGCCGCAGATGGACACGCAGGGGAGGGGCCGAGGCCTTTTTCGCGGCGGTTCCGGACGAGGGCGGTCTTCCCGGATGAGGGCGCCCCGGGCCCGGGGCGCGGCCGTCCGGATGCCCAGCTGCAGTCCACCCGGGGTGCGGTGGTCCGGTACGGCAGCGAAAATCGTCAACCGGGGAGCCGCCCGGCGTCGGGCCCCACCCGAGGCGACTACCGGCGTCGTTCTCCGGCCGGACCGGCGTCGTGCTCCGGCCCGCCCTGCGGGGCGTGGCGGAGTCGCGCGTCGCCCCCGCCCCGTCCCAGGCGCCGCCGCCGCCGATGGCTGGCTAGGCTGGGCCCATGAACACAGTCGTTTGGTCCAGGCCGGAGCATGAGCGCGCCGGCACGCCGCTGCTGGTGATGCTGCACGGCTATGGCACGGATGAGACCCGGATGGCGGACCTCTTCGCACGCCTCCCGCCAGAGTTCACCTGCGCCGCCCCGCGCGGCCCCAAGGTGATCGGCGACGACTACGGCTGGTTCCTGCTGGACTATTTCCTCACCCACGATTTCGCCGACGTCGTCACCGCCGCGAACTCGGTCTTCGGCTGGATCGACGCCGTGAAGGCCGAGCACAGCAGCGTCAGCCTGCTCGGCTACTCGCAGGGCATGGCCATGGCGAGCACCCTCCTGCGGCTGCGACCCGAAGCGTTCCGGGCCGTCGTCGGGCTGTCCGGGTTTGTCCTGGATAACGAGCTGCTGGCCATGAGTGAGTCCTTCAGCGAGCGGCCGCCGTTCTTCTGGGGCCGGGACAAGGAGGACCCGGTGATCAATGAGGCTGCCACCGCGCACACCGAGGAATGGCTGCACCGGCACACCCAGCTCACCGCCCGCAGCTACCCCGGCATGGGCCATGCCATCTCCCCGGCCGAGCTCGTGGACGTGGGCGCTTTCCTGCGCCACTACGTGCTGCGCTGAATCCGCCCGGCCCGCAGGGGCAAAAGTCCATTCGCTGGACATCAGCAGCCACTTGCGTGCCGAATTTATAAGCGTTTACACTCGACGTTGGCCAACTTGATCGGCCCACTACTGCAGGGGGAAGAAAGGTCCAGGCCCGTGTCGCATGGCTAAGGCTCCACGCGTGACCATCCAGGACGTCGCAGCCCTCTCCGGGCTCTCCATTTGCACCGTTTCCCGGGCGTTACGGCACCTCCCCAACGTTTCCGCAAAGGCCCAGGCCAAAGTCAGCGACGCCGCCGCCAAGCTCGGCTACAAAGCCTCCTCCGCCGCCGCGCGGCTGGCCGGCGGAACCACCGGGGCCGTGGCCATCATCGTCCCCACCGCGACAGCGTGGTTCTTCGCCCAGGCCGTCGAGGCCGCCGAGGAAATCTTCGCCGACAGCGGCTTCGACACCGTCCTGATCAGCCTGCGGAACCGGCCCGGGGTGCAGCGCAAACTCTTCGCCGACCTTGCTGGACTGGCCCAGCGCGTTGACGGGGTGCTGCTGCTGAACGTCGCGCTCGACGGCGCGGAAACGGCCGCCCTCGAAGCGTCGGGCCTCGCCGTCGCGAGCGTCGGCATGCACGCCGTCCCCTGGGACAACGTCGGCATCGACGACGAGGAGGCGGCCCGGCAGGCCACCGGACACCTGCTCGGGCTGGGCCACTGGGACCTGGCGATGCTGGCCGGAACGGAGCCGGCCGGACGCACCGTGGTCACCGCGGACGCCCGGCGCCGCGGCTTCGAACGGGCCCTGGCCGACCACGACCTGACCGTCGACCCGGACCTGGTGGTCAACGCAGGGTCCAGCATCGAGGGTGGCCGCCGGGCCATGACGGAGCTGGTCGAAAACCGCCGGATGCCCTCGGCGGTCTTCGCCGGATGCGACGAGACGGCCTTCGGGGCGCTGATGGCCCTGCGGGACCTCGGTTTGTCAGCGCCCGGGAACGTCTCCATCATTGGAATAGACGACCACCAAATGAGCTGGTTCCTCGGGCTGACCACGATTGCCCAGCCCGTCGCAGACCAGGGCGCCTTCGCCGCCACCCTGCTGGCCGAGCGGCTGCACCGCCCGGGCTCTGCCCATCCACCCGCCGCCCACCTGCTGGAGACCAAGCTGGTGGAGCGCAGGAGTACCGGCCGCCGGCGCTGATGCCGGTTCCATCCCGCACCGCCCGGCTGCCGCCGCGCCGCCCGCGGGATCCCCACCTGAACGACGTCCCCCGTGCCCCGTTTGAAAGGACTTTCCCCATGACCGAGACTTCCACCGGCACCCCGGCTCCGGCCGACCTGCTCGCCGGCGCCTCCGCCATCCTCTTCGACCTCGACGGCGTGCTGACGCCCACCGCGGTGGTGCACGAGCGCGCCTGGCAGGAGCTCTTCGACGGTTTCCTCCAAAGCGTCCCGGAGGCCGCGGCATACCGCGAAAGCGACTACTTCGACCACATCGACGGCAAGCCCCGGTTCGACGGCGTCCGCGACTTCCTCGCCTCGCGGAACATCGTGCTGCCCGAGGGGCCGGCGGACGACGACCCGTCGCACGACACCGTGCACGGCCTGGGCAACCGCAAGAACAAGGTCTTCAACGACATCGTCGCCGCCGGCGGGGTCGAGCCGTTCGAGGGCTCGGTCCGCTTCATCGAAGCCGCACTGCAGCGCGGACTCAAACTCGCCGTCGTCTCTTCCTCCCGCAACGCCGTTCCGGTGCTCAAGGCCGCCGGACTGTCGGACTACTTCCCGGTGGTGGTGGACGGCGTCGTCGCCCTCTCCGAGGGACTGCCGGGCAAACCCAGCCCGGCCACCTACGAGTACGCCGCGCGGCTGCTGGGGTTGCCCAGCGAGCAGTGCGTCGTCGTCGAGGACGCCGTCTCCGGTGTCCAGGCCGGAAGCGCGGGGAACTTCCACTCGGTCATCGGCGTCGACCGCGGCGCCGGCCGGGAAACCCTGCTCGACGCCGGGGCCACGATCGTGGTCAACGACCTCGCCGAGCTGCTCTAGCCACCGCCACCGCCCTCCCACCCCACCGCCTGAAGGAACGCAACCATGGCCCTCATCACCTCGGACCGCGCCAGGTTTCCCAACGACCCCTGGAAGCTCGTGGAAACCGTCCATCTGCCCGGCAACGCCGGAACGCTGGAGACGCTCTTCAGCGTCGGCAACGGCCACCTCGGCATCCGGGGCGCCCACTGGGCGGCCGCCGACGCCGAGCTTCCGGGCAGTTTCATCAATGGCTTCCACGAGACGTGGGACATCAAGCACGCGGAGAACGCCTACGGCTTCGCCCGCACCGGCCAGCGCATCCTCTACATCCCGGATGCCAACAACTTCGTAGTGATCATCGACGGCGAGATGCTCACGCTGGAGGAGTCCACCGTCCTGGACTACCGGCGGAGCGTCGATTTCGCCACCGGCATCTACGAATGCCGGATCGTCTGGCAGTGCCGTTCCGGTGCGACCGTGACCACCACTGAGCGCCGCGCCGTGGGCTACCAGGCCCGGGGAACACTCGGCATTTCGCTGGAAGTCTCCGCGGACCGGGACATCTCGGCGGACGTGACCTCGGCCGTGGTGAACCGGCAGGACCAGCCGGTGGAGGACCACTCGTCCCATGACCCGCGCCGCGCCGGCCGCCACGCCGGCCGCGTGCTGCTGCCGGTCCGGCTCGACGGCGGCGACGGCTCGCTCCGTCTTTCCTGGGCGGCCGCGGAATCCCGGCAGCTGCTGGGCATGGCCGTGGACCACTGGACCTCCGCCGGGGTGCAGCCGTTCGACACCCAGGTGGACCAGGACGACAGCAGCGTCCGCTATGTCCTTGCCGTGGGCGCTGACACGCCGTTCCTGCTGGAGAAGAGCGTCAGCTACTCCGTGGCCCGCAGCGCGGACGAGGACCCGGTCGACACCGCCGAACGCGGGCTGCTGCCGGTGGGCGAGGTCTTCGCCCAGAGCGAGGCGCACTACCGGGACTACTGGACCACCAGCGACATCGTGGTGGGCGGCCAGCCCGAACTGCAGCAGGCCATCCGCTGGAACCTGTTCCAGCTGGCCCAGGCCACCGCCTGCGCGGACGTGGCCGGCATCCCGGCCAAGGGCGTCTCCGGTTCCGGCTACGACGGGCACTACTTCTGGGACCAGGAGGTGTACCTGCTGCCGTACCTGACGTACACCAGCCCGGGCAACGCCCGCCAGGTGCTCGAATTCCGGCATGAACTGCTGCCCGAGGCCAGGGTGCGCGCCAAGGAGCTCAGTGTCGAGGGGGCGCTGTTCCCGTGGCGGACCATCAACGGCCTCGAAGCCAGCGCCTACTACGCCGCCGGCACCGCGCAGTTCCACATCGCGGCCGCCGTCGCCTTCGCCACGAACCGCTACGCCTGGGCCAGCGGCGACACGGCGTTCAAGGAGACCCTTGGCGCCGACCTGCTGATCGAGACGGCGCGGATGTGGGCTTCGCTGGGCTTCTTCGGCAAGGACGGGCTGTTCCACATCCACGGCGTCACCGGGCCCGACGAGTACACCGCCGTCGTCAATGACAACCTCTACACCAACGTAATGGCCCGCTTTAACCTGCGGGCGGCCGCGGCCCTGGACCACCCGGGCATCGACGACGCCGAGCGGGAGCTCTGGGAGCAGGCCGCCAACCGGATGCACCTGCCCTTCGACGAGGACCTCCAGGTCCACTCGCAGGACAATGACTTCATGACCCTGGAGCCGTGGGACTGGAGCACGCCGCGGTCCAAATACCCGCTGCTGCTCAATTTCCACCCCCTGGTGATCTACCGGCACCAGGTGCTCAAGCAGGCCGACACGGTACTGGCGATGTTCCTGCAGTGGCAGGACTTCACCGCGGAGGAGAAGCGGCGGGCGTTCGACTTCTACGACCCGATCACCACCGGCGACTCCACCCTGTCCGCCTGCGTCCAGGGGATCATGGCGGCCGAGGTGGGCTACGGCAAAGCCGCGCTGGACCACTTCATCCACGCGCTCTACATCGACCTCGACGACACGCACGGCAACACGATCGACGGCGTCCACATCGCCTCCACCGGCGGGGTGTGGAGCTCGCTGGTCAGCGGCTTCGCCGGGCTGCGCGACCAGGGCGAGGTGCCGTACTTCGACCCGCGGCTGCCTACCGAGTGGGACTCGCTGTCCTTCCACCTGAAGCTCCGCGGCGGGCTGCTGCATGTGGAGCTGGACCACACCACGCTGAGGCTGACGGTCCGGGAAGGGGACCCGCTCGAGGTCGACGTCCGCGGCCAGCGCGCCACGGTCGGCGCCGAGACCCTGGCCCTGCCGCTGCACGCCGTGGTGAGCCCGGAGCCGACGGTGTTCCCCGACGGGCCGCCGACGGCGTCGATCCCGGTGGTGCGCGCCGTGAACTAGCGCTCCGCGGCGCTTCCGGTCCGGTCCCGGCGGCGGCTAGAGTCGGGTCCACCGACCGAAGGAGAGACCGTGCCTGTTGCCTTGTATGCCGAGTTCACCGCGAAGCCCGGGACGGAGGACCGGGTAGCCGACATGATGGCGGAACTGACCGAGCGGGTCCGCGCGGAGCCCGGGAACGTGGTCTTTGACCCGCATACCCGCAGGGACAACCCCAGGGCGTACTTCGTGTACGAGATATACCGGGACGAGGCGGCGTTCCAGGCCCACATCACGGCCGAGCACAGCCAGGCTTTCAACGCCGAGCTGGGCGGACTCATCGAGGAAGACGGCTCACAGCTCAGCTGGCTGGCCCCCGCGGCCGGGACGGCGCCACAGCAGGCCCCGGCCTAGGTGTAAGAGCCTAGGGAGCGGTGTCCCGGACGCCTTCCCGCCACCCGCCGCCGCCGTCCGGGCCGCCCGCCCGGGCCGCGGCCGCGGCGGCCTGAAGATCCCGGACGCTGCGCCCGGCCAGGGTGGGCCAGATAATCAGCCCGCCGGCAGCCGCCAGCGGCTCCAGGTGGGGAACTCCCAGCGTCGGCAACCCGGCAGCCCGGGCCGCCCTCGTTCCCGGCAGCGAATCCTCAATGGCCAGCACGTTCCGGCGCGACAGCCCGGGCCGGGGCCCGGCGAGCAGCGCGAACGCGGTCTCGTACGCCTCCGGATGCGGTTTTCCGTTGGTGACCATGTCCCCGGTGACGGTCTGCTCGAAGCTGCCGGCCGGAAAATGCCTCAGGATGTCGTCGACGATGTGTCGGTGCGACATGGTGACGAGGACGCACGGGATGCCGTGGGCCCGGAGGTCCGCCAGCAGCTCCGCCGCTCCGGGCCGCCACAACACACCCTCGCGGAGCCGGTCCCTTACGCCGGCCGTGACACGCTGCGCTATCTCCTCGACCGGGAGCCGCACCCCGGCGCGCTGCAGGACCCGGACCGAATCCGCCTGGGACCGGCCCATGATCGACTGGGCCTGGCTTTCGGTCCAGCTGCCACCGAAGCTCCCGACCAGGCCGGCCTGCACGGCTCGCCAATGGTGTTCGGTGTCCACCAAAGTGCCGTCCAGGTCCCACAGGACCGCCTCGAGCCGGGTCTGCCGGCGGTGGATGGTGGTCACGGTGCTCCTCCCTGCCGCGGTGCGCCCGCGGCCGCCGGGCCGTCCCGGCGGTGAACTATGCTGGGCCAATGGCCCTAACCGATGATGCGATCGCCAGGATCAAGGACATGATCCTTACCGGCGAATTGTCGCCTGGAGACAAGCTCCCCCCGGAAAACGAGCTGAGCGAGAAGCTCGGGCTCTCCCGCAGCTCGCTCCGGGAGGCCGTGAAGGCCCTTGAGACCATCCGTGTGCTCGACGTCAGGCGGGGCGACGGCACGTACGTCACGAGCCTGGAGCCGGCGCTGCTGAAGGAATCCGTAGCCTTCATGGTGGACCTGAGCCGTGACTCATCGGTCCTCGAACTGCTGGAGGTGCGGCGGATCCTGGAGGCCTCCGCGGCCTCGCTCGCGGCCCAGGCGATCTCGCCGGAGCAGCTGGCGCTGCTGCACAAGGAGATCGACGACGTCGACGTCGACTCCGCGGAAAACCTGGTCGAACACGACCTGAACTTCCACGCCCTCATCGCCGAGGCCTCGGGCAACTCCTATCTGGCCAGCCTGCTGTCCGGCCTGAACAGCCGCACGGTGCGGGCCCGGGTCTGGCGGGCCTTGACCCAGGAAGACGCTGTGGCCCGCACGCTGGCGGAGCACCGGGCGATCGCGGACGCCCTGGCGAACGGCGACGCGGAACTGGCCCGGGCCCTGACCATCATCCACGTCAGCGGCGTCGAACACTGGCTCAAGCAGTCCCTGCCGGGCAAGGAGAACCGCGCCGCCCGCTAAGCGGCGCCCTCCATCCGCGCGGATTCGGCTTCGAAGACCTCGACGGCGGCAGCGGTGAGCGGATCGGCGAAGAACTTCCGCCATGTCGCCGGCGCCAGGGTGAAGTGAGAGACCCCCAGCCCCGCCAAAGAAGCTATCTGGGCAGTCTCCCGGAGACTGGCGACAAGGAGCTTAAGCGGCGACCCGCCGGCGCTAATGAACTGCTGGATGGCCGCGATTTCCGCGGTCCCGTCGCGGCCGGCGTCGTTCATCCGGCCCAGGTACGGGGCCAGAAACTCGGCGCCTGCGGCCATCGCCGGCAGCGCCTGTTCCCGTGCGTAGACCGCCGTCACCAGGACCCGGGCCCCTCCCGAGGTGAGGGTCCGGCTGGCGGCGATGCCTGCCGCCGTGGCGGGGACCTTCACCACGACATTGCTGCCGAGGGACTGGATCCACGCGCCGCGGTCCTCCAGTTCGGCCTGGTTTGAGCCCCACGACTGGACGAAGACCGTACCGGCGCCGGCCGCGGACGCCCATTCGACCAGCTCCGGGATGCTGCGGTTCAGCACCCCGGCGCCTGCGAGGATGCTCGGGTTGGTGGTCAGGCCCGCGAAAAGCCCGCTGCGCAGCAACGGCTCGGCTTGTGCCCGGTCCGCCGTGTCCAGATAGAAATGCACGAAAGCTCCTAGGTCTCGTCCGGGCCGTAGGCGACGCCGGCATGAAGGATGATGTTGGCGTAGGGAGTGAACTCGCCGGACCGAACGGCGGCACGGGCGGAGGCCGTGCGGGCCTTGAACTCGGTGTGCGGGACGAAGTCCGGAACCACCCCCGCCGCATTCAGCCGCTCGAGGATGCGGCTGAGCATCGCGGGGCTGGCCTCGCGGATCTCCTCAGCCAGGGTGGCGCCTTCAATCACCACTTCGGCGAGGACCGCGTCCAGGACCGCCAGGAACGGCGGCTCGGACGGGAAGTAGGCAAGGTCGACGCGTTCGACCGCCGGCGGGATCGGCAGGCCGGCGTCGGTCACCACGAGCGTGTCCGTGTGGCCGGTTTCGGACACCACCCGCGAGAGCTGGGGGTTGAGGATTCCATGGGTTTTTCTCATGCTGCGCTCCTAGCGGCTTGGGACGTGGGCGGAAAGGAAAAGGTCGACGTCGTCGGTGGCGGGCAGGCTGGGGGAGGCGCCTTTCTTGGTGACGGCCAGGGCTCCCGCTGCCATCGCGCGCCGGATGGCCTCGTCAATGGACAAGCCTGCGGCGAGCGAGGCGCCCAAATAACCGGAAAAGGCGTCGCCGGCGGCGGTGGTGTCGACGGCGGTCACGGGGTAGGAATCGAAGACCGTCTGCCGGTCGGCCGTGACGAGGACCGCCCCGGCTGAGGCGAGGGTGATGATGGCACCGCCGGTACCCTGCGCCAGGAACCATTCCCCGGCGCGGACCGCGCTCGCCGCGTCCGTGACCGGAATGCCGGTAATCAGGCTCGCTTCGGTCTCGTTGGGCGTGACAAAATCCACGCTGGCCCAGGTCTCCCGGTCGAGGGCGGCAGCCGGCGCGGGGTCGAGGATGACCGTCAACCCGGCGGTCCGGGCCGCTCGGACCGCGTGCGCGGCGGCCTCGCGGGGGATTTCCAGCTGGGTGAGCAGGACCGACGCCCGCGGCGCGAGGCGGGAGACCGCGTCGGAAATCTGGTCCGGAGTCAGGTGGTCATTGGCGAGCGGCACCATCACAATGTCGTTTTCCCCGGAATCGTCCACCCGGATGTGGGCTATCCCGGTGGGGGCCTCGACCACCCGCAGTTCGCTGGTGTCCACTCCGTGCGCCTCCAGCCCGTCGGTGACCAGAGGCCTGAACAGGTCATTGCCGACGCACCCCACCATGAAGGACGGAGCGCCCGCCAGCCCGCTGGCCACGGCCTGGTTGGCTCCCTTGCCTCCGAGCAGCAGGGTGAACTCCTCCCCGAGGATCGTTTCGCCTCTCTGGGGCAGTCGTTTTGAAAAAGTTGTGACGTCGGCGGTGATACTTCCGACGATAATGACGCCGTCGCGCCCGTTTTCGCTGGTGGTAGTCATATGTTAGCCCCTATAGATCGGATGTTTAGTGCTTGGCGATGGAGGAAACCGCCGCCAGCTGGCCGCGGATGAATGCGTTGGCGTGGGCGCCCAGGTCCGCCGAGTCCTCCCAGAGGTTGCGCCATACGCCCAGGGTGTTGCTCAGGTTGTCATCTACGACGGCGGAGGAGAACGACTCGAAGACCACCGGCCCGTCGTAGCCGACCAGCGCCAGGCCGCGGAAGAAGGCGCCGAAATCCACGCTTCCGGAGCCGAGATAGCCGCGGTGGCTTTCGCCGATGTGGACGTAGCCCAGCCTGGCTCCCGCCGCGAGCACCGGGCTCAACAGGTCCGGTTCCTCGATATTCATGTGGTAGGTGTCGAGGTGCAGGAACACGTTGTCATGGTCGATCTCGTCCATGAAGGCAAGGGCCTGCCTGCCGGTGTTCAGCAGGTTGCTCTCGTACCTGTTCACCACCTCCAGGCCCAGCCTGATACCGAGCTTCCCGGCGCGGTCCGCCAGCCGGTGCAGGGCGGCGGCGCTGTTCTGGCGGCCGGCCGCGGTGGGTGGCCGGTCGTACTTCTGCATGGCGCTGTAGAGCACGCCGCACAGGTAGTCGGCCTCCAGGTCGTGGACGAGTTCGAGGCACTTGTTGAGGGTCGCCTCGCCCCTGGCCACCACGGAGGTGTCCTCGCTGCTGAGGTCGGTCCCGGCGGTCAGGCCGAGGGATGCGGTTGCGGCCAGGCCGTGGTCCCGCAGGGCCCGGGACGCCTGTCCTGGATCGAAGGACCAGGGATCCATGAGCGGGATTTCGAGCAAATCGAACCCTGCCTCGCTCGTCGCGCGGGCCGACGCGGCGAAGGAAACCGGGTCCAGCGAGCCGTTCCAGACCAGGCTGTGGCAGCCAATCATCATATGTTTCTCCCGTAACGATTTCTAAACATCCGACCAAAGGGTGTGTTTTAGGTCATATTTGACCTTACTCTAGTTATGGGCCAAGGATAGATACATCAAGATACAAGTTGGCTCCGGGCAGTGCCGCCGCCCAACGAGTACCGGCCGCGAGGCATCAGCGTTATCTCCGAAGAAGTAGGTGAGACAGTGGGTGAACCACTACTGAAGGTCGAAGGGATCAGCAAGAGCTTTCCCGGCGTCCAGGCCCTGAGCGACGTCCACTTTGACGTCCACAAGGGCGAGGTTATCGCGCTGGTGGGCGAAAACGGGGCGGGAAAGTCCAGCCTGATGAAGATCCTGTCCGGCATCTACGAGAAGGATGCGGGCACGATCTACCTTGAAGGCGTGCCGGTGCAGATCGACGGTCCGCGGCATGCCCAGGAGCTGGGCATCATCATCGTCCATCAGGAGATGAACCTGATGCCGCACCTTACGGTCGCCCAGAACATCTACATCGGCCGGGAGCCGCGGCGCCTGGGCGGACTCCTGCTCGACGAAAAAAAGCTGAACCGGCAAACCGCCGAACTGCTTGACCGGCTTGGGATCAAGGAGTTCGCGCCGACGGACCTGATCGAAAACCTGACGGTCGCGAAACAGCAGATGGTGGAGATTGCCAAGGCACTGTCCTTTGACGCCAAGGTCGTCATCATGGATGAGCCGACGTCGGCGCTGACGACCTCCGAAACGGAGACCCTGTTCCGCCTGATCAACGACCTGCGCGACCGCGGCGTCGGGGTGATCTACATTTCGCACCGCATGGAGGAACTGCGCCGGATCACCGACCGCATCACCATCCTCCGCGACGGGAAGTACATCGCCACGATGGACACCGCCACGGCAAGCCAGCACGAGGTGATCAAGCTGATGGTCGGTCGGGAGATCGACGAAAATGCCCGGCCGGAGAATGTGCGCCGGGACAACGTCGACGATGTGGTCCTGCGGGTGCAGAACCTGAGCACGCGCAAACTGCTCAAGGACGTCAGCTTCGAATTGCGGCGCGGGGAGATCCTCGGCTTCTCCGGCCTGATGGGCGCGGGGCGGACGGAGCTTGCGCGGGCCATCATCGGCGCGGACCGGATGTCCGCGGGCCAGATCTTCGTCAACGGCAAGGAGGTCAGGATCGGGCAGCCGGCGGACGCCGTCAAGCACGGGATCGGCTACCTCTCCGAGGACCGCAAGGCCCTGGGGCTGCTGCTGGACCGGGATGTGAACACGAACATCCTGCTGTCCTCGCTGGCCAACTACACCAACCCGGTCGGCTTCATGAAGTCGGCGCCGGGCAAGGGAACCTCACAGAAATACATTGACTCGCTGCGTATCAAGACCCCGTCGATGTACGCGACGACGAAAAACCTGTCGGGCGGCAACCAGCAAAAAGTCGTCATCGCCAAGTGGCTGGCCCGCGACTGCGACATTCTCATCTTCGACGAGCCGACCCGCGGCATCGACATCGGAGCCAAGGAAGAAATTTACCGCTTGCTCAACGACCTGGTGGCGCGGGGCAAGTCGATCATCATGATCTCCTCGGAACTTCCGGAGGTCCTCCGGTTGTCCCACCGGATCATGGTGATGGCCGGAGGCCGTATCACCGGGGAAATCGACAGCGACGGTGCTGATCAAGCAACAATCATGGACTACGCCACACGGGTGGAGCAGCAGGGAGCGGAAAAATGAGCGAAGTAAAGTCTGAACCGCGCACGCAGGCGCCGGCGGGTGCCGCGACGCGCGAGGCGCCCGGGGGGTCGTTTTTGCGCCAGCGGCTGCAGCAGTCGTTGGCCTTCGGGACGTTGATCGTCCTGCTGGTGTTCTTCTCCCTCGCCAGCAGTAACTTCTTCACCTGGACGAACATCTCCGGCATCCTGCTCTCCACCGCCGTGATCGGCATCCTGGCCTTCGGCACCACGCTGGTCATCATCACGTCCGGAATCGACCTGTCCATCGGCACCGGCATGACCCTGTGTGCGGTGGTAACGGGCCTGCTGCTGGTGAACTTCCAGTTGCCGTTGTACATCGGTGTGCTGGGAGGCATCGCCACCGGGGCGCTGATGGGGTTGATCAATGGACTGAATGTCTCCGTCCTGAAGCTACCGCCGTTCATCGCCACCCTGGCCATGATGCTGATCGCGCAGGGGCTGGCCCTTGTCCTCTCCGGCGTGCGTCCCATCTACTTCAGCAAGGTCAAGGGCTTCAAGGACATTGCCCTGGGCCAGCTCATCCCCGGGCTGCCCAACGCCGTGCTGATTCTGCTCCTGACCGGCGTCGCGGCGTACCTGGTGCTCGGCAAGACCCTGCTGGGCCGCTACATCTTCGCGATCGGCAGCAACGAGGAAGCCACCAAGATTTCCGGCGTCAACACCGGCAAGTGGAAGATCCTCGTCTACACGGTCGCAGGCATCTTCACCGGCGTCGCGGGCGTTGTGATCGCCGCCCGGCTCGACTCCGCGCAGCCGCAGCTGGGATCCGGCTACGAGCTGCAGGCGATTGCCGCCGTCATCATCGGCGGCACGTCCCTGCTGGGCGGCCGGGGATCGGTCCTGGGCACCCTGATCGGCGCCCTCATCATGAGCGTGCTGATCAACGGCCTGCGCATCATGTCGGTGCAGACCGAATGGCAGACCGTCGTGGTCGGCATCGTGATCCTGGTCGCCGTCTTCACCGACTCGCTGCGCCGCCGCCGGGAGGCGTAGGCAGCCCGCCTGCCCGGCGCCCCGCGGCGCCGGGCAGGCGGGAAAAGATTGCTCAAAAAATAACTTGTATCTACCTGTACTTAACGCAGTAAAGCAACAACAATGATCTAGGGCCCGCAATGTTGCCGGCCCGCTCACTGGATGGAGATTTACATGAAACTCGGTAAAAAGGCCCTCGCGGCGGGTGCTCTCGCTGCAGCTCTTTCCTTGACCGCCTGTGGCGGCTCCGGCTCGGCAGCCCCCAGCGGCGGCAGCGACGGCGGGACCCCGTACGTGGCCATGATTTCCAAGGGCTTCCAGCACCAGTTCTGGCAGGCCGTGAAGAAGGGCGCCGAGGACAAGGCCAAGGAGCTCGGGGTCAAGATCACCTTCGAAGGCCCGGCCGCAGAAACCGAGATCGACTCGCAGCTGCAGATGCTCCAGGCCGCCATCGACAAGAAGCCGACGGCCATCGCCTACGCCGCCCTGGACCCGGAGGCCTGCGTACCGGCCATTGAGCAGGCCAAGGCCGCCAACATCCCCGTGGTCCAGTTCGACGCCGGCTGCAAGAGCGACTACCCGGTCAACCTTTCCAAGACGAACAGCATGGACGCCGGCGCCATGGCGGCCGACCACATGGCCGAGCTGATCGGCAAGAGCGGGGAAATCGCCGTCGTCGGCCACAGCCAGATCAACAGCACCGGCGTGGAGCGCCGCGACGGATTCCTCAACGAGATCAAGGCCAAGTACCCGGACATCAAGGTCGTTGATGTCCAGTACGGCGACGGCGACCACCTGAAGTCCGCCGACATTGCCAAGGCCATGATCCAGGCGCACCCGAACCTCAAGGGCCTCTACGGCACCAATGAAGGCTCGGCTGTCGGCATCGTCAACGCCGTCACCGAGCTTGGCCTGAAGCCCGGCAAGCTCACCGTCATCGGCTTCGACTCCGGCAAGGCCCAGCTCGACGCGATCCGCAGCGGCCTGATGGCCGGCGCCATCACGCAGGACCCGATCGGCATGGGCGCGGCCACCGTCCAGGCGGCGATCGACGCCTCCAAGGGCAAGTCCCTGGAAAAGGTCACCGACACTCCGTTCTACTGGTACGACAAGAACAACATGGACGACGCCAAGATCGCCGCGGTGCTCTACCAGTAAAGGCGCCACTGCCAGCACGTAAAGGAGGCCCCGGACCGCAGTTCAGCGGTCCGGGGCCTCTCCGCGTCCGGGGCGTTTCCGCGTCCGGGGGTGGATGTGCCGGCCCAGGGAGTATGGCGGGCTCCTATCCGGGTTGCGCGCTCCCGGTCCACTGCAGCACGGCCGCGGCGTTCCCGCGCAGGATGCGGTCGACGGCGGCGGTGCCGACGCGGGCCTCGAGGCGCGGTAGGAAGCGTTCGGCCAGGTACGCCAGGCCGGGCATGCCGCCGTAGGAGATGTACCGGGTGCGGCGTGCGACGTCTCCGCCGAGGAGCAGCCGGTGGCCGCCGCCACCGGCCAGGACCTGCTCGATGAGATCGATGATTTCGGCGTCAGAGCGGCCCTTGGGCCGGGCCATGCCGTCGTAGCCGAGGTAGGCGCCCCGGGAGGCCAGCTCCAGGTGCAGTCCGGCGTCGGGGTTGCGGTCGGCATGGGCCAGGATCACCCGGGACTCCCGGACGCCCGCGGCGGACAGCAGGTCCAGGACCTCGTGGGCTGCCGTGCAGAATTCCAGGTGCACCATCACCGCAGCCCCCGTCGCCGAGTGGGCGACCGCCGCTGCGGCGAGCACCCGGCGTTCGAAGGCGGTGATGGACCAATAGCCCACTCCGGCCTTCAGCAGCCCCGCGCGTACCGGCGCCTCAGCGCAGGCCGCAGGCGATTCTTCGGGCACACCGCAGCCGGTCGTGAGCTCGGCGGTAAAGCGCCGGACGAGGCGCTCCTCCGGTTCGCTGCGGAGCCAGTGCCCCTCCGGGTAGTGCGCTTCGCGGTGGGCGCCGGTGGTGGCAACGATGTGCAGCCCGGCGGCGGCCGCTATGCGCGCCGTCGCCGCCGGGTTCCGGCCAAGGCCGAGCGGGGTCGCCTCCACCATCGCGGTGGTGCCGGCGCCCCGCAGCAAGGCGGCCTCACGGCCGGACAGCAGCTCGTCGTCCAGCTCGTCCCCGGGCAGCAGGGGAGAGGACTGGAACAGGTGCTCGTGGTAGTTGGTTGGGCCCAGCCGGTCCGGCGCAATGTCGCCAAGGACCGTGCGGACGAAGCTCATCTGGCCCCTGCCGCGGCGTCGGCGAGCCGGTCCAGCACTTCGCCGGTGAGCTCGACGTCGAACACCTCCGCGATGACCTGGCTCCAGCCGTGGATGAAGTAGCGCCAGCCGTCCACGACGGTCAGCTGGCGCCGTTCCTCCTGCGCGCGGGCCTGGGCGAGGAACTCCAGGGAGCCGCGGTAGTTGAACTCCCAGACGATTGCCTCCCGCGGAAAGTCGACGCCGTCGGGGACGGGGGAACCGGGCCGGTCCTTGCCGAGGCCGCTGGCGTTGACCACCAGGCTCCCGGCGGGAGCCTCGGCCAGCACCCGGGCCGTATCCTCCGGGCGTTCGACCAGGCGGTACTCAAAGAGCGAGGCGGGCAGCTGGCCCCGGGCATGGACATCGGCGAGGTGCTGGAGCCGGACAGGACTGGTGTCCGTGCAGATGATTTTCTCCGGAGCATCGGCGTGGCCGGCCAGGTACCAGGTCAGGGCGGTGCCGGCACCGCCCGCACCCAGGCAGATGACGTGCGCGCCGGTCTCCTTGAAGTGGCCCGGCGGCAGGAATTCCTCGAGGGCCAGGCCCGCCGTGATGGGGTCCTTCGCGTGGCCGATCAACCGGCCGTCCCGCTTGGAGATGCTGGAAATTTCCCCGCAGAGCGTGCCGAACTCGTCGATCTCGTCGAAGAGGTCGTGCGCGGCCTGGTACAGGTCCATCTTGTGCGTCGTGACCAGGGCGCCGCGGTGGCTGGCGTCGTCGCGGATCCGGGTGACCAGTTCCCGGTATTGGTCGCGGCCGGCCCCGAGGGGCAGGTCGTGCCCGGTGAGGCGGTCGGTGGGCAGGTGGAGGATGCGGGCCCACTCGGGGAAGATCTTCATGATCGACGATCCCGAGGTGGTCACCCCGACAAATCCCATGTAGCTGCTCATGCAAAAGTCCTTTCGAGTGCGGCGCTGAAGCTGCGGGCGTTCTCACGCACGAGGTCGTAGCGACCGGCCGCCAGATCGGCGGTGGAGCAGAGGTCGCCGCCGGCGCCGACGGCGACTGCGCCCGCCGCGAACCAGTCGGCGATGTTGCCGGGGGTGACCCCGCCGGTCGGCATGAGGGGCACGTCGGGCAGGGGGCCGCGAAGGGCCCGGAAGTACGACGGGCCGCCGAGGGAGGCCGGGAAGATCTTCACCACGTCGGCACCGAGGCCTACGGCCGTGAGGACCTCCGTCGGCGTCAAAGCTCCGGCCATGACGAGCGAGCCGGTGGCCTTCATGGCCGCGACGGTCTCCGCGACCGTGCCCGGGCTGACCAGGAACTCCGCACCGGCGTCGACCGCGTCCTCCGCCTGGCGGCGGGTGAGGACCGTGCCGGCCCCGAGGTAGACGGCGTCGCCGTACTCGGCGCGCAGCGCACGGATCACAGCGGGGGCGTCCGGGGTGGAGTAGGTGATCTCCAGCCCGTTCACGCCGCCCTCGAGCAGTGCCGCGGCGCCGCGCAGGGCGCTTTCAGTGTCAGGGGCACGCACGACGGCGAGGACCCGGGTTTGCCTGAGTTTGGAAAGATCGGCCATTAGTTCACTTTCAGGGGAGTCGGGCTGACGGGGTTGGGCGGCGTCCGCCCTTCCAGGACGGCGAGCAGGTTGTCGACGGCGATGGAGCCCATGCCGTCGACGGCCTGGACGGTCTGCGCGCCGAAGTGCGGGGTGATGACCACCCGGGCCGCGAGCTGCGGGTCCAGGACGGGGGAGTCCTGCCCGCTGGTGTCCCCGCGCAGGGTGTCCGCCGCGAAGGCCGCGAGGTCTCCCGTCTGCAGGGCAGCGGCCACGGCGGCCTCATCCACCAGTTCCGGACGCGCGGTGTTGACCAGGACGACGGGTTTCGCCGTCGCGGCGAGCCAGGCGGTATCGATAAGTTGCTGGCCGCCCGGGGCGTGCAGCGAGATCACGTCGCACGTGGCCGCCATCCCCGCCAAATCCAGCGGTTCGGCGCCGAGGGCGCGCACTTGTTCCGGGCTCAGGAACGGGTCGGAGGCGTACACGGCGGAACCAAACCCGCCCAGCAGGCGGGCGACAATCTGCCCGATCCGGCCGAAGCCGACCAGTCCCACTGCGAGCGAAGCCAGCTCCCGGCCCCGGATGACCGACCAGTCGCGGGCCCGTACGCGGCGGTCGCCTTCCGTGACCGTCCGCAGGGCGGCCAGCATGAGGGCCAACGCATGTTCGGCGACGGCGTTTGAATTGGCGCCCGGGGTGTTGGTGACCACGACGCCGCGCTCGGCCGCCGCGCGGACGTCCACGGACTCGAAGCCGACGCCGTAGCGGGCGAGGACCTTCAGCCGCGGGGCCGCGTCCAGGTGGCGGGCGGTGACTTCGCCGGTTCCGGCGATCCAGCCTTCCGCCACGGCAAGGTCGGCGCCGATGGCGGCCAGGGAGTGGTCGGCGGGGCCCCGGCGGATCGTATAGCCGCCGCGCTCCAGCCGGGACACCAGGTCCTGCTCGCCGGAGGAAAAGGACCGCGAGGTGACGAGGACGACCGGCATCAGTGGTTCCCCCGTCGGCCGGGGAACCACGGTTCCAGCCGCCCGTAGGCGTCCAGGAAGGTCTGGTGCGCTGAGCGGTAACGCTCATGGGCTTCACGGTCCGGCTGGAACTCTGCAGTCACCCGGGACAAGTCCCGTGCGGTGCCGAAGTCATCGACGAGCCCGAGCCCCACGCTGGCAGTGACCGCCGCGCCGAGGCTGTTGGCCTCTTCGACGATGCTCCTGCGCCGGACCGGCAGGCCCCAGACATCCGCCATGATCTGCAGCCAGGTGTCACTGGCCGCGCCGCCGCCGATCGCGTCGATCCGGCTGATCGCCGCCCCGGACTCGTTGAAGGCGTTGATGCAGGTCCCCAGGTTGAAGGCCACCCCTTCGAGGACCGAGCGGATCATGTTCGCGCGTCCGTGATGCATCTCCAGGCCGACGAAGGCGCCGGCGGCCTGCGGATTCCAGTAGGGTGAGCGCTCGCCGAGCAGGTGCGGGAGGAAGAACAGCCCGGACTCGCTGGCGGCTGCCGTTGATGCCTCGGCGATGAGCCGGTCGAAGCGGCCCTTCTCGCCGGGGTCGGAGAACAGCCCGGCGGCCCATTGCAACGAGGCCCCGCCGGCCTGCATGGTCGCGGTGGGGACATATTTCCCGTCGATGACGTGGTCGAACGTCATGGTCCGCCGGAGCGGGTCGATCAGCGGGGCCGCAGTGACGATCTGCACCCAGGAGGAGGAACCGAGGTAGACGTAGGCCTGGTCGTCTTCGGAGACGACGCCGGCGCCCACGGCCGCAACGGGGCCGTCACCGCCGCCCATCACCACCGAGGTCCCCGTGCCCAGCCCCGTGGCAGCCGCCGCGGCGGGGGTGAGGGGGCCGACGACGTCGGTCGATTTGAGGATTTCCGGAAACAGCCCCGGGTCGATCCGGGCCGCGGACAGCATCCGCTCCGACCACGTGCCGCTGGCCTGGTCGTAGGCGTTCGTCGCCGAGGCATCCGAGTGGTCGGTCGCCAGCCGGCCGGTCAGCCGGTGCACGACGTAGTCCTTGGCCAGGCAGATGTGGCGGACGCGGCTGAAGACCTCGGGTTCGTTGTCCCGGACCCACATGACCTTGCTCAGGGAATACGTGGGGTTGATGCGGTGGCCCAGCATGGCGTAGGCCTCCTGCTCGCCAAAGGCTGCCGCGAGTTCGTCGGACTGGGCGACGCTGCGGTGGTCGGCCCAGATCAGGGCCGGCCGGACCGGAGCGTAATCGCCGTCAAGGAGGACGGCGCCCATCATCTGCCCGCCCACGACCAGGCCCCGCACCGCTGCGGGGTCCGCCCCGGATTCGGCCAGGAGCTTTCGGGTCGCCTGGACCACCGCGTTCCACCAGACGTCGGGATCCTGCTCGGCGCGGCCGCCGGGGGCAAAATGCGGTTCGTAACCGATAGTGACAGCCTTCAGCAAGGTGCCGTCGGCCTCGTGCAAGGAGGCCTTGTTTCCCGTCGTGCCGAGATCGTGGGCGATGATCATGGGACCGGTCCTTCCGTCCTAGGCCTGCGCCGCGAAGAAGGGCGCGAATTCGTGGCCCGAGTCCGAGGAGTAGACGCGCTGGCCCATGCCGTTCTCCAGGACCCAGCCGTAGTCGTGGCCCGCACCTCCGGGATACACCGCAAGGAACTTGTAGGGTTCGGAGCCCACGTTGACGCTGCGGTGCGCCCAGCCCGGCGGGATGTAGCCGATGACCCCGGGGGCCATATCCACCCAGGAGGTGTTCTCGCCGTCGAACATCAGCAGGCCGCCCTGCCCCGAGATGCCCAGGTAGATCTCGCCCTGGTGGTTCGGGTGCTGGTGGCCCTTGGTCATCCAGAATTCACCGGCGGTGGTGCCGGGCTCGATCGTGGTGATCGACTGCGGCAGCTCCCGGTCAACTTCGGGGACGGGGGTGGAGACAACGGAGTACACGACCGGATTGCCGTTGGCGACGGCTTCTTCCCAAGCCTCCTTGTCCGCGAACAGCCCCTCAAGATCGGACATCCGCCGCTCAAGTACGGGCCCCTCGGGCGTCAGGGTTCCCGCCTGGGCATCGAAATGGATGGTCATGGGCGGAACCGGCGGGGTGATGAAGTCGCTCACGGCAGATGTCTCCTGGTAATCAACTGGGAATGTTGCCCTCCCGGGCAACCTGTAATTACAGGTTACATGCCGGGAGGGTCCAAGGGAATCGTTTGCGAATCGGGGACCGGGCAGCTCCGGGGTGCTACCCCGTGGTGACGCGGTGGAAGCCGGCGGTGCCCGAGGCGTCCGATGTGGCGTCAATGACGACCTCGAAGCGGCTCTGGTCGCCGCGGTGGTGCGCCACGAAGAACTCCAGCGGGTGGTCCGCGGCGTCGTAGACGATACTCCTGAGCTGCATGAGCGGGGCACCCTTGACGATCCGGAGCGCCTCGGCCTGGCTCTTGGTTGCCACCGTCGCCTCGACGGAGCGGATGCCGTGGTGGGCCCGGATGCCGTTGCTGGCCAGCAGGGCGTAGAGGGACTGGTTGCGGAAGTCCGCGCCGAGCACGATGTCAGCCATATCGCCGGGGAGGTAGGTGGTGGTCAGGGACCAGGGGGAGTCCTCCACATAGCGGAGCCGCTCCAGCACTACGACCTGTTCACCCGGCGGGACCCGCAGCGCTTCGGCCACCGCCTCGTCGGCCGGGACCAGCTCCTGGCGGCGTACGTCGCTGTAGACGCTTCCACCGCGGGCCTCCACGTCCGCGTAGAGGCCGCGCAGGGTATGGACCAGGCTCTCCGAGACCTTGCGTGGCGCGACGAACGTCCCCTTGCCCTTGACCCGTTCGATGACGCCGTCGTGCTCCAGCTGGCCGAGCGCCTGCCGGACGACCGTCCGGGAAACGCCGTACAGCTCGCACATGCCGTGCTCGCCGGGGAGGCGGTGGCCCGGAGGCAGTTTGCGGGTCGCGATCTCCAGGATCAGCTGGTCGCAGAGCTGTTTGTACATGGGCAGCGACGCGTCCTTGACCATCTTGGCAGGAGAGGCCTCGCTCGCCGCCACGGCGGCTGCGGCTGGGGGGTTTGTCATCAAAGTGCGCCATTCTGTGCGTCGGGCATCCACACGCCTGACGGTCATTTTAGACCGGGGCGGCCGGGGTCCGGGCGGGAACGTTCAGGCTACCCTGCGTCCGGGGTATATACCCGGCGAGCCGTGGCGCCCAGCACCGCGTCCTGTTCGGCCGGACTGAGCGTCCCGATCAGTTCCTGGAGCGCAAGCCAGGTCGGCTGGTAGCCCCCGCCCGGAACAGAGACCGGCCAGTCGCCGCCGTACATGAGGCGTCCGGGACCGAACAGCTCCAGGGCGTCGTTGAACACCGGTTCCAGGGCGGCGGGTGTATATTCCGTCCCCGGAATACGAAGGCCGGAAAGCTTGGCAACGGTGTTGGGGCGGGCTGCGCAGGCCCTCAGCTCACTCCGCCAGCGGCCCATGGCCTTCGGCTGCCCGAGCGGCGGCTTGCCCAGATGGTCGATGACCACGGTGAGCCCGGGCAGCGCCCCGGCGAGGTCCGCCGCCGCGCCCAAATGGCGGGGGAAAGCGTCCGGGACGTCGAAGGGCAGGCCGGTGTCGGCGAGCAGGCGGAGCGATTCGCGCACCGGGCCCAAGGCGAGGAAGTCATCCCGCGGATCGTCGTGGACGAGGTGCCGGACGCCGCAGAATTTCTCCGCCTGCAGCCACCGCTCCAGTTGCGCGCCCGCGCGGGCAGGCTGGTCGAGTTGGATCCAGCCGACGACGCCGAGTACCCAGGGTTCCGCGGCGGCGGTTTCCAGCAGGAACTCCGTGTCTTCGACCGTGTCATCGGCCTGGACCAGGACGGCTTCCGCGACGCCGGCCGCGTCGAGTTCCGCCCGGGCTGCGGCGGCGGTGAAATCCCGCTTGAGGGCCGGGGCCGAATCGAGCCAGCGGTAGCGGCTGCGTCCCAGGCTCCACAGGTGCAGGTGCGAGTCCACGATGCCGAAACCAGTCATCGGGCGACCAGCCCCTCCGCTTCGAACTTCTCCCAGAGTTCCGGGGGCAGGGTCCGGTTCATGGCGGCGATGTTAGCGTCGATCTGCCGGGCTCCCCGGGCCCCGATGACGACGTTGCGGACGGCTGGATGACGAAGCGGAAACTGGATTGCCGCTTCCGGCAGCTCCACGCCGAAAGCCGTGCACGCGGCGGCGAGCTGCCGGGCCCGGGACAGCAGTTCCGGAGGCGCCGGGAGGTAGTTGTAGTGGGCGGTCGCCGGGACCCGCTGCCGGGCCAGGATGCCGGAGTTGAAAACGCCGGCGGCCACTACCCCCACGCCGCGCTCCAGGCACCGGGGCAGCAGTCCTGCCACCGCATGCTGCTCGAGCAGGGTGTAGCGCCCGGCGAGCATCACCAGATCAAGGTCGGCGCGCTCGACGAGCATGTCCAGCGCGCCGGCAGAGTTTGAGCCCACCCCGATGGCCCGGACCAGGCCCTCGGATTTCAGCCGCTCCAGCGCGGGCAGGGCATTTTTCAGGGCGGCGTCCATGTCGTAGGCGTCAGGGTCGTGCAGGAAGAGGATGTCGACGCTGGGGATGCCAAGCCGTTCCAGGGAGTCCTCGAGGCTCTGCCGGATGCCGCGTTCGGTGAAGTCCCACCGCCGGATGCTCCGGGCGGGCACGTCGAAGCCCTCGGTGTCCCGGTCGCCGGGCCGGTACCCGGGGTTGGGTTCCAGTATGCGGCCGACCTTGGTGGAGATGACGTAGTCCTCCCGCGGCCGGGTCCGGAGAAAGGCGCCGAGGCGGCGCTCAGAGAGGCCCAGCCCGTAGTGCGGGGCGGTGTCGAAGTAGCGGATCCCGCCCTGCCACGCGGCTTCCAGGGTCCGCAGGGCTGCCGCGTCGCCCAGGTGCGAATAGAGATTCCCGAGCGCGGCGGCTCCGTATCCCAGCCGGCCGAGCGACAGCTGCGTCATTGCTGTGCGAGCTCCCACACCAGGGGGATGCCGCGGTCCTCGCCCGAGTAGTCGTCCTCGACCTCCAGGAGCTCGGCCATCTCGGCCTGCCAGGGAATGTTGGCCGGATGGTCGGCGAGGAATTTGCGCATTTTCGCGTAGTCGTCGACTTCCACCACGTGGAACAGCTCGCGTCCGCTGCGCCAGATGCGCCAGCTGTGGACCCCGATGCCGCGCATGGCGGCCGCGAGGTCCGCGGGAATCCGTGTGTGGATCCGGTCATAGTCGGCCTCGCGGCCGGCCTTGAGCCGGGTATGCAGCGCGATGCGTTCCGGTGCTGTGCCCATTGGTTCAGCCTGCCACAGCATGGGCCGGCCGTGCCCACGCCGGGCCGGAGGGGAAAGCGAACTCCGCGAGCGAGGCCGCGATCATCTCGCTGCCGCCGCCCGGGGCCGCAGGCGGCCAGTAGCGGCCACCACGGACCTCGACGGGGACGACGAAATGCTCGTGCAGGTGGTCGACGAATTCGATCATCCGGCCCTCCAGCTGGCCGGATACGGCCACGTAGTCGAACATCGAGAGGTGCTGGACTGCCTCGCACAACCCGACGCCGCCGGCGTGCGGACAGACGCGGACACCGAACTTGGCGGCAAGCAGCAGGATGGCGATGTTTTCGTTTACTCCGGCCACCCGTGCGGCATCGAGCTGCAGCACCTCCAGGGAACCGGCCTGCAGCATCTGCTTGAAGACGACCCGGTTTTGGACGTGCTCACCGGTCGCGACCGGAATGGGCGCGATGGCGCGGGCGATAGCGGCATGGGCCAGGATGTCATCGGGGCTCGTCGGCTCCTCGACCCAGGCAAGCTCGGCGTCGCCCAGCCCCCGGATCCAGTCGATCGCCTCGGCGGTGTCCCAGCGCTGGTTGGCGTCGACTGCGATCTTTACTCCCGGGCCGCAGGCCTCGCGGGCCACGCGCAGGCGACGGACGTCATCGCCGAGGTCGGCGCCCACCTTCAGCTTCACCAGGGGGAAGCCGTCCGCAACGGCCTCGCGGCACAGCCGGGCCAGTTTGGCGTCGTCGTAGCCGAGCCACCCGGGCGTGGTGGTGTAGGCCGGGTAGCCTTCCCGGAGCAGCCGCGATTCCCGCTCCTGGCGTCCGGGCTCGGCGCGCCGGAGGATGTCCAGCGCCTCATCGGGGGTGAGCGCGTCGCTGAGGTAGCGGAAATCCACCAGGCCTACGAGTTCCTCCGGCGAAAGCCGGCCGAGCAGTTGCCACAGCGGCAGTCCGGCCCGCTTCGCCTTCAGGTCCCACAGGGCGTTGATCGCGGCGCCGATGGCCATATGCATGACGCCCTTCTCGGGGCCGAGCCAGCGCAGCTGGGAATCGTGCACCATGGAGCGCCAAGCGGCCCCCATGTCGTCAAGGAGATCTTCGGTGGTCCGTCCCTGCAGGTATGGGACGAGGGCCGAGAGTGCGCTGGCCACAACTTCCGTGCCGCGTCCGATCGTAAACACGAAGCCGTGGCCGGCATGGCCGTCCGGGGCATCTGTCTCCACGACGAGGTACGCCGCCGAGTAATCCGGGTCCGGGTTCATCGCGTCGGAACCGTCCAGGGAAGTGGACGTCGGGAAGCGGACGTCACTGACCGTCACGGCGGTAATGGTGCTCAAGGGTAACTCCTCCTGCTGCGGGACGCCGGGATAACTCAGCGCCCGGCGGGCGGTGCATTCGACAGTAAACATCCGATGTATGGCTTGTCAACGAAGACTGCGCCGGTATTGTGGTGTGGGACACCTTTCCGCGTGGTGGCTTTGCCCGCGGGATAGCAGTGGGCAAAGTTGCCCGATTTGGAGGAAATGTGAAGTTGGTTCGCCTGGGCGCCGTTGGCGCGGAACGCCCCGCCGTCGTCGATGCCGGCACGGACGGCGTCGAAAAGACATATGATCTCTCACCGTTGACGCCGGACATTTCCGGGGAATTCCTGGCCGGTGGGGGGATCGACGCCGTACGCGAGGCGCTCCGGCGCGGGCAGCTGGAACCGGTCGAGACCGACGGGCTCCGGGTCGGCGCCCCAATCGCCAGGCCGTCGGCCGTCATATGCGTCGGGATGAACTACGCCGCCCACGCCGCCGAGTCGGGCTCGCTGCCGCCCGAGGTCCCCATCATCTTCCTCAAGACACCCAACACCGTGGCGGGGCCGGATGACACCGCCTACATTCCCCGCAATTCCACCAAGACCGACTGGGAAGTCGAATTGGGTGTGGTCATCGGGCGGCGCGCCAGCTACCTGGACTCGCCGGCGGACTCCGCCGCGCACATCGCGGGTTACCTGGTCGCCAACGACCTCTCCGAACGTTCCTTCCAGATCGAAGAATCCGGAGGCCAGTGGTCCAAGGGCAAATGCTCCCCCGGGTTCTCCCCGCTGGGGCCCTGGCTCGTGCCGGCCGACGAAGTGGACCCGGGCCGGCTGCGGCTCCGCAGCTGGGTCAACGGGGAGCCCCGCCAGGACTCCAGCACCGCGGACATGGTGTTCCCGGTCGACTTCCTGGTCCACCACCTCAGCCAGTACCTGACTCTGGAACCCGGGGACGTCGTTCTCACCGGCACCCCGCAGGGCGTGGCCCTGTCAGGGAAGTTCCCGTACCTCAAGGCCGGCGACGTCGTCGAGGTCGAAATCGAGGGCCTCGGCCGGCAGCGGCAGGTCTTCGCGCAGTCCTGACCCCGCTCCCCGCCCGACTTTGAAAGGAACACAGATGACAACCCAGATGGATGGGCTGGTGGCCATCGTCACCGGCGGCGCCTCCGGAATCGGCGCCGCCACGGCCGCGCAACTCGCCGCGGCCGGAGCGTCGGTCGCAGTCCTGGACCTCAACCCCGAGGCCGGCCCCGGAGGGCACTTCGCGGTGCGCTGCGACGTGGCCGACACGGCGTCGGTGGAGGAAGCGGTCCGGGCCGTCGCCGAGCACTTCGGCCGGATCGACGTCGTCGTCAACAACGCGGGCATCGGAGCCCAGGGCACGGTCGCGGACAACGACGACGACGAATGGCACCGGGTCTTCGATATCAACGTTGTCGGCATGGTCCGGGTCAGCCGGGCCGCGCTGCCGCACCTGCGCCGCTCACCGGCCGCGGCGATCGTTAACACCTGTTCGATCGCGGCTACCGCCGGGCTGCCGCAGCGGGCGCTGTATGGCGCCAGCAAGGGGGCGGTGTTGTCGCTGACGCTGGCCATGGCTGCCGACCACATCCGGGAGGGGATCCGGGTCAACTGTGTAAACCCGGGCACCGCGGACACCCCGTGGATCGGCCGGCTGATGGACCAGAGCGAGGACCCCCAGGCGGAACGGGCGGCCCTCAACGCCCGGCAGCCGCACGGCCGCCTGGTCAGCGCGGACGAGGTGGCTGCTGCCATCACCTACCTCGCCTCGCCGGCCGCCGGGTCCACGACCGGGACCTCGCTGGCGGTCGACGGCGGCATGCAGGGCCTGCGGCTGAGGCCCGCGCCGTGACGGGCCGGCAGGGCGGAACCCCGGCGGTGCTCGGCGTCGACATCGGCACGAGCAGCAGCAAGGGCGTCATCGTGGATCTGGCCGGACGGGTACTGCGCTCGGCGTCCCGCAGCCACGACGTCAGCAGGCCACAGCCCGGCTGGGCCGAGATGGACGGCGGCCTCTGGTGGGAGGAATTCATCGCCATCAGCAGGGAACTGCTGGACGGCGCGGATGAGGACATCGTCGCCGTCGGCGTGAGCGGAATGGGCCCGTGCGTGCTGGTCACCGACGCCGGCGGCACGCCGCTGCGGCCGGCCATCCTGTACGGCATCGATTCCCGGGCGACCGAGCAGATCGAGGCGCTGACCGCGGACCTGGGCGGCGCCGAGGCCATCATGGCCCGCTGCGGCTCCACCCTCTCCACGCAGGCGGTCGGACCCAAACTGGCCTGGCTGGACCGGCACGAACCGGAGACGTTCGCCCGGAGCCGCAGGCTCTTCATGCCGGCGTCCTGGCTGGCGTACCGGCTGACCGGCGAGTACGTCCTGGACCACCACTCCGCCAGCCAGTGCACACCGCTTTACGACACCGGGGCGCTGGCCTGGTACCCGCCGTTCGCCGACCGGATCGCGCCGGAGCTGGAACTTCCGCCGCTGCTCTGGCCGGGCGACGCCGCCGGGCACGTCAGCCCGGAGGCCGCCACCGCGACCGGCCTTCCCGCCGGGATTCCGGTGATCGCCGGGACCATCGACGCGTGGAGCGAGGCGGTGAGCGTCGACGGCCAGAACAACGGGGACCTGATGCTGATGTACGGCACGACGATGTTCCTGGTGAACACCGTGCCGGACCGCGTCACCTCCCCCCAGCTGTGGGGAACCGTCGGGGCCTTCGAAGGAACCCGCAATCTCGCGGGCGGAATGGCGACCTCCGGCGCCGTCACGTCCTGGCTCAAGGAACTCTTCGGCTCCCTGGACTTCCCGGAACTGCTGGAGCTCGCCGCCGCCTCCGGACCGGGCGCCCGGGGGCTGCTCATGCTGCCCTACTTCGCCGGCGAACGGACCCCGGTGGCGGACCCGCAGGCGCGCGGCATTATCGCCGGGCTGACCCTCTCCCACACCCGGGGCGACCTGTACCGGGCCGCGCTGGAGGCCACCGCCCTGGGCGTGCGGCACAACATCGAATCAATGGAGCGGGCCGGCGGCGACATCCGCCGGATCGTGGCCGTGGGGGGCGGCACCCAGGGCGAGCTGTGGACGCAGATCGTCTCCGACGTCACCGGCCGGCCGCAGCTGATTCCCAGCCAGACGATCGGCGCCAGCTACGGGGCGGCCTACCTCGCCGCCGGCACCGTGGCCGACGTGCGGATCGGCGACTGGAATCCGCCGGCCCGCACCATCCAGCCCAACCCGGCCGTCGCCGCCGACTACGAAGAACTCTACGGGCTCTACCTGCGGCTCTACCCGGCCACCCAGGACATCGCCCATGCCCTCGCCGGGCGCGAAGAACGGCTGAGCGCCCAAAACCCCGAAAAGGAACCTGCACTATGAACAGCTACACCTTCCCGGCCGTCACCGAGGCACCCGCGGCCGCGGAAAACACGGTTTACACCCTCAGCAGCGGCGATCTGCGGCTCGATGCCAACGTCAAGTGCTGGCCGACGCAGCAGCAGCTCGAGGAGCACTTCGCCACGGCCGTGGAGTCGCTCGGCTACCAGGTCGTCCGGGCCCACGGTGTCAATCCGGAGACGGGCCACGGCTTCATCGACAGCCAGCGCATGGGCATGGAGGTGTTCAAGAACATCCCGCCCACGGCTCCGGTGGTGGTCGTCGAGGCGGTCTGGCAGTACAGCCACCACGTCCTCGCCGGGCTGCGCACGCACCGCGGCCCGATCCTCGTGGTCGCCAACTGGGCGGGTGACTTCCCCGGCCTGGTCGGCCTGCTCAACCTCACCGGCAGCCTGACCAAGGCCAAGGTCGACTACTCGGCACTCTGGAGCGAGGACTTCACCGACGAATGGGCGGTCGGCAAGTTGAAGTCATGGCTGACCTCCGGCACCATCAGCCACGACACAAGCCACGTCCGCGACCTGCCGGCGCTCGCGGAGTCCGAGGAAGTCCGGCTGGGCCGTGCCCTGGCCCGGCAGTTGAAGACCGAGAAAGCGATCATCGGCGTCTTCGACGAAGGCTGCATGGGCATGTACAACGCCATCATCGATGACGAGATGCTCAACCCGCTGGGGATCTATAAGGAACGGCTGTCGCAGAGCGCCCTCGTAGCGGAAATGCAGAAGGTCACCGACGCCGAGGCGGACGCGGTCAAGGCGTGGCTCGACGACGCCGGCCTGGTCTTCCACTTCGGCACCGACCCGGCCACGGAGCTGACCCCGGAGCAGGTCCACAGCCAGCTCAAAATGTACATCGCGGCGCTGCGCATCTCCGACGACTACGGGGTCGACGCCGTCGGCATCCAGTACCAGCAGGGACTCAAGGACACCGTCCCGGCATCGGACCTGGCAGAAGGCCTGCTGAACAACGTGCAGCGCCCGCCGGTCTACTCCCGTGACGGCGGCCGCGAACTGTTCGCCGGCAAGGCGCTGCCGCACTTCAACGAGGTCGACGAAGGGGTGGCTGTCGACGCCCTCATCACCAACCGGATCTGGACCGCCATGGGCCTCGACCCCGCCACGACGCTGCACGACGTGCGCTGGGGCGCCGACTACGACGGCGAATTCGTCTGGGTCTTCGAAATTTCCGGCTCCGTGCCGGCGTCCCACAACGGCGGCTACGACAAGTCCTACAGCATGCGCCAGCCCCCGATGTTCTTCCCGCTCGGCGGCGGGACCCTCAGCGGTGTCTCCAAGCCGGGGGAGATCGTCTGGTCCCGGGTCTTCATCATGGACGACCGGCTGCATGTGGACCTCGGCCGCGGCCACGTCGTCGAGCTTCCGGAGGAGGAGACCCGGCGGCGGCTGGAGGCCACCGACCCGCAATGGCCGATCATGCACGCCGTGCTCGACGGCGTTAGCCGGGACCAGCTCATGGCTCGCCACAAGGCCAACCATGCCCAGGTGGTCTACGCCCCCGACGCCGAGACGGCGGACAAGGCGCTGGAGGCCAAGGCTGCTTTCTTCGCCGAGCTGGGAGTCCAGGTCCACCTCTGCGGCGACGTAAAGCTCTAGGTCCCGATGGAATAGTCCGGGGGACAGGCCGGTTGGCGCCTACGGGACCGGTGCTGCCGGAAGGGCAGTCCGGACCCGCGCAAGGGGCGGGAACCGCCGTCGGCGCCAAACCGGCGCCGCGGCGTTCCGCGCCCGGACCGGCGACGCAGCCAGAAACGGAGATGGTGGATACATGACTGCCTACAAGACAGTGAACCCCGCAACCGGAGAAACGTTGAAGGAATTCCCGCTCGCAACCGCGGGCCAGGTGGAAGAAGCGCTCGCGGCCTCGGAACAGGCGTTCCGGGACTGGCGCACGGCCCCGGTCGAAGCCCGGGCGAAGGTGATGGCCCGGGTCGCCGAACTGTACCGGGAACGCCAGGATGAACTCGCGCGCCTGATCGCCACGGAGATGGGCAAGCCCGTGGTCGAGGCCCGCGGCGAGGTCAAGCTCGTCGCATCGATTTACGACTACTACGCCGCCGAGGGCCCGGAATTCCTCAAGGACGAGCCGCTGCAGGTCAAGGGCGGCGGTGACGCTCTGGTGCGCTCCACCCCGATCGGCCCCCTGCTGGGCATCATGCCGTGGAACTACCCCTACTACCAGGTGGCCCGGTTCGCCGCACCCAACCTGGTCCTGGGCAACACGATCCTGCTTAAGCACGCGGGTAGCTGCCCGCAGTCGGCCCTTGCGATCGAAGAAATCTTCCACGACGCCGGCCTGCCGAAGGGCGCCTATACCAACCTGTTCCTGGACAACGACCAGGTCGCCGAGATCATCGCGGACTCCCGCGTCCAGGGCGTCTCCCTGACCGGCAGCGAGCGGGCCGGCGCGGCCGTGGCCGAGGTCGCCGGGCGCAACCTCAAGAAGTACGTCTTGGAACTCGGCGGCAGCGACCCCTTCATCGTGCTCGACTCCGATGACCTGGATGCCACCGTCAAGGCCGCCGTGGGCGGCCGCATGGGCAACGCCGGCCAGGCCTGCACCGCGTCCAAGCGGTTCATCGTCCTCGAAGACCTCTACGAGCCCTTCGTGGAGAAGTTCACCGAGCGGATGGCCCGGATCACGCCGGGCGACCCGCTGCAGGAAGACACCCGGTTCGGTCCGCTGTCCTCCCAGAGCGCCGCGGACGGGCTGGTCGAGCAGATCCAGGACGCCGTGGACAAGGGAGCCACCCTGCGCACCGGCGGACACAAGGTGGACGGACCCGGCGCCTACGTGGAGCCCACCGTGCTCACGGACGTCACCCCGGAGATGCGTGCGTTCTCCGAGGAGCTGTTCGGACCCGCCGCCGTCATCTACAAGGTGGCCAGCGTCGAGGAAGCAATCGAACTCGCCAACGGCTCGCCGTACGGCCTGGGCGGATCGGTCTTCAGCGCCGACCCCGCGAAGGCCCAGGACGTCGCCGACCAGCTGGACACCGGCATGGTGTTCATCAACTCGGTTGCCCAGACCCAGGCGGACATGCCCTTCGGCGGCGTCAAGCGCTCGGGCGTCGGCCGCGAGCTTGGCCGGTTCGGCATGGAGGAGTTCGTGAACAAGAAACTGATCCGCACCCCGCGCTAAGCCGCGCGCCACGGGAGAGCCGGGCGGTGACCGGAGGCAGATGCCTCCGGCCGCCGCCCGGCCGCACGTGGCCTACTGTTAAGCCTGGATGACATTCAGCACCCTTATGGTTCAGGAGAGGCGATGATGGCCCAGCGCAGCAACCCGGCAATGAAGATTGCCCAGAAGACCGCCCACAGCGCGATGTTCGACGCCGACGGCAAGCCCAAGCCCGGCGTCCACAACGTCCTCCTGCGCGCCGTGGAAATCCAGCGGCCGCTGGTCCTGGCCAACCTCCGCCGGCTGCAGCGCAAACACCCCCGGGCCACCGCAGCCCAGCTCGCCGCCATCCTGGAACGCGACTACCTGGTCGCCGTGACCGGGGGAGGTGCGCTGGTTGGCGGCTCCGCCGTCATTCCCGGCGTGGGAACCGTGGCCGCCCTGGGGCTCTCCGCCGCCGCGACCGTAGGCTTCCTGGAGGCCACCGCCCTGTACGCCACCTCGCTGGCGGAACTCCACGGCGTCCGCATGGTCGACCCCGAGAAGGCCAGCACGCTGGTGATGGCCATCATGCTCGGCGAAGAGGGCACCGCGCTGCTTAGCTCCCTCAGCGGCCAGGCGGCGGGCCAAAGCAAGGGCCCCACCCAGGCCTGGGGCACGCTCTTCGCGCGCAGGGCCCCGCTCATCGGGTTCGGTTCGGTCCGCGAACGGATCCAGCGGGCCTTCCTGCGGAACCTGCTCAAGCGCCAGGGCACCGCGCTGCTCGGCCGGGCGCTGCCCTTCGGCGTCGGGGCCGTGGTGGGCGGGGTCGGCAACCGGATGATGGGCCGCGCCGTCGTCGCCAACGCCAAGGAAGCCTTCGGCGCCCTGCCGGAAACCATCCCCGGCGAGCTGCAGCCCGGCGCCGCCGCCCCGAAGATCGATGCCCCCGGCGACGCCCGGAACCAGGGCTGAAGGGGTACCGGTGGACCTCAACGCTGACCTCGGCGAGTCCTTCGGCTCATGGACCATGGGCGACGACGCCGCAATGTTTCCGCTGGTCACCAGCGCCAGCGTGGCCTGCGGCCTGCACGCCGGGGACCCCGTCACCATGCTGGACACCTGCCGCGCGGCCTATGAACTCGATGTTAGAGTCGGCGCGCACCTGGGCTACCCGGACCTCGCCGGCTTCGGCCTCCGGGCGATGGACCTGAGCTTCGACGACCTGTTCGGGGCCGTGCTCTACCAGCTGGGGGCGCTCGACGGCGTGGCCCATGCGGTGGGCGCCTCGGTGGACTACGTCAAGGTGCACGGCGGCCTCTACGACCGCACGATCCACGACGCCGAACAGGCCTCCGCCGTCGTCGCCGCCGTCCAGGCCTACGACCCGGGACTGCCCCTGCTGGGGCTGGAAGGATCCGCGCTCGTTGAGCTCGCCCGTGAAGCCGGCAACCCGGTCTTCCACGAGGCCTTCGCCGACCGCGCCTATCTCCCGGACGGCACCCTCGTGCCGCACCTGGAAGAGGAAGCCGTAATCGAGGACCCCGACGAGATCGTCGAACGGGCCCTGCGCCTGGCCCTGAAGGGCGAGGTCACGGCGGTCGACGGCAGCGTTGTCCGGCTGACGCCGCACTCGCTGTGCCTGCACGGCGACACCCCCGGATCGGTGGCGGTGGCGGCCGCCGTCCGCTCCGCGCTGGAGCGGGCCGGCGTCGAACTCGCCCCCTTCGCCTAGAGCGCGAACGGACAGTTATCGCCCACCCCGAAGCGCGAACGGACACTTGAGGCCCCCAGGAGCGCGAGCGGACAATTGAGGCCCCGCTGGAAGGGCGCGAAGTGTCCGTTCGCGCGGGGGTGCGCTCCGCGCTGGGTCTGGAGTGACGACTGTGACGCCAGTGCCTTAGGGCCCTATTCGAGGGCGCAAGGCGGGACCTAGCTTTGGGGGCATGACTGCCGAAGGCGCCGCGGGGTTGGACGGACCCGCCTCGGATGCAATGTTGAAGCTGGGCCGGTTCTTCACGAAATGGGACCAGACCGACGACGGCAGGGCGGTGTTCCGGGACGGCGGCCGCAAGGGCGACATCTTCTACCGGGACCGCTGGAGCCACGACAAGGTGGTCCGCTCCACGCACGGGGTGAACTGCACGGGATCCTGCTCCTGGAAGGTGTACGTCAAAGACGGCATCATCACTTGGGAATCCCAGCAGACGGACTACCCCTCGGTGGGCCCGGACAGCCCCGAATATGAGCCCCGGGGCTGCCCGCGCGGCGCGGCGTTCTCCTGGTACACCTACTCGCCCACCCGGGTCCGGTTCCCGTACGCGCGCGGTGTGCTGGTGGAGATGTACCGAGAGGCCAAGACCCGGCTGGGAGACCCGGTGCTGGCCTTCGCCGAGATCGCGGCGGATCCGGAAAGGCGCCGCCGCTACCAGCAGGCCCGCGGCAAGGGCGGCCTGGTCCGGGTCTCCTGGCAGGAAGCGGTCGAAATCGCGGCCGCCGCGCACGTCAACACGATCAAGACCTACGGGCCGGACCGGTGCGCCGGGTTCTCCCCGATCCCGGCGATGTCCATGGTCTCGCACGCCGTCGGCACCCGCTTCATCCAGCTGATCGGCGGGGTGATGACCTCGTTCTACGACTGGTACGCGGACCTTCCCGTGGCCAGCCCCCAGGTCTTCGGCGACCAGACCGACGTCCCGGAATCCGGCGACTGGTGGGACGCCCGCTACCTGATGATGTGGGGCTCCAACGTGCCGGTGACCCGAACCCCGGACGCGCACTGGATGGCCGAGGTGCGCTACCGCGGCACCAAGGTGGTCACGGTCAGCCCGGACTATGCGGACAACACCAAGTTCGCCGACGAATGGCTCCCCGCCCAGGCCGGCACCGACGCCGCCCTGGCGATGGCGATGGGCCACGTCATGCTCAAGGAGTTCTTCGTCGAGCGCGAGGTCCCGTTCTTCGCCGACTACGTCCGGCAGTACACCGACCTGCCGTTCCTGGTCACCCTGGAACGGCGCGACGACGGGACCCTCACCCCGGCGAAGTTCCTCACCGCCCAGGACCTCCCCGCCGAGGCCGGCGCCGACGACGCCGCGTTCCGAACCGTCGTCTTCGACAAGGCCGCGGGCCGGCCGACGGTCCCCAACGGCTCCCTCGGGTTCCGCTACTCCGGCAGCGGCGAGGGAAAGTGGAACCTGGACCTCGAGGGAATCGACCCGGCACTGTCGCTGCGCGAGGTCTCCGGCGACAGCGCCGAGATCCTGCTGCCGTGCTTTGAGGACGCCGACGGCGCCGGCAGCGTGCTGCGCCGCGGCGTTCCCGTCATCGAACTCGAGGGCCGGCTGGTCACCACCGTCTTCGACCTGATGCTCGCCCAGTACGGCGTCGGCCGCGAAGGCCTGCCGGGGGACTGGGCGGCCGGGTACGAGGACGCTGCAACGCCCTACACCCCCGCCTGGCAGGAGGGCATCACCTCCGTCCCGGCGCAGGCCTGCATCCGGGTGGCCCGCGAATTCGCCCGCAACGCCGAAGAGTCCAAGGGCCGGTCCATGATCATCATGGGCGCCGGGATCTGCCAGTGGTTCCACGGGGACGCCACCTACCGGGCGGTGCTGGCCCTGGTGATGCTGACCGGCTGCATGGGCCGCAACGGCGGCGGCTGGGCGCACTACGTCGGCCAGGAAAAGACCCGGCCCATGACCGGCTGGGTCTCTCTGGCCAACGCCCTGGACTGGGGCCGGCCGCCGCGGACCATGATCGGCACCGGGTACTGGTATATGCACACCGACCAGTGGCGGCAGGACGGCTACTCCGCGGACGCGCTGAAGTCGCCGCTGTCCACCGGCTCCCTGGACGGCATGCACACGGCGGACGCGATGGCCCAGTCCGCGCGGCTGGGCTGGATGCCGTTCTACCCGCAGTTCGACCGGAACCCGCTGGACCTCGCGGATGAGGCGGAGGCCGCCGTCGCCGCCGGCACCGCGAAGGACACCCCCGGCTACATCGCCGACGCGTTGAAGAACCGCACCCTCAACCCGGCCATCGAGGACGTCGACGCCCCTGAAAACTGGCCGCGGACGCTCGTGCTGTGGCGCTCCAACCTGTTCGGCTCCTCCGCCAAGGGCAACGAGTACTTCCTCCGCAACCTGCTCGGCACCCACAACAACGTCCTGGGCAAAGACCACGCCGAGGGCCTCAAACCCCGGGACGTGAAATGGCATGAACAGGCGCCGGAGGGAAAGCTGGACCTGCTGGTCTCCGCCGACTTCCGGATGACCTCCACCACCCTGCTCTCCGACGTCGTCTTCCCCGCCGCCACCTGGTACGAGAAGCACGACCTGTCCTCCACCGACATGCACCCGTTCGTGCACGCCTTCACCCCGGCGATCGACCCGCCGTGGGAGACCAAGACCGATTTCGACACCTTCCACCTGCTGGCCCGGGAGTTCTCCCGGCTCGCGAAGACCCACCTGGGCGTCCGACGGGACCTGGTCAGCGTCCCGCTGCAGCACGACACCCCCGGCCAGCTCGCACAACCCGGCGGGGTGGTCCGCGACTGGCGGGAGAACGGCATTCCCGCCGTCCCGGGGCAGAACATGCCGGTCTTATCGGTGGTGGAGCGCGACTACACGGCCATCGCGGACAAGCTCGCCGCCGTCGGGCCGCTGGCGGGCAAACTCGGCTTCACGGTCAAGAACGTCACCTACAACCTCGCCGGCCCGCTCAAGCGGCTCGGTCAGACCAACGGCGTCATGCTCGGCGGCGCCGCCGACGGGCGCCCCGCGATCGACACCGACGCCAAACTGGCCGAGGCCATCCTCGCCTTCTCCGGCACCACCAACGGCGCGCTCTCCGTCCAGGGCTTCAAGGACCTGGAGGTCCGCACCGGCCGCAAGCTGGCGGACCTGTCCGAGGGGTCGGAGGAAAAGTTCATCACCTTCGCCCAGACCCAGGCCGGCCCGGTCCCGGTGATCACCTCGCCGGAGTGGTCCGGCTCGGAGACCGGCGGCCGCCGGTACGCGCCGTTCACGATCAACATCGAGCGGCTCAAGCCCTTCCACACCCTGACCGGCCGGATGCACTTCTTCCTGGACCACGACTGGATCCGGGACATCGGCGAGGCGCTGCCGGTCTACCGGCCGCCGCTGGACATGCACCGGCTCTACGGCGAACCCAAACTCGGCCGGGACGGCGCCCTGGAGGTGGTGGTCCGCTACCTGACCCCGCACTCCAAATGGTCCATCCACTCCGAATACCAGGACAACCTGCTGATGCTCTCGCTCTCCCGCGGCGGCCCGACGGTCTGGATGAGCCCCGCCGACGCCGAGTCCATCAAGGTCCGGGACAACGACTGGGTGGAGTGCACGAACATCAACGGCGTCCTTGTAGCCCGCGCGATCGTCAGCCACCGGATGCCCGCCGGCGTCGTCTACGTCCACCACGCCCAGGAACGCACCATCGACGTCCCCAAATCCGAGGCCACCGGCCGGCGCGGCGGCATCCACAACTCCGTCACCCGGCTGCTGGTCAAACCCTCGCACCTGATCGGCGGGTACGCGCAGCTGGCCTACGCGTTTAACTACCTCGGCCCCACCGGAAACCAACGCGACATGGTGGCCACGGTCCGCCGTCGTTCCCAGGAGGTGCAGTACTGATGCGCGTGATGGCACAAATGGGAATGGTGATGAACCTGGACAAGTGCATCGGCTGCCACACCTGTTCGGTGACCTGCAAGCAGGCCTGGACCAACCGGGCGGGCACCGAATACGTCTGGTTCAACAACGTCGAAACCCGTCCCGGGCAGGGCTACCCGCGCCGCTACGAGGACCAGGAGCGCTGGCACGGCGGCTGGGTGCTGAACAAGCGCGGCAAACTGGTCCTCAAGGCCGGCGGCCGGGTCAAGAAGCTGCTGGGCATCTTCGCCAGCCCGGTCCAGCCCGAGCTCAAGGACTACTACGAGCCGTGGACCTACGACTACAAGACCCTGGTGGACGCGCCGCTGGGCAAGGACTTCCCGGTGGCCCGGCCCAAGTCCCTGATCACCGGCGAGGACACCAAGATCACCTGGTCCGCGAACTGGGACGATGACCTCGGCGGTTCCGCCGAGCACGGGCACCTGGACCCGATCGTGGAGAAGGTCCGGCGCGAGTCCGAGGACAAGATCAAGTTCGCCTACGAGCAGACCTTCATGTTCTACCTGCCGCGGATCTGCGAGCACTGCCTGAACCCCTCCTGCATGGCGTCCTGCCCGTCCGGGGCGATCTACAAACGGGTCGAGGACGGGATCGTGCTGGTGGACCAGGACCGGTGCCGCGGCTGGCGACAGTGCGTCACCGGCTGCCCCTACAAGAAGATCTACTTCAACCACAAGACCGGCAAGGCTGAAAAGTGCACCTTCTGCTACCCCCGCGTGGAGGTGGGGCTGCCGACGGTCTGCTCGGAGACCTGCGTGGGCCGGCTGCGGTACCTGGGATTGTTCCTGTACGACGCCGACGCGGTCACCGCCGCGGCCGCGGTCACCGACCCGCAGGAACTGTACGACGCCCAGATGGACGTGCTGCTGGACCCCAACGACCCCGCCGTGCAGGCCGAGGCGCGGGCCCAGGGCATCCCGGAGGACTGGATCGACGCGGCCCGGCGCTCGCCGGTCTACGCCCTGGCCAAGGTCTACAAGGTGGCGCTGCCGCTGCACCCCGAATACCGGACCATGCCGATGGTCTGGTACGTCCCTCCGCTCTCCCCGGTGGTGGACCTGCTGCGCGACCAGGGGCACGACGGCGAGGACGCCGGCAACCTCTTCGGCGCCATCGACGCGCTACGCATCCCGGTGGAATACCTCGCCGAACTCTTCACCGCCGGGGACACAGACCGGGTCACCGCGGTGCTGCGGAAACTCGCCGCGATGCGCTCGTTCATGCGCGGGATCAGCCTGGGCAACGACCCCGACGATTCCATCCCCGCGTCCGTGGGGATGGACAGCCAGACGATGTACGAGATGTACCGGCTGATGGCGATCGCGAAGTACGAGGAGCGCTACGTCATCCCCAAGGCCCACGTGGAACAGGCCCACGACCTGGAGGAAATGGGCTGCTCCCTGGACTTCGACGGCGGCCCCGGCATGCAGGACACCTCACCGTTCGGCGAGGCCAGCGGCAGGCCGGTGCCGGTGGCGGTGGAGACCTTCAACGCGCTCCGGGACCGGCAGACCTCCGGCGGCCTCGAAGAGGGGTCCGGGCTGCGCGGACGGGTGAACCTGCTGAACTGGGACGGCCGCGGCGCCCCGCCCGGGCTCTTCCCGGACAAGGGGCCGGAACCGGGCACCCTGGCAGCGGCGGAGGACCAGCCATGAGCCGCCGCGACCGGGTGCTCTACCTCGCCGCCGCGTGGTGCCTGTCCTACCCGGACGAGGACCTGCTGGGCAAGGTCCCGCTGATGCGGGCCGCGCTCGCCGAGTTCCCCGGTGCGGGGGCGGACTTCGACGAGGTGCTGGACGCCTTGGAGAGCACGCCGCTGATGGAAAGCCAGGCCGGCTACGTCCGGGAGTTCGACCTGGGCAAGCGCCACGCCCTGCACCTGTCGTACTGGACGGACGGGGACACCCGTCGGCGCGGCGAGGTGCTCGGCAGCTTCAAGGCTGCCTACCGGCAAAGCGACGTGCTGGTCGACACCCAGGGGGAACTGCCGGACTACCTTCCCATGGTGCTGGAATACGCCGCCCGGGTGGACCTTGAGGCCGGCCGCGGGCTGCTGGGCCGGTACCGGGCCAGCCTGGAGATGCTGCGCTTCGGGCTGCTCCGGGACGGGCTGCCGCACGCCCGGATCCTGCAGGCCGTCTGCGCGACGCTGCCGGGAAAGTCGCCCGCGGATGAGCAGGCCGTCATGCGGATGGCCGGGTACGGGCCGCCCACCGAGGCCGTGGGGCTGGACCCGTACGACCCGCGCCTGCTGCCCGTGAAGGGGGTCTGACCATGGAGCTGTCGGTGCTCGATATCGTGCTCTGGGGGGTCCTGCCCTACGTCATGGTGGTGGTTCTGGTCGGCGGCCTCATCTGGCGCTACAAATACGACCAGTTCGGCTGGACCACCCGGTCCTCCCAGCTCTACGAGTCCCGGCTGCTGCGGATCGCGTCGCCGCTGTTCCATTTCGGCCTGCTTGCCGTGATCGCCGGGCACTTCTTCGGCCTGGTCATTCCGATGGCGTGGACCGAGGCCGTGGGGATGAGTCAGGAGTTCTACCACTTCAACGCCCTGCTGGTCGGCGGGATTGCCGGGGTCGGGACGCTTGGCGGGATCATCCTGCTGATTTACCGGCGGCGCACCACCGGGCCGGTCTTCATGGCCACCACCAAGAATGACAAGACCATGTACGTCGTCCTCACCGCGGCCATCGTCTTCGGGCTCTGGACCACGCTGGTGAGCGTGTTCGAGGGCGAGCACGGACACAACTACCGCGAGACCGTGTCCCCGTGGTTCCGCTCGCTGTTCATCCTGCAACCCGACATCGCGGCGATGGCGGAAGCCCCGTTCTCCTTCCACCTGCACACCCTGGTGGGCATGGCGCTGTTCGTGATCTGGCCGTTCACCCGGCTGGTCCACGCGTTCACGGCGCCGTTCCACTACCTCTTCCGGCCCTACATCGTGTACCGCTCCCGCGACCGGGACCGGAACGGCAAACGCCGCGGGGTCCAGGCGGGGGCCGCCACCCGCACGCCCTCCACCGCCGCGCGGCCCGGCTGGTCCGCCGTCGGCACCCGCGACCGTGACACCCGGAACCGCTGACCCGCCCGCGGCGCCGGGACCGCGCCGCCGCACCGAGAGGAGGCCGCCATGGCCGAAGTAACCCCGCCCGCGGCGGCGGCGACGGCGGCAACCGCGCCGGCAGGACAGACGCTCAACCTCGTGCTCGCCACCGCGGCCTCGGTGGCGGGGTTCTGGGCCTGGAATTCGGTGGCCACCCTCGGGGCGTTCTACACGCAGAACCTCCAACTCACCCCGGCCACCACGGGGATCCTCGTCGCCATGCCGGTCTTCGTCGGATCGCTGGGCCGGATCGTCGTCGGCGCCCTGACGGACAAGTACGGCGGCCGGGCCCTGTTCAGCTTCGTCCTGCTCGCCGCCGTCGTGCCGATCCTGCTGGTCGCCGTCGGCGGCAGCATCCGGTCCTTCCCGCTCGTGCTCGGCGCAGGGCTCCTGCTGGGGGTGGCCGGCACCGTGTTCGCCGTCGGTATCCCCTTCGTCAGCGCCTGGTACCATCCGTCGCGGCGCGGCTTCGCCACCGGGGTGTTCGGCGCCGGGATGGGCGGCACCGCCCTCGCCGCGTTCCTGAACCCGCGGCTGGTGGCCTGGATCGGCTACTTTCCGACGCACCTGCTGATCGCCGCGGTCCTGGTGGTCATGGCCGCGCTGGTCTGGTTCCTGATGAAGGAATCCCCGGCCTGGCACCGCAACGACGCCCCGGTGCTGCCCAAGCTGATCGACGCCGCCAAAACCCCGGTGACGTGGAAGATGTGCTTCCTCTACGCCGTCGTCTTCGGCGGCTTCGTGTCCTTCGCGACCTACCTGCCGACGTACCTGCGCGACATCTACAGCTTCGACCCGAGCGCCGCCGGCGCGCGCACGGCCGGCTTCGCCCTGGCGGCCGTGCTGGCCCGGCCCGTCGGGGGAGTGCTCGCGGACCGGTTCGGACCCAAACCCGTCGTGGTGGTCTCGCTCGCCGGGGTCGCGATACTCGCCTGGGTGGTGAACCTGCAACCCGACGGCGATGTCCCCGCCGGGCTGACGTTCGTCGCGATGGCTGCCGCCCTGGGCCTGGGCACCGGCGGCGTGTTCGCGTGGGTCGGGGTGCTCGCCCCGGCCGGGAAGGTGGGCAGCGTGTCCGGCGTGGTCAGCGCCGCCGGCGGCCTGGGCGGCTACTTCCCGCCGCTGATCATGGGCGCCACCTACGACGCCGCGTCGCGCAGCTATTCGATCGGGCTCATGCTGCTGGTGGTCACCGCGCTGGTGGCGCTGGCGTTCACGGTCTTCGCCATGCGCGCCCGGCCCAAGGCCACCGTCGCCCCCGCCTGACCCGCCCCGCCCCGGAAGCGTGAACGGACACTTGGGGCCCCCCGGAAGCGCGAACGGACACTTGGGGCCCTTAGCGCTGGGCGCGAAGTGTCCGTTCGCGCTCTTGTGCAGGGCGCGAACGGACACAGCCTCCTGCTAGCTTGGTGGCATGAGACGGGGCTGCAAAAGGGACAGGCGCGGCGCCTGCCTGGGAAACGAGACCGGCTACGCGCGGGTCTCGACGAGGGCCCGGGACCTAGCATGACGACGCATGTTTCAGTACGAGATGCAAAGGCCAACTTGCGCGCCGAGATTCGTCTCCGCCGCCGCAGCCTCCCGGCGAGAGAGCAGGAGACGGTAACGGCCGGCCTGACAGAGCACCTGGTAGCTCTGGTCCGTCACAGGGCCCCTGGCTTGGTGGCCTGCTACCTCTCCGGCGGGGACGAACCGAACACCCGGCCGTTCCTGGCCTGGGCCGCCGCGAATGGCGTGGAGGTTCTCGTTCCGGTGAGCAGGCAGGACGGGTTGCTGGACTGGGTACCTGCATCAGGCGGCCGCGAGCAGGTTGGCTTGTTCGGCATCTCCGAGATGATCGGTGAGGTGGTGCCAGCCGGTGTGTTCCAGACCGTCGATCTGTTACTTATTCCCGCAGCTGCGGTTGACGGTTCGGGAATGCGGATGGGATGGGGCCGCGGGTACTTCGACCGGGCTCTTGCGTCTTTGGAGGAACCTCCAGCGGTATTCGCGGTCATTTACGACGACGAGTTCCTTGAAGCCGTACCGCGCGAGAGCCACGACCGGCCCGTTGACGGAGTGGTCATGCCCAGCGGGATCCGAGTGTTCTGACCGGCAAGACCCTCTTTGGCTGCGCCCGTGCGGCCGTGTTGCGCCCGGTCAGAGGGCGTCGGTGGGGGCGGCCCGGTGATCTATTTCGGCCGTGAGTTTGTCGATCCGGCCCAGGGCGGCATTAAGCCGCTCCACGGTCGTCCACAAATCCGGGTGCTCGTGGCGGATCTGCTCGAGTGTGGCGCCGGCAGAGGTCAGGGTGGAGAGATCGTAGCTGACGTTTGTGCGTGCTCCTGTCAGCGCTGCCCGTAGGGCGCCGAAAGCGACGACGACATCGGCGATAAGCGCTGGATTGCCGTTGGTGGCAAGCCATTCCAGGTCTGTGATGGCACCGATGGCCTGCTTGCCGAGCAGCGCGGAGGATTTTGCGGCTTCGACGGAGGCTTTCTTTATGGCGTCCTCGCGTTCGGGACCGCGCTCGAGCCGGAACGCGGCCCCGAACGCTTTTGACGCGGACGAGTCGTCGTCGGCCAGTTGGAGGGCAGCTTCCCGCAGGGACCGCGCCCGGGCATGAACGTTGTCGAGTTCAGCGCGTTGGTGCTCGTCGGCGTCGGTGTATCCGGCGACCATGGACGTCAGTGACGCGGCTATGGCTAGCATCAGCCCAGCCCCGGCACCACCTCCCGGCGAACCCGCGGATTCCGCCAATGCGCGCGTCCAGTCCTCAACTGTCGAACCCTGCGTCGTTACTGCCTCAGAGTCAGCCACGAACTAAGTGTGCCCGGAACACATGTGTGCCGCCACCCGGCAGCGCAGGGCGCGAAGTGTCCGTTCGCGCTGTGTGGGGCGGGCCTTGAGTGTCGTTCGGGCTGTGTGGGGCGGGCCTTAAGTGTCCGTTCGCGCTGGGTCAGCCGAAGACCAGGTTGGCCGCGGTGAAGATGGCGAGGCCGGCCAGCGCCCCCACCACGGTGCCGTTGATCCGGATGAACTGCAGGTCCTTGCCGACCTGGAGTTCGATCTTCTCCGAGGTCTCCTCGGCGTCCCAGCGGGCCACCGTGTCGGTGATGACACCCGCGATGTCCGAGCGGTAGTTGTTCACCAGGTATCCGGCGGCGTCGCCGATCCAGGCGTTCACCTTGCCGGCCAGCTCCGGGTCCACCACCAGCCGGGTGCCGAAGTCGTGCACCGCGGCCTTGAACCTTACCGTCAGTTCGCTGTCGGGGTCGTCGACGGCGGTGAGCAGCGCGGACTTCACGGTGCCCCAGGTGCGGGAGGCCAGTTCACGCACCTCGGGATCGCCGAGCACCTGGGCCTTGACGCCCTCGGCCCGGGCAATCATGACCGGATCGTGCTGCAGGTCCTGCGCCAGCGACTTCAGATAGGTGTCGATGGAGAGCCGGACCTGGTGCTGCGGATCGGATTGCACGGCGCGGGTGAACTTGAGGATTTCGACGTACACCTTGTCGCCCACCAGCCCGTCGACGAACGTCGGAACCCACGAGGGGGAGCGGTCCGTGACCAGCCGGTTGACCGTCTCGTGGTTGTCCCGCACCCAGTCGACGGCGCGGTCCACGAGCAGGTCCACCAGCGCGTGGTGGTGGCCGTCGTCGAAGACCCGCTCCGCGAGCCGGCCCACCGGCGGGCCCCAGGGCGGAGCGAGCAGGTGCCGGCGGACCATGCCCTCGATCACGGCCTGGACATCGTCGTCGTTGAGGACCTTGAATGCACCGCGGATCACGGCCGCGCCTTCCTTGGCCACACGCTCGGGACCGCCGGGGCCGGACAGCCAACCGCCGACCTTGCGGGCGACGTCCACGCTGGCCAGTTTCTCCTTGACCACCTGCTCGGAGAGGAAGTTGGTTTCCACGAATTCGCCCAGCGACGCCCCGATCTGGTCCTTGCGCCGGGGAATGATGGCGGTGTGCGGGATCTTCAGGCCCAGCGGGTATTTGAACAGCGCGGTGACGGCGAACCAGTCCGCCAGCGCGCCCACCATCCCGCCCTCGGCCGCGGCCCGGACGTACTCCAGCCAGGGGTACTGCTTCTGCAGGGCGAAGGCGATGACGAAGATGACGGCCATGCCGATCAGCAACGACACAGCCAGCAGCTTCATCTTCCGCAGCGCCGCGGCCTTTTCGGCGTCTGCGGGTGAGAGCCGGTGTTCGACGCCGGCCGGGGGGACGGCGGTACGGGCTGGTCGTTCAGTGTTCACCTGCATGTGCCCAGCCTATCCGCGCATCCGTTACCGACGTCCGCTAACGTGTCAGCATGACTACCGAGGAGTCCGCCGCCGCCCGCCCGCTGGTGTACGCCCACCGGGGCGCCAGCGGCGCCTTCGCCGAGCACACCCGCGCCGCGTACCTGCAGGCAATCGCCGACGGCGCCGACGGCGTCGAGTGCGACGTCCACCTCACCCGCGACCAGCATGCCGTGCTGATCCACGATGCGACCCTGGACCGTACGTCCAACGGCACCGGCCCGGTCGCGGACCGCACCCTCGAGGAGCTCCGCCTGCTGGACTTCTGCTCCTGGAAGGGCGCCCGCATCCCCGAGGAGTACGGCGCCCCCTCCGCGCAGTTCCTGACCCTGCCCGAGCTGCTGGACCTGCTGCGCCTGGCCGGCCGCGAGATCGGACTGGCGGTCGAACTCAAGCACCCCAGCCCCTTCCAGCTCAAACTCGAGGACCGGGTCCTGGAAATCCTCGAGGCCGAGGGCTGGGACCGGGAGACGTCGATGCTGGATAACATCCGGGTGTCCTTCATGAGCTTCAGCCCGGACTCGGTCAAACACCTGCTCCGGTCCGTGCCCGCCTCCGCCATCTGCCAGCTGGTGGATGACGTGAACGTGGTGGAAATCCGGGAGGAACTCGGCCTGGGCGCCGTCACCGGCGGCGCGCTGGCCAACGTCCTCAAGGCCGCTCAGACCGAGGGGGAACGCATCCTGGACGATTGCGAGGTGGGCCTCGCCGGGCCGGGCATCGGCTACGTCCGCGGGCATTCCCGCACCGTTCGACGCTGGCTCGCGTCGGGCCGCCGGTTCCGGGTCTGGACGGTGGACTCGGCGGCCGACGTCGACCTCTGCCGGGAACTGGGCATCCAGGAGCTCACCACCAACCGCCCCGCCGAGGTCCGCGCCCAGCTCCTCGCCCGGGCAACGGCGAGCTAGTCCGAAGCGTCCGCGACGCCGGGCGGCCAGACCAGGTCGAAGCGCTCAAAGACGATCTCGTCCAGCTCCGACCACTCGCGGCCGGCCGCGGCGCTGGTGCGCGTCCAATAGGCGCGGTGTTCGCGCTGCCAGCTCTCAAGGCTCAGGTCGTCCTCACCTTCATCGCGGGCGAACGCCGCGTCGGCGCTGCTGAACGGACCGATCCGGAGCTCGGTGCTGCGAATGATCACCCGGGGCACCCCGTCGCCGTCGCACGCTATCCAGTGGGATCCGATCCGCGGCACCTCGTCGCCCCGGGCGGTGAAATCCAGCACGAGTTCAGCGGTCGCCCGCTTTCGACCGCTCAGGACCAGGGCGAGCAGCTCGTCAGCGAGCCGTTTCGAATCCCCGAAGTGTTCGACGGTGTATTCGGGCGCCGCGAGGACCCGAGCAGGGTGCGCTGCCGCGTAGGCGGCCCACAACTGGGCTGCGGCTTCAAGGTCGACGGGGGCGACGGGGCGGTTCTGCATCCGGCCATCCTTTCAGGAAAACGGCGCCGGATCAGATCAAGAGGTCAGGCAGCGAGGTCCCGCCGCCGCCAGCCGAGGTAGCCCAGCGCCCCCAGGGCCGCGGCGACGGCGGTCAACGCCGCCAGCCCGGGCAGCGCGTCCGGGCCGACCGGCAGCAGCGGTGAGTGCCGGAAGGGTGAGAGATCCATCAGCCATTCGGGGGCGTTCCAAAGCACGCCGAATTCACCGAGGGCGACAAACCCCAGCAGCACCACCCAGACTGCCCCCGCCAGCCGGGGCGCCCAGCCGAACACCGCCAGCGACACACCGATCAGTACCCAGGCGGCGGGAATCTGGGCCAGGGAGGCAGCCGTGGCGCTGCCGACCAGCGCGGGATCCTGCACGGCGAGGGCGGCACCGAGGCCGATCGACACCCCCGCGAGGGTCATCAGGGCGGCGGCTCCGGCCAGCGCGACAATGTAATGGCTGCTCGCCCAGCGGCTCCGGGTCGTGGCGGTCGCCAGCAGGGCCTCGGTGTGGCCCGCCGCTTCCTCGCTGCGCAGGTGGTTTGCCGCCGCCACGCCGTAGGCCGCAGCCAGCAGCCCCATGATGCTGATTTCCGCGGCCAGGAAGGCCTCGCGTAGCGCGGCCGCCCCGCCCAGCAGCTTGATCAGGTCCTGGGCATTCGGGGAACTGAGCAGCTCCGCGACGTTGCTGACCAGCGACCCGATCACGACGCCGAAGACCGCGAAGGCGACGGCCCAGGCCAGCCACACCCGGTGCTGCAGGCGCACGGCCAGCGCCCAGATACCGGTGAGCGACCCGACGGCCGGTCCAGGCCGCTCGTAGCGCAGCCCGGCGCCAAGATCCCGCCGCGCCCGGAGTGCAAAAGCAGCGGGGATGAGGAGCACAGTGAGCGCGGCCGGCAACGCCAGCACCCACCACCGGTCCCCGGCGAACGCCCGGATCTGCTGGTTCCACCCGATCGGCGAGAGCCAGGACAGGACAGAGGGTCCCGGCTCGGCAAGGTCGCCGACGGCCCGGAGCCCGTAGGTGACCGCAATGACGCCGATGCTGATGCCGGTCGCCGCCCTGGCGCCCGCGGTCAGCTGCGCCGCGACACCGGCCACGGCGCAAAAAGCCATTCCGGTGGCGGCCCAGCCCAGGCCGAACGCCAGGGAACCCGCCGCGGGAAGGCCCCCGGCAGCCAAGGCGGCGGCGGAGAGCAGCCCGACGGCCAGGCTGGCACTGAAACCGATGCCGAGCGCGGCGGCCAGCGGAGCGTCCCGTCCCAGCCGTCCGCCGGCCAGCAGCTCCAGCCGGCCGGTCTCCTCGTCGGCCCGGGTATGCCGGATGACGAGGATGGCCATGAGAACGGCCAGGATGGCGGTCATGAACGCCGTGTACTTGATCAGCGACAGAGCCCCCAGCGAGGCGGGGTCGTAGATCCGCCCGAACAGCGCGACCATCGACGCCGTGGCATTGAGCGCGTTGGCAGCCTCGACCCGGCTGCCAACGTCCGGGTAGAGATCCGCGCCGGCCAGCGCCGTCGAATAGGCAACGGCTGCGAAGCCGGCCACCCACAGCGACAGCAGCCAGCGGTCCCGCCGCACACCGAGCCGGACCAGGACCCCGGTACCGGCCAGCGTCTCAGGCATCGCCCGGCCCCGGGACGCCGGCCCCCGGGCCCCCGCCGGAAGCGGCCGCGACGGCGCCGGGCCCTTCGGCGCCGGGCGTCCCGGTGCCGTCCCCGGAGCTGTCCACGGCGCCGTAGTGCCGCAGGAACAGGTCCTCCAGCGTCGGCGGCTGGCTGGTGAGCGCCCGCAGCCCGGCCCCCGTCAGGACCTGCAGGAACGGGCCCAGTCCGGCGGGATCCAGCTGGGCGCTGACCCGGTGCCCGGCCACCGCCAGGTCATGGACGCCGGGCAGGAGACCCAGGTCCGGCGGCACCACGTCGACGTCGGCGGTCACGGAGGTCCGGGTGAGGTGCCGGAGCTGCTCCAGCGGCCCGCTCTCCACCACCCGGCCGGCCCGGATGATGCTGACCCGGTCGGAGAGGGCCTCGGCCTCGCTGAGAATGTGGCTGCTCAGCAACACCGTCCGGCCCTGGGACCTCAGGTCCCTGACGCAGCCCCGGAACGCGTCTTCCATCAGCGGGTCCAGTCCGCTGGTGGGCTCATCCAGCAGGAACAGTTCCGCGTCGGTGGCCAGCGCGGCGACCAGCGCCACTTTCTGCCGGTTGCCCTTGGAATAGATGCGGGTCTTTTTCGTCGGGTCCAGCTCGAACAGCGCCAGCAGCTCGTCCCGCCGCGCCGGGTCCTGGCCGCCCTGCAGCCTGCCGAGCAGCTCGATCACCTCGCCCCCGGTCAGGTTGGGCCACAGCGCCACATCGCCCGGGACGTAGGCCAGCCGGCGGTGCAGCCGCGCCACGTCGCGCCACGGATCGAGCCCCAGCACCCGGGCGGAGCCGGCGTTGGCGCGGAGCATGCCCAGCAGGAGCCGCAGCGTCGTCGACTTGCCGGACCCGTTGGGGCCCAGGAAGCCGTGCACCTCCCCGGCGGACACCTCGAAATCCAGCCCGTTGAGTGCGGTCACGGGCCCGAACCGCTTCACGACGCCGGCCATCTCGACGACACTGCCCATGGCCCCCACGCTACGCCCGGCACCCGGCCGCGGACCCCTGCGGAAGGTCCCGTTTTCCCCGCCCCGGGCAGGTTACGCCCCGGGTTCGCGGGCGCCAGCGCGGCTGTGGTTGCATGGTTCCATGCATTTCCGCTGGTCCCCCCGGGCAACCACCACGCTCTCCGCGGCCGCCCTGAGCGGACTGCTGCTGGCCAGCGCGGCAAAACACTTCCGCGATCCGGACTTTTTCGGCCCGGTGGTTCCGGACATCCTGTGCCGCGACGACTCCGGCAGCCGGCCCAACGGGCCCCTGGCGGTGCTCTCACGGGAGGAATGGGTGGCGTTGAGCGGGCTGCTGGAGGCCGGGGCCGCCGTCGGGCTCCTCGTGCCGCCCGCGCGCCGCACGGTGGCCGGCTGCGTCGCGGCCATGTTCACCGCCTTCCTGGCCGGACACCTCGACGCGCTCCGCAAAGCGTACGGGCCCGGCGGGACGCCGGCCCAGCGCCGCCTCCACACCCTCCGCCTGCCGCTGCAGGCGCCGCTGATCGGCTGGGCGTGGAGCCTGGCGCGGCCGAAGCGGCGGCCCCGGTGAAGCTCTCGCAGTCTCCGGCGTTCCGGGTGGGGCTCTCGATCAGCGTCGCCACGGGCCTCTACGGCGTGTCCTTCGGCGCCCTGTCGGTGGCCTCCGGCCTCGACTTCTGGCAGACCATGGCGCTGAGCCTGCTGCTGTTCAGCGGCGGCTCGCAGTTCGCGTTCATCGGCGTCATCGCCGGCGGCGGGTCCGGCCTCGCCGCGATGAGCGCGGCCACGCTGCTGGGCATGCGCAACGGCATCTACGGCATGCAGCTCAACGCGCTGCTCCAGCCCCGCGGCTGGCGGCGGTTCGTGGCGGCCCATGTGACCATCGACGAGTCCACGGCCACCAGCACCGGCCAGACCGACCCGGCGGAGCAGCAGCGCGGATTCTGGACGGCCGGGATCGGTGTGTTCGTCCTCTGGAACGCGTTCACCGCGGTGGGCGCACTGGCCGGGGCGGCCCTCGGTGATCCGAAACAATGGGGGCTTGACGGCGCCGCGGTGGCGGCCTTCCTGGGCCTGCTGTGGCCGCGGCTCAAGGGCCGCGAACCCGTCGCGATCGCCGTCGTCTGCGCGCTGGCCACCGTGCTGGCCGTGCCGCTGGTGCCGTCCGGCGTGCCGATCCTGGTCGCCGCGCTGGTCGCTGCGGTGATCGGTTGGTTCAGTCACGGACGCAGGGACGAGGGTCTGGAACCCGACGTCGACCCGTACGCGGCAGAGCACGACGCCGGCCGGCGCGCCGCCCGCACCGCGGAGGAGGCGGGATGACGCTCTGGTGGTGGCTGCTGCTGTCCTGCGTGCTGGCCTACGCCTGGAAGCTCGTGGGGTACCTGGTGCCGGCCAGCCTGCTGCGGAACCCGCGGACCTCACGCGTCGCGGGGACCATGACGATCGGGCTGCTGGCCTCCCTGACGGTGGTGAACGCCGTGGCGTCGGGACAGGCGCTGGCGCTCGACGCGCGGCTGGGAGCGCTCGCCGCTGCCGCCGTCGCACTCCTGTTCCGGGCCCCGTTCCTGGTGGTGGTGCTGGCCGGCGCCGGCGCCGCGGCCGGACTGCGGCTGCTGGGCTGGGGGTAGGTGCCCGGGCTTTAGCCCCTTGTTGTGCCCGGGTGCCGGTGGGACGATTCGAGCATGACCGACAATGACGCTCAGCCTGCCGCTGCCCCCGGCCCGGACGTCCCCGAAGGCAAGCCGGCCAAGGCGCACGAGCACTTCGTCTCGCCCGGGGCCGAGTCCACCCGGGAACTGCGCGAAATGGCCCGGCGCCGGCGAGAGGCAGAGGAGAAACTGCAGCACCACCTGCAGGAAGCCCACCACCTGCACGATGCCAGGGAAAAGCCGGCGGCCGGGAAGTCCGCGCCGGAGAAGCCTCCCGCGGACTGACGCACCGCTGCGGGCGGTCCGGTTACGGCGGGTGCCGCGGCCCGGGTGGCTCAGACGGAGGCGAGGAACCCCAGTACCCGGTCCTTCAACAGCCCAGCCGCGTCGGGGTCAAAGGCATCGAGCGAGGAGTCCGCGAAGAGGTGCTGGTCGCCCGGATAAACGAACAGCTCCGCGGCCGCTGCGGACGCGGCGAGGTCACGTGCCGCCGGCAGGTCCTCGTCGAAGAACTCATCGTCCTGCTTGCCGTGGATCTGCACCGGTACGTCGGCCGGCCACGCGTCCCCGAACTCGGTGACCGGCAGGCATGAATACATCAGCAGGGCACCGCGGGCGCCGGACCGGGTCTGTGCCAGCCGTTGGGCGATCGTCACTCCAAAGGAGAACCCGGCGTAGACGACTCCCGGGCCGAGGCGGTCGGCTGCGGCGGCGCCGCGGGCCCGGATGGCGTCGAAGCCGGTCCGGCCGGCGAAGCCGAAGCCCTCCTCGATGCTCGCGAAGGTATGGCCGTCGAACAGGTCGGGAGCATGCACGGTATGCCCCGCGTCCCGCAGCTCGTCGGCAAACGCCCGCACCCCCTCGGTCAAGCCCTGGATGTGGTGGTACAGCAGCACTTCGGCCATGTCAGCGGCTCTCCCTCGGCGGCGATCAACTCCCGGCTGGAACGTCCCCGCGATGCTAATCCGTCCCGCCGGGGCAGGCAACCCCCGCCCGGGGCGGAAACCCCGGGCCGGGCCGCTGAGGTTCCGGCGCTACTCGCCGTCGACCGTGACGACGATCTTGCCGCGCGTGTGCCCCTCCATGTTGAGCCGGAATGCGTCCGCCGCCCGGGCCAGCTGGAAGGCCTGCGCCACCTCGACCCGGAGCTTGCCCGCGCGAAACAGGCGAATGCAGACCAGCAGAGTAGCTGCGTCCGTGTTAGAGCACGGAGAGGAACTCGCCCGGTTCGACGTCGAAAGCCCGCGCGCCGCTGAACCAAGAGAGATCGCCACGCTGGACGACGCCACTCGCAGCAAAGCTCAGTTGTCGCTTGCCCGTGCAGCAGACCCCAAGATGTACTATTACTGGCGCGGCTTCACGTGAATTTCAAAGCAAAGCGAAAGGCCGCGATATCGACGCAATGGTGCGCGAAAGGAATCAGAATGAGGATGGCCGACGTGGATTTCGATACACCATTGTTCACGGATCACCCCCCAGGATGGCAGACACCGTCGGACATCGTTTCAGGGTTCAATCTCGCCTGGGCGCTCGAACTGAAGGAACGGATGCGAATATCGTCGTCCCAACCGCACGCTGAAGGCGTTCGTCAGCTACTGCCAGCAGAATATCGATTTGACACGCTTGGTCGTCTCATTACTCTGAACCCCCTTGCCTCAATTGCACAATTCGGCCGCAACCCTCTCATCCGACTGAGCTCACTTTGTGGGGCGTGGCAGCTCTTCGACCTCATGAATCAGACCTGGAGGATCAAGCCAGGTGATTTTCAACAATTCTCTGACCTTCTTGCTTTTGTAACGGGCGGGAGGGAGCGACCGTCGCTGTATCGGGACCTGAGCGCGAACATCAGTAAGTGCCTGCTGGCCGTGCGCGTTCGTCGTGCATACAGCGAACAGGACGAGCTGGACCTCGCTGAGGAGTGGTTCCTCACTGGCGACGAAGAACTCACCTTTACGGATAACCGCGGGTCTGGCTCCCTTCTCTTCCACTTCAGTAAGATGCACCAAGTGCCTCTGCCGCTCTTCAGCCATGAGTTCGTAGAGACCGTGTGGGCTACCGCTCGGGTTACTGTGGATCGGCTCGGCCCCGACCGCGTGATTGCCATGCACAGCGATCGCATCGAGTCATTGACGGACCTGCTAGAGCGAGGCGCCGAGAAAGCCACGAAAGCGCAGCAGGAGATGCCATGGCAAAGCTTCCAGTGGTTCGATTATTGGCCAGGTTGGCGCTGATCGGCGGCCACCCACTTCAAATCATCGGCGAGGCCGCAGTGGTTGAGAGAGTGCGGCAAGTCACGCAAAACAGCCGGACCGGCTATTCCGGCGCCCCGGCCCCGGCCGGCACCCGGCCGCCGCGGCGCCCAGGAACCGTTACCTGGCGGCGCCGAGGCCCGCGAGTTTCAGGATCAACTGCAGGCCCTCCGGGGTGCCGGGCCAGTGCCGTTTCACCGCGTCCCCGCCCGCCCGGGCCACCACGGAACGCAGCACGAGGGCCACGATGACGACGTCGTCCGCGTAGCCGATCACCGGGATGAAATCCGGGACCAAATCGATGGGGGAGAGCAGGTAGGCCAGCAGCAGGGCCAGCCGGATCCTGACGCCCACCGCCACGGTTCGGTCCGCCACCAGGCGCCGGATCAGCCGGAGCAGGTCGGGCAGCAGCCGGAGGGCGTCCTTCATGGTCACGGTCTCCGGGTGCCGCCGGGCGTAGCCCCACAACAGCGCCAGCAGGACCGCGTAGACCAGCAACAGGCCGCCCACTACGCCGGCAAGGGTTTCCCAGCTCACGGGGTCAACGCTACGTGCTCCGGGGGGTTGAGCTGAAGCCGACGCCGAACGCGGTCCCGTACGTCGTTCCGGGCATCAGCGACTGGGGCGGCAGCGGGCGGTCCGGCCGCTCGGCCCGGATGGCGTCCTCCACCAGCGCCACCGGACGGCGCCACGCGTCCGACCCCGCTTCCATGGTGTCAACGACACCGATCAGCATGGCCAGGAGCCGGATGATGTCCGTCATCGAGATGTCGCTGCGCAGCGTGCCCTGGCCCTGGCCCCGGCCCAGCAGGACCGCGACGGTTTCGATCAGGTCTCCGGTGATCCCGGTCAGCACGCCGCGCCGGCCGGCGACTGCCCCGAGCAGGTTGGCCTCGTCGCTGGCGACGGCCATCAGCGCCTCGACCACCCGGAACAGGCCCTCGGCGGCGTCCTTGCCCGCCAGCGCCTCTTCGATAACCGGGTTGACACGCAGCTTCAGCTGCTGGTGCAGGGCGGCGAGGACCAGTTCTTCCTTGTCGGCGAAGTTGCGGAACAGCGTGGCCGGGCCCACCCCGGCGGTGACGGCGATGGTCTGCAGCGGGACCTCGGGCCCGTGTTCGCGGAAGCATTGGCGGGCAGCGGCAATGATTTTGTTGACGTTGCGGGCGGCGTCCGCACGAAGCGGCCGGCGCTCTACTCCCCGGTTCATTTGCTCAGGGTAGCAACGCGGGGAGGGAGTGGACCTGTTACCGGCGGGTACACATTTTTGTGACAGGCCGGCGGGATCCTGCAGCCGCCGGGGCCGTCCCGGCGCGTGGCACACTGGAGCCATGTTGCTTGCATTTTCAGTCGCCCCCTCGGGCCGGCCGGAGGGCGCTGCCGCCGGCGGTGCCGCCGACGACGCGTCGGTCCACGACGCCGTCGCGGCCGCCGTGCGGATCGTCCGGGACTCCGGCCTGCCGAACCACACAGACTCCATGTTCACCACCATCGAGGGTGCGGAAGTGCTCGAAGGGAATATGAAATGATCGTCGCCTTCTCGGTGGCTCCTTCCGGCGCTCGAGCAGACGGGGCAGCGCCAAGCGACGCATCCGTGCATGAAGCTGTCGCCGCGGCTGTTCGTGTTGTTCGGGAATCCGGTTTGCCCAACCGGACGAGCTCGATGTTTACGGAGATTGAAGGCGACTGGGATTCCGTCATGGACGTTGTGAAGCGGGCAACCGAAGCTGTCGGTGCCTACGGTTCCCGAGTGTCCCTCGTCCTCAAAGCGGACATTCGACCCGGATACTCGGGCGAGCTTGACGGGAAAATTCAACGTCTCGAAGCGGAACTGTCCAAATAGATCCAGGATTTCTCGTCCGGGGCCGGTCGTGCGGAAGAGTTCGAAGCTTCAGCCCTCGGGGTCGACGGCGATCCGAACGTTGGGGCCTGACGAGGCTGAATACAGAATTCTTCAGGTTGGACTCGAACCGTATTTAGTGTGGAGCTTCCGTCCGGAGATCTTGGCGGACACTTCAAGGTTGGGGTGGGGTTGCTTGGTGTGGCGGGTCTGAGCGCAAGGTTCCTTGTAATGTTCTCTGACTCTTCAAGGTTGGGGTGGGGTTGCTTGGTGTGGCGGGTCTGAGCGCAAGGTTCCTTGTAATGTTCTCTGACTCTTCAAGGTTGGGGTGGGGTTGCTTGGTGTGGCGGGTCTGAGCGCAAGGTTCCTTGTAATGTTCTCTGACTCTTCAAGGTTGGGGTGGGGTTGCTTGGTGTGGCGGGTCTGAGCGCAAGGTTCCTTGTAATGTTCTCTGACTCTTCAAGGTTGGGGTGGGGTTGCTTGGTGTGGCGGGTCTGAGCGCAAGGTTCCTTGTAATGTTCTCTGACTCTTCAAGGTTGGGGTGGGGATGCTTGGTGTGGCGGGTCTGATGTTCTCTGACTCTTCAAGGTTGGGGTGGGGTTGCTTGGTGTGGCGGGTCTGAGCCCAAGGTTCCTTGTAATGTTCCCTGAGTCTTCAAAGTTGGGGAGAGCCATGCCGTGCCGATGCTGCAACTATCAGATCGCGCCAACAAACTTACAAAGTAGATGGACTCTTCAAGGTTGAGGCGTTATCCTTGATAAGTGGATATCAAAGCCTTCGAAGCGTCCCCAGCGGGTAAGCTCGTCCCAATCTCCGGCACGGACGCTAGGAGCGAAGAGCCTTGGGCGCATTTTGCCTATGTGCCGAATCCTCTCCCGCCAGAAGTTCCACTGACGCCTGAGGCGCAGATCGCCCTCGGTGAGGCGGACAGGGCGCTCGGAGCCCTTAATGCGTACCTCACGCTGATCCCTGACCCGCAGTGGCTGGTTCGACCAACGCTTTCAAAGGAAGCAGTCAGCACTTCCGCGCTGGAGGGAACTTTTGCTTCTCTTGAAGAGGTGTTAGAGGCGGATTACATAGATGAGAAGAAGTCGACAGCTCAGGTCCGCGAAGTTAGGAACTACTTGCGGGCAGCGGAACGATCTCTCGAGTCGCTGAAGACTCGACCGGTATGTCGAAGTGTCTTAGAAGAGTTGCAGGGAATTCTGGTCAAGGGAACCAGGGGTGAAACCTATGATTCAGGGCAGTTGCGGAAGCGTCAGGTCTTCATAGGCAACCATGGCCGCCCGGTCTCCGAAGCGCGCTTCGTTCCGCCGCCGCCGGGGAAGGTTCTCGAGGACGGATTTTCTGATTGGGAAAAGTGGATCAATTTGGCGGACCGCGTGCCGCTACTCATCCGCGTGGCCCTCGGCCACTATCAGTTCGAGACACTTCACCCATTTGCGGACGGCAATGGCCGAATCGGTCGCCTGGTGATGACTCTGCAGCTCATTGAAAGCAGGGTGCTGGATTACCCGATTCTAAACATGGCTTCATGGCTAGAACCGCGGCGCGAGGAATATATTGACCATCTGCTCAAAATGAGCCAAACCGGTGACTTCGATCCGTGGATTCGGTTCTTCATGAAAGGCGTTGCGGAGCAGTCGCTGGCAACAACGAAGGCCATCCGTGCGCTACTTCAGCTAAAAGAATCGATGCAGCAACAACTCCGTGACGTGAAAGACAAGAGTATTGCAACATCCCTAGCTGCCGACCTTATCGGGAACCCCATTTTTGATGTGAGTAGTATTGCGCGGCGCTATGACGTTTCTCCTCAGGCCGCGAATAACGCCGTCCACAAGCTACTCAAGTTGGGGCTCGTGGAGCAGGTTGGTCAGCGAACCTACGGCCGTCTTTTTGTTTGCAACAAGGCCATGCGCATCATGAATTCCTTCTAATTTCTGCAGGTGAGCCGTCCTAGGCCTTGCCTATTGGCGATTCCTCCTCAGGGAGGATGCAAGCGAAGTGTTCCTCTGATACTCCGTTCAGGCTCGGCGGTCTGAGTGGTGGATCGGTCCACGACCTCAAGTAATCGAGGGCGAATGGGACGAGGTGTTCGACGTCAAGCGCGCCACCGAGGCGGTGGGCCGCTACGGCAGCCGGGTCTCCCTGGTCATCAAGGCCGACATCCGGCCCGGCTACAGCGGCGAACTGACCGGCAAACTCGACCGGCTGGAGCGGGCCCTCGGCCCTACCGCGGGGTAGCAGCAACTGCAAGACTGGGCCGCATGATCGAGCACCGGCCCGAATCGCGCTGGACCGCCGTCGAGGAGTACCTCTCCGGGCTGGTGGTCCGGCCCGACGCGTCCCTGCGGCACGCGGTGGAGGCGGCGCTGGAAGCGGGGATGCCGCCCATCGAAGTGGCCCCGAACGCCGGCAAGCTCTTGAAGCTGCTGGTCCAGCTCTCCGGCGCCCGGCGGGTGCTGGAGATCGGCACCCTGGCGGGGTTCAGCACCCTGTGGATGGCCCAGGGACTGCCCGACGGCGGCCGGATCACCACCTGCGAATACCTGCCCCGGCACGCCGAGGTGGCGCGCGCCAACCTCGACCGGGCCGGGCTGGGCCACCTGGTGGAGATCCGAGTGGGGCCGGCCCTGGACACGCTCCCTGCGCTGGAGGGCGAGGCCGCGGGGCCCTTCGACTTCGTGTTCATCGACGCGGACAAGGAAAACAACGTCCGGTACCTGGACTGGGCCATCCGGTTGGGCCGCCCCGGCACCACCGTGGTGATGGACAACGTGGTCTGGGAAGGTGCGGTGCTCGATCCCGGCCGGGACGCCGTCAATGCCCCCGGGATCGTCGCGGCGCTGCAGATGATGGGAACCGATCCCCGGCTGGACGCGACCGTCATCCAGACGGTCGGATCGAAAGGCTGGGACGGCTTTGCCCTGGCACTGGTCCGCTGACGCCGCCCCGGCAGGACCTCCCGCCCCGGCCCGAAGTGCTAAGTGTGCTTAGATTTAGGCAGGAGCGGCTTCGGCCGCCGGCAGGACAGCACCAAGCGCACTTCGCAAAGGACACGGACGACCCGATGAACGCGACCCAGGACCCCGGGCGTCCCCGCGCCGTGCGGATCAGCTCGACCCCGGACGACCTTGCCCGCCTGCAAGCGCTGCTGGAGGCTGCCGAAGCCGGCGTCGGGGATGTCCCTGCCCTGCTGGCTCTGGCCACGGAGGCGGGCACGGTGACGCCGAAGCCCGGCTCGGGCGGAACGGCCTTCCTCTGGGAAACCCTGGCCTCGGTCACCGCCGTCGACACCGCCGCCGGACGGATCCTGGAACCGCACCTGGACGCCGCCGCGATCCTCGCGCAGGCCGGCGCCGAAACCGGCGGCCCGGACGTTCCGTGCGAGGGAACCTGGGGAGTCTTCGCCGCCGAGGCGCCGGGCCTGAAACTGGAAGCCACCGACTCCGGTGCCGGCACCGTCCTCAGCGGCGCCAAGCCCTGGTGTTCCATCGCCGCGCAGCTCGACCACGCCGTCATCACCGCGCACCTTCCCGACGGCGGCCGCGCGGCCTTCGCCGTCGACCTCCACGCCGCCGGGGTCAGTTTCGAGGACCCGGCATGGTCCAGCCTGGGCCTGCGCGAGATCCCCAGCGGGACCGTGCACTTCGACGCCGTCCCGGCCGTGCCGCTCGGCGGAGCAGGCTGGTACTACCGGCGCCCCGGGTTCGCCTGGGGCGGCATGGGCGTCGCGGCGTGCTGGCTGGGCGGCGCCGTCGCGGTGGCCCGCAGCTACAAGGACGGGCTGCAGAAGGCCGCCGACGGCGGCCGCGAACCGGACCAGCTGGCCCTCGCGCACCTTGGCGAGATCGACCGGACGCTCACCGGCCTCATCCATACCCTTGCCCGCACCGCCGCCCGGATCGACGCCGGGGAGCTTTCCGGCCCCGGCGCCTGGAGCGAGGCGCTGCGCGTGCGCGGCAGTGTCGCCACCGCCGTCGAACGCATCCAGGCCCTGGTGAGCCAGAACCTGGGACCGGGTCCGCTGGCCTTCGACGCCCGCTACGGCAAGCGGATGGCGGACCTTGCCCTCTACGTCCGCCAGCACCACGCCATGCGCGACGACGCCCAGCTCGGTGCCCTGACGTTCAAGGGGGACCACCCGTGGTGAGCTTCACGCACCACGACGCCGGCACCAGCGAAAGCGCCTGGGCGGCCAGCGGCGTCCCCGCCCTCCCGGAGCTGCCGCTCGATGCCGGGGAACTGGCCGGTTCCGCGTTCATCGTGCTCGCCGCCCACCCCGACGACGAGTCCCTGGGAGCCGGCGGGCTGATGGCCCGGCTGCACGGCCTCGGCGCCCAGGTGCGGGTGCTGCTGTGCACCGCCGGGGAGGCCTCGCACCCGGACTCGCCCAGCACCACCCCGGAGCGCCTCGCCGAGGTGCGGCTGCGGGAGTTCGACGGCGCCCTCGGCGGCCTCGTGCCCGGCGCCGACTGGCAGTACCTCAGCCTGCCCGACGGTAAACTCGCCGCCCACCGGGACCGGATTGTGTCCGCCCTCCACGAGGCCGCGGCCGCCACCGGCCAGCCCCCGCAGCGCATCGTGCTGGTGGCCCCGTACCGCAACGACGGGCACACCGACCACGACACCGCCGGCGCTGCTGCCGCCGAGGCCGCCGCCTCCGCCGGCTACGGGCTGCTGGAATACCCCATCTGGTACTGGCTCTGGGCCGGCCCTGAGGACCGGGCCTGGCATTCCTGGCTCCGGCTGCCGCTGCAGCCGGCGGAGGAACAGGCCAAAGCACGGGCCATGGCCGCCCACGCCTCGCAGGTCCGCGCGCTCTCCGACCAGCCCGGGGACGAGGTCCTGCTCCCGCCCGACTTCCTGGAACATTTCGCCCGGTCCTGGGAGACCTTCGCCTGGCAGCCGCCCTCTGTCGCCGGCTCCGGAGGCTACGCAGCCGCCGACGCGGAGGGCCTGTTCGACACGGTCCACGCCGGCAGCGACGACCCCTGGCAGTACACCACCAGCTGGTACGAGCAGCGCAAGCGTGCGCTGACGCTCGCAGCGCTGCCGGGCCGGGACTACGCCGCCGGCCTGGAAATCGGCTGCTCAATCGGCACGCTGAGCGTGGAACTGGCCGAACGCTGCGGCACCTTCCTGGCCGTCGACGCCAGCAGCGCCGCGCTCGCGCACGCCACGCGGCGGCTCGCCCACCTGCCCGGCGCGCAGACCCGGCACCTGACCGTTCCGCAGGACTGGCCGGAGGGCGAGTTCGACCTGATCGTCGTGTCCGAGGTCGGCTACTACCTGGCCCCCGGGGAACTGGACGTGCTCTTCGAGCGGGTCGAGGCGGCGCTGCTCCCCGGCGGCACGCTCGCGCTCTGCCACTGGCGGCACCCGATCGAGGGCTGGGAGCTCGACGGCGACGCCGTGCACGCCGCGGCGCGGCGGCAGCTGCGCTGGGCGGACGCCGGCCTCTACCGCGAACGCGACTTCGTCCTGGAAATCTTCCGTGCCCCCGGGGCGCCGCAGTGAGCAGCGCGGCGCCGGCGCCGCAAAAGCCGCACCGCCGCCCCGGCATCGACGCGTTCGCCGTGGTCATGCCGGCGCACAACGAGGACCAGCACATCGACCGGGCGCTCCGGGCGGTGCAGCGGGCCGCCGATGAGCTGCAGGCCGTGCGGCCGGACGTCTCCGTCCGGGTGATGGTGGTGCTGGACAGCTGCACCGACCGCTCGGCCGGGATCACCGCCGGCTACGTCAGCACCGACCCGCGCTTCACCATGCTCGAGGTCCAGCTGCGCAGCGCCGGGGCCAGCCGGGCGGCCGGTGTCCGGGCCGCCGTCCTCGGCCCGCGCCGGCGCACCCCCGGCCAGCGGTCCCGGCCGCTGCCCTGGCCGGGCCGGACCTGGCTCGCCAACACCGACGCCGATTCGCAGGTCCCGCCGAACTGGCTGGTGCGCCAGCTCGAATTCGCGGAGGCCGGAGCCGACGCGGTCCTGGGATCGGTGGAACCCGACCCCGTCGGCATGGATCCGGAACTGCTGCGCCGCTGGCTGGACCGCCACCCCTTCGAGGAGAACCACCCGCACATCTACGGGGCCAACTTCGGGGTCCGGGCCTCGGCCTACCTGGCCGCGGGCGGCTTCTCCCAGCTGGAATCACACGAGGACCGCACCCTGGTCCAGAGCCTGCGCGGCCTGGCCTTCACCGTCCTCGCCACCGACAGCATGCGGGTGCTGACCTCCGGACGGACCCACGCCCGGGCGCCGCACGGCTTCGGTACCTACCTGCGCTCGCTGGGACGGCAGCGGCCGCCGGCCGCGACCGGCAACTGACGCCCCGTCCGCCCCGGCGGACCGCGGCCGTGCGGTGACTTTAGGCCCTAACCCGGCCTGCCGGTCCGGCGCATCCTCGAAGTCATGAGGTGCCGGGGTCGGGGCCCGGTGCTGCGCGTGACGGGCGGCGGGCGGTGAATCCGAGCGCCGGCGCCACAGCCGGTGCCGCGGGGGGCGCCCTCGCCGGCCTGAGCTCCGAAGAGGCGGCGCGCCGGTTGCGGCAGGCGGGGCCGAACCGGCTGCCCCGGACCCGCGCGGTGCCCGGCTGGCGGCGGCTGCTCGCCGAGATGACACACTTTTTCGCCGTGATGCTCTGGGCCGCGGCCGCGCTGGCGTTCGTCGCCGGCATGCCGCAGCTGGGCATCGCGATCATGGTCGTCATCGTGGTGAACGGGGTCTTCGCCTACATTCAGCAGGAGCGCGCCCAGCACGCCGCGGCGAAGCTGCGCGAACTGCTGCCGGCCATGGTCTCCGTCCGGCGCGACGGGCGCATCGCCAAGGTCCACACCACCGAACTGGTGCCGGGCGACGCCGTCGTGCTGGTTGCCGGGGACCGGATCCCCGCGGACCTGGTCCTGGGACTCGCGGCGGGCTGCTCGGTGGACGAATCGATGCTCACCGGCGAGAGCGAAGCGGTCCGCAAGGCCGCCGGCGAGGAGGTGTTCGGCGGCACGTTCCTGGTCATCGGCTCGGCCGAAGGGGTCGTCGCCAGCACCGGCGGGCACACCCGGCTCGCCGAGATCGCCTCGCTCACCGGCCGGGTCGAGCCGCCGCCGAGCCCGCTGGCCCTGGAACTGCAGCGGATCGTCCGCCTGGTCGCCGGCGTCGCCCTGGGCATCGGCGCCCTGTTCTTCATGCTTTCGCTGCTGGTGGGAATCTCCTGGCGCGACGCGTTCCTCTTCGCGATCGGCGTGGCCGTGGCACTGGTTCCCGAGGGCCTGCTGCCCACCGTGACCCTCTCGCTCGCCGTCGGCGCCCAGCGGATGGCCGCGCGGAACGCGCTGGTCCGCAACCTGCAGGCGGTGGAAACCCTCGGCTCCACGACCTTCATCTGCACGGACAAGACCGGCACCCTGACCCAGAACCGGATGAACGCCGTCGAGGTCTGGACCCCGGCCGGCCTGCTCGAAATCAGCGGGCAGGGGTACGGGCCGGACGCGCGCATCAGCGCCGGGGGAGGCGCCGCCGGCGCGGAGGCGCTCCGGGCGGCGCAACGGCTCAGTACTGCGGCGCGTGCGGCCTCGGTGGGCCGGGCGGTGCCCTACGAGGGCCAGTGGGTCGCCGAGGGTGACCCGATGGAAGCCGCCATCGACGCACTCGCCACCCGGCTGGCCGGCCTCGGCGCCGCGGGCAGCGGCGGGTCGGGCAGCGGCGGGTCGGCGCCGGAGCCGACCCGCCGCTTCGCCTTCGACCCCCGCCGGCTGCGCGAGTCCGCGCTCGCCGGAGCCACCCTGTACGTGAAGGGCGCGCCCGAGTCCGTGCTCCCGGTGTGCCTCGGCGAACCCGGCGCCGCCCGGGACCTCGTGGACCAGATGGCCTCCCGCGGTCTGCGGGTGCTGGCAGTCGCCGAACGGCAGCTGCCCGGGCCGGTTCCCGACGGCGCGGCCGCCGAAACGCTGGAGACCGGACTGACGCTGCTGGGCCTGATCGGCCTGCACGACCCGCCGCGCGCGGAGGTCCGGCTCTCGCTCCAGGCGGCCCGCGAAGCCGGGATCCGGGTGGGCATGGTCACCGGCGACCACGCCTTCACCGCCGCCGCCATCGCCCGGGAGACCGGCCTGATCGGCACCCCGGAGCTGGTGCTGGAAGGCCACACCCTGCCCGAAGATGACCAGGTGCTGGCGGCGCTGCTGGACCGCGACGGCGTCGTGGTCGCCAGGGTCTCGCCCGAACAGAAACTGCGCGTTGCCCGGCTGCTGCAGCACCGCGGCCACGTGGTGGCCATGACCGGCGACGGCGTCAACGACGGGCCGGCGCTGCAGCAGGCGGACATCGGCGTGGCCATGGGCCGCAGCGGCACCGACGTGGCCCGCGAAGCCGCCGACCTGGTGCTGCTCGACGACGACTTCGCCACGATCATCGCCGCGGTGGAGCAGGGCCGGGCCACCTACGCCAACATCCGGCGCTTCCTGACGTACCACCTCACCGACAACGTCGCCGAACTGACCCCGTTCGTCTTCTGGGCTCTCTCCGGCGGCCGGTTCCCGCTGGCCCTCAGCGTGCTGCAGATCCTGGCCCTGGACATCGGCACCGACCTGCTGCCCGCCCTGGCCCTGGGCAGCGAGGCGCCCAGCAAGGGTGCCCTGAAACGGCCCCCGGAACGCCGCCACCTGATGGACCGGGCCCTGATGATCCGGGTGTTCGGCCTGCTGGGGCCGGTGGAGGCCCTGATGGAGATGGCGGCCTACACCGCCGTGCTCCTGGGCGCCGGCTGGAGCCCGGGGGCCGAGCTGCCGGCGTCGGACGCGCTCATGGCCGCTTCCGGCGCCGCGTTCACCACCGTCGTCCTGGCGCAGCTCGCCAACGCGTTCGCCTGCCGCAGCGCCACCGAGCCGCCGTGGCGGCTGGGCTGGTTCACCAACCGGCTGCTGCTCTGGGCAGTGCTGGCCGAGCTGGGCCTGCTCAGCGTGTTCCTGTTCCTCGGCCCGGTCGCGGCCCTGCTGGGCCACGCGCCGCCGTCCGCCGGGGGCCTGGCCGTCGCGCTCGCCGCCGTCCCGGCGGTCCTGGCCGCGGACTGGCTCTACAAGGCCGCCAGGCACCGCCGCCCGGCCGCCTCGGCTGCAGGCCCGGCTGCTCCCGGAAGCCCGGGGGCCCGCCGGGGCGCCTGACGGGTCCTTAGGCCCTGACCCTGCGGCCTGCCTAGCAGCAGGATCGGAGCATTGGCGGACGAACACCCCAAGGAGCGCCGGCATGCCCGAGCACGTGATGTGGTTTGACGAGATCGCCCTGGGCGACATCCCGCAGGTCGGCGGCAAGAACGCCTCCCTGGGCGAACTCACCCGTTCCCTGAAGGCCGGCGGCGTACGGGTACCCGACGGCTTCGCCACCACCGCCGCGGCGTACCGGAGCTTTGTCGAGGCGAACGGGATCGAACCGGCCATGCGCTCGCGGATCCTGGCCTACCGCTCCGGCGACGCCACGCTGCGCGAGACCGGGGAAGCCATCCGCGAGCTGTTCCTGGCCAGCGACTTCCCGGCCGCGATTGCCGCGTCGATTCTTGAGCACTACCGGGAGCTGGGCCGGCGCGCGGGGCTGGAACGGCTTTCCGTCGCGGTCCGCAGCAGCGCCACGGCCGAGGACCTGCCCGACGCCAGCTTCGCCGGACAGCAGGAGACCTTCCTGAACGTCGCGGGTGAGCGGGAACTGATGGACGCCTGCCGGCGCTGCTACGCCTCGCTGTTCACCGACCGCGCGATCAGCTACCGGGAAGTCAAAGACTTCGACCACCTCGACGTCGCGCTCTCGATCGGGGTGCAGCGAATGGTGCGCTCCGACGTCGGCGCCTCCGGGGTAATGTTCTCGATCGACACGGATTCCGGGTTTCCGCGGGCGGCCGTGATCAGCGCGGCCTGGGGCCTGGGCGAAACCGTGGTCCAGGGCAGCATCAACCCGGACAAATACCTCGTGTTCAAGCCTTTGCTGGCCGGGGCCGAAGGCGAGGGTCCCAGCCCGATCATCGAGAAAACCCTCGGGTCGAAGGCCCAGAAGATGGTCTACAGCCGCGGCGGCCACGCCCGGACCCGCACGGTGGACACCTCGGAGGCCGAGCGGCGCTCCTTCGTCCTGGCCGACGCCGAGATCCTCACCCTGGCCCGCTGGGCGGTCCGGGTGGAGGATCACTACGGCCGGCCGATGGACATGGAATGGGCCCGGGACGGTGAGACCGGCGAACTGTTCATGGTCCAGGCCCGGCCCGAGACCGTGCAGTCGCTCAAGTCCGGCAGCCGCTTTACCCTGCACCACCTCCGCGGCTCCGGGCCGGTGCTGGTGACCGGCGCCGCGATCGGCGACTCCATCGCCCACGGCACCGCGTGCGTGATCCGCAGCGCCGCGGACATTGCCACGTTCCGCGACGGCGCCATCCTGGTGACCGAAATGACCGACCCCGACTGGGTCCCGATCATGAAGCGCGCGGCCGGGATCGTCACCGACCGCGGCGGCCCGACCAGCCATGCGGCGATCGTCAGCCGGGAGCTTGGGGTGCCCGCCGTCGTCGGAACCGGCAACGCCACGGGCGCCCTGGCGGAGGGGCAGGCGCTGACCCTCTCCTGCGCCGAAGGCGATACCGGCCGTGTCTACGACGGGACCCTCGCCTTTGACACCGAGGACGTCGACCTGGGCGCCCTGCCGCCGACGCGCACGAAAGTCATGGTGAACATCGCCAGCCCCGCCGCCGCGTTCCAGTGGTGGCGGCTGCCGGCGGACGGCGTCGGCCTGGCCCGGATGGAGTTCATCATCAGCGCCCTGATCCGGGTGCACCCCATGGCACTGGTGCACCCCGACCGCGTGAGCGACCCGGAGGAGGCGGCACAGATCCGGGAACTGACGCGCGGCTACGAGGACCCGCAGGAGTACTTTGTGGACGCCCTGGCCCTGGGTATCGCCAAGATCGCCGCGCCGTACCACCCGAACCCGGTGATCGTGCGGCTCAGCGACTTCAAGACCAACGAGTATGCGCACCTTCTGGGCGGTGCCGCCTTCGAGGAGGCCGAGGAGAACCCCATGCTCGGCTTCCGCGGCGCCTCACGGTACTACGACGACCGGTACCGGGAAGGCTTCGCGCTCGAGTGCCGGGCCCTGAAGCGCGTCCGGGAGCAGATCGGCTTCGGCAACGTGATCGTGATGGTTCCCTTCTGCCGGACGCCGCAGGAAGCGGACAGGGTGCTGGCGGTGATGGCGGAGAACGGCCTGGTCCGCGGCGAGAACGGCCTGCAGGTCTACATGATGTGCGAGATCCCCTCCAACGTGGTGCTGGCCGGGCGGTTCGCCGAGCGGTTCGACGGGTTCTCGATCGGCTCGAACGACCTCACGCAGCTGGTCCTGGGCGTGGACCGGGATTCGGCGCAGCTGGCCGCGTTGTTCGACGAGCGGGACGAAGCCGTCATGGCGATGATCAGCGAGGCGATCCGGAAGGCGCACGAGGCCGGGATCAAGATCGGCATCTGCGGCCAGGGCCCCAGCAACCACCCGGAGTTCGCGGCCTTCCTGGTGGGCGAGGGCATCGACTCGATTTCGTTGAACCCGGACAGCTACCTCAGGACCGTTCCGCGGATCGCCGAAGCCGAGCAGGGCCGCTCCCGCGGCTAGCCGGCCCGTCCGCCCGGTCCGTCCTCTCAGGTGCCGGTGTCCGGCGGCCGGGCCCCAGGGCGCGCAGCGCGTTCAGGATGGTGGCCAGGTCCACGACCTCCTGGGACAGGGCGCCGGCGACGGCAGGCACGTAGCCGGCCGCCGCCGCGATCATCAGCGCCACGCTCAGGGCGATCCCGATCCAGATGCTCTGCAGCGCCACCTTGACGGTCCGCTGGCCGATCCGCACCGCGGAAGCGACCTTGGACAGGTCATCCAGGATGATCACGACGTCGGCGGACTCGCCGGCCGCCGTCGAGCCGCGCGCCCCCATGGCGATGCCGACGTCGGCGACGGCCAGGACCGGGGCGTCGTTGACGCCGTCGCCGACCATCATGACCGGGCGGCCGGGCAGGGCGCGCACCGCCTCGACCTTGTCCGGCGGCAGGCACTCGGCGCGGACGTCCGTCAGCCCGGCGGCTTCGGCAATGTGCTCGGCGGTGGCGAGGGCGTCACCGGTCAGCATCACCGTCTCGGTCACGCCCAGGCGCTGGAGCTCACCCAGGGTGCGGCGGGCCTCGTCGCGGATCGGATCGCTCATCACGAGGCACCCGGCGAATTCACCGTCCACCCCCACGTAGATGGCCAGTTGCCCGCTGGCAAGCTCTATTTCCTCCACCCCGTCGACCGATTCCGCCACGAAGTTCGGCTTGCCCACCACCACGTCCTGGCCGGCCAGCCGGGCGCGGACCCCGTGGGTGGCGTACTCGGTGGCCTCCGAGGCCCCCTCGAAAGCCAGCACCCGTGAGCGGGCCGCGTCCATCACGGAGGCGGCCAGCACGTGCGAGGAGTACTGCTCGGCGGAGGCGGCCAGCCGCAGGACCTCGTCCTGGGACAGCGACCCGGTGGCCCGGACTTCGACCAGCGCCGGCCGGCCGTAGGTCAGGGTGCCGGTCTTGTCGAACGCGGCGGTCCGGATCCGGCCCAGCAGTTCCAGCACCCCGGCGTATTTGACGATGATTCCGCCGCGGGCCGCCCGGCTCATGCCGCCCAGGAACGCCACGGGCGCGGCGATCAGCAACGGGCAGGGCGTGGCCACCACCAGGACCTCGGCGAAGCGGGCCGGGCTGCCGCTGATGATCCAGCCGGCGGCGCCGAGGACGTAGGCCAGTGCGGTGAACGGCACCGCGTACCGGTCGGCGAGACGGACCATGGGGGCCTTGCTTTCGGCCGCCTCCTTCACCAGGGCCACGATCCGGCTGTACTGCGAGTCCTCCATCCGCGCGGTGACCCGCATCCGGATGGCGGCCTCGCCGTTGAGCGAGCCGCTCATCAGGCCATCGCCCGCGGCGCGTTCCACCGGCAGGCTTTCGCCGGTGAGGGAGGACTCGTCGAAGGTTCCGGATTCGGAGAGCAGGATGCCGTCCAGGGGCACCACTTCACCGGGCCGCACCAGGAGGATGTCGCCGACGGCGACGTCGGTGGCGGCCACGTCCTCGTGGTGGCCGTCGGTGCTGGTTGCATTGCCGTCGTTGGCGCCGGCGCGTTCCCGGTGGGCGGTCTGCGGGACCCGCTCCAGCAGGGACGTCAGTTCCTTCTTGGCCCGCCCGGCGGCGTAATCCTCGAGGGCGGTGCCGCCGGCCATCATGAGCACGATGATCATCGAGGCGATATATTCGCCCACCAGGACGGTGCTGACGATGGCGGTGACGGCCAGGATGTCGATGCCCCACTGCCCGGCGAGCAGCCGGCGGACCATGCCGACGGCGAGGTAGGCGGCCACGGCCAGGGCGTAGACGCTGGCGGCGGCCCGCGCGATGCCTTCCTGGCCGGAGACCAGCAGCAGTATCACCGCCAGGAGGGCGGCGACCGTGCCCGTCACCAGCGGATACCGGAGCACAAGTTTCACGGTTGTCCCGTTCCGTCCGTTGCGCAAGACCGGAGCCTGCGCCTCCTTGCATCCTACTGCCGCCCCGGCAGCCCCCGCTTAGGTTGCGCGAACGGACACTTGGCGCCCCAGGGGTTGCGCGAACGGACACTTGGCGCCCCAAAAGCGCGCCGCGCCAGAGCCTGAAGTGTACGTTCGCGCGAGGGAGGGGGCCTGAAGTGTACGTTCGCGCGAAGCCGCGGGCCTTTCAGCCCTAGCCCGCCCGGGGCCCCTGGTGCCACGGTGAACCATGTGGTCGACCTTCGCCGCGGACCGGCGCCGGCTGATTGCCCTCGCGGCGTTGGCGCTGCTCATCGCCGGCATTGTCGTGGCCGCGGTGGTCCTCGCTGCCGGGCCGCCGGCCTCCGCACCCCAAGGCCCCGGCGCGGCAAGCAGCACCGTAACCCCGCCCGCGACCCCGACGGCCACCCCGAGTACCGCCCGGGCCACGCCGTCCCCACCGCCAACTACGCGGTCTCCAACTTCGACTCCTACGACGCCGCCGGTCACCGCGCCGCCCGCGCCTCCGCCGTCGAGGCCTCCCGCCACCGTCGCGCCGCCACCGCCCGCGGACCCGTTCCCCGCGGCGCTCCGGGGGATCGACGTCGAGGTCATCCCCGGTGCCGGCCGCACGGTGGCCCTGACGTTCGACGCCGGGGCGAACTCCGCAGGCCTGCCGTCCATCCTGCGGACCCTGGCTGCCAGCGGCGTGCGGGCCACCTTCTTCCTGACCGGCACCTGGGCCAGCGCCAACCCTGCCGGCGTGGCGTCGATCACCGCGGCCGGGCACCGGGTGGGAAACCACTCCATGACCCACCCCGGGTTCACCTCGCTGAGCGACGCGCAGATCGCCGCACAGCTGGCCGACGCCCGGGCGGCCATTTCCGCCGGCGGCGCCGAGCCGCGGCCGCTGTTCCGCTTTCCGTTCGGCGAGCGCGACGCCCGGACCATCGCCGCCGTCAACGACCTGGGCTACGTGCCGGTCCGCTGGACCGTGGACACGCTGGGCTGGAACGGGACCAGCGGCGGCATCACGGCCCGGATCGTCGAGGACCGGGTGCTGGCCGCCCTGCAGCCGGGGGAGATCGTCCTGATGCACATCGGCTCCAACCCCGACGACGGCACCACCTTGGACGCGGACGCCCTGCCGCGCATCATCGACCGGATCCGCCAGGCCGGCTACGGCTTCACCACCCTCGACGCGCTCCTCGGCTGAGTCCGCGCGCCCGGATGCCGGCACTGTTGCCGGGCCCCGATGACTGGTACGAATGACGCATGACGGAGTCGCCGACGGTTGCAGCTGCACTGGCGCCCGTCGATGCGGTGGTCTTCGGGCTCGACGGCGTGGTGCTGGACACCGCAGAGGCCCCGGCCGGGCCGCCGGCCTTTCCGGGCACGGTGTCCCTGCTGGAGAGGCTCAAAGCGGGACGGGTTCCGGTGCTCCTGGCCACCCCGGTTCCGGGCGCCGCGGCGCTGCTGGACAGCGCCGGCCTGACCGGGTTCTTCGACGAGGTCGTCGACGGGGACTGGGCCGCAGCGCAGACCGGGGAACCCGCCGCCGGCCGAAGACCCGACCCGGCGCTGGAGGCGGTGCGGCGGCTGGATATCCGCCCCGCCCGGGCCTTGGCCATCGTCGCCGAGCCCGCCGGGGCCGCGGCCGGCCGCCGGGCCGGCTTCGGACTCATCGTCGGCATCGACCGCGCCGGCCGCCGGGCCGAGCTGGAAGCCGCGGGCGCCGACGTCGTGGTCGAGGACGTCAGCGAACTGGACATCGGCCTGGTCATCAGCCACCCCTGGCTGCTCGTCTACGAGGGGTTCGACCCGGCGCACGAGGGACACCGCGAAGCCCTGACCACCCTGGGCAACGGCTACATGGCCACCCGCGGTGCCGCCCCGGAACACCGCGGCGGCGGCATCAACTACCCGGGCAGCTACCTGGCGGGCGTCTACAACCGGCTCGCCAGCGTGGTCCAGGGCGAACTGACCGTCGACGAACACATGGTGAACATTCCCAACTGGCTGCACCTGGACCTGCGGGTCGGCGACGGCCCCTGGTGGTCCGAGGGCGGGCTCACGCTGCGCAGCGAGCGCCGCACCCTGGACCTGAAACGCGCCCTCCTGACCCGGGAGGCGGTGCTGGAGGACGACGCCGGGCGGCGGCTGAGGGTGGTGCAGCGCCGCCTGGTCTCGATGGCGGAGCCCCACCTTGCCGCCCTCGAGACCGTGCTCACCGCGGACGGCTGGAGCGGCCGGGTCAGCGTCCGCAGCGGCTGCGATACGGAGGTCACCAACACCAATGTGCCCGAGGACGCCCAGCTGTCCACCCGGCACCTGGCGGGGGTGGAGGTGAGCGAGGAAAGCGCCGGCCGCGGCGCCGTCGGTCTGAGGGTGCAGGCACAAACGAGCCAGAGCCGGGTCGGCATCGCCCTGGCGCTGCGCACCGAGGTATCCGGGCCGGCGAACCCGGCGTTCGAACGGCTCGGCGGCCTCTACGCCCACCGCTTCGAGGTGCCGGCCGCGGACGGGGTACCGGTGACGGTGACCAAGACGGTGGGGGTGGCCAGTTCCCGGGACCACGCCGTCTCCTCGCCGCTGACCGGGGCCGAGGCGGTGCTGGCGCGCTCGGGCAGTTTCGAGGCGCTGCTGGCCGAGCACGAGCGGGCGTGGTCGCTGCTGCTGGCGCCCTTCATCATCGAATCCGACGCGCCCTCGCAGGCGCAGCTGATCCTGAACCTGCACGTCTTCCACCTGCTGCAGACCCTGACCACGCACACGGCGGAACTCGACGCCGGGGTCCCCGCCCGCGGCCTGCACGGCGAGGGCTACCGGGGGCACGTGTTCTGGGACGAGCTGTTCGTGCTGCCGGTGCTGAACTCCCGGCTGCCCTCGCTGGCCCGGGAACTGATCGACTACCGCTGGCGCCGGCTCGGCACCGCCCGCGACGCCGCCCGGCGGGCCGGGCTGCGGGGCGCGCTCTTCCCCTGGCAGAGCGGGAGTGACGGCACCGAGCAGACCCCGACGCTGCTGTACAACAAACTGTCCGGTCACTGGATGCCGGACTACTCGCACCGGCAGCGCCACGTCGGACTGGCCGTGGCCTACAACGCCTGGCAGTATTTCGAGGCCACGCAGGACCGCGGCTGGCTGACCCAGCACGGCGCGGAGCTGATCGTCGACGTCGCGCGCCTCTTCGCCTCCCTGGCCGACTACGACCCGCTGGATGACCGGTTCCACCTGCGCGGGGTGATGGGCCCGGACGAATACCACACCGGTCCGCCGGACAACCCCGGCGGAGGGCTCGACGACAACGCCTACACGAACATCATGGCCGCCTGGGTGTTCGACCAGGCCGAGTGGATCATGCGCTCGGTCCGGGGCTTCGACATGGAGGACCTCCGGGCCCGGCTGGGCGTCAGTGCCGGGGAGATCGCAGCCTGGGCGCGGCTGAGCCGGCGCATGTTCGTGCCCTTCCACGGGGACGGGATCATCAGCCAGTTCGCCGGCTACGAGGCGCTGCGCGAACTGGACTGGGACCACTACCGCCGCAGCTACCGCAACATCGAGCGGCTGGACCTCATCCTGGAAGCCGAAGGGGACAGCACCAACCACTACCGGCTGGCCAAGCAGGCCGATGTCCTGATGCTGTTCTACGTCCTGGGCGAGGACCAGCTGGCGGGCTTCCTGGCCCGGCTGGGCTACCCCGTCACCGCCGGGCAGCTGGCCGCGACCGTGGACTACTACCTGGCCCGGACCGCGCACGGGTCCACGCTCAGCCGGGTGGCGCACGCCTCGGTCCTGGTCCAGTACGATCCCGAACGCGCCTGGGCCACTTTCCGCTGGGCCCTGGACGCGGACCTGGACGACACCCAGGGCGGCACCACCAGCTCCGGCATCCACCTGGGCGCCATGGCCGGGACGATCGACGTCGTCCAGCGCAGCTTCGCGGGGCTGCGGATCACCCGCGACGCGCTCGACTTCACCCCGCGGCTGCCGGCCGAGCTCCGCCGGGTCGCTTTCCAGGTCCGCTACCGCGACCAGCTGCTGGCCGTGGACCTGGAAACGGACCGGCTGGTGGTGTCCGCTGCCCCCGGCGACGCCGCCCCGGTCCTGGTCCGGGTGGGCGGCCAGCATGTGCTGCTGCGGGCGGGGGCGCGGCATGAATTCTCCACGTTCCCCGCGGCGCGCCGCCGGGGCGGGGGCAGCTGGGGGGGGCGGACGGACCCGGGCTAGGAGCTGACGCGGACGACGGCGGCGCCGGTCACCCGGTCGGCGGCCAGGTCCCGCAGGGCCTGGTCGGCAGCCTCAAAGGGGTAGGCCACGGTGGTGGGGCGCAGCGGGATTTCGGCGGCGATCCGGAAGAACTCCTCGCCGTCGGCCCGTGTATTGGCGGTGACGCTGCGCAGCTGGCGCTCCTGGAACAGCTCGGACGCGTAGTGCAGGGGCGGGATGTCGCTGAGGTGGATGCCGGCGACCGCGAGCGTCCCGCCGCGGTCCAGGGCCCGCAGCGCGGGCGGCACCAGCCCGCCGGCGGGGGCGAAGAGGATGGCGGCGTCCAGCGGCTCCGGCGGTTCCTCCTCGGCGCTGCCGGCGAAGCTGGCCCCGAGGTCCAGGGCCAGCCGCCGGGCCTCCTCCGACCGGGTCATGACATAGACGCGGGCGCCCTGGTACAGCGCGATCTGGGCGGCGAGGTGTGCCGAGGCACCGAACCCGTAAATGCCCAGCCGGCCCCCGGCCGGCAGGTCGGCCCGGAACAGGGCGCGGTAGCCGATGATCCCGGCGCACAGCAACGGGGCGGCCTCCTCGTCCCGGAACGAGTCGGGGATCCGGTAGGCGAAATCCTCGGCGACGGTGAGCAGTTCGGCGTAGCCGCCGTCGCGGTCCCAGCCCGTAAAGGTGGGGGACAGGCACAGGTTTTCCTGCCCGCGCAGGCAGAACCGGCAGGACCGGCAGGTGCCGCCCAGCCAAGCCACGCCCACCCGTTCGCCGGGCCGGAACCGGGCGGCGTCGCGGCCGTTGCGGACTACCTCCCCGACCACCTCATGGCCGGGGATGACGCCCGGGTGCCGGGGCGCCAGGTCGCCCTCGGCGAGGTGCAGGTCCGTTCGGCACACCCCGCAGGTCCGTACCCGCACCAGCACCTCGCCCCTGCCCGGCTCGGGGTCCGGGCGCTCGCCGGATGCCAGCGGCCCGGAGCCGATCGGTCCCGGCTGCGCAACCCACCACGCTCGCACGCGGCCTCCCTTCCCGGTGTCTGCTTCGAACCGGCTCCCTGGGTGGGCCGGTTCTCCCACCCGGGGCTGCGGCCGCGGGGCCGGAGCCCCGGCTCAGCGGGTGATCATGACATTGCAGGCGGCCTTGTGCAGGACTGCCGACACGGTGTTGCCGATGCCGCCGTCGCGCCGGTGGGTGCCCAGGACCAGCACATCGGCGTCCTCGGCGGCTTCGACGAGTTCCCTGGCTGCCGAGCGCCCCTCCGCCAGGGCGCCGGTGACGGCCAGGTCCGGGTTGAGGCGCCGGGCTTCCTCCACGGCATAATCCAGCAGTTCCGCTCCGCGCAGCGGGGTGTGGCGGCCGTGCGCGGGAGCCCGGTTGCCGTCCGGATCGACGTGGATCAGATGCAGGCCGCCCCCGACGGCGGCGGCCAGGGCGGCGGCCTGCGCCACCACTGCGGAGCTCTCCGGGGCGGCGTCGATGCCGACGGCGATGGGTTTGCCCGGCAGCTGCGGCCGGCGGACCACCATCAGCGGGCCGGGCGCGGAGGCGGCGAGGTCCAGGCACACCGAGCCGGCCAGGTGGCCTAGGACCCCGCCCATGCCGCGGCTTCCGACAACGAGCAGGGCGGCATCTTTCGCCGCCAGGCGCAGGACCTGCGCCGGTAGCCCGGCTTCCATGACGCCGTCCACGTCGAGCCCGGGGTCCACGCCCCGGGCCAGGCCCAGGCCCTCGGCCAGGATGGTTTCGGCCGAGTGCCGGAGGCCGCTGCCGGCCACGCCTTGGACCGGTCCGAGGTCCTTCGTGAACATGGGCCAGACCCACGCATGCACGACCCGCAGGGGCATGCCCCTGGCTGCGGCGTGTTCGGCGGCCCAACGGACGGCCAGCTGGGAGGATTCGGAACCGTCGTACCCTACGGCGACGGCCGGGGCCCGGGAACCTGCTGCGGGTGCGGACATGGATCCTCCCGGATAGGCGGACATCACACCCCCAGCGGTGCGTGTGCCCATTACAGCCGGAGCGGACGACAGGGGCTAGGGGCTTTGGGCCCTGCGCCCGTCCGGACGCCCGGCCGGATGCCCGGCCGCGCGCCTAGGCCCGGCCGTACGCCTAGTCCCGCGACCGGTCCCGCGCCTGATCCCGTCCCAGATCCTGGGCTGCCGCGTCGGCGCTGTGCTCTTCGCGGAGCTCCCGGCCGCGGCGGATGTCCTCCTCTTCCTTGGCCTGCAGCTTGTCGCTCTTTTTGGTGTCCCGGGGCGGCAGCTGGATGGTTTCCTCGGCCGCGATGCCGGCCTGGAGCTGGCGTCCGCGCTCGGTTTCGGCGTCGAACTCCGCGCCGAAGAGCAGCGACATGTTCAGGATCCAGAGCCAGAGCAGCGCGATGATCACACCGCCGATGGCCCCGTAGGTCTTGTTGTAGCTGCTGAAGTTGGCGACGTAGAAGCCGAAGGCCAGGGAGGCCAGCAGGAACACCACGAGGGCGATGGCCGAGCCCATGCTCATCCAGCGGAACTTCGGCTGCTTGACGTTGGGGGTGGCGTAGTACAGCAGGGCGATCGCGAGGATGACGAGGACCAGCATCACCGGCCACTTGGCGATGTTCCACACGGCCAGGAAGGCGTCGCCCAGGCCGAGGAGGTTGCCGACGGATTCGGCGACGGGACCGCTGAGTACCAGCATCGCGGCCAGCACGACCACAATCAGCAGGTTGACCAGGGTGACGCCGAGGATGGTCCCGCGCAGCTTGATGAAGGTCCGGCCCTCATCGATTTCGTAGACCCGGTTCATGGCCCGGGAGAACGCGCCGACGTAGCCGGACGCGGACCACAGAGCGGTAAGCAGGCCGATGACCAGCGTCAGGCCGGCCGCGGAGGAGCTGGCCAGTTCCTCGACCACCGAGCGGAGCGTGTCCACGGTCTGGCCGGGGGCGATGCCCTGGACGACGTCGAGCAGCGCCGAAGTGGTCTTCTTAGGATCCCCGAACAACCCGAGCAGGGACACCAGCGCCAGCAGGGCGGGGAAGAGAGAGAGCACCGCGTAATAGGTCAGCGAAGCGGCGAGGTCCGGGCACTGGTCCTTGGTGAACTCCCGCAGGGTCTTCTTCGCAATGTATTTCCAGGACGGCTTCGTCACCTCCGACGGGCTGTCGGGCTTGCGCGCGTCCTCGGGAGCGGGTGCGGTGCGGGCTTTGGCGGTGCTGCTTTCGGTGGTCTCGGCGTCCATGGAGCCAGTTTCCGCGCTGGTGGTGTTCTTGGCCATCGCAATCTTCTTTCGTGGTTAAGCGCAGCGGCCGGTCGCCCTTCGCGTCAGCGGGGGCAACCGGCCGTCTACCGGGTCGGATCAGGCCTGCTGGACGTTGTCCTTGGCGTCCGCCGCGCGGTCCTTTACGTCGGAGACGGCGCTCTGGCCTTCCCCCTTGACGTTCTGGGCGGCGTCGGTGGCCGTGGCCTTGACGTTCTCCATGGCTTCCTGGGCCGGTTCCCGAAGCCCTTCGGCGACGTTCTTGGCCGCGTCGGTCAGCTCCGTGGTGAGCGGCTCGGCCGCCGACTTCAGGGCGTCGGCGGCTTCCCGTTCCTTGGTGCTCGCCGGGATCAGCGAGGACACCAGCAGGCCGGCGCCGAAGGCGATCAGCCCTGCGGCGAGCGGGTTGCCCTGGGCCTTCGCCTTCACCTGGTGCGGTGCATCGGCGACGGCGGAACCGGCGTCGCTCAGGTGGGACGCGGCGCTGCCGCCGGCGGAGTGGACGTTTCCGGCGGTGTGGTCGGCGGCTCCCATGACTTTCTCCTTCACTCCGAAGACGGCGTCTTTCACCTTGTCCGTCTGGCGGTGGACGATGTTCGACGGGGTGACCTTGTCAGCCACGGCGTCAACGTTGGTTCCGAGCCGGGCGCGGGTAGCTTCAATGTCGGCGCGGATTGCATCAGGGTTCTCACTCATTGTGTCTTCCTCGCTTTAGTGGCTGGGCTTGAGGGTCGGGGGGATTTCCTGGATCGTCTCGGCGGTCTGGGGCATGCCCTTGATCGCCTTGATTTCCTTGCGGCCGATCGAGGCCAGGACGGCGGCGATGATGCCCCAGATGACCGCGACAATGACGCCGGACCACCCGAGCCCCATCAGTGTTCCCAGTCCCCACCAGAGGGCGAGGGAAAGGAACAGCAGGACGAAGTGGCCTGCGACGCCGGCGCCGGCGAGCATGCCGCCGCCCTTGCCGGCGCGGCTGGTGGTCTGTTTCAGTTCGGCCTTGGCCAGTTCCACTTCCTGACGCATCAGGGTGGACATGTCGCGGGTGACCTCACCGAGCAGGTCGCCCAGGGAGGTGGTTTCCGCCTTGACGTGGGCCTCCGTGGGAGGCATCGGGGTGCCCGTGGGCATGTCGGCGCTCATCGATTGCCTCCGTCGAACGGATCCTTACGGTCGGGGTCGATGGCCGGATCGACACGGTAGGGGTCGGCAGCGAGCGGATCGTTCGCCCACGGATCGGCTGCGGTTCCGGAACCCTCCAGCGGGCTGGGCGGGTAGGTTTCGGCGCCCGTGGCCGCCGGGTAGGCGCCGGCGGTGCCCGCCGTCGTCGTCTCCGGGTAGGTCACCGGCGGCGGCGGCACGGCGACGCCGGCATCCGGAACCCGGGTGAACGGGGCGGCGTGCTGCGGGCCGGCCTGGGTGGTGCCCGTGGTAGCCGTCTCCGGCGCTCCGGCGCTCAGGCTCCGGCTCAACCGGCCGGCCAGGATGCCGGCGCCGGCGGCGGCGAGCAGGAAGGTGCCGGGACGCTGCCGGGCGAAGGACTTCACCTCGTTCAGGAGCGATCCCGGGTCCCGGTTGTCGAGCCAGGACGCCACGGAGGAGGACCGCTCGGCGGCCTGGCGGATCAGGTCGGTGGCGACACCGGGCTGCTCCGAGGAATCAGCCATGCTGTGCAGTTCGCTGGAGATCGAGCGAAGGCCCTCGGCGGCCTTCTGCTGCTGGGTTCCCGCCTGGGCGGTGAGGTCGGTCCGCGCCTGGTGCAGGAGATCCTTGGCGTTGCTCTTGACCTCCCCGGCGACGTTGGCCGCTTCGGCCTTGGCGGTTTCGGTGACGTTCTGGGCTGCATCCGCGGCCTGTCGGGTCACTTCGCCGGCCTCGCCCTTGGCGGTGTCGGTCTTCGAGGACGTCCCGGTGGAAGCGGTCGGGAACGTCGAGGTCTGCCGCAGGTCCGGCTCCGTCCCCTGCACCGTAGCGGGGGTGCCGTAGCTGCCGTCCTGGGGCCACTGGTTCTCTGTCATCGTCGCTCTCTTTCCCTGTAGATCTGCCGCTGGCGGTGAAACCAGCAGCGGCGAACTCGAATAGTAAGCATGATTACTATCGAATGATAAGCACGCTTCCAATTTGTTTTCAAGAACAATCCGAAAATCGTCCGGACGAGGGCGGCTAGGGTAAGAGCATGAGTACGACGGCGGACGGCTGATGGCCAAGCGGGGGAGGGCGGCCGGCCGCAGCGCGGCAAGTCCCACGCCCGGAGTGGTGGAGCTGCCGCGGGGTTCGCGGCCGGACGGACCCGTCGCGGGCGTGTACTACATCGACACCGGAGACTGCGAGCTGGTCCCGGACCAGGACAATTCGACCGGCTGGCTGCTGCGGATCAACGGCGTGATGAGCTCGCACATCGACCTCGCGGACCCCCTGTTCCTGGACTTCGAGTACATGCGCTGGATCGCCGCGCTGGTGGAATCACGCTGGCCGCCGGCGGACCGGCCCCGACTGCGCGCCCTGCACCTGGGCGGCGGAGCCTGCTCGCTGGCCCGCTACTTCCACGCCGCCTACCCGGAAGCCCGCCAGGTGGTGGTGGAACTGGACGGCAAGCTCGCCGAGTACGTCCGCGGCTGGTTTGACCTGCCCAAGGCGCCCCTGCTGCGCCTGCGGGTCGGGGAGGCCCGCGAGGTCACCGAGTCCCTGACGGCGCAGACACGCGACCTCATCATCCGTGACGTCTTCGCCGGTTCCCTGACGCCGCGGCCGCTCACGACGAGCGAATTCACCGCGCACGCCAAACGCGTCCTGGCTCCGGACGGGATCTACGTGGTGAATTCCGGCGACGCCCCGGCCCTGGCCAACGCCCGCGAGGACGCCGCCACCATCGCGGCAGCGTTCGCCCACGCGGTGATCATCGCCGACCCGGCCATGCTCAAGGGCCGGCGCTACGGCAACATGATCATCGCCGGCAGCGACGCGCCCCTCGGCGCCGATCCCGGCCTCGCCCGGCGCCTGCTCGGCGGCGCGGTCCCCGCCCACATCTGGGACGACGCGAAGGTCCGGGCCTTCGCCGCCGGCGCCATGGTCCGCCACGACCCGCCGGCTCCGCCGGCCCTGGGCGCGCAGGCCGCCGCGCCGCCGGGCGCTCCGCCGTCGTCGACCGCCCCGTAGCGGCCCTTATGCGGCCCCTGCGCGGCGTCTACGGAGCAATCGTTCCGGCCCCGCCGCGGCCCAGCAGCGCCTCGCGGTGCGCCTCGGTCTGCTCGCGCAGGGCCTGGACGACGGCGGCGACGGCCGGCCGGCGCATCGAGTCGGGGCGCAGGACCATCCAGTAGGGGAGCAGTTCGGCGAACTCCTCCGGCAGGAGCCGGACCAGGTCCGGGTGCAGGTCCGCGGCAAAACAGGGCAGGAAGCCGATTCCCGCGCCCGCGCGGGTGGCCTCCACGTGCACGAAGACGTTGGTGGAGCTCAATCCGTCGCGCATGGTCGGCACCAGCCGCCGCGGGGCGTCGAGGTCATCCACCTGCAGCATCGAGTCGACAAAGTAGACCAGCGGATGCGCCTTCAGTTCGTCCACCGACGTCGGGGTCCCGTACTCGGCCAGGTAGCTCCGGGAGGCGTACATGCCCAGCATGTAATCGCCCAGCCGGGCCGCCTCCGCCCGGTGCACCTGCGGCTCGCCGACCACCACCTCGATGTCCAGGCCGGAGCGCTGCTGCAGTGCCCGCCGGGTGACCGTGATGATCTCCACGCTGAGCCCGGGGTGGTGCCGGCGCAGCCGGGCCACCGCGGGCGCCGCAATGTAGGCGCTGAACCCGTCTGTGGCCGTCATGCGCACGACGCCGGTGACCGGGTCCGGCGTCGTCCCCGGCTTCTCCAGCGAACGCACCGCGCCCTCGACCTGCTCGGCCACGGCAACCGCGGCGGCGCCGAGTTCGGTCAACTCCCAGCCTCCGGAGGCCCGGGAGAGCACCCGCCCGCCGAGGGCCTTTTCCAGCGCCGCGATCCGCCGCGAGACGGTGGTGTGGTTCAGCCCCAGCACCTGCGCCGCCGTCGTGAACTTCGCCGAACGGGACACCGCCAGCAGCACCAGGAGATCGTCGGGATTCGCATTCATATCTGCAATTCTGCACATAGCCGGTGCCCGTTTGGCCATTGAATCGCAGAAAATGTGCGGCAATACTCGATAAGGCCCATTTTCAGTGCCGTGCATCACAGCGCGTGTCATCGTGGACACTAAGGAGAACTACATGAGCGTAGACCAACGCTCCGCAACACCCCCCGCCGCAGCCGCCAAGGGCGCCGGCCTCAAGAAAATCGTCGCCGCCTCGATGGTCGGAACCGTCGTGGAATGGTACGAATTCTTCCTCTACGCCACCGCCGCCACCCTGGTCTTCGGCAAATACTTCTTCCCCGCTACGGGCAACGAGCTCGATGGCATCATCCAAGCGTTCCTGACCTACGCCGTCGGCTTCGTGGCCCGCCCGCTGGGCGGCATCGTCTTCGGCCAGATCGGCGACAAGCTCGGCCGCAAACCCACCCTGCAGCTGACCATCGTCATCATCGGCGTCTCCACCTTCCTGATGGGCTGCCTTCCGGGCTTCGCGGAACTGGGCTACCTCGCCCCGGCCCTGCTGGTCTTCCTGCGCTTCATCCAGGGCTTCGCGCTGGGCGGCGAATGGGGCGGCGCCGTGCTGCTCGTGGCCGAACACAGCCCGAACGCCTCCCGCGGGTTCTGGTCCAGCTGGCCGCAGGCCGCCGTGCCGGTCGGAAACCTGCTGGCCACCCTGGTCCTGTTCATCATGTCCAACGTCCTCAGCGCCGCCGACTTCCTCGGCTGGGGCTGGCGCGTGGCGTTCTGGCTGTCCGCCGTGATCGTGTTCGTCGGCTACTACATCCGCACCCACGTCTCCGAGGCTCCGATCTTCCTGGAGGCCAAGGCCCAGCTCGAGCAGGAACAGGCCGTCAGCTACGGCGTCCGCGAAGTCATCCGCAAATACCCCAAGGGCATCCTCCAGGCCATGGGCCTGCGGTTCGCGGAAAACATCATGTACTACCTCGTGGTCAGCTTCGCCATCGTCTACCTCAAGAGCGTGCACAAGTACGACACCTCCTCGCTGCTGCTGGCGCTGCTGATCGCCCACGTCATCCACTTCCTGGTCATCCCGCAGGTCGGCCGGCTCGTGGACAGCTGGGGCCGCAAGCCGGTCTACCTGGTCGGGGCCATCAGCGGGGCCTCCTGGCCGTTCTTCGCCTTCCCGATGTTCGACACCCGCAACCCGGCCATCATCGTGCTCGCCGTGACGATCGGCCTGTGCCTGCACGCGTTCATGTACGCCGGCCAGCCCGCCCTGATGTCCGAGCTGTTCCCGACGCGGATGCGCTACGCCGGCGTCTCGCTGGGCTCCCAGGTCACCTCGATCTTCGCCGGCTCGCTGGCGCCCCTGCTGGCCACCGCATGGCTCAAGGACACCGGCTCCTGGCTGCCGACGGCCATCTACCTCGTGGTGGCCTGTGCCATCACCACGGCGGCCGTCCTCAGCCTGAAGGAAACCAAGGGCATCGCCCTGGAGGACGTGGACCGGGCCGACGCCGAACGCGAGGGACTGGTCCCGGCCGGACGCTGAACTGCTTGACTCGTCACCGGAGGTCGGTGGACCGTTTGACTCGAACCGTGTGTCTCTACGAATGGAAGGCTGGGTAATGGAAAATTCACTCAATGGCCGAAAGGCCCTGGTTACCGGCGGCGCGGGCGGGATCGGCGCGGCCAGCGTCCGCGCCCTGGCAGCGCGGGGAGCAAAGGTGGTGGTTGCCGACGTCGACGAAGCCGCGGCGTCCGCCCTCGCCGACGAGGTCGGCGGCACCGCCTGGGCGGTGAACCTGCTCGACGTCGACGCCCTGCAGACGCTCAGCCTGGACTGCGACATCCTGGTCAACAACGCCGGGATCCAGCGGATCAGCGCGATCGAGGACTTTGATCCGGCGGACTTCCGCCGCCTGATCACCCTCATGCTCGAAGCCCCGTTCCTGCTGATCCGGGCCGCGCTGCCGCACATGTACGCCAACAACTTCGGCCGGATCATCAACCTGTCCTCGGTCCACGGGCTGCGGGCGTCACCGTTCAAGAGCGCCTACGTCTCCGCCAAGCACGGCCTGGAAGGGCTTAGCAAGGTGACGGCGCTGGAAGGCGGCGCGCACGGCGTGACGTCCAACTGCATCAACCCCGGCTACGTCCGCACGCCGCTGGTCGAGTCGCAGATCGCGGACCAGGCCAAGGTCCACGGCATCCCGGAGTCGGAGGTGCTGGCCAAGATCATGCTCACCGAGGCGGCCGTCAAGCGGCTGGTCGAGCCCGAGGAAGTCGCGTCGCTGGTCGCGTGGCTGGCTTCGAACGACGCCGGCATGGTGACGGGCGCCAGCTACACCATGGACGGCGGCTGGTCCGCCCGGTAAATCCCGGCACCCCCGCCCCGCCACTGGAACCCGTCCGGACGTCAGCGTCCGGGCGGGTTCCGGCGTTGCGGTGCCCTGCACATCCTGTTGCACGGCCGCCCGGCCGCCCTGGCCGCTCCGGTAATCAGCGGAGGGCTTCGACGTCACGGTGGTCGAAATAGACCAGGGTGCCGGCCGGAGTGCCCGGGATGCGCAGCCCGACAAACGGCGCCCGGATGACCGTGACGGTTCCGGTGCGGCGGCCATTGAACGGGTCGTCCCCGGTGACCACGTCGCCGATCCGGAAGGGCGGGTGCGCCCCGCGGAGGCGGCCGGCTGCCCGCCCCAGGAAGCGTACGACGCGCGCCGCCGGCTGAAGAGGTGCGGGATGTGCTGAGGAAATGCCCATCGGACGGCTCCTTGCCTGCGAACGACGTTCATTCGCGGGGGACCGGAACGGGTGGACGGGCTCCCCAGCCTTGCCGCCTGTGTTCCGGTGCCCCCGTTCCGCAAGCGTAGGGACAAGGCACACCAGTAACACGAGTAACATTTACCTCTTCTTTTCAGAGGGCTACTTGGCCCGCGGCCGAACATACTCAAGTGGTTGCCTCCCGGACGCGGCAGCGCCAGGCATCGTCTGGTATTACAGACACCGCGATCAACCCTCGTGCCGCCTGGGCCCGGAGCCGGGTGCATCCTTAAGTACGGGATACCGGACACCACTCGACGCCGAAGAGGACCACATGACTGCAGCCACCCCGCCCCGGGAAACGCCCGGCACCGCGCCCAGGCAGGCCGCCAGGCCGGTCGCCAGAGCCGCTTCCAAGGTGCCGGCGGCCGAAAATACGCTGCGCATCCTAAAACTGCTGGCCTCAAAACGCGGGCCGATGGCGGCGTCGAACATCGCCACCACGCTGGGGCTGCCGCGGTCCAGCGTCTACCACCTGCTCGGCGTGATGGAGGCGAACGGCTTTGTGCTGCACCTGCACGAGGAGCAGCGCTACGGCCTTGGCATCAGCGCCTTCGAACTCAGCTCCGCCTACTCCCGCCAGGAGCCGCTCTCCAGGCTCGGCCGGCCCATGCTCGCCTCGCTTGTGGACGTGATCGGAGAGAGCGCCCATCTGGCCGTCCTGCACGGACGGGACGTGCTGTACATCGTCGAGGAACGGGCGAAAAACCGCCCCTCGCTGGTGACCGACGTCGGCGTCCGGCTGCCCAGCCACCTCACCGCGAGCGGCCGCGCCATCCTGGCCGCGCTGCCGAAATCCCAGGTCCGGGCGCTGTACCCGAACGCCGCGGCCTTCAGTTCCCGGCACGAGACCGAATCGCCGATAACCAAGTACTCCACGCTGTCCTCGCACCTGGACCAGGTCCGGCAGCGCGGCTACGCCACCGAGCACGGCGAGGTCACCCCGGGCTTCGGCTCGATCGCGGCCGCCGTCACGGACCACACCGGCTGGCCGACGGCCGCCGTCGCCGTGACGTTCCTGGAGGACAAGCTGCCCGCGGACCAATGGCCGGTGCTGGCCGCGCGGATCAAGAAAGTCGCCGACGAGCTCTCGCTCAGGATCCACGGACGCCGGAGCCCGCCGGACCGCAGTAGCTCCGGCGCGCGGCCGCCGAAGCGCATCCAGCCCGCGTCAGGCGGGTCTGGTATCCCGGACAGTGCCGTCCGAAACCCTCTGTTTGCGGGGTTCAGGACAGGCTTTAGTTGATACAGAACCTCTTCCCGGAACCACACGAGACAACGAAGGAGCCCCCATGGCACCCGCCGATTTCACCACCGGTGCCCGCCCGGTCAAAGCAGCCCGCGGCACCGAGCTCACCGCCAAGAGCTGGCAGACCGAAGCCCCGCTGCGCATGCTGATGAACAACCTGGACCCCGAGGTCGCCGAACGCCCCGATGACCTGGTGGTCTACGGCGGCACCGGCCGCGCGGTCCGGTCCTGGGCCGCGTTCGACGCCATCACCCGCACCCTGGAAACCATGGAAAAGGATGAGACCCTGCTGGTGCAGTCCGGCAAGCCCGTCGGCGTCTTCCGCACCAACGAATGGGCCCCCCGGGTGCTGCTGGCCAACTCCAACCTCGTCGGCGACTGGGCCACCTGGCCCGAATTCCGCCGGCTCGAGACCGAGGGCCTGATGATGTACGGCCAGATGACCGCCGGGTCCTGGATCTACATCGGCACCCAGGGCATCCTGCAGGGCACCTTCGAGACGTTCGCCGCGATCGCCCGCAAACTCACCGGCGACGAGAACGGCACCCTCGCCGGCACGCTGACCCTCACCGGCGGCTGCGGCGGCATGGGCGGCGCGCAGCCGCTCGCCGTGACCCTCAACGAGGGCGCCTGCCTGATCGTCGACGTCGACGAGACCAGGCTGCGCCGCCGCGCCGGCAAACGCTACCTCGACGAGGTCGAAACCGACCTCGACGCCGCAATCGCCAAGGTCCTGAAGGCCAAGGAAGAGCGCCGCGGCTGGTCCGTGGGCTACGTCGGCAACGCCGCCGAGGTCTTCCCCGAGATCCTGCGCCGGCACAACGCCGGCGAGCTCACCGTGGACATCGTCACGGACCAGACCTCGGCCCACGACCCGCTGAGCTACCTGCCCGAGGGCATCACGGTCGAGGAATGGCACCGCGAAGCCGCGGCCGACCCGGAAGGCTTCACCAAGAAGGCCCAGGCCTCGATGGCCCGGCACGTCCAGGCCATGGTCGAGTTCCAGGACGCCGGCGCCGAGGTCTTCGACTACGGCAACTCGATCCGCGACGAGGCCCGCAAGGGCGGCTACGAGCGCGCCTTCGAATTCCCCGGCTTCGTCCCGGCCTACATCCGCCCGCTGTTCTGCGAGGGCCTGGGCCCGTTCCGCTGGGTGGCCCTCTCCGGTGACCCCGAGGACATCGCGGTCACTGATGCGGCGATCAAGGAGCTCTTCCCGGAGAACAAGCACCTGCACCGCTGGATCGACGCCGCCGCCGAGCGGGTCGAATTCGAGGGCCTGCCGGCGCGGATCTGCTGGCTGGGCTACGGCGACCGCGCCAAGGCCGGGCTGCTGTTCAACCAGCTCGTCAAGGACGGCAAGGTCAAGGCGCCCATCGTGATCGGCCGCGACCACCTCGACTCCGGCTCCGTCGCCTCCCCGTACCGTGAAACCGAGGCCATGGCCGACGGCTCCGACGCGGTCGCCGACTGGCCGTTGCTGAACGCCCTGCTCAACACCGCCTCCGGCGCCACCTGGGTCTCCCTGCACCACGGCGGCGGCGTCGGCATCGGCCGTTCGATCCACGCCGGCCAGGTCTCCGTCGCCGACGGCACCGACCTCGCGGCGCAGAAGCTCGAACGCCTCCTCACCAACGACCCCGGCATGGGTGTCATCCGCCACGCCGACGCCGGTTACGACCGCGCCGTCGAAGTCGCCAAGGAACGCGGCGTCCGCATCCCCATGAGCGAATCCCGCTAACCCAGCCCCCATCGCCGTCGATTGCTCCGTAATCGCCGTTTTGAGCCCTCAAAAGGGCACCTACGGAGCAATCGACGAGGCTCCCAGGACCACACCCTCAAATTCAGGAAGGTCGAAATGACCGTCACAACCCACGAACCGCTCACCGTCACCCTCGGTTCCAGCGGCGTCACCCCCGAGGACGTCGTCGCCGTCGCCCGCCACGGCGCGCACGTGACCATCGCCCAGGACGCCCTCGACGCCGTCGCGAAAGTCCGCGCGCACATTGACGACCTCGCCCACAGCGAGGTCCCGGCCTACGGGATCTCCACCGGCTTCGGCGCCCTGGCCAACCGGCACATCCCGACCGAACTGCGCACCCAGCTGCAGAAGTCCCTGATCCGCAGCCACGCCGCCGGCATGGGTCCGGCGGTGGAACGCGAAGTGGCCCGCGGCATCATGTTCCTGCGCGCCAAGACCCTCGCCTCCGGCCGCACCGGCGTCCGGCCTGTAGTGCTGCAGACCATGGTCGATGTCCTGAACGCCGGCATCACCCCGGTGGTCCGCGAGTTCGGGTCGCTCGGCTGCTCCGGCGATCTCGCCCCGCTCTCCCATGTGGCCCTCGTGCTGATGGGCGAAGGCGAAGCCACCGGCCCCGACGGCGAACTGTACGGCGCCGCCGGAACACGGCCGGTCGCCGAGCTGCTCGCCGCGCACGGCATCGAGCCGGTGACCCTGGCCGAGAAGGAAGGCCTCGCGCTGGTCAACGGCACCGAGGGCATGCTGGGCATGCTGCTGATGGCCATCGCGGACCTCCGCCAGCTGCTCACGACGGCGGACATCACCGCCGCGCTCAGCGTCGAGGCGCTGCTCGGCACCGACCAGGTGTTCCTGCCCGAGCTGCACGCCGCGCTCCGCCCGCACCCGGGGCAGGCCGCGTCCGCGGACAACATGCTGCGGGTGCTCGCCAACTCCCCGATCGTGGCCTCGCACCGGGTCAACGACACCCGGGTCCAGGACGCCTACTCGCTGCGCTGCGCCCCCCAGGTGGCCGGAGCGGTCCGCGATACCGTCGACCACGCCGCCCTCGTGGCCTCCCGCGAGTTGGCCGCCGCGATCGACAACCCGGTGGTCCTGCCGGACGGGCGGGTCAGCTCCAACGGCAACTTCCACGGTGCCCCGGTGGCCTACGTGCTGGACTTCCTTGCCGTCGCCGTCGCCGACCTGGGCTCCATCGCCGAGCGCCGCACCGACCGGATGCTGGACCCGGCCCGCTCGCACGGCCTGCCAGCCTTCCTGGCCGCGGATCCCGGCGTCGATTCGGGCCTGATGATCGCCCAGTACACCCAGGCCGGGCTGGTCTCGGACAACAAGCGGCTGGCCGTCCCGGCATCGGTGGACTCGATCCCGAGCTCGGCGATGCAGGAGGACCACGTGTCGATGGGCTGGCACGCTGCCCGCAAACTCCGCCGCGCGGTGGAGAACCTGCGGCGGATCCTGGCCATCGAGCTGGTGACCTCCGCCCGGGCCCTGGATATCCGCACCCAGCTCTCCGGCGGCGAACTGACGCCGGGCCCGGCCGGGTCCGCCGTTATCGCGGCGCTCCGCGAGGTCGTCGAGGGCCCGGGCACCGACCGGTTCCTCTCGCCCGAGCTGGAAGCCGCGGATCGGCTGGTCGGTTCCGGCGCGGTCCGCGCAGCCGCCGAATCCGCCGTCGGAAATCTGGCCTGAAAACAAAGAAAATACGGGGCGGAACGACATTTCCGGTCCGGGCGTAAATGTTCGGCAACACGGCGGGCGCCGGCGCCGGAAATGTAGTAGGAATATGACCAAGACCACACCAATGACGTTGTGGCACAAAACTACAAACAGGAACCTACAAAGGGGTAGAAGTTCATGAAAGCACGCGGGACGGTTCTGTCCAGGCGCACGGCGTTCGCCGCCACGGTAACCGACTGGAAGAGCCTGCGGGCCGGGGACCGGGTGGAGATCGTCAAGCACGCGCAGGTTCTGGCGGCCGGGGACGTGGAGGAAGTGTCCTCCAGCGGCAACGTGCTCTGGCTGGTGCCCGAGGCGCCGTCGGAGGCACAGTTGTTCCTCAAGTCCGACGGCGTCCAGGTGCGGCGGAGCTAGGCGGCAACAACAAAAGGCAGGGGTCGGCGGGGAATGATCCCCGCCGGCCCCTGCCTCGTCTGCCCCAGGTGGGACCGGTGGAACTACGCGGCGGCAGCCTCGCGGGTTTCGCCGAAGGGAACCGTCTCGTCGAGCGCCACGGTGTACGCGCCCGGCTCGTGCCGGGTGACGGTGATCCCGCAGCGGCGGTCCCGGGCGGCCGAGGCGATCAGCGTGTTGACGGCGTTTTCGAGGCCATGGTGGACCTCGTGGGCGCTGGCGAACGAGAGCTTGATGGACGTGGCCTCGGAGGCCTCGGTCCGCATGGTGTGTGTGTTCATAAACTGGTCTTTCCTAGAATCAGGCCGGTTGGCCACCCTCTATTCTAATGGCTGCGGCGTGGCGTCCCAGCCTTGGGCGGATAGTGTGCAGTCAGCGGTATATCTTGGGGAGTGAGGGGCGCCGTTCTGTCTGGAACGGCGCCCCGACCCATTCCGGGGACGCTCCCGGTCGCGGCAGGAGGGCGTACCCATGTTTGAAGGACCCAGCGTCGCGTTCGTTGCGGCGGGAATCGCGGTTTTCGTCGCGGCCGTGCTGCCCAAGCTGCTGCGCAACATGCCGCTCTCGATGCCCATGGTGTTCCTGGGCGCGGGCATGCTGGCATTCACCCTGATGCCCGGCCTGCCCAACCCGGACCCCCTGCAGCACGGGGAGTTCGTCACGCACCTGACCGAGGTCTGCGTCATCATCTCGCTCATGGGCGCCGGGCTGGCGCTGGACCGGCCCGTGGGGCTCCGCCGCTGGTCGACGACCTGGCGGATGCTGGGCCTGGCCATGCCGCTGTGCATCATCGGGCTGACCCTGCTCGGGCTCTGGTTCCTGGGACTCGGCCTCGGCGCAGCGCTCCTCGTCGCGGCCGCGCTGGCCCCGACCGACCCCGTGCTGGCCTCCGAGGTGCAGGTGGGGGAACCGGCCGACGAGGATGAGGCAACCGAGCGCGAGGATGAGATCCGCTTTGGGCTGACCTCCGAAGCCGGGCTGAACGACGGGCTCGCCTTCCCGTTCGTCTACCTGGCCATCGCCATCAGCTTTGTCGGCGCCGCGCCGTCGGGCTGGCTGGGGAACTGGCTGGCCGTGGACGTGCTTTGGCGGATCGTGATCGGCGTGCTGCTGGGCATTGGTACCGGGAAGCTCCTGGGCCGGCTGTTCTTCTCCGCCCGGCATGAGAGCATCCGGCTGTCCAACCACTCCGAGGGGTTCGTCGCGCTGGCGGCGACGTTCCTGGCCTACGGTGTGACGGAGCTTGCCGAGGGGTACGGCTTTGTCGCCGTCTTTGTCTGCGCCGTCACCATCCGTGCCGCCGAACGCACCCACGGGTTCCACCGGGTCATGCACTCCTACGTGGAGCAGCTCGAGCGGCTTCTGACCGTGGTGATCCTGGTCCTGTTGGGCGGGGCGATTGCCCGCGGCCTGCTGGCCGGGATCGGGTGGGCCGAGGTGCTGGTGGCGCTGGCCTTCCTGTTGCTGGTGCGCCCGCTGGCCGGCTGGATCGGACTGGCCCGGGGCAAGACCGGGCCGCGGGAACGGATCGCCATCGCCTTCTTCGGAATCCGCGGCATCGGCTCGCTCTACTATCTTGCCTTCGCCCTGGGCCACGGGAACTTCGGCGCCCAGGCCCAGGAGCTCTGGGCCTTCGTGGCCCTCGTGGTGGCGATGTCCATCGTGCTGCACGGGGCCACCACCGCGCCGGTGATGAACCGGCTGGACCGGCTGCGCGAGCGCCGCGCGGTGGAAAAGCACGGCGACGAGGGCCAGGCCCCGCATACGGCCATCTGAGCGGCCCCTCCGGCGGCGCGGGGCGGCGGTCCGCCGGCCCCGGCGGCTACCGCAGCAGCGTGTTGACCAGCCGCGCGGCGACCTTCCCGGTGCGGCCGTCGACGTCGAATTCGGGGTTCAGTTCCGCGACGTCCAGGTGCAGCAGCTTCCCGCTCGCAGCAATCTGGCGGCAGACGGCGCTGATCACCGGCAGCGGGACGCCGTAGGCCGCGGGCGCGCTGACGCCCGGCGCCACGGATGCCGGCAGCACGTCGAGGTCGATCGTCAGGTGCACGGCATCCACCTGCGCGAGGAACGCGGCCACGAAAGCCTGCGCCGCCTCCGCGGAGCAGTCCTCATCCAGCAGGTAGTCCACGTCCAGTTCCGCAGCGGTCCGGAACAGCGCGGCGGTGTTGTTCGGTTCGGAGATCCCGACGACGGCGTACGTCAGTTCCCGGCCCGCGGCGGCCTCGGCCCGGGCCATCTGCAGGAACGGGGTGCCGGAGCTGGGTACCGGCTCGTCGCGGAGGTCGAAGTGGGCATCGAGGTTCAGCACGCCCACCCGGAGGCCTTCGCGGACCGCGGCGGAGCCGGCCACGCCCAGGTAGCTCGCGAACGCGGTCTCGTGGCCGCCGCCCAGGACCACGGGGAGGGCGCCGGCGTCGAGCAGCCCCGTGATGGCGAGCCCGGCGCGCGCCTGCCCGGCCTCCAGCGCGTCGCCGGCCACGGTGACGTCGCCGGCGTCGTGGACGTCGCGGTCGAGGTGGAAGGCGAGCGGGGACAGTGCCGCCCGGAGAGCTGCCGGGGCCGCCGCCGCCCCTGCCCGGCCCTTGTTGCGCCGCACGCCGGCGTCGCTGCCGAAACCGAGGATGACGGCGGGCCGGGCGCCGGCCTGGCCGGGCCCGCGGTGCTGCGTCGAAGGCTGGGCGAAGGGCGTCACGGCCTGCCACCAGCGGCGGTGTTCGGCGCCGTCGCCGTCGAACCTCCCGGTCCAGGGCTGCGGCGGAACATCGACGGTAGTGGTGGCGGAAGGCATGCTCCAAGCTCACAGCAGGCCGGGCCGGAAAACCAGCAGCGCCGCCGTCGGAGTGTCCGAAATCCCGGAAACTCCCTTAAATGCCGCCGAGATGACAGTTCACCGCAGTGTTTTCGAGAAACACTGCCGCGATCTGTCATCTCGGCGGAGGGGACGGCGCGCGGGGATCCTAGTGGATGCCGAGCGCCGCCTCGATCGGACCGATGCCGAAGAACAGCAGGAACGCGGCGGCCACGGCCCACATCAGCGGGTGCACTTCGCGGGCGCGGCCCTGGAAGAGGCGGATCAGCACGAAGGAGATGAAGCCGGCGCCGAGGCCGTTGGCGATCGAGTAGGTGAACGGCATGAGGGTGAAGGTCAGGAAGGCGGGGATCGCGATGCCCCAGTCCTGCCAGTCGATCTTGCCGACCTGGGAGACCATCATGAAGCCGACGACGACGAGCGCCGGAGCCACGGCCTCGAACGGGACGAGGTTGATCAGCGGGGTGAAGAACATGGCGACCAGGAACAGCAGGCCGGTGACGATCGAGGCCAGGCCGGTGCGGGCGCCTTCGCCGATGCCGGCGCCGGATTCAACGTAGATCTGGTTGGAGGACACGGACGCGCCGCCGCCGACGATCGCGCCGAGGGCATCGATCTGCAGCACACGGTCCACGTTCGGGATGTTGCCGTCCTTGTCGATGGTGCCGGCCTCGGTGGCCAGGCCCACCATGGTGCCCATGGCGTCGAAGAAGATGCTCAGCAGGATCACGAAGGCCAGCAGGGTCGCGGCCACGAAACCGAGGTGTTCGAACGCGCCGAACGGGTTGGCCTTGCCGATCAGGGACAGGTCAGGTGCGGCCCACTCGGTGAACTTCGGGGCCACCAGGGACCAGCCCTGCGGGTTGAAGTTCTTGCCGTCGAAGCTGGGCCCGATGTGCAGGGTGAATTCCAGGATCACGGCGAGGATGGTGGAGGTGACGATGCCGATCAGGATGGCGCCCTTGACCTTCCGCACCACGAGGGCGATGGTGAGGACCAGGCCGACGACGAACACCAGCGTGGGCCAGCCCAGGAGCTTGCCGTCGAAGCCAAGGCCGACCGGGACCGTGGTGCCGGCGACGTCGGGGATGCGGCGGACGAAGCCGGCGTTGACCAGGCCGATCAGGGCGATGAACAGGCCGATGCCGACCACGATCGCCGTCTTCAGCCCCTCCGGAACGGCCTTGAAGACCGCGGTCCGGAAGCCCGTGAGCACCAGGATCAGCATGGTGACGCCGGAGAGGACCACCAGGCCCATCATGTCCGGCCAGGTCAGGCCCGGGTTGGTCGCGACGGTGACCGCGACGAAGGCGTTGACGCCCAGCCCGGTGGCCAGGGCGAAGGGATGCTTGGCCCAGGCGCCCATCAGGATGGTCAGGATGCCGGCCGCGAAGGCGGTGACGGCTGCCACTGCCGGGAACCCGAGCGTGCCGCCGGAGGAATCGGCGCCGGAGAGGATCAGCGGATTGAGCACCACGATGTAGCTCATGGCGAAGAAGGTGGCGAACCCGCCGCGGATTTCGCGCGAGAAGTTCGACCCCCGCTCGGAAATCTTGAAATACCGGTCGAGTGCAGAGCCCTGCTTAAGCATTGGTCCTCCGGGAGGGAAAAAGGGTGTCACCTAAATCCTATTAGGCCCGGGCGCACCGCCCCGCCAATCTCGCCTAGTCTGTAAGGAAGCCAACATCAAGGAGTGCCTTCGTCATGCCCAGCATCCGCCAGCTTCCCCACGCCGTACTCAGGGCCATCCTTGCAGCCGCCGTCCTCCTGTCGGCAGTCCTGCTCGGAGCGGCGCCGGCGTCGGCGCACGACGCCGTCGGATCGACCAGCCCGGCCGACGGTGCGTCCGTTCCGGTCCCGCCGCAGCAGGTCGAACTCACCATGAGTGAGCCACCCCTGGCACTGGGCACCCAGGTCAAGGTCAGCGACGGCGCCGGCACCAACTGGGCCGACGGTGCGGTCGAGATCCAGGACAACGTGGTGTCCCAGAAGCTTAAGGAGGGCGCACCGGCCGGGGCCTTCACCGTGCAGTGGCGGGTATCCAGCTCCGACGGCCACCCCGTCGAGGGGACCTTCACCTTCACCGCGGCCGCACCGGCAAGCGGAAGCACGACGCCGGCCACGTCGCCGGCGGCCGGCACGGCCCCCGCGGCCGGCAATGTCCCCACGCTGGGAACCGCCCAGCCGGGAACCACCGTGGCGCCCACGCCGGCGCCCGACGCTTCGCAGCCCTTCCCGTGGAGCATTGTGATCTTCGTTGCCGTGGCCGTGGGCATCCTCGTGGCCCTGGGCCTGATGGCCAAGCGTCGCCTCGATGACCGGGGCGGCGACGACGGCGCGCGCGCCGGCAGCGCCCCGGGCGAGGGGCCGCGGGACTAACCAGGAGGCGGAGCCCGCGGGCTGAGCCCGGCCCGGGCTTCCGGGCCTAGGCGGGCAGTGCCAGCCCGCCCGGAAGCAGGGCGGGCATGCCGTCGGAGTTGACCTTCGCGGAGATGGCCTGGCCGACGAGCTTCGCCTGGCGCAGCACTTCCTTCGGCGTCGGGGTGATCAGCTCACCCACCCCGACAAGGTACATCCCGATGGCGTGCATGGCGGCCATGAGGTTCTGGCCGGCGGCCACGCCAAGCTCGGCCAGCATCCGCCGCAGCTGGCTGTGCGCGCAGCGGGTCAGCACCAGGTGGTCCGCGTAGAGGATACCGCCCGGGGTGCTGACCGCCCAGTGCTGGGCGGCATTCCCCGGGACGGGCAGCCCGTGTCCGCCGGCCAGCGGGCCGTCGGCGTCGAGGTGGTCCAGCTGCAGGGCGCGGACGTTGTTCCGGACATCAAGGTTGTGGCTGGCAGCGTAGTTCCGCAGGTGGCGCAGGATCTCGTTGCGCTCCCGGAGGGTGGCGGCGTCCGCCGCATCGCACCGCTGCAGCGACGAGGTGTTGGCCGGGTTGCCGGCGCCCAGCAGGTCGAGTCCGTCCACCACGATGGCTTCCACCCCGCGGCGCTGCAGCTCGCTGGCTACCGCCAGCCCGGACAGGCCGGTGCCGATTACCACGGCGCTGGTCCGCTCGATTCCGCCGCAAACAGGCATGCTCGACACTGCGGAGTCCTTCCTCGAATAACGCCGGTTCCGGGCCAATCCCGGAACGTCCTTCCCCGGCTGCCCAGCCGCGCTTCACCCGGAAGCGGCGATCTGAAAGACGAGTCTCGGTTTAGTAACGCCTCAGAGGATACCCAAGATTCTGCGCCCTGAACAGGGTTGCTCCGGGACCGGTTGTTTCCCCGTTTTCCGGCTCCCGGCGCCCTGCGCGCCGCACCGCGGCACTTCTGGCAGAATAGCCGCAACACAGCCACGAGACGCGAGGAGGCGGACCCCATGGCCCGAGAACAGGTGCACCCGGATTCGGCCGGAGACTCCGCTGGGGCGCGTTCGGCGCCAGGGGGCATCGTCGTCGGCGTGGATGGTTCCGACCACAGCCATTGCGCCCTCGTCTGGGCCGCCCGCGAGGCGCAGCGGCGGGGCCGTCCGCTCCACATCGTCACCGCCTACTCCGTGCCGGTCTTCGCCGCATCCGGCCTGGACGGCGGCTACGCCACGGTCGATGACTCCGTGATCCGCGAAGGAGCCGAGGCCATCCTGAAGCAGGCGCTGGACAAGGTGGCGCGGTACAGCATCGACGTCGACGCTTCGGTGGAAAACGGCGACGCCTCCGGGGTGTTGCTGGAGCTGTCAGAGAGCGCAGAACTGCTGGTGTTCGGCACCCGCGGCCGCGGCGGCTTCGTGGGCCGCCTCCTCGGCTCGGTCAGCAGCGCGCTTCCCGCCCACGCCAAGTGCCCCACGGTCACGGTGCCGCTGGTCTGCGGCGACCGGCTGGGCGAAACCACCGACGACAAACACGTCCGGGCCGAGCGGGAGAAGGCCGGCACCCAGCCGGTGGAAAACGTCGTGGTCGTCGGCGTGGACGGCTCGGACCAGGCCCGGGTTGCGGTGCTCGAAGCCGCGGCCCAGGCCGAACGCCTCTCCACGCCGCTGCGCCTGGTCTGCGCCGTGCCGCAGTACAGCGGATCGCTCGCCTGGGTGCCGGCCCCGATGGACCGCGAGGCCCTGTTCGCCGATATCCGGGTCCAGCTCGACGCCGGGGTGGCATGGCTCAAGAGCCACTTCCCCCGGCTGGAGGTCCAGACCGAACTGGTGGACGGCTCCCCGGTGGACATCCTCGTGGACGCCAGCCGGCATGTTGAACTCGTGGTGGTCGGCACCCGGGGCCGGGGCGGCTTCGCCGGAATGCTGCTCGGATCCACCTCCGACGGGATCCTGCACCACGCCAAGGGGCCGGTCATGGTCGTCCCGGACCGGGAGGACCCGCGGCTGGCCGACCGGCCCAGCTTCGGCCCGATGCTCGGCTCCTGACCGGCCACTGGCGGCGCCGGATCCGGCGCCGCCAGTGACGCCGCCCCCGGTGATCCCCGCCCGGGACAGGCGTAACCTTGAGGTATGAGCTGCCATGACGGAGCGCGGTCGTAATGACCCGCAAGTGGTTGCGCTGGCTGCCAGCCGCAACCGTTCCCGCTGTAATTGCCGCCGGGGTGCTGGCGGGTTCACTGCCGGCCAACGCCGGGGACCCGCTGCCCGACAAGTCACCTGCGCAGGTGCTGGCCCTGGTCACCGGGCACCGGGACGCGGCCTTCTCCGGAACCGTGGAGCAAACTTCCAGCCTGGGCCTGCCGGAACTGCCGCCGGCAAGCGCCGGGGGCGATACCGCCTGGCTGGAGCTCCTGACCGGGCCGCACACCGCCCGGGTCTACCGGGGCGGGCCGGAGCAGGCCCGGATCCAGGTCCTGGACCGGTTCGCCGAGCGGAACGTGGTCCGGAACGGGCAGGATCTCTGGTTCTACAACTCCAAGGACAACACCGCGGCGCATGCGAAGCTGCCGGCCGGTACCCGGCCGGAACCGCGCCAGGATGCCGTCCCCCAGCCGGACCGGCTCGCCGAGGCGCTGCTGGCCCGGCTCGGGCGCAGCAGTGACGTCACCGTCGGGCCCGAAGCCGAGGTTGCCGGCCGCGCGGCGTACCGGCTGGTGCTGACACCGCGGTCCTCCACCAGCCTGCTGGCTGCCGTGGAGATTTCGGTCGATGGCCGCAACGGCATGCCGCTGGGCGTGCAGGTGAAAGCCCGGGGACAATCGGAGCCGGCGTTCAGCGTCGCGTTCAGCAAACTCTCCCTCGAGGCCCCCGATGCCTCTGTCTTCCGGTTCAGCCCGCCCCAGGGTGCCGCCGTCAAGGAGTTGCCGGTGCCGGACCACAGGGCCGGAGACACGAAGCGGCCCGGCCCTAACGCGCACGGCAAGGTACATCCGAAGGGCGAGGCCAAGGTCAGTGGCACGGGTTGGGAGTCGGTCGTCGAACTGCCCGCGGGGGCGTTTGCCGCCGACGCAGCCCGGCAGCAGGGCGGCAACGGCGACGCCGCCGCGCTGCTGGCGAAGGCCGCGGTCCCCGTTCCCGGCGGCAAGCTGCTTTCCACCGCCTTGCTGAACGTGTTGATCCTCGACGACGGGCGCGTCCTGGCTGTCTCCGTCCCGCTGGAGCGGCTCCAGGCCGTGGCCGCCGGCCGGTGACCGGCGTCGGCCCCGCCGCGCCGGCGGCCACCGTCGCGGGGGTCGCGGTTCCTGACGCGCCGCCCGCCGAACTGAGCATCGAGACACGGGGCCTGAGCAAGCGCTTCGGCCGGCAACTGGCGGTCGACGGGATCGATTTGGCCGTTCCCCGGGGTTCGGTGTTCGGGTTCCTGGGCCCCAACGGCTCCGGCAAGACCACCACCATCCGGATCCTCCTGGGGCTGGCCGCAGCCTCCGGCGGGTCGGTCCGGGTCCTCGGCCAGGAGATGCCGCGGCAGCTGCGCACCGTGCTGCCCCGGGTCGGTGCCCTGGTCGAGGGGCCGGCGTTTTACCCGTTCCTCTCCGGGGCCGCGAACCTGCAGCGCTTCGATGCCGCGGATCCGGACGCTCCAACCCGGACGCGGCAGGCGCGGGTGCGCACCGCCCTGGAACGGGTGGGCCTGGCGCACGCGGCGGACAAGAAGGTGCGGGCCTATTCGCTCGGGATGAAGCAGCGGCTGGGGATCGCCAACGCCCTGCTGGCGCCCCGGGAGCTGCTGGTCCTGGACGAGCCGACGAACGGGCTGGACCCGCAGGGCACCCGGGAGGTCCGGCACCTGGTCCGGTCACTGGCAGCGGACGGGGCCACCGTGTTTGTCTCCAGCCACCTGCTCGCGGAGGTGGAGCAGATCTGCACCCACGCGGCGATCATGAGCGCCGGACGGCTCGTGGCGCAAGGTGCCCTGGCGGAGCTGCGGCAGGCCGGCCAGCCGAGGGTGCGGCTGGTGACCCCGGATCCCGGTGGTGCCGCGGCGGTGCTGGCCCGCTTCGGGTTGACGTCCGACGGCGGCGGGTTCAACGGCGGTTCGCCCGGCAATGCGCCGGACGGGGCGGTGCTGCGCGCCCGGTTGCCGGCCGGGCCGGACACCCCGGCGCCGGAAACCCTCGTTGCGGCGCTGGTGGCGGAGGGAGTCCGGGTCCGGGGCTTCACCGTGGAGCAGGGCAGCCTCGAGGACCGCTTCGTTGAACTGACGGGGGAGGGGTTCGACGTTGCCCAATGACCGGAGGCCGGCTGGTTCCGTGCCGACATCCCTGCCCGGGCTGCGGCTGCTCGGCTCCGAGCTCGGCGTGCTGTTCCGGCGCCGCCGGACCTGGGCCATGCTGCTCGCGCTCGCCGCCGTCCCGGTGCTGATCGCCGTCGCGGTGCGGCTCTCCTCGGCGGTCCCGCCCGGACGGGGCCCTGCCTTCCTGGACCGGATCAGCCAGAACGGGCTCTTCGTCGGCATCACGGCCATGCTCGTCGCTGTCCCGCTCTTCCTGCCGCTCACGATCGGCGTGGTGGCCGGAGACACGGTGGCGGGCGAGGCCGGTCTGGGCACCCTCCGCTACCTTCTCGCAGGCCCCGCCGGCCGGGGCCGGCTGCTGCTGGTCAAGTACGCCGGCGCCGTGGTGTTCGCCATCGCGGCACCGTTCACGATCGCCCTCGTCGGGGCCGGCATCGGAGCCGTGCTCTTCCCTGTGGGGCCAGTGACCCTGCTGTCCGGGGACTCGATCGGACCCGCCGAGGCGGTGGGGCGGCTGCTGTTGATCGCCGCGTACCTGGCCGTATCGCTCGTGGGCCTGGCCGCCGTCGGACTGTTCATGTCCACCCTCACCGACGTGCCCGTCGGCGCAATGGCGGCCACGGTGGTCCTGGCGGTCGTCACCCAGGTTGCGGACGCGCTGCCGCAGCTTGACTGGCTGCACCCGTGGCTCTTCAGCCACCGCTGGCTCGACTTCGCCGATCTGCTGCGCCAGCCCGTGGTCTGGGATTCCTTTGCCGCCAACGCCCTGCTGCAGGCCGGCTACGTGGCGGTGTTCGGCGCGCTGGCTTACGCCCGGCTCGCGACCAAAGACATCCTGTCCTAGGGCGGTCCGGCCTTAGGCGTGCTGGTGGGCCTCGTGCTCCGCATGCGTGGCCGGTTCGAGCTGGAAGGTGCAGTGCTCGGTATCGAAATGCGATCCGAGGCAGGTCACCAGCTTGTCCAGCACCCGGTCCGCCCCGCGCGCGCCCAGCGCCTCGTCCTCCACGACGACGTGGGCAGAGAAGACCGGGACACCGGACGTGATGGTCCAGATGTGGATGTCGTGGACGGACACGACGCCGTCGACGGACATGATGTGCTCGCGGATCATCTGGACGTCCACACCCTTGGGGGTGGCCTCAAGGAGCACGTCCACGACGTCGCGCAGCAGGTGCCAGGCGCGGGGCAGGATCATCAGCGCGATCAGGATCGACGCGATGGTGTCCGCCGCCTGGTAGCCGGTCACCATGATGACGACGGCGGCGGCGATGACGGCGAAGGAACCCAGCAGGTCACCGAGCACCTCAAGGTAGGCGCCGCGGACATTGAGGCTTTCCTTCTGCGCGCCGCGGAGGATCAGCAGCGAGACCAGGTTGGCCACCGCGCCCAGCACGGCGGCGAACAGCATGACGTCGGTGTGCACCTCGGGGGCCGAGCCAAGCCTGCGCAGGGCTTCCGTGAAGATGACGACGGAGATGACGATCAGCACCAGGGCGTTGGCCAGGGCCGCCAGGACCTCGGCCCGCTGGTAGCCGTAGGTCCGCTGGTCGCTCGCGGGCCGCGCGGCGATCCAGGCGGCCAGCAGCGCGATGAACACGCCGGCGGCGTCGGAGAGCATGTGCCCGGCGTCGGCCAGCAGCGCCAGGGACCCGGAAAACAAAGCCCCCGCGACCTGGATCAGGACCACGGACAACGTGATGCCCAGGACGGCGACCAGGCGCTTCCGGTGCTTCCCGGTGGCCGTGATGCCGTGCGAATGGCTGTGGTCGTGTCCCATGGGTTAAAGGCTAGCCGCCCGTGCAGGCAAGGGCGCATCCGGGCAGCCGGGCAGGGCGGACGCTGCGCCGCTCGTGGGAAGCCGGGACGGCCGGGCTACCCCCAGCCCAGTTCGTGCAGCCGCTCGTCGCTGATGCCGAAGTGGTGCGCGATCTCATGGACCACGGTGACTGTGACTTCCTCGACCACGTCTTCGCGGGACGAGCACAGCTCCAGGATCGGCTGGCGGTAGATGACGATGCGGTCCGGCAGCGAGCCCGCGTCCCACCAGGAATCCCGCTCGGTCAGCGGCACCCCTTCATAGAGGCCCAGCAGCACCGTGTCCGGGTCTTCGCCGGGCTGCGGGACGTAATCGTCCTCAATGAAGACGGCGACGTTGTCCATGGTCCTGGCCAGCTCGGCCGGGATCCGGTCCAAGGCATCGGTGACTGCCGCCTCGAAGTCGTCCTCCGACATGGGGAACGGTTCGCCGGCGGGCAGCTGCGCGCCGGGTCCGCCGTCGTCGTCTCCGGACGGCAGGATCGGCAGCCCGGGCGGCAGGGAAACTGGCATGCCGGAATCCTACGCCCCGGCCTGGGTGCGGCGGCGAGGGCGGCGACGGGTCAGGGCGACGCCGACCAGGCAGATCGCCCCGCCCACCAGGCCCCAGACGGTGGGTATCTCGCCCAGGACCAGCCAGGAGATCAGGATGGTGGTGCCGGGCACCAGGTAAGTGGTGGCGGCGAGCCGCCCGGCGTCGATCAGGGACAGGGCGTAGGCCCACGTGGTGAACGCGATCGCCGTGGGGAAGACGCCAAGGTAGACCAGGCCCAGCGTGGCCGGCAGGGGAGCGGCCTGCAGCTCGGCGGCGAGCTGGCCGCTGAAGGGCAGGCAGCACAGTGCGCCGATCAGGATGCCGTACCAGGTGGCCTGGGCCGCGGGAAGCTTCCGCAGGACCGGCTTTTGTACGATCACGCTGACCGCCGCCAGGGCCGCGGCGAGCAGGCAGAGCAGCACTCCGGCCACATCCGCCGTCGACCGCTGGCCGGAGCCGAGGGCGATCACCGCCACGCCGCCGAAGGCCACCAGGCTGCCGATGATCAGCCAGCGCGGGAAGCCCTCCTTCAGGATGATGCCGGCCATGACGGCGACCAGGATGGGGTTGACGTTGATCAGCAGCGCCGCGGTGCCGGCGTCGAGCAGGTGTTCGGCGGCATTGAGGGCGACGTTGTAGCCGCCAAACCACATCACGCCGTATGCCAGGATCGGCCACCATTCCCGCCCGCGGGGCAGCGTGGCCGCCTTCCGGAAGGTCGGGAGGACCACCAGGCCCAGCACGACGGCGGCCACGGCCAGCCGTCCCAGGGTCAGCGCACCGGGCGAGAAGCTCGGACCGACGGCGCGGATGCCCACGAACGCCGAGGCCCAGAGCACCACGGTCACGACGACGGCGGCGATCCCGAGCCGGCTGATCTGCCCGGACGGCGGGTCCGCCTGGCGGGAAGGGTGGCCGGCGGGAGCCGCGGCGCCGGGCTCGGGCGCCGGGGCGGCGGGGGTGATGCTGTCGGGCCGGGGACTGCCGGTGGATGTTGCCATGCAGCCAATCTAGCCCGTGCCGGGGCGCCGCGGCTGGCGGAAATCGGTCACGTCTCGACGGTTTCCCGCCAAAATTCCGCCGGTGTCAGCGGCGCGCCCAGTCGAGCAGCCGGTCCACCGGCCAGGTGGTGATGATCCGCTCCGCCGGAACGCCGTTCCGCGCGGCCCGCTCCGCGCCGTATTGCAGGAAATCCAGCTGCCCCGGGGCGTGCGCGTCGCTGTCGATGCTGAAGAGGCAGCCGGCGTCCAGGGCCAGCTGGATCAGCTCGTCCGGCGGGTCCTGCCGTTCCGGCCTGGCGTTGATCTCGACGGCCACGTCATGGTCCGCGCACGCCGCGAAGACGCGCTTGGCGTCGAAGTCCGACGGCGGCCGGGTGCCGCGCGAGCCGTTCAGCAGCCGACCGGTGCAATGGCCCAGCACCCGCGTGTGCGGATCGGCGATCCCGGCCAGCATGCGCCGGGTCATGGTGCGGCTGTCCGAGCGGAGCTTAGAGTGCACGCTTGCCACCACCAGATCCAAGCGGTCCAGCAGTTCCGGGGCCTGGTCCAGCGTCCCGTCCTCGAGGATGTCCACCTCGATACCGGCGAGCAGCCGGACCCCCGCCGCCCCGGCCTTACTGTCGCCCCCGCCCTTGCCGCCGTCGGTGCCGAGCCCGGCAATGACGTCCAGCTGTTTGGTGAGCCGTTCGGCGCTGAGCCCGTTGGCGATCCGCAGGGTCGGGGAGTGGTCGGTCAGGGCGAGGTATTCGCGGCCCAGCAGCGCGGCCGCCTCAAGCATGGCCTCGATGGGCGAGCCGCCGTCGGACCAGTCGCTGTGGGTGTGCAGATCGCCGCGGAGCTGTGCCAGCAGTTCGCCGCCGCCCTCGGCCAGCGGGGCGGCGCCGCGTTCCCGCAGGCCGGCCAGATAGTCGGGCACGCCGCCGTCGACCGCCTGCGAGATCACCTCGAAGGTCCGGTCCCCAATGCCCTTGGTCCGCTTGAGCCGGCCGTCCGCCACGCGGGCGGCCAGCTCCTCGGCAGACAGGTCCGCAATGACGGCGGCTGCCTTGCGGAATGCCTGGACTTTGAAGGTGGTGGCGCGGTCGCGTTCGAGCCAGAAGGCGATCTCATTCAGCGCAGCTGTGGCATCCATCCGACCATCATTGGCCTACCCGGCGGGGTGCTGTCCAGAGCTTATTCCCGGGTTGGGGCACCAATTTTGGAGATTCCGGAACTTGGCCCTATAGTTTTATAGGTCCAGTTCGGAGGAACCCGAAGGGCGCTGAAACGGAAGGCTTAGGCCCAACATTTTTGCCCTTGCTGCAGTGGTTTTACCGGACGGCGTCCTGGCCCCCATCGTCTAGCGGCCTAGGACACCGCCCTTTCACGGCGGCGGCACGGGTTCGAATCCCGTTGGGGGTACGCAAGGAAACTGGTCAAGCCGGCTGAAAAAGTCTGGTAGGCTAAAGACCTTGAAAAAACGCGGTAGCGATACTGCGGAAGCAAGGAAAGCAGTACAAGCAAGGCCCTGTAGCGCAGTTGGTTAGCGCGCCGCCCTGTCACGGCGGAGGTCGCGGGTTCAAGTCCCGTCAGGGTCGCTCTGATTGCCAGAAGAAATTCCGGCCGTCATGGTGACACGTCACCTAGGCTCTGTAGCTCAGTTGGTAGAGCGTTCGACTGAAAATCGAAAGGTCACCGGATCGACGCCGGTCGGAGCCACCAGCTAGAACCCCGCAGTTCCCAGTGTTTACACGGGAGCGGCGGGGTTTTTCGTTCTTAAACCCGTCCCTGCTCAGCGAAGCTCTCTCAGCTGCACCGGCACCTCGTCGAACGGCGGGTCCCGCGCCGGCAGGTGGACATACCTTTCAGTTGCTGGCGATGAACGGGCCGCAGTGTCCTAGACAGGGGACGGCGCACGGGGTAGACATTGAGCGGACCCGTTGCGTAGAGGGGGAGGACGCTCTGTGGAGATCGCTGACATCTCGGATCTGCTCGAGACGGACACCCCTGTGCGCGGGGGCCTCCCGGGGCGGGGCAACGGATGTTTGTGACTTTTTGGCGGTTCCGCCGGGCTCTGAAACCGCGCGCCGTCGCGCTGGCTGCCGGGGCCGCCTTGGTGGTCCTCGCGGCTGCCCTGCAGGTGGCCCTGCCGTGGCCCCTGAAGATCATCGTCGATGATGTGCTCAAGTCCCCGGGCGGGGCGAGCCAGAACGAATTCCTGCGGGCCATCGGTGCGGCCGGGCTGGAGCCGCAACAGCTGCTGTGGGTGGCCATAGCGGGCCTGTTGGCGCTGACGGTGGCCAATGCGGCGGCCCACTACTTCGGGGCCCGGCTCCTCAACGGCGTCGGCGAGCGGGTCATGGCCTCCATCCGCTCCGAGGTGTTCACCCACCTCCAGCGCCTGTCGCTGTCCTTCCACGACAAGCAGAGGCTCGGTGACCTGGTGACGCGGGCGACCACGGACATCGACTATGTGCGGGCCATGATCATCTCAATGCTCGCCGTCCTGGTCCCAAACGTCCTCATCCTGGCGTTCATCACGACGATCTGCATCGTCGTCGATCCGGGCTTTGCCCTGATTGCCCTGGCCGTCTCACCGGTGCTGTTCGCCACCGTGCTGCTGTACCGCCCCCGCATTAAGGCCGCGTCCCGGGCCGCGCGCAAGAAGGACAGCGACATTGCCTCCACGATGACCGAGACGTTCTCCTCGGTGCGGGTCATGCAGTCCTCCTCGAGCGAGGCGCGCCACGAGGCCGACTTCCAGGACCGCAACGCTGCGCGGATGACGGCGGGCCTGCGGCTGGTCCGGCTCCAGGCGGCGCTGTCCCCGCTCGTGGATGTCATCGTCACGCTCGGTACCGTCGTGGTGCTGTGGGCCGGGGTGCAGCGGGTGCTGGACGGGTCGATGACGCTGGGCCTGCTGCTGGTCTTCCTCGCCTACCTCAAGGCCCTTTACGATCCGATGAAGGAACTCTCGAAGCTGACGACGGTCATGAGCCGGGGCCAGGTCAGCGCGGAACGGCTCCAGGACGTCCTCAACACCGCCCCGGCGATAACGGATCCCCCCGGTACGCCGCCGGCTCCGCTGCTGGCGGGCGCGGTGGAGCTGCGGGACGTCGACTTCCACTACGACGACGCCGAGGTGCTGCACAAGATCAACCTGCGGGTGGAGCCGGGCCGGATGATCGCACTGACCGGGCCCACCGGCGCGGGCAAATCGACAGTGGTCAGCCTCATTCCGCGGCTCTACGACGTGACGGGCGGTGCCGTCCTCCTGGACGGCATGGACGTCCGCGACCTCCAGCTGGCCACGGTGCGCCGGCAAATCTCGATGGTGCTGCAGGAATCCATCCTGTTCCACGGCACCATCTACGACAACATCGCCTACGGATCGGATGCCGCCACCCCGGAACAGGTTTTCGCCGCAGCCCACGCCGCGCACGTCGACGAGTTCGTTGACCGGCTGCCGCTGGGCTATGACACCCCGGTCGCAGAGCGGGGCGTCAGTCTTTCCGGAGGGCAGCGCCAGCGCATCGCGATCGCCCGGGCCCTGGTCCGGGACACGCCGATCGTCATCCTGGATGAACCCACCTCCGGCCTGGACGCCATTTCCGAACAGTACGTGATGGAAGGCATGGACCGGCTCATGGCCGGGCGGACGGTCATCGTCATCGCACACCGCCTCTCCACGCTCCGGCGCGCGGACCGGATCTACGTGCTGGACAAGGGGCGGATTGTCGAAAGCGGCGACCATTCCCAACTCCTCGCCGCCGGCGGTCTCTACAGCAGACTCGACGGACTGCAGGGGACACCGGGGAAGCCGGTCCTGCCGCCGGCCGTTCCCGGCGTGATCCGTGAAACGACGACGGCGATGCCCCGGACCTCCGGAGCACTTCCCTGGCGGGTAGGAAGGGACGGGGCCCTGGAGGTCCTGCTGGTGCACCGGCGCAACCATCAGGACTGGTCCATTCCCAAGGGAAAGGCTGAGCCGGGCGAGACGGACCAGGAGTGCGCGCTGCGGGAAGTGGGCGAGGAAACGGGCCTCGTCTGCCGGGCCGGTTCCGAGTTGCCGCAGGTGACCTACCTGGACCGCCGCCGGCGCCTCAAGACGGTCCGCTACTGGGCCGCCGAGGCCCAGGGCGGCACCTTCTCGGCCAACGCGGAAGTGGACGACGCGCGCTGGTTCAGCCTCCCTGCAGCCCTGCGGACGCTGAGCGAACCACGCGAACGACCCGTGATCCTCGCCCTGGGCGTGGTGCTCGAGCGGGAACTCGGAGTCCGCGCAGCTCCGGCCCGGGACAGGATGCTCCTGCTCGTCCGCGGGGCCTCAGCCACCCCGCGGCACCTGTGGGACCACTCCGAAATAACCCGGCCGCTCGCCCACGAAGGACACACAACGGCCCGCTCCCTCGAGGGCCTCGGCTCGTTCTTTGAAATAGACCGGGTGCTCTCCGCGCCGGCGGCCCGGTGCATCGACACCGTAGGGCCGCTGGCCCGCCGTGCGTCCCTCTCGGTGGAAGTGGCCGGCGATCTGTCCGACGGCCGCATCGACCGGGCGATGGGGCTCGTCGACAACGCCCGTGGCACCGGGACCGTGCTCTGCACGCACGAGGATGTCATCTCCTCGGTCCTCGACCGCCTGGCCGCCCGCGACGGGACCGCCCTCGACAGCCGCGCCGGCCGCCGCCGCGGTTCGGTCTGGGCCCTGACCGGGGACGCGTCACGCTACACCTGCGCGTACTACCTCCCCATGCCCCAGGCAGTCCCGCTGACCGGACAGTGCGCTTCCATCAACTGAGTCCTGCCCCCGCATCCCCGTCGCTCCTGGGGAGGGGTTGGGGACACGCCGGCGGGTCCGGCTAGACTCGCTCGCTGGGGAAAACGCCATTGCCGCGGGCCGTCCTGAACCGGTCCGGGGCGCACCGCCCGAGCAGAAGAGTAATTGTGAAGACCGCAGCACCGACCGTAACCGCACTCCTTGCCGCCCTGGCCCTTGCCGGGTGCTCTGCGCCCGGGACCACGGCCCCGCCCGCTCCGCCGTCGTCGTCGGCTCCGGCGGCAGCCTCCACCCCGGAAGCCACCACCACCGCCTCCGCCGGGCCCTACGGCGACTTCCCCTCGGCGGCCGAGGCCTGCAAGACCATCGCGGAGCAGGCCACCGGCGCCTCCCTGCTGCCGCTGTCGGCGGCGCAGGGTAAAACCGCCGAACTGGAGCAGCTCAAAGCCGAACTCAGCCGCACGGCAGAGCGGGCACCGGAAAGCATCAAGGCCGACTTCGCCGAGCTCAACCGGGTGGCCGTCGCCGGCCTGAGCGACCAGACCGTCTACTCCAGCGGCAAGTTCGAGGAAGCCATGGCCCCCGTGACCGGCTGGATTGCAGCGAACTGCAAGTAGGCCGCTCTCGGCCCTGAGCCACAGGGGACCCTCCCAACCGGCGAATTCTGCGAGCTGGCGGTGCTCGACAACGGCGCCACACGGTCCCAGGTCCCGAAAGCCATGCGAGGAATCGTTCCACAGCAAGCTGGCAGGGGTGTCCACCCGGGGTGGCGCTCTCGGTCTGATGTCACTGGGGGGAGGGCCGTGGCCGGGGTCGAGATCCGGCGGACTGTCCGTCCAGGGCAGGCAAGTACGGAATGGAAAGCTGGACTCGGAAGCCGCTGTCGAGAGGTCCGGCTGTCACGGTGCCGCTAGCGAGGTCCGCGCGTTCGGTCATGCCGGTCAGGCCGTACCCGGGGTCCGCCGCGGAATCCGAGATGCCGGTGCCGCTGTTGGTGATGCGAAGGTCCACCCTGTCCGGTCCCCAGACGAGCTCTACCTCGACATCGGATCCAGGGGCGTGTTTCCGGACGTTCGACAGCGCTTCCTGCGAGGTCCGGTAGAGGGCCAGAGCTGCCTCCGGAGGGAGCGGAACCGGTTGTCCCAAGGTGCGGTAGCGCGCCATGCCGCTGGAGGCGAGCCGGTGCTGGTCGACCAAGGAACCGATTGATTCGGGTCCGGGAATCTCCTCGCCGCGGAGGGTCCGGACCGCGCGGCGTGCCTCCGTGAGGCCCGAGCGGGACAGTTGCTGGGCCCGTTGGATTGTCTCGAGCAGTTGGGTATCGGTGTTGGTGCTTTGGGCCAGCAGCCGTGCACCTTCGAGCTGGAGTGCCAGCCCCGACAGGGTGTGGGCCAGGACGTCGTGCATTTCCCGTGCCATTCGGCCGCGCTCCGCGGCCAGGGTGGCTGCCTGCTCCGCCTCGCGGCTGGCCTGCAGTTCCTGGAGGAGCGCGGTAATGCGCAGCCGCTGCTCGCTTTCCGTCCGGAGCAAGGTGCCGACAAGGAAGAAGAACGCCGCGCCGGCGTCGGTTGCGACGATCAACGGGAGGGCGGAATGCCCGGAGCTGAGCTGGAGGACGTTGAATGCCAGCACCCCCAGCAAAGTCACGGCGGCCAGGACGGCCCGCGGGGGACGCAGCGGCGCAAACGCTGCCAGCAGGAACAAGGCGATGACCTCGCCTGCCGGGTCCGCGACGCGCATCCCCACCACAGCCAGTGCCATGAGTGCCGTGAGTGCGGCGTAGGCGGCCGGTGGCAGGGTCTTGCGGGTCAAGAACGGAACGGCGGCGCCGGCGAAGGCCAGTGCTGCCAGCGCGTTAAGGAGTCCGGGGCCGCCGGTTGCAAAGCCCGGGTCGCTGAAGCCTGCGGTGAGGGCCACCAGGGCGACCATGGCCAGGCCCAGCGGGGTGAGCCATTGGCGCGGGAAGTTCATGGCTGGAATCGTCCCACACTCCGTCACCGTCTTCCTCAGACCTGGAGTGGAGATTACCCGCGACGGTCCGTACCGGGCGACCACCGGGCATGTCGGCGTGAGATGCTGGTGGCACTGAGCGGAGGGGAGCGGGCGGTGCAGGAAGCCGGGGTGCGGGTGCTGATCGCTGACGACCAGAAAGTGGTCAGGGACGGCCTGTCCATGATCCTGGGTCTGCTGGAGGGTATCGAGGTCGTCGGAACCGCTGTCGACGGCGCCGACGCCGTCCGCCAGGCTCAGACGCAGAGGCCCGACGTCGTCCTGATGGACCTTCACATGCCGGTCATGAACGGAGTCGAAGCCACCGACCTCCTCAGCCAGCAAACACCCGCAGTCCGCGTCGTCGTCCTGACCACCTATGCAGACGACCAATGGGTGTTCTCGGCGCTGCGGGCCGGCGCGCGGGGGTTTCTGACCAAGGACGCCGATGCCGAGGAAATCAAGCACGCCCTGGTCACCGTCGCCGCCGGCGAAGCCCAGTTGGACCCCACCGTCCAGCGGCGCCTCCTTGAAGCTCTGGCCCGGGGTGACCATGCAGGCCTGATCCCCGGCGCCGGGGATGCCCCGCCCGCCAAACGGCCCCACGGCCTCACCCCCCGGGAGACCGACGTCCTGGTCCTCGTGGCCGAAGGGCTGTCCAACGGCGAAATCGCCGACCGCCTGTTCGTCTCTGATTCAACGGTGAAAACACACATCAACCACCTGCTCGCCAAGACAGGCATGCGGGACCGGGCCCAACTGGTCGGCTTCGCCTTCCGCCACCGCCTGGTCACCGGCTGAGCCTCCCGGCTCTCCATCCAGCCGGCCCTACCTGGCTCTCCACGGAGGGAATGAGGCCTCCACCCCCGGGTGGACAAGGTGCCGGTTCGGAATCCACCGCCGGGCCGAATCCGTCCCCGATTCTCCTGCGTAGCTTTGAAGAAAGCACACCCCACGGGCTGCATGGCCGCCCCAGTACGTACCGGAGAATCCCATGACCACCGCACAATGGCTGCTCAACATCGGCCTCCTGATCTTCATCCTCGCCACCAACCTCGGCACCCGGCCCGTCACCCGCCGCCGCCTCGCCATGCCGCTCCTGCTCGCCGCCGTCGCGGGGGTTCTGTTGCTCGCCAACGTCCCCACGCGGGGCAACGACGTCGCCCTCGACTTCATCGGCGGCGGCGCCGGCGTCGCCCTGGGCATCCTCGCCGGCGTGCTCATGCCGGTCCGGCGCCGCGCCGACGGGGCCGTGACCAGCACGGCCGGTCTGCCGTACGCCCTGCTGTGGCTGCTGGTCATCGGGGGACGGATCGCCTTCGCCGAGTCAGCCAACGGATGGGCCGCGGCCGGAATCCGGGACTTCTCCATCAGCAACGCCATCACAGGAGCCGACGCATGGACCGCAGCCTTCGTGATCATGGCACTGTCCATGGTCGCCGCCCGGGCGGTCACTACCGTCATCCGCTGCCGGGTCCTGCCCCTGTCCGCCGATTCGGGGGCACCCGTCCCCGTCCCCGCACCCACCCACGGCTACTGAGCACGGGCACTGAACCGGAAGGAAGAGAGACTATGACCGAAACCCAAACCGCCGCCCCGGCACGTCCCCTGCGCACCCCCCTGACCCTGACAGGAATCACCATAGCGGCCACGCTCCTCGCGGCCCTGCTCATCAACTGGCTGGCCCCTGGCTTGGAACCCATGCAGCAAAGGTTCATCGCTGTGCTGGCCCTGGCCGCCTTCGCGTGCATCGTCGTCGCCGCGACCAGCCGCGACCTCTTTACCGCCGGCAGGGTGCACGCCGGGTTGCTCATCGTCCCCGCGCTGGTGATCCTGGCGCCCTTCGCGGCAGGCATCAAAGACATCGGATTACAGGCCGGAGCGACACTCGTTCTGGGCTACCTCGCCACCGGCGTCTACGAGGAGCTGTGGTTCCGCGGCTTGATCCTGAAAAGCCTCGCATCGTGGACCCCGACCAGGGCCGCACTGCTGTCCTCCGCGCTCTTCGGCCTGACACACCTGGCCAACATCGCCTTCGGAGCCAACCCTGCCATCACCGCAGCGCAGGTGGTCGGGGCTACGTGTTTCGGGATGGGCCTGGCGGCACTGCGGCTGCGGGGCGTCTCACTGTGGCCCCTGATCATCCTCCACGCCCTCGGCGACATTGCCCTCCAGCTGGGGGACGTCAGCACGGCGTGGCGGTGGACCTTCATGGTCGGCGGAGACGTCACCCTGCTCATCTTTGGGTTTCTGATTCTCCGCACGGTCCCCACCGAGTCGGCCAAAACCACCGGCAATTCATGACTCGGAAACGATGCGCTGGATCCTCGTTGCAGGTCACGGTGACCAAGCCGCTGCGACTCAACCTGCTGAGGCGCCCCTGCAGCTATTGTGGTCGCAGCGGTGCCCCGGCGCGCGTTCGCCGCAGGGTTCATTACTATGACGGGATAAAGGACGGCAACTTATGAGCCTCTCGAGCGCCCGCGAACTCCCGGCAGGGAAACCTTACGCCGGGACACGCAGAGCGACGCTGGCAGACACGGGCACCGCAGCGGCTACGCTGGCGGCGGCGTTTAGAGACTATGTATGGACACGCTGGGTGCTGCCGGAAGCGAACTACGAGCAGCGTCTCCTTGAAGCCTTCAAAGTGGATCTCGAAACAACCGTCAAATACCTGGGTGAGGTCTGGATGACTGACGAGGGGTCGAGCGTCGCCGCCTGGATACAGCCGCAGCCCACAAGCATCCCGAAGCACGACAGTGACCGACGTGAAGCCGTACTACGACGGGTTGTTGGCGTGAATGCCTCCAGCGTCCAGGCCGCCGAAGATGCAATCGCCGCGCGCCGTCCCGGTTCCAAGTACTGGTATCTGGCAACTATGGGTACGGCGCCCGAACGCCGGAGGCTTGGTCTCGGCGGCGCCGTGCTGTCACCGGTGTTGGCCCAGTGCGACGAGACTGGTATCCCCGCACTGCTCGAGACCTCAAGCGAGGATAATGTCAGGTTCTACAGCCAGTTTGGCTTCGAAGTCACTTCGGAACTCGCGCCGCCCCATCAGGCTCCGTATACGTGGCTCATGACTCGGCCTCCGCAAGGAAGTTCGGTGTAGACCCGCTCAGTAGCAAGCCAGCACCCAGGAGGCCCACCCCTAGGACGCCTGCGACTACGCCATTATTTCTCTGGCGGTAGCCCCGGTGACCGGCTGGATTGCAGCGAACTGCAAGTAAGCCGCTCCCGGCCTCGAGCCAACCGCGGATTTCCCGGCGGGGCTGGCGCCGCCGTCGGTCCCTGGGACTAGGGTGGAGTCAAAGAGAAGGGGGAGTGCCAGATGGAGTACCAGGATTCTCAGCCCGCCGCGGTACCGGAGGCGGGACCGCCGCCCGTGGCCCGCATTGCCACCGGCCGCACCGTCATCTCCGAGGCCGCGGTGGCCAAAGTCGCCGGCATCGCCGCCCGCGCGGTCCCGGGTGTCTATTCCCTGGGAACCGGACCGTCCCGGGCCCTGGGAGCAATCCGGGACGCCGTCGGCAGCGCGGACCACGCGGCCGGCGTGCGCGCCGAGGTCGGCGAGACACAGGTGGCCGTGGACATTGACCTCGTCGCCCTCTACGGCACGCCGCTGCATCCGCTGGCGGACCAGATCCGGGCCGCCGTCTACGCCGCCGTCGAGGAACTGGTGGGCCTGCAGGTGATTGAAGTCAACATCGAAATCCACGACGTCTTCGTGCCCGGGCCGCCGAAACCGTCGGCTGCCGTCGAGGCGCGGCCCGCAAGGGAGGCACTGCAGTGAACCTGACCGTAGTCGGCCTGGCCGCCGGCGCTTTCCTGGCCTTCATGTCCTTCGCCTTCGGGGTCTGGGGCTTCCTGGGCTCCCTGCTCTTCATGGCCCTCGGCGCCCTGCTGGGCCGCGCGGCGGAAGGGAAGCTGGACCTGCGCAGCGTCGTGGATGCCATCACGGGCCGGCGCTCCTCCTCATGAGCATGCCCGCGGTCCGGCCCCTGGCCGGACACAACCGGATCAGCACGCAGGCCCTCACCAGCGTGGCCCGCGCGGCCGCGGCCGAGGCCCTCGGGGTGGCCGCGCAGGACGTGCGCGCGGACTGGAACGACGACGGCGGCCTGCTGGCGTTGTCGCTGGTCACTCCCATCGCGGTACCCTCGCTGACCTCGGTGCTGCGGGACCCGCACCGGGTGGGCGCCCTCGGCGGCCCCATCTGGGACCGTGCCGTGACCGCGAAGGCGCAGATCCTGCGCCGGGTGACGGAACTGAGCGGCGCGCAGCTGAGCCGGGTGGACATCCGGATCAGCGGCGCCAGCGTCACTGACGGCGGGAGGGTCCGATGAGCCGGACTGCCGAGCGCAGCGACACAGCAACGCCGGCCACCGGCGCCGGGTCACCCGCGCCGGACCGCCCCGGCGGGGCCGGCCTGGACCGGATCCTGGCCAGGGAAACCACCTCCTCCCGCGCGGCCGCCTCCGTGATCGCAGCGGTCCTCGTCATTGGTTTGTGCGGCTATGCGCTGCTGGAAACCGCGGTCCGGGCCGTCGGCCAGCCCCCGTGGCTGATCGATCCGCAGACCGCCGCGGAGCGGATCACCGCGCTGCCCGCCGGCGTGCCGCCCCTGCTGCTCGGCGCAGCCGGCGCAGTGGTCTTCGTCGCGGGACTCTTCTTCTTCCTCAACGCCGTGCTTCCGGGGAGGAGGGCCCGGCACGTGCTCGCAAACCCGCGCGCCGCCGTCGTGGTCGACGACGAAGTGATCGCCTCCGCGCTGGCCCGCCGTGCCCGGCTGGCGGCCAACGTCACCCAGGAGCAGGTCATGGTGGTGGTCTCCCGGCGCGAGGTGCAGGTGAACGTCCGCCCCACCTCGGGGGTTCCGTTGCAGGCTGCGGACATCCAGGCGGCCGTCGAGGACGAACTGCGTGACATGGCCCCCTCGCCCCTGCCCGTGGTCCGGGTCAACCTGGCGTCCGCGGGGGTGATCGGCGCGTGAACGGCACCCCGCGGATCCTCAACCGCATCCTGCTCGGAATCCTTGGCCTCAAACTCCTGCTGATCGGGGCGCTGCTGGTCCTGCTGGCCACCGTCCCCGCCGTCGGCCCGTGGTGGCAGGGCTGGTCCGCGGGCCTGTGGGACGGCCTGCGCGGACTGTTCGACCGAACCCGGATCCCCGGCCAGCCGGTGAGCTGGCTCTGGATGGTCATGGTGGTCCTGTTGCTGCTCGTCATCGGCCTGATGGTGGCCTGGCTCGCGCAGCAGGGTAAGGGCCGGGCCAACCTCCTGGTCGCCGAAGACGACGCGGGCCCCGTGCCCGGAAACGTCCGGATCGGCGGCGGAGTGGCCGAACAGGCCCTCCGTGCCGCACTGGCCGACCGCCCGGATCTCGCCGGGGCGACGGTGGCCACCTACGAATTCGAGGGCGAGCCGGCCCTGCGGATCCGGATCCAGCCGCGCCAGGGCGTCGCTCCGCATACCCTCGCCGCGGAACTGACGGCCCTCGTGGAGGCGCTGGACGCCGTCGTGGGCAAGCGCACGCCGGTGTTGCTGCACCTCGGATCCGGGGCTCGGTCCAGGTTCCGCCGCGCCGAACGCGTCCGCTGACCCAGCGCCGGCCCCGGCGACATTTTCCGAAACATCCGCCCCCTGCGTATCGCCTGTACCGCCCGCGCGCAGACGCCCCTGAGCCGGACCGCCGGGGGCGCGCCCTCGGCACCGATGGATCTCCGTTGGGTAAAGCTGTGATGTAAACGCTTGCATTCGACGCGGTGGTGTCGCTACTGTGATTGGCACCACAGAAACTGCACCACCGGTCCACGCCGGTACTCAGCGAGGAGCACCTGTATGAAAAACCGTAAGTACCTACTTCCTGCGGCCGCGGCCGGTGTCCTGGCCCTCTCCCTCACAGCGTGCGGAGGCGGCGGGAGCAGCTCGGGCGGCGGCGGGGCGGCCGGCGGCGGCGACGCGGCAGCCAACCTCGATGGCCGCGGCCCCATCACCTACGTACAGGGCAAGGACAACAGCAACGTGGTCCGGCCGCTGATCGAGAAGTGGAACAAGGCGCACCCTGACGAAAAGGTCACGTTCAAGGAGCAGACCGACCAGGCCGACCAGCAGCACGATGACCTGGTTCAGAACTTCCAGGCCAAGAACGCCAACTACGACGTCGTCAGCGTCGACGTGGTCTGGACCGCGGAGTTCGCCGCCAAGGGCTGGCTGCAGCCGCTCAAGGACAAGATGGCGCTGGACACGTCCGGCATGCTGGAGCCGACGATCGAAGCCGCGTCCTACAAGGGCACCCTCTACGCCGCGCCGGAATCCTCCGACGGCGGCATCCTGTACTACCGCAAGGACCTGGTCCCCACGGCCCCCAAGACCTGGGACGAAATGATGGGCATGTGCTCCATCGCCAAGGCCAAGAACATCGGCTGCTACGCCGGCCAGTTCTCGAAGTACGAGGGACTCACGGTCAACGCCTCCGAGGCGATCAACTCCTTTGGCGGTTCGGTGCTCGACAAGGACGGCAAGCCGAGCCTGAACACGGAAGAAGCCAAGGCCGGCCTGAACAACCTGGTCAAGGCCTACGCTGACGGCAACATCCCCAAGGAAGCCATCACCTACAAGGAAGAGGAATCCCGGCAGGCCTTCCAGGACGGCAAGCTCCTGTTCCTGCGCAACTGGCCGTACGTCTACAACCTGGCCACCACTGAAGGCTCGTCCAAGGTCAAGGACGTCCTCGGCATGGCCCCGCTTCCCGGCAAGGACGGCCCCGGTGCCTCCTCGCTCGGCGGCCACAGCGCCGGCATGAGCGTCTACTCCAAGAACAAGGCCACCGCGCTGGACTTCCTGAAGTTCCTCACCACCGAAGAGACCCAGAAGTTCTTCGCCACCCAGGGCTCGCTTGCTCCGGTGCTGACCAAGCTCTACGACGATAAGGAACTGGTCGCCAAGCTGCCGTACCTGCCGGTGCTGAAGACCTCGATCGAGAACGCCGTGCCGCGTCCGGTGACCCCGTTCTACCCGGCCGTGACTAAGGCCATCCAGGACAACGCGTACCCGGCGATCAAGGGCGAGAAGCCTGTGGACGCCGCGCTGTCCGACATGCAGAAGTCCATCGAGACCCAGTCCAAGTAGTCCCACGATGGCAACCGAATTGGGCCCGACGCCGGTGAAGAAACCGGCGTCGGGCGGGAACGGGCTCCACCACGCACCCAAGGGGGTGGGGGAGGACAACGCGATCGCCAGCCAGGGCAAGTGGGCCTCGTGGCTCCTGGCGCCGACCATCATCGCCCTGGCCGTCGTGATCGTTTACCCGATCATCAGCGCGATCGTCATGTCCTTCCAGGCCGACGCCGGAGTCGATCCGGAAACCGGGTTCTTCACCGAGGGCGGTCCGGCCGGCTTTACGAACTACATTAACTGGATCGCCCAGCAGTGCGCCTCACCCGCGGGCGGCACCGTGGCCTGCCCGCCGGGAACCCTGGGTTCCCAGTTCTGGTCCGCGACGGCGACGACGTTCTTCTTCACCGTGGTCACCGTGGCACTGGAGACCGTGCTCGGCTTCTGGATGGCCATGATCATGGCGCGCACCTTCAAGGGACGCAGCCTGGTCCGCGCCGCCGTTCTGGTGCCGTGGGCCATCCCCACCGCCGTCACGGCCAAGCTGTGGCTGTTCATCTTCGCCTTCGAGGGCATCGCCAACAAGCTCTTCAACACCACGATTCTGTGGACCGGCAGCGAATGGCCGGCCAAGTGGGCGGTCATCATTGCCGATGTCTGGAAAACGACGCCGTTCATGGCGCTGCTGATCCTGGCCGGCCTGCAGATGATCCCCGCCGAGGTGTACGAGGCCGCCAAGGTCGACGGCGCCACGGCGTGGCAGCGGTTCCGGATGATCACCCTGCCGCTGGTGAAACCGGCGCTGATGGTGGCCATCCTCTTCCGCACCCTCGACGCGCTGCGCATGTTCGACCTGCCGTACATCCTGACCGGCGGTGCGAACAACACCACCACGCTGTCCATCCTGGTGATCAACCAGATCAGGCAGGGCTTCAACGTGGCGGCGGCGCTATCGACCATCACATTCATCATCATTTTCCTTGTCGCCTTCATCTTCGTGCGCTTCCTGGGCGCGAATGTGGTGGAGCAGCAGACCGGCGCCAGTAAGGGGAAGAAATGACCGCCGCGACCGAGCTGCGCGCGCAGCAGGACCGGGGGCGCAAGGTCGCCCAGAACCGGGAAAAGTGGGCCCAGGGCCGGACCTACATCAGTGCCCTGGTGATCCTCATCTGGTGTCTCGCCCCGGCCTACTGGATGGTGGTGACCGCCTTCCGCGACGTCGGATTCACCTACGACACCTCAATCCTGCCGAGTCACGTCACGCTGGATAACTTCAAGACCGCGTTCGACACCTCGTTTGGAAACCGCTTCGGGCAGGCGCTGATCAACAGCGTGTTCATCGGCGTTGTGGTGACCGTGGTCTCGCTGCTGATCGGCGTGTTTGCCGCCTACGCCCTGGCCCGGCTGAATTTCCGGTTCAAGTTCCTGGTGCTGGGCTTCATCCTCGGAGCCTCAATGTTCCCGGGCGTCGCCCTGATCACCCCGCTGTTCCAGCTGTTCACCAACATCGGCTGGATGGGCACCTACCAGGCCCTGATCATCCCGAACATCTCGTTCGTGCTGCCGCTGACCGTCTACACGATGACGTCGTTCTTCCGCGAAATGCCGTGGGAGCTCGAGGAATCGGCCCGAGTGGACGGCTGCACGCAGGGTCAGGCCTTCCGGAAGGTGATCATGCCGCTCGCGGCTCCGGCCATCTTCACCACGGCGATCCTGGCGTTCATCTCCTCCTGGAACGAGTTCCTGATCGCCAGCCAGCTCTCGTCCGACGCGACCCAGCCGGTCACCGTCGCGATCGCGAGCTTCGCCGGCGCCCAGCCCAACCAGATCCCGTACACGGCGATCATGGCGGCCGGCACCATCGTGACCATCCCGCTGGTGATCCTGGTGCTGGTCTTCCAGCGCAAGATCGTCGCGGGCCTCACGGCAGGCGCCGTCAAGTGACGGCCCGCCGATGAGGTCCCGGACGATGGCAGGGACGTGATGGCGGAGAACCAGGGCGAGGTCCGCAGCACGCAGCGCCGGGTGCGCTCGGGCGAGGACTTCGACATCATCATCGGCTTCCTGGGCTTCTGGGCCGTGGTCCTGCTGGCGGTCACCGTCTGGATGGAGGTGACCGCCCAGCCGGCCCTCGGCTGGGCCCTCGGACTGCTGGTGACGTTGCTGGCACTGTACGGCATGATCCGGCTTCGACGGCGGCTGCCCGGGCGGACCGGGACCCGCCGCCGCTGAGGACGGCCGGAGGATAGGAAAGAGACGGCGCCGTGGGGGCGGCACGCCGGCCGCGGCGGAGCGGCCGGCCGACAAGGGGACACGGTGGCACGGACAACTGACAGGGCGCAGCGCGGCGGCCACACCGGCGTCAGCATCGAGGACGTCGCGGCCGCCGCGGGCGTTTCCACCGCCACGGTCTCCCGGGCCGTCCGCGGGCTGCCGAGGGTCTCGCCCGCCACCCGGGAGAAGATCCTCGACATCGCGGCCGCCCTGGGCTACGTGGCGTCATCCTCGGCGTCGGGCCTGGCCACCGGCCGCACCCGCACCATCGGGGTGCTGGCCCCGTTCGTGAGCCGCTGGTTCTTCTCCAAGGCCATCGAAGGAGCGGACCGGGAGCTGCACGGCCGCCAGTACAACCTCTCGCTGTTCAACCTTGGCGGCCACGGCAGCCACCGCGAGCGGCTCTTCAGCAAGACCATGGTCTACAAACAGATCGACGCGCTCCTGGTCCTCTGCATGGCCCTGACCCGGGAGGAACTCGAGCACCTGCAAAAGATCGACATCCCGCTCGTGGTAGTCGGCGGGCACGTCGAAGGCTGCGCCTACATCGGGATCGACGATTACGAGGCGGCCTCCACCGCGGTGCGCCACCTGATCGGGCTCGGCCACACGGACATCGCGCTGCTGCACGGCGACGACGAAACGGACTTGAACTTCGACGTTCCGCGGGTGCGGATCAAGGCCTTCCAGGACGTCATGGCCCAGTCCGCCCTAGCTGTCCGGCCGGAATGGGACGAGTGGGGGGACTTCACTGTCCGCAGCGGCCAGGAAGCGTTCCGGCGGCTGTGGGACCGGCCCGGGTCCAAGCCCACGGCCATCTTCTGCGCCTCCGACGAGATGGCCATGGGCGTCATCTTCGAGGCCCGGCGGGCGGGGCTGCGGGTCCCGGAGGACCTCTCCGTCGTCGGCATCGACGACCACGAATTTTCCGCCGCCGTCGGGCTCACCACCGTGGGCCAGCGGCCCGACGAGCAGGCCGAACTCGGCACCAAGATGCTGCTGGATGAACTCGACGGGCTGGCCGGGTCCGTGCGGTCCACGGTGGCCCCGCACCGGCTGATCGTCCGGGACTCGACGGCGGCCCCGCGGCCGGCCGGGTGACGGCTCAGGAGACGCGGCTCAGGAGGCGCGGGCCAGCTGGCGGATCGGGATCCAGCGGGACGCGAGCCGGCGGTACGCGGCTGCGGCGCCCGTCATGTCGCCCTCGGCGAGGCATTCGATGCCGAGCCGCACGTCCAGCGGCGAATCGTCCGGGTAGACCTTGTCCGCCACCGCGCCGTAGTCGAGTTCCACCACGGAGTCCGGGTGGAAGAGCTCCAGCCATTCGGTGAGCTGGGTCAGGTCCTCGAGCATGTCCAGTTCCGGGGCCGCGAGGGCCAGATGCGCGACGGCGTGCCGGACGCGTTCCAGCGCCGCAGCGAGGGTCGTCCGGATCCGGACCGTGACGATCCGGCCGCCGGCCTCCACCACATCCGTCGGGTCCGATTCCTGGAACAGGCAGAACCAGCTGAACGGAATGCCCCAGGTCGAGGCGCGGGTGTGCACCCGGGCGGCGCCCTCCCGGGCTTTTACCTGGTCGATCCGCTCCTGGTGCCGGTCCCGTTGCTCCTCGGGGATGAGCAGCTGGGCGAGCGGGCCATGGATCCCCTCCAGCAGGGCGTTGGCAGCCAGTCCGGCGCGCAGCACCAGCTGGCTCGGGCAGTACAGCAGCCGCGCGGGCCAGCTGCCGCCGTCGCCGTCGCCGTGGCTCCCGCCGCCACCGTCGCCGTCGTTGCCGCCGCCCGACGTGCTGACCGCCAGCACCCGCACCAGGTCTGTTTGCCCGGTGGGGAAAGGGTCGCCGCCCGGCCGGGTGATGCGGCCCAGCGAGGCCAGCAGTTCGGCGTTTTCGACGGCGGCGCGGGACTCGGACCTGGCCCCGGCCTCGCGCAGGGCCTCCTGCTGCCCGGCCGGAAAAGCCTCCAGCGGCTCATAGGCCCGCAGGGTCGAGGAAAACGGCAGGCCGGCCTGGCCGCGGTAGAGGCTGCCAGTCATTGCGGTCCTGCGCTTCCCCAGCGGCCGCTCATCAGCCCGCCAGCTCCACGATCACCGGAGCGTGGTCGGAGGCGCCCTTGCCCTTGCGCTCTTCGCGGTCGATCGAGGCGCCCGTGACGCGCGCGGCCAGGGCCGGGGACGCGAGGACGAAGTCGATACGCATGCCTTCCTTCTTCGGGAAGCGCAGCTGGGTGTAGTCCCAGTAGGTGTACACGCCGGGGCCGGGGGTGTGCGGGCGGACGACGTCGGCGAAGCCGGCCTCCTCGAAGGCGTGGAAGGCGGCGCGCTCTGGATCGCTGACGTGCGTCAGGGCGTTGGCCCGGAAGTAGTCGATGTCCCAGACGTCCTCGTCGCGCGGGGCGATGTTCCAGTCACCCATCAGGGCGATCTGCGCCTCGGGGTCCGCCTGGATCCAGCCTTCGGCGTGGCTGCGGAGCGTGTCCAGCCAGCTGAGCTTGTAGGGCATGTGCTCATCGTCAAGCGCCCGGCCGTTGGGCACGTAGAGGCTCCAGACCCGGATCCCGCCGCAGGTGGCGCCGATCGCGCGGGCTTCCTGCACCTCGTCCAGGCCGCCCTTGCCGAAGACCGGCTGGTTCAGGAAGGTGCGTTCGACGTCGTCGAGCCCCACGCGGGAGACGATCGCCACCCCGTTCCACTGGTTCAGGCCGAAGTGGGCCACCTCGTAGCCCATCTTCTCGAACAGGTCCCAGGGGAAGTTCTCGTCCTTGCACTTGGTTTCCTGGATGGCCAGGACGTCGCAGTCGGTGCGCTGGAGCCAGGCCTCAACGCGGTCGGCACGGGCACGGAGCGAGTTCACATTCCAAGTAGCAATCTTCACGGTTCCTAACTTACCGAACTTGGACCCCGCCCGGGGGCGACCGGACCGGGGGGCGGCCGGCCGGGCGGCCGGCGTGGGACCGGGGGCCGGGGCCTGGCTGCGGGCCGCGGCTCTGGAGATTAGTAGGAAGTCCGAGTATATTCGGTGCAGAGATGATCTAGGTCACATGCAAAGGAGCATTCCATCATGGTTCGTGAGCTTTCCCATTACGTCGGCGGACAGCACGTGGAGGGCACCTCCGGGCGCTTCAGCGACGTCTACGATCCCTGCACCGGCGAGGTCCAGGCCCGGCTCCCGCTGGCCAGCGCAGAGGAGGTCCGCAATGTGATCGCCAACGCGGAAAAAGGCCAGCTCGAATGGGCCGCCATGAACCCGCAGCGCCGCGGCCGGATCCTGCTGAAGTTCGTGGACCTGGTCAACCAGAACATGGACGAGCTCGCCACGCTGCTCTCCTCCGAGCACGGCAAGACCTTCCTGGACGCCAAGGGCGACATCCAGCGGGGCATCGAGGTCGTCGAATTCGCCGCCGGCGCCCCGCACCTGCTCAAGGGCGAATTCTCCGACAGCGCGGGCACCGGCATCGACGTCCACTCGATGCGCCAGCCGCTCGGCGTCGTCGCCGGCATCACGCCGTTCAACTTCCCGGCCATGATCCCGCTGTGGAAGTCCGGCCCGGCGCTCGCCGCGGGCAACTCCTTCATCCTCAAGCCCTCCGAACGGGACCCCTCCGTGCCGCTGCGGCTGGCCGAACTGTTCACCGAGGCGGGCCTTCCCGACGGGGTGTTCAACGTCGTCAACGGTGACAAGGAAGCGGTCGACGCGCTGCTGGAAGACCCCCGGGTCCAGGCCATCGGCTTCGTCGGTTCCACCCCGATCGCGCAGTACATCTACGCCACCGCCGCCGCGCACGGCAAACGCGCCCAGTGCTTCGGCGGCGCCAAGAACCACATGGTGATCATGCCCGACGCGGACCTGGACATGGCTGCGGACGCCCTGATCGGCGCCGGCTTCGGCTCGGCCGGGGAACGCTGCATGGCGATCTCCGTGGCCGTCCCGGTCGGCAAGGCCACCGGCGACGCGCTCGTGGCCAAGCTGCAGGAACGGATCGCCGACCTCAAGGTGGGGCACAGCCTGGCCAAGGACTCGGACTTCGGCCCGGTCGTTGCCGCCTCCGCCAAGGAACGGATCGAAGGCTACATCGCTGCCGGCGTCGAGGAAGGCGCCAGCCTGCTCGCCGACGGCCGCGGCCTCACGGTCGAGGGCTACGACGGCGGCTTCTGGGTGGGCCCGACCCTCTTCGACAACGTCACCAAGGACATGACGATCTACAAGGAAGAGATCTTCGGCCCGGTGCTCAGCGTGCTCCGCGCCGAGGACTACGACGAGGCGCTGCGCCTGTGCAGCGAGCACGAGTTCGGCAACGGCGTCGCCATCTTCACCCGCGACGGCGACGCCGCCCGCGACTTCGCCAGCCGCGTCCAGGTCGGCATGGTGGGCATCAACGTCCCGATCCCGGTGCCGATCGCGTACTACACCTTCGGCGGCTGGAAGGCCTCGGGCTTCGGTGACCTCAACCAGCACGGCGCCGACGCGTTCCGCTTCTACACCAAGACCAAGACGGTCACCACCCGCTGGCCCTCCGGCATCCGCACCGGCGCCAGCTTCGTGATGCCGGAAGGCAGCTGATGACGGAACAGCGCCCCGGAGAAGCGACCGCAGAGCCAGCCGCCGAGGTCCTGTTTGAGCGCCGCGGCCGGCTCGGCGTCGTCACCCTGAACCGGCCCAAGGCCGTCAACGCCCTGACCGCTGGCATGGCGGCGGCCATGCTGGAGCAGCTGACGCTCTGGGCCGAGGACGACGCCGTGGCCGCGGTGCTGGTCCGCGGCGCCGGCGACCGCGGGCTGTGCGCCGGCGGCGACATCGTCGCCATCTACCGGGACATGCTCGACGGCGGCGACGCCACGGCGGACTTCTGGGCCGTCGAGTACCGGCTGAACCTGCTGATCTCCGACTACCCGAAACCTTATGTGGCCTTCATGGACGGCCTGGTGCTGGGCGGCGGGGTGGGTATCTCCGCGCACGGCTCGGTCCGGATCGTCACCGAACGCACCCGGACGGGGATGCCGGAAACCACCATCGGGTTCGTGCCCGACGTCGGCGGAACGCTCCTGCTCTCCCGCTCGCCCGGCGAGACCGGCACCCACGCAGCCCTGACCGGGGCGCACCTGAGCGGCGCCGACGCGCTGTTCCTGGGCCTCGCGGACACTTTCGTGCCCTCCGGGCAGCTCGCCGGGCTGGCGGAGGCGCTGGAAACCGAGCCGGTGGACGCCGCCGTCGCACGCTTCACCGAGCAAGCGCCGCCCTCTGTCCTGGCCGCGCAGCAGGAGTGGATCGACGCCTGCTACTCCACCGACGACGCCGAGGAGATCGTGGATCGGCTGCGCACCGTCGGGGGCGAGGCCGTCGACGCCGCCGATACTATCGCGGCCAAGTCCCCGACCGCCGTGAAGGTCGCCCTCGCCTCGCTGCGCCGCGCGAAGGGGCTGGGCCTGGCCGAGGCCCTGGAACAGGAGTACCGGGTGGGCCTGCGGTTCCTGGACGGGCCGGATTTCCGCGAGGGCATCCGCGCCCAGGTCGTGGACAAGGACCGCACCCCGCACTGGCAGCCCGCCAGCCTGGCGGAGGTCAGCCGCGACGACGTCGAAGCCTACTTCGCGCCGCTGGGGGAGCGGGAACTGAAACTTACGAAGGAGCGCGACAATGTCTGAAGCATCGCCGTCTGAAGCATCGACCGCGCCGGCGCGGTCCGGCGCGCCCATCGGCCCCATCGCCTTCCTCGGCCTGGGCCACATGGGCGGCCCGATGGCCGTCAACCTGGTCAAGGCCGGCTACGCCGTGACCGGCTACGACGTCGTTCCGGCGGCGCTGGAAGCCGCCCGCGCCCACGGGATCACCACGGCGGAGACCGCGGCGGCAGCTGTCGACGGAGCCGCCGTCGTGCTGACCATGCTGCCCAGCGGGCAACACCTGCTGGACGCCTACCGCGGCACCGCGGGGCAGGACGGGCTGCTGGCCGCCGCGGCGCCGGGAACCATGTTCCTGGACTGCTCGACGATCAATGTGGACGAGGCGCGGGAGGCCTCGGCCCTGGCCGTCGCGGCCGGACACCGGGCCGTGGATGCGCCGGTCTCCGGCGGCGTGGTCGGCGCCGAGGCCGGAACGCTGACCTTCATGGTCGGCGCATCCGACGAGGACTTCGACACCGTCCGGCCGATGCTGGAGGTGATGGGCAAGCGCGTGGTCCACTGCGGCGGCCACGGCGCCGGCCAGGCCGCCAAGATCTGCAACAACATGATCCTTGGCGTTTCCATGATCGCCGTCAGTGAGGCCTTCGTGCTCGGCGAGAAACTGGGGCTGACCCACCAGGCGCTGTACGACGTCGCCTCCGCCGCGTCCGGCCAGTGCTGGGCGCTGACCACCAACTGTCCGGTCCCCGGTCCCGTGCCCACCAGCCCGGCCAACCGCGACTACCAGCCGGGCTTCGCCGGGGCGCTGATGGCCAAGGACCTGAAGCTGGCACTCAACGCCCTGCACAGCACCGGCGTCGCCGCCCGGCTGGGGCCGCTGGCCTCCGAAATTTACGATACCTTTGCCGCGGAAGGCGGTGCCGGCCGGGACTTCTCCGGCATCATCACCGACATCCGGGACAAATCCGACCAGCCGAAGGGACAGGCATGACCGAGTACGCAAACATTCTGGTGGAGCGCCGCGGCCGTGTGCGCCTGGTGACCCTGAACCGGCCGGAGGCGCTGAACGCCTTGAACAAGGCCACCATGGACGACGTCGTTGCCGCCGTGACCGCGATGGACACCGACCCGGAGGTCGGCGCCGTCGTGCTGACCGGCTCGGCCAAGGCCTTCGCCGCCGGTGCCGACATCAAGGAAATGCAGTCCAAGGGCTACATGGACATGTACTCCTCCGACTGGTTCCGCGGCTGGGAGGATTTCACCCGGCTGCGCATCCCGGTCATCGCCGCGGTCTCCGGGTTTGCCCTGGGCGGCGGCTGCGAACTGGCCATGATGTGCGACTTCATCATCGCGGGCGACAACGCCAAGTTCGGCCAGCCGGAAATCAACCTCGGCGTCCTCCCCGGCATGGGCGGCTCCCAGCGCCTGACCCGCGCGGTGGGCAAGGCCAAGGCCATGGACATGATTCTCACCGGCCGCTTCATGGACGCCGACGAGGCCGAGCGCGCCGAACTGGTGTCCCGCGTGGTCCCCGCCGCCGACGTCGTCGAGGAAGCCGTCAAGGCCGCCGAGGTGATCGCCTCCAAGTCCAAGCCGGTGGCGATGGTGGCCAAGGAAGCGGTCAACGCCGCGTTCGAGACCGGGCTGGCACAGGGTGTCCTGTTCGAGCGCCGGGTGTTCCACTCGCTCTTCGCCACCGAGGACCAGAAGGAAGGCATGGCCGCCTTCAGCGAAAAGCGGCAGCCGGACTTCACCCACCGCTAGGCGGCCGCGTGACGCGGCGTCGTTTCCGCGCCGGTTTCGGTTTTGCGCGCCTGTTCCGGACCGCCGCTGCCCGGGCCCGGGGTGCGGCCGTCCGGAACAGGCGCGGAGATCCGGAGGCCTAGCCCGCGTCAGGCCCTGCGGTGGGCGCGGAGCACGGAATCGTGCACGGTCGGCGGGGCGCCGTCGGAATCGGTGGTCTCCCGCGGCCGGGACGCGCAGGTGATGACTTCCCACTCGTCCGGGTCCAGCTCCACGGCGATCTGTTCGGCCGTGAACAACAGCCCGGGCACCGAGGGGCGCCGCACGGTGGTCTCCAGGTCCGAGGGGTGGTGGCCCACAATCAGCAGCGTCCCGCCGGGCGCCACCGACGCGGCGAGCCGGCTGTAGACGGAGCCGCGCTGCGGCGCGGGCAGGTGCAGATACTGGGCGGTGACCAGGTCGAACGTTCCGGCCGGCGGCGGCGAGGCCGTCAGGTCCTGGTGCTGCCAGACGATCCGCGCGGCGGTATCCGGTTCATCGGCGACGGCGGCCGCCGCGCGTGCCAGGGCGACCGAGGAGATGTCCACCGCCGTGACCCGCCAGCCGTGCCGGGCCAGCCAGGCGGCGTCGGCGCCTTCGCCGGTGCCGACGTCGAGCGCGGAGCCGGGCACGAGGTTGGCGGCTTCGGCGACCAGCTGGGCGTTCGGCTGTCCGCTCCACACCGCACCGTGCTCACCGTGCTGGCGGTACCGCTCGTCCCAGAACGATTCGTCGAAATCCATGCGGCTCTCCTCGCGGGCGGGTCGTCACGGCAGGGTCCTGGCCGCCAATCCAGTTTAAGCACGCGGCGGCGCGCACGCCGTCCTGCGTCCGCGGCCGGGTGCCCGCCCCGGCGCCGGGGCAGGAGCCGGAGCGGTCAGGCGGCGCTGATTCCGAACAGCCCGATGATCAGGGCCATCACCATCAGGGTGACCAGTTCGTGCGCGCAGTTCAGCACGGTCAGGCCGGCGGGGCGGCCCTCGAAAGCGTCGTGCGTGATGAAGCGGGCGGCGGTGAACCCGGCCCACAGAATCAGGGCGGTGACCAGGGTGTTGGCGAGGAAGTTCCCGCCGTAGAAGTGCTGTGAGATGGCCGCCGAGCCTGCCAGGACCCAGGCGCTGACGAAGCTGACCAGCAACGTGATCAGGATGGGTTTGACGGCGTCCCTGGCCGCTCCGCTCGGAGTGACCTTGGCGATGCGCATCCAGTAGTTGCCGAACACCTTGGGCGTGTACCAGACGGACCCCACCACCATGCTGGACAGCGTGGCCAGCAGGACCGCCCAGATATTGATTTCCGGAATCATGGCGCTCTCCTCAGCTCCGGGACCGTCCGGCCGACGGCCCCGCACACGAAGTGTACGGCTCAGCCGTCGAAGTCCCCGGCATTGCGCCGGAAGTCGCCCAGGATCCGGACCAGCTGCTCCACATCGGAGGCTGCGAACCCGGACTGGGCGAAGACCTCGGCGTTGAGCGCCGCCGTCGCCCGTTTGGCGAGCGTCCGCCCCGCCGAGGTCAGCTCAATCAGCGTGGTCCGCCCGTCGGTGGGGTGCGGGGACCGCAGCACCAGCCCGGCCTCCTGCAGGCGGTCGACGGCGTTGGTCACCGAGGTGGGATGGACCTGCAGCAGTGCGCTCGCCTTGTTCATCGGCAGTGCGCCGCTGCGGGCGAAGCTGAGCAGGGCCAGCAGTTCGTAGCGGGCGAAGGTCAGGCCGAACGGTTTCAACACCGTTTCGATCCGGGCCAGCAGAATCTGCTGCGTCCGCATGATCGCCGTGATGGCCGCCATCGGGGCGGCGACGTCGGCCCAGCCGTGCCGCTCCCAGTTCCGCTGGGCGTCGGCGATCGGATCCCGCGGCAGCGGGGTGCCCACGCTAGCCCTGGCCCTTCAGCCCGGGAAAGTCCGCCTCGGAGTACTCGGTGCCCAGGCCCTCGGGGGCCCGGCCGGTGCCGTGCCGCAGCTCTTCGCTGTGCCGCAGTTCCACCCGCCGGATCTTGCCGGAGATGGTTTTGGGCAGCTCGGCGAACTCCAGCCGGCGGATCCGCTTGAACGGCGCGAGGTGGTCCCGGCAGTAGCGCAGGATGTCCTCGGCCAGCTTCGGCCCGGGTTCGTGGCCGGCGGCCAGGACCACGAAGGCCTTGGGCACGGACAGCTTGAGCGGGTCGGGGGAGGGGACGACGGCGGCCTCGGCCACCGCCGGGTGCTCGATCAGGACGCTCTCCAGCTCGAACGGCGAGAGCCGGTAGTCCGAGGATTTGAAGACGTCATCGCCGCGGCCGACATAGGTGATGATGCCGCGTTCGTCCCGGCTGGCCATGTCCCCGGTGTGGTAGTAGCCGTCGCGGAAGGCTTCGGCCGTCTTTTCCGGGTCGCCGTAGTAGGCCTTCATGAGTCCCACCGGGCGGGGATCCAGGCGCAGGCAGAGCTCGCCGTCGTCCCCTTCCTCACCCGTCGCTGGATCCACCAGGACGACGTCGTAGCCCGGCAGCGGCTTGCCCATGGCGCCGATTTTGATCGGCTGGCCGGGGGTGTTGGCGATCTGCACGGTTGACTCGGTCTGTCCGAAGCCGTCCCGGATGGTCTGGCCCCAGGCCCGGTTGACCTGGTCGATCACCTCGGCGTTGAGCGGTTCGCCGGCGGAGACGACCTTGCGCGGCGGGTTCTTCAACAGCGTCAGGTCGGCCTGGATCAGCATCCGCCAGACCGTGGGCGGGGCGCAGAAGCTCGTAACCCGCTCGCGGTCCATCTGCTCCATCAGCGCCTTCGCGTCGAAGCGCTCGTAGTTATAGATGAAGACGCAGGCCTCGGCGATCCAGGGCGTGAACACGTTGGACCAGGCGTGTTTCGCCCAGCCCGGCGAGGCCACGTTCAGGTGCACGTCGCCCGGCTCCATCCCGATCCAGAACATGGTCGACAGATGGCCCACCGGGTAGGAGGTGTGGGTGTGCTCCACGAGCTTGGCCTTCGAGGTGGTCCCGGAGGTGAAGTACAGCAGCAGGGTTTCGTCGGCCTTGGTCGGTGCGTCCGGGGTGAAGTCCGCGGAGGCGCCGGCCGCGTCGGCGTAGCGCAGGGCGGAGGCGCCTCCGTCGGCGTCCGCGCCAACCTCAATCAGCGTGTAGTCGCCCGGCACACCCGCGAACTTGGCGATGTTGGCGCTCCCGACGGCGGCCCAGTTGGCGCCGCCGCGTTCCACCCGGTCCTGCAGGTCCGCGGGGCCCATCAGGGTGGTGGTGGGAATCATCACGATGCCGAGCTTGATTCCGGCGAGCATGAGCTCCCACAGCTCCACCTGGTTGCCGAGCATGATGATCATCCGGTCCCCGCGCCGGACGCCCTGGTTCCGGAGCCAGTTGGCGACCCGCGACGAGGCGGCCGAGAGGTCCGCGAAGCTGCGCCGGGTGGCGGAGCCGTCCTGCTCCACGATCACGAGGGCCGGCTTGTCCGCCTTGGCCGGGTCGGCAGCGAGCTGGTCGAACCAGTCCAGGGCGAAGTTGAACTCCTCAAAGCGGGGCCAGGCGAACTCCTGCCGCGCGGCGTCGTAGTCTTCGCGAAGCGCCAGCAGCCTGTCCCTCGCAGCACGGAATTCCTCAGTGACGGTCATGGTGCACCTTTCGCAGCCGGTCGCAGCCGGGCGGCCGGGTGCCGGCCGCCGCTGGCCAAGGGATCCCCATCCCTAGTGATCAACATCACTGTGCAATATACTAGGACATCCAAGGGTTTGGAAGAGCCGATGTTGCCGCCCCGGGCGGCACATTACGAAGGGATAATCGCCCGTGCAGACACAAGGAAGTGCCGCCGGAGACACCGGACAGAACACCCGCACCAGCGCCGCGGAAGGCGGCCACAGGTCCGCGGCTGCGGCGGCGCCGCCCTTCGCGGACGCCGACCTGATGTACATCGTTGACCTGCTGCCGGCCGATGAGCGGGCCCGGTATGAGGAGGTCCGGGGGTTCCTGCAGAGCCGCATCCGGGCAGCCTCGATCGACTACTGGAACCGCGAGGAGTTCCCCTTCGGCCTGGTCGCGGAGCTGGGCAAGTACGGCCTGGGTGGCCTGCAGACCGACGGGACCTCCAAGCTCTTCAAAGGCCTCATGTACGTGGAGGTGGCCCGCGCCGACGTCTCGCTTTCGGCCCTGGTGGGCATCCACAACGAGCTGATCGTGGGCATGATCGACGAACTCGGCTCCGAGGAGCAGAAGGCCCGCTGGCTCCCCGGGCTGACCGCCTTCACCCAGCTGGGCGCCTTCGCCCTGACCGAACCGGACCACGGGTCGGACATCGCCGGGGGACTGGCCACGACGGCGCGGCGCGAGGGCGGGGAGTGGGTGATCAGCGGTGCCAAGCGCTGGATCGGCGCCGGCACGATCGCCGACTTCGCCCTGGTCTGGGCCCGCGACGTCGCGGACCAGCAGATCAAGGGCTTCATCGTTGAGACCGATCGGCCCGGCTACACGGCCACCAAGATCGCGAACAAGATCGGGCTGCGGATCATGCAGAACGCGGACATCGTCCTGGACGAGGTCCGGATCCCGGAAACCAACCTGCTGCCCGGCGCCACGGATTTCTCCCGGGCCAACGAGCTGCTGCGCGACTCGCGCGCCTGGGTGGGCTGGCAGGGCGCCGGCATCCAGCTGGCCGCGTTCGACGTCGCCCGGGCCTACGCGCTTGAGCGCAAGCAGTTCGGCAAGGAGCTGGCCCGCTTCCAGCTGGTCCAGCAGCAGCTGGCCGAAATCCTCGGCAACGCCACCGTGTCCCTGGCGTTGATGGCCCAGCTGGCCCGTATCCAGCAGGACGGAAAGCTGGAGATGGTGCAGGCGGCCATGGCCAAATCCACCACCACCCGGCTGGCCCGGGCGTCCGTTGCGATGGGCCGCTCACTGCTGGGCGGAAACGGGATCAGCAGCGACTTTGAGATGGCCAAGCTCTTCGGCGACGCGGAGATCCTCTACACCTATGAGGGCAGCTATGAGATCAACTCGCTGATCGTGGCCCGGGCCGTCACCGGCAAGTCGGCGTTCGTCTAGCCGGTCGCGTCCCTTAGCTGCCGGCGCCGTAGCGTTCGCTGCGGTTCCGGCCGGCGTGCTTCGCCGCGTAGAGCGCCCGGTCCGCGCACGCCAGCAGGCTGTGGCTTCCGGCGTCGCGGAGCTCGCAGACGCCGGCGGAGACGGTGATCCGGCCGACGTCGCCGAACGGTTCCGCCTCGATGGCCGCGCGGGCCCGTTCCGCCGCCGCCAGGGCCTCCGCGCCGTCGGTGCCCGGCAGCAGCCAGACGAACTCCTCCCCGCCGAAGCGGGCCACGATTTCGTCCTGGCGCGCCACTGCGCGGAGCCGGGCGGCGACGTCGGCGAGCACTTCGTCGCCCATGAGGTGGCCGAAGGTGTCGTTGACCCGCTTGAAGTGGTCGATGTCCAGGACGATGGCGCTGAGACTGGTGCCGCGGGACGCGGCCAGCTCGATCTCATGGGCCAGGTGCTGCTCCAGGGCCCGCCGGTTGGGCAGCCCGCTGAGCTGGTCGGTGGTGGCCTGCAGTTCCAGGCTGGTGCGGGCCTCGGCGTTGCCGATGGCGATCTCCACCAGTTCCGAGAACTGCGCCAGGCGGTCCAGCATCGCCCCGGTCACCCCGGTGGCGGACTTCGAGGTCAGGGACACCACGCCCCACAGGCTTCCGTGGACCCTGATCGGGGCGGCAGCGGCGGACCGGAAGCCCCCTGCCTGCATCTGCTCGGCGGCCGGTCCGCCCTCCGGGCCGTAGACGACGATGGCCGGTTTGCCGGTGGCGGCGACGCGGACGGTGGCGGAGGTGTCCGACAGCGAGAAGACCTGGGTGCGGTCCAGGGTGGGCGGCAGGGCCGGCGCCATGGCCACGATTTCCGCTGACAGGGCGCCGGTAAAGCGGACGACGGCGGCCGAATCGACGGCGAAGAGGTCCCGCAGGATGAAGGCGACCCGCTCCGAGATGTCCGCCGGAGCGGCGTTGCGGGCGACGGCGGTGGCGATCTCATGCAGGGCTGCCCAGGTCTCTTCCTGCTGGAGCCGGTCGGTGACGTCCACGGCCACCACCATGCCGGTGCTGGCACCGTCGTCGGACTGCGCGGGGCCCGCCTTGAGCCGGTACGTCCGGGGCCCGATCCGGCGGCTCCAGGACACCTCCTGCCCGAACAGCGCCGCCCGGTAGCGGGGCTCGAGTTCACTGGCCAGGTTGCCGTCGAGGACCTCGTGGATGCGCCGGCCCTCCAGCTCGGCGGAGCGGTAGCCGAAGGACTCCAGCTCCTGGCCTTCAGCGATCAGGTAGCGCAGGTCCGAATCGAACAGCAGCACGAAGACGCCGGGAACGCTGCGCGCGAGCGCCCGGTACCGGTCCGTGTCGCGCTGCTGGCGGCGCTCGGCGAGGATCCGCTCGGTGATGTCCGTGACCATCACGAAGAAGCCCTGGACCCCGGCGCTGCCGCTGCCGTCGCCGTCGCCGTCGCGCACGTCGGGCATGTAGGAGACCTCGGCGAACCGGGTGGCACCCTTTGCATCAGTGAGGGTGCGCTTGAAAAGCTGCGGCTCCCCCTCAAGCACCCTGGCCATGTACGGGTAGTTGGCCTGGAACACGTCCTCGCTCAGCAGGTCCTGGATGTGCATGCCGTGCAGCTGTTCTGGCGTGACGCCGAACCACTCCCGGTACGCGTCGTTGGCCAGCCGGTTGCGCAGCCCGGCGTCCCAATAGCCCACCATGGCGGGGATGCCGTTGAGGACGGCCCGCAGCTGGGGCGGAACCTCGGGCAGCGGCGGCTGCGGTGCGTTCCCCCGGGCGGGAGCGCTGTGAAAGTCCATTGCCCCAGTATCTATTGCGGTGGGGCTACGCGAGAAACCGGGACGGCGGCGGTCAGGGCAGGAAGCGGTAGCCGATGCCTGCCTCCGTGATCAGGTGGCGCGGCGCTGCCGCGTCCGGCTCCAGCTTCCGGCGCAGCTGGGCCATGTACACGCGCAGGTAGTTGGTTTCCTTGGCGTAGGCCGGACCCCACACTTCCGAAAGCAGATGCTGCTGGGTGACGAGCTTCTCCGGGTTCCGCACCAGCACCGCCAGCATCTTCCATTCGGTCGGGGTCAGCCGGATGTCTTTGCCGCCGCGGGTGACCCGGCGCTTGCCCAGATCCACGGTGAAGGCCTCCGTAGCGATCACCTGCGGCGCGGCGGTGTCGTTGCTCCGGCGCAGGAGGGCCCGGAGCCGGGCAAGGAGTTCGTCCAGGCCGAACGGCTTGGTGAGGTAGTCATCGGCACCGGCGTCGAGCGCTTGGACCTTGTCCTCGGAACCATGCCTTGCCGAGAGCACGAGGACCGGGGCCTGGCTGAAGTCCCGGAGCTTGGCCAGGACCGCGGTCCCGTCCATGTCGGGGAGCCCCAGGTCGAGGATGACCAGTTCGGGCGGTGTGCGGGCGGCTGCCTGCAGCGCCGAGCGCCCATCCTCGGCCTCCGCGACCTCGTAGCCGTGGGCGCGCAGCGTGATGCGCAGGGCACGCAACAGGTAGCGGTCATCGTCGACCACCAGCACCGCGGTCATGGCTGGTCTGTGGGCGAGGACAGGAGCGGCGGGGCGTGGTGCCGGCTGGCCATCGCGGACTGGGCTTCCAGCGGCGCCTGGCCGGGGCGTCCCTGGAACGGAACGCCTTCGGCGAGCGGCAGGCTGATCACCATGGTCAGGCCGCCTCCGGGCGTGGCTTCCGCGCCCAGCCGGCCGCCCATCGCCTCGGTGAACCCCTTGGCCACGGCCAGGCCGAGCCCTACGCCGCCGGCCGCACCGGAGTCGCCCAGCCGCTGGAACGGGCGGAACATCTCGAGGACCTGCGCCGCCGGAACGCCGGCTCCGTGGTCGATGATCCGCAGCTCCCCGGCCGGTCGGCCGTCCACGGCGGAGAGGGCAAAGCCGCCTGCGGCGCCGGTCAGCACGACGTCGGAATCCGGGGCGTATTTCAGCGCGTTCTCCACGACGTTCGCAATGACGCGTTCCAGCATGGCCGGATCCGCCTGCACTTCGGGCATGTTGGCTGGCAGCTCCACCCGGACCCGGTCCGTTGCGATCCCGCGCAGGCCGCCGCTGACCGCCTCGTACCAGCGCACGGGCCGCAGCAGCGGCGTGGCAGTGTCGGAGCTGATCCGTGACATATCCAGCAGGTTGCCCACGAGGGTGTCGAGCCGGTCGGAGCACTCCTCGATGGTCTGCAGCAGCTCGTGCTCTTCCTCCTCGGTGTAGCGGACACCGGGCTGGCGCAATCCGCCCACCGCCAGCTTGATCCCGGCGAGCGGTGTGCGGAGGTCATGCGAGACGGCGCGCAGCAACGAGGCCCGCACGGTGTTGTTTTCAGCCAGCCGCCGCAGCTGGTTTTGGCGGGCCAGCAGCTGCCGGTTCTCCAGCTGGGCCGAGAGGTGGGCGCCGAACACCGCCAGGAGGCGGCGGTCGCTGGCGGGCAGGACCCGGCCGGTGAGCACCAGCCGCGTGGTGGGATTGATCTGTTCGACGTTCCCGCTCCGCGGCTCCGTGGCAGACGGCACCGTTCCGCCGTCCGCGTCAGCGGGCGCTGCGGCCCCGACGCCGGCGAGCAGCCGCCAGGGGACCGGGCCGCCGGGTGCCAGCGTGCTATCGGGGGCCGACGTGTACACCGCGGCGCCACTGGCCTGGAAGACATCCAGGGCCTGCTCCAGCAGGCCCGTCACTGGGTCCTCGGCGCCGGCGGTCCTGCGCGAGAGTTCCGCCAGGGTGGCGGCCTCAGTCCTGGCCCGCGCGGCTTCCTTGGATCGCCGGGCGGAGACGTCCACGACGACGGCCACCGCGGCGGACACGCCCACGAACACCAGCAGGGCGAGGACGTTTTGCGCGTCGCTGATGGCCAGGTTTCCCACCGGCGGCGTGGAGAAGTAGTTCACCAGCAGGCTGCTCCACAGCGCAGCGAGGACCGCCGGCCATAGGCCGCCCACGAGCGCCACAGCGACCGACCCGGTGAGCTGCACCAGCATGAAGGCGGCCAGGCTCTTCTCCGGGCTGAGCTCCAGCACGAGCTGGAGCAGCGCGGGCACCACGACGGCCAGGACAAATCCGACGGCGACCCGGCGTCGGCCCAGGTCCTCGTGCCGGGCCCGGCGCCCCTCGGGCACCGGGCCGTCCTGCGTCACCAGGTGGACATCGATGCCGCCGGAGTCGCGGAGCGTCCGCGCCGTGGTGCCGCCGCCGCGCAGCGCTGCCTTCAGCCGGGCGGCGGGCCCCCGGTGGGAGGCCCCGAGCACCAGCTGGGTGGCGTTGACGCTGCGGGCGAAATCCAGCAGGGCCGCTGCGGGGTCCCCGCCGGTGACAACGTGGTAGCTGCCGCCCAGGTCCTGCACCAGCTGCCGCTGCGCTTTGAGGGCCTGCGGCGACTCGTCAGCGGACCCGTCCGGGTCCCGCACATGGACAGCCTGCAGGCCGCTTCCACTGACCCGGGTCAGCAGCCGGGCGCCGCGGCGGATCAACGCCGCCCCGTCGCTGCCCCCGCCCAGTCCAACCACGATCCGCTCCCGGGCGGGCCCGGTGGCGCTGCCCAGGCCGTGCTGCGGCTCGGCGGCCAGACCCTCGTCCACCCGGTCCGCCAGCCACAGCAGCGCCAGCTCGCGCAGCGCCGCCAGATTTCCGGGACGGAAGTAGCCCGACATGGCCGCATCAACCCGGTCCGGCGGCACGATCTTGCCGGCCGCCAGCCGCTGCCGCAGGAGCTCGGGGGAGAGGTCGACGAGCTGCAGCTGATCGGCCCGCCGGACGATACCGTCGGGGACGGTCTCGGCGGGCCGCCCGCGGGTGATGGCGCTGACGACGTCGGACAGCGAGGCCAGCTGGTGGATGTCGAGAGTTGACAGGACGTTGGTTCCGGCCGCCAGCAGCTCTTCAATGTCCTGCCAGCGGTGCCCGTTCCGGCTGCCGGGGGCGTTGGTGTGGGCGTACTCGTCGACCAGCGCGGTAGCCGGCGCCCGGCGCAGGACGGCGTCCAGGTCCAGTTCCTCGACGTCCACCCCGTTCACCGGCACGCGCCGGGGTGCGAGGGCATCCAGGCCGGCGAGCAGTTCCCGGGTATCGCGGCGGCCGCGGTCGCGGGCGAAGGCGACGACGACGTCCTCGCCGGCTTCCCGGAGCCGGTGCCCTTCCCGCAGCATCGCGTAGGTCTTGCCCACCCCGGGGGCCGCGCCCAGAAAGATCCGCAGCGTTCCACGTGCCATGGTGCCATTCTTCCATTCCGGGCCGCCCAGGCTGGAGGGCGCTGCATCAAGGAATCGTCAAGATCCGTCCCCGGGCAGGGCCGTGCCGGTTCCGCGCTGCTAGCTTCGCAATTGAGGGCGACGCCCGGCGCCCGCCCGTCCCCAAAGCGCCGCGACGAAAGGAAACGATGACCACCCTGAGCAGGCCGCCGGCCGATCCGTCAGCGCTGAAGCCCCGGCGCAGGGCCACGCTGCGGAACTGGCTGCTGGTAGGGCTCCAGGACAGCAAGGGTGCCCACCAGGGCCCGGGCGGCGTGCCCACGGCCCACGAACAGAAGCACAGCTGGTGGCAGGTCATGTGCCTGACCGGCGTCGACTACTTCTCCACCCTGGGCTACCAGCCGGCGATCGCGGCGCTCGCCGCCGGGGTGATCTCGCCGCTGGCGACCCTGGTGCTGGTGGCCATCACCCTGCTCGGCGCCCTGCCGGTGTACCGCCGCGTCGCCGGCGAGAGCCACCGCGGTGAAGGCTCCATCGCCATGCTGGAACGGCTGATGCCGCGCTGGGGCGGCAAACTCCTGGTCCTGGTCCTGCTCGGCTTCGCCGCGACCGACTTCATGATCACCATGACACTCTCCGCCGCCGACGCCACGGCGCACCTGGTGCAGAACCCGGTGGCGCCGCCGTGGCTGCAGGGCCAGACTGTCCCCCTCACCCTGCTGCTCCTGGCCCTGCTCGGGGCCGTGTTCCTGCGCGGCTTCAAGGAGGCGATCGGCGTCGCCGTCGTGATCGTGGGGCTCTACCTGGGCCTGAACGTCGTGGTGGTGGCCGCGTCGCTGTGGGAGGTGCTGAACCAGCCGCCGGCCGTGGGCACCTGGTGGCAGGCCATCTCCACCTCGCACGGGAACCCGCTGCTGGCGGTCGGGTTCGCGTTGCTGGTCTTCCCCAAGCTCGCCCTGGGCCTCTCCGGCTTCGAGACCGGCGTCGCCGTCATGCCCCAGATCCGGGGACAGGCAGGGGACACCGAGGAGTATCCCGCCGGCCGCATCCAGGGCGCGCGCAAGCTGTTGACCACCGCCGCCCTGATCATGAGCAGCTTCCTGCTCCTGAGCAGCTTCAGCACCGTCGTGCTCATCCCGGAGGCCGAGTTCCAGCCGGGGGGCCAGGCCAACGGGCGCGCCCTGGCCTTCCTGGCCCATGAATACCTCGGGGTCGGTTTCGGCACGGTCTACGACATCTCCACCATCGCCATCCTGTGGTTTGCCGGCGCTTCCGCCATGGCCGGGCTGCTCAACCTCGTGCCGCGCTACCTGCCCCGCTACGGTATGGCCCCGGGCTGGGCGCGGGCCGTGCGGCCGCTCGTGCTGGTCTTCACCCTGATCGGGTTCCTGATCACCTGGCTCTTCGAGGCCGACGTCGACGCCCAGGGCGGCGCGTACGCCACCGGCGTGCTGGTGCTGATGACCTCCGCCGCCGTCGCGGTGACCCTGTCGGCCCGCCGCAAACGCCAGGGCAAGCGCACCATCGGCTTCGGCGTCATCGCCGTCGTGTTCATCTACACCACGGTCGCCAACATCATCGAACGTCCCGAGGGCATCCGTATCGCGTCGATCTTTATCCTCGCGATCATCGTGATCTCCCTGCTCTCCCGGGCCCGCCGCTCCTTCGAGCTGCACGCCACCCACGTCCACCTGGACCGGCAGGCGCTCGAGTTCATGTCCGACGAGCTGGACGGGCCGCTGCGGATTGTCGCGCACGAGCCGCTGCGCCTGAGCCCGGAGGCCTACCGGCAGAAGCTCGAGTCGGCGATCGCGGTCAGCCACCTGCCGCTGGACTACCGGGCGCTGTTCCTTGAAGTCGTTGTGGACGACTCCTCGGACTTCGAAACCGAACTTGAGGTCCGGGGCATCACCCGGCACGGCTACCGGATCCTGGAGGTGCACGGGCCCGTGGTGCCCAACACGATCGCCTCGGTGCTGCTGCATATCCGGGACGTGACCGGGCTGATGCCGCACATCTACTTCCGCTGGACCGAGGGAAATCCGCTGACCAACCTGCTGCGCTTCCTCGCGTTCGGCGAAGGTGAGATCGCGCCGGTCACGCGGGAGGTGCTGCGCGAAGCCGAGCCGGAGGTGACCCGCCGGCCGTGGGTCCACGTGGGCTGAACACGCAGCAGCCCCTCCGGAAGGATCCTTCCGGAGGGGCTGCTGTTCTTCTAGGAGAAGTGATCCGGCAGGCCGGGCTTTCCTGGGAGCTTAGAGCGGGCGGATGTTCTCAGCCTGCGGGCCTTTCGGGCCCTGGGTGACGTCGAACTCGACCTTCTGGTTCTCGTCCAGCGAGCGGTAGCCGCTGGTGGCGATTGCCGAGTAGTGGGCGAAAACGTCGGCCGACCCGTCATCCGGGGCAATGAAGCCAAAACCCTTTTCGGCGTTGAACCATTTAACTGTGCCTGTAGCCATGCCTTTATCCTTCTGAAACGCTGCTCTCCGGCGGCCACGCGAGGCCAACGGCTGCGGAGACATTCGTCCGCTGTCCCCAACGTACGGGGCGCCGGGCCCGGGTGCAAGAGCCAAAGCGCGGGAGTTATGCCCGGTCAGGGGCTATAGTCGGCTCACCATGTCGACAATTTCGGTGGTGATCCCGACCCGGAATGACGCCTGGCTGCTGGCGGGATGCCTCGAGGCCCTGGCCCGGCAGAGCCGCCGCGCCGATGAAGTGATCGTGGTGGACAACGGCAGCACGGACTCTACCGCCGCGGTCTGCGCCGCCGCGGGGGTGCGGCGGATCCCCGTCGACCTGCCCGGCATTGCCGCCGCCGCGGCCTGCGGTTTCGACGCGGCGGCCTCGGAGGTCATCGCCCGCTTGGACACCGACTCCGTCCCGCCCCCGGACTGGCTGGAACGGGTCGAGTCGATCCTCGCCGGGGCCGGTCCGCTGGCGGCGGTAACCGGGCCCGGGGACTTCTACGGCGGGACCCGGGCGGCCCGGTGGGTGGGCCGCCGCGTGTACATCGCAGGCTACTTCTGGGCAATCGGGCTGCTGCTGGGGCACAAACCGTTGTTCGGTTCGAATTTCGCCCTGCGGGCCGGTGTCTGGGAACGGATCCGGGGCCGGGTGCACCGCGGCCTGCCCCCGGTGCACGACGACCTCGACATCTCCTACCAGCTCCCCCGGAGGTGACTGTGGTCTATGACCCCACGCTGCGGGTCGGCGTCTCGGCGCGGCCCTTCGCGACCCGGCACGACGTCGGCCGCCGGCTCTCTATGGCGTGGACGACATTCGGCGTCGAGTTCGCCTCGGATCCGCCGCTGCGGCGACGCCGGCGGCGCCGGCAGTGGGAGCGCGGACCGCGGCGCGGGCCGGGAGCCTAATCGGCGTAGAGCGCGATCAGGTCCCGGCTCATCTGGTGCGGCGATGTTTCGCTCGGGCTGTGGCCGCCGCGGTAGACCGCGATCTTGGCGCCGATCGCCTGCGCGAAGCGCCGGTGGAGGGCCAGCGGCCACAGGTCGTGTTCGCCGACGGCGACAAACTTCGGCAGGGATGCCGCGGCGAGGACCGGCCTGAGGTCCGGGGCGTGCTGCATGAGTCCGAAGATGTCGCTGACCGAGGACCGGCGGGTGAAATCGAACCGGTGGCGGACAAAGCGCATCCGGTTGGGCGCGACCCGGACCACGTTGCTGCGGATACCCAGGATCATCAGCGCGGCGCCGACCCGGGGGCTGGCCCAGCCGCTGAACCGTCCTATCCGCTGGACTCCTCGGAAACTGTTCCCGGGCTCGGGCGGGCAGCTGAGCAGGGTCAGGCTGCGGAACAGCTCGGGCCGCTGCGCATACGCGAGTTGGGCCACGACGGCCGCGAAGGAGTAGCCGACGACGTGCGCCGCACCGCCCCCGGCCTCCAGCAGGGCGATCAGGTCGGCCGTGAAGAGGGGGTAGTCGTAGTGTTTCCGCGGCGGGTCAAGATGTTCGGGACCGGCCCCGGACGATTCGTACTGGCCGGCGATGTCGCAGCTGACCACAAAGTAGCCGGCCGCGGCGAGCGGGGGCAGCATCAGCGAGAAATCTTCCTTGGACCCGGTGGCGCCCGGAATGAGCAGCACCCGGGGGTGGGCCGGGTCGCCCATGGACAGGGTCGCGAGCGTGCCGCTGGGGGCCTGGAATTCGCCGCGGACCGCGCCGGGCGGCGGGGTGAACCAGTCGACGTCGTCGAGGGCGGTGTCCAGCCGGGCAGCCTCGTCGATGAGCCCCGACCCGAAGACCTCGGGGTCGGGCTCCGGTGCGCCGGGAAGACGACGGCCTGTTGACGCCATGGACTAAAGATAGCCGCCGGCGCGACGGTGCGGGCCCTAGGCTCCGGCGACGCGGCGGACGAAGGCCTGCAGCCGGCGGTAGACCTCCTGGGATTCCGGGTGGCGGGAGTCCTGCTGCCAGGTGTGTTCCGTGTTGGGGGCGTCCCAGCCGTAGATCAGGGTGTCCACGTGCACCCTGTGCCGCCGCAGGCGTTCGATGAAGTTCAGGTTCGCGGTGTAGAAGAAGTCGCGTTCCGAGGTGGACACGAAGACCGGCGGGAAGCGGGAATCGAGCCATTCAATCGGGGACAGGTACGCCGCGGCGGCGCGCAGCTGCGCGGCCCCGCGCCGGCCGGCCGCGGGCAGCAGCATCCGGACGAAGTTCAGGCTGAGGACAAAGCCCTTTTCGAAGAACACCGAGAAATCGGTGACGCTGCAGTGCTGCACCAGCCCGCGCAGGCTGGCGGCCGGGGTCGCCGGGGCCAGCCCGTGGTGGCCGGAGAGCTCGGGATGGAAGCTGGCGGCGGCCAGCAGCGCGGCGATCTGCCCGCCGGCCGAGTCGCCGCCCAGGACGATGCGGCCGGGGTCCCCGCCGTAGCCGGCGATGTTGTCCCGGACCCAGGCCAGGGCCGCATCGGCGTCCTGGAGCACGTGGCCCATATGGAATCGCGGCGCCCTGCGGTAGTTCACATTGACCGCCACCATGCCGCCACGGGCCTGGCTGGCGCAGTACTTGGTCAGCGGGGCCTTGTCCCCGGAGGTCCAGCCGCCGCCGTGGAAGTACACGTAGACCGGCAGGGCCCCGCCGCTCTCCGCCGCGCCGGGCGGTGCGATCACGTCCAGGCGGTGCGCCCGGATCCCGTCGCCGACAAAGTCGATGTCGTGGAAGTAGTCGACGCCGGTGACGGGGTCGGCGTTGAAGCGGGCCTCCTCGCCCGGACCCAGCGCACGCATCAGGGCCCTCCAGGCCCAGACCGGGACCCGGCGCAGGATCCCGCGCGCCCGGCGCGCCAAGCCGAACGCGAAGGAGGCCTGCGGGGAGGGCTGAAGCGCCTGCGTCATACCGCCATTCTATCTGGCACGGTCGTGCTATTTCGGTGAGGGCAGCCTGCCCTGCCCTGTCCTGCTTGGGTCTTCGGCACGCCAACCCCCGGGGCCGGGGCTACTCCGGCGGACTGCCGGGCTGGTTATTGTCCGGCACCCCGTCGGGCAGCACCCGGACCGTGCCGGCGGCCCCGTCCACAGTGACCCGCTGCCCGGTGCGGAGCCGCAACGTGGCTTCCGGCAGGCCCACCACCGCGGGAATGCCGTACTCGCGGGCGACCACGGCACCGTGGGAGATGACTCCGCCCATCTCCATGACCAGCGCTCCGGCGGTCATGAACAACGGGGTCCAGCCGGGGTCCGTCGAAGGGGCCACGAGGATCTCGCCGGGCTCCAGCCGGGCACCTACCGGGTCAAGGACCACCCTGACGGTTCCGGTCGCGGTCCCGGCCGAGGCAGGGGTCCCGGCCAGGGCGTCCGACGGCGGCGCCTTCGCCATCGCGGCGGCCTCGACGTCGGTTCCGTCGGAGAGCAGCAGGCGCGGGATCCGCCGCCGCCGCAGTTCGACGTCGTACAGCCCGCGGCGTTCGGCGACGAGCGGCCGCAGGGACGCTCCGCGCAGGCCGATCCGGAGCTCCGCGAAGTCCAGGAAGAAAACGTCGTCGGCGGCTGCGATGACGCCGGCGCGCTCCAGGTCGGCGCCGATCAGCAGGAGCTGACGGTGCATCTCGCCTAGGATCTTCACGATGTAGAACTTGGGCAGCTCCCGCATCCCGGACAGCTCCCGGACCTGCCGGAGGGACAGATCCAGCAGCCGGGCGCGCCATGTTCCGCGCGCGGCCGCACGCTGCACCAGGCTGCGGATCCTTTCCTCCGCGTGCTCCGCGGCGCGGCGGAACTGCCGGTCCGGGGCCTGCTCGGGGTCCTCCACCCGCAAGTAGTTGGAGATCATTCCCAGGATGTGGTCCGGCTCCTCGGACCAGCGGGGCATACCGAGGTCGATCTCGGCCACGGCACGGTGGCCGTACCGGGCGAGGAACCGCCGGACCCCGGCCTGCGCCGGTTCCGGCAGGGCCCCGTCACGGTAGGCGGCGGCGAGCGCAGCGGGCTCCCGGGACAGGAACGCCTCCCGCCCGGCGGACTCCGAACCGATCTCGACCGCCAGCCGCCAGAGCTCCAAATCCATCTCGGTGGTCACGTTGTGCGGCAGCCCGCGCAGCACCGCCTCCAGTTCCCGGGGCGCGGCGATGCCCCGCAGCAGCCTCCGGGCGACCGCCAGCATGATGTAGCCCACGGACGGCCCGGCGAGGGTGGCCCGGATCAGGGCGTCGATGTTCCGGTCGACGACCTGCTCGACGAACTCCAGGCGTTGCTGCGCGGTGGCCGGCTCGGGCAGGCGCAGCTGCGCCTCGAGGCGCTTTCCGTAGCTCTCCGCCCGGCGGAGTTCGGCCGCGGGGTGCAGTGCCGCGGCTACCAGTCCGGGCAGCAGGCCCAGCATCATGGCCAGGCTGGCGCCGGTTTCGCTGCCGCGGGCGCCGCGCCCCGGCCGGGACGCCGGGGCGGGTTTGCGGGGCCGCTTCCGCGCCGTCCGCCGGGCGCCCCGGGGGGCGGCAAAGCGCGGATCGGCGAGTAGCTCCGGGAACACGGCGGCGGACCGGCCGTCCGCCAGCGGGAGCACACGTGTCAGGTAGCGGCGTCCCCAGGCGCTGCGCAGGATGGCGGTCACGTCCACGTACATCCGCAATCCGGGATTGACGTAGCGCCAGGGCCCCCTGCGGTTGCGCATCACGCCCATGGCGGCCAGCCCGATCGGAGTGATCGGCCGGGTGAGGCCCTGGAACAGGGTCCCGCACATGTACACCCGGGGACCGGCGTCGGGGTCCGGGTTGAGCGCGGCGGGGTCGTCCGAGAGCGGATCCTCCAGCGGATACAGCGTGGTGATGGGCCGGGACTGCGTCAGCCACGCCTTGCCCGCGGCGTCGATGGCCCACTCGATATCCTGCGGGGTCCCGAAAAGCTGCTGCACGGCGCTGCCCAGCACGGTCAGGTCCGCCAGCTCGCGGACGGAAATGCTCCAGTCCGCCCCGGGGCCGGCGGATCCCCGCTCCCGGTGCAGGATCCGGGCCGTGGCGGTGTCCAGCGTGAACTGGTCGGGGTTCACCGCGCCGGAGACCACAGCCTGCCCGGCCCCGCGGCTGGCATTGATCACCGTCTGGGTCCGGGTGCCGGTCAGCGGGTTGGCGGTGAAGAGCACGCCGGCGCTGGCGGCGTCGACCATGCGCTGGATGACGACGGCGAGGGTGACGCTGCGGTGGCTGATGCCGTTGGCGGAGCGGTAGGCGACCGCCCGGTCGCTCCACAGCGAAGCCCAGCAGCGGCGGACGGCGTCGAGGACCGCGTCGGCGCCGGCGACGTCGAGGAAGGAATCCTGCTGCCCGGCGAAGCTGGCGAAGGGCAGGTCCTCCGCCGTGGCCGAGGAGCGCACCGCGACGGCGGTCTCCGCGCCGAGGGCGGTGCAGGCGGCCCGCACCGCGTCCTCGACTGCGGCGGGCACCGGCGCGGCCAGGATCAGCCGGCGGGCGCTCTCGGCCAGCGGCTCCGGTTCCTCGGGGCTTTCCGCCCCGGTGTCCGGGCTTCCCGCGCCGTCGAGCCGGGCGGCCAGCTCGGCCAGGCCCGGCGGGACCGCAAGCAGGTAGGCGGCGGTGGTGAGGCAGAAGCCGCGGGGGACCGGGAATCCGGCCGCGGTGAGCCGGCCCAGGTTCAGGGCCTTGCCGCCCACCAGGCCCAGCGTCGTCGTGCCCCGCCCGTCCAGTTCCAGCAGGAGGGGCGCGGTGGCGGCGGGATCCGGCGGCGGGCCGTCCGGCTCGGTGTGCACGGTCCGGAGCCTAGGCGGCCGGACCGTCGCCGGCGTCCTCCCAGAGGACGTCGAGGTTGCGGAACACCGGCGGGGCATCGCAGAGGGCTGCCATGCGGGCCGCGAACTCTGAGGTCTCCGGCCGGCCGGAGTTCTCCATGGCGGACTCGTAGGAGTCGAACTCAACGATGGTGTAGTAGCTGCCGGGCCGGTCACGGTCGGCCGTGGCGAGGATCCGGCGGAAGGTCGGGGCGGTGTCCCCGTCCGTCCGCGACGGCCTGCCGAGCGCCTCGATCTCCTCGATGCGGGAGGACTGGAATTCGATGATCTGCACAAACCTGGCCATGACGGCTCCTTGACGGCTGCGGGTGCTGATGCGGCTCACGGTAGACCCGCCCGGCCCGGCAGTGCAAGGGCACACCGGCTCTGCCGGTCAGGGCGTCAGCAGCACCTTGATGGCGCGTCGTTCGTCCATGGCACGGTACGCCTCCGCGGCCTCCTCCAGCGGCATGACGACGTCGAATACCCGGCCGGGATTGATGCTGCCGTCAAGCACGTCGGCGAGCAGCTCGGGGATATACGTGCGGGCCGGGGCCATCCCGCCGCCCACCGAGATGTTGGTGTCAAAGAGGTAGCGCAGCGGGACCCCGCCGCCGCCGGTGGGGACGCCCACGAACCCGAGCGCGCCGCCGGGCCGGACGCTGTGCAGTGCCTGCTCCATCGATTCCTCGGTGCCGACGCATTCGAGCACGGAATCTGCCAGCACTCCGCCGAGGAGCTCGCGGACCTTGGCGACGCCGTCCTCGCCGCGTTCCTCGACGATGTCCGTGGCGCCGAACTCCCGGGCGATCGCCTGGCGGTCCGCGTGCCGGGACATGGCGATGATCCGTTCCGCGCCGAGCCGCCGCGCCGCCAGGACCCCGCACAGGCCCACGGCGCCGTCGCCCACCACGACGACGCTCCGGCCGGGACCGACCTTCGCGGCCAGCGCGGCGTGGTGCCCGGTGGCCATGACATCGGAGAGGGTCAGCAGGCTGGCGCGCAGGGCGTCGTCGGGCTCGGTGATGCCCGGAACCTTGACCAGGGTGGCATCGGCCAGCGGCACCCGCACCGCCTGGCCCTGGCCGCCGTCGATTGGCAGCCCGGCGTCGTCCTTGCCGCCCCAGCCGGCCAGGCGGTCGCAGGCGACGGTGACGCCGTTGCGGCACTGCGGGCACTCGCCGCAACTGACCACGAACGGCGCGATCACCAGATCGCCCACGGCCAGTCCGGTGACGGCCTCGCCGATGCTCTCGACCACGCCGATGAACTCGTGGCCGATCGCGCGCGGCTCGTGCGTGGGCCTCACACCGCGGTAGGGCCACAGGTCCGAGCCGCAGACACAGGCGGCGGTGACCTTCACAACGGCGTCCGTGGGTAGCTGGACGGTGGGGTAGTCGCGGTCTTCGACCCGGATATCGCCGGGGCCGTGGATGATGGTGGCGCGCATGGGGACTCCTCGCAAATGGTGGCGGCGGACTTAGTGCGAGTCTAGTCCCGCGCCCGGCGCCGGGCCCTGCCCCGACGATGTGCTGCCGGGCGGGTCAGAGCGCTTCAAGCACGCTGACATAGTTCGCAATGCCGACGCCGCCCATGTTCTGCACCGCAGCTCGCCGCGGTGCGGCCAGCTGCATGTCCCCGGCCGTCCCGGTCAACTGCATCGCGGCGAGAACGTGCTGCGAAACGCCGGTGGCGCCCACCGGGTGGCCCTTGGCCTTGAGGCCGCCGGAGACGTTGATCGGCAGCTTGCCGTCCTTGAAGACCCAGCCCTCCTTGACTGCCAGGGCGCCCTGCCCCGGTTCGGTCAGGCCGATCGCCTCATACATCAGCAGTTCGGCGATCGTGAAGCAGTCGTGGACCTCCGCGAGGTCCAGGTCCTCCAGCCCGACGCCGGCCATGCCCAGGGCCCGCTGCCAGGACGCGCGGGTCGCGGCGAAGGCGGTGGGGTCGCGCCGGTCGGTCGGGAAGAAATCGTTCGCCTGGCCGAACCCGGCCAGGCGGACCGGGGCGGTGGCGCCGCCGGTGGGCGCGACGGACAGCACGACGGCGGCGGCGCCGTCGGACACGGGGGAGCAGTCGGTGCGCCGCAGCGGGTCGGCGACCATGGGGTTCTTGTCCGAGACCGTCTGGCAGAATTCTTCGCCGAGGTCCTTGCGGAGCTGGGCGTAGTGGTTGTCCACACCGTTGCGGTGGTTCTTCGCCGCGATCGTGCCGAGCACGTCCGAGACAGGGCCGTAGCGCTTCTCGTAGTGCTTGGCCACCTCGGCAAAGAGGCCGGTGAAGCCGGTGCTGGAGGGCTTGCCGGCCATGTCGTAGTCGGCACCGAGCAGGGCCGCGCCCACGACGTCGGCCCCGGCCTGGGTCATCTTTTCGGCACCGATCACCAGGACGGTCTTGGCCGTGCCGGCCAGCAGCGACTTGGTGCCCTGCTGGAAGGCGGCGGAGCCGGAGGCGCACGCGTTCTCGACCCGGGTCGAGGGCACGTTGGCGAGCTGCTCGGAGACCTGCAGCGCCAGCGAGGACGGGAACGCCAGCGGCATCATGCCGGAATTGAACTGGCCGACGTAGATTTCGTCGATTTGGCCGGGTTCGATCCCGGCGTTGCCGATCGCCTCGGTGGCGACCTGCACGATCAGGGACTCAAGGGTCTCGTCCGTGAGCTTGCCGAACCGGCTGTGGCCCCAGCCGGTGAGCAGGACGTCCTTGCCGAACTGGTCCTTGAGGCTCATGCCGTGGCTCCTTCCAGGCTGGTCTGCGAGTCGGCGGTGCCGGTTGCTTCGAGGGAGGGGTCGACGTCGAATTCCGCCTCCGTCTTTTCGCGGATTTCCGCCACGGTGACGCCGGGGGCGAGCCGGGTCAGCGTGAGCCGCCGGTGGCCCGTTCCGTCCTCGGGCTTCACGAGGTCGAACACCGCCAGGTCGCTGATGATGCGGTCCACGCAGCTCAGGCCGGTCAGCGGCAGGGTGCATTCCTTGACGATCTTCGCGGTGCCGTCCTTGGCGTTGTGTTCGGTGAGGACCACGACGCGCGGGGTGCCCGCCACGAGGTCCATGGCGCCGCCCATGCCCTTGACCATCTTGCCCGGGATGGTCCAGTTGGCCAGGTCGCCGGCACCGGAGACCTGCATGGCGCCGAGGATCGCGACCTTGACGTGGCCGCCGCGGATCATGCCGAAGGAGGTGGCGGAGTCGAAGATGCTGCCGCCGGGCAGGACGGTGACGGTCTGCTTGCCGGCGTTGATCAGGTCCGCGTCCTCCTCGCCCTCGTAGGGGAAGGGGCCCATGCCGAGCAGGCCGTTCTCGCTCTGCAGCACCACGCGCACGCCCTCGCGCAGGTTGTTGGCGACGAGCGTCGGGATGCCTATGCCGAGGTTGACGTAATCGCCGTCGTTAAGTTCTTCGGCCGCGATGGCGGCCATTTCATTGCGGGTCCAAGCCATGATGATTCTCCTGAAGAGTAAGGGTGGCGGCGCTCAGGCCTGGTTAGACGGCGACGGCGGCTGTTTCGGACGCCGCGGACGCTTCGGCGCGGGGCCGGACGGTGCGCTGTTCGATGTCCTTGACCCGGTCGCTGGCCTGGACCAGCCGCTGGACGAAGACGCCGGGGGTGACGATGTGGTTCGGGTCCAGTTGCCCGGGCTCGACGATCACCTCGGCTTCGGCGACCGTGACGACGCCGGCCGTGGCCACCACCGGGTTGAAGTTCTGCGCCGTGTAGCGGTAGATCAGGTTGCCGTCGGTGTCGGCGGTGTGCGCGTGGACCAGCGCGACGTCGGCCTTGATGGCGCGCTCCTGGACATACGTTTCGCCGTCGAACTCCGCCAGCGGCTTGCCTTCGGCGACGAGGGTGCCGACGCCGGTCTTGGTGTAGAACGCCGGGATACCGGCGCCGCCGGCGCGCAGCCGCTCGGCGAGGGTGCCCTGCGGGGTGAACTCGACCTCGAGCTTGCCGGCCAGGTACTGCTCGGCGAAGAGCTTGTTTTCGCCGACGTAGGAGGCGATGACCTTGCGGACCTGCCCTGCCTCGATCAGGACGCCCAGGCCCTTGCCGTCAATGCCCATGTTGTTGGAAACGACGGTCAGGTCCTTGACGCCGGAGTCGCGCACGGCCTCGATCAGGTCCGCGGGGATGCCGCTGAGGCCGAACCCGCCCACCGCGAGTGTCATGCCGTCCCGCAACACGTCCTGCAGCGCGGCTGCCGCGCCGGATTTCACCTTTGACATATGGATCTCCTCATTGAGCCGTGAAGTCTCCGGCTGCCATGGCCTGGGCCGCGCCGCCGGCATCCACTTTGTGGACTGTCTGCCTGAAGAAGGAGCCTATGGCGTGGCGTAGAGCACTGTCAACGCGCAAATTCGCGGATATCCGGCCCGTTTCTACAGTGTGGACGCGGTGCGCCATACCGTCCATAATGTGGATACATTGAATGATCCAGTTGCCTGCGAGGAGAGCCAAGATGACGTCTGCCCCGGTTCAGGGAGCCCAGGTGGTGCGCCGGGCGGCGGCCCTGCTGAGGATCGTCGGGCGCAAACCGGAAGGCTCCCCGCTGGTGGAGCTGGTCCGCGATTCCGACCTCACCCGGCCTACCGTCCACCGGCTGCTGACGTCTCTGGCCGCCGAGGGGCTGCTGGACCAGGATCCCGGAAGCGGCAACTGGGTCCTGGGCCCGGAAATCCTGCTGATGGGGTCGGTGGCCTCGGCGCGGTTCCCGCTCGAGGACATCGCCCGCCCCAGCCTGCGCCGGCTCGCGGAGGAGACCGGCGAGAGCGCTTTCTTCTCGATCCGTCGCGGCGCAGAGACGGTCTGCCTGCTCCGCGAGGAGGGCAGCTTCCCGGTGCGGTCCTTCGTCCTGCACGAGGGTGTCCGCTTTCCCCTCGGCGTGGCCTCCGCCGGCACTGCCATCATGGCGTTCCTGCCCGACACCGAGCAGGAGGAACTACTCGCGGGCTGGACCGCCCACGCCGGAAGTTTCGCCGCCGCGCACACCGCGGACGTGGTCCGGGCCAACCTGGAAGCGACGCGGCAGGCGGGCTACTCGGTCAACCCCGGACTGGTGCTCGAGGGCAGCTGGGGGATGGGTGCCGCCGTCTTCGACCAGCGCGGCCGGCCAGCCTGGGCACTGTCCCTGACCGGCATTGAACCCCGCTTCCGCGCGGACCGCCGGGATACCCTGGGGCGGCTGCTGATGGAAGAAGCGCACAGGATCTCCCTGCAGCTGCAGGGCGCCTAGGGGGTCAGTGGCGCCTGCGGCATGGGTGCTGCCGGGAGCTCCGCGGCGGGCCCACCCGTGGCTAACCATCCGGGGGCACATTGCCAAGGACACGCCGACGACGACGGCGGGGACCGGCGTCGTCAGGCCCCGAAGTAGCCGCGGGCCGCTGCAGCGGAGCCTAGGAGCTTACTGCTTCCACCAGGTGTCGAAAATGGTGACCGGGACGGTCCGCTTGTGCCGGGTCCGCAGGTACTTCTGCTCGATCAGTTCGGCCGCGGCCTCGGGGATCTCGCGGCCTTCGAGGTAGTCATCAATGGTGTCGTAGCTCAGGCCGAGTTCGTCCTCATCGGTGCGGCCGGGCTGGCCGTCGAGCAGGTCCGCCGTCGGCACCTTTTCCCAGACCCGGGCCGGCGCGCCGAGCTCGGCGAGCAGGGCCCGGTTCTGGCGCTTGTTCAGGCCGTACAGCGGCAGGATGTCCGCGCCGCCGTCGCCGTACTTGGTGAAGAACCCGGTGACCGACTCGGCTCCGTGGTCGGTGCCGATGACCAGGTAGTTGTGCTCGCCGGCCAGGGCGTACTGGGCGATCATGCGGGTCCGGGCCTTGGTGTTGCCCTTGTGGAAGTCGGAGATGCCGTTGCCGACCGTCTTCTCGAACTCGTCCTCGAAGCCGTCCACGGCGGCGGAGATGTTGAAGGTCCATTCGGTCTTGGCGCGGATGAAGTCCAGCGCAGCCTGGGCGTCGGCCTCGTCATGCTGCACGCCGTACGGCAGCCGGACCGCCACGAAATTCGCCTCAATGCCCTCGGCGTCGAGCTCCTCAACAGCCAGCTGGGCCAGCCGCCCGGCCAGCGAGGAATCGAGGCCGCCGGAGATCCCCAAGACGAATCCCTTGGTGTGGCTGGCCTTGAGATAGTCCTTCAGGAATGTGACGCGTTTGCGCACCTCCTCGGCCGGATCGATCCGGGGCCGAACGCCCATTTCCTCAATGATCTTCGCCTGGAGTTCACGCATGCCTCTCAGCCTAGCCAGCCGTGTCAATCAGCCTCAACTGTTGCCCGCCGCGCCCGGTGGGCTCGGCAGGAGTACGGCTCCGGCTTCATCGCGGCTCCGGAGCCGGACTGCGCGGTTCCAGCGGATCTGCGCTGCGGTTCCGGACCCGGACTGCGCGGCCCTTACGGATTTACGCTGCCGTTCCGGACCGGCGCGGCCCGGGCCCGGGGTGCGCCTGTCCGCACCGGCAGCCCCTGTCCGGAACCGCCGCGCCTGTCCGGAGCGGCAGCCTTCGTCCTAACCGGCAGCCGGCGTCCGGAACGGCCGCCGCCGACCCCTCCCGCGGCATGGCCGGCAGGCGTAGCGTTAGGCCATGGAGAAGACCGGATGCGTGGTGGTGGGCGGCGGCCCGGCCGGGCTGATGTTGGGCCTTTTGCTGGCCAGGGCCGGGGTGCAGGTGACCGTGCTGGAGAAGCACGCGGACTTCCTGCGCGATTTCCGCGGCGACACGGTCCACCCGTCGACCATCCGGCTCATTGACGAACTCGGCCTCGGGCAGGAGTTCCGGCGGCTGCCGCAGAGCCGCCTGCAAAGCGTCGTCTTTCCGGTTCCCGGCGGCCGGCCGGTCACCATGGGCGACTTCGACGCGCTGCGTCCGCCCTACAACTACATCGCCATGATGCCGCAGTGGGATTTCTTGAACTTCCTCGCCGCCGCTGCCGCCGAGGAACCGGGATTCACCCTCTTGACGAGCCACACGGTCACCGGACTGATCCGCGACGGCGGCCGGGTCCGGGGGATCCGCTTCCGGACCCCGGACGGCAGCCAGGACGCGCTGGAGGCTGACCTGGTGGTGGCGACGGACGGCCGCCATTCCTTACTTCGTGACGCGGCCGGACTGGCGCCGAAGGAGTTCCCGGTTCCGTTCGACACGTGGTGGTTCCGGCTGCCCCGGCACGAGGCCGAAACCGGTCCGGTGGCCGGGCTGATTCCCGCGTTCGGTCCCGGGGAAGCGCTGGTGGCCCTGAGCCGCACCGACTATTACCAGATGGGCTATCTCGCCCCGAAGAACGCCGGCGCGAGGATCCGGGCGGAGGGCGTCGAGGGTTTCCGGCGCCGGATCGCGGCGCTCCGCCCCGATCTCGCCGACCGGATGGACGCCATCGGTTCCCTCGAAGACCTGCACTGGCTCGACGTCCGGCTGGACCGGCTGCAGTCGTGGCACATCAACGGCCTGCTGTGCATCGGCGACGCCGCACACGCGATGTCCCCGGCCGGCGGCGTCGGCATCAACCTCGCCATCCAGGACGCGGCAGCGACGGCGGCCATCCTGGCCCCTGCCCTGCTGCGGGGCCGGGTCACCCCGGCGGACCTGCGCCGCGTCGAACGACGGCGGCGGTTTCCCACCGTCGTCGTGCAGACCGGCCAGCGGCTGATGCACCGGGCCGTCTTCGGCCCGATCATGGCCGGGAAGCGTTCCAGGGTTCCCGCCGCGGCGCTGTTCCTGGCCCGGAACGTGCCGGCGGTCCGCAGCATCATCCCGCGCTTCATCGCCTTCGGCCCGCGGCCCGAGCACGCCCCGGCTTTCGCCCGGCGCGCCGAGCCCAGGCCGCAGCCGCAACCCTGACCGGGGCCCCGGACCCGGCGGTTGCCCGAGACGGTCCTGCTGGACCCCCAGGCCGCAGCCGCAACCCTGAGCGCGGCCCCGGACCCGGCTCAGCCGTGGGCGGCGAGGTAGTTGACCAGTCCGTCCACGGTGGCCACGGCCGGGTAGTCCCGCTCTGGAATGTCCACCCCCGTGGCGTCGTCGATGGTCTGCACCAGACGGAGGAAGTCCAGCGAGTCGAGCTCCAGATCCTGGCGAAGCCGGGCGCCGCCGTCGACGTCGTCCAGGTCCACATCCGGGGCGACCTTGCCAAGCGCGGCCCGCACCGCCGCGCGGGCGTCCTGTTCGTTCATGGTGTCTCCGTCCCTCGGGTCTGTCGGTTCCGCGTCCGGCTGGTCGTTACAGGGCTTCGGGTCTTTGCAGCAGCTCGTCAATCCGTGCCAGGAAGCGGGCGCCGCGCAAGCCGTCGCTGACCCGGTGGTCGGCGGAGAGCGTGGCGACGACGGCGGGCCGGACGCCCAGCATGCCGTTCTCCGCCCAGGGCTGTTCCTGCACGCGGCCGAAGCCGACCATCGCCACCTGCGGCGGGTAAATCACCCCGAAGACACTGTCCACGCCCAGGTCGCCGAGGTTCGTCACCGTCAGGGTGGGGTCCGCCATCTCCGCGCGCTGCAGCCGTCCCGCCCGCGCCCGGCCGACCAGGTCGCGCAGCTGCTCCATCAGCTCATCAACGGACAGTGTCTGGGCGTCGTGGAGCGCGGGGGCGACCAGCCCGCCCCGGCGCAGAGCCACGGCGACGCCGAGGTGGACCGTGGTGCTGGGCCGGTGCGCGCCGTCCTCATAGAATCCGTTGATTTCGGGGACATCCATGGCTGCAAGGGCCGTGGCCTTGAGCAGGAGCGCCGACGGGACCAGCCGGGCCGCCACCGGCCGCTGGGCGTTGACCGACTGCATCCAGCCGACGGCGGCGCGCAGATCCAGGGTGGTGCTGAGGTAGTAGTGCGGGATGGTCTTTTTCGAACGGGACATCAGCGTCCCGATGGCGCGGCGCAGGCTGGCGACGCGGCCGGCGGCTTCCGGCGGCGTCCCGGCCGGAGCCTCCGCGGGCGAGGGGGAGGGTGCAGCCGCCTCGGCAGGAAGCGGGACCGGAGCAGGGCCGGCCGCTTCCCGCGGGCCGCCCGCCGGGGGAGCGGCTTCCGCCTGCCGGGCTGCGGCCCGCTGCACATCCGTCACGGTCACCGCGCCCTCCGGCCCGGTGCCGGAGAGTGCGGAAAGTTCGATGCCGAGTTCGGCGGCCAGCCGCCTGGCCCGCGGAGCTGAGCGCACCCGTGCCGCCGGCCGCGCGGCGGCGGCATGCTCCACGTCGGCGCGGGTCACCGCGCCGCCCCGCCCGGTGCCGTGGATCCGGCCGGGGTCGACCCCGAGGCGGTGCGCAAGGTGCCGGACCGGCGGCGCGATAGGGGGAGCCGCCGCAGGAGCCGCCGCCGGAGCCGCCGCAGGAGCCGCCGCCCAGGCTTCCTCCCCAGGAGCCCCGGCGCGGCTTTCCGCGGCCGCCGCCGGGGCTTCCGTGACCGGAGCCGCGGCCTCACCTCTCGCCGCCGACGCGGTGCCCTTCTGCGGGGTCGGTTCTCCCGCCGGGGTCTCCACCTCGGCCGGGGTTGCGGTGATCCGGGCCAGCGGCGTCCCCACCGGCACCGTCTCGCCGATGTCCACCAGCAGGTCCGCCACCACACCTTCCTGGAAGGATTCGACGTCCATGACTGTCTTGTCCGTGTCCACGACGGCCACCAGGTCTCCGCGGCGGACGTAGTCGCCAGGTTTGACCAGCCACTCCACGATCTTCCCGTGTTCCATGTCCGCGCCCAGGGAGGGCATCAGGAAATCACCCACCCGTTCCGACCGCCTCCCGGGCCGCCTCGACCACCCTGGCGACTGAGGGGAGCGCGGCCAGTTCGAGGTGCTTGGAGTACGGGATCGGCACCTCGGCGCTGCAGACCCGGCCCACCGGCGCGTCCAGGTCGAAGAACAGCCGTTCGCTGATCCGGGCGCTGATTTCGGCGGAGATGCTGCCGCTGCGCCACCCCTCGTCGACCACCACGGCACGGTGCGTCCTTGCCACCGACGCGAGGATGGTCGCGTCGTCGAGCGGCCGCAGGCTGCGCAGGTCCAGCACCTCGGCGTCGATGCCCTCGCCGGTGAGCTGTTCGGCGGCCTCGAGGGTGAGCGGGAGCGTCCCGCCGTAGGTGATCAGCGTGACGTCCCTGCCGGGCCGGCGGATGGCGGCGCTGGTGATGTCCACCGCGCCGGCATCCTCGGCCAGCTCGCCCGGGACGTTGTAGAGCGAGCCGTGCTCGAAGATCAGCACCGGGTCCGGGTCTTGGAGAGCCGTCCACAGCATCCCGCGTGCATCCTCGAGGGTGGCGGGGGTCAGGATCCGCAGCCCCGGGATATGGGCGTACCAGCCCTCCAGGCTGTGCGAGTGCTGGGCGCCGAGCTGCCGGCCGGCTCCGGTGGTCATCCGGACCACAAGTGGCACGTGGAACTGGCCGCCGGACATATGCAGCAGGGATGCGGCGTTGTTCACGAGCTGGTCCAGGGCCAGCAGGCTGAAGTTCACGGTCATGATTTCCACGATCGGGCGCATCCCGCCGAGCGCGGCGCCGATCCCGGCGCCCACGAACCCGGACTCGGACAGCGGAGTGTCCCTGATGCGTTCCGGCCCGAACTCTTCCAGCAGGCCCAGGCTGACGGCAAACGAACCGCCGTAGGCGCCCACGTCCTCGCCCATCAGGAAGACCCGCTCGTCACGCTGAAGCGCGTCGCGGATCCCTGCCCGCAACGCCTCCCGGTAGCTGGACTTCATGGCCGGGACCCGCCGTCGTGCGAGCCCGGCTCGCTGTAGACGAACCGCGTCAGGTCAGCGAGCGGCTCGGGCGTGCCGGCTTCCGCGAAATCGACGCCGGCGGCGACCTCGGCGTCGGCGTCGGACTGCAGCCGGTGCCATTTGGCCTCCGGCAGCTGGCCGTCGGACTCCAGGGCCGTCCGCAGCAGGGTGATGGGGTCCCGCTCCAGCCAGCGCGCCACCTCTTCCTTTTCCCGGTAGCGCTCCGGGTCGAACATCGAATGGGCCCGGAAGCGGTAGGTACGCAGCTCCAGGAAGTGCGGTCCGCCGCCGGACCGGACCGCGTCCACCGCCCGGCGGGCAGCCTCCTCGACGGCCAGCACGTCCATCCCGTCCACGGCCCAGGCGGAGATTTCGTAGCCGGCGGCCTTCAGCGCGATGTCGGTCTGCGATTCGGACCGGCCCAGCGCGGTGCCCATCGCGTAGAGGTTGTTCTCGCAGCAGAACAGCACCGGCAGCTGCCACAGGGCGGCGAGGTTGAGGCTCTCGTGGAACTCGCCCTCGGCGACGGCGCCCTCGCCGAAGAAGCAGACGGTGACGCGGCTGCGGCCGGCCATTTTGTCCGCCAGCGCCATGCCGACGGCGAGCGGCAGGCCGCCGGCGACGATGGCGTTCCCGCCGAAGAAGCGCGTGGCGGCGTCGAAGAGGTGCATGGATCCGCCCCGGCCGCGGCAGCAGCCTTCCACGGCGCCGTACATTTCGGCCAGGATCGCCCCGGCGGATACGCCGCGGAGCAGCGCGTGGCCGTGCTCCCGGTAGGTGGCGACGACGGCGTCGTCCGGGCCGAGCGTCTCCAGCACCCCGGCGGCCACGGCCTCCTCGCCGATGTACACGTGCAGGAACCCGCGGATCTTGGCGGCGCTGTAGAGCTCGACGCATTTCTCCTCGAGCCGGCGCACGCGCAGCATCTGCAGCAGCAGGTGCCGTCCGTGCGCCGGGTCCAGCGGCCGCGGCGGCGGGGCCATCGGGCCGCTCATGCCGGCGCCTCCGGCCGGGCAGCCGTGCCCGACCCCTCCGTGTTCGGGGCGTTCAGGCCCGGCGCCCCGGGACCGGCCCCCGGGGCCGGCGGGGACTCGATGGTGGAGGTGTCGCCTTCCGGAAGGCCCAGTTCGCGGGCCTTCAGCAGCCGCCGCAGGATTTTCCCGCTCCGGGTCTTGGGCAGTGCCGTGGTGAAGTCCAGCAGCCGCGGCGCCACCGCGGGCCCCAGCCGTTTGCGGGCGAAGCCGATGATGTCCAGTTGCAGTTCCTCGGAGGGCTCCCAACCGGGGCGCAGTTCCACGAACGCCTTGACCACCTCGCCGGCCACCGGGTCCGGGACGCCGATCACCCCGGCTTCGGCCACTGCCTCGTGCTCCATCAGCGAGCTTTCGACCTCGAACGGGCCGATCAGGTGCCCCGAGGATTTGATGACGTCGTCGCCCCGGCCGACAAACCAGTAGTAGCCGTCGGCGTCGCGCTTGGCGAGGTCGCCGGTGAGGTACCAGCCCCCGGCGAAGCACTTGCGGTAGCGCTCCTCCTCGTGCAGGTACCCGCGGAACATCGAGGGCCAGCCCGGCCGCAGCGCCAGCTCGCCCATGGTGTCCGGGTCGGTGACCAGGACTGCCTGCCCGTCCCGGACCACCGGCTTATCCTGGTCGTCCCGGGCCACCAGGGCGGCGTCGATGCCGGGCAGCGGCCGGCCCATGGAACCGGGCCGGATCTCGGTGGCAGCGAAGTTGGAAATCATGATGCCGCCGGTCTCGGTCTGCCACCAGTTGTCGTGCACCGGCTGGCCGAAAGCCTCCCGGCCCCAGACCACCACCTCCGGGTTGAGTGGTTCGCCGACGCTGGCGACGAAGCGCAGCGCGGACAGGTCGTGGCCGGCGGCACGCTCCGCCCCGGCCTTCATCAGCATCCTCAGGGCGGTGGGCGCGGTGTACCAGACGCTGACGCGCTGTCCGGCGAGGATCCGGTACCAGCGGTCCGCGTCCATCTCCTCCTCGTCCACGATGCTGGTCACGCCGTGGCTGAGCGGGGCGAGCACGCCGTACGAGGTCCCGGTCACCCAGCCCGGGTCCGCCGTGCACCAGTAAATGTCCTCCGGATGCAGGTCCAGCGCGAAGGTGCCGGTTGCGTGGTGGGCCGTGATGGCGTCGTGCACGTGGATGGCGCCCTTGGGCGTCCCGGTGGTGCCGGAGGTGAAGTGCAGCAGCGCCATGTCCGAGGGCTGCGTCGCGGCGATCTCCGCATCCGGCGGCGCAGCGCGCAGGAGCGCCTCAAGGTCCAGGGTTCCAGGCTCCGGGTCGCCGTCGGCGTCGGTCAGCAGCACGTGCCGGAGCTCGGGGAGCGAACCGCGCAGCGGGGCGACTTTCCGCCGGTAGAGCGCCCGCGTGGTGACCAGCGCGTGGCCCGTTCCGAGCTGCAGCCGCTGCCGGACCGGCTCCGGCCCGAACGCCGAGAACAAGGGGCAGAAGACGCTCGCGTTCTTGAATGTCCCGAGCATCGCCAGGTACAGGGCGGGGCTGCGGCCCGCGAGCGAAAACACGCGCTCGCCGCGGCCGACCCCGAGGCCGTGCAGCACGGCGGCGAACCGGCTACTCTGCTCTGCCAGTTGTGCGTAGCTCAGCGCATGGGTGGTCCCGTCGGGCCGGATGAATCGCAACGCTTCGCGGCCGCCGTGGCCCGCGGCGACATGCCGGTCGGCGGCTTCGTACGCGATGTTCAGGCCCCGGCCGGACGGCAGGCCGGCGAGCCCGCGCCGGGCGTCCTCCCACGAAAAAGCGGCGCGTGCCGCCTCATAATCCACCAGGTTGGGCCGGACCCGGAAGCTGCCCGGATCCTTGCGGATGACCGGCCAGCGCGTGGAAGGTTCGGTTCCTGCCGTCATGGTTCCATCGGACGCCCGGCCCGCGCCGGCTGCCCAGTGCCGGAAGTCCCGTGCGGGAAGGGGCACGGCAGGGGTCGTCATGCTACGCGCGCTCGCGGCCGGCGGTCCGCCCAGCCACTAAACTGGGTCGCATGACTGCCACCCCCGCCTCAGCCGCTGACGCCCGCGCCCGCCTCCTGGAACTGATCAAGGAACTGGCCGTCGTGCGCGGCAAGGTCATCCTTTCCAGCGGCGCCGAAGCCGACTACTACATTGACCTGCGCCGCATCACGCTGCACCACGAGGCTTCGAAGCTGGTGGGGCAGGTCATGCTCTCCCTGATGGACGACGCCGGGATCGACTTTGAGTGCGCCGGAGGCCTCACGATGGGCGCGGACCCGGTAGGTACCGCCGTCATGCACGCCGCCGTCGACACCGGCCGCCCGGTTGATGCATTCGTCGTCCGCAAGGCGCAGAAGTCCTACGGCATGGGCCGGCAGGTCGAGGGCCCCTCGGTCGAGGGCCGCCGGGTCCTCGTCCTCGAAGACACCTCCACGACCGGCGGGTCCGCGCTGGCCGCCGTCGAGGGCGTCCGCAAGGCCGGCGGTAACGTGGTGGCCGTCGCCGTGATCGTGGACCGGGACACCGGTGCCAAGGAAAAGATTGAAGCCGAAGCCGGTGTTCCGTATCTGTTCGCCTTCGGCAAGGACGAACTCGGCCTGAGCTAGGCAGTTCACCGGGGGCGGAACCGTGTGGACGGTGCTTTTGGGGTGACTTATGATTTTTTTGACACCCCCAGCCGGTGTCCCCGCACCGGAGGAGAAAAGCGACATGCTCCCGCCCCAGGAAGACCCGGAATCCGCCAGTACCGTGGACCAGATCCAGAACCTCATCCTCGACAGCGCTGACTTCGAGGAGTTCCTCAACGAACTGGCTCGATTTTCGGCGCAGCAGCTGGCCGGCGACGGCGACGAGGTGCTGTGCGGGATCACCCTGCTGCGGGACCGCAAAGCGGCGACCATCGGCTGGAGCAGCGAGTCCGCCCGGAAAGTCGATGAGATCCAGTACCGCCTGGCCCAGGGGCCGTGCCTGACGGCGGCACTCGAGGAACGTGAAGTCTACGTTCCGGACCTGTTTGACGAGGACCGCTGGGGGCCCGACTACGCCGAGGCCGTGGCCGCCCATGGCTTGCGCTCGGTGTTCTCGCTGCCGTTCCACCTGCAGGGCGAAGCCCAGGCGGCCCTGAACCTCTACTCGACCGCACCGCACAAGTTCGACGGCGAGGTCGCGGCGCGGGCCCGGGACTTCACCCGGGAGATTTCCCAGGCGCTGCGCATGGCCGTGCGCTTCTCGCTGCACACGGACAGCGCCACGAACCTGCGCGCCACGTTGGAGTCCCGCACGGTGATCGACATGGCGATTGGCATCGTCATGGCGCAGAACCGCTGCAGCCAGGAAACGGCGGTGCGGATCCTCACGGACGCCTCAAGCCACGGCAACGTCAAGCTGCGCGACATCGCCACCTCGCTGGTGGAATCCGTCGGCGGCTCGGCCACCCGCACGCACTTCCAGGAGCCGGGGCGGCAGGCCACCGGCTGAGGCGGCGGCGACCGGGGTGGCTTGTGCCCACTCCGACGGGCAGTTAGGCTGAGAGCGGTTGAGCCGTCGGCCATGGATCCTTTCTAAGGAATATCTATGGAGCACTCTCTTAATGCCCAGGCCAAGCTCGATGTCGGTTCGGACGTAATCCGGATCGACGTCCGTGGCAGCCTCAGCCAACAAACCCGTCCCGCTCTCGTGCAGCTCATTCAGCGTGCCCGTCGCATGGGCATGACGTCCCACATCCGGGTCGATCTTGCCAACGCCGAATACATCGAATCGTCCGCCTTGGCGGGACTGCGCCATGACCTGAATTCGGTTGACCTCTCCGATCTGGATGTGCAGTTCCACGCGGCCAGCCGCGCAACGTTGCCAGCCGCGGCCGGGGTCTCGCTCGAATTGATGGCTTACGGGGACGATTTCGGGCGGGTTTTCGAACCAGTGGACCTCGCCGGTGATTTCACGGCTTCCATCGATGCCTCCGGAACCGGCCCGCTGACCCGCTATTCCGACGACGAATTGCTGGCCGCCAGCGACTGTGTCTTCGGCCGGCTGGATGACCCGCAGGGTGGCGCTAAGTCCGAACTGCTGGCCCGCTATGACGACATCAGCCTGGAACTGAGCCGGCGCCAACACAGCCGCGAGCCCGAGCCGGTCTAGGCCCCGCCTGCCCCGATTCTGTTGCACGCCTGCCGGTGACTACGGTAGAGATGTGCCGCGGAACTCGGAAGCGAACGACGGGCGCGGGCCGCGCGACGCCGAGGCCCGTGTGCTCCGGCACGCCGCCGAGTTGGAGCGGTTCTCGCGGCGGAACTTCCTCACTGGAACTATCGCCGCGTCCGCCCTGGCAGCAGACATGCTGTTCACCCGCCGTGTCCAGTCGGAACGGCGCGTCAACAAGATCCTGCCGGTCCCCGATGATGTCGCTGAACTCTACTTCCCCCGGGCCAGCTGGTTCCTCTTCCCGGGCTACAAGACCAGCTGGGAAGAGGCGCAATGGATCCTGAACTCGCTGCGCGGGGCGCTGACCAAACGCGGCCAGCTGGCCGCCGTCGGCTATTCGAACGTCGGCCTCGAAATCGACAAGATCGTGATCGCGGTGATCGAGCACATCCGCGCGCACCAGCTGGACACCATCTACTTCTACGGCCACAGCTTCGGCGGGATGGTGGCCGTGCAGGTCGCGGCGCGGCTGCTGGAACTGCACGGCGTCCAGGTGTCCTTTATCCTGCTCGACTCCAGCCCAGCCAGCCGCTACGACGTGCTGGACCAGAGCTGGTTCGAAGGCGTCGTGTTCCTCTACGAAAGCGGCTTCCGGTTCCCGACCGTGCTGCGCGGCGGCTACGAACTCGGCGAACGGGTGCTCAACAAACATGAACGCAGCTGGGGCCAGATCCTGGACCAGACCCTGGAGCAGCTCTCGCCGATCGCCCCCTCCAGCGTCCTGATCCAGACCGAGTCCGCCTACATCTACCACTTCGACCTGAACCGCTACGTCGGCAAGCTGGGCAGCGCCAAGATGGCGTTCATCGGCAATCCCAAGGACCGGACCGTGAGCTACGAAACCGCCCGGGATACCTGGCAGCTCCGGTTCGGCGCCAACATGGTCTCCGACTCGCTGCGGACCGACGGCGCCCGGCCGGCGCACGCCAGCCCGCAGTGGAACCCCTCGGTCTACCGGCCGCTGATCGAGCAGCTGCAGGACGAGTTCCTGGCGCTGCCCGGCGGCGGAGGGCGGAAAACCGCGTTCTGATCAGATCTGGTTTTTGAGGTCCGCGACGGAGTTCAGCACCTGGTTGGGCCGGAACGGGTACGCCGCGATGTCGTCTTTATGGGTGATGCCGCTGAGCACCAGCACGGTGTGCAGCCCGGCCTCCATGCCGGCAATGATGTCGGTGTCCATCCGGTCCCCGATCATGGCGGTCGTCTCCGAATGCGCGTCGATCTGGTTCATGGCGGAGCGGAACATCATCGGGTTCGGCTTGCCCACGATGTACGGTTCCCGGCCGGTCGCCTTGGTGATCAGGGCGGCGATCGCGCCCGTGGCGGGCATCGGCCCCTCCTTGGACGGGCCGGTGGCATCCGGGTTGGTGGCGATGAAGCGGGCGCCGCCCAGGATCAGCCGGATGGCCATGGTGATGGCCTCGAAGGAGTAGGTGCGGGTTTCGCCGAGGACCACGAAATCAGGGTCCTGGTCGGTGAGGATGAAACCGGCCTCGTGCAGCGCCGTCGTCAGCCCCGCCTCACCGATGGTGTAGGCGCGGTTGCCCGAGGCGGAACCGCGCACCTGGTCCTTGAGGAACTGCGCCGTGGCCAGCGCCGAGGTCCAGATGTTCTCCTCCGGGATCTCCAGCCCGGAGCTTTTCAGCCGGGCGGCCAGGTCCCGGGGCGTGAAGATGGAGTTGTTCGTCAGGACGAGGAACCGCTTGGAGGTATCCACCCAGCGCTGGATCAGTTCGGAGGCGCCGGGGATGGGCTGGTTTTCGTGGACCAGGACGCCGTCCATGTCCGTCAGCCAGCACTCAATCTCCTGGCCGCTGCGGTACACCGAAGCGGCTGAGCGCACATCGTCCGCGTCCGAACGGTCCGCTGTCCCGTGCTCTTCGTGCTGGTCCGCCATGGTGCCCTCCGCCGATAGTGTTCCGCTTCCGGTCCCAGTCTAATGTTGATGCGTGACTGAACCCGAGACTCCCCGCGAAGCCGCATCCGAGCAGTCGGCAGCCCCCGACGGCGGGGCGGAGCCGAAGGCGGAGGTCGGCGTCGGCCCCTGGCAGGGTGACTGGCCGGAGGGCGACCACTGGGACGAGGACCTGCTCGCCGACGGCGACCGCCGCAACGTGCTGGACAAGTACCGGTACTGGAAGCACGAGGCGATCGTGGCCGAGCTGGACTCCCGGCGCCACAACTTCCACATCGCCATTGAGAACTGGCAGCACGACATGAACATCGGGACGGTGGTGCGCACCGCCAACGCCTTCCTGGCCAAGGAAGTGCACATCATCGGACGACGCCGCTGGAACCGGCGCGGGGCGATGGTCACCGACCGCTACCAGCACGTCCGGCACCACGCCACAGTGGAGGAGTTCGCCGCCTGGGCGCGGGCTGAGGGCCTGGCCGTCATCGGAATCGACATCTTCCCCGACTCCGTTCCGCTGGAGACCTACGACCTGCCGAGGGACTGCGTGCTGGTCTTCGGCCAGGAGGGCCCGGGCCTGAGCCCGGAGGTCCACGCCGCCGCCGTCGCGACCCTCTCGATCGAACAGTTCGGCTCCACCCGCTCGATCAACGCCGCGTCCGCCGCAGCGATCGCGATGCACGCCTGGATCCGCCGGCACGTCTTCAACCAGCTGCCGGGGTAGCAGCCGCGCCTGGCGCGCGAGATGACAGTTCGCGGCAGTGTTCGCCGCCGGCACTGCCGTGAACTGTCATCTCGGCGCGGACGGCATGGGCTCGCTGTGGATAACCCGACCAGCGGTCGAGCGGAGCGGCCACAATGGGCCCATGCACAGGGCGCCGCTCCCTCCCCACCTGGCCGCAGGCTCCTTCTCCCTCCGGGCCGCGGACAAAGCCGGCCTCACCCGCACCCGCACCGCGGCCAAGGACCTGGTGACGGTGTCGCGCGGCATCCGGGTGCCGCTGGCGTCGGCGGCGGTCGGTGCGGCAGCCCTGCGCGCCTACACCGACCTCGACGACACGTCCGTCCTGGCCCTGGGATCCGCGGGCCGGATCTGGAACGTTCCGTTCACTGGCCGCCACGGCGCGGACTGGCGGATCCACCTGGCCCGCCGCCGGGGAGCCAGCCCGCCGCGCCGCGCCAACGTGGTGGGCCACCTGCTGACGCTGCTCCCGGGTGAAGTCGTGGAGTACGACGGCGTCCGGCTCACTTCGCCCGCCCGGACCTTCCTGGACCTGGCGTCGGTGCTTTCGCTGGACGAACTCGTGGCGGCCGGGGATTCCTTGGTTTGCGCGCATGGTCCGGAGTTCCCGGTGCCGCGCCAACCGCTGTGCACGATTGCGGATCTTCGCGCCGTCGTCGCAAACCACCCCGGTGCAAGGGGTGTGCGCGCCGCGAGGGCGGCGTTGGAGCTGATCCGGGTGGGCGCCGACTCGCAGCCCGAAACCGTGATGCGGCTGGCCCTGGTCCGGGCCGGCCTGCCCGAGCCGGAACTGAACTATGTGCTGTGGGGAGTGCACGGCGCACCGGTGCTGTGGCCGGACGCGGCGTATGTCCGGCGGCGAATCTCGGTCCAGTACGACGGCGCAGGCCACGGCGGTCCCGAACAGTACCTTAGGGATATCCGCCGGGAAGCCGTGACGCGTGAGTACGGCTGGCTTGAGGTCCGGGTGTCCAAAGACGAGGTGACCGGGGAGCGTCCCGCCGTCGTGTGCAAGGTCCGGGCCGCACTTGAGAGCCGCGGCTGACGCGCGAGATGACAGATCGCGGCAGTGTTCGCTGCCGGCACTGCCGTTATCTGTCATCTCGGCGGGACGACTGTTACAGGCCCTGCGTGACCGGAAACACTGCCGCCGCAGAGGAATGGCTAGGATGGTGCGTAGCCGACGAGGTTCACTCCAGGGTCAACCCAGCCCGCAGACGAAATTCACCTAAGGAGTCAGCATGCCCATTGCAACCCCCGAGATTTACTCCGAGATGATCGACCGCGCGAAGACGGGCGGCTTCGCATTCCCCGCCGTCAACGTCACCTCTTCCCAGACCCTGAACGCCGCCCTGCGCGGCTTCGCCGAGGCTGAGTCCGACGGCATCGTCCAGGTCTCCACCGGAGGTGCCGCGTACTGGTCCGGCGCCTCCACCAAGGACATGGTGGCCGGCTCCCTGGGCTTCGCCGCGTTCGCCCGCGAGGTCGCCAAGAACTACGGCGTCAACATCGCCCTGCACACCGACCACTGCCCCAAAGACAAGCTGGACGGCTTCGTCCTGCCGCTGCTGGCCGCCTCCGAGGCCGAGGTCAAGGCCGGCCGCAACCCGCTCTTCAACTCCCACATGTGGGACGGCTCGGCCGAGACGCTGCAGGAGAACCTGCGCATCGCCCGCGACCTGCTGGCCCGCACCGCGGCCGCCAAGATGATCCTCGAGGTCGAGATCGGCACCGTCGGCGGTGAGGAAGACGGCGTCGAGAACGCCATCAACGACAAGCTCTACACCACGGTCGAGGACGCCCTGGCCACCATTGACGCCCTCGGCTCCGGCGAGAACGGCCGCTACATCACGGCACTGACCTTCGGCAACGTGCACGGCGTCTACAAGCCCGGCGGGGTCAAGCTGCGCCCGGAGATCCTCAAGGACATCCAGGAGCAGGTCGGCGCCAAGATCGGCAAGACCAGCCCGTTCGACCTGGTCTTCCACGGCGGCTCCGGCTCCTCCGAGCAGGAAATCGCGGACGCGGTGTCCTTCGGCGTGATCAAGATGAACATCGACACCGACACCCAGTACGCCTACACCCGCCCGGTCGCGGACCACATGTTCCGCAACTACGACGGCGTCCTGAAGGTCGACGGCGAGGTCGGCAACAAGAAGATGTACGACCCGCGCGTCTGGGGCGCCTCGGCCGAAGCCGGCCTGGCCGCCCGCGTCGTGGAAGCTGCCCAGCAGCTCGGCTCCACCGGCAAGACGTTTTAGCATGTCGGACGAGTTCCGCAAGAACCTGCTGGGCCCCGAACCCACGCTCCTGCCCGCCGAGACCGAGGTCACCGCGGGCCTGGACGCCGGCCACGAGGCGCTGGACCTGGTGGAAAAGCACCCGACGTCCTCGCTGCTCTGGGCCGTGCTGGCCGAAGAAGCGTGGAAGGAAGGCCGGACCATCGATTCCTACGCCTACGCCCGGGTGGGCTACCACCGCGGACTGGACGCGCTGCGCCGCAACGGCTGGCGCGGGGCCGGGCCGATCCCGTGGGAGCACGAGCCCAACCGCGGCTTCCTGCGCGCCCTCTACTCGCTCGGCCGCGCCTCGGCGGCGATCGGCGAGGCGGAGGAACCGGAACGGATCGCGAAGTTCTTGAACGAATCAGACCCCGCCGCCAAGGCAGCCATCGAAGCCTAGGGCCGGCAGGGGAACAGACGACGGCGGGCGCCCACCGAAAGGTGGACGCCCGCCGTCGTTTAAGGCCTTGGGGCCCGCGGCGTGATGGCCGGTCAGCTGGCCTTGGCCAGCCCCGTGCGCGCCATCGCGTCGGCGTAGGCTACGCGCATCTCTTCGAGGTACTGCTCCTGGCGGGCCGGGGTGCCGGCGAAGGCACGGCCGCTGGGCGAACGCACCTTGTACGTCTTCAACCCGCGGCGCCAGATCATCGGCACCTCGGTCTTGAGCAGCAGGTTGGCCAGCCGGTTGGCCTCGGTGCCGTGCGCCACGATAACGGAGGCCCGCGGCACCAGGGCGAGGAACTTCAGCAGCGGCTTCAGGCCCGCCGAGATCTGGTCCGGGGTGAACTTGCCGTTGGGCTCGCCGGCCACGTGCCACGGGTGGACGTTCCACGGCATGACGTATTCGGGGCGCAGGCCCAGCTTCCACTGGATGCCGAGCATGCGGGTCGCCGCTTCCTCGTCGCCGGCGGTGATGAACCCGGACGGGTCCGCGGTGCCGATGTTGGAGTACAGGCTGACAATCCTGCACTCGTCGATGTCGTGGGCGGGGTCCACGTAGGGGACGGTGGTGCCAGTCTTGGTGGCCTGCAGGGCGTCGCAGAGTTCGTTGACCGGGGCGACGTTCGCGTCATAACGCCGGCTCAGGAGTTGTTCGCGGAAATTTTCTGTGGCCAGGGCTGTCATGTCTTGCGGGGTCTCCTGCGGATTGGCAAAGCGCCAGACCGGCCGCGGGCACGACGAAGGACGGGCCCGCGACGGCCGGTATGGTTTGGAAATGTGGGTGGACCGGTTCCTGCCCGGTCATAACCAGTCTACCAAGCCCCGCCGCGTGCCCGGCGTGTCGCGGCGGCGGCTACCAGAGCCGGGCGCTCGCCCGCCGTGCGCCCTCGCCGAGCGCCTCGAGCTTGGCGAAGGCGATTTGCGGGTGGACGCGGCCGCCGAGGCCGCAGTCCGTGGAAGCGATCACGTTCTCGCGGCCCACCAGTTCGGCGAAGCGCACAATCCGGTCCGCCACCAGATCGGGGTGCTCGACGACGTTCGTGGCGTGCGAGACGACCCCGGGAATGATCGACTTGCCCTCGGGAAGCTTGGTGTCTTCCCAGACGCGCCACTCGTGTTCGTGCCGGACGTTCGCCGCTTCGAAGGAGTACGCGCCGGCGTTGACCTGCAGCACCGAGTCGATGATGTCCGCGAAGGGAATGTCCGTGGTGTGCGGGCCGTGCCAGGAGCCCCAGCAGACGTGCAGCCGGATTTGCTCCTGCGGAAGGTCGCGCAGGGCCCAGTTGGTGGCCTCGACCCGGAGCTGGATGAACTTCAGGTAGTCCTCGAGGCTCGGTTCCGGGTTGATCTGGTCCCAGCTCTCGGCCAGCGACGGGTCGTCCAGCTGGACGGTCAGGCCGGCGTCGATGATGGCCTTGTACTCCTCGCGCATGGCGTCGGCGCAGGCGTAGAGGAGCTCCTCGTCGCTCTGGTAGTACTCGTTGGCCACGCGGGCGCAGGAACCGGGGGAGAGGGACGCGACGAAGCCTTCCGTCAGCCCTGCCGCGGCGAGGCCGGTCTTGAGGTTGGCCACGTCCGAGCCGACGAGCGCCTGCCCGGTGTAGGTCAGTGGCCCGGCAATCTTCGGCTGGGTGACGGCCTTGCGGTGGGCCAGGATCCCGGAGGAGGGGTCGTTGTAGGCGTCATTGAACTTCTGCCGGTCGCGGCGGTCCGGGAAGGAGGTCAGGACGATGTGGCCGGGTGAGGACCGGTGCACCTGCGCGTCGGCCCAGCGGTCGACGTCGGTCGGTTCCAGGCCGCCGAGCCGCGAGAACGAGTAGTTCCACCAGGCGCCGTAGTCGACCGAACTGGACATCGTGTGCCCGTATTCGCCGTCGTTGGGGATGTCGATGCCCAGGTCCTTCTGGCGCTGGACGACGTCGGCCACGGAGGTCTCCAGCAGGTCCAGGAATTCGGGCGTGATCCCGTCGGCTTCCTTCGCCTCGTTCGCCGCGATCAGCTCCGGGGTGCGGGGCAACGAGCCGGCATGGGTGACGCGGATGTGGTCGGTGTTCTGGGACATGGCAGGGTTCCTTTCCATCGGTCCTGGCGGTAGCACCGGGTGCCGGCCGCGGCGTCCGCGAAAAGCGGGCCGGAACGGCGGGGTTGCTGCGGCGTCAACGGTCCAGGTCCCTCGGCCGCTCGGGATGGTCACTCCCACTTAATTCCACGCCGGCCCGGGCCGCAAGTCATGCCCGCTATATGTCGGCGGCCCGCGGACCGCGGCCGGAAACGGTGCCGCCCGGCGTTTTCGGCTAAACTTGGGTGGTAAGAGCCCCGGACCCTGGCGTTGATGGCAAGAGCAACAGCGGTAGATTCGGGGCATTCTCATGAACGGCGCTGAGCTGCGTTGACCACCCGGCGGACCACGTCCGGTGACTCAGTCGGAGTCCGGCCCGAACGAATGGGGGAGGATCCCATGCCAGCAATCGTGATCGTCGGAGCCCAGTGGGGCGACGAGGGCAAAGGTAAGGCCACCGACCTGCTCGGCGGCCGCGTCGACTACGTCGTCAAGCCCAACGGCGGCAACAACGCCGGCCACACCGTCGTCGTGGGCGGTGAGAAGTATGAGCTGAAGCTCCTTCCGGCCGGCATCCTGAGCCCGAACGCTGTCCCGGTGATCGGCAACGGTTGCGTGGTGAACCTCGAAGCCCTGTTCCAGGAGATCGACGGCCTCGAAGCCCGCGGCGCGGACACCTCCCGGCTGCGCGTCTCGGCCAACGCCCACCTCGTGGCCCCCTACCACCAGGTGCTGGACAAGGTCACCGAACGGTTCCTGGGCAGCCGAGCCATCGGCACCACCGGCCGCGGCATCGGTCCGGCCTACATGGACAAGGTGGCCCGCCTCGGCATCCGCGTCCAGGACGTCTTTGACGCCTCCATCCTGCGCCAGAAGGTCGAAGGCTCGCTGCGGCAGAAGAACGAGCTGCTGGTCAAGGTCTACAACCGCCGGGACATCGAGGTGGACGAGATCGTGGACTACTTCCTGTCGTTCGCCGAACGCCTCCGCCCGCTGGTCATCGACAGCACCTTCGTGCTGAACAAGGCGCTGGACGAGGGCAAGGTGGTCCTCATGGAGGGCGGCCAGGCCACGTTCCTCGACGTCGACCACGGCACCTACCCGTTCGTGACCTCCTCCAACCCGACCGCCGGCGGCGCCTCCGTCGGCTCCGGCATCGGCCCCACCCGGATCTCCCGGTCGATCGGCATCATCAAGGCCTACACCACCCGCGTCGGCGCCGGCCCGTTCCCCACGGAACTCTTCGACGACATGGGCGTCTACCTGCAGAAGACCGGCGGCGAGTTCGGCGTCAACACCGGCCGGCCGCGCCGCTGCGGCTGGTACGACGCGGTCCTGGCGCGCCACGCCTCCCGCGTGAACGGCTTCACCGACTACTTCGTCACCAAGCTGGACGTGCTCACCGGTATCGAGCAGATCCCGGTCTGCGTGGCCTACGACGTCGACGGCGTCCGGCACGATGAAATGCCGATGACGCAGACCGAGTTCCACCACGCGAAGCCGATCTTCGAATACTTCGAGGGATGGACCGAGGACATCACCGGCGCCCGCACCTTGGACGACCTGCCGGAGAACGCCCGGAACTACGTGCTGGCCCTGGAGAAGCTTTCCGGCACCCGCTTCTCCGCGATCGGCGTCGGCCCGGACCGCGACCAGACGATCGTGGTCAACGACCTGATCAACGACTAGCGGTACCGCGCAGGCGCGCGGTCCCGGACGCACGAGGCGGCGGCCCCCGGAAAGGGGGCCGCCGCCGTCGTATTTAACTCCCCCCGAAAAAAGAAAAAAGAATTTTCGGCGGGCGCGTAACCTTTCGGCACGTCCGGGCGATTACTCCTTTGTAAACGCCGCCCGGACCTGGTCCCCCCACTACGGACGGACGGCCTTACAGGGAAGATACGTCGGGTGCCTGCCCCATCAGGCCCCGCGCTTCGAAAGAAGGATCCGACGGGTACCTGCCCCCATCAGGTGCCGACTGGAACCCGAGTGCAGGCTGGCGCCTGCCCCCATCAGGCGCCGGCCAGCCTTCAACCAACCAAAGGATGTACGTTTTTCATGAAGAGTGTTAGCAAGACCACCAAGATTGCTGTCGGCGCCGCTATTCTGGCGGTCGGAGGGTTCTCCGGCATCGGCCTGGCCAACGCGGCACAGGTTTCGAACACCCAGCAGGCTGAAGTGAACCAGGCTACGCCCGCCACCCCGGCCGTTCCCGCCGTTCCGGCCACGGAGCTGCCCGCTGTCCCCGCCACCCCGGCCGTTCCCGCCGTTCCTGCCGCCCCGAGCGTTGACGGCGCTGCCAAGGGCGACGTCGACGCCGACGTCGAAGCTACCGAGGACGCCGAAGGCGCCGCCAAGGGCTCCGTCTCCGCCGACAAGGACGGTGCAGCCGTTGATGCGTCCGTCGAAGGTGCCGCCAACGCCAAGGGCGCTGCCGAGGCCAAGGCCCACGCCGGCGTGACCCTGGCCACCCCGGCCATTCCCTCCGCTGACGGCGCAGCCGCCACCCGCGCTGTTCCGGCCGTTCCGGCCAAGCCGTCGGTTGAGCTGCCGAAGCTCGACAAGTAAGCACTGAACGCCTCCCCTCGGAGGTGACGGGGTGCGGCCGCTAGACTATCGGGGGCCGCACCCCCAGCAGTAACGGAAGGAACGCCTCTTGGCAGACCAGCTGAGCGATGACGAGTTGTCAGCCGCCTTGGCTGGCGACCCCTCCGGTTTCAGCGCTGTCTACACGGTGGTTTCCCCTGCGGTACTTGGCTACTTCCGGGCCAAGGGCGTGGACGACGCCGAGGCGCTGACCCAGGACGTCTTCGTCGATGTACTGCCAAAACTGGCCGGCGTCACCGGGGGCCACAAGGGGTTACGGACTTTCATTTTTTCGGTCGCCCACGCCAGGCTGGTCGACCATCACAGGCGCTCCGAACGGACGCCGCACCTGGCCGAGTATGACCCGCTGAGCGACGCCCGGCATTCGGCCTCGGCCGAGGATGAGGCGCTCGGCTCGCTCGGCGGCCTCTCCCACACACTGTCCCTGCTCAACGAGGAGCAACGGGAAGTCCTGGTTCTGCGGATCGTCGCGGACCTATCCATCGAACAGGTGGCCGGCATCATGGGCAAGACCCCCGGTGCCATCAAACAGCTTCAGCGGCGCGGGCTCAGTGCCCTGCGCGAACTGGTAACCGAAAAGGACCACGCAGCATCATGACCGGCACGCGCAACACCCAGCAGGATGGCAGCATCCAGGCGATGCTCCGTGACTCCGGCCTCGAAGCAGCTACCGAGCTGCGCAGCACCCTGGAGGGGCTCCAGGCGCTCGTCCCGGACGAGGCGCCCGCACCCCGGGCCGACCTCGCCGCGCTGCTGGCCTCCGGCGCGCCGGCCGCCTCCGGGGCTCCGGCGGCTGCCGCCAGCGTGGTCAGTCTGGCCGACCGCCGCCGCGGCCACAAACGCCGGATGGCCCTGATCGGGGGCGCCGTCGTCGGTGCCATGAGCCTGGGTGCCGGCGCCGTGGCCGCCTCCAGCCCGGACTTCCGCGAGAACGTGGGCCACACCTTTACCGTGCTCTTCACGCCGGCAAAGCCTGCCCCGGCTCCGGCGGCACCCGCCGGGAGCGCGCCCGCGGACCTTCCCGCTGCCCCGGTGCCCGTCCCGGCCGGAGCCTCGCCGACCGGAACCGCCCCCGCCGCTGCCGTCCCGGCGCCGCCGTCGCCCCTGGCCACCGTTCCGGCGCCGCGGCATCACGCCCCGGAGGGCACACATCCGGCCGTGACACCCCCGGCTGTCGGGCGCGGAGGGGTGCTCCCGACGCCGGACAAGCGTCCGGTTATCCCCGGCCTGCCGGGCCAGAACGGCCGAGGCATCCCGGCCAGCCCGCTCCCTACGGTCCCCGCCCTCCCGGAACTTCCGAAGACGTCGTCAGGCTCCTGACACCGTTTTAACCCAGCCAGCCCGCAGTTCATTGCCACTGGGATACCCCGGACGACAATGAACTGCGGGCTGGCTGGGTTCCGCTACGGCCTAGGCGAGGACCTGCCGTTTCGAGGAGATGACTCCGGTGTCGAAGCCGGCCAAGTGCAGGCCGCCGTGGAAACGGGCATGCTCGATCTTCACGCAGCGGTCCATGACGACGTCGAGCCCGGCCGCCTCTGCTTCCTTCGCGACGTCCTCGTGCCAGGAGCCCAGCTGCAGCCACAGCGTCTTGGCGCCCGCGGCGATGGCTTCATCGAGCACACCGGGCAGGTCGTCATGCTTGCGGAAGACATCGACGATGTCCGGGCTCTCCGGCAGGTCGGCAAGGGACGCGTACGTCGGTTCGCCCAGGATCTCCTTCACAACCGGGTTCACGAAGTAGACCTTGTAGCGGGTCGAGGACTGCAGGTAGGTCGCCACGAAGTAGCTGGCCCGGGACGGCTTGTCCGAGGCGCCGACGATGGCGATCGACCTGGCCTGGCGCAACAGGTTCAGGCTTTCCGGCGCGGAGGGACCGGTCCAGGTGCGGGTATCTTCGCTGCTCATGCGTGTGCTCCGATCGTGCAGGTTTCTGCGGCCGGTTCTTCCGAGGCTGGCTCCTCAGACGCCGCGTCCAGGGCCTGGTCCAGGTCCCAGAGGATGTCCTCGATGTCTTCCAGTCCCACCGAGATCCGGACCAGATCTTCGGGCACCCCGGCGGATTCGAGCTGTTCGGGGCTCAGCTGCTGGTGCGTGGTGGAGCCGGGGTGGATGACGAGGGTCCGGGAGTCGCCGACGTTGGCCAGGTGCGAGGCCAGCTGCAGGGACTCAATGAACTTCTGCCCCGCGGCGCGGCCGCCCTTCACCCCGAAGGAGAACACCGAGCCCGGTCCCAGCGGCAGGTACTTGCGGGCCCGTTCGAAGTGCGGGTGCGAGGGCAGGCCCGAGTAGTTCACGTACGCCACGCGCTCGTCGGCTTCGAGCCATTCGGCCACGGCCTGGGCGTTCTTCAGGTGCTCGTCGAGGCGCTGCGGGAGCGTCTCGACGCCCTGCAGCAGCTGGAACGCGGACTGCGGCGAGAGCGCCGGCCCGATGTCGCGCAGCTGTTCGCAGCGCAGCTTGGTGAGGAAGCCGTACTCGCCGAAGTTCCCCCACCAGGAGACGTTGCCGTAGGAGGCCACCGGTTCGGTCATGGTGGGGAACTTGCCATTGCCCCAGTTGAAGCGGCCGCTTTCGACGACGACGCCGCCGAGGGTGGTGCCGTGCCCGCCCAGGAACTTGGTGGCGGAGTGGATCACGATGTCCGCCCCGTGCTCGATCGGCCGCACGAGGTAGGGGGTGCTCAGGGTGGCGTCGACGACGAGCGGGATGCCGGCGTCGTGCGCCACCTTCGCCAGCCCCGCGAGGTCCTGGACCTCCGAGGACGGGTTGGCCACCACCTCGACGAAGATCGCCTTGGTGTTCTCGCGGATGGCCGCGGCGTAGTCCGCAGGGTTGGTGCCGGGCACGAAGGTCGTGTCCACCCCGAAGCGGCGCAGCGTGACGTCCAGCTGGGTCACGGTGCCGCCGTACAGCTGGGAGGAAGCCACGAGGTGGTCACCGGCCTGGGTGAGCGCGGCGAAGGTGACGAACTCCGCGGCCATGCCGGAGGAGGTGGCCACCGCGCCGATGCCGCCGTCGAGGGACGCCACGCGCTCCTCGAACGCGGCCACCGTGGGGTTGCCGATCCGGGAGTAGATGTTGCCGTACTTCTGCAGGGCGAAGAGGTTGGCCGCGTCCTGGGTGTCCTTGAACACGAACGAGGTGGTCTGGTAGATCGGCACCGCCCGGGCGCCGTGCTCGGCGTCGGGGGTACCGCCGGCGTGCAGGGCGCGGGTGCGGAACCCGAAGGTACGGTCGGCCATTATGCGTTTACCTCAATCTTGGTTGCCGGGATGGAGGACACGTCCAGTTCGGTGCCGTGCTTGCGGGCGAGGTCGGCCTCGAGTTCGCGCACGATCGGCAGGACGTCCTTGCCGAACGCGGCCACTTCCTCCTGGAAGTGCAGGTAGCAGGTGAGGAGCAGGTTCACGCCGATCTTCTTGTACTCGACGATCCGTTCCGCGATCTGCTCCGGGGTGCCGATGAGCTGGGTCTTGAAGCCGTCGTTGTACTGGATCAGGTCCTCGAAGCTGGAGTCGGCCCACATGCCCTTGCCGTCCTTGGTGGACGCGCCGGCTTCCTGAACGGCGTCGCGGAACCCTTCGACGGCGGGTTTGTGCGCCTTCGCGACGATCTCGCGGAGGGTTTCGCGGGCCTCCTTCTCGGAGTCCCGGGCGATGACGAAGCCGTTCAGGCCGAACCTTGGAGCGGGGAGGGCGCCTTCGGTCCCGCGCTTGGTTTCGCCAGCCGCGGCGACGACGCCGGCGATGTTCTCCTTGAAGCCGTCGAGGTCCTTGCCGTTGGAGAAGTACCAGTCCGCGACCCGGCCGGCCGTGGCCTGCGCCGCGGTGGAGTTCCCGCCAAAGAAAATCTCCGGGTGCGCCCGGCCGGGAACGTCCAGCGGGGCCGGCTGCAGGGTGAAATCGTTGATGTTGTAGTACTTGCCGGACTGGCTGAAGTTCTTCTCGGTCAGCAGGCCGCGGAGCACCCGGATGAACTCCTCGGTGCGGACGTACCGCTCGTCGTGTTCGAGCCATTCGAGGCCGAAGTTTTCGAACTCCGCCTTGAGCCAGCCGGAGACGATGTTCACGGCGGCGCGGCCGTTGGAGATGTGGTCCGCGGTGATCAGGTACTTCGCCAGCACGCCGGGGTGCCACATGCCGGGGTGGACGGCCGCGATGACCTTGAGCCGCTCGGTGGCGGCCAGCAGGCCGAGGCTGAACGAGGTCGCCTCGTGCTGCTTGTCCGCGCCGTAGGAGGCGGCGTAGCGGGTCTGGGTCAGGGCGTACTCGAAGCCGGAATCCTCCGCGATCCGGGCCAGCTTCTTGTTGTAGTCGAAGTCCCAGCCGGTGCGCTGTTCGATGGTGGAGACCACGAGGCCGCCGGAGACGTTGGGGACCCAGTAGGCGAACTTGAGCGGTTCGGAAAGACGGGCGACGCTGCTGATGTCAGTCATGGGGGTTCCTTACTTCTGGGGTGTTTCGGTGGTGTTGCGTTCACACAGGACGGTTTGGATGCCGGCGATGGAGGGCTCGTTCTGCAGCGAGGTGGTGTCGCCGAGGTCGCTGCCCTCGAACAGCTGCGTTAGCAGCCGCCGCATGATCTTGCCGCTGCGGGTCTTCGGCACATCGGGAACGACGACGACGTCGCGCGGCTTCGCGATCGGCCCGATCGCCTTCGCGACGTGGTTCCGCAGTTCCTCAGCAAATGAATTTGGGCCCACGCCCGCAGGGTTCCCTGCCCGAGCTTGGGAGGGTAGGGGGCGGGTGGGGACCACGAACGCCACGATCGCGTGGCCGGTCTTCGGATCGGCGACCGGGCAGACGCCGGCCTCCACCACGTCCGGGTGCGAGACGAGGGCGGATTCGATCTCGATCGTGGAGAGCAGGTGCCCGGAGACGTTGAGGGTGTCGTCGACCCGCCCCAGGATCCAGATGTCGCCGTCGTCGTCGTACTTGGCGCCGTCGCCGGCGAGGAACCAGCCCTGCTCCGCGTACTGGCGCCAGTACGAGTCGTAGTAGCGCTGCGGGTTCCCCCACACGGTCCGGGCGATCGCCGGGCCCGGGGCGTCCACCACGATGAAGCCCTGCACGCCGGGCGGAACCGGCGCCCCGGCCTCGTCCACGATGCGTGCGCCGACGCCGGGCAGCGGCCGGGCGGCGCAGCCCGGCTTAAACGCGGTGTCGGTCGGGGCGGGGGAGAGGATCGTGGCGCCGGTCTCGGACTGCCACCAGGTGTCCACCACGGGGGCGGTGCCGGCGCCCACGTTGTCCCGGAGCCAGCGCCAGGCCTCGGGGTTGACGGCCTCGCCGACGGTGCCGAGCAGGCGGATGGAGGATAGGTCGTAGTCGGCCGGGACGCCGTCCGGGAACCAGCCCATCAGCGACCGGACCAGGGTGGGCGCGGTGTAGTACTGCGTGACCCGGTACCGTTCGATGATTTCGAAGTGCCGGCCCGGGTGCGGGGTGTTCGGCGTGCCCTCGAAGATCACCTGGGTGGCGCCGTTGGAGAGCGGGCCGTAGAGCTCGTAGGTGTGGGCGGTGACCCAGGCCAGGTCCGCGGTGCACCAGTGGACGTCGTGTTCGCGCCGGGCCGGGTCCGGGTGGCTGAAGAGGTGCTCGAAGCTCCAGGACGCCTGCGTCAGGTAGCCGCCGGAGGTGTGGACCAGGCCCTTGGGCTTCCCGGTGGTTCCGGAGGTGTACATGATGAACAGCGGCGTCTCGGCGTCGAAGGCTTCGGCGTCGTGGACGTCGGAGGCGCGCCCGAGGGCGTCGTGCCACCACACGTCGCGGCCCGGGGCCATCGGGACGCTGTCCAGGTCTTCGGGCGCGGTGGTGCGGTTGACCACCAGCACGTGCTCGACCGCGTTGTCCCCGGCGACGGCGGCGTCGGCGTTGGCCTTCACCGGGACCGCGGTGCCGCGGCGGAACTGCCCGTCGGTGGTCACCAGCAGCTTGGCGCCGGTGTCCTCGACCCGGAACTTCAGCGCCTCGGCGGAGAACCCGCCGAACACCAGCGAGTGGACCGCGCCGATCCGCGCCACGGCCAGGGTGATGACCACGGTTTCGGGGATCACGGGCAGGTAGATGACCACCCGGTCGCCCTTGCCGATGCCGAGGTCCAGCAGGGCATTGGCGGCCCTGGCGACCTCGCGCTGCAGCTGCGCGTAGGTGATGGTGCGGCGGTCGCCCGGTTCGCCCTCGAAGTACAGCGCCACCTTGTCCCCGCGTCCCGCCGCTACATGGCGGTCGACGCAGTTGTAGGCGACGTTGAGCTTTCCGCCGTCGAACCAGCTGATCTCCGGTCCCGCGCCGGCCTGCGGATCCGCCGGAACGAGGCGGTGTGCCGTGTGCCAGGGTTTGCCGGCGCCGGACGATCCGCCCGGCGCGTCCTGCCAGTCCAGCCGCAGGGCGGCCTCTTCCCAGAACGCGATGCGTTCGGCCTCTGTATCCGGGGCATTGTTCAGCGGGGCCGGCGTCACGGTCTCAGGCAGTGTCACGCCCATCGTTTCACCGCCCACTTTTCCGCCAGGCCCAGCAGGGCATCGGTGATTTTGCCGATCACGGCGAGCAGCACGATGGCGAGCAGGAGCCGGTCCGTGCGGCCGTTGTTCTGCGAGTCCGTGAGCAGGAAGCCCAGGCCCATCGAGGAGGCGATCAGTTCCGCGGCCACCAGGAACAGCCACGCCTGGGCCAGGGCCAGGCGGAGTCCGGAGAAGACTGCAGGCACGACGGCCGGGAGCTGGACCGTGGTCAGCAGTTTCACGCCCTTGAGCCCGAAGGCGCGGGCGGCTTCCACGAGGTTCCGGTCCACGTGGCGCAGGGCCAGGGAGACGGTGGTGAAGACCGGGAAGAACGCCCCGATCAGGATCAGGGTGACCTTGGAGTCCTCACCGATCTTCATCCAGAGGATCAGCAGGGGCACCCAGGCCAGGGACGGGACGGCGCGCAGGGCCCCGATTGTCGGCGCCAGCAGCGCGTCGGCCACCCGGGACAGGCCCACAAGTGAACCGAACACCAGGCCCAGGGCGGCGCCGGCTGCGAAGCCGATCAGCACGCGCTGGGTGGAGATGGCGATGTGTTGGCCGAGCTGGCCGCGCTGGATCAGGTCGAGCCCGGCATCCAGCACCATCGCCGGGGGCGGGAGCTGGACCACGCTGAACAGCCCGGCAGCGGTGGACAGCTGCCAGGCCGTCAGGACGGCGGCGGGAAGGATCAGTCCAAGGAGCAGGCGCGCCCAGCCGTTGGCCAGGATCCCGGCGGGGGACCATCCGTTCGCCGGGGTTCCGGGCCCGCCCGTAACGGGCGAGTCCGGCCGGGCGGCGCCTGCTGGAGTTGCGGGGACGGCTGCAGCGCGCCCGTCCACAACACTGGTGCCGGTGGGCAAGGAAGTTCCGAAGCGGGGCATCAGGAATCCTTGATGGCGGAGGCGTCCGCCTTCTTCACCAGCGAGTCATCGAGAAGGGACGCGACGGCGTCGTCGATCTGCTTCTGGTTCGCCACATCCCCGGTCTCCACAAAGCTCGGACCGATCTTGGCCAGGACCTTGCGCTGGGCTTCACCCGGTGCCGGGTCGACGTCGAGGTTGCTGCGCTGCAGCACCACCGTCTTGGCGACGGCCAGGTCCAGCCCGGCGGCGTCGGCCAGGATCCGGGCGGTCTCGTCCGGGTTCGCGGCGGCCCAGGCGCGGGCCTTCTCGTAGGCATTGACGACGGCCTGGGCCTGCGCCGGCTTGTCCTTCAGGAACGACTCGGTGGCGTTGAGGAAACCGTAGGTGTTGAAGGAGAGGTTGCGGTAGAAGAGCGTGGCGCCCTTCTGCTCCGCTCCGGCCATGATCGGGTCCAGGCCGGACCAGGCGTCCACGGAGCCGTTTTCGAGCGCGGTGCGGCCGTCGGCGTGCTGCAGGTTCTGGACCGTGACGTCCTTTGCGGACAGGCCGGCCTCGGACAGGGACTGCAGCAGGAAGAAGTACGGGTCGGTGCCCTTGGTCGCGGCCACGGACTTGCCCTTCAGATCCGCCACCTTGGAGATGCCGGAGCCGGGCTTGGTGACCAGGGCGGCCCATTCGGGCTGGGAGAAAATATCGATGGTCTTGATCGGCGAGCCGTTGGCTTTGGCCAGCAGGGCGGCGGAACCGGCGGTGGATCCGACGTCGACGGCGCCGGAGCGGAGCGCCTCGTTGGCCTTGTTGGACCCGGCGGACTGGACCCATTTGACGGTGACGCCCTGGTCCTTCAGTGCCGTCTCCAGCCAGCCCTTTTTCTTGATCACGAGGCTCAGCGGGTTGTACGTGGCGAAGTCGATGTTCAGGGTGGCGCCGCCCGCGGCGCCGGCGGTGCCGGCCGCGGCGGGATTGCCCGATCCCTCCCCGGCGACGCAGCCGGTGAGGGCCAGGGCGGCGGAAACGGCGGCGGCCGTGAGAACCGAACGGCGGGTGGTGGTGCGGGCATTGGTGGGGGCGAAAGGCATGGTGGGTCCTTTGGGAAACGTGCGAACGGTGCGGATGATCAGGAAGAGCGGGGTTGTCGGGGCGCAGCGGCCGGGCCGGGCGGCGGGTGCCGACCGCGCAGCGGCGTGTGCGGAGCCCCGCAGGGGCGGGAGGGTTGCCGGGGAGGGCTAGTGTCCGTCGACGCCGAGGCTGGCCAGCAGCGAGGCCCGCATTCGGGCCAGCTCGGCCGAGGCCCGGTCGCGGGGGCGTTCGCCGGGGACGACGACGCTGCGCACGATCGTCGCGCCCGCGACGGCAGTGGCGCCCTTCGGTGCGCCGGGTTCCGGGGAGGTCTCTTTGCCGAGGACGATGATCCGGTCGGCCAGCTGGAGCGCCTCGTCGACGTCGTGGGTCACCAGCAGGACGGTCGTCGGCTCCGCCCGGTGGACCTCCAGCAGCAGATCCTGCATCTTGATCCGGGTCAGGGCATCGAGTGCCCCGAAGGGCTCGTCGAGCAGCAGCACGCCGGGGTTGCGGGCCAGGGCGCGGGCCAGGGAGGCGCGCTGGGCCATGCCGCCGGAGACCTCGCGCGGCCGGTGCTTGGCGAAGTCCTGCAGGCCGACGAGGTCCAGGAGCCGGGCAACCTTGGCTTTGCCGTCACGGGCGCTGAGCCCGGGCGGCAGCCCGATGGCGATGTTGGCCTGCAGGGTGTGCCACGGCAGCAGGCGCGGTTCCTGGAAGGCGAAGGCGCAGCGCGGGTCCACGCCCCGGACGTCCGAACCGTCGATGTGGACGCTTCCGGCGCTCGGCGCGTCCAGGCCCGCGGCGGCCCGGAGCAGGGTGGATTTGCCGCAACCGGAGGCGCCGAGGATGGCCAGGACCTCGCCGGCGCGGACGTCGAAGCTCACGTCGCGCAGGACGGTGTGGGCTTCGGCCCCGGCACCGAACGTGCGGCGCAGGCCGCGGAAGGACACCGGCAGGGCGGAGGAATGGGCGGCGGCGGACGAATCCGCCGTGGCCCGGGGCGCTTTGGACAGGACAGCAGTCATAGGGTTACTCCATCGGTCCTGGCAGTAGCACCCTACGGAACGAGCCTCCGGTCCGGGTGGTCAATCCGGCCGTTCCCGTGGCTCGCTGCCTTGCTATCGGCGGTCTCCCGGGAGGAGATCCGACGACCAGGGTTGCTGCGGCTTCATCGATCCAGGTCTCTCAGCCGCTCGGGATGGTCACTACCCACTAAAACCGAAACGCCGGATTCGCCCAAATCCGACGCGTAATATTCGGACACGTCGCCCCCGCTGCCCGGTCTGCCATCCGAATGTTCGGCAGTGCTGCATCGGCCCCAGGGCGGGGCCCGGGCCCGCGGCGGCGGCACGTAGGCTGTGCACATGACGCACGTCAACGATCCCGAAGTCATTGAACGGCTCCTGCGTACCAAAGGTCGGTGGGCCGTCGTCGGCCTGACCACCAACGAATGGCGCGCCGCCTACGACACGTCCCTCTACATCCGCGACCGGCTCGGCATGGAGATCATCCCGGTCAACCTGCCCGGGGACTCCGTCCACGGCGAGACCGGGTACACGAAGCTGGCAGACATTCCGGCGTCCAAGCACCCGCTCGACGTCGTCGACTGCTTCGTGAATTCCCACAAGGTCGGCCCGGTGGTGGACCAGGCCATCGCCGCCGGCGCGAAGGCCGTCTGGCTTCAGCTGGGCGTGATCGACGAGGCAGCCGCCGCGCGGGCGAAGGCTGCCGGACTGGACGTGGTCATGAACGCCTGCCCCGCTCAGGAAGCGCCGCGGCTCGGGCTCTGACCGACCGCCGCGGTGCGTCGGCGGCCGTCCGGCTAGGCTGGGAGCATGGATCCAGCAGCGCTCCGCGGGCTATGTCTGGCTTTTCCGGGCGCCTACGAGGACTATCCGTTCGGTCCCGAGACCGCGGTCTTCAAAGTCCGTGCCGCAGTACCCGGCGGCTCCCGGCACGAGGCGAAGATGTTCGCGCTCTCGGCCATGGACCCCCAGGACTTTTCGGTCAGCCTGAAATGCGAACCGGCCCTGGCCGAGCAGTTGCGTACGGCCCACCCCGAGATCACGGGCGCCTGGCACCTGAACAAGAAGCACTGGAATGGCGTCCGGCTGGACGGTGAGCTCCCGGATGCGATGATCCGCGACCTCGTGGAGGACTCCTATGACCTCGTCGTCGCCACCCTGACCCGCCGCCAGCAGGTGCAGCTGGGCTGGGCGCGGCTGGCCCGCGGGGAGCCCCGGCCGTGACCGGGCCTCGGATCGCCGGCGGCGAACTGAACTACGCGGGGATCGGGGCCACCGAAGGCGGCCCGTTGCCGGAAGGGACCGAGGCCCTGGTCACCCAGGCCTACGTGGGCGACGGGGAAGCCGCCTACCGGCGGGCCGTCCAGGGCATGCTGACCTGGCAGCTGCAGAAACGGGCCGGGCTGCGGGTCAAGGCGGAGTCCGACGTCGTGCGCCCCGGGACACGGGTGGTGAGCGGCTTCGGCGTCGGGCCGTTCCGGATCAACGCGCCCTGCGAGGTGGTGTGGGTGCGCCGGCCGGTCCCCGGCGGCGGTCCGCAGTCCGCGGGGTTCGGCTACGGGACCCTGCCGGGGCACCCGGTCCGCGGAGAGGAGTCGTTCGAGATTTCGCTGGACGAACAGGGGAGGGTGTTGATCACAGTCACCGCCTTCGGGGTTCCGGCCAACTGGTTCTACGCCGCAGGGAGCGCCGTCACCGCCCGGGCGCGCCGGCACATCACTTCCCGATACCTTAGGAGTGCACGGGAACTGGCCGCAGGTTGACTGAGCAGGAGCAGGTGAATGCTGAACCAAGAGACCCTTGACCGTTTGTGGGACTTCGATGATCCCGCCCTTTCGGAGTCCCGCTTCCGCGCGGCGCTCGCGGACCCGGGCTACGACGGCGACGAACGCGCCGAGCTCGCCACCCAGCTGGGCCGGGCCATCGGGCTCCAGGGCCGCTACGAGGAAGCCGACGCGCTGCTGGACGGCATCGACGCCGACGAGCCCACCGTGGCCGTCCGGGTCCTGCTGGAACGCGGCCGGGTGCTGAACTCCGGCGGCCACGCGGAGATGGCGGTCCCGCTCCTGGAGCAGGCCGCCGAACTCGCCGACCACCTCGGCGAGGAGTTCCTGGCCGTGGACGCCCTGCACATGCTCGCGATCGCCGATACCGCCCATACCGAGCCCTGGACCCGCAGCGCCCTGGAATACGCCTCCACGGTCCACGACGTTCGGACCCGGCGGTGGATGGTGGCCCTGCACAACAACCTGGGCTGGACCCTCCACGAGGCTGGCCGCTGCGCCGAGGCCATGGTGGAGTTCCAGCTCGCGGAGCAGTGGGCCGAGCGGGTGGGCACCCCGCAGCAGCAGGAACGCGCCCGGGCGGCCATCGCGGCCTGCTGAGCGCCGCCGCCAACTGCAAGAATGGAAGACCCCAACCCGAACCGAAAGGCGCAGCCGTGATCTTCATCGTCGTTAAATTCAAGGTCAAGCCCGACTGGTCCGAGCGCTGGCTCGGCCTGGTCGAGGACTTCACGCAGGCCACCCGGAAGGAGCCGGGCAACCTGTGGTTCGACTGGTCCCGCAGCGTTGAGGACCCCAATGAGTTCGTCCTGGTCGAAGCCTTCAAGGACGACGCCGCCGGGGACCACGTCAACAGCGCCCACTTCAAGCAGGCCATGGCCGACATGCCGCAGGCGCTGGCGGAAACCCCGCGGATCATCAGCCGCCAGCTCGACGGCGAAGGCTGGGACCGGATGGGCGAGCTCACCATCTAGTCCGCCCGTCTCACCGATTGGTGGGAAAATTCAGTCATGTGGATCGGCTGGATTGAATTCGATGTCCTCCTCGGCGACGTGCACAGCCTGAAGGAGAAGCGCTCCGTGGTCCGCCCGGTGCTGGCCGAGCTCAAACGCCGCTTCGAGGTGTCCGTGACCGAGGCGGAGTACCACGACCAGTACCGACGGACCGTGATCGGCGCCGGAATGGTCGCGGCGGACCGGGCGCACCTGGTGGAGGTGCTGGCCGCCGTCGAACGCTTCGTGGCCGCGCGCCCCGAACTCGAACTGCTCAGCGCCCGCCAGCGCGAACTCCGCAGCGACGACTGACCCCCTGAAAGCGCGAACGGACACTTGAGGCCCTTAACAAAGGGCCTCAAGTGTCCGTTCGCGCTTAAACCGACGGGGTGGGGCTAGCCGAAGTACTTCGGCAGCGTCCCCTCGTGGGCTTCGCGGAGTGCGGCCAGGCTCAGGGTCTCGACGCCGTTGATCTCCAGCTCGCCGCTCTCGGCATCCACGACGCCGATCCGGACGTGCGCGAAGCCGCGGGCGGTGCACATGTCCTTGAAGCGGATCTCCTCGGACCGGGGCACCGCCACGATGGCGCGGGCCTGGGACTCGGAGAAGAGCGCGGTGAACAGGTCCACGCCGTCGCGGTCCATCACGTCCTGCAGCGAGATCCGTGCACCGACGCCGTAGCGCAGTGAGGACTCGACCAGGGCCGCCGCGAGACCGCCTTCGGAGAGGTCGTGCGCGGAGTCCACCATGCCGTCGCGGGAGGCGTTGATCAGGATCTGGCCCAGCTCGCGTTCGGCGGCGAGGTCAACCTTCGGCGGAAGGCCGCCCAGGTGCCCGCGCAGCTTGGACCACTCCGAGCCGTCCAGTTCCGCCGCCGTCGTGCCCAGCAGGTAGATGGCCTGGCCGTCCTCGCGCCAGCCCGAGGGCGTGCGGCGTGCGACGTCGTCCAGCTTGCCCAGCACCGCCACCACGGGGGAGGGGTGGATCGGAACGCTGCCGGTCTGGTTGTACAGCGAGACGTTGCCGCCCGTGACCGGGATACCGAGTTCCATGCAGGCGTCGGACAGGCCGCGGATGGCCTCGGCGAGCTGCCACATGACGTCCGGGTCCTCCGGCGAGCCGAAGTTCAGGCAGTCGCTGACGGCCATCGGTATGGCGCCGGCGGTGGCGACGTTGCGGTACGCCTCGGCCAGGGCCAGCTGCGCGCCGTGGTACGGGTCCAGGTAGGTGTAGCGGCCGTTGGCGTCGGTGGCCAGCGCCACGCCCAGGCCGGTTTCCTCATCCACGCGGACCACGCCGGCGTCGTCCGGGAACGCCATGGCCGTGTTGCCGCCGACGTAGCGGTCGTACTGGTCGGTGATCCAGGACTTGGAGCACATGTTCGGCGAGGCGACGAGCTCGGTGACCGCCGCGGCCAGTTCCGCCGGGGCCGCGGGGCGGCCGGCGTCCTGGACGGAGCCGGTGAAGGCGTCGGCCTGGACCGCGTCCTGCCATTCCGGCCGGGCGTACGGGCGGTCGTACACGGGGCCGTCGTGGGCGACGGTGCGCGGGTCGACGTCGACAATCACTTCGCCGTCCCAGGTGATGATGAGGCGGCCGGTGTCGGTGACCTCACCCAGCCAGGAGTACTCCACGGCCCACTTGTCCATGACCGCCTCGAACGCGGCGATGTTCTCCGGCGTGACCACGGCCATCATGCGTTCCTGCGACTCGGACATCAGGATCTCGCCCGGCGTCAGGGTCGGGTCGCGCAGGAGCACGGAGGTCAGCTCCACCTGCATGCCGCCGTCGCCGTTGGAGGCCAGCTCGGAGGTGGCGCAGGAGATTCCCGCGGCGCCGAGGTCCTGGATGCCCTCAACCAGGGAACCCTTGAACAGCTCCAGACAGCACTCGATCAGGACCTTCTCGGCGAAGGGGTCGCCCACCTGGACGGCGGGACGTTTGGAGGGCTTGGTGCTGTCGAAGGACTCGGAGGCCAGCACGGAGGCGCCGCCGATGCCGTCGCCGCCGGTCCGGGCGCCGAACAGCACGACCTTGTTGCCCTTGCCGGAGGCGTTGGCGAGGCGGATGTCCTCGTGGCGCATGACGCCGACGGCGAGGGCGTTGACCAGCGGGTTGCCCTGGTAGACGGAGTCGAAGACCATCTCGCCGCCGATGTTCGGCAGGCCCAGCGAGTTGCCGTAGCCGCCGATGCCGGCCACCGCGCCGTGCATCACCCGGGCGGTGTCGGGGTGGTCGATCTCGCCGAACCGGAGCGGATCCATGACCGCCACCGGCCGGGCGCCCATCGAAATAATGTCGCGGACGATCCCGCCGATGCCGGTCGCCGCCCCCTGGTAGGGCTCCACGAACGACGGCGAGTTGTGGGACTCGATCTTGAACGTCACGGCCCAGCCGTCGCCGAGGTTGGTGACGCCGGCATTCTCGCCGATGCCCACGAGCATGTCCTTCTTCATTTCCTCGGTCACCTTCTCGCCGAACTGGCGCAGGTGGTTCTTCGAGGACTTGTAGGAGCAGTGCTCGCTCCACATCACGGAGTACATTGCCAGCTCGGCGCCGGTCGGGCGCCGGCCCAGGACCTTGACGACCTCGTCGAACTCGTTCTGCTTCAGGCCCAGCTCGGCCCAGGGCAGCTCGGTGTCGGGGGTCTTGGCCGCGTGCTCCACGGTGTCGATGTTGAACTTCTTGGCGGTCTCCGCGGGCTTCGCCACTGCCGGTGTCTCCGTCATTTGTTGTCTCCCACGATCTTGTTCAGGACAGAGGTGAAGAAGCCGAGGCCCTCGGTGCCGGAGCCCGTCTGCGGGCCGAACCCGGCCTCGACGGCGTGCTCGGGGTGCGGCATGAGGCCGACGACGTTCCCGGCGGCGTTGGAGATGCCGGCGATGTCGCGGCGGGAGCCGTTCGGGTTCCAGCCGACGTAGCGGAACACGACCCGGCCCTCCGCCTCCAGGGCGTCCAGGGTCTTCTCGTCCGCGATGTACTGGCCGTCCTGGTTCTTCAGCGGCACGGTGATTTCCTGCCCGGCGGCGTAGTCGCCGGTCCAGTCGGTCGTGTTGTTCTCGACCCGCAGGACCTGGTCGCGGCAGAGGAACTTCAGGTGGTCGTTCTTGATCATCGAGCCGGGCAGGAGGTGCGACTCGGTGAGGATCTGGAAGCCGTTGCAGATGCCGAGGACCGGCAGTCTGGCGTCCGAGTTGGCGGCATCAATGACCTTGGCCATCAGCGGCGCGAAGCGGGAGATGGCGCCGGCGCGGAGGTAGTCGCCGTAGGAGAACCCGCCGGGAATGATGACGGCGTCCACGTCGCCCAGGGTGGTGTCCGCATGCCAGAGCGCCACCGGGGTGGCGCCGGCCAGGCGCACGGCGCGGGCGGCGTCGCGGTCATCGAGGGTGCCGGGGAAGGTCACGACGCCGATTTTGGCGCCGGCGAGGCGCGGGTTGGCGGCGACGGCGACCGCCTCGCCGATCAGGGGGAGTTCAGTCATCTCAGGCCTCGACGACCTCGACGTTGACGACGTCCTCGATCACCGGGTTCGACAGCAGGGTCGCCGCGGCATCACGGGCCTGGGCCAGGATCTCCTCGGTCACCTCGCCGTCGACGGTCAGTTCGAAGCGCTTGCCCTGGCGGACAGAGCTGAAAGCGGTGAAGCCCAGGCGGGGCAGTGCACCCACGATGGCCTTCCCCTGCGGGTCGAGAATCTCGGGCTTGGGCATGACGTCGACAACGATCCGGGGCATCCGGCAACTCCTGTGCGTGAGCATTGGGTAAGGGCGCAGCGGAGTGGTGCCGTCTCACGCCGATCCGCTGTGGTGGACAGCGTGATGCGGGCGCTCCGCGAGCTTGCAAGCCCATTCTACCGGGCGCCGTGGTTCCTGCCGTCTTCGTGACCCCGGGCCCTCCGGCCGGGCACCGAAGCCGGCTATGGCCTCGGCCCGGTGCGCTCAGTAGGATGTGCGCATGGCTGAGAAATCGAAATCAGTACTGCTTCCCGTCATGGCCGCCGCGGTGTTCGCCGGGCTGGGCCGGATGGTGTTCCAGAAGATCCGGGCGGACCGGGCAGCCAGGTCCACGAAGGTGGCCGGACCCTTGGATGAGAAGACGAAAGCCTGGATCAGCGAGGTGGTCCGGACTCCCCGCCAGTAGGGGGACGGCCGGCAGGCGACAACACAACCGGTACCGGTCCGCGCCGGGCGCGGACCGGACAGGCAGCAGACAAAGCCGGGGCGGGACCAGCCGCCCCGGCTTTGCCATGCCCCCGCAGTGACGGGACTTGTCGCGGAATATGACCATTTTTGATTAGAAGCCTGTGGTCTATGTCATATTTGTCTCTCAGTCTGTACTGTATGAATCGGCTGGTATCCGCAGGGTCCGAGAGACGACTCCTGATCCCGTACCTGATCCAGACCGCAGTCCCCGGCAAAGGCGCCGGGACCGTTCCTTCTGAAAGGTTCAAAACACTCGTGAAATCACCAGGAAAGAGCTTCCTTCGAAGCGGGGGACTCCGGAGGGCCGCGGCACTGACCCTGGGCTTGCCGGTTCTCCTTTCAACAGTTGCCATCGCGCCCGCCACCGCGGCGCCGGCCCAGGGCTCCGCGGTCGCGGAAGTCGCACAGAAGAGCCTTGACCCGGCCAGCTACCCGGATGGCCGCTACATCGTCCTCCTCGCCGAGAAGCCCGCGGCAACCTACGAGGGCACGACGGCCGGCCTGCCGGCCACCAAGCCCGCCAAGGGCAAGAAGCTCGACGCCAACAAGGCCGAGGTCAAGAAGTACCGCGCGCACCTTGAGCAGAAGCAGTCTGCGGTGGCGGGCAAACAGAGCGTCAAGATCCAGCGCCAGTTCACGGCTGCGGTCAACGGCTTCAGCGCCGAGCTGACCACCGCCCAGGCCATCAAGCTCGCCAAGGACGCCAACGTCCTGACGGTCGCCCCGGATACGGAGAACGCGCCCGACTACTCCAGCACCGACTTCCTCAAGCTCAGCGGGGCCAACGGCACCTGGAACACCAAGTTCGGCGGCCAGGACGGCGCCGGCAAGGGTGTCGTCGTCGGCGTCATCGACACCGGTTACACCCCCGACAGTGCCTTCTTCGCCGGTTCCGAGGTCAAACCGCTGGTGGGCGCTCCCGTCGTCGGTGTGCCCTACCGCACGGCGGACGGCAAGATCGCCATGCTCAAGGCCGACGGCGAGACGTTCATCGGCGAGTGCCAGAAGGGCACCGGCACCGGCGCGTCCTTCGACGGCTCCGCCTGCAACTCCAAGGTCCTGAGCGCGCACTACTTCGCCGACGACTTCCTGCGCTACGTCCCGGCAGGCGACCGCTCCCCGCTCGAGCAGCTCTCCCCGGTCGACGTCGCCAGCCACGGCACCCACACCGCCAGCACCTCCGCCGGCAACGCCAACGTGGAAACCTTCGTTGACGGCCGCAGCTTCGGCCTGACCAGCGGCATCGCCCCGGCAGCCAAGCTGTCCGTGTACAAGGTCTGCTGGGAAGACACCGACCCCGACACCGGCGGCTGCTACAGCTCCTCCTCGGTCGCGGCTGTGGAGCAGGCCATCGAGGACGGCGTCGACGTCCTGAACTACTCCATCTCCGGTTCCGCGACCTCTGTGATCGACCCGGTATCCGTGGCGTTCCTCAACGCCGCATCCACCGGCATCTTCGTAGCGGCCTCTGCCGGCAACTCCGGCCCGACCGCCAGCACCGTCAACCACGGTGCGCCGTGGGTCACCACGGTCGCCGCCAGCACCTTCTCCCAGGAGCTCCAGGGCACGGTGGAATTCGCCGACGGCACCAAGTTCCGCGGCGCCAGCATCATGAACGGCGAAGTCAAAGACGCCGGCGTCGTGCTGTCCGCCAACGCGGCGGCCAAGGCCGGGGACGCCAACGCGGCCCTGTGTGGCCCGGACACCCTCGACCCGGCGAAGGTCGCCGGCAAGGTTGTCGTCTGTGACCGCGGCGTCTTCGACCGCGTCGCCAAGAGCGCCGAGGTCAAGCGCGGCGGCGGCGTGGGCATGATCCTGGTGAACCTGAGCGCCTCCTCGCTGGACGCTGACCAGCACTCGGTCCCGACCGTGCACGTGAACCCGCCGGCCACCGAGGCCATCAAGGCCAAGGTCACCGCCAACCCGGCCATCAAGGTCTCGCTGGTCAACAAGGACACCACCGGGCTTCCGCTCGAGGCCCAGCCGCAGATCGCCGGCTTCTCCTCCCGCGGGCCGCTGCTGGCCACGGATTCGGACCTGCTCAAGCCCGACGTCGCGGCCCCCGGTGTGGCAGTGCTGGCCGGGGTTTCCCCGATCGGTGAAGGTGGAGCCAAGTTCGGCTTCATGTCCGGCACCTCTATGGCCGCCCCGCACGTCGCCGGTTTCGGCGCCCTGCTCCTGGGCAAGAACCCGACCTGGTCGCCGGCTGCGGTGAAGTCCGCCATGATGACCACCGCTTCCGAGGTCAAGCTCGCCGACGGTTCCAAGGACACCGACGTCCACGCCACCGGCGCGGGCGAGGTGGACCCGGCCCGCATGGTGGACCCGGGACTGATCTACGACGCCGACGCTGAGGACTACCTGAAGTTCATCCAGGGCACCGGTGTGGATCTGGGCCTAAAGTCCAGCACCAAGCCGCGGGACATGAACGTAGCGTCCTTCGGGCTGGGCAACCTGACCGGACGGATCGAGGTCACCCGCACGCTGACCGCACTGACCCCGGGCGTCTACAAGGCCAGCTTCAACGTCCCGGGCATCAAGGTCAGCGTCGCCCCGGCAGCGCTGAACTTCAAGGCCGCAGGCGAGAAGCGCACCTTCAAGGTCACGTTCGAGAACCAGGGCGCCGCACTGGGCAAGTTCGCCATGGGCCAGCTGCGCTGGACCGGTGCCGGCAAGACCGTCACCTCGCCGATCTCGGTCCGTCCGCAGTCCGTGGTTGCCCCGAAGGATGTCTTCTTCAGCACCACGTCCGGCACCGGCTCGGGGGACATCGACGTCGTCTCCGGCACCAACAGCCCCGTGGGCATGACCCTCGACGGACTCTCGAAGGCGGACTCTTCCGCCGTCGAACTGGTCCCCGGTCCGTTCGCGGGCCGCGCCGATGCCTCGACGTTCGTCAAGTCGGTCCAGGTCCCGGCGGGCGTGCCGCTGGCGAAGTTCTCCGTCCTGTCCTCGGATCCGGCTTCGGACTTCGACATGTGGGTGGTGACCCCGCGCGGCGTTGAGCAGGTTGCGACCTCCTCGTCGAGCGAGTCGCTCTCGATCTCCAACCCGGCGGCCGGCAAGTACACGATCTACGCGAACCTGTACTCCAGCCCGGACGGCAAGGCCCGCAAGGCCTCGGTTGACGCGGCGGTCCTCGGCGCGAACGTGGGCAACGCCACGCTCTCGCCGAACCCGCTCAAGCTGACCAACGGCAAGGCCGGGAAGGTCACGCTGAAGTGGACCGGTCTGAAGCCGGGTTCCTACATCGGCCGGGTGACCTTCGCCGGTGCCAGCGCACCGACCTTCGTCAGCGTTTCGGTGACGGCGGCCGGCACCGCCACGGTGGCCCCGGCAGCGGGCGCTCCGGCCGTGAGCCGGGACGCAGGGAAGGCGCGCAGCAACGCCAGCTAGGCAGTAGCGCATTCGGAAACGGCAATGGCCGGCGGTTCATCCCGCCGGCCATTGCCGTTTCGTGCGTCTGCTGCGTCATCCCGCTGCTGCGGCGTGCGTGCGCCGTTCCCGGCAGGGCTCAGCTGGCCCCGGTCCCTCCGGCCGTGCCGCCCAGCAGCGGGGCCATGGCGCGCCAGCGGGCGATTTCGCAGCCGTCGGTGCGGCTGAACTCGCAGTGCACGGAACGGCCCAGGTAGCGTCCGGTGACCACCGCCACCTGCGGGCCGCCGTACTGCTGCGTGCACAGGCGGGGCGGCCCCGGCTGCGGAAAAAACACCTCCTCGCCGTGCTCCCGGAGCGCGGCCAGCGCGGCGGCGGGATCCGGCAGGGTGGTCGCGTCCGCCGCCGTCCCTTCGTCGGCGACCAGGCGGAAGCTGTATTCGGGGGCGCCGGGGGCTTCGGTCAGGCGGATGGTGAGGTCAACGTCGTGCACGGTCTCGGCGGCGTCGGTCATGGGCGTCCTTCCTGGGAAACGGGCAGCGGGTGAGCCGCGCCGCCGGCGGCGTCCAGCAGCGGCGAAAGCTGCTCCAGCAGCCGGTGGCGGAGTTCCTGGGCAGCGGCCGCGAAGGTCCGCTGTTGCTCAACATATTCGGCCTTGCCGTCGGCCGTTTCGATCCGGATCGCCGGATAGCCCCACTCGCTCAGTTCGTAAGGCGAGGCGCGCATGTCCATGGCGCGGATCCGCCAGGAGAGCTCGAAGCAGTCCATCACCAGCTCGCTGGGCAGCGCCGGCGCCAGCTTGTACGCCCACTTGTACAGGTCCATGTTGGCGTGCAGGCAGCCCGGCTGTTCCATCGCCCGTTGGTTCTCCCGGCTGGGCCGCAGGGCGTTCAGCGGCGCTGCGTCCGGGGTGTAGAACCGGAAGGCGTCGAAATGCGAGCAGCGGATCCGGTTGTCCTCGACCACCCGGTCCGTCTGCTCCGCGCCGAGCCGCAGGGTGAGGTATTCGTGCCGCAGCTCGAACTTGTCCTGCCGGTAGACCATGGCCCACTCGTGCAGGCCGAAGCAGCCGAACTGCGCCGGCCGGGCGGCGGTTCCCGCCAGGATGATGCCGGCAAACTGCACGGCGTCGCGCCGCTCGGTGACGAAGCGTTCGACGTCGACAGTCACCGCTGCGGTGCCCGGTGCCAGCCCCGCCGCGGCCCGCTCGCCGGCGTCGGCGGCCCGGTAGTACTTCCAGCCGGCCCGCTCCGCGGCCGCCGGCCCCGACAGCACGGTGCCGGCGCCGGGATGCCAGCGGAGCAGTTGCCCGGGCTTCTGCGTGTAGTAGGTGAAGAGGAAGTCCTCCACCGGGTGCTTCAGGCCGGCGGACCTGCGGGCGAGGTAGGGGTCGGCGTAGGTCCGGACGCGCTGCTGGTGCGCGGCTTCACGGGCCAGCCAGCTGTCCTCGGGGAGATGCTGCAGCTTAGGCTCCACCGCTGGATCCCAGGACATCCTTGGCCGCGTTCCAGAGTTCAATCTCGCAGCCGTCGGTCCGGCTGAACTCCGATTTCACTGTTTTGCCGTCCACTGTTCCGGTGACGGTGGCCGTCTGCGGTCCGCCGTACTGCTGTGTGCAGGCCCGGTCCGTGGGGCGGGGGCCGGGGCTCAGGATCGCCGGATTCTGCTTCACGGCGGCGCACGCTGCGGCAGCGGTGGGGTGGTTGCTGCCGGCCGCCGGCTCCCCGTTGCTGCACCGAAGGGTGTAGCTGACCGCCTTCGCGTCAGCGGAGGACTTGAACAGTACCGCGAGCTCGGCATCACCCTGTCCCGGGACGGCTGTCGGGGACGTTCCGGGCGACGCAGGGGCGCTCGAGGCGGAGGACGGGGCCGCGGTCGGGGATCCCGGGCCGGAACCACCGCCCGGCGCGCAGGCGGCGAGGCCGGCTGCCACCATCAGGACGAGCGCGGCGGGGATCAGGTTTTTGCGCATGGACGCCTCCTCGGTTTCAGCCCCATTCTAGCGCTGGACGGTCCCCGGGGACCCGGGGCGCCCGGCCTAGTGCGGCCTACTCGTGGCCGGGGACGCCGCCGGCCGCCGCTCCGGCCGATTGGGTCGCAGCGATCAGCCGCATCATGGCGCCGTGGAGTTCAGCGACCTGTTCGCGGTCCAGCCCAAGCAGGGCCATCATGGTGCCCGGGACCGCCGTCGCCTGCTGCCGCAGCGCGGCCCCTTCGGGTGTCAGCCCGACCGCGAGGCTGCGTTCATTGCCAGCGACCCGCTCCCTGGTGATGTAGCCCGCCGTTTCGAGCCGGCGCAGCAGGGGTGAGATAGTGGCCGGTTCCTGGGCCAGGGCCCCGCTGATATCGCGCACGGACCGCGGGCTGGACTCCCACAGGCACAGCATGACGAGGTACTGCGGATGGGTGAGGCCCATGGTGTCGAGGACCGGTTTATAGGCGCCGACGACGCTGCGGGAGGCCACCGTCAGCGCGAAGCAGAGCTGGCGTTCGAGCAGGAGATCCTCGTCCGCGGAAACGGTTGGTGCAACAGCCTCGGCCACAGGGCCCCCTTCAGATAGTTAGTGCACTAATTATTAGCGTACACTGATGGTGCATCCGGTAACGAGGAGAGGGTAGCCATGGCCAAGGAAAATGCCGCAGAGAAATTCATGCGGAGGACCGGGAAACTTCGGGCCATTTTCGGTCCCGCCAGCCGCACCTCGATCGGCCACGAGATGACCGCGCAGAACCGCGAACTGTTGGCCCAGCGGCAGGCCGAAACCCAGCAGTGGGAAACCCTGCACCGCCCGGACGGCAGCACCTACGTCGTGCCGCGGGACCCCTCGGACAAGTCGCTTCGCTAAGCTCCCGGCCGGGACGGTACCCGCCCGCCCGCCGCGCCTTTTGCCGGCGTCGGGCGTAAAATTAGGGGCACTGGCGCCCCTGCGCCATTGCTGTTCCGCTTTTCCTGCCAGCAGGAGAGGGGGTGGGAAATATGGCATATGCACTGAGGAAGGCTGCGTTGCGCCGGCAACTGCACCCGTCGGTTTGGGTGCGGTTCCTCTTCGGCCCTGCCTCGCGCGGTGACTACTCCGCGCCGGTCGTGCACCGGCATGACGACTTCGAGCAGGCCTCGGAGACCGATCTCGCCGGCTTCGAAGTGGAAACCGACTCGGAGGGGCACCACTACGCCGTCCGCCGGGAGGACCTCCCCAAGGAACAGGTCTGAGGCTCCGGTGAGTCAGGCCAAGTGATGCGCAAAAGGGAGCGGCAAGCTGCCGCTCCCTTTCGCAGGCCCGCGAGCCGGCCGCGGGCCTGCCGCTAGCGGCCGGTGCCGCCGTAAACCGTCGCTTCGTCCTCGCTGTCCAGGTCGAAGGCCTTGTGGATGGCGCGAACGGCGTCGTCCAGCAGGTCGGCGTGGGTCACCACGGAGATGCGGATTTCGGAGGTGGAGATCATGTTGATGTTGATCCCGGCCTCGGAAAGCGCCGCGAAGAAGCGCGCCGAAACACCCGGGTGCGAGCGCATGCCCGCACCGATCAGCGAGAGCTTGCCGATCTGCTCGTTGTACTCGATGCTCTCGAAGCCGATCTCGGCCTGCGCGGCGCGGAGGGCGGCCAGGGCGTCGGCGCCTTCGACGATCGGCAGGGTGAAGGAGATGTCCGTGCGGCCGGTGCCGTGGGTGGAGACGTTCTGGACGATCATGTCGATGTTGGAGTGGGAGTCGGCGATGACCTGGAAGATCGCCGCGGCCTTGCCGGGGATGTCCGGGACGCCGACGACGGTGACCTTGGCTTCGGAACGGTCGTGTGCAACGCCGGAGATGATTGGCTGCTCCAAGGCAACTCCCTCTTGAATCGTGATCTTGTCGTCGGCGCTGGGCAGGACCCAGGTGCCTTCGTGCTGGCTGAATGAGGACCGGACGTGCAGCGGCACTCCGAAGCGGCGGGCGTACTCCACGCAGCGCAGGTGCAGGATCTTGGCCCCGGAAGCCGCCAGTTCGAGCATCTCCTCACTGGAGATGCTGTCGATCTTGCGGGCGGACGGCACCACGCGGGGGTCGGCGGTGTAGATGCCGTCGACGTCGGTGAAAATCTCGCAGACGTCGGCGTTGAGGGCAGCGGCCAGCGCCACCGCCGTCGTGTCCGAACCGCCCCGGCCCAGGGTGGTGATCTCGTTGGTGCTTCGGCTCATGCCCTGGAAGCCGGCCACAATCGCGATGTGCCCCTTGTCCAGGGCCGTGCGGATCCGGTGCGGGTCGACGTCGATGATCCGGGCCTTGCCGTGGATGCCGTCGGTGATCATGCCGGCCTGCGAACCGGTGAAGGACTGGGCGGAGGCGCCGTACTTGTTGATCGCCATCGCGAGCAGCGCCATGGAGATGCGCTCACCGGCGGATAGGAGCATGTCCATTTCCCGGGCCGGTGCGGAGTCAGTCACCTGGGCGGCCAGGTCGAGGAGCTCGTCCGTGGTGTCGCCCATGGCGGAGACCACGACGACGACCTCGCCGCCGGCGTTGTGGGCGTCCACGACCCGGCGGGCGACCCGCTTAATCCCCTCTGCGTCGGCCACAGAGGATCCGCCGAACTTCTTCACGACCAGGTGCTTGGTGACGGCAGGCTCCGCGGGCAGCACCTGCGGCTGCGGTCCGGGGTGGACTTCGGTGGTGGGCAAACTCATGCGGGCACCCTCACTGGATCATCGGGGTTCTGGGCGAAACTGCCAAGCGGCGCAACCAAGGGGCGCGACGGCGGCTTCTGGTCCAAGTTTATCGCCGCGGGCGGTCCGGCGTTGAATTGTGACCGAATGGCAGACGGGCGGGGTCCTCTGCGACGGGCATGCCCATTGGCGGGCTTGAAGGAGGGGCAGAACAGTGTTCTGCCCATCGCTGGTCCGCGCGGTTGGGCATGTCCGTTCCCGGGGGAGCGCGGAAAACGCCGCACCGCGCCGGTGGCCGGTCCGGTCAGCTCAGCTCAGCGCGTTGCGGCGGCCTTCGAAAGCGCGGCCCAGGGTGACTTCATCGGCGTATTCGAGGTCCCCACCGACGGGCAGCCCGGAGGCAAGCCGGGTAACGGCAATGCCGATCGACTTCAGCATCCGGGCCAGGTAGGTCGCCGTCGCCTCGCCCTCGAGGTTGGGGTCGGTGGCGATGATGATTTCCTGGATGGCCCCGTCGTTGAGCCGGGTGAGCAGCTCCCGGATCCGGAGCTGTTCCGGCCCGATTCCTGCGATCGGATTAATCGCCCCGCCCAGCACGTGATACCTACCGCGGAAGGATCGGGTGCGCTCGACGGCGAGGACGTCCTTGGACTCCTCCACGACGCAGATCACGGCCGGGTCCCGGCGCGGATCCCGGCAGATGTTGCACAACTCCTGCTCGGTCACGTTCCCGCAGACAGTGCAGAACTTCACCCGCTCCTTGACGGTGGTGATGGCCTCGACGAGCCGTTTCATGTCCTGCGGATCGGCCTCAAGGATGTGGAAGGCGAGACGCTGGGCGGACTTGGGACCGACACCGGGGAGACGGCCGAGTTCATCGATCAGCTCCTGGACTGCACCTTCGTACACAATATCCTCGTTCGATTAGGGGTGGGGCCAACCGGCCGCCGGGGGCTAGAAGCGCGGCGCCAGGGGACTTCCGTCCAGGGAGCGTTCCTCGAGCAGCTTTCCGCCGAGGATGCGTTCGACGGCTGCGCGGCCGAAGACCCCCGACTCTTCGATTGTCTCGTCGTCGGCGCTGGGAATGTCCTGTTCGTAACTGGTGGCCGCGACCGCCGCCCGCGCCGGGGCCTTGGCGCGACCAGCCTCCGCTTCGGGGCTGTTCGACAGGCGCTGGTACAGACTCTGCCGTCCGGATGCCGGAGGGGCACCGACGGGGGCCGTCGTCGTAACGGACGCGGTCGCCGCGGTGATGACGGCGGATCCGGTCGTGGTCGGCACAAGCACCGGCTCCGGGCTCCCGAGCCTAGCCGCGCCGGCAGGGGCCGGCCCGGGGGCGGCGTCGGCCTGCCGGGGCGAAGCTCCGGCGCGGAACGCGCCCACCGGCTCCGGGATCTGGGCCACGGCCGGCTCGTAGTGCGGAGGCTCGGGCTCCTCGCTGCGTGCTGCTGGAGCCGCCGCGGGCTCCGTGGTGCCGCGCCGGCCCACGTTCAGTTCCGTCCCGACGGTCCAGACCCCGGGGGACTGCTCGACGGCACGAGCCCACGGGTCCTCAGCAGTGTCCGCGGCCCCGCGGGCCGCGGTCGTGGAGCCCTGCCCCGCGGGCGCCCCGGACGCAACTCGGGAAGGGTCCGGCGCGGAAGCGGGCGCCGGAGCGGCGTGCTCCGGCGTGCGGGACGCTGCCGCCCGAGCCGGGGCGCCGTCGGAGGGGCTCCAGTCCATGGGCGGTTCTTCGTCCAGCGGCGGAGCGTCTTCATCCCGGGGCGGACCCCAGTCATCGTCCGGGTAGGAGTACGACCCTGCGGTGTCGGGGGCTGCGCTCTCCTGCTGTGCCGGGCGCGGGGGCGCCGCACTAGCCGAGGGGGCCGCCGGTGCAGCGGAGGGAACAGGGGCGGCGTCGCGGGAGGCATCCGGTGCCGGGCTCTGTTCCCGGACCGCGCTGGGAGATACGGGCGCGCCGTCGGTCAGCCCGGCGCCGCCAGCGCCGGATGCGTTCCGGGAGTCCGTGGTTCCGGCGGCAGGCTGCCGGGACTCGGGGCCGGGATCCGCCGGAGCGGGCGCCAGGCCCCAGGCGACGTCCGCCGACGTGGCCGGCATTTCCCGGCTAGTAGGCGCTTTTGGGTTTGGCTCAGAGCTCGCTGCACTGCTGGCGCCGCCGGCGACGGCGGTGATCTGGCAGTCGATGCCGATGGTCCGGGAAATCGCCTGGCGCAGGTTCTCGGCGTGATCGGCGCGGCCGAAGGCGCCGGCGAGGCCCGGGGTGGTGAAGGACAGCGTGAGGACCTGGCCCTCAAAGTGGCCCACCTGCGCGTTGGGTTCGACGAGCGCCCAGGTGCTCCGCTTGATCTTGGTAAGGGCCTGCAGGATCTCGGGCCAGGCGCGGCGCAGCACCTCGACGTCGGCGGAAGAGCCGGCAGGTGCGGGCGCGGAGGTCGCCTGGGCGCTGGCAGCGGGTGCCTGCGTGGTTGCTGCCGCGGGAGCCGGCGTGGCCGCGGGAGCGGGCGGAGCCGCCGGCGGTGCAGCGGGTGCGGTGGCTGCCGGTTGCGGACGCTCCGCCTCGCCCGCCGGCGGCGCGGCGCTTGGGGCCTGCCCGGCCGGGCGGGAGCCGCCGCGGGACGCGGCGGCCTCATCAACCGGCCAGTCGTTCGTGCTGACCCGCGGCGCGGTGATCGGGGTCCGTTCCTGCTGGCCCTGCGGCGGCGCTTGCTCCGCGGGTGCCGCTGCGGGAGCTGCGGCCTGTTCCGCTGGCCGGGCGGCCGCGGCGTTCGGGGCCGAAGCGGCGGCGGCGGGTGCGGGAGGCTGGCTGGCGGGTGCCGCGGAGGCCGGGGGAGTGGCCGGCACGGAGGCGGCGGGAGTAACCGGTGCGGATGGTGCGGGGGCAGCGGCACCCGCGCCGACAGCTGGTGCGGGGCTGCCGGCGGGGGCGCCGACGTCGTTCCCGGCGTAGTTCATGCGCCGTTCCACCCGGTCGATGCGGGCGGCAATGCCACGTTCGTTCTGCTCGGAGCTGGGCAGCAGGATCCGGGCGCACAGGAGCTCCAGGTGAAGCCGCGGAGAGGTGGCGCCGGTCATCTCCGTCAGCGCGGTATTGCTGACGTCCGCGGCGCGGGACAGCTCGGCTGCGCCGAGGTTATGGGCCTGGTTCTGCAGGCGGGCGATCTGGTCCGCCGGCATGCCGCGGAGGATCGACTGGGCGCTCTCCGGCATGGCCTGGACGATGATCAGGTCGCGGAACCGCTCCAGCAGGTCCTCCACGAAGCGGCGGGGGTCGTGGCCGGTCTGGATCACGCGGTCCACTGCGCGGAAGACCGTCGCGGCGTCGGACGCTGCCACGGCCTCGACGACGTCGTCCAGCAACGAGGCGTGGGTGTAGCCGAGCAGGGCCACCGCGAGCTCGTAGTCCAGCCCGTTCGGTCCGGCGCCGGCCATGAGCTGGTCCAGGACCGACAGCGAATCCCGCACGGAACCGCCGCCGGCGCGGATCACGAGGGAGAGCACCCCCGGAGCGACCGGAACGTTTTCCTGCTGGCACAGCAGCTCGAGGTACGCCATCAGCGGCTCGGGCGGAACCAGCCGGAACGGGTAGTGGTGGGTCCGGGACCGGATGGTGCCGATGACCTTGTCCGGTTCCGTGGTGGCGAAGATGAACTTGATGTGTTCCGGCGGCTCTTCGACGATCTTGAGGAGGGCGTTGAAGCCGGCCGAGGTGACCATGTGGGCTTCGTCGATGATGAAGATCTTGTACCGGTCACGCACCGGCGCGTACGTGGCGCGTTCACGCAGGTCGCGGGCGTCGTCGACACCGCCGTGGCTGGCCGCGTCGATCTCGATCACGTCGAGGGAGCCGGCGCCGCCGCGGGCCAGTTCGATGCAGCTGGGGCAGACGCCGCAGGGGGTGTCGGTCGGGCCCTCGGCGCAGTTCAGGCAGCGCGCCAGGATGCGTGCGGACGTGGTTTTACCGCAGCCGCGCGGGCCGGAAAAGAGGTAGGCGTGGTTGACGCGGTTCTTCCGCAGGGCCGTCATGAGCGGCTCGGTGACGTGCTCCTGTCCGATAACGTCCGCGAACGAATCGGGGCGGTATCTACGGTAAAGAGCGGTTGTAACAGTCACAGCTAAACCCTACCAATCGGCACAGACATAAAAGACCCCCCATGCACCCGCCAGAGCCCATTTACCCTTGCTACCTTCCGGTCCTGGGGGAGTTCAACAGGATGACGCCACATGAGGGGCCGTCGACTACTTTACCCGACAATCGGGACTGCCCCGAATCCGGCCTCCCGCGGGCCCGGACACGCTCTGACGGAGGCGCCGGACTGGCTCTGACGGACATGCCCGTCCTTCTCGGCGAGGCCTGGGCATGCCGGAGCGGGCCTGACGGGCATGTCCATCCTTGGCGGTGGGGGCTGGGCATACCGGGTCATGCTCAGTGGTGGAGAGGGCGGTTGGGCATGTCCGTTGGTGTGAAGGACGCGGCGCGCGGCCGGGGAGGCGGCGGCCCGGGGAGGGGCGGCATGGCAGGCTCCGGGCCGGCGGCGGGGACGGATTTGGGCGAAGCCGGGAAATTCAGGTAGTCTAGTATCTGCTTTTGATTCAGAAGCAATTGGAGAATTCGCCTAGCGGCCTATGGCGCACGCCTGGAACGCGTGTTGGGTTAACGCCCTCGGGGGTTCAAATCCCCCATTCTCCGCGGTTGGCCCCGGTCCTTAGGACCGGGGCCTTTTTGCATGCCCGGCGGGACACCCCGGGCGGCCCCGGCCCGCGGCTTCAGCCTCCCGGTTCCTCACGCCCCGGTCGGTTCCTCATACCCCAGCCGGCGCAACCTCGAACGGGCGGCCTGTTCGCTCGGGCCCATCCTGCCGAGAGCCAGATGGACGACGCCGAGTGTGGCCGTGGTGGCCAGCCGGACCGGCAGGGGGAACGGCCCCAGCCGAGGCATCCGCAGCCCCAGCATCGCCCGGTACTTCGGTTCGAGGCTGGCCACCGCCGCCGCGAACAACACCCGGTATCCCGGCCGGAGGACGGGGTGGAGCGGGGGATTGCGGATAAAGGCCACCGTTTCGGCCACCCGACCATCCGAGGTGAGTTCGCCGTCGTCGTACCAGCGGTCCAACTGTGCGCGCATCTGGGCCTCGCTCAGCGGGGGCGACTCGACGCCCATCAGCGTGCCCGCCTGCGCCCACTCGCGGACGTAGGCATCCGGCCCACCCGGAATCGGCCGGCCCCAGAGCTTATGGGCCGAAAGGAAAGCATCGGTGAAGGCAATGTGGACCCACCGGAGCAGGTCCGGATCGTTGGCCGCGTAAGGCCGCACCGCGCCGTGGCCGTCCACATACGTGCCGCGTACCGGCTCGTGCAGCCGCAACACCCAGTCCGACGCCGCGCGGGCCGCGTCGGTGGAGCCGTACGTGACGGTAAAGATCCAGCGGATCGTTCCGGCGAGCCGGCCCAAAGGATCCTCCCGGAAGCGCGAATGATCGTGCACGCCGGCCAGCGCGCCCGGATGCAGGGCCTGCATCAGCAGGGCCCGGATGCCGGCCACGATCGTGGGCATGTCTCCGTGGACGGCCCAGACGGCGGAGCCGGGACGGTGGTACCCGGCGTCGTCACCCTCGGCGAGGTGGCCCACCCACTCCGGGACAGCGTCCCGGGTTCCGGTGAACGTGTACTTGAGTTCGGCCTGCCACTCCCGAAGGACATTGCGCATACCCCTATTCTTACCCGGGCCGAAGGGGGCCGGTACCTGCTTTCCCGCCGCGGCTACTGGGACCGCGGGGAAGTGCCCGCAGACAAGGCATCAGGGAGGTTCACAGGGGCGGATGAGTGTGTTCACATAAGGAGGTGGGTCCGACGGGAATGGGGCCTGGCGGACAGGATTGCGGGAGTCACATCGTGGGAAAACACTGGGGAAACTCATCGAATGGACGGTCCAGGGCTTCGACGGTTGTCGTGCGCTCCCTGTCCGCAGCCTCCGGGGTGGCCCTGGCCCTGCTGCTTTTCGGCGCACCTGCGCCCGCCGGTCCCGGGACCCGGGGCGCGACGACGCCGGCCGCTGCCGGCTCGGTTGGTCCCGGGCTGCTCGACGCCCGAGGCGACGCATCCGCCGTAGCCGGCGACGGGTCCGCGACGGCGGCCGGTCCGCTGACGGTGGACCGCCGGGCCCTGGTCTCCTTCACTACGGTCCAGACCCGGTCCAAGACGGGTAAGGGGGAGCTGCGGGCAGCTTCGGCCGGTCTGACCCGGCCGGGCAAGGGCTTCCTGATGGCTCCGCTCGAGACGCTCAACCAGTCCTCGCACTTCGGCCTGCGCACCAGCCCCCTGACAGGAGCGGCCGGGGAATTCCACTGGGGCCAGGATTTCGCGGCGCCGTGCGGCACCCGGGTCTATTCCGCCGACGCCGGCGTGGTCCGGGCAGTGGGCTGGCACCCCTGGGGCGGGGGGAACCGGGTCGAAATCGATCACGGCAACGGCCTGATCACGACGTACAACCACCTGCAGGGCATAGCGGTCCACAAGGGCGAATCCGTGGGGGTCGATGAAGTGATCGCCCTGGTCGGAACCACCGGGTCCTCCACCGGCTGCCACCTGCACTTCGAGACGATCCTCAACGGCACGCACGCGAACCCGCTGGACTGGAAGTTCCTTCCCACCCGGCAGGTCGACCGGCTCGACGCCATCCGGATGACCAGCTACGCACCCGGCGCCGCCAGGGCCGGGGGCGGCGGTTCGGGCAGCCCCGACGCCGACTGGGCGATCCCGGTGGCGGCAGACCACACGCACGCGGTCGCCGGCGGCATCCAGGAAAAGCCGGTGGCACGCACCGGCGGCGCCCGCACGGCCCCGCCGCCCACGAAGACGCCGGGGGCAGCGCCGACGCCGACCGCAAAGCCAACGCCAACGCCAACACCAACCGCAACGCCCACGCCCACGCCGGGCGTCCCCACGGCCCCGGGCACGACGCCCGCCCCGGGCACGACGCCCGCCCCGACCCCGACGCCCACCCCGACGCCGACGCAACCCGCGACCCCGACGCCCGCCCCGACCCCGACGCAACCCGCGACCCAGCCCACGGTGCAGCGCAGCCCCGACCCGACCCTCGCGCCGGCCCCGGCACCCGTGGTGACCGATCCGGCGTCGGCAATTGGGCCGTCCGCAACCGTCGCCCCGCCCCCGCCGGCACCCTCGCCGACCGTGACTGCGGCGCCCGCGGAGAGCACCGCCACCCAACCGTCGGCCGGCCTGGAACCGTTGGCAACGCCGTCGCCGTAGCCAGGGCCGGCCGCCCCGGGACTCTCTGCCGCGGCAGGCCCATACCGCTGTGCGGCGGCAACGAACCTGTGTCATGACCCTTTCCGGCCCCTACGAGCGAGGAACGCGCCCATGACCGCCCTGCATTCCATTCCACTGACCCTCAACGACGGCACCGAGACGGACTTCGGCAGCTTCAAAGGACGCGTGGTGCTGGTGGTGAACGTCGCCTCCCAGTGCGGCTTTACGCCCCAGTACGCCGGCCTCGAAGCCCTGCACAACAAGTTCCGCGCCGAGGGCTTCAGCGTCCTGGGCGTCCCGTGTAACCAGTTCGCCGGGCAGGAGCCGGAGGACGACGCCGGGATCGCCGCGTTCTGCCAGCGCAATTTCGGCGTGACGTTCCCGCTGACCGCCAAAGCGGACGTCCGCGGCCGGAAACAGCACCCGCTCTACGCCCAGCTCACGAAGTTCCGGACCGGCCTCCTGCCCGGGTTCGTGAAGTGGAACTTCGAGAAGTTCCTGGTGAACCGCGACGGCGTGGTCATCGCCCGTTTCGCCCCGACGGTCGAGCCTGACTCCCCCGAGATTATCGAAGCGGTCCGGCAGGCCCTCGCCTGAACAAGGCGGCGGAAAACCCGCGGGAGCCCTGCCGAAGGCAAGGGCACAAGGGGCCCTATCCCTGCGCGGCATCCCGGCCTAGACTGGCCGGACCTTCCGACATTTAGCCACCACCGCCGGGCAGACTGGTCTGCCCTGCCGGCGACGCAGCCGGTCGCGGCGGCCCGCGGGAGGTGCATCAGCACGCTTCGAGAATCACAACTGGGCACTCAGCATTGGGGTCCGTGAAACCAGGAGGAAAGTGATGACAGGAAACAAGGCCGTTGCCTACAAGGGGCCAGGAAAAGTCGAACTGATCGACATCGATTACCCCACTTTCGAACTCAAGGACGGCCCGGGGGTCAACCCCGCCAACGTGGGGCGGCAGGTGCGCCACGGTGCCATCATCAAGACCGTTGCCACGAACATTTGCGGGTCGGACCAGCACATGGTCCGCGGACGCACCACCGCCCCAGCCGACCTGGTGCTTGGCCACGAAATCACCGGCGAAGTCGTGGAAGTGGGCCCGGATGTCGAGTTCATCAAGGTGGGGGACCTCTGTTCTGTCCCCTTTAACATCGCCTGCGGCCGTTGCCGCAACTGCAAGGAACGCAAGACCGGCATCTGCCTGAACGTCAACCCCGACCGGCCCGGCAGTGCCTACGGCTACGTCGACATGGGCGGCTGGGTCGGCGGACAGGCCAACTATGTGCTGGTGCCGTACGCGGACTGGAACCTGCTGAAGTTCCCGGACAAGGACCAGGCCATGGAGAAGATCATGGACCTGGCCATGCTCTCGGACATTTTCCCGACCGGCTTCCACGGCGCCGTCTCGGCCGGTGTCGGGGTAGGCTCCACCGTCTACGTCGCCGGTGCCGGCCCGGTGGGCCTCGCGGCCGCCACGAGCGCCCAGCTGCTGGGAGCCGCGGTGGTGATCGTGGGCGACATGAACGAGGACCGACTCAAGCAGGCGCGCTCCTTCGGCTGCGAGACGGTGGACCTGTCCAAGGGAGGGCCGGCCGAGCAGATCGAGCAGATCCTGGGTGTCCCCGAGGTCGACTGCGGCGTCGACGCCGTTGGCTTCGAGGCCAAGGGGCACGGCCACGACGCCAAGGAAGCCCCGGCGACCGTACTGAACTCCCTGATGGAGCTCACGGCGGCCGGCGGCGCACTCGGCATCCCGGGCCTCTACGTCACCGGCGACCCGGGCGGCGTCGACGAGGCGGCCAAGAAGGGCGCACTCTCGCTCAGCCTGGGCACCGGCTGGGCGAAGTCGCTGAGCTTCACCACCGGACAGTGCCCGGTGATGAAGTACAACCGGCAGCTCATGATGGCCATCCTGCATGACAAGGTGCACATCGCCAAAAACGTCAATGCCAAGGCCATTCCCCTTGAGGACGCACCTAAGGGCTACGCCGAATTCGACGCCGGCGCAGCCACGAAGTACGTGCTCAACCCGAACGGCTACCTGAGCTAGCCGCCCGGAAGCCAAGTAATCCCGCTTCCGGCGGGCACCGCCTGTCCATGCCCGGACAGGTATGTGCCCGCCGGAGTACTTGGTTATTGCCATTTTCAAAACATGCCTACTGGAGTTTGCACACCGCAGGCCAATTGTCTGGTTGGATAGATAGTACTGAGAGGGACGCAGGGGGCCACCGCCCCACCCAACCAGGAAGGTCTGCAATGGAGCTCATCGAGGCCGAGCACCCCCGGCCACGCCATTTCCTACTCCACCTGAGCGATCCGCACCTGCTGGGAGGCACGGATCCCCTGCACGGTGTGGTGGCCAGCGATACCCGCTTGAGACAACTCTTCGACCAGGTCCTCGCCTCCGGCGCCCGCCCTGAAGCCGTGATCTTCACCGGCGACCTGGCCGACCGCGGCGAAGTCGCCGCCTACGCAAAACTCAGGGCCATCGTCGACCCCGCCTGCAAGGCGATGGGCGCCAAAGCCATCTGGGCCATGGGCAACCACGACGACCGGTCCAACTTCCGGACCGGTCTGCTGGACCAGCCGGCGGACGCGGCGCCGGTGGACCACAGCTACTTCATCAACGGCCTGCGGGTGATCACCCTGGACACGTCCGTCCCCGGCTTCCACCACGGCGAACTGGACCCCGAACAGCTGGAGTGGCTCGCCGCCGAACTCTCCACGCCGGCGCCGGACGGCACCATCCTGGCGCTGCATCATCCTCCCGTACCCTCCGTGCTGGACCTGGCGGTGCTCGTGGAGCTGCGCGGCCAGGCGGCGCTCGCCGGGGTGCTGCGGAATTCCGACGTGCGCGCCATCCTCGGCGGCCACCTGCACTATTCGACGACGGCGACGTTCGCGGGCATTCCCGTTTCGGTGGCCTCGGCCACCTGCTACACCCAGGACCTGAACGTCCCCGTCGGCGGCAGCCGCGGCCGCGACAGCGGCCAGTCCTTCAACCTGGTCCACGTCTACGAGCACACCATCGTCCACTCGGTGGTGCAGGTCGGGGACACCCTGCCGGCGGTGGGCGAATTCGTCACGGCCGAGGAAGCCCAGCGGCGCATCGCCGCCGCCGGAATCCGCCTCCCGCGCCAGGCCAGGCTCGAGGACCCCGCGGCCGGGCCGGGCCAGCGCAGCATCGCCACCCGCAACTAGCAGAGGCTACTTCTCCCAGGGCGCCTTGATCGGAAAGTACTTCTCCAGGAAATCAGTAACCACTTCGGCGCGCTCATCGGCCGGGACCTCCGGGAAGCTGCCGTCGTTGAGGCAAAAGAAGTCCATGTTCCGCTTGGCCAGCAGCTTCGGCAGGTAGCTCAGGCCCGCCCGTGCGGTCGTATCCACATACCGCACCTTGGCCGCCGTCTGGGTCACGGCCCGGCCGGTCAGCAGCGCGTAGTAGTGGTAGAACGAGTTGGTCACCGAGATGTTGTCCGCCGCGCGGAACCTGCTGGCCGCCGTCTTGGCGAATTCGGCGGGGAACTCCTCCTCCATCTGGGCCACCAGGCTGCGCCGGAGCGGCGCCGCGGTGTGTTCCAGGTGCCGGGTCGTGATCCGCCCGAAGCGGTCCCACAGCAGCTTGCGGTTGACCCGCGCCGCGTTTTCGAACCCGCTGCGCTCGGCGTCGTTCTCACCGAGGCCGATGCGCGTCTCCGCCTCGATGAACTTGGTGATGCCGCCTGGGGTGAAGAACATGTCCGGCCGGACCGTGCGGCCGAAGAACATGTCGTCGTTGGAGTACAGGAAGTGCTCGGAGAGGCCCTCGATGTGGTGGAGTTGGCACTCCACGGCCTGGGAATTGTGCGTCGGCAGCACCGAGGGGTCGGCGAAGAACTCCTCGCTGCGCACGATTGTCACGCCCGGGTGGTCCGCGAGCCACTCCGGTGCCGGGGAGTCCGTCGCGATGAAGATCCGGCGGATCCAGGGCGCGAACATGTACACCGAGCGGAGCGCGTACTTCAGTTCGTTGATCTGGCGGAAGCGGGCCTCGTGGTCGTCGCCCTCGCCGACGACGACGCCGGCCATCTGCGCCCGGCGCGCCGCGACGTACTCCGGGGAGCTGCCGTCCACCCAGGAGAACACCAGATCGATGTCGAAGCTGATGTCGCTGGCGTGGTCCGCGAACATGTTCTCGATCGTGGGCCAGGTGTGGCCGTAGCGTTCCACCGTGCCGCGGACGGCGTCCTGCGCCAGCAGGGTCCGCCGGGTCAGCGAGTTCTCGATCGGCAGGATCAGCTCGTCGCCCTCGAAGCTCCACAGCTCCAGCTGGACTCCGGCCGAGGCGCCAAACTCCAGTCCGCCGCCGGGTTCCACCCGCGGCCGGTACAGGCGGAAGATGCGGCCCTGGCGGTTGGGGGAGAGTTCGCCGTCTGCGACCAGGACGGAGGACTTCTTCTTGGCGTCCACGGTCATGGAGTAGAACGGTTCGTCCCGGCAGGCTTCGACCAGCGCCTTCCGGAGCTCCCGGCGGTTCTTCCAGTCCACGGCCAGCACCGGCCGGTCGTTATTGCCGCGGACCAGCAGGTAGTCCAGTTTCGCCTCGGCCAGGACGGCACGAAGGAAGAGCAGGTCCTCCACCATGGCCTGGTACGGGGTGCGGTTCTCATTGATCAGCGCATATCTGCCGTGCCGGCGCACGACGTCGGGGCGCGTGCGGAGCCGTGCGACGGCGGCCGGCGAGGTGACCTCGGCGTGGGCGTGGTTGTCCTCGGTCGCCTGGCTGCCGTAGTAAATCTCGTCCTGGATCAATGCGTCCGTAATGTCAGTTCTCCGAGTCGTTGAAGGCCTACTGGGTTCTCTACTTGCATAATAGCCCGCGCCGCAAAACCGGCCTTGGGGGCCTACCCGGCCAGGGCCTCCCGCCAGCTGCGCAGGAACGCCGCGCCGGCGTCGTCGTGGATGACCTCCGCCCCGAGCCCCAGATCCGCGGCGGTCAGCACGTCGTAGGGCTTGACCGGCACGCCGTCGGCCGGCCGGACGTCGACGTGCTTGACCTGATGGTCGTTGTGGTGCAGCCAGTCCGCCATGGCGTAATCGGTCCGCGAATCGCCGACGGTCCGCCAGGCCTGCGGAGTGATGCCCTGGCCGGCCAGCAGTTCCACCGCCCGGCTGGCGCCCAGGTCCTTGCCCAGCCGGACGGATTCGATGTCGGTGGAGATGATGGTGGGGTCCACCCGGTAGTCGATGCGGTCGTCGCTGTCCGGGGCGTGGTGGTCCAGCCGCACCACCCCCAGGCCGTGCCGGGCCATCAGGTCCATGGCATCGGCGTCGAACAGCGCCTGTTCCTGGCGGTACTCGGCGTTGGCGACGGCGATGTGCTGCTCCACCGAGACCATGGCGCGCTTCGTCTCATCGAAGAACATGTGGGTGGCGTAGTCCTCGGCGACGAGCCGGCGCACGTCGTCGCCGAAGGCCTGCGGGACGGCCAGTTCGCGGTCCACGTGCACCGGGCCCGGCCCCGCGGCGGTGTAGCTGAACCACACCGCGCCCTTCTCGCAGATGGCGTGGACCAGGAGCCCCTCCGGCATCCCGGCGGCGATCATCGGGGCCATGACCTGCTCGCGGATGAACGCATCCGAGCGTCCGGTGTTGAACACCACCGGGATTCCGGCCGCCGCCAGGGCCAGCAGATCCGCAATGATGCCGGGCCGGACGTCACGGGTCAGCGGACTGGCCACCGGGCCGTCGACGTCGAGCAGCAGGGCCAGAGGCGGAGTCAGGGGCGCGGCGGGTCGTGCGGTTTCAGTCATGGCTCCATTCTCTCAGCCGGGGGCCGGGAGCCGCCCGTCGGACGCCGTTCATGACGCGCCGCCGGCCGGCGGCGGGATGACCGTGACCGTCCCGGCCGCGGCGGTGACAAGCCGGGCCGGCGGTGTGACAAATGATCACTGTTTGGCCACAACCTCCGGCGTCAACCCCGCTGTGATTCCCCTGGCCGGTGATCTTCCTTAGGCTTGCATGGTGATCTTTAAAGCTGTGGGCGAGGGACGCCCGTACCCCGACCATGGTTTCAACACGCCCAAGGACTGGGCCGCCCTGCCGCCGCGGCCCGTCCGGCTGGACGAGCTCGTCACCACCAAGCGGAACCTGGACCTGGACGCCCTGCTCGCCGAGGATTCGACCTTCTTCGGAGACCTTTTCCCGCACGTCGTCGAATACCGTGGTGTGCTCTACCTTGAGGACGGGCTGCACCGGGCCGTCCGCACCGCCCTGCACCAGCGCACCGCGATCCACGCCCGTGTCCTGGTGCTCAATGGCTAGGAAGCCCAAGGACCCGACCGTCCTGCACGGCCATCACGTCGTCACCGGCTCCGAGCTGCGGGCCGCGTTCGCGGAGGATGATGAGCTCGAGAACCCGGCGCGGATGCGGCGCCGGATCCTGCACGGCGTGGTCCTGGTGCTCCTGGTTGCGCTGGTGACCGCCGCCGTCGTCGTCGCCCTCCAGATCCGCGACGGCCAGATCAAACTCCCGACGGCGGAGCGCAGCCAGGCGGCGGCGACAGTGTGCCCGCAGGCAACGTACGATTACACCCCGCACGCCAAGATCAAGGTGAACGTCTACAACTCCACCAGCCGGCCCGGCCTGGCCCGGACCGTGGCCGGCGAGCTCCGGGCGCGCAAGTTCACCGTGGGCGCGGTGGGCAACACGTCCTCCGGGTTCCGCGGGGTGGCCCTGGTCGTCTCCGGCGCCGCGGGCCAGTCCGGGGCGTTCAGCGTCCAGCGCAACCTGCCGGGGTCGGACTACGTGCAGGACGCCCGCAACGACGCGAGCGTGGACGTCATCCTCACCGGCGACTTCAAGGCGCTGGCCAAGCCCGCCCTGGTGGACCAGACACCGGGCAAGCTCAGCTGCCCGCGGGAAACCCGGCGGGTCGTCGAGGATCCCGCAGCTCCGGTGGTGCCGACCGTGGTGCCGGCCAGCCCCAACCCCTGACCTTCGGACGCCTAGGCTTCCAGGCGGAGGGGGCGGCCGGCGTCGTCGAACCGGGCCCCGGCGCCCAGCTGGATGAAGCGCACGATGCGGGCGATCCGGGCCTCCGCCTCCGCGTCTTCGCCGGCCCCGTCGCCGCGGGCCGCACTGGAGGAGAGGGTGCCGTGGATGAGCTGGGCGAGCTGGCCGATGTCCGCGTCCGGCAGGTAGCCCTGGGCCATGCCGTCGCGGAGGATGTCCTGCAACAGGACGCTGAGCTCGCCCACATGGTCCGCCAGTTTCGCGAACGACGCCGGGGAGAGCACCGCGCCCATGGCCGGGCCGGGCGGCAGGTGGCGGCGGCTCAGGTCTGCCACCTGGGCGCGGACGTACAGGGCCAGGCGCTCCACGGGATTCTCGAGCGAGGCCAGGGAATCGCGCAGTTCCACGAGGAACCGCTCCGTCTCGTCCAGGGCGTAGGCGATGAGGAGTTCTTCGATGTCCGCGTAGTAGTTGTACACCGCGGTGCGGCCGATCCGCGCGTGTCGGGCGACATCGGTCATGGTCAGTCCGGGCAGCCCGTGGGTGAACAGCAGTTCGCCGAAGGCGGTCAGGATACGGCGCTGGGTCTCGGCGCGTTGGGCGGCGTTGCTCGCGGCCGAAATCCTGGGCATACGGACACTTTAGCGCGATCTGTCACTAAAAGCGGCACCTGTGGTCCTGCCGGGCCGCGGCGCCGCCTCAGACGGCGCAGCCGTCAGGCCCGCACACGGCGCCGTCATCGCCGGCTGCCGGCGCACCGGCGTCGACCATCACCAGCGGGTGGCTTTCCTGCCAGGCCTGTTCCAGGGCAGCGGTAAAGGTTTCCGCCGGCTGCGCGCCCGAGAGCCCGTACTTGCGGTCGATCACGAAGAACGGCACGCCGCTGATGCCCAGGGCCCGGGCTTCGGCGAAATCCTGCCGGACCTCGTCCGCGAACCTGTCGGTGCTGAACAGCTCCTCGACCGCGGCGGCGTCGATTCCGAGGTCCCGGCCCAATGACGTCAGGTAGTCGCGGCTGCCGATGTCGCGGCCGTGCTCAAAGTGGTCGCTGAGCAGCCGTTCCTTGGCGGCGTCCTGCTTGCCGTGCGCGGCGGCCAAGTGGATCAGCCGGTGGGCCGTGAAGCTGTTGGCCACCACGACGTCGTCGAACCGGTAGTTCAGGCCCTCCGCGGCGGCCACGGCGGCCACCTGCTCGAACATGCCGCTGACCTGCGCCGGCGCCATGCCCTTGCGGGTGCTCAGGTAGTCCAGTTCGGTGCCGTCATAGTGCTCCGGCAGGGAAGGGTCCAGCTGGAAGCTGCGCCACCGCACCTCCACAGCGTCGCGGTGCGGGAAGGCCGCGAGGGCAGTTTCAAAGCGGCGCTTGCCGATGTAGCACCAGGGGCAGGCCACGTCGGACCAGATCTCGATCTTCATGCTGGCGACAACCGCGGCCGCCCCGGGCTCATTCCCGCAGGGGTGCGGGCGGGGACGTCAGGGGACCGGGCGCTCCATCACGAAGTCGTGCTCGACGGCGGCCCCGAGGGTGAAGGATTTCGTCCCGACCTTCCGGAAGCCGGACTTCTCGTAAAACCGGATCGCCCGGGCGTTCTGGTCGTTGACGCCCAGCCACAGGCCGCCGGCACCGCCGGCCGCCGCGGCGGCGATGCTGGCCCGCATCAGCTCCGCAGCGGCGCCGAGGCCGTGGTGGTCCGGATGGACGTAGCACTTGCTCAGTTCCGTGGCGGGGCTGGTGTGCAGCACCGCGGCCACCTCCGGGTCCTGCGCCGGCCGGGCCACCAGCAGGCTGTAGCCGCGGAGGGCGCCGTCGACGTCGAGGACCAGCACCGTGACATCCGGATCGGCCAGGTAGCCGCGGAAGTTGGCCGCGCTGAGCGTGTTGGCCAGGTGCGCGGCGATATCCTCCGGCCGGGACTCCGGCGGGCAGGCGAGCGGAAACGTGACGGCGGCGAGCTCGGCCAGCTGCGCGGCGTCGTCGGCGGTGGCTTTCCGGATGCGGTGGGTCATGCCAAAACCCTAGCCCGCGGGCGGTGCCCGGGGATTTTCGTGAATCCGGCCCGTCATGTTCGGGCGGGTGCGGCGCCGGCGCCCGCGGTGCGTGATAGCAATGGGACTGATGAAAACATATTTCTGCCGCGCCGGGTCCCGGGCCGCCGGGTGAGCGCCCTGGGCAGGGTCCCGCGCGGGGTGCTCCTGATGGTCGCGATCGGCCTCATCGCCTTGAACATGCGCGGCCCGTTCGTGGCCGTGGCGCCGGTGGTGGGCGACATGCAGCGCGATTTGGGCTTCTCCCCGGTCGAGATCGGCTTTCTGACCGGCATTCCGGTGCTTTGCTTCGCCCTCGCGGCCCCGTTGGCGTCGCTGACCGGGCGGAAGCTCGGCCCGGAGTTCGCGATCACGCTGACCCTGCTGGGCGTGCTGGCCGGCGTCGTGGTCCGTTCCGCCGGCGGCGGCGCCTTGGTGATGCTGGGCACCGTCATCCTCGGCATTGCGATCACGATCGGCAACATCGTGGTGCCCCTGATCATCCGGCGCGATTTCACCCCGGCCCAGCAGAGTGCCGCCATGGGCACCTACACAGCGGCGCTGAACATCGGCTCCTTCGTCACCTCGATGGTCACGGCGCCGCTGGCGGAGCTGCTCGGCTGGCGTCCGGCCATCGCGGCGTGCGCCCTTTTTGCCCTCGCGGCCGGCGTGGTCTGGGTGCTGGCTGCCGGCAGGAGCTCGCTCCGGGCCGAGCCCATCCCGGGTGTGGACCCGGACCGGACGGCGGGCCGGCCCGCGTCGCGCTGGATCACGGTGGCGCTGACGGCGGGCTTCGCCGGGCAGGCCTTCTCCTACTACGGCGTCACTGCCTGGCTGCCCAGCCTCCTCGGCGATGAGCTGGGCCTGGCCCCGGCCGCGGCGGGTGCCGGGTCCTCGCTGTTCCAGATCCTGGCAATCGCCGGAGGCCTCGGCGTTCCGCTGGCGGCGCGCTTTGCCAGCACGACGACGGTCGGCCTTACCCTGGGTGCGCTGTGGCTGACGGTTCCGCTGGGGCTGCTGTTCGCCCCGGAACTGTGGTGGCTGTGGTCCTCGATCGGCGGGGTGGCGCAGGGCGGCGGCATTACCCTGATCTTCCTCGCCATCATCCGGCTGGCCCGGGACCAGGCCTCCGCCGGCAGGATGTCCGCCGTGGTCCAGGGCGCCGGCTACAGCTTCGGCGCGGCGGCCCCCACGCTGCTGGGCTACGTGCACGGCCTCTCGGGTTCGTGGACCGGGCCGCTGCTGATGATCCTCGGCTCGGTGGGCCTGTTCATTGTCGGGTGCGCGCTCTCCCTGCGGCACATCCCGAAGACGCACTGACCCCCGCCGTCCCTCCCGCGCGAACGGGCGCGCGAACGGACACTTGGGGCCCAGGCGCTGACTGACCCCCGCGCGAACGGACACTTGGGGCCCATGTTCTGAAGAGAACATGGGCCTCAAGTGTCCGTTCGACGCCGTTGTCGGGAGGTCTGCGGAGGGTTTTCCGTTGCCGGGCTGCCGCCCCGGATCTCGGGGGGCCTGTTGCGAAGGGCGTGGCAGCCCGGCGGACGGAAGTTTAGACAGAGACCAGATCCGCGCCGCGAACCTCCGCGGCGCCGTCGCGGGCCTCGTGCAGGAAGCGGTCATACGCCGGCAGGGTCAGGAAGGCCGGGAACTCGTTGCCGAGCGTGACCTCCTCGAAGATGTCGCGGGCGTCGGCGAAGCGGTCGCCCTCGAACCGCTCGAGCTTGGCGAACTCCTCGTCCAACATGTCCTCGACCCATTCGCGGGTGATGACGTCGCCGTCGTCGGTGATGGCCCGGGAGAAGATCCACTGCCACAACTGCGAGCGCGAGATTTCCGCCGTCGCGGCGTCTTCCATCAAGTTGTGGATGGCCACCGCGCCGTTGCCGCGCAGCCAGGACTCGATGTACCGGATGCCCACCTCGATGTTGTTCCGCACGCCCTGTTCGGTGATCGTTCCGGTGGTGGAGGCGATGTCGATCAGGGCGCGGTCGTCCGGCGTGACATCCTCGCGGAGCCGGTCCAGCTGGTTCGGGCGGTCGCCGAGGACGCCGTCGAACACCTCCCGGCACACCGGCACCAGGTCCGGGTGGGCCACCCAGGAGCCGTCGAAACCGTCGCCGGCCTCACGGGTCTTGTCGGCGCGGACCTTCTCGAAGGCGATGGCGTTGGCTTCCTCGTCCTTGCGGTTGGGGACGGCGGCGGCCATGCCGCCGATCGCCATGGCGCCGCGCTTGTGGCAGGCCCGCACCAGCTGTTCGGTGTAGGCGCGCATGAACGGCTGGGTCATGGTGACCTGGCCGCGGTCCGGGAGCACGAAGCGCGGCCCGCGGGTGCGGAAGTTCTTGATCAGCGAGAAAATGTAATCCCAGCGGCCGGCGTTCAGGCCCGCGGCGTGGTCGCGCAGTTCGTAGAGGATCTCCTCCATCTCGAATGCCGCGGTGATCGTCTCGATCAGCACGGTGGCGCGGATAGTGCCCTGCGGGATGCCCAGCAGGTCCTGGGCCAGGACGAAGATGTCGTTCCACAGCCGCGCCTCGAGGTGGTTTTCGATCTTCGGCAGGTAGAAGTACGGTCCCTTGCCCTGGGCGATGAGCCGGCGGGCGTTGTGGAAGAAGTACAGGCCGAAGTCGACGATGCCGCCGGCCACCGGAACGCCGTCGATCAGCATGTGCTTCTCCGGCAGGTGCCAGCCGCGGGGCCGGACCACGATGGTCGGCAGGTCCTCGGCGGCGCGGAGCTTGTACTCCTTGCCCTCCGGGGAGGTGAAGTCGATCCGGCGCTCCAGCGCGTCGGTCAGGTTCAGCTGGCCCTGGATGACGTTGCGCCACGACGGCGTGGAGGAGTCCTCCATGTCGGCGAGCCAGACCTTGGCGCCCGAGTTCAGCGCGTTGATGGTCATCTTCTTATCCACCGGTCCAGTGATCTCGACGCGGCGGTCCTCCAGGCCCGGTGCCGGGGGAGCGACGCGCCACTCCGGGTCGTTGCGGATGGACTCGGTTTCGGGGAGGAAGCTCGGGTCCTGGCCCTTGCTGATCCGCTGGCGGCGTTCCTGCCGGGCCCGCAACAGCTCCTGCCGGCGCTCCGCCGTCGTCCGGTGCAGCTTGCCGATGAAGGCCAGCGCATCCGGCGTCAGGACCTCGCCCTGCCGGCAAATCGGCTGTGCGGTCAACGTAACCCCGTTGATGGTGAAGTTGTCAGTGAAGCTGTTCATGGGAGTTGCTCCTTGGAAAGTCCGCCGTTGCCCTATCACTTGCGGTCCCTCTGAGGGGTCCATAGCGGCGCTAAGTGATAGGGCAACGGGCGGGTAAAGCCGGGGATTAGTGGAACTGGCCTTCTTCGGTGGATCCCACCAGGGCCAGGGTGGATGCGTTCGGGTTGAGCGCGGTGGCGATGTCGTCGAAGTAGCCGGTGCCGACTTCGCGCTGGTGCTTGGTGGCGGTGTAGCCGCGTGCTTCGGAGGCGAATTCCTTCTCCTGCAGCTCGACGTAGGCGCTCATGCCTTCCCGGGCGTAGCCGTGGGCGAGGTCGAACATCGAGTAGTTCAGGGCGTGGAAGCCGGCCAGGGTGATGAACTGGAAGGTGAAGCCCATGGCGCCGAGTTCGCGCTGGAACTTCGCGATGGTGGCGTCGTCGAGGTGCTTGCGCCAGTTGAACGACGGCGAGCAGTTGTAGGACAGCATCTGGTCCGGGAATTCGGCCTTGACCGACTCGGCGAACTTGCGGGCCAGCTCCAGGTCCGGGGTGCCGGTCTCCATCCAGATGAGGTCGGAGTAGGGAGCGTAGGCCTTGGCGCGGGCGATGCAGGGTTCGATCCCGTTGCGGACCTTGTAGAAGCCCTCGGGGGTGCGAACGGGCTGTCCACCTTCGCGGAGGATGAACTCCTGGTCGCGTTCGTCGACGTCGGAGGTGATCAGGGTGGCGGCCTCGGCGTCGGTGCGGGCGATGATGACCGACGGGGTGCCGGCGACGTCGGCGGCCAGCCGGGCCGCGTTCAGCGTGCGGATGTGCTGCTGGGTGGGGATCAGGACCTTGCCGCCGAGGTGGCCGCACTTCTTCTCCGAGGCGAGCTGGTCTTCCCAGTGCACGCCGGACGCGCCGGCCTGGATCATGGACTTCATCAGCTCGTAGGCGTTCAGCGGGCCGCCGAAGCCGGCTTCGGCGTCGGCCACGATCGGCACCATCCAGTCCTCGACGGTCTGGATGCCCTCGGAAAACTCGATCTGGTCGGCGCGGAGCAGCGCGTTGTTGATGCGGCGGACCACGGTGGGGACGGAGTTGGCCGGGTAGAGCGACTGGTCCGGGTAGGTGTGGCCGGAGTTGTTGGCGTCGGCGGCGACCTGCCAGCCGGAGAGGTAGATGGCGCGGAGGCCGGCCTTGACCTGCTGCACGGCCTGGTTGCCGGTCAGGGCGCCCAGGGCGTTGGTGTACTTGCCGGTCTTGTGTTCTTCGGTCAGCTGGTTCCAGAGCTTCTCGGAGCCGCGGCGGGCCAGCGTGTGTTCCTCGGAGACCCTGCCGCGGAGGCGGACGACGTCGGAGGCCGAGTAGTCCCGAGTGACGCCTTCCCAGCGCGGGTTGGCAGCCCACTCGAGCTCCAGGGCGGCGGCCTGCTCTTCGGGCGTCTGCTGGGTGGGCTCAAATGCTGCAGTCATTGTTGATCTCCTTTGATGACCCGGCCGGTGCCTGCTGCTTCCTCACAGCGGGACCGGGTGTTCCGGGCGGATAACTTTTCCGTACAACCAACTTTTCTGCACTTTCAAGGGGGTTTCTAGACTAAAACTGTGGAAAGAAATGCAGTTCTTCCCGTATTCTTCAGAAATGCATCCGAACAGCTGGAACCGCCGCGCCGCGTCCCCCTCCGCCGCCGTCGAGCCGGAAGCCGACGTCATCAGCATGGGCCGCAGGGTCCGGCATCTGCGCAAGGCGGCCGGCCTCACGCTCGATGACCTCAGCGCCGCCGTCGGCACCGCGCCGAGCCAGCTGAGCCTGATCGAAAACGGCAAGCGCGAACCCAAGCTTGGCCTGCTCCAGCAGCTCGCGGCCGCGCTGGGCACCACCATCGACGAACTGCTCGGCGCGGAACCGCCGAACCGGCGCGCGGCGCTGGAAATCGAGCTGGAACGGTACCAGCGGAGCCCGCTCTACGAGTCCCTGAAATTGCCGAAAATCCGCATCAGTTCGCGGCTTCCGATGGACGTGCTGGAGTCCATGGTGGGCCTGCAGCACGAGCTGGAACGCCGGCTCAACGAGCAGGTCGCCACGCCGGAGGAGGCCCGCCGGGCGAACGGCGAACTGCGGGCCATGATGCGGGAACGGAACAACTATTTCCCGGAGTACGAGGCGGAGGCGCAGAAGGTCCTGGCATCGGTCGGGCACACCTCCGGGCCGCTGTCCCACCATGTCATCGCGGACATTGCCGGGCACCTCGGTTTCAGCCTGCACCACGTGGGCGACCTGCCCCATTCCACCCGCTCGGTGACGGACCTGAAGAACCGCCGAATTTACCTCACGCAGAACGCCCGGAGCGACCATGACCCCCGGTCGGTGCTGCTGCAGGCCCTGGGCCACTACGTGCTGGGCCACCAGACCCCCACGAACTACGGCGACTTCCTGATGCAGCGGGTCGCCACAAACTACTTCGCCGCCGCGCTGCTGCTGCCGGAGCAGGCCACTGTCGAGTTCCTGAAACGCGCCAAGCAGGCCAAGGAAATCGCGGTCGAGGACATCCGGGACGCGTTCGCGGTGTCCTACGAGACGGCGGCTCACCGGTTCACCAACCTTGCCACCGAGCACCTGGACCTGCGCACGCACTTCCAGAAGACGCACAAGAGCGGGATCATCTACAAGGCCTACGAGAACGACGGCGTGACGTTCCCCCAGGACCACACCGGCGCCATCGAGGGCCAGCCCTCGTGCAAGAACTGGACCTCCCGCGTGGTGTTCGACGTGCCGGACAAGTTCAGCGCCTACAACCAGTACACGGACACCCCCGCCGGCACGTACTGGTGCACGGCCCGGACGGAACGTTCCGCGAACGGGGAGTTCTCGCTCTCCGTGGGCGTGCCCTACGCGCAGGTCAAATGGTTCCGCGGCCGCGACACCACGGAACGGTCCAAGTCGACCTGCCCGGACGAGAGCTGCTGCCGCCGGCCTCCGGCGTCGCTGACCGCGGAGTGGGCCGGGAATGCCTGGCCGTCCGCCCGCGCCCACTCCCACCTGCTCGCCGCGATGCCCCCCGGCGCCTTCCCCGGCGTGGACGAGACCGAGGTCTACTCCTTCCTGCAGGCCCACTCCGGCTCCTGACCCCCGGCGCCGACGCTCCCTCAGGTCTGGCGGGTTTTTGGGTGACGCTCCCTCACGTCTGGCGGGTTTTTGGGTGACGCTCCCTCCATCGGCTGAGGGAGGGTCTGTTGGTTGGCTGCCGGATCTGAGGGAGGGTCTGTTGGTTGGCTGCCGGAGGTGAGGGAGCGTCCGCTGGGAGAGGCTCGGAGGTGAGCGGACTATATTGGCCAGTGTCAGCTCATCGACCTACCCGCGGGAGCGTGCACCCATGGCCAAGGAACTTGCCACCCAGCTTGTCGAACAACTCCAGGCTGCCGGCGTGCAGCGGATCTACGGGATCGTCGGCGACAGCCTGAACCCGATCGTCGACGCCGTCCGGAAGACCGGCGGCGCCGCAAAGGGCGGGATCGACTGGATCCACGTCCGGCACGAGGAAGCCGCCGCCTTCGCCGCCGCGGCCGAGGCGCAGCTGACCGGCAAGCTCGCGGTCTGCGCCGGTTCCTGCGGTCCGGGCAACCTGCACCTGATCAACGGCCTGTACGACGCCAACCGCTCCGGCGCCCCGGTCCTGGCCATCGCCTCGCACATCCCAAGCAAGCAGATCGGCAGCAGCTTCTTCCAGGAAACGCACCCCGACCGGCTCTTCAACGAGTGCTCGGTGTACTCCGAACTCATCAGCACCGCCGAACAAGCGCCGCGCGTCATGCACAGCGCCATCCAGCACGCCGTGGCGCTCCGCGGGGTTGCCGTCGTGACCCTGCCCGGCGACATTGCCGGACTGGAAGCGACCGCCGAAACCCCGGCGCCGGCGTCGTTCCGGCCGGCCGCGCTCGTGCCCGACCCCGCCAGCGTGCGGGAGCTCGCGGACGCCATCAACGACGCCGGCAAGGTCGCCATCTTCGCCGGGGCCGGCGTCGACGGCGCGCATGATGAGGTGATTGCGCTCGCCGAACTGGTGAAGGCTCCGATCGGCCACTCACTGCGCGGCAAGGACTTCATGCAGTACGACAACCCCTACGACATCGGCATGACCGGTCTGCTCGGCTACGGGGCCGCGGCCGAGGGGATCGAGGACGCGGACCTGCTGATCCTGCTCGGCACGGACTTCCCCTACGACCAGTTCCTCCCCGGGACCCGAACCGCGCAGGTAGACCGCGCCGCGCAGAACCTGGGCCGGCGCACCGACGTCGACATCGCCGTGCACGGTGACGTGCTGCCCACGCTCGCCGCGTTGGTGCCGCTGCTCAAGGCGAAGAAGAGCCGCCGCTTCCTCGACGCGATGCTCAAGAAGCACGACCGGCTGATGAACAAGGCTGTCGGCGCGTACACCCGCAAGGTCGAGAAGACCCAGCCGATCCACCCGGAGTATGCGGCGTCGCTGCTGGACCAGGTCGCGGCCGAGGACGCGGTCTTCACGGCGGACACCGGCATGTGCAACGTCTGGACCGCGCGGTACATCAACCCGCTGGGCACCCGCAGGCTGATCGGTTCGTACCTGCACGGCTCCATGGCCAACGCGCTGCCGCACGCAATCGGCGCCCAGCTGGCCTACCCGGGCCGCCAGGTGATCTCGGTTTCCGGCGACGGCGGCCTGTCGATGCTGCTGGGGGAGCTGATCACGGTGGCGGCGCACCGGCTTCCGGTCAACGTGGTGGTGTTTAACAACTCGACGCTCGGAATGGTCAAGCTCGAGATGCTGGTGGACGGGCTGCCCGACTTCGGCGTGGACGTGCCGGACGCCAACTACGCAGAAGTCGCCCGGGCCCTCGGGTTCCACGCCGTCCGCGTCACCGACCCGGCCAAAATCGAAGCCGCCTACCGGGAAGCGTTCGCGCACCCCGGGCCGTCATTGGTGGAGCTCATCACCGATCCCAAGGCACTCTCGATCCCGCCGAAGATCAAGGGCGCCCAGATTCTTGGCTTCGCCACGGCCATGTCCAAAGTGGTCCTGAACCGTGGCGCAGGCGAGGCCGTGAGCATGGCGCGCAGCAACCTGCGCAACATCCCGCGGCGCTGACCCGGGCGCGGGGCGCGCGCGGGGCCGCCGCGGTTGGTTGACTGGCGGCAGGCGGATCTCCCGCCGTTCGACGCCGTTGCTTAGGGCCTTGGGGGCGCGATGAAGCAAATCGCACACGTCGAAACCGGACTACCCGTCTTCATGGGGACGGGCTTCGGACCCCAGCCCATTCATGAGACGCTCCCTCAGATTCTGCAGTGAAACTTCGAACGCTTGCGCAGATTCTGCAGGGAAACCTCGAACGCTCCCTCAGATGTGAGGGAGCGTCGGGGTGGGAGGCGCCGGATGTGAGGGAGCGTCGGGGGAGGGAGCCGCGGCTTAGCGGGGACCGCCCTGCCAGAGGGCGTCGAACGGAGCTCCCGAGGCCACCCGGTTCCGGATGCCCGCGGTGACGAAGTCCTTCGCGGCCCGGGCGGCCTCCAGTGGGGTGGCGCCTTTGGCCAGCTCGGCCGTCACCGCGGCCGCCAGCGAGCAGCCGGCGCCGGAAACGGCCACCTCGCCCACCTTCGGGGCGGAGAGGACCTCCAGCGTCTCGCCGTCGTAGTACACGTCGACGGCGTCGGGCCCGTCCAGGCGCACGCCGCCCTTGGCCAGCACGGCGGCGCCGCTCAGCTCGTGGATGCGGACGGCCGCGGCCTTGAGCGATTCGACGTCGGTGATCTCCAGCCCGGAGAGCGACTCGGCTTCGAAGTGGTTCGGCGTGACGAAGGTGGCCAGCGGCAGGATCTGCGCCTTGAGCGCCTGGTCGGTGTCCAGGGCGTGGCCGGGCTCCTGGCCCTTGCAGATGAGCACCGGGTCCAGGACCACGTTCCGGAAGGCGGAGTCGGCCAGCGCCGACGCGACCGTGGAGATCGTCGCCGGGCTGCCCAGCATGCCGATCTTGACCGTGTCGAGCACCGACGGGGCGCCGGAAGCGGCGCCGTACGCCGCCGTCGTCGCCTCCAGCTGGTCAGCGATGACCTGCTGGTCCACCGCGACGAAACGGTGGTTCCAGTCGTCCTTGGGGTCGAAGGAGACAATGCAGGTGAGGTTCGCGATGCCGAAGACGCCCAGTTCCTGGAACGTCTTCAGGTCCGCCTGCGCGCCGGCGCCGCCGGTCGCCTCGGAACCGGCGATGGTCAGGGCGACGGCGGGGTAGGCGTCGGCGCCGGAGGTTACGTTGTCCACAGCGTAGGAAGTCATGGACCCATCCTGCCACCCGCCGAAATCCGCTCGCATTGTGCGGATGACCAATATGACCAAAAGGCAAGTGTTCTGGATCACGGGGAATATGGTGGCGGACGGTGTTGCTTACTTGCGGCGCCGGATCCAGGAAGGTTCATTTATGAGCACCCAGCTGTCCGAAGCGGCACAAACCAGACGAGCCGTAGGCAACATCCTCAAGGGGTCTGCCGGCAACCTCGTGGAGTGGTACGACCTCTACGTCTACACAGTCTTCGCGGCGTATTTCCAGTCGCACTTCTTCAACTCCAAGGACGACCTGCAGGCCGGGCTTGAAGCGATGGCGGTCTTCTCGACGTCGTTCCTGATGCGCCCCATCGGCGCCTGGTTCTTCGGCCGGTACGCCGACCGCAAGGGCCGCAAGGCGGCACTGACCCTCAGCGTGACGCTGATGTCCGCGGGTTCCTTTGCCATCGCGGTGCTGCCCACCCAGCAGCAAATCGGCCTGTGGGCGATGATCCTGCTGGTCCTCATCCGCGTGATCCAGGGTTTCTCCGTCGGCGGCGAGTACGGCACCAGCGCCACCTACATGTCCGAGGCCGCCACCACCAAGCGCCGCGGCTTCTTCTCCAGCTTCCAGTACGTCACCCTGATCGGCGGCCAGATGCTGGCCCTGCTGGTCCTGGTCATCCTGCAGAACGTCATGCCCAAGAGCGATCTCGGCGAATGGGGCTGGCGGATCCCGTTCGCGATCGGCGGCGTCGCCGCGCTCGTAGTGCTGTGGCTGCGCCGTTCCATGGAGGAGACCGTCTCCGAGGAACAGATCGAGGCGGCCAAGGCCCCCGCCGTCGCCGGCCAGGCCCAGCCGGGCACCATGAAGCTGCTGTTCACCAGCTACTGGAAGCCGCTGCTGATCTGCATCGGCATCACCCTCGGCGGCACGGTGGCGTTCTACACGTACACCAACTTCATTTTGAAGTTCATGAATGACACCTCCGGCATCGCCAAGACCGACACCTCGGTGATCAACTTCTGGGCGCTGTTCATCTTCATGCTGCTCCAGCCGGTCTACGGCATCATCTCCGACAAGGTGGGCCGCAAGCCGCTGCTGCTCTGGTTCGGCATCACCGGCGTGCTCTTCACCTGGCCGCTGCTCTCCACCCTGGCCGGCACCAAGGATCCGTTCACCGCATTCCTGCTGATGATGGGCGGCCTGCTGATCGTCGGCGGCTACACCTCGATCAACGCCCTCGTGAAGGCCGAGCTGTTCCCCGCCTCCATCCGCGCCCTCGGCGTCGGACTGGGCTACGCGATCGCCAACTCGCTCTTCGGCGGCACCGTTCCGCTGATCGGCGCGGCGCTGCAGAAGGCCGGCCAGGAAGAGCTGTTCTTCACTTACGTCACGGTCGCGATCGGCATCTCGCTGCTGGTCTACATCTTCGCGCTGAAGAACAAGAAGTCCACGCACCTGGACCACGAGCAGGGCCACGCCTGGGAGCCCGCCGCTGCCAGCGAGGACGACGGCAAGGACCTCGTGGACGCCGCGCGCCGCTAGGGCTCGCGCTTCACGGACGACGGCGGGCTGCCGGCTCCGGGACCTCGGTTCCGCAAGCCGGCGGCCCGCCGTCGTCGTTAACGGCTAAGTGGCCGGCGCGCCGGGAGTGCGCCGTGCGGGTGGGAGAATGGAGGCGGTTCCCGGCCGCGTGCCGCAGGAACCTCCAGTGCTAATACAGCCGGCCGTCCTGGGCAGCACACGTCAGGGGCCGCCGAGCGAACCACTACGAAATGGAACACCCATGACTTCCGCCAAGACCTTCCCGGCAGCGGCCCCGCCGAAATTCGCGTCGATCGGCTCCCCATACTTCGGCATCATGCTGGCCGTCATGGCCGTGGTGCTGATCCTCTCCAACATCGGAGCCTCCAAGGGCGTGGCGATCGGTCCGATCATCACCGACGGCGGGTTCTTCCTCTTCCCGCTGGCCTACATCCTCGGTGACGTCATCAGCGAGGTCTACGGCTTCAAGGTGGCCCGCAAAGCCATCGTCACCAGCTTCGCACTGTCCGTCTTCGCCTCCCTCAGCTACTGGATCATCATCGCGCTGCCCGGCTTCGACGACGAGTACGGCGCGGCCAAGCAGTCCGCGCTGGAAGGCGCCCTGGGCCCGGTCCCGCAGATCGTGCTGGCCTCGCTGCTAGCCTTCCTGGCCGGCCAGACGATCAACTCCTGGATCCTGGTGAAGATGAAGGCCCGGACCGGGGAAAAATCGCTGTGGGCCCGGATCATGGGCTCCTCCGTGGCGGGCGAATTTGTCGACACGCTGATCTTCTGCAGCATCGCCGCCTCGGTGATCGGTATTCCCGACGTCGCGACCTTCGTGAACTACGTCCTGGTGGGGTTCCTGTACAAGACCCTCGTGGAGTTCGCCTTCGTCCCGCTGACCACGCTCGCCATCGGCTGGGTCAAGAAGCGCGAACCGAGTTACGGCGCGGCCTAGCTCCGCCCGGGCGTCGCCGGGTCCTGCCGGCGGAGCGCCCCGGTCAGGCCCTGAGCGTCCCGTCGAGGAGGTCGCGGAGTTCGCGGAAGTGCCGTTCGGTGGCCTCCGAGTGGAACGCTGAGGTGTCCGCCATCGAGTAGCCGTGGGGCGCCCCGGCGTAGACCTCGTTGCTCGCCGCGAGCCCGGCCGCGTCCAGGGCCTCGCCCAGCCGGGCCACCGCGGCGGCGTCCATGCTCCGGTCATGATCGGCGTGGCCGAACACGAACCGGGCCTGGGAGGTGCCGAGGCCCAGATGGGGGCTGTCGGGCTCGTCCGTGGCCAGGCCGCCGCCGTGGAACCCGCCGCAGGCCGCCACCTCGTCCGGGTGGGCGGTGGCGGTGCGGACGGCCAGCCGTGCGCCCATGCAGTAGCCCGTGACACCGATGGGGCCCGGAGCGACGCCGTCGAGCCCGCGCAGCGCCTGAACCCAGGCATCGATGTCCGGCAGGGCTTTGTCCGTGGTGAGGCGTCCGACGCGCGGGAAGGCAGCTGCGCCCGCCGCCTCGCGGCCCTCCGGCGTCGTCATGTCGAGGGCCGGCGCCAGCTCGGCCGCCGTTCCTTCGCGGTAGAAGACGTTCGGGGCCAGGACGATGTAGCCCCAGTCGGCGATGCGCTGCGCCATGTCCTGGATCCGGGGGCGCAAGCCGAAAGCGTCCATGTAGAGGATGACGCCCGGGAACGGGCCTTCGCCGGTGGAGGGGCGGGCTACCAGAGCCTCGGCGGGGCCGGCTGCGGCGGGGATGTCGATAAACATCCGGCCAGCCTATCCGACGCCGTTTCCCCGGGCGCGGGAGGAGCGCCCGGGGCGCGGCCTAGGAGTAGTAGCGGGCCAGGGTCTCGGCCTTGAACTCGAAGAAGGTGCCGTTCTCGATGGCGAGGCGGGCGTCGTCGACCATCTTCACCACGAAACGCTCGTTGTGGATCGAGATCAGGGTGGCGGAAACCATTTCCTTGGCCTTGAACAGGTGGTGGATGTAGGCCCGGGAGTAGTTCAGGCAGGCGTAGCAGTCACAGCCTTCCTGCAGCGGCCCGAAGTCGCGCTTGTACATGGCGCCGGAGAGGTTGTACCGCCCGGTGGGGTGGTAGAAGGCGGAGTTGCGGGCCACCCGGGTGGGGGAGACGCAGTCGAAGGTGTCCGCGCCGTTCTCGATCGCGGTGAAGATGTCGTCCGGCTCGGAGATGCCCAGCAGGTGCCGGGGCTTGTCCTCCGGCAGCTCCTCGTTGCACCAGCGCACGATCGTGCCGAGGTTCTCCTTCTCCAGCGCGCCGCCGATGCCGAAGCCGTCAAAGTTCATCGCGCCAAGGTCCCGGCAGGCCTTGCGGCGCAGATCCTCGTACTGCGCCCCCTGGATCACGCCGAACAGCGCCTGGTACGGCTTGCCGACCCGCTCCTCCGTGAGCCGGAAGTGCTCGGTGATGCAGCGCTCGGCCCAGCGTCGGGTGCGTTCCAGGGACTCCTCCTGGTAGCCGCGCGAGTTCTGCAGCGTGGTCAGCTCATCGAAGGCGAACATGATGTCCGCGCCGATCTGGTGCTGGACGTTCATCGAGATCTCGGGGCTGAACCGGTGCCGGTCGCCGTTGAGGTGGCTCTTGAACCACACGCCTTCCTCGTCGACGTGGGCCAGGCGTTCCTTGCCGGGGGCGACGGCGTCGTCCGGACCGGAGGAGTCGACGGACTTCATGTCGATGACCTTCTTGAACCCGGAGCCCAGGCTCATGACCTGGAACCCGCCGGAGTCCGTGAACGTCGGCCCCCGCCAGTTCATGAACGCGCCCAGCCCGCCGGCCTCGTCCAGCACGTCCGCGCCCGGCTGCAGGTAGAGGTGGTAGGCGTTGGCGAGCACCGCCTGCGCGCCGAGTTCGGCGACAGACTCGGGCAGCACGGATTTAACCGTGGCCTTGGTGCCGACGGCGATGAAGGCCGGCGTCTTGATCTCGCCGTGCGGGGTAGTGATGGTGCCGGTGCGGCCCAGGAACTCGCCGCCGTTCTGCTGGACCTGCGCGGGTGACGGGGCGCAGGTTTCGCTCAGGCGCTTGCCCACCCGGAACGAAAACTCGGACTGGCGGGCGGCTGCGGCGGGCAACGGCGTGGACTCGGGGTTAGCTGGCACCGTTCAAGTGTGCCAGCTAACACCGCCCAGGCCTTAGTGCAGCGGGTCGGATGTGGGGTAGTTCTCAGCCCGCCAGTTCTCCCAGTAGGTGCGGATGGCCTCCAGTTGGTGGGCGCCGAGGTCGTAGGTCGAGACGATCACGAGCGAACCGCCCTGGGGCCGCAGCTCGGGAATGGCGGGCTGGTCGGCCACGATGACCAGGCCGTCACCGTGTTCGGCGTAGCTGTGGACGGTCAGGCCCACCTGGTGGTTGCTGCGGTACCAGACCTTCCCGGCGACCTCCTCGCCGGTCGCCAGGGTGAGCGCGTAGGGCTCCCCAGAGGGCGGCACGTCGGCCAGGCCCAGCTTCTCGATCGCGGAGCCATCGGTTCCGGGGACGGCGAAGAAGAAGGTGCGCCGCGTGCCGTGCGGGTGCCGCTCAAGGGCGAAACGGAGCTGGTGCAGAAAGGTCAGCCAGCCCTGGGTGATGTCCTCGTCCCAGGCCGCCCATTCGGAGTTGTGGTCGATTGCAGCGCGCGTCACGCTGACTTCGGTACCGGCGGGGACCGGTTTGAGCGTGAAGATGTCGCCGCCGTCGACGACGAGCGAGGTGTGGTCCGCGCTTTCGACGACGTTGGGGCTGAAGTAGATCGCGTTGATCTCGGCGGCCTGGTCGTCGGCCTCCCAGCCGTGCCACTGGGCCACTTTGGCGGGTTCACGCAGCATGGTCCAGACCTGCTGCGCGTCGGAGTTGATCACGACGCTGAGATTGTTCGTCATGGGGGTGAATGTACCGCTACCCGGCCCCGCCCGGGTAGGGTCCACCGGTGCGCGGCGGCGTCCCGGCGGCGCCCCGCGGCGGCGTCCCGGCGCCCCAGGCCCTGCCCCGGGCCCGGCCCGGGGTCAGCCGCGGACGGACTCGAGTTCGTTTCCGATCCGGCGTTCGAGCTCCGGCCCGTCGATGGTCTGCGAACCGCCGTGGGCGCGCAGGAACAGGAGCGCCTCCAGCCGCAGGAGCCGCCATTCGCGCTCCGCGTCCGCGTTGGAGTTGTCAATCGCCCGGAAGATTTCCTTGTCGTACAGGTTCGGCTCGTTCAGGGAGCGCTGGCGCACCTTGGCGTTGATCCTGGCCTTGAACGGGTCGGTCTCCATGCTGTCCGGGGCGCGCAGGAACTTCTCGTAGACGGCGGCGCGGTCCGCCTCGCCGCGCTGCCGGCAGATGTAGCTGGCCAGCGCGAGGGAGGACTGCACGGAAGCCCAGCGGCCGCGGTTCCCGTCGAAGGGCAGCACGTTGAGCAAGTCCGCGACGGCCAGCGCGTTGTCGGCGTCCTGGAGCACGACAAACAGCTCGTGGGCCAGGTCGCTGAGGTCCTTGAGGCAGCTGCCGGACTTGGTGTTGATGCCTTTGGCGAGCCGGTCGCAGAGCAGCTGCACGCCCTGCGCGTCGGGGTGCGCACCGGCCGCGGCCTCGACAACCGACTCAGGGGTCCCCTCGGCGGCCGGGATCAGGGCCAGGTCGGCTTCGCTGGGTCCGCTTACCGCGGGCGGGACCACGGGAGCCGGAGGGACGACGACGGCGGGAGCCGCCGCGCTGTCGGCCGCGGCGGCGGGCCGGACAAGCTGGAGTTCGGGGCCGTTGTCCGGGCCGGGGGCTCCGGCAGCGTCACCGGCGTGACCGGCGGCTGGGCCGTCCGGGGAGGAACCGGCGTCGGCCTCAGAGGCCTGTCCGGGCGCCGGGTCCGGGCTGTCGTCCGAATGGTCCTGGACCAGGACCACGGAGCCGGCCGCGATCCGCAGCACCCCGCCGCCGGTGAGGGTGGCCCGAATGAGCGCGGGGGAGCCGAAGTCGTCGTCGTCAACGTCCACGCGCTGGATTTCGGCCGTGCGCGTGGCATCAGGCAGGAGCAGCAGATCCCCGGTCCGCAGAGATCCCGCCTGCCGTTCGCTGTAGTTCAGGGAGGCTGTGGGGTGGGTCATCTGGAGTCCTTAAATTCTCTTTCGGTCCGCCCACCAGTCTACAAAGGCGGGCGTGCGAAGTCGGGGACGCCGGGGTTCCTCCGGGCGCCCCCGGCGTCCCGTGCGGGCCGGCGGCGCTGCCGCCGGGCCCTAGTGGCCGACGCCGGCGAAGGCCAGGGCCTGGCGGATCAGGGCGCCCCGGCCGCCGCTGAACTCCAGCTGCACGCCGGAGCTCAGCACCTCGTCCGGGGTCATCCACGTCAGTTCCAGCGCATCCTGCCGCGGGGAGCATTCGCCGGTGACCGGGATGATGTACGCGAGGGCGACGGCGTGCTGCCGGTCATCGGTGAAACCGGTGTGGGACGGGGAGGGGAAGTATTCGGCCACGGTAAACGGGACCGGGCTGATCGGCAGTTGCGGAAACGCCAGCGGGCCCAGGTCCTTTTCCATGTGGCGCAGCAGGGCCGCCCGGATGGTCTCGCGGTAGAGCACCCGGCCGGACACCAGGGAGCGGACCATGGTGCCGTCCTCGTCGGCCTGCAGCAGGGTGCCGACCTCGTTCACGAACCCCAGTGGGTCCAGCCGGACCGGCACCGCCTCGACGTAGACCATCGGCAGCCGGCCGCGGGCTTCGAAGAGATCCTCATCGGAAAGCCAGCCGGGATTGGGGTCGGGAGTGCGCACGTTCATGCTTAAGTTCTACCCCATCCCGGTTCGGCGGGCGTGGTTGCGGCCCGCCGGGCCCGCCGGTGTCCAGGCCCAGGCGTCAGGCCCAGGCGACGACGACGCGGGCAGCCTGCGCGGGCACCGCCAAGTCCAGCCCGGTGAGGTCCTGGAAGCGGCCGATCCGGTTGAGGATGGTGTTGCGGTGGCAGAACAGCCGCTCGGCCGTGGCGGTGATGCTCCCGGTCTGGAGGAAGTGCCGGACCGTCTCCTCCAGCCGCTCGCGTTCCCCGCTGCGGCACGCCGCCAGGGCCGCGTCCAGGTGGGCCAGCAGGTCCAGTCCGGCGTCGGTCAGCTGCTGCTTGGCCAGCCGCATCCACGCCTCGTGGGCGGAGAGCGGCCCGGTGTCCGTGCCCTGCAGCAGGGAGGCGAGGGTCTCAGCCGTGCGGGCCGCCGCCGGCAGGGCGCGCAGTCCGGCGGCCTCCGGGACGTAGCCGCAGGCCACGCCAGCGAGGGCGGCCGGAACCGCCGGCCGGCTCCCGGGGCGCTGCTGCGGCAGCGGCCAGAAAACGTACGTGTTTCCGCCGAATTCGTGGACGAAGAAGCGGCTCCGCTGCTGCGGCCCGGATCCCGGGGCTGCGGCCCTGCGCAGGGCGGCCGCCGCGGGGCCGCTGGCGGCCACGAGGCCAAAGCGCGCGGCCGGATCAATCCCGAGTGCCGCTGCGACCTGGTTGACCGTGTCCGCGGACGGGCTGGTCTGATTGAAGAGGCGGGCGATGAACTCGCCGCGGATGCTGGACTCCTCCTGCGCCATCCGCACCCGCTCGGTCAGGTAGCTGGTGTGCGTGCGGGTGGCGAACTCGTCCACGACCCGCCAGACCCGGTCCACCCGCGAGGCCAGCAGGGCGGCATCCCCGGCGTCGGCGATCTGGAGCAGGCACTCCCAGATGATGCTGAAGTCCAGCCGCACCGCGGAGATTAAGGCTTCCGGTGGGATGCCGGCCCGGGCCCGTTTGGCCCCGAGCCCCGCGGCGAAGTCCAGCAGCGACTCCATCTCCGGTTCCGCCCCGGCTTCGTCGCCGGGCCGAAGGTGCTGCTTCCTGCTGCGCAGGCCCTCGACCAGCCGGCTGAAGGTCTCGCGGGCGGTTTCCGCCAAGTCGCCAGGGCCGAGCTGGGTGTCGGCGTATTCCGGGATCTCGCGGACCCTTGCCGCGAAGACCTCGGCCAGGGAGTCGATCCGGCCGTGGAGCAGCTCAACGAGTTCGGCCCAGCGGCGGGAGTCGCCCGGGGAATGGAAACTGTGCATTCACACATTCTAGGCGCGGATTTTCGTGGTGCACTGCTAGTTTTTTGGGCGAATCGTGCTGGCAGAATGGAGCACAAGAAACCGCGTGAGCGTAGTCACATCGCCGCCACAGCATCCGCAGGCACTCCGGCGGCAACGACAGCGGCTGTTCACGCAGCAACTCACGCAGCATCACCGCACCGGCGCACTCCGCAGTCCCGCACTGCCGGATGGCCGGCCGTCCCGGTCCCTTCCGCCTCATTGGAGAAACCATGGCAAGCAACGCCACAACGCAGCTGAACCAGCAGCCGCCCCGCATCGTCGACGAGAGCGTGACCAAAAAGGTCGCGCTCGCTGCCCTGGTGGGCACCGCCCTGGAATGGTACGACTTCTTCCTCTTCACCACCGCGGCCGCCCTGGTGTTCAACACCCAGTACTTCGTCTCGCAGGACCCCTTCGTCGCGGCCATGAGTTCCTTCGCCACCCTTGCCGTCGGCTTCGTGGCCCGGCCCATCGGCGGCTTCATCTTCGGCGCCCTCGGTGACAAGATCGGCCGCAAGAAGATCCTCATGGTCACGATCGTCGGAATCGGCGTCGTCACCGGCCTGATCGGCGTGCTGCCGAACTACATGAGCATCGGCGCCGCCGCCCCCGCCATCCTGGTGGCCCTGCGCATCCTCCAGGGCCTCGCCGTCGGCGGGGAGTGGAGCGGCGCGGTGATCATCGCCGTCGAGAATGCCCCGGTGGCCAAGCGCGCCCGGTACGCCGCGCTTCCGCAGATCGGGTCGCCGATCGGCACCATCCTGTCCTCGGGCGGCTTCTTCGGCATGCTCGCACTGGTCGGCCAGAGCAACTTCGACGCCTGGGGCTGGCGCATTCCCTTCGTGGCGGCCCTGCCGCTGCTGGCCGTTTCGCTCTGGATCCGCAGCAAGCTCAGCGAATCCCCGGAGTTCGAGGCGCTGATGGAGGCCGGCGAAACCGAGCACGCCCCCATCCGCGGGGTGCTGACCAAGAGCTGGCGCCAGATCCTGGTGGGCATGTGCTCGGCGCTGCTCGGCATTGGCGGTTTCTACCTCATCACCAGCTTCGTAGTCTTCTATGGCACCAAGATCCTGAAGATGCCCTCCGAGATCCTGCTGGCCGGTTCGCTGCTCGCGGCCGTGTTCGAAATCTTCGTCCTGATCTGGGCCGGCCGGATGGGCGAGAAGTACGGCGCCAGCAAGGTCATCCTGTGGGGCGGCGTGGCGTCCGCCGTCGTCGCGATCCCCGTCTTCCTGGCCATCAACACCGCCAACCCGGTGCTCGTGATCGCCGCCATGATCCTCGGCGTGGCCACCCTGTCGGTGCCGTACGCGGTCTCCGGCACGGCCCTCACCGCACTGTTCGCCACCAAAGTCCGTTACACCGGCGTGGCCATCACCTCCAACAGTGCCGGGGTCATCTCCGGCTTCATCCCGCTATTCGCGACCGCGCTGGTCGCCGCGGCCGGCAACTCGTTCTGGCCCGGGGCCTTCATCCTCCTGGTGGTCTCCGCGCTGACCGCGCTCTCCGGGCTGCTGCTGCCGTCCCTGAGCATTGCGGAAGAAGGAATGAAGCATTGAGCACCACCGCCGGGCATCTGATCGTCGAGCAGCTGGAACGGGCCGGCATCAGGCGGGTCTACGGGGTGCCCGGTGAAAGCTTCCTCGACGTCCTGGACGGGCTCCACGGTTCGCCGATCGAGACGGTCGTCACCCGCCACGAGGGCGGCGCCGGGTTCATGGCCGTGGCCGAGGGACGGCTGACCGACCTGCCCGGCGTGGCCATGGTCACGCGCGGGCCGGGGGCCGCCAACGCCTTCATCGCCGTCCACACCGCGCACCAGGACGCCACGCCGATGCTCCTCTTCGTGGGGCTCATCCCGGTGGCCGACCGGGGACGGGAGTCGTTCCAGGAGTTCGACATCAACGCCTGGTTCGGCAGCACGGCCAAGAAGGTCGTGACGCTCGACGACGCCGGCTCCGCCGCCCGGGTGGTGGACGACGCCATCTTCACGGCCCTCAGCGGACGGCCGGGACCCGTCGTCATCGGACTGCCAGAGGACGTACTGGTCCGCAGCGTGGACGCCGGCACCGTCGAGCCGCGCCGGGTGGCCCGGACCCGGCCGGCCGACGCCGGGCTCGCCGAGCTGGAGGAACGGCTGGCCTCCGCCGCCAGGCCCCTGCTCGTCGTCGGCGGCGAAGGCTGGGACCAGGCGGCATCGGACGCCCTGGCTGGCTGGGCCGAGCGCCACGGCGTCCCCGTGCTGGCCGACTTCCGCGCCTACGACGCGGTCCCGCACGGCAGCGGCAGCTACGCGGGCTACCTCGGCTACGCGAGGAGCGACGCCAACGCCCGGCGGCTGGATGAGGCGGACCTCCTGGTCTTCGTCGGCTGCGTGCGCTCCGATGTCCTGTCCGACGGCTACACCCGCGGGCTGGAGGCGGTCACCGTCGTGGTCAACCCCGACGCCGACCTCAAGGGCCACTTCGGCCGGCTGGACCAGCACCTGCCGGTCCACGTCGCTGCCTTCGCGGACGCCATCTCCGGCACGACGTCGGCCGCGCGGCCGGCGGCGGGCTGGCTGGAGGGCGCCCGGGCCGATTACGAAAAGTTCTCCACCGCGCAGCCGGACGCGGCCGGCGACCCGGGCTACGTTGACCTCGGCGTGGTGATGGAGATCCTGAAACAGGAGCTGGACGACGACGCCGTCATCACCTACGGCGCCGGCAACCACTCGCTGTGGCCGGCCCGGTACCTCCGGCACAACGCGGCCAACTCGCTCGCGGCGCCCCGCAACGGCGCCATGGGCATGGGGATTCCCGCCGCCGTGGCGGCGTCGCTGGCCTACCCCGGCCGCCAGGTGGTCTCCGTTGCCGGCGACGGCTGCTTCCTCATGAACGGGCAGGAGATCGCCACCGCGATGGGCCACGGCGCCCGCTTCATCGCGCTCGTGGTCGACAACGGAATCTTCGCGACGATCCGCGAACACCAGGAGCAGCACTACCCGGGACGGCCATCCGGCACGCACATGACCAACCCGGACTTCGCCGCCCTGGCGCGCTCCTACGGCGGCTACGGCGAGCGGGTGGAGTCAACGGCGGACTTCGCCGCCGCGTTCCGCCGCGCCGCGGCCTCGGGGCTGCCGGCCGTGCTGCACCTGCCCCAGGACCCCGCCGTCCGCGCCCCCAAGACCGCAAGCAACTGACTGGAGCGAGAGTGCTTACGCTGAAGAACGTCATCAACGGCCGCCCCGACGACGGCGGGACCGGCGCCACCCTGCCGTTCCACGATCCGCGTACCGGCGGGCAGCTGGGGGTCGCCCCGGATAGCGACGCCGCCACAGTGGACCGGGCGTTCACCGCGGCGCAGGCAGCATTCCGCAGCTACAAGCGCACCACGCCGGCCGAGCGGCAGGCCATGCTCCTGGCGCTGGCGGACCTGGTCGAAGCGAACGCGGACCGGCTGCTGGAGGCCGAGGTCGCGTGCACCGGCAAGCCGGCGGCCATCACCCGCAGCCTGGAGATCCTGCGCGGCGCGGACCAACTGCGCTTCTTCGCCGGCGCCTGCCGCGTGGTCTCCGGGACGGCCCAGACCGAATACGTGGCCGGATTCTCGTCCACCGTGCGGCGCGAGCCGCTGGGGGTCGTCGCCCAGATCACCCCGTGGAACTACCCCTTCATGATGGCGGTCTGGAAGCTCGGCCCGGCCCTCGCCGCCGGGAACACGGTGGTCCTCAAACCGGCGGACACCACGCCGTGGTCCTCGGTGATCCTGGCCGAACTGGCCCAGCAGGTCTACCCGGCCGGCGTCGTCAACGTCGTCTGCGGCGGGCGGAACACCGGAGCCGCCATGGTGGACCACCCCGTGCCCGAGCTCGTCTCGATCACCGGGTCCACCCGGGCCGGCGCCCAGGTGATGACGGCAGCCGCCGCCACGCTGAAGGACGTCCACCTGGAACTGGGCGGCAAGGCCCCCGCGATCGTCTTCGCCGACGTCGACATCCCGCAAACCGCCCGGGAGATCGCGCTCGGTGCCTTCTTCAACGCCGGGCAGGACTGCACCGCCGTCACCCGCGTCCTGGTCCACGAAACCATCCACGCCGAGTTCGCGCAGGCGCTCGCCGACGCGGCGTCGGCCCTGGTCACCGGCGGGGAGGACGCGGACCTCGGCCCGCTCAACAGCGCCGCCCAGCTGGACCGGGTGGAGGGCTTCATGGCCCGGCTGCCCGCGAACGCCCGCATATTGACCGGCGGCAAGCGCACCGGGACCGGGTTCCACTTCGCCCCGACGGTGATCGACGGCGTCGTCCAGTCCGATGAGGTCGTCGCCGAGGAAATCTTCGGCCCGGTCGTCACCGTGCAGCCGTTCGCAGACGAAGCGGAGGCCCTGGAGCTCGCCAACGGCACGAAGTACGCCCTGGCCTCCAGCGTCTGGTCCAACAACCACGGCACCGTGACCCGGGTGGCGAACGAACTCGACTTCGGCTCGGTCTGGATCAACTGCCACCAGGTGATCCCCGCCGAGGCGCCGCACGGCGGCTTCAAGCATTCGGGCACCGGCAAGGACCTCTCCGTTTTCGGGCTCGAGGACTACACCCGGATCAAGTCCGTCACCACCTCCCACCGCTGAGAATGACGCAAGGTATGCCATGAAACTCGATCTGCTGCTGACCAACGCCGACATCATCACCATGGACCCGCGGCGGCCCTCGGCCACGCGGCTGGGGATCTGGCAGGGACGCGTCGTCGGGCTGGATGAGGAGGTGGCGGACCTGGCCGCGGCCGAAGTCCTTGACCTCGGCGGCGCCACCGTGACCCCCGGTTTCATCGACGCCCACTGCCACACCACCTGGTTCGGGCTGGGCCTGGGCGAACTGGACGTCTCCGGCGCGCGCGGACTCAACCAGCTGTACGCGCTGCTGGAGGCGGGCATGGCGGCAGACGGTACCGCGGCAGACGGTACGGCGGCCCCGGCCGCGGTACCGGGCTGGCTGCTCGCCACCGGTTTCAGCCAGCAGCAGCACGGCGGGGCGTTCCCCGACATCGCCGTCCTGGACAGGATCACGGGCGACCGCCCGTTGTTCATGCGCCACAACTCCGGCCACATGGCCGTGGTCAACACCGCCGCGCTCCGGCTGGCCGGCGCGGACCAGGCATCGTTCGCGGATCCCGACGGCGGCGTCATCGTCCGCGACGACGCCGGCCGCCCCACGGGACTGGTGCAGGAAACCGCCCAGCAGCTCATCCAGCAGCTGATCCTGCCCTACTCCACCGAGGCGATCGAAGCGGCGCTGGACCGCGCCACCCGGTACTACGCGGCGGAGGGCATCACCAGCTTCACCGAGGCGGGGATCGGCGGCGGCTGGATCGGCCACAGCCCGGTGGAACTGGCTGCCTACCAGCGGGCGGCGTCCGCCGGCCGGCTGCACGCACGCGCCCAGCTGATGCCCGTCCTGGACGTCCTGCACCCGCTCGACGGGAAGCACCCGGGCGGCGCAGCCCATGCGGGCCTGGACCTGGGCATGGCCAGCGGCTTCGGCGACGACCTCCTGTCGCTGGGGCCGGCGAAAGTGTTCCTGGACGGCTCGCTGCTGGGGGAAACCGCCGCAGTCAGCCACGAGTACTGCAGCCACGGCGGAACGGACAACACCGGGAACACCGGCTACTTCCAAGCCGACCCGGCGGTCCTCCGGGACAACATCGAGGCCGCCTACGCCGCGGGCTGGTCCATCGCCGCTCACGCCATCGGAGACCGGGCCGTGGACCTGGCCCTGGACATCATCACCGACTGTGCGCGCCGGTTCGGGCCGCGCGCCGTGCCGAACCGGATTGAACACGCCTCCATGACCCGGCCGGACCAGCTCGGCCGGCTGGCTGCCGCGGGAATCGCCGTCACCCCGCAGGCCAGCTTCTTCCACGAGGGCGGCGACGGCATGACCGCCTCCCTGGGACCGGAACGCACCGGGTGGGCCTACCGGGCCTCCTCCTTCCTGAGCGCCGGGGTAATCCTGGCCGGAAGTTCGGACCGGCCGGTGGCGGACGGCAACGTCCTGCGCGGCATGCAGGCCTTCGTGGACCGGCGGACCTCCTCCGGCGCCCTGTTCGGCAACGCCGCCGAACGACTGACCCCGCGGCAGGCGCTCGCGGCGTACACCACCGGTGCGGCCGCGGCCACCGGCGCCGCGCAGGCCAAGGGCTCACTGGAACCGGGGAAACTCGCCGATTTCACCGTCCTGTCCGGCTCGCCGCTGACCGCGGAACGGATCGACGCGCTGGAAGTCCTGGCCACCGCCGTCGGCGGCCGCTTCACCCACCAGGCGCTGCCGGACCGCCCCGCAGGCACCGCCGCAGCCCTGCACCACTAGTCCCGCCGCCACGCCCGGCCCTTGTTCACTTCATCCCGTCCACCAGCACCAGGGGAACCCATGACCGCCAGCACTTTCAGCCCCGAAGACGCCGCCTTCCTCCGCGACTTCGCCACCATGAGCCGGTTCGGCGCCACCCCCAACGGCGGGGTCGACCGGCAGGCCGCCACCGCCGCCGACGGGGAGCAGCGGCGCTGGCTCACCGGATTGCTGGAATCCCGCGGGTTCAGCGTCCGGTTCGACCGGGCCGGCAACCAGTGGGGCCTGTACGAGGCCGTCCCCGGGGCGCCGTTTGTGGTGGTCGGTTCGCACATGGACTCGCAGCCGACGGCGGGAAGGTACGACGGCGCCTACGGCGTCCTCGCGGCGGCGCACGCCGCATTCCGGCTGGTTGAGGCATGGTCCGGCGGCCAGCGGGCCCGCGCGGCCGGCGGACCCAGGTTCAATATCGCCGTGGTCAACTGGTTCAACGAGGAAGGCTCGCGGTTCAAACCGTCCATGATGGGCTCGTCGGTCTACACCGGCAAGCTGGCCCTGGAGACGGCGCTGGAAACCACGGACGCCGCCGGGATCCGCGTGCGCGACGCCCTCGACGCGATCGGCGGACGCGGCGACTACGACGGCCCGGAAGCGGCCTGTTGCGCCGAAATCCACATCGAGCAGGGCCGCAGCATGGAACGCGACGGCGTCACGATCGGGCTGGTCAACTCAAACTGGGCGGCCAACAAGTACGAGTTCGTGGTGCTCGGCGAACAGGCCCACACCGGCTCCACGGTGATCGCCGACCGCAGGGATGCCCTGCTCGGTGCCTCGATGATGGTGGTTGCGGCCCGGGAACTCGCTGACCGGTTCCCAGGCGTCCTGCACACCTCCGTGGGACAGCTGACCGTCTACCCTAATTCGCCCGTCGTCGTGCCCTCCCGGGTGAACCTGCTGCTGGACCTGCGCAGCGCGGACGAAGCGGTCCTGGCCGAAGCCGACGCCCTGCTGCACCGGCGGATCGGCGAGATCGAGCAGCTGGCCAACGTCTCAGTCGAGCGCCACCACGGGCACTCCTGGCCGGTGACCCCCTACCAGCCCGAGGGAGTGGAGCTCGCGGCCAAGGTCGCCGCCGACCTCGGCCTGTCCAGCCGCGAGGTGATGACCCTGGCGGGCCACGACTCGACCAACATGAAGGACCTGGTCCCTACCGTCATGCTGTTCGTTCCCAGCGTGGACGGCATCTCCCACAACGAACACGAATTCACCCGGGACGAGGACACCGTGGCCGGGGTGGCGATGCTGACCGAGGTCCTCGGCCGGCTGTGCGAGGGAGCCCTGGCCGAGGGCGCCTAGGACGTCTCCGGCGCCGCCGAGATCCAGAGGGCGTGCGCGTGGGCGGCGCCTCCGTCCGCGTCGGGATTGGCGACGTGCAGCAGCGGAACGGCGGCGTCCTCCACGGCGGCCACCTCGTGGCCGGCCTCGGCGAGCCGGGTGCGGAGCGCCTCGAGGTCCCCGGCGTATTCGAAGGCCAGCCCGGCGCTGCCGGCCCCCGTTCCGGACCCGACCATCAGCACACCGCCGTTCTTGGCGGTAAACGTCTCGCTCTCGCCGGGGTCCGTGCCGGGCGCTCCCGGGGCTCCCGGCACCCGGGGGCGTGCGCCGATGTCGCGCAGCGTCCGGGTGGCGGCGGTCGGGTCCGCGGCGAACCAGATTCCGACGACGGCGAGGTCCGGCTCCGCTTCCGGGGACCCGGCCCAGCTGCCGTCCGGGGCGCGGACGGCAGGGTCGGCGAAGAACGCGAACCCGTCGGGGGCCGTCACCCGGCAGGACGAGCCGTGGTCGGCCTCGATGACCTCCGCCGTGGTGCCGCCGTCGCCGGCCGCCTCGGTGGTGCGCCGGGCGAATTCGGCAAGGTCGCCCACTTCCACCCCAAAGGAGGTGGAGCCGTCCTCCGCCGACCCCGCCTCGGCGAAGTGCAGCGCAAGCCGGCCGCCGCCGGCGTCGAACTCCCGCCAGGTGGCCTCGTCGACGGTCTTGACCAGGCCCAGGTCGATCAGCAGGCGCTCCCACTGGTCGAGCCGTGAGGTGAAGTGGATGGGTCGCACGCGCAGCATGGCAATCTCCCTGGCGGATCGGGGCTGGGAGCACAATGGTGCCATGGCTGCCGAACTAAGGGAACTGCTGCTCCGCGACGCCGCCGAATGGCGGGCCTGGCTGGAGCGGCACCACGCCGAGAGTCCCGGCGTGTGGCTGGTGCTGCACAAGAAGGGCGGCTCCGTCACGGAATTGGACTACGAGGCCGCCCTCCAGGAGGCGCTGTGCTTTGGCTGGATCGACGGCCAGGGCAGGCGCCGGGACGCGGAAACCTCCTTCCAGCGGATGACCCCGCGCAGCCGCCGGAGCGCGTGGTCCGCGCGGAACGTGGAGCGGGTCGGCCGGCTCGAAGCCGCCGGCAGGATGGCCCCGGCAGGCCGGGCCGCCGTCGAGAGCGCCCGGGCGGACGGCCGCTGGGAGGCGGCCTACGCCGGACAGGGAACGGCTGACGTGCCGGAGGACCTGGCCGCGGCCATCGCGGCCGAGCCGCGGGCGCAGGCGATGTTCGAGGTGCTGACCTCGGTGAACCGGTACGCGCTGATCTACCGGACCAACTCCGCCAAACAGGCCGCCACCCGGCAGCGCAGAATCGAGGGCTTCGTGGAGATGCTGGCCCGCAACGAGACCCCGCATCCGCAAAAGCGGCGGCCGGAGACGGGCGGACAGTAAGCTCCCAGCACCCGTCCGGGCAACCCGCAGCCGGTCATGGCAAAGTAGATGGATGCCTTCCCCAGAACGCGGACAGCCCCGCAGCGCAGACCCCACCCCGCGATCCCAGCGCCGGCTGTTCTTCGCCGCCGCGGGACTGCTGGTGGCCGGCGACGCCGTTTTCTGGCTGATGCTCGCCGCCGTCCAGACGGACTCGGGACTGGCGCTGCTGGACGGCGCCGTCCACAACGCGCTCGTGGCGGGCCGGTCGCCGCTGGCCACAGGCGTGCTGGCCGCGGTCAGCACCGTGACCTCCCCGGGCGCGATGGCGGCCATTGGCACGGCCGTGGCGCTGGTCTGGGCGGTCCGGGCCCGGGAGCTGTGGCGGCCCGGGCTGCTGCTCGGGGCGATGGCGGCCACCTTCGCGGCCTCCACCTTCATCAAGCACCAGATCGGGCGCGGCCGGCCCTCCGCCGCGGACTTCCTGATGGGGCCGGACGACGCCCTGTCCTTCCCGTCCGGCCATACCTTCGGAACCGGCGTCTTCCTGCTGGTGCTCGTCTACCTCCTGCTGGGCCGCAGCGGCCCGGGCCGGCGCTCGACGGCGGTGCTCGCCTTTACCGGCGCCGCGCTGGGGACGCTGCTGGTGGCGTTCAGCCGGCTCTACCTTGGCTATCACTGGCTCACCGACGTCGTGGCGTCGCTCGGGCTGGCGGTGGCCGTGACCGGCCTCGCCATCCTGGTCGACGGCCTCCGCGCCGCCCGCCGGGACCCCGCCGGCGAGGCCGTCCCTGCCGTCACGGTCACACCGGAGGCCGCTGCCGGGACCGCGGCCGCCACCCCGGAGGTCCTGCCCGGAACCACGGAGGCCGCGGCTCCCTCCCGCCGGCTGCCCTAGCTGTACTGCCCGTAGGCCGCGGCGCCTAGACCGCGGCGCTTAGACCGCGGCGCTTAGACCGCGGCGCTTAGACCGCGGCGCCCAGGGCCTGGGCCAGCACCACCGCGGACGCCGAGGACCACGCCTGCGGGTGGCACGAAGCCGGATACGGCACCGCCTGGCCGGACTCCGCGGCGCTGACACCGGCGAAGAGTTCCGGCAGCCGGTTCCCGAAGGCGCCGGCCGCCGCCAGCAGGCCGCCGGCGAGGACCTGCGCCTCGGCGGTGAATCCCTCGCCCAACAGGCCCCTGACGGCGATCGCGGTGTCATGGCTCCAGACCGACCCGCAGTGGTAGCTGAACGGCCAGAAGCCCGCCGCCCGCCGGGACAGCGTGTGCAGCCCGTACCCGGAGAAGAGTTCCGGGCTCAGCAGCCGGTCCGCCACCAGCCGTGCCTCGTCGGGATCCAGCAGTCCGGTGCCCAGCAGGTGTCCCATGTTCGACCCGGGGATGTCCAGCGCCTCGCCGTGGCCGTCGAGGGCCATCGCGGGGAACCGTCCGCCGTCGTCCTCCACCCAGAACCGTTCGCGGAACCGCTGCCGCAGCGCCGCCGCGAAGTCGCGCAGTTCCGCGGCCCCGGGTTCGCCGTAGGCGTCGAAAAGGTCCGCGGTCGCCACGGCCGCCTGGTAGGCGTAGCCCTGCACCTCCGCGAGGGCGATCGGCCCGTCGGCCTGCCGCCCGTCCCGGAACTGCATCGCATCGCGGGAGTCCTTCCAGCCCTGGTTGCTCAGGCCGTGCCCGGAAGTGTCCAGGTAGCTGAGGAACCCGCGGTTGGCCGTGTTGTCCGTGGCGGCGCCGGCCGCCAGCAGCCACTGCGCCGCGCGGGCGGCGTTGGGCAGCAGCGACCGGACCGCGGCGTCCTCGGCGCCGGTCCGGCCCAGTTCGGCGAGCAGGCACAGCCAGAGCGGGGTGGAGTCCACCGCGCCGAAGTACACCGGGGGAAGCCGCAGGGACTGGCTTTCGAGGACGAGTTCCTTGGCGCGCAGTTCATGGAGGATCTTGCCCGGCTCCTCGGCCGCGGCGGGGTCGGTCCCGGTGCCCTGGTAGGCGGCCAGGGCCCGGAGGGTGCCGGCGGCCAGCCCGGTATCGACCGGCAGCAGCAGCCGTGCCGCCCAGAGCGAGTCCCGGCCGAAGAGGGTGAAGTACCAGGGGGCGCCGGCGGCCAGGAACGGCGCGTCGGGTGCCGTGCGGGTCGCCAGCCGGAGCCCGTCGAGCTCGTCGAGCGCGTTGTCCAGGAGCAGGCCCAGAGCGCCCTCGGGGCGGCGCTGCACCCGGGCCGTGGTCGACGGCGGGGCGGCCACCACGGCGTCGCCGTCGTCGGACAGCACCGCCTGCCACTCCGCCGTCAAGGGTGCCCCGCGGCCGGCGGTGCCGCGCCAGGTGAGCCGTTCGCCCGGGCCGACCCGGCCGGGCGCGGCCACGGTCAGGGTCTTCCCGTCCTCGGCCCAGCGCAGGGAGGAGTCATCCGCTGCCGACGGCGGCAGCGGGTCCCGGAACCGGCCCAGCCGGATCGCGGCCATGTCGGTGAAGTCCGCAGCGAGCCGCACCTCGATCTCCGCGTCCAGCGCCTCCAGCGAGGTGCTCAGCCGCAGGGCCACGCGGACGGCGCCGGGCGTCACGGTCCAGGTCTGCAGGAGTTCGACGGCGGGGTCTTCGGTGGGGCCCTCGATGCCGCGGACCAGGCCGCGGACGCGGAGCACGCCGCCGGGGGAGGCCTCCACGGTGGCCGGCTCCGGTGCGAAGCCGTTGACGGTCACCTCGGCGCGGCACAGCATCCGGGTGTCCCCGTGCAGCAGTCCGGTGAACCAGCCGGTCTGCCCTCCGTCGTCCCCGCCGCCATCCCCGCCGCCCAGGCGGCCGTCGGCGTCCAGCCAGACCTGGGTGGGGGCTGCCACGGAGCAGTGCTGTCGGTGAAGCGCAGGCTGAACAGTCATGCGCCCACCCTATGCCGGAGGGCGGGGCCGGACCTAGCCTGCGGGCGGGGCTCAGTCCTCGGTGGTGTCCTCCATCGGGAAGGCCACGGCTTCCCCGACCACCCGGAGGCAGAGTTGCATGCCGGGCCGGGCGATGGAGGCGTTCCAGTGCCGGATGGTGATGATTTCCCCGCCGCCGGGGTAGCGGTGGTCGGCGACGGCGCCCTGGGCCAGCACCGGCGGCACGGAGAGCTTGAGCCGCACCGTGGTTTCCGGGCCGAAGTAGTCGGTGTCCACCACGGTGCCGCGGATCGGGCCGTCCTCGGCGATCCGGATCTGTTCGGGCCGGAGCATGAGCTGGACCCGTCCCTGTGCCGGCGGACGCCGGACCGGGATGCCGCCCAGCGAGCAGGTGGCCAGGGAACCCTCCATCCAGGCGTCCAGGATGACGGCGTCGCCCAGAAACTCGGCGGTGGCCCGGTCCGCCGGCCGGGTGTAGACCACGAACGGGTTGCCGATCTGGGCGAGTTTGCCGCCGCGCATCACCGCGACCTGGTCCGCGAAGGAGAGCGCCTCCGCCTGGTCGTGGGTGACCAGGATGGTGGTGACGCCGGCGTCCTGCAGCACCTTGCCGACGGCGCGGCGGGTGGCGACGCGCAGGCCGGCGTCGAGGGCGGAAAACGGCTCATCGAGCAGCATCAGCTCGGGCTCCCGGGCCAGCGCGCGGGCCAGGGCAACGCGCTGCTGCTGGCCGCCGGAGAGCTGGTGCGGCCGGCGTCGGGCCATCGCCGGGTCCAGGGCGACCATTTCCAGCAACTCGGCGACCCGGGACTTGACGGCCCGGTGGCCGCCGGGGAGCTTCCCGGCGTCGAGCCCGAAGGAGATGTTCTGGCCCACGTTCAGGTGCGGGAACAGCGCACCGTCCTGGGCGACGTAACCGACGTGGCGCTTGTGCGCCGGAACCCAGACGCCGTCGCCGGCCACCGGGCTGCCGTTGAGCGAGATGGTTCCGGTGTCGGGGTGTTCGAACCCGGCGATCAGCCGCAGCAGCGTGGTCTTGCCGGACCCCGATGGTCCCACGATCGCCGTCGTTCCGCCCTTGGCCACGGCAAGGTTGACGCCCTTGAGGACGGCCTGGGACCCGAAGTTCTTGGTCACGGCCTGGACGTCCAGGTGGCTGTTGGTGCTGGGCGCCACGGACGGTGCGATCCGGGGCTCCGGAAGCCGGGAGGGGTTTTGTTCGGTCACTGTCCCGCTGCTTTCTTGGACTGCTGGAAGAGGAGGTAGGTCATCGGCGCCGAGATCAGGATCATCAGCAGCGCGTAGGGGGCCGCTCCGGCGTAGTCGATTTCGCTGCTCTTGCTCCAGAACTCGGTGGCCAGGGTGCGGGTGCCGTTGGGGGAGAGCAGCAGGGTGGCGGTGAGTTCGTTGACGATGCCGAGGAAGACCAGCGCCGCACCGCCCGCCGCGGCCGGGGCCGTGAGGCGCAGGGTGACCCGCAGGAACGCCAGCAGCGGCGGCTTGCCGAGGGCCTGCGCCGCCTCGTCAAGCTCCTTGGGCGCCTGGGCGAGACCGGAGCGGAGGTTGACCAGGGCCCGCGGCAGGAACAGCAGCACGTACGCGGCGAGCAGCACGGCCGTGGTCTGGTAGAGGTCCGGGGCCATCCGGATGCTCACCGTGACGAACGCGAGGCCGACGACGATTCCGGGCATGGAGCTGGTGACATAGTTCGACAGTTCCAGGGCCTTGCTGAACCAGCCCGGGTGCCGCACGGCGAGGTAGGCCATGGGGAAGGCGACGACGACGGTGGCCGCGGCGCCGCCCAGGCCGTAGCCGAGGGTCTGCAGCAGCGCCGGCGCGAACTCGTCGGCGGCCCAGATCTCCGGTCCGCCGGCGAAGATCCAGCGCAGCACGAAGGTCAGCGGGAGCCCGAAGGCCAGCGCGGTGAGGGCCAGCAGGGCCAGCTGTGCCGGCACCTGGTAGACGTGGAGCGGCAGGCGCAGCGCGCGGGCCTGGGCGCCGGAGCCGACGCGGGCGTAGCGCGCGGTGCCGCGGCCGCGGACCTCCACCAGGAGCAGGATCAGGCAGAAGAACACCAGCACGCTGGCGAGCATGTTCCCGGCCGTTCCGTTGAAGGTCGACTGATACTGGACCATGATCGCGGTGGTGAAGGTGTCGAAGCGGATCATCGCGAAGGCCCCGTATTCGGCCAGCAGGTGCAGCGAGACCAGCAGCGCGCCGCCGGTCATGGCGATCCGGAGCTGGGGCAGCACCACGCGGAAGAAGGCCCGCCACGCGCCGAGGCCCAGAGAGGCGGCGGACTGCTCGATCGCGGGGTCCAGCCGGCTGAGCGTCGCGGCGGCGGGAATGTAGACCAGGGGGAAGTAGGAGAGCGTGGCGATCAGGACGCCGGACCAGAGCCCGCCGAGCGAGGGCACCGCGGAGACCCAGGCGTAGCTGTTGACGAACGCGGGAATGGCCAGCGGGGCCGCGAGCAGCACGGCCCAGACCTTGTGGCCCTTGAGGCTGGTGCGTTCCACCAGCCAGGCGCCGCCGACGCCGAGGACGACGCACAACGGCACGGTGACAAGCATCAGCAGCACGGTGTTCAGCAGCAGCTCGCCCACCCGGGAGCGGAAGATCAGGGCGACGGCGGTGTCCCAGCCGGTGGCGACGGTCATGAAGACCACGTAGCCGAGCGGGATCAGCGAAAAGAGCGCGATCAGGACGGCCAGGACGCCCACTGCGGAAACGCCGAAAGGCGGGCGGGGGCGCTTGCCCCTGCCCGCCGTCGTCGTGCCTCCGGTGGTTCCGGAAGCCGTTAGCGTTTTTGCCACTGCTTAGAGCAGGCCTGCCTTGGTCATCAGCTCGGTGACCTTGGCGGAGTTCAGCTTGGCCGGGTCGACCTTGGGCGCCTGCAGTTCCTTGAGCGGAACCAGCTTGTCGTTGGACGGGACGTCCGAGCCGACGGCGTACTCGAAGGAGTTGCCCTTCTGCAGGACTTCCTGGCCCTTCTTGCCGGTGATGAACTTCAGGAACGCCTGGGCGGCTGCCGCGTTCTTCGAGGACTTCAGTACGCCGCCGCCGGAGACGGACACGAACGCGCCGGGATCCTGGTTCTTGAAGTAGAACGGCGTGACGTTCTTGGAGTTCTCGCCGGTCTTGGCCTGGTCGCCGTAGTAGTAGTAGTGGTAGATCAGGGCGGCGTCCACCTCGCCGGCGTTGACGGCCTTCATGGCCGTGCTGTTGCCCTTGTAGGCCTTGTAGTTTCCCTTCATGCCCTTGAGCCATTCCTCGGTGGCGGCTTCGCCCTTGAGTTCGAGCAGGGCGGAGACGATCGCCTGGAAGTCGGCGCCGGACGGCGATGCCGCCCACTTGCCCTTCCACTCCGGCTTGGCCAGGTCCAGCATCGACTTCGGCAGCTTGTCGGCGGACAGCTTGGTCTTGTCGTACACCAGCACGGTGGAGCGGGCGGCGATGCCGGTCCACTTGTTCGTGGAGGGGCGGAATTCGGCGGGGACCTGGTCGACGGTGGCCTTGTCCACGTCCGCGAACAGCCCGGCGTTTTCGACCTGGGCCATGGCGGGGGAGTTCTCGGTGAGGAAGACGTCGGCGCGGGAGGCTGCGCCTTCCTGGATGATCTGGTTGGACATCTCGGTGTCGTCGCCCTGGCGGAGGGTGACCTTGATGCCGGTCTCCGCGGTGAAGGCGTCCACCCACTCCTTGGTCAGGGATTCGTGCTGGGCGTTGTAGACCGTGATTTCTCCGGCGGGCTTGCCGTCGGCTCCGGTAGTGCTGCCGGAGGTCGAGGTGCCGGCGCCGCAGGCGGACAGGCCGAGGGCGGCGGAAGCGGCCAGGGCGATGCCTGCCAGCGCGTTGGTGCGGATCTTCATGGGACTGCTTTCTGCAAGGAAATGGGCGTTGGTGCCTAACCTCCGTGAGCGGGGAAGTTAGGGCATGCTCACTACGAAAAACTGTAGTTAGCCGTACCTAAGTAACCAAGCCGAGAAGCCCTTAAGTGAGCAGGATCACACGAATTACGAAACTATTGCGTGACTTAATTCCCTGAGGCCGGCGGTGCGGGCTCCACGGAGGCCGGATCCGCGTCGTCTCCGGGGGCGGCTGCCTGGGCCTCGGCCGGCTGGGCCGCGGCCGGCAGAGATGCCTGGGCGGGCGCGCCCACCGGGGGGACCTTCCCGGCGATCGAGGCGGCTGCCTCCAGCACCATCCAGGCCTGCAGCTGGGTGGAAAGTTCGACGGCGGATCCGGCCGGGTACGTGCGGCGCGCCGGCAGCTCGGGCCGGGCCGAGAAGACCAGCCGGGCTCCCCGGCGTGCCAGCGGCTCCTGGGCCGCGACCAGGCGACGGCCTTCCCAGAAGGCCTCCGCCGTGTCGGTCACCAGCAGGGCTGCCTCGGCCCGGGTCTCCGCAGGCAGCCGCTCGTCGACCGCGGCCAGGGCGAGGTAACGGACCAGGATCCCGGTGAAGAGGCCGCCGTCGCCCGTCCCCTCGGAACGCAGCACGGTCGCCTTCCGCCCCATCAGCGGGGCGTCGACCGTGAGGCTGCGTCCGGCGGCCGCCACCAGCGCGGCCGCCCGTGCGAGGTTGGACTCGCCGCCCAGTTCCAGCAGCGCGCCCAGCACCGGGCCCTGGTTGTAGGTGTAAATAGCGCCTTCGAGGACCAGCTCGCCGCCGGGCGCGATCCGCAGGCCGTCGCGGTACATGCCCTGATCGGGGTCGTAGAGCTTGGCGTCCAGCCAGTCGAGCAGGGCCTGGGCCTTCGCGGCCTGCCCGGTCCGGGCGTAGTACAGGGCCACCGGGGCGGTGGCGGGGGTGTTCTTGAAGTCCCGCTTCTTGCTCCAGAAGGTGCCGCCGCCGAGGTCGTCGGTCGAGGCCGAATCGAACTGGAGAGTCAGGCTCCGGAGCACTTTGGCGTTGCGGCGGCGGCCGGCGGTCTTTCGGCTGTCCGCGGCCAGCTTCTCCAGCCGCAGGGTTGCCAGGGCGAGCCAGGCCATGTCGTCGTAGTAGTTGTTGACGACGGTCAGGAAGTTCCGGAGCCGGATGCCGGTGACGAGCCGGGAGGCGAGCCTGCCGGCGCTGGGCAGGTTGTCGCCGTCGAACTTCCCCGGCGTGTGGCCGTCGGTGCCGAGTTCGCGGCGGCCGGTGTCCACCAGGCAGTCGACGTAGTGCGCCTGCCACCAGTAATGCCAGGGCCGGGCGAGGTTCTTCAGCCGGCCCGAGGGGCGGGTGGTGGCGGCAATGTGGGTGCCGGGCAGGAAGAAGAGGCGCTGCCCGAACAGCCGGGTCACCGAACGGGCGGCCTCGTCGGCGCGGAAGGACCAGTTCGGGGCGGGGGAGTGGGCGGGTGCTGCGGTCATGGACCAAGCCTAGTGGCGGCCGCCGCCTCGGCGCGGACACCCGGCGCGGGGGTGCGCAACATTCCTATTCCAGTTAACCTAAACTAACTAAGTGTTCCCCGGCCGGCGGGCGCGACAGGTGCCTGGGCCGGGGTTTCGTTCCACATCAAGGAGGATGCATGGACGTCTTGGGTACTGTTGCGCTGATTACGGGCGGTGCGTCCGGGCTGGGGGCCGCGACCGCGCGGCGGCTGTTCGACGCCGGCGCGTCTGTGGTGCTGGTCGACCTGCCAACTTCGGCCGGGGAAGCCTTCGCAGCCGAGCTCAACGCGTCGGCCGGCGGCGGCGCGCCCGCAGCGGCCCACCGGGCCGTCTTCGTCCCCGCGGACGTCACCAGCGAGGAACAGGTGCAGGCCGCTGTCGACGCCGCCGCCTCCCTGGGCCCCCTCCGGATCGTGGTGAACTGCGCCGGCATCGCCACCCCGGGGAAGGTGCTGGGCCGGGAAGGCGTGCTGCCGCTGGAGACTTTCAGCCGCGTCATCCAGATCAATCTCATCGGTACCTTCAACGTCATTCGTCTGGCCGCCGCCGCGATGGCCGCCACCGAGCCGGTGGCCTCCGAGCTGGGCGGCCCGGAGCGCGGCGTCATCATCAACACCGCCTCGGTCGCCGCGTTCGACGGCCAGATCGGCCAGCCCGCCTACTCCGCCTCCAAGGGCGCCGTGGCCGCGATGACCTTGCCGATCGCCCGGGAACTGGCGCGCTCGCTGATCCGCGTCGTGACGATCGCCCCCGGCATCTTCGAGACTCCCATGATGGCGGGCCTGCCGCAGGAAGCGCAGGACTCGCTCGGGGCGCAGGTACCCCACCCGTCCCGGCTCGGCCGCCCCGCGGAGTACGCCAACCTCGCCGCGCACATCGTGGATAACGCGATGCTCAACGGCGAAACGATCCGGCTCGACGGCGCCATTCGGATGGGACCGAAGTGAGCCTCGGCGTGGACGCTCCCGCCGGCGGCTCCAGTGCTTCGGCCGGCGGGTCTGCCGCCGCCGGGCTGCCCACCGCGGACTTCTACGGGTTCGAGGCGCTGCTCAGTGCCGCCGAGCAGGCCAAACTGGCGGAACTGCGGGACTTCCTGGCCCGCGAGGTGGCGCCGTACGCCACCCAGTGGTGGAACGACGCCGAATTCCCGGCGCACATCCTGCCCAAGCTGGCCGCACTGGAACTCAGCGCCCCGGCCCAGCGCGGCTACAGCCACCTCTTCGCCGGCCTCGTCATCGCCGAGATGACCCGGGTGGACACCTCGCTCGCCACCTTCTTCCTCGTCCACCACGACCTGTTCGTGGAGTCGCTCTACGGCTTCGGCTCCGAGGACCAGAAGGCCCGGCTGCTGGCCGACGCGGCCGCCCTGCGCACCACGGGGGCCTTCGCGCTGACCGAACCGGACCACGGCTCCGACGTCGCCGGCGGCATGGAGACCACGGCGCGGCGCGTCGCAGATGACGCCGGCGACTACTGGGTGCTCAACGGCGCCAAGCGCTGGATCGGCAACGGCACGTTCTGCGACTACATGCTGGTCTGGGCCCGCGACGAGGCCGACGGGGCCGTCCGCGGTTTCATCCTCGATGCGGCATTGCCGGGGGTGCGCCGGAGCCGCATCGAGAACAAGATCGCGCTGCGCACCGTGCAGAACGCGGACATTGAGTTCACCGATGTCCGGGTGGCCGAGGCCGACCGCTTCGCCGGGATCAACAGCTTCGAGGATACGAACGAGCTGCTCCGCGGCTCGCGGATCATGGTCGCGTGGCAGGGCGTGGGCCAGCAGCTGGCCGCGTTCGACGTCGCCCGGCAGTACGCCGTCGAACGCGAGCAGTTCGGCCGGCCGCTGGCGAAGTTCCAGCTGGTCCAGCAGCAGCTGGTGGCAATGCTGGGCAACGCGGTGGCGAGCATGGGCATGATGGTCCGGCTGGCGCAACTGCAGGCCGACGGTGCCGCGGACATGCCGCAGGTGGCCCTGGCGAAGTCCTATGTCAGTGCCCGGATGCGCGAGACCGTCGCGATGGGCCGGTCCCTGCTGGGCGGCAACGGGATCGTCACCGACTACCGGATGGCCAAGATCTTCGCCGACGCCGAAGCGATCTACACCTACGAGGGGTCGTACGAGATCAACACCCTGATCGTGGGCCGGGCCGTGACGGGCGTGTCGGCCATCGTCTAACCCCCAGAGCGCGAACGTACACTTCAGGCCCCTGCGGGTGCGCGAACGTACACTTCAGGCCCCTGCGCCCGCGCGTTTTTGGGCGCGAAGTGTCCGTTCGCGCTGGGGGATTAGGCGAAGGGGGCTTTCTCGCCGGCTTCGATCCGGTAGTCCAGGCTGTTGTTCTTCACCGGCATGGGGCACGTGCCGTAGGGGGTGAAGGCGCTGGGGTAGTTGATCGCCCGGTTGAAGTCCAGGATCACGCTTCCATCGGGCCTCGGCCGGGCCGTCGAGACCTTGCGCCACTCGTCCGTCGTGTCGCCGTTGGTCTCGTCGTGGAACGTCACCGTCAAAGCGCCGAGCTTCTCTTCCTCGGCCTGCAGGCGGCACTCATGCGCCTGCCCGGGGAGCCGGAAGACGAGTTCGCCCACGGACGGGTGCACCCCGTCCACCAGTGGATTCGCGGTCCCGATCGGCACGTCCACCGGCTCCGGGTAGGGCTCGAAGCGGGCTTCGATGACAAGGTCCGGCCGGTAGTCGAAGGTGGGCACGCCGTCGAACCCGGTGAACACCGGCGACGCCGAATCGCGGGTGCGGATCGCGTACCGGCCGGCCCGCATGGCCAGTTCCACCCGGACCCGGCGCCCGTCCGCCCCGCCGAACTGGACCCAGAGCAGGGACTCCTCGTCGGCAAGGACGGCGCTGACGGTACCGTCCACGGCTTCGCCGGTCTCCACGAGCGTCAGCCCGTCGGCCGCGGCGGCGGTCAGGACCGCCGTCGAGCCGTCGGTGGACCACAGTCCCGGGGCGGGTTCGACGGCGGCGGGTGACGCCGGGAGCCACTGGAAGGACGTCAGGGTGAGCCAGCCGTAGTCGGCTGCCAGGGCTTCGTTGCGGTTCTTCCGGAAGCGCTGCCAGCGGGCCAGCTGGGCGTCGGCGGCGGGAGCGTCAGTGGTCACAAGATTCTCCGGCAGGTCAGTGGCGGGCGGGCGGGGACGGAAGGGCGGCGGCCACCAGCTGCGCCGCGGTGTTGCGGGCGGCGGTGGCGGCGGCGGGGTCGGCGTCGAGCACGCCGCTGGCCAGCCCGCCGTCGAGGACCAGGGTGAGGCTGCGCGCCAGCTGGTCCGGGTCGGTGGCCCCCGCCTGCTCGGCCAGCCTCCGGATCCAGGCCAGGATGTGTTGTTTGTGGGCGACTGTGCGCTCATGCACGCGCGTGCCCGACGGCGATTCGGCGGCGGCGTTGATGAACGCGCAGCCCCGGTAACCGTCGCGCCGGCAGGCGCTGGAGAGCGCGTCAAAGAGTCCCACCAGCTGGTCCGCGGGGTCCGGCCCGGCAGCTTCAGCGGCGGCGCGCAACTGCCCGGTCCACACTCCGTCCACCTGCTCCAGGTACGCGAGGATCAGGTCGTCCTTGGCTGGGAAGTACTTGTAGAAGGTTGCTTTGGCGACGCCCGACTCGGCGATGATCGTGTCGACGCCGGCGGCTCGGAGGCCCTGGGCGTAAAAGAGCCGGAAGGCCGTGGCGAGGATTTTCTCCCGGGCTGCTCCGGCCGGGGTCCGCGCTGCCCGCGGGCCGGCCTCGGCGGGGGCGGTGGCTGCGGCGGTGGCTGCGGACGGAGTCATAACTTCATGGTACGCAGACGAGTCTGTCCAAACAGTGATTGCCGTAGACAGTTCTGTCTGATAGCGTCGCGTTTGCGGTAGACGAACTTGTCTACCCGTTCCAAGCCCGATCCCTTTTTCCAGAATGAGGTCCCCATGAAAATTGCAGTTTTCGGCACCGGCACGGTCGGCCCCACGGTCGCGGCCGCCCTCGCCGCGCTGGGCCACGACGTCGTCATCGGCACCCGCGACCCGCAGGCAACGCTGGCCCGGACCGAAGCCGGTCCGATGGGCGGCGCGCCGTTTTCGCAGTGGCACGCCGACCACAGCGGGATCCCCCTGACTGGTTTCGCGGAGGCAGCCGCCGGGAGCGAGATCGTGGTCAACGCCACCAACGGCACGGGCTCCCTGGACGCGTTGACCGCGGCCGGCGCCGACAACCTTGCCGGCAAGGTCGTCGTCGACATCGCCAACCCGCTCGACTTTTCCCAGGGCTTTCCGCCGTCGTTGAATCCGGTGAACACGGACAGCCTGGGCGAGCAGCTCCAGCGCGCTTTCCCCGAGGCCCGGGTGGTGAAGACGCTCAACACGATGAACGCGGCCGTCATGGTCGACCCGGCGAGCGTGGCCGGCGGGGACCACTCGGTGTTTATCTCCGGCAACGACGCGGATGCCAAGGCGGTGGTGGCGGGGCTGCTCGCGGCGCTGGGCCACCGCGACATCATCGACCTCGGCGATATCACCACGGCCCGCGGCACGGAGATGCTTCTGCCGATCTGGCTGCGGCTGTGGGGCGCCTTCGGCAACGCGGACTTCAACTTCAAGATTGCCCGCTAGGAGTCCCTGCGGACCTTGATCCGCCCGCGGGCCGGGTGGAACACTGGGTGCCCTGCGCAGTTCTCCGGCCCGAAACCCAGGAGCAGACATGAACCCGCTGGATTCCCTCGTAGCTTCCATCGAGCGCTTTGACCGGCTGGATGGGGTTTCCGCCGCCCTCGCCGGGGTGGTCGGCAAGGCGGTGCAGCCGCGAGTTGTCCGGAACGTCCTCAGCGGCACCGTCATCGGCCACCCGGTCCATCCGCTGCTGACCGATCTCCCCATCGGCGCCTGGAGCATGGCGGCCCTGCTGGACGTCCTGGGCGGTGAGGCCATGGAGCCCGCCGCGGACCTCCTGGTGGCCATCGGGATCGCCGCCGCCGTTCCGACGGCCGCGGCCGGGCTCAACGACTGGTCGGACACCCACGGGAAACCCCGCCGGGTGGGGCTGGTACACGCCGCGGCCAACAGCGCAGCACTCGGCCTCTACGCCGCGTCCGGCGTCGCCCGGTCGAAGGGAAGCCGCGGGCTGGGCAAAACGCTGGGCCTGGCCGGATTCGGCATCCTGATGGTCGGCGGCTTCCTTGGCGGCCACCTCAGCTACGCCAGTGGGGTGAACGTGAACCGGACGGCCAACCGGACCGGCCCGGCGAAGTGGACCCCGGTGCTCGACGACGCCGAGCTGCCCGACGGCAGCCACCGCAAGGTGGAGGCCGGCAAGGTCTCGGTGCTGCTGTACCGCTCGGGTTCGCGGATCCTGGCCGTGGACAGCGTCTGCAGCCACATGGGCGGCCCGCTGGAACAGGGCGAGATCGACGGCGGCTGCGTCGTCTGCCCCTGGCACGGCAGCACCTTCCGCCTGAAGGACGGCAGCGTCGTCCGCGGCCCCGCGACCCGCCCGCAGCCCCGCTACGAGACGCGCCTGAACGAGGGGCGGATCGAGGTCCGCCGGACGCCCGGATAGCCCCGCGCCGGACCCCAAAGGGCTGGACGCTATGTGAGACGGATTCACGGCCACAGCGTGAGCCGGGTAACATCCCATGGGTACAAGTAACCCGGCTCACAGTATCCAGCGCAGTGTACGAGCCACGTCGAACCCTCGAAAGATGTTTCCATGGCTGACACTGCAATGACTTCCGGCACCGATCTCGCCGCCGAGCTGCGCGCCGACGTCCGCCGGGTGTCCACCCTCCTCGGCGAATCCTTGGTCCGCCAGCACGGCCCCGAGCTGCTCGACCTTGTGGAGCAGGTGCGCCTGCTGACCAAGGAATCCAAGGAAGCCGCCCGCGGCGGCGCGGACGCCACCGGACCCTGGAGCTCGTACGACGTCGTCGCCCAGGTCCGTGAGCTGCTCGGCTCCCTGCCGCTGGACCAGGCGACCGACCTCGTCCGGGCCTTCGCGTTCTACTTCCACCTGGCCAACGCCGCCGAACAGGTCCACCGGGTCCGCGGGCTCCGGACCCGGCAGGAAAAGGACGGTTGGCTGGCCAAGGCCGTCGCGGACATTGCCGGACAGGCCGGGGCCGGGGTACTCCAGGACGTCGTGGACGAACTCGACGTCCGGCCCATCTTCACCGCCCACCCCACCGAGGCGTCGCGCCGGTCGGTGCTGGACAAGATCCGCCGGATCTCGGACATCCTGGCCGAAACGACCCGGGAGGGCACCACGGCCCGCCGCCGCCAGGACCGCCAAGTGGCCGAGGTGATTGACCAGATGTGGCAGACGGACGAACTCCGGCAGGTCCGGCCCACTCCGGTGGACGAAGCCCGGAACGCGATCTACTACCTCACCGGAATCCTCGGCGACGCCATGCCGGAGATGCTCGCCGATCTCTCCGACCTGCTCGGCGAGCACGGCGTCACCCTGCCGGTCGGGAAGGCGCCGATCCGCTTCGGTTCCTGGATCGGCGGCGACCGGGACGGCAACCCCAACGTCACCGCCGGCGTCACCCGCGAAATCCTGCAGATCCAGAACCAGCACGCCATCCGGATCAGCATCGGCCTGATCGACGGGCTGATCTCCATCCTCTCCAACTCCACCGCGCTGGCCGGGGCGGACCAGGAACTGCTGGACTCGATCGACGTCGACCTGAAGAACCTTCCCGGCCTGGACCGCCGGGTGCTGGAACTCAACGCGCAGGAACCGTACCGGCTCAAGCTCACCTGCATCAAGGCCAAGCTGCTGAACACCGGCCGCCGGGTCGCGGCCGGATCCTCGCACGAGCCCGGCCGCGACTACGCCGCCACCGCGGAGCTGCTGGCCGAACTCGGCCTGCTCGAGGCCTCGCTGCGGAACCATCAGGGGGGCCTCGCCGCGGACGGCGCCCTCGCCCGGGTCCGCCGCGCCGTCGCTTCCTTCGGCCTGCAGCTGGCCACCCTCGACATCCGCGAGCACGCCGACCACCACCATGACGCCGTCGGCCAGCTGATGGACCGCCTCGGCGGACCCGGCGTGCGGTACGCGGAGCTCAGCCGGGCGGAACGCCTGGAGGTGCTCGGCTCCGAGCTCGCCTCCCGCCGGCCGCTCTCCGGCCACCCGATCAAGCTCGACGGCGTCGCGGACGGAACGTACGACGTCTTCCGCGAGATCCGCCGGGCGCTGCGCACCTACGGCCCCGACGTGATCGAGACGTACATCATTTCCATGACGCGCGGCGCCGACGACGTGCTGGCCGCGGCGGTGCTGGCCCGCGAAGCCGGGCTGGTCAACCTCTTCGGTGAGGCGCCGTACGCGAAGATCGGCTTCGCCCCGCTGCTGGAAACCGTGGAGGAGCTGCGCGCGTCGGCCGAGATCGTGGACGCGCTGCTCTCGGATTCGTCCTACCGGGAACTGGTCCGGCTGCGCGGCGACGTCCAGGAAATCATGCTGGGTTATTCGGACTCGAACAAGGAATCCGGCGTGATGACGAGCCAGTGGGAGATCCACAAGACACAGCGCAAACTCCGCGACGTCGCCGCCCGGCACGGGGTGCGGGTGCGGCTCTTCCACGGCCGCGGGGGATCCGTGGGCCGCGGCGGGGGACCGACCTACGACGCGATCATGGCCCAGCCCAACGGTGTGCTGGAAGGCGAAATCAAGTTCACCGAACAGGGCGAAGTCATCTCGGACAAGTACTCGCTGCCCGAGCTGGCCCGCGAGAACCTGGAACTCTCGCTCGCCGCGGTGCTGCAGGGCTCGGCCCTGCACCGCACCCCGCGCACTTCGGAGGACCAGCGCGAGCGCTACGGCCACGTGATGGACGCCGTCTCCGACGCCGCGTTTGCCCGGTACCGCACCCTGATCGACGATCCGGACCTGCCGGCGTACTTCATGGCTTCCACCCCGGTGGAACAGCTGGGCTCGCTGAACATCGGTTCCCGGCCCTCCAAGCGGCCCGATTCCGGCGCCGGGCTCGAAGGGCTCCGCGCCATCCCGTGGGTCTTTGGCTGGACGCAGTCGCGGCAGATCGTGCCGGGCTGGTTCGGCGTCGGGTCGGGCCTCAAGGCCGCCCGCGAGGCCGGCCACTCGGCCCAGCTTGTGGAAATGATGGAGAGCTGGCACTTCTTCCGGTCCGTGCTCTCGAACGTGGAGATGACGCTCGCCAAGACGGACATGGACATTGCCGGCTACTACGTCTCCACCCTGGTTCCGGAGGAGCTGCACCACCTGTTCAAGGCCATCCGGGCAGAGTACGAGCTGACCGTGGCCGAGATCCGGAACCTGACCGGCGAGGACCTGTTGCTGGACGCGCAGCCGACGCTCAAGCGGTCCCTCGAGATCCGCGACCAGTACCTGGACCCGATCAGCTACCTGCAGGTGGAGCTGCTCCGCCGGGTCCGGGCCGGCGCCGCGGAGAGGGACATGCCCAACGCCGAGATCGACGAGCGCCTCCAGCGGGCCATGCTGATCACGGTCAACGGCGTGGCCGCAGGCCTGCGCAACACCGGGTAGCCCCTTCGGACACTCCCTCAGGTCCGGCTCAAAGTCCTCTTGGATGCCGCCGGATCTGCGGGAGGGTCGCTGTAGTGCGGCCGGATCTGCGGGAGGGTCGGGGGCCGCTAGGGTGGGTTCATGCCCTCGTTCCAGACCAGACTCAAAATCACCGGGCTGAAGCCGGGAACGCCGCCGGAGGCGGTCATGGAGACCGCCATCGAGGCGCTCGGGACCCGGCACCACGTGGAGGCCAACCAGCTTGAAATCGCCGGGGGCGTGCCGCAGTTGAACCTGCGCTTCCTGGTGGACGCCACGGCCTACGCGGCGGAAAACCGCCAGGCGCTGGAGTCGGCCGCCATGATGCGTGACGCCGTCGAACGCGTTGCGGTCACCGGGACCCTCATGGTGCTGCGGCGCAACCGCGGCCGCTGGGCGCCGGTCTAAGAGAGCCGGTCTCACAGCAGCGGCGGGTTGCCGCCTAGAAATCGAGCTCGGCGTCCGGATCCGTTGCCGACGGTCCGGCTTCCACGACGGGCGAGCGGCTGCCGCGGCGGCGCGTGACGATCAGTCCGACGACGGCGCCGATCACCAGGCCAAGGAGCACGCCGATCAGCGAACTGGCCCAGAACGGCAGCCGCGTGGCCGACCCTGTGACGTAGCCCAGTCCCGCGGACCAGGCGGCCCAGAGCGTGCCCCCGAGCGCGGCGCAGAAGCTGAACCCGCGGGTGGAGACGTTGGCGATCCCGGCCGCCGCCGTCGTGGCGAGCCGGCCGCCGGGAATGAAGCGGATCCCGATGATGCCGCCGTAGGTGGAGGACCTGCCCGCCTTGGCGATGGCTTGGTGCACGCCGCGGTGGAAGGTGCGCCCCCAGCGCCAGCGGTCCAGCACATGGCTGAGCCGGCGTTTGAACAGCTGGAACACCAGCACGTCGCCAATCCAGGAGGCCAAGGCGGCGAGAAGCACCACCAGGAACACGTTCGCGCGGCCGTCGGCGGAAAGAGCGCCGCCGGTGATAACCAGCATCTCGGACGGGACCGGCGGGAAGATGGCGTCGCCGAGCACGATGGGAACGATCCAGCAATAGATTGCCGCTCCCCAGGTGTCCGCGCTCGCCAGTTCCATGGGCACAAGGTACCGCAAAGCGGACCGGACACGCGCGGGCCGCTCCCGCGCCGGCCGGGGAAGCCGGTTACCGGCCGGCGGCTGCGCCGTGCCGGTCGTCGGGATCGCCCGGGCGGGCCTCGGAGAGCTCGAGCCGGCTGCGGTACTCCACCGGCTTGCCGGAAATGGGGTCCACGAACCGGATGCCGCGGGCGAGCAGCTGCAGCGGCCTGGCGTAGTCGTCCGGCGCCTTGTCCAGCAGCTCGGGATAGAACGCGTCGTTCACGATCCCGAGACCCAGCGAGGCCATGTGCACGCGCAACTGGTGCGTCTTCCCGGTGTGTGGCTCCAGCCGGTACAGCGCCCGGCGCGGGCCGCCGTCGTCGGGAGCGGCCGACGACGCGTCGCCGGGACCGCCGAAGGTGCGGATCCGTTCGATCCGGGTCTCGGCGTTCGGCTCGCCGTCGATGACCTCGGCCAGCAGGTAGCTGCGGGACTTGGTCATCCGGTTCCTGACCACCACGGGGAAGTCGACCGCGGCATGCCCCGGCGCGGGGTCCGCGGCGGACACGCACTCATATTCCTTCTGCACCCGGCGTTTTTCGAACAGCACCTGGTACCTGCCGCGGGTCTCGGGGTTCGTGGAAAGCAGCAGGATGCCGGCCGTCATCCGGTCCAGGCGGTGCATCGGGACCAGGTCCGGCAGCTCCAGCTGGTTCCGCAGCCGCACCAGGGCCGACTCCTGGATGTAGGTGCCGCCCGGGGTGGTGGGCAGGAAGTGCGGCTTGTCCACGACCAGGAGGTGCTCGTCCTGGTGCAGGATGTTCAGTTCCACCGGGATGCGCGTCTCCGGCGGCAGCGAGCGGTAGTACCAGATGAAGGTGTGGCGCTGCAGCGGGGTGGTCCGGTCCAGGGGGACGCCGGCCTCGCCCACGATCTCGCCGGCGTCGAAGCGGTCGGCGATGCCCTGCGGGTCGATGTGCCCCCAGCGGTGCATCATGTAGTCCATCGCCGTCTCCCACGGACCCTCGTCCGGCAGGCGGAGGCGGGTGGCGTTGACGCCGTCGCGCACGGGAAGGGGGGACTGCATCACCGCTCCATTCTACGTGGCCGTCCCACCGTCCAAACGGACCGTCAATGTCGGCGCAGCTGCAAGAAGCGGAGCGGGGAATGCCGTAACGAAGGCGGCCTCGAGGAACTCCCGCGCGCGGGACGGTGGCAGGATGGTGCCTATGATGACGCGCCGACTGCTCCAGCTCCTGATTGGCCTCGCCTTGTTCGGCGTTTCCCTGGCCATGGTCGTCCGTGCCAGCCTCGGGGTGGCGCCGTGGGACGTGTTCCACCAGGGGCTGGCGGGCAGGACCGGGCTCAGCCTCGGCACGGTGGTCATCATCGTCAGTTTCCTGGTGCTGCTGCTGTGGATCCCCCTCCGGCAGCGGCCCGGAGTGGGGACCGTGGGCAACGCCGTGCTGGTGGGCGTGTTCGCCGACATCGGGCTGGCCCTGATCCCGCAGTTTTCATACCTTGGCGGCCAGATTGCGCTGCTGATCGGAGCTGTGCTGCTCAACGGCGTGGCATCCGCCCTCTACATCGGCGCCCGCCTGGGGCCCGGACCGAGGGACGGGCTGATGACCGGCCTCGCGGCGCGCGGCTGGAGGGTAGGAACAGTTCGGACCGGCATCGAGGTGGTCGTCCTGGCCGCCGGCTGGCTCCTGGGCGGTTCGGTGGGCGTGGGAACGGTGCTGTACGCCCTGGCGATCGGCCCGCTGGTCCAGCTCCTGCTGCCACGGTTCACCGTGCCGGAACCTGCCGGCAAGGGCAAAGAGCTGCCCGAGGCTGACGCTCTGGCAGCAGGGACCTCCTCGCCGGCGTCGTAGGCGTTCGTCAGGCCGCTACCGGCGCCGCCCCTAGCTCCCGGGCGGCGGCTGGCAGCGCGGGCAGAAGTAGATATCGCGTTCCTCGGTGCCGCTGTCCTTGGCCAGGACGCCGCGGCGGATCGGCGTGCGGCATTTGAGGCAGGGCTGGTGTTCGCGCCGGTAGACCCAGTACCCGGGCCGCCCGGCCGTGCGCCCCACCGGAACGCCGCGCGCGTTCAGCACGGTGACCCGGCGCCCGGGGCCGAGATTGGCGGTCAGCAGGACCTTCGCGTCGGTGATCATCGCCGCGAGGTCGGGCACCGCGGAGACCGGCGCCGCGGGATGCACGCCGGAGAGGAAGCAGGCCTCGCAGCGGTAGATGTTGCCGATGCCGGCAAGGTTGCGCTGGTCCAGGAGGGCGACGCCGATCGGCACCTCGGGCGCAGCGCGCATGCGGCGCTCGGCTTCGGCCATATCCCAGTCCGGGCCGAGCAGGTCCGGACCGAGGTGCCCGACCACGCTGTCCTCATCGGCGGTCGGAATGACCTCCAGCAGCCCGAGGGAGAACCCGACGGCGTCGGCGCTCGCGGTGCGGAGCACGCACCGGGCCGTGAACCCGGGCTTGCGCCAGCGGCCCCCGGGCGGGTAGATCTGCCAGGTCCCTTCCATCTTCAGGTGCGAGTGGATCGTCAGCCGGTCCCGCGGCCGCGGCCCCGCCACCCGCATCAGCAGGTGTTTGCCGCGGGGAACCACGTCCTGCACGGTCCAGCCGCCCAGTTTCAGCGTGGCGAACCGCGGCACGCGGAAGTCGGAAGCGAGCAGTTCCTTGCCCGCCAGCGCGGCGTGCAGCTGGGCCGCGGCGCGGAAAACGGAATCCCCCTCAGGCACGGATTCTCAACCCCTTCGGTGTCGAGTAGGCGCCGGCCTGCGCCAGCGCGGCGGCGACGGGCGTATCCAGGATTCCGTGCCCGTTGACCTTTTCCATGATCAGCTTGTCGACGGCGCCGCGGGTCACCACGCCCACCAGGGCGGCGCCGGCGGCGGCGAGGACCTCGGCGTCGTCGTCGAAGGCCAGCAAGGTCTTGCCGCCGCGTTCGACATAGAGCACCAGCGCGCCGTCGACCAGGACCACGAGTGCGCCGGCTTTACGGCCGGGGCGGTGGCCGGTGCCGGCTTCCACGTCCAGGGCAGGCCAGGGCAGGGCCGCGCCGTAGGGGTTCGCCGGATCCGTGGCGGCGAGGGCCAGGGCGACCGGCTCGGACTTGTTCACCTGGGCATCCTCGACGTAGGACCGCAGCCGGTCCACCGTGGCAGGCACCGCGAACTGGGCGGCGCCGAGGTGCTCGATGAAGTAGCCGCGGCGGCAGCGGCCGGCCTCCTCAAGCCGGGCCAGGACCTTGTACATCAGGCCGAACCCGCCCAGGATGTTCTCTGCCATGACCGAGCCCCGGGTGACGACGCCGTAGCGGTCCAGCAGGAGTTCCGCGGTGGCGCGGGCGTGGATCGTGGCATCCAGTTCGGGGGCGGGCAGCGCCGACCAGCGCCCCGCTGCCAGCGGCGGCGTGGGGGCCGCCCCGGCGGCGGAGCCGTACCGGCCGCCGGGCAAGCCGGCGGATCCGAGCAGCCCGGTGCCGTGCGCGCGGCCCAGCCGGCTGAGCCGCGGTGCCCGGGCCCGCGGCGCGCGGGCGACCTGCCGGTGGGCGGTGTGGCCGCCGGCGATCAGGGCCCGGACCGGGGCGAAGGTGTCCCCGGTGATCCGGCCGGCCCAGACCAGGTCCCAGAGCGCCGCGACGACGTCCTGGTCGCTGAGGACCGCGTCCATACCGCCGGCGATGTCGGTCAGCTGCCGGAAGAAGTAGCCGCCGCCGTTGTTCTGCAGGTGGTCCAGCAGCCGCTGCTGGGCGTCGCCCGGTGTGAACTCCGGGGCCGGGTTCAGGGTCAGTTCGGCCGAATCCGCCAGGTGCAGACTCACCCAGCCGTCGTTTCCGGGCAGCGACCCGGCGCCGGACCAGAGCACCTCGCCGGCGGCCATAAGTTCGTCCAGCATGGCCGGCTGGTAGTTGGAGACGCGGCCGGCCAGCACCAGCGGTTCCCACGCGGAGGCGGGAATCGGCACACCGGAGAGCTGGTCGATGGCGGTGATGATGCCGTCCAGCCCGCGCAGCGCCGACTGGCCACGGCCGCCGGGCGTCCGCACATGCTGCCAAGCCGGCAGGAACCGTCCGTAGGCCGACGCGTCCACCGGTTCCACCTCGGCGCGCAGGGCGGCCAGCGAGCGGCGGCGCAGCTTCCGGAGCACCTCGGCGTCGCACCATTCGCTGGCTCCGGCCGGAGGCACCACGACGGCCGGAGCGGCCGCCTCCGCGGTGCCGACTTCGGCCGGGTTGCGGTCACCCTCCGGTGCTGCGGCATGGGGCCGGAACTCGCCCTCGACGACCCTCCCGTCCGCGGCCAGCCGTTTCAGCGCGGTGCCGACGACGGCGACGCCGAGGCCCAGCCGGGCGGCCGCCTCCGCGGCGGTGAAGGGTCCGTGGGTGCGCGCGTAGCGTGAGACCAGGTCATCGAGCGGGTCCGCGACGGGTTCGATGAACGCCAGCGGCACGCCCATGGGCAGGGGAACGCCGAGGGCGTCACGGAGCCTGGCTGCGTCTTCGACCGCCGCGTAGCGTTCGACGCCGCCGATGTTGACCTTGATGGCGCGGTTGGCGCGCTGCAGCGCGGCCAGGTGCGCCGCGGCCGTGGATGCGTCCGCGGGGGGAAGGTCGGGAGCTGCCTCCGCAGCCTCCGTTCCGGCCTCCGGGACATCCGGGCCGCCGGGGGCCTCCGCACCGCCGGGAGCCTCCGGCGCGACGGCTTCGGCCGGGGCCGGCAGCGAAGCGGTATCGGATGCCGCCTCGCCCTGGAGCCGGAGCGCGACCTCGTCCGGGGTGAGCGGGCCCAGGAGCCGCAGCAGGTCGGCCACGCCCTCCAGGCCGCGCATCCGCCGGTCCGGGGCCAGCCGCTGCAATTCCAGCTCCGTGGCCTCGATGACCTTCGCGTCGAGCAGTTCGCGCAGCTCCACCCGGCCCAGGAGTTCGTTGAGCAGGGTCGAATCCAGCGCCAGGGCGGCGGCCCGGCGTTCGGCCAGCGGCGAGTCGCCCTCGTAGAGGAACTGCGCGACATAGCCGAACAGCAGGGATTTGGCGAACGGGGAGGGCTGCTGCGTCGTGGTCTGCAGGATGCGCAGCTCCCGCCGGTCGATCGAGGCGGCGATGTCCTTCAGGGCCGGAAGGTCGTAGACATCCTGCAGGCACTCGCGCACGGTTTCGAGCACGATCGGGAACGTCGGATACTTCCGCGCCACGTCCAGCAACTGCGCCGAGCGCTGGCGCTGCTGCCACAGGGGCTGGCGCTTGCCGGGGGTCTGGCGGGGCAGGAGCAGGGCGCGCGCGGCGCACTCGCGGAACCGGGAGGCGAAGAGCGCGCTGCCGCCGACCTCCGCGGTGACGATCTGTTCGAGCTCTTCGGGTTCGAACAGGAACAGTTCCGCCCCGGGCGGCTCATCCTCCATCATCGGCACGCGCAGCACGATGCCGTCGTCGGCGGCCATCGCCGAGCCGTCCATCCCGTAGCGCTGGTGCAGCCGCTGGCCGACGGCGAGGGCCCACGGCGCGTGCACGGGCAGCCCGAACGGGCTGTGCAGCACCACCCGCCAGTCGCCGAGCTCATCGTGGAACCGCTCCACCACCAGGGTCGTGTCGCTGGGGACCACCTCGGTGGCGAGCTTCTGTTCGGCGAGGTACTGGACCAGGTTGTTGGCCGCGAAGTCGTCCAGGCCGCTGGCCTTGCAGCGCTCGGTGGCAGGCCCGACGTCGGACGCGGACAGTTCGCGCACGAACGCGCCCAGCGCCCGGCCGAGGTCCACCGGGCGGCCGAGCGAGTCACCCTTCCAGAACGGGAGCTTGCCGGGCTGGCCGAAGGCGGGGGAGACCAGGACGCGGTCGTGCGTGATGTCCTCGATCTTCCAGCTGGTCGCGCCGAGGGCGAAGACATCGCCGACGCGGGATTCGTAGACCATCTCCTCGTCGAGCTCGCCGACGCGGCGGCCGCCCTTGGCAGGGGAGGCCTTGCCGGGCGCCTTGCCGTCGCCGGAGCCGCCCGAGCCGCCGGAGGAACCGGTCCCCTCGACCTCGGTGCCGATGATATAGACGCCGAAGAGGCCGCGGTCCGGGATGGTCCCGCCGGAGGTGACGGCCAGCCGCTGCGAGCCGGGCCGGCCCTCGATGGTGCCGGCGTTGCGGTCCCAGACGATACGCGGACGGAGTTCGGCGAATTCGTCCGAGGGGTAGCGGCCGGCCAGCAGGTCCAGGGTCGCCTCGAACGCGGAGCGGGGCAGGGAAGCGAAGGGGGCGGACCGCCGGACCGTGGCGAACCATTCCTCGACGTCGATCGCACCCAGCGCGGTGGCGGCGACGGTCTGCTGGGCCAGGATGTCCAGCGGGTTGGCCGGCACGCTGAGCCGCTCGATCTTGCCGTCGAGCATGCGTTCGACCGTGATGGCGGTGTGCACCAGGTCTGCCCGGTGCTTGGGGAAGAGCACGCCCTGGGAGATCTCGCCGACCTGGTGGCCGGCGCGGCCCACCCGCTGCAGGCCGCTGGCCACCGAGGGCGGGGACTCAACCTGCACCACCAGGTCCACGGCGCCCATGTCGATGCCGAGTTCCAGGGAGGACGTGGCGACGACGCAGCGCAGCCGGCCGGATTTCAGGTCGTCCTCGATCAGGGCGCGCTGGTCCTTCGAGACGGAGCCGTGGTGTGCCCGGGCCAGCACCGGATCCGCGCCGGCGGTGCTGCCGGCCTGGGCCATCATGTGCGCGGGCGTGGCCGTCGAGGCGGGTGGGCCGGACCCGCCTGCCGGCCCGCCGTCGTCGTCCCAGCCGCCGCCGGCGGCCATCAGCTGGCGCTCGGCGTAAATCTCGTTCAGGCGGGCGGTGAGGCGTTCGGCGAGGCGGCGGGAGTTCGCGAAGACGATGGTGGACTGGTTGGCCAGCACCAGGTCCACGATCTTCTCCTCGACGTGGGGCCAGATGGAGGCGTGCGGCTGCAGCCCGGACGCCGGACCCGAGTCGAACGCCCCGGCGGCGCCCTGCAGGTCGGACATGTCCTCGACCGGTACCGACACGGTCAGGTCCCAGGTCTTCTTGGCGGGTGGCGCCACGATTTCCGCCGGCGCCGAACCCGCGAGGAACTGCGCCACGAGTTCCTTCGGCTCGACCGTGGCGGACAGGCCGATCCGCTGGGCCGGTTTGGGCAGCAGCGCGTCGAGGCGCTCCAGTGAGACCGCCAGGTGGGCGCCGCGCTTGGTGCCGGCGACGGCGTGCACCTCGTCGATGATGATGGTGTCCACCTCCTCCAGGGTCTCCCGCGCCTTGGAGGTGAGCATCAGGAAGAGGGACTCGGGGGTGGTGATGAGGATGTCCGGCGGGTGGCTGAGCAGCGAGCGGCGGTCCGCCGCCGTCGTATCCCCGGAGCGCACGCCGACGGTAATCAGCGGCGCGGGCAGGCCCAGCCGCTTGGCGGTCTGCGTGATGCCGATCAGCGGGGCGCGGAGGTTGCGTTCGACGTCGACGCCCAGCGCCTTCAGCGGGGAGATGTAGAGGACGCGGGTTTTCCGCTTCGGCGTCTTGCGGCGCCCGGGCTTGGCGGCGGCGTCGACGCCGGGCAGCGGCTCGGGCTCGGCGGGCGCGGAAACCAGCAGGCGGTCCAGGGCCCAGAGGAACGCGGCGAGGGTTTTACCGGAACCGGTCGGGGCCACCACCAGGGCATGCGCGCCGGAGGAGATGGCGTTCCAGGCGCCCTCCTGCGCCGGCGTGGGCGCGGAGAAGGCACCCAGGAACCATTCCCGGGTCGGCCGGCTGAACCGGTCCATGGCTTCGGCTGCGAGTGTGCCGCCGGCGAGCTCCTGCCCCTTCATCCCTCCATCATGCCCTACCGCTCCGACACTCTTTCGCGGCGCGGATGGCGGTGTCCGGCGGGAGGGGTTACAGGGCCGTGAAGGCTCCGATGATCAGGAGGTTGACCGCGGATTCCCGGCACGCGTCCTTGGCCGCGGGGACGAACAGCGAGGCGGTGTCCTCGGGCGGGTAGACGCGGAATCCCGCGGCCGGGGTGCGGGTGCAGTCGGGGTAGTTGGCGGCCTGGGTGTAGCGCAGGGTGGCTTTGCCGGCTTTGCCCGGGGCGAGGAGCACGTCCGTGGCCGGCGCCGAGTCATCCCGCTTCGCGGCGGCCCCGATGGGTGCGCCGCTGGCCCCGGCAGTGAGGGATACCCCGGGGTAGCCCTGCAGCAGGCACGGTTCCGTGCCGGAGTTCTTCAGGATCAGCTGCATGTAGACGCTGCCCGCGGCCCCGCCGCCGCGGCTGTCCAGGGATGCGGTGAGATGTGCTGCCTTGCAGCGGGCGGGCCCGGCCGCTGACGTCGTGGCCGCGGCGGACGACGGCGGCGCCGAGGTGGTTCCGTCCGCAGTCGCCGCCGGGGTCTCGGCGGCGGATTCGCTGGCCGAGGCCGACGGCGGCGTGCCGGTGGCGGCGTTCGAGGCCCCCTGCGGCTGGCTGGTAGCGCAGCCGCTGAGCAGCAGCGCCGCGGCCGCCGCCGCTGCCAGGGAAGACATTGCCAGTCGTGTTGTGCTCTGCTGAGGCCTCATGGCTCCAGCCTTATGTTCCACGGTTGCCTGAGTCAACGACGCCACGACGCAGGACCCGGATTGATGCCCGGATTGTAATTTCCGGGGATCAATCCGCGGCGGTGGGTGAGATTTCGCTGCGCGGACGGATTTGGGCGCCGGAATTGGACCAGTGCTACCCGGGCCCGGGGTGCGTCCGTCCGGAAGCGCAGCCGCGGTCCGGAAACCCAGCGCAAACGACGGCGGTGACGCGACGAGCCGGGCAAAGCGAGGCCCCTGCCTCCTCGTAAACCAAGGAAAGCAGGGGCCTCGCTACGTAGCGGTGACTGTGGGATTTGTACCAATTACCCCAGTCAGGCGGGGTATCGGCGCAGCGCCGCAACTCCCGTAAACATAGCGATTTCGACTACTAGCTCACAGGCAAACACAGGTGCTCACATGTAATCCTGCACCAAAATGCACCACAGTTGTCCGCTGTTGGGCGACGCTGCTCATGCCGGATGTTCGCCAATCCTTCGTGGTGAATCGGCATGGATGGGCTTGCGCGCAGCCGATTCGATCAATCCGTCGACTAGCCCGGACGCGAGCTCGTCCTACTCCTGGCTTTCCGGGCTTCGGAGTCGCCGCTTGATGAAGAACCCGACCACAATCAACCCAATTACTAGGACAGCGGCTACCGCGCCCACCGTTATCAGTTCGGTCTCGAAGCCGGATCCTGTGCCTGCCGTTGTTGGGGAAGACGATGACGCCGGCGCGGCGGTGGTGTTTGATGCCCCGGCGGTGAACTTAAAGGTACCTTCGATGGGGTGGCCGTCGGAGGAAACGACCCGCCAGATGACCGTGTACTTGCCTTCGGGGGAGTCAGTCTTCACAGCCTGGGTGACGTGGTTATCAACGATAGTCACGGGCCCGTCAGCCTGGTCGGTGCCGGTGCTGTCTTCGACGCGGACGACGGATCCGAGGGCAACCGGCGTGTGGTCGAAGGTCAGGCCGATCTTCGCGGGGACGGTGCGGACCGTAGAGTCGTTGGCCGGGTCGGTGGTCTCGAGGGCATCGTGGGCCTGCGCGGCCGCGGCGGGAACCATCAGGAGCGCTGCCGTGGCGAGGGTCGCTAGGCATCGCGCGAGTCGGCCTCCCGGGCGAATGCGGTGTGCTGTATTCATGGGCGGGTCCTTTCAGAAGGGCGGGATCCCGGAGGCTGTGGCGGGACAGAGACCCCGCCACAGCCCCGGGCTCGAAGTGCGTCTAGCCTGCGCTACTTGGCTGCGGTGCCGGTGCGCCGGCCGGCTAGGACCAGTCCCAACGACGTTGCGCCGAGGATGAATCCGGCGGCGCCCAGGACGATGCCCCACACGCTTGTCGCGTCGCTGGATGCTGCTGAGGTCTGGCTCCCGGTCGCGGGGGAAGCCGCAGCCGGGGTCGTGGCGGCGTCCGTGCCGTCCTCGGCGGTTGTGGTGAAGGACGGGGCCGGGTGCTTCGGTTCCGGCTGTCCTTCAGCGCTCTGTTCGTCCCAGTTCACGACGGTCCCGTCGGTGTAGGTCTGGGCCGCCTTCAGGGTCACGGTCGTGCCCGCTGCGGGGAGTTTTCCGACGGAGAGTGAGAACGCCTGGTATTGGTTCTTTCCAAGCTGGTGCGTTGCGTCGGCGGTCCAGACCACGGAGCTCGGGGCCTTGGTGACGGTCGTGCCGGATACGGTGACCGGCTTGGGCAGGTCGCTGGTGATGACTTGGGCGCTCCAGCCCTCGACGGGTTTGACCGAGACCGAGGTGAACGGGGTCTCGGTGGGCAGCTGGACTTCGAGCTTGCTGGTCTTTGCGGTAGGGGACTCGTTCGGGACGTTGAACGTCAAATGCGTGTAGCCATTGGCTCCGGTGTCGTCGGGGTTGACGGTGACGTGGGCGGACGCCGCGCTGGCGCCCAGAGCGACCATGCCGGCCGTTGCGGTGACCGCAGCGAGGGTCTTTAGGGTATGGCGGATCGAGGATTTCATGAACAATGCCTTCCAAAAAAGGGTGCGCCAAGGGGCCGCATGTGCGGCGGCGCGAGTCAGGGGAAACGCATGCTGCCGACAGCGAGCCCTTGCCTGCGGGCAAGGCGGACGGGGTCAGCGGGGTAGAGCCAGGTGTCGCTCAGAGAGCGGAAGGGGCAGCAGGCGGCCCGCGCAGGGCGGGCAGCCTGAGGCTTCTCCACCGGGAAGGAATGACGAGGACGAGCGGGGCCCGAAGATGCGGGCAGACAAAAATGACCACCGCCGTCAGGATCCTGATGAGGGGCCTGAGCCACGCGGCCAGCGCCCAGACGGCGGCTTCTCCCCGGGCCAGGACCAGGGCGGTGACCAGCGTCGCTGCGGTGTGCAGGATCAGCATCAGCGATCCCGGCGCTGCGGCGTGCTCCGGCATCAGAGTTGACGTCAAAGGCAGGACGGGCCCGGTGCCGTGCAGATGACCATCTGAGATGGGGGTGAATGCCGTTGGCACCGACAGACCATTGAAGGCCTCGTGCAGGAGCAGCTGGCTGGAGCCGAGTAGAACGGTCATGACCGGTGCCGTGATTCTGGTTTTGGCCACAATCATCACCGGTGCCAGAGTCAGGGCGAAGAGGCCTGCGACGATGGTCGGGTCAGGCAGAGAACCGCCGGCCAGCAGGTGGGCGCTAGCGGCCAAAGCGAACATGGCGGCGGTAAAGGCAGCGGCGCGATGAAATTGGAACGGAGGGGTTATGCCAATCGCCACCTTCCACTCAAAACTGCCGCTCTCCACTCTAAGGAAGTTCAGGTGGTGAGCGGTAATTTGTGCAGGACGGTCAGGGATCAAGCAGAATCGTCTCCCGGTCAGCCTCGGAGGATTGCGAGATTCGCTGGAGACTGCAAGCCCTGGATTTTCAGGTCCCCGCAGCTTTGCGTCGGAACACCTCGGAATGGCTAGCGCCGCAGATCTGTTTGTCCCGCAAGTGCTTCACGCGTTGCCGGTTCCAACCTACGCTCACCAAGGGCACGTCACGTTCTGTGAATGAAGAAAACCCCCGGTTTCCCGGGGGTTTTCATTGGCGGTGACGGTGGGATTTGAACCCACGTTGGCTTTTACACCAAACAACATTTCGAGTGTTGCACCTTCGGCCGCTCGGACACGTCACCAACCTGACTAGGGTACCGGAGCAAGTCCCTCAACCCCAAAACGGCCCGTCAGCCCGCAGCCCCGCGCCGGCCCCCCGAAGACACGTCGGCGGGCGCAACGGCAGCCGCCCGCAGCCGTAGTCCGCGCCCCGCGCGGCCCGGCTGCTTTCATCCAGCCCGGCTCCGGCACTAGATTCGTAAGCAAGATGAGTAACGACAACGAGACACGACAAGCGACCGCCTACTGGACCGTTGGCCCGGAAAAGGGCGAACTTCGGCGCGAGGAGCTGCCAGCGCCCGGCCCCGGCGAAGCGCTGGTGTGCGCGCTGTACTCCGGCATCAGCAAGGGCACCGAGATGGTGGTGCACAACGCCCGCGTGCCGGAGTGCGTCGCCGGGAACATGGCCGCGCCGCACCAAGTAGGCAGCTTCCCGTCACCGGTGAAGTTCGGCTACCTGTCCGTCGGCGTCGTCGAGCAGGGGCCCGCGGAGTGGCAGGGCCAGACCGTCTTCTGCCTGTACCCGCACCAGGACCGCTACATCGTGCCGGTTGAAGCGCTCACGAAAGTGCCGGAGAACGTCCCCGCCCGCCGCGCCGTCCTCACCGGCACGGTGGAGACCGCCGTCAACGCCGTCTGGGAGGCCGGGCCCCGCCTGGGCGACCGGGTCGCCGTTATCGGCGCCGGGCTGGTCGGCGGCATGGTCGCCCAGCTCCTCGGAACCTTCCCGCTGGGCCGGCTGCAGCTGATCGACGTCGACCCCGCCAAGCGCGCCTTCGCCGACACGCTCGGCGTCGGGTTCTGCCACCCCGACGACGCGCTGGACGACTGCGACATCGTGATCCACTGCTCCGCCTCTCAGGCGGGACTGCAGCGCGCCCTGCAGCTCGTGGGCGACGAGGGGGACATCATCGAGATGTCCTGGTACGCCGACCGCGCTGTCACCCTTCCGCTGGGCGAAGACTTCCACGCCCGCAGGCTCTCCATCCGCGCCAGCCAGGTGGGCGTCGTCGCCCGCGCCCGCCGCCACCGCCGCACGAACGCCGACCGGCTGGACCTGGCCGTCTCGCTGCTGGCCGACCCGGTCTTCGACACGTTCCTCACCGGCGCCTCGGCGTTCAGCGAGCTGCCCGACGTCGTCCAGCGGCTCTCCGACGGCAGCCTGGACGCGCTCTGCCACGTCATCGAATACCCCGAAGTCCCCGCAACCGAAAGCACGAGGTAATCCGTGTTCAGCCTGACCGTCCGCCGTAATTTCATGATCGCCCACAGCCTGCCCCGGCCCGCCTTCGGCCCGGCACAGGGCCTGCACGGCGCCACCTTCGTCACGGAGGTGACCTTCCGCCGCCCCGCCCTGAACGAGGACGCGATCGTGCTGGACATCGGCGAGGCCGGCGAGGTGCTCGACGACGTTCTGGCGGGCCTGAACTACAAGAACCTCGACGAGCACCCGGACTTCGCCGGCAAGCTCAGCACCACCGAAGCGCTCGCCCAGTACATCGCCGACGCCGTCGCCGGCCGGATCCGCGGCGGCAGTGACGGCCAGGCGCTCGCCGGCATCGACGTCACCTTGCGCGAAACCCCCGACGCCTGGGCAAGCTACTCGCTCGAGTTCGACGCCGGCTAGCAGCACCGTGGAAGCGCCCGGCGTCCGGCTCCTGGTGCCCGGCAACGTCCGCCACACCTCCGGCGGCAACGCCTACAACGCCGCACTGCTTCGCGCCCTCGCGCAGCTCGGCGTCGCCACCGAAACCCTGCCCGTCGACGGCGGCTGGCCGGTCGGCAGCCCGGCGGAGCGGGGCGCGCTGCGCCGCATGCTCACCGCGCCCGACGCCGGCCGGGTCACCCTGGTCGACGGGCTGGTGGCCTGCGGGGCGCCGGAGGAGCTGGAGGCGGCGGCCGCGGCCGGGGCACCCGCTTGGATCCTGCTGCACATGCCGCTGGCGGCGCATCCCGACCTGGAACGCCGTGCCCTCCGGGCTGCCGCCGGCGTCATCTGCACCAGCAACACGGCCGCGGCGGCGCTCCGGACGGCCCACGGCCTGCGGGACACCGACGGCGGGATCCACGTCGCGGTCCCTGGCACCGACCCGGCGGCCCCAGCTGCCGGTTCGAGTCAGCCGCACCTGCTGGTCCTGGCTGCGCTGCTGCCCAACAAGGACCAGCAGCTCCTGCTCTCCGCCCTGGCGCAGCTCACAGACCTGGCCTGGACGGCGACGCTCGCCGGGTCGGACACCGCAGACCCGGGTTACGCCGCCCTGCTCCGCCGCCAGGCCGAACACCCGGGCCTGGCGGAACGGGTGCGGATCCCGGGGGAACTGCGCGGCACCGCGCTTGAGGCCGAATGGTCCGCGACGGACCTCAGCCTGCTGATATCCCGGTCCGAAACCTACGGGCTGGTGGTGGCCGAGTCACTGGCCCGCGGCGTGCCGGTGATCGTCCGGGACGGCACGGGAGCCGTCGAAGCGTTGGCGGCCGGCACCCCCGGCACGCCCGTTAACGGTACCCCCGCCCCCGGAACCCCCGGAACCCCCGCGGACGCCCCGGCGTTCCCGGCGCTGCCGGGCGCCGCCGTCGGCCTTGGCGAGGACCCTGCGCCGCTGGCGGCGCTGCTGCGCCGCTGGCTCACCGACCCCGCGCTCCGCTCCGCTTGGCGGGCCGCGGCCCACGCCGCCCGCGGCCACCTGCCCGGCTGGGACGCCACGGCGCGGGCCGTCCTGGACATCCTCGACCGCCCCGCCGGCCCGCGGCAGCAGCCGGGCCGGTCTCCCCACGCGGCCAACTAATACGGGCAACTCGGGCCGGGCGGGTGCAGAATGAGCCCATGGAGACCGAGCCCAGAACCGTGCAGCTGCCTTCCGCCGAAAGCCTGACGCCGGAGCGGCTGCGGGCCTGGTCCTGGCACCGCCAGGGCCTGGACGGCTCGCTCGCCGGGTGCAGCGCGGACGAAGTCTTTGCCCGGGCCGGCTGGGCACGGTCCATCGGCGGCGCCAACCCCTACCTCACCCTGTTTGCCCGGGCCGGAATCCGCCGGGCGCAGGTGGACGCCGACGTGCTGGCCCACAAAATCCTTGAACTTCCGACGGCGCGGGGCTGCACCTACGTGCTGGGCGCCGACGACTTCGCCTGGTCCCTGCGGCTGGGACGCGGCGCAGCCGAGTCCGGCTTCCGGGTGGTCGGCCGGCTCGGCGTGGACCGCGGGGAGATCGCGCTCCTCGAAGAACAGGTACTGCACACCCTCACCGAAGCCGGCGTCCCGCTCGACCCGCGCCGGCTCAAGGACGAACTCGGCGACTCCGTGCGCAACCTCGGCGAGGAGGGCAAGAAGAAGGGCGCAGCCACCACGCTCCCCACCGCCCTCGGCATCCTCCAGGCGGACGGGAGGATCCGCCGGGTCCCCGCGAACGGCCGGCTTGACCAACAGCGCTACGCCTACGAGCCGTGGGGCCTGTCGCCGAGTACGCTCAGCGACGAGGAGGTCCGCGAGGAACTGATCCGCCGCTACCTCGGCTGGACCGGCGGGGCTACCTTCAAACAGTCCCGGTGGTTCAGCGGCTTCACGGTGGCGCAGAGCAGGGACGCCTTCGCCGCCGTCGGCGCCGTCGAGGTTCCCACCGCAGCCGGGGGAGACCCGCTCTGGATGCTGCCCGACGACGTCGGCCTCCTCGCCGCCTTCGAGGAACCGGCCGAGGAACAGATCCAGTTGCTCGCGGGCTCGGATTCACTGGTGCTGTTGCGCCGGAACGCGGCCGAGCTGCTGGCCGAGGAGGATCAGGACAAACAAACGCTGGGCTCGCTCGCGCTCCAGGCGGACCTGCCGGACCATCCGATCCTTGACCGCGGCCGGATCATCGGACTGTGGCAGTACGACCCGGGCCGGGAACAGGTCGCGGCGTGGGTGTTCACCGCGCCCACCCCGGCGGTGGCGCAGCGGATCGCGGAAGTGGAGGCCTGGATCAAGGCCGACCTGGGTGACTTCCGCGCCTACAGCCTGGATTCGCCGGCGTCCCGGCAGCCGCGGATCGACGCGCTGCGGGCGTCGTCGGTGGCCGGGGCCTAGGCTTCGGTCGAGCGGTGGCCGGCGAAGAACTCCCGCAGCAGGTCCCCGCACTCCTGTTCGCGGACCCCGGCGTAGACCTCTACCCAGTGGTTGAGCCGGCGCTCCCGGAGGATGTCGAACACCGAGCCGGCGGCCCCCGCCTTTTCATCCCACGCACCGAACACCACCCGCGGAATCCGGGCCAGCACCACCGCGCCGGCGCACATCGCGCAAGGTTCCAGCGTCACCACCAGGGTGCAGTCCGCCAGCCGCCACCCGTCGTCGTGCAGTCCCGCCGACGCGCGGCGCTCGCGGAGCCGGGCCGCGGCCTCCCGGATCGCCACCATCTCGGCGTGGGCCGTCGGATCGCCGAGGGCCTCCCGCTCGTTCCGCCCGGAGCCCAGCACGGACCCGTCCGGCCCGACCACGACGGCGCCGATCGGCACGTCCTCGGTGGCCAGGGCCCGGTGCGCCTCGGCGAGGGCCAGACCCATCCATTCCGCATGCCGGGGCTCGGGGGAAGTCATGGCTCAATGATAGTTTCGATCCTAAGCAAGCTGTGCACCTGAGTGGTGCACCGGGAAGTCGGGAGAGGGCATTGAGCACCAGGACTGAAAGCTGGCTGATGCGGCGCTGGGGCAAGTGGGTGGTCCCGTACGCGGCCCTGTGGGTCACCATGCTGATCGGCGGCATCGTCGTGGTCGCCCTGGCGCTGACCAGCGCCGAGGTCTACGACGACGTCGTGGATGACGCCGGCATGGCCGGCCTGGACGAACCGACGCTGGCGTTCATGCAGCAGCTGCGCAACCCGGGCCTGGATTCGTTCGTCACCGGCTTCACCAACATTGGCGGTGGCATCGGCATGCCGATCCTGGCCAGCATCCTGACCGCCTGGCTCATCTGGGCGTCCCGGACCTGGCGGCCGCTGATCCTGATCGGCGGCGCCGCCGCCGTCTCGGTCACTGCGACCTCGCTGGGCAAGAAGCTGATCGGCCGCACCCGCCCGGACCACGCCGACGCCGTACCGCCCTATGAGGATTCCCCCTCGTTCCCCAGCGGCCACACCCTGAACACGACGGTGGTGATCGGGCTGGTTGTCTACCTCGCCTGCCTGCAGGTGAAACGCACCGTCGCCCGTGTCAGTTTCATCACGGCGGGCGCGGTGTTTATCTTCCTGATGGGCATGAGCCGGGTGTTCCTGGGCCACCACTGGATGACCGACGTGATCTTCGGCTGGGCCCTGGGACTGGGCTGGGTGGGGATCGTGATCCTGGCCCACAGGCTCTTCCATGTACTGCGGCACCGGGAGCGTACCGGTCCCGCGCCGACCTTCGACAACAAGGCGCACCTGCGCGACCGGGCCCCGGCGTCGGTCGTGGAAGGAAATGGAAATGGTGACGCCCGCGCGGACGACGACGGCGGGCGGGCCCACGACGGCGGGACCGCCAGCGCTGGGGCCGACAGCGGGAGCGCCGACGCCGGAACCCCCGGGCCCGGGGGACGCTCCTCAGCGTCCGGATGATAGTTTTGACCCATGCGCACTCTCGTTGTTGACCACCCGCTGGTCGCCCATAAGCTCACCGTACTGCGGGACAAAAACACCCCGTCCCCGGTCTTCCGGCAGCTCACCGAAGAGCTGGTCACGCTGCTGGCCTACGAGGCGACCCGCGACGTCCGCACCGAGCCTGTCACCATCGAGACGCCGGTCAGCACCACCATCGGCACGGCGTTCACCAAGCCCACCCCGCTGGTTGTCCCCATCCTGCGCGCCGGGCTCGGCATGCTCGAAGGCATGACCAAGCTGGTCCCCACCGCTGAGGTCGGCTTCCTGGGCATGGCCCGGGACGAGGAAACGCTGGACATCATCACTTACGCGGAGCGCCTGCCGGAGGATCTGACGGACCGGCAGATCTTCGTCCTCGACCCGATGCTGGCCACCGGCGGCACCCTGCGTGAAGCGATCAAGTTCCTCTTCAAGCGCGGCGCCTCCGATGTCACCTGCATCTGCCTGCTGGCCGCCCCCGAGGGGTTGGCGAAGCTGGAGGAGGAACTCTCGGACGCCAACGTCACGATCGTCCTGGCCTCGATCGACGAGAAGCTCAACGAAAAGTCCTACATCGTGCCGGGCCTGGGCGACGCCGGCGACCGGCTCTACGGCATCGCAGTCTAGACGCGGCGCAAGGCCCCGGACCAGCGGTCCGGGGCCTTTCTGCTGTCCACTGCCCGCCGTTTCCGGCGTCCGGCGTCGAAGGGTTCCGGCGGAACCCGTCCGGGACTAGCCTGTGGCCATGGACTGGAAACTTGAACTCGTTTTCGTGCCCGTGTCGGATGTGGACCGGGCCAAGGACTTCTACGTTAACAAGGTGGGCTTCAACGCCGACTATGACGAACGCCCCTCCGAGGGCATCCGTTTTGTCCAGCTGACACCGCCGGGATCGGCCTGCTCGATTGCGATCGGCGAGGGGCTTACCGATGCTCCGCCCGGCACCGCGCCGAGCCTCCAGATGGTGGTCAGCGACATCCAGGCCGCGCACCGGCAACTCAAGGAAGGCGGCGTGGACGTCAGCGAAGTCGACGTTCAAGACTGGGGCGAGTTCATCTACTTCGCCGATCCGGACGGCAACAAATGGGCAGTGCAGTACATCCCCGGCCGTCCCAACGGGTAGCCGGCCGGATCCGCCCCGCCGCTGGCCGCGCGGGGCGCAAGGCAGAAAGAGGCCCCGGATCCGGCGGATCCGGGGCCTCGTTCTGCGGGCACCCTACGGGAAGGGCCCGTGGTGCTTAGTACCAGTTGTTCGCGTAGTGGAAGTTCAGGGCGTTACACGGCGAGCCGTAGCGGTCCTCGACGTACTGCAGACCCCAGTTGATCTGGGTCCGGTAGTTGGTCCGGTAGTCCGCGCCGGCGCTGGCCATTTTCTCCGCCGGCAGGGACTGCACCACGCCGTACGCGCCGCTGCTGGGGTTGGTCGCGGTGGTCTTCCAGTCCGATTCCTTGGTCCACAGCTTCATCAGGCACTGCATCTCGCTCGGCGCCCAGCCGTGGGCCGGCAACTGGGAGGCCGCGTAGGCCTGCGCCCCGGCCGGGTCGTCGACGGCGATCGGCTTGGCGGGCTTTGCCGCCGCCGGTTTGGGGGCCGCCGGGGCCTTCTTCGGCGCCGCAGCCTTGGCGGTGGGGGAGGCCGGCGCCTTGGCTGCCTTGCTGGCCTTGGCCTCCACGCTCGCCGGGGCGGGGGAGGCAGGGGTGTTGCTGCCGACCCGTTCAAAGTTCAAGGTTTGCAGGGAAGCGGCGGTGTCCCTGGCCGCTTCATCGGCGCGGGCGCTCTGGCCCGAGGCCTGGCCTGCAGCGCCGGCGCCCAGCAGGACGGCGAAAGCTGTGGCGGCTACGGCGGCGCGCTTGCCGGCCGAGCCTGCACGAAGCCGTGACAGGGCAGAAGTGCGTTGGGCCGGGACGGCGCGGTGGCGCGCGTGGTCGGTGTCGGACGTGCGTTTAGCGCCTTCCGGGCGCGCGGGTACCTTGAAATCAGTCATCTATGCCTCTCAACGCCTACGGAGTGAGCTGTCGGGTTCGGATCCGTGACCCGGCCGCACGGAATCTCAACGTGTCGGCTTAACCCCAAGGGTGCATGGCTGCAGAATGCCCGGGAACACTGGGTCCCCCGCCTCTGCCTGGTCCATGAGAATCCGGGAAGCGGCAGAGCTTGGCGTCAACCCGGATGCGCGGTCAGATCGATGACCGCTCCATAAAACCGTACCGAACTCTCCTCCGAAAGTCACATTTAGGTAACGGGCGTGGTGTGGCGTGGTGTGGCGGCTTGCCTTTGGCGCCCAAGAGGATAGCGGGTTGGTGCAAGGCCGGCCGGTCAGGAAGCGGCAGCCGCTGCCGGCAGCCTGACGGCGAACTGGGTCCGGCCCGGCCGGGAGGTCACCTCGACCGTCCCGCCGTGGGCCTGGACGATCGAGTACACGATGGATAGCCCCAGCCCGCTGGTGCCCTCGGACGCCGGTGCGGCGACCGCCGTCGTCCCTGCCGACGGCGCTGCTGACGGTCCGGCGGGCCCGCCTGCGGCCCCGGCCGCCGGATTCGTGCGGGCGGCGTCGGCCCGGGCGAAGCGCGCGAAGACCCGGCCGACGAACTCCGGGGCGATGCCGCCGCCGTTGTCCGTCACGGTGACCACGGCGCTGCCGTCGGCCGCGCGCATCACGCCGGTGACCACGGTCGTTCCCGGCCCGGTGTGCTTGCGGGCGTTGGACAGCAGATTGGCGAGCACCTGGTGCAGCTGGGTGGAGTCGCCGCGCACCAGCACGGGCTCGTCGGGAAGTTCCAACTGCCAGATCCGGTCCGGGGCCATGACCTTCTCGTCGCTCACCGTTTCGACCGCCAGCTGGGTGAGGTCGACGTTGCCGAAGGTGGGCGGCTGCCCCTCGTCCAGCCGCGCCAGCAGCAGCAGATCCTCCACCAGCGCCGTCATCCGCTCCGACTGGCTTTGCACACGGGCCAGGGACTTCTCGCCGTCGGGGGTGAAATGCTCCGTCATCCGCAGCAACTCGGTGTAGCCGCGGATCGCGGTCAGGGGCGTCCGGAGTTCGTGGGAGGCGTCCGCGACGAACTGCCGCACCTTCATCTCGCTTTCCTGCCGGGCTTGCAGGGCATTGGAGACGTTCTCCAGCATCTGGTTCAGGGCGTAGCCGACGCTGCCGACCTCCGTGCCCGGGTGGGCGGCCGACGGCGGGACGCGCACCCCCAGCGCCACCTCGCCGGCGTCCAGCGGCAGCCGTGAGACCTTGGTGGCGACCTCGGAGAGCTGCTCGAGCGGCTGCATGGTCCGGCGGATGAGGGCGGTGCCGACGAGCCCGACCAGGATCAGGCCGCCGGCGGACACGGCTCCGAGGGTGCCCACCAGGGACGCCAGGGTGCTTTGCTTCTCGGCCAGGGGCAGCCCGGTGACAATGACGTCGCCGTACGGGGCGGTCGCGGCGATAAGCCGGTAGGCGCCCGCCGAGAGGGTCCGGTCCACCGGCTCCGCGTTCGGGGCCAGCGCCAGCAGGACCGCGTTGTCGTCGGCGGAGAGGCTCCTGCGCGTGGCATCGCCGGCAAGGACACCGGCGCTCACCACGGCGCCGCCCTGCAACCGGGCATTCAGCGTGCCGATGCCCTGACCGCGTGCCTCAAGCGGGTCCGGCCGTCCGCGGGGGTCGTCGGGGTCGGATCGGCCGAACTCGCTGGAGCGGTGCGCGGCGGCTCCGAGCTGTTCGTCGAGTTGCCGGGTGAGGAAGGAATCCATGGAGATGTAGCTGAAGACGCCCACTGCGCCGCAGATGGCCACGAGCAGTCCCATGGCCACCAGGACCAGCCGGGTGCGCAGATGCCACGTGGACGGGCTGCGCCAGTCGGGCCCGGGAGCGGCCGCAACGTCGGGGAAGGAAGGCATCGGTCAGTCCGCCGGTTTCAGGACGTAGCCGGCGCCGCGCACCGTGTGGATCATCGGCGCGTGGTTGGCGTCGATCTTCTTCCGCAGATAGGAGATGTACAGTTCCACGATGTTGGCCTGGCCGCCGAAGTCGTAGTCCCAGACCCGGTCCAGGATCTGGGCCTTGCTGATGACCCGTTTCGGGTTCTCCATCAGGTAACGCAGCAGTTCGAACTGGGTGGCGGTCAGGTGCACGTCCTCGCCGGCCCGCGTCACGTCGCGGGTGTCCACGTTCAGCACGAGGTCCCCGACGACGAGCTCGGCAGTGTCCATGGCGGCCACCCCGGAGCGCTGGACCAGCCGGTGGAGCCGCAGCAGGACTTCCTCCATGCTGAACGGCTTGGTGACGTAGTCATCGCCGCCGGCTGCCAGTCCGGTGATCCGGTCCTGGACGGCGTCCTTGGCCGTGAGGAAGAGCGCGGGTACCTCGGGCGCGAACGCGCGGATCCGGGTGAGCAGCTCGACGCCGTCGAACCCGGGGAGCATCACGTCCAGGACCAGCACGTCGGGGCGGAATTCCTTGGCCAGCTTGACCGCTTCGGGGCCGTCCGCCGCCACGGCAACGGACCAGCCCGCCATGCGCAGCCCCATGCTCATCAGCTCCGAGAGACTGGGCTCGTCGTCCACCACCAGGGCCCGGATGGGGGAGCCGTCCGGATGCGTCAGTTGGGGGAGGTGGTTGGTCATGGAGTGCGAAGTGGCCATGGGACGACTCTCCGATCTGCCGGTGAGGTGCGGCTTTGGGGATCCTGTGCGGCACCTGTGACTTCCAGACTATCGAGCTGGGTGTCCGCCCGGGACCGGGGCCGCGGCGGCCGGGTCGGGTCCTCAGGGCTGCCCACTGCGTGGACGGCCGGCCCGCGCACCGGACCAAAGATGCGATTTCGTAATTTCTGCTTACGGAAAACGCAAAGCCGCCACCAGGCCGCAAGATCGAATCATCTTCGGGCACGTGGCGAAATGCAGTTCTATTCCGCGTGATCTCCCGGCCCCAGACCGGCAGCGCAGAATTGTGATCTCCACTACAAACGGCGATTTTGTCTCACCATGCGGACTTTAGCGTCCATTGTTACTTGCTAGTTCTCATTGTTACGTTGCACACTTCCAATGTGAACAAGAACTCAACAGCACCTGCAGCCGCAGCTTCCTGGATCAGCGCACCCGCTGGTACTGAGATGCCCTGTTGTCGAATGCACGCCTAACTTCTACACCCCAGAACGTTTTCTAGGCATTCGCCCCCAGCCCAGCGTCGGGCGCCCCTCCCCAGTTCTCATTGCGGGGAAAAAGCATTCGAGCCGCGATGACGGCCATTCACATTGAGGTAAGCAATCCATGTCAGTTGCATCCGGATACGTCCACATCTCCGTCCGAAACGCTAACAAGGCCGGCCAGACCGGTGTCCGCCAGGGCTTCGGCGGCAGGCCCAGCTTCGGCCCTGCCGGATCCGCCAGCTTCCCCGCTCCGGGTTACGCCGCCCAGGGGTACAACCCGAACTCGTACGGCCAGCTGCGCGCGGTACCGGCCGAGACGGCCCCGACCACGGCGCCCACCCCGGTGATTGCCCCCGGGACTTCCGGCCCCGTCCGTCCGGTCCCCAACGACAACGTTGCCCGCGGCTTTGTGCTCTACATGGGCATTGACGAGGAGACCGCGGCTGCCGCCGGCACGTCCATTGCCAAGCTGGCCCAGGAAATCCGCGCCTACGCCCAGTCGCTCGTGCCCGGCGCGGAGAGCTACGCCGCGGTGGCCGTCGCCCCGGCTTCCGCCGCCGGTTCGGCCCTCGACGTCGTCCGCTCCACGTTCGGCGACCCCACCGCCGGTGCCCGGCAGCGCGCCGAAAACGCCCGGCTGCAGCAGCCGCAGGATCCGCGCCCGTCCGGTGTGCTGATCGACCTGGCCCGCCGCGAGGTGGCGCTCGACGGCGAATCGCTGAACCTGACGTTCAAGGAGTTCGAACTCCTTAATTACCTCGTGGAAAACGGCACCCGCACCGTGGGCCGCGACGAGTTGCTCGAAGGCCTGTGGAAGAACGCCGAGGAGGTCCCCAACGAGCGCACCATCGATGTGCACATCCGCCGGCTGCGCTCCAAGCTGGGCCGCCTGGCCAACACCGTGCGCACGGTCCGCGGCCAGGGATACCGCTTCTACGAACACCCGGAAGTTGTCGTCTGGGCCGCCCCGGAATACTCCATCTAGCTTCCAAGTCCGGCGCAAAGCGTCCGTCCCTGTTCCGGGGGCGGGCGCTTTCGCTTTGGCGGCACGATCCCTCGGCGCCTGCGCTCGGCGTCGCCGCAACCCGCGCCTCGCAACGCGCTTATGGACCCTATTGCGTTTCCTGCCTTCGGCGTAGTCTCGGACCGTCGATCCGACTATTGGGAGGAATCATGTCTGTTGCACGTATTACTACCCTGAGCTCGAACTCCAAGACCTCGTTCGAGGACGCCATCAAGGAAGGCGTGGACCGGGCCAACAAGACCCTGCGGAACGTTACCGGCGCCTGGGTCAAGGAGCAGAAGGTCGAAATCAGCGGCGGCGCTGTCGTCGCCTGGCACGTGGTGCTGGAAGTGACCTTCGTCCTGGAGGACTGAGGCCTCACCGGCGGGCGCGCTCGTGGCCGGCGGTCCCCACTAGGATGGGAGCCATGAGCGCGCATCACATACGACGGCTGGTGCTCATGCGGCACGCCAAGGCCGACTGGCCCGGCGGCGTGGCGGACCACGAGCGGCCGCTGGAAGAACGGGGCCACCGCGATGCACCGCTGGCCGGAGAGTGGCTCCTCAAGCACCGGGTGGTCCCGGATTTCATCCTCTGTTCCAGCGCCCTGCGGACCCGCCAGACCTGCACCTGGGTGTGCAGCGCCCTGGGGGACAAGGCGCCGACGCCGAAGCTCGAAGACGGTCTTTACGGCGCCTCCGCACTGCGCATGCTGGCCGTGATCAACCACGTCCCGGACACCGTCACAACGCTGATGGTGATCTCTCATATGCCCGGCGTCCAGGACCTGGCCATGCATCTGGCATCCCGGGACTCCAACCACGAGGCGTACATGGACGCGGCGACACGTTACCCCACCAGCGGGCTGACGGTATTCGAAACGGAGAAGCCCTGGGCCGAACTGGACGGCCAGGATGCCCGGCTGACCCACTTCAAGGTGCCCCGCGCGAAGTAGGCGACCGCACCGTCCTCGCTGATAGGCAGCCCGCGCTTTGTGTTGTTTACTGATGCTGCAACTGCTTTTACTGCCGGGTTTTATCAGCGACCGAGGAAAAGGTGGGTCACCGTGGATTCAGGACAGCTCATAGGCATCATCGTCGGCATCGTCGTGGTGCTCGCGATCATCGGTGTGGCAATGTACCTCAGCCGCAAGCGCAAGGCAGACGCGGACCGGAACCGGGCGGCGGAAATGCGGGAAAAGGCGGAGGCGGATCAGCTCGCTGCCCGCGAGCATGAGGCGAAGGCGGCACGGACCGAAGCGGACGCGAAGGCCGCCGAGGTGGAGGCCGAACGCCTTCGCCGGCAGGCCCGCGGAACGCAGCAGGAGGCCGAAGCCGTCCGTGCCGGCGCCCAGGAGCAGCTCCGCCGGGCCGACGACGTCGACCCCGACGTCGTCACCACCGAACGCGGCGACACAGCCCGCGGCGACGAATTTCACAGGGACACTGAACGGGACGCCGAGCGCAGGGACACCGTGGGCGGTGACACTCCCCGGGAACAGACCGGACAGGATGCCGAACTCCGCCGTGACCGGACCCACCGCGAGCCCCCGGCGGCTCCGGCCCCGGAGGCCGAGCACCCCGATGCCGACCGCCCGCACGACGAGCGGCCGCGCAATCTCTGAGCTGCGCGGCCGGGCGGCCCCGTGACGCCGCGGCATTCCGCGCTGGCCCTGCTCGTCGCGGTCCTCTGGGGCGTCAACTTCGTCGCCATTGACCTTGGCCTGCATCCCTCCGGCGCTCCGATGCCGCCGCTGTTGTTCGTCGCCATGCGCTTCGCCCTGGTCGTTGTCCCGTGCATCTTCTTCATCCGCAAGCCGGACGTCAGCTGGCGGGCGATTATTGGCGTCGGCCTCTTCATGAGTGCTGGCCAGTTCGGGCTGCTCTATCTGGCCATGGCCCTGGGCATGCCTGCCGGCCTGGCCTCGCTGGTGCTGCAGGCCCAAGTGCTACTCACGGTTCTGCTGGCCGCGGGGATCCTCGCCGAGCGGCCTACGCGCCGGCAGCTCGCCGGCGTTGTGCTGGGTATCGCCGGGCTCGCCGTCGTGGCCGTGGGCCGGAGCCTCGTGGCCCCGCTGCTGCCGCTGCTGATCGTGCTGGCTGCCGCGTTGTCCTGGGCGGCGGGGAACATCGTGGCCCGCAAGGCGCGCGCCGCCTCCGGGCTGGGGCTGGTGGTGTGGTCCGGCGCCGTCGTGCCAGTGCCGCTGGCCGGGCTGTCGCTCCTGGTCGACGGACCCTCCGCCGTCGCCGATGCCCTGCTGCAGCTGCAACCTGTGACGGTGCTTAGCGCGCTCTACACAGCGGTGTTCGGTTCGCTCGTGGGGTACGGCATCTGGAACCGCCTGCTGGGGCTGTATCCGTCCTCCGCGGTCGTGCCGTTCACCCTGCTGGTCCCGGTGGTGGGGATGACGACGGCGTGGCTGGTGCTCGCCGAGGTGCCGTCCGGGGCGGAAATCGCCGGCGGGCTGCTGCTCCTGTCCGGCGTGGCGATCGCGGTGCTGCGCTCCGTCCCGCGGACCCGGCCGGTCCGGGCCGGTCAGCGGCGGGTGCGGGGCGGGGCCGGGCGGGACGATGCGGCGGGACGGGCGGGTGCCTTGGCCGGCGCCTTCGCGGCCGGCTTGGGCGCAGGGGAGCGGGGCGCCGACGCCGGCGGCCGTTTCGCGGCCGGTGCCGGGGATGTGCGCGGAGCGGCCGGGCGCGGGGCCGATGCCCGCGGCGCCGCGGCCCGGGGCGCAGGAGTCCTGGCCGCCGACGTCCTGGCCGCTGGTCGGGCCGCCGGCCGGGCCGCCGACGAACGCGGTGCCGGGCGGGACGCCGACGAGCGGGACGCCGGCCGTCCGGACGCCGCGCGCCCGGACGCGTAGGCGGTACGGGGGCGCCGGCCGGGCAGGACGGTGCCCGCGAGCAGCAGGAGCAGCGTGGCGGCGCCGGCGGCGGCCGAAAGGTAGAAGTACAGATCCGGATGCTCGGAATCCACCCGCGTGGACAACGCCTCCGGGTCGGGGTTGAACGCCAGGCCCCACTGCCGCAGGAAGGCGATCCCGAAGGCGGCGAACAGGATGCTGCCGACGCCGCTGGCCAGCAGCGTCTTGTGCCGCCGTCGGACAATCACTTCCGCCACGCAGGCCACGTACGCGACGGCGGCGGCGGCGAGGAAGCAGAGGCCCACCGTTTCGTGCAGCGTGGCGCCGGTGAGGGCGAGCAGGGCCACGGCGGCCACGGAGGCTCCGATGGCGATCTTGCCGCTTATTCCCATGTGGCGCATGTGACCAATCATCCCCGACCGGGGCTAGTTCACCACGTAGCCACGCATGCTGGCCATGATCGCGGCAACGCTCTGGGCCCGGGTGCGCTCGGGGTTGTAGGTCTGCCGGTCGAGCCCCACCACGAAGCAGGCCCCGAAGATGGCGGTCTCCAGGCTGCCGCGGGACACCCGGGAATCCACCTGGTACTTGGCGGCCACGGCGTCGATCGCGGCGCCGATCACTCCGAGCAGGCGTCCGCGCAGTTCGGTAAAGGTGTCCTGCCATTCGCTGGGCGTGCGCCAGTTCTCGCTGACCCACAGCCGGGCGAAGGACGGGTACTCCGCCATGAAGTCCATGGCCTGGCCGATCATTTCGTCCATGGCGTCCAGCGGATCCGCGGCCGCGTCCTGCACGCTCAGCAGGCGCGTCATGAGGATGTCCACCCCGTGCCGCAGCAGCTGGGCGATCAGGTCCGATTTGCTGCCGAAGTTGTAATAGACCGTCCCCTTGGAGACGCCGGCGGCCGCCGCGATCTCGTCGACGGTCACCCCGGCGGCCCCGCGCTCGCCGATCAGTTCCATGGATGCGTCGAACAGTTTCTGCTTTGTCGCGTTGGTGCGCCCGGGCCGGAGCTTTTTCCCGCCGCCGGCGTCGGAGGCCGCAGTCTCGGGGGACGTGGTGCTCATACGGCGATCTCCGGCTTCAGGGTCTTGAGGGTCCAGAACTTGTGTTTCCGGACGGCGACGGCGGACATCGCCAGTCCCAGCACAGTGTAGCCAACCAGGCCCAGCAGGATCGGCACGATGCCGGCAAGGTCGGCGCCGTAGATCAGGTGCCGCATGCCGCCGACGACGTAGCCCATGGGCAGGATCTGGTGCACCACGTGGAGCGGCTCGGGGGTGGTCTGCCAGGGGAAGGTGCCGCCGGAGGAGACCAGCTGCAGGACCAGCAGGATCAGCACCACGAGCTTGCCGGGCGAGCCCAGCAGCGCCACGACGCCCTGGATGATCGCGCTGAAGGCCATCGAGGCGGCGAGCATCAGGACCCACATCAGCACCGGGTGCGCCGGGTTCAGGCCCAGCCCCACATCGACCACCAGGGTCAGCAGGCTGGCCTGGACGGCGGCGACGGCGAGGAACGGCAGCCAGCCGCCCGCGGCGATCTTCCAGGCCGGGGCGTTGGAGGCCAGGGCGCGCTGGGTGACCGGGCGCATCGCCTGGACGAGCATGAAGATCCCGATCCAGAGGGCCAGGGTGAGGAAGAACGGGGCCAGTCCCGCCCCGTAGGACCCCGCCTTGGCCTGCGAGACGTTGCTGACGGCCACGGGGTCCGCCATGACCTTGGCGAGGCTGTTCTTTTGCGTGTCATCGGGGTTGGGGACCTTGCCGGCGCCCTTGGACAGTTCCCCGGCGAGCGTGCCGGCGCCGTCGGAGGCCTTCGCCGCCCCGGTCTCGAGCTGAGCGGCGCCGTCGTCGAGCTGCTGCGCGCCACCGGCGAGTTTCTCCGCGCCGGCCAAGGCGTCCTGCTGGCCCGCGGCGAGCTGGGCGGAGCCGCCGGCAAGCTGGTCGGCGCCCGCCGAAGCCTTGCCGACCGCGCCGCTCAAGGCCGGGGCAGCGGCGGCGATCCGGGCGGCTCCGGAGCTGACGGCAGCGGAACCGTCGGCGAGCTGCTGGACCTGGGTTGCGGCGCCCTTGAGCGCAGCCGCCGCCGGGGACGGCGTGGGTGAGGTGTGCGCGTCGTAGTCGGCCATGATGGCGTCGGCCTGCTGCCGCGTGATGACTGCGGCTGCCACGAGCCGGTCGTTGGACGCGGCGACCTTGGCCCGCTGCGCCTGGGCGGCGGCCTGTTCGGCGGACGCCATTTGGCCGGCCATCCCCTGGAGCTTGGAGTTCAGGGCGGCGTTGCCGGCGGCGACCTGCGCCGCGCCGTCGGCCAGCCGCTGCGAGTCGGCGGGGAGGCCGGCGGTCTTGTCCTTGAGCTCCCCGAGCCCTGTTGCCAGTTGCCCGGCCCCGGCATTGAGGCTGTTTGCGCCGTCGAGCAGCTTGCGCTGCCCTGCGACCAGCTCGCCGGCCCCGTTCGTCAAGCCGGTCGTGCCCTCGTGCAGGCTGGCCGTGCCGTCGTGGAGCGAGGAGATGCCGCCGGCCAGGTCCTTCGCGCCGTCGGAGGCCTTGAGCATCTGGGTGTGGATGGTGCCGAACCCGGTGAGGAGCTGGTTCGCGGTTTCCTCGCCGACCTCTTTGGCGACCGTGCCGTGCACCGCGGTGGTGAGCTTGTCGACGATCGTGCTGAGCAGGTAGTTGTTGGCGTCGTTGGTGGTGACGTTGAGCATGGCCTGGTTGGCGGCGTCGAAGCTGCCGGGGGAGGCTAGGTTGGCCGAGAAGTCGCGCGGGATCTTCAGCGCAAAAGCGTACTTGCCGCTGCTGACGCCCTCGTCCGCCGTCTCAGCGCTGGAGACAGCCTGCCAGTTGAAGACATGGCCGTCCACCAGGCTGTCGGCGACCTTCCGACCGGCCTCCAGCCGGGTGCCGTCAGCCGAATCGGCGCCGGCGTCCTCCACCAATAGGGCGGCGTCGATCTGGTCCAGGTTGCCGTAGGGATCCCAGTTCGCGTACAGGTACACCGCGCCGTACAGCAGCGGCACCAGGGTCAGCGCCAGGATGGTGAGCTTCGGCAGCAACCCGCCGGTCATGCGTTTGAGTTCGGAACGGGCCAGCCGCAGGACGGTCATCGGGCCTCCTCCTCGGTTTCGGGCTGGAGCGGGGCTTCGGCCGGCGCGGGGACGGCATTGCCGATCCGCGCGACTGGACCGGTATAGCCGGCCGGGACGGCGGCGACGGTGGCGACGACGGCGAGCGGCCGCCCGGCGTCGTACGCCAGCTCCTCAAGCCGCGGCAGCCAGTGGGCCGGGTCGCCGCTGTGCCGGTCGGGGGAGTCCACCGCCAGCAGGTCGGTATGCGGGTTGGCCAGGGCCAGCGCCGTCAGCAGTTCGAGCCGCCGGTCGGCGGGCAGTTCCTCGGCCCAGCGGTCGGCGATGTCCTCGAAGCGGTTGACCTTGAGCCACGGCGTGCTGAGCAGCGCGCCCCGGTAGCGGCGGGGAACCAGCGCCAGGTCCTCGGTGACGAGGTCCCGGACGCTCAGGTGCTGCTCGGGTTCGTTCACGCCGGGCGCGTCCACGACGGCGGCCGCCTGCCGCAGCTGCTTGGTCCGGGCGCTGCCGTCCCATTCGACGGTGCCGCCGGAGGGCTTCATCCGGCCGCTGAGGGCCAGGGCAAGGGCCGTGCGCTGGTCCTGGCGGTGGCCGACGGCGAGCAGCAGCCCGCCGCGGGCGGTCTGGAGGGAGGTCGGCGGGAGCAGGAAGTCCCGGCGGCCGTTCACGTGGAGCTGGTGGGCGCTGAGCAAGGAAAGCCTTTCGCAGATGGTCTGCTTCAAGGCTAACTAAACTGACCGGTCAGTTCAAATAGATGTGGGCGAACGTACACTTGAGGCCCCGGAAAACAACGATTCCGGGGCCTCAAGTGTCCGTTCGCGCTTAGAGGCCGTACTCCTCGAGCAGGCGCAGCCACACTTCGCTGATGGTGGGGTAGGACGGGACGGCGTGCCACAGCCGGTCCAGCGGGACCTCGCCGACGACGGCGATCGTCGCCGCGTGCAGCAGCTCGGCGACGTCGGGACCCGCGAAGGTCGCGCCCAGCAGGACCCGGCGGTCCTCGTCGACCACCAGCTGCGCCCAGCCCTTGTAATGCTCAGAGTGCAGCGACGAGCCGGCGACCTGGATGGGCAATTCCACGGACCGTGCGCGGTAGCCGTCATTGCGGGCCTGCTCCAGGCTCCGGCCCACATTGGCCAGTTCCGGGTCGGTGAACACCACGTTGGGGACGGCATGGTCGTCGGCCGTGTGGGCGTAGCGGCTCCAGGCGGCGGGCGCGCCCGTGAGCGTTCCCTTGGCGCGGGCGGCGATCGCATCGCCGGTCGCACGCGCCTCGTACTTGCCCTGGTGGGTCAGCAGTACCTTCCCTGCGGCATCGCCGACGGCGTACAGCCAGGGCCGCTCCGCGTTGTCCGCTGCCCCGTCGATGAGGCCGCTGCTGTCCGTGCTTACCCGCAGGGGTTTCCCTTCCGTAGGGGAGAGCCCGACGCTTTCCAGTCCGATCCCCTCCAGCGCGGGCTGCCGGCCGGTGGCCACCAGCAGTTTGTCCACCGTGACGCTGGCACCGCCGTCCAGTACGAGGGTCACGGAGCCGTCGTCCTCCTGCCGGACCTCCGTGGTTGAGGCTTTCAGGTGGAGCTCGACGCCGTCGGCGCGCAGCCCCGCCTGGACGAGTTCGGCCGCGGGGGCCGGGAACGCGCCCAGCAGCGCGCCGCGGGCCACCACTGTCACCGCCGACCCGAGCCGGGCAAAGGCCTGGGCAAGTTCGGCCCCGGCCACGCCGCCGCCGAGCACCCCGAGCCGGTCGGGAATGTCCCGGGCGGAGGTGGCATCGCGGGTGGTCCAGAAGTCGACGCCGTCGAGGCCGGGCAGCGGCGGGATGGTGGGCCGGGATCCGGTGGCGACGACAACGGCGTGGCGTGCGGTGAGTGCGTAGGTGTTGCCGTCCAGCCCTGCCACCTCAACGCGGCGGATCCCGGCGACCCGCCCGCTGCCGCGGACCAGTTCGATTCCGGTGTCCTCGACCCACTGGACCTGGCTGTCGTCCTGCCAGTTGGAGGTGAAGTAATCCCGGCGTTTGAGCACCGCCGCAGCATCGAGCACCCTGGTGACCGCTTCTTCGGCGCCGGGCACGGTCTGGGCGCCATGGAGCGCGGTGCCGGGGCGCAAGAGGGCCTTCGATGGCATGCAGGCCCAGTAGGAACACTCGCCGCCGACCAGTTCCGCTTCCACCAGGACCGCGGTCAGGCCGCCCTTGACGGCGCGCTCGGCCACGTTCTCGCCCACAGCGCCTGCGCCGATCACGATGACATCGAATTCACGCTCAACCTGTGCCGTCATGGCACCAGCCTAGACCCGCGCGGTCCGCGCTACGGTTCCGGACCGGTGCGCCGCTGGCCCGGGGTGCCCCAGTCCGGAACCGGCGCGGTTTTCCGGAACATCCGCGCCGGGGCGCCGGCCCGTCCCTGGCAGGGCTCCCGGTGCGGCGGCAGGGCACAAAAAAAGATCCGCACCGGGACCGGTGCGGATCTTTTTCTCTGTGCGCCCAAAGGGATTCGAACCCCTGACCTTCTGTTCCGTAGACAGACGCTCTATCCAGCTGAGCTATGGGCGCATCTTCGGTTCTTCGGAAACTCTCGCTCCCCCGAACCTCGAATTACTTTACGCGAGACCGGCCCGGAGTGCCAAATCGAAGACGCTGTAATCTGCCCGACTAGACCGGTCTACGTGACCTTGATCACTTAATTCCAGCCTCCGCAGGATCCTGAACCCTGAGTTTGTGCGGTTTTTGGAGAGAACCCTGCCACCGGGCCCGGAATCCGGCCGGAAAGGCGGGAGTGTGCGGGCCCTAGCATTTGAGACACACCACTGAACCCGAAGAAGGGAACCGTAATGGGCGATCTGGCGCGACTGCCGCTGCTTGAGAAAGCACCCACCACTCATGCTGGCCTGCTGGCGTGGGTTGAGGAGGTAGCTGAACTGACCCAGCCGGACCGCATCCACTGGGTTGACGGGTCCGAAGAGGAGAACACCCGCCTGACGGACGAACTCGTCGCTGCCGGAACCCTCACCCGGCTCAACCCCGAACTGTTCCCGAATTCCTTCGCGGCCTTCTCCGATCCGGCCGACGTTGCCCGGGTCGAGGAGCAGACCTTCATCTGCTCCGAGAACGAACGCGACGCAGGGTTCACCAACAACTGGATGGACCCGGCCGAAATGAAGGAGAAGCTGCGCGGCCTGTTCAGCGGATCCATGCGCGGCCGCACCATGTACGTCATTCCGTTCGTCATGGGCCACCTCGACGCGGAGGATCCCAAGTTCGGCGTGGAGATCACCGACAGCGCGTACGTCGTCGCCTCCATGCGCATCATGGCCTCGATCGGGACCAAGGTCCTGGACAAAATCACCGAGACCAACGCCTTCTTCGTGCCGGCCCTGCACTCCCTGGGAGCGCCGCTGGAAGCCGGCCAGGCCGACGTCGCCTGGCCGTGCAACCCGGAAAAGTGGATCGTGCACTTCCCGGAGGAGCGCTCCATCTGGTCCTACGGCTCGGGCTACGGCGGCAACGCCCTGCTGGGCAAGAAGTGCTACGCGCTGCGCATCGCCTCGGTGATGGCTCGGGACGAGGGCTGGCTGGCCGAGCACATGCTCATCCTCAAGCTGACCTCGCCGGAAAAGAAGAACTACTACGTCTCCGCCGCGTTCCCGTCCGCCTGCGGCAAGACCAACCTCGCCCTGCTGGATCCGACCATCGAGGGCTGGGAAGTGGAGACCCTCGGCGACGACATCACCTGGATGCGGATCGGCAAGGAGGGCGAGCTGCGCGCCACCAACCCGGAGGCCGGTCTCTTCGGCGTCGCCCCCGGCACCGGCTGGGGCACCAACCCGAACGCCATGCGCGCCATCGCCAAGGGCCACAGCATCTTCACCAACGTCGCCCTCACCGACGACGGCGGCGTCTGGTGGGAGGGCATGACCGACGAGGTTCCGGCCCACCTGATCGACTGGCAGGGCAACGACTGGACGCCCGAGTCGGACCAGCCCGCCGCGCACCCGAACTCCCGCTTCTGCACCCCGATCTCGCAGGTCGACATGCTGGCGGAGGAGTACTACAGCCCCGAAGGCGTGGAAGTCTCGGCCATCCTCTTCGGCGGCCGCCGCAAGACCACGGTTCCCCTGGTGACCCAGGCGCGCAGCTGGACCAACGGCATCTTCATGGGCTCCACGCTGTCCTCGGAGACGACCGCCGCCGCCGCCGGACAGGTGGGCCGGCTGCGCCGCGACCCGATGGCCATGCTGCCCTTCATCGGCTACGACGCCGGCGACTACCTGAAGCACTGGATCAGCGTCTCCGGCAAGGCCAACCCGGAGCGGCTGCCGCACATCTTCCTGGTGAACTGGTTCCGCCGCACGGCCGACGGCGGCTTCGCCTGGCCCGGCTTCGGCGACAACGCCCGGGTTCTCAAGTGGGCCATCGAGCGCATTGAGGGCAAGGCCGACGCCGTCGAGACGCCCATCGGTTTCGTGCCGACCGGCGCATCGCTGGACCTCACCGGCCTGGACCTGACCCACGCGCACGTGGAAGACGCGGTCCGCGTGGACCGCGCCGAGTGGGACGCCGAGCTTGCCTCCATCGAGGAGTGGTACGCGCGGTTCGGTGACTCGCTGCCCGAGGCGCTGCGCGCGGAACTGGATTCGCTCAAGGAGCGCATGTCCGCGCACTAACCGGCGCTGAACCGACGACGGCGGCCCCGCACCTTGGCAAAGGTGCGGGGCCGCGGTGTTTTCCGCCGGGAAGCGGCTGCCGGGGCTAAGGTCCCTACCCCGAAGCCGGGCCGGGCCCTAGGCTCAAGCCATCCACCAGCCGGGCCGGCAGCCCCGTGTGCGGGACGGCGTCGTCCCGGGCCGGGCGCCGCGCCCTCCGTCTGCCGCGGCGGGCGAGACCCCAGGAGCCCAGCATGCTTGCACCCGAGGACATCCAGGCCCTTTCGAGTACCGTCCGCGGCCCCGTGTTGACGCCGGACAGCGAGGATTACGCTGCCGAGACGTTCGCCTTCAACGCCGCGACCGTGCACCGGCCCGACGTCGTACTGGGGGCCGAGGATGCCCAGGACGTTGCGGCAGGCGTGCGGTGGGCGGCGGCATGCGGGCTGCCGGTTGCCGTGCAGGCCACCGGGCACGGAGCCGACTCGGTAGTGGAGGGCGGCCTGCTGATCAGCACGCGGCGGCTCCAGGCGCTGCAGGTCGACCCGGCCGCGCGGACCGCGCGGGTGGGCGCGGGCGTCAAGTGGCGCAGCGTCCTGGAGGCCAGCGTGCCGCATGGCCTCGTCGGGCTGCACGGGTCCAGCACCGACGTCGGCGTGGTCGGCTACACGGTCGGCGGCGGCCTGCCCGTCCTGGGCCGGGCGCACGGGTTTGCCGCCGACCATGTGCGCAGCATGGAGGTAGTCACGGCCGACGGCGCGCTGCGGCGGATTAACGCCGAGGCCGAAGCGGAACTGTTCGCCCTGATGCTCGGGGGCAAGGGCAATTTCGGGATCGTCACGGAGCTGGAATTCTCCCTGTTCCCGCTGGGGGAGTTTTACGGCGGCGGGATCATCTACCCCGGCGCCGATGCTGCCGTCATCCTGGCCGCGTTCCGGCAGTGGCTGCCCACGCTGCCGGAGGACGCGTCGCCCTCCATCTCCTTGCTGCGGCTGCCGGACATGGAGTTTGTCCCCGCACCGCTGCGCGGCCAGTTCGTGGTCCATCTGCGCTTCGCCGCGGCGGCCGGGCGTGAGGAGGGTGACCGTCTCCTGGCGCCGATGCGCGCCGTGTCGACCCCGCTGATGGACACGGCCGGACCGATGGACTATCTGGATGTCGACCAGATCCACATGGACCCGGCGGATCCCCTCCCGTTCGCCGACGCCGGGGCGCTCCTGACGGACCTGAACGAGGAAACCGTGGCGGACCTGCTCGCCCTCGCCGGCGAGGGTACGGATTGTCCGCTGCTGCTGGTGGAGATCAGGCCGCTCGGCGGGGCGCTGGCCCGGGCCGGGGCGTTGCCGAACGCCGTCTCGGGGCGGGATGCGGCGTTCCTGCTTTTCCTGCTGGGCTTCAAGATGCCGCCCATCGCAGAGGCGGTCCAGGCGTCCATCCGCACCATCCTGGCTGCCATGGCCCCGCACTCCACCGGCTACACGCTGGTCAATTTCCATGGCCAACCCGGTGACGAGGCCGACCGGGCCCGCGCCTGGTCACCGGCGGTCTACGAGCGGATGCGGGCGGCGAAGGCCAGCTACGACCCCGCCAACGTCCTGCGGTTCGGGCACGCCATTACCGGCGTCCCGGCCTGACCCGCGGCAGGCGCCGGGACGCCGGGTGCGTTCCGGCCCGGAGAACGACGACGGCCGCCCGCCTCCTTCGCGCCGAAGGTGCGGACCGCCGTCGTCTGTTACTGGCGAGGGGCTGCTCAGTTGGCGAGCCAGATGTCCGGGCCGAAGACCTCGTAGTGGATCTTGGTGGCGGGGATGCCGGCGTTGATGGCCTCGTTGCGGATGTTCTTCATGAACGGCAGCGGCCCGCACAGGTACAGCGAGGCGTTCGCCGGCAGGTCCACGTCGCGCAGCGACATGAAGCCCTCCCGGGCGCCGGCCTCCGGGCGTTCCAGCCAGAGCTGCAGTTCGGCGCCGTCGAGGCGTTCGACGTCGTCGGTCATCTGGGAGCGCAGCGCCCAGCTGTCCAGGGTGCTTTCGGCGTGCAGCACCAGCACCTGGCGGTCCGAGCCTGACTCGGCGAGGGAGCGCAGGATTGAGGCGGACGGTGTGCAGCCGATGCCGGCCGAAGCGAGGACCACGGGGCCGTCGTCCTCCTTCAGCGTGATCTCGCCGTAGGGGTTGGAGATCTCGAGGATGTCGCCGACTTCGACGTGCTTGTGCAGGACGGGGGAGACCTCGCCGCCGTCGTCGAGCTTGGTGGTGAAGCTGCGGCTGGTGCCGGCGTCGCCGGAGAGCGAGTACTGGCGGACCTGCCGCAGGCCCTCCGGCAGGGTCACCTTGACGCTGACGTACTGGCCCGGAAGGGCGGCGGTGACCGGGGTGTCGTCCGCCGGTTCCAGGGTGAAGGTCATGGAGCCGGTGCCGGCGGGGGCCTTGGCGGCGACCCGCCACGGGGTCCACATCTTGTCGTTCGCCTGGTTGGCGTAGAGGCCCTTTTCCAATTTGATCAGGGCGTCGGCCATCAGCCAGTAGACCTCGGTCCAGGCCTCGGCGATTTCGGGGGTGATGACGTCCGCGAGGTCTTCGGCGATGGCGGCGAAGAGGTGCTCGTAGACCACCTGGTACTGGGGTTCGGTGATGCCGAGGGACGCGTGGCGGTGGGCGATGCGCGACAGCACGGTCTCCGGGAGGGTGCCGGGGTTGCTCACAAGGTGGCTGGCGAAGGCGGCGATGCTTCCGGCCAGGGCCTGCTGCTGGTTTCCGGAGCGCTGGTTGGAACGGCTGAAGAGACCGTCGAGCAGTTCGGGGTGCGCGCCGAAGAGGCGGGCATAAAACTTGGGCGTGATGTCGGCGATCCGGGAACCGACCAGCGGCAGGGTGGCCTCGATGACGGGGAAGGACTTGTCCGAGAGCATTGCTGACTCCTGAGATAGTGGCCCGGGGTCTTCAACCGGACCGATTCCGAAATACTTGTATTTAAAATACGAGTATTTATGCCTCAGTTCTACAGGTCGTAGAAATTGGTTGCAAATCGGCGTGACGCCCGGGCGTGGCGCGGCCTTGCCTAGAGCTCCGGGCGCAGGCCGATGGTCTGGAAAACGGGAGCCATCTGCCGTTCGGTGGGCAGGGACGCGACCACGAGCCCATCCAGTTCCCGGTAGAACGCCTCACGGGCGCGGGCCAGGGCTCCGCGCAGCCGGCACTCGGCGATCAGTGGGCAGGTACCTGCGGAGCCGACGCAGTCGGCCGGGTCGGTCCTGGTGTCCAGTTGGCGCAGCAGCTGGCCGACGGTGGCGACGCGCCCCGCGGCGCTGAGCCGGGCCCCGCCCAGCCGGCCGCGCTCGACGTCGATCAGGCCGAGTTCGCGCAGCCTGGCCATCGCCTTGCTGACGTGGTTGTAAGGCGTGCCGACCGCGTCCGCGATGCTCTGGGTGGTGAGCAATTCGCCGTCGGGCGCGGCTGCGAGCACCATCATGGCGCGCAGGCTCACGTCCGCGAAGGCGTTGATCTTCATCGGGGCGGCTTGTCTAGTCCACCCAGACGGTGGGTTCGTTGGTGTCGGCGGAGAGCTCGCCGAATTCCAGCGCGTTTGTTTCCGGATTCCCGCCGTAGGGCAGGACGGCGGCGAAAACGGAGCCGTCCCGGTGTTCGGCGGCCACGTGGATGGCGTCGGAATCCTCTTCCAGCAGGGTGATGTCGCAGACGATCGCGGCGGCGCGGAACTCGTCCCGGTGCTGGCGGAGCAATTCGGTCAGGTCCGCGATCATGCCGTCCGCGTCGAAGTCGGCGTCGGTGCCGCCGGCAGCGTCGGCCGGGGTGACGGCGACGAGGCGGACCTCGCCGTCGTTCTCCACTACCAGGGCGAAAGGCAGGAAGCCGCCGTTGCGCTCGAGCTGTTCCTGCGCCGCCCCGACTCCGGTGCCGAGCAGGTTCTCCAGGTCGGTCGCGCTGGCGTCCGGCACGGAACCGCGCCAGGAATCCTCGGCGGGGTCCGCCGGTTGCAGGGCAGCGTTGGAGGCCTCGGGATCAGTCACGGCGTTCAGCTCCGGACCAGGGCCAGGACCCGGTCGCGGACGCGTTCCATGGTGTCCTGGTCGACCGCTTCGACGTTGAGCCGCAGGAAGGGTTCGGTGTTGGAGGGGCGCAGGTTGAACCAGTAGCTTCCGTCCGCGGCGATGAAGGTGCTGCCGTCCAGGTAGTCGACCTCGACGTCCTCGGTGTGGAAGTCCACCCGGACCCGTTCCACGGCGGCGGCCTTGTCCTCGATTTCCGAGTTGATCTCGCCGGAGGACCGGTAGGGCTCGTATTCGCGGCCCAGTTCGGACAGCGGGCCGTCCTGCTCGCCCAGCGCGGCCAGGACGTGCATGGCCGCCAGCATGCCGGTGTCGGCGTTCCAGAAGTCGCGGAAGTAGAAGTGCGCGGAGTGCTCTCCGCCGAAGATGGCCCCCTCGGCGGCCATGACGGCCTTGATGAAGGAGTGTCCCACGCGGGTGCGGAACGCCCGGCCGCCTTCGCTGGCGACGAGTTCAGGCACCGCCCGGGACGTCAGGAGGTTGTGGATGATCGTCGGGGTGTCCTCGCCGTTGGCCTTGGCGCGGGCGATTTCGCGCCGGGCCACCATGCCCGTCACGGCGGACGGGGAGACCGGCTGGCCCTTTTCATCGATCACGAAGCAGCGGTCCGCGTCGCCGTCGAAGGCGAGACCGACGTCGGCGCCGTGCGCGATGACGGCGGCCTGCAGGTCGCGCAGGTTTTCCGGCTCCAGCGGGTTGGCCGGGTGGTTCGGGAACGAGCCGTCGAGCTCGAAGTAGAGCGGGATGATCTCCAGCGGGAGCTTGGTCAGCAGCGTGTCGCCAAGCACCGCAGGGGTGGTCATGCCGGCCATGCCGTTGCCGGCGTCCACGACGACCTTCAGCGGGCGGGAGCCGCTGAGGTCCACGAGACTGCGCAGGTATTCGGCGTAGTCCCTGAGCACATCGCGGACACTGATCAGGCCGCGGGGAACGTCGCCGGGGATGGTGCCGGCGTTGAGGTAAGCCTCGGCGGCGGCCTGGATCTCTTTGAGGCCGGTCTCGGAGGAGATCGGCACCGCGCCGGCCTTGGCCATCTTGATGCCGTTGTATTCGGCCGGGTTGTGGCTGGCGGTGAAGGTGGCGCCGGCCGCGTTCAGCGATCCGCAGGCGTAGTAGAGCTCGTCGGTGGAGATGAGGTCGAGCAGCTGGACGTTGGCGCCGCGGGTGGCCGCACCGTTGGCGAAGGCCCGGCTGAACTCCGGCGAGGAGGGGCGCATGTCGCCGCCGACCAGGACGGTCTCTCCGGCCAGGTCCAGGACGTCCACGAACGCGGCCCCGACGGCCTCGACGATTTCGGTGGTGATGGATTCGCCCACAATGCCGCGCACGTCGTACGCCTTGAAGGACGCCGAAAGGTCAAAGGTCTTCGTCTGTTCGCTAGTCACGGCTCCTATCTTACGTGGAACCGGCCACGGCCCTGCCGGGCCGCGGACGTATGTGGACAGGCCTTCTCCACATACGCGCCGGCCCGCTTCGTGGCTGTCGGACCGGGCTGGGATACTGAATCAATGGCCAATAACCAGAACGCTGCAGTCCTTCCCGCCCCCGGTTCCGCCGCCGGCGGCGGAACCCGTGACCAGGCCCGCGCCGTTTTGCGGGAATTGGTGGGGCATCCGGAAGCGGAGTTCCACGACGGCCAGTTTGAGGCGATCGAGGCGTTGGTCGACGGCGGCCGGCGCGCCCTCGTGGTCCAGCGCACCGGCTGGGGGAAGTCCGCCGTGTACTTCGTCGCATCCCTGCTGCTCCGCCGCCGCGGCGCCGGGCCGACGCTGATCGTGTCCCCGCTGCTGGCACTGATGCGCGACCAGGTGGCCGCCGCCGCCCGCGCCGGGGTCCGCGCGGTGGCCATCAACTCCGCCAACCAGCTGGACTGGGACACCGTCCGCGCACAGCTCGCCGCCGACGAGGTCGACGTGCTCCTGGTCTCTCCCGAACGTCTGACGAACCCCTCCTTCCGTGAGAACCAGCTGCCCGAACTGGTCCGCCGCACCGGCCTGCTGGTGATCGATGAAGCCCACTGCATCTCCGATTGGGGCCACGACTTCCGCCCCGACTACCGGCGGATCGCGGACCTCATCACGCAGCTGCCGGACAGCGTGCCCGTACTGGCCACCACCGCGACTGCCAACTCCCGGGTGGTCCACGACATCGAGGAGCAGCTCGGTGAGGGGGTCCTGACGATCCGTGGCGCACTGGGCCGGGAATCCCTGCGCCTTGGCGTGCTGCGGCTGCCTGATTCCCGGCAGCGGCTGGGCTGGCTGCTGACCCATTTGCGTGACCTCCCGGGCAGCGGCATCATCTACACCCTGACCGTGTCCGCCGCGGAAGACACCGCCCGGCTGCTGGCCGAAGCCGGCCACGAGGTGCTCGCTTACACCGGACGCACCGACCCCGCGGACCGGGAACGCGCCGAGCAGCTGCTCAAGGACAACCAGGTCAAGGCGCTCGTGGCCACGTCCGCCCTCGGCATGGGCTTCGACAAGCCGGACCTGGGCTTTGTGGTCCACCTGGGTGCGCCGTCGTCCCCGGTGGCCTACTACCAGCAGGTCGGCCGTGCGGGCCGCGGCGCGGCGAACGCCGACGTGCTGCTCCTGCCCGGTGCCGAGGACCGGGACATCTGGCAGTACTTCGCCACCGCCTCCATGCCCTCCGAGGAAAAGGCGGCTGCGGTCCTGACCGCCCTCGCCGAGGCAGGCACGGCCGTGTCCACCGTGGCGCTCGAGGCCCGGGTGGACCTGCGCCGGACGCCGCTGGAACTGCTGCTCAAGGTGCTCGCCGTGGACGGGGCAGTCGAGCGGGTCGGCGGCGGGTGGCGCTCCACCGGACGCCCCTGGACCTACGACGCCGAGCGGTACCGGCGGATCGCCGAGGCGCGGGTGGACGAGCAGGACTCCATGGTGATCTACCAGGACACCGCCGGCTGCCGGATGGAGTACATCACTTCGGTGCTCGACGACGAGACCGCCAGCCCCTGCGGGCGCTGCGACAACTGCGCCGGCCAGTGGTTCCCGGCCGACATCGCAGCGGACGCCACGCAAGCGGCGGGGGAGACCCTGAACAGGGCCGGCATGGTGCTGGAACCGCGGCTGCAGTGGCCCAGCGGCATGGACCGGCTGGGCGTGCCGGTGAAGGGCAAGATCAAAGCGGAGGAAAGCGTCACCAACGGCCGGGTCCTGGCCCGGATGACGGACCTGGGCTGGGGCGGAGCCCTGCGGGAGATCTTCGCCGCCGGCGCCCCCGACCGCGCCGTGGACCAGGCCATGCTGCAAGCGTGCGTCCAGGTCCTGCGCGAGTGGGGCAGCGGTGACGCGCGCAACCCGGGCTGGAGCGGCGCGGGGCGCCCGGCGGCCATCGTGAGCGTCCCGTCCCGGAGCAAGCCCGAGCTGGTGCAGACGCTGGCGCAGGGGATTTCAGGGATCGGCCGGATCCCGTACCTCGGCCAATTGGAACTCGCCCATGGCGGACCGACGGGCGGCCGCGGCGGCAACAGCGCCTACCGGCTCGCGGGCGTCTGGGACCGCCTCGTGGTCGGGCCGGAGCTCGAGGCGGCCCTGGCGGGCATCCAGGGCCAGAGCGTGATGCTGGTGGACGACCTGGCGGACAGCCGCTGGACCGTCACGGTGGCCGGCCGGGCGCTCCGGCTCGCGGGCGCCGGGGCTGTGCTGCCGCTCGTACTCGGCCAGGCCGGCTAGGCCCAACGCTAGCGGCCTGAGTCCTCTGCTTCCAGGACGGCCATGGCGGCGTTGTGACCGCCGATGGCGCTGACCGCGCCGCCGCGGCGGGCACCGGATCCGCAGAGCAGGAGCTGCGGGTCGTCGGTCGCGACGCCCCAGCGCCGGGCGGGGGTGTCCAGCGGGGTGTCGTCCTCCGCGAAGGGCCAGTCCAGTCCGCCGTGGAAGATATTGCCGCGAGGCATCCCGACGGCCCGTTCGATGTCCAGCGTGGTCTTGGTTTCGATGCAGGGCCGTCCGTCCGGGCCCGTCAGCAGGAGGTCCTCCACCGGTTCGGCGAGGACGCTGTTCAGTGACCGCAGCACGGCGGCCTGCAGTTCGGCACGACGCGCGTCATTGTTGGCGGCCGTGACGAGCCGGTCCGGGACGTGCAGGCCGAACACCGTCAGGGTCTGCGCACCTGAGTCCTGGAGTTCGGGGGAGAGGATGCTGGGGTCCGTCAGCGAATGGCAGTAGATCTCGCAGGGGAGCGGGTCGGGAACCTCGCCGGCCGCGGCGCCAAGGTAGGCGGCGTCCAGTTGGGACCAGGTCTCGTTGATATGGAACGTGCCGCCGAAGGCCGCCTCCGGACTGACCGTATCGTCCAGCAGCCGCGGCAGCCGTTTGAGTAGCAGGTTGACCTTGACCTGGGCGCCTTCACGGAGATGGTTCGGGTTCTGCGTCCCGTGCGGTGACCCGGTCCGGGCGGCGCCGGTCCCGGCCTCACCGGCGGTGCGCAGGCGGTCCAGGACAACCGGTGCCACGTTGGCCAGCACCCAGGGGGCGGAGACCGTGTGGTCGGCGCCGTCGTGCCGGTACTCCACGACGCCGCCGGCCCGGACGGACGTGGCTTCAGCCGAGGTGAGGATGACCGCCCCGGCCTCCCGTGCGGCGCGTTCCAGTTCCCCGGACACCGCACCCATCCCGCCCACGGGCACATCCCAGTCGCCGGTGCCGCCGCCGATCAGGTGGTAGAGGAAGCAGATGTTCTGCTGCAGATCGGTGTCGGCCGCCCGGGCGAAGGTGCCGATCAGGGCGTCGGTGAGCACGACGCCGCGGACCAGGTCGTGGTCCAGCGCCCGGGTGATCGCCTCTCCGACCGGCCGTTCCACCATGGCTTCCCACGCGTCGCCGGCTCCGGCCAGGGCCGCCAGCCGTTTCGCCTCGGAGCGGGTCGGCAGCGGGGCGGTCATGGTGGGCCAGAGCGCGCGGGTGAGTTTGCCGCAGCCGGCATAAAAGTCGGTGAAGGCGCGGAATTCGCCCTCCGGAGCCCCGAGCGCGGTGAACGACGCCGCCGTGGCCGCGTCGTCGTCGTTGTCGATCAGCAGGCCGCGGCCCGGGTCCGCAGGGTCAGGGGTGTAGGAGGAATACCGCCGCCGGGCCAGGGTGATGTGCAGGCCGAGGTCGTCGATGATCTGCCGCGGCAGCAGGCTGACCAGGTAGGAATAGCGCGAAAGCCGGGCCCCGACGCCGTCGAATGCCTCGGCGGAGACCGCCGCGCCGCCGGGCCGGTCGAGCTTCTCCAGGAGCAGGACCTTCCGCCCGGCCCGGGACAGGTACGCTGCGGCGGCGAGCCCATTGTGGCCCCCGCCCAGGATGATCGCGTCAAACGCGTGGTTGGTCGACATGCGCCTATCCTGCCATCCGAGAACCCGCCCGGAGGTGAGGGAGCGTCGGGCGGGTTCGGCCCGGAGGTGAGGGAGAGTCCGACCCGGGTACGCAAAAGGCCCCGGTCCAGGACCGGGGCCAAACGCGGAGACGGGGGGATTTGAACCCCCGGTGGAGTTGTGCCCCACACTTCATTAGCAGTGAAGCCCATTCGGCCGCTCTGGCACGTCTCCAATTGCTATTACTAGCCAACCAAGGATACGCAGAACCGGCCATGCAGTGCAAAACGGTCGACGCGCCGCCCGGCGCCGGGGTCAGGCGGTCCGGCCGGCCAGCGCACGCCAGAGGAAATGCTGGCTCCGGCTCTGCAGCGCCGCGGCCTGGCGGTTGTCCGAGGCGCCGGCATGGCCGCCCTCCAGCGCCTCGTGGAACCAGACGTTGGGGATGCCCATGGCCTGCATGCGGGCGGCCATCTTGCGGGCCTGCACCGGACCGACCCGGTCATCCGAGGTGGCGGTCCAGATGAAGGTCTCCGGGTACTCCACGCCGTCGCGGAGCAGGTGGTACGGCGAGAAGGTCCGGATGAACTCCCACTGCTCGGCGACATCGGGGTCGCCGTACTCGGCGATCCAGGAATACCCCGCGGAGAGCTTGCTGTACCGGCGCATATCCAGCAGCGGCACCCCGCAGGAGACGGCGCCGAAGAGCTCCGGGTACTGGGTGAGCATGTTCCCCACCAGCAGCCCGCCGTTGGAGCCGCCGACGCACCCCAGCCGCTGCCGGGACGTCACCCCGCGGGAGATCAGGTCCTGCGCGACCGCGGCGAAGTCCTCATAGGCCCGGTGCCGCTTGTCCTGCAGGGCGGCGCGGTGCCAGGACGGCCCGTACTCGCCGCCACCGCGGATGTTCGCCACCACGTAGACGCCGCCGCGGCTGTGCGGTGCATCGCCTTCGGCCGCCGCGGATTCCTCCGTGCGGCGTTCCAGCCAGGCCCGGCCGACCGCGCCGCTGTAAGCGGGGGTGCGGGAGATCTCGAAGCCGCCGTAGCCCGAGAGCTGGGTGGGGTTCTGTCCGTCCAGGACGAGGTCCCGGGCGGCGATCTGGAAGTACGGCACCCGGGTGCCGTCCTTGGACACGGCGAAGTGCTGCTGGACCTCGTAGGCGTCGTCGTCGAAGAACGACGGCGCGGTCCGGACCACCTCGTGCGTGCTGGTAACGCCGTCCACGCCGGCGCGGACCAGGGTGCCGCGCGTCAGCGTGCTCGGGGTGGTGAACCCGGTGGCGACGAGCCAGAAGTCGTTCCCGGCGGTGCCGCCGGCCTCCTCCGTGCCGCCGGCCTCATCGTCATCGAGATCGTCCTCGTCGCTGACGGCGTAAGCGGTCACGTCGTGCAGCGGCGGGCAGGCGTCCAGCGTGCTGGACGCCCAGGCCGCGTCGGTGCCCGGCCGTTGCGGATCCAGCACCCGGATCTCCGAGGACACGTCCCGCAACAGGTTCAGCAGCAGGAAGTCCCGGGTCCAGCTCCAGGACTGCAGCGAGGTGTGTTCGTCGGGGGTAAAGAGAACGGACAGGTCCCGGCCGCCGGCCAGGAAATCCTCGAAGTCCGCCGCCAGCAGGGAACCGGCCGGGTAGGTGGTCCCCTCCACGGTCCACTCGCCCTGCGGGCGGAACAGCAGCCACTCGCGGTGGGAGCTGAGGTTGACGTCGGCGGGCACCTCAAGTTCGACCCACGAGCCGTCCCGCAGCACCGAGGTGCGCTTTTCGAAGAAGCTGATCCAGTCCACCGCGAAGGTCCGCTCGAAGCCGGGGGTCGGGTCGTGGAGCAGCAGGGCCATCATGTGCTCCTCGGGGATCTCGAAGAGCCGCTCCGCGGCGTCCAGGGTTTCGGCGCGGCGCAGCCGCACGCCGGTCCGCGCGTAGGAGGAACTGGTGCGCGGCAGGTCCGCGGCCGTCGTCGCCACCAGCAGGGTGTCGGCGTCGAGCCACGAGACGTTGCCCTTGGCCGTCGGCAGGTCGAAGCCGCCCGCGGCCGGGTCGACGAAGCTGCGGGTCTCGACGTCGAACTCCCGGTAGCGGTTCGCGTCGCCGCCGTCGGGGGACAGCGCCAGGAGGGCGCGGCGGTGCGGCTCACCGGGCGCCGGACGGAGGAAATTCGCGCCGTGGAAGACCCATTCCTCGCCTTCGTCCGCGGCAAGGGCATCGACGTCCAGCAGCACCTCCCAGGCGGGCGCCCCGGCGCGGTAGCTCTCCCAGTCGGTCCGGCGCCACAGTCCCTTGGGGTTCTCGCGGTCTTTCCAGAAGTTGTAGTACCAGCGGCCGTGCTTGCCCACCATGGCGATCCGGTCGGTGGAGTCCAGCACCTCCAGGATCCGGTTTTCAAGCTCGCCGTAGTCGGCGTCCTCGAACAGTTCCTCGGTGCGGGCGTTCTGCTCCCGGACCCAAGCCAGTTGCTCCTCGCCGTAGATGTCCTCCAGCCAGATGTTCTCGTCGACGGGTTCGGGTGCGGTAGCGGAAACGTCCCCTGAGGACTCGCCGGACGCGGTGGAATGTTCAGCTGCAGAGGTGCTCATTGGCCCATCCAAGCAACAGCGGCGCCGCGCAGGCAAGTCAAGCCGCCGGCCCGGATGCCGATACGCTGGATGCCGTGGGAATATCGCAGAGCATCCGGACGGCACTGATCGGCGCCGGGCCTCGGGGCACCAGCGTGCTGGAACGGCTGCTTGCGAACTGGACACCGGCCGCGGCGGGCGCGTCGCTGCACATCGACGTCGTCGACCCCTACCCGGCGGGCCCGGGCCACGTCTGGCAGCCCGGGCAGTCGCGGCTCTATCTAATGAACACCCAGTCGTTTTACCCCACCGTCGTGCCCCAGGAGCCGGAGCTGGCAACGCCGCTGGCCGGCGGCACCTTCGACCAGTGGCGGCAACGGCAGCAGACGGAACCGGACCCGGAGCTCTCCGCCGGGGACCGGGAGGAGCTCGCCGGGCTGACCTCTGCCGACTTTCCCAGCCGTGCCCTGTATGGCCGCTACCTGCGGTGCACGCTCAAGGAACTGATCCGCAGGCTTCCCGCCGGTGTCACCGTGGAGTTCCACCGCAGCGCCGCGGTGTCGGTCCGGCCGACGGCGCAGGACCCGGTTCCCGAAACCGGCCCGGTGCCCGACGACGTGCATGTGCCCGCGGACGGGCAGGCCGGCGGGGGCGCCCGGTTCGATGTCGCCCTGGACGACGGAACCGTGCTCAGCGTCGATTCCGTAGTGCTGGCGCTGGGGCACCTGGAGTCCCGGCTCAGCCCGGAGCAGCGCGAACTCCAGGCCGCGGCCGAGGAGCTGGGGCTGAAATACCTGCCGCCCGCGGTCCCCGCCGACGTCGACTGGTCCGTGATCCCCGCCGTGCAGCCGGTCCTGGTGCGCGGCATGGGCCTAAACTTCTTTGACGTCATGGGCCAGCTCACCGAGGGGCGCGGCGGCAAGTTCCTGCCCGCCCCGGACGGCGGCCTGGCCTACCAGCCCTCCGGCCGCGAGCCGAAGATCATCGCCGCCTCGCGCCGCGGGACCCCGTACCGGGCCAAGGCCGCCCTGGCCGGTTACTACCCGTCGTCGGTTTCGCTGCGCTACTGCACCGAGGAAGCGCTCGCGAAGTTCGCGGCGGCCGGCATCGTCCCCGGCTTCGACCACGACCTCTGGCCGCTGCTGCACCGGGACGTCCTGTGGGCGTATTACTCCACCCTGGCGCGCTCGCAGCCCGGCGCCGTCGGGACCGGCCCGGAGGTCTTCCTGGCAGCGCTGGCGGAAGCATTGCAGCCGCACGCGCACTCCACGGCGAAGTGGGAGGAAGCTGCCGGGGCCGTTATCGATGCTCACGTCGGCCAGGCCCACCGGCTCGATCTGCTGGGGCTCGCCGCGCCGCTGGCTGGCCGCACCTTTGCGTCCCGGGCGGAGCTGGACGCCGCCGTCGTCGAGTACCTGCTCGATGACGCCCGGCGCTCCGCGCTCGGTGAGCAGGATCCGGTCAAGATGGCCATCGGCGCCCTGCACCATGGCCGGGCGGTACTCAAGACGGTTGTCGCTGACGGCGGTATCACCGACGAATCGTGGGTCGCCGGGCTGCGCGGCTGGTTCGAGTCGTTCGTGGAGGGGCTGGCCAGCGGGCCCCCCGCCCTGCGGGCCGAGCAGCTGGCGGCGCTCGCCCGGGCCGGTGTGGTCAGTTTCGTCGGGCCCGACCCGAAATTCGGCGTCGACCGGAAGGCCGGGGCGTTTACCGCCGCGTCGCCCTGGGTGGGCGGCCCGCATGCCCCGGGCTCCGGCGGATCCGGCGCAGCCGTTGACGGCCCGGACCGTGTGGAGGCGACGGCGATGATTGAGGCCCTCGCCCCGGCGAACCGGGTGGCGGTCAACGCGTCGCCGTTGCTGGAACAGCTCCTGGCCGACGGCCTGGTGCGCCCGCGCTTGATGATGAGCGCCGAGGGGATGCCGGTGCAGAGCTCCGGCCTGGACGTGGTGCCGCACCCTTACCGCCCGGTAGGGGCGAACGGAGCGGTCACCGAGGGCGTCTACGTGCTGGGACTGCAGCTGTCCGCGGCGCAGTGGGGTACGGCCATCGCCGCGGAGGCCCGGCAGCAGCAGGGACCCGCCTACCGCAGCGGCCAGCGCACGCTGCGCGACGCCGACGAGATCGCCCGCGGCATCCTCGGCCGGGACCTGTCCTAGTCCGCGGCGTCCGGGTGGATGCTGCGCGTCTCGGAGCGCTCGTTGCGGGTCCGGATCCACTCCGTCGGGTGCAGCTTGGGAAGAATCTTGGCCAGCGCCAGGGCGGCGTACATGACGGTGTTGATCGCCACGAAGGTGGCCAGGACGGCGAACCACTGCGAGTGCAGCAAGGATTCCGGGAAGAGGAGCCCGGCGGGGATCAGGGCCGCGGTCACGGGCGCTCCGCCGCCTGGAACTCCCGCGGCCGGGCGGGCGTGAGGTGTTTCCAGCTGGCCGTCCGGCCCAGCGAGATGTCGGCGACGCCCTTGAGGTAGACCACATTGAGGAACATGTCGAAGAACAGTTCCGGGAACAGCGTGACGGCCAGGAGCCGGGCACGCCAGCCGCCCTGCCAGACCGTGGCGACGCGTTCGACCATGAACAGGGCGCCCAGGCCCAGCCAGAACGGGAACCAGATCCAGGTGTCCAGGGCGAAGACCATGAGGAAGATCAGCAGCAGGTAGGAGCCGAGCGCGATCACGCCGTAGCCGATGCCGAACTGCTGCGCCCAGTACCGCATGGTCTGCGGCGTGACGCCGTAGGCGCCGATGTTTTCCAGGGCGCCGCGCTGCCAGCGCAGCCGCTGCGCCCAGAGCATGCGCCAGCCGGGCATCAGTTCTGTGACGACGGTGCACTGGGCGGGCGAGATCATCAGCCCGCCCAGGGACTTCAGCGCGATTGTCAGTTCGTTGTCTTCGGTGAGGGCCGCGGTGTCGTAGACGTCGCCCGGGGTTCCCGGAATCGAGGCGCCCCGGCTCTGCGCCACGGTGCGCAGGGCCCTGGACCGAAACATCGAGGCGGTGCCGGTCAGCACGAAGACCCGCCCGCGCCGCCGGCCGATCTCGCGGCTGTAGCGGAGGTACTCGTTGCGCTGGAACTGCCCGATCAGGCCGTGGCCCTCTTCACCGTAGAACAGGCCGCCCACTGCCATCAGGGCGCGGTCTTGCGTGAAGCGGTCGACGGCGACGGCGAGGAAGCCGTCGTCGAGCATGGTGTCCGCGTCCATGACCATGACGACGTCGTTATCGCCCAGGCCCGGCAGCAGCTGGTCCAGCACCTGGTTGAGCGCGCCGGCCTTCTTCTGGGTGTTCGCCACCGACTCGACCACCTCGACGCCGGCTTGGCGGGCGAGTGCGACGGTGGAGTCCGTGCAGTTGTCCGCTACGACAATGACCCGGTCCGGGCGCCGGGACTGCTCCAGCAATGAGGCGATGGTGCCTGGCAGCGACGCCTCCTCATTGTGGGCCGGAATCAGGACCGTGACAGTGACCGGGCCGGCGAAGACGCCGCGGGTCTCGGACATCACCACCCGCGGGGCCAGCGGGCGGGTGAGTGGGTCCAGGGAGCGGCGGGAACGGTTGGCGATCCTGCGGTCCACCGCAGCGACGCCGGCGGCCAGCAGCAGCGCCAGGGCGACAGCGGCCAGGAGCACGCGCGGGGCCGGGGCGTCGGTGTTGTAGAGGATGTTCCAGAATCCAAGCAGGAGGCCCTGGGCGGGGGACTGGCTTAGCTCCGGTCCGCCCGCGGCCACGGCGAACCACAGCAGCGCCGCCGCACCGCTTGCCGTCAAGGCGATGACGATGCCGACCGCCCGGTTGAATTTGCCCCTGCGCACCGGCAAATTCTATCGCGCCACAGCAGTCACGGCTGCCACAAGTTCCCCGTGTGACACAGGGTCCTCCGCCGGAAAACGGGCAGGTCCGTCTGCGGGGAGCGACGACCGGGCAAGTCCGTTTCCGCGGGGAGCGACGAATGGGCAGGTCCGTTCCTACGCGGCACGACAAATGAGCATGCCGCGCCCCCGGCGCGGGCCGGTGGACATAAGGTTCTATGTCCACCGGCCCGGGCAGGGACGGGGCGTGCTCACTCGTAGGAGGGCTGGCGGATCAGCCCTTCAGGCACTTGCGGTAGGCGGCCATGGCCTGGCCGTAGTTCATCTGCCCCACAAGGTCCGCAGGCCGCTTCGGCTTGACCGGTGCGGTGCACTTGGGCGGAACCGGGACACTGGCCGCCACCGTCACGTCGGTGGCCACACGGGTTCCGGATTCGACGGCGGTGAGCACCAGGGTGCCGGTGCCGGCTGCCGCGCCGGCGGGCACCTTGACGTCCACCGTCGCCGCACCGGCGGTGACCGGTACCGACCCGAGGGCGGTGACGGTCCCGGCCGCGTCGGTGAACTCGGCCCGCAGCGAGGTGTTCGCCGGGCTGCCCAGCGAGGTCAGGTCCAGCTTGGAAACCGCCAGGGTGATGGCCTCCCCGCCCTTGACCTCGGCTGCGGTGGTGTTCACTACGGCCACGGATCGCCGCGCGAAGTCCGGCGACACGGGGTTGTGGGCCTGCAGGTACTTGATCCATGCGTCGCGGTCCACGAGCCCGGAGTCCTTGGTGCCGGTGCCGGAGGTGAAGACCCGGAAGTTGTCGCCCCCGGTAGCCAGGAAGCTGAACGTGCCGATCCGGTAGGACTTCGCCGGGTCGATCAGTGCACCATTGATCCGGATCGAGGTGACCCGGTCTCCGGCGGCGCGCGCCGCATCGTAGGTGTAGTTCACGTTCTTGGACAGGCCCAGCTGCTGGTAGGCGCGGCTGGGAACCGTACCGTCCGGGTTGGTCTGCCACTGCTGTTCCAGCAGCGTCTTGAACTGGGCGCCCGTGAGCGAGGTGGTCCACAGGTTGTTCACAAACGGCAGGACCGCGTTGGCCTCGGCGTAGGTGATGGTCCCGTCGGGGGCGTAGTACAGCTCGTTGCGCAGCCCGCCGGGGTTCGCGACGCCGATCTCGGCGCCGCCGAGTTCCGGCGCCTTCAGGGCGTCCACGAGGGAGTCGGCCACGAGGTTGCCCAGGGTGGACTCGCTCGAGCGGTCATCGCGCACGGCGGGGGTGCCGGCGAACGCCGTCGTGATGTCCGCGGTGACCTTGCCCACCGGCTGGCTGCCGATCACGGCGGCGTCGGCAACAGCCTTGTCCACGATCGCCTTCACCGCGGCAACCCGCGGGTACGCGGCGACGAGGTCGGCTGCCGGCTCCGTGGTCCGCTTGACGTTGCCCGCCTTGTAGCCGGTGACAGCCATGGTCTTGGTGTCGATGGTCAGCTGGATCTGGCCAATGTACTCGCCGTAGTTGCCGGTCTGCACGATCGGACGGGTCTTGCCGGTCGGCTGCCCGGAAGCATCCAGGACCGGGGCGTCCCACGCGTACTGCTTGTGGGTGTGGCCGTTGAAGATCGCGGCCACATCCGGGGTGACGTCCTGGACCATTTTGGCGAAGAGGCCGCCGGCGGCGACTTCCTGCTCCAGGGTGGCGCCTTCGGGGGCACCGGATCCGGCGCCGTCGTGGTTCTCGACGATGATCACGTCGGCGAGCTTGCCCGCCTTGATCTTCGCGGCGACCCGGTTGATGGCATCGACCGGATCCCCGAACTCGAGGTCCGCGACACCGGCCGGGGTGACGAGCGACGGCACTTCCTGCGTGACGGTGCCGATCACGGCGACCTTGATGCCGTTCATGTCCAGCACGGTGTACTCCGGCAGAACCGGCTCGGTGGTGCCCTTCGTGTAGACGTTGGCGCCCAGGTAGGGGAACTTGGCGTTGGCCCCGCCGGCGATGACCCGGTCACGCAGGTCGGCCCAGCCGCCGTCGAACTCGTGGTTGCCCACGGCCGAGGTGCGCAGTTCCAAGGCGTTCAACACGTCGATGGTCGGCTGGTCCTTGGCCACGGCCGAGGCGAACAGCGAGGCGCCGATGTTGTCCCCGGCGGAAAGGAACGCCGTGGCTCCGGGCGCCGCCGCGGCACGGAGCTTCTCGATGGTGCCGGCGAACAGGACAGTGTTCGAGTCGATGCGGCCGTGGAAGTCGTTGATGCCCAGGAAGTTCAGGTCAACGCTGGCCGGGACGGTGGTGCCGGCTTTCAGGTCAAGCCCGACCACGACAGGATCGTGGTCGCTGGCCCGGAACTGGTCCGCCGCGTAGTAGTCGGTGACGTTGCTGTTGTAGCGGCTGTACTCCAGCGCCACGGATTCCACCGAGTTGATGTTCCAGATGTCCGCGCCGGTGACGACGGCGTTGGCGGCCGGCGAAGCGAGGATGTGGTCCAGGGAGCCGACCAGGCCCCCGTAGAGGTAGGAGTGCTTGGCGGAGCCGTCGGCGTTTTTGGCCTTCTCGTCCTGGTTGACGTACCCGGCGGCCGTGAGGACGTTGATCGGATCCTCCTTGGCGTAGGAGTTGAAGTCGCCGATCAGGAAGACCTTGTTGGTGCCCTTGGATTTCTGCAGTTCGTCGGCGAAGCCGAGCAGCGATTGAGCCTGGGCGGTGCGGGCGAGGTTCGAGTTGCCCTGGCCCTTGTCGGTGTCCTCCGGCGTCGCGGCGGAGCCCTTGGACTTGAAGTGGTTGGCGATCGCGATGAACTTCTGGTCATCGGCGGCGCCGACGGGCTTGAAAACCTGGCCCAGCGGTTTGCGGGCACTGGCAAAGGCAACCGTGTCGTTGTGGATGATGGATTCGCCCACAGGTTCGGCTGCCGCCTTCTTGTAGATGAAGGCGGTGCGGATCATGTCCTCGTCAGTCAGCGGGGGTGCGTTGGCGGGCGTCCGCACGTAGTCCCAGATGCCGGGCGTGGCGATGTTCAGGGCGTCAACCAGCTTGGCGAGGGCGTCGTCCCGGTTCTTGCCGAACTGGGCCGAGTTCTCCACCTCCATGAGGGTGACGACGTCGGCTCCGGACTTGCTGATGGCGGCAACGATCTTGTCCTGCTGGCGCTTGAAGTTCTCGGCGTTGGCCGCGCCGCGGACGTCGCAGCCGCCCTTGACCGTGATCGGGTTGCCCGCACGGTCGGTGTAAAACGTGCACCCGGGAACCTGGTCCCCGGTGGTCGGGAAGTAGTTGAGCACGTTGAACGAGGCGAGCTTGAGGCTTCCGCCGACGGCGGCCGGGGCCTGCGCACGGGTGCCGCCGAAGCTTGCCGGCTGCACCGTGTCCGCGTTCTCGGCCGTCAACTGCGACAGCGGCTGGAACTTCCACGAGCTGTTGGCGTAGCTGAGCACCACGTTGGTCTTGAAGGTTACCGGCGAGCCGACCCGGACGTGGTCCGTGGTGGTCAGGTAGGGCAGGGTTTGCGCCTTGGTGGCGGCGTCCTTGAGGAAGTTGGTGCTGGCGCCGTCGTCGAGCTTGATGCCGCGCGCGGCGTTGGCCGCGACGGTGCCGGTGTACTCGGCGGAGCCGTAGGGGGCGACGGCGGTGGGCTGCTCCAGCGGGGTGGTGCCGCCGGCCAGGCCGATTTCGCCGTACTGGTTGAGGGAGTAGTTGTCCGCGACGGTGACGGGCCCCTGCGGTGCCAGAAGCATGGCTTCCAGGGATTCGCGGAAGGCTTCGTCGGCCGGAAGGGTGAAGCCGGTGGCCTTGACCTCCGGGGCAGCCTCGGTCAGCTGGGTCACGCTGGCGGCGTTGATCTGGGTCATGCCGTAGTACTCGGCCACATCACCGGTGACCTGGACGTAGTCGCCGATCTGCACGGATGCGACGGCGGCCGGGGCGTAGACGAAGATGGCGTCCGACGCGGTGTGGTTGGCCGGCGTCAGTTCGCCGCCGGTTCCGGGCGTCTGGAGGTAGAACCCGGCGAAGCCGCCGGTCGGGAAGGCGGCAGTGACCTTGCCCCGGGTGGTGACCGCGGAGCCGGCGAGCGGGCTGGCCGCACCGGTGCCCTGGATCTCGGCGATGCTCTTGGAAACCGGGGGAGTGACCGGGCCCGGGTCCACCGGGGTGGCTTCCCCGTTGGCCGCCTTGGGCGTGATGGCCGCGTTCAGCGTGAAGTCGGCGGCGTTATTGTTGCTGTCCGCGCCGCCGCTGCGGTTCAGGCTCTTGACGTCCGTGTTGCCCGACGGCGCCGTCGCCGCCTGGGTCTCGAAGGTGTTGGAGCTCCCGTAGCCGATCAGGTCGGCGACGCCGGCGGTTTCGACGACGGATCCGGTGCCCAGCGACTGCAGCGTGGTGGCCTGCCGGGCGAGGACGATCGTTCCGCCTCCGCCTGCCGGATTGAAACCGGCGGCGGTCGCGTCGGCGGCGGGAAGGTCGGCGCCGACGGCGCCGTTGCTGCCGCCCTTAAGCAGGTAATACCCGCCGGCGGGGATGGTCCCCGTGAGGGCCGCCGTGTTGTTCGGTGCGGCGGTCCCGGTGGCGGAGCGGTACTGGAGTGACCAGCCGTCCAGGGAAACCGCGGCGTCCGAGGTGTTGTGCAGCTCGACGAACTTGTTCTTGTAGGCCGCGCCGGCGCTGCCGCCGCTAAGGTACGCCTCGTTGATGATGACCGGCGACGTTCCGGCGGCCACCGGGGTGGCCTCCAGGGCGGCGGCGGGCAGGGCCGTCAGCGGGGCAATTAGCCCTGCGGACAGGGCTGTGCCCAGCGCTGTTTTCCAAGGTGTGAATTTCATCCGCTCTAACTCTCATTAGGGTGCCCGGGTAAGGGCTGGGTGCGATGTCCGGGTTGAGGGCCGCGGACCGGCCGGTCTGCTCCTGGTCAAGCAGATTCCGGCACAGCAAAACAGGGGTGAATGAACACAGGGTGGATTGCATGTGCATTCGGCGAGACGGCCCCCAGCGGAACGCCCCACAGCCGGCAGTTGACCCGACGGTGCCCGCGGCAGTGGGGGTGCGGGATCGTGCGGGCGCCCGGCCCGATGTCCCCCTGCCCGAGCTGTCACGAGACTACCTGCCGGTAGCGGCGCCGTAAGCGGTTGGCGGCCAATTTTTCCAGCAGTTTTTCCGCAGGATCTCCCCACCGTCGGTCCCGGAGCGGTTGCGGGTCGACGGTGAACAACCATCTGAGGTCGCTGCGGGAGGGCGGGGCTGGACCCAGGGTGCGCTCGCGGATCGGCTCGGTGTTTCCCGGCAGACCGTGAACGCCCTGGAAACGGGCCGCTACGATCCCGCGCTGCCTTCCGGTCAGGCCTGGTTGAAGCGGATCATGTTGCCGGACGGGTCGCGGAAGGCGCAGTCTCGCGGTCCCCACGGCTGGTCGATGGGCTCCTGCAGCACTTCGGCGCCGGCGGCCCGGACGGCTTCGAAGGTGGCGTCGAGATCGTCCGTGCGGAACACAATCACGGGCAGGACCCCTTTGGTGAGCAGTCGCTGGAGCGCGTCGCCGTCTTCCTGCGAGCGGCCGGCGTGCGGGGGCGAAAGAACGATCTCCAGGTCGGGCTGGGCTGCACTGCCAAGGGTGACCCAGCGGTGGCCGTCGGAACCGACGTCGTTGCGCACCTCGAGGCCGAGCACGTCGCGATAAAAGGGCAGGGACTCGTCCAGGTCGTTGACGGTGATCTGGGCGTATTGCAGTGAAATGTTCATGACGTCCACGCTACGAGGGCGGCAGGGGCGGTGCTTCTTCGATCCTGCTCGAATTCCGTGGCGGGTTGCGTGGAGGGCGGGTGTGCTGCCGCGCCACGCATGAGGGCATGGCCTTGACCGCCCCGTGCTCGCGCTCCCGGTACGCGCTGGGAGACATGCCGACGACCTCGGTGAACCGTGAACTGAAGGAGCCCAGCGACGTGCAGCCCACCTCCATGCAGGCGTAGGTAACGCTGGCGCCGGCGCGCAGCAACGCCATCGCCCGCTCGATCCGCCGTGTCATCAGGTAGTTGTACGGTGTCTCGCCGTAGGCGGCCTTGAACCGGCGGGAGAAGTGCGCCGGGGACATCAGCGCGCGGGCGGCCATGGCCGGCACATCGAGCGGCCGGGCAAAGTCGCGGTCGATCAGGTCCCGCGCGCGGCGCAGGTGTGCCAGGTCGGCCAGTTCCTGCGGCGTCATGCCGGCAGTTTAGCGCTGATTCGGCCCGGCCGGATTGAGCCGGGCGATCGCGGTGGACAGGACGGTGGCGAAGCCGCACCAGAGGGCGTACGGCGCCAGCGCGACGCCGGCGCCGCGGCGGAGCCGGTAGGTCCGCCGGACCAGATCCGCGCTGCTGACCGTCAACACGGCGGCCTCGGCGGCGGCCAGCCACGGCCGGCGGGAGCGCCAGAAGAACCAGCTCCACGAGGCGTTCAGCACCAGGTTCGCGGCGAGGGCGCCGCGATACGCGCGGACTTCCCGCCGCCGGTCCGCCACGGTGTCGCCGTCGTTCTGGTCAAGGGCGACGGCGGAAGCCACCGCCAGATCCGTATACAGGGCCGTCCACACCACCGGGAACGCGACCGGCGGCGGCTGCCAGTCCGGTTTCCGCAGCGCCCGGTACCAGCGGCTCTCCGGATCCGTCGCGGCGCCTCCCGCTGCTGCCGCGCCCGCCGTGGCGGCGGCCGTCCAGGCCACTGTCGAGAGTTTCATCACCGTTTCCCGGTCCCGTTTGCCATGCCCCAGAGGTAACCGACCCGGCCGGGCCGCGTCAAGACTCTCCGGGTGTAGCGTTGCTTGAGGCAACAGAAGGGTTCAACAAAAATGCCGATGTGGTTCCAAGCACTGCTGTGGGGCACGGTCGCCGGCGGCGCGCTGGTGCTCGGCTCAGCCCTGTCCTGGAAGTGGCAGATCCCGCCCAAGATTGTCTCCTCGGTCATGTCCTTCGGCGCCGGCGTGCTGATCTCCGCGCTCGCCTTCGACCTGGTGGGGGAGGCAGCGGACGGCGGCGGCCTGTGGCCAACGGCGGCCGGATTTCTGGGCGGGGCACTGATCTATGTTGCGGCCAATGCCTTGCTCGCCCGCCGCGGGGCCAAGCACCGGAAGCGGTCGGGCGGAAAGCAACCCACCGAGCAGGCCAAGCCCGGCAGCGGAACGGCCATAGCCGTCGGCGCCCTGCTCGACGGGATCCCCGAATCTGTTGTCCTCGGACTGGGCCTGGTCACCGGCGGCGCGGTGAGTCCGGCAATGCTGGCCGCAGTGTTCATCTCCAACGTCCCCGAAGGGCTCTCCAGCACGGCGGGCATGAAGAAGTCCGGGCGCAGCGCGGGCTACGTGTTCGGGGTCTGGGGCGGAATCGCCCTGGTGTCCGGCCTGGCCTCGCTGATCGGCTACGCGACAATGCAGAACGCACCGGCCGAGTTGGTGGCCTTCATCACGGCCACCGCCGCGGGCGCCATCCTGGCCATGCTGGCCGACACCATGATCCCCGAGGCCTTCGAGGAGCACCACAACCTCACCGGCCTGATTGCCGCTGTCGGATTCCTGGCCGCCTTCACTATTAGCCAGGCAGGAGCCTAGGCAGCCGGGCACGGATGCGAAAAGGGGCTGCCGCGCCGACCCCTCAGGTCCGGCTCAACAGCCCCTCAGGCCACGGAAACCGTGGCCGACGCGGAAGGTAAGAGATTCGAACTCTTGGTACGGGGTTACCGCACACTGGTTTTCAAGACCAGCTCCATCGGCCGCTCGGACAACCTTCCCTACCCAGTAGTGTTCCATAGCCCGTCATGAGCGACAAAAAGCAGCGGCGCTGGCGCACCGGGCTGATCCGGCCACCTATTCTGGATTGGGGGCGGTGCCGGCGCCGCGGTCTGTCCGGGCCTGCCCCGCACTACATGAGCAAGGAAACGGGAGTTCTCCATGAAGGCTGTCTACATCTCAGAGCCCGGCGGTCCGGAGGTCCTGGAGCTCCGCGAGGTCCCCGCTCCCGTGCCCGGCGAGGGCGAGGTGCTGATCGACGTCGTCGCCGCCGGACTCAACCGCGCGGACGTCCAGCAGCGCAGGGGGTTCTATCCGCCGCCGCCCGGCGCGTCCGATATTCCGGGCCTTGAGGTCTCGGGGCGGATCGCCGGATTCGGCCCCGGCGTCACCAAGCCCTTCTCCGTGGGCGACAAAGTGGTGGCGCTGCTCGCCGGCGGCGGCTACGCCGAGCAGGTGGCGGTTCCGGCCGGGCAGGTGCTGCGGATCCCCGACGGCGTGGATCTGGTCACCGCTGCCGCGCTGCCGGAAGTCGCCGCCACGGTTTACTCGAACCTGGTCATGACGGCCCAGCTGCAGGCGGGGGAAACCGTGCTCATCCACGGCGCCACCGGCGGCATCGGCACCATGGCCATTCAGCTGGCGAAGGCGCTCGGGGCCCGGGTGGCCGCGACGGCGGGGACCGCCGAGAAGGTCGGCACTGCCACTGCGTTCCTCGGCGCCGACATCGGGATCAACTATACCGAGGAGGATTTCCCGGAGAGCCTGCGCGCCCAGAACGGCGGCAAGGGGGCGGATGTGATTCTTGACGTCGTGGGCGCGAAATACCTGGGGCAGAACGTGGATGCCCTGGCTGACTACGGGCGCCTGGTGGTGATCGGCCTGCAGGGCGGCACCAAGGGCGAACTGGACCTGGGGCAGCTGCTGACCAAGCGCGCGGCGATCATCGCGACCTCCCTGCGGCCGCGCCCGGTCGAGGAGAAGACAGTCATCATGAACGCCGTCCGCGACGCGGTGTGGCCGATGCTGGCGGACGGGCGGATCCGGCCGCTGGTCGCCAAGACGTTCCCACTGGGCGAGGTCCAGGCCGCGCACCGCTATTTCGATTCCGGCGAACACGTCGGCAAGGTCCTCCTGGTCACCTGACCCGCGCCGGCCGGACGCCGCTGCCGCACTGCCCGGCGGCCAGTGTGACGCACCGCATTCCGTCGCAGGCATATGTCGGGGCCCGGCGGACCAAAAGGACGATAGTGTAATTCCATGCGCGGTATACACGCGTCTTGGGGCGCGTGTATACCGCCGTCCTGCTACCCTCGGGAACACCATGTCAATCCGCCACAGCCTCCTCGCGCTGCTGCAGGAACGGCCCCGCTACGGGTACCAGCTCAGGACTGAATTCGAGGACCGGACCGGTTCGTCCTGGCCCTTGAACATCGGGCAGGTGTACACCACCCTCGACCGTCTGGAACGCGACGGACTCGTCGAACGGAACGGCGCAGACGCCGAGGGCCACATTGTCTACAGCGTCACCGACGCTGGCCGGGCCGAAGCCCGGGAATGGTTCGCCGCCCCCGTCAGCCGGACCAGCCCGCCGCGCAACGAACTCGCCATCAAGCTGGCCCTGGCGCTGACCCTGCCAGCGGTCGACGTCGGCGCCCTGATCCAGGCGCAGCGGGCCGTCTCGATCAGGACCCTGCAGGAATACACCCGGACCCGCCGCGAAGCGGTAGCGCATCTCCGGGCGGCGGACACTGCCCGTCTGCTGGTACTGGACTCGCTGATCTTCCAGACCGAGGCGGAGGTCCGCTGGCTGGATCTGTGCGAAGCCCGCCTGATGCAGCTGGCCGGCCCCGCCTGACGCGCGCCGGCCCCGCCTGCCGCCCGTCTGGCCTGAAACGTCCGCCGGCTGGGGCATCCGCCGGCACGCATGTGACGCCGTTCACCGCGGGCTTTGCGCCGTTCGGCGAGCCGACCGGAGCGGCGGCCGTGAAGCCGTATCCATCAGGTTGCGCCGTTGATAGGGTGCCATGGGGCAGATCTGACTGCTGATCTGTCAGAGGGGTTTCTCAAGGAGGAGACATGGGCACAATGCCAGATGGCAGGCCAAACACAGCACCACTCGACGACGGCATCACGCCGGTGCCGGGCCTTCCGGCTACCGCCGTCGACGACGCCGTCCGCGAAGCGGAAGAGCGCAAGTGGACGCCGGCGAAAATCGCTCTCTGGGCGGCCATCGCGCTGCTGGGCGGCGTCGCCTGGTTCATGCTCGCGATCATCCGCGGCGAAACCGTCAACGCGATCTGGTTCGTGTTCGCCTCGGTCTGCACCTACCTCATCGGCTACCGGTTCTACTCCAAGGTCATTGAGCGGTACATCGCCAAGCCCAACGACCGCCGCGCCACGCCGGCCGAGTACAAGGCCGACGGCAAGGACTACGTCCGCACGGACCGCAACGTCCTGTTCGGCCACCACTTCGCCGCCATCGCCGGCGCGGGCCCGCTCGTCGGCCCGGTTATCGCAGCCCAGATGGGTTACCTGCCCGGCACCATCTGGATCATCATCGGCGTCGTCCTTGCCGGCGCCGTCCAGGACTACCTGGTCCTCTTCTTCTCCATGCGCCGCGGCGGCCGTTCCCTCGGCCAGATGGCCCGCGAGGAACTCGGCGTGATCGGCGGCACCGCCGCCCTGATCGCGACCCTCCTCATCATGGTCATCATCGTCGCCATCCTGGCCCTCGTCGTCGTCAACGCCCTCGGCGAAAGCCCCTGGGGTGTCTTCTCTGTCGGCATGACCATCCCGATCGCCCTGTTCATGGGCGTCTACCTCCGCTACCTGCGCCCCGGCAAGGTCATGGAGGTCTCACTGATCGGCTTCGTGCTGCTCATGGCCGCCATCATCGGCGGCGGCGCCGTCGCCGGCACCGAATGGGGCGCCGCGTTCTTCCACCTGGACAAGGTCACCATCGCCTGGGGCCTGATCATCTACGGTTTCATCGCCGCCATCCTGCCGGTGTGGCTGCTGCTCGCCCCGCGCGACTACCTCTCCACCTTCATGAAGATCGGCGTGATCGTGATGCTCGCCCTCGCCATCATCGTGGTGAGGCCCGAAATCACGGTTCCGGCGTTCAGCGAGTTCGCCTCCCGTGACAACGGCCCGGTCTTCTCCGGCGCCGTGTTCCCGTTCCTGTTCGTCACCATCGCCTGCGGCGCCCTCTCCGGGTTCCACGCCCTGATCTCCTCCGGCACCACGCCGAAGCTGATCGAGAAGGAACGCCAGACCCGCCTGATCGGCTACGGCGGCATGCTGATGGAGTCTTTCGTGGCGATCATGGCGCTCGTTGCGGCCATCTCGATCGACCGCGGCATCTACTTCGCCATGAACGCCCCGCTCGCGCTGACCGGCGGGACCGTCGAAACCGCGGCCCAGTGGGTCAACAGCCTGGGCCTGTCGGGCGTCAACATCACTCCCGACGTCCTCGCCCAGACCGCCAAGGACGTCGGCGAGGAAAGCATCATCTCGCGTTCCGGCGGCGCCCCCACCCTCGCCGTCGGCCTGGCGCACATCATGCAGCAGTTCATCGGCGGCACCGCGATGATGGCGTTCTGGTACCACTTCGCCATCATGTTCGAGGCGCTCTTCATCCTCACCGCGGTCGACGCCGGCACGCGCGTTGCACGCTTCATGCTGCAGGACTCGATCGGCAACTTCGTCCCGAAGTTCAAGGACCACTCCTGGCGCCCGGGCGCCTGGCTCGCCACGGCGGTCATGGTGGCGGCGTGGGGCGCGGTGCTGCTGATGGGTGTCACGGACCCCCTCGGCGGCATCAACACGCTCTTCCCGCTGTTCGGCATTGCCAACCAGCTGCTCGCCGCCATCGCCCTCTCGGTCGTGCTCGCGATCGTGGCCAAGCGCGGCACCTTCAAGTACCTGTGGATCGTGGCGCTACCGCTGGCGTTCGCCGCCGTGGTGACCATCACCGCGAGCTTCTACAAGATCTTCTCGCCGGTCCCGGCCGTCGGGTACTTCGCCAACAACGCCGCCTTCTCCAAGGCCCTCGCCGACGGGAAGACCTCCTTCGGCACCGCCAAGACGCAGGCGGCCATGGAAGCCGTGGTCCGCAACACCATGATCCAGGGCTGGCTCTCGGTGATCTTCGTGGTGCTCAGCATCATCGTCATCATCACGGCGCTGATCGCCACCGCCAAGGCGTTCCGCAACGCCAAGGCCGGCATCGCCAACGTCGAGTACGAGGACCCGGCCCAGCCCTCGCGCGTGTTCGCACCGGCCGGGCTCTTCCCGACCGCTGCGGAGCGCGAGCTTGAGGCGGAGTGGAAGAAGCTGCCGGCGGACCAGCGGCTCGAACACTCGGCCGGGCACTGAGGCACCGGCCATGAACGCGCTCGTAGCCGGTTTCCGGGGCTTCGCCGAATACTTGAGCGGCGTGCTCGGAGCCGACGCCTATAAGAAGTACCTGGAGCACCACCGCGCCTCGGGCCACGCCGGGCCGCCGATGTGCGAGCGGGACTTCTGGCGCGACCACACGGACCGCCAGGACAGCAACCCGCAAGGCCGCTGCTGCTGAGTTGCGGCGCAAGTGAAGGCGCCGTCGGGAACTCCGGTTCCCGGCGGCGCCTTCGGCGTCCCGGGGCAGGTGCGCCAACGCCCGGCGCGGAGGTCCTGCGGCCCTGCCGCGCACCCGCCGTCGTGAGAGTATGAAGCCATGAGCGATCCGAACGACACTCAGCCCGGCGCCGGCGCCCCGCCGGAAGGCGCCGCTACAGCGCCGGAAGACGCTGATACTCCGCTGGAGGGCACCGCTACCCAGCCGGACGGCGCGGACCCCCGGCCCGCTGAACCGGGGGAACCCCGGAGCCGGGCGAGCCAGCTCCAGGACCTCGTCGACGAGCCGGCCAAAGTCATGCGGATCGGCACCATGATGAAGCAGTTGCTCGACGAGGTGAAATCGGCGCCGTTGGACGACGCCGCCAGGCTCCGGCTTGCCGGAATCCACGAACGCTCCATCAAGGAGCTCGAAGACGGCCTCGCCCCGGAACTGGTCCAGGAACTGGAGCGGATCCACCTGCCCTTCACCGACGACGGCACCCCGTCGGACGCGGAACTCCGCATCGCCCAGGCCCAGCTGGTCGGCTGGCTCGAGGGGCTCTTCCACGGCATCCAGACAGCCATCGCCGCCCAGCACGCTGCCCGGGAGCACGCCGCCGCGCAGCTGCAGCTCCGCCAGCTGCCGCCCGGCACCATGATCGCGCCGGGTGTCATCATCGGGGAGAACGGGGAGCCGCAGCGCGCGGCCGAGCGGCGGCCGGGCACGGACCCGTCACGGCCCGCCGAAGCCGCCGACCCGGACCACGGCCCCGGCCAGTACCTTTAGGGCTGCGTTGGGTTTCTTCAGCGCCGCACGGCAGGGACGCAAGGACGACGCCGAACTCGGCAAGGGACTCTGGCGGCGCGCCCACGACCGTTTCATCCGGGGCCTTGACCGTTACCACCAGGTCCTCGAGGGAGTCGAGGACGAAGACCTCTACGCCGAGCTGGTGGAGATCGCCAACGACCTGTCCGCGCTGGCCGTGCGGGTGCGCTCCATCTGCCGCGAGGCGCAGCGCCGGTCGCCCAGCGACGGCCTGGACATCCCCGGGGCACTCGCCGGCGTGCACCGGTCCCTGTCGACGGCCGGCAACTCGCTGGCCATGACGGCGGAGGCGGCCGCGATGCTCCGCCTCGCCGTCGGCCCGGTACCGGTGGGCGCCGCCTCGGTGCGCCGGCGTGCGGACACCGTCGCGGAGCACGTCGACGACGCCGAACGGCGCTTGGCGGAGTCGGGCTCCTGACGCCGCCGCCGGGGACCCGCGGCAACCCGCTCCGGATATTCCGGGTTACGCGGCTAGCTTAGCGGGGACAAAACACTGGCATCGGCGGGAACGACTTGGCAGGATAAAAAGATGACTTCTTCTCCTGAACTGACATTCAATGACGGCAACACCATCCCGCAGCTCGGCTACGGGGTGTGGCAGGTCGAGGACGACGTGGCCGAAAAGGTCGTCGTCCAGGCGTTCGAGGCCGGCTACCGGCACATCGATACCGCCAAGATCTACGGCAACGAGGCCGGCGTGGGCCGTGCGATCGCCCGTTCCGGCCTGAAGCCGGAGGAAATCTTCATCACCACCAAGCTGTGGAACGCAGACCAGGGCTACGAGTCGACCCTCACGGCGTTCGAGGAATCCATGGAGCGCCTGGGCCTGGAGACGCTGGACCTGTACCTGATCCACTGGATGCAGCCCAAGCAGGACAAGTACGTGGACACCTGGAAGGCGCTCATCGAGCTGCAGAAGCAGGGCCGCGTGAAGAGCATCGGCGTATCGAACTTCACCAAGGAAGGCCTGCAGCGCATCATCGACGAGACCGGTGTGGTGCCGGCCATCCACCAGATCGAGCTGCACCCGTTCTTCAACCAGTCGGACCTGCGCGAATTCAACGCGGCCAACGGCATCCTGACCGAAGCCTGGTCGCCCCTCGGCCAGGGCGGCGAGCTGCTGGAAAGCCCTGTGATCGCTGAGATCGCGTCCAAGCACAACGCCACGCCGGCGCAGGTTGTCATCGCTTGGCACCTCGCGATCGGCAACGTCGTGATCCCCAAGTCAGTGACCGAGTCGCGGATCCGCGAAAACTACGCGGCCCTGGACGTCACCCTCGATGAGACCGATGTGCAGGCCATCAACGGACTGGACCGCTCCGCCGAGGGCGCGGGCCGGATTGGCGCGGACCCCGCGGTTTCCGACTTCGCCTAACCAAGCGCAGCCAAAGGGCGGTCCGGGGCTTCGGCTCCGGGCCGCCCTTGAGCTTAAGCGCGCCGGCCTAGCCGCCCGGGCTGCAGGGCGCGACGGCGGCCGCGGCACCGGAGGCGGCGGCAAGGGCCCGAATCTTCGCGATGAGCGCCCGCGTTCCGGCGTCCTTCTCCAGCTGCGCGTAGACCGGGGCGACCGCGGCGTTGAACGCGGCCAGCTCCTCCTCGCTGGCGGCCACGACCGTGCCGCCGTGCCGGCAGTAGGCAGCCGCCTCGTCCGCAGTGCGGAGCAGTGAACCGGTCACCGCGTCCCGGGTCCGGCCGGCCGCCTCCAGCAGGATCCTGCGTTCGTCCGCGGGCAGATGCGCATAGGTACTGGTGTTGATGACCAGGGAGTTCACCTTCGAATACAGCGGAAGGTTACCGATGGTGTTGCTCGGCTTGGTGAAGGTCGCGGCCCGGGAGAAGGACGATTCGGCAGCCGCGACCGCTCCGGCATCCAGCGCATCCGTGAAGAGTTTCCCGGCCAGGGTCCGGGGCACGGCCCCCAGCGCTTTCAGGGTCGCGTAGCCGGTGGTGGAGCGGGGCGCACGGACCACCTTACCGGCCAGATCCTCCGGGAGCGCGACCGGACCGTCAAAGGAGAAAATCATCCGTGGCCCGTCGGGCAGCAGCGCGAGGCCGGTCAGCCCGACGGCTTTCAGGCCGGCCAGCATACTGCCGGCCATCTCGGGCGCCACCACCTCGGCCATCACCTGGTCCGAGGTGGCCAGGAAGGGTGCCGAGAGAGCCGCGAAGGTCTGGACGCCCTCTGACTCCCATGTCCGGGTCGCTATCAGGGCCATGTCGAAGTCGCCGCCTTCGGTGGACTGGGCGACGGCCTGGTCCCAGGCGCCGGCTTCCTCGGCGGCGGCCTTGAGGACCAGCTCGATCCGGATGCTTCCGCGGGAGAGCTCCTTCACCTGGCGGGCAAATTCCTGCACTTGACTGGAGGAGCGGCCGTCCGGTCCGCCGGCGGTGGCGAGGGTCAGGACGGTCGCGTCGGCGGCGTACCCGTCGTCACCCGCCGGGGGCGGGGGATTTGCCGCGCACCCTCCGCACCCTAGGACGGCGGCAGCCGCCATGATCGTCGCTCTGCGCAGCATCCGTCCCATGGTGCCCTCTTCCAGGTCGCAGGACCCGCCGCCCCCGGCCGGTCAGCGCCGGAGAGCAGCTTGTCCTCTGAAATTACTCCTCCCGCACGTCCCCGGACAGGGCGGAAGTAGAACTCTCAGGAAGCTCCCATGCGCCTGGTAGGCCAGTGTCAGGCGGCGGCCCGGCCGGCCCGCACCTGGATGGCGTCGACGATTGCCCAGCCGTCCTGGTGGTGGACGTAGCGGCTGGCGAAGCGCTCGGCCTGGGCGGCGTCGTCGAAAGCTTCGGTGCGTACCCGGCCGCAGTCGGCATCCAGATACGTGACTTCCCAGTACAGTGCAGGCTGCTGTGTCCCCGCCGTGCGGGTTGATGCGGAATCCTGATGCTTTTCCATGGTTTCAGTCTGCAACCGGCCTCTGACAGTCTTCCGTCACCGGCCCGGCGTGTTGCCCAGCCGGAGCACCCGCTGCCGGGCCAGTTCCTGGCGGCGGAGCTCTTTTGCCGCGGCGCGGCCGGCCTGCTGGGCTGCCGCGGACGCCTGGTCCAGTCGCTTGCGTGCCCGCCGCAACTCATCCTCCGTCCGGGACAGTTCCTGCTTCAGCCGGTTGACTTCCTCGGCGAGGGCGGCGGCCGACGCCGCGGCTTCCTCCCGCTCGCCGGCCGTGCGCGCGGCCTCCGCGGCGCTGGCTTCCGCGGCAGTCTGCGCTTCCTGGAGTGCCGCTTCCGCGCGTTTCCGCACGGTCGGGCTGGGCGCTGGCCGCTCCGGCCGGACAGCCCGGAGCCGCGGCTCGCCGCTCGGCGGCGGGGCGGTGCGCCCGGCGCTGCCGGGTTCGGGCGCGGCCCCGGTCGTGCGGCTTCGAGCCGTCGCGCCGTTCGGTCTCCCGCCCCCGGCTGAGGGCGAGGATCCGGCGCGGGCTGAGGCGGCGGCCGGTGGTGCGGCGGCAGCCGCCAGGGGAGCGTCCGGGACGGCGACCGCGCCGTCGAGGTCGACGACGTCGACGCCGTCTCCGGAGAGGGCGCGGAGCAGGCGCCCGCTGCCGACGGCGGCGGCCGCACCCTCGTCGGCCGTGGCCGCGCGCAGGGTTTGTTCCACCTCCGCGGCGACGGTGCCGCTGATCTTCCGCCCACGCTGGGCGGCGGCGGCCCGCGCGGCGTCGACCGCGGAGGCCAGCAACGTCCTCCGCTCCCGGGCGAGGGTCCGGAGGGCCGTGGCGTCGAGGTCGTTCTGCGCCTGCCGCATGGTGCGTCCCAGTGCAACCAGGTCGTGCAGGGCTGCGGGCTGCTGCCAGGCGAGCATATTGACGGCCCAGGCGCCTACCGAGGGTTTGGGCAGGGCCCTGACCTCCGCGGCCCTAGCCCGCAGCTCCGGTGTCGGGGTGGTTCCGGCGAGCAGGGCCTTGGCGGCAGCGTTGCGGCCGGCAACAAAGTCGTCGAACGGCAGTGCATAGAGTTCCGCCGCGATGCCCGCCAGCCCACGCTCTGCCATGCAAGAATCATAGAAGCTCCGGCGCCTGCGCCGGGAAAGTGCAGGGCACGTCCACCGTAGGAGATCCCACGTGATTGAAATTGCCGGTCTCCCGGCCCATATTCTGCTGGTCCACGCCGTCGTCGTGCTTGGTCCCATCGCGGGGCTCGCGGCCATCATCTACGCCGCGGCGCCGCGCTGGCGCCGGTACCTCGCCTGGCCCCTGGGGGTCCTCGCGCTGCTGCTGGTTCCTATCTCGCTGGTCACCGCGCAGGCCGGAGAGCAGCTGGAAGAGTCCCGCCCGGCCACGGAGATGATCCATGAACATGCGGAGCAGGGCGACGTGTTGAAGATCGTCTCGGTGATCTTCTTCGTGATCGTGGCGGCCATGATCGTGGCCAGCTACGAACCGATCGGGAGGCGCTTCGCCTTCCTGGGAAGCCTGCGTGAAAACCGGGCGGTCCGGGTGGTCCTGCTGGTCGCCGGGGCGCTGGCCGGGGCTTTCTTCCTGTATCAGAGCATCGTCACCGGCCACTCCGGCGCCGCGTCGGTCTGGGGCCGCTAGAAGCCTGGTGCCGACTAGCCGCAGCCAGCCACCGCGCCAGAGGCGGGCTGCCGGCCGCTCGGCAGACCGGACAAAGCAGTAGGACCCCGGAAATCTATGATTTCCGGGGTCCTACTCTTTGAGCTTCCTATCAGAATCGAACTGATGACCTTTTCATTACGAGTGAAACGCTCTACCGACTGAGCTAAGGAAGCAACCGCGTGGGCCGCCGGCGAACCGGGCGGATCATGCAAGAGTCAACTGTAATAGAGTGCCCGCGCCCGGGTCAAAATGAGCCGGGCGTCCCGTGGGACGCCTTAGCAGACGGTGTTGTCCGCCGGCGTCTTACCGTCAACGAGGTAGCCGTCCACGGCCTTCTCCACGCAGCTGTTGGAGCGGCCGTAGGCGGTGTGGCCCTGGCCTTCCCAGGTCAGCAGCGACGCCTTACCCAGCTGCTTGCGCAACGAGCTGGCCCACTCGACCGGCGTGGCCGGGTCCCCGGTGGTGCCGACCACGAGGATGTCCGTGGAGCCCTTGTACTCAACCGGGGCCAGGGTGCGGACGCTCTTGTAGGGCCAGTCCTTGCAGCTCGTTCCGCCGTAGGCGAAGTAGTAGCCCAGGGTCGGGGAGAGCTCGCGAAGTTTCTTCTCCTCGGCGCGCATCGCCGCGATGTCCGAGTTCATCGGGTAGTCGAGGCAGTTGATGGCGGTGAAGGCGAAGGTGGAGTTCGCCGAGTAGGTCCCGTCGGGCTCCCGGTCCGCCCCGAAGTCCGCCAGCCGGAGCATCGGGGAAAGGTCGCCCTTCATGGCGGCCTCCAGGGCCTGGGTCAGCACCGGCCAGTTGTCGTCGTTGTAGAACGGCAGGATGAAGCCGCTGACGAACATCGAGGCGTTGACGACGCGGCCGTCCTTGGCTGGCATCGGATTGGCTTCCACGGCCGCGATGACGTCCTGGATCTGGCGGACGGCGTTGTCCGGGCCGCCGCTGAGCGGGCAGCCGCTGTTTTGCAGGCAGTTGTCCACGTAGGCGCGGATGGCCTTCTCGAAAGCCTTCGCCTGGCCCGCGGTCAACTCCTCATTGCTCAGCGAGGGGTCCATCGCACCGTCCAGGACCACCCGGCCGACGTTGTCCGGGAAGAGCGACGCGTAGGTGGAGCCGAGGAACGTGCCGTAGGAGTAGCCCAGGTAGTTGAGTTTGCTGTCGTTGAGCACACCACGGAGGATGTCCAGGTCCTTGGCGGCGCTGACGGTATCCAGGTGGCCCAGCACGGGCCCGGTCTTCTCCGCGCACTTGGCGGCGATCGCCTTGTTGTCGGCGAGGGCCTCGGCCAGCCCGGCGTCGGTGTCCAGCTTGTAGACCTTGGCCCGGTTAGCGTCGCGTTCCTTATCGGTCAGGCAGGTGACCGGCGCCGAGCGCTTGACGCCGCGGGGGTCGAAGCCGACGACGTCGTAGTTTGAGCGAACCTTTTCGGAAATGTTGGTGGCGCCGGCATCCCGGACGAAGTCGTAGCCGGATCCGCCCGGCCCGCCGGGGTTGACCAGCAGGCTGCCCTTGGTGTTGCCGCCCTTGGAGGCCAGCTTGATTGCGGCGATCTCGATCGTGCCGCCGTCGGGCTTGGCGTAGTCCATAGGAACCTTGACCTTGGTGCACTGGAACTCCCCTTCACAGCGGGACCAGGTCAGCTGCTGCGAGTAGAAGCTGCGCAGCTCGGCCGGTGCCGCGGCGGCGATCGACGGGTCAGCCGAGCCCGGGGCGCTGCTGGAGTTGCCCCCGCCGGAGCCGAAGAGGGTGCAGGAGGAGAGCACCAGGGCCAGCACCAGGCCCAGCGCCGCGGCCCCGACGGTCCGTCCGCGGCGGCCCGGGGGTCGGCTGCCTGCAGGCCGGTGGGGTGCTGACGTCATGCGGTTCTCCTTGGGGATGTGGAACTGTCTAAAAACGTGAGGCGGAGTATTGCCGCCGGCTCAGATCAGGCTCGCGGCCATGGACTCGATGGCCAGCAGCGGAGCCACGTTGGTGGTCGTGATCCGTTTGCGGGCCTTGTTGATGGCATCCATGCGGGCCAGGGTCACCTCGGGCGTCGAGTGTCCCGCGAACTCCTGCAGTTCGGCCGTCAATTCAACGTTGACCAGCTCCACGGAGTTCCCCAGCTGGATGATCAGCACATCCCGGTAAAAGGACAGCAGGTCTGTCAGGGTGCGGTCAAGGGAGTCGGTGACCGAGCGCTTGGCGCGCCGCTTCTGGTCGTCCTCCAACTGCTTGACCTGGCCACGCATCGCCGGCGGCAGGGGCCCGCTCTCGGGCGCGCCCAGGGTGGCCAGGAGCGCGGCTTTCTCCGCGGCGTCGCGCTCCTCATTGGAGCTGTTGGCCTCCTCGGTGGCGATCTTGACGAGTTTGTCCGCCATCATCACCGCCGCAGTGACGCCGCGCAGGTGCAGCGGGAACCGCACCGTCTCCAGCCGGCGTTCCCGGGCTTCCGGGTCGCGGGCCAGCCGCCGGGCGATCCCGACGTGGCTCTGCGCGGCGCGGGCCGCGCGTTCGGCGACGTCGGGAGCGACGCCGTCGCGCTTGACCAGGAGGGCGGCGACGTCGGCCGCCGGCGGCAGCCGCAGCGCCACCGGGCGGCAGCGCGAGCGGATGGTCACCAGCACGTCCGCCGGGGACGGTGCGCACAGCATCCAGATGGTGCGGGGCGTGGGTTCCTCGATGGCCTTCAGCAGCACATTGGTGGTGCGCTCGGCCATCCGGTCCGCGTCTTCGACGACGATGATCCGCCAGCGCGCGGAGGACGGGCGGTTGCCGGCGGTGGCCACCAGCTCGCGTGCCTCATCGATGGTGATGGTTACCTTCTCGGTGCGCACGAAGGTCACGTCGGAGTGCGTCTCGCCGAGGATCGTCTGGCACGCCGGGCACTCGCCGCAGCCCCGCCGCGTGACGTCTTCCTGGTCGCAGTTCAGGGCCGCGGCGAACGCCTTGGCGGCGTTGGACCGGCCGGATCCCGGCGGGCCGGTGAAGAGCCACGCGTGCGTCAACCCGTCGCCCTCCGCCGCCTGGCGCAACTGCTCGACGACGGCGGGCTGGCCGTGCAGGTCGTCCCAGACGCTCACGCGGGGCTTCCCTCACGCAGCGCCAGCAGGGCCTCCACCCGCTCACGGATCCGGGCCGCCAGCTCCGGCACCGGCAGCTGCGCGGCGAGGACCAGGTACTTCTCCGGCTGGGCCGCCGCCAGGTCCAGGAACGCCGCGCGGATCCGGGCATGGAACTCATCGGCCTCGGACTCCAGCCGGTCCTCCGCGGCGGCGCCGGCGGTACGGCGCCGCCGGCCGTCGGCCGGGTCGACGTCGAGCAGGACCGTCAGGTCCGGCTGCAGCCCCGAAGTGGCCCACTCATTGAGCGTCCGCACCGCGTCCGTGCCGAGGTCTCGGCCGGCACCCTGATAGGCGACCGAGGAGTCGATATAGCGGTCGGTCAGGACGACCTCGCCGCGCTCCAGGGCCGGGCGGATGACCTGCTCGGCGTGCGCGGCGCGCGACGCGGCGAAGATCAGGGCCTCGGTCTTCGCGTCGATGTGGCCGTGGCCGTGGTCCAGCACCAGGGACCGCAGCCTTTCGCCGATCGGCGTGCCGCCCGGCTCCCGCGTGCGCAGCACGGTCAGCCCGCGAGCTTCCAGCGCTCCGGCAAGTTCCGCCGCCTGGGTCGACTTGCCGGCGCCGTCGCCGCCCTCGAAGGCAATGAACAGTCCGGCGGCCGGTCCGGGAGTCTGGGTAGTCACTGCTCTAGCCTACCGATAATCACCGACACCTTGGCGGCCAGTGCGTAACGCCTTACGGGCACGGCGGCGCCCCGAAGTACCCTGTCACCATGAGTCTCTCCGAAGAACAGGCAGCCTCGCTTTCGGCCGAAACCGTGGTGGTCGCCGCCGGGCGTCCGGCGCGCGAGCGGGACGCCGCGGTGAACCCGCCGATCGTGCTCTCCTCCACCTACGTCGGCACCGGCCCGTTGGGCCCCGGCGACCGCGGCTACGGGCGCTACTCCAATCCCACCTGGGACCCCTTCGAGGAGGCCCTGGCGCAACTGGAGGGCGCGGCGCTGCCGGGGCTGCTGTACGCCTCCGGGCTCGCCGCGGTGAGTTCCGCACTGTCCCTGCTGCCGCCGCAGGGCGTCCTGGTGATGCCCTCGCACAGCTACGCCGGCTCGCTCGGCATGGCCACGGAACTGGCCGAGCGCGGCGCGCTGGAACTCCGCACCGTGGACATCGCGGACACCGACGCGGTGCTGGCACAGCTGGCTCCGGCCGGCGGCAGGCCGGCCAGCATGCTGTGGCTCGAAAGCCCCACCAACCCGATGCTCGGCATCGCGGACATCCCGGCGCTCACGTCCGCCGCGCACGCCGCCGGTGCCCTGGTGGTCACGGACAACACCTTCTCCACCCCGCTGGTGCAGCAGCCGCTCAGCCTGGGCTCCGACGTCGTGCTCCATTCAGTCACCAAGTACCTGGCCGGCCACTCCGACGTCGTCCTCGGTGCCCTGGTGACCTCCGACGAGGACCTGCACGCCCGGCTTTTGCACCACCGCACCATCCACGGCGGCATCGCCGGGCCGTTCGAGGCGTGGCTGGCCCTGCGCGGACTGCGCACCCTCGCGCTCCGGATCGAACGTTCGCAGGCCTCCGCGGCGGTGCTCGCGGAACGGCTCAGCGGCCACCCTCTGGTCCAGGGCATCCGCTACCCGGGCCTCGCCTCGGATCCCGGGCACGAGCGGGCCAGGAAGCAGATGAAGGGTTTCGGCTCGGTCCTGTGCATCGAGATGGCTCCGGCGGCCGGATTGAGCGGCGCCGACGCGGCCGACCGGATGATCCGGGCGCTGCGTCTCTGGCTGCCTGCGACCTCGCTGGGCGGGGTGGAATCCCTGATTGAACGGCGACGCCGGCATACGGCGGAGCCAACCAGCGTTCCGGACAACCTGGTCCGGCTGAGCGTGGGCATCGAAAATGTCGAGGACCTGTGGGCCGATTTGGAGCAGGCTCTCGCGGCGCTGGGCGGATAGGCTGGGGGCATGGACGGAAGAACGCTGATTTCAATTGCCGAGACGGGGATCTATTTCCTCCTCGCCCTCGCAGCCCTGGCTCTTGAGGTGTGGGCGTTCTTCGACTGCCTGCGGCACAAGGCCAACGCCTTCGAAGCGGTGTCCAAACGGACCAAAACTTTCTGGCTGGCCCTGACCGGCGGCGCCCTGGCGATCGGCCTGCTGTCCATTGTCAGCGGCGGCGGCGGTTTCTTCGGGCCGCTGGGACTCTTCGGCATCGCCGCTGTGACGGCAGCCAGCGTGTACCTCGCCGACGTGCGTCCGGCGGTCAAGGACGCCGGCCGCGGCGGCAGCCGCAACATGGGCCCGTACGGCCCCTGGTAATCCCCACCGGCCCCCTAAGCTCGCAAGTTCGCTCAGGGAACCCTGCCGGCGTGGCCCCAACCGGCGCCCTAAGCTCGCAAGTTCGCTCAGGGAACCCTGCCGGCGTGGCCCCAACCGGCGCCCTAAGCTCGCAAGCTCGCTCAGGGACCCTGCCGGCGTGGCCCCAACCGGCCCCCTAAGCTCGCAAGCTCGCTCAGGGACCCTGCCGGCGTGGCCCCAACCTGCCCCTAAGCTCGCAAGCTCGCAAGCTCGCTAGGGCCCCGGCGCCACGGCGTCCCAGGCCACGGTGAGCTCGCCCAGGCGCCACCGGGACGGGCCGTCCAGCACCGGCCAGCCGGCGTCGCGCACCGCCCGGCACATCGCAGTCCAGCGCTGCCGGTTGCCGAAGGAGGCCAGCGGCGCCGCCTCCACCCACGCCTTGTCCAGGGCCTGCAGGAAGCTGTGGATGCGCTCACCCGGCACGTTCCGGTGGATCAGCGCCTTGGGCAGCCGTTCGGCAACCTCCGAGGGCAGCTCAAAGCCGCCGAAGCGCAGGGACAGGCCCAGGCACAGTGGCCGGTCGGCGTCGAGCGCCACCCACGTGACCCGGCGGCCGATCTCGTCGCAGGTGCCATCGATGAACAGCCCGCCGGGCGCCAGCCGGTCCTGCACCAGCCGCCAGATCGCGGCCACGTCCGCATCTTCGTACTGCCGCAGCACGTTGAAGGCCCGCACCAGGACCGGCCGACCGGGCACCGGCAATTCGAAGCCGCCCAGTTGGAAGCTCAGGCCCGGACGCTCCAGGGGCCTGGCCAGCCGGACCCTCTCCGGCTCAATCTCGATCCCCACCACGCGCACGTCCGGCCGGACGGCCCGGAGGCGGTCAAAAAGTTCGACGGCGGTGGCCGGGGAAGCGCCGTAGCCCAGGTCGACGACGAGCGGGTCCGCCGCGTTGCGCAGCCGCCACGCCTGCGGGCCGGTGAGCCAGCGGTCCACCCGCCGCATCCGGTTCGGGTTGGTGGTGCCGCGGGTGACGTTGCCGACCGGGCGACCGGCCCGGCCGCCGGTCCTGCCGCCGGCCCCGCCCCGGGTCCCCGGGGACGCCACCCGTTCCGCCTTCTGCACCACGCGTCCAGCCTATCCCGGCCGCTGTAACGCAGGGCGCCGCCCGCGGGCGCTCGGTTAGGATGACAACCATGACTTACAAGCTGATCTTGCTGCGCCACGGCCACAGCGAATGGAACGCCAAGAACCTGTTCACCGGCTGGGTGGACGTCGACCTGAACGACCAGGGCCGTGCCGAGGCAGTGCGCGGCGGGGAGCTGCTGGTGGAGAACAATATCCTGCCGGATATCCTCTACACCTCGCGGCTGAAGCGGGCCATCAACACCGCCAACCTGGCACTGGAGAAGGCGGACCGCGGCTGGATCGACGTCAAGCGGGACTGGCGTCTCAATGAGCGCCACTACGGTGCGCTCCAGGGTAAGGACAAGGCCCAGACGCTTGCCGAATACGGCGAGCAGCAGTTCATGACCTGGCGGCGTTCCTACGACACCCCGCCGCCGCCCCTCGCGGACGACTCCGAGTTCTCCCAGGTGGGGGACCCGCGGTACAAGGACCTCGGCGACGCCGTGCCGCGCACCGAGTGCCTCAAGGACGTCCTGATCCGCCTGCTGCCGTACTGGGAGTCGGACATCAAGGAAGACCTGAAGGCCGGCAAGACCGTGCTGGTCACCGCGCACGGCAACTCCCTGCGTGCCCTGGTCAAGCACCTGGACGGCATCAGCGACGAGGACATCGCGGGCCTGAACATCCCCACCGGCATCCCGCTTGTCTACGAACTCGACGAGAACTTCAAGCCGCTGAACCCGGGCGGCACGTACCTCGACCCCGAGGCCGCCGCCGAGTCGATCAAGGCCGTGGCCAACCAGGGCAAGAAGTAGCACCGCGGACACCGCGCATAACGACGACGGCGGGCGGCCACCCTCAGGGTGACCGCCCGCCGTCGTTCCTGCCGCAGGGCAGCGGAAGCGTCAGCTGTGCTCGATGCTGTTCGGGTGCCAGGCGCCGGTGACGAGGTAGGTGACCTTCTGCGCGACGGAGACGCCGTGGTCCGCGAACCGCTCGAAGTAGCGGCTGGCGAGGGCGACGTCGACCGTGGTGGCCGCGGACTCGGTCCAGTCGCCGCGGGCGATCGCCTTGAAGACGCTCAGGTGCAGGTCGTTGACGGCGCTGTTGGCCTTCAGGATGTCCCGGGCCACCTCAAGGTCGCGGGTCTCCAGCAGCACGGTGAGCTTTTCCGCGATCTCCAGGTCGTACTTGGCGAAGTTCTTGAAGGTCTCCTGCAGCGGCTGCGGGATCACGTTCGCCGGGTAGCGCAGCCGGGCCAGCTGGGCGATGTGCCGGGCGAGGTCGCCCATCCGCTCCAGGGAGGCGCTCATCCGCAGCGAACCCACGATCATGCGCAGGTCGCTGGCTACCGGGCCCTGCAGGGCCAGGATGTCGATGGCGCGCTCGTCCAGGCTGTTCTGCAGGAAGTCGATCCGGGCGTCCGCCGCGATGACATCCTCGGCGAGGTCAATGTCGGCGCCCTCAAAGGCAGTGGTGGCCTTCTCGAATGCCTCGCTGACGAGCTTCGAAATCTCGACGAGCTGCTCGCCGACCTGGGCCAGCTCTTCCTGAAAAACCTTACGCACGGGCGCGTTCCTTTCCTTGGAAACGTCACCGGGCACCGGGGCGGCCGGCTCGTTTCGTTTCACCGTTGCGGCGTTCAACCTGCCACCCTTCCAGTCTCCGGTGAACTGTTACGCCTCAATAGGTGAACGTTAGCTGAACCAACCCCGGAACCGCACACGTTTTCGATTCCGGCCCGGTCCCAGCGCATAAGCTGGAGCCGTGGATCCAATGCTCATCGGCGTGATCGCCGGCCTGATCGGCCTGTCGCTCGGCATCTTCGGCGTGCTCGCTTTCCGGATCAGCGAACAGCAGCGCAGGATCAGTGACGTCGAAACCGGCGACCCCTCGCTCCCGGACGGCGCCGCGGAAGTCCTGGCCGTCGTCGGGCGGGCGTTCGTTGTGGTGGACGCGATCGACGGCGTCGTCCGCGCCAGCCCCGCGGCGTACGCATACGGCCTGGTCCGGGGCCACACCGTGGTGCACCGGCAGTTGCTGGACATGACCGCCAAAGTCCGGCGCGACGGGGTCATCCTCGAACAGCAGCTCGAACTGCCGCGCGGACCGCTCGGCCAGGGCACCATCGTGGTGCAGGTCCGCGCCGCCATGCTCGGCGAGGAATATATCCTCCTGCTCGCCGACGACCGCACCGAGATCACCCGGACCGAGGAAATTCGCAACGACTTCGTCGCCAACGTCTCGCACGAGCTCAAGACGCCGGTGGGTGCCATCTCGCTGCTCGCCGAGGCGCTGGAGGCCTCGCCCGACGACGAGGAAGCCGTGCGCCGCTTCGCCAAGCGCATGCACAAGGAATCGAGCCGGCTGGCCGCCCTGGTCCAGGACATCATCGAACTGTCCAGGCTGCAGGGCGCCAACGTGGCCCAGCAGGCCCACCCGGTGGATATCAACAAGGTGGTCGCCGACGCCGTCGACCGCTCCCAGCTGCCCGCCGAAAGCAAGAACATCGAGATCGTCGTCGGAGGCCGGACCGGCGCGATGGTCTACGGCGACCAGGATCTGCTGGTCACGGCGCTGCGCAACCTGATCGACAACGCCATCAGGTACTCGCCGGAAAACACCCGGGTCGGCGTCGGGGTCCGCTCCCGGGACGGCCTGGTCGCGGTCTCCGTGACCGACCAGGGGGAGGGGCTCAGCCCCGAGGACCAGGAGCGGGTGTTCGAACGGTTCTACCGGGTGGACTCCGCACGGTCCCGGCACACCGGCGGCACCGGCCTGGGCCTGAGCATCGTCAAGCACGTCATGGCGAACCACGGCGGCGAGGTGACGGTGTGGTCCCAGCCCGGGCAGGGGTCCACCTTCACTATCCGGCTGCCCGAGATGGAGGGCCAGGACGAGCCCGCCGCTGAGCCCGGCCGCGCCCCGCGGGCCGAACGCCCCGAGCGCCACGAACGACCAGATCGACCCGAACGACGTGACGCCGCCGGCGTCCATGAGCAAGGAGCTAGCGCTTGAGCCGGATTCTTATTGTCGAGGACGAGGAATCGTTCAGCGACCCTCTGTCCTACCTGCTGGGCAAGGAAGGGTTCGAAGTAGAGGTCGTGGACAACGGCCTGGATGCGATCACGGAATTCGACCGCAACGGCGCCGACCTGGTCCTGCTGGACCTGCAGCTGCCAGGACAGTCCGGAACCGAAGTGTGCCGGCAGCTGCGCCAGCGCTCCTCCGTGCCGGTGATCATGCTCACCGCGAAGGACGCCGAGATCGACAAGGTGGTGGGACTGGAGCTGGGGGCGGATGACTACGTCACCAAGCCCTATTCCTCACGGGAGCTGGTGGCCCGGGTCCGGGCCGTGCTGCGCCGCCACGGCGAACCCGAAGAGCTCGTCTCCAGCACAGTCCAGGCGGGCCCGGTCCGGATGGACGTCGAGCGGCACGTGGTCAGCGTCCAGGGCGAACAGGTCTCGCTGCCGCTGAAGGAATTTGAACTGCTGGAGATGCTCCTGCGGAACTCCGGCCGGGTGCTCACCCGGGGCCAGCTCATCGACCGGGTCTGGGGCTCCGACTATGTCGGGGACACCAAGACCCTGGACGTCCACGTCAAGCGGCTGCGCAGCAAGATCGAACCCGACCCGTCGGCGCCGCGGTACCTCGTCACCGTCCGCGGCCTGGGCTACAAGTTCGAACCCTAGGCCGCGCGGACAGCCGGGTTAACGCAGAAGGAGGGGCACCCCGTGCGGGTGCCCCTCCTTCTGCGTGGGACCTAACTTTTCCGGCGTTACGGCGTCGGGGTGGCCGACGGCGTCTCGGTCGGGGTCTCGGACGGCGAGGCCGTGCCCGAGGCGGACTCCGAAGTGGTGGGCTCGGCCGTGGGCAGGAAGGACTTGTAGTCCACGATCGTCGAATCCAGGACCGGGACCTTGAACTTGGCGTCCTTGTTGGTCCCGTCCTCGCGGATCGTGACCTCAACCAGCGAGCCCGGCTTGCCGCCGGCGGTGCTCAGGATGGCCGGGTCGGAGGACTCGTTGAGCAGCACGTAGGAGTTCTTCTTGACCGGGACCTGGGTCTGGGACCCGCCGGCGCCGTTGATGGTGAGCTTCACATCGTTGGCCGAGGTGTTGTAGACGGCGCCGATCACACGGCCCGGCTTGTCCTCGCCGTCGGAGACGATCATCATGTTGCGCAGCTGGAGCGGGCCGAGGTCCGTCCGCGTTCCGTCCGACGCCGAGTACTGCTCCGTCGTCTGCTGGGCATTAATGTAGCCGCAGCCGGTCACGGACAGCAGGCCAATGCCAAGTGCTGCCGTTGCCATTGCCAGCTTGCCGCGCCGGCCCCGAGTCATCGCAGTGAAACGCACGTCACGCACTCCTTGAGAGTCTTGAAACATTATTCAGCCATAGCCTATCCGCAATCGCCCCAAACGCGGATTCCGGGTGCTACATGAAACCGCCCCGCGGGGGCCGGGGGGAGGGGGCAGCCGGTGGCCGGCCAGCCAGTCGCTGGACCCGCCGCCGAGGCCGCCGCCGAGCCCGCCGCCGTCGGACCCGGAAGCCCTTGGCAGCCGCCGGGCAATGCACTATTATCCGCGTCCGTCAAGGGGTTTGAGGGGCCGATTCTGGCGTTTTCCCGCGTATTTACGCGGTTTCCGTGGCCGATCCATGGCAGTCGTATGCCTTAATCGTGATAAACTGGTCTGCGGGAAAGGGGAATGTCCACATGGTTTTTGAGGTCGGCGAGACAGTAGTTTACCCTCACCACGGTGCAGCCAAAATTGAAGAAATCAAGATGCGCACTGTCAAGGGCGAAGAGAAGATGTATCTCAAGCTCAAGGTGGCTCAGGGTGATCTGACCATTGAAGTTCCAGCAGAAAACGTTGACCTTGTTGGGGTCCGGGACGTAGTGGGCAAGGAAGGCTTGGAGCACGTTTTCGACGTGCTGCGTGCCGAGTTCACTGAAGAGCCCACCAACTGGTCGCGTCGTTACAAGGCAAACCTGGAAAAGCTTGCTTCCGGTGACGTGATCAAGGTGGCAGAGGTCGTCCGCGACCTGTGGCGCCGGGACCACGACCGGGGTCTCTCCGCCGGAGAGAAGCGCATGCTGGCCAAGGCCCGCCAGATTCTGATTTCAGAACTGGCACTGGCTGAGAAGACCGATGAAGAGAAGGCCGCAAGCGTTCTCGACGAGGTCCTGGCTTCCTAACTAAGAATCGAACCCCGGTGGCATCACGCCGCCGGGGCTTCTTTTTGCCCAAAACCTGCCGGCCCGGGCCGCGGGACGTAGTCTTGAGCGCATGAACACTGCATCGACAGCTCCCGTCACCGCGGTTATCCTCGTGGCCGCCGGATCCGGTCAGCGGCTGGGCTACGGCATGCCCAAAGCGAAGGTCCCGCTCGGCGGTGACAGCATCCTCACGCACGCCCTGCGCGGGGTCGCCGCGGCCGGAATCGCCCGGCAAATCTGCGTTGCGCTGCCGCCCGGCGACGCCGAGCTGCGGGCCCAGTGCGAGAGCTTTGCAGCGGAACTGCAGGCCGAACACCGCCGGACCGCAACTTCCGGCGCGGCCGTCCAGCTGCCTGCCGTGTCCATCGTCGACGGCGGCGCGAGCCGCGCGGACTCCGTGCGTGCCGCCGTCGCGGCCCTGGAACCCGACGTTGAAGCCGTCCTGGTCCACGACGCGGCCCGGGCACTGGCCCCGGAAGCCGTCTTCCACCGGGTGGCGGCCGCGCTGGCGGCCGGTGCCAAGGCCGTCATCCCGGTCGTTCCGGTGGTTGACACGGTCAAGACCGTCGAAGCCACCCACGACGGCAGCGCAGGCATCGCCCCGGAAGTGGTCACCGGAACCGCGCCCCGGGAACAGCTCCGGTCCGTCCAGACCCCGCAGGGCTTTGAGCTCGCCACACTCCGCCGGGCGCACGAGGCGGCAGCCGGTTTCGACGCGGACCGCGCGGCGGCCGTGACGGACGACGCCATGCTGGTCGAACTGCTGGGCGTCCCCGTCTACGCCGTACGCGGGGCCAGCCAGTCCCTGAAGATCACCACCCCGCTGGACCTCATCCTCGCCGAAGGACTGCTCGAAGGTCCGCTCGGGGCCCGCTGGGTGGAGGGGTAGGGATGACCGGGCAGCCACAGCCCCCGCTCCTGCCCCGGACCGGGATAGGGATCGACGTCCACGCCTACGCCCCCGACGAGGCTCCGCAGCCGCTTTGGCTGGGCGGGCTGTTCTGGGAAGGCGAACGGGGCCTGGCCGGCCACTCCGACGGCGACGCGGTGGCGCACGCCGCCGCGGACGCCTTGTTCTCCGCTGCCGGGATCGGCGACCTCGGCACGCACTTCGGCACAGACCGGCCCGAATACGCCGGCGCCTCGGGGGTCACCCTGCTGGCCGAGGCCGCCCGGATCGTCCGGGCCGCGGGTTTCGAGATCGGCAATATCGCCGTCCAGTTCGTGGCGAACCGGCCCAAGTTCGGACCGCGTCGCGAGGAGTCGCAGCGGGTGCTGAGCGAAGCCGCGGGCGCGCCGGTAAGTGTCTCGGCGACCACCAGCGACGGGCTGGGGTTCACCGGCCGCGGCGAAGGCATCGCGGCGACGGCCACCGCCCTGGTTTATCCCGCGGGCTGACCATCACCGGCCCGGAGGCCTACGCTTAAGGGACACCCCCCTCCGGAATCGTCAGGAGACCTCCCGTGAAAAAGCTGCTTCCCGCCGTCGTCGTTCTTGCGGCAACGCTGCTAACCGGCTGCGGCGGCACCCCGGCCCCGTCGGCCACGCCCCGGATGAGCGTGGAGGAAAGCTGCAAGTTCCTCAATACCGATACCTTCGTCCCCACGGGGAGCGATAAGGAAAAAGCCGGCCAGATCGGCCAGCATTACCAGGAAGTGGCAGACAAGGTCGCCCCGGAGATCGCCGAACCGATCCAGTCGATGTCCGACATCATGAAGCAGGTCGCCGCGAGCGCCACCGGCAGGCAGACCTCGGAGCAGCTGACGCAGCTCCGCCAGCAGATGGACAAGATCGGCCAGCACTGCAAGTAACCTGCGGCGGGTACGCCGGCGGGGCGGGAACCGGCATCGGCTAATCTGGAGCGGTGACCCTGCGCTTTTACGACACAGCATCCGCCGAAGTCCGGGACTTCGTTCCCCTCGTACCTGGCCAGGTGAGCCTGTATTACTGCGGCGCCACCGTCCAGGGCATGCCGCACGTCGGGCACATCCGCTCCGCGATCGCGTTCGACCAGCTCACCCGCTGGCTGCAGTACCGCGGCTTCCGGGTCACCGTGGTCCGCAACGTCACCGACATTGACGACAAGATCCTGGCGAAGTCCGCCGAGTCCTTCGCCGCTGACTTCGCCGAGGAGCCGGGCAGCGTCCGCGAGGAGGAATGGTGGGCCCTGGCCTACCGGTACGAGCAGGAATTCCTCAAGGCCTACGACACCCTGGGCGTCTCCCGCCCCACCTACGAGCCGCGAGCCACCGGCCACATCCCCGAGATGCACGCCCTCATTGCCCGCCTGATCGACCGCGGCCACGCCTATCCCGCCACCGACGGCTCCGGCGACGTCTACTTCGACGTGCGCTCCTGGTCCAAGTACGGCTCGCTGACCCGCCAGAACATCGACGACATGCAGGGCGCCGCCGACTCCGACCCGCGCGGGAAGAAAGACCCCCGCGACTTCGCCCTCTGGAAGGGCCACAAGGAGGGGGAGCCGACGACGGCGAGCTGGGACTCGCCCTGGGGCGCCGGGCGGCCAGGGTGGCACCTGGAATGCTCCGCGATGGTCACCAAATACCTCGGCACCGAGTTCGACATCCACGGCGGCGGCCTGGACCTGCGCTTCCCGCACCACGAAAACGAGATGGCCCAGTCCCAGGCGGCGGGCCACGGCTTCGCCAACTTCTGGATGCACAACGGTATGGTCACCTACGCCGGCGAGAAGATGTCCAAGTCCATCGGCAACACCATCAGCCCGGCCGAGATGCTGGAACTCGCCCCGCCGCGCGTCGTCCGGTACTACCTCGGCCAGGCCCAGTACCGTTCGGTGCTCGACTACCAGCCCACCTCGCTGCAGGAGGCCTCGGCCGCCGTCGAACGCATTGAAGGGTTCATCAGCCGCGCGGTCCGTGCCCTTTCCGACGGAGGGTCCTACACGTTCGCCACTGTCGGGACCGTGCCTGAGGCCTTCGAACGCGCCATGGACGATGACCTGAACGTGCCGCAGGCCCTCGCCGTCCTGCACGAAACCGTCCGATCCGGCAACACCGCCCTGACCGAGGGCCGGCTCGAGGACGCCCGCACCGCCCTGCACAACGTGCACGACATGCTGCGGGTCCTTGGCCTGAACGACACCGCGGCCGCGGCCGTCGACGAGCAGGCCAACACCGCCCTCGGCGTCCTGGTCGAGGCCCAGCTCGCCGCCCGGGCCCAGGCCCGCGCGGCCAAGGACTGGGCCGCCTCGGATGCGATCCGGGACACCCTGGCGGCGGCCGGCGTCGTCGTCGAGGACGGCGCGGACGGCGCGAACTGGAGCCTCAAGCGCGGCTGAACTGCGGCTGACCCGCGGGCGGACGCCCGGCGGCCGGGTGCTGCGCCGGACCGCGCGGTCGAGGATTTTATCCGGGTCAGTAGACTGGAAGTCGGACTTATCCACGAATCGCGTAGTTAAAAGGGTGAAACTCATGGCCAACAACGGTCGCCGCTCGGTCAAACAGAAGAAGGGCCCCACCATCGGGACCGGCGGTCACGGCCGCAAGGCCCTCGAGGGCAAGGGCCCCACGCCCAAGGCGGAGGACCGTCCCTACCACAAGGCCCACAAGAACAAGCAGCTTGCCGAGCGTTCTGCCGCCAAGCGCGCCCCGGGCGCCCGCAGCGCCGGCGCCCGCTCGGGCCCCAAGGGCCGTGCCACCGAGGAAGTCGTCACCGGCCGTAACTCGGTCGTCGAGGCGTTGCGCGCCGGGATTCCGGCCAAGGCCCTGCATGTCGCCATCCGGATCGAGATGGACGACCGGGTCAAGGAGTCGCTGAAGATTGCGGCCGAGCGCGGCATCCCGCTGCTGGAAACCGGCAAGCCGGAACTGGACCGGATGACCGACGACGCCATCCACCAGGGCCTCGTGCTGCAGATCCCGCCGTATGAATACCAGGACGCCTACGAGCTGGCGGAGGAAACCGTGGAAGGCTGGAAGAAGGGCCACATCGCGAACGCGCCGCTCTTCGTCGCCCTCGACGGCATCACCGACCCGCGCAACCTTGGGGCGATCATCCGTTCCGTCTCGGCGTTCAGCGGCCACGGCGTCATCGTGCCTGAGCGCCGGTCCGTCGGCGTCACCGCCTCGGCCTGGAAGACCAGTGCTGGCGCTGCCGTCCGCGTCCCCGTGGCCCGTGCCGCGAACCTGAACAACACGCTGAAGGCCTTCAAGAACATGGGCATCTACGTCCTTGGCCTGGACGGCGACGGCGACGTCTCGCTGCCGGACCTGGCGCTGGCCGGGGAACCGGTGTGCATCGTCGTCGGCTCCGAAGGCAAGGGCCTGAGCCGCCTGGTCCGGGAGAACTGCGACCAGATCGTCTCGATCCCGATCGACTCCGCGATGGAATCGCTCAACGCGTCCATGGCCGTCGGCATCTCGCTCTACGAGATCTCCCGCCAGCGCGCCGTCAAGTAACCCTCCCCGACGCTCCCTCAGGTCCGGCGGGTTTTCCCGGGACGCTCCCTCAGGTTTGACGGGTTTTTCCGGGACGCTCCCTCAGATCCGGTAGCAGCAGTCAAAACGCTCCCTCACATCAGGTGAGGGAGCGTTTTGCTTTTTGGTGCCATACGTGAGGGAGCGTTTTGCTTTTTGGTGCCATACGTGAGGGAGCGTCGGTTAGAAGCGGTGGCGGTTGGCGAGGACGGGGAGTTTAGCCCGGGCGTCGGCGACGGCGGCGGGGTCCAGGTCGGCGAAGAGCAGGCCGGGGGCGCCGTCGAGCTCCTGGAGCACCTCGCCGAAGGGGGAGACGACGGCGGAGTGCCCGACGCCGGTGGGGGCGGAGCCCTTCACCTCGAGGCCCTGGCTGGCCGGGTCGCCCTGCCCGCACGCGAGGACAAACGTGGTGGAATCGGCGGCGCGGGCCCGGGACAGCAGCTTCCACTGCTCAACTTTGCCCGGACCGGCGCCCCACGACGCGCAGACGATGTTGACCACGGCGCCGCGGTCGGCGTTCTCGGTGAACAGGGCAGGGAACCGCAGGTCGTAGCAGGTCGCGAGGCCCACGGTGACGCCGCCGACGTCGAACGTCACCGGCGCCGTGCCGGCGTCCACGGTGTCCGACTCGGCGAACCCGAACGCGTCAAAGAGGTGGATCTTGTCGTAGCTGGTGTCCACCCCGGGGCCGGTGACCAGCAGCGTGTTGCGGACCTTGGCCCCGCCGTCCCCGGCAGCGCCCGGCGTGAACATCCCGGCCACCACCACGATGCCGAGCTCCGCCGCGAGGGCGCGGACCTGCGACGCCCACGGCCCGTCGAGGGGCTCCGCGATGTCCAGCAGCGAATTGCCGAACGCGCGCATCGTCGCCTCCGGGAAGACCACCAGCTCGGCGCCGCCCGCCTTCGCCTTGCGGGCGTACTCCCGGACCAGGTCCAGGTTCCGCTCCGGCGCGCGGCCGGTAATGATTTGAGCAAGTGCTACGCGCACGGTTACCTCCAGTCTGGTCTTCTCCCAGTATGCCGGTGCACGGCCCGCGGCGCCGTAACCCGCCGCGGCCGGGAAAGCGGGGGCCTTATCCCGGCTAAGCTATTAGCGATGGTCAAGTCCTTTGCTGAAGCAGCTACTACGGTAGACGCCTCGCGGCCGTTTCCGCTGGGTGTCAGCGTCCCCCGCACGGGTTTCCCGGCGACGGACGATCCTCGGGGTGCCTTCGCCAACGTGGCCGTTTTCGCGCCCGGCGTGGCCTCCCTGGACGTCGCCTTCCAGCCCCCGGGCGGCAACTGGCAGCTGAAAACCCTGCCCAGCGTCACCGACGGCGTCCACCACGGCATCGTCGAGGGTCTCCCGGCCGGATCGCGGTACGGCCTGCGCCCCTCGCCCGAGACCCCCGCCCTGCCGCTGTCCATCCCGACGCTGGATTTCGACGCCGACGGCGAACAGCCGCTGCTGCTGGACCCCTACGGCCGCGGCGTGGACGAACGCGACGGCTTCATTACAAACGTGCGGATGACCGGCGACTTTGACTGGGGCCTGGACCACGCACCCCGCACCCCATGGCGCAACACGATCATCTACGAGGCCCACGTCCGCGGCCAGACCATGCTGCACCCGGACATCCCCGAGCACCTCCAGGGCACCTACGCCGGCATGGCGCACCCGGCCATGGTCGAACATCTGATCTCGCTTGGCATCACGGCCGTGCAGCTGCTGCCGGTGCACTTCCACATCGACGAACAACACCTGCAGAACCTCGGCCTGCCCAACTACTGGGGCTACAACACCGCCGCGTTCTTCGCCCCGCACCCCGGCTACGCCACCCAGGCCGCCCGCGACGCCGGCCCCCAAGCGGTGCAGGACGAGTTCAAGGGCATGGTGAAGCTGCTGCACGACGCAGGGCTCGAGGTGATCCTCGACGTCGTCTACAACCACACGGCCGAGGGCGGCGCCGACGGCCCAACGCTGAGCTTCCGCGGCCTGGGAGACCAGCAGTACTACCGCCACGACGGCCATGGGAAGTACGTGGACACCACTGGCTGCGGCAATTCGCTGAACTTCGGCGAGCCGCGCGTGGTGCAGCTGGTGCTCGATTCCCTGCGCTACTGGGTCAACGAGTTCCATATCGACGGGTTCCGCTTCGACCTCGCCGTCACCCTGTGCCGCAACGCCAACAACGAATTCGACCCGCGGCACCCGTTCCTGGTGGCGGTCGCCGCGGACCCGGTGCTTTCGGAGACCAAGCTCATCGCCGAGCCCTGGGACATCGGCTACGGCGGCTGGCAGACCGGCCGCTTCCCCGCAGGCTGGGTGGACTGGAACGACCATTTCCGCGATGCCGTCCGCACTTTCTGGCTCGCGGACCGGGCCGCGATCGACGCCGGCGGCCAGGGCGGGTCGGTGGCGCGGCTCGCGGACGCGCTGTCCGGCTCGGCCAGCCTCTTCGAACCCTCCGGCCGGAGCCGGCTGGCCTCGGTCAACTTCATCACCGCGCACGACGGGTTCACCCTGGCCGACCTGGTGTCCTACGACCGCAAACACAACGAGGCGAACGGGGAACAGAACCGCGACGGCCACGGCGACAACCGCAGTTACAACCACGGCTTCGAGGGCCGCACCGAGGACGAAGAAGTCCTCGCCCGGCGCGCCCAGACCAGCCGCAACCTCATGGCCTCGCTGATGATCTCCCAGGGCGTGCCCATGATCACCGCCGGGGACGAGGTTGGCCGCAGCCAGCAGGGAAACAACAACGCCTACTGCCAGGACAACCCCATCACCTGGATCGACTGGACCAGCACGCCGGAATCCCACGGCATGCTGCGCACCACCAAACGCGTGATCCGGCTCCGCAAGGAGTTCCTGGCCGCCCAGCCGCACGATTACCCGGCGCGGGACCGGCAGTCCTACTTCCACTGGTTCGACGCGGACGGCGCCCCCATGTCCGGGGAGCGCTGGCAGGACCCCGGCCACCGGGTGGTCCAGCTCCTGCTGGGCTCCGACGATGGGCGCATCGACGGGCTCGTGGTGGTCAACGGCGGCGCCGACGACGTCAAGGTCACCCTTCCGCTCATCCCCGCGGACGACGGCGGCGCGCACCGGCTGTACGAACTGCGGCTGACGACTTCTGAACTGCATGACCGCCGCCAGGGTGTCCGCATCGCCGCCGGGGAGCGGGACGTGGTCCAGGCCAACAGCATCAACATCTACCGCGTCTAGCGGCCCGGAAGGACCACGCATGAAGACCCGACGGCTCCTCGCCACACTCGCGGCGCTGCTGGGGGTGGTGGTCCTGGTTTTTGTCCTGGGCGGTCCGCCACAGGCCGGGACCGGCCCCTCGCCGGCAAACCCGGCGCCTACCAGCAGCTCCGCCGCCGGCAGCCCGACCGCCCGCACAGCCGCGCCGGAGGCCCCGGGCGTCGCCAACCCGTCCGGATTGCCGGAGATCAAGGCGTCGGCACTGCCGTCCGAGGCCCGGCGGGTCCTGGCCCTCATCGCCCGCGGCGGACCGTACCCGTACGCCCGGGACAATGCCGTGTTCAGCAATTTCGAGCGGATCTTGCCACGGAAATCCTCCGGCTATTACCGCGAATTCACCGTTCCGACCCCGGGGGAGTCGGACCGCGGTGCGCGCCGGATCGTCACGGGCGCCGCCGGCGAAAAGTACTACACCGCCGACCATTACGATTCGTTCAAATTCATCGCCGAAGGCAAGTAGGGGACCCATGAAAATATTCGCCGCCGACACCTGGACGCTTGAAGAACTGCGGGACCAGGCGCACGACGCCGGCCGCCGCGTGCTGGTAATCCCGGCCGCCGAATCAAAAAAGGCGGTCCTTGCCGCCTTCGGCGACGCCCTGGACTTCTCGGAGCACTACGGCATCAACCTCGACGCCCTGAATGACTCCCTGCACGACTTCGCCGACGCCGCAGCCGACGACGGCCGGCCGGCCACCGTCATCTGGCAGGTCCCCCCCGACTTCCGCAGCGACCGCGCCTTCGGCCTCATGTGCGAGATCCTCCAAGACGCCGAAAGCTACGCCGGCACGGACCTGAACATCATCACCGTCTGCCTCTAGGGCGGAGCGGCACAACAGCACCGTCGGAGCAACCTGGTAACCCCGCGAATCGGTCATGCGGAAGCGTGCGTCTAAGCGAGGAACGAGCGAGCACGCGGAGCATGGGCCGATTTGCGGAGCGGCACAGCAGGTCAGGCGTTGACGATCAGGCCCAGCTCGGCCTTCGACGCCAACCCCTCGTGCTTCGGCAGCACCCGGACGGTGTAGCCGAAGGAGCCGGAGCGGTCGATCACCAGGGTGCCGCTGAAGAGGTACCGGCCCTTGCCCAGGTCCTCGGCGTTCTTCAGCTCCAGCACGGTCACGTCGGTCAGCTCGTCGCTGTCCTCGGCCCGGCCGAACGCCACCTCCACGGCCACGTCCTCCGGCGGCAGCTCGTGCAGCGCCACGTAGGCGTTCACCTGCAGGTCGTCGCCGATCTGCGGGTCCTCCGAGACGCCCACGGAGTCCACGTGCTCCACCTGGATCAGCGGCCACGCCGCCCGGACCCGGGCGCACCAGGCGGCCAGGGCCTTGGCCTCGGCGTAGTTGCCGGCGGAGGCGTGCCGCCCTGCCTCGGCGGCCGGCCGGTAGAGGACGTTGACGTAGTCCTTCAACATCCTGTCCGCGGACACGGCCGGGCCCAGGTGCGCCATGGTGTGCTTGATCATCGAAACCCAGTGCGTGGGGACCGTCTGCGGCCCGGGCTCCGAGGGGCCGGCGGCGCCGGCGCCGTCGGAAACCGTGAGGCCGTAAAACTTCGGCGCCACCTGGGTTTCCAGCAGCTCGTACAGCGCCGCGGCCTCGATGTCGTCGCGTTCCTCGGAGGAGGCGTCGTTGTTGGCCGTCGGGATCGCCCAGCCGTTCTCGCCGTCGTACATCTCATCCCACCAGCCGTCCAGCACCGAGAGGTTCAGCGACCCGTTCAGGGCGGCCTTCATGCCCGAGGTCCCGCAGGCCTCCAGCGGGCGGAGTGGGTTGTTGAGCCAGACGTCGCAGCCGGGGAAGAGGGTCCGCGCCATGGCGATGTCGTAGTTGGGCAGGAACGCGATCCGGTGCCGGACCGCCGGGTCGTCGGTGAACCGGACCAGGTCCTGGATCATCTTCTTGCCGGCGTCGTCCGCCGGGTGGGACTTGCCGGCGATCACCAGCTGGATCGGATGCGTCTTGTGCAGCAGCAGGGCCCGGAGCCGGTCCGGGTCGCGCAGCATCAGCGTCAGCCGCTTGTAGGTCGGCACCCGGCGGGCGAAGCCGATGGTCAGGACGTCAGGGTCGAGCACCGAATCCGTCCAGGACAGTTCGGCGTCGGCCGCACCGCGCTTCTTCCAGGCCGCCCGGAGCCGGCGCCGGACGTCTTCGACCAGGGACACCCGCATCTCGCGGCGCAGCGCCCAGATCGCCTCGTCGCTGACGTTGTAGGCCAGGTCCCAGCGGCCTTCGGTCTCGGCGTCGGAACCGAACTGCCCGCGCGCCAGCTGGGAGACCCGGGGATCGACCCAGGTGGGCACGTGCACGCCGTTGGTGACCGAGGTGATGGGCACCTCGGAGTGGTCGAACCCGGGCCAGAGCGCCGAGAACATGCCGCGGGAGACGACGCCGTGCAGCTTGGCGACGCCGTTGGCCCGCTGCGCCAGCCGCAGCCCCATTACCGCCATGTTGAACACGAACGGGTTGCCGTCCGCGAAGTCTTCCCGGCCCAGGTCCAGGATTTTCGCGACCGGCACATCCGGGGCCAGCCCGGCGGTGAAGAAATGCTCGATCTGGGAGGTCTCGAAGCGGTCGATGCCGGCCGGGACCGGGGTGTGGGTGGTGAACACGGTGGACGCGCGTCCCGCCGTCAGCGCCTCCTCCCAGCTGAGCGGGTTCTCCCCGGACATCAGTTCCTGGATGCGCTCGACGCCGAGGAAGCCGGCGTGGCCCTCGTTGGTGTGGAACACCTCCGGCGCCGGGACGCCGGCCAGCCGTTGGAAGGCCCGCAGCGCCTTCACCCCGCCCATGCCCAGCAGGAGTTCCTGCTGCAGCCGGTGGTCCCCGCCGCCGCCGTACAGCCGGTCGGTGATGCCGCGCGCGGCGTCGTCGTTGCCCGCGACGTTGGAGTCCAGCAGCAGCAGCGGGACGCGCCCGACGTCGGCCCGCCAGACGTGCGCCAGCAGGCGCCGGCCGTGGGGGAGCGGCAGGGAAATCTGCACGGGACGGCCGTTCCCGTCCGGTGACGCCTCGCGGAGCAGCGTCAGGGGCAGTCCGTCGGGGTCCAGGACGGGGTAGGTCTCCTGCTGCCAGGCATCGCGGGACAGGGACTGCTTGAAATAGCCGGCCTGGTAGAGCAGGCCGACGCCGATCAGCGGGACGCCGAGGTCGGAGGCCGCCTTCAGGTGGTCGCCGGCGAGGATACCGAGACCGCCGGAGTACTGGGGCAGCACCTCGGTGATGCCGAACTCGGGGGAGAAGTACGCGATGCACCGGGGCGCGTCCTCGCCCAGGCTCTGGTACCAGCGGGGCTCCTCCAGGTACCGGTCCAGTTCGTCGGCGGCGGCGTGGACGCGGCGCACCACGTCCTGGTCCGCGGCGAGCCGCTGCAGCTCCTCGCGGCTGACCAGGCCCAGGAAGGTCACCGGGTCCTGGGCGCTCTCGGCCCAGACGGCCGGGTTCAGCTGCTCGAACAGCTCCCGCGTCGGCAGGTGCCACGACCAGCGAAGGTTGGTGGCGAGCCGCGCCAGGGGCCGGATCGATTCGGGAAGAACGGTTCGGACGGTAAATCTGCGGATAGCCTTCACGAGCGAAACACTAACGGACAACGCAGGGCCCCGGAACCGCTTTGGCTTTCTTTCCGGTAAATGTCGGAAGGACCTCAGGATTAGGCCAGAAAACTGCGTGACCTTAGCATTCTGTGCGATTTGTAGATAACGTCGAGGCTGTGACGACTAACTCGCGAACCAGTGCCGTGTCCAAGCAAAAGCCGAAGGCCCTGATCACGGATGGCCTCAAATTCGGCAGATTTCCCATCACCGCGGTTCAGCCCGCGGTCGAGGACGGAAAATTCCCCGCCAAGGCAGTCGTCGGCGAGAGCATCGTCGTAGGGGCCACTGCGTTCCGCGAAGGCCACGACATGCTCGGCGTCAGCGCGGTGCTCCTGGACCCGCGCGGCAAGGAACGCCAGCGGGTCCGGCTCGCACCCCCGCGCGGTGACCGGGGCAAGGGCACCGACCGCTGGGAGGGCCTGCTCACCCCGTCCGGGACCGGCAAATGGTCCTTCGTCATCGAAGCCTGGCACGACCGCTACGGCACCTGGCACCACAACGCCGAGGTGAAGATCGAGGCCGGCATCGACGTCGACCTGATGCTCGCGGAGGGCGCCGCACTGCTGACCGAGGCGTCGGAAGACACCACCCGGCCCTCCGCGGACCGGCGGACCCTGCGGATCGCCGTCGTCGGGCTCTCCGACGCGTCCAAGACGCCCGAGGAGCGCCTCGCCGCCGGCTTCAGCGCCGAGGTCGCCGCCGTCGTCGCCCGGCAGCCGATCCGTGAACTGGTGACCGCCACGGAGCCCTATCCGCTGCTGGTGGAGCGCGAACTGGCCGGCCGGGGCGCCTGGTACGAATTCTTCCCCCGCTCCGAGGGCGCCGTCCGCAACCACGAGACCGGCGAGTGGACCTCCGGAACGTTCCGCACCGCCGCCAAGCGCCTCGACGCCGTCGCCGCGATGGGCTTCGACATCATCTACATGGCCCCGATCCACCCGATCGGCACCCAGCACCGCAAGGGCCCGAACAACACCCTGCTGGCCGGCCCGCATGACCCCGGCTCGCCCTGGGCGATCGGCGCCAAGGAGGGTGGCCACGACGCCATCCACCCGGACCTCGGCACCTTCGAGGATTTTGACGCGTTCGTGGCCCGCGCCGGCGAGCTCGGCCTGGAGGTGGCCCTGGACCTTGCCCTGCAGGCCGCCCCGGACCACCCGTGGGTGCAGAGCCACCCCGAATGGTTCACCACCCGGGTGGACGGCAGCATCGCCTACGCCGAAAACCCGCCGAAGAAGTACCAGGACATCTTCCCGCTGAACTTCGACAACGACCCGGCGGGCTTGTCCAACGAGATCCTGCGGATCGTCCTGCTCTGGGTCAGCCACGGGGTCAAGGTTTTCCGCGTCGACAACCCGCACACCAAGCCGGTGTGGTTCTGGGAATGGCTGATCGCCAAGGTGAACAAGAAGCACCCCGACGTCGTGTTCCTCGCCGAGGCGTTCACCCGGCCGGCCATGATGCACGCGCTCGGACGGGCAGGGTTCCAGCAGTCCTATACCTACTTCACCTGGCGGAACACCAAGAAGGAGCTGGAGGAGTACTTCCACGAGGTCAGCCACGAATCCCCGGCGTACTTCCGGCCCAACTTCTTCGTCAACACCCCGGACATCCTCACCGAATACCTCCAGTTCGGCGGCCCGGCAGCGTTCAAGATCCGCGCCACGCTCGCGGCGACGGCCAGCCCGATCTGGGGCGTGTACGCCGGCTACGAGCTTTACGAGCACGTCGCCCGGCCCGGGGCCGAGGAGTACATCGACAACGAGAAGTTCGAGTACAAGGCCCGTGACTGGGATGCCGCGGCCGAATCCGGCCGCACCCTGGCCCCGTACCTGACCCGGCTGAACGAGATCCGGCGCGCCCACCCGGCCCTCGGCGACCTGCAGAACCTGACCCTGCACCAGAGCACCGACGACGCCACCGTCGTGTACTCCAAGCACAAGACCCTGCCGGACGGCTCCAAGGACACCCTGATCATCGTGGTGAACGTGGATCCGCACAGCACCCGGGAGAGCACGGTGTCCCTGGACCTGCCCGCCCTGGAACTGGACCCGGCCGACCTGACGCACAACGGCGGTTTCATCGTCGATGACCTGCTCACCGGCGAAAGCTGGGAATGGGGCGAGTACAACTACGTCCGCCTCGATGCGCACGTCGAACCCGCCCACATCCTGAGCATCCGGAGGTAGCAGCCAGTGAGTTTCAGCCCGAGCAACCCCAGCCACCACTTCACGCCGAAGGGCACCTTCGAATTGAATGCCCCCGGGCTCCAGCACGACCCGCACTGGTACCGCAAGGCGGTGTTCTACGAGGTGCTGGTCCGCGGCTTCGCGGACGGAAACGGCGACGGCTCCGGCGACTTCCACGGCCTGATCGAAAAGCTGGACTACCTGCAGTGGCTCGGCGTCGACTGCCTCTGGCTCCCGCCCTTCTTCCAGTCCCCGCTGCGCGACGGCGGCTACGACATCTCGGACTACAACTCCGTGCTGGATGAATTCGGCACGATCAGCGACTTCAAGCGGCTCGTCGCCGAAGCGCACGCCCGGGGCGTCCGCGTCATCATCGACCTGCCGCTGAACCACACCTCGGACCAGCACCCCTGGTTCCAGGAGTCCCGCAAGGACCCGGACGGCCCGTTCGGCGACTTCTACGTCTGGAGCGACACGGACGAGAAGTACCAGGACGCCCGCATCATCTTCGTGGACACCGAGGAATCCAACTGGACCTTCGACCCGATCCGCCGCCAGTTCTTCTGGCACCGCTTCTTCAGCCACCAGCCCGACCTGAACTTCGAAAACCCGAAGGTGATCGACGCCCTGTTCGACGTCGTGCGGTTCTGGCTGGACCAGGGCATCGACGGCTTCCGGGCCGACGCCATCCCGTACCTGTTCGAGGAGGAGGGCACCAACTGCGAGAACCTGCCCGCCACGCACGAGTTCCTGCGCCAGCTGCGGCGAATGGTCGACGAGAGCTACCCGGGCCGCGTCATCATCGCCGAAGCCAACCAGCCCCCGGTCGAGGTCGTGGAGTACTTCGGCACCGAAGAGGAACCGGAATGCCACATGGCCTTCCACTTCCCGATCATGCCGCGGCTCTACTACGCCCTGCGCGACCAGAAGGCCGCGCCCATCATCGAGACGATGAAGGACACCCCGGCCATCCCCGAAGGTGCCCAGTGGGGAACGTTCCTGCGCAACCATGACGAGCTGACCCTGGAAATGGTCACCGCCGACGAGCGCGCCGCGATGCTCGGCTGGTACGCGCCGGACCCGCGCATGCGGGCCAACATCGGCATCCGGCGCCGGCTGGCGCCGCTGCTGGACAACTCGCGGTCGGAGATTGAACTGATCAACGCCCTGCTGCTCTCGCTGCCGGGCAGCCCGTTCCTGTACTACGGCGACGAGATCGGGATGGGCGACAACATCTGGCTCGAGGACCGCGACGCGGTCCGCACGCCGATGCAGTGGAACCCGGACCGCAATGCCGGGTTCTCCAACGCCGACCCGGGCAAGCTCTACCTTCCGGTCATCCAGTCGCTGGTCTACAACTACAGCATGGCCAATGTCGAGGCCGAGGCGGCGCATTCGGGGTCGCTGCTGCGCTGGACCCGGCAGATCCTCAGTGTGCGCAAGAACCACCCGGCGTTCGGGCTCGGGTCCTTCCAGCACGTCGAGGCGGACCACGACGTCGTCCTGGCCTACCTGCGCGACCTGCCGGCCGGCAACGCCGCGGGGGAGGAACCGGAGACCATCCTGTGCGCTTTCAACCTCTCCCAGCACCCGGTGGCGACCACGCTGCGCGTCCCGCAGTACGCCGGCCGCGGGCTGCGGGACGTCTTCGGCGGGCAGCCGTTCCCCGGCATCGCCGAGGACGGCACGCTCACCTTGACCCTGGGCAGCCACGACTTCTTCTGGCTGCGCGTCCGCTCGGCCGGTTCCAACCCGGCCTCCCCGCACACCCAGGCGATGCCTATCCTGTCCATCGAAGGCTGACATGACCCGACCGACCCTTTCCCCCGCGCTTGACTCCCTGCTGCGCAGCTGGCTGCCGCGCCAACGCTGGTTCCCCGTCAAGAGCGCCCACTTCAGCTTCGAGCCCGTGGGCCTGGTGAACCTGGGCGGGACGCCGGACCTAGGTGCGCGTCTGGAGGTCCTGCTCCTGGCGGTGACTTACCCGACCGCCGACGGCAGCCGCACCGACGTTGTGCAGGTCCCGCTCAGCGCCCGGACCCTGCCGCTGGCTGGCGCCGGCGCGGCCCTGCTTGGGGAGATCCCGGCGGACGGCTCGGACGGGGCGCACGGCTGGATTTACGACGGCGTCCACGACCCGGCGTTCATCGCCGCCTGGCTCGAGCTCATGCGCACCGGCGGCTCCACCGCCGACGCCGCGGCGAACGGGCACCTGGCGCCCTCCGGCTACCGCCTGCCCTTCGCGACCGGCAAGGTCCGGGTGCTCTCCGGCGAGCAGTCCAACAGTTCGGTGATTGTCGACGACGGCGACTCGGCGGCGATCCTGAAATTCTTCCGGGTGCTCTCCGAGGGACAGAACCCTGAGGTCGAGATCGGTGCCGCGCTGACCTCCGGCCGCACCGCGGAGGTCCCCGCCACCCTCGGCTGGGTGACCGGCGAGTGGACCGGACCGGACAGCGCCGCGACCTCGCGCGGCGAGCTCGCCGTCGCGCACGAATTCCTGGCCGGCGGACTGGACGCGTGGCGCCTCGCCGTCGACGCCGCCAGCACCGGCACCGACTTCACCGCCGAGGCGCGCGCCCTGGGCGCCGCGACCGCCACCGTGCACCGCCGCCTGGCCGAGGCCCTGGGCACCGCCGAGGAGACCGTCCCCGGCCGGGACATCGCCTCCGGCGTCGCCCAGCGCGTCCGCCAGTCCTGGGCGGAGGCCGGCGCCGCCGTCGGGCCCTTCGACGCCGAACTCGACGCGCTGCTCGCCCGGCTTGAAGGCAGCGGCGCCGGACCGTTGCAGCGGATCCACGGCGACCTGCACCTGGGCCAGATCCTGCAGGTCCCCGGCGCTCCCGGGACGCCCGCCCGCTGGGCCATCCTCGACTTCGAGGGGGAGCCGCTGCGGCCGATCTCCGAACGCAACTTCCCGGACGTGCCGCTGCGCGACGTCGTGGGTATGCTCCGGTCCTTCGACTACGCCGCCGGCGCGGCGGTCCGCGAACACAGTGGCACGGCGTCCCCGGCGTCCGCGGCCGCGGTGATCCCAGACGCCGTCGTCCCCGCAGGCTGGGTGGACGACTGCGCGGAGGCCTTCCTGGCCGGCTACGCCGAAGTCACCCCCGGCACGATCGACCGCGACTCGCCGCTCTTCGTCGCCCTGTGGCTGGACAAAGCCCTTTATGAAGTTGTTTACGAACTACGGAACCGGCCGGACTGGCTCGCCATCCCGGTGAATGCGTCCCGTCGTCTCCTCGGCAGTACAGACTCCGGCGTTCCCGCCGAAGCCGCACCGGAAGGTAACAAAATGACAGGTTCAGCACGTACCGATCGACCCGGAGCCCCGCTTCCCGTCGACGACGCCACCCTCGGCCGCATCGCCGCAGGGGAACACCACGCGCCGCACTCGGTCCTCGGCGCCCACCTGGACGACTACGGCCATGTCACCATCCGCACCGTCAAGCACCTCGCCGAAGCCGTCTCGGTCGTCACTTCCGCCGGCACCGTCCCGATGACCCACGAAGCCTACGGCGTCTGGGTCGCCGTGCTGGAACCGGTGGAGGCAGGGCACGTTCCCGACTACCGGCTCGAGGTCAGCTACGAGGGGCAGGCGCCGCAGCGCGCCGACGACCCCTACCGCTACCTGCCCACGGTCGGTGAAATCGACCTGCACCTGATCGGCGAGGGCCGTCACGAGCGCCTCTGGGACGTGCTGGGCGCGCACGTGCGGCACTACAAGTCCTCCCTCGGCGACGTCGACGGCGTGTCCTTCGCCGTCTGGGCCCCGAACGCCCAGGCGGTCCGGGTCAAGGGCGACTTCAACGGCTGGGACGGCCGGGAATTCTCGATGCGCTCGCTCGGATCCTCCGGGGTCTGGGAACTGTTCATCCCCGGGGTTGTAGCAGGGGCGTGCTACAAATTCGAGATCCGGACCAGGCAGGGCCACTGGGTGGAAAAGGCCGACCCGCTCGCGTTCGGCACCGAAGTGCCGCCGCTGACGGCCTCCCGGGTGGTGGAACCCTCCTACGCCTTCAAGGACGACGAGTGGATGCAGGCGCGGGCGGCCCGCGATCCGCACAACGCCCCGATGAGCGTCTACGAGGTCCACCTCGGATCCTGGCGGCTCGGCCTCGACTACCGCCAGCTGGCCAAGGAATTGGTCGAGTACGTGAAGTGGCTCGGCTTCAGCCACGTCGAATTCATGCCGGTCGCGGAGCATCCCTTCGGCGGCTCCTGGGGCTACCAGGTCACCTCCTACTTCGCGCCGACCTCCCGCTTCGGGCATCCCGACGAGTTCCGGCACCTGGTGGACGAGCTGCACCAGGCCGGGATCGGCGTGCTGCTGGACTGGGTGCCGGCACACTTCCCCAAGGACGCATGGGCCCTGGCCCAGTTCGACGGCGAACCGCTGTACGAGCACTCCGACCCGGCCCTGGGCGAACACCCCGACTGGGGCACGCTGATCTTCGACTTCGGCCGCAGCGAGGTGCGCAACTTCCTGGTCGCCAACGCCCTGTACTGGCTCGAGGAGTTCCACATCGACGGGCTGCGCGTCGATGCTGTCGCCTCGATGCTGTACCTGGACTACTCCCGCCAGGAGGGCCAGTGGCGGCCCAACCGCTTCGGCGGCCGCGAAAACCTCGAGGCGATCTCCTTCCTGCAGGAGGTCAACGCCACGGTCTACAAGACGCACCCCGGCGCGGTCATGATCGCCGAGGAGTCCACCGCTTTCCCGGGCGTCACCGCACCCACCAGCCAGGGCGGGCTGGGCTTCGGGATCAAGTGGAACATGGGCTGGATGCACGATTCGCTCAAGTACATGGCCGAGGACCCGTACAACCGCAAATGGCACCACGGCACCATCACTTTCTCGATGGTCTACGCCTACACGGAGAACTTCCTGCTGCCGATCAGCCACGATGAGGTTGTCCATGGCAAGGGCTCGATGCTGCGCAAGATGCCGGGGGACCGCTGGCAGCAGCTGGCGAACCTGCGGGCGTTCCTCGGCTACCAGTGGGCGCATCCGGGCAAGCAGTTGATTTTCATGGGCACCGAGTTCGGCCAGGAAGCCGAATGGTCCGAACAGTACGGCCTGGACTGGTGGCTGGCGGACATCCCCGCGCACCGCGGCGTGCAGCTGCTGACCAAGGACCTGAACGAGCTGTACCGCTCCACCCCGGCCCTGTACGAGCGGGACAACGATCCCGACGGCTTCCAGTGGATCAACGGCGGCGACGCGGACCGCAACGTCCTCAGCTTCATCCGCCGCGGTGCGGACGGCGAGGAACTGGTGTGCGTGTTCAACTTCTCCGGCGCCCCGCACCATGACTTCCGGCTCGGCGTGCCGGCCGCCGGTGCGTGGCAGGAAGTGCTGAACACCGACGACCCCGCGTACGGCGGCTCCGGCGTCCTGAACGGCGGCACGCTCAACGCGTCCGACGGCGGCGTGGACGGCCAGCCCGCCATGCTCACCGTGACGCTGCCCCCGCTCGGCGCAGCGTACTTCAAGGCCGCCGGCTAAGAACCGGCCGCTCCCGAAGGGCCCGGAATCCGCGCGGTTCCGGGCCTTTTCGCTGCCCGGCCGGGTCCGGGCCTCCCGCCAGGAGGGCCCCGCACCAGGGCGGCTTTGTCACCGCGGCCGAGTGGTGGTACAGTTTATTTCCGCGCTGCTCCCCGGAGTTGATCCGCTAAAAAGACAAAAAGCCTCTCGAAGACTGAGTCGAAAACGCTGATTTGACTAGGGCGAAGCGCGCGGGTAAGTTTGAAAAGTTGCTCCGGAGCGAGCCGGGACCCTTGAGGGGGTTGTGGTGGTGCCGGGTGTGTCTGTTGTTTGAGAACTCAATAGTGTGCCAAGTTTGTTGATACCAATTGTTTTATTGATTGGTTGTTTTGGCTGTGTTGTCCACCCCCGTGGATGGCATGGTTTTTACAGCTGGTTTCAAATTTTGTGCAGCCTTCTTTCCCCGTTTTCCCGGGGTTGTTGGTTGTGTCTGTTTGTTTTCAACGGAGAGTTTGATCCTGGCTCAGGATGAACGCTGGCGGCGTGCTTAACACATGCAAGTCGAACGATGATCCGGTGCTTGCACCGGGGATTAGTGGCGAACGGGTGAGTAACACGTGAGTAACCTGCCCTTAACTCTGGGATAAGCCTGGGAAACTGGGTCTAATACCGGATATGACTCCTCATCGCATGGTGGGGGGTGGAAAGCTTTTGTGGTTTTGGATGGACTCGCGGCCTATCAGCTTGTTGGTGAGGTAATGGCTCACCAAGGCGACGACGGGTAGCCGGCCTGAGAGGGTGACCGGCCACACTGGGACTGAGACACGGCCCAGACTCCTACGGGAGGCAGCAGTGGGGAATATTGCACAATGGGCGGAAGCCTGATGCAGCGACGCCGCGTGAGGGATGACGGCCTTCGGGTTGTAAACCTCTTTCAGTAGGGAAGAAGCGAAAGTGACGGTACCTGCAGAAGAAGCGCCGGCTAACTACGTGCCAGCAGCCGCGGTAATACGTAGGGCGCAAGCGTTATCCGGAATTATTGGGCGTAAAGAGCTCGTAGGCGGTTTGTCGCGTCTGCCGTGAAAGTCCGGGGCTCAACTCCGGATCTGCGGTGGGTACGGGCAGACTAGAGTGATGTAGGGGAGACTGGAATTCCTGGTGTAGCGGTGAAATGCGCAGATATCAGGAGGAACACCGATGGCGAAGGCAGGTCTCTGGGCATTAACTGACGCTGAGGAGCGAAAGCATGGGGAGCGAACAGGATTAGATACCCTGGTAGTCCATGCCGTAAACGTTGGGCACTAGGTGTGGGGGACATTCCACGTTTTCCGCGCCGTAGCTAACGCATTAAGTGCCCCGCCTGGGGAGTACGGCCGCAAGGCTAAAACTCAAAGGAATTGACGGGGGCCCGCACAAGCGGCGGAGCATGCGGATTAATTCGATGCAACGCGAAGAACCTTACCAAGGCTTGACATGAACCGGTAAGACCTGGAAACAGGTCCCCCACTTGTGGCCGGTTTACAGGTGGTGCATGGTTGTCGTCAGCTCGTGTCGTGAGATGTTGGGTTAAGTCCCGCAACGAGCGCAACCCTCGTTCCATGTTGCCAGCGCATTATGGCGGGGACTCATGGGAGACTGCCGGGGTCAACTCGGAGGAAGGTGGGGACGACGTCAAATCATCATGCCCCTTATGTCTTGGGCTTCACGCATGCTACAATGGCCGGTACAAAGGGTTGCGATACTGTGAGGTGGAGCTAATCCCAAAAAGCCGGTCTCAGTTCGGATTGGGGTCTGCAACTCGACCCCATGAAGTCGGAGTCGCTAGTAATCGCAGATCAGCAACGCTGCGGTGAATACGTTCCCGGGCCTTGTACACACCGCCCGTCAAGTCACGAAAGTTGGTAACACCCGAAGCCGGTGGCCTAACCCCTTGTGGGAGGGAGCTGTCGAAGGTGGGACTGGCGATTGGGACTAAGTCGTAACAAGGTAGCCGTACCGGAAGGTGCGGCTGGATCACCTCCTTTCTAAGGAGCACCTACAACAACCCCGCCAAGCCTGTGTTTGTGTGGTGGTGTTGTCAGGAGTAACGCCCGTTGCGCAGACGCAAGTTCTGCGGCGGGTGCTCACGGGTGGAATATCAGCAAATAGCGGCCGCCGGATTTTCTGCCGGCACCCAGTACGGACACGTACCGCTCCTTTTGGGGCGGGTGTCCTGGAACGGTGCGGGCGTGTGAATGGGTGGTTTCGTGTTTGGCACACTGTTGGGTCCTGAGACAACAGGACCATGGCCTGTGCTTTTCTTTCCCTCGGGGAAGGGGGTGCGGGGTGTGGGGCTTGTGTTTCTGGTTTCCCGGCTGCGACGCGTCGCGCACTGGTTGGTTCCCTTGGGGGCCTGGTGTGTGGGGTGTGTGGTACGGGGTTGTTGTTTGAGAACTACATAGTGGACGCGAGCATCTTTTATAAGAAGCAATTTCCAAGATATATGAACCTGGATCTGGTTCCACACCCGTTTGGGGTGTGGGGTTGGTTTCCATGGTTTTCTCGAAATTACTCCTTGATCTTTGTGGTCAAGTTTTTAAGAGCACACGGTGGATGCCTTGGCATTAGGAGCCGAAGAAGGACGTAGGAATCTGCGATAAGCCTGGGGGAGTCGATAACCGGACTGTGATCCCAGGGTGTCCGAATGGGGAAACCCCGCCAGACGCGCGAGTGATCTGGTGACCCGCATCTGAACACATAGGGTGCGTGGAGGGAACGCGGGGAAGTGAAACATCTCAGTACCCGCAGGAAGAGAAAACAATAGTGATTCCGTTAGTAGTGGCGAGCGAACGCGGATCAGGCTAAACCGTTCCATGTGTGATAGCCGGCGGGCGTTGCATGGTCGGGGTTGTGGGACTTTCCGTTCCAGTTCTGCCGGACTGGTGAGGTGAGTGCGTGGGTATAGGTGAACGGTCTTGAAAGGCCGGCCAGAGAGGGTGTGAGCCCCGTAACCGTAATGCTGTCACGCCGCCTGGGAAGTATCCCAAGTAGCACGGGGCCCGAGAAATCCCGTGCGAATCTGTCAGGACCACCTGATAAGCCTAAATACTCCCTAATGACCGATAGCGGACCAGTACCGTGAGGGAAAGGTGAAAAGTACCCCGGGAGGGGAGTGAAACAGTACCTGAAACCGTGTGCTTACAATCCGTCGGAGCAGCCTTGTAGTTGTGACGGCGTGCCTTTTGAAGAATGAGCCTGCGAGTTAGTGTTACGTCGCGAGGTTAACCCGTGTGGGGAAGCCGTAGCGAAAGCGAGTCTGAACAGGGCGTTGCAGTGGCGTGATCTAGACCCGAAGCGAAGTGATCTACCCATGGCCAGGTTGAAGCGACGGTAAGACGTCGTGGAGGACCGAACCCACTTCAGTTGAAAATGGAGGGGATGAGCTGTGGGTAGGGGTGAAAGGCCAATCAAACTTCGTGATAGCTGGTTCTCCCCGAAATGCATTTAGGTGCAGCGTTGCGTGTTTCTTACCGGAGGTAGAGCTACTGGATGGCTAATGGGCCCTACAAGGTTACTGACGTCAGCCAAACTCCGAATGCCGGTAAGTGAGAGCGCAGCAGTGAGACTGTGGGGGATAAGCTTCATAGTCGAGAGGGAAACAGCCCAGACCACCAACTAAGGCCCCTAAGCGTGTGCTAAGTGGGAAAGGATGTGGAGTTGCGAAGACAACCAGGAGGTTGGCTTAGAAGCAGCCATCCTTAAAAGAGTGCGTAATAGCTCACTGGTCAAGTGATTCCGCGCCGACAATGTAGCGGGGCTCAAGTACACCGCCGAAGTTGTGGCATTCACATTTTATCCAAGCCTTCGTGGTTCAGGAGTGTGGATGGGTAGGGGAGCGTCGTGTGGGCAGTGAAGTCGCGGTGGAAACCAGCGGTGGAGCCTACACGAGTGAGAATGCAGGCATGAGTAGCGAAAGACGGGTGAGAAACCCGTCCGCCGAATGATCAAGGGTTCCAGGGTCAAGCTAATCTGCCCTGGGTAAGTCGGGACCTAAGGCGAGGCCGACAGGCGTAGTCGATGGACAACGGGTTGATATTCCCGTACCGGCGAAAAACCGCCCATGCTGAACAGGGGATACTAACCGCCCGAAACCTGCCCGACACCCCTTGTGGGTGAAGGGTTTTGGTGGAGCGCGGGACCTGATCCTGGGAGGCAAGCGTATTAACAGGTGTGACGCAGGAAGGTAGCCGGGCCGGGCGATGGTTGCCCCGGTCTAAGGATGTAGGGCGAACGGTAGGCAAATCCGCCGTTCATGAAGCCTGAGACCCGATGGGACCCCCGTACGGGGGGATCCGGTGATCCTATGCTGCCGAGAAAAGCATCGACGCGAGGTTTTAGCCGCCCGTACCCCAAACCGACACAGGTGATCAGGTAGAGAATACTAAGGCGATCGAGAGAATTATGGTTAAGGAACTCGGCAAAATGCCCCCGTAACTTCGGGAGAAGGGGGGCCCCTATCGTGATGGACACACGCTGTCCGGAGCGTGCAGGGGCCGCAGAGACCAGGGGGAAGCGACTGTTTACTAAAAACACAGGTCCGTGCGAAGTCGCAAGACGATGTATACGGACTGACTCCTGCCCGGTGCTGGAAGGTTAAGAGGACCGGTTAGCCGCAAGGCGAAGCTGAGAATTTAAGCCCCAGTAAACGGCGGTGGTAACTATAACCATCCTAAGGTAGCGAAATTCCTTGTCGGGTAAGTTCCGACCTGCACGAATGGAGTAACGACTTCCCCGCTGTCTCAACCATAAACTCGGCGAAATTGCAGTACGAGTAAAGATGCTCGTTACGCGCAGCAGGACGGAAAGACCCCGAGACCTTTACTATAGTTTGGTATTGGTGTTCGGAGTGGCTTGTGTAGGATAGGTGGGAGACGTTGAAGCCCGGACGCCAGTCCGGGTGGAGTCATCGTTGAAATACCACTCTGGTCACTTTGGACATCTAACTTCGGCCCGTAATCCGGGTCAGGGACAGTGCCTGATGGGTAGTTTAACTGGGGCGGTTGCCTCCTAAAAAGTAACGGAGGCGCCCAAAGGTTCCCTCAGCCTGGTTGGCAATCAGGTGTCGAGTGTAAGTGCACAAGGGAGCTTGACTGTGAGAGAGACATCTCGAGCAGGGACGAAAGTCGGGACTAGTGATCCGGCGGTACATTGTGGAATGGCCGTCGCTCAACGGATAAAAGGTACCTCGGGGATAACAGGCTGATCTTGCCCAAGAGTCCATATCGACGGCATGGTTTGGCACCTCGATGTCGGCTCGTCGCATCCTGGGGCTGGAGTAGGTCCCAAGGGTTGGGCTGTTCGCCCATTAAAGCGGTACGCGAGCTGGGTTTAGAACGTCGTGAGACAGTTCGGTCCCTATCCGCTGCGCGCGCAGGAAATTTGAGAAGGGCTGTCCTTAGTACGAGAGGACCGGGACGGACGAACCTCTGGTGTGTCAGTTGTACTGCCAAGTGCACCGCTGATTAGCTACGTTCGGATGGGATAACCGCTGAAAGCATCTAAGCGGGAAGCTCGCTTCGAGATGAGATTTCCATACACCTTGTGTGTGAGAGGCCCCCAGCCAGACCACTGGGTTGATAGGCCGGATGTGGAAGCGAGGACTAACGACTCGTGAAGCTGACCGGTACTAATAGGCCGATAACTTACACCACACCTTCCCTCCGTGAACCGTTCCTTCAAAAGAGGTTCACACCAGGAGAGAAGAAAAGAGAACAAGACTGCTTGCGTCCACTATGTGGTTCCCAACCAACAAACCCGCCACGGGCACGTTGCAAGGAACCAAAACAACTGAATACAACACCACATGTTGTAACCACACAGATTTCCCACCACCCCCAACAGGGTGGGTCGGGTAACAGGGTTACGGCGGTCATAGCGTGGGGGAAACGCCCGGTCCCATTCCGAACCCGGAAGCTAAGACCCACAGCGCCGATGGTACTGCACCCGGGAGGGTGTGGGAGAGTAGGTCACCGCCGGAACATCATTCAGGTCGAGAGCCTCCAACCACCAGGTTGGAGGCTCTCCCACTTTAACCACCACACCACTACTGAGGAAGCGTCGGGTCGGAGGGCGCCGGACGTGAGGGAGCATCGGGTGGAGGGCGCTAGCGGGGGAACGTTCCCTCAGAACCGGCAGCCATAGAACGGACCCTCCCGCACCTACGGCAGCTCCGTAACGGACGCTCCCGCAGATCACCCCGGCACACCACCAATCCTGAGGAACGACAGCCCCGAAGGCGCCGGAGGTGAGGGAGCCTCGGATGAGGCGGAACAGTTGGCGGGCCACCAGGGACTCGGTCGCGACGCTCCCGCCCAGTTACTACGCCGGGCAGCGGAGAGAATCCGCGCCAACTCGGGGATTACCGAAGGAACCAAGGCCGCGAAGCAGCGGTAACTGGGCTGGAGCGTCCGTACCAGGCCGCCGGGTGCCAGGAGACGGGGGCAGACCGGTTGTGATGAAACGTTGCCGGTAAGGGCGCCGGAGGTGAGGGAGCGTCGGCTGGGAAGGCGCCGGAGGTGAGGGAGCGTCGGATCGGGAGGGCACGGGCTAGTAGAGTTGATGCCCATGGATAGCCTTTTCAGCCACGCTGCGGCAGCTCCCGAACCTGGACCCGAGGAGGGGCTGGAGCCGGTGGTGTGCACCGTCGTCGTCCCTGGAGCGGTGGGACGGGCCTTTATGGGGTTTACCGAGCACACGCACCTCTGGTGGCCGCTGGAGGGCCACAGCGTCTACGGAGCAGGCTCCTACGTCGAGTTCGAGGAAAGCCTCATTCTTGAGACCGCGGACGACGGTCGGAGCTCCGTCTGGGGCACCATCGATGACTGGCAGCCTCCGCTGTCCTTCCATGCGAGCTGGCATCCTGGATCCCAGGCCCTGTGGTCCACGGAACTGCGGGTCGCGTTCCGCGCCGTGGAAGACGGCACCGAAGTCCGCGTCGTCCACGGCGGCTGGGAGGGTGCCAAGGACCCGGCAGCCGTCCGCGCCGATTATGAGGCCGGCTGGCCGGACGTGCTCGACCGTTTTGTGCGGTTCATGGGCGGTTCAGGAACGTAAGCGTTCCCGTCCATACACGGCAGGCCGGGAACTCCGGCGTCGGGCCTTGAAGCCTGTTATCCCCGCGGGGGCGCGGCGTCGGCCGCCGGCACGGCCGTGCTGGACCGGATCACGAATTTGGTCGGATACTCGGTGTCTGCTGCCTCGGTGTCGGCGCCGCCCTCGAGCCCGGCGAGCAACCGCCGGACCGCCATGGCCCCCTGGCCGCGGGGATCCTGGTCGATGGTGGTCAGGCCGAAGAGCTCGCCGAGTTCGTGGCCGTCGATCCCGATGACGGACAGGTCGTCAGGGACACGCAGCCCGAAGTCGCGGGCGGCGAGGATGGTGCCGATCGCCATCTCGTCCGAGGCCGCGAAAACCGCCGTCGGGCGGTCCGGTGAGCTGCCCAGCAGCTGCCGGGCGCTGGCATAGGCGCCCTGGATGGTGAAGTCGGCGGAGACCAGCCATTCCGGCCGGACCGGGTGCCCGGCGTCGCGCATGGCCTTGGTGAAGCCGCCCTGCCGGGTTCCGGGCAGTCGGAAGTCCTTCTCGTAGGCGGCGTCGCCGGTCATGTGCGCGATCTTGCTGTGGCCCAACTGGATCAGGTGGCGGGCTGCAGCCTCGGCGATGCCCGAGTCGTCGATTCGGATCGTCGAGGCGCCCGGCAGCGGGCCGCCGATCCCAACAATGGGACGGTGGATGGCGAGCAGTTGCTGGATCTCGGCCTCGCTGAGCTCCAGGGACACCGCAATCACCGCATCCACGCGTTTGCGCAGCAGGAAGTCGTTGAGCACGCTGTGCCGGCGTTCCTCGCCTTCGCTGACGTTGTACAGCGTGAGGTCGTAGCCGGCGTCGAGCAGGGTCGCGGAGACGCCCTCGACGACGGAGGAGAAGAACCAGCGGTGCACGGACGGAACCACGACGCCGACGTTGTGGTTCCGCCCGGACGCCAGGCTGGAGGCGTGGTAGGAGAGCACGAAGCCCAGTTCCGCGGCGGCGGCCTGCGCCCGCTCGCGGCTCCGGGCCGACACGTTGCCCTTGCCACTCAAGGCGCGCGAAACGGTGGCGATGGAGAGGCCGGCCCGTTCCGCGACGTCCTTGATGCCGGGCATTTTCAGTTCTCCGTGTCCTCGGTGTAGATCTCCAGCCAAACAGTTTCACCTGAGCTTAACTGATGGGCGCCGCCACACTGCCCGGCAGACGCGGAACTGCGGAGCAGCACCCGTCCGGCGGGCAGGTCGAGCGGTTCCCCGCCAAGGTTCATCAGCACCGCGGTGCTGCCGTTGAGGAAGGCCAGGGAGGAGGCGGTGCACCAGTCCTCGATCCAGGCGAGTGAGCCCTGGCCGAGGCGGAGCTCCCGCCGGAGTTCCAGCATCCGCCGGTAGAGGTTCAGGTGCGACGACGGCGACGCGGCCTGGGTGTCCCGGGCCAGCGCCGTGAAACTTGCCGGCTGCGGCAGCCACGGGTCGGCCCCGGCGCCGAACCCGGCGTGGGGTTCGGCAGCGCGCCACGGCAGCGGCACGCGGCAGCCGTCGCGGCCCAGCCGTTCCCCGCCGGTGCGGCCGAAGGTCGGGTCCTGCCGCTTGTGGTCCGGAATGTCGATGCCGTCGGGAAGCCCCAGCTCCTCGCCCTGGTACAGGTACGCGCCGCCGGGCAGTCCCAGCATGAACATCGAGGCCGCCGCGGCGCGGGAGCGCCCCAGTTCCTCATCCGGCTGCGCATCGGCGGGGCCGATGCCGTCGCCGTCGCGGGGTGCCGGCCCGTTATACCCGAAGCGGGTGGCGTGGCGGACGACGTCGTGGTTGGACAGCACCCAGGTGCTCGGCGCGCCGACGGCGTCCAATGCGGTCAGGGAGTCGGTGATCACGCTGCGCATCCGGTGCGGATCCAGCCCGGCGTGCAGGTAGGGGAAGTTGAAGGCCTGGTGCATCTCGTCCGGGCGCACCCAGTCGGCCAGCCGGGGGAGCGGGTCGACGTTGGCCTCGGCGCACAGGATGCGGTCCGGGCCGTATTCAGCCAGGATCCGGCGCCAGGCGCGGTAGATGTCGTGCAGGGCAGGCTGTCCGAACATCGGCGCCTCGTGGCCGGGGAAGCCGTGCGAGCTGTTGCCGTCGGCCCGGCCGCCCCATTCGGGCAGGCCGGGGGCCTTGACCAGGGCGTGCGCCACGTCGACCCGGAAGCCGGAGACGCCGCGGTCAAGCCAGAACCTCAGGACCCGCTCAAATTCGGCGTGCACGGCGTCGTTGTCCCAGTTGAAGTCCGGCTGGGAGGAATCGAACAGGTGCAGGTACCACTGTCCCGGGGTGCCGTCCGGTTCGGTGATCCGGGTCCAGGCCGGCCCGCCGAAGTGGGACTGCCAGTTGTTCGGGGGCAGTTCGCCGGAGTCGCCGCGGCCGTCGCGGAAGATGAACATGTCCCGTTCCGGGCTGCCGGCAGGCACGGCCAGGGCGGCCTGGAACGCGGTGTGCTGGTCCGAGCAGTGGTTCGGCACCAGGTCCACGATGAGCCGCAGGCCCAGCCGGGTGGCTTCGGCCATCATGGCGTCGAAGTCGGAGAGCGTGCCGAACAGCGGATCGACATCGCAGTAGTCGCTGACGTCGTAGCCGGCGTCGCGCTGCGGGGAGCGGTAGAACGGCGAGAGCCAGACGGCGTCGACATCGAGCGCGGCAAGCTGAGGCAGTTCGGCGGTAATGCCGGCGAGATCGCCGACGCCGTCGCCGTTCAGGTCCCGGAAGGAACGGGGGTACACCTGGTAGATCACGGCCGAACGCCACCAGCCGGCGGCGTCATCGGCGGCGTGCACCAGGGTCAGCGGGCCGGCCAGTGCGGCGGGGGCGGTGAGGACTGAGTCAACGGACATGCCGGTAATCGTAAGGGCACACCGGGAAAATTGAAAACGCTTCCAGCCGCGTGCCGCCGACCCGCGCTCCGACCGCCGGACCGCCGCCACGGTCAAACGGCCTTTATTCGGCCCTGAAACAGCGGTTCACCGCCGCCCAACCCCCGTCGGCTGGTCAAAGCGGAGCAACGCGCCACGCTAGAATGACTTTTCAAAAGCGTGCATCACCGTGTAGCTTGGAAGCGCTTGCAGCTGTGAGCCACATCACCGACGATGCCACCGGGCCCCGGGAACTTCCCAGGGGCCCTCCGCGTGGATGCAGAATTTTTGAAAGGGACACCAATGAAGGTGCAGAACACCCTCACGACCGGAACCAGCCGCCGGGTCTTCACGGCCGGCGCGATCTCCGTCGTCGCAGCGCTGGCACTCAGCGCCTGCGGCGGGGCTGCGGCAACCGGCCCGGCCACGGCAACGGCCACCGCCAAGCCGGATCTCAAGTCCGGCGGCGCCGGCACCATCACCATGTGGGTCGACGCCGAACGCTCGCCCGCCCTGAAGGACATCACCGCGAAGTTCAAGGCCGACACCGGCATCGAGGTCAAGCTCGTGGTCAAGGACTTCGCCGCCGTCCGCGACGACTTCATCACCCAGGTCCCGACCGGCAAGGGCCCGGACCTGATCGTCGGCCCGCACGACTGGGTAGGCAAGTTCGTCCAGAACGGCGTCATCGCCCCGGTCGAGCTCGGCGACAAGAAGGACGCCTTCCAGGAATCCTCGGTCAAGGCCATGACCTACAACGGCTCGGTCTACGGTGTGCCCTACGCGGTTGAGAACATCGGCCTCCTGCGCAACACGGCCATCCTCCCGGACGCGGCCAAGACCATGGACGAAGTCATCGCCAACGGCAAGAAGGCCGTCGCGGACGGCAAGGCCAAGTTCCCGTTCCTCGTCGGCATGGACCCGAAGCAGGGCGACCCCTACCACCTGTACCCGCTGCAGGCCTCCATGGGCTCGCAGGTCTTCGGCAAGGCGGCCGACGGCGGCTACGACCCGAAGCAGCTGCTGATCGGCGACGCCGCCGGCGTCGAGTTCGCCAAGAAGCTCGCCGCCTGGGGCGACAAGGGCGAAAAGATCATCAACTCCAACATCACCGGTGACATCGCCAAGGAGAAGTTCCTCGCCGGCGAGTCCCCCTACTACCTGACCGGCCCGTGGAACGTTCCGGACGTGCAGAAGAAGGGCATCAAGTTCGCGGTTGACGAACTGCCGACCGCCGGCGACCAGCCGGCCCAGCCGTTCATCGGCGTCAACGGCTTCTTCATCAGCGCCAAGAGCGCCAACGCCCTGGCCACCAACGAGTTCGTCACCAACTACCTCACCTCCGAGGAAGCCCAGGACTCCATGTACAAGGCCGGCGGACGCCCGCCGGCGCTGAAGGCCTCCTTCGACAAGGCCGCCAGCGACCCGGTCGTGGCCGCGTTCGGCAAGATCGGCGCCACCGGCGTCCCGATGCCGGCGATCCCGGAAATGAGCGCGGTCTGGGCTGACTGGGGCGCCACCGAACTGGCCCTGATCAAGGGCCAGGGCGACCCGGCCGCTGACTGGGCCAAGATGGCCGCCAGCATCAAGGCAAAAATCGCGGGTTAGTCCCCGCGGCCGGGGAGGGGCGCCACGCACCCTTCCCCGGCAGCACCGGGCCGGGCGGCCACCAGGCTGCCCGGCCCTTCCTGCATCACCCAGCTTCCCCCAAGGACTGTAGAGAGCCATGCCAGATACCGAACTCCGCGAGGACACCGATCCCGCTGCGTCGTCCGCCCCAGCCGACGCCCCCGCAACCTCCAGTCGGAAGGCCGGCGTCCGCCGGCGCCGGACCGGCCCGGAAGGGATCAAGGGCACCATTGCCAAGATCGTCCTGCTGGGCCTCGTGGATGCCCTCGCCGTCTACGTCCTGATCATGCTCTTCCTCAGCCAGTCCTGGCTGGCGCTCGGAGTCTCCTCCGCCGTCGCGCTGGTGATCAACTGGATCTACCTGCGCAAAGGCGGCCTGCCCGCCAAATACTTGGCCCCCGGCGTCCTGTTCCTGCTGGTCTTCCAAGTCTTCGTGGTCCTGTTCAGCGGCTACATTGCCTTCACCAACTACGGCGACGGCCACAACAGCACCAAGGATGACGCGATCAACGCCATCCAGCTCACCGCGCAGAAGCGCGTCCCGGATTCACCGGCGTACAAGACCTCCGTGCTGGCCAAGGACAACTCCTTCTACCTGCTCTTCACGGACCCCCAGGGCAAGGTCTCACTCGGCAGCACCGACAAGCCGCTCGAGGAAGTCTCCGACGCCGGCAAGGACTCCACCGGCAAGGCCAAGACACTGGACGGCTACCAGACCCTGAACTTCCAGGAAATCGTGGCCAACCAGCAGAGCATCCTGGACATCACCGTGCCGGTCTCAGCGGACCCCGCGGACGGCACGCTCCGCACCGCCGACGGCAGCAACGCCTACCAGTTCAAGCCGGCACTGAAGTACGACGAGGCTGCGGACACTTTCACCGACACCACCACCGGCGCGGTCTACCGCGACAACGGCAAGGGCGCCTTCGCCGCGGACAACGGCGAGACGCTCTCCACCGGCTGGAAGATCGACGTCGGGATGGAGAACTTCGCCCGAGCGTTCACCGACCCCAGCCTGCGCGGACCCCTGCTGGGCGTCATCCTCTGGACCTTCACGTTCGCCGTCGCCTCCGTCGCCCTGACGTTCGCGCTCGGCCTGTTCCTGGCCATCACCTTCAACCGGGAAGACCTCAAGGGCAAGAAGGTGTACCGGATCCTGATGATCCTGCCGTATGCCTTCCCCGCCTTCCTCACCGGCCTGGTCTGGTCCGGCATCCTCAACCCCGAGTTCGGCTGGCTCAACCAGACGCTGCTCGGCGGGGCCTCGATCGGCTGGCTCACCGACCCGGTCCTGGCCAAGATCAGCGTCCTGGTGGTCAACCTCTGGCTGGGCTTCCCCTACATGTTCCTGGTCTGCACCGGCGCCCTGCAGTCGCTGCCCTCCGAACTCGATGAGGCCGCCCGGATGGACGGCGCCGGCCCGTGGCGGGTATTCCGCTCCATCAAGCTGCCGCTGCTGCTGGTCTCGATCGCCCCGCTGCTGATCTCCTCCTTCGCGTTCAACTTCAACAACTTCAACGTGATCTTCATGCTCACCGGCGGCGGACCGCGGTTCGCCGACACCGACCGGGACATCGGAGCCACGGACATCCTGATCACCCTCGTATACAAGGTGGCCTTCGGCCAGGGCACCGGCCGCGACTACGGCCTCGCCAGCGCCCTGGCGATCATCATCTTCATCATCGTGGCCACCGTCTCGGCCATCAGCTTCAAGCAGACCAAGGCACTCGAGGACGTGAACTCATGAACGGGTCAGCACCGCACACCACCGCCCCGGCGGACGCCATAGGCACCGGCACCACCGACGTCGAATACCTGAAGTCCCTGCAGCGCCGGCGCCCCTTCGGCGTCTGGTTCAAGGACAAGGGCTGGCGGCACCTGGTCGGCATCATCGTCACGGTCTTCGCCGTGTTCCCGCTGCTCTACGTCCTCTCCGCGGCGCTGAACTCCACCGGCACCCTCGTCGGTTCCAACGCGCTGTTCAGCAAGATCGACTTCGGCAACTTCACCGCCCTGTTCGACATGCCCTCCCGGCCGTTCGCCCGCTGGTTCCTGAACACCATGGTCGTCGGCGGCGTGACCTCCGCCGCCACGGTGTTCCTCGGGGCGATGGCGGCGTACGCGTTCTCCCGGATGCGCTTCACGGGCCGGCGGTTCGGCCTGTTGAGCCTGCTGCTGCTGCAGATGTTCCCGCAGCTGCTGGCCGTCGTCGCCATCTTCCTGCTGCTCAGCGGCATCTCCGAGGTGATCCCGGCCCTGGGCCTGGGCAGCCAGCTGGGCCTGATCATGGTGTACCTGGGCGGCGCCCTGGGTGTGAACACCTACCTGATGTACGGGTTCTTCAACACCGTCCCGCAGTCCCTGGACGAGGCCGCGAAGATCGACGGCGCCAGCCACACCCAGATCTTCTTCGGCATCATCCTGCGCCTGGTCACGCCGATCCTGGCTGTCGTGGGCCTGTTGTCCTTCATCGCGATCTCCGGCGAATTCGTGATCGCGTCCGTGGTGCTGACCGACCCGGACAGCCAGACGCTCGCCGTCGGGCTCTACTCCTTCGTGGCGCAGCAGCGCTCGGAGAACTGGGGCGTCTTCGCCGCCGGCGCCGTGATTTCCGCGGTCCCGGTGATGGCGCTGTTCCTGTTCCTGCAGCGCTACATCGTCAGCGGGCTCACGGCAGGCTCGGTGAAAGGCTAGGCATGTCAGGCGCCGCCCCGGCCGGGCTGCTCCCGCACCACGACGGCTCCGCCCTGCACGCCCCGCAGCAGCCGGCCCTGGGCGACCAGGTCCGGCTGCGGGTCCGGGTCCCGGCGGGGTGGGCCCGCGCCAGCCGCGTCTGGCTCCGCTCGGTCCACGACGGCGAGCCGCGCTACACGGATTGCTTGGCACTCGGCGAGGCCGACGGCTGGGCCTGGTGGGAAGCGGACATGCCCGTCACCAACCCGGTCGCCCGCTACCGCTTCCTGATCGAAGCCGGGCAGCGGTACTGGCACCTCAACGCCCAGGGGCTCTTCAGCCGGGACGTCTCGGACTACGCGGACTTCCGGCTGACGACGTTCCAGACCGCACCGGAGTGGCTGCGCCGGGGCACGCTGTACCAGGTCTTCCCGGACCGGTTCGCGCGCTCGGCGCTCGCCGCCGGCCGGCCCGTTCCGGACTGGGCCGTCCCGTGTGAGTGGGACACCACCGAAGTGCAGGGCGCCGCGGCGGAGACGCCCTACCAGTACTACGGCGGCGACCTGAACGGGGTCACGGAGCGCCTCGACCATATCCAGGCGCTCGGGGCCGACATCATCTACCTGACACCGTTCTTCCCGGCCCGCTCCAACCATCGCTACGATGCCGCCACCTTCGCCGCCGTCGACCCGCTGCTGGGCGGCGACGAGGCCCTGATCGAACTGGTGGAAGCCGCGCACGCCCGCGGCCTGAAGGTGATGGGCGACCTCACCGCCAACCACTCCGGCGACGCGCACGAGTGGTTCCGCACAGCCCTGGCCGAGCCCGGGTCCGAGGAAGCCGGCTACTACTACTTCAGCCGCGACCACACCGCCTACGAGGCCTGGTACGGCATTGCCTCGCTGCCCAAGCTGAACTGGTCCTCCCCGGCGCTGCGGCGCAAATTCGTGCTCGATGACGACTCGCCCGTGGCCCGCTGGCTGCGGCCACCGTTCAACCTCGACGGCTGGCGGATCGACGTCGGCAACATGACCGGCCGGCTCGGGACGACCGACCTGAACCAGGACGTGGCCCGGCTGATCGCCGACCGGGTCCGCAGCATCAATCCGGACGCGGCCCTGCTGGCCGAGGCCACCAACGACGCCGCACCGGACTTCAGCGGCGAGCACTGGCACGGCGCCATGACCTACTCCAACTTCACCCGCCCACTGTGGGCCTGGCTCGCCGGCGACGCCGGGCACGTGAACTTCTTCGGCACCCCGCTGCCCGGACCGCACCGGATCGGGGCAGAGGAATTCCTCGCCACGCACCAGGACCTCGCCGCCGCGTTCAGCTGGGACGTCCGGCAGCAGAACATGAACGCCCTCAACAGCCACGACACCGCCCGGGCCGCCACGGCCATGATCGACGGCGGCCAGACGCTGGGGGCCGTGCTGATGTTCACCTTTCCCGGGGTGCCGGTGATGTTCGCCGGCGACGAGTTCGGGCTCGAGGGGGACAACGGCGAGTACTCCCGGACCCCCATGCCGTGGAACGATCCCGGCCGGATCCGCACCGACCTCCGCGGGCTCTACGCCGACCTGACCGGGCTGCGGAGGTCCCAGCCTGCCCTCACCGGCGGCGGCATTCGCTGGCTCCATGCGGCGGGGGACGCCCTCGTGTTCGTCCGGGAAACGGCGGACACCGCGGTGCTCGTGGTGGTGGCCCGCGCCGCCGCGGAAGTGCTCCTCGCACCGGGGCTCCTGTCCGCCGGCCAGGCCGCGGGCCTGGCGGACGGCCCCGCCCTCGCCACCGGCCAGTTGTCCGCCGCGCCGGCGGCGGACGGGACGGCGTTGCGTGCCGCCGGCCCCGCCGCAGCGGTTTGGGTGCTGCCCGGCGCCGCCCTTCCGGAGTCCGTGCGCCCGGCACGGGGACGTACCAGCCTAGACTGAAGGCCGGACTGAACACCGGATTCAACGGAGAACTGGAGACCATCATGCGCGGCATCATCCATGACCTGACCTCTGCCCTGGGCGCGGAGAAAGTCGCCGTGGATGAGGTGACGCTCGCCGCCTATGCCGTGGACCAGGCGCCGGTGCTGGACTACCAGCTGCCGCAGGCCGTGGTCCGCGCCGAGACCATTGAGGACGTCCAGGCCGTGGTGCGGGCCTGCGCGGCCCGCCGGATCCCGCTCGTGGCCCGCGGCGCCGGCACCGGAGTCTCCGGCGGCGCCCACGCCACGGAAGCCTGCGTGGTGCTCAGCCTGGAGCGGATGAACCGGATCCTGGACCTGAACCCGGATGACGAAACCGCCGTCGTCGAACCCGGCGTGGTCAACGCGGACCTCAACGCTGCCGCCGCGGTGCACGGGCTGATGTACGCCCCGGACCCGGCCAGCTACAAGCTCTCCACCATCGGCGGCAACGTCGCCACCAACGCCGGCGGCCTGCGCTGCGCCAAGTACGGTGTGACCCGGGACTCGGTGCTGGCCCTCGACGTCGTCCTCGCCGACGGCAGCCTCATCCACACCGGGCACCAGACCTTCAAGAGCGTGGCCGGCTACGACCTGACCGGGTTGTTCGTCGGCTCCGAGGGGACCCTGGGCATCGTCGTCGGGATCACAGTCCGGCTCAAGTACCTGCCGCGCGAGGTGCACACCATTGCTGCGTTCTACCCGGACTTCCGCAGCGCCGCGGCCGGGGTGCTCGCGGTCGGCAAGGCACGGGTGCAGCCCGCCATCATGGAACTGCTGGACAGCGGCACCCTCGCCCAGCTCGACGAGGCGCACGGATCGGACCTGGCCGCCCGGGGCGCGTCGCTGCTGCTGATCCAGACCGACGGCTTCGGTGCGGCCGCGGAGGCCGCCGCCATCCGGCCCGTGCTCGCCGCCGGCGGCGCCGTGGTGACCATGGAGCCCAACGCCGAAGCCGAGCAGCTGGTCGAGCTGCGCCGCCACAGCCGCGGCGCCGAGGTCGACGACCAATACCGGGTGGGTGAGGACGTCGCCGTCCCGCGCTCGCGGATGGTGGACTACGTCGCGGAACTGGAGGCGATGGCCGTCAAACACGCGGTGCGGCTGAAAGTGGTGGCCCACGCGGGCGACGGGAACCTGCACCCGACGTTCTGGGTGGAGCAGGCGGACGACGGCGTCGATCCCGGAGCGCTGGAACGCCTTGGCGCCGCGCTGGACGAATCCGTCACGGTGGCACTCGCAATGGGCGGGACCATCACCGGCGAACACGGTGTGGGCCAGTACAAGCTGCGCTGGCTGGGGCTGGAGCAGAAGGAACCGGTGCGCGAACTCCAACGCCGGATCAAGGAACTCTTCGACCCGGCCGGGATCCTCAACCCCGGCAAGGCCATCTAGCGCGGCTGCCCGGTCCGCCCGGGGCCGCCTAGTCGTCCGAGTCCGGGTACTCCTCGTCGGACTCGCCTTCGCCGTAGCGCGACTCCTCCGTCTCGACCTCAAGGATCTTGAGCAGCTCGGTGTCCGGGTTGAGCATGATCGCGGCTTCGTCCCGGCGGTGGCGGAGCTCCGAATCAATGTAGGACTGCACGGCCTCGGCCAGCGGAATGTGCCGGTTTTCCTTCTCCGACATGTACCAGCGGTGTTCCAGGATCTCGTGCACGGCCTCCGCCGGCTCCAGCTTCCCGGACAGGTCGCGCGGGATGGCGCGGACGATCGGCTCGAAGATCTGGCTCACCCAGAGGTGGGCGCTGTATTCCTCATCCATCCCGGGGTTGTTGTCCGCCCGGAAGGAATCCATGTCGTTGAGCAAACGCCGGGCCTGGTTCTCCTGGGCGTCCAGGCCGGTGAGCCGCAGCAGCCGGCGCTGGTGGTGTCCGGCGTCGACGACCTTGGGCTGGAGCTGGATGGTGGACCCGTTCTGGGTCGTCTTGATGGCGTACTCCTCGACGTCGAAGCCCAGTTCGTTGAGCCGCCGGATCCGCGCCGCGACGCGCCAGCGCTCGCCGATCTCGAAGGACTCCTTGGCCGTCAGCTCGCTCCAGAGCCGGCGGTAGCTTTCCATGATCAGCTCGCTGGTGGCGACGGGGTCCACCTTTTCCTCGATCAGGCCGCCGTCGAGCAGGTCCATGAGTTCGCCGGCGATGTTGACCCGGGCGATTTCCAGGTCGTACTCGCGCTGCCCGGTGGACAGGTCCGGGTACAGCTCGCCGGTCTCGGCGTCCACGAGGTAGGCGGCGAAGGCGCCGGCGTCCCGGCGGAACAGGGTGTTGGAGAGCGAGACGTCGCCCCAGTAGAAACCGATCAGGTGCAGCCGGACCAGCAGCAGGGCCTGGGCGTCGATCAGGCGGGTCAGGGTGTCCTTGCGCAGCATCTGGGAAAACAGGGCCCGGTACGGCATGGAGAACTTCAGGTGCCGGGTGACCAGCACCGGGTTCAGCGGCCGGCCCTCCGGCGTGGTGCGGCCGGTAATGACCGCGACCGGCTCCACGCAGGGCACATCGAGCCGGGCGAGCTTGCGGAGCATGTGGTACTCGTGCCGGGCGATGTGCTCCGAGGTTTCCTTGATGGCAATCACCGAGCCGCCCAGGTGGGCGAACCGCACGATGTGCCGCGAGATGCCGCGGGGGAGGGCGGCGAGGTACTCGGCCGGCCAGTCCTCCAGGGCGATGTGCCAGGGCAGGTCCAGCAGCTCGGGCTCCGTGGCGGCGGCGGTGATGCTCAGCGAGCTGGCGACCATTTTGGCGTCGTGGGCGCTGGCGGCTTCGTACCGCGGCAGCTTGCCGATCTGTCCGTAGTCAGTGGGTTCGTCGTGCCACTGGGCGCCGTTGTCCTCGGTCATGCGGTTTTCCTCGGTCATGGGGCAATTCTCCCGTACATGGGCGGCCGCCGCCTAAAGCCGGCCGGTTAAACGCCGGCGGCGGCCCTCCAGGAGGAGGACCGCCGCCGGCGACGAGCGGTCAGTCGCCGAGGCGCTGGCCGGTCTTGGTGTCGAACAGGTGCACGTGGCCCGACTGCGGGCGGACATAGATGGTCTCGCCCTTCATCGGGGGACGGCGGCCGTCGACGCGGGCCACGATGTCGTGGTCCTTGCCATCCAGCGTGGTGTGGCCGTAGATGTACGCGTCGGCGCCGAGTTCCTCAACGACGTCGACCTCGACCTGGAGGCCTTCGCCCTGCGGCGCAGCTTCGAGGTCTTCCGGGCGGGTACCCAGCGTGACGGTGGAGCCGGACGCGTCCTCGAGGACGTCGCGCGGCACCGGGTAGACGGTCCCGCCGAACTGCACGCCGCCGTCGACGACGGGGAGCTCCAGCAGGTTCATGGCCGGGGAGCCGATGAAGCCGGCGACGAAGACGTTCTTCGGCTTGTCGTACAGGTTGCGCGGGGTGTCCACCTGCATGAGCAGGCCGTCCTTGAGCACGGCGACGCGGTCGCCCATGGTCATGGCCTCAACCTGGTCGTGGGTGACGTACACCGTGGTGACGCCGAGCCGGCGGGTCAGGGACGCGATCTGGGTGCGGGTCTGCACGCGGAGCTTGGCGTCAAGGTTGGAGAGCGGCTCGTCCATCAGGAACACCTGCGGGTTGCGCACGATCGCGCGGCCCATGGCGACGCGCTGGCGCTGGCCGCCGGAGAGGGCCTTCGGCTTGCGGTCCAGGTACGGCTCAAGGTCCAGGAGCTTGGCGGCTTCGCGGACGCGCTCGGCGCGTTCTTCCTTGCTGACGCCGGCAATCTTCAGGGCGAAGCCCATGTTGTCCGCGACCGTCATGTGCGGGTAGAGCGCGTAGTTCTGGAAGACCATGGCGATGTCGCGGTCCTTCGGCGGAACATCGGTGACATCGCGGTCGCCGATCAGGATCCGGCCGGAGTTCACATCCTCAAGGCCTGCGAGCATGCGCAGGGAGGTGGACTTTCCACAGCCGGAGGGTCCTACGAGGACCAGGAACTCGCCGTCGGCGATTTCAATGTTGAGCTTGTCAACAGCGGGCTTCTCTGTGCCCGGGTACAGACGCGTAGCGTTGTCAAAAGTAACTGTTGCCACAGTTATCATCCCTTCACCGGCAGGTACGTGCCGGACGATCCGTAGTGAATGGTTCTTTGTATTCAGTTGTGGCATCCGCTCAGCGGATGCGCGTGCTCCCCGGCCGAAGCCGAGGAGCAGCCGTGACGCCGCACGGTAGCTGTGCGCCACATCACATACAGAGTATGTCAGATTTTTCGGTTTGGGGTCGAAACGTTACGGATCTCACGTGTGATCCGCCTTACCGCCGCCCCTTCGTCCCCGGGAAGCGCCTCTGTAGGCTGTGCCCATGACCTCACTGCAGATCTATGTCAGTTTCCCCGGAACCGCGCGTGAAGCCCTGGGCTTTTACGCGGATGTTTTCGGCGGCGACCTTGCCCTGTTCAGCTACGAAGAGTTCAATCGCACCGACGGTCCGCCGGATGCCATCGCGCACGGCCAGTTGAGCGGCGTCGTGGGCCTGGCGGGCTCGGATGCGCCGGCGGGGGATAAGACCGTCCGGTTCGAGGGCCTGATGCTCTCCCTGCTGGGGACCGCGGAGCCGGCAGTCCTGCACGAGTGGTTCGACAAGCTTGCCGAAGGCGGCCGCGTGGTGGACCCCCTCGCGGAGAAGCCGTGGGGCGCCTCCGACGGCCAGGTCATCGACCGCCACGGGCTGCACTGGCTGATCGGCTACGAACCCGAGTCCGCGTCTAGTTAGGCTGCGGCCGAGGGGCGGGGAGCCGCTGCTAAGCGGAGTCAGTTGGTTTCGGTTCCGCATCCTGGTGCGGACGGGCTTTGCGCGCGGGATCCACAGTGCCATCGGTCCCGTAGTCGCCTTCGGAGTACCGCCCGACTTCCGACTCGGCAGTGCGCGCCGGGGCTGTTCCGGCGCCGCCGTAGTCCGCCCTGACGTAGCGGCCGGATTCGTGGGCTTTGGCGCCTAATGGTTCGGGCAGACCGCCTTCGGACCCCGCCGCACCGTAGTTGCCCTCGATGTACTGGCCTTCCTCGTCGTCCGTGTGACGGCCCGACTGCGCGCCGGATTTTCCGAAGTTGCCTTCCACGTACCGGCCCCGCAGGTCTTTCTCCTCGGGGTTCGTGCCGGAACCGGCTTCCCCGGAAGTGTTTTCCTTGCCGCTGTTCTTAGTCATGATCGTTCCCTTCCCGAAACGAAATCTGCGTCTAATGCGGCGCAATTTAAGTCTAGCGAGGGCGCGCGGTCCCCAACAGGAGTACCCGGGAACACCGCGGTGAAGGCGGCACGGTGCGGCAGGCCCCTTTAGCCGGCGACGGCGTTTGTCCGCTCCCGCAGGAGCGCTTCGAGGAAATCGGAGACCTGCTCGCAGTCCTGCACCCGGAACTCGGCCTGGGTAAAGTCCTGGCCGACCTTGATGCCGAGGTCGCCGCGGATGAGGCTGCCCAGGGCATCCTCATCGGTGGTGTCATCGCCGGCGAAGACGACGGCGGTGGCGCCGGTCGCCTGCCGAAGGAAGGACACGCCTTCACCCTTGGAAGCGTGGATTACGGAGGTCTCCAGCACCCGGTTTCCGGTCTTCAGGAAGACACCGGGACGGTCCTGCAGTGCGGCTTTGGCCGCCGTCACCGCGTCTTCGGCGACGTCGTCCGCCGCCAGCCGCGTGTGCAGCACGACGCCGGCGGGCTTGTCCTCCAGCAGTGTGCCGGGGGCGACGTCCACGATCTCTGCCAGGACCTTCCGCACCCCGGCCAGGAGTTCGCGCTGTCCGGCGTCGAGCTCAAGGTCGGCCGACCCGGGGCCCATCCAGACCTCGGCGCCGTGGCTGCCGATCAGCAGCGTCCGCTCCGGGGGCGAGGCGACCGCGCGCAGGCTGTCCAGCGCCCGGCCGGAGATGAGCGCCGTCGTCGTGCGCGGCAGCTCCGCCAGGGCGGCGAACGCGGCGGCGGAGCGCGGGAGCGCCCGCGAGTCCTCCGCGTGGTCCACCAGCGGGGCCATGGTCCCGTCAAAGTCCATCGCCACCAGGAGCTGGTCCGTGCCGGCGACGCGGCGGACGGCGGCGAGCAGCTCGGGGGAGAGCTGGTCGTCGGTCCCGGGAGTGCTGGAATCAGGAGTCATCGCGGACCACCTTTTCCTTCAGCGCGCTCAGGAAGTCCGCAGACCAGAGGTCGACGTCGTTGGTCAGGATCTGCTTGCGCATGGCACGCATCCGCCGCGCGGCCTCCGCGGGCTGCATGTTGACCGCGCGCATGATGGTGTCCTTGAGCCCGTCGATGTCGTGCGGGTTCATCAGCAGTGCCTGCTTGAGCTGGTCGGCCGCGCCGGCGAACTCGCTGAGCACCAGGGCGCCGTCGTTGTTGGTCCGGGCCGTGACGTACTCCTTGGCCACCAGGTTCATGCCGTCGCGCAGGGCGGTGACCAGCATGACGTCGGCGGCCAGGTACAGGGCCACCATCTCCTCGATCGGGTAGCTGTGGTGCAGGTAGCGCACGGCCGTGTTCTGCATGGTGTCGAAGGTGCCGTTGATGTGCCCCACGGTGCCTTCCACTTCCTCGCGCAGCAGCCGGTACTGTTCGACGCGCTCGCGGCTGGGGCTGGCGACCTGGATCAGGGACGCGTCCTCCACCGTGACCTTGCCGTCCTCAAGGAGCTCCTCATAGGCCTTGAGCCGGTGCCGGATGCCCTTGGTGTAGTCCAGCCGGTCCACGCCCAGCAGGATGGTCTTGGGGTTGCCCAGGTCCCGGCGGATCTGCTTGGCCCGCTCGATGATCTCCGGGCGCTGGGCCAGTTCGCTGATCTGCTTGACGTCGATGGAGATCGGGAACGCCTGCGCGCGGGCAATATGGGTCGTTTCGCCGTCGGCGCCCTTGACGTGGACCTGCTGCTGCTTGACGCTGGCGCCGAGGAAGCGGCGGGCGGAGCGCATGAAGTTGCCGGCGTCGCTGCTGCGCTGCAACCCGACCAGGTCCGCGCCGAGCAGGCCGTCGATGATCGCCCGGCGCCACGGCAGCTGCGCGAAGATCTCCGGCGGCGGGAAGGGGATGTGGTTGAAGAAACCGATCTTCAGGTCCGGTCGTGCCTCGCGGAGCATCTTGGGCACCAGCTGGAGCTGGTAGTCCTGGACCCAGACGGTGGCGCCCTGCGCGGCGTAGCGGATGACGGCGTCGGCGAACCGCTTGTTCACCTTCCGGTACGTGTCCCACCAGGCGCGGTGGAACTCCGGCGGGGCGATCACGTCGTGGTACAGCGGCCAGAGGGTGGCGTTGGAGAAACCCTCGTAGTAAAGCTCGACGTCGCGGGTGCTCAGCTGGACGGGGATGAGGTCGATGCCGCCGTGGCTGAACGGTTCGAGGTGCTCGTCGGGGGCCCCGTGCCAGCCCACCCAGGCGCCGTCGGTCTTGGTCATCATCGGCGCCAGAGCGGTGACCAGCCCGCCGGGGGAGCGACGCCAGCCGTCCTCGCAGCCCGGCTCGTCGGGCGAGCAGCGGTCCACCGGCATCCGGTTGGAAACCACCATGAAATCGAAGGTGGCCCCTGGTTCCGATGCGTCGGCATGCTTGTCGGCGGCGGGCTCGGCGTGCGGCCCTCCGTCAGCTGTCTGTGCAGGTTCCTGCTCGGCGCTCTGCTCGGCGCGCTCCGTTGCTTGCATTGGTGCCCCCTGGGTCGCTTGTGGCTCTTGTCCACCCTAGCCGCGCGGAATCTTCCGTGCTATTCGTCCGTTGGGCACACGGAGGAAACTTGAAAGCGCAAGCTCCCGGGTTTCTCCCCTAAAATGATGAAGTTGCCACCCAGTGGACCATCCCAGGCCGATCGACACGAGGAACTAATGAGCCCCGCAAACGAACCCCGTCAGTCCAAAGCGGAGCGCACCGCCGCGGCGCGCGAAAAAGCCCGAGAGATCCGCGAAGCGCAGCTGAAGAAGGAAAAGCGGAACAAGCTGCTCATCGGCTGGGGCATCGTCGTCGCCGTCGTCGCCATCGTGGTGATCGTGGCACTGGTGGTCACCTCCAACATCAAGAACAACGCCCCGGTGGCGGATTCCGGCCCGACGCCGGCCAACGGCAACGTCCACGGCGGCGTCACCCTGCTGGCCAACACCGAGGTCGCCAAGACCGAACCGGCCACCGTCAACGTCGCGGACCTGCCCTCGCCCGCGGCCACGCCGCCGGCGGACATCAAGGCCCCCGGTGCCGAGGCCGAGGCCGGCAAGCCGGTCAAGGTGGTCCTCTACATCGACTTCATCTGCCCGGTCTGCAAGAACTTCGAGGCGCAGTACAACAGCACCCTCACCGAGCTGCGCAACGCAGGCAAGATCACGGTCGAGTACCGTCCGCTGGGCTTCCTGGACAGCCGCTCCAGCACCAACTACTCCTCCCGCGCGGCCAACGCCGCCGCCTGCGTCGTGAACGAATCGCCGGAGAAGTACTCCGCATTCGTGGACGAGCTGTTCGCCAAGCAGCCTGCCGAGGGCGGTGCCGGCCTCTCCGACAACGAGCTGAAGAAGATGGCCACCGACATCGGCGCCAAGAGCATCGACAAGTGCGTGGACGACAAGACCTACCGCCCGTACGTGAAGTACACGACCCAGGAAGCCGCGGCGATCGGCGTCACCGGCACCCCGACGGTCTTCGTCGAGGGCAAGCAGTGGGGCAAGGGCGCCAGCGCCCAGACCCCGTTCGAGCAGTTCCTGCAGGCAGCGGTCGACGCCAAGAAGTAACAGACACCGTACGCAACAGCCCGGCACCGGTTCTCCGGGGCCGGGCTGTTTGCGTTGCCGGTGCGTTGCTGGTGCGTTGCCGGCATTTTTTACCGGCAGGCTTCCGTGGGCTACCCTTGTCTAGCGCCCAGCGTCCGGCCCTTCATGCGGCCAGCGGACGACGGCGGATTGCCTCCTTAGCTCAGTTGGCCAGAGCACCGCTCTTGTAAAGCGGGGGTCGTCGGTTCGAATCCGACAGGGGGCTCCACAAACCCCTCCGTTCCGGCGATGTTGCCCGGACCGGAGGGGCTTTTGCACAAAGCATTCGGGATGCAGCACGTTTATTTTTCGCCCTGTGGTGTCATTTCTTCCAGGCCGGCCCTGGGGTCTTGGAAAGGGTCGCTGCCACCGCAATCGCACCGGCGACTTGTGCCACGCCAATGGCCCGGGTCAGGCCCGGGCGCTTCTTGAACCAGCCCATGATTGGAGCCCACGGACCGAATTCCCACCGTGCGCAATGCTCTACGGGGAACAAAACGGTCAGCACGCCATCCCCGATGTGCAACATGACCGCTGACTCCACGACCCGAACATCCATGAGGTGCCCTCCCACGCCTGAGTCCGATCCCGGCTGATCCGACCTTGGCAACAGTGTGCGCCGGCCTCTCACAGCAACTCAGGGCTGAAAGTCCTGCAATCCCAAGCCTCGCCGATGTTCCAGCCGACGAGCTTCATCCGGCGGTGATCCTGAGCCCGGCGACCGCTCCGGTCCAGGCTCCGCCTGGCTGAACGCGGGTGAGCTGGGCGCCGACGGGACCTGCAGCCAGCTCAACGACCTGGGTCCGGGTTTCCGAGCAGTCGATCTCCAGGACCGTGTACTGGCTTCCGCCCCTGATGCTCTGGGTGAGGTAGATCTGGGCGTGCGGGATACCGACGCAGGCCGCCGCGACGGAGTGGGGCCCGGCCGTCTTGACCGTGGCTGATTTTTGGAAGCCGACACCCGGGCCGTCGGCGGGGCCTGAATCCGCCAGCAGAGCCTCTCCCGGTGCTATGGCCAGGCGCCGCTCCAGCTCCGCGTAGTTGCGGGTTTCGACAGCCAGTACATCAGGATCTTCGACCGGGACGGTGTACCCCGGGCGGCCGCTGGAGCCGGCCGCCGAGGGGCGGGGGCCGGCATCGTCCTCGTAGGCGCAGCCGGCCAGCGCGGGTCCCAGCACCAAGCAGGCGGCCAGCGCCGCGGCCCAACGCGCCGTCGTCATTCCCCCAAGAACAGACATGCGCCGAGTCTACGGACCACCCGCCGGATGGCAAGCGGGCCGCGCTCACCCCACCGGCCGGGTGGCCTCCTCCAGGATCTCCAGCAGGTGCCGGTAGGAGCGGCCGGTGGCCTTGGACATGCCCAGTTCGCAGGTGCGGTTGGTCGAGGCATAGGCCTCGTAGTCGCGCTCGTTGATTTCGGCGGCCTGGGTGCGGGTGGCGGAATCCGTTAGCTCGGGGTGCAGCAGGCCGCGGTCGCCGGCAAAGGCGCAGCAGCCCCAGTTCAGCGGCACGAAGACGTCCCCCGTCACGGTCCGGGCGATCTCCATCAAGGCATCGTTGGTGCACAGCTGGGTTGACGAGCAGGTCGGGTGCAGGGCCATGGAGGCCACCGGCGCGGACACCGTGAGCCGCCCAAGCACGTGCTGGTGGACGAACTCCACCGAGTCCACGAACCGCAGCCCGGCGTAGCGCTCCGCGGATTCGGCCGCGAGCCGCTTCATCGTCTCGAGGCCTTCGGTGCAGGACGCGGCGTCGCACACCACGGGCAGGCTGCCCTGCCCGCTGGCCTCATACAGGCGGTCGAGGACCTTGACCGACATCGCCGCATAACCCTCCGAGAAACCTTTGGACTTCCACGGGGTGCCGCAGCAGAGGCTGTCGATGCCTTCAGGGATGGTCAGGGCAACCCCTGCGCGCTCGCAGAGGTCCAGGAAGGCCTGGGCGGATCCCTTGGCGGACCCGCCGGGACCGCCGCCCGGCGCGTCCGCCGGGCCGAACATGGTCCCGATGCAGGCCGGGAAGAACACCGCGACGCTGTCCGGGTCTTGCCGGGACCGGCGCTTCGAACCGCCGGCGGGCAGGACGGCGTCGTACGCCGGGACGGTCTCGGCGCCCAGTACCGCCCGGCCGACGGCGGTCGCGGCCTTGGCCAGCGGGGCCGGCACCGTCTTCGCCACGGTCAGGGCGAGGCCGCCGCCGGCGGTGACAGCACCCCAGCGGTCCGCGGCAACGCTCCAGCCGGCCGCGGCGACCGTGTTGGCATTTTCCTGGCGCAGCCGCCGGACCAGGTCCCCGGTATTGATCAGCACCGGGCACGCGGTGACGCACATGCCGTCGGCCGCGCAGGTCTGCACGCCGTCGTAGTCGTAGTCCTTCCGCAACCGGGTGGCGAGGGCGTCGTCGCCGCGCTGCTCCGCGGCGGCGATCTCGCGCCGCAGCACAATCCGCTGCCGCGGCGTGAGGGTGATGTCCTTGCTCGGGCAGACCGGTTCGCAGTAACCGCACTCGACGCAGCGATCCACCTCTTCCTCCACGGTCGGCGCCACCTTGAGGTTTTCGATGTAGGACAACGGCTCGTCCGCAAGCAGCACGCCCGGGTTAAGCAGGTGGGCCGGGTCGATCAGCCGCTTGATCTCCTGCATGACCTCGTACAGCTCGTCGCCGTACTGGCGGCGGACGAACGGCGCCATGATCCGCCCGGTGCCGTGTTCGGCCTTGAGCGATCCGCCCGCGCCGAGGACCAAGTCCACCATGTCGTCGGTGAAGGCCTGGTAGCGCAGCAGCTGGTCCGGGTCGTCGAAGCGCTCGTTGAGCATGAAGTGGACGTTCCCGTCCTTGGCATGGCCGAAGATCACCGAGTCCTCGTAGCGGTGCTCGGTGAACAGCCGGGTCAGTTCGCTGCAGGTGTCCGCCAGCGCCGGGACCGGCACCACGATGTCCTCCAGCAGCGCGTTGGTGCCCGACGGCCGGGCGCCGGCCACCGTGGTGTAGAGACCCTTGCGGACGTGCCAGAGCGCGGCCCGGTCCTTCGGGTCCGTGGTCAGGGCGAACGGCGCGGCCAGGTCCAGCGACCCGAACAGCGGCTCGGAGTCCTGCCGCCGGGAGGACAGCTCCGCGGCGTCCGCGCCTTGGTGCTCGACCAGCAGCGCGGTGTGCCCGCGGACCGGTAGCGAACGGATGGCCGGGGGTGCGTCCGCGGCGAGCTGGGCGACCTTGAGGGCGGCCGCGTCCATCAGCTCGATGGTCGCCAGGCCGGAGGCCACGAGGTCGGGCAGCGCGGCCGTGGCGGCGTCGAGGGTGTTGAAGACCAGCAGCCCGGTGGCCACGGCGGGCTTGACCTCGACCGTCCGGAAGACCGCCTCCGCGACGAAGCCGAGGGTGCCCTCGCTGCCGATCAGCAGGTGCGTCAGGATGTCGACGGCCCGTTCGAAGTCGAGGAAGGCGTTGATCCCGTACCCCATGGTGTTCTTCATGGAGAACAGCGAGGTGATGATGCGCACCGAGTCCGCGTTTCCGGCCACCCGGCGGCGGAGCCTGAGCAGGCCCTCGTGGAGGTCGGGTTCGAGGGCTCGCAGCCGCGCGTCGGCGTCGGCGTCGCCGGTGTCGATCACTGTGCCCGAGGGCAGCACCAGCACCATCGACTCCAGCGTCCGGTAGGTGTTGAACTCGGTACCGCAGGCCATCCCGGAGGAGTTATTGGCGATGACGCCACCCACCGTGCAGGCGATTTCGCTGGCCGGGTCGGGCCCAAGCTTGCGTCCGAAGGCTGCCAGCCGGGCGTTGACGCTGCGCACGGTGGCGCCGGGCTGGACCCTGACCCGGGCGCCGCCGTCGAGGACCTCGATGCCGCGGAAGTGCTGGCGGGTGTTGATGAGCAGGCTGTCGCTGACGGCCTGGCCGGACAGGCTGGTGCCGCCGGAGCGGAAGGTGGCCGGGAGGCCGAGTTCGCGGCTGCGCCGCAGCAGGCGCCCGACGTCGTCGGCGCTGCGGGGAGTGGCGACGCCCTGCGGGATGAGCAGGTAATGCGAGGCGTCGTGCGCCATGGCCCGCCGGTCCAGGTCCCGGGTACTGACGGTCTCCGGGTCCAGCTGGTCGATCAGGGATGTGGCGGCTGCCGTGGCTGTCATGCGCTGCTCCAGGGTCGTGCGTGCTGTTAGGGGGCGGGGAGGGGCGGGACCGCTTCGCGTGCCCGCTGGTAAAACCATTCGATGTGTTCGCGCAGCCGGCGGGCCGCGAGTTCGCCGTCGCGCGCCTCGACGGCGTCGAAGATGCCGTGGTGCTGGCTCCGGAGCACCGCGAGGACCTCGGGCCAGGACTCCATCGCGTCCATGGCGCCCTTGACGTAACCGACGATCGAGCCGCTGAGGGACTCCATCATGGTGGCCACCACGGCGTTTCCGGCCAGCGAGCTGAGGGCCACGTGGAACCGTGCGTCGAGCTCGTGGAAGGTGGCCCGGTCGATAGCGGGGTCGTCCATGGCCTCCAGCAGCCGGGCGGCCTGCTCCAGTTCCGCTTCGCCGCCGCTGCGGGCAGCGCCCGCCTGGGCGGTCCAGGTTTCCAGCAGGATGCGCGTTTGCACGATGTCTTCGACCGGGAGCCGGCTGCTGGCCACATGCAGCCGCAGCGCCGAGGACAGGCCCGCGGACGGGTCGGAGATGACGATGGCGCCGGAGGTGGGGCCGGAACCGACCGAGCTGCGCACCACGCCCATGGCGTCAAGGATCCGGATGGCTTCGCGCACCGAGGCCCGGGAGATGCCGTAATTCTCCGCCAGGGTGCGTTCACCCGGGAGGCGGTCGCCGAGCTTGATCTTGCCCGACCGCAGGTCTGCCTCGATGTCCTGCAGGAGCGCGTCATAGGTACGACGGCGGGGGGCGGCTCCTGCTGCGGCGCTGGTCACGGGCGGGTTCCTTCCGGGCGGGGGAGTGCGGGCCGCGGTCGGCCCGCACTCCGGAAATGGGCGGGGCGGGAGCTACGGCAGCATCCAGCCGAGGACGGGGGTGGACTGCAGGAAAGCCAGGGTGCACAGCACCAGCAGCAGAGCCAAGCTCCATCCGACTACCTTACGCAGGATCACCGATTCCTGGCCGTCCATATTGACCGCGGTCGCCGCGATGGCGAGGTTCTGCGGGCTGATCAGCTTGCCCACGACGCCGCCGGAGGTATTGGCGGCCACCAGCAGGTTCGGATCGATGCCGGCCTTCATGCCCGCGGTCTGCTGCAGCTTGGCGAACAGGGCGTTGGCCGAGGTGTCCGAACCGGTTACGGCGGTGCCCAGCCAGCCCAGCACCGGGGAGAGGAAGGCGAAGAAGCTCCCGGTACCGGCCAGCCAGGTGCCGATCGAGACGGTCTGGCCGGAGTTGTTCATGACGTACGCCAGGGCAAGGACCGTGATGATGGTCAGCCCGGCCCAGCGCATCTTGACGATGGTCCGGCCGATCTCCAGGACCGCGTCGCCCACCGAGAGGCGGAACCGGCCGCCGTCGTCGTACTTGGAGTACACCAGCGCCACCAACAGGCCGGTGATCAGCAGCAGCGTGCCCGGGCTGGAGAGCCACTGGAACGAGTAAACGGTGGAGGACACCGGCTTGCCCTCGGCGTTGACCAGGGCGTCGTGCAGGATCGGCCACGGGATTTTGATGTCCGTGGCGGCCAGGAACGCCGGCAGGTCCACGCCCAGCTTCCAGAGCTTCGCGATGCCGAACACCACGATCACCAGGAAGTACGGGAACAGCGCCAGCCAAGTGCGGGAGGGGGTGAGCCCGCCGTCCGCGGTCTTCTCGACGGTTGCGACGGCTGCGTTGCCGCGGTGGCCGTCGCGGCCACCGGCCGCGGTGCCGGCCGCGACGGCGGCTTCACCCAGCCGGCCGCGCGCGGCTTCGCTGCCCTTGGGCTTCCAGAGTCGGAAGAAGACGACGGCGGCGCCGAGCCCGACCAGCGAGGCGAGGATGTCCGTGAGTTCGTAGGAGAAGTAGTTCGAGCAGAGGAACTGGGCGACGGCGAACGACGCGCCCACCACGAGGGCGGCCGGCCAGCAGTCCTTCAGTCCCCGGCGTCCGTCGATGATGAACAGCAGGATCAGCGGCACGAAGGTCGCCAGCAGCGGGGCCTGGCGGCCGACGATGGAGGCAATGTCCGTGGCGTGCAGCCCGGTCAGCCCGGCCGCGGTGGTGATGGGGATGGCCATGGCGCCGAAGGCGACCGGGGCCGTGTTGGCCACCAGGACGGCGGCGGCCGCCCGCAGCGGCGGCAGGCCCAGCGCGAGCAGCATGGTGGCGGTGATCGCGACCGGGGCGCCGAACCCGGCGAGGGCCTCGAGCAGCCCGCCGAAGCAGAACGCCACCAGGACGGCCTGCAGCCGCACGTCGCCGCCGCCGATCGCGTCGAACACCCGGCGCAGGTCCTCAAACCGGCCGCTGAGGACCGTGACCTGGTAGAGCCAGACGGCCATGACGACGATCCACAGCACGGGGAAGGCGCCGAAGACGCCGCCCTGGGTCGCGGACAGGATGGCCAGGCCGGCAGGCATGTGGAAGGCGGCGATACCGACGACCAGCGCCACCAGCAGTGCTGCGGCTCCGGCCACGTGCGCCTTGGTCTTGACGACTGCCAGGAGGATGAAGAAGGTCAGCAGCGGCAACAGACCGACGATGGCCGACCAGGCCACGCTGTTGAGCACCGGATCGGTGGTGGGGGTGAAGTGGTCCACGGAAGTTCCTCTGCGTTGAGAGACGACGGCTTTGGTCTGACCACTGTGGTCGGACCATGAGAGTGTAGCCTACATCTCACTCTCGTGTGAGCCCGTTCACCCGGCGGCTGTCTGTTGTGGGTGACGCGGCCACGTGCTTTACTTTGGTCAGACCACACGTCCAGCGGGCCCCGAAAGGCTGTCATGAGAATCGCATTGTTCGCCACCTGCATCGTCGATGCGATGTATCCGCGCACCGCGCAGGCCACTGTCAGCATCCTCGAACAGCTCGGGCACGAGGTCGTCTTCCCGGCCGGCCAGGCCTGCTGCGGCCAGATGCACGTCAACAGCGGCTACCTCAAGGAGGCCGTTCCCGTCGTCGCCAACCACGTGGCCGCCTTCGATACGGCAGACTACGACGTCGCCGTCGCCCCTTCCGGCTCTTGCGTCGCCTCGGTGAAGCACCAGCACCCCATGGTGGCGCGCTCCTGCGGGGACACCGCCCTGGAAGCCCGGGCCACCGCCGTCGGCGCCAAAACCTACGAGCTCTCCGAGCTGCTGGTGGACGTGCTGGGGGTGACCGACGCCGCCGCCCAGCTGGGCTCCTACTTCCCGCACCGGGTCACCTACCACCCCAGTTGCCACGGCATGCGCCTGCTCCGGCTGGGCGACCGGCAGGCCCGGCTGCTGCGCAGCGTCGCCGGCATCGACCTTGCCGAGCTGCCCGAGGCCGATCAGTGCTGCGGCTTCGGCGGCACGTTTTCGATGAAGAACGCGGACGTCTCCTCCGCGATGCTGGCGGATAAGACGGCCAACATCCGCTCCACCGGCGCCGCCCTGTGCACCGGAGGGGACGCCTCCTGCCTGATGCACATTGGGGGCGGCCTCTCCCGCGAAGGCAGCGCCGCAACCACCCTGCACCTGGCCGAGATCCTGGCCAGCACGTTCGAAGCGCCGGCCTCCGTCACCGGGGACGTCCGCGTCACCACCGGAAAGGCCGGCCGATGAGCACCTTCCTGGGCATGCCCTCCCTGCCGGTCTTCGGCTCGGGCAACCTGCACGCCGCCGAACCGTTCCCCAAGGCTGCGCACCGCGAACTGGGCAATGCCCAGCTGCGCGCCAACCTTGGCCACGCTACGCACACCATCCGGGACAAGCGCCTCCAGGTGGTCTCGGAGTTGCCGGACTGGGAACAGCTGCGCGACGCCGGCTCCGCGATCAAGGAAAACGTGATGGCCCGCCTGCCCCAGCTCCTGGAGCAGTTCGAGGAGAACTTCACTGCCCGCGGCGGGGTGATCCACTGGGCCCGCGACGCCGATGAGGCCAACGCGATTGTGGCGGGGCTGATCCGCGACACCGGCGAGACCGAGGTAGTCAAGGTCAAGTCGATGGCCACCCAGGAAATCGGGCTCAACGAATACCTCGAGGACCAGGGCATCGCGGCCTTCGAAACGGACCTCGCCGAGCTGATCGTCCAGCTGGACCACGACAAGCCCAGCCACATCCTCGTCCCGGCCATCCACAAGAACCGCACCCAGATCCGGGACATCTTCCTGCGCGAGATGCCCGACGCCGACCCGGAACTCACCGATTCCCCGGCGGTGCTCGCCATGGCCGCCCGCGCCCACCTGCGCCGGAAGTTCCTGACCGCCAAGGTGGCCGTCTCCGGGGCCAACTTCGCGCTGGCCGACTCCGGGACCCTCGCCGTCGTCGAATCCGAGGGCAACGGCCGGATGTGCCTGACGCTGCCGGAGACCCTCATCACCGTGATGGGCGTCGAGAAGCTGCTGCCGGGCTGGCAGGACTTGGAGGTGTTCATGCAGCTGCTGCCGCGCTCCTCCACCGGCGAGCGGATGAATCCTTACACCTCGCTATGGACCGGCGTCACGGAGGGAGACGGACCCCGGAACGTCCATCTGGTGCTGCTGGACAATGGCCGCAGCGCCGCGCTCGCGGATGAGATGGGCCGCTCCGCGCTGCACTGCATCCGGTGCAGCGCCTGCATGAACGTCTGCCCGGTCTATGAGCGGACCGGCGGCCACGCCTACGGCTCCACCTACCCCGGTCCGATCGGTGCCATCCTCTCGCCGCTGCTGACCGGCATCGAAGCGGAGGAAAACAGCTCCCTGCCCTACGCGTCCTCGCTCTGCGGTGCCTGCTACGACGCTTGCCCGGTGAAGATCAACATCCCGGACATCCTGGTGCACCTGCGCAGTAAGGATGTGGACAGCAAGCGCGGCACCAAGAAGCTGCCCAGCCAGATGGACGTGGGCATGAAGGCCGCGTCCTGGGCGCTGTCCTCCGGCAAGCGGCTGGGCCTGGTGGAGAAGGGGCTTCCCCTGGGCCGCCTCGCGGCCGGGCCGGACAAGAAAATCACCAAGCTCCCCGGCATCGCCGCGGGCTGGACCCAAAGCCGCGACATCCCCGCCCCGCCGCCGGAATCCTTCCGCAGCTGGTGGGCTCGGGAGCACGGGAATCCGAACGATGATGTTGCCCCGCCGCAGGAGACTGCGACGCAAGGGAAGGAAGGGCAGGCATGAGCGCTCGCGAGGACATCCTCGGCCGCATCCGCTCCGCACTGAGCGACGCCCCGGCGGCGCCTCCGGTTCCGCGGGAGTACCGGACCACCTCCGAGCTGGATGAGGAGGCCCTGATCCATCTGCTGGTGGACCGGCTGGTCGACTACAAGGCGCAGGTCTCCGTGGTACCCGCCGCAGAGGTTCCGGCGCGGGTCGCCGAACTGCTCGCCGAGGCGCGCAGCTACGTGGTGCCCGCCGGGCTCGACGCCGGCTGGCTGGCCGACGTCGACGACGGCACCTCCACCGGCCGCGCCGCGGGCGCTGGCACGGAACGGCGCCGGGTGGACTCGGCCAGCGCGCCGCTGGGCGTGGCGGAACTGGACGGCATCGACGCCGTCGTGACCGCCAGCGCGGTGGCCGTCGCCGAGACGGGAACCATCATCCTGGACGGCAGCCCGAACCAGGGCCGGCGGGCGATCAGCCTGGTGCCGGACCACCACATTTGTGTCGTGGCCGCCACGGACATCGCCGGAATCCTGCCGGAGGCGCTGCGCCGCATCGACGGCACCCGGCCGTTGACCATGATCAGCGGCCCGAGCGCCACCAGCGACATTGAACTCGAACGCGTCGAGGGCGTGCACGGCCCGCGCCGGCTCGACGTCATCATCAGCCGCTGACTCCGGCCCCGGCCCGGCGGCGCTCCGGCTTCGGGGTCCGGCCCGGTCCGGGGCCTAGTGCCCTTGACCACTTCGCAGCCGCGGGCGGAGCCTTGCGCTATGAATGATTCGAATCCGGAAACCACTCGGGAGATCAAGACCACCGACCTGGCGGAGCAGCCCACTGCGGTCCTGCGTGAGACGGTGCCCATGAATGCGCTGCGGGAATTCTTTGACCGCGCCTACAGGTCGGTGATGACCGCGGTTGAGCAACAGAACGTCCAGCTGGCCGGTCCGCCGTTCGCTATGTACCGAGGGATGCCCACGGACGTCGTCGACGTCGAAGCCGGCTTCCCGCTGGCGGCCCCCTATCCCGGCGGGGACGCCCCCGGGGTGACGGCCGGCGTGCTTCCCGCAGGCCGCGCCCTCGAGGCGATGCATGTGGGCCCCTATGACACCCTGCCGGAAACCTACGGTGCCGTGATGGCGAAAATGCAGGCCGAGGGGCTGACTCCGGGAGAAGCCATGTGGGAGTACTACCTCAGCGACCCCGCCAAAGAGCCGGATCCGGCCGCCTGGAAGACCCTGGTAGTCTGGCCGGTCTCCTGAGTCGGCGCCCGGCCCGGCCCGGGGCTAGTCGGCGTCGATCTCCTCGAGGAGTTTCTTGGCCGCCTCGGCAATGTCGTCGTGGCCGTGCTGCGCGGCCCGGCTCTCGAGGGACACGACGGCGCAGCGGTGGACCTTCCTGAAGTCGCCAAAGGGGAAGGTCACGCTGCCTTTGGTTCCCTTCGACGCCTCAGCGTCCAGGCCCAGGTGCCAGTGCGAGAACTCGGTGAAGCCGTTCTTTTCGATGAACTTGTTTTCCTGCTCCGCCGTCGGTGCGTGCTCGCTCCAGTCGTCGCGGGTGTCGCGCTGAACCTTTCCGTCTTTGATCAGCTGACGGGCGTGGGAAAGCGCTTGCTTGTTCAGTTTCGTAGCCATCATTGCCTCCGTTTTCGTTCGGCCCGCGACGCGGAATGTCGCTTTAAGCACACTATTCTCTAACTCCCAGCATCATGCCCTAAACTGCTTCACTGAGGTGCCTGAAATGGCGCTGTGCAGCAACGAAAGTGAACCCCGCTATGGCTACCGATTACGACGCCCCACGCAAGACAGAAGAAGAGTCTCCCGCTGAATCGCTGGAGGCCCTTCAGGCATCCCGTGGCGGCGGTGCCCAGACTGCTGTTATCGACGTCGACGAGAACGACACGGCCGAGGGCATCGACCTTCCCGGCGCCGATCTCTCCGGCGAAGAACTGACCGTCATTGTTGTTCCCGAGCAGTCCGATGAATTCACCTGCTCGTCCTGCTTCCTGGTCCGTCACCGGTCCCAGGTCGCCAAGGAAAAGAACGGCCTGAAGTACTGCCGCGACTGCGAAGGCTAAATCTTCCCCTCCCGGCCGCCCGGATAACGGGCTGGTTCCACGGATTTACACAGAGTTAAAGCAAAGCGCCGGACCCCGCGGGGTCCGGCGCTTTGCTGTCTTCGGGGCTGTGTCAGGGGTCTGTCTAGGCGGCGCCAAGCTCCGCGCGCAGCGGGTATTCCTTGCCGTCCAGCACCAGCTGGGTGCAGCGCCGGGAAGCCGGGTTGAGCACGATCGGTGCCATGAGGTTCACCGTGGTGGCGCTGGGGGAGTGGTTGACCACGACGAGCAGCTGCGGTGCTTCGCCGTCGCCGAGCTCCAAGGCCTCCCGAGCCGCAACCGGCAGCGGCGGGTGGTAGCCGGGGACGAACAGGGCGGCATCCGCGAGGAACAGGCGCACCGGCGCGGACCCGGACTCCAAGGCAAACAACCCGGGGGCGCTGTCGATGCTGCGCAGGGCAAAGTCCTCGACCATTTCCAGCCCCGGCATGGGGGCGGTGAACGTCACCGGAATGCTGCTCAGAACCGAGTTCATCGCAGGAAATCCATCAGGGTCGGCTGCAGGACGCGGGCCGTGGCGGCGAGGGCCACCTGGTAGTTCGTTTCCTGCAGCTTCAGGTCCATGATCACGCTGCCGAGGTCAGCTTTTTCGATGCCGGTCCGCTGGGCGTCCAAGGATGCCTCCATTTCGGTGTTGACGTTGCCGGCACGTTCCAGCTGTGCCTGCCGTGTTCCAATTTCAGCACGGCCGTTGACGATGTTCTTAAACGCGGTGTCGACGTCGGCGACCTGCGGCAGTACGTCCACCCCGGTCCTCAGGTCAGCCGCCAGCTTGCTCACGACGTCGAAAACGGAGCCGTTGCCGTTGCCGAAAATCCCGGCACCGTCCGCGTCCACCCGCACGGTCTGGGTCGCGCTGATGCGCCGCTCCACCGCGTTGTATCCCGTCCCGTTGAACGTGGGCGGGGTGCCGGTGTCCCCGGGGACTTTTGGATCGCGGGGTGTTCCCGGGGTGAACGCGCCGGCCGTGTCCGCGGCCCCGGCAAAGATGTTCCGGCCCAGGTGCTGGCTGTTGGCAATCGAGATGAGGTCCTGGTTAAGGGATTCCAGTTCTGCGGCGATCGCGTCCTTACCGGACTGGTTTAGTGAGCCGTTGCCGGCCATCACGGTGAGGTCCTTGACCCGGCGCATCACATTGGTGGCTTGTTCCAGCGCGGAGTCCGCGGCCGTGAGCCACGAGTTGCCGTCGTCGATGTTCCGGCCGTACTGGGCGTTGGCCGCCTGCAGCGAGCGGGTCGCCAGGGCCTGGGCCGTGGCGGCGGGATCGTCGGAAGGACGCGAGATCTTGTTCAGCGAGGTGGCTTTGTCCTGCAGCTCGGCCAGCTTGGCCTGCTGCGTCTGCAGGGTCCGCTGCGCGGCCGCGCTCATGGTCAGGTTCGTTACCCGGTTCAGCATGGCTACCTTCCTACCAGTCCGGTGCGGTTGATCAGGACGTCCAAGGCCTCGTCGACGGCGGTCATCACCCGGGCGGCCGCCTGATAGGCGTGCTGGTTGGTGAGCAGGTTGACGTTTTCTTCATCCAGGCTCACCGACGCCTGCGAGGCGCGGCTGGTCACTGCGGAGGCCTGCGCCGCCTGGGTCAGGGCCTCGCGCTGCTGGGCGCCGCGGGATTCGACGCCGATGCCGGTGACGATCCCGGACCACAGCTTGTCCGGCGAGTCCGCGCCCGTGCCCAGCTGCGAAATCTGGTCCGCGATGCTGGTGTCCAAGGCGCCTTTGCCGGATGCTTTGAGCGCGATGTCGGCCGTGTCCGTCGGTGCCTTGAGCCCCAGTGCAGCCGGAAGCGTGGCCTTGAATGTGAAGAAGTCGACATTGGCGCCGGCCACGTTTTCGCCGGTGCGGTGCACGGTGTTCACTTTCTCAGCCAGGGCGGTGGCCAGCGTGTTGTAGGACTCCGCGGCGGCGGCGATGGCGCCGCCGGAAGCAGCGGGGGCCAGTACCGAGAGTGCGCCGGCGATCTCCCCGCCGTCGGCCGAGGCTACGCCCGCCGGGTTCTTCCACAGCAGTTGGACGGTGGAGCCAAGGGTGTCCGAGGCCTGGTTGCCGGAGAGCTCAAGGCTGCGGACCGAGGTGCCCATGACGAGGGCGTTGCCTCCGATGTGCACGTCGACCGTGCCGTCGGCCTGTTCGCGGACAGTGCCGCCCGCCAGCCGGGAGATGGTCTCGGTGAGCTTGGCCCGCGCGTCGATCAGTTCGTTGGCGGAGCCCCCGGCGGCCAGGGTGGAACGGATGGTCGCGTTGTAGGCGGCCACCTGGCTCGCTGCCGCGTTGACGGCGTCTACGGCGTCGGCCGCCTGGGCGCGCACGCTGCTCCATTGACCCTGCAGGGACCGGTAGGCGGAGGAGATCTTTTCCGTCAGCGAGGTGGCCGCGTTCAGCAGCAGCCCCTTGGGCCCGTCCTCGTCCGGCTGGTTCGCGGCGCCCTGCCACGCGGACCAAAAGCCTTGGAGCGCGGCGGAGATGCCGTTGTCGCCCGGCTCCTGCAGGATGCCTTCGATGCCCTGGAAGGCGGTGGACCGGATGCCGGCATAACCGGCCTGCGCGGCGGCGGTGCGGACACCGGTGTCGAGCACGGTGCTGCCCAACCGTGCGATGGCGTCCACCGAGACTCCCTGGCCGGTCTGGGCGACGCCATTGCTAAACATCCCCGGGGCCGGGGCGCCAATGGCGGACTGCTGGACGCGCTGGCGGGTGTAGCCCTCCGTGGCTGCGTTGGCGATGTTCTGCCCGGCCACATTCATGCCCTGCTGGGCGGCGGTCAGTCCGCGGTAGGCGGTATTCAGGGCGCCGAAGGTGCTCATGGTCGCTTCCTTAGAACTGCTGGTCGAAGATGCGGGAACCGGCGGTGTCCCCGGTCCTGCCGTGGGCGTCGTAGGTGCCGGCGGCGGCAGGGCGCAGGTCCGCGAGGGATTCCTGGGTGGAACGGACCGCGGTGCGCAGGTACTGCTCGTTGGAATCGCGCAGTTCCTTGATCAGGGCGGTCTGGCGGGTGAGGGCGGTCAAGTGTGCGGTCAGGACCTCGGCCCAGGCGCCTTCGGGGGCCGCCTCGGCGAGTTCGCCGAGGGTGGCGTCAGTGGGGAGGCCCCACATTTCGGCGACGACGGCGGCCTCGATGGTGCGGGCCAGGCTCGCCTGGGACAGGTGGCCCAGGACCTGCTCAACTTCCTTGGTGCCGTGCGGCAGCCAGCGGGATTTGCCGGCGGTGAGCAGCAGCTGTTCTTCCTCCAGCTTGAAGGTAAGAACGTCCAGGAGTTCACGCTCCCGCCACAGCAGGGCGGAAAGTTCGTGGATGGCCATGGTTCGGACGGCTCCCTTTATCGGTGCGAGTGGTGCGGCGGTGCCGAGGCGCAGATTCATCGTGCGGACGATGCCGCCAGCAGCAGGGTTCGTACAAACTATCGGCAGGATTTCCGCACCCGTTAGCGGAAATAAGGCTGTTAACAGCGAAGTATGGGCGGCCGGAAATTCAGAAAAGAATTTTGGATTTCTCCTTACCTGTGCCGCCCGGGTGGCGATAGCTACTCCTGAAGGCCCACGGATGGGCCATCGCTTACAGTCCCAACTCACGGAGGAAATACCATGGGCTTCGTTATTAACAACAACCTCGCGGCGAACAACTCGTACCGCAACCTCAACGCCACGCAGACCGACCTCTCCAAGTCCCTGGAGAAGCTGTCCACCGGCCTGCGCATCAACCGCGCCGGCGACGACGCAGCAGGCCTCTCCATCTCCGAGGGCCTGAAGTCACAGGTCACCGGCTCGGCCCAGGCCGCCCGCAACGCCCAGGACGGCATCTCGGTTATTCAGACCACTGAAGGCGCCCTGACCGAAGTTCACTCCATCCTGCAGCGCATGCGTGACCTCGCTGTTCAGGGTGCGAACGACACCAACAACAAAGAAGCCCGAGATGCGATCAAAGCTGAAGGCCAGTCGCTCGGCCAGGAACTGGACCGCATTACCAAAGCTACGAACTTCAACGGCATCAACGTACTCCAGGGCGGCAGCGGCCTGAGCATCCAGGTAGGTACCGGCAAGACCGCCGGCGTCGATACCATAACCGTCGCACTTGGCGATGTGGCTACGGGTGTAAACGGTACAGATCCTCTCACGGATGTACTTTCCGCCGACACGGCTGCAGAAATCACGGGCTTTGCGGTGGATACCAGCACAAATGCTTTGGCGACCATCGGGCGCATCGACGACGCGATCAAGGCCATCTCGGGTCAGCGTTCGGACCTCGGCGCCTCGCAGAACCGTCTCGAGCACACCATCAAGTCCCTGAACATCGCCGGTGAGAACCTGCAGGCCGCCCAGTCCCGCATTGCGGACGTCGACATGGCTTCGGAAATGGTCAAGTTCACCAAGGCGAACATCCTGTCCCAGGCCGGCACGGCAATGTTGGCCCAGGCCAACCAGTCCAGCCAGGGCGTTCTCTCGCTCCTGCGCTAGTCCGGATCCGGCAGGCCGGCAGTTCAAGCAGTAGGACTGTAGGGCTGCCACCGTGATCGGACGAAGAGACACCCCCGATCACCAAGCGGCGTAAGGGCCGGACGATGGCGAAACCATCGTCCGGCCCTTACGTGCAACACAAAAGCTCCACCCAGCGGCAGCTTGAACATTTTTGACAGCACGTTCTTGACAGCACATTTCGACAGCACTGAAAGGCAGCGATGGGAATCTCACTCGACGGACTGGCCAGCGGGCTCGACACCACCGCCCTGATCAGCTCCATCATGCAGTCGGAAGCCCTGCCTCAGACCCTGCTTAAGAACAAGTCCTACGACCTGCAGTCCATGGTCTCCGCACTGCAGGGGCTGAACGGCAAAGTTGCCACGCTCGCGACGCAGGCCACCGCCGCCGCCAAACCCGGCGCCCTGGAGCTCACCACTGCGACCACGACGAGCGACAAGGTCACCGCGACCACCACCGCGGCAGCCAAAGCGGGCTCGCTCGACTTCCAAGTCACCAAACTGGCCCAGACTCAGGTCACCGTGACGCCCAAGATCAACGCTGTCACCGGCTGGCCCTACACCACGATGACGATTAACAGCGGCGGCAAGGATTACGTCATCGAGCCGCTCGGGACCAACCTAGACGACGTCGTGACCAAGGTGAATGCTGCCGGTGCGGGCGTCACCGCTACCAAGGTCGATGTCGGCGACGGAAACTTCCGGATTCAGTTCACGGCGACAAAGTCCGGCGACGCCGGGAAGTTCACGATCACCGGTCCGGCCGACTCTTTCACCGACGTGACAGTCGCCCAAGACGCCGAGCTGGTGCTCTGGCCGACGAGCCCCGCCGCGCAGACCAAGATCAAATCTTCTACCAACACCTTTGCTGGCGTGCTGCCGGGTGTGACGCTCACCGCCAAGGAAATCAGCATTGCCCCCGTGACGCTGACCGTTTCCCGCGACGACGCCGGCATCACCAAGCTCGCCTCGGACTTGGTGGACGGGGTCAACGGCATCTTCTCGCTGGTGGCCAGCAAGACTGCGGTCAGCACCACCACCAACACCACCGGCACCAAAGTTGCCGCCGGGGTCTTTGCCGGGGACAGCACCGTGCGCTCGGTCAACCAGAGCATCCTCTCCGCCGCCTCGCTGCCGGTGGGCACGCCGCCCCGCTCGCCCTCGGAAATCGGAATCAGCATCACCAAGACCGGCACCATGGAGTTCGACGCGACTAAGTTCGGCGCCGCCCTCGCCGCGGACCCGGCGGGGACTGCCGCCAAGGTGCAGGAGTTGGCCGGCCGGATCGCCACCGCGGCGACCAACGCCTCGGACAAATACACCGGCACCCTGACCACCAAGATCACCGGGCAGCAGTCGGAGGTCCGGGACCTCGCCGACCGGATCAGCGACTGGGACCAGCGGCTCGCCTCCCGCAAAGCCACCCTGCAGAGCACCTACTCCGGCCTGGAGGTAGCGCTGAGCAACATGAAGGCGCAGCAGTCCTGGCTCACCTCACAGCTCGCGGGCCTCTCCGGCGGGAGCGCCAAGTAATGACCAGCACCCCCTTCGGCTACGGCGGCGGCCTTGGCGGCGCCGCGCAGCGGAACCAGTACCTCGCCGACTCGGTGCTCTCGGCACCACCGGCCCGCTTGCTGACCATGCTTTACGACCGGCTACTCCTGGACCTGGGCCGCGCGGAGACCGCGCAACAGGCCGCCAACTGGCCGGTCGCCTCCGAAAACCTGCTCCACGGCCAGGCCATCATCGCCGAACTGATCTCCTCGCTGAAGACGGACGCGTGGGACGGCGCGGACGGGCTGCTGGGCCTCTACAACTACGCCTTCACCGCCCTCGTCAACGCCAACATCCAGCGCGACGCCGCCCTGACCCGCGAAGCGATCGAGCTGCTGGAGCCGCTGCGCCAGGCCTGGCACGAAGCCGCCGCGTCCATCCCGGCCGCGCAGACCGCCCAGCCAGCGCCGGCGGCAGCACCGGCGTCGGGATTTGCAGCGGCGGGCGCGTGGAACACTCAGCCCGGCGCCGGCAGCGGGAGCCTCGGCTTTGGCTGATCAGGCGCATTTGGGGGAACACAGCGCGGAGCCGGTCGGGAAAGACCCCGCCCTGGCCGCGTGGATGCTGGTGCTGGACGTACTGGAGATGGCCGTCGTCGCGGCCGAAAAAACACTTAAGGATCCGCTGGGCCCGCTCGCCGCGCCCGGGCAGCCCGTCGCCGCGCTGCCCGTGGAGCGGTGGTCGCCGCCCGCACTGCACACGCCGCTCCCGCCCGAAGCACGGCGGCGGGCCATGGCCCTGTCTGCAGCGCAGGAACGGGTGGCGCGACGCCTGGAAGCTGCCAAGCACGACGTTGGCCGGCAACTGCAGGCGGTCAGCTCGGTGCCCGGCGTCGGCGATCCCGCGGGTGCGATCTACCTCGACGTCAACGGCTGACACCGCCCGCGCGGGGGACCGAAAAAGAACCCGAAGAAACCTTTCACACTTTTTCCTAACGCGGCGCTGAACTGTGCCGATAACCACAGTAAGAGCACGGATCGCTCGTTTACCGGCCACGGATCGGCCACCCCACAAATTTCCCAGGCAGGACTCTGTGCTCGAATCCGTGACTTCCGCCGCCCTGGCCAGCGCCATGGACGGATTGGCGCTGCGCCAGCGCACCATCGCGAACAACATCGCCAACGTCAACACCCCGAACTACCACGCCAAGCGGGTCAGCTTCGAGGATGCCCTTGCCGCGTCCGTGCAGTCAGGCGACGGTCACGCACAGGCAAGCATCGCGGCGTCCCTGGAGCCCACCCAGCTCAACGGGAACAACGTCAACCTGGACACTGAAACCCTGTCCAACATCGACACCGTGCTGCGCTTCCAGTTTGCAGCCCGGGCCATCGGCGGGGAATTCACCGCCGTCCGTTCCGCGCTGAGGACGAACTAATGACTTTTGACGCGATCGGCATCGCCGGCTCCGCCCTGACCGTGCACCGCAAATGGCTCGACGCCGTCTCGGACAACCTCGCCAACATGAACAACGCCTCCGCTACGTCCGGCCCGGCGTTCCGTGCCAAGTACGTCGAGGCCGCCGAGGGCGCCGAGGGTACCGGCGTGTACGTCAAGAGCACGCAACTGGGCGACGGCGCAGGCCGCGTCGTGTACCAGCCGGACCACCCGCTGGCCGACGCCGACGGCAACGTCAAGTACCCGGACATCGACATGGCGGAGCAGATGGGCGCCCTGATCATCGCCCAGCGCGGCTACCAGGCCAACACCCAGGTTGTGGACCGCGCCCGCGAGACCTATCTCGCCGCCCTTGAGATTGGAAGATCCTGATGCCCGTTTCCCCCATCGCCCCGGTCCAGGGTGTCCTGCCCACCGACTACCTGTCCGGCGCCGCCGCGGTCCCCGCCACGGACGGGTCCTCCTTTGCCTCCTCGCTCACCGGTGCTGTCGACAACCTCCAGCAGCTGCAGTCGACGTCGAAGGAACTCGCGGTCTCCGCCGTCACCGGCAACCTGGATGACATCCACAACGCCACCCTCGCCGCGAGCCGCGCCCAGATCACGCTCGAACTCGTGGCCACCGTCCGGAACAAGGGCGTTGACGCGTTCAACGAGATCATGAGGATGCAGGCCTGATGCCTCCGCAGATAACCGTCTTCTTCCAGCGCTTCGGCGCCGGCCTCAAAGGCTTCACCACCGGCCAGCGCACCCTCGCCGCGATCGGCGCAGCCCTGCTGGTGGTCGGCATCATCGCCCTGACCGCCTGGCTCGGCCGTCCAACCCTGGCCCCGCTGTTCTCCGGCCTGAAGGACACCGACGCGAACGGGATCGTCGAGCAGCTGCGCAAGGACAACGTCCCCTACGAGCTCAGCGACGGCGGCTCCACCATCCTCGTGCCGCAGGACAAGGTCTACGACGAACGGCTCAAGGCCGCCGCCGCAGGACTTCCGACGGCGGCGGCGACCGGCTATTCGCTGCTGGACAAAATGGGCGTCACCTCCTCGGAGTTCCAGCAGTCCGTGACCTACAAGCGCGCGCTGGAAGGCGAACTGGCCAGCACCATCGGCGCCATGGACGGGGTCAAGACTGCGGCGGTCCGCCTCGCCATCCCGGAGAAGACCGTGTTCGTCTCCAAGACCCCGGACACCACCGCCTCGGTGTTCGTCGAGACCGCGCCCGGCGTCACCCTCTCCGGCGACAAGGTCCAGGCCATCGTGCACCTGACCTCCGCCGCGATCGAAAACCTCAAGCCCGCCAATGTCTCGGTGGTCGACTCGCAGGGCAACGTGCTCTCCACTGTCGGCGGCGGCGCCGCGGGCTCCGCCTCGAAGCAGGCCTCTGATTACCAGCAGCGCACCGGCGACGCCGTCCGCGCGGTGCTGGACCGCGTCGTCGGGCCTGGCAACTCCACTGTTGCGGTCGCTGCGGACATCACCGGCGAATCAGCCCAGCAGAAGAGCGAAACCTTCTCCAACACCCCCGGCGCTCTGCCGCTGAGTGAGTCGTCCAAGACGGAGAAGTACTCCGGCTCCGGCGGGGGAGGGGCCGGTGTCCTCGGCCCGGACAACATTGCCGTGCCCGGCGACACCGGCGGCAACGGCAACTTCGACTCCACCACCGCCACCAAGAACAACGCCGTCAACAAGGTCACCGAGGACCGGGTGATCCCGCCGGGCGCGGTCAAGCGGCAGACCATCTCGGTGGCCGTCAGCCAGACCGCCGCGGGCGGGCTGAACATCGGCTCGCTCACCGCCCTGGTCACCTCCGCCGCCGGCGTGGACAAAGCCCGCGGCGACGTGGTCACGGTCGAGGTCATCCCGTTCAGCACGGCAGCCGCGGACCAGGCCAATGCTTCCCTCGAGGCGGCCAAGGCCGAGCTGGAGGCGCAGAAGCAGCAGGCTTTCTTCAGCACCCTGGTCACGGCCGGCAGCATCCTGCTCGGACTGCTGATCCTGGCCCTGGTCATCACCGTGATCCTGCGCCGCCGCCAGAAGCGCGAACCCGTTGACCTCGGCGAACGCCTGGACATGCTGCCGGTGATCCCCGCCGTCACGGCCATCGACCCTGCCCCGGCGACCTCGGCCATCCCGCTGGCCGCCCTGCCGCCGCAGCCGCTGCCGGCCCCGCCGCTGGAGGTCCTCGAGGCCGAACGCCGCATGCAGGAAATCGACAGCATGGTCGCGGCCAACCCGGAGAAGGCAGCGGATTACCTCCGCAGCCTGATGGATGACAGGCAGCCGGTATGAAACTTGCCGACTCGACCCTGACCGGCACCCAGCGTGCCGCCGTTGTGCTGATGCAGATGAGCGCGCCGAACGCCGCGCGCGTGATGGCGCAGTTCACGGACTCGGAGGCGGAGGAAATCGCCGCCGAGATCGTCCGGCTCCGCAAGGTGGACCCCGAGGTCGCCGAACAGATCATGAAGGACTTCCACGAGGCAGCCCTGAGCAGCCCGCGGCAGGCGCGCGGCGGTCGTGAACTCGCCGAGGGCCTGCTCGAGGCGTCCTTCGGCTCCGAGAAGGCCGCGGGCCTGATCAACCGGCTTACCGTCAACATGGCCGGCAAGTCCTTCGAATTCCTCGAAGACATTGAACCGGTCCAGATCCTGGCGCTGATCGACGGCGAACTGCCCCAGACCATCGCCCTGGTCCTCGCGCACCTGAGCCCGCGCAAGGCCTCGGCCGTGATGTCCGGGCTGCCCGGGTCGCTCCGCGCCGACGTCGCGCTCAGCATCGCCACCATGGGCTCCGGCGCGCCGGAAGCGATCGGCATCGTCGCCGACACTCTGAAGCTGCGCGGCGGCGCCGCCGTCTCCCAGCAGGCGTCCAAGGTCGTCGGCGGCATCCAGCCGCTGCTGGAAATCATCAACCGGACCGACGCCGGCACCGAGCGCTCCGTGCTGGACGGCCTGGACCTGCTGGACCCGGACCTCGCCGTGGAGATCCGCGCGCAGATGGTGACGTTCGACGACATCGTGAAGCTGGAACGCCGCGACGTGCAGCTGGTGCTGCGCGGCCTAGACGCCTCCGTGCTCTCCGTCGCCATGAAGGGCGCCTCCGAACAGGTCCTGGAGACCATTACGACCAACGTCTCCGGCCGCAATCTCGAGATCCTCGAATCCGAGATCGCGGCCCTGGGACCGCTGCGCGCCTCCCAGATCGAGGAGGCGCGGGCCGCCGTCGTCCGCTCCATCCGCGAGCTCGAGGCCGAGGGCCAGATCACCATCCAGCGCGGGGACGAAGAAGACTATGTCTACTGACCGCGCTTACAGCGAGGGCGCCGTCGCCGACGGCGTCCCGGCCCGGATCGTCTTCCCGTCGCTGCGCTCCAGCGGGCCGGCCAACGAACAGGCCGGCTACACCGAGGGCCACGCCGCCGGCTACGCCGCGGGCGTGCGCGCCGCGGCCAAGGAACAGCGCCGCTGGCGGGACCGGATGGCCGCGGAGCAGGCCGCCTCGCTCGCCGCCGGGCAGCAGGACCTGGACCGGGCCGTCCGCGCCCTCGCGGTGGCCCGCACCGACTTCGCGCACCGCAACGTCCAGGCGCTGACCGACGCCGAAGAGGTGCTGGCGCGCACCGCCCTGGAGCTCGCCGAAGCCATCCTGGGCTACGAACTGGCCGAGGGAACCCGCACCGCGCGCGGCGCCCTGGCGCGGGCGCTGTCCGGTAGCGACGCCGCGACGGTGCTGGCCCTCCGCATGCACCCCGCCGACATCGAAGTGCTCGCCCGCGAAGGCCAGGACCTCCCGGCAGGCCTGCCGCTGCTCGCCGACCCGACCCTGCAGCGCGGCGACGCGAAGGTGGAATACCAGCAGGGCTGGCTGGATGCCAGCCTCGGCAGCGCCCTGGCCCGCGCCAAGGCGGCCCTGCTGGGCGACCAGTGGACCGACGCGCCCGGGACCCCCGGCATGCCTTCGGGCGGACAGCCATGATCACCCACTGGCGGCCCAAGAGCGAGGACTTCGCCGCGGCACTCTCCGCCGCCGCACCCCAGCGCGTCGGCACCGTCACTTCCGTGATGGGTCTGGGCCTGGAGGTTTCCGGGCTGGACTGCGCACTCGGTGACCTCGTCACGGTGGGAGAGAACTCCGGGCTCGACGCCGAGGTGGTCGCGGCCAACGACGGCGCAGTGCGCTGCATGCCGCTGGGACGCCTGGCCGGCATCGCCGCCGGCGACCCGGTCCGTGCCAAGGGCGGCACCGTGCTGGTCCCCACCGGGGCCGGGCTCTTCGGCCGCGTCCTGGACGGCCTGGGCCGGCCGATTGACGGCAAGGGCCCCCTCCTCAGCGGCCCCCGCGTGGCGATCGACAACGAGGCGCCCAACGCCATGAAGCGCGCGCGGATCAACACCCCGCTGCAGACCGGCGTGCGGGTCCTGGACACCATGACCACCCTGGGCAAGGGCCAGCGCATGGGCCTCTTCGCCGGCTCCGGCGTCGGCAAGTCCTCGCTGCTGTCCATGATCGCCCGCGGCACCGACGCCGAGGTCTCGGTGATCGCCCTAGTGGGGGAGCGCGGCCGCGAAGTCCGCGAGTTCCTCGAAGACGACCTCGGCCCGGCCGGCCTGGCCCGCTCCGTCGTCGTCGTGGCCACCTCCGACGAACCCGCGCTGATGCGCATGCGCGCCGCCTTCACCGCCACCCGGATCGCCGAATCCTTCCGCGACCAGGGCAAGGACGTGGTGCTGATGATGGACTCGCTCACCCGCGTGGCCATGGCCCAGCGCGAGATCGGGCTCTCCGCCGGCGAGCCGCCCGCGACCCGCGGCTACCCGCCGTCGACCTTCTCCGTACTGGCGCGTCTGCTGGAACGCGCCGGCACCGCGGAGACCGGCTCCGTCACCGGCATTTACACCGTGCTGGTGGACGGCGACGACCACAACGAACCGATCGCCGACGCCGCCCGCTCCATCCTGGACGGCCACGTCGTGCTGGACCGCAAGCTCGCCGTCACGGGCCACTTCCCGTCGGTGGATGTGCTCGGTTCGGTGTCCCGCGTCGCGTCCAAGGTCAACGCCGGGCCGCATCTGGCTGCCGCGTCCGCGCTGCGCAAGGTGCTCGCGGCCCGCAAGGCCGCCCAGGACCTGATCGACGTCGGCGCCTACCAAGCCGGAACCAACCCGCTGGTGGACGCCGCCCTGGCGCACGAGGAAGCCGTCAGCGCCTTCCTGCAGCAGCCGATGGAAGAATCCACCCCGCACCACGAGTCCTGGCGCCAGCTGGGCTACCTCACCTCAACTCTGGGAGCCGCCGCATGAACCGGCAATTCTCGCTCGCGGGGCTGCTGCGCCTCCGCCAGATCCAGCAGGATCAGGCCGCCTCCGGGCTGGCCCGCGCCCGCTCGCGGTCCAGTTCCGTCCGGGCCCGGGAATCCTCCGCCCGGCGGCAGCTGGCCGCCACGGACGGGGACATTGACAGCACCGCGTCGCTGCGCGCCGTGGCCGCGGCCCGGTCCGCTTCGCACAGCATGCTCGCGGACCTGCAGGGCCTGGCCCGGCTGGCCGAGACCGACGAAGCCGCCGCGCGCGAGGAATTTATCGCCGCGCGCACCCGCTCCACCGGTCTGGAAAAGCTGCAGGCACGCCACCATGCCGAAGTCAGCTCCGCCGACCTGCGGGCCGAGCAGTCCACCCTGGACGAGATCTCCTCGACCAGCTGGCACCGGGATGACCAGCAGGTGCGCCCATGAGCATGACCGAGGCGCTGGGCCGCATTCAGGGCATCCAGTCGATGATCGCCGAACTCACCAGACCGGCCCAGGCCGAGAGCAAGACGGCGACGCTGCAGTCTGCTGCCACTGCCTCCCTCGCCACCGGAACGGGTGACACCGGCTCCTTCACCGAGGCGCTGACCGCTGCCCTCGGCGGAAGCTCCGCGGCCGGCCCGGAAACCGCCGCGCTCGCAGGCAGCTTGGGCGGCGGCCTTGGCCTGGGCGGGCTCGCCGGGCTCACTGCCCCGTCCGCCGTCGCCCGGCCCGTCTCCGCCGGGACCGCCACCGGTACCGACGTGGTGGCGATGGCCAAGAAGTACATCGGCGTGCCCTTCGTCTGGGGCGGCACCAACCCGGCCACCGGCATGGACTGCTCCGGCTTCACCCAGCGGGTCTTCAAGGACCTCGGCGTCGAGCTTCCCCGCGTGGTCAGCGACCAGATGAAGCAGGGCACCCCCGTGGCGTCCCTCGCGGACGCCAAGCCCGGGGACCTGCTGATCAGCTTTGGGGGGAACCACATCTCCATCTACCTCGGCAACGGCAAAGCGATCGACGCCCCCGTGCCGGGCAAGACCATCCAGATCCGGGACGCCTGGGAACAGCACTCCAACCTGACCTCCATCCGCCGGATCGTCCCGGCTGGGGGCGGAGCGTGAAGGGCGTGGCCGGGGCGGACCTGGCGACTGCGCTGGCGCCGGCCCGCGGCGCCGGGCAGGGCAGCCGCGGCCGTACCGAGGGCGGGGCGTCCGACGCCGGTGCCTTCGGTTCGGTCCTGAGCGACGCCGTCGGCGCCGCCGCCACACCTACTCCAACGCCCACCCCCGACGCTCCCTCAGCTTTGGTACCTTCCAGCCCCGACGCTCCCTCAGCTTTGGCGCCTTCCGTACCCAACGCTCCCTCAGCTTTGGCTGGTTCCGCCCTCGTGCCTCCGGCGGATCCCGCCCCGTCCACCGCAGATGACGCTGAGACCACGACGAACGCGAACCAGCCGGTCCCCGCGCCGGCATCGGCCGGCACGTCGACGGCAGATCCGGCGTCGGGCTACCTTGCAACCGCCAACGCCATTGGCGCTTTGGGCTGGATGAATCCCGGTGGGCCGGGCACCGCGGCCGTAGCTCGCGACGCCGCCGCGGCTACCGCAGGTGCGGTGACAGCGGAGGCAGTGAGCGGCCAGGCGGCCACGCCCGCCGGAGCCCCGGTCAGTTCCAGCCTCATACCGCCCGGTATTGCCGGGCCCGTCGCCGCCGCTGCCCTGCAGGCTGCCCCCACGACGGTGGGTTCGGCCCCCGTGGCGTCGGTGCCGACTGCAGCGGCGTCGGCCTTCGCTTCGGCGCCGACCGGAGTTCAGGCAGCGGCATCCGCCCCCGACGCCGCGACGATGCCGTCCGGCGGAAAGGCCGGCCTTGCCATGCCTGGCCCGGCTGCGCCTGCCGTCGCCCTGCCCGCCATGCCCGGGACTTCCAACGCGTCCAGCGCGCCGACCGCCACGCCGTCCGGGATCGTGACGGCCGGCGTCGGCGTGAACAAACCGGCCGGCTCCACAGGCCCGGCCCCGGATGCCCTCCCGCTGGCGGCCGTCCCCGCCGACGGACTAGCGGCGGCCGGTGCCTCGGCCCTGGCCGCACCCGGGCAGGCCCCCGCGCTGGTGACACCCGGCCCCGGTACGCCCGCCGGAGCGCCCGCGTCCCCGGCAGCCTCGCCGCAGCCGGCACTCCAGCCCCAGCTGGCCAAACCGCTCTTCACGCTGGCCGCCGCGCCGCATGGCCAGCACGTCATGACCCTGAAGGTCAGCCCGGAAGACCTTGGCCCGCTGACCGTGCGCGCCCACATCGACGGTGCCGGCGTCCGGATCGAACTCTTCGCTCCTGCGGACACCGGCCGCGAGGCGCTCCGGGCAATCCTGCCGGATCTCCGCAAGGAGCTTGCGGACTCGGGGTTCGGGGCCAGCCTGGACGTTTCCGACCAGAGTGGTCCCTCCGGCGGGGGACAGGACGCCTCGGCGCGGGACGCAGGCCGCGCAGACAACGGCAGCGGCGCCCGGAGCGGTTCCGGGAGCGGCGGCCAGGACGGGCGCGGGGAACCCCGGCCCGGACACCGCTGGGACCAGCTGGCGGACCAGTCATCGCTGCGCACCGCCCGAATCCTCAACGGCCCGCAAACCACCCTCGACATTCTCGTCTGACACGAAGGAACCCGACTCATGACTATCCAGCCCATCGCCCCCCAGCCGGTGACGGCCGCGGGGACGACCCCGGAGGCTGCAGCCGTCCGGGCACCCGTGCAGACCATGGACGCCAACGTGTTTATGTCGCTCCTTGTGGCCCAGCTGAAGAACCAGAATCCCAGTGCCCCCATGGATACCAACCAGATGATGGCCCAGACCATCCAGCTGTCCATGATGGAAAAAATGACCGAGCTCACCAGCAACAGCAAGGAGGGCTTCTCCCTGCAGATGCGCTCCGCCGCGGCACAGCTGATCGGCCATTCCGTCGACTACACCCTCCCCGACGGCACCGCCGGCTCCGGGATCGCCAGCTCGGTCTCCTTCGCCGGCTCAGTGCCGACCGTCAAGGTCGGCGAGCTTTCCATTCCCCTCGACTCCATCAGCGGCCTCACCGCACCGGCCGCTTCCTAGCCGTTTTCCTCCCGTAGAAAGGCAGTTCCCATGCTCCGCTCGCTGTACTCCGGAATCTCCGGCCTCCGCGCCCACCAGACCATGCTGGACGTCACCGGCAACAACATCGCCAACGTCAACACGGCAGGCTTCAAGGCGTCCTCCACCCAGTTCCAGGACACCCTCTCCCAGATGACCCAGGGCGCCTCTGCGCCGCAGGGCGAGTCCGGCGGCAGCAACCCGGCACAGATCGGACTCGGCGTCCGCGTCGCCGGTGTCAGCACCAACTTCGCCCAGGGCTCCTCGCAGAGCACCGGCCGTGCCACGGACATGATGATCTCCGGCGAAGGTTTCTTCGTCACCAGCAAGGGCGGACAGCAGCTGTTCACCCGTGCCGGGTCCATGACGTTCGACGCCGCCAGCCAGCTCGTCAGCCCCGACGGCGGCATCCTGCAGGGCTGGACCGCCAACAACGGCAAGGTGGACCAGGCCGGCGCCATCGGCGACATCACGCTTAACCCGAACACGATGATCGCCACCCCCACCACCAAGGTCACCTTGGACGGCAACCTGCCCGGCGAAGCGCTCGCGACCGATGATCCGCTGCAGCGTGTGGTCAAGGTCTACGATGCCACCGGCGCTGCCCGCGACATCACCTTGAAATTCACCCCCAACGGCGGCAACAGCTGGAAGGTGGACGGACTTGACGGTGCTACCACTGGTTCGATGACCATGACCTTCGCCAACGGCAAGCTCACGTCCGGCTCCTCGCTGGCACTCGGCGGCATCAACGTCGATCTTTCGCAGGTTTCCGCCTTTTCCGGCATGAGCTCGCTGACGGTCGCCGGACAGGACGGCGCCCCGGTGGGCAAGCTTGAGTCCTTCACCCTGGGCAACGACGGTTCGCTGATCGGATCCTTCAGCAACGGCGTCAAGCAGGTCCTGGCCAAGATCGCTCTGGCCAAGTTCACCAACCCTGCCGGCCTGGAGAAGGCCGGCGGCTCCTCCTACGTCGCCACCGCCAACTCCGGCAACGTCCTGCTGGGCGCAGCGGGCGATGCCGGGATCGGTACCCTGGCCGGCGGCTCGCTGGAAATGTCCAACGTGGACCTCTCGCAGGAGTTCACCAACCTGATCGTCGCCCAGCGCGGCTTCCAGGCCAACGCCCGCATCATCACCACCTCCGACGAGGTCCTGCAGGAACTGGGCAACCTCAAGCGCTAACCCCGCGGCCCAGGCCGGCAAAAATCATGCGGTCGTTGCAACGCCCAGAGCGTTGCAGCGGCCGTATGACATTTCCGCGTCAGAGCAGCCAGCAGTGAGAGAGCAACGGGGGAGCGGGCAGCGCGGCGCCTAACGAAATGGGCGCGCCGGCCGACAGTAAAAGGAGAACATCCCATCCCGTCGTCCGGCCGACCAGCCGGGCAGTCCCCAGAGAATCGGCCCATGATCGTTGTCACTCGCCTCAACGGAACGCGCTTCGCGGTCAATCCGGACCTGATTGAACGGATCCACGAGAGCCCGGACACCCACCTGGTCACGCTCGACGGCGCCGCGTACGTGGTGTTGGAAAGCCTCGCCGAGGTGGTGGAGCTGATTGCCGACTACCGGGCCTACGTGCTGAGCAAGGCCCGGGACTTTCCCGCAGTCACCGGTTTCCCGCTCAGCCTCGTCCCGCCGGCCGATGCGGATGACGACGCCGACCACTCCGCACCTGAACCACCAAGAAAGTAAGTCATGGATCCCGCAACAGCCGTAGGACTTCTCCTTGCCTTTGGCTCCGTCATTGCCATGGTGCTCATTGAAGGCGGCAGCATCACCGCCCTGCTGCTGCCCGGGCCCCTGATCCTGGTCTTCGGAGCCACCCTGGCCATCGGCCTGGCCGGCAACACGCTCAAGGACGTCATCCAGGCGTTCAAATCCGTGCCGGCCATGTTTGTCGGCAAGACCGCAAAGCCGCAGGAAAGCATCGACCAGATGGTCCGCTTCGCGGAGAAGGCGCGCGCCGAGGGCTTGCTCTCCCTTGAGGAAGAGGCCGCCAGCGTCAAGGACCCGTTCCTGGCCCGGGCCCTGCAGAACATCGCAGACGGCACCGACGCCGAGGACCTCCGCATGCAGATGGAGGACGAGATCGACACGAAGTCCCGCAGCGACCACGCCTCGTCGAAGTTCTTCGCCAGCCTCGGCGGCTACGCCCCGACCGTCGGGATCGTCGGAACCGTGGTCTCGCTGACCCACGTGCTGGAGAATCTCTCCAAGCCGGACGAGCTCGGACATATGATCGCCGCCGCGTTCGTCGCGACCCTGTGGGGCCTGCTCTCTGCCAACTTCATCTGGCTGCCGTTCAGTTCGCGCCTGGCGCGGCTCTCCGAGCTGGAGATCGAACGCATGACCCTCGTGATGGAAGGCATGCTCGCCGTGCAGTCCGGCGCCCAGCCGCTGTTGCTGGCCGAACGGCTCCGTTCCATGGTCCCCGAGCACCAGCTCAAGAACGCCGACAAGGGCCGCAAGGCGCCCAGCGGCGACGAGCATGCGGAGCCGATGGACACGGCCGCGTGAGCGGCCGCCGGCGGCCGCGCAAGAAACCCGAGGCGCACCACGTCGACGAACGCTGGATGGCCTCCTACATGGACATGGTCACGGTGCTCATGTGCCTGTTCATCGTCCTCTACGCCATGTCCACAGTCGACGCCAACAAGTTCGAAAAGCTGCGCAACTCACTCGCCACCGGCTTCGGCACGGTCGCCTCGGAGACCGTGGACACAGCCTCCGGCACGGTGGTTCCGCCCGAGTTTGTCGACAAGGACCTCGAGGCGTTCTCCGCCGTCCAGTCGGAGGACAAGAAGACCCAGGACGCGGCCCTCGAGGCCGCCAAAAAGGAAGTTGACCGGCTCAAGGCCCTGGAAAAGAAGATGAAGGCCGGGCTGGCGGCGGCCGGGCTGAGCCAGAACGTCGAATTCCAGATCGACCAGCGCGGGCTGACCGTTAAGCTCGTCGGCTCGCAGGCCTTCTTCGACCCCGACCGGCCCGAACTGACGCCCCGCGCCTCCCGGGTGCTGGAGATCATTTCGCCGATCCTCCGCCCCGCGGCGCTGGAGATCATGGTGGAGGGCCACGCGGCCAAGGGCATCACGGCATACCCGTCCACCTGGGAACTGTCCTCGGCGCGCGCCGTCAACGTGCTGCGCTACATGGTGGACCGCGGCGGGATCCCGCAGCAGCGGATCGGCGCCGTCGCTTTCGGCTCCGCCCGCCAGGTCAATGACGATTCGACGCCGGAGCTCATGGAACGCAACCGCAGGGTCGACATCGTGGTGATCTCGGACAAGCCCGACGTCGTCCGTGCCCTCATCCCGAAGGCACTGCAACTCAGCCAGAAGTAGGGCCTGCTGCCACCGGCGGGAACCCGCCGGAACTGCCTGCCCTCGATTGCTTACGCCGGCGGATCGTCGGCCGATAGTGGCAACCGTGAGTGTTTTGGATGAGCGGGAAGTGGCACGGGAGCGGACCGTCAGCGTCTACGACTTCCGGCGTCCCGCGACGCTGGCTCGGGAACACAGCCGCGTCCTGGAACTCGCCTTCGAAACCTTCGCCCGCCAGTGGGGCACCCAGCTGACCGCCAAGGTCCGCGTGAAGTCCGTGGTCCGGCTCGAAGACGTCCGCATGCAGAGCTATGACGAATACGCGGCGTCGCTGCCGGCCGTCACGGCCATGGTCCTGTGCACGGTCGAGTCGCACGACCCCAAACTCGTGGTCCAGTTCCCCGCCCCCTCGGCCCTGGGCTGGATCAACCGCATGCTCGGCGCCTCCGCCGACACGACCATGCCGGACCGGAAATTCACCCAGATCGAACAGGCCCTGGTCAAGGGCCTCATGGACGAGGCCCTCGAGGACCTGGGCTACTCGCTGGGACCGCTGCTGAGCGAAACCATCCGGGTGGACACGGTCCAGTACAACTCCCAGTTCGCCCAGGCGGCGCCGCCGAGCGAGCTGATGATCGTGGCCGCGTTCACGATCAACGTCGGCGACATCAGCGCCCCCGCCACCCTGGCGGTGCCGGCCGGCATCCTGCTGGGCCGGCTGAAAAAGGTCAATCCCACGGACGACCGCGGCAACGCGGCGGCCCGGGTCAGCTCCCAACTCGAACGCGTGCCGGTGGAGCTCTCGGTGCGGCTCTCGACGTCGTATGTCACCCCCAGCCAGGTGCTCGGCCTGGCGGTCGGTGACGTGCTGACCCTTCCGCACCTGGAAAACCGGCCGTTCGACGTCACCCTGGACGGCACCAGGCTGGCCACCGCCGCTCCGGCCCGCAACGGCTCCCGGGCCGCCGCCGTCATTGTCACAATCGAGGAGAACCAGCAATGAGCATCACCCTGACCAAGCACGAATCGTCGGCGGAACGGCTTGTTGAGGAGCTGCCCAGCCCGGTGGCGCTGAAGGTCGTGGCGCTGGTCCCGGCCCGCGCCGCCGCGGCCTATGCCCGCCAGGCCGTCACCGCCACCTTCGTCGGGTCCGTGACCGCGGACCTGGCCCTCATGCTCAGCGACCGGACCTTCCTCGACGAGGCGGCCGGCGGCATGGCCGGCGGCCAACTCGGCGTCGTCTCCGTCACCGATGTGCTCCGCCCGGCGATGGAAAGCGCCAGCTCCGTCTTCGGCGCCGGCGTGCTTTCCGACCTGCGCGAATCCGACGCGTCGGGCCTGCTCACGGACCCGGACACCGCCATCTTCGAACTTTCCGACGGCTCCAGCCCGGCGGCCTGGTTTGCCGTCCGGCTGCGCGAGAACGGCGCCGGCCAGGACCGCGGCGGCGACCCCTTCGGCGGCGGCGACACGGTGGCCGGCCGGCTCGGCCGGATCAACAACATCGAAATGGCCCTGACCGTGGAGATCGGCCGCACCCGCATGTCGGTGCGCGACGTGCTCTCGCTCGAGCCGGGCAAGATCATCGAACTGGACCGCTCCGCCGGGGCCCCGGCCGACGTCCTGCTCAACGGACGGCTGATCGCCCACGGCGAGGTGGTGGTCCTGGACCAGGACTACGCCGTGCGGATCACCCGCATCCTCGACGTGGCCGAGGGGCTTAGCTGAATGGACTCGCTGATCCTCGGGCTGCGGGTAGCCGTAGCCCTGGGCGCGGTGCTGGGCTTGATCTGGCTGTTGCAGCGCCGTCTGGGCAAAGGCACCGGACGACGTCGTGCTGACGCCACCCTGAATGTGGTCAGCCGCCAGAGCGTCGGCCAGCGGGCCTCCGTGGTCGTGGTCGACGCCGGCGGCAAGCGCTTCCTGCTCGGCGTCACCGACCACGCCGTCAATGTGCTGCACACCGGGGACGCGCCCGAAGAGACCGTCGAAGCGGTGCTGCCGGCTTCCCGGCGGGGTGCCGCGGCTGCGTTCGCCCAGGCCCTCGCCGGGGCAGCCACGGCCGGCGCCGCCGGAGCCCCCGCCGCCGAGACGGCCGAGGCGGTCGAGGCCGGTTCACCGGACCGGCCGCTGTCCCGCCGCAGTTCCATCCACCGCGAAGCCCACGCCCGGACCGCCCCGGGCCGCACCGGCCAGCCGGTGGGCCACCCGCCGCTGCACGGATCGATCCTGGCCGGTTCCACCTGGAAGCAGGCCGCTGCCGCTCTCAGGAGCGGACGCAGCAATTGATCCGCCCCCTCACTTCCCAGATACTCCGGGTGCTGGCGTTCGGCTTTTCCGCCGTGCTCCTGGCGGTCCTGCTGCTGTGGCTGAATGCCTCCGCCGGCCATGCCGCCCCCATCCCGCCGGTGCCGCCGACCCCGCCGGCCAGCCCGGACACCGGCAGCGTTAACATCGAAATCAACGGCATGGACGGCAAGCCCTCCACCGCCGTCCTGACCCTGATCGGGATCACGCTGCTGTCCGTGGCGCCGGCCCTGCTGTTGATGATGACGTCGTTCACCAAGATCTTCGTGGTTCTGGCGATGACCAGGAACGCCCTGTCGCTGCCGTCCATCCCGCCCAACCAGGTGCTGGCCGGGCTGGCGCTGTTCCTCTCGATCTTCGTCATGTGGCCGGTCATCAACGAGATGAACACGCTCGGGGTGCAGCCCTACCTGAACGGGAAACTCGACTTCAACGGCGCCCTCAGCGCCGGCTCCGGCCCGCTGCAGCATTTCATGCTGGCCCACACGCGGGAAGAGGACATCGCCCTGATGACCCGCGCCGCCGGCATGGAGAACCCGGCCACGCCCGAGGCCGTTCCGCTGCAGACGCTGATCCCGGCGTTCATGATCTCCGAACTCCGCGCCGCCTTCATCATCGGCTTCGTCATCTTCATCCCGTTCCTCGTGATCGACCTGGTCGTCTCCGCGGCCCTGATGTCGATGGGCATGATGATGCTTCCGCCGGTGATGATCTCGCTGCCGTTCAAGATCCTGCTCTTCGTCCTCGTGGACGGCTGGGGCCTGATCATCACCTCGCTGGTGCAAAGCTATGCGGGCACCGGATGAACGCCAACGCCGTCCTGGACATCTGCCTCCAGGCCATGATCGTCGCCGCCAAGCTCTCGGCCCCGGTGCTGGTGACGGCCCTGGTCGTGGGCCTGGCGATTTCGCTGCTGCAGTCCATCACCCAGCTGCAGGAGGCCACGCTCTCCTTCGTTCCGAAACTCGCCGCCGTCGCGGTGGCCCTGGTGGTCTGCGGGCACTGGATGATCTCGGAGATGGTCGCGTTCACCAACGACCTGTTCGCCAAGATTCCGGCCCTGCTCGGAGGCCTGTGAGGTGGGCATCCCGATCGACCAGACGTGGCTGGAAGTCCTCCTGCTGGCCACCGTCCGGATGACGGCGTTTCTGGTCGTGGCTCCGCCGTTCGCCCACCACGCCTTCCCCGGCCGGGTGAAGGCGATGCTCGGCGTCGGGCTGGGCCTGGCCGTCTCGCAGCGGCTCGCCGGCGGCTACACCGCCCGTGACACGGCCGGGTTCTTCACCGGGGTGGTCCTCGAACTCGTCACCGGCCTGGCCTTGGGGTTCCTGGTCATGCTGGTCTTCTCCGCCGTGCAGTCCGCCGGCAGCCTGATCGACCTGTTCAGCGGGTTCCAGATGGCGCAGGCGTTCGATCCCCAGATGATGGTCAACGGCGCCCAGTTCACCCGGCTGCTGCAGATGGCCGCCCTGGCCCTGCTCTTCGCCTCCGACGGCTACCAGCTGGTCATCGGCGGACTGACCGGCAGCTTCACCGCGCTGCCGCTGGCCGGGGGACTGGACCTCGCCCAGCCCGTCCAGGCCATGATCTCCGCGGTGACCGGCATGTTCCTCGCCGCCGTCCAGATCGCAGGCCCGCTGCTGGTGGTGCTGTTCCTCGCCGACGTCGGACTCGGGCTGCTCACCCGCGTGGCGCCGGCGCTGAATGCGTTCTCCCTGGGCTTCCCGCTCAAGATCATGCTGACCCTGGCGCTCGCCGGGTTCCTCTTCCTGGCCCTGCCCAGGATCGTCTCCACCCTCGCCGGCCAGGCCGCCAGGACAGTGCTGGGGGTGGGCTGATGTCGGATTCACAGGAAAAAACCGAGCAAGCCACCGACAAACGCATGCGGGAGGTCCGCTCCAAGGGCCAGCTCTCCCGCTCGCAGGACCTCACCGCCTGGCTGGCGGTCGGCGCCGCCGCCGTGATGATCCCCGCCACCGTGGACCGCGCGGCCAACGCAGCCACCGACCAGGTCTTCAGCGTCCGGGGCGTCATGGCGGCCCCCGACCCGGCGAAGGCCGTCAAGGCCCTCGAGGACGGACTCGGCTCGCTCGCCGGGATCCTCGCGCCCATGCTGATCGTGGTCCTCGTCGTGGTGGTGGCCGGGTCCGCCCTGCAGGGCGGCATCCATCTGAAGAAGTTCCGCGTGGACTTTGAACACTTCAAGCTGTTCAGCGGCCTGAAACGGGTCTTCGGCACCCAGGCGCTCTGGGGCGGGGTCAAAGCCCTGCTCAAGGCCACCGTCGTCGGCCTCGTCCTGTACTCGGTTGTGCAGGGGCTGGTCCCGGTCCTGCTCACCGCGGGCGGACTCCCGGTCGCCGGGGTCGTCGCGGCCGCCGGCGGAGGCATCTCCTCCCTGGTCCAGTTCGCGGTTTTCGCCGGCATCGCTCTGGCGGCCGTGGACTACTTCGTGGTGATGCGCCGGAACCGGAAGAAGACCCGGATGTCCAAGAAGGAAGTCCAGGACGAGAACAAGAGCAGCGAAGGCGACCCGCTGATCCGCTCCCAGCGCCGGGCCCGGCAGCTGTCCATGAGCCGGAACCGCATGATCGCCGCGATCGGGGACGCCGACGTCGTCCTCGTCAACCCGACGCACGTCGCCGTCGCGCTCAAATACGAACCCGGGAAGTCCGCGCCGCGCGTGGTCGCCAAGGGCGCCGGCCACGTGGCCGCCCGGATCCGGCAGGAAGCCGAGGCCAAGGACGTGCCCATGGTCCAGGACATTCCGCTCGCCCGCGCGCTGCACGGCGCGTGCGAGCTGGGCCAGGAAATCCCGGTCGATTTCTACCACGCGGTGGCCGCCGTGCTGGCCTTCGTCATGTCGCTCAAGGCCCGCGGCGCCGCCGCCGGGCTGCACCGCATGGCGGGAGCCGCACTATGACCACGCTTCGAACCAGCGTCTGTGAAAGGACCGCATTATGAACAACAGGCTTGCCCGGCTGGCGGTGCCGATCGGCATTGTCGGCATTGTGCTGCTGCTGGTCGTTCCCGTGCCCGCGCCGCTGCTGGACTTCCTGATCGTCTGCAACATCCTGCTGGCGCTGCTGGTGCTGCTGACCAGCATGTTCGTGAAGAAGCCGCTGGACTTCTCCGTGTTCCCCTCGCTGCTGCTCGTGGCCACGCTGTTCCGGCTGGGCCTGAACGTCGCCTCCACCCGGCTGGTCCTGGGCAACGGCTACGCCGGCCAGGTCATCGAGGCGTTCGGCAAGGTCACCGTGGGCGGCTCCATGATCATCGGCGCCGTCGTGTTCCTGATCCTCGTGGTGATCCAGTTTGTCGTGGTCACCAAGGGCGCCGAACGCGTCGCGGAAGTGGGGGCGCGCTTCACCCTCGATGCCATGCCCGGCAAGCAGATGGCGATCGACGCCGACCTCAACGCCGGACTGATTACCGACACCCAGGCCCGGGAACGGCGTGCTGAGGTCTCCGCGGAGGCCGACTTCTACGGCGCCATGGACGGTGCCTCCAAGTTCGTCAAGGGCGACGCGATCGCCGGCATCATCATCATCATCATCAACTTCATCGGCGGCATCGCCATCGGCATGCTGCAGCGCGGTCTGGAGATCGGCGACGCGCTGAACACCTACGGCATCCTGACCATGGGCGACGGGCTGGTCACCCAGATCCCGGCGCTGCTCATGGCCGTCTCCACCGGCATGATCGTCACCCGGTCCAACGCCGAGGCGGACATGGGCCGGACGGCCTCCACCCAGCTCCTGCAGTCGCCCAACGCCCTGATGATCGCCGGCGTCGCCGCCCTGGCCATGGCCTTCATCCCGGGCATGCCGCCCATCCCGTTCATCCTGGTCGGCGCCGGACTGATCCTGGCCTCCCGCCGCACCAAGGCGAGCCAGCTGCAGGCCGAACAGGCCCGCGACGCCGAAGCCGCGGCCCTGGGCGCGCCCGAACAGGACCCCAACGAGAAGCTCCTCGAGGACATGCGCGTCCACCCGGTGGAAATCCTGCTCGCCCCGGACCTGGTCGACATGGTCTCCGGCGCCTCCGATGACCTGCTGGCCCGGGTACGGTCGCTGCGGCATAAAATCGCCATGGAACTGGGCCTGGTCATCCCGCCGGTCCGCACCCGGGACAGCGTGGACCTGCCCCCGGCCACCTACGCCATCCGCATCGCCGGCGTGGAGGCCGGCCGCGGCACCGCCCCGGGCGGCCAGCTGCTGGCCCTGGGGGAGTCGCTGGACTCGCTGCCCGGCGTGGCCATGATCGAGCCGGTCTTCGGGCTCGCCGGCAAGTGGATCCCGGCGGAAATGCGGCACAACGCGGAAATGACCGGGGCGACCGTGATCGACCGGGTCTCGGTGCTGGTCACCCACCTGTCCTCGATCGTCACGGCCAACGCCGCCCGGCTGCTCTCCCGCGAGGACGTCCGGGTGCTCACCGAAGGCGTGCGGAAGCAGAGCCCGTCCGCCGTCGACGAACTCACCCCGGCCCTGCTCACCCTGGCCGAACTGCAGCGCGTGCTCCAGGGCCTGCTGGACGAGCAGGTCCCGATCAACGACCTCGCCCGGATCTACGAGGCACTGACCCTGCGCGCCAAGGTCTCCACCGACCCGGAGTCGCTGGTCGAGGCTGCACGCCAGTCGCTCGGCCCGGCACTGACCGCCAAATTCATGGACGGGCCCGTGTTGAACGTGATCATGATCGACCCGCTGCTGGAGCAATCCATGCTGGAGGACATGCGTCCGGCCGAGGGAGGCAGCCAGATCGTGATGGGGCAGGACCGGCTCGACGCCGTGCTCCGTTCGGTGCAGAACGCGATGGACTCCGCGGCTGCAGCGAACCGCCAGGCCGTCTTGGTCTGCGCCCCCGCCCTGCGCCCGGCCATCCACCGGCTTGTCGGGTCGCAGCCCGGGTCCCTGCCGGTGCTGTCCTACCGCGAAGTCACTTCCGCCAATGTCCGGATCGAAACAGTAGGAGTAGTGCGCCATGCCGAACCGCTTTCGGCTTAAGGGAGCCTCGCTGGAGGAAATCCGCAGCAAGGCCGGGGCCCAGTACGGGCCCTCGGCACGGATCGTCTCCGCGGAGCGCGTGACCAGCCCCGGGATCGCCGGGCTCTTCGCCGCCAACCGCTACGAGGCGATCGTTGAGGTCCAGCCCACGCACGACGTCGTCACCGGCGAGGTGGTGCCCGACGCCGACATCCTGGCCGAGGGGGAGGAAGCGGCGAAAGCGGACAGCGGACAGAATCGCCGACCCGATGCGGCCGCGCCGAAGGCCGGGACACCGGCCACCGGGCAGAACCGCCGGCCCGAGGCCGGCGCGCCGAAGGCTGCCGCCGTCCCCGGCCACGAGCTGCAGGGCGACGCGATCGCGGCGCTGCTGGCCGAAGCGGATGCCGCCGAGCTCACCCTGCACCGGCCCGCCGCGCCGGGGGTGTCCACCGCGACGCCCGGCTTCGCCGAACTGCTGGACCAGCTGGGCTCGGGCCTGCGTCCGGCAGTCCCCGCCGCAGCCGGCACTGCTGCCACCGCCACTGCTACCACCGCGGGGGAGGCCGCCGCAGCGCCGCCGAGGTCCGCCGCCACACCGGCCGAGGCGCGGACGGCCCCCGGCCCGGTGCGTGCTACCGCCCCGGTGCGGGAGATCGTCCCGGCGCCGCTGGGCGGCACCGGGGACCTGGTCGTGCTGGTCGGCCTCGGCGACGACGCCCTCGACACGGCGCTGGCCATGTCCATCGCCGCCGGCGGGGCGGACGTGCGCACCGCCGGGGAGCTGAGCGCCTACGGCCACCTGCACCTGGACGGGCGCCAGAGCGCGACGGCGGCGCGCGCGCACGCCGTCGAGACCGAACAGACAGTCATTGCCGCCTTCGGACTGGGCAAGGCCCGCAACACCCTGGCCCGGCTGCAGGCGATCGCCTCGCTGTCACCGGACCAGCTGTGGGTGGTGGTGGACGCCGGGCGCAAGGCCGAGGACACGGCCCGCTGGGTCGGTGTGCTGCGCTCCCGCCTGGACCTGGCCGCCGTCGCCGTTGTCGGGGCGGCGGACACCGGCACGCCGGAAAGCGTCGAGGCCCTGGGCCTGCCGGTGGGCTGGATCGACGGCCGGCCCGCGACCCGTCCGTTGCCGTGGGCCGCGGCGTCCGGCCACGAAGGGTAGATTGAGAGAATGCTGGTACTTACACGCAAGCCGGGCGAACAGATCATGATCGGCGACGGCATCGTCATCACTGTTCTTGAGGGCCGCGGCGACGGTGTCCGGATCGGCATCGAAGCGCCCCGCGGCGTGCCGATCCAGCGGCGCGAAGTCATCGAAGCGATTGCCGCCGCGAACCTGGCGGCCGCCCAGGCCGGCGCGGACGCCGGTTCCGGCACCGAGGACGCGCTGCGCGGGCTGCTGCCCCCGCCCGCCCGGGACTGAGACCGCCGACCAACACGGGCCGGGGCTCACCCGGGTGCGGCGCCGAGGACGCGCTGCGCGGGCTGCTGCCCCCGCCCGCCCGGGACTGAGACCGCCGACCAACACGGGCCGGGGCTCACCCGGGTGCGGCGCCGCCGACGTCGTAATCAGTGCGAGTTCGCGTCGTCGCCCAGGTACTGCATCAACAGCGGCTGCGCTGCGCGGCGCGTGATGGACAGGGCGCGTTCGACGTTCCCGGCCATTGTCAGCTGCTCGACCATCGCGGCCGGGTCGCCCTTGCCGGCCGGCAGTTCCAGTCCGAGGATCATGCGCTCGCTGGCCGCAGCGGTGTCGCCGAGCCGGACGAGCAGGGCACGGAGCCCGTCGAGATGGTCCCGCAGAACATCCGGCCAGGCACCCGGCGGCGCTGCAGCAATCAGTTCGATAAGTGTCGCCTGCGCCGGCAGCCCCCACTCGGCCGCAACCGCCGCCGATTCGACATTTCTGGCCAGTGCCTCGAAGCGCAGCCGGTCCAGTACCGACTCCACCTCCGAGGCGGTAAAGGACAACCACTCGATGTTGCCGGCGGCGAGGTGAAGGCGCTGCGTTTCCAGCCGGAACAGCAGCAACTCGAGCTGCCTTCGTTCCTGCCACAGCGCCGCCGAAAGATCCCCTGCACCCATGGGCCCCATTTCCCCCGCCATCCCGGCCAAATTACGGCTTCCCGCATTTTCCGCCAAGCTTTTCCCTGAGGGTACACGCAGATTCCGGATCAGGTGATAGGTTTCGTTCTGGGTGCTGCGCCCGGGCTTCGAACACCGCCTCCCATGGGGGGAGTGCGGGACCGTTTGCGGGTGCGGCTCTCAGGGTTTTAAAACTCCTGATCCGGTCTCATGGGGGGACAACACTATTGAATCGCGTGGAACGCAACGAGATGGTCATCCAGCATCTTCCGCTGGTCGGCTACCTCGTCTCAGAATTGTGCTCGAAGGCGTCCCACCTCTCGCGCGATGATCTGGCGTCGGCTGGCGCCGTGGCCCTGATTACCTCGGCCGACTCCTTTGATCCCGGCCTGGGTGTGCCCTTCGGCGCCTTCGCCCGCCGCCGTATCCTCGGCGCCTTCGCCGATGAGATGCGCGCCAGTGACTGGGCCACGAGGTCGGCCCGACGGCGGATCAAAGAGACCATGTCGGTCCAGGAAACCCTGGCGGGCGCGCTCGGCCGCACGCCCTCGGTGGAGGAGATCGCTTCGGCGCTGGGCGTCCAGCAAAGTGTTGTCGAAGCTGCCCTGGCGGACGCCTCCCGCACCCTCACCCCCCTGGACGACGCCGTCGTCGACACGCTGGCCGCGGAAACGCTGTCGCCGGAAAGCTCGGTCCTCGCCGATGAGCGCCTGCAGTACCTCCGCGCGGCCGTGAAGTCCCTGCCCGAGCGGATGCGGTACGTCGTCGAGGAAATCTACTTTGGTGACCGGACCGTCAAGGACCTCGCCGCGGAACTGGGCTCCACCCACGCGGCCGTGTCGCAGCAGCGCGCGGAGGCCATCCGGCTGATGCGCGACGGACTCACTGCCCACTACGCGGACGACCCGGACCAGGGCTTTGAGCCGCAGTCGCGGATTACCCAGCGCCGGCGCAACGATTACCTCGCCCAGCTGTCGGAGGCTACGGCCGGCGGCATCACCCGGGCCATTTTCCCGCAGGGACCGGTGCTGAACCAGGCTGTTTAGGCGTCGCTATGGCGCCACGGAGTGCTTAGTAAGCTCGCTTAGTAAGCTGATCGTGAAATTTGCACCGGACCGTCGCCTGCCGTCTCCTCCCTGCGGTAGCGTCTGAGGCATAACGCCCATCCAGACGTTCCTATCAAGGAGGATTCATGAAAGCATCACCTACCCTGGCGAGCAACATGCAGGCCGTTCTCGTGGACCTGATCGAACTTCACGTTCAGGGCAAGCAGGCGCACTGGAACATTGTGGGCACCAACTTCCGGGATCTGCACCTGCAGCTTGACGAGATCATCGAGGCCGCCCGCGGTTTCGCCGACGAGATGGCCGAGCGCATGCGCGCCCTGCACGCCCTTCCGGACGGCCGCAGCTCCACAGTCTCCAAGACCACGGCGCTGGCCGAATTCCCCACTGGCCTGATCAACACCAAGGACGCGATCGACAAGATCGTCGCCGCCCTCGAGGCCGCCGTCGGCACCATGCGCAAGGTGCACGACGAGGTTGACGAGCAAGATCCCACCACCGCCGACCTGCTGCACGCGTTCATCGCCAAGTTTGAGCAGTACGCCTGGATGGTCAACGCCGAAACCATGCGCGCCTCGGCCTCCGTCACCACCGCGGAGCCGAAGAAGTAGCAGTACCTCTGCCAAACGTCCGGCGCCGGGGTTTTCCCGGCGCCGGACGTTTGTCGTTAAGCCTTGACGGCTTCGGCCCGCCGCGGTCGGCGGCGGCGTCCACGAAGTCCCGCCGCGGCCGCGGGCGGCGTCCACGAAGTCCCCGCCGCGGTCGGCGGCGGTGGGTCAGGACGCCGTCGGCACCTTGCGCAGGACGACGCCGGCCAGCACCGCGGCGCCGGCCATCAGGGCCAGGGCGATCGCGGCGGTGATGTGCACGCCCGAGTCGAAGGCGGCGCGGGCGGCGGTCTTTACCGCCTCTGCCAGCGGGGCCGGCAGGGCCTGGGCCAGTTCGGAGGCGCCGGCGAGGGTTTCGCCGGCCTGGGCCGTGGCGTTCGACGGCGCTCCGGCCAGCCCGGCGGGAAGCTGCAGGTTGCGCTGGTAGGACGCGGTCAGGATCGAGCCCAGAATCGCGGTGCCGAGCAGGGAGCCGACCTCGTAGCCCGTTTCCGAAATGGCGGATGCCGCACCGGATTTCGCCGCCGGCGCCGCGCCCAGGATCAGGTCGTTGGAAATCGTCTCGGCCGCACCGACGCCCAGGCACAGCACCAGCAGGGCAGCCAGCAGCAGGCCGGGGCCGCCGCTGTGGTCGCCCAGCGCAACGACGGCATAGCCGGCCGCGCTCAGGAGCAGGCCGCCCGCCACGACGAACCCCGGCCGGACCCGGCGTACCAGCGGCACCACGAGCAGGCCCGCAACGACCGTGGCCACCAGGGCCGGGACCATTGCCAGCCCGGACTCCGAGGGGCTCTGTCCCTCAAGCAGTTGCAGGTGTTGGGCGAGGAACAGGATGAAGCCGTTGTAGGAGAACAGGGCCAGGACGTTGGCCGTGATGGCGGTGCTGAACACGGGGTTGGCGAACAGGCTCAGGTCCAGCAGGGGAGTGAAGGAAGACGAGGCGGCCAGCGCCCGCTGGCGGCGGACGAACGCGTATCCCGCTGTCAGGCCTGCGGCCAGGGCAAGCAGCGGCTCCGGTGCCACGCCATGGGTGGCCAGCAGCTTGATGCCGTAGACGGCGGGCACCATGGCCAGCAGGGACAGAACAATGCTGGGCGCATCCACCTTGCCAGGGTTCGGATCCCGGGACTCCGGGATCAGTGCGGGACCCAGGACCAGCAGCGGCAGAATGATCGGCACCGCCACCAGCAGGACCGCGCCCCACCAGAGGTGCTCCACGAGCCAGCCGCCGAAGATCGGCCCGAGCGCGGCGCCGCCGGAGAAGCCCGCCGCCCAGATCGCCACCGCGAGCCGCCGCCGGTTGGGCTGGGGAAAGATGTTCCGGATCAGGGAAAGGGTTGAAGGCATCAACATGGCGCCGAAGAAGCCCAGCCCCGCCCGCCCGGCGATCAGCCATTCGGCGGCCGGGGCGAATGCCGTCACCGCCGAGACGGCCGCGAAGCCGGTGCTGCCGATAAAGAGCAGCCGGCGCCGACCAATCCGGTCGCCCAGGCTGCCCATCGCCACCAGCAGCCCGGCCAGCACCAGCGGGTAGGCATCCACGATCCACAGCAGCTGCACTCCGGTGGCGTCCAGGCTGCGGGCGATCGCGGGCAGGGCGAAAGTTAGGGCGGTGTTGTCTACTGCGACCAGGAGCACTGGAAACATCAGCAGCGAGAGCGCCAGCCAGTCACGCCATGGTGCCCGGGGAGGGCTGGCGGACCGGAGGGGTGAGGTCAGGGGTGCACTGCTCATAAAATAACTGTACCGTCTGGACGGTACAGTTAAGAAGTTCGACCGCGGGAAGGCATGATGGAAGCCATGGCCAGAAAACCGGTAGCCCGCGAGGCGGTCCTCGATGCCTTCGAAGCGCTGCTCATCGCCGAGGGGGAGCGCGCCGCGACGCTGGATGCTGTGGCCGCCCGCGCCGGGGTATCCAAGGGCGGCCTGCTCTACCACTTCCCGAACAAGGAAGCGATGATCGCGGTGCTCCTGGAGCGCCTCGACCGGCTCCTGGCCGAAGACCTCGCCGCGATGGCCGCCGCGCCCGAGGGGGCTGCGGCCTACTTCATCCGCTCCTCGGTCTGGGCGGATACCCCGCTTGACCGTGTCTTCGTGGCCGCCACCCGGCTGGCCGAGGTCGCCCATGCTGAAACCCTGCGTCGGATGGCCGGGGTCCAGGCGAGCTGGCTGGCGCTGCTGGCGGCCGACGTCGGACCGGCCATGGCCCGACCGGTGCTCTACATGGGGGACGGGCTCTACTTCAACGCCATGCTCGACCGCGGCCCCGGCGGCGCGGCCCCGGAACTCGCCGGCGGCGTCGAGGACCTGCTCGCCGCCGTCGAGCGCCTGCGCAACTAACCCCCTCCCGTCCCGCAGCACCTCCCTCAGGTCCGGTGCCCTTTCGGCGGACGCTCCCTCAGGTCCGGTGCCCTTTCGGGGGACCCTCCCGCAGATCCGGTGCTCTTCCGGGGGACCCTCCGCCCATCCCGTGAGGGGGCGTTTCGAAAAAAGCGCCGGACGTGGGAGCGTCCCGGAAAAACGTGCCGAAGGTGAGGGAGCGTCCCGGAAATTCGCGCCGGAAGTGAGGGAGCGTCGGAGGGGGCGGCGGGGTCTGGGGGCGGAGAGGCTGCGCTGGAGAAGTGGGGTTTGCGGACGCGCCTCCGGCATAGGACAATGGAGGTTGTGACTGTGGTCACGAGCAATTGAATAGCCTCTGATCTGCGGCGGGAGAGCCCTGCCATTAGGTACACGCAGGCGCCGTAGGAGCAAACCCTCCCCAGGAATCTCTCAGGCCCATGTACCGCCGCGGCAAGGCAACTCTGGAAAGCAGCAGGCCCGTCCCTCGAGGACATGCCGTGCTCACCGACGGTGCAAGCGGAGCCCCACAAAAGCGGCTGCGCGGAAACTCTCAGGTCCAATACAGAGCGGGGAGGAACCCGAATCAATGTGGCGTACCCTGCGCCGCCTTAGTTATGGAGTTCCTTGTGACTGTTACCTCAGCCTCCACGTCCTTCGTCGACCGGCACATCGGCGCCCGCCGCCAGGCCGACGTCGACACCATGCTGAAGGCTGTCGGCTACGACACCGTCGACGCTCTGGTGGATACCGCCGTCCCGAAGGACATCCGGCAGGACTCCGACCTCGCGCTCGCCGCGGCCCTGAGCGAAGTCGAAGTGCTCGCCGAGCTGCGCAAGCTGGCCGCCAAGAACAAGACCGCCGTGCAGATGATCGGCCAGGGCTACTACGACACCGTCACGCCCGCCGTCATCCGCCGCAACATCCTCGAAGCCCCGGCCTGGTACACCGCGTACACCCCCTACCAGCCCGAAATCTCCCAGGGCCGGCTCGAGGCACTGCTGAACTTCCAGACCATGGTCCAGGACCTCGTCGGCCTGCCCATCGCCAACGCCTCGCTGCTGGACGAAGCCACTGCCGTCGCCGAGGCCGTGCTGATGATGCGCCGGGCCAACAAGAACAAGACGGCCCACGACGGCAAGACCGTCCTCGACGCCGATTGCCTCCCGCAGACCATCGCGATCGTCAAGGGCCGCGCCGAAGCCCTCGGCTTCGAGGTCGAGGTCGCCGATCTGTCCAAGGGCCTGCCCGACGGCGCCATCAACGGCGTCGTGCTGCAGCAGCCCGGCGCCTCAGGCCGGGTCTTCGACCACTCCGCCGTCATCGCGGACGCGAAGGAACGCGGCGCGCTCGTCACCGTCGCCGCGGACCTGCTCTCCCTGACCCTGATCACCTCCCCGGGCGAACAGGGCGCCGACATCGCCGTCGGCTCCGCCCAGCGCTTCGGCGTTCCGCTTTTCTTCGGCGGCCCGCACGCCGCGTACATGGCCGTGCAGAAGGGCCTGGAACGCTCCATGCCCGGCCGCCTCGTCGGTGTGTCCAAGGACAACGCCGGGCTCCCGGCTTACCGGCTGGCGCTGCAGACCCGCGAGCAGCACATCCGCCGCGAGAAGGCCACCTCCAACATCTGCACCGCCCAGGCGCTCCTGGCGATCGTCGCCTCGTTCTACGCCGTCTACCACGGGCCGGACGGCCTGAAGGCTATCGCCGAGACCGTCCACGGGCACGCCCGGACCATTGCCGCCTCACTGAAGGCAGCCGGCCTGTCGGTCCTGCACACCTCGTTCTTCGACACCGTGACCGTGTCCGTCCCGGGCAAGGCCGCCGAGATCATCGCCGCTGCCGACGCCAAGGGCATCAACCTGCGCGCCATCGACGCCGACACTGTCGGCATCTCCGCCGACGAAGCCACGACGCCGGCTATCGTCGCCGACGTCGTCGCCGCCTTCGGTGCGAGCGTCACCGACACTTCTGAAGGCTTCGCCCTGGACACCGCCGTCGAACGCACCTCGGACTACCTGCAGCACCCGGTCTTCAACACCCACCGCTCCGAGACCCAGCTGCTGCGGTACATCCGCCGCCTTTCGGACCGGGACCTGGCCCTGGACCGGACCATGATCCCGCTGGGGTCCTGCACCATGAAGCTGAACGCCACGGCCGAGATGGAAGCCATCTCCTGGCCGGAATTCGCCTCCATCCACCCCTTCGCACCCGAGGCGCAGACCGCCGGCTGGCGCGAACTGATCGAGGGCCTCGAAGCGGACCTGACCGAAATCACCGGCTACGACCAGGTCTCCATCCAGCCCAACGCCGGCTCCCAGGGCGAACTCGCGGGCCTGCTGGCCATCCGCGGCTACCACCGCTCCCGGGGCGATGAGCAGCGCAACATCTGCCTGATCCCGGCTTCCGCGCACGGCACCAACGCCGCCTCCGCGGTCCTGGCCGGGATGAAGGTCGTCGTCGTGGCCACCGCCTCCGACGGCACGATCGACCACGCGGACCTCACCGCCAAGATCGAGCAGCACAAGGACGCCCTGTCGGCGATCATGATCACCTACCCGTCCACGCACGGCGTGTACGACGCCGACGTCCGCGAGGTCTGCGACGCCATCCATGCCGCCGGCGGCCAGGTCTACATCGACGGTGCGAACCTCAACGCCCTCGTCGGCCTCGCCCAGCCCGGCCAGTTCGGCGGCGACGTCTCGCACCTGAACCTGCACAAGACCTTCTGCATCCCGCACGGCGGCGGCGGACCGGGCGTGGGCCCGGTCGCGGCCAAGGCGCACCTGGCCCCGTTCATGCCCGGCAACGCGGCCGACCCGGCCAACGGCGCCGAGGGCACCCCGATCTCCGCCTCCCGCTACGGCTCGGCCGGTGTGCTGCCGATTTCCTGGGCTTACGTGAAGCTGATGGGCGGGCAGGGCCTGACCGAGGCCACCAAGTCCGCGCTGCTCGCGGCGAACTACATCGCGGCCCGCCTCAACGACCACTTCCCGGTGCTCTACACCGGTGAGGGCGGGCTCGTGGCGCACGAGTGCATCCTGGACCTGCGCGAACTCACCGCCAAGACCGGGGTGACCGCCGAGGACGTCGCCAAGCGCCTGATCGACTACGGCTTCCACGCCCCGACCCTGGCGTTCCCGGTGGCCGGGACCCTGATGGTCGAGCCCACCGAGTCCGAAGACCTCGGCGAGATCGACCGGTTCATCACGGCGATGATCACCATCCGCAAGGAAATCGACCAGGTGGCACACGGCGACTTCACCGTGGAGCACAGCCCGCTGCGCAACGCCCCGCACACCGCGGCCGCCGTGATCAGCACCGACTGGGAGCGCGCCTACCCCCGCGAACAGGCTGTCTTCCCCGTGCACACGCTCAGGCAGGACAAGTACTTCCCGCCGGTCGGCCGGATCGACGGCGCCGCCGGCGACCGGAACCTGATCTGCTCCTGCCCTCCCCTCGAAGCCTTCGAAGATCACTCCGACGACTCCGCAGACTCCGCCAACTAAGGACAGCCAACGATGACTGAGAACTACACCGCGCTCTACGAAGAGCACAAAAAGCTCGGCGCCTCCTTCACGGACTTCGGCGGCTGGCAGATGCCGCTCAAGTACGGCTCGGAGCTCGCCGAACACCACGCCGTCCGGACCGCCGCGGGCCTGTTCGACCTCTCCCACATGGGCGAAGTCTGGGTCACCGGCCCGGACGCCGCCGCCTTCCTCGACTACGCCCTCGTCGGCAAGATCTCTGCCATGGCAGTCGGCAAGGCCAAGTACTCGCTGATCTGCAACGAGGACGGCGGCATCATCGACGACCTCATCACCTACCGGCGCCCGGCGGCGGCCGACGGCACCGACAAGTTCCTCGTGGTCCCCAACGCCGGCAACGCCAAGGTCGTCGCCGCGGAGCTGGCCGCGCGGGCTGCAAACTACGACGTCACGGTTCAGGACGCTTCCGCCGAGATCTCGCTGGTCGCGGTCCAGGGCCCGAAAGCGGAGGCCATCCTGCTCCGTCTGGTTCCCGCTGCCCAGCACGACCTGGTCACCGGCCTGAAGTACTACGCCGCCGTCGAGGTTCCGTTCATGGTGGGCGGCGCCGGCAGGGACCTCCTCCTGGCCCGCACCGGCTACACCGGGGAAGACGGCTTCGAAATCTTCGTGGCCAACGAGGACGCCGCCGCCCTCTGGCAGGCGCTCATCGCCATCGCCGAGGACGGCGAGCTGACCCCCGCCGGGCTCGCCTCCCGCGACTCGCTGCGCCTTGAGGCCGGTATGCCGCTCTACGGCAACGAGCTCTCCCTCGAGGGCGACCCGTTCGCTGCCGGGCTGGGCCCCGTCGTCGCGCTGTCCAAGGATGGCGACTTCGTCGGAAAGGCCGCCCTGGCCGCGAAGAAGGAAGCCGGCGCCGGCACCAGCACCGGACGCAGGCTCGTCGGGCTCAAGGGCCTCGGGCGCCGGGCCGGCCGCGGCCACTACCCGGTCCTCAAGGACGGCAACGTCGTCGGCGAGGTCACCTCCGGCCAGCCGTCCCCGACCCTGGGCTACCCGGTCGCGATGGCCTACGTCGACGTCGCCTTCACCGAACCCGGCACCGCCCTGGACATCGATCTCCGCGGCAAGCCCGAACCGTTCGAGGTCGTCGCCCTGCCGTTCTACAAGCGCCAAAAGTAACCCTCTCGTGGTGCTCGCACCCGGCTTGGGCGCGGCACCTGCGGCCCGGCGCCGGCCAGCCACAGTTTTCACGCGTGCTCGCTCGTTCTCCCCACCGTCTCCCTAGCCTCGCAAGCTCGGCCAGGGAACCCTGACGGCGTGGGCCCCCGCTTAGACGCACGCTTTCGAAAACGGCCGACGGCCGCCCCTCGATTGCGGGCCCCTCTTGGATCGCTCCAGATTTTAACCCTCTAAAACTTAGGAAATTTCATGGCAAAAGTAGCTCCCGAACTTCAGTACTCCGACGAGCATGAGTGGGTTGCCCGGGAGGACGGCACCGACGTCGTGTCCATCGGCATCTCGGCGGTCGCCACGGACGCGCTGGGTGACATCGTTTACGTTGACCTGCCCGAGGTCGGCTCCGCGGTGACCGCGGGCGAGACCTGCGGCGAGGTCGAGTCGACGAAGTCCGTTTCGGATCTCTACGCCCCGGTCACGGGCGAGGTCACCGAGATCAACGACGCCGTCGTGTCCGATCCGGCACTGATCAACAGCGACCCCTACGGCGCCGGCTGGCTGTTCAAGGTGGCCGCCGTATCCGAGGGTCCGCTGCTTTCCGCCCAGGATTACGCCTCCAAGAACGGCGGCGAACTGTGACCGGCTCGACGACGGCCGCCGGCACGGCGTTCGAGCAGGTTGTGTCCCCGTCGCTGGACGCTGACCTGTACGCCCTGGATCCGGAGATCGCCGTGCAGATCGACGCGGAACTGGGCCGCCAGCGCGACGGCCTCGAGATGATCGCCTCGGAGAACCACACCGCCCGCGCTGTTATGCAGGCGCAGGGCTCGGTGCTGACGAACAAGTACGCCGAGGGCTACCCGGGCAAGCGCTACTACGGCGGCTGCGAACACGTCGACGTGATCGAGCAGCTCGCGATCGACCGGGTCAAGGCCCTGTTCGGCGCCGAATACGCGAACGTCCAGCCGCACTCCGGTGCGCAGGCGAACGCCTCGGTCATGCACGCCCTGATCCGCCCGGGCGACACCATCATGGGCCTGAACCTGGCCCACGGCGGGCACCTGACGCACGGCATGAAGATCAACTTCTCCGGCCGGCTCTACAACGTCATCCCGTACCAGGTCCGCGAGGATGACCACCGGATCGACATGGTCGAGGTCGAACGCCTCGCCCAGGAACACAAACCGCAGCTGATCGTGGCCGGCTGGTCCGCGTACGCCCGGCAGCTGGACTTCGCGGAGTTCCGCCGGATCGCCGACTCGGTCGGTGCGTACCTGATGGTGGACATGGCGCACTTCGCCGGGCTCGTCGCGGCCGGGCTGCACCCCTCCCCGGTCCCGCACGCGCACGTGACGACCTCCACGACGCACAAGACCCTCGCCGGTCCGCGCGGCGGGATCATCCTTTCCAACGACGCGGACATCGCCAAGAAGATCAACTCGGCCGTGTTCCCGGGCCAGCAGGGCGGCCCGCTGGAGCACGTCATCGCGGGCAAGGCCGTGGCGTTCAAGGTCGCCGCCTCGGCGGAGTTCAAGGAACGCCAGGAGCGCGTCCTGGCCGGCGCCCGGATCCTCGCCGAGCGCCTGGTCCAGGACGATGTGACGGCCAAGGGCATCAGCGTGGTCTCCGGCGGGACCGACGTGCACCTGGTCCTCGTGGACCTGCGGGACTGCGAGCTCAACGGCCAGGAAGCCGAGGACCGGCTTGCCGCGATCGACATCACGGTCAACCGCAACGCCGTCCCGTTCGACCCGCGCCCGCCGATGGTCACCTCCGGGCTGCGGATCGGCACCCCGGCCCTGGCCACCCGCGGGTTCGGCGAGGCCGCCTTCACCGAAGTCGCGGACATCATCGCCGAAGCGTTGACCGCCGACGCCGGCGCGGACCTGACCGGACTCCGCGACCGCGTCCAGGCCCTCGCCGCCGCCCACCCGCTCTACCCTTCGGTTGCTAACCTAGCCTGACCGACCTGTGGCCGGTCCTTCCCGGGCTGGCTCCGGGACCGGCGGACCGGACTTTTCACGCGTGCTCGCTCGTTCCTCGCTTAGACGCACGCTTTCGAAAAGCCCGGCTCCGCCGGCCCCTCGTGCATCGTCGCACCAAGGCGGCGCACAGGGGCCACGCGCTCGGGTGACGGGCAAACGGCGGTTGGGCGGGGTCCGGAAGCGTGCGTCTAAGGGAGTGCGACGTCCGCTCAGCGGGCGGCGCCGACCGAGCACGCGGAGGAGCTCGCCCAACCGCCACCAACCGGCCGACCGCCACCCAAACGCTCAAGAAGCAGTGTCTAGTTAGGATTCAGGAATGGCTGTTGGAGTCTTCGACCTTTTTTCCATCGGAATTGGGCCGTCCAGCTCGCACACCGTGGGCCCCATGCGGGCCGCCGCGGTCTTCGCCGAGGAACTCAAAGCTTCCGGCAACCTGGGGGCGGTGGCCTCGCTGCGGGTTGATCTCTATGGGTCGCTGGCTGCGACCGGGCACGGGCACGGGACGATGACGGCGATCCTGCTGGGCCTGGAGGGCTTCCACCCGGAGACGATCCTGCCCGCGGAGGTCGAGGAACGGTTGGCCGCGATCGCGGAGACCGGTGTCCTGAACCTTGCCGGGGCCGTGCCCCTGCCGTACGGGGTGAAGGACATGGTGCTGCGCCCGCTGACGGTGCTGCCCCGGCACACCAACGGGATGACGTTCACCGTCGCGGACGACGGCGGCACGGTCCTGCACGCTGCGACGTTCTTTTCCGTCGGCGGCGGCTTCATCGTCCGCGAGGGCGAGGAGGACGCGGCGCTGAAGGAACTCGACGAGTCCATCGAGGAGCTGCCCCTGCCGTTCCGCACCGCGGCGGAACTGCTCGAACACTGCAGGGCGACGGGCCTGTCGATCAGCGACATCATGCTGGTCAACGAACGCGCCGCCCGGACCGAGGACGAGATCCGCGCCGGGCTGCTGCACATCTACGCGGTGATGGCCGAATGCGTTCAGACCTCGCTCAAACGCGAGGGCCTGCTGCCGGGCGGGCTGAAGGTCCGCCGCCGCGCCCCGGACTGGCACGAGCGGCTGATGAAGGAAAGCTGCAAGGAAGACCCGGACTACCGGGACCCGAAATACTGGCAGGAATGGGTCAACCTCATTGCCCTGGCCGTGAACGAGGAAAACGCCTCCGGCGGCCGGGTCGTGACCGCACCGACCAACGGCGCCGCCGGGATCATCCCGGCCGTGCTGTACTACGCCCTGCACTTCGCCCCCGGCATGGACCAAGCCACCCAGGCCGACCGGGACGAGACGGTGATCAAGTTCCTGCTCGCTGCCGCCGCCGTCGGGGTCCTCTACAAGGAACAGGCCTCGATCTCCGGCGCCGAGGTCGGCTGCCAGGGCGAGGTCGGCTCCGCGTCCTCGATGGCCGCCGCCGGGCTCGCCGAAGTCCTCGGCGGGACCCCCGCGCAGGTCGAAAACGCCGCGGAAATCGCGATGGAACACAACCTCGGCCTGACCTGCGATCCGATCGGCGGGCTCGTCCAGATCCCCTGCATCGAACGGAACGCGATCGCCGCGGCCAAAGCGATCAACGCCGCCAAAATGGCCCTCTGGGGTGACGGCTCCCACCGGGTCTCCCTCGACGAAGTCATCATCACCATGCGCGAAACCGGCAAAGACATGTCCTCCAAATACAAGGAAACCGCCATGGGCGGCCTTGCCGTCAACGTCGTGGAGTGCTGATTCCCTAGTTGTGCAGCGCCGCCCACAGGTTCAGGGACGACGCGAACACCACCCAGGTCAGGTAGGGCAGCATCAGCAGTCCGGCGGCCCGGCTGATCGGACCAAACCGCAGCACCGTGACAGCCACGGCCACCGCCAGCGCGACGATAATGGCGAATGCAGCCCACAGCGCGGGGGTGCCCCACGCCGGGTACAAGCCGAAGAACGCCGGCGTCCACAGCAGGTTCAGCACCAGCTGGACGGCGTACACCGTGAGGGCCGCCCGGGTGCCGGCGGCCCGGCGGCGCCAGACCAGCCACGCGGCGACGGCCATCGCGATGTACAGGATGGTCCAGACCGGCCCAAAGACCCAGTTCGGCGGGGTCCACGGCGCCTTGTCCGCGGCGGCGTACCAGCCGTCGACGTTGCTGCCGGTTGCCAGCCCGCCGAGGGCCGCGACCAGCGCCGACGCGGCCAGCAGCACCAGCAGGGCCACGGCCTGGGCGCCGCGGCCGGGAGCGGCCGCCTCCTTCCCTCGGGGATCCAGGGGACGGGCTGGCGGTTCCTGCTGCGCGTGCATGGCATCCAGCTTAACCGTCCCGGCCGCCCGATAGACTTGAGGCTGCATGCCAGCCATGCCGCCGAAGCTTGTTCCGCGAAGATTGGATACCGCACCCTTGCGAGAATTCACTGCCCGCTTTGCCTCCGCCGAAGAGGTCGCCAACTGGGATGCCCACGTCACCGCAAACCCCAACGGCGGGAACCTGCTGCAATCCGAAGCCTTCGCCGAGGTCAAGCAACACTTCGGCTGGAAGCCCCTGCACCTGGTCTACGAAACGGCCGACTACACCAGCTACAACCTCGTCCTGGAAAAGTCCTTCCCACTCCTGGGCAAGCTCTGGTACCTGATCAAGGGCCCCGACGTCGCCTCGGTCGACGACATTCCGGGCATCGCGGCCGCCAACGCCGAGTTCGTCAAACGCTCCCGGCTGGGCGTTTTCGCGATCAAGATCGAACCCGACATCGTGCTCTCCGACGACGCACGCCGGGTCCTCGAAGGCGCGGGCCTGGTGAAGACCCCCAACCTGCAGCCCAACGACTCGACCGCGTTGCTGGACATCTCCCCGCAGGAGAACCAGCTGCTGCGCAACCTGCACTCGCGCGGCCGCAATGCCGTCCGCCGCGCCATCCGCGAGGGCGTCGAAGTCCACAACGCCGAGCCCACCGAAGAGAACTTCCGCGCCATGTACGCGCTGATGACGACCACCGTGGAGGCCAAGTCGCAGGTCCGGGTCCGGGAGTACGAGTACTACCGGCAGTTCTGGACCAACTTCCTCGACCGCGGCCAGGGCCGGCTCCTCTTTGTCTACGAAAACGGTGTCCCGTCGGTCGGGGCGTTCGTCATCAACTACGGCCGCAAGGGCACCTACAAGGACGGCGGTTCGCTGCAGAAGCGCAGCCAGTACGGTGACTCGCACCTGGTGCAGTGGACCGCCATCAACCAGCTCAAGGAACTGGGGTGCACCGAGTACGACTTCTGCGGCACCCCGCCCAGCGACAAGCTGAAGGACACCTCCAACCCGTTCCACGGGCTGGGCCTGTTCAAGACCAGCTTCAGCAAGACCGTGACCGACTTCGTCGGATGCTACGACCAGGTGCTCAGCCCGCTGAAGTACAAGGCCTGGACGGCCGCGGGGGAGCGGGTCGCCCGCCAGCTGTACACGCGGCGCACGGGCCAGCAGTTCTACTAGACGCCCGCCAGCCAGATTTGTGAGGAGGCCGGAATGACAAACCCACCCGACGGCCGCCGCGGGCCCCACACCGACGGTCTGCCCCGGACCCAGCCGATGTCCCCGCTGCAGGTCCGCCAGAACGTCGCAGCGAAACGCATGCTCCGCCGGCTCGTCCAGGGCGAGAATCCCCCGACCGCGCCGCTGAGCATCGTGGACCGCCTCGCCGGAAGCCCCTACGCCAACCCGATGATCCAGGTCGGCGGCGTGGATGCCTCCGCCCGCAAAACGATCGACTTCGCCCTGAAGCTCGCCGAAGCGATGTTCCGGTACGGTGCCGGCGCCCTTGAGGTCGAAACCAGCATCATCGCGATCACCGCGGCGCTGGGGCTGAAGAACATCGAGGTGGACATCACCAACCAGTCGGTGGCCATCAACTACGCCCCCAAGGATCAGACGCCCATCTCGCTGCTGCGCGTGGTGCGGTCCTGGACCAACAACTACGCCGGCCTTGCCGAAGTCCATCAGCTGGTTACGGACATCGTCGCCGGCGGGGTCGGCCGCGAGGAAGCGGTACGCCGGCTCGAAGACATCACCCACAGCGCGAAGCCGTTCCCGCGCTGGATGGTCACGGTGGCCTTCGGCGTGTTCTCCGCCGTGTTCGTCGGCGTGCTCGGCGGCGGCCTGGCCGCCTCCGGGATCGCGTTCCTGTCCAACCTGCTGGTCAGCCTGCTCGCCCGGCAGCTGGGCCGCTGGCGCACCCCGGACTTCTTCATCACGGCCGCCTGTTCGTTCGTGGTCACCCTCGTCGCCCTGCTGCTGTGGCGGTTCGGCGACCCACTGGGAATCCATATCGCGCCCGCCATCGTCGTGGTCGGCGGCATCCTGCTGCTGCTGCCCACCGGACGGCTCGTCTCCTCCGTGCAGGATGCGATCAACGGCTTCCCGGTGACCGCCGCCGGCCGGTTCCTCTCCACCATGCTCACCTTCGGCGCGCTCGTCGCCGGGATCGCCGTCGGCTTCGTCGTCGGCGCGATGACGGGGATGCAGTCCATCGACGTCACGGAAACATTCCCGCCCCGGTATCCGTTGTGGCTGCTCGTTCCGCTGGTGGCCATCGCCGTCGTCGCGATCGGCGTCACCGAGCAGACCTCGCCCAAGCTGCTGCTTCCGACGGCGGCCGTCGGCGTGGTGGGCCACCTGGCCCTGATCGGGGGCACCGCCGTCGGCATCGGGCCCCGCTTCGCACCGGCCGTGGCCGCCGTCGTGATCGGCCTGCTGGCCCGCGTCGTGGCGCTGCGGATGGGCGCCCCGCAGCTGGTGGTCGCCGTGCCCGCGGCGCTGATCCTGCTGCCGGGCCTGACCATATTCCGGTCGATGTATGTTTTGACGATCGAGGAATCGGAGATCCTGATGGGCGCCGGCGGCATGCTCAGCGCCGGTGCGATCGTCCTCGGAGTGGCCGCCGGCATTGTCCTGGGCGACACGCTCGCCCGGCCGCTGACCCGCAGCCTGGCCAGCAACGAGCGGCGCCGGGCACGGCGCCGCTAGGCCTAGATCTTTCCGATCGGGAGTTTCTTCTCGGCCTGGAAGTCGTCCTCCACGCGGCCGCGCGCCCAGTATCCGGACAGGGAGACCTGTCCGCGTTCGAGACCGCGCTCGGCGAAGAACACCTGCCGCAGGGCCTTCATGTAGCCGCGTTCCCCATGGGCGAAGACGGACACCCTGCCGTCGGGCCACGATGCCGTCCGGACCGCCTCCGGCAGCAGGTCCGCCCCGCCCGCCGGGGCACCCCGCCGCAGGAGCCAGCGGAGTTCGACGCCGGCAGGCGCCTCAAGCGGCAGGATGTCCGCCTCGCTGTCCACTTCAAGGAAGGCCAGTCCGCGGGCGTCCGCCGGGAGCGCTTCAAGGACCGCGCCGATGGCCGGCAGGGCCGACTCGTCGCCCGCGAAGAGGTGCCAGTCGGCCGTCCGGTCGGGGTTGTAGCCGCCGCCGGGGCCGGTGAAGATGAGCTCGTCCCCGGGCCGGGCGGAGGCGGCCCACGGGCCGGCGAGTCCCTCGTCGCCGTGGATGACGAAATCGATGGCGAGCTCCGCGGCGTCTTCGTCCACCCAGCGGACGGTGTAGGTCCGGGTGTGGGGCCACTGGTCGCGGGGATGGGATTCGCGCACGGCCCACAGATCCAGCGGCTGCGGGTAGTCGATGCCCGGCTGCGGGAAGGCGATCTTGATGTACCGGTCGACGTAGGCATTGTTGACGTAGCTCGCGAAGCCGGGTCCGCCGGCCACGATCCGGACCATATGCGGGGACAGCTGCTCGCGGCGCAGGACCGTGAGGGTAGTCTGCGGCCGGGAGTTCCGGTTGGCGGAGGTGGCGGCGGGAACGGAAGTCATGCAGCCAAGCCTAGCCAAGAAACCGGTCAGGGCAGCGGCTGCAGTTCCCAATCGACGGCGCCGTCGCCCTGCTCGGTGAGCAGTTCGTTGGCGCGGCTGAAGGGCCGGGAACCGAAGAAGCCGCGGGCAGCGGAGAGCGGACTGGGGTGGGCGCTGGCGAGCACGGCGGTCTGGCCCAGCAGCGGCCGTACCCCTTCGGCGTCCTTGCCCCAGAGAATCGCCACCAGCGGCACTGGCCTGCCGTCCTCGTTGCGCCGGTCGGCCAGGGCCGTGATGGCGGCGGCGGTCACGTCCTCCCAGCCCTTTTTGCGGTGCGAACCGGCGGCGCCGGCCCGCACGCTGAGGACCCGGTTGAGCAGGAGCACCCCCTGCTCGGCCCAGCGGCCCAGGTCCCCGTGGACCCGCGCCGGTAGCCCCAGATCCGCCTCCAGTTCCTTGTAGATGTTGGCGAGGCTGCGCGGGATGGGCCGGGTCGTGCCGTCCACAGCGAAGGCCAGTCCGATCGCATGCCCCGGGGTGGGGTAGGGATCCTGCCCGACTACGAGGACCCGCACCTCGGAGAACGGCTGCCGGAAGGCCCGCAGCACGCTGGAAGCCGCTGGCAGCACGGCGTGGCCGGCCGCGGCCTCGTCGGCACAGAACCGCAGGGCCGAGCGCAGCTGCGCCTCCACCGGCGCCAGGACCACGGCCCAATCCGGCGCCACGAGGTCCTCCAACGGCGCTGCAGCCATGGCCGCAAAATCTGTCGACGCCGTCCCTTCCGGGCCGCCGGGTCCGGGGGCGAGGGAGAAGAGCGCATCGGTGTCGTAGGGGTCCAGCACCGTCCCATTCTCGCAGGCCCGCGGGCCGCCGGCGCGGACCGGCAAATGACAAGCCTGTTATTCAGCCGTAAAATACAACGCGGACCTATTGGCATAAACGGGGGAGCGGCAGTGGCTGAAGCAGCATCCGAGTACCTGCCGGCGGAGGACGCCGCAGCGCAGACGGACGCGGCCGACTCGCCGCTGAGCAGCCGGGACCGGCAGATGCTGGCCCTGGAACGCCAGTGGTGGAAGTACGCCGGCGCCAAGGAACAGGCGATCCGGGAGCTTTTCGACCTCTCCGCCACGCACTACTACCAGCTCCTGAACGCGCTGATCGACACCGAGGCGGCGCTGGCCCACGATCCCATGCTCGTGAAGAGATTGCGTAGACTACGTACGTCACGACAACGTGCCCGTACTGCACGCCGTTTGGGCTCGGACGCGTAGACACGCGTCAGGTCCGGCCGGAAGCGCGGAAAATCCGCGCGGAGTCCGGCGTCGGACCCCAGCCAGAAAATCAGCAAGGACGTCGTTTTACCATGACCAAATACGCTCGGGACGAATTCGATCGGGTCCCGGAGACCTCCACGCGCCAGGGGGTCCACCGGGCCGTCGCGGCGGCCGGAACGCGCCGCCTGGGCCCCATCCTCGCGGTGGGAGCCGTGGCCCTGGCGATCGGTCTGTTCGCCTTCCTCCTGCTGCCCAAACTGGGTTTCGCCGGCTCCGGCCCCGCCGCCGTCGCCGTTGACCAGGCCGCCAGCAACGCCACCGCATCCCAGGCGCCCACCGCGGGCGCGACCGCGAGCAGCGGCCCGACGGCGAGCAACAGCCCCACCGCCAGCCCCAAGCCAACGGCCACGACGCCAACCGCTTCACCGGAAGCCGGCGTCGACAAGACCCAGCCCGTGGCGATCTACAACGGAACCACGACGCCGGGCCTCGCCGGCCGCGTCGGGTCCACCGTCACCGCGGACGGCTGGGCCGCAGGCCCGGTAGCCAACTGGGGCGGCGCACCGCAGCAGACCTCCGTCGTGTACTACAGCGGTCCGGCGCAGAAGGCTAACGCCGAAGCGCTGGCGGCCCTGCTCGGGATCGGCACCGTGGTGGATTCGGCGGAGTTCCAGATGCCGCTGGTCGTCGTGCTCGGCCCCGGCTTCCAGTAACGCCGCGGTACGGTGCCCGGTTACGCGTGAATAACTTTCGCGGCGGATCGGCGCCGACGCCGGCGCCCGGACCGTGGGCGCCGGTTAGAGTGGCTGCGGACTTCGTTCCGCAACCCCGGGCCACAGTGGGGTGGTCCGGGAGCAAGCTAGCTGAAAGCGTGGAAAACATGGCACTGGGGACCGTCAAGTGGTTTAACGCCGAGAAGGGCTACGGCTTCATCACCGTCGACAGCTCCGGCGCCGACGTCTTCGTGCACTGGTCAGCCATCGTCGCCGACGGCTACCGCTCCCTGGCCGAGGGCCAGCGCGTGGAGCTGGAAGTCGGCGAAGGGGACAAGGGTCCGCAGGCCGAGAACGTCAGGCCCGCCTAGTGCCGCTCGCAGCAGTACCGTCCCGCGAGCCAGCCGGCGCCAGGGCGCGCGGGGCCGCCCGCGGCCTGGCCGCAGGCCGCCGTCCGGCGCGTGCCGCGGCAGCCGCCGTCGTCGCGCTCCTGGCCGGAGCGTCGCTGGCCGCGTGCGCAGGCCCGGCCGGCAACGCCCGGGTGGCGACAGTGGATGCCAGCGGGGACGGCATCCTGCGCATCGGCCTCATCCTGGACAACACCGGAAACCAGGACTTCCTCAACGCATCCCAGCTGGCGGCGGCGAAGCTCGCGGTCAAGGAAATCAACGCCGCCGGCGGGCACAAGGGCAAGCCGGTGGAGCTCCTGCCGGAGGCCATCGGCACCGACACCGGCGCCCGGGCACGGGATCTCGTGGCGGCCAAGGCCGACGTCGTGATCGGACCCACCGACTCCAGCCGCGCAGCGGACGCCATCGACGTGCTGGCACGGGCCAAGGTGGCGGTCATTTCCCCGGCCAACACCGCCCCGGGGCTCACGAGCTACAAGAGCGGCGGCTACTACTTCCGCACCGCCGCGGCGGACATCGCCCAGGCCTCGGTCCTGGTCAAGCTGGCCAAGGACGGCGGCGCGAAGACGATAGCCGTGGTGCACGAGGAAGGCGACTACGGCAAGGACGTCTCCGTCGCCGTGTCGGCGGCCGCCAAGGCCGCCGGACTGGGCACCTCGGTGGACGCCGAGTTCAAACCCGGCCAGGCGCAGCAGGCTGCCGCGACCGCCAAGCAAGCCGCCCCGGACGCCGTCGTGCTCGTGGCCCGCGGCGGGGCCCAGGGCGCGATCGCCGAACTCAACAACGCCGGCCTGGCCGGGTCGAAACTGATCCTCAGCGACGGGGCCGTCAACCAGTACGGTGCCGGCCTCGGGTCGAAAGCCCTGGACGGCGCCCGGGGTCTCCTGCCCGGGACTTTCCCCTCGGCGCACTTCCAGGCCGAACTCGTGGCCGTCGACCCCGGGCTCAAGGACATGGCCTACGCGGCGGAGACCTATGACGCCGTGAACCTGGCCGCGATCGCGGCCGCGGCGGCCCAGGACGACGCCGGGGCTTCCATCGCCTCGAAGCTTCTCGCCGTCTCCGGCGGATCGGTCCCTAACGGCGGCGGTGATTCCGGGGAAACGCTGGCCTGCAAGGGCTACCAGGAGTGCCTGGACGTCCTGCGCCGGGACAAGCGGCCCGACTACGACGGCGAGTCCGGCCCGGTCAACTTCGACAGCAACGGCGACGTCACCGCTGCCGCGTACATGATCTACACGTTCGGCCCGGACAATTCGGCCAAGATGACGGGCGCGGAAACCGCCCGCAGCAGCGCTTCCTGATCGCTCCTAGCGAAGCGCGCCCGGCAGGGCCGCCCCCGCGCCGGCCACTGCTTGCACTCTCCCCGGGGGAGTGCTAATTATTGACTTAGCACTCCCGAGTACTGACTGCTAAGACGACGCCCGGTTTCGCCGGCGGCGGCGGGGCGGCGGAAGGGGCCGGGAGCGAAGAAATACCTGGCTGGGGTGAGATCCCCGGCCCGGCGGCGTACAGAGGCTGCCGGGCAGGGATCGTCCGTCGCGGGCACCAAAGCCACGGTTCATTCTTAACGACTGTCCCGAAAGGACTACTGCCGTTATGGCCAAGATCATTGCATTTGATGAAGAGGCACGCCGCGGTCTTGAGCGGGGCCTGAACATCCTCGCCGACGCCGTCAAGGTCACCCTCGGCCCGCGTGGACGCAACGTCGTCCTCGAAAAGAAGTGGGGCGCCCCCACGATCACCAACGATGGTGTTTCCATCGCCAAGGAGATCGAACTGGACGACCCGTACGAGAAGATCGGCGCCGAGCTGGTCAAGGAAGTCGCCAAGAAGACCGACGACGTCGCCGGTGACGGCACCACCACGGCCACCGTGCTGGCCCAGGCCCTCGTCAAGGAAGGCCTGCGCAACGTCGCGGCCGGCGCTGACCCGCTGTCCCTCAAGCGCGGCATCGAGAAGGCCGTTGACGCGGTCACCCGCGAGCTCCTGGCCTCCGCCAAGGAAATCGAGACCAAGGAAGAGATCGCCGCCACCGCGTCCATCTCCGCCGGCGACAACGAAATCGGCGCGCTGATTGCTGAAGCCCTGGACAAGGTCGGCAAGGAAGGCGTCATCACCGTCGAGGAGTCGAACACCTTCGGCCTCGAGCTGGAACTCACCGAGGGCATGCGCTTCGACAAGGGCTACATCTCCGCCTACTTCGTCACCGACGCAGAGCGCCAGGAAACGGTCCTCGAGGACCCGTACATCCTGATCGTCAACTCCAAGATCTCCAACGTCAAGGAACTGGTTGCGGTCCTCGAGAAGGTCATGCAGTCCAACAAGCCGCTGCTGATCATCGCCGAGGACATCGAGGGCGAGGCCCTGGCCACCCTGATCGTCAACAAGATCCGCGGCACCTTCAAGTCCGTCGCCGTCAAGGCCCCGGGCTTCGGCGACCGCCGCAAGGCGCAGCTGGCCGACATCGCCATCCTCACCGGCGGCCAGGTCATCTCCGAGGAAGTCGGCCTCAAGCTTGAGACCGCCGGCCTCGAACTCCTCGGCAAGGCCCGCAAGGTCGTTGTCACCAAGGATGAGACCACCATCGTCGAGGGTGCAGGCGACGCCGACCAGATCGCCGGCCGCGTCTCCCAGATCCGTGCCGAGATCGAGAACTCCGATTCCGACTACGACCGCGAGAAGCTGCAGGAGCGCCTGGCCAAGCTGGCCGGCGGCGTTGCAGTCATCAAGGCCGGTGCCGCAACCGAGGTCGAGCTCAAGGAGCGCAAGCACCGCATTGAGGACGCCGTCCGCAACGCCAAGGCTGCTGTGGAAGAGGGCATCGTCGCCGGCGGTGGCGTGGCCCTGATCCAGGCCGGCGCCAAGGCTTTCGCCAACCTGCAGCTCGCAGGCGACGAAGCCACCGGTGCGAACATCGTCCGCGTCGCCATCGATGCCCCGCTGAAGCAGATCGCCTTCAACGCCGGCCTCGAGCCGGGCGTCGTGGTCGACAAGGTCCGCGGCCTGTCCGCAGGCCACGGCCTGAACGCAGCCACCGGCGAGTACGTCGACCTGCTGGCCGCCGGCATCAACGACCCGGTCAAGGTCACCCGCTCTGCCCTGCAGAACGCGGCCTCGATCGCCGGCCTGTTCCTCACCACCGAGGCCGTTGTGGCCGACAAGCCCGAGAAGGCCGGTGCCCCGATGGGCGGCGGCGACGACATGGGCGGCATGGGCGGCATGGGCGGTTTCTAACCACCCGGCTACCAAGCCCTGAACTCCTGAGCTGACGGTTCCGTCAGCGACGGCCAGTTCGACGACGGCGGCGGTCCCACCTGCGGGTGGGGCCGCCGCCGGCATTTAACCCCGCCTCCAACCCAAACGCTCCCTCAGGTCTGACGGCGTTTGAGTGGACGCTCCCTCAGGTCTGGTCGGGGTTGAGGGGACGCTCCCTCAGGTTTGGTCGGGGTTGAGTGGACGCTCCCTCAGGTTTGCGGCGGAGGTGAGTGAGAGTTGGGGGGGAGGGCGCCGGATCTGAGGGAGCGTTGGGTGGGCGGGCGCCGGATCTGAGGGAGCGTTGGGCGGGAGGGGGCCGGATCTGAGGGAGCGTTGGGTGGGCGGGCGCCGGATCTGAGGGAGCGTTGGGTGGGAGGGGGCCGGATGTGAGGGAGCGTTGGGTGGCGGGGTCTGGCAGGATAGTGAAGTGACGATTAGAGCAGCAGCCGACGGTTCGGCTTTAGGAAACCCAGGCCCGGCCGGTTGGGCCTGGTACGTGAATGACGACTGCTGGCGGGCCGGCGGATGGCCGCACGGGACCAACAACCAGGGTGAGCTCATGGCGGTCCTGGACCTCTTCCGCGCCACGGCCCACCTGCCGGACGAGGATCTGCACATCCTGTGCGACAGCCAGTACGTCATCAACTCGGTGACGAAGTGGATGCCGGGGTGGAAGCGTAAAGGCTGGCGGAAATCCGATGGCAAGCCGGTGCTCAACGTCGACCTGCTCAAGGACATCGACCAGGCACTTGCGGGGCGCAGGTACACCTTCGAGTGGGTCCGCGGCCATGCCGGCCATGACCTCAACGAGGCAGCGGACGACCGTGCCCGGGCCGCCGCCACCGCCTATCAGCAAGGTGTGGCTGTCCGGCAAGGCCCCGGCTTTGTCCGCGCCGGCGACCCTGCGGCGCCCGCTGCGGGCCACGCTCCCCAGCCCGTGATGTCGGCGGCAGCGGCCCGGCCGACTCGCTCCGACGCCCGACAGCCGGCGGCGGCGCCCACCCTGTTCGGGGGGACGTCACTCCTGGCCGAACCTGACCTGTTCAGTGAACTCGAGGACGAGGCGCTGCCGCAGCCCGCCGGGGCGGATGAACTGCCCGAATTGATCGTGGAGGCCCTGGAGCGCGAACTGCTGCTCCCCGGGACCCGCTCCGACCTGGGCCGCACCTCGGTGCTGCTGCACCCGGACTTCACCGAGATCGGCAGCTCGGGACGCTTCTGGTCCCGCGACGAGATGCTGATGGCGCTGGAGGGAAACCCCGGAAGCCCTGCCGAACTGGAGCTCCTGTCCGCCGACCGCGTCGGCGACAGCTCCGTGCTGCTGACCTACCGCACCCACACCCGGGCCGGGGCGGTGCTGCACAGCTCCCTCTGGGTCCTGGACGGCGCCCAGTGGCGCCTGCGCTTCCATCAGGGCACCCCGGAGGCCTAGGGAGCCTCGTAGCGCGCCTAGCTGAAACGCTGGGCGTTGCTGAGCTCGGTCTGGGCGTAGTTGGCGGCGGCCGAGTTGAGCGCCAGGTTGATTGAGGCTAGCGAAGCCTCGACCTTGGCCTGGGTCAGCGACCATTCGGCGAGCAGGGCCTGGAAGTTGGTGGCGGCCGAGCCGCGCCAGCTGGCCTGCAGCTCGTCCAGCCCGTGCTTCATGGCCTGGACGTCCGCGCTGATGCGGTCGACGGTGGCCTGGACGTTGGCGGACTTGAGCTGGAGCAGGTCGGTGTCGACGGAGATGATGCTCACGGGATTGCCTTTCGGGGATCCTGCAGGCAGCCGGGGAGCCGGCGTTCGTCGCCGGCCGGGGTCCCCGGCTGCCCGGTGTGGGGGTCGTCCGGACCTTCCGGACACTGCGAGCGTAGGCCGGTCCGCGCCGCTGGCCATAGCGGTGCAAGCCGCTATGTGGAAAACCTAGCCGCGGGCTGCGCCGCCGCGTCCAGTCTCCGGACCCGATGCACCCGCAGATGCCTCCGACGCTTCGGCGCCGGCCTCCGACGCCTCGGGGCCGGCTTGCGGCGCTCCGGCTCCGGCGTCGGCCGAGTCGTCGGCCGAGTCGTCGGCCGTCTCCGCCGGCGCCTCCGCGTGTGCCTCCGCTTCCGCCAGATACGGCAGGCTGACCACGAGGGTCGCGCCGCCGCCCTCGGTGGGCTGCACCCGGACCGTGCCTGAATGCGAACCCACGATAGCTGCCACGATCGCCAGGCCCAGGCCGCTGCCGCCCGTTTCCCGGGTCCGGGACGTATCGGCCCGGTAGAAACGCTCAAAGATCCTGGCGGCCTCGTCCTCCGAAACGCCGGGACCGTGGTCGCGGACCTCGATCACCGAGTGGCGGATTCCGGCGTCGTCGGTCCGAACGCCCACGGCGAGTTCGATCGGGGACCCTTCCGGGGTGTACCGCAGGGCGTTGCCGACCAGGTTGCCCACCACCTGCCGGAGCTTGGCCTCGTCGCCCATCACCGGAGCTGCGGCGCCTGCGCCGCCGTCGAGCCCGCGGAGCGAGATCACCCTGCTGCGGTCGCTGGCCTGGGTGTCGACCACGGCATCGTGGGCGATCAGCAGCAGGTCCACGGGCTTTTGCTGCAGCGGGCGCTGCTCATCGATCCGCGCCAGCAACAACAGGTCCTCCACCATGGCACCCATCCGCTTGGCCTCGCTCTCGATCCGGCTCATGGCCGTGCCGACGTCTTCCGGGGTGGACAGCGCGCCGTGCCGGTACAGCTCGGAGTAGCCGCGGATGGTCACCAGCGGGGTGCGCAGTTCATGGGAGGCGTCCGCGGCAAACCGGCGCATCCGCGCCTCGGACGCCATCCGCGCGGCGAAGGCGGCTTCGATGTGCGCCAGCATGGCATTCAGCGACCGGCTGAGCCGGCCGACTTCGGTGTCCGGATTTTCCACCTCCACACGCCGGGAGAGGTCCCCGGCGGCGATCGCGGCCGCGGTTTTCTCCACCCGCGCGAGCGGCCGGAAGGACCGGGTGACGGTCCAGGTGGCGATGAAGAAGGCCAGCACCAGGGTCAGCAGTCCCACCCCGACCACCACGAGCGTGGCGTGCTCCATGACCGAATCCACCGGGTAGAGCGGCAGCCCGATGACGACGACGGCGGCCCGCTGGTTGCCGTCGAGGACGTTGACCGCCACCACGCGCCAGTTCCGCCCGTCGGTGCCGCGGACCTGGAACGGGGCCTCGCCCCGTTCGTGTGCCTGTTCGGGCGTGATGTCGGCGATGGCCGGGCGCGATCCCTTCGAGCCGCCGAAGATGTAGGTGGGCTGGCCCGGGCTGAAGAGCATCAACGAGTAGTCGGTGGGGACGTTCGAGTTCTGGTCCTGCAGCTGGCTGAAGGACTGCTGCTGCCGCGCTGTTCCGACGGCGGCCTTGAGCTTGTCGTCGACCTGGCCCTGCAGGTAGCTGTGCAGCAGCGCGAGCGTGCCCGCGCCCGTGGCGGTGAGTGCCACGAGCATCAGGGCCATCATGATGGCGACCAGCTGCGAGCGCAGCGACGCCGTCTTCCAGCGGTGCAGCAAGGTCAGCGCTTCTCGGCCGTCCGCAGCACGTAGCCGACGCCCCGCTTGGTCTGGATCAGGGCCGGGGCGGAGGGGTCGATGTCCACCTTGCGCCGGAGGTAGGAGATGTAGGACTCGACGATTGAGGCGTCCCCGTTGAAGTCGTACTCCCAGACGTGGTCCAGGATCTGCGCCTTGGACAGCACCCGGTTCGGGTTGAGCATCAGGTACCGCAGCAGCTTGAATTCGGTCGGCGACAGCTCGATCACGGTGCCGCCGCGGCGTACCTCGTGGGCGTCGTCGTCGAGCTCCAGGTCATCGACGCGGATGACGGCGTCGTCGTCCTGGAGCGGCTGGGTGCGGCGGAGCACGGCGCGGATCCGGGCCACGACCTCGTCGAGGCTGAACGGTTTGGTGACGTAGTCGTCGCCGCCGACAGTGAGCCCGGTGACCTTGTCCTCGGTGTCGTCCTTGGCGGTCAGGAACAGCACGGGGAAGTGCTTGCCGGCCGCGCGGAGCCGGCGGGTGACGGTGAAGCCGTCCATGTCCGGCAGCATGACGTCAAGGACGGCGAGGTCGGGGGCGTGGAGTTCGGCGGCGGCGAGGGCGTCGCGGCCGGTGCCGGCGGAGACGACGTCGAACCCGGCGAAGCGCAGCGAGGTGGAGAGCAGCTCGCGGATGTTGGGTTCGTCATCGACGACGAGCAGCTTGGCTTCGGGACCGTTCTTTTTCATGGTTCCCATGATGCTCCCAGACTCTGTGAGTTTTCTGAACAGCAGATGTGTGTTGTTTGGGCGCCAGCTACCCGCCGCCTACCCGCGGCCTAGCCGCCTGCGCCGACGTCCTTGGCGTCCATGATCCGGTAGGCGTAGCCCTGCTCGGCCAGGAAGCGCTGGCGCTTGGCGGCGAAATCCTGGTCCAGCGTGTCCCGGGCCACGAGGGAATAGAAGCGGGCGGCGCGGCCGTCCTGCTTGGGCCGCAGCAGCCGCCCCAGCCGCTGCGCCTCCTCCTGGCGGGAGCCGAAGGACCCGGACACCTGGATCGCCACCGAGGCCTCCGGCAGATCGATGGAAAAGTTGGCCACCTTGGAGACCACCAGGGTCTGGACCTCCCCGGCGCGGAACGCGTCAAAGAGCCGCTGCCGCTCCTTGACCGAGGTGTCGCCCTTGATGACCGGGGCCTGCAGGCGCTCGCCGATTTCGTCGAGCTGGTCGATGTACTGGCCGATCACGAGCAGTTGCTCGCCCGCGTGCTCGGCGACAAGCCGCTCCACGATCCCGGTCTTGGTCTCGGACGTGGCGCAGAGCCGGTACTTGTCCGCGTCCTCGGCCATGGCGTAGGCCACCCGCTCGTCCCGCGGCAGGTCCACCCGGACCTCCACGCAGTCCGCCGGCGCGATGTATCCCTGCGCCTCGATGTCCTTCCACGGGGCGTCGTAGCGTTTGGGCCCGATCAGGCTGAAGACCTCGCCCTCGCGGCCGTCCTCGCGGACCAGGGTGGCGGTCAGCCCGAGGCGCCGGCGGGCCTGCAGGTCCGCGGTCATCCGGAAGATCGGGGCCGGCAGCAGGTGGACCTCGTCATAGATGATGAGGCCCCAGTCGTTGCCGTCGACCAGTTCCAGGTGCGGGTAGAGGCCGCCCCGTTTGGTGGTGAGCACCTGGTAGGTGGCGATCGTGACGGGCCGGACTTCCTTGACCGAGCCGGAGTATTCGCCGATTTCCTCCTCGGTCAGCGACGTGCGCTTGAGCAGCTCGTCCTTCCACTGCCGGGCGGAAACCGTGTTAGTGACCAGGATCAGCGTGGTGGTGGAGCTGGTCGCCATCGCAGCCGCGCCCACCAGGGTCTTGCCGGCGCCGCAGGGGAGGACGACGACGCCGCTGCCGCCGGCCCAGAAGTTCTCCGTCGCCAGCTGCTGGTACGGCCGCAGCTTCCAGCCGGATTCGTCGAGCAGGATCGGGTGCGGGGTGCCGTCGACGTAGCCGGCGAAATCCTCGGCGGGCCAGCCGATCTTCAGCAGCAGCTGCTTAAGCTGCCCGCGCTGGGACGAGTGCACCACCACGGTTTCGGCGTCGATCCGGGGGCCCAGCAGGGGAGCGATCTTCTTGGCCCGGCTGACCTCCTCGAGGACCGGGTAGTCGGAGGTGCGCATCACGAGCCCGTGCTGCGGGTCCTTCTCCAGCCGGAGCCGACCGTAGCGGGACATGGTCTCTTCAATGTCGATCAGCAGCGAGTGCGGTACCGGGAAGCGGGAGTATTTGAGCAGGGTGTCGAGGACCTGTTCGGCGTCCAGCCCGGCCGCCCGGGCGTTCCAGAGGCCGAGCGGGGTGAGCCGGTAGCTGTGGACGTGTTCGGGGGCGCGCTCCAGCTCGGCGAACGCGGCGATCGCGTGCCGCGCCTCCGTCGCCTGGTCGTGGTCCACTTCCAGCAGGATGGTTTTGTCGCTCTGGACGATCAGCGGTCCGTCATTCACTGGAGCAGTTCCTCGGTGGCTTCGATGTCGATGATCCGGTGGATGGAGAGGACGCGCTCGGTTTCCTTGGCCGGATCAAACACCCGCACACGCCCGCCATTCACTGCTACCGGAACAACGGTTTCCCGGGTCGCATTCCCCAGGCTGTCGACGATGTTCATCACGACCCGCTGCTTGAGCCGGATCGCCTTCTGCAGCGTCTCCAGGCCCAGCTGCGTGGCGGCCTCGCCGGGGGTGCCCGTACCGCCGCGGCCGCCCGCCGTTCCGGCGTCGGCGCGGGTGCCGGCGTCCCGCAGCACCGCCAGTTGGGCGTCGACGTCGGCGTCCTCGGGGGCCGTGCGCGGGGCGGTGTAGACAGGGCGGGCGCTGCCGGGCGCGGCGGTGCTGCGCCGCAGCCGAACGGCAGAACCGTCGCCCTCGACCGCGGGGGAGAGGCCGAGCCCGCGCAGCAGCGCGGCGGCGTCCCGGGCCGGCGCGGGGCTGACCAGCACCGTGGGCGCGATCCGGACCAGGCCAAGGCCGGCGGCGGCGGGATTGTTCAGCAGTTCCAGCAACGCCGTCTCATCCTCGCTCTGGATGAAACTGCCCGCGGCGCCCACCCGGAGCCTGGCATGGCGGGCGGCGGTGTCCTCGATGAGGTACTGCAGCGGCTGCGGGACCGCCGTCGCCGAATGGTCGCGGAGGAACTCCAGCAGGGCAGCCGCGTCCTGGCCGGCGTCGAGCGCCCGCCGGACCGAGGCGACGGAGAACCGGTAGATCGTGGCGGGGCCCTGGCCCTCCGCGTCGGACATGGTCAGGAGTTTCTCGCTCAGCTCCGGATCCAGGTAGCCGGGCGCGACGGCGGTCAGGTCCGCCTGGAGCAGCACATGGTTCAGCGCCGCGGGGAGGTGTTCGCCGAGGATGGAGAGGGCCGCGTCGGGCTGTTCGACGGCGATCGCCGCGCCGATCTGGCTCAGGGCGCCGGAGCCGATCAGGCCGAGCATTTCGGCTTCGGCCAGGACACCCTGGACCAGGGAGCTGAAGCGGCGGGCCATCCTTGGCTGGGACCAGTCGGCACGTTCCAGCACGGCGGCGGCGTCGAGCACCGGCGCGTCCCCGTCGGCCGCGGCGGCCTCCCGGGTCAGTTCGTTCAGGATTTCCAGGATCCGTTTCCGGACCACCGGGGCGTCGGGCCGCTGCGCTTCGGCGGAGAGCGCATTGATGGTGCTGCCGGCCATTCCGCGGTGCGCCTGCGCGGCCGGCGTGCCGCTGAGCGGCTGCCCGACCAGCGACGGGACCCGCTCGCTGGCAAGCCACGCGTTGACCAGCCACAGCCACTGCTCCTGCCGGGGCAGGCCCAGCCACTCCAGCTGCGGCGCCTGGACCCAGGCGGAACTGTCCACATCGAGCCGGAGCAGCCCCGCGAGGGCGCACAGCTCGGCCAGCATGCCGGCCTCGTGCACGCCGATCCGCAGCGCGTCGGCGAGCCGCTTCATCTCCCGGACGCCCACCCCGCCGCTGCGCAGGGTGGTGAGGGGCTGCTCACGGACGGTGTGCAGCAGTTCGCCGGCCAGCCGCAGCGTTTCGGCGATGGCGCCGAGCGCGGCGTTCCGGCGCAGGGCCGCGCTGGTCTGCCCCAGGGTCGGCGCCGGCGGGGTCAGCGTGAAGTGCGAGATCACATACCCGCCGCGGAGCGCGACACCGACGCTGTGCGGAAGTTCCACGTGCGCGGCGTCCAGCGGCACCAGCAGCCCGCGGGCCAGCAGCCAGTCGACGGGGCCGACGTCGGGCCCCTCGTTCAGTACCGAGGCGCGGCGCTGCGCCTGCGGCACGGCACCCATGGCCCAGTTTCCGAACCGTGCCAGCAGCGCCGCCGTGCGCTCCGGGGCGGTCGCCAGGAGCGCCTGCAGGGCCTCGGGGGATGCCGTCCAGTGCTGCAGCGACAGTGCCGCTTCCATCGGCGTCGTCGCCGGGGAGACGTCGGCGCCGGCCTGGTGCAGCTCGCCGACCAGGTGCACCACGCGCTGGGCGAAGGCCGGCTGGAGCCGGACCAGCTCGGTGTAGCTTCGCCCCAGGCCCGCGGGGTAGATGCCGATGACGTCCCGGAGGCTGCCCACGGGCAGGTAATGCCGCTGCCGTGCCGCGGCCGCGCCGGTCCCGTGCGGCGGTTCGGCGCGGTGCACGAGGGCCAGGTCCTGGAGCGCCTGCAGGATCGGTTCCAGGGCGGCGAGGGTCGCGCCGTTGATCAGCCGCTTCAGCGTGGCCGCGGACGCACTCTGCCCGGTGTCGGTGTTGGTGCACAGGTACAGCGTCTCCAGGACCTGCATCTGCGGACGGTTGAGACGCTCCAGGGCCCGCTGCACGCTGACCCTGCCGCTGGCCCGGGCGGCGAGGGCAGCGAAATCCGGCACCGGCGGCGACATCAGGTCCGGCCGCGCGGCGAACAGCGCCCGCAACGAGTCGTCGCTGCGGGCCTGCAGTTCCTTGCTCAGCGCGCGGATGAGGGACATCAGTCCAACGTTACCTTTCGCCGGGGCCCGGTGTCCGGCGCCGGCCTGCGACGGCGTCAACCACGAGCACCAGCATCAGCAGGAACGCCACCGGGAGACCGTAGAGCGCGGCGGAGGTGACCCACGCCGGGGCCACCGAGTTGTTCAACGCCATCAGCATGACGGCGCCGACCGCCGCCAGGGACAGCGCGGCGGCGGCTGCCGCAACGATCAGCAGGGGCCGCCGGAAACGCTGGGGAATCATGGAGGCAACGCTAACAGGGCTGCTCTCCCCGTGCCTCAACCCGCCAAAGTGGGCAAGGCAGGATAACCTTGGAGGAACAGACCAACACGGTCCGGGCGGCCACACCCTGAACCCGCATAACCATGCGGATGCGCTGGCCGCCGGACGTGCACCCGCAGAACGAAGAAGGTTGATTACGTGCCCACCGGCAAGGTCAAGTGGTATGACAAGGAAAAAGGCTTCGGATTCCTCGCAGGCGAGGACGGCCAGGAGGTCTTCCTGCCCAAGTCCGCGCTGCCCGAGGGTGTCACGGACCTGAAGGCCGGCACCCGGGTGGAGTTCGGCGTGGCCGACGGCCGCAAGGGCGCCCAGGCCCTGGGCCTGCGGGTGCTGGACAAGACGCCGTCGATCGCGAAGGCCAAGCGGCCCAGCGCCCGGGATCTCGCGCCGCTGGTGCAGGACCTGGTGACGGTGCTCGACAACCTCTCCGGCACGCTGTCCGCGGGCAAATACCCGGAGGGCAACAAGGCCAAGGCCATCGCTGCGGCCCTGCGTAAGGTCGCCGACGAGCTGGACGCGTAAGGCCTCCATGACTCCGGAACCTGAACAGAACGCCGCCCCGGCGGCCGGCGCAGCAGCTGCGGCCGCCGGCGCCAAAGCCTCCAAAGCAGGATCCAAACCCCGCTACGGCGTGCCCGTGTGGCGCACCGGTAAACCCGACGCGTTCCTGGCCGCCGCCGTCGACGCCGCCCGGACCGCCGTGGAGGGCATCGCCCCGGCGGACCAGATCGGCCGGCACCTGGCGGCCAAGAGCGAAGGCGACCGCCTGGTCACCCACCTCTTCGAGTCCAAGCTGCCCGGCTACAGCGGCTGGCAGTGGTACGCGGTGCTGACCCGCAACTCGCGCTCCAAGGTGGTCACCGTCAACGAACTGGGCCTCCTGCCGTCCGAGGACTCCATCCTGGCCCCGGAGTGGGTGCCCTGGGCCGAACGGGTACGGCCCGAGGACGCCCAGCAGGACGAGGCCGCCGCGTCCGGCGCCGGCGATGCTTCCGGGGAAGCCCCGCAGGATGGGGCCTCCGGCGACGATGCCCCCGCCAACGACGATGCCCCCGAGGACGGCGCCGCTGAGGCCGACCCTGAGGACGACGCCGCTGAGGCCGCCCCTGAGGACGACGCCGCTGAGGCCGCCCCCGAGGACGACGACGCCCCCGCGGAAGCGCCGTCCCAGGTAGAGGCCGACTAGCGGTTTGGGACGGTTCGGGGGAATGCGGCGGCGGAAGGCCAGGACATGAGGTCCACCTTCAAGTCCCTGCACATCCTGAACTACCGGATCTGGTTCATCGGCGCCCTCGTCTCGAACATCGGGACCTGGATGCAGCGCACCGCCCAGGACTGGCTGGTCTTTGACCACCTGACCGGCCAGGACGCCGGGGCCATGGGCATCACGATGGCCCTGCAGCTGGGCCCGCAGCTGTTCCTCGCGCCGGTCGCCGGCCTGGTCGCCGACCGTTTCAACCGCAAACGCCTGCTGGTGCTCACCCAGTCGGCGATGGCCCTGCTGAGCGCGGCGCTGGGCGTCCTGGTGGTCTCCGGGGCCGCGCAGCTCTGGCATGTCTACGTCTTCGCGCTGCTGCTGGGCGTCGTCTCCGCCGTGGACGCACCCGTGCGGCAGACGTTCGTCTCCGAACTGGTACGCGACGACTACCTGCCCAATGCGGTCGCCCTCAACAGCGCCTCCTTCAACGTGGCACGCATGATCGGGCCGGCCGTCGCCGGGATGCTCACCGTGGCCATTGGCCCGGGCTGGGTCTTCCTGGTCAACACCGTCACGTTCGTGGCGCTGTTGCTGAGCCTGGCCAAGATCCCGTCCGCCTCGCTGCGCCAGCTGCCGCGCGCGGCCGCCGGCAAGGGCCGGATCCGGGAGGGCCTGCGCTACGTGCGGTACCGGCCCGACATCGTGGTGGTGCTGGTGGCGGTCTTCATCGTCGGCACGCTCGGGCTGAACTTCGTCCTGTTCATCGCCGCCATGGTGGGCACGGAGTTCGGCCTCGACGCCGGCGCCTTTGGCCTGATGAATTCGATCATGGCGATCGGCTCCGTCGCCGGCGCCCTGCTCTCGGCGGGACGGAAGAAACCCCGCATGCGGGTGATCTTCGGTGCGGCCGGAGCCTTTGGGGTGACCTCCGGCCTCGCAGCCCTGGCGCCGGACTACTTCTGGTACGGCATCGCCCTGGTGCCGGTCGGCCTGTTCGCGATCACCATGATGACCAGCGCGAACGGCTACGTGCAGACCACCACGGACCCGGTCATGCGCGGCCGGGTGATGGCTCTCTACATGGCAATCTTCATGGGCGGCACGCCCATCGGCGCCCCGCTGGTCGGCTGGGTGGCGAACGTCGCCGGCGCACGCTGGTCGATGGGCGTCGCGGCGGCCTCCGGCGTTGCCGCGGCACTGATCGGCATGGTCTGGATTGTCCGGGCCAAACACCTGCGGATTGCCTTTAACCGGCGCGCCCGCGGGCTCCGGTTCTTCCGGGTGGTGCCCGACGGCGGCGACCGCCATGCGGAGACCGCGGAAACCACAGACGGCGCCGCCCGGGGGACGAACCCGGGCGACGCCGTCGAACGCTGACGCGTCCCCGCCGGCCTACTTCTGCAGTTCACCCACGACGAAGTCGATGCACTCCAGCAGCGCGGACACATCGTCCGGCTCGATGGCCACGAAGGTGGCGATCCGCAGCTGGTTGCGGCCGAGCTTGCGGTACGGCTCGGTGTCCACGACGCCGTTGGCGCGCAGCACCTTCGCGATCGCAGCGGCGTCGATCGACTCGTCGAAGTCAATCGTGGCGATGACATTGGACCGGTCCTCTGCGCGGCCCACGAACGGCGTGGCGTAGGGGGAGGCTTCGGCCCAGCGGTAGATCCGCCCGGCCGAGTCCGCGGTCCGTGCGGCGGCAAAGTCGAGGCCGCCGTTGGCGTTGAGCCACCGCACCTGTGCATCCAGTGTCACCAGCGTGGCCAGGGCCGGGGTGTTATAGGTCTGGTTCAGCCGGGAGTTGTCGATCGCCGTCTGCAGGTCCAGGAAGTCGGGGATCCAGCGGCCGCCGGCTTTGATCCGCGCGGCCCGCTCCAGGGCGGCCGGGGAGAACAGCCCGAGCCACAGGCCGCCGTCGGAGGCGAAGTTCTTCTGCGGGGCGAAGTAGTACACATCGGTCTCCGCGACGTCCACGTCCAGGCCGCCGGCCGCGGACGTGGCGTCCACCAGCACGAGCGAGCCCTCGTCCGCGCCGGCGACGCGCTTGACCGGGGCTGCGACGCCGGTGGAGGTTTCATTGTGCGGCCAGGCATAGACGTCGACGCCGGCTTCCGCGCTCGGCACCGGCCGGGTTCCCGGATCCGAGGTGATGATCGAGGACTCCGCCAGGAACGGGGCCTTGTTGGTGGCGGCGGCGAACTTGGAACCGAACTCACCGAACGACAGGTGCTGTGCCTTGTTCTCGACCAGGCCGAAGCTGGCGATATCCCAGAACGCGGTGGAGCCGCCGACGCCGAGGATCACCTCGTAGCCTTCGGGGGCGCGGAAGAAATCACTCAGGCCCGTCCGGACCGAACCCACAAGGTTCTTCACCGGCGCCTGGCGGTGCGAGGTGCCCAGCAGTCCCGACGCGTCGGCGAGGGCCTGCATCTGCTCCGGCCGCACCTTCGAGGGGCCGGCGCCGAACCGGCCGTCCTTGGGCAGGAGGTTCGCTGGGATGGTGATGCTGCTGTCGCTCACTGTGGCTCCATTTTCGCTGGGTGCGTGGCGGGCTGGGGTCGGTCCCGGCGCGGTGGGGCCGGAACCTGCTCCTTCATTCTGCCCGACCGGCCGATGCGGGCGGGAAAAATGTCCGTCACAGTCCGGTCATCGAGACCCGGTCCCGGGCGGGTGGACCCGCGGCCGGCGCCGGGGCGGGGGAGCGGGCTGCCAAGCGGCGGCCACGCCCGGAATTATCCGGACTAATTCACAATAGGCTAGGCTGAACGGTGACGTACGGCGGATCCCGCCTGGGCGCGCGCCGCGCGCTGTACGGTGGGAAAGACGCAAGGGCGGCGCCCGAGGAGCTGAGCTGAATGACGGATCTGATCGACACCACGGAGATGTATCTTCGGACCATCCTGGAACTCGAAGAAGAGAACATCGTCGCCCTCCGCGCCCGCATCGCCGAGCGGCTGCGCCACTCAGGCCCGACCGTGTCCCAGACCGTCGGGCGCATGGAGCGCGACGGCCTCGTCGTCGTGTCCGGCGACCGGCACCTTGAACTGACCGCCGTCGGCCGGAAGCGCGCCATCGAAGTCATGCGCAAGCACCGCCTCGCCGAACGGCTCCTTGCTGACGTGATCGGCCTCGACTGGGCCTACGTCCACGAGGAGGCGTGCCGCTGGGAGCACGTGATGAGCGAGCGGGTCGAGCGCAGGATCTTCGAACTGCTGGACCACCCCACCGTCTCGCCCTACGGAAACCCCATCCCCGGCCTCGCCGAGATCGGCGGCCTGCCGCTCGAACCGGCACAGGGGCACGGCGTGGTGAACCTGCTCGACGCCATGGCCGGCTACGCGGAGGGCGCCCGGATCACCGTGAACCGGCTGGCCGAGCCGATCCAGGTCGAGCCGGAACTGCTGGCCCAGCTCGATGAGGGGGGCATCCGCCCGGGCGCCGCCGTGTCGCTGGAGCGCGTCGGCGAATACATCTCCGTCCGGGTTCCCGACATCCAGGGGGCCCTTGAGCTGCCGCCGGAGGTCGCCGCCCATGTCTTCGTTACTCTGGGGTAGCTCCCGTCCCGGGGCAGGCCGCCGGACACCTGGAAAGTTGTCCACAACCCGATAACGGAATTATCACTACGGGTCTTAATCCTCTATAGTTGATGACTAGCACTGATACTAAACCGTTATCTGATCCGAAGCCGAGCTCTGCCAGCGGATCAGTAGGCGAATCATCCTTCTGGCAGAGGCGGGGGAACCACTAACGGCTGCTGCGGCAGCCTTGGGGTGAAGTCCGCTAGCGGCAAGCAAACACCACGAGGATGTCCTTGGATTCCCCTGTGCCTGGATGCTTGCACCGGCGGACCGGGTCTTTGATCTCTCTGACCCGAATCCGACAGCTAACTTCGCAGGCTAGCCAGAGAGGAACCCTTCTTGACCACCCAGACCGTCAGGGGCCGCCGTCGTGCGACCGGCCCCGCTCCGGAGCCGCGCCCGGCCGCCGTCGTCCTTACCGGCCGCCCGCGTGACGCGCACCGCGACGAGCGCCGCGGCCGGCGCAGCCCGTTCCGCCAGGTAACTGACTTCGCCGCCGTCAGCGGAGTGGGTCAGAAGGCCGGCATTGCCCTGGCCGCCACCGGCCTGGTCCTGACCGTCGCCGTGCCTGCCACCGGCCCCGCGACAGCCACCGGCGCCGCCCGCACCGGTTCGGTCTCCGCCGCGGCGCAGCCTGAAGTGAAGGCCGCCGCCGCCGAGATCAACTTCAACCGCACCGCCGTGACCACCAAGGGCGACCCGGACGGCCGGCTCAAGCAGCTGCTCAGCGCCCAGTCGGTCGGTTCCATCACGCGCGCCGCCTCCGCCGGCAGCCTGGGAGCCCCGCTTGATTCCATGGTCACCGCCTCGGCCTTCGGTTACCGGGTCAGCCCGATCACCGGCGGGGCCGGCGAGTTCCACCGCGGCCAGGACTACGCCGCCCAGTGCGGCACCGCCGTGCACGCCGCCGCGAGCGGCACCGTTACCTTTTCCGGCTGGCACCCCTACGGGGGCGGCAACCGGGTCGTGATCGACCATGGCAACGGCCTGGAGACCACGTACAACCACTTGTCGTCGTCCAGCGTCCACGTGGGCCAGCAGGTCTCACGCGGCGATGTGGTGGCGATGAGCGGAACCACCGGCGCATCCACCGGCTGCCACCTCCACTTCGAGGTGATGGTCAACGGGGAAGTCGTGGATCCGCTCGGCTGGCTCTAGCTAGCCGAGGGGCAGCTCACATTTTTTTGACACGCCCGTGATCTGAATGTGACATTGAGCCCCAACTGCTGTACCGTTTGAACCACGCCAACTTCTCCGAAGTTGGCGCTCTTGAGTGGATTGCCTAACTCTGCCACCGCTCAAGGTCCGTTCGCATCACATCGTCTGGCAGGGGCGGGGGAACCAATTTTGGTCTTCGCAAGAAGACCTAGGGGTTAAGTCGCAAAGCTTCCCAGGAAGCGGCGCGGCCGGGTGACTCCCATCCGAATCCGACAGCTCACCTCGTAGGCATTGGGAGAGGCTACTTTCGTGTCTTCACGCCACAATGCTGCGCGTTCTCGCGCTGGCGAGGCTCCAGTGAGCCCGCTTACCTCCGTGTCCCGCGTTGCCCTTGCCGGCGCCCGGTCCGGAGTTCTGAACGCAGTTCCCGCTTTTGGCGCGTCTTCGCAGTACACCCTTCGCTAAAGAAACCCGTTTCGGGGCGATCCGGCGTACCCCCAAGATGCCGGAGCGTCCTTTTGTCCCGCCTTGTTGCGCGGACACCAGGATCACGAAAGAGAGAACTAAATGACTACTCGTGCAACTACTGCACGCCACCGCGCAGAGGTCACCAAGACCAACTCGCTGGCTGTCATTGCTAAGGCCGTAGGCGAGAACGCCGGCGGTATGGGTCGCCAGGCTGCGGTTATCGCTGCCGCCTCGGGCCTGGTTCTGACCAGCGGTATCGCAGCCAACGCTGCCGAGACCAACGTTCAGCGTGAATCGGCTTCCGCCTCCGCCACGGAGGTTCAGTCCAACGCTCCGGCCACCATCTCCGCGGCCTCCAGCATCGCCATCTCCTACGAGAAGCCGGCTGTCACCACCGCGCCGGGCCCGGTCGTCGAGGCGCCCAAGCCTGTCGTCGAGGTCCAGGAGAGCAAGGCTGCCGCCACGGACACCGCTGCCGCCGGCACCGGCACCGCCGCGACCGCCTCCCTGGCCACGAAGGCACCCGCAGCCGTCAGCGGCATGGGTGCTTCGATCGCCGCCGCCGCCTACGCGCAGATCGGTGTCTCCCAGGACTGCACCATGCTCGCCACCAACGCACTGGCCGCCGTCGGCGTCAACTACCACGGCTGGCCGGCCGGCTACCTGTCCCTCGGCCGCACCGTGAGCGCCGCCGAAGCGCAGCCGGGCGACCTCGCCTACTACCAGAACGGTGGCATGGGCATGGCCCACATCGCCGTCTACGTCGGTAACGGCATGGCCGTGCACGGCGGCTGGAACGGCGGAACCACCGCGCTGTACAGCGTCAACGTCGGCTCCGGCCCGGTCTTCATCCGCGTCGGCGGCTAAGACCAAACCCGGCCCCGCCGGTAACTGTGTGAAGGACCCCTGCCTTAGCGGCAGGGGTCCTTTGCGTTTCCGGAGCAGCCCGGCAGCCGTCGCCGCGCGCTTCCGACGGAGAAAAAAATTCGGCAATCCCGGCCATCGGTGTTTACTCTTGTGGTGTCGATCCATAGCCCGACCATGCACAGGGCAGCCGGCCCTCGTGCCCCTGGCGGGTGCGGCCGTGAAGAGGTATGCGGATGCGCACTCTCGTTCTGAACGCTGGATATGAGCCGCTGGCGGTAGTCACCTTCCGCCGGGCGCTGGTGCTTGTGCTGACCGGAAAGGCCAGTGTGGTGGCCGAAGGGGATGACCCCGTGGTCGGTCCGCAGGACATCCTCGGACGCCCCTCGGTGATCCTGTTGAACCGGTACATCAGGCCCCGCTACAACACCCTGACGGCCGTCAGCCGCAGGGGCGTGCTCCGCCGCGACAACCACCACTGCGCGTACTGCGGGAAAGCCGCCCACACCATCGACCACGTACAGCCCAAATCCCGCGGCGGCGCCGACTCCTGGGAGAACCTCGTCGCTGCCTGCCTGCGCTGCAACAACGCCAAGGGCGACCACACCCCGGCCGAAATGGGCTGGAAGCTCAGCTTCGTGCCCGGGCCGCCGAAGGGCACCATCTGGCAGATCAAGGAACTCGAAAAGCCGACGCCGGCCTGGGACCCCTTCCTGCTTCCCGAGCGCGCGCACTGAGCAGCTGCTGCCTGAGCCGCCGCTGCGGCAGCCGGTGCCGCCGCGCCGGCCGGGGCCCGGCTAGGCTGGGCTGGTGGACTTCGATGCTGTGATCCTGGCCGGGGGCCGGTCCTCCCGGCTCGGCGGTGTGCCCAAAGCACAGCTGACCGTTAGCGGGGTGAGCCTGCTGGACCGCGCCCTGCAGGCTGCGGCGGGGGCACGGCGCACGGTTGTTGTTGGCCCGGATCCAGGTGGCCTACCGCCCGGGGTGCTCAGCTGCCGCGAGGACCCGCCGTTCTCCGGTCCCGCTGCCGCGCTTACCGCCGGCCTCTCCGCCCTGGCCCGGGGGAGGGGCGGCCAGCCGGCGGCGCCCCTGACCCTGGTGCTCGCCTGCGACATGCCGCGCGCCGCCGCCGCCGTGCAGTCCCTGCTCGCCGCGCTGGCCGGCCCGGAGGCGACCCGGTGTGACGGCGCGGTAGCCGTCTCCGCGGACGGCCGGATCCAGCCCCTCGCCGCGGTGTATGACACAGGCGTGCTACAACGTGCGGTGGCCGACGCGGACCGCCGCGGCACCCTCTCGGGCGGTTCGGTCTTCGGTCTGCTTGCTAGTCTGGAGCTGCGGAGCATCCCGGTCCCGCCGGGCTCCACAGACGATGTGGATACCTGGGACGATGCAGCCGCGCTGGGAGTGTCCCAGCCCGGTCCCGGTCCCCTCGGGGCGTTGCGGCCCAACCCGACTTTGGAGGCAAACGGTGAAGAGCCAGGATGAAACCCTCGAGGAGTGGTGCCGCGCGCTGCTCCAGGCCCTTGAGCTCGAAGACATCGAGATCGACATCAACGAAGTGCTGGGCCTCGCCGGGGTGGCCGCGCACTCGGTGGTCCGCCCGGCGGCGCCGCTGACCACCTTCATTGCCGGCTTCGCCGCCGGGCTCGCTGCCGGTTCCGGCCAGGCGGACGACGGCGTCGCCATGCAGGCTGCCATGGGCGTCGCCCGGAAACTCGCCAAGGAGCACGCCGCCGCCGAGGCCCCCGGGGCATGACCCCCGAGCCACCTGCCGCCACCGGCGGCGCAGCAGCCGGCGGCCCCGGACCCGGCCACATCATTCCCGGCGAACCTGCTTCCGGCGAACCCGGCTCCGGCGAACCTGACGCCGGGAACGTTGCACACCGGCACCTGGCGCACACCTGGCAGGAGGCCCGGCAGCTTGCCTACGACTGCGCCGCCCCCATCCCGTCCGCCCCGGTACCGCTGCGCCAGGCCCTGGGCCGGACGCTGGCGGAAGACCTCGCCGCCGCGCAGGACATGCCGCACTACGCGTCCTCGGCCATGGACGGCTGGGCGGTCAACGGCAGCGGCCCCTGGATCGTCACCGATCCCGGGCAGCGGCTCGCCCCGCACCAGGCGAGCCCGATCGTCACCGGCGGCCTGGTGCCGCCCGGCGCCAAGGCGGTGCTGCGCGGCGAGAGCGGGGAGATCGGCCCCGACGAGGACGGGCTGCCGGTGCTCAGGCTTGGCGCCGGTGCCCGGCCCGGTGAACCGCGCAACGGCGAACACATCCGCAAGGCGGCCGAGGAGGCGGCCGCCGGCGACGTGCTCATCCGGGCCGGGACCGTGCTCAACCCCGCGCACCTGGCGCTGGCCGCCCTCGCCGGCCACGACGCCCTCCCGGTTGTGGGCAAGGCCGTGGTCCGGCTGGTCCTCACCGGCGGAGAGGTGATCCGCAGCGGCATCCCGGTCCCGGGCGAGGTCCGCGACACGTTCGGCCCGCAGCTGGCCGCCGTCGTCGGCATGCTCGGCGGCATCTGCACGGAGGAACTCAAGATCGGCGACAGCGACGCCGACTGGCTCGCCGCCCTCGAAGACACCGCCCCGGGCACGGACGCCGCCGCTTCCGTGGACGCCGCAGCGGCAGCGCCGCCTGAAGCGGCGGAACCGCTGCCGGCCGACGTCGTGATCACCACCGGCGGTACCGGGCGTTCCGGCACCGACCACCTCCGGCGCACGGTCGCCGAGCTAGGCGGCCGGCTCCTCATTGACGGCATCGCGATGCGCCCCGGCCACCCGGCGGTGCTGGCCGAGCTGCCCGACGGGCGGTTCGTCATCGGGCTGCCGGGCAACCCGCTCGCTGCCATGATGGCGCTGTCCACGATCGGTGCGCCGCTGCTGGCGGCGCTGGGCCACCGGCCGCTGCCGCCGGTGACCGAGGTGCCGTGCGGGTCCACCCTTGATCCGGACCCCGGCCGCACCCGGCTGATGCCGTTCCGGATGCTTTACGGCATGGCGTCGCCGGCCCAGCACACCGGCCCGGGCATGATGCGCGGGCTCGCCGCGGCCGACGGCGTCCTGGTGGTCCCGCCGCACGGCGTGCAGCTGGGGGAGCCGGTGCCGGCCTTCGCCCTGCCCTGGGGCCAAGCGCTGCCCGACCCCGCAGCCGCCAAGGCTCCGGCTAAGCCCGCCGCGAAACGCCCGGCCCGCAAGCCGGCAGCCACCGGTCCGGTGGACTGGAGCGAGCTGCTTGGCTGACCGCGCACCCGGGGTGATGATGGATTCAGGGACCTGCCGCGGCAACCGGCGGGATCCGAACGCAATGCTAATGAGGAGTATCTGATGGGCCGCGTGACACAGCGCCGCAAGGTGCACAAGTTTGTTCTGGACGGCTCGCCGCAGGCCCTGGAGTTCCCGGTGCGGCACCGCGAGGACGTCCTGGCTGTGGAGGAGCCCCTGGAAATCCGGCTGGACCAGCTCTCCTTCTCCGTCACAATGCGGACCCCGGGCAGCGACTTCGACCTGGTGGCCGGGTTCCTGGTCTCCGAGGGGGTCATCTGGGAACCCGAACAGCTCGTCTCGCTCCGTTTCTGCGCCGGCGAGGACGAGGACGGGGTCCAGACCTTCAATGTCGTGGAGGCGCAGCTGCGCCCCGACGTCGTCCGTCCCGATACCGGCCGCAACGTCTTCACCTCAAGCTCCTGCGGGATCTGCGGCACCGATTCGATCGACGCCGTGCACAAGTCCTCGCACTTCAGCCCGGCGGCGGATCCGCTGAACGTGCCGGTGGAAACCCTGGCCCTGCTGCCGGACCGGCTGCGCGAGGCCCAGGCCGTCTTCGACGCCACCGGCGGGGTCCACGCGGCAGGATTGTTCCGGATCGCCGACGACGGCTCGGCCGAACTGCTCTGCCTGCGCGAAGACGTCGGCCGGCACAACGCGGTGGACAAGGTGGTGGGCTGGGCGCTGCGCGAAGGCCTGTTGCCGCTGCGCGGCACCGTGCTGCAGGTCTCCGGCCGGGCATCCTTCGAGCTGGTGCAGAAGGCCGCCCTGGCCGGGATTCCGGTGCTGGCGGCCGTCAGCGCGCCCTCCAGCCTGGCCGTCGAGCTGGCCGCCGCCAGCGGGATGACGCTGGCCGGGTTCAGCCGGGGAACCACCCTGAACGTCTATGCCGGGCACGAACGGATCTCCCTGCCCGCCGCCGTCGGCTAAGCCGCCCGGACGCGCGGCCGCCGGCGGTCGTTGGTTATTCAACGCTGCGCGGGTAGATTTTATCCAACGACTGGACACAAGGCCCGGCCCGGCTCGGCAGCACCCGCCCCAGCGCTAAGAGGATCACATTGCACGACGACCGCCGTCTCACGGAAGTCCGGCTGGACCGCTTTGTCCGCGAACGCATCATCCCCGACGTCTACCCGCGCAGCGCTCCGCTCCGGCTCAGCAGCTGGGACGCTCCTGGCGAACCCGTCCCCGCGCTCGAAGCCATGCGCCAGCAGTTCGGACCGCAGGAACAGGGTGCCCTCTGGGGGAGCCCCTGGAGTACCAAGTGGCTGCGGGTCCAGGGCGAGGTCCCCGATGCCTGGGGCGCCGGCCCCGACACCGCGGTGGAAATCCTCGTGGACCTGGGCTTCAGCGCGGACCTGCCCGGGTTCCAGTGCGAGGGGACGGCCTGGCGGGCCGACGGCACCGTGATCAAGGCGATCTCCCCGCGGAACCGGTACATTCCCTTGAAACTGCTGGGCAGCGGCATGTCGGTGGACTTCTACGTCGAGGCCGCGGCGAACCCGGACCTGTCCCAGGGCTGGACCTTCGCCGCCACCCCGTATGGCGATAAGGCAACCGCAGGCTCCGAACCGCAGTACCGGCTGGGCCCGATCGTCGTCGCCGAACTCAACCAGGCCGTCTGGGAACTGCAGCAGGACATCGCGGCGCTCAGCGGGCTGATGCACGAACTGCCCCTGGAGCTGCCCCGCCGGCACGAGATCCTCCGGGCACTGGAGCGGATGCTCGACGTCATGGACCCGGATGACGTGGCCGGCACCGCCGCCGCCGGACGGGCCGCGCTCGCCGGCGTGCTGGGCCGGCCGGCCTACGCCTCGTCCCACACACTGGTGGCCACCGGCCACGCACACATCGACTCGGCCTGGCTATGGCCGGTCCGGGAAACCATCCGGAAGTGCGCGCGGACGTTCTCGAACGTCGTGGCGCTGATGGACGAGGACCCCGGCTTTGTCTTCTCCTGCTCCTCGGCGCAGCAGCTCGCCTGGATCAAGGAGTACTACCCTGAACTCTTCGGCCGGATCCGCGAGAAGGTCAAGACCGGCCAGTTCGTCCCGGTGGGCGGCATGTGGGTCGAAGCGGACAGCAACATGCCCGGCGGCGAGGCCATGGCCCGCCAGTTCCTCGAGGGCAAGAGCTTCTTCCTGGCGGAGTTCGGCGTCGAATGCCGGGAAGCCTGGCTGCCGGACACCTTCGGGTACTCCGCGGCGATGCCGCAGATAGTCAAGGCCGCGGGCAGCCGCTGGTTCCTGACCCAGAAGATCTCCTGGAACCAGGTCAACCGGATGCCGCACCACACGTTCAACTGGGAGGGCATCGACGGGACCCGGCTGTTCACGCACTTCCCGCCGGTGGACACCTACAGCTCCGAGGTCAGCGCCCGGGAGCTCGCCCACGCGGAACGCAACTACCGGGACCACGGCCGCGGGACCATGTCACTGCTCCCGTTCGGGTACGGCGACGGCGGCGGCGGTCCCACCCGCGAGATGCTGGCGGCCGCACGCCGGACCGGGGACCTGGAAGGATCGCCCCGGGTGCGGATGGGGTCGGCCGAGGATTTCTTCGCCGCCGCCGAGGCCGAGTATCCCGACCTGCCGGTCTGGGTGGGCGAAATCTACCTTGAGCTGCACCGCGGCACCTACACCAGCCAGGCAAACACCAAACGCGGCAACCGGCGCAGTGAGCACCTGCTGCGCGAAGCCGAACTGTGGTGTGCCACCGCTGCGGTCCGGGCCGGCGCGGAATACCCGGCGGCCGAACTCAAGCGGCTCTGGCGCCTGGTGCTGCTGCAGCAGTTCCACGACATCCTGCCCGGCAGCTCGATCGCCTGGGTGCACCAGGATGCGGAACGGAACTACGACGCCGTCGCCCGCCGTCTCGAGGCGGTCATCGCCGACGCCGCTGCCGCCGTGCTGGGCCCGGGCAGCCAGGAGTTCCTGCTCAACGCCGCCCCGCACCCGCGCGACGGGGTCCCGGCGCTCGCCGCCGGCCTGCCCGCCCGGGCCGAAGCGGACGTGCGCGCGGACGCCGCCCAGGGCGGTTACATCCTGGACAACGGCGTCATCCGGGCCGTGGTGAACGCCGACGGCCTCCTGGTCTCGTTGCTGGACCATGCCAGCGGTCGGGACGCGATTGCGCCGGGGGAGTACGGCAACCTTCTCGAACTCCACCGCGACACCCCGAACGAATGGGACGCCTGGGACATTGACGCTTTTTACCGCCGCAACGTCACGCCGCTGACCGAGGCCCGTTCCGTGGCGCTGGAGCGCTCCGGCGGCGGCGCCACGGTGGTCGTGGAACGGCTGGCCGGAGCCTCGGCGGTGACACAGCGGATCCGGCTGGAGCCGGGCGCGGCGTCCTTGGTGATCTCCACGGCAGTGGACTGGCAGGAGCGCGAGAAACTGCTTAAGCTCGGCTTCGCCCTCGACGTCCGGGCGGACCGGTCCGCCTCGGAGACGCAGTTCGGCCACGTGTTCCGGCCGACCCACCTGAACACTTCGTGGGAGGCCGCCAAATTCGAGATCTGCGCGCACCGGTGGATCCACGTGGCCGAGCCTGGGTACGGCGTCGCTGTCGCCAACGATGCCAGCTACGGTCACGACGTCACCCGGCACGTCCGGGAGACCGACGGCGGCACCACCACCACCGTCCGGGTCTCGCTGCTGCGCGCGCCGAAGTTCCCCGACCCGGACGCGGACCGCGGCCCACATGAGCTGACCGTCACCGTCCGGCCCGGCGCCAGCGTCGCCGACGCTGTCGAAGAGGGCTACCGGACCAACCTCGCCCCGCGTGTGGTCACGGGGGGCCGCGGCGTGGAGCCGCTGGTCACCGTGTCGAACGCCGCCGTGGTGGTCGAAGCGCTGAAACTCGCGGAGGACGGCTCGGGCGACGTGATTGTCCGGCTCTACGAATCCCTGGGGGAGCGCTCGGCGGCGACGGTGGCGGCGAACTTCGGCACGTCCGCGGCAGAAGCGGTGGACCTGTTGGAACGCCCGGTGGAGGCGCCCGGTGCGACGATCCGGCACGGTGCGGTGGACCTCGTGCTTCGGCCGTTCCAGCTAGTCACCGTCAGGTTCCGCCGCTAAAATCTGGGCTTAAACAGGCTGAGTGGGAGCGGTCCTGTCGGACCGCTACCACTCATCCCCCCAATGGCGCTTGGACGCAAGCCCGGCTCGTAAGACTGAATCCCCATTCACGAAACCGGCTTGCGCTTTCACACATTCATGATTGTGTCACGCTCTAATGATTTTGTGAACGCCAGGGCTGACTTTTAACGGAACGTTGCAGGAGCGTTATCTGCGTAGCTGGCCGCGCTTGCCGGAAATCCAGAAAACCAACAGCCCCAGCACATAGCCCAGCACCGCCGCGAAGTTCACCACCAGCTGCGCCGGTTCCCAGCCGTCCGGGGCGAAGGAGGCCGGCACCGAAAGGACCGCCGCTACGCTTCCGGTCAGGGTGGCGGCGGCGCCGGCCCGCACCAGACGGGGGAACGGGGCCCTGACGGTGCGCAGCAATGCCGGCAGCAGCAGCACCGAGACAAAGGCCGGGTAGCTGCGGCCGGCGGCAGCGTAAAAGGGACCCAGGGCGGCGTTCCGGGCCGTGTCCGCCGTCTCCAGCAGCCCCACCGAGGACCCTTGGGTGTCCATCAGCCAGAAGGCCAGACCCACCGCGACGCAGGCCGCAGCCAGACCCCACCGGCCCGGACGGCCGGTGAGCAGGCGCCGGGCGTCGCTGTCGCCGAGTCCCGTGGCGAGCCTTAGGCCCACCATAAAGACCATCCCGAAGACGATGTAGCGCAGGATCAGATTCGTCAGGTTCCGGCCGCCCAGCGCTTGGTCAATCGCCAGGTAGGGGCCGGGAATGCTCAGCACGCTGCAGAGCATCGCGAGCAGCAGGATCCCGAACACTGAGCGGTTGTGTCCGCGCAGGGCGTCCGGTGCCCGGACCAGCAAAGCGACACCGCACACCAGGAGGGTGCCCCACTCAAGCATGGGGCGCATTCCGCGCCCCGCGCCCCGGTTCTTCGCGGCCCGGCTCCGCGGCGCCCCGCGGACGGGCGGACGTGCGGGCCGCAGCCCGGCCCGCCAGCCAGATGGTGGCCAGCCCCAGGCTCATGCCCAGAACGGCGGTGAAATTGATGGTCGCCTGCGCGCCGGTCACATTGGCCCGCAGCAGCGGGTACACGGCTGCGGCCACTAGGGCAGCGCAGCCCACGGACAGCAGCAGGGCCCCGGCCCGGATCGCGGCCGGCAGCCGGCTGCGCGTCGCACGCACCGTGGACGGGAGCAGGCAGGCGGCCACGAACGCTGGATAGACCCGTCCCGCCGTCGCGTAGAGGCCGATCAGCTGGGCGTTCGAGGAACTCCGCAGCGACAGCCCGCCCAGGCCCGTGGCCGAGCCGGATGTGTCGGCGAGCAGGAAGAACACCGTGGTGGCCGCGGCGACGGCGCCGAGAACGGCTAGCCCGGCCGGTCCGGCGACGCGTCGCGCGGCCCTGCCGTCGTCGAAAGCCCGGGCGGTGCGGTAGCCGACCAGCGCCACCGCCCCGTAGACGAAGAACCGCAGGATCAGATTTGCGTAGTTTTCCCCGCCCAGCCAGGCATCGATAGCCAGGTAGGAGCCGTCGATGCTCAAAAGGATGGCGAAGGCCGCCAGCAGGAATGCCCCGAAAATGGAGCGGTTGCGTCCCCGGGCGGCATCCGGCAGACGGCCAAGGGCAACGCCCCCGCAGACCACCAGCGCCGCCCACTGCAGGATCTCGGTCACGGCGCTACGCCGCCTGCCGGGGGCCGCGGGAGGCGCCGTGCCGCGAGCCGCCCCGCCCAGATCAGGACCAGCCCCAGCACCAGGCAGAGGATGCCGGTGTAATTGATGACAAACCGCCAGCAACCGAATCCCGGCGGGATCAGCGGGAACCCCAGGCTCAGCGCGGTGGCCACCGACCCGACGGCCATAGAGACAGCGCTGCCGCGGATGATCAGCGGGAGCCGGCTACGGACCGTCCGCACCATCGCGGGCAGGAGGGCGAGCAGCACGAACGACGGATAAAGCCGGCCCGCCGCACCGTAGTACTCGACCAGCGCGCGGTTGCGCCCGCTCTTGGCCGCGACGTCGACCAGGCCGGCCGATGATCCGGTTGTATCCATCATCAGGAAGAAGCCGATGACCACCGCCGACGACAGCACAGCCACGCCAATGCCGACCTTGCCGGTGAGGAAGCGGCGGGCGTCCTCGGCCCCGAACCCTTTGGCGATCTGCAGTCCCAGGAAGAATACGGCCGCAAAAACCACGAAGCGCAGCACGACATTGGCCAGGTTGACGCCGCCCAAGAAGCGGTCGATCGCCTGGTATGGTTCCTCGATGCTCAGCAGGATGGCCACAATCAGCAGCAGCAGGATGTAGAAGACCGGCCGGTTCTCGCCCCGCCGGGCGCTGGGGATCCGGGCCAGGGCCACCAGGGCGCAGATCGCGAGCGTGCCCCATTGCAGTGCCGTGACAATCATCCGAGGTTCTCCCAGATCTTCTCGGTCTGGGCCTGTTCCTGCTCCTGCCGGCGCAGGGCCTTGCCGAGCGCCTGGAGCCGGTCCCCGGCCAGGGCTGCGAGCTCACCGTCGGAGAGCGCCTCCAGGGCGGCCTGCCGGGCGCCCGGGGCCCATCCTGCCTCCGCCTCGGTGATCAGGCCGGTGGCGACGAGTCCGCCGGCCAGGCCCACCCCTGCGGCGCGGGACGTGGCGACGGCCAGTTCCGGAGCCAGCCGGTTGGCGGTCAGCTGCGCGGAGAAATTCTGCGGCGCGACCCCTGTGGCTGCCGACACCCGGTGCCGGACGTCGCCGTCGTCGATCGCGTCCACCCAGTTGCGCACCGAGGTGGCATGCGGGGCGGGGCTGAGAGCGGCGGTAGCCTCGCCTCCGCCGCCGGTACGTGCGATGACGGCGCGAAGCAGGTCCGTGGTGGCGATCTGGCTGACCAGCTCCGCCTGTGTGGGTGGCCGGGACGTGTCCCGCAGACCCGCGTAGCTCTCGAAGCCGGCCAGACCGTCCACCGGGTTCAGGCCCAGCGCCCGGCTGATGCTCACCAGGGTGGCCTCCGCCACCTTGCCGCGCACGAGTTGCTGGGCCAGCGTGGTGCGTTTGACGCCGGAAATCCGGCAGATGTCGGCGGTACTCGTCGCCGGCGCGACACTGTGGAGCCAGTGCTGGAACGCCTTGGCGGGTAAGGGCATCTAGGGGCTTCCTGCCTGGTTGAACAACGGGCGTGCAAAATTTCGGGCATCACGGGGACGAGCAGGGGACGACTAGCGATTTTGCCTGCCTGCCATCTTCAACTATGCTAGTTGCTCGAACCCGCTGGTCCGTACACCCCCCAAGTCCGGACCGGCGGGTTCTTCTATGCCCGGCGGAATCCCGGCGGAATCGCGGCGGAATCGGGCCCTAGTCCGCGGGCCGCCGTTTTGGGCCACGGTGAGAGGATGGACTAATGACTGCAACCCTTGTTGCCAAGGATCTCTCCGGTGGTCACGACCACCGCACACTCTTCTCCAAACTCTCCCTCACCGTCGCCCCCGGCGACGTCGTCGGCGTCGTGGGCGCCAACGGCGCCGGCAAGTCCACGCTGCTGCGCCTGCTGGCCGGCGTGGACCAGCCGCAGGAAGGCACCGTCAGCCTGGCCCCGGCGGATGCCTTCGTGGGCTGGCTGCCGCAGGAACACGAACGGATCGAGGGCGAGACGATCGCCCGCTACATCGCCCGGCGCACCGGCTGCGGACAGGCGACGGCGGAGATGGAAGCCACGGCGGAGGCGCTCGCCACCGGCGCGCCCGGCTCCGACGACGCCTACTCAGCCGCATTCGACCGCTGGATGGCCTCCGGCGCCGCGGACCTGGAGGACCGGATCCCGGCCGTGCTTGCGGACCTGGGGCTCGAGGTGGGGCAGGACGCCGCGATGACCGGGCTCTCCGGCGGCCAGGCCGCCCGGGTGGCGCTCGCCGCGCTGCTGCTGAGCCGCTTCGACGTCGTGCTCCTGGACGAGCCCACCAATGACCTGGACCTGAACGGCCTCGCCAAACTCGAAGCGTTTGTCCGCGGCCTGCGCGGCGGCGTCGTGCTGGTCTCCCACGACCGGGAGTTCCTGGCCCGCTGCGTGACCACCGTGGTGGAACTGGACCTCGCCCAGAACGCCGTCGCCGTTTACGACGGCGGCTACGACGCCTACCTTGAGGAACGCGCCGTCGCCCGCCGGCATGCCCGGGAACGGTACGAGGAGTTCGCCTCCACCAAGGCCGACCTCGTCGCCCGCGCCCGCACCCAGCGCGAGTGGAGCTCCCAGGGCGTGCGCAACGCCATGAAGAAGAGCCCCGACAATGACAAGATCCGCCGGGCCGCGAACACCGAGTCCTCTGAAAAGCAGGGCCAGAAGGTCCGGCAGATGGAGTCGCGGATCGCCCGGCTCGAGGAAGTCGAGGAACCCCGCAAGGAATGGCAGCTGCAGTTCAGCATCGGGGCGGCACCGCGCTCCAGCGCCGTCGTCGCGACCCTGCGCGACGCCGTCGTGCGCCAGGGGGACTTCACCCTGGGGCCGGTGAACCTGCAGCTCAACGCGGGGGAACGGATCGGGATCACCGGACCCAACGGCGCCGGCAAGTCCACCCTGCTGCGCCTGCTGCTGGGGGCGAGGACGCCCGACGCCGGTGACGCCTCCATGGGCGCCTCCGTGGCCGTCGGCGAAATCGACCAGGCCCGCGGGCTGCTGGCCGGCCACCTCAAACTGGCCGACGCCGTCGAAGCCGTGCTTTCGGACTACACCCCGGCGGAGGTGCGGACCCTGCTGGCCAAATTCGGCCTCAAGGCCGACCACACCTCCCGGACCGTCGACTCGCTCTCGCCCGGCGAACGGACCCGCGCCGCGCTGGCGCTGTTGCAGGCCCGCGGCGTGAACCTGCTGGTCCTGGACGAACCGACCAACCACCTGGACCTCCCCGCGATCGAACAACTCGAGGAAGCCCTCGAAAGCTACGACGGCGCCCTGCTGCTGGTCACGCACGACCGCCGGCTGCTGGAAAACGTGCGCCTCGACGCGCGCTGGCACGTCGCCGATGGCACCGTCACCGAACAGCTGGTCACCACCGCCCCGAAAGGCACCGACAAATGAGCATGGACCGGGTGGCCTGGAGCTCCCTTTACAACATCACCCGCGGCGCCGACGGCTCCAGGACCTTCTCGAAGGCCTTGGTCAAGCGTGTCTTCGGCTTCGCCCGTCCGCACCGCAACCGGCTGATCGCGTTCGTGCTGCTCTCCATCGTGATGGCGGTCCTGGCGGTAGCCACGCCGGTGCTCGCCGGCCAGGTGGTCGACGCGATCATCGCCAAAACGGACGCCGGGACGGTGATCTGGCTGGCGGTCCTGATCGCGATCGTGGCCGTCGCCGAGGCCGGGCTCGGTCTGGTGACGCGCTGGCTGTCCTCGACGATCGGCGAAGGCGTGATCCTGGACCTGCGCACCCGGGTCTTCGACCACGTGCAGAAGATGCCGATCGCGTTCTTCACCCGGACCCGCACCGGAGCCCTGGTCAGCCGCCTGAACAATGACGTCATCGGCGCCCAGTCCGCGTTCGCCGGCACCCTCTCCGGCGTCGTCAGCAACGTCGTGGCACTGGCCCTCACCCTCGTGGTGATGCTGAACAAGTCGTGGCTGGTGACGGTGCTGGCCATGATTCTGCTGCCGATCTTCCTCATTCCGGCCCGGCGGATGGGCTCCCGGCTGGCTGAGTTGCGGCGCGAGGCGGCCGAGCACAACGCCACTATGGGCACCCAGATGACCGAGCGCTTCTCCGCGCCCGGGGCCACGCTGGTGAAACTCTTCGGCCGTCCGGACGAGGAATCCCATGAATTCGCCGTGCGCGCCGGCCGGGTGCGGGACATCGGAGTCCGCACAGCGATGCTCCAGTTCACCTTCGTCACCGCCCTGACCCTCGTCTCGGCCCTGGCCCTGGCGCTGGTGTACGGCCTGGGCGGCTGGCTGGCCCTGGCCGGGCAGCTCGCCGCCGGCGACGTCGTCGTGCTGGCGCTGCTGCTCACCCGCCTCTACGCCCCGCTCACCGCGCTCTCCAGTGCCCGGGTGGAGATCATGAGCGCCCTGGTCAGCTTCGAGCGGGTCTTCGAGATCCTGGACCTCAAGCCGCTGATCCAGCAGAAGCCGGACGCCGTGGAATCCCCGCGCGGGCCCCTGTCCGTGGAGTTCGACCACGTCCGGTTCTCCTACCCCTCGGCCGAGAAGGTTTCCCTGGCCTCCCTCGAGGACGTCTCCACCCTGGATACCCGGGGCGGCGAGGAAGTGCTGCACGGGATCAGCTTCCGGGTTGAACCGGGCCGGACGGTGGCCCTGGTGGGGTCCTCCGGGGCCGGCAAGTCCACCATTGCCCAGTTGCTGGCCCGGCTGTACGACGTCGACTCCGGCGCCGTCCGTTTCGGTGGCACCGAGCCCGGCACCGGCGTGGACGTCCGCGACCTGACCTTCGATTCGATGCGCGAGACCCTGGGGATGGTGACCCAGGACGGCCACCTCTTCCACGAGAGCATCGCCGCGAACCTGCGCCTGGCCCGCCCCGGTGCGAGCGAGGAACTGATGTGGGAGGTGCTGCGCCAGGCCCGGCTCGAGGACATGATCCGCTCCCTGCCGGACGGTCTGGACACCATCGTGGGGGAGCGCGGTTACCGGCTTTCGGGCGGCGAACGCCAGCGGCTGACCATTGCCCGGCTGCTCATCGCGGCCCCGCGGGTCGTGATTCTCGATGAGGCGACGGCCGCCCTGGACTCGACCAACGAAGCCGCCGTGCAGGAGGCGCTGGGCGCGGCGCTTGAAGGTCGCACCGCCGTGGTGATCGCGCACCGGCTCTCCACGGTCCGTGCCGCCGACGCCATCCTGGTGGTCGAGGGCGGGAACATCGTCGAGCGCGGGACCCACACCGAGCTACTCGCCGCCGACGGCCGTTATGCGCAGCTGTACCGGACCCAGTTCGCCGAGGCCACCGCCGTTGCCGCCGAGGCCGTGCCCGAGCTCTAGGCTCCCGGGGTCTGCGCCCGCAGGCCCCGGGCATCCGGGCCGTCCGGATCGTTTCGGTCCGGACCCTGTCCGTGCGGGCCTCCGGCGGCGAGGAGGGGCAGGACGTGGTCGGTGAGGAGCGGTGCGAGGTCATCGGGCCACGGTCCGGCCAGGTCCAGCCAACGGATCTCGGCGATCTCGGCCGAGGGCCGCGCGTCCCAGTGGCCCGGCGCGGTGAAGACTGTGGCCTCGATCTGCGTGGCGGCCTCGTTGGCGGCGTCCGCGAGCCAGCTCCCGAACGGCAGCAGCTGCTCCGGCGCGACGACGATCCCGACTTCTTCTTCGAGCTCCCGGGCCGCCGCCTGCGCCGCGGTCTCCCCGGCCTCGGGCTTCCCGCCCGGGTGCATGAACTTGTCCGTGCCGCGCTTGCGGACGGTCAGCAGGCGCCCTGCGGCGTCGAATACGCAGACCGCCGACACCACGATCAGCGGATTCGCCCCGCGGTGCAGCGCCGATTCGAGCAGCAGGTCCTTGGCCGGGCCGGTGACGTCCCAGCGGTAGCGGAACTCATCCGGGCCGGTCCTGGTGTAGTCCACCCGGTACAGGTCCGGGTCGCACCAGTGGCTGTCCCGGCTGTGCCCGCCGAACCCGATGCGGTGGAAGGGCCTGCCGTCGGGGAAGAACATGTCCATCGTGTCCGGCGCCGCGGAGGGCCGCAGCAGATAGTCGCGGGTGGCCGGGCCCGTGAACGGGGCGCCGCCCTCGGGAGTCCACGCCACGGTGCCTTCTTCGTGGAAGTGGAGGCCGCCGTCGGAGGTTTCGGTGAAGCGGACGACGCCGGCAAAGGTTCCGCGGTTGCCCGTGGCGCGGTCCAGCAGGGTCCGGGTGACGGTCCAGCTGCCGAGCAGGTAGGCGCGGAGGTCAAAGTGCGGGCCGCCGGACGGGTCCGTGCCTGCTGGTTGGGAGTCCAAGTGCCCTCGATTGGAATCGAACCAACGACACCGGCTTTAGGAGAGCCGTGCTCTATCCACTGAGCTACGAGGGCGCGTGTCCTGCCGCCCGGCCGCCGGCCGGCCCGTCCGGACACGGTTACCAGCATACAAGGTGAGGACGCGTACTACGCTCTTGGCATGAGCGCCCCTGCCCCCGCCGCGTCCGCGGAGACCATCTTCGTGCCCGACGTCGCCTCCACCCGAAGTTACGTCGGGGCGCTCGCGAAGCTGAGCGTGCTGCAGTACTTCGTCGCCGAGGCAGCGGTGATTGGCGCCTGGGCCGGACCGGAGCCGTACAGCCGCCGCACCGGCTACATCAGCGATCTCGGCGCGCTGGGCTGCGGTACCTTCTCGGGCCGGGATGTCTGTTCCCCGGCGCACCTGCTGATGAACGCGTCCTTCGTGGTGCAGGGCCTGGGCATGATCGTCGGCGCGCTGCTGCTGACCTCCGCCGTGGTCGGCGTCGCGGCCAGGGCCGGGGCTCGGCTCGCCGCTGGGTCGGGCTGGCGGTCGACGGCGGTTGCCGCCCTCGCGGCGCGGGTCCTCGGCGCGGGCGCCGGGGCCGGGACGGTGATCGTGGGGCTGGTCCCGGAAGACGCCGGCTCCGTCTGGCACCTGGTCGGCGCGCTGCTGTATTTCGCGGCCGGCGGCCTGGCGCTCCTGCTGGTCGGCTGGCTGTGGCGGCGGCAAACGCCGCTGGGCTGGTTCATCCTGGCCTGCGGCGCGGTGTCGCTGGCGTCCCTGGCCGCCGGCGGCCTGACCGGCATGCGCGTGCCGGAGCCGGGCACACTGGAGCGCCTGATGGGTTATCCGATCACGATTGGCATGGCTGCGCTGGGGCTGGTGGTGGCGCAGCGCGTGCGGCAGCAACTGGTGGCGCGCAAGCAGGAGCGGCTGCGGGGGAGATCTCCCCATCCCGCGGATCCGGTTTCGCCGGTAGCGTGAGCGCAGGACGTCATACCTATTGGGGGAACCGTGTTGGAACGAGCTGGGGATCCTGCCTCGGGCATCATCAGGATCAGCGGGCTGGCCTGGGCGCTGGCCGTCGACCGTACGCTGCGGACGCTCGCCGCTGAACCGGAAGTGGATGTCGCCGGCTACGAACGGTCGGCGCCCGCCCGGGCGCTGGGCGCACTCGACCCGGCGGACACCGGCAGGCTCGCCGCCGAACTGGCCGCTGCCGGCATCAGCGGCGCGGACGGCGCCATCCGGGAGCCGTGGCTGCTGGCGGTCATGATCGCCGTCAGCGCCCCGGTCCGTGTCAGTGCCGTCGCCCGGACCGGGGAGTGCTCGGTCCACACGGACCTCGGCCTGGCCGGCGGCCGGGGCGTTGCCGTGGCCTACCGGCGCCGGGTCCGCACCCCGGAGGGTCCGGAAACCAGCCCGGTGGACGTCGTCGGTGTTGATGACGCCGTGGAAGTGGCCCTGTTCGAGGAACAGGACGCCTGGGCGGCAGTGCGGCGGATCCTCCCCGAGGTCCCGGGACTCCGCGCCGCTGCCGGCGCTACCCGCCCGACGGGCTTACCGGCCGGGGGCCGAAGGAGACTGGATCCGCGGGACCTGCAGGGGACCGGCGGCGCCGCGGTGCCGCAGGACCTTCGGGACGCCGTCCTGGCCCCGCGCTGCACCGTGCATCTGCAGGTGTCGGCGGGCCCGGCGCCCCTCGTCGGCGCGGCCAGCGGTGCTGCGGCGTACAGCAGCGGTGATGTCTGGGCGCTGGCGGACCGGCTCTATTCCGTACGGACCACCGGCGGTGACCACGCGCTGGTGCTGGAAGACGTGCCCCCTGGCGACATCGCCACCACCTTGCAGTGGCGGCTGCTTGGCGCCCGCGAATTCCTCGCCACGTCCGCGGGACAGGTGGCCTGACCGTGGGCCTGTACGGGATGGACGTCGACTCCGGACGCCGGCTCAGCGAGCAGCTGGGCCGGGCCGGCGAGCGGCTGCTGGCGTTGAGCGCGAACCTGACCCCGGCGATCGCGGCCGCGCCGTGGGACGGCCGGGACGCCGCCCGGTTCAAGGACGACTGGACCAGACAGCGGCAGCAGCTGGTCGGGGCGGGGTTGGCGCTGAAAGCCGCGTCGAGCGCGGTGCGGCGCAACGTCGAGGAGCAACTGGCGGCGAGCGCCAGCGGAAGCACCGGCCCCGGCGCCGGCGGAAGCACTGGCCCCGGCGGTGCAGGCGGTGGCGGTTCCCCGGCGGAGGGTTCCCTCCTGGACCGCCTGGCGGGTGCCGTCGCGGGCGGCGCCGTCGATCTCTGGAAGCAGGGCGGACGTGCTCTCGCCGCGGTCGACGACGTTGCCGAAGCCCTCGCGGGCGCCGCGCCGGACACGGGCTGGAACTGGCTGCAGGATCATGCACCGCTGCCAATCAGGAACCTGATGGATGCCCAGGCCAACCTGCTGCACCAGGCCGGGCACGTCGGCGACATGGGCTGGCGCTGGCTGACCGCAGGGGAACCGCCGTCGCTCACCGAGCTCGCCTCGAACCGGGTCCTGCTGGGGGCTGGGGCGCTCTCGCTGGCCGCCACGGTCCTGACCGGCGGCTGGTACAACCCGCGACTGCTCGACGACGGGCGTCCCGTGGCCGGCGAACCGCTCCCTGTGGCGGTCGGCGATCCCGCCGGAATCGACCAGGACCTGCGGTTCAACACCCCCGTCCCATCGAGCATCAGCGCCATCCTGCAGGCCACCAATGCCGCCTACGGCGATGAGGGCAAACCCGGCACGCCGGACGCGGCAGTACGGATTACGACGGTGCACAAGCCGGGACAGGCCGACGCCTACATCGTGAGCATCCCCGGAACGACCCGCTGGTATCCGGACGGCGCGGCCAACCCCACCGACCTGACGGGCAACCTCGAGCTGGCGGGCGGCAACCTGTCCACGGCCGCGGAGTCGGTCCGGCTGGCCATGGAAAAGGCCGGCATCCCGCCCGGATCGCCGGTCATGCTCTCCGGCCACTCCCAAGGCGGGATGATCGCTGCCGCGCTCGCCTCGGACGGATCCTTCACGGACCGCTTCCACGTCACCAATGTCGTGACGTTCGGTTCCCCGGTGGATTCGGCGCCGATCCCCGCTGGCATCGACGTCCTCGCCCTGCAGCATGCCGGGGACCCGGTGCCCCGGGTCGACCTCGGCGACCTCACGGTCGGGGCCGGCGGGGACGTGACGGCCAGCCGCGACAACGGCGCCCTGATCGTCACCATGCCCAACCCCGACGTCCCACCGGGGGCGGCCGGCATCGGCTATCACGACGGCGGCGAGTACGTGAGGTCCACGGGCGCGCTTGAGCACGGGGGCCCGATCGCCGACTACGCTCAGAGGGAGTCAACCCGGCATTTCCTCACCACTGACCCAGGCCAGGTCAGCTCGAGTGTCTCCAGCATCTCGCGTAAACAATGACGGTGAGCTGGCGGGAGCCGGACCAACGCGGAAGTAAAACGATGAAAAAGCTAATTCACCCCTTGGCAGGAGCGCTGATCATGGGCCTTCTCGTAACCGTGCTCGCCGCTTGCGGGCTGGGCGGCCCCTCGAAAGAACAGCAGTTGGAATCGGCGCTGCAAAAGGCCGGAATGTCGGTCTCCGGGGTGACCTCCGCCGAAGCGGACGCCAACGTCAATACCTCCGGAGAATTCATCACAGTAAAACTCGTCGGTGAAACCGCGGAGAGGGAAAGGCTGGCCCGGACGCTGCAGGACGCCATGCCGGTTCTGTTGGAGAGCATCCGCGACGTCGACGGCGGAACATTCGGGGTCAGCATCTTCTCGCCGGACGGTGCTGTCAGCGCGGGTCCGCGGGACCTTGGCTATACCGGTTCGAGCTCGCTCTCAAGCGTCCGTGAGTTCTTCGCCAAGTAACAATCGGAATTGTGCAAGGGCTTTTGTCGCCGTGCCATCGTGAAAACCCGTTCCGGAGTGTCGCCGGTCTCACGATGTCGCCGGCTTGGACTATTATGAGGGCATTCGCCGGAACGCGCCGGTGCCTCGTGCGGGATTTGGTTCCAGCGCACGCCGAAATGCCGACTTTGTAGTCTGTGGGGGCAAATGTCTGATCACCTAATTGCGCCGTGCCAGGCAGCGGCCGGTCTCAGGGATCCCAGAGCGCACCGCGGATACCGCCCGGCTCCACCACTGCCCGCGCCGTCCGGTGCGGGGGTGGCCGAATGACAGTGGAAGCCCAGGCCGCAGCGGCCGGCGAGCTCCCGGAACGCAGCCCCGAGACGGACGCCCGTCCGGAGCCGCTCGACCTCGACGGCGCGCTCGAACCGGCGGGGGTGCCGGCAGCGGAAGGCGCCACGGACCCCTTCGACATCACCGAGGCGCCGGAGCCCTTCGGCCTGGCCGCAGCGCCGTCGTCTGCTGAACCGGTGATCGCCGTCCGGCAGCTCGAGAACGGGATCATAGAAGTGGCGCTGCCGCCAAACCGCGAGATCGAGGGGCCCGAAGCCCGGGTAGCCGGCTCAACCGTCCGCACCCTGGCCGACGGCAAACGCGTCCCGGTCCTGCTCACCATCTCCGGGGTGGTCGGCGTCAGCGTCGAAGCCCGCCAGGTCTACGCCGGGTCCATTGCGGCGTCGGCGTTCGCGCTGGTGGGCGAGAGCCCGGTTGACCGCGTGATCGCCCACTACCTGCTCCGTTCCAAGACTGAAACGATCCCGGCGCAATTTTTCGTCTCGCGCACAGAAGCCCTCGAGTGGTTAAGGCCTTATACGAGTGAAAAATGATGTTCCCGACCCCCGGCTGCACTCCCTCGTGGAGGGCATTGTCCGGATCGCCAGCGGCGACCTGAGCACCCGCATTCCGCACTCCGGCGCACGGGATGACGTCGCTGCGGTTATCGCCGGCATTAACCTGATGGCCGATGACCTGCAGACGATCTACCAGGAGCTCGAAGAGCGGGTGGAAAGCCGGACGGCCATGCTGCGGGAGGCGCAGGTGGAGCTGGAACGGATGGCGCTCACCGACCCGCTGACCCAGCTGGCCAACCGCACCGCCCTGAATTCGGTGCTCAGCCACGCACTCGCCGAAACGTCGCGGGGCGAGATGCCGCCGGCGCTGCTGATCCTGGACCTTGATTCGTTCAAGGGCATCAACGACACCCTGGGCCACAGTGCCGGCGACGACGTCCTGCGCGTCATCGCCCGGCGGCTCCAGGACGCCGTCCGGGTCACCGACACCGTGGCCCGGCTCGGCGGCGACGAGTTCGCGGTCATGCTGCCAAAGTCGAACCTGGTCCGTGCCCGGCGCGTGGCCAACCGCATCCTCAAAGCCCTCAGCGAGAGCCTGGAGATCGGCGACCTGCGTATCACCTGCGGCACCAGCATCGGCGTGCGCGTGGCCGAGCCCGGCCAGTCCGTCGATGACCTGGTGATGGAAGCGGACACGGCCATGTACGCGGCCAAGGCGCAGCCGCACAGCGGGATTAAGATCTTTGAACCGGCGCTGCTGTATGCCCGCAGGCTCCAGAGCCTCATGGTGACCGAGATGCGCGAGGCCATCCAGCAGGACCAGCTCACGCTGCACTACCAGCCGGTGGTGGAACTTGCGACGGGCCGAATTGAGGGTGTGGAGGCGCTGGTCCGCTGGAACCACCCCGAACGCGGGCTGCTGATGCCGGACCAGTTCATTCCGCTGGCGGAAGAGACCGGGATGATCGTGGAGCTCGGGCACTGGGTGCTGCGCGCCGCGGTCCGCCAGCTCCGGGACTGGCAGGACCGGCTGCCGCTGGACGACGCCTTCTCCGTCCGGGTCAACATTTCCACGACCGAACTGCAGAACCTCGAACTCATCGAGCACGTCCAGGACATCCTGCGGGAAACCGGCGTCGACGCGGCCAACCTCATCATTGAGCTGACGGAATCGATGGCCGTCACCGGGGGAGACGTGGACAAGTACTCCCTGAGCGGACTGCGGCAGCTTGGTGTCCAGCTGGAGATCGACGACTTCGGCACCGGGTATTCGTCCATCAGTTACCTGCGCAAGCTCCCCGTGAACGTGGTCAAAATCGACCGGAGCCTGATCGACGGGCTGGGAACCGATGCCGAACAGGGCGACTTCGTGGAGGCCGTGCTGCACCTGATCCACGCCTGCGGCCTCACCGCGGTGGCGGAAGGGATTGAAACGGCCGAGCAGGCCGACGAACTAGTACGCCTGGGGTGTGCCAGCGGACAGGGCTACTACTTCGGCCGGCCGGTTCCCGCGGAAGACCTGGAAGAGCTCATCAGCCTGGGCCGCTCCGTGGCCCAGTAGGGCCTCAAGAGCCGCATCACGCGGCGGACATAACAATGGGCGGGAATCGGAATTCACTCCGGTTCCCGCCCATTGCGGTTTGCTGACTCCGTTAGTTCTTCGGAGTTACGTTCGGCCAGTAGTCAACGGCCACTACGGAGCCCTGGCCGGAGTTGCCGCCGCTTGCGGAGACCGCAGATACGGCGGACATCCCCGCTGCGGCGAGTGCCCCGGCGACGAGCAGGGTTGCGAGAGTTTTCTTCATTATTGACTCCTGTTACGGGTGTGACTGATGTGACATGGACGATGCAGGATCATCATAGGCGCTTTCGACACGCCACCGTGTAACGATTTGCCGCGGGGGCTATGAGCTCGCGATAGCGGCGCAATCCGGTCCAACGCGTATGCGATGTTTGCGCGCCGCGTACGCATTAGCGGCTGCTGGCACCGATAATTGATTCATGCACTCCGTTTCACCCCTCTATGCAGCCGCCGAGCTCCGAGCGCACGAGCACCGCAGCAATCACGCCTTTGCTGAGGCGGCGGGCAGTGCAGAGCGGGCCGCGGAGATAGCCCTTCGCGACGGGAATTACGGCTCGTGGTGGAGCATGACGTTCCTTCAGGCCGAGAATCTCCTGGATGCAGGGCGTTTTGATGAATGCGCGGCATTGGCGAGCAGCCTCATCGTTGATCAAGCGGATGCCTCGAACCTTCACGACCAAGCGAGGACGCACATCCTGCTGGCTAAGGCCTGCCAGGGCGCTGGCCTGCTTGAACAGGCAACAGCCGCTGCCCGTGATGCAATTAAGCTGACGACCGGAGAGTCGGAGTCCGACATCAACATCAAGGCGAGGCAGGCTCTGATTGCCGCCTTGGCCGATGGTGGAAAGCTTTCAGAGGCTTGGGAGGAGAGCAAACTCCTCGCGGGTGTCGTTTCCGACGACGTCGACGACCAGCTGGCCGGCAAGGCCTACTGGGTCATCGGCAATGTCGCATTTCTCTTCGACAAGATCGAGGAAGGCCTGCGCTACCACGAACTTGCCGCAACCACGTTTTCGCCGACGAAGAATTTGGACGTGTGGGCCAAGTTCAACAAGGCCTCGGCGGCCATGCGCCTTGCGGCAAACGTCGCGGATGGCGACACCCTGCGTTGCATTGAACGCGCCGAGCTGGCGACTGACGTTATTGGCGGCAGTGAGGCCGACCTGCTCCTTTTGAAACGGAACCGGGCTCACTGGAGCTACCTGGCAGGCGACGCGGAATCGGCGATCGTGGCGTTGGAGGATATTCGGTCAACAGCGAGGAGCCTCACTCCTCAAATTCTGGGGGATTCTTGCCTTCTGCTGGGGAGGGCTTACATCGCGGCCGGGGACTCGGCCATGGCGCGGCAGGCTCTCTGGGAAGCTGTGGGCCACTTCGAAAGCGCAGGTGCGCCCGCACGCGCCGAGCAAGCCAGAAATATCCTCGCGACCGAGCTGGGCCGCGATTCCCTGTGGGCGCGCTTCCTGCGCGTGACAGGGCTGAGCCGCAACTAGGCCGCGGCGGGACCTGCGGCGTCCGTGCGGCTCGGGGCTTTCTTGCGCCCGAGGAACACCGCCGCGGCCCCTGCCAGCAGGCTCAGCACCAACAGCACCCAGCCGGCCACGGTGAGCGCCGAGGCCAGGGCGACCTGGCCGGCGTCGGGCGTCCCCGCCGACAGCATGGCGTCAACCGCCGAGTTGCCCCACAACCGGGTGACCACGAACAGCATCGGCACCGCCCACAGCGCCCAGCGCAGGGACTTCCGGGCCACGTTCGTGCCGATCAGCAGCAGCCAGGTGAAGCCGAAGATCAGCGGGAACAGGGTGCCGGCGGTCTTGTGCACGTAGTTGAGCTGGCCCCGGGCATCCTCGTCCATCGCCGAGCGCAACTGCTCCGCAAAGCCCCGGTCGAAGCCGCCGACCAGAGAGTCGGGCATCGGCAGGCCACCGCTGAGCTGCGTGAGCTGGTTCAGCGTCAGCAGGTGCAGGTACCAGAAGAGGAACAGGCTGGCCACCACCCCCGCAATCAGGATCAGGTTGCTGTTGCTCTGTGCCTTTTCCGGAGTCCGGGTGGTGCTCGGGTTGATCACCGCGGGCAGGTGGTGCTGGGGGACGGCCGCGTTCGCGCCGTGCTTCTTGATCCGCTGAGCGGGTGTCTTGGCCATGGCTCCATTATCGCCCACTGTCCCGCCGACGGCCGGGCCGGCCCCCGGCGGGGGCGCGCCTGTTGAGCATGCGGGCGCGGCGGATAGGCTGAACCCGTGAGTGAATCAGGCAGCAATGAACTTGGCAGGCACCGGCTCGGCCGGCACAGCACCGCGGAACTGAGCCCCGAGCTGGATGACTACCAGCTCGCCGAGGCGCTGGTGCGGGAGGCCGGCAACCTGGCGCTGTTGATGCGGCAGGCCGGACTTGAGGGCCACCGCAAAACCTCGGTATCCGACGTCGTCACCGCCGCCGACCATGCCGCCGAAGCCTATGTGCTCGAGCAGCTGCAGCGCTGCCGGCCCGACGACGGCATCCTCGGCGAGGAGGGCGCGTCCAAGCAGGGCACCAGCGGCCGCACCTGGGTGATCGACCCGGTAGACGGGACATATAACTTCCTCCACGGCTCCAGTTACTGGTGCTCGGCGCTCGCCCTGAAGGACTCCTCCGGGGCACTCCTGGGTGCGGTGTTCCAGCCGGAGGCGGACAAGCTCTGGCTCGGCGGCACCAGCCGGGCCGCCACGCTCAACGGCGAGGTCCTGACCAGCTTCGGCCGTCCCGCGGACGGCGGCCGGGGCCGGAACGAGGCGCCGGTGGCGGAACTCGGTGCGGCGACCTACATCCACCCCACCTGGCTGGCCGATCCGATGTGCGCCATGCCATGGCATGCGGCGGCGACGGCCGCCGCGGCCCTGCGGATGTTCGGGTCCGGCTCCTGTGACCTTGGCCGCGTAGCCGACGGCGAGCTCGACTGCTGGTTCCAGCACAGTTCCCCGGAATGGGACTGGCTGCCGGGCCAGGCGATCGTGCACGCTGCCGGCGGCACGACCGACGTCGTGCGCGTCAACGGACTGGACTGGCACGTGGCCGGAGGAACGACGGCGGTGCGGCAGCTTCGTGCCGCGCTGGAGTCCGCCTCCATCGGCTGAGCCACCGGACGCCGGACCGCCCTCCCCTCTGACGTACATGCTCAGTGCTCAGCTCTAGGAGTGGGCATACCGGCGTATGCCCACCCCCAGGCCGGGCTGACGGGCATGTCCGTCAGGGTGGGCGGGCGGGCCTTTGACGGACGTGCCCGGTCCTGGGCGCCACCGTTGGGCATGCCGGGATATGCCCAGTCCTGGGTAGCACTGTTGGGCATGTCCGATCGTGGGGTGGCGGCCCTCTGACGGACATGCTCAGTGCTCAGCTCTAAGCATGGGCATGCCGGGATATGCCCGGTCCTGGGCCGGACTGACGGGCACGTCCGCCGGTCCGGCCCGGGTGCGGGGCGGGCCGTCGGTGCCACCGCCTAGACTTGTTAACACCATGGATATGTTGTTTGACCCCTATGCCGACGGACCCTTCCAAGCTGCCTCCCATCCGGCCGCGCCCGCCAAGGCGTCCGGGAGCCGGGGGGCCGGCAGCGGCATGCCGGACCTTGCCCCGGCCTACGGATCGGGCGCCCCGGCAGGCGTCCCGGCCGCAAACGGGGGTTGGAACAACGCGCCCGGCGGCGGCACCAACCACGGCGGCCCGGGCAACCAGGGCGGCGATCACCACGGGAATTCATCCCACCACGGCGGCGCCGGCCACGGGGACCACCACCGCCTGCCGCAGGCCGAAGAGCTGCTCCAGGGACTGAACCCGCAGCAGGAAGAAGCCGTCAAGCATGCCGGCAGCGCCCTGCTCATTGTTGCCGGCGCCGGCTCCGGCAAGACCCGGGTGCTCAGTAACCGCATCGCCTACCTGATCGCCACCCGCCGGGCCCACCACGGCGAGATCCTGGCCATCACCTTCACCAACAAGGCCGCGGCGGAAATGCGCGAGCGGATCGAGCAGCTGGTCGGCCCGCGCGCCAAGACCATGTGGATCTCCACCTTCCACTCCTCCTGCGTCCGGATCCTGCGGCGCGAGGCGTCCAACGTCGGGCTGAACTCGAACTTCTCCATCTACGACTCCGCCGATTCGCTGCGCCTGATCACGCTCGTGGCCAAGAACCTGGACCTGGACCCGAAGCGCTTCGCGCCCAAGGCCATCCAGCACAAGATCTCCGCGCTCAAGAACGAACTGATCGACGCGGACAGCTATGCCTCCAGCGCCAACTACAACGACCCCTTCGAGCAGGCCGTCGCCGAGGTCTTCAAGGGCTACACCCAGCGCCTGCGGCAGGCCAATGCCATGGACTTCGACGACCTGATCGCCGAGACCGTCTACATGTTCCGGGCCTTCCCCGCGCTCGCCGACTCCTACCGCCGCCGCTTCCGCCACGTGCTCGTGGACGAGTACCAGGACACCAACCACGCCCAGTACGCCCTGGTGCGCGAGATCGTGGGCGAGGGCCCCGGCGCGGCCGAACTCACCGTCGTCGGCGACTCGGACCAGTCCATCTACGCCTTCCGCGGCGCGGACATCCGCAACATCGTGGAGTTCGAAAAGGACTACCCGGATGCCCGTACCATCAAGCTCGAACAGAACTACCGCTCCACCCAGACCATCCTCAGCGCCGCCAACTCGGTGATCTCGCGCAACCCCAACCGGCCCGAAAAGCGGCTCTGGACGGCGGAGGGCGACGGCGAGAAGATCGTCGGCTATGTGGGGGAGAACGAGCACGACGAGGCGCAGTTCATCGCCAAGGAAATCGACCGGCTGCAGGACGAGGGCAACCTCCGCCCGGGCGACGTCGCGATCTTCTACCGCACCAACGCCCAGTCCCGCTCGATCGAGGACGTCCTGGTCCGCGTCGGACTGCCCTACAAAGTGGTTGGCGGCACCCGGTTCTACGAGCGCAAGGAAATCAAGGACGCCCTCGCCTACCTGCGGGTGCTGGTCAACCCGGACGACGACGTCAACCTGCGCCGCATCCTCAACGAGCCCAAGCGCGGCATCGGCGACCGGGCCGAGGGGGCCGTCGCCTCGCTGGCCCAGCGGGACCGGATCTCCTTCATGGCCGCCGCCCGCCGCGCCGACGAAGCGCCGGGCATGGCCACCCGTTCCGTCAACGCCGTCCTGGGGTTCGTGAAGCTCCTCGACGACCTGGCCGAGGTGGCCGCCGGCTCCGGCGCCGCCGCGGCCCTGGAAGCCGTCCTGGAGCAGACCGGCTACCTCGCCACGCTCCGCTCCAGCACCGACCCGCAGGACGAATCCCGGGTGGAAAACCTCGCCGAACTCGTTGCCGTCGTGCGTGAATACGAACGGGACAATCCAGAAGGCTCGCTCGGCGCCTTCCTGGAGCAGGTCTCCCTGGTCGCCGATGCCGACCAGATCCCGGACGCCCCGGGCGCCGACGCCGAGGACACCGCCGCCGCCGTCGCCGAGGCCAAGCGGCTCGGCGTCGTCACCCTGATGACGCTGCACACTGCCAAGGGCCTGGAGTTCCCGGTGGTGTTCCTGACCGGCATGGAGCACGGGCTCTTCCCGCACCAGCGCTCGGCCACGGATCCCAAGGAGCTGGCGGAGGAACGCCGGCTCGCCTACGTGGGGCTGACCCGCGCCCGGAAACGGCTCTACCTGACCCGATCCGAGGTCCGCAGCATGTGGGGCCAGAGCCAGTACAACCCGGCCAGCCAGTTCATCGAGGAGATTCCGGCCGAGCTGGTCGAATGGAAGCGCGAGGGAACCGTCCGCCAGGCCGGCGGCTGGGGCGGCGGATCGATCGGGTCCAGCCGCTACAGCGGCTCCTTCTGGGGCGCCGGCACCGCCCGCGGCACCGGCGCGGATTCCGCCGCCGGCTTCAACGCCGACGTCCCCGCCGCCATCGCGAAAAACCGCGTCCAGCCCCAGAAGGAGATCGTCGCCGTCGGGGTGGGGGACAAGGTCAACCACACCAGCTTCGGCAACGGCACGGTGCTGGCCGTCGAGGGCGCGGGGGACAAGACGGTCGCGAAGGTGAAGTTCGACGTCGGCGAGAAGCGGCTGCTGCTGCGTTACGCCCCGCTGACCAAGCTCGAGGCCTGACCGGGCCGGCGGGGCCGCCGGGCATAATGGAGGCCATGCAACGGACGATCCTGGGGATACTGGCCGGCCTGGCCCTGCTGGCCACCTCGGCGTGCACCATCACGCAAAAGGACCCGGACTACGTTCCGCCGGCACCACTGCCGCCCCTGGAACAGCTCCGGCAGGCGCCGCTGACCGACCCCACCGCTCTGGGCTCGGGCCAGGACTACCTGAGCTTCGTCACCGCCGACCGCAACATCGTCTGCTCCCTGACCTCGGCCCGGGGCGAGCACGTCAACCTGCCGTATGAGCCGAACTCCTTCGGCGCCAGCGGCAACGGCAAATGGGCCACCGTGCCGGTGGCGCACTGCGAACTCGCCGCCTACCCGAAACCCGAGGCGAAGGACATCCGCGACGACTGCTCCGGCACCGGCCTCGGCTACCTCGGCGGCACGGCCCTGCTGACCCCGGACAAGGCCGTCTACGGCGAGTGCCGCTCCGGCGTCACACAGCAGGAGGCGGAATTCGGTCCCAAGGGCACCCGCAAGGGTCCGATCTCGCAGCTTCCCGTCCTCGAGGACGGGAAGAACGTCGAGCGCAACGGCCTGCGCTGCTCCGCGTACGACGGCGGCGTCGCCTGCGGAAACATCTCCGCGGGGGTGGCGTTCTTCATTTCGCGGGACCGTTACGAACTGGTCCGGGCACCCTCGCAAACCGCCTCCCCGGCGCCGTCGGAGGCCCCGAAATCCCCGTAATCTAGCGGTTTTTCTACGCCCAATAGAATAGTGTCCTTACTCACATAAGCGGTACTCTGGGTCGGGCTGGTCCCCGCGAAGGACTAGAGTTCCCAAAGGAGCATTGCGCCGTGTGGCTCGTTTCCAAGCTTGTCGCAGGGTGCGTTTATTCCGCAGCCCGGTCACCGCAAATGCGTGGCGTCCGGCTGTACAGAAACTACTTCGACGTAGAAGGACACTAAACCGTGGACCTGTTTGAATATCAGGCGCGCGATATGTTCGAGGCGCACGGTGTACCCGTGCTTGCTGGCATCGTGGCGCACACCCCTGAAGAAGCAAAGGCAGCTGCCGAGAAGATCGGCGGCGTAACTGTCGTCAAGGCACAGGTTAAGGTCGGTGGCCGAGGCAAGGCCGGCGGCGTTAAGGTCGCAAAGACCGCCGATGAAGCGCTGGAGCACTCCACCAACATTCTCGGCATGGACATCAAGGGCCACACCGTCAACAAGGTGATGATCGCCCAGGGTGCGGACATCGCCGAAGAATACTACTTCTCCGTCCTGCTGGATCGAGCCAACCGCAACTACCTGGCCATGTGCTCGGTCGAAGGCGGCATGGAGATCGAGCAGCTCGCCGTCGAGCGCCCGGAGGCGCTGGCCAAGGTCGCGATCGACCCGGCCGTCGGCATCGACCAGGCCAAGGCCGACGAGATCGTCGCCGCCGCAGGCTTCGCTGAGGAACTGCGCGGCAAGGTCGCCGCCGTCATCCTCAAGCTCTGGGACGTCTTCAAGAAGGAAGACGCCACCCTCGTGGAGGTCAACCCGCTGGTCAAGACCGGCGCCGGTGACATCGTTGCCCTCGACGGCAAGGTCTCCCTCGACGAGAACGCCGACTTCCGCCACCCGAAGCACTCCGCCCTGGAGGACAAGGACGCCGCGGATCCGCTCGAGGCCAAGGCCAAGGCGCAGGACCTCAACTACGTCAAGCTCGACGGCGAAGTCGGCATCATCGGTAACGGCGCCGGCCTGGTCATGTCCACGCTCGACGTCGTCGCCTACGCCGGCGAGAACCACGGCAACGTCAAGCCCGCCAACTTCCTCGACATCGGCGGCGGAGCCTCCGCCGAGGTCATGGCCGCCGGCCTCGACGTCATTCTCGGCGACGAGCAGGTCAAGTCCGTCTTCGTCAACGTCTTCGGCGGCATCACCGCCTGCGACGCTGTCGCCAAGGGCATCGTCGGCGCTCTCGCCGAGCTCGGCCACTCCGCGAACAAGCCGTTGGTCGTCCGTCTCGACGGCAACAACGTCGAGGAAGGCCGCCGCATCCTGGCCGAGGCCAACCACCCGCTGGTTACCCTGGCCGCCACCATGGACGAGGGCGCCGACAAGGCTGCCGAGCTCGCCAACGCAGCTAAGTAAAGGGACACGACTATGTCTATTTATCTGAACAAGGACTCCAAGGTCATCGTCCAGGGCATCACCGGCGGCGAAGGCACCAAGCACACCGCCCTGATGCTCAAAGCCGGCACCAACATCGTCGGCGGCGTCAACGCCCGCAAGGCCGGCACCACGGTCCTGCACGGCGATAAGGAAATCACCGTCTTCGGCACCGTCAAGGAAGCCATGGCCGAGACCGGCGCCGACGTCTCCATCGTCTTCGTGCCGCCGGCCTTCACCAAGGACGCCGTCGTTGAGGCCATCGAGGCCGGCATCGGCCTGGTCGTCGTGATCACCGAGGGCGTGCCGGTCCAGGACTCCGCCGAGTTCTGGGCTCTGGCCCAGTCCAAGGTGGACGCCAACGGCAAGCAGGTCACCCGCATCATCGGACCGAACTGCCCCGGCATCATCACCCCGGGTGAGGCGCTCGTCGGCATCACCCCGGCGAACATCACCGGCAAGGGCCCGATCGGCCTTGTCTCCAAGTCGGGCACCCTGACCTACCAGATGATGTACGAACTGCGCGACCTGGGCTTCTCCACCGCCATCGGCATCGGCGGCGACCCGGTCATCGGCACCACGCACATCGACGCCCTCGAAGCGTTTGAAGCTGATCCCGAGACCAAGGCGATCGTCATGATCGGCGAAATCGGCGGCGACGCCGAGGAGCGGGCCGCGGATTACATCAAGGCCCACGTCACCAAGCCGGTCGTCGGCTACGTGGCCGGCTTCACCGCCCCGGAAGGCAAGACCATGGGCCACGCCGGTGCCATCGTCTCCGGCTCCGCGGGCACCGCCCAAGCCAAGAAGGAAGCCCTCGAGGCTGCCGGCGTCAAGGTCGGCAAGACGCCGTCCGAGACCGCCAAGCTGCTGCGCGAAGTTTACGCCGCACTCTAGGCCGTCCCTGCTGCGTCCCGCAGCGCTGCGACACCGCAACGCGGGGCCGCCTCCGGTCCATCCCCTGGGATGGCGGAAGGCGGCCCCGCGTTCGCTGTTTAACCGGGCCCGTGCCGCCGGAGGCCCGCGCTTCGTCTAGTAGGGTGGAGGAGAGGCAATGCGCCCGGTCCGGGGCGCGCAGGCAGGGGATCACCATGGCAGAGACGCGGCGGACACTGGTCGACGTCGTCGTGGACCAGGTCCTCGAATACATCCTCAGCGGGCAGATCAAGCCCGACGACGCCCTGCCGCCGGAAGCGGACATCGCCAAGGAATCCGGCGTCAGCCGGCTCACCGCCCGCGAAGCGATGAAGGCGCTCAAGGCGCAGAACGTGGTGTACGTCAAACGCGGCCTGGGCACCTTCGTGAACCCGCCTGAGCGCTGGACCGGCCTGGACGCGATCATGCGCGCCGCCTCCCGGGGCGTGGCCTCGGACCAGGTGGCGCTGCGCCTGCTCGAAGTCCGGCGGATGGTCGAGACCGGCGCAGCGGAACTGGCCGCCTCCCGCCACACCGAGGCCGACCTGGCCGACCTGGCCGAGAGTGTCCGCCTGATGGAAGCCGCGCACCACGCCGGCGACGTCGAGGCGCTCACCGTGGCGGATATCGCCTTCCACGACACCGTGCTGCGCGCCTCCGGCAACCCCTTCGTGCCCGCCCTGCTCGGCCAGCTCTCCACCCTGCTTTTCGCCATGCGGCGGGAGACCTCCGCGTTCCCCGACGTGCAGCGGCACGCCATCCACCACCACAAGCAGGTCCTGGCCGCAGTCGCATCCGGCGAGCCCGCGGCCGCACGCTCGGCCATGGACGCACACATCACCCAGACTTTCGAGGACTACGAACGCTACCTCGCGGTCGCCGCCCGCGGCGCCGCCGCCAGCTGACCCACCCGACGGGCGGCCCGGCCCGGCGCGTCCGGCCCTGCCGCGCCGCAGCGCCCGGCCCTGCCGAGCGCGGCCGAGCCCGCCGTTGTCCGGCCGATGCCGCCGTCGTCCGGTCGGGCAGGGGCCCGCGACGCATTCCGTGAGCTGTTGACCCGGCCCCTCCGTGTGATTAGAATCTCAGACAGATATCAGACATCTGACATCATCGATTGTCACGAATGCCGCCAGCCAAAGGAGTCTTCATGCGCGCGCACGTCCCTGCCCTGGGTACCACGAATACCGGTGGAGGCCCGCGATGACCTCCCTGACCGCCACCCCGGCCCTGAGCGAACTGGGCCAGACCACGCTGCGCAAGGTGCGCCGCCGGCTCATGCCCCTGATCGTCCTGCTCTACTTCATCGCCTACCTTGACCGTAACAACGTCGGCTTCGCCAAGCTCGGCATGCAGGGCGATATCGGCCTCACCGAAGCCGCCTACGGCCTCGGCGCCGGCATCTTCTTCCTCGGCTACGCCTTGCTGGAAATCCCCAGCAACGGCGGCATGTACCGCTACGGCGCCCGCAAGTGGATCGCCCGCATCCTGATCACCTGGGGTATCTTCGCCACCGCGATGTTCCTGGTCAACGGCGAGACCACGTTCTACATCGTCCGCTTCCTGCTCGGTGCGGCCGAGGCCGGCTTCTTCCCGGCCATCCTGTTCTACCTGACCCTCTGGTTCCCGGCCGCGCAGCGCGTGACCGTGCTGGGTATCTTCATCCTCGCCCAGCCGATCTCCAACGCCCTGGGCGCTCCGGTCTCCGGCATGCTGCTGGGCCTTGAGGGTGTCGCCGGCCTGCACGGCTGGCAGTGGCTCTACATCATCGAGGGCATCCCGGCCATCGCGCTGGGCATCATCACCCCGTTCGTGATGACCGACCGGCCCGAACACGCCAAGTGGCTCAAGCCCGAAGAGCGCGAGTGGCTCTCCAGCACCATGAACAAGGAACTGGCCGAGAAGCAGAAGTCCGGCAACCACAACTTCCTTGCCGGCCTGAAGGACCCCCGCACCCTGGCCTACTCGGCCCTGTACTTCGGGCTGGTTTGCGGCATCTACGGCCTGGGCCTCTGGTTGCCCACGATCGTCAAGGCGCTGGGCAAGTTCGACTCCGTCCAGGTCGGGTTCATCGTCTTCATCCCGTACGCCATCGCGGCGGTGTTCGTGTACTTCTGGAGCAAGCGCTCGGACCGCACCGGCAACCGGGTCTGGCACGCCAGCACCAGCATGGTGCTCGCCGCCGTCGGCCTGCTCGGCGCCGGCTTCCTGCTGCCGGTCAACGCCGTGCTCGCCATGGTCTTCCTGACCCTCGCGGCCATGGGCATCTACTCCGCGATCGCCCCGTTCCTGGCCATGCCCTCCGCAGCCCTGACCGGCGCCGCCGCCGCGGCAGGCCTCGCAATGGTGAACTCGCTCGGCAACCTCGGCGGCTTCGTCGCCCCGTACATCGTCGGCCTCCTCAAGGACGCCACCGGCAACAGCCAGAGCGGACTGGTCTTCCTGGCCGCCTGCCTGGCGGTCACCGCCGTCGCCACCTACCTCTACGCCCGTAACCGTCCGGAAGGCGTCTCCGCCGCCGCGGCCGACTCCGTCACCGAAAGCCACTAGGAACCACCCATGACTGAAACCAGCACCTTCCCCGCCGAACGCACGGTCGTCCTGACCGGAGCCGCCTCGGCCCGCGGCATCGGCCGCGCCACGGCCGACCGGCTGGCCCGCGACGGCTGGTCCATCGCGATCCTGGACATCAACGCCGAAGACGCCAAGGCCGCCGCCGCGGAAATCGGCTCCAACCGGGCCGTCAAGGCGCTCGGCGTCGGCGCCGACGTCTCGGACGAGGCGTCCGTCGACCGGGCGATCAGCGAAATCGAGGCGTCCCTGCCGCCGATCGTCGGGCTGGCCAACCTGGCCGGCATCAGCTCCCCGACGCCGTTCATGGAAACCTCCGTCGCCGAATGGGACAAGGTCTTCGCGATCAACATGCGCGGCACCTTCATCGTTTCGCAGCGGGTCCTCAAGGGCATGATCGAACGCCGGCTCGGCCGGATCGTCAGCGTCTCCTCGATCTCCGCCCAGCGCGGCGGCGGCACCTTCTCCAAGGTCGCCTACAGCGCGTCGAAGGCCGGCATCCTCGGCTTCACCCGCGCCCTGGCCCGGGAAGTCGGCGAGTTCGGCATCACCGTCAATGCGGTCGCACCGGGCCCGATCGACACCGACATCATGGGCGGCACGCTGACCGAGGAACGGAAGGCCGCCATGTCCGAGGGCATCATGATGGGCCGCGTGGGCACCCGCGACGAGGTCGCCGCCCTGATGGCATTCCTGCTCAGCGAGGACGCCGGCTACATCACCGCCGCGACCTACGACATCAACGGCGGCCTCCAGGTCTCCTGACCGGACGCTTCCCAGGACGTGCCGTGCGGCTCCAAGCCGCACGGCACCACCCGGAAGGACCACAGCATGACCCACGAAACCTCCCCGGCCGGAACGGCTGCCCCCGCTGCCGCCGCCCCCGAGCCGGTGCGACTGCCCGATGCCCGGCAGCGGATCCGTGCCTACCGTGAGGCGACCGGCCGGCGGACGGCCGTGCTCGACGACGATCCGACCGGCTCGCAGTCCGTGCACGGCGTCTCCGTCGTCACGGTCCTTGAAGCCGACGAGTACGCCGCGGCCCTGGCCGAACCGGCGTCGACCTGCTTCATCCTGACGAACACCCGCAGCCTGGACGAGGCCGACGCCGTCGCCCTGAACCAGGAAGCGGGCCGGGCCCTGTTCACCCTGGAAGCCCGCCTCGGCGTGCCCCTGGACGTGGTCAGCCGCAGCGACTCGACCCTCCGCGGCCACGTCATGGCCGAGATCCGGGCCCTCGACGCCGTCCGACGCGAAGTCGCCGGCCGCGGTTTCGACGGCGTCCTGCTAGCCCCGTCCTACTTCGAAGCCGGCCGCTTCACCGCCGGCGACGTGCACTGGGCCATGGTGGGCGGCGAACCCGTCCCGGCCGGTGAAACCGAATTCGCCAAGGACGCCACCTTCGGGTACCGCTCCTCGGACCTCAAAGACTTCGTCGCGGAAAAGAGCGGCGGCACCGTCCACCCGGACCAGGTGCTCAGCATCGGCCTGGACGACATCCGGACCGGCGGGGAGGACCGGGTCGCCGAGATCCTGCGCGCCGCGACCGGCCTGCAGCTCATCATCGTCAACGCCACCGAGTTCGCCGACCTCGAAATCGTGGTCCTGGGCCTGCAACAGGTCCAGCGCGAGGGCAAGGTCTTCCTGCACCGCACCGGCCCGTCCTTCGTCCGCGCCCTCGCCGGCCTGGATCCCAAGCCCACCCTGCAGGCGCAGGATATCTGGCCCGGCGGACGCCCCGCCGGGCACGGGCTCGCCGTCGTCGGCTCCCACGTCGGCCAGACCGCCCGCCAGGTCGCCGCGGCGCAGGCGCGCGGCGGCGTGACCGAGGTCGAGCTGTCCGTGGCCGAGCTGATCGACCCGGCAGCCCGTGCCGGGCACATCGCGGCCACCGCCGAACGGGTCGTCGGCGCCCTCGCCGACGCCGACGTCCTGCTCTACACCTCCCGCACCCTGCTCAAGGGCGCCGACGCGGCGGCCAGCCTGGAAATCGCCCGCAGCGTCTCCGCCGCCGTGATCGAGGTGGTCAAGGCCGCCCTCGCCGCCCGGCCCGCCTGGGTGATCGCCAAGGGCGGCATCACCTCGCACGACGTCGCGGTCCGCGGCCTCGGCATCCGCCGGGCCACCGTGCTGGGCCAGCTGTTCCCCGGCATGGTCTCGGTGCTCCGCCCGGATGAGGCGGCCCCCGGCGTGCAGGGCATGCCGTATGTCGTCTTCGCGGGCAACGTCGGCGACGAAAACGCGCTCGCCGACACCATTGAACTCTTCCGCGGCACCACGTCCGCGGCGCATGAAAGGAAGTAGCCCGATGAGCAAAGTCGGATGGATCGGACTGGGCGCGATGGGCGGCCCGATGGCTGTCGTGCTGGCCAACGCCGGACACGAGGTCACGGCGTTCGACGTCGCCGACGGACGGGCGCAGTCCCTGGCAGTCCCCGGCCTCACCCCCGCCGCCACGGCCAAGGAAGCGGTGGCCGAGGCCGACGTCGTCGCCCTGATGGTGGCGACACCGGCCCAGGCGGATGCCGTGCTCTTCGGCCCGGACGAACTCGCCGCGGCCCTGCGTCCGGGCACTGTGGTCCTGCTGATGGCCACGGTCGGCCCGGCCGCCGTCGTGTCGCTGGCCGAACGGCTGGCACCGTTCGACGTCGAACTGGTGGACGCCCCGGTCTCCGGCGGTACCAAGCGCGCCGCCACCGGCGACCTGCTGATGATGGTCAGCGGCTCCGAGCGGGCCCTCGCCGCGGTCCGGCCGCTGCTGGATGCGATGGCGAGCTCAGCGCCGGTGGTGGGAGCCGCCGTCGGCGACGGCCAGAAGGTGAAGCTGGTGAACCAGCTGCTGTGCGGTGTGCACATCGCCGCGGCGGGGGAGGCCCTGGCCTTCGCGGAGGCGCTCGGCCTGGACCCGAAGGAGACCTGGGAGGTGCTGCGCGCCGGTGCGGCGGCGTCGTTCATGTTTGATGACCGCGGTTCCCGGATGGTAGATCCGGACAACACCGAGGTCCGCAGCGCCCTGGATATCTTCGTCAAGGACATGGGGCTCGTGGTGGACGCAGCGCGGGACAGCACCTACCCCGCCCCGCTGGCCTCCGCCGCCGAGCAGCTGTACCTTAGCGGCCGGCGCGCCGGCCTGGGCCGGCGGGACGACTCGTCCGTGATCGAGGTGCTGCGCGGGCGGTAGCGCCCGCGGTTACGGCTATAGGATTCCAAGTATGGCAATCAAGGATCAGGCCTCCCGGGGCGTCAGCAGGCAGGTCCTCGCCGACCATGTCTACGAGGCGCTGCTCATCGCGCTGATGGACGGCCGGCTCGAAGCCGGCACGCCGGTCAGCATCGACGGGATGGCCCGGGAGCTGGACGTCTCGCCGACGCCTGTCCGGGAGGCGCTGGCCCGGCTCGAGGCCACCGGGATGGTGCGCCGCACCGCCCTGCGCGGCTACCGGGTGGCGCCGCTGTTCACCGCGGCGGAGCTCGCGGACCTGATGGACGCGCGCCTGGTGATCGAGCCGGCCAACGCCTTCATGGCCTGCGGCCACGCCGACGCCGACCTCACCGCCCAGCTGTCCCAGGCCATCGACGATCTGAAGGCCGCGCCGCGGGGGCCCTCGTTCGCCGAGTTCCGCGCCTACTGGGAAGCCGACGAGCGCTTCCACCGCCTCATCGCCGAGCACGCCAACAACCAGTTCCTGCTCTCCGCGTACAACGCCCTCGGCGGCCAGGTGCAGCGGTTCCGGTTCTTCGGAGGCCTCGGCGTCACCGACGCGGACTTCGCGATCGCCGAACACACCGAAATCCTGCGCGCCTTCGAGTCCGGCGACGCCGACCTGGCGCGGCGGAAGATGATCGAGCACATCGAAGGCGTGAAGCAGCGCTCGCAGCACGACAGCGAAGTGCACGACAGCGAAGTGCGCAACTAGGCCGGACGGCCTCTAACCGCCCCGCGCCGGCGCCCGCCGGAAGGTTCACGTGGCAGAAACCTCTTGACAAGGTCTTCGTAGCCGGTGAATCCTATAGGAAATGTGATTCAAGATTTGGAGTGACAATGTCGTACACCGCTGAAAACTGGCCCATCACCGCGGCCCTCCTGCAGTTCCCGGGTACCCGCCCCGACGGAACGTCGCTCCAGGATGCCCCCGCCTCCGACTGGCAGCAGGTGTTCGAGGAAGTCGCCGATGCCGGCTTTGCCAACGCCGACCTGACCGACAGCTGGGTGCGTCCCGGTGACCTCAGCCCGGCCCGGCTGGAGGAGTTCGGCGCCGCGGCCCGAGCCGCGGGCGTCGGCCTGCCGGTCATCTCCGCGATCCGGCGCAGCGTCATCGACGCGGCCAACTGGGAAGACAACCTGGCCTACACGCACCGCACCCTCGACGCCGCCGCAGCCTTGGGCTGCGAGGTCGTCTCGATCGGCCTGCACCAGGCGCTGACCCCGGCCCAGCGCGAGCAGCTCTGGTTCTGGACCGTGGAGGGCCACAAGGACCCGGTGGGGGACAAGGAGACCTGGAACAAGGCCGTCACCCGCATCCGCGAGGTCGGCCGGCACGCGGCCGAACTCGGGCTGCTTGTCTCGCTCGAAATGTACGAGGACACCTACCTCGGCACCGCCGACTCCTCGGTGCAGCTGGTCCAGGACATCGACCTCACCAACGTTGGCCTCAACCCGGACATCGGCAACCTGATCCGCCTGCACCGTCCCATTGAGGACTGGCGCGAGATGGTCCACAAGACGCTGCCCTACGCCAACTACTGGCACGTCAAGAACTACTTCCGCGACGAAAACGGGGCAAAGAACCAGTTCGTCGCCATCCCGGCACCGATGGAAGCCGGCCTGATCAACTACCGCGAAGCGTTCCAGTTCGCGATCTCGGTCGGATTCCAGGGCATCATCTGCACCGAGCACTACGGCGGCGACGGCCTCAGCGTCACCGCCGCCAACCAGGACTACCTGCGCCGCCAGGTCCTGCCCAAGCGGGAGGGCTACGCCCTCGGCACCTCCCTGGTGGCCCAGGGACGGCAGCAGCCCGCGGCCGTTTCCGCAGTCTAGGGCAGCGGCGCCCCGGCGTCCCGCCCGTCCAACCGCCCCAACCGGTTCAACGAGGAATCATGACCAAGATATTTGACGATCCCGCAAGCTTCGCCGACGACGCCCTCGACGGCTTCGCCGCGGTCCACCGCCAGTACGTGGCCCGGGTCGACGGCGGCGTGGTCCGCTCCACCGAGACCCCGGCCGGGCAGGTCGCCCTGGTGATCGGCGGCGGCTCCGGCCACTACCCGGCCTTTGCCGGGCTGGTCGGCGCCGGCCTGGCCGCCGGCAGCGCCTGCGGCAACATGTTCGCGTCCCCGTCCGCCGGGCAGGTCTACCGCGTCGCCAAGGCCGCGGAAACCGGCGGCGGGGTGCTGCTCAGCTACGGCAACTACGCCGGCGACGTGCTCCACTTCGGCCAGGCGCAGGAGCGGCTCAACGCCGAGGGCATCGAAACCCGGACCGTGCTGGTCACCGATGACATCGCCAGCGCCCCGCTGGCCGAAATCACCAAGCGCCGCGGCATCGCCGGGGACCTGACCGTCTTCAAGGTCGCCGGTGCCGCCGCCGAGGCAGGCCTGGACCTCGACGCGGTGGAACGGCTGGCCATCAAAGCCAACCACCACACCCGGTCCCTCGGCGTCGCCTTCGCCGGCTGCACCCTGCCCGGCGCCGCGGAACCGCTGTTCACGGTGCCCGAAGGCATGATGTCGGTCGGACTGGGCATCCACGGCGAACCGGGGATCTCCGAACAGCCCCTGCCGACCGCCAGCGAGCTGGCCTCCCTGCTGGTGGACGGGCTGCTCAAGGACAAGCCGGACGCCGCGGGGTCCCGGGTGGTGCCGATCCTCAACGGGCTGGGCACCGTCAAGTACGACGAGCTGTTCCTCCTGTTCGGCAAGATCGAGGCCCTGCTGACCGCAGCCGGCCTGGAGATCGTGGAACCCGAATGCGGCGAACTCGTCACCAGCCTGGACATGTCGGGGCTGTCCCTGACGCTGTTCTGGCTGGACGAGGAACTGGAACAATTCTGGTCCGCCCCCGCCGACACCCCGGCCTTCCGCAAGGGCAACCTCGCCCCGCGCCGGGCCCGGTCCGTCGCGGTCCAGGCAGGGGCCGGGACGGCGACGGCGTTCACGGCCACCGCCGCGTCGGCCGCGCTGGCCGGCACCGCCGTCCAGGCGCTCAAGGTGGCGCAGTCCGCCGTCGTCGAACACGAAGAAGCCCTCGGCAAGCTCGACGCCATCGCCGGGGACGGTGACCACGGCATCGGCATGCGCCGCGGCGTGGACGCCGCCGTCGCCGCGGCGGAGCAGTCGCACGCCGCCGGAGCCGGGCTGGAAGAAGTCCTCGCAGCGGCCGGCGAGCAGTGGGCCGAGCGCGCCGGCGGGACCTCGGGCGCCCTTTGGGGCGCCGCGGTTACCGCTGTCGGCCGGGCCCTGGGCAGCAAGGACACCTACACCGAGGCGGACGCGGCCGCCGCCGTCGACGCCCTCCGGGACGCGATCCTCACGCTCGGCAAGGCCGAGGCGGGGGACAAGACCATGGTGGACGCGCTGCTGCCGTTCGCCGACGTCTTCAACCGGGGCATCGACGACGGCGACGGCCTGGTCCGCAGCCTGCGGACGGCCGCCGACGCGGCCGCCCGGGCCGCCGACGCGACGGCCGGGCTCAGCCCCAAGAAAGGCCGGGCCCGCCCCCTGGCCGAAAAGAGCGTGGGCCACCCCGACCCCGGGGCCGTGTCTTTCGGCCTGATCGCGGACCGGGTCGCCGACTACGCAGCCTCGATCGAACGCAGCTGAAGGAGTACCCCATGACAGAACCTACAGAAACCACAGCACCCGGCGCCGCTGAGGCCCGCCCGGGCTGGCGGATCGTCGTCGGCAACGACGAAGCCGGCGTTGAATACAAGAATGCCCTGCGCGCCCTCCTCGAGGCCGACCCCCGGGTCGCCTCCGTCGAGGACGTCGGCGTCGGCGCCGACGACACCACCGCCTACCCGCACCTGGCCGTCGCGGCGGCCCGCAAGGTCGCCGCCGGCGAGGCCGACCGCGCCCTGCTGATCTGCGGCACCGGGCTGGGGGTGGCCATTTCGGCCAACAAGGTGCCCGGTATCCGCGCCGTCACCGCCCACGACAGCTACTCCGTGGAGCGGTCCGTCCTCTCCAACAATGCGCAGGTGCTGACCATGGGCCAGCGCGTGATCGGCCTGGAACTGGCCAAGAAGCTGGTCGGCGAATGGCTGGACCACCGCTTCGATGACACCTCCGCATCCGCGGCCAAGGTGGACGCAATCCACTCCTATGAAGGAGCTTCGGAAGGATCGGAAAGCAAATGAGCACTCGTAACATCGCCGTCGTCGGCTCCGGCTACATGGGCGGCGGCATCGCCCAGGTCCTGGCCTTGGCCGGCGCCCGCGTCGCACTCGCCGACGTCTCCGCCGAGATCGCCCAGAGCAACTACGAACGCCTCCTGAAGGAATCCGACGAGTTCGTTGCGGCCGGGCTGTTCCCCGCAGGCTCCACCGAGAAGCTCAAGGAGAACCTCTGGGCCGCCAAGGACATCGAGGAAGCGGTCGCCGGCGCCGACTACATTGAAGAAGCGGTACCCGAGGTCCTCGAGATCAAGCACGCCACCCTGGCCCGGATCAGCGCCGCCGCGCGCCCGGACGCCATCATCGGCTCCAACACCTCCACGATCTCCATCGCGAAACTGGCCGAGGCCGTGGCCAACCCGGAGCGGTTCCTCGGCGTGCACTTCTCCAACCCGGCACCGTTCATCCCCGGCGTGGAGGTCATCCCGCACGAGGGCACCTCCGAGGCCACCGTGGAGACGGCCCGCGCGATCGTGGGGGAGACCGGCAAGGAAACCGCCACCGTCAAGGACGTCACCGGTTTCGTGCTCAACCGGCTGCAGTACGCGCTCTTCCACGAGGCCGCGCAGGTAGTCGAGGAGGGCATCGCGACCGCGGAGGACGTGGACACCATGGTCCGCACCACCTTCGGCTTCCGCCTGCCGTTCTTCGGCCCGTTCGCGATCGCGGACATGGCCGGGCTCGACGTCTACGCCTTCTGCTACAAGTCCCTCCAGACCGGCTTCCCGGAGCGCTTTGCCACCCCGCAGATCCTGCAGGAAAAGGTCGACGCCGGCCAGCTCGGCACCAAGACCGGCTCCGGGTTCCTCAACGTGCCGGCCGAGCGGACCGCCGAACTGGTCGCGTACCGGAACAAGGCCTACGTCGCCATGCAGAAACTCATCGAGGAACTCGGCCCCGCGCCCCTCGCCTGAGCTTCCCGCACGCACCAAACACTTCCCAAGGAGATACCCATGACCACCTTCCCCGCAGAGCGCACCGCGATTGTCACCGGTGCCGTCTCCGAGCGCGGCATCGGCCGGGCCACCGCGGACTACCTCGCCGAGCGCGGCTGGAACATCGGCGTCATCGACCTCGATGACGCCGCCAGCAAGGCCCTGGCCAAGGAGCTGGCCGACAAGCACGGCATCAAGGCCCACGGTGCCGGCGCCAACGTCGGCGACGAGGCCTCGGTCCGCGCCGCGATCGACGAGATCGAGGCCGAACTGCCGCAGCTCGTGGCCCTGGCCAACGTCGCCGGCGTCAGCTCCCCGGTGCCCTACCTCGAGCTCGACGCCGCCGAATGGGACCGGGTGCTCAACATCAACATGAACGGCGTGCACTACGCGACCCGCCGGGCCGCCGAATCGATGGTGAAGAACCGGCTCGGCCGGATCGTGAACATCTCCTCGGTTTCCGCCCAGCGCGGCGGCGGCACGTTCAGCAAGACTCCGTACTCCGTGGCGAAGGCCGGCGTGATCGGCCTGACCCGCGCCACCGCCCGGGAACTTGGCGAGTACGACATCACCGTCAACGCCATCTCTCCGGGCCCGATCGACACCGACATCATGGGCGGCACCCTCAGCGAGGAACGCAAGGACGAACTCGTCAAGGACCTGGTGGTGAACCGGGTGGGCAGCACCCGCGACATCGCGGCCGCGATCCACTTCCTGATCGGCGAGGACGCAGGCTACATCTCCGGTCAGACGCTCAACGTCGACGGCGGCCTGTACATGCACTGACCCGGAGTCCGGAGCTTCATGGCACCGGAAACCACCCAGACCGCGGGCCGCCGGCCCGCGGGGGAACCACCCACCTCATCACTCGAAGGAGAGTGCTGTGTCCGTTACCACCGCAACATCCAAGGAACTTCTGGGCCGCCCGGTCCTGAAGTCCGCGATTTCCAAGGCGGCCCGCCGGCTGATGCCGATGCTGGTCATTCTGTACGTCGTCTCCTTCCTTGACCGGACGAACGTCGGCTTCGCCGAAGCGGCCCTGGGCGCGGACAAGGGCGTCTCCGCCGCGGCGTTCGCCCTGGGCGCCGGCATCTTCTTCATCGGCTACGCGATCTTCGAAATCCCCAGCAACCTGCTGCTGAAGAAGGTCGGGGCCAAGATCTGGCTGGCACGGATCGCGATCACCTGGGGCATCGTCTCCGCCTGCTTCGCGTTCGTGCAGGGTGAAACCTCGTTCGTGATCCTGCGCTTCCTCCTCGGCGTGACCGAGGCCGGGCTCTTCCCGGGCGTCATCATGTACCTCGCCGAGTGGTTCCCGAACAAGGTCCGCGTACAGATGTTCGCCATCTTCTACCTGGCCCAGCCGTTCTCCCAGATGATCGGCAACCCGCTCTCCGGCTGGCTGATCAACATCGGCGACCAGGTGCCGGGCCTGCGCGGCTGGCAGGTGATGTTCTTTGTCGAGGGCCTGCTCGCAGTCCTCGCCGGCATCGCAGCCTTCTTCTTCCTGATCAACGGCCCCGAGAAGGCCAAGTTCCTCAGCGGCGAGGAGAAGTACGCGCTCAAGGAAGTCATGGCCCTGGAGGACAACATCAAGGATGAGACCGGCCCCCGCGGCATCCTCGCCGCGATGCGCAACGGCCGGGTCTGGTATTTCACCGCCATCTACTTCTGCCTGCAGATCGCCGTCTACGGCGTGACCTTCTTCCTTCCGCAGCAGGTCTCTTCGCTGACCGGCCAGAAGGTGGGCCTCGCGGTCGGCCTGCTGATCGCCGTGCCGTGGTTCTTCGGCATCTTCTCCTGCTACTTCATCGGCAAGGCGGCCGACACGGTGGTCAAGCGGCGCAAGTTCGGCACGATCCTGTTCATCTCCACCGGCCTGTGCATCTTCGGCTCGGCCTGGGCGGGCACCAACCACCAGCCGGTCCTGGGCATGATCTTCATTACCCTGGCAGTCTGCAGCTTCCTGGCCGTGGGCCCGGTGGTGTGGTCCTACCCAACGGCTTTCCTGGCCGGTTCCGCCGCGGCCGCCGGCATCGGCCTGATCAACTCGCTGGGCAACCTGGGCGGCTTCGTCGCTCCGATCCTGCGCACCGCGGTCAACGAAGCCACGCATTCGCCAACCGGCTCGATGGGTGTCTATGCCTTGGGTGTGCTGCCGTTCGTGGCGGCGGCGATGATGTTCGCCACCAAGCGGTTCAAGAACAAGGCCGACGAGCTGCTCGACTAAAACCGGCCGACGTACCGCCCCGCACCAAGGAGATCCATGAACCGCACCTCCGGCACCAGCGCCGAACCCCTGTACATCGGTGTCAGCACCAAGATGTACCTGGGCTACCAGCAAAGCCTGCGCTGGCTGTCGGAGGTGCGCTCCGTGGTGGACGCCCGCCCCGCCCTGGGCCGGGAGGTCCGGGTGTTCGTCATCCCGTCCTTCCCCGTCCTGGCGGCGGCGGGGGAAATCCTGGCCAGCTCGCCGGTCCTCCTCGGGGCGCAAAACTGCGCCTGGGGGGACGGCCCGCTGACCGGGGAGGTCGGCCCGGGCATGCTGGCCGAGCTCGGGGTGTCACTGGTGGAGATCGGCCACGCGGAACGCCGGGCGCTTTTCGGCGAGGACGACGGCGTCGTCGCCCGCAAGGTGCGAGCCGCCGTCGACGCCGGGCTCACGCCGCTGCTGTGCATCGGCGAACAGGCCCGGACCGGCCCGGAGGAGGCGGCCGGCGTCTGCCTCTCCCAGGTGCGGGCCGCGGTGGCCGGCGACGAGGAGCTGGTCCGGCGCCTGGTCCTGGCCTACGAACCGGTCTGGGCCATCGGCGCGGACCGGCCCGCCGCGCCGGACTACGTCAACGCGGTGGCGGCACTGATCCGCGAGGGCCTCGGCGGCGCCTGTCCCGTCATTTACGGCGGCAGCGCCGGCCCCGGCCTGCTGCCGCAGCTTCCCGCCGTCGACGGCCTGTTCCTGGGCCGCTTCGCGCACGACGCCGGCAACCTTGGCCGGGTGCTCGACGAGGCGCTTCAGACCTTGGCGGCGGAGAGCAGCTCCTCGAGCCGCTCGTAGCCCTCGCTGACGCCGGACTCCATTCCGGACTGCGCCATGCCGTCCCGTGCCTCCATGCTGGGGTACACCGCGTGCGCGGACAGCCGGGTGCGGCCGCCGCCGAGGTCCGTGAAGGTCAGAAATTCGATACTGACCACGTCCGGGTAGCCGTCGAACTCAAAGGTCTGGATGGCGAAGTCGTTCTCCCGGACCGTGTGGAAGATCCCGCTGAAGACGTGCGGGACACCGTCCGGGCCGGTGTGCGTGTAGCTGTAGCTGCCGCCGGTGCGGAAGTCATAGTGGTCCACTTCCATGGTCAGCCCGCGCGGGCCGAGCCACTGCACGATGAGGCCGGGGTCTTTGTGGGCGCGAAAGACGTCGGCGACGGGGAAATCGAAGTCCCGCTCGAAGTCGATGAAGGGCAACCCTTCCGGGACGGTGAGTTTCAGGGCGTTGCTCATGATGAGTCCTTTGCCTGCGTGCCGCGTGCTGCGGCCTGTGAATGGAGCACGGCGTCGAGGTTGCGGAACTGCCCCTCGCGGACCAGCCGGTACTGGTCGATCCATGCGGTGAGAGCCTCCAGCCGTGCGGGGTCCAGGTGGACGGGCCGGCGCTGGGCGTCGCGCGTGCGCGTGACCAGCCCCGCCTGCTCGAGGACCTGGATGTGCTTCGAGACCGCCTGCTTGGTGATCGCGAAGGGTTCCGCCAGTTCGTTGACCGTGGCCGGCCCCCGGCTGAGCCGGGCGATGATCCGGCGGCGGACAGGGTCGGCCAGCGCCAGGAAGGCGGAGTCGAGGTGTTCGTCGTCGTGGATCACGGGCACGATCCTCTTGTCGGGAGTTCAACTACTTTCCAAGACCGCCCGGCGCGGCTTCGGGCCCGGCCGGGCAGCTGTTCAATGAAGGCTATTCAATGAACAGGTTGATCAACCTCTTGGTTGTTTAACCCTACGCCCGGAAGGCGCCGGGCGCTAGACCCCGGCGTGCAGCCGGGGGAGCGCCTCCACCAGGGTTGCCAGTTCCGGCACCTCTCGCGCTTGGTCCAGGGCGCGCTCCAGGGCCGCGTCGTGCGCCGGCCGGGTCTGCTCCAGCAGGGTGATCCCGCTGGGCGTGAGTTCGGTGTAGATCCCGCGGCGGTCATCCGCGCAGAGGATGCGGGTCAGCAGCCCGCGGTCCTCGAGTCGGTTTACCAGGCGCGTGGTGGCGCTCGGGCTCAGCGCCGTGGCCCGGGCCAGCTGTTGCATCCGCATATGCCAGCCGTCCTGCCGGCCCAGGGCATCGAGCACGGTGTATTCCACCACCGACAGCTTCGCCTCGGCCTGCAGCGAGCGCTCCAACTCCGCCTCAATGAGTCCGTGCAGTGCCGCGAGGGTCCGCCAGCCTTGCGCCCGGACCTCGACGGCGTCGTCCTTGATGCCCATCTGTGTGCTTCCTTTCAACTCCGGCCCGCGCCGCCGATCCTGCCCGCTGGCGGCGCCCAGAAATAGTTGCTTGCGCGGCATAGTTGCGTGTGCAACAATAAATACCGCGTCTGCAACTAATAGCTTACGACGCTCCCATCCCCCCGTACAGTTCAAAAGGAGTTTCTCCATGCCTATCGGGCTGATTGCACTCGCCCTCGGCGGGTTCGGCATCGGACTCACCGAGTTCGTCATCATGGGCCTGCTGCCGCAGGTGGCCGCCGACTTCCACGTCACCGAAGCCACCGCCGGCTGGCTGATCTCCGGCTACGCCCTCGCCGTCGTCGTGGGGGCGCTGTTCCTGACCGCCGCCGTCACGCGCTTCGAACGCAAGCCGGTCCTCGCCGTGCTGATGCTGCTGTTCATCGCCGGCAACCTCGTCTCCGCGACCGCGCCCGACTACGGCCTGATGATGGCCGGCCGGATCATCGCGGCCCTCTCCCACGGCGCGTTCTTCGGAATCGGTGCCGTGGTCGCCGCCGGCATGGTTGCGCCCACGAAGAAGGCCGGGGCCATCGCCATCATGTTCACCGGCCTGACGGCGGCGAACGTCCTGGGCGTCCCCTTCGGCACCATGCTCGGCCAGGCCGCCGGCTGGCGTTCCACCTTCTGGGCCATCACCGGCATCGGCGTGCTCGCGCTGGTGGGCATCCTGGCCCTGGTGCCCAAGACCGGCCCGGGCGAGGCGGCTGCCGGCGGCCTGCGCGGTGAACTCCGGGCGTTCCGTTCCGGGCAGGTCTGGCTGTCGATCGCCGTGACCGTCCTCGGCTACGGCGGCATGTTCGGCGCCTTCACCTACATCGCGTTCACCCTGACCGAGGTCACGGGCTTCTCCGCGGCCACCGTGCCGTGGCTGCTGATCCTCTTCGGCGTCGGCCTCTTCATTGGCAACACCCTCGGCGGCAAGGCCGCGGACCGGAACGTGGACCGAACGCTGCTGGTGGTGCTGGCCGCCCTCGTCGTGGTGCTGGTCGCCTTCGCCCTCACCTCGGCCAACCAGCCGATGACCATCGCCTCGATGGTGCTGCTGGGCGGCTTCGGCTTCGCCACCGTGCCCGGGCTGCAGATGCGGGTGATGAAGTACGCCGACGGCGCCCCGACCCTGGCCTCCGGGGCTAACATCGGCGCGTTCAACGTCGGCAACGCCCTGGGGGCATGGATGGGTGGCGTGACGATCACCGCCGGGCTCGGCTACACCTCACCGATCTGGGCCGGTGCCGGGATCACCCTGCTGGGACTGGCCGTGATGGCCCTGGCCGCAGGCGCCGCCCGGAAGACTGCCGCCGCCCGGATGACCGCGGCCCGCGCGGAGGCCCCTGCCAGCGCGGATGCAGCCGTCCCCGCGGAGGCGCGGGTTCAGGAGGCGGGAACGCCAGTTGCCGCCACGCGGGCCTAGCGGCGGCGCCGGGCGCCGGTCAGGCGGAAGCCGGAGTGTTCCGGCAGACGTCCACGAAGGCCCGGAACGGAGCCTGCCGCTCCCCGGCCGGCAGCTCCAGGGCCTCCGGGTGCCACTGCACCGACGCCACCCAGCGCTGCGGGTCCTCTAGGGCCTCCACCGTCCCGTCGTCCGCCACCCCGGTGACCATGAGACCGTCGGCCACGCGGGCCACGGCTTGGTGGTGGCCGGAGGCAATCTTGACCGTCAGCGCCCCGGCCGCCCCGTACAGGGCGGCCACCTTGGAACCGCCCGCGATCCCCACCTCGTGCCACGCCCAGGGCCCGGCACCGTGCACCGGGGCGGGCTCCCGGTGCGGCACAGAACCCTGGTCCATGTCCTGGACCAGGGTTCCGCCGTACAGCACGTTCAGCAACTGGTGCCCCCGGCAGATCCCCAGCACCGGGACACCGGCGGCGATCGCCTGCCGGGCTACGGCAAGGTCCAGGGAGTCCTGGTCCCGGTTGACGTCGTAACAGGCGGGCCCGGGCTCCTCCCCGTACAGCCGGGGATCCAGGTCGCCGCCGCCGGGAAGAATGACGCCGTCGAGCCGGCCGGGTTCCTCCGCCGCGGTGAGCAGCACCGGGTCGCCGCCGCCGTCGCGCACGAGGTCGACGATGTAATCGAACAGGGCGTTGGCCTCGCCCACCCGCGGATCGGGGTCCGAGGAGTTGGTGAGCCGGACCGGAATGCCGATGCGGGGGCGGACGCCGCGGGGGCCAGCGGGATTCTGCATGCTTCATTCTGCATCACCGCCGCGGTGCCAGCGCATCATGACGGCGCGCGGGGCAGGGCTAGGATTGCCGGATGAACAGCAAGTACCTCGTGTCCCGAAGCCGCTTCATCGCCGCCGCCCCGGAAGCCATCTTCGACGTGCTGGCCACACCCGCGCTGCACAGCGTGATCGACGGCTCGGACACCGTGAAGGGAGCCCAGCCGCGCGGGCCCGAGCGGCTCAGCCTCGGCGGGAAGTTCGGCATGGAGATGAACATCAAGCTGGACTACAAGATCCTCAACACGGTCTGCGAGTTCGAGGAAGGCCGGCGGATTGCGTGGCGCCACTTCGGCGGCCACGTCTGGCGCTATGTGCTGAGCCCGGTGACCGACGACGCCGGGACACCCGGCACCCTGGTCACCGAGCAGTGGGATGCGCGGCACGTGCCGGCCCGGATCCTGCTCCGCTTGGCCGGTTATCTCCGCCGCCACCCCGCGAGCATCGAACAGACCCTTGCCAAGCTTGACGCCTACCTGACCTCGGGAGCCGGGACTGCCGCCGGCGCCGCCCCGGATCCCCAGCACTAGGGCCGCCGGATGAGCGCCGCCCGCAGCCTGCACCCGAGCCCGCGCACCCTGGAGGTCGAAAGCCTCGACGCCTTCGACCGGCTGGTCGCAGCCGGCGCCCGCAGCATGCACGGCTGGCACCTGCAGTCCCTGGACCTGCGCGGCCGGGGCGAACCGCTGGAAGCCCTCGACGCGCAGGGCGCGATCTTCCTCGGCTGCAGCTTCGACGACGGCGTCGAGGAATCACTGCGCAGCCGCGGCGCCCTGATCTTCCCCAAGCTGGAGGCGGTGCCGTTCAACCCCTACCGCGGCCGGCTCTACACGCCGCAGGAGCTTTACGCCGGCGTCGAGCACCACCGCTACGAGGCCACCCTGGATGCCCGGGTGTACCAGTGGAGCATCCGGCCCGGCCAGCGGCACCGCCTGGACGCCACGCTCGCCGCGGCGCTGCACGACCATTCGATCGGCGACGCACTGGAGGAACTGACCCGCTCCGAGCTGTGCCATGGCCGGACCATGGTGGGGGTGATGGGCGGGCACGCCGCGAGCCGCGGCTCGGCAGGCTTCACCGGGGCGGCGCAGCTGGGCCGCCTGCTGGCCCGCAGCGGCCGGGTGGTCGCCACCGGCGGAGGGCCAGGCACGATGGAGGCCGCCAACTTCGGCGCCTACCTCAGCAACGCCGCCGAAGCGGACTTCGACCAGGCGCTGGCCAGCCTCGCCGCCGTGCCCGGGTTCCGGCCCTCGGTCTCGGCGTGGGCGCGGGCCGCGGCCGCCGTCGTCGACCGGCACCCGGACGGGGTCCCGTCGCTGGGCATTCCCACCTGGTTCTACGGGCACGAGCCGCCGAACTATTTCGCCACGCATATCGCCAAGTACTTCGCCAACGCCATCCGCGAGGCGATCCTGCTGGAGCTGTGCAACGGTGGCGTGATCTTCCTGCCGGGCTCCGGCGGCACCGTGCAGGAGATCTTCCAGGACGCGTGCGAAAACTACTACGGGGCGCCGGAGACCATCACGCCAATGGTGCTGGTGGGCGCCGAGCACTGGCTGCGCCGGTTCCCGGCCTGGCCGCTGCTGCAGAGCCTCGCCGCGGGCCGGCGGATGGAGCGGCGGATCTTCCTGGTCGACAGCGTCGAGGAAGCGCTCGCCGTCCTCGACCGATAGGACGGTCGGGCCCGGCAGCGTGCGGCGTGCCTGGCGGCCCGGCAGCGGCGCACGGAAGTGCTCAGAGGTCCTTGCGGCAGGGGGCGCGGCCCAGCTCGTGCAGGCCGGTCAGGTCACCGGCGGCCAGCCCGTCGGGTGCGCCGATCTCGGGATACATCAGCTGGGTCGGGTCGTCGACGTGTTCGAGGCCCATCACGTGGCCGAGCTCGTGCAGGATCACGGCGGTGGCGTACGCCGAACCGTCCCCGCGGCGCAGTTCGTCGGTGATCTGGGGCGCGTCTAGCTCCAGGCTGCCGGTGACGAAGCTCTTGGGCCCGTCGCCGAAGCTGAAGTGCGTGCTGCCGCCGGTGCCGATCACGGCGCCCTTGAGCTGCGGTGCCTGTTCCGGGGTGGTCCACGCGATCAGCAGCGGCGCCCAGCGCTCGCCGTAGCGCTCCTTTTGGTAGGGCGCGCGGGACGGGGAGGGGTTCTCGGTGGTGGCGCCGTCGTCGACGAACTTGATCCCGGTTGCCTCGGACACGGTCCTGATGGCGTTTTCCACCAGCTGCCCGGCGCCCGCCGGGGCGAGCGCGGTGTTCACCACGTAGTGCAGCGGCCGGCAGGGGGAGTAGCCCACGGGGGTGCCGTCGGCGTTGGTGGCCAGGAACTTATAGGAGGCGCTGGCCGACGGCGGTGCCGCCGGCTGTCCGAGCGGCTGGTCCTGCTCCTCGTAGCCCGGCGGCGGAACGGCCATCTGGGAGCCGTCCTCCGGAACACCGGCCTGCCGGCCCACCGGGCTGGCCGTCGGATGGGCGGCCGGAGCGGCAGGCTGGGTGCGGGCGCCGTCATTGAATTCGAACAACCCGACGAAGCGGGGATCCCCGTAGACCAGGCTGGCGGCGAGGAACGCGGAACACCCGATCAGGACGACGGCGGCCAGGTCGCGGACCACCCGGGCCGACCCGCGGGCGCGGCTGTGCCGCGGGCCGCGCGGCCTCAACCCGGGATCGTCCACTAGGCGACCACCGCGCCGAAGGCCATGCCAAGAAGATACGTGACGCCGGCCGCGCCGATGCCGATGGCGAGCTGGCGGAACGCCCGGCTGGCGGGCGAGGTGCCGGAGAGCAGCCCGACGACGCCGCCGGTGAGCAGCAGTGCGATGCCCACCAGGGCCGCCGATACCACCAGGGCGGCAACGCCGGTCATGCCAAGCAGGAACGGAATGATCGGCACGATGGCGCCGGACGCGAAGAAGCAGAAGCTCGACGCCGCCGCGCTCCAGGCCGTGCCGACAGCCTCGTGCTGGTCCTCGGCTTCGGGCAGCTCGGGGCGGAGGGAGAGGCTGGGATCGCAGTCGCAGTCCCGCAGGCCCATCCGCTCCGCGACGCGGTGCTCGGCGGCCTCCCGGGACATGCCGCGGGCCAGGTAGACCAGCAACAGTTCGTTGTGTTCGATGTCCAGTGACGGGGCCGCGGCCAGGGTCACCTGGGTCGGCCGGGTGGCGGCGAGGAGTTCCCGCTGGGAACGGACGGAGATGAACTCGCCGGCGCCCATGGACAGGGCCCCGGCCAGCAGCCCGGCGACGCCGCTGAGCAGGACCACGGAACTGCCGACGCCGGACGCCGCCATGCCCATGACGAGCGAGAGGTTGCTGACCAGGCCGTCGTTGGCGCCGAAGACTGCGGCACGGAAGCTGCCGGCGAGCCGGTTGCGGCCGCGGGTCGCCAGGCCGCGGACCACTTCCTCGTGGATCTGCTCGTCGGCGACCATCGCGGGGGTGGCATGCGGATCGGTGGCGTAGGGGGAGCGGCTTTCGGCGCGCTGGGCCAGCGCGAGGACAAACACCGAACCGAAGTGCCGGGCCAGGAAGCCCAGGAACTGGCTCCGCAGCGACGCCGGCCGCGGTTTGCCGGCCTGTCCGCCGAGCAGCTGCAGCCAGTGTGCCTCGTGGCGGCGTTCCGCCTCGGCCAGGGCCAGCAGGATCTCGCGTTCTTCGCCGCTGCGGTTCTGCGCGAGGTCACGGTACACGGCGGCCTCGGCCCGTTCATCGGCGAGGTACTGCCGCCAGCGCTTGATGTCCGCGGCGCTCGCCGGTGACGACGCCCCCGGTGCGGGCGCGGCGGCGGGCTCCGGCTGGGGACCGGGCGCTACGGAGGGCACGGTGCGGCCGGGTCCTGACTGGTTGTGGTCAGATGGCGCGTGCTGGGACACGGAAAACTCCTGGGTTGACGGGGCATGGTTCGGCCCCATTGCCACCCCAGCCTACCCCGGATTTCCGCGGATTTTCGGCCGGTAATCCTCAGCGGAAAGTTTCGGCGCACCGTAAAGTAAGCCAACTTAGCATCCTGCCGCGGTGCGGCGGCAGCACCCTTGACCGCCACCGCCCGCGGTGTTCGAATAAACACCTGGGCGGGTTCAACGGCAGGCCCGCCCGGCCGCTTCCGGGACCGTCCTGCGGCCCCCGCGGCGGTCCGCACTCTACTGCCGCCGCCCCACCGCACGGAGGTTGCACCATGGACACCACCGGACCACACGCCGCCCAGCCGGCCAGGGATTCCGTTGAATCGGATCCCGCCTACGACTTTGCCGAGGACGCCCCGGTGGGGGACGCCGAAACCGTCGACGTGGAACTGCTGGAGGAAGCCGACCGACTCGTGCCGCTGGACGCGGAGGATTTCCTGGGCGACGAGCAGCCCATCGAGCCCGCCGACGCGGATGAATTCCGGGCGCCGGAGGACGAGGAGTAGACCGCGGCGGTGCGCCGGACGCTCCGGCACCCGCAGACACGACGACGGCGGCGCCTCCCCGCGGAGGGAAGCGCCGCCGTCGTCGTAGCCGGAACTGGTGCCGGCCCCGCCGGGCAGCCGCGCTGAAACGCTGCCGCCCCGCCGGCGTCGTGCCGCTAGTGGCTCAGCGCCGGTGCCTTGTCCTCCTCGGCAACGGCGCCGCCGGCGACCCGTTCCTGCCAGTGCCGCATGACGGCCGGATCCGTGGGCTTGGTCAGCAGGGAAACTGCCAGGTAGACCACGGCGGAAGCCAGCAGGCCGTAGTAGATGGGTTCGTTGGCGTAGATGCCGTCCAACGGCACCTCGGCGTTGACCTCCAGGACAATCATGGTGCCGAGGGTGATCACCGAACCGACCGCCATGGAGGCGGCCGCTGCCGCTCCGGTCCCGCGCTTCCACACCAGGCCGCCGAGGATCGCGACGAGCAGTCCGCCCACCAGGATGTCGTAGGCAATGGTGAGGGCGGCGACGACATCCTTGGTGATGATCGCGATCACGATCGCCACGATGCCCAGGCCCAGGACCCAGAGGCGGTTGGCCCGGACGTCGTGTTCCGGGTTGTCCGTGTCATCGGTGCTGATGTGCTTGCCGAACCAGCTGGCGACGAACGGCAGGACGTCGGCGCGGGCCACGGTGGCCGCGGCGATCAGGGCGCCGGAGGCGGTGGACATCATGGCGGCAACGGCCGCGGCGAGGACCAGGCCGCCGATGCCGATCGGCAGCAGGTTCGTGGCGACCTCGGCGTAGACCACGTCCTTGCCCAGGGCCTTGACGTCGATGTCCGGCAGGGCCACGCGGGCGCCGAGGCCGATCATGGCGCCGGCAGCGCCGTAGAGGATGCAGTAGATGCCGGCCGTGGCCCCGCCCCAGCGGGCGACCGTGGGGGTCTTGGCGGTGAAGACGCGCTGCCAGATGTCCTGGCCGATCAGCAGGCCAAGGGTGTAGACGACGAAGTAGGTGATGATCGTCTGGACGCCGATGCCGTCGATCTGGAAGAAGCTGTCCTCGACGCGGCTGCGGATCCCGTCGATGCCGCCGGCGGCGTTGAGCGTGAAGGGCAGCATGAGCAGGAAGATGCCCACCGTCTTGATCACGAACTGGACCTGGTCGGCCAGGGTGATGGACCACATGCCGCCGATGGTCGAGTAGACCAGGACGATCGCGCCACCGATGGCTATGGCCAGAGCGCGGTCCCAGCCGAAAAGGACCACGAAGATTGTGGCGTAGGCGCTGGTGGACGTGGCGCAGAGCATCAGGGTGTACGCCAGCATGACGATGCCCGAGGTCTGGGTGGCGCGGCTTCCGTAGCGCAGGTTCAGCATCTGCGAGACGGTGTAGATCTTCAGCTTCTGGATGGTGCTGGCGAACAGCAGGCTCAGCAGCAGGACGCCGGCGCCGATGGCGACCACCAGCCACATGCCGGAGATGCCGAACTTGTAGCCCAGGCCGACGCCACCGACGGTCGAGGCACCGCCCAGGACGACGGCGGCCATGGTGCCGGTGTAGAGGAACGGGCCGAGCCGGCGTCCGGCTACGAGGAAGTCACTATTGGTCTTGGTGCGGGATTTACCCCACCATCCGAAGGCCAGCATGGCGATCAGATAGACCACCACGATGGCGATGTTGACGAAACTTGCGTCCATTGAATGCTCCTCGGAGCGGTTGGGCGGCGACGCCGCCGGACCGCAACATTGCGGCCGGTGGTCGGCGATGCCAGACGGTTTAGGGCTGACGGGTTCGGTATCGGTGGCCAGGAGCCGGGGCTGAAGACTGGAGCCTCGGCCGGATTATGCGACCGGACGCCTGCAATGATTGCCTAATAGGCAACACTTGTTGCCACACACTAGGGTGTGACCCCCGCAACAGTCAAGGCGGACCGGCCCCGTGTCCCGGCGGGCCGTCCCGCGCTGCAGGGGGCTAGGATTGGCTCCAGTACGGGGCCGCGCGGCCGACCGTGAAAGGTTCCCAGATGAAAGCTCTTCCCGTTGAACCAAGCAACGTACCCGTTGCTATTGGTTCCAGGATCCGTGCCGCCAGGCAATCGCAGCGGCTCACGATCGAGCAGGTGGCCGACGCCACCGGCCTGACCAAAGGGTTCCTTAGCCGGGTGGAACGGGACCTGACCTCGCCGTCCGTCAGTTCGCTCGTGACCCTGTGCCAGGTCCTGTCCATCTCGATTGGCGACCTCTTTGCCGCTCCGGAAACCCATCTCACCCGGCAGGGCGAGGGGCCGCGGATCTCACTCGGCGGCGAGGGCATCGTCGAACGCCTGCTGACGGCCCGCTCGGAACGCCGGGTCCAGATCATCCAGGCCGTGATCGAACCCCGGGGCCGTGGCGAATCCGAGCTTTACGCCGTGGACTGCGACGTCGACGTGCTGCACGTCGTCAAGGGCCGCATCCGCCTGGTGCTGACCAACGAGGAGTTCGAGCTGCAGACCGGCGACACCGTCACCTTCCCCGGCCGGGAGCCGCATACCTGGATCAACCCCGCCGACGAGCCCGTCGAAGTGCTCTGGGTGCTGGTCCCGGCCGCCAGCCGCTAGGCGCCCCGGCCGCTGGTCCCCGCTGCCCCCGCTTGGTGCGCTGGCCGACCCTCAACCCTCAATCCTTCGGCGCGCCCCGGGCCTTCCCGCCCAGTTACTCCCGGCAGCACCGCGCCCGCCGCGCCAGGGACCCCGGTTTTCCGCGGACGTCCCGACGTGTCCGGCCAAGTAACCGGGCGGGAGCGTCCGCACCCTGACCCTTCGGCGCCCCGGGCCTTCCCGCCCAGTTACTCCCGGCAGCAGTGCGGTCGCCGCGCCAGGGACGCCGGTTTTCCGCGGACGTCCCGACGTGGCCGGCCAACTAACCGGGCGGGAGCGTCCGCACCCTGACCCTGGCTCTACCGGACACGCCGCGGTCCCTCGGCCAAAACCGCCCGGATCTCGGCCAGCACGCGCTCCGGTTCGACCCAGATGTCCTCGGGCATGTAGTGGAGCGACGCGAAACCCCCGAGGGCCGCGGCATTGTTCCGCTGGAGGTCCCGACGAAGGTCTTTCCGGCTCGAGTGGAACGCAAAGCCGTCCACTTCGACGATCAAGAACCCTTCCAGCAGGAAGTCGACCCGGCCGATGCCGGGCAAAAAGATCTGGGCGTCGTAGCCGATGCCGTTGGTCCTGAAGAGATGCTGGGCGTCCACTTCAACAATGGACTCTGCCCGCAGATCGAGTAACCGAAGTGCCCGCCGGGCAGTCCCGGACCGGTCGGCGGTGAGTTCGGCTTTCAGCAGTGCCAGCGGGACGCCGAGCAGCCGCATGGCCGACGTCGCGATAGCGGTGGACGCCGGGGGAGCGAGGCAGCCCAGGGCATGCAGCACCACATCTTCGACGGCGGCCACGGGAAGCTCCGCGGGCCCCTCGAACCGAACCGTCCGGTGCCGGACAAAGCCGCGGCCGTGGCCGTGGTTGCACGCGAGGTGGTGCCGGGCGGGCGGGTCCCGCAGCCAGAGGCCATAGTGGCGGGCGGCGCTGGCACAGCTGACCCGGGCATTGTGCTGCAGGGCGGCCAGGAACTCGGGTCTGCAGTCGGGCAGGGCAAAGACGCCCCTTCGTGGCTGGCGGGCAACCAGGGACAGCCGGGCAACATCCCGGCGGCTGTAGCCGGCGGACAGGAACTGGCCGGTCCGGGCGACGCCGCCCAGCTGGGCCAGGTAGGCGAGGGGATCCATAGGACAAGTGCAGATTGCCGCCGCCCCGGCTGGAACCGGGAAGCCCTGCTATCTGGACAACTTTGCGGGCTCCGCGGTCGCCGGCCCCGAGCGTTCCCGCCCAGTTACTTCCCCGGCCGGCGTGTCGCGGCAGCCGACATCCGCGGATCCACGCGTCTTCGGCCGAGCGGCGCGACCGGCGGCGGCCAGTAACTGGGGAGGAACGTCCGGCCCTCGCGGAGAACCGGGCAATTGGGCGGCCCGGGCGGGGGAACGGTAGCGCCCGGGGCGTCGACAGCGGCAGTCAGGTAAACATCTGATGCGCCACGGGCAACTTGAAGTGTATGATGGCAATCACACCCGCCGGACCACCCCCTAAGGAGACGCCACTCGTGGAAGAGCTGCGCATCGAAGCCAACGGCAACCTCGGCCCCATCGATTCCTCCCGCATCCCGCGCTATGCCGGGGCCGCCACCTATGCCCGGCTGCCGCGGCTGGACCGGGTCTCCAAGGCCGATGTCACCGTCGTCGGGGTGCCGTTTGACTCCGGCGTCTCCTACCGGCCCGGCGCCCGCTTCGGCGCCAACCATGTCCGGGAGGCCAGCCGCCTCTTGCGGCCCTACAACCCGGCCTGGGATGTAAGCCCGTTCGAAAACATCCAGGTGGCCGACGCCGGCGACATGGCCGTCAACCCGTTCAACATCAACGAGGCGATCGAGACCATCCAGCAGAACGCGCTGGACCTGACCGCCTCCGGCAGCAAGCTGCTGACCCTCGGCGGGGACCACACCATCGCCCTGCCGCTGCTCCGCGCCGCCGCCGAACGCGCCGGCCAGCCCGTCGCCATGCTGCACTTCGATGCGCACCTGGACACCTGGGACACCTACTTCGGCGCCGAATACACCCACGGCACCCCCTTCCGCCGCGCCGTCGAAGAAGGCATCCTCGACACCGAGGCAATCAGCCACATCGGCACCCGCGGCCCGCTCTACGGCAAGAAGGACCTCGACGACGACCACCGCTTCGGGTTCGGCATCGTCACCTCCGCCGACGTCTACTACCAGGGCGTGCTGGAAACGGTCGCCAAGGTCCGCGACCGGATCGGCAACCGCCCGCTCTACATCTCCGTCGACATCGACGTCCTCGACCCGGCCCACGCCCCCGGCACCGGAACCCCGGAAGCCGGCGGCCTCACCAGCCGCGAACTGCTCGAAATCATCCGCGGCTTCCGCGGCATGAACCTGGTGGGGGCCGACGTCGTCGAGGTCGCCCCCGCGTACGACCACGCCGAGATTACCGGCGTCGCGGCCAGCCACGTCGCCTACGAACTGGTCACCCTAATGGCGGACAACGCCGTCGACGGCGACCGTGCCGGCGCGCCGAACGGCTACGCCGCGCAGGCCCTCGGCCAGGAGTCCCGCCGCCCGGCCGGCTTCGCCGCCGCCGGAACCCGTCCCGCCGAGACCGGGGCTGCGCTGTGACCGGCGTGCGCAACGGCGGCGACCTCGTCGTCGAAACCCTCGAGGCGCTCGGCGCCAAGACCGTCTTCGGCATCCCCGGCCAGCACGCCCTCGGCCTCTTTGACGCCATGGGCCGCGGCAATCTGCACTTCGTCTCCTCCCGGGTGGAAAACAACTCGGCCTTCGCCGCCGACGGGTACTCCCGCGCCACCGGCGAGGTCGGCGTGCTGTTCCTCTCCACCGGACCGGGCGCCCTGACCTCGCTCGCCGGCCTGCAGGAGGCCTACGCCACCGGCGTGCCGATGGTCGTCGTGGCGAGCCAGATCCCGCTCGAAGGACTGGGCGCCCGCCGCAAGGGCATGCTGCACCAGCTCGATGACCAGAAGGCCTCCGCGGCCAACGTCACCAAGAGCCAGCGCCTGATCCAGCACGCTTCCGGCATCCCCTCGGCCATCCAGGACGCCTGGACCGAGGCCATTTCCTCGCCGCAGGGCCCGGTGTGGATTGAAATCCCGCAGAACGTGCTGCTGGATCCGATCATGGTGCCGCCAGTGGAGGATGCCCTCGCTGAGGCCGCCGATAACCCGCCCCGGGTGGAGCTCGTTCGCGAGGCGGTCCACTGGCTGTCCGAGGCGAAGCGCCCGGCCATCATCGCCGGCGGCGGCACCCGCCGCGGGCACGCGGAGAAGTCGTTGCTGTCCATCTCGGAAAAGCTGCGCGCGCCGGTGATCTGCACCCCCGGCGGCAACGGCGCCTTTCCGTGGAACCATGAACTCTCGCTCCAGTCCTGGATCGAGGATCAGTACATGACCGAGCTGCTCGAGGACGCCGACGTGCTGGTTGTCATCGGGTCCTCGCTGGGGGAGGTCACCTCCAACTACTTCACCTTCGAACCGCGCGGCCGGATCATCCAGATCGACGCCGAACCCCGCGTACTCGAGTCCAACCGGCCCGGCCTGGGCATCCGGGCTGACGCCGGCCAGGCGCTCGCGGCCCTGGACGAGGCCCTGGTCTCCGCCGACGCCCGCCCGGACTGGCACGGCCGCGCGCCGGAGGACCTGGTCAAGGACACCCTGGCCAAGGTCAAGGCCCGGCTGGAATCCCAGGACCTCGCCAAGGAGCTGAAGTTCATGGCCGACATCCGCGAGGCCGTGCCCGCGACGATGCAGACCTTCTGGGACATGACGATCTCCGCCTACTGGGCCTGGAGCTGCTGGGACGCCCGCGAGGGCCAGTTCCACTCCGCCCAGGGCGCCGGCGGCCTCGGTTTCGGCTTCCCGGCAGCTATCGGCGGGGCCGTGGGCCTGGAAACCACCGGGCAGGGCGGCGGCTCGTCCCGCGTGCTCGCGGTCTCCGGCGACGGCTCGGCGATGTACTCGATCTCCGAGCTGGCCACCGCCAAGCAGCACAACGTTCCGGTCACCTGGCTGATTGTCGACGACGGCGGCTACGGCATCCTGCGCGAATACATGGTGGGCGCCTTCGGTAAGGCCACCGCCACCGAGCTGGCCCGGCCGGACTTCGTCAAGCTCGCCGAGGCGTTCGGCGTCCCGGCCGTCCGGGTGGCGCCCGAGGACGTCGGGGACGCGCTGAAGGCGGGCTTCGCCGCAGACGGCCCGAACGTCGTCGTCGTCGAAACCCTGCTCAAGATGTTCGCCCCCACCCACCTGGACGTCTAGCACCCCTCCCCACCCACCAACACCTCCAATAGCGCGAACGGACACTTGAGGCCCCGAATCCCAACGGATTCGGGGCCTCAAGTGTCCGTTCGCGCAGGGGCGTGAGGGCTTCTTAGTTTCCCAAAGCAATCAAATTAAGCTATTGTTGCTTCGGGCAAGTAATTAAGGGGTGTCCTCTCATGTCAGTTGCATCGAGCACTGCGGCCAAACTGGTCCATCAGATTTTCGACCTCCAGCGCGCCGTCCGGTGTGTTGCCGCGGCCAACCTCCGCGGCGAAGACACGGGCGTGGCGCTGCAAGGCGTGCTGCGCTTCGTGGGGGAGGGGGAGACCCGGGCTACCCGCCTAGCGGAACGGCTCGGTGTCAGCGCTCCCGTCCTCAGCCGGCACCTCGCCGAACTGCTGGAGCAGGGCTACGTGGTCCGCCGGCCGGACCCGGAGGACGGGCGGGCGCAGCTGATTGCGCTCTCGCCGGCGGGGGTCGAGAAGCTGCGCTCCATCGAGGCCCAGCGCGCGGCCACCCTGCAGGCCTTCCTGCAGGACTGGAGCGAGGACGACGTCGAAGACACCGCGCGCACCCTGAAAAAACTCGCTGAATCCCTACGGACTTCAGCCCGGGCAAAGACGGCCGGATCCACCAATACGACCACCTTTGTTGAGGAGTAAAACCATGGCCAGCCACGCTGCCGCCGCCGGGCCATCCCCGGCTCCCACACCGCACTCACATCCCGCACCTCCGGTGGCCATGAGCCACCGCCAGATCATGGAGGCCCTGACCGGCCTGCTGGCGGCGTTCTTCACCGCAATCATCAGCAGCACCATCGTGGCCAACGCCCTGCCGACCATCATGTCGGAACTCAAGGGCACCCAGACCGACTTCGCCTGGGTCATCACCGCCGCGCTGCTGGCGAACGCCGCCACCACCCCGATCTGGGGCAAGCTCGCGGACCTGTTCGACAAGAAGTTCCTCGTCCAGCTGAGCATCGTGATCTTCGTCGCCGGTTCCGTCATGGCCGGTTTGTCCGAAACCATCCCGCTGCTGCTGACCGCCCGGGTGATCCAGGGCGTGGCGATGGGTGGCCTGACCGCGCTGGCCCAGGCGATCATTGGCTCGATCATTCCGCCGCGCGACCGCGGCAAGTACTCCGGCTACATGGGCGCCGTGATGGCCGTCGGTACCGCGGGCGGCCCGCTGCTGGGCGGCTTCATCGTCGACAGCCCGCTCGGCTGGCGCTGGACCTTCTTCGTCTGCGTCCCGCTTGCCATCGTCGCCCTGATCCTGCTGCAGATCACCCTGAAGCTGCCGCACGTGAAGCGCCCCGCCAAGATCGACTGGCTCGGCTCCATCCTGCTGACCTCCGGCGTCAGCCTGCTGCTGATCTGGGTGTCCTTCGCCGGCAACCCCGACTACTACGACTGGTGGTCCTGGCAGACGGCCGCGATGGTCGGCGGCGGCGTTGCCCTCCTGGCCCTGCTGGTGTTCGTCGAATCCCGCGTGGCCCAGCCGATCATCCCGCTGAAGATCATCTCCGAGCGCACCACCGCGCTGGCCATCCTCGCCTCGGTGGCCGTGGGCGTCGGCATGTTCGGCTCCTCCGCCTTCCTCGGCCAGTACTTCCAGGTGGCCCGGGGCGCCAGCCCCACCGAAGCCGGCCTGCTGACCCTGCCCATGATCGCCGGCAACCTGATCGGTTCCGTGCTCTCCGGCCAGCTGATCAGCCGCACCGGCAAGTGGAAGCGCTACCTGATCGCCGGGTCCATCCTGCTGATCGGCGGCCTCGGCCTCGCCGGCACCATCGACCACACCACCGAACTCTGCGTGACCGGCCTCTACACCGCCGTGCTCGGCCTGGGCCTGGGCCTGCTGATGCAGAACCTCGTGCTGGCCGTGCAGAACACCGTCCGCGCCACCGACATCGGCACCGCCAGCGCCTCCGTCGCGTTCTTCCGCTCCGTGGGCGGCGCCATCGGCGTCTCGGTCCTGGGCGCCGTGCTCGGCAACCGGGTCAAGGAACTGGCCACCGAGGGCCTGGCCGCCGCCGGCATCCCGGTCGCCGGAGGCTCGGCCGGCGGCAGCATGGACCTGAAGGACCTGCCCCCGCAGATCCGCGATATCATGCGTGCTGCCTACGGTGACGCCACGGCGGAAATCTTCCTGATCTCCGCAGTGATCGGCATCATCGCCCTGATCGCCATCCTTTTCATCAAGGAAAAGCCGCTGCGCCGCACGGTGGACATCCAGCCGGAGGCGACGGCCGCTGCGGCCGTCACCGGTTCCGGAGCAGACGCCGACGGCGTGGCTGCCGCCGGCGGCGCGGTCGCGAGCCCCGCCCACGGCGCGGCCAGCACCGCCACCAACGCCGCCGCCACGGACGGTGCCCCGCAGCGCGCCACCGGCGTCGTCGACTTGGACCGCGAGTTCATCGAGGTTCTGGGCCGGCAGCGCGCCAACGGCTCCCGCTTCCCGGAAGCTGCGCGGCTCTCCCCGGACAGCCGGCGCGACGGCGAGCCCCGGGCCGAACGCGAAGGTGCCCGCTCCCGCTCCCGGACCATGCTGGCCGAGGCGGAGACCCGGGCCGACGCCGCGGACCTGCTGCCGCTGCTGCTGCAGACCCAGCAGTTGCTGGCCGAACAGCAGGTGCAGCTCTCCGAGGCCCTGCGCGCGGTCCAGGAGCAGGCCGCGGAGCAGCGGGCCATCGCCGCCGAGCAGGCCAAGGCCAGTGAACAGCTCACCACCCTGCGCCGTCAGCTGGCCAAGGAACGGAAGCTGCAGCGCGCGGCGGCGGACTACATCGCCACGCACGGCCGGCACCGCAGCGAATAGCGCTCCCCGGCACGCCACAGCGGCCCCGCACCACCCGGACCCCCGGGTGCTGCGGGGCCGCTGCGTCCCCTGCGGGCACCCCCCGGCGGGCACCCCCGCCAAGCTGTCCGCTTCCGGAACGGCCCGGAGGTGTTGCCCCGGCGGGAGATTCCGTAGAGTAGGACAGCTCAGGGTGTCGGCCCGGGCTGCTATTACTTTCTTCTCAGCATTTTTGACCCTCCCCAAAGGACCCGTGGGCATGCTTGTCACCCTCATGCGGCGCTACTCCAAGCCGTATCTGCCGTATATCGCGGCCGTCGTCGTATTCCAGCTGGCCTCCACCATCGCGGCCCTGTACCTCCCCAGCCTCAACGCCCAGATCATCGACGAGGGCGTCTCCCGCGGCGACACCGACTACATCTGGCGCACCGGCGGCCTGATGCTCGGCGTCGCCCTCATCCAGGTGGTCACCGCGATTGCCGGGGTCTACTTCGGGTCCAAGGCCGCCATGGCCTTCGGCCGGGACCTGCGCCGGGCGGTCTTCCGCAAGGTCGGCAGCTTCTCCGCCCGGGACGTCAACGTCTTCGGCGCCCCGACGCTGATCACCCGCGGCACCAACGATGTCCAGCAGGTCCAGATGCTCATGCTGATGGGCCTGAACTTCATGGTCGCCACCCCGATCATGTGCATCGGCGGCATCGTCATGGCCCTCCGTGAAGACCTCAACCTCTCCTGGCTGGTCTGGGTGTCCGTCCCGCTGCTGGTCGTGGTGGTCGGCTACCTCGTGGTCCGGCTGATGCCGCTCTTCCGCGCCATGCAGACCAAGATCGACCGGCTCAACGGGATCCTGCGCGAGCAGATCATCGGCATCCGCGTCGTCCGCGCCTTCGTCCGCGAACCGCACGAGACGCAGCGCTTCGGCACGGCGAACAAGGACCTCACCGACGTCTCGCTGAAAATCGGCGCCCTGTTCGTGCTGATGTTCCCGGCCATCGGCATGATCCTGCACGTTTCCACCGCCGCCGTGCTGTGGTTCGGCGGCCAGCGGGTGGACGCGGGGGAGATGCAGGTCGGTTCGCTGACCGCTTTCCTGCAGTACCTGCTGCAGATCCTGATGGCCGTCATGATGGGCACCTTCATGGCCATGATGATCCCGCGCGCCTCGGTCTGCGCCGACCGCATCGGCGAGGTGCTCGACGTCGAGCCCTCCCTCCACGAACCGGCCGCCCCCGTCACCCCGGCCGCCAAGGCCGGCCGGGTGGAGTTCCGCAACGTCTCCTTCGCCTACCCGGGCGCGGAAGCTCCGGTGCTCAGCGACATCAGCTTCACCGCCGAGCCGGGCCAGACGGTCGCGATCATCGGCTCCACCGGCGCCGGCAAGACCACCCTGCTGGCGCTGCTGCCGCGGCTCTTCGACGCCGCCTCCGGCGAGGTACTGCTCGACGGCGTCCCCGTCACCCAGCTGGACCGCGCCGAGATCACCGGCCGCGTCGCGATGGTGCCGCAGCGGCCCTACCTTTTCTCCGGCACGATCGAGCACAACCTGCGCTTCGGCAAGTCCGAGGCCACCGATGCGGAACTCTGGGATGCCCTCACCGTCGCCCAGGCCGCCGACTTCGTCCGCGAAAAGAAGAACGGCCTCGGCGCCCGGATTTCGCAGGGCGGCACCAACGTCTCCGGCGGGCAGCGCCAGCGGCTCTGCATCGCCCGGGCCCTCGTGACCGAACCCAAGGTTTTCCTCTTCGATGACTCCTTCTCCGCCCTGGACGTCGCCACCGACGCCCGGCTGCGGAAGGCCCTCAAGGCCAAGACCGCTGACGCCACGGTCATCATCGTCGGCCAGCGCGTCTCCACGATCGCAGACGCGGACCAGATCCTGGTGCTGGACAACGGCCGGATCGTGGACCGCGGAACCCACGAGGAGCTGCTCGCCAGCTCCAGCACCTACCAGGAAATCGTCGAATCCCAGCTGACCGCGGAGGCCATCGCGTGAGCACCAAAGAAAAGCCCAGCCCCGACGCCGCAGACACGGCCCCTGCGGACGCCCCCGAGGAGGACTTCCACGAGGAGGAATTCACCCCCGGGGAAGCCGACGGCGGCATGTTCGGCGCCGTGCCGGCCAAGAAGGCCCAGCACTTCTGGCCCTCCGCCAAGCGGCTGATGGGCCTGCTCAAACCCGAACGCGCCGGCATCGCCGCCGTCCTCGCGATGGTGACGGTCGCCGTCGTCCTCAACGTGATCGCCCCCCGGATCCTCGGCCAGGCCATGGACGTGATCTTCAGCGGCGTCGTCGGCAAGCAGCTGCCGCCGGGCGCCACCAAGGACCAGTTCATCGACGGCCTGCGCGCCCAGGGCCAGGACAACTTCGCCGACATGCTCGCGCGGATGGATGTGGTGCCCGGTGCCGGCATCGACTTCCAGAAGCTGGCGTTCCTGATCAGCGTGGTGCTGGTGATGTACTTCGTCGCGAACATCTTCCTGTGGCTGCAGGGCTATGTGCTCAACGTGCTGGTCATGCGCGTGGTCCGCAAGCTGCGCGACGACACGGAGAAGAAGCTCAACCGGCTCCCGCTGAACTACTTCGACACCCGGCAGCGCGGCGACACCCTCTCCCGCGTCACGAACGACGTCGACAACATCCAGCAGGCGCTGCAGCAGGCCTTTGCCCAGCTGGTGAACTCGGCGCTGACGGTGATCGGCATCGTCATCATGATGTTCATCGTGTCCTGGCAGCTGGCCCTGATCGCGCTCATCGCCCTGCCGCTCTCCGGCGTGGCCGCCGGCATCATCGGTGCCCGCAGCCAGAAGCTCTTCGCCGCGCAGTGGAAGAACACCGGGGACCTCAACGGCCAGATCGAGGAATCGTTCTCCGGCCATGACCTGGTCCGGGTTTTCGGCCGCGACGCGGACATGCTGGCCCGCTTCGACGAACGCAACGAGGAACTCTACAAGGCCAGCTTCGGCGCCCAGTTCGTCTCCGGCATGATCATGCCCGTCATGCAGTTCGTCTCCTACCTCAGCTACGTGGGGATCGCCGTCGTCGGCGGGCTGCGCGTGGCCTCGGGCGGGATGAGCCTGGGCGACGCGACGGCGTTCATCCAGTACTCACGCGAATTCACCCAGCCGCTGGGCCAGATGGCCGGCATGGCCAACATGCTCCAGTCCGGCGTCGCGTCCGCCGAGCGGGTCTTCGAGTTCCTGGACGCCGACGAACAGGACGCGGAGACCGCCACCGAGCAGCTTCCGGCCAAGACCGACGGGCACGTCGAGTTCCGGCACGTCACCTTTAGCTACACCCCGGACAAGCCGCTGATCGAGGACCTGTCCTTCACCGCCGAACCGGGACATACCGTCGCGATCGTGGGCCCGACCGGCGCCGGCAAGACGACCCTGGTGAACCTGGTGATGCGCTTCTACGAGCTGAACGCCGGAACCATCACCCTGGACGGTGTGGACATTACCCGGCTCAGCCGCGCGGAGCTGCGCTCCAAGGTCGGCATGGTGCTGCAGGACGCGTGGCTGTTCGGCGGGACCATCTACGAGAACATCCGCTACGGCAAGCTGGACGCCACCGAGGACCAGATCATGGCCGCGGCGAAGGCCACGTTCGTGGACCGCTTCGTGCGGGCGCTGCCGGACGGCTACGACACGGTTATCGACGAGGAGGGCAACAACGTCAGCGCCGGCGAAAAGCAGCTGATCACCATCGCCCGGGCTTTCGTGGCCAACCCCTCGCTGCTGATCCTGGACGAGGCCACGAGCTCGGTCGATACCCGCACCGAGGCCCTGGTGCAGAAGGCGATGGCGGCGCTCCGCTCGGACCGCACCAGCTTCGTGATCGCCCACCGCCTCTCAACCATCCGGGACGCCGACACCATCCTCGTGATGGAGGCCGGCCGGATCGTCGAGCAGGGCCGCCACGTGGAGCTGCTGGAACTCCGGGGCGCCTACTACCGGCTTTACATGTCGCAGTTCGCCGGGGAGGACGCGGACGCGTCCCTGGAGGAGGAGCCGACGGCGGTGCACAGTTGAGCGCCGGGATCCCCGACGCCGGGACGGAGTCCACCGCCGGGACGCCCGACGCCGGGCCGGAGCCCAGCGCCGCGGCAGCGCCTCGGCGGCTGGAGGTCCGCGTGCCGATGCGCTGGGGCGACATGGACGCCTAAGGGCACATCAACAACGTGCAGCTGGTCCGGATCCTCGAGGAAGCGCGGATCGCGGCCTTCGGCCCGCCGCGCGGAGCCGGCCTGCCCGGGATCGAACCCGAGGTGCCGCTGTTCAACGACGTCCCGGAGGGCACCCTGGCGCTGGTGGTGGAGCACAAGATCCGCTACGTGAGGACCCTGGAGTACCGCAACGTGCCCGCGGTGGTGCAGCTGTGGATCGGCGCGGTCAAGGGCGCCAGCTTCGACATCCACTACCTCGTCCAGGACCCCGTCACGGGGGAGGACTGCGTCAAGGCGAGCAGCCACCTGGCCTTCGTCGATGAGGCGACCGGCCGGGTGCTGCGGCTGACCCCTGACCAGAAGGCCAAATTGGCCCCCTACACCCGCTCCGCCGTCGGCTGACCATACCGTTGGCTGACGGGGCGCGGGCCCGACTGGGCCGCCGCCGGCTGACGGGCCCAGGCCGGCTGAGGCCCCCGAGCACCCTGCCCCTACCTTGGCGGTGTGATGGGTCCTAGACTGGACGGGCCCCGCGGGTAGCGGTCGACGACGAGAGCTAGGAGCACGGACCATGGCCAAGCGAAGCAAGGCGACGGCGCGCAAGAAGAAGACCTGGAAGGAACTCTCGCCGATGGCGAAGTTCGGCACGATCACGGCGGCCGTCGTGCAGCTGTCGCTGCTGGTCGCGGCGCAACGGGACATCTCCCGCCGCCCCGCGGAGGAGATTCGCGGGAGCAAGGCCTTGTGGCGGGCGGCAACCCTGATCAACTTCGTCGGTCCCGGCACGTACTTCACCTTCGGCGTGAAGCGTCACCCGGCCGCCAAATAAGGCGCCCCGCCGACCGGCCGCTGGCTTCGTCGTTCGCGCAGGTCAGGGCCTTCCGGCGCGGCCGCCAACGAGGCCGAGCCGGCGCCCTCTCCGGAGCCGCGACGACGGTCCCGGGAAAGCTACCCGCCGGTAATTAAGTTTCGCTGCAGGGAGCCCTCGTGATGCGGGCGCCCAGCTTAAGGCTGTAAATTGAAGGGATGACCCCCACCAAAAAGCCCGCCATGCACCGCGCCCTCGGCATCTCCAAGGAGATCGAAGACGCGGCGTGGTTTGTGCTGGGACCGGGCCTGCTGGGGAAGGCTTCACCGCTGGACGGCCGGACCCGGACCTGGTCCGTGGCAGCGGCCTCGGAGCTGCTGGAGCGACTGGAACGGGGCGTCCCGGACCCCAAGGCGCCGATGATGACCAACCTCCGCGAAAACCTGGAGGGCGCCACCCGCGGGGCCAAGCAGCTGGCCGTTGAGCTGTTGTTCCTGCAGTCGTTGCCGCTGGCGCACGAGGTCAAGTCGCTCAAGGTCAAACGGGCCCGGGTGGCCGAGGCCGCGTCCTGGCTGGAGCCGCCGCTGGAGCTCCCCGACGAGCTGTACGCCGGCATGACGGACCACGGCGTCATCCGTGACCGGACCGCCGAATTCAACTGGACCATTTGGGACCACCTGAAGTGGCTGTGCCGCTTCGTCCGGCACGTCGCCCAGCGCCCGGCCGGCGTCGTCCAGGCAGCGATCAAGGACCCGCTCGCCTTCCATGAACTGACCATGGGCACCCCCGAGGACCAGCCCGCGATCCGGCGCAGCATCGAGTTCCTGGTCTGGCCGGCCTACTTCGAACCCGTCGTGGCCGACGTCGAACGCCAGGAGATCCGCGACGCCTTCGCCTCCCTGGTCGGCGGGGCCAAGGGCGACTCGGATGAGGAAGTTTCCGCGGACATCCACCGGATCCGGCTGCACCTCGACGAGCAGGCCGGGCAGCGGATCGACTGGTACTCCCGGCAGCTGGTGAGCCAGTGGCGGAAGGTCGGGGACCCCGGCCGCCGCGCCTGGCTGCTGCGCAGCCACCATGACAACGCCGAGGTGCTCGCCGCCTGGCACGACGAGGAAGCGGTGACGCTCGACGTCGAACACCTCCGCCTGCTCGATCCCGGCGTCACCGCGGGGCTGGTCCAGCACGCCGTCGACGAGGACTACAAACACCTCAGCTACGTCGAACGCGAGGACACCAAGAGCGCGGTTTTCGCGTTCCTGACCGTGATGAAGCCCGGCGACCTGGCTCTGTACCAGACCGCGGGCACCGTCCGGGTGGGTGTGGTGCTCGGCGAGCCCGAACACCAGGACGACAACCGCCGGCTGCGCCGCAAGGTCCGCTGGTTCGACGAGGTCCACGCCATGGCCGAGCTGCCCCGGCACGTGCAGCGGCAACTGGCCAGCTCCGGCCTGATTGTCGATGTCACCCGGGTGATCCAGGCGCTGGATACGCTGATCCCGGCCGAAGCCGAGGCGGAGGGCGCCGACGGCACCGAGCCGGACACCGCCGTCGAACCCTGCGAGGGTTTCCGCCCCCTGTCCGCGGAGTTCGCCGCGTCCCTGCACATGGACCTCGAACCGCTGCAGGAAATCGCCGAACTGCTGGAGGAAAACCGCCAGCTGGTGCTCTACGGCCCGCCCGGCACCGGCAAGACCTACCTGGCCAAGCACCTCGCCGCGGAGCTGGCCGGAGACACCAGCGACGAGCGGGTCAAGCTGGTCCAGTTCCACCCCTCCTACGCCTACGAGGACTTCTTTGAGGGCTACCGGCCGGACAAGACCGACGACGGCCAGGTCTCCTTCAAGCTGGTGGCCGGGCCGCTGCGGCGGCTCGCCGAGGAAGCGGCCAAGCCGGGCAACGAGAACAAGCCGTACTTCCTGATCATCGACGAGATGAACCGGGCCAACCTGGCGAAGGTCTTCGGTGAGCTGTACTTCCTGCTGGAATACCGCGATGACCGGATCTACCTGCAGTACAGCCCCACGGAGCCGTTCTCGCTGCCGGACAACCTCTACATCATCGGCACCATGAACACCGCGGACCGCTCCATCGCCATGATGGACGCCGCGATCCGCCGCCGGTTCTCCTTCATCGAGCTGCACCCCAAGACGGAACCGGTGAAGGGCTCGCTGCTGCGGTTCCTGCAGGCGCGGGACCTGGACACGACGCCGGCGCTGCTGCTTGACGAGCTGAACAACGCCATCGACGAAGGGGACCGCGACCTGATGATCGGACCGTCCTACTTCATGAAGCAGGCCGCGCAGAGCCCCGCAGGGCTGCGCCGGATCTGGAAATACGAGCTGATGCCGCTGCTCGAAGAGCACTACCACGGCCAGCTCAACCGGGCGCAGCTGGAGGAGCGGTTCGGCCTGGAGCAGCTGCTGTCCCGCCTTGCGCGTGGCTAGCCCTGCCGCCGGCCGGGTCCGCCACATTGTCCTGGACGAACTGTCCGGCGGGGTGGTGGAGCGCCTCGACGCCGGCAGCGCCGCCTACCTCAACGGCAGCGGACTCGCGAAGGCCTCGCCGCTGGGCATGGGCCTGTTCCGGATCGAACCGGTCGGCAAGGTCGGCTCCGTCCGCACCCCGTCGGTGCAGGTCGAGGTCCGGCCCAAGGAACGGCTCGGCCTGGACCGGCTGCTGTTCCTGCTCGGCTACACGGAGGACCAGGGCTTTCGGGACGACGCCGTCGCCGCCGTCGAGGACACCGACCTCTGGAGCGCCCTCGCCGAGTCCCTCGCGCAGCTGGCCGACCGGGCGCTGAGCCGGGGGGTGCTGCAGGGGTACCTCACCGTCGATGAGTCGCTGCGCACCGTCAAGGGACGGATCCGGATGTCGGACCAGATCTCCCGGCGTCCCGGCATGCTCGTGCCCCTCGAGGTCTCCTATGACGAATTCACCGAGGACATCCCGGAAAACCGGATCCTGCGCGCGGCCCTCGAACGCATGGCGCAGGTGCCGGGCGTGCGGGCCGACGTGCTCAGCCGGCTGCGCCGCCTCAAGGGCAAGCTCGACGCCGTCACCCGCCTGCAGTCCGGTGCGCCGCTGCCGGTATGGCGGGCCAGCCGGATGAACCTGCGCTATCACGCCGCCCTCCGGCTGTCCGAGGTGATCCTGCGCAACGCCTCCGCCGAGGCAGGCGACGGAACGCAGCACTCGGCGTCGTTCGTGGTGGACATGTCCAAGGTTTTCGAGGACTTCGTCGGGACCGCGCTGCGGGAAGCCATGGCCTCCTACCCGGGGGAGATGCGGCTGCGCTACAACGCCATGTTGAACGAAGCCGTGCGGGATTCGGACCGCATCATGGTCCAGCCGGGCGCGGTGCACCTGCTCGGCGGCCGACCGGTGATGGTGTACGACGCCAAGTACACGGCAGCGTCCGACGCCGGCGCGTCGCTCTCCGGCGACCACTACCGCATGCTGGCGTACTGCACCTCGCTGCGGGTGCCCACGGCGTGGCTGGTCTACCCGGGGGCGGGCGAGATCAAGCTCCGCCGGATCCTGAATACCGACATCGACGTCGTCGAGTTCCCGCTGGACCTGTCCCTGCCGCCAGCGGGCATCCTGGCCGCGGTGGCGGACCTCGCCCAGCAGTCCTGGGGCGAAGTGGTGCGCCAGGCGACCGTCAGCCGCTGACCCCCGGGGCCGGCGGAACCTGCGTCCGCCGTGGCCCGGGGCCTTGGGTCGACCCCGGCGTTAGGCGGGTTCGTCCTGGACGGCCGTGGAAATGGCGAGCAGGTGGTTGAGCAGGGCTTTTTCCGGTTCTCCGGGATTGTCCGCGACGTGCTGGCGGAGCTGTTCCCGGACGAGGGCCTCATCGGGTTTGGTGTCGTTGAGTATCGCATCGATGATGGCTGAGACCTGCCGGCGCAGGGGCTCCAGATCCTCAGGTGTTTCGGGACTCCGGGCGGCGTGCCGCGTGCGGGTCTCGGTAGACAACAACAAGTGTGGCATGGTGCTCTCCTGCGGAGTAAGTAGTATCCCCACATACCGGTCGATAGAGTCCTAGTCCCCGAGGTTCGATCTTAACCCGGAAGAGACCAGTCTGTCTCGTGCAGCGGTACGATTATTTTGATGTCTTCTTCAAGCAAATCCCAGGCTGCACTTCCGCCGCCCGAACCGTCGGGCAGTGGCGGCGCTCCTGCGACCGGCGGTGAGACCATCGCCGGTGCTGCCGAGACTACCGGCATCCATGAACGCATTTTGGACGTGGCGTACGAATTATTTTCGCGTCGCGGCGTCCGTGATGTCGGCATCAACGAGCTGATCAGCCGGTCCGGGGTGGCGAAGGCCAGTTTCTACCGGCACTTCGGTTCCAAGGACGAGCTGGTCCTGGCCTTCCTGGAGCGCCGCGACCGGCAGTGGACGGTGGCCACGATTATTTCGGAGGCGCGCCGCCGCGGCAGCACGCCGTCCGAGCAGCTGCTCGCCATCTTCGATGTCTTTGCCGACTGGTTCGCCCGGGACGACTTTGAAGCTTGCTCCTTCGTGAACATCCTGCTGGAGATGGGCCCGACCCATCCGCTGGGCCGCGCCAGCATCGACTACCTCGACAAGATCCGCGGGCATGTCCAGAGCCTTGCCGAGGAAGCCGCATTGCGCGATCCGGAGGGCTTCGCCCGCTCGTGGTACATCCTGATGAAGGGCTCTATCGTGGCGGCGGCCGGGGGAGACCGGGCCGCCGCGGGCCGCGCCCGTGTCATGGCCGAATGGCTGATCGCGCACCACCGGGCCTAGTTGCCGGACGCCCAGACGTCCCGCGCCCCGGCTGCCTGCCCTAGCTGCGCAGGAACCCGTCCAGCTGCTGCTCCAGGGCCGAGCGGTCCTTGAGCTCGCACTCCCACACGGTGAGTACCTCCCACCCAGCGTCTTCCAGCAACCGCCGCTGTTCGGCGTCGCGCGCCCGGGTCCTGGCCCGCTTGGTTTCCCAAAACTCGGCATTGGATTTCGGGGCGTGCTGGCCGACCCGGCAACCGTGGAAATGCCAAAAACAGCCATTGACGAAGATGACCTTCTGGCGGCTGGCGAATACCAGGTCCGGGTTGCCCGGAAGGCGGCCGCCGCGGGCCGTGCCGTGCAGGCGGTAGCGGTAGCCCTTGGCGTGCAGCATCCGGCGGACCAGCAGTTCTGGCTTGGTGTTCTTGCCCCGGATGCGCGACATGTTCCAGCTGCGCCGCTCCGGGGTCAAACTGTCCGCCATGGTTCAAGTCTAGGCGGCGGTTCGGGAGCGGGTGCGGCCTAGATCTCGCGTTCGGGGTGTTCGCCAAACTGGAAATGCCGGCCGCTGACCGACGTCGGGGCGATCTCCACGTAGAAGTCCTTCAGCGTCGGGACCCAGGGCTTGAGCCCGAGTGCCTCGGCAGCAGCGATGTCCGCTGACTCTTCCAGGACCCGGGCCGTGCCGCGGACGACCACGGACCAGGCCTCGTCCGAGAGGATCCCGTCTGTTTCGAAGAGCACCGACGCATTGATGGTCAGCTCGGCCAGTTTGTTGCCCGGCGCGGTGCGCAGGTACAGCTTCCGGTCCTTCACCGCGTAGTTCACCGGGAAAATGTCCGGTTCTCCGGCGACGGTGACTACCAGCCGTCCGTGCTGGGTTCCCTCAATAAGCTTCCACGACTCGTCCTCGGCCAGGCGCAGGATCGGGTTGCCGTCTTCGTGTTCGAACATCATGGGCCCATTGTTCTGGGTGCTGTAGAAAAGCGCCAGAGGCCTGTGCGCTATCTGGCATCACGCTAAATTGTCGGACCCCGTCCTTACCGTTTTTCTTGTTCGGTTTGCATCGCCGCCGTCGGTCGTTCCGCAGGGAAACCCTGCGTATTTGGCCGCTGGCAGGATGCGCCTTTGCGCCATTGGGGGCGCGCGGGCCCGGACACTTCGCCGCCAGGCGCAGCCTGGCCAGAAAACATGGGGAAATCATGAGCAATTTCAATTCGCACGGCACCGCGGCCGCGGATCAGCCGACGTCGACCGTTCCGTCCGCTTCCGCGGCTCCGGCCTCTCCTGTTGCGCCGGCGCCCCGGGGCAACGGCTGGGGCGTCGCCGCCCTGGTTATCGGCATCGTGGCGGTCGTCTTCTCGTTCATTCCGGTGATGGGCGTTGTCGCCTTCGTGCTGGGTCCGCTCGCCGTACTGTTCGGCATCATCGGCGCCACCCGCAAGTTCGCCAAGAAGGGCGCGTCGATCGCCGGCCTGGTCCTGGGCGTGCTGGCCATCGTGATCGCCGCCATCTGGATGGCCGTCGTGTCCGCCGCGGTGTCCTCGGCGGACCAGGCGCTCAACTCGGAGCACAAGATGCAGTACGTCGTGACGACGAACGGCAAGGCATCCGTCAACTACTGGACCAGCGGCGGGATGTCCTCGGAGGACGTGACGGGTGGTTGGAAGAAGGAGCAGACGGTGAAGAACTCGGAGTTCGTTTCGCTGACGGTCACCGGTGATTACACGAATGCCGCGGCGAAGGTGGGCTGCGAAATCCTGATTGATGGAAAGTCGATTTCCAAGAACTCGGGAGCAGGCCAGGGGGCCATGGCAAGTTGCAGCGGCTCCGGGCTCGGCGCCGACAGCAAGAAGTAGCGCAGCCGCGGGGTCGCAGGACCTCGCGAATCGACAGGGCGTTGCGGAAGCGTGAGCTTCCGCAACGCCCTTTTGCCGTCTCGGCCTGAGATGCGGTTCCTTACGCCCCGGGCGGCCAGCGTTTCGGGGCCGCCTGCGGTGACCCGGGCGGTGCAAAAAGTGCGAAAAAAGGGGTGTGGATAACTCTTACCGCCGGGATGCGGTGTCAGTTACCCTTAGGCATTGTTTGGATTCAGGCGTCTTGATTTCTATCGGGGGATTAGCTGAACATGACAGCTCGCATTCCAAGCTCCACCCGCCGGTTACCGGCCACCGCCACATTCCTCACCGCCCTCGTGCTGGCCACGTCCGCTTGCACCAGCGGCCAAGCATCCCCGACGACGGCGCCGGATCCCTCTGCGTCGGCCTCTGCCAGCGCGCGTCCAGTGGTGAGCCCGACCGCCACGGCCACCCCCAGCTACAAGCCCGCCAACTTCAAAGGCAAAGCGCAAAACGTTCCCGTGCCGGTGTTGCCGGAGGTCGCAAAGAAAAAGACCAAGGAAGGGCTGGAAGCGTTCGCGCGGTACTGGTTCCAGCTCCTCAGCTACGGCTATGAGACGGGGGATACGGGACCCCTAGATTCTGTAACTTCGAACGACTGCGAGCCGTGCGCCAAGGCTAAGAAGGTAATTCATGCGTGGAACACGGACGGAAGGTGGCTTGTGGGTGGAAAGCTGACCGCCCGCTCCGTAAGTACTCAATTCGAAGAGAGCCCCGAAAAAACATATCAAGTTGCTGTGCAGGCCCATCAAACGCCGCTTACGTACGTTCGAAAGGACGGCAGTATCGCCCGTAGCGACCCCCAGCCCGACGACACAGGAAACCTGTTGTTTGTCTCGTACGTCGGGGGAGCATGGCGACTCGTGAACATCGGTCGAATTGTCGGTTGACCATGCGCAGTGCCGTTGAGTCTACGACGCGAATTTCAACCATGCTGGTTTTCGTCCTCATCTCAATGCTTGCCGGAGCCGCCGTGGTGCATGCGGACCCAGACATCTTTGGGGACTGGGAACCTGATGGGGCGCAGCTTAGCGCGTGGGCTTGGGATGACTCCGCGGGCAAATTCGTGCGGCAGGAACCAGGATTCATTTCGAGCGACCCGAATCAGTACAAATACGAGCTCCAGTGCCACCTCGGGGGCGGCGACTTCGACGCGGATTGCCTTGCGACGGTCCTGGAATGCAAGAACGGGCCCGACGGGAAGGACGGGATTCCGGTCACGTGGCTCAAAGCTCCCGCCGGCGTGCCCAACCCGGTATGGAGTTACCACTCCGGCCCAACATGCCTCTTCGACGCTAGGCCCGAAGACCTGCTTCCGCGCATCGCCGCAATGATTCAGAGCGAGTTTCAAAAGCTGCCGATTTCCGCCGGCCGGGTGACTGCGCAGCCCAGCCCGCATACCCTCCGGGGCGCGGACACGAACTTCTACGCCGAAGCCGCCGAACAGCAATTCGACATCAAGATCCTGGCCCAGGACGTCCACGTCGAGGCCAGGCCCGTCCAATACACCTGGAACTACGGTGATGGCACGACGCTCGGGCCGCAAAGCTCGGCCGGTGGTCCGCTGCCTCAGGACCGGTGGGGCGAAAAGACGGCAACCAGCCACGTCTACACCCGGACCGGGGACTTCTCCGTGGTGCTGACCACCTCGTTCCTCGGTACCTACTCGGTCAACGGCGGGCCGCCGCTGCCCATTCCCGGCCAGGGACAGTTCAACGCCCCGCCCCGCACCGTCAGCGTGTGGCGCTCCATCACCCGCAACTACGCCGACGACTGTCTCAAGAATCCCCAGGGCGCGGGATGCCCGGGAGCGCCGCCGACGTCGCGCTGACCCGGCGTGATTCGAGTCTCAAACGGAATAGATGCGGGCGCATTGATGCTTTCGACAGTGGACTCAAACCACTGCGAAAGGAACCGCGCATGCTGTTTTCCACTCTCACCGTTGGCCAGTTGGAGCTGCCGAACCGCCTCGTGATGGCGCCGCTCACCCGGCTTCGTTCCGGCCGGGAGGGTGTGCCCGGGCCGCTGGTCGTGGAGCACTACCGGCAGCGCGCCTCCCTGGGACTCATCGTCAGCGAAGGCACTTACCCCAGCCCCGCCGGCCGTGGCTTCCCCGGCCAGCCCGGCCTGGTCACCGAGGAACAGCTGAAGGGCTGGGCCGATGTGACCGCCGCCGTGCACGCGGAGGGCGGACGGATCTTTGCCCAGGTCATGCATGCAGGCCGCGTCACCCACGAGGAGACCACCGGCGGACACGAGGTTGTCGCGCCGAGCGCCATCGCCATCGACGGCCAGACCCGCACCTACAAGGGCAAGCAGCCGTTCCCGGTCCCGTGCGCCCTGACCACCGAGGAACTGCCCGCCATCCGCGAGGAGTTTGTCCAGGCCTCCCGCAAGGCGATCGAGGCCGGGTTCGACGGCGTCGAGCTGCACTCCGCGAATGGCTACCTCCTGCACGAGTTCCTGACGCCGGCCGCTAACCAGCGCGACGACAACTACGGCGGCTCGCCCGAAAACCGGGCCCGCTTTGTCATCGAGGTCGCCCAGGCAGTCGTGGACGCCGTCGGGGCGGACCGCGTCGGCATCCGTATTTCGCCGGAACACAACGTTCAGGGCGCGCTGGAGCAGGACGCCGCCGATGTGCGCGAGACCTACGGCCACCTCGTGGACGCGCTGGCGCCGCTGAAGCTGGCCTACCTGAGCGTCCTGCACAAGGAGCCGACCAGCGAGCTCGTCCAGGAGCTGCGTACGCGGTTCAACGGAACCTTCCTGGTGAACACCGGCTTCGGCGTCGTCACGACCAGCGAGGAAGCCCGCGCCCTGGTCTCCGACGGGCACGCCGACGCGGTCGTCGTCGGACGCCCGGCGATCGCCAACCCGGACCTGATGCGTCGCTGGCGCGAGGGGCTTCCCGTGAACGAGCCCAACCCGGCCACCTTCTACACCGATGGTGCCGAGGGCTACACGGACTACCCGGCGTACCAGAACTAAGGGTTCCCGTCCGGCCGCCGTCCTCTGGGGGCGGACATGCCCGACCGGCGCCTCGAGGAGTGGGCAGGATGCCATCCTGCCCACTCCTCGCGTTTAAGAATGAGCATGTCCATCGGGGGACTCCTGCGAAGAATGGGCATGTCCGTCCACTACGACGGGGCGGATACCGACCGTTGGCACAGGCCGATGAAGCCGCCGAGTTGTTCCAGGGCCTCCGGCCTGCCGGGCAGGTAGTTGGTCAGTTCGGGGGAGCGGACGACGACGGCGCGCCACTGCCCGCGCGAGATGGCCACGTTGATCCGGTTGCGGGAGAGCAGGAACTCCATGCCCCGCGGCGCCTCGGCCACCGCCGAGCAGGCCATCGACACGATCACGACGGCGGCTTCCTGGCCCTGGAACTTGTCCACCGTGCCGACGCGCACCTCGGCCAAGCCGGCGTCGTCCAGGGCATCCCGGACGAGGTTCACCTGGGCGTTGTAGGCGGCAACCACCAGCAGGTCGGACTGGCCCAACGGCCGCTCCTCCTCCGGGGCATAGTGCCACTGCAGCCCCAGGTGGCGGCGGACCTGGCGGACCACCTCCGCGGCCTCTTCCGGAGACGACGTCGTATTTCCGCTGTGCGGCACCAGCACGGTTTCGATCCCGGCGGGCACCCCGTCCAGGCGCCGCAAGTCCGCGGACGGCGCGGACTGCAGCCGGCCATCGTAGGAGAGCTCGGAGACGGCCCGGCACAGCTCGGAATGCATCCGCCACGAATCGGCCAGGAAGTAGCCCAGTTCGGGCGGGAGCGTGGCGTGGCCGGCGGACACCCAGCCCAGGGCCGACTCGTCGACCGGTTCCGGGTGCCTTCCCTGGCTGACCTGCGGAAGCTGCTGCGGGTCCCCAAGCAGGAGCAGCCGGCTGCTTGCCTGGGCCACCGCCAGCGTATTGGCCAACGAGAATTGCCCGGCCTCGTCGATCACCAGCAAGTCCAGGGCGCCGGGCGGAACGGTGGACCCCGTCAGGGTCCAGGCGGTGCCGCCAATGAGGGCACCGCCCGGCGAGGACAGCAAAGCCGCCACATCCTGGGCGGCGCGCGAGGTCCAGGCCACCGGATTGTTGTGCTTGACGTCCTTGGCCACCCGGGCGGGGTCGACGCCGGCTTTGGTCACCGCGGTGGTGAGCAGATTCTCCACCACCGCGTGGGACTGCCCGACGACGCCGACCTTCCAGCCCCGGGCCACGAGCCGGGCAATGACGTGCGAGCCCACATACGTCTTACCGGTTCCCGGCGGGCCCTGCACAGCCAAGTAGGAATGGTCGAGGTCCAGGACCGCGGCGGTGATGGCGTCCACGAAGCGGTCCGGTCCGACACCGGCGCCCGGCAGGGCGGCCCCTCCGCTGAGCCGGGGCGGCAGCCGGCGGACGAGGTCCAGCGCCGGATGCCCGGGGAGGCCGCCGTGGGCAAGGCCGGCCGCCACGGTGTCGGCCAGCGCCTCGAGGGCCTGCTCCAGACTCTTGGTGGCGAGCGGCTGGTTTTCGGTCAGCGCGATCGGCAGGTCCGCGTACGGCTCGATGTTCCGGTGCAGGCGGTCCCGGATAATGACCGTGTCCTTGCCGTCCTCGTGGCCCAGTTCCAGGACTTCGGTTTCGAACCAGCCGTTCCGGCCGGCTCCGTCCTTTCCGGTGCCCTCGAGCCCGGCCGGCAGCGGCTGCCCGTACATGCGGAACCACTTGCTGCCTTCCCGCAGGTCCGAGCCGGGGCTGACGGTGCCGGTCAGTTTCACCCGGCGCTCCGGCAGTTTCCGGCCGTCCTGTTGCCAGTCGCCCAGGACCTCGGCGGCTTCGACCAGGAAGACGTTGCGGTCCCGGTCGTGCGTGTCCGGTCCCTGCTCGCACCGGTCGAAGTGCGCCCACCAGAACGATTTCCGTTCCCGGCGGTGGTAGCTGACGGCCGCGGCCAGCATCGCGACGGCCTTGCGGTCCGCCTCGGGCAAAGTGGAGCCGGGCTCGGCGAAGGCCAGCAGTGCCGCCTCGGCCGGGCTCAGGACGGTTCCGGCGTGAGCTGATCCTTCCCCGCCGCCGTTGTCGACGGCCGCGGACGGCGGCCGCTTCGTGTCACCCCCGGACCCGGTCTCGGTGCGGCGCCCGGCATCCACGCCGGCGCCAGCCCCCGCCCCGTGCTGGGAATCGGCGTCGGCCTGCGCCCCCGTTCCGCGGGGCTCGATGCCGCGTTCCCGGGCGCGGTCGAGCAGCCAGTTCCGCAGTTCCAGGGTGGAGAGGCAGTCGTATTCGTTGTAGTCGGAGATGCCGGCCAGGATCGCGGCGGCGTCCTCGGCGCGGTGCTCGTCCCGGGCGGCGCAGTACTTGGCGTAGGCCACCACGGAGGCGCCGGCGTCCTTGACCTCGCCGGTGCGGAGGTGCGCGCCCATGTAGAGCGGCTCGAGTTTCTTGATGCTGTACGAGTTGTCCGAGACGCGGATGCTGTTCCGGACGGTCTGGTACAGATCCACCAGCAGCCCTTCCCGCAGCCAGTCGTCCACGACGTCCTCACCGGCGACATGCTGGACGGACAGTTTGCGCAGGGCGGTCTTCTCGTAGGCGGCGTAGTGGTAGACGTGCATGTCCGGGTAGTCGCGCCGCCGCTTCTCGACGTAGTCCAAAAAGTCCAGGAATGCCTGCTTCTCCGCTGCCCGGCTGTGCGCCCAGAACGGCCGGAACACCCCGGCGGCCCCCGGGGCGACGGGTGCCTCGACCACGCCGAAGAGATATTCCAGCCCCCACACGCCGGTGTCGGTGTCCTGCCAGAGCGGATCGCCCTCGAAGTCGAAGAAGATGTCGCCGGCGCTGGACGGCGGCAGCTCGGCCAGGGTGTTCTGCGGCAGGACGCCGTAGCGGAGGACATGCTCCGCGCCGTCCTTGGTGTAGCGCACCTGACCGTCGGCGGCTCCGACGCCGGACTGCATCCGGGCCTGGTCCTGCAGCCGCTGCAGCACGGGGGTGGGCCGGGCCAGGGTCGCCGTCGCGAGCTGCCTGACAGTGTAGATGCCCTCGTCGTGCAGGATTTTCCGCTGCGCGGTGTTCATCCGGGCCACCAGCAGCAGGTCGTCGGTGGCCTTCACCTGCTCCTGGCAGTAGTCGCACCGGCCGCAGGCACTGACGCCGTCCGCGCCCCAGGCGACTGCTCCGGGCTGTGCGATATGGGTGGCGGTCAGGGCGAGGAAACGGTCCCGCCGTTCGCGGAAGACCGGCAGGATCTCGGCCAGCCGGTGATCGCTCCGGACGTTGTCGTAGCCGCCGTCTGCCCGCTGCACCGTGGCGCCGAGCACCAGGGTCACCGCCGGGTCGACCGGAATGCCCGCCTTCAGCAGCTGGTCCCCGTAGGCGGCAAGCTGCAACAGCGCCGTCACCTTGGCATGGCGGGCGAGTTTGGTGTCGAAGACGGCGTAGCCGCCGTCGGCCCGGCGCACCAGGAAGTCGGAACGGCCGTGGAACTGCCCGTCGAAAAAGGCGGCCTGGAAAACGACGTCGGCTCCGGCCCGCAGCGCCTCCAGGGATTCCTCGTGCTTGGCGGTGAGGGTGGCACGGTCCAGGGTCTCGGCGGGAACGACGTCGTACACGCCGCGTCCGCGGTCCGGATCCCACGGCCCAAACTCGGCCACGAACCCGTCCAGGACCTTGCGCTCATGCACATCACCCAGCCGGGCCGCGTGTTCGAGCATCTCGTCGGTGCCGAAGTCCGCCTTGGCGGCGCGGCCCAGTTTCTCGTCGAGCTTGCGCAGCAGCTGGTACTCGCAGTCCGCGGCGACCACCAGGTCACTCGCGGAGTAGACCAGGTCCGGTCCCGCCCCCGGTACCTCCGGTTCAAGAAAAAACACTGCGCCCCGCTTTACTTGGTTGGTCCCGCTGCCGTCCGTCCCTCTGCTGCCAAGCTACCAAAGCCCACCGACACCGAAACCCCGGCGGTCGCCGGGCCGCCGAACCGGCCGCCCCGGGGTCTGGCCGCGGTCCGGGGTCCGGCGTATGGTCGGTTACACCATGACCGAACAGCAACCCTATGAGCTGGTCCGCCAATACCCGCATTTCGAGCTCCGCCGCTACCCGCCGTACGTGGTCGCGGAGGTGCGGGTGAACGCGAGCTTCGACCGGGCCGGGAACGCTGCCTTCCGGCACCTGTTCAACTACATCAGCGGCAACAACACCGCCGCGCAAAAACTGGCCATGACCGCTCCGGTACTCCAGGCCGCCGGCAGCGCGGTAGCCGGATCCGCCCAGAAACTGGCGATGACCTCCCCGGTATTGCAGAGCGGTCCGCTGCCGGGGAACGCGACGGGAGCGTCGAACGGGCCGGGCACCGGAAACGCCGGACCGGCCGAGTTCGTGGTGGCCTTCGTGCTGCCGGCCGGCGTGAGCGCCGCGACCGCCCCGGTTCCAACGGACCCGCTGGTCCAGATCCGGGCCGTCCCCGGTGCCCTCGCCGCGGTGGTCCGGTTCTCCGGCAGTGGCTCCGAGGCGGCTTTCGCACGCCGCAATGAGGGCCTGCAGGCCGCCCTGGCGCTCGCCGGCCTGACGGCGCTGGGGCCGCCGCGCTTCGCCCGCTTCGACCCGCCGTTCAAGCCGTGGTTCCTGCGCCGCAACGAGCTGGTCCAGGACGTGGCAGAGCCCGGCAACGCACCCGGCGGAACCGGTGCCGTAACCGGGTAAGGCAAAATGGGGTGAGTGAGTAACGTCCCGCAGCAGCCCGCCCCAAGTTCGCAGATCGAGACCCTGATCGCCGCCGAGCTGGGTGTGAAACCCTGGCAGGTGAAGGCGGCGGTCGAGTTGCTCGACGCCGGTTCCACGGTCCCGTTCATCGCCCGCTACCGCAAGGAAGCCACCGGCACCCTGGACGACACCCAGCTCAGAACGCTCGAGGAGCGGCTGCGCTACCTGCGCGAACTGCAGGACCGCCGTCGGACAATCCTTGAGGCGATCGCCGCCCAGGGCGCGCTGACCCCCGAACTGGAATCCGCCGTCGCCGCCGCCGACACGAAGTCCCGGCTCGAGGACATCTACCTGCCGTTCAAGTCGAAGCGTCGCACCAAGGCCCAGGCCGCCCGGGAAGCCGGGCTCGAGGCGCTCGCGGACGCGCTATTGCGCCGGCCGGAACTGGACCCCGAACGCGAAGCCGCCAAGTACCTCAACGCCGACCACGCGATCGGCGACGCCGCCACGGCGCTCGCCGGGGCACGGTCCATCCTGGTCGAGCGCGCTGGGCAGGACCCCGACCTTGCCCAGACGCTGCGCGAACGGCTCTGGACGCAGGGCCGGATGGTCTCCCGCGTGAAAAAGGGCAAGGAAGCCGAGGGACAGAAGTTCAAGGACTACTTCGACTTCTCCCAGGCGCCCTCCGGGATGCCCTCCCACCGGGTCCTCGCGCTCCTGCGCGGCGAGAAGGACGGGGTACTGGAGCTGGACCTCACCGAGGCGGACCCGGACGACGACGCCGCGCTGGCCGCCGCGCGCGCCCGCTACGAGGGCGCCGTGGCCAGGTTCCTCGGGGTCGCCGACCGCGGCCGGCCCGCCGACGCCTGGCTGCTGCAGACCGCGCAACTCGCGTGGCGCTCCCGGGTGCTCAGCCGGCTGAGCGGCGACCTGCGGAGCCGGCTGTTCGCCGCCGCCGAGGACGAAGCGGTCCGGGTCTTCGCCGCCAACCTCCGCGACGTGCTGCTCGCCGCCCCGGCCGGGAACCGGGCCACCCTGGGCCTGGACCCGGGCTTGCGGACCGGCGTGAAAGTCGCCGTCGTCGACGGGACCGGCAAGGTCGTCGCGACGGACACGGTCTACCCGCACGCCCCCGCCCGCAAGTGGGACGAGGCGCTGCGCACCCTGGCCGCCCTGGCCCGCAAGCACGGGGTTGAACTCGTCGCCATCGGCAACGGCACCGCCTCCCGGGAGACGGACAAACTCGCGGCGGAACTGATCAAGGAACTCGGCGCCGGAAGCGTCCCGGTGCCGCAGAAACTCGTCGTCTCCGAGGCCGGCGCGTCCGTCTACTCCGCCTCGGCGCTCGCCGCGGCCGAGCTCCCCGGCATGGACGTGTCGCTGCGCGGGGCGGTCTCGATCGCCCGCCGGCTGCAGGATCCGCTGGCGGAACTGGTCAAGATTGAACCGAAGTCGATCGGCGTCGGGCAGTACCAGCACGACGTCACGGCGTCGAAGCTGGACCGCAGCCTGGACGCCGTGGTCGAGGACTGCGTCAACGCCGTCGGAGTGGACGTCAACACCGCATCCCCTGCCCTGCTGAGCCGGGTGGCCGGCGTCGGACCCCTGCTGAGTGAAAATATCGTGGCGTACCGGGACGAACACGGCCCCTTCAACAAGCGCAGCGAGTTGAAGAAGGTGCCCCGGCTGGGGGCCAAGGCCTTCGAGCAGTGCGCCGGCTTCCTGCGGATCACCGGGGGAGCGGAGCCGCTGGATGCCTCCAGTGTGCACCCGGAAGCGTATCCGCTGGCGCGCCGGATCAGGGCTGCCGCCGGCGCCGGCGGCGCCCTGTCCGGGCTGGATCCGCAGGACTTCGTGGACGGTTCGTTCGGTCTGCCGACGGTCCGGGACATCCTCGCGGAACTGGATAAGCCCGGACGGGACCCGCGGCCGGCATTCGCGGCGGCGGCGTTCCGCGAGGGCGTCGAGAAGATCTCCGACCTGCGGCCGGGGATGGTGCTGGAGGGGACGGTGACCAACGTGGCGGCGTTCGGCGCGTTCGTCGACGTCGGCGTGCACCAGGACGGGCTGGTGCACGTCTCGGCCTTGGCCAACCGGTTTGTCTCAGACCCCCGCGAGGTGGTGAAGTCCGGGCAGGTGGTCCGGGTGAAGGTCCTCGAGGCGGACCCGGAGCGCAAACGGATCTCGCTGACGCTGAGGCTCGACGACGAACCGGGTGCCGCCCCGCGGCAGGCACCCGGTGGGCGCGCGCCCGGCCGGCAGGCCCAGGACCGAACGGCCCCGGACCGAAAGGCGCAGACCCGCCAGGCCCCGGCGAAGGGCACCGTGGACCGCACGGGGAAGCCTCGGCGGCCGCAGCCCACGCCACCGCCGGCCAATACGGCCCTGGCCGCGGCGCTCCGGGAGGCCGGCCTGGCCGACTAGCAACCCCGCCCCCATAACCGCTTATCGCGAAAATGCTACCGCTCGTCGTGAAAACGGCCCCGGCAGCCGCGGAAATCGGCCACGACGCTGTGATCTGCACCATGATTGCCGGAGGCAACGGCCGAATCCGGGGCCTTCGCCTCTATGCCAACGGGCCCCGCGCCCGGGCGGCGCAGAGACAGCGACGTCGTCGATGAGCAAAGGGGAGCAATTATGGGCTGGCTCGACCGTGAACGGACAATCGCCCCGCCGGGCTTCAACCGCTGGCTGGTGCCGCCCGCGGCGCTCGCCGTCCACCTCTGCATCGGCCAGGCATACGCCACCAGCGTCTATAAGACGGCGCTGGTCAAGCACTTCGGGGCCAGCCTGACCGAAATCGGCGTGATCTTCTCCATCGCCATCGTGATGCTCGGCCTCTCCGCCGCGATCATGGGCACCTGGGTGGACACCAACGGCCCGCGCAAGGCGATGTTCACCTCGGCCATGTTCTGGGCCAGCGGCTTCCTGATCGGCTCGCTCGGCATCTTCACCCACCAGCTGTGGCTCGTCTACCTGGGCTACGGCGTCGTCGGCGGCATCGGCCTGGGCATCGGCTATATCTCGCCCGTGTCCACGCTGATCAAGTGGTTCCCGGACCGCCCCGGCCTCGCCACCGGCATGGCCATCATGGGCTTCGGCGGCGGCGCCCTGATCGCCAGCCCGGTCTCCACCGCGCTGCTGAAGATGTACGACCCCAACTCCGGTGCCAAGGGCTGGGTGGCCAGCGGCGACTCCGTCGGCAAGCTCTTCCTGACCCTCGCCGTCGTCTACCTCGCCTACATGCTCTTCGGCGCCTTCACCATCAAGGTGCCGGCCGAGGGCTGGAAGCCCGCCGGCTTCGACCCCGCCAAGGTCAAGGCCTCCAAGCTGGTCACCACGGACAACGTCTCGGCCAAGAACGCGGTCAAGACCAAGCAGTTCTGGCTGGTCTGGATCGCGCTGTTCTGCAACGTCACCGCCGGCATCGGCATCCTGGAGCAGGCCGCCCCGATGATCCAGGACTTCTTCCGGCAGTCCGACGGCGCGTCCCTGGTCACCGCCGGCGTTGCCGCAGGCTTCGTCGGCCTGCTCTCCATCGGCAACATGGCCGGGCGCTTCGCCTGGTCCGCCACCTCCGACCTGACCGGCCGCAAGCGGATCTACATGGTCTACCTCGGCGTCGGGGCGGTGCTCTACACGGTGCTCGCGCTGGCCGGTTCCTCCACCACGTTCCTGTACGTCGTCCTGGCGTTCTTCATCATCTCGTTCTACGGCGGCGGCTTCGCCACGGCCCCGGCCTACCTGCGGGACCTGTTCGGCACCTTCCAGGTCGGCGCCATCCACGGCCGGCTGCTGACCGCCTGGTCCGCCGCCGGCGTCGCCGGGCCGCTGATCGTCAACGCGTTCCTGGACGCCCAGGGCAAGCCCGGCCAGCTCAACGCCGCGGACTACCAGCCCGCCCTGCTGACCATGGTGGCGCTGCTGGTGGTCGGCTTCGTCGCCAACCTGCTGGTCAAGCCGGTGGACGCCCGATTCCACGAACCACGCCCGGACAGCGTCCGGTCCGCCGAACCCGCCATGGAGGCCTAGATGAGCACCACAAACACCCCGGATGCACGCTCCGCCGTGAACCCGTCCACCGGCAAACTGGTGGTGGGCTGGGCCCTGGTGGGAGTGCCGCTGGCCTACGGGGTCTACGAGACCCTGACCCGCGTGGCGGCGCTGTTCGGCTGACCATGACCTTCACCGCGCCCGACCAGTTCACCACCCGGCCCACCCTGCAGGGCACCTTCGGCATGAGCGCGTCCACGCACTGGCTCGCGACGGCGGCGGCACAGGCGGTGCTCGAACGCGGCGGTAACGCGTTCGACGCCGCCACGGCCGGCGCCTTCGTGCTGCATGTCGTGGAGCCGCACCTCAACGGACCCGGCGGTGACATGACCGGCGTCTTCGTGACCGCGGACGACCCCGGTACACCGGTGGTGCTGATGGGGCAGGGCCCGGCCCCGGCCGCGGCCACGGTGGAGCATTACCGTGCCGAGGGCCTGGACCTCGTCCCGGGATCCGGGGCGCTGGCCGCGGCGGTACCGGCCGCCGTCGACGCCTGGCTCCTGCTGCTGCGGGACCACGGGACGTGGGAACTGGCGGAGGTGCTGGACTTCGCCATTGGCTACGCGCGGGACGGGCACCCCCTGCTGGGCCGCGTCGGCACCACGATTGCCGCGGTGGCGGAGCTGTTCCAGGAGCACTGGCCGACGTCGGCGGCGCTCTGGATGCCCGGCGGCGCCGTCCCGGCCGAGGGCGCCCTGTTCCGGAACCCGGCGTACGCCCGGACCCTGGAACGCCTGATCGAGACGGGACCCGCCGACGCCGCGGCGACCCGCGAGGACCGGATCGACGCCGCCCGGCGCGAATGGCGCGAGGGTTTCGTCGCCCAGGCGATGGCGGAGTCGGTGCGGACGCCGCACCGGCACTCGTCCGGGACCGACCACGCCGGCGTGCTCGAGCTGGCCGACCTGGCCGGCTTCGAAGCCGGCTTTGAGCCTGCCGCCACCGTCGAGTTCCGTGGCCACACCATCGCCAAGACCGGTCCCTGGGGCCAGGGGCCGGCGCTGCTGCAGACCCTGGCCATCCTTGAAGGGTTCGAGGACCGGTTCCTTGATCCGTCCACCGAACTGGGCGTGCACACCATCCTGGAGGCGCAGAAGCTGGCATTGGCCGACCGCGAGGCCTACTACGGGGATACCGAGGTGCCGCTGCCGTACCTGCTCTCCGAGGCGTACTGCGCCGAGCGCCGCGCACTGATCACGGACCGCGCCTCCCACGATTTCCGGCCCGGGACGGTCCCGGGACGCGAGCCCTACGTTCCGGTGCTGCGGACCGAGTACACGCCGCCGGCTCTGGCCCGCAGCGGTTCCGCCCCGGCGGGGCTGGGCGTCGGCGAGCCCACGGTCGCGCCGAGCGGGGAGACCCGGGGCGACACCTGCCACATCGACGTCGTCGACCGCTGGGGCAACATGGTCTCGGCCACGCCGTCCGGCGGCTGGCTGCAGTCCTCACCGACCATCCCCGACCTTGGCTTCTGCCTGGGCACCCGGCTGCAGATGACCTGGCTGGAGCCCGGCACGCCGTCGACCCTGACCCCCGGCAAGCGACCGCGCACCACCCTGACACCCACCCTGGTGCTGCGGGACGGCCAGGCCGTCACCGCGCTGGGTTCCCCGGGCGGGGACCAGCAGGACCAGTGGCAGTTGCCGTACCTGCTCCGGACGATCGTCGGCGGCTACACGCCGCAGCAGGCCATCGACGCGCCGACGTTCCATACGACGTCGATGCCCGGGTCGTTTTGGCCGCGCACCTGGGAACCCGGCGGCGCCGTCGTCGAGGAGCGGCTCGGCGAGGACGTCATTGCCGGCCTGGAACGCCGCGGCCACGTTGTCGCCCGGGCGGGCGGCTGGACGCTGGGCCGGCTGTCGGCCGTGACCAGGGATCCGGCCACCGGCGTGCTGCAGGCGGCGGCCAACCCGCGCGGCGCACAGGGCTACGCTGCCGGTAGGTAGGGCGGGCTACAACGCCGGTTACGTCCCAGCGCCAGCAGCCGGCCGGTAGATGTTGACCAGCACACCGGAGGAGAGCGGCCGGCTCTCCACCAGGGTGAGCCTTGTCAGGGGGAACCCGGGAGGGAACAGCTTCTTCCGGGTCCCCAGGACCAGCGGGTAAACGACCAGCCGGTATTCATCGACCAGGTCATGGCCGGCCAGGGTCTTGACCAGTTCCGTGCTGCCCCAGACGCGGATTTCGCCGTCCGTGGACTCGCGGAGCGCCCGCACCTCGGCCGGGACGTCGGGGCCCAGCAGCTGGGAGTTCTTCCAGCCGAGCCCGGTCAGCGTGCGCGAGGCGACGTACTTGGGGATGCGGTTGTACCGCCGGGTCAGCTCACCCTGGAAGCCGCCCGCCGCTTCGTCCCAGACGCCCCAGGAGCCCGCGAATATTTCGTAGGTCTTGCGGCCCAGCAGTAGCGCCGCGGTCCGGCCCTCCCACTCCGGTACGATCTCGCCGTCCTCCGCGGAGCTGTAGCCGGACTGCCAGCCGCCGTACGGGAATCCGCCCTCACGGTCCTCGTCCGGACCGCCGCCGGCCTGGACCACGCCGTCGAGGGTCATGAACGCCTGCACCACGATTGAGCCCATTGTCCTTACTCCTTTCCTACGGTCAGGTTCCGTCCAGCACCCGTGGCCGGCCGAACTGGGTGCGGACGCCGGGGGAGAACAGCACCGATTCCGGCGGACCGGTCACGGTGATGCCGGCAGCCGCGACCAGCTGGTCGTCCAGTCCGGACAGCCGGGCGTTGTACAGCGGCCACGGGGTGTGGGTGTTGGGAATGTAGAGGGTGCGGCCACGGAAGCGGCTGTGCAGTCCGAACCGCGCCGTGAGGTGCACGGCGAGCGGGTCGGCGGTCTCGGCGTCGAGCTCCGGGATCACCGCAAAGTCGCTGCGCGCCCCATCGCCGAAGCGCCGGACCGAAAACCCGGTGGCCGGGTCCGCACCGCCCGGAGCGGAGCAGCGGGTACGCGACCACACGTAAGGGATTCCTGCGGCGCGCGCGGCCAGGACAACCGCCAGGCGGGAGGCATCCAGGCTGACGAACACCACGCCCCGGGTCCCGTCCGGCTCGCGGGAGTAGAGCCGGACATTGATCTCGTTGAAGCTTCCGAAGTAGGGGATCCCCGGCCCGTGCCCCAGGCCGGCGCCCTGCATGCGGAAGCCGATCAGGCCCACCCAAGCCGACCCGTCGAAGGTATCCGGTTCCACGCCGCGCGGCATGAACGGCGCCGCGACCGCCCGCGGGATACGCCAGTGCAGGAAGACGGCGTCGGTCCACCGCTGGTGCATGATGCCCGGCCGGGGCAGCTCGGGCGGCAGGGGCCACGGATCGGCACTCACGGCCGGGCTCACTCGGCGGCCGACGGCGTCTGCGCGCCCGAAGATTGCTTCTGCCACGGCCAGCGTCCGGTGATCTCAAGCTCCAGCGAGAAGCTCAGGAAGGTCCGGATCAACACGATGATGGCCAGCACGCCCACGCTTTCGAACGTCGGGGTGACGGCCACGGTCCGGATGATGTCCGCCGCCACCAGCAGCTCCAGACCCAGCAGGATCGAACGGCCCAGCAGTTGCCGGTAGGACCGGTACACCGAAAGCGACTCGACGCCGGCCGGCAGCTGGCGCGGTTGGAAGCCCCGCAGCGCCAGCGGCAGCGACACGAGCGCCCCCACGACCATGACCGCGACGCCGGCGGCATCCATGAACCGGCCGACGGTCTCAATGATGTGCTGGAAGTCCATGCTGCCCCTCGGGGATAGTCGGGAGAACTAACTGTGCGCGCGGCCGGGACCCGTCAGGGGTGCCGCTCGCCGGCGCCGGCCAGGACCGCGCGGTAGCCCTCCCGGAAGCTTGGGTACGCGAAGGTGAAACCGGTGCCGCGCAGCCGCGCGTTGCTGACCCGTTTGTTCCCGCCGCGCCCGGGCTCCCCGCCCTTGGAGCCCGCGCCGCCCTTGGGGACGCCCTTGGAGCCGTCCGACGTCGAACCGGCCGCTTCCGGCGCCGGCTCCGGCAGGCCCATCTCGGCGGCAAGGAACCGCAGCACTTCGCCGAGCTCGGCCGGTTCGTCGTCGACGCCCACGTACAGCGGCGCCGGCTCGGTATCCATGGTGCAAAGGTGCACGATCGCGGCAGCGGCGTCGTCGCGGTGGATGCGGTTGGTGAAGCGGGACTCCGCCGGTACAGCGGCCTTTCCGCTGCGCACCTGGTCAATCAGCCTGGTCCGGCCCGGCCCGTAGATCCCGCCGAGCCGCAGCACCACGGGCGCGATCCCGGTGCCCTCGAGCCGGCGGGAGAGCAGTTCCTCCGCCTCGAGGATGATCCGGCCGGAGAACCCGCCGGGGTCCGGCGCCGTCGTTTCGTCCACCCAGCCGCCGTCGGCCCCGCCGTACACGGCCGTGGAGGAGACGAACAGCACCCGCCGGACCGGTGCGCCGGAGGCCGTGACGGCGTCGAGCACCCGCGCCAGGCCGTCCACATAGGCCGCCCGGTACGCCTCCTCGGTGGGTGCATCCGCGGCAACAGCGACGACGACGGCGGTGGTGTCCGCGGGGACCGGCGGCAGGTCCCCGGCGGTCAGGTCAGCCCGGGCTCCGTCGATCGCGGCCGGCAGCTTTTCCGGCGAACGCCGCCAGCCCACCACGCGGTGTCCGGCCGCGGCAAAACGCAGGCCCGCCTCAGTCCCCAGGTCGCCGCAACCGGCCAGCAGTACAGTCATACCGCCAGTTTGCCAGCAAACGCCGTCCGTTGCCGCTGGCACGGGAACGACGACGGCGGCTCGCGTACCGCTAAACCAGCCGGCTCAGGGCGCGGCGATCGGGAAGAAGACCCGGGGGTCCTGCAGCAGGGCCGGGTAGTCGAAGTCGTTGCGGGCGAGGATCTCCTTGACCTGGAAGTTCCGGGCGAACTGGCCTTCCACCGTGATCGGCTGGCCCTGGACCTCGCCTACGGCGAACGAACGCCCGCCGTCGAACGGGATGGCCACCACGGACTTGCCGGGCAGCGTGGTGAAGGCTTCCTCCTGCGCCTGGCGCTTGCGGGTGGGCTTCTTCACGGGCGGCGCGGCCGGGCGCTTGCGCGCGTTCTTCGCCGGGCGGCGCGACCGGTCGTCCACGTAGACGAACTGGTATTCGTCGGTGGCGGGTGCGGCCTTGGCGCGGCCAGCCGGGGGCAGGCTGATGGTCTTCAGCTGTTCCGGATCGGTGTCCTCGAGCGGGAGGCGGAGTACCCACATCCGGTCGCCTGCGGGATCTTCGGGAAGTAGTTCGTGCTTGGGCTCCGGCCACACGTACTCCAGGTCGGGGTCCGTGCCGGGGAAGACGTCGGTGTAGAAGCCCGGTTCCTTCGCCAGCAGCCGGGACCGGTGGCTGAGGTGGAATTCCGGGTTCCCCAGCCAGTACGGCATGGGAATTTTGGCAGCATAGTCCGGGTGCGCCGCCTGCGGGGCGAACTCCATGATCTTGTCCCGGGTGGTGTCCTCGCCGCCGCGGGCGACCCATTCATCCGCCATGGCCAGGCCGTACATGGTCAGCGCCGGGACGTGTCCCATCCACATCCGGACCGCCGGGTGGGACTGCCAGCCGTAGTGGGGGATCACCAGCGCGCGCAGCATCTGCAGCGCCTCGACGCGCTGCTTGCCCAGCCGCAACTGGTCCAGGGCGGCCGCGCTCTGCCGGAAATCGGGGAAGGGAAGGAAAGTCTGCATCTCTCCAGTTTGGGGCCACCGGCGCGCATCACCAATTGCTGGCCGCCGCGGGTGAGGGTGTTCACATTTCGGATACCCACAGACAGCTCCCAGCCCGGAGATTTATCATTTACCGGAACCACCCCGCCGCACGGAAGACCCCGCCATGACCCCTTCAACCACGGCGCCCTCTGCGCCCAAATACGGACAGATGCTCGGCCCGGAAGCCAACGGCATCCTGGTGCTTGAAGAATTCACCCTGGACCCCGCCGCCGCCCGCAAGGAACAGCACGGGTTCCGCGCCGCGCTCGCTTCGGTCGCGCTGACGATGCGCCGGATCCTCGCGTTCCGCCTCCTGATCGCCGTCGTCGCGATCGCCAACCTTCCGCTCTTCCTACTCTCCAGCGGCTGGGAGATTTACGCGGTCTCGCTGGCGGTGGTGGTGGCCGTCCACGCCGCGGTGTCCTGGCTGAACCGGCACGAACCGCGGCTGCGGCAGCGCCGGATGCTCGAACTCCACCTGCACCGTGAGCGCAGCGACAACTACCGCAAGGTCCGCGACGCCGTGAAGTACGTCATCGACACCCCGGCCCGGATGAACGAACAGCTCTACCTGGAACTGCTCGCCGCCAAGCGCGTCGCCCTGCACCTTGCGCACGGCACCGTCGCCCTGCTGGACACCAGCGACGACGCCGCGTGGAAGGTGCGGATCATCCGCGAACTGCCGCGGACGGCCTAGCCGAGCGCACCCCGCGTGGCGCACCCCGCTGCCCTGCGCGGCAGCCTGACACCATAAAAAACGACGACGCCGGAGCGTCCCCCAAGGGCGTCCGGCGTCGTCGTCTAATGCTTTCGCGGTGCGTCACCGCCCCTCGGCTTAGGCCGGAAGCTGCAGCACCTGGCCGGCCAGCACGACGTCCGGATCGGAAATCGTGTCCGCGTTCGCGTCCGCGAGGGCCTGCCAGCCGCCGGTGATCTTGAGGGCCCTGGCGATCTTGCTGAGGCTGTCGCCGCTCTTGACGGTGTAAGTCTCGCCGCTGAGCGCCACCGGGGCGGCGTGCCGCGGCGCCGTCTGCACCGGCGCGGCGGCCGGGACCGCGCCCTGGACCGGGACGGACTGGACCGGGGCCTGCGCCGCCGGGGCGGGGACTGCGGCCGACGCCCCGCCGCTGAGGCCAAGCTGCGCGGCGCAGGCCGGCCACGCACCCCAACCCTGGCTGGCCTGAACCTTCTGGGCTACCGCGATCTGCTGCTCGCGGCTGGCGTCCGCGGCCGATCCGGTGCCGCCGTTCGCGGCCCAGGTGCTCTGGGTGAACTGCAGGCCGCCGGAGAAGCCGTTGCCGGTGTTGGTGCTCCAGTTGCCGCCGCTCTCGCACTGGGCGAGGGCGTCCCAGGTGGACGTGCTGGTCGCGGCGGGGGTGGCTGCGCTCGCAGCGGTGGCGGAGAGGGCGACGCCGGCGACAGAGATGGCGGCCAGAGTGGCTCCACGGCGCGCGACAGTGCTGAGTGATGAAGTCTTCATGGGTTTAGCTGCTCCTGAGGGCCACCTGCGCTCGGTCCGTCCCCGGACGTTGTCGCGCCACTACCCACCCCTGACAATAGAGGTCATCTTGCGGTGTCTGCCGGTTGGGTAGTTCACGGTGGAGGCAGCACCTGGCATCCATGCCGGGGAACCCCGGACACGGTCCCCACGCTAGACGAGGCCGTGCCCGTTATCAAGCCGTTACCAATACTGACCGGGTTCTGTGAAGCAGGGCCTGACCTGCGGCGACGCGTTAGCTGCCGCCCAGCACAGCAGCCAGGTACGGGGCGGTGCGGCTCTTTTTGGACTCCGCGACGGCGGCGGGTTCCCCTGCGGCGATGATCTTTCCGCCGGCGTCGCCGCCGGCCGGTCCCAGGTCAATCACCCAGTCCGCGGCGGCAACCACGGCCATCTCGTGTTCGACCAGCACCACAGTGTTGCCCGCGTCCACCAGGCGGTGGAGCTGCGCCATCAGGAGTTCGACGTCGGCCGGGTGCAGCCCGGTGGTGGGCTCGTCCAGCAGGTACAGCGAGTGGCCGCGCTGGGCGCGCTGCAGCTCGGTGGCCAGCTTGATGCGCTGGGCCTCGCCGCCGGAGAGTTCGGTGGCGGGCTGGCCCAGCCGAAGGTACCCCAGGCCCACCTCGCGCAGCGCCTGCAGGGCCCGCGCGGCGGCGGGGACGCCGGCCAGGAACTCGGCGGCTGCGTTGACGGTGAGCCCCAGGACCTCGGCGATGTTCTTGCCGTGGTAGCTGACCTCGAGGGTTTCCGGGTTGTAGCGGGAGCCATGGCATTCCGGGCAGGGGCCGTAGCTGCCGGGCAGGAAGAGCAGTTCGACGGCCACGAAGCCCTCGCCCTGGCAGGTTTCACAGCGTCCGCCGGCGACGTTGAAGGAGAAGCGGCCGGCGCCGAAGCCGCGGGCTTTCGCCGCGTCGGTGGCGGCGAACTCCTTGCGCACCGCGTCGAACAGTCCGGTGTAGGTGGCCAGGTTGGACCGCGGGGTCCGGCCGATCGGCTTCTGGTCCACCTTCACCAGCCGGTCGATCCGCTCCAGTCCGGAGACGTGTCCGATGCTCAGCGGCGCGGCAATTTCCCCGGTCTCGTCCCCGGCATCGGTGTCCGTGTCTTCGGGGGCAGCGCTGCCCCCGTGCAGCCACGTCCCGGCGACCTCGGCCAGCACCTGGCTGACCAGCGTCGACTTGCCGGAGCCGGAGACGCCGGTGACGGCGGTCAGGACACCCAGCGGGAAGCGGGCGTCAAGGCTTTGCAGGTTGTGGCGGCTGATGTCACGTAACTCCAGCCAGCCCGCAGGCTCCCGGGTGCCGCCCTCCGGCCTGCCGCCGCGGGCGGGACCGCCGTCGTGCTCTTCGCCATTGCTGTCCGGGAACAGGAAGGGCCGGGTGACGGAGGCCTCGATCTCGGCGAGCCCGGCGACCGGCCCGCTGTAGAGCACCTCGCCACCGCCCTCGCCGGCCCGCGGGCCGACGTCCACCAGCCAGTCGGCGCGGCGCACCACGTCCATGTTGTGCTCCACCACGAACACCGAGTTCCCGGAGGACTTCAGCTGGTCCAGGACCGCCAGTAGGGGTTCGGCGTCGGCCGGGTGCAGGCCGGCGGAGGGCTCGTCCAGGACGTAGATCACGCCGAACAGGCCGGAGCGCAGCTGGGTGGCGATCCGCAGCCGCTGCATCTCGCCGGGGGAGAGCGTGGGGGTGGAACGGCCCAGCGCGAGGTAGCCCAGGCCTAGGTCCAGCAACACGGTGACGCGCTGCAGCAGGTCCCGGGTGATGGCGACGGCAACCTCGTTGGACTCGCCGGAGGACTGCTTCCGCGAGGCGGTCCCGGCGGAGGTGAGCTCGGTGGTGGGGCGGATGATCTGCGCCAGTTCGGTCATCGGGACGGCGTTGAGCTCGGCGATGGTCTTGCCGGCGAAGGTCACGGCCAGGGCCTCCGGGCGCAGGCCGCTGCCGCCGCAGCGCGGGCACGGCCCGGTTTCCATGTACCGCAGGACGCGGTCGCGCATGGTGCTGCTCTTGGAATCGGCGAGGGTGTGCAGGACGTAGCTGCGGGCGCTCCAGAACCGGCCCTTGTACGGCTTGGCGACGCGGTCCCGCTGCGGGGTGACCTCGACCACGGGTTGTTCTTCGGTGAAGAGGATCCAGTCGCGGTGCTTCTTGGGCAGTTTCCGCCACGGGGTGTCGACGTCGTAGCCGAGGTGGGTGAGGATGTCGCGCAGGTTCTTGCCCTGCCAGGCGCCGGGCCAGGCGGCGATCGCGCCGTCGCGGATGCTCAGCGACGGGTCCGGGACCAGCGAGGATTCGGTGACGGTGTGGGCGATGCCCAGGCCGTGGCATTCGGGGCAGGCGCCGGCGGCGGTGTTGGGGGAGAACGCGTCCGAATCGAGCGGCGCCGCGCCGTCGGGGTAGCTGCCGGCGCGGGAGAAGAGCATGCGCAGCGAATTGGACAGCGTGGTGACGGTGCCCACCGTGGAGCGGGAGCTGGCGGTGCCGCGGCGCTGCTGGAGCGCGACGGCGGGCGGCAGCCCGGTGATCAGCTCCACCTTCGGGTTGTGGCCCTGCTGGATGAGGCGGCGGGCGTACGGTGCCACGGATTCGAAGTAGCGGCGCTGGGCCTCGGCGTAGATGGTGCCGAACGCCAGCGAGGACTTCCCGGAGCCGGAGACGCCGGTGAAGGCGACGATCGCATCGCGCGGCACGTCGACGTCGACGTTGCGCAGGTTGTTCTCCCGGGCGCCGCGCACCCGGACGTAGCCGTCCGCGGTGTGGTCCGGCGTCGGGGCGTCGGGATCGAAAGCCTGCTGGGTATTCTGCATCTGATCGACTCTATCCGCCTTCGGTTGCGCCGGGCATATCCTTACCGAATGGAAACTTACGACGGCGGCGCCGGGGCGCCGCAGGCGGAGGGCGTTCCGGGGGACGCCGCCGAGGCCCGCACTGCTGAAGTCCGCGCCGATGAAACCCGCACCGAAGAGCCCAGCGCCGAAACCCTCGCCGGCGAGGTCCGCCCGACGGATGCCCGCACGACCCTGCCGGTGGCGGAGCTGCACCTGCACATCGAGGGCACGCTGGAGCCGGAGCTGATCTTCGCGCTCGCCGAACGCAACGGCATCACCCTGCCCTACGCCGACCTCGACGAGCTTCGGGCCCGCTATGAGTTCACGGACCTGCAGTCATTCCTGGACCTGTATTACGCGAACATGGCTGTGCTGCAGACGGAGCAGGACTTCGCGGATATGACCCGCGCCTACCTGGCGCGCGCCGCCACTGCCGGGGTGCGGCACGCCGAGATCATGATGGATCCGCAGGCCCACCTGTCCCGCGGGATCCCCCTGGCCACCTGCGTGAACGGCGTCGCCTCGGTGCTCGCCACGTCCCAGCAGGAGTTTGGCATCTCCACCCTGCTGATCGCGGCGTTCCTGCGCGACCTGTCCGAGGACTCCGCCCTGGAGGTCCTCGAGCAGCTCCTCGCCATGGACGCCCCGATCGCCGGGATCGGCCTGGACTCCGCCGAGGTGGGCAACCCGCCGTCGAAGTTCCAGCGGCTTTTCGCCCGGGCCAAGGAGGCCGGGCTGCGGCGGATCGCACACGCCGGTGAGGAGGGCCCGCCGTCGTACATCATTGAGGCGCTGGACGTCCTCGGCGTGGAACGGATCGACCACGGCATCCGCTGCATGGAGGACCCCGACCTGGTGGAGCGGCTGGTGCACGAGCTGATGCCGCTGACCGTCTGCCCGCTGTACAATGTCCGGCTCCGCGCCGTCGACACCCTGGCCGAGCACCCGCTGCCGGCCATGCTCGCCGCCGGGCTCAACGTCAGCGTGAACTCGGACGATCCCGCGTACTTCGGCGGGTACGTCGATGACAACTTCACCCGGCTCCAGTCCGAGATCGGCCTGTCCGACTTCGACTGCGTGCGCCTCGCGGCCAACTCCATCCGGTCCTCCTTCGCGGACGAGGACCGGAAATCGGAGCTGCTGGCCGAACTGGCCGCCTCCGGCCGCTGACCCCGCCGTTGCTCTATCACTTATGGCTGCCAAACCTGCCGGATAGGAGCCATAAGTGCTAGAGCAACCGGGGGTTAGCCGGGAGCAGGGCTTAGGCGTCGATGCTGCCCATGTTGGGGTAGCGGGCACCCGCGGCGGCGCCGGCCGGGGCCAGCTCATCGAGCCGGGCCAGATCGCTCGCGGAGAGCTCGACGTCGACGGCGCCCAGGTTCTCGCGCAGCCGCTCGCGCTTCTTGGTCCCCGGGATCGGCACGATGTGCTCGCCCTGGGCCAACAGCCAGGCCAGAGCCAGCTGCGCCGGGGTGCAGCCCTTCTCCGTCGCGAGCTCGGTCACCCGGTCCACGAGGGCCAGGTTGCGGGTGAAGTTCTCACCCTGGAAGCGCGGTGAGTGCCGGCGGAAGTCATCCTCGGCGAAGTCCTCCTCGCTGCGCAGCTGGCCGGTGAGGAAACCGCGGCCCAGCGGGCTGTAGGGGACGAAGCCGATGCCGAGTTCGGCGAGCACCGGGAAAATCTTGGTCTCGGGCTCGCGTTCCCAGAGCGAGTACTCCGTCTGCAGCGCGGTGATCGGGTGCACGGCGTGGGCGCGGCGGACCGTGTCGGCGCTGGCTTCGGAGAGGCCCAGATGCCGCACCTTGCCGGCCTGGACCAGCTCCGCCATCGCCCCGACGGTGTCCTCGATCGGCACGGTCTTGTCCACCCGGTGCTGGTAGTACAGGTCGATGTGGTCGACGCCGAGGCGCTGCAGGCTGGCGTCGCACGCCGCCCGGACGTACTCGGGCCGGCCGTTGATGCCCACCCAGGAGCCGTCCACCCGGCGTTCGTTGCCGAACTTGGTGGCCAGCACGACGTCGTCGCGCCGGCCGGCAATGGCGCCGCCGACGAGTTTTTCGTTGGTGAACGGGCCGTACATGTCGGCGGTGTCGAGCAGGGTTCCGTCGGCGTCGAGGAACGCGTGGATGGTGGCGACGGACTCCCGCTCGTCGCCGCGGCCGTAGAACTCGCTCATGCCCATGCAGCCCAGCCCGAGGGCCGAGACGGTAAGCGAGCCGAGGGTACGTGATTCCATGGGGTTCTCCTGACCAGAGGGGGAGGTGCCGCGGATCGGCCCTTACGGGCGGCGGCGGTCAGGCAACTCTAGCCAGCCTGATTGCCCCGGGCAACGGTCGTTCAGTCCCTGGCGGGCGAGGTCCCGGAGCGGGGGCGGTGCAGGCGCAGGATCACTGCGGTGAGGGCGGTGACGACGGCGCACACCGCGGCGCCCCACGCGATGTCCGTGACGGCAACGACGGCGGGGAAATCCTTGAGCACGGCGAAGGCCGTCAGCGCCCACGTCGCGTAGGTGAAGAAGCCGAACAGCGCCCCGCCGGCGGCCCGGCTCCGCAGCGTGGCTCGGTCGTCGCCGGGCCGGATGCCGTAGTGGACGATGCCCGCCACGTAGACGAGGTAGAACAGGACGGCGCCGACGGCGTTGAAGCTGGCCGGGAGCAGGTGCCCGATCTGGCTGCGGTACTGGGGGTTGGCCACGGTAAAGATCCAGACGGCGTCGATCCCGGCGAAAATCACGGCGGCCACGGCGTAGGCCAGCAGCCATTTCCTGAGCGGACGGGTCATGGGGGCTCCTTCTGGGCTGGATGCACGTTCAGTGATGGGGGCCTGACCGGTGGAACTGGAACTTTTCCCAATACTAGTTCGTAGGCTTAGTAGTCAGTGCCGGCTACCAACTTCTGGGCCGCCAACGGAAGGAACGATCCATGAAGGAATCCGAACGCAAGGCGCTCGCCGCCATCCCGGTGGTGGTGCTGCTCGGTGCCGGGCTCGCCTGGGCCGGCAGCCAGGGCGGGGCGGCAGTGGGCGGCGTCCCGGTGTTCGCGCTGGCCGTGGGGGCCGCGTTCCTGATCCAGTGGCTGGTGTTCATCCCCGCGTACCTTGCCCAGACGGAGCGGTTCTATGACCTGACCGGGTCGCTGAGCTATGTCGCGGTCACGCTGTTGCTGGTCCTGCTCACTCCGGGGATCGACGCGCGGGGGCTGCTGCTGGCCGCGCTGGTGCTGGTGTGGGCGGCGCGGCTGGGTTCCTTCCTGTTCCGCCGGATCAGCAAGGCCGGCAAGGACGACCGCTTCGATGAGATCAAACCCTCCTTGGTCCGCTTCCTCAGCGTCTGGACCATGCAGGGCATCTGGATCGCGTTCACCGCCGCCGCGGCGTGGGTGGCCATGACGTCAGCGACCCGGGCCGGGCTGGACTGGTTCGCCCTCGTCGGCGTGCTGGTGTGGGCCGCCGGATTCGGCGTCGAGGTGGCAGCCGACGGGCAGAAGAGCCGGTTCAGCGCGGACCCGGCCAACAAGGGCAAGTTCATCTCGACGGGCCTCTGGGCGAAATCCCGGCACCCGAACTACTTCGGCGAAATCCTGCTCTGGATCGGCGTGGCCATCATCGCGCTGCCCGTGCTGCAGGGGTGGCAGTGGGTGGCCCTGATTTCGCCGGTCTTCGTCGCCCTGCTGATCACCAAGGTCAGCGGTGTCCCGCACCTAGAGAAGAAGGCGGACAAGAAGTGGGGCGGGCAGGCCGACTACGAGGCCTACAAGAAGAACACCCCGGTCCTGATCCCGAAGTTCTGAGGCCGTCCCGAGCCCGCTCGGGTGGCCGGAGCCGTCCGCCGGAGCGTCACATCGGGTCACGACACACGGGGGATCTTTGCCTTCGGTCGCGGAACCGGGCGAACCTTGGCAAAATGCAGGTGGATCAATAGCTTCTAAAGGAGACCCATGGGCGCGAACGCTGCGGAAAACACCAACCTTCGACTGAAGGCCGTGCTGGATGTCCTGGCCGAGGGGGTGTGGTCGGGCGAGAAGCTGAACGCCGGCGTCGTGCTCGGCGAGGCGATTGCCCGGGTGCCGCTCAACGAGCGCGAGCGCGAGCTCCTCAGCGGCGGAATCCCGCGCGGCCACAAGGCGCTCACCACCGCCACCGCCAAGCTGGTCAAGGCCGGCTGGCTGGTCAAGGGCCGCTCCGGCTGGACCATCACCGAAGACGGCCAGCGGGCCACGGTGGCGTTCGCCGACCCGGCCGCGTTCACCGCGGCGCTCGACGCCGGCACGCAGGCTCCGGCGGACACCCCGCTGCCGGCCGCCCCGGCCGGGAAGCCCGCGGCCAAGACCGCGCCGAAGGCGGTTCAGGTGGCCGAGAAGGTGGCGGACGCCGCCGCCAAGCTGGTCGAGGAAGCCGTCGCCCCGGTGGCGAAGGCGGTCCGGAAGCGGAAGGCTGCGGACAAGACCGCCGCCGAAGCCGCCGCCGAGGCAGCGCCCGCCGAGGCTCAGGCGCCCGCGCCGGAAGCCGTCCAGCAGCCGGCCGAGGTGGCCGTCGCCGGTGACTTCAACGTGCTGCTCGGCGCGCCTGCCAACTGGGCGCCGCAGTACGACGAATCCCAGATGCAGCTGGACGAGGTGGACCAGCTCTGGAAGCTCGCCGCTGACCTACCGGCCGGTTCCTACAGCTTCAAGATTGCAATCAACCGTTCCTGGGACGAGAACTACGGGGCCTTCGGCCACTTCGACGGAGCGAACCACGAGATCCACCACCGCGGCGGCCTGCTGGTCATCCAGTACGACCACCGCACCAAGGACATCGTCTTCGGCTAGCCACCGGCCGGCAGCCGTCCCGCCAATACGCGAAAGAGCCTGCGCCTCCTGTACCCGGGGGTCGTAGGCTCTTTCTTCGCGTGGCGGGAGGATTTGCGCCTCCCGGACCTGCCGGGGAACGCGCAGCGGCCTAGCATTACCTCATGGATACCGTGGAGGTTGCGGGCCTGCGCATCCGGTACCGCCGTGCGGGCGAGGGGCCGCCGCTGGTCCTGCTGCACGGCGCCTACGAGGACAGCCGCATCTGGCGACGCCAGCTCGACGCGTTGTCGGATCGATTCGCGGTCTTCGCCTGGGACGCCCCTGGCTGCGGCAGCTCGGACCATCCGCCGGCTGACCTGACCGCAAAAGACTTGGGGGACGCTCTGGCCGGGTTCCTTCGGGAAGTGGTTCCGGGCAGGCCGCACATCCTCGGATTCTCCATGGGCTCCGGCATCGCCCTGGAGCTCTACCGGAACCACCCGTCCGTCCCCGCGTCGCTGCTGCTGGTCTCGGCCTACGCCGGGTGGGCCGGATCCCTCCCGCCCGAGGAAGTCGAGCGCCGGTACGCCCAGATTTTGGCCGAACTTGAGCAACCGCCGGAACGGTTCATCCCCGCGTGGCTGCCAACCCTCTTCACAAGCCGTGCAGCTCCCGCGGTGGTGGAAGAAGCCAGCGCCATCATGGCGGACTTCCATCCGGCCGGCATGCGGGCCCTCTTGAACGCCAGCGCACGGGCCGACTACCGCGACGTCCTGCCGGCCATCGCGGTGCCAACCCTGCTTCTGTATGGTGCAGAGGACGTGCGCGCGCCGCTGAGCGTGGCGCGGGAGATGCACCGGCAAATCCCGGGCTCGGAGCTCGTCATCATTCCCGACGCCGGCCACATGGCGGCCCTTGAAGCGCCGGAGGACTTCAACGCCGAGGTGCGCCGGTTCCTGGCAGGCCTCAGCGAAGCGTGACGCCGACTAGAACCGCGTAGAGTCCGCCGGGATGGCGGCGCAACCGGGCCGGGATCCGGGATCGGTAGCGGCCCGGGCGCGGGCCCCGGCGTCGGACTTGGCCCCGGGGCGGGGATGGGCGACGGCGGCGTGGGCCCGGGCTCGGGCGGGAACGGGTCGCCAGGCTGCGGCTCGGGCGACGTCGGCCCGGGCTCCGGCGGAAACGGATCCGGCTCGGGCGATGGGGGAATGGTCATGGCACCGATTATCGACCCGCTCCGGCGGCGAGGGAAGAGAAGCGGGCCCGCCTAGTTTTGCGCCGCGATCGACTTGTCCCGGTCCTCGAACACGTCCTCGCCGGGACCGGAGAAGGCGCGGGAGCGCTGCACGGCCTCGATCGAACCGGTGAACAGCTGCGAATCGTGCGGGTCGGACGGCAGCCGGGCGGTCGTCTCGTCCGCGGCAGCGACCTTGCCCGGCCGCCGGGCCGCCGGCTGAGTGGAGGCGGCGCCGGAAGAGGGCATGGATTCGAGCCGCACGTGCGGCAACGCCGTCGGGTACTCCTGCTGCAGGAACAGCACCAGCTCTTCGCGGATCAGGCAGCGCAGGTCGAAGAGCGAGGCGCTGTCCCCGGCGCTGACCAGGATGCGCACCCGGACGAAGCCGGCCGTCGCGTCCGTGATCTGCAGGATCCCCACCCGCTGGTCCCACAGCTCGGTGGAGGCCAGCACCTTCTTCAATTCGGCCCGCATGGCCTCGACCGGAGCGCGCCAGTCCAGGTCGAACTCCACGGTCCCCATGACCTCGGACTGGCGCCTGGTCCAGTTTTCGAACGGGGTGGTGGTGAAGTAGGTCGAGGGCAGGATCAGCCGCCGGTCATCCCAGATGTGGACCACCACGTAGGTCAGGGTGATCTCCTCGATCCGGCCCCACTCCTTCTGCACCACGACGACGTCGTCCACCCGGATCGCGTCGGTGAAGGCGAGCTGGATGCCGGCGAAGACATTGACCAGCGAGGTCTGCGCGGCGAGGCCGGCAACGATCGAGATGACGCCGGCAGAGGCGAGCAGGCCCGCGCCCAGGGCCTGGATGGCCGGGAACGTCAGCATGATGGCGCCGAGGGCCACGATCGCGACCAGCGCCACGCCGATCCGCCGGGCCAGGATGACCTGGGTCCGGAGCCGCCGGGCGCGCCGGTTGTCCGCCACGTCCACCCGGTAGCGGGTCAGGACCATGGTCTCGATGATCAGCAGCACGGCGATGGCCAGCCACGCGACCGATCCGATCAGCCCAATCAGCAGGGCGTGGTCGACGTTGCGGCGCCACTCGGCGTCGTCGGTGGTGAGCACCAGCGCGATCCGCACCGCGATCAGGCAGAGCGCGAACCGCAGCGGCAGGCGCGCCACCCGGGACGTTTCCCGCAGCGCTTCCTGCTTGCGGTTGAGCTGCAGGACCACGCGCCGGACCAGCCAGGAGGCGGTCAGCCCGGCGGCCACGGCCAGGGCCACGGCGATGAAGGGCATGGCTGGGTTAAGGAAATCTTGCATCCTTTAAGGACTAGCAAGGTTCGGCGGGCATTTGAAATCGGCGTACCGTCAAGGTGAGTTGGCTCACGCCGCAGCGTTCGGGCTTTCACGCGCCGCCCCGGGCTGAGGCGCTGCCGCGCCGGCGGGACCTTAGGCCCTTGATTCCGCGGCGCAACGCCCCAGAATGGAGCCACCACTTGCGGCTCAGGGGGAGGGTGACATGCGTCGACGCGCATCTGCTGGCGGATTCGGACTGATTGGAGCAGCCGGCCTGGCGATCGTGCTCTCCGGCTGCGGGTCTCCCGCCTCGGCACCGGCCACCAGCAGCCCGCCGGAGACGACGTCGACGTCGCCTTCCGTTACTGCTTCCGCTTCCGCCACGGCGTCACCCGGCACTGCCTCGCCCACCACTGCGTCGCCCACCACGACGGCCGCCCCGGCGGGCTGGAAGTCGTACACCACCTCCGACGGGACCCTGACCTTCGACTACCCGGACACCTGGTCCGTCAAGGAATCCGACGGCGGTGCGGCGCTGGTCAGCGACTACGGCAAGACGATGGCCCGGCTGCGCACAGGCGTGGGACCCGGACCGGCGTGCACGGCCAAATCGCAGTTCATGGTCTACGACTCCGCCCCGATTCCGGCGCTGGCCCGGGAGGGTGTGACGCCGCGGTTCAGCTACGAGGCGCGGGTCAACGCCACCTCCGCCGACCCGGGCAAGCCCAATACCTTCGCCTACGGCATCACCACTGCGCCGGAGCCCACCGGGACGGACGCCTGCCCGATCTCCCACGTCTTCCCCTGGCCGCCCCGCTCGGCATCGTTCGGCGGCGTCTATGACCCGTTCGACACCACCCCGGGCAAGCCCATGCACGTGGATACGCCTGAGGTGTACAAGGACACCGAGGAATACAAGATCATCAAGCGGGCCATGATGTCCCTGCGGCCGGCGGGGAAGTAACCCGGCGATGGCGCGCTGCGGGGGAGCGGCTGCTGTTGTGGGTGCCGTCCTGCTGCTGGGCGGCTGCGGGATTGCGCCCGCTCCCGGCGACGGGGGCACCGCCGCTTCGACACCGGCTTCTTCCGGGCCGGCATCCACTTTGCCGGGTGCGACGTCGGCTTCCGCTTCGCCAGGGTCGACGCCGGGGTCCCCGGCGCCGGTGCCTGCTCAGTCCGGCTCCGGTTCGCTCTCAGGGCTTGAGGATCCTCCGCCGGACTGGAAGACCTTCACCACCTCGGACGGATTGTCCTTCGACTATCCGCCGGACTGGACCGCGAAAGATCCCGGCGGTGCGCTGGGCGGGGCGTTCGTGGATGTCACCAATGCGTCCGGGAAGCGGATGGCGGAGCTGCGCACCAATATCGTCACCGGAGCCGAGTGCATCGAACAGTACCCCTACCGGATCTTCGACTCGCACCCGGTCCAGTCCCTGGTTGAGCCGGGGGCTGCGGACCACGCCGTGCCGCGGTTCGTGTTCGAGTCCCGCGGCGACGACACCGGCCCGGGCCCCACCCGGACCACCACGGCCGCCTACGGAATCACGATGATGCCGGAAGCGACCGGTGCGCTGGCCTGCCCGATGTTCCATCTGTTCCTCTGGCCGCCGAGCGGGGCGCTCTTCGGCGGGACCTACGACCCGGTCAAGAACCAAACCCCCGGTCCGCCGACCCTGCCGTACCTCGAGAAGGCGGAGCGGTACGCCACGACCCCGGAGTACCAGCAAATCCGCACCATGATCACCTCGCTCCGGCCCGCGAAACTCGCCAGCTAGCCCCACCCCACCCCCAACGCTCCCTCGGAACCGGAGCTGTTTTCCCCGACGCTCCCTCACCTCCGGCGGTGTTTTCCCCGACGCTCCCTCACGTCTGGCGGTGTTTTCCCCGACGCTCCCTCACCTCCGGGGGTGTTTTTGGGGACGCTCCCTCACTTCTGGTGGTGTTTTCCACGTCGCTCCCTCAAGCGCGGCGGTGCTGCCCCCTGCGGGCTGGTAGACCGCAGACGTGAGGGAGCGTCGGGCAAATAGCTACCGGACGTGAGGGAGCGTCAGGCGGATAGCCGCCGGACGTGAGGGAGCGTCGGGCGGATAGGCGCCGGAGGTGAGGGAGCGTTGAGTGAATGGGCGCCAAATCTGAGGGAGCGTTTGGGCTAGACGGCCGGGGAGTGGCGGCGCCGGGACGGGTGCGGGTGGGGAGTTTTGCTGCTCGTGGTCCACGTCGTGCCGCCCCAGGGCGTGGAGTGCGTTTCGCGGATGAGTCCGGTGCCGGCGCACTCGCGGACCGCCATGATGCCGTCCGCCGCGGAGCGCTTATCCTCGAAGGCCTTGGAGACCGCGAGTACGGTGCCGTCCGCGCCGAGCAGCCGGAACCGGACGTTCGATTCAGCGTCGGTGAAGATCTCGAATTGTCCTGCCATGTTCTTTACCTTTCAGGCGGTCCGGCGGGCGGCGCGGGGTGTCCGCTGCATGCCGCGTCCGGAGGTCTTCTTCCACCCTCACAAGGGCCGGCGGGCGGTTGAAGGGGCTAAAGTCCCGGATGCCGCGGGCTGGCGTGCGGGGCTAGGGTGGTTGCATGGCTGAATTCGCTGGGCATTCCGCGGCGCCGGATTCCGGAACCGCGGTGCGGCTGACGGCCCGGGTCGAGGGCATGGTGCAGGCGGTCGGCTTCCGCTACTGGACGGTACGCAAAGCCGAAGAACTGGGCCTGCGCGGCACGGTGCGGAACAACGACGACGGCACGGTCGGCGTCGTCGCTGAGGGCCCCCAGGCGGTGGTGCTGGAGTTCCGGCGCTGGCTGCGCTCGGCGGACGCGCCGGGCCGGGTGGACCACGTCGAGGAACGCATGTCCCCGGCCACCGGCGCCTTCAGCAACTTCCGGGTGGTGTACTGAGCCAGCCTGGTTTCACTCCGCGGCGAGGGTCAGCAGGCCCCGCTCCAACACGGCCTTGCGGGACAGCGTCTTGTACCCGGCGCTCTCGAACAGCACGGTGAGCACGTCGCCGTCGTGCTGCATGACCAGGCCCGGGCCCCACTCGGCGTGGACGACGGCGGCGTTCACCGGGAAGCCCGAGTCGTTCCGGCCGTCATGCCCGTCGGCGGCAGCGGCGGCGCCCCCGGCCGCCCCGGTCTTGGCAGCAGCTGCGCCCGAGGCGCAGTTGTCACAATTGCCGCAGCTGTCCGGGTGGTCCTCGCCGAAGTAGCCGAGCAGGAACTGGCGCCGGCAGCGGCGGGTCTCCGCGTACCCCCGCATCATCTCCACGCGCGACTGCTCCACCCGGCCGCGGGCCGTTGCGAGCTCCACCGCCCGGTCCAGCACCCGGTCCGGGTCTGCCGCAGCGTCGAGCCGTGCCCCGTCCCGGCCGGCGGTGACGGCCCCGGTGTCCTGCAGTTCGTTCAGCAGCCCGGTGAGGCGCCGGGCCGGGAATCCGGTCCGGACGGCCAGCTCCGACCGGGGCAGCGGACCTTCGGCGGCGCGCAGGGCGGTGAGGACGGCGCGGAGTGACGCCTCGTCCGGGGTGTGCGTGGTGAAGAACCGGCGCAGCCCCAGGTCCTCCGAGCGGTAGTGCAGCACGGCCAGGGCAGGGGCCCCGTCCCGCCCGGCGCGGCCGAACTGCTGGTAGTAGCTGTCCAGCGACTCGGGGATGTCGGCGTGCAGGACGAACCGGACGTCGGGCTTGTCGATTCCCATGCCGAATGCGGTGGTGGCGACGACGACGTCCAGCTCGCCGTCCAGGAACCGCTCGTGGACGTCCGCCCGGTCCGCCGCGGCCATGCCCGCGTGGTACGCGGCGGCGCGGAGCCCGTTGCGGGCCAGCTTCTGCGCGTACTTCTCCGTGTCCTTGCGCTTGGCCGCGTAGACCAGGCCGCAGGACGTGTGCACCGGGTTGGTCCCGGGTTCGACGCCGGGGCGCAGCTGCCTGATCAGCTCGGTGGCCTGCCGGATCACGGCCCGGCGCTTCTCCTTGTCCTCGTGGTGCCGGACGACGTCGAGGGTGATGTTGGGCCGGTCGAAACCGCGGACCAGAACCAGCGGGTTAGCCAGCCCGAGGCGCGCCTGGATTTCCTCGCGGACCGGGGGAGCGGCGGTGGCGGTCAGCGCCGCCGTCGTCGGGTTTCCGAGCCGGGCGCGGACTTCGCCGAGCCGCAGGTAGTCGGGCCGGAAGTCGTGCCCCCAGGAGGTGACGCAGTGCGCCTCGTCCACCACGAACAGCGCCGGCGCCAGGGCGGCGAGCCGTTCCACCGTGCTGTCCTTGGCCAGTTGTTCGGGCGCCAAGAACAGGAACGCCGCGGTGCCGTTTTCCGCCGCCTGCCACGCCAGTTCCTGTTCGGCCGGGCTGTGCGAGGAGTTGATCGCGACGGCGCCGCCCGGCCCGGCGGCCTCCAGCAGCCCGTCGAGCTGGTCTTCCTGCAGCGAGATCAGCGGCGAGACCACCAGGGCAGGACCGCGACGGGCCGGCTCCTGCTCCCGGCGGTGCAGCAACAGGGCGGGCACCTGGTAGATGGCCGACTTGCCGTAGCCGGTGGGCATTACGGCCAGCACGTCCCGGCCGGCGGCGAGGGCGCGCATGCCCTCCAGCTGGCCGTCGCGCAGGTGCGGAAGGTGGAACGCGTCCGCGGCGAGGCGGCAGAGACCGACGTCGGCCGCGTCCCGGGCGCGGGTCGTCGGTGCGTCGGGTGCAGGAGCTCCTGCGGTGGTGTTGGTCATGGGTACTACTCCGCGGGGACGTTCGACGGGCCGTCTGCTTCAGCCACCTCTTCAGCCTAGCCCTTACCCCGGCGGCCGCCGGGGCTGCGAACGGGGGAGGACCCGGCTCACGGGCGCCCCGGGGGCGGAAAGCCCTCGGCACCGGCGGTGATCGTGAGTACGGTAGGGCCCATGCAGAAAATATCGATCGAGGCCCTGGCCCGGCAGCAGGTCGCGGCGGCACTGGAAGCCGGCAGCGGGCGGGCCGCCGACACCGTCTTCGGCGGACACGAGAAGGTGCTGCGGCAGACCGTGATGGCCTTCAAAGCCGGAACCCAGCTGAGTGAACACCAGAACCCCGGGGAGGCCACGGTGTTCGTGCTGCGCGGCTGCGTCCGGCTGCAGTCCGCCGGCGAATCCTGGCAGGGGAAGGCCGGGGACCTGCTGATCGTCCCGGACGGCCTGCACAGCCTGCACGCCGAGGAGGACTCGGCCATCCTCATGACGGTGGCCAAGCTGAAGACCTGACCCCCGGATGACGTCCCCATGACGCGGACCCCGGCCGGGATAGGACAGACTGTTGCCGTGAGCAACTCTCCCCGAACCGGCGCCGCCATCGCTGGACTGAGCCTGGGCACCGCGCTGAACCCGCTGAACTCCTCGATGATCGCCGTCGCCCTCGTGGTGCTGCAGGCTGACTTCAGGCTCGATGTCGCCACGGTCACCTGGGTGGTCACCTCGTTCTACCTCACCTCCGCCGCCGGCCAGCCGCTGATGGGCCGGCTCGCCGACCGCTTCGGCCCGCGCCGGCTGTTCCTGCTCGGGATGGCCCTGGTGGCGGTGACCTGCGCGCTCGCCCCCTTCGCACCGAACTTCGCGCTGCTCTGCGTGGCCCGGGCCTTCATGGCCCTTGGCACCGCAAGCGCCTACCCGAGCGCCGTCGTCATGGTCGCGGAACTGGCGCGGCAGGCGGACGTGAACTCCACCCGCCCGCTGGGCCGGATCCAGATGGCCAACACCTCGGCGGCCGCCGTCGGGCCCGTGGTCGGCGGGCTGCTGGTGAGCCTGGTGGGCTGGGAGGCGCTGTTCCTGATCAACGTTCCGCTGGCCCTGGCGTCCATCCTGCTGGTCCGCCGGTTCGCGCCGCAGGATGGCGAACGTGAGCAGGGGAAGGTCTCGGAGCTGCTGCGGGACTCCGACCTGCCCGGCATCGGCGCGTTCATCGGGTCGCTGGTGCTGGTGATGATGGCGTTGCTGAACGTTGTGCCCGGCTATCGGTGGTGGCTGCTGGGCGGCGGGCTGCTGCTGGGCGTGCTGTTCGCGGTGCGGGAGCTGCGCTTCAACCCGCCGTTCCTGGACCTCCGGCTGCTCGGCCGGAACCGGCCGCTGCTGTTGATCTATCTGGGATTCGCGCTGTTCAGCGGCGTCTACTACTTCGCGTTCTTCGGCCTGCCGCAGTTGCTGCAGACCGCCGGCGGCTACGACCCCGGAATCGTGGGCCTGCTGATGCTGCCGCTCGCCGCCATCTCCGTGGTCGGCACGCCCGCCGCAGTCCGCGCCATCGACCGGTTTGGCGTGCGGCGGGTGCTGATCGCCGGCGTCGCGCTGCTGATCGCGGCGTCCGGCGCGATGTGGCTGCTGACCGGATCACTCGCCGTCCCGCTGGTGCTTGCCATGACCGCCCTGCTGGGGGTGCCCTACTGCGTCGTCAGCATCGCCACGAGCCAGGGCATGTACCTGTCCACCCGGCTGGAGGAGCGCGGGGTGGCCGCCGGGATCTACCAGACCTGCCGCTACCTCGGCGCGATCACGGCAACCGTGCTGATCGGCATCTTCTACGGCACCGGCGTGACCCAGGCCAACTGGGGCCTGATGGTGCTCGTCATGCTGGGCCTCGGCGCCGTGGTGCTGGTCGTCTCGCTGGCCTGGCGGGAGCGCCGGACGGCCTGAACCGCTCGGTGCCCCGCCGTCGTCAGCGGACCGTCAGTAACTGGCCCGGCTGCCGCCCTCGGCAGAGGGAATGAACTGCGCGGCGAGGGCTTCGGAGCCCCGCGCCAGGAGCGCGACGTCGGCGCCTACCAGGATGAACGCCGCGCCGTGGTCCAGGTAGTGCCGGGCCGTGTCCGGGTTGAAGGCGTTCACCCCGGCCGGCTTCCCGGCAGCCTTCGCCGCAGCCAGGCAGTGCTCGACGGCGGCACGCACCTCGGGGTGCTCCTGCTGTCCCAGCAGCCCCATCGAGGCGGCCAGGTCCGAGGGGCCGACGAAGATGGCGTCCACGCCGTCGACCGCGAGAATGTCCGCCACCGCGTCCACGGCGGCGGCGGATTCGATCTGGACGGTGACGCTGATGGTCTCCCCGGCCCGGGCCAGGTAGTCCGGCACCCGGTTCCAGCGGGCAGCGCGGGCCAGGGCGGACCCCACCCCGCGGACCCCGTGCGGCGGGTAGCGGGTGGCGGCCACCGCGGCTTCGGCCTCCGCGACGGAGTTAACCATGGGGATCAGCAGGTTCTGCACGCCTAGGTCCAGGTACTGCTTGATCAGCACGGTGTCGTTCACCGGCGGCCGGACCATGGCGTGGACCGGGTAGCCGTGGATGGCCTGGAGCTGGGCGAGGATGGACTCCAGGCCGTTGGGGCTGTGCTCGGCGTCCACCAGCAGCCAGTCCAGCCCGGCCCCGGCGCAGAGCTCGGCAATCAGCGGGCTACCGGAGCAGACCCACATCCCGGCGAGCGGCCGGCCCGCCTGACCCTCCTGCGCGGCGAGCGCGGAGCGGAACGTATCGGTTACTCGAAACGGCATGTCACTGCCCCCAGGGGTCCGTAGTCGGCGTGGACGGTGTCGCCCTTGTAGACCCAGAGCGGCCGGGTGAAGGATCCGGCGAGGATGATGTCTCCGGCCTTCAGCGCGTCGCCGTGGGCGGCGATCTTGTTGGCCAGCCAGTGCACGCCGTTCGCCGGGTGGTCGAGGACGCCGGCGGCCACCCCGGTCTCCTCCACGGTCTGGTTCTTGTAGAGGATGGCGGAGATCCAGCGGAGGTCGACGGCGTCGGGCTTCACCGGGTTGCCGCCCACCACCATGGCGCCCATTGCGGCGTTGTCGGAGATGGTGTCCACGATGGTCCGGCCCTCCATCTCGATCCGGGAATCCAGGATCTCGAGGGCCGGAACCACGTAGTCGGTGGCGCGCAGGACGTCGAAGATGGTCACGCCGGGGCCCTTGAGCCCGTCCTTGAGGACGAACGCGAGCTCCACCTCCACTCGCGGGTGGGCGTACTGGTCCCACGCCACCGAGCAGCCGGTCTCCAGCACCATGTCATCGAAGATGGCGCCGTAGTCCGGCTCGGTGATGCCGGTGGCGTCCTGCATGGCCTTGGACGTGAGGCCGATCTTGCGCCCCACGAGGGCCCGTCCGGCTTCCTCGTTGCGGCGCCGCCACAGCTGCTGCACGGCGTAGGAGTCCTCCACCGTCATCTCCGGGTACCGCGCGGTCAGGCGGGGGACCGGGGTGCGGCTGCGGCCGGCTTCCACCAGCTCGTCGGCTATGGCCTCAATCGTCGTTGGCTCCAGCATCGCTTAGACCTGGACGCCCAGCTTGAACCCGGTGCGGTCGCCCTCGGGGGAGCCGTCCTTGCGGGTGTAGGAGAAGCCGTCGGCGCCCACGGTGACCGCCATCTCGCTCTTCTCCTCGCGGACGACGACGGGCTGCGGGTTGCCGTCCAGGTCCAGGACCAAGGACGCCTCGGTGTACCAGGACGGGACCACGGGGTTTCCCCACCAGTCGCGGCGCTGGTTGTCGTGCACATCCCAGGTGATCGTGGGGTTGTCCGGGTCGCCGGTGTAGTAGTCCTGGGTGTAGATCTCGATGCGGTGCCCGTCCGGGTCCAGGATATAGAGGTAGAAGGCGTTTGAGACGCCGTGCCGGCCGGGGCCGCGCTCGATCCGGTCGCTGATCCGCAGGGCGCCCATCTTGTCGCAGATCTGGATGATGTTGTGCTTCTCGTGCGTGGCGAACGCGACGTGGTGCATGCGCGGGCCGTTGCCGCCGGTCAGGGCGGTGTCGTGCACGGTCTGCTTGCGGTGCATCCACGCGGCGTAGGTGACGCCGTCGGAGTCCTTGATGTCCTCGGAGACCCGGAAGCCCAGGTCCTCCAGGTAGGCCCGGCCGCGCGGGACGTCCGGGGTGACCTGGTTGAAGTGGTCCAGCCGGACCAGCTCGCCGGCGCTGTAGAGGTCGTAGCGCTGGGTGAGGCGCTCGACGTGCTCGACGTCGTAGAAGAACTCGTACGGGAAGCCCAGCGGGTCCTCGACCCGGACGGAGTCGCCGACGCCCTTGGTGAAGCCTTCCTTGCGGCGTTCGACCCGGCAGCCGAGCTCCTTGTAGTACGCCTCGGCGGCGTCGACCTCGGCGGGGGACTTCACCCGGTAGGCGAAGGCGGCGACGGCGGCGACCGGTCCCTTGCGCAGCACCAGGTTGTGGTGGATGAACTCCTCCAGGGAGCGCAGGTAGATCGCGTTCTCGTCTTCCTCGGTCACGTGCAGGCCCAGGACGTCGACGTAGAACTCGCGGGAGCGGGCGAGGTCGGTGACGACGATTTCCATGTAGGCGCAGCGGACGATGTCCGGGGCCGGGACGGTGGGGGTGGGGACGAAGTTGGTCATGGGATTCTCTCTTCTTTGAAAGTGGGCTGGGGGAGGGTCCGACGGCGGCCGGCCGGCGGGGCCGGCCCGCCGGTAGGCCTAGGCGCCGAACTTGGGCGTGTGGACGGTGCCGAGGGTGATGTGGACGGCCTGCTGGTCGGTGTAGAAGTCGATCGAGCGGTAGCCGCCCTCGTGGCCCAGCCCGGAGGCCTTGACCCCGCCGAACGGGGTGCGCAGGTCCCGGACGTTGTGGCTGTTCAGCCACACCATGCCGGCCTCGACGTTCTGCGAGAAGTTGTGCGCGCGGGTCAGGTTCTGGGTCCAGATGTAGGCGGCGAGGCCGTACTTGGTGTTGTTCGCCAGGGCGAGCGCCTCCTCGTCGGTTTCGAACGGGGTGATCGCGACGACGGGGCCGAAGATCTCTTCCTGGAAGATCCGGGCGTCGGGGGCGACGTCGGCGAACACGGTCGGGGCGATGTAGTTGCCCTCGGGCAGGTGCTCCGGGCGGCCGCCGCCGGCCAGCAGCCGGCCCTCGGACTTGCCGATTTCGACGTAGGACGCCACCTTGTCGTAGTGCTCCGGGTGGACGAGGGCGCCCACCTCGGTCTTGGGGTCGTGCGGGTCGCCAACCACGATCTTCTTGGCCCGGGCGGCGTACTTCTCGCAGAACTCGTCGTAGATGGCGCGTTCGACGAGGATCCGGGACCCGGCGGTGCAGCGCTCGCCGTTGAGCGAGAAGACCCCGAACAGGGCGGAGTCAATCGCGGCGTCCAGGTCGGCGTCGGCGAAGACGACGCAGGGGGACTTGCCGCCGAGCTCCATCGAGAGGCCCTTGAGGTTGGCCGCGGCGTTCCGGAAGATCGTCTGGCCCGTGGTGGTCTCACCGGTGAAGGAGATCAGCGGCACGTCCGGGTGCTTGACCAGCGCGTCGCCGGCTTCCTCGCCCAGGCCGTTGACCAGGTTGAACACACCGTCCGGCAGGCCGGCGTCCTTGAAGATCGTGGCCCACAGGGAGGCCGAGAGCGGGGTGAACTCGGCCGGCTTGAGAACCACTGTGTTGCCGGTGGCCAGGGCCGGGGCGAGCTTCCAGGACTCCAGCATGAACGGGGTGTTCCACGGGGTGATCAGGCCGGCGACGCCGATCGGCTTGCGGTTGACGTAGTTGATCTGTGCGCCGGGGACCTTCATGGCGTCGTCGAACTGGGCGACGATCAGGTCCGCGAAGAAGCGGAAGTTCTCCGCCGCGCGCAGGGCCTGGCCCTTGGCCTGGGTGATCGGCAGGCCGGTGTCGAAGGTTTCGAGTTCGGCGAGCCGGGCTTCCTGGGCCTCGACGGCGTCGGCGATCTTGTTCAGCACGCGGGCGCGTTCGCGCGGCTTCATCTTCGGCCACGGGCCGTTGGTGAAGGCCTCGCGGGCGGCGGCAACGGCGAGGTCGATGTCCTCTTTCTGCCCGGCCGCGGCGGTGGCGTAGGTCTGGTTGGAGACCGGGTCCAGCACGTCGAAGGTCTTGCCGCCGACGGAGTCGACGAACTGGCCGTTGATGTAGTGCTGGATGTGGCGGGGCAGGTCCTGCGGCACGTAGTGCGTGGCGGTCTGTTCTGCAGTGAACGTCATTGTTGCTTCCTTACTGCTCGGGGCGTGAAAGGTGGGAAATCTTCAGGCGGTTTCGGTCTGGGCGAGGTAGGCGTCCAGGGTGGCGGAGCGGTGCAGCCGGGCGGCCTTTTCGATCTGGTCCGCGTCGGCGCCGGATTCGATCAGCCGCAGCAGGTTTTCGTGCTCCTCCACGGATCCCCGGGCGCGGCCGGGGACGAAGCCGAAGGTGGAGGACCGGAGCGAGGCGAGCCGGTTCCACCCGCGGTGGACGAGGTCCAGGATGTGCGGGTTGGGGCAGTGCTCGAACAGGACGCTGTGGAAGTCCTGGTTGAGCCGGGTGAACCGGATGGGGTCGAAGTGGTCCAGGCAGTCGCGCATCTCCTCGTTCACCGCACGGGCCCGGGCGATCGCGGCCGGGTCGATCAGCGGGGCGGACAGGGCCGTCGCGGCGCCCTCCACGATGCTGAGCGTCTGCATGGTGTAGAGGTACTCGGTGGGGTCGATCCCGGCGACGGTGGCGCCGATGTTGCGTTCGAACGTCACCAGGCCCTCGGCTTCGAGCCGCCGGATGGCTTCGCGGACCGGGACCACGCTGACGCCCAGGTCCTTGGCGATCGCGCCCAGGACCAGCCGGTAGCCGGGGGTGTAGGCGCCCTCGATGATCCGGGCCTTGACGGCCTGGTAGGCCTGCTCGGACTTGCTGCCGGCCACCATCGCGGTCTCAGTCACCGTCGGTGCCTGCTTCCCAGTCGGCGTAGCGGTGCTGCCACTGCGCGTTCATCGGGTAGAGCCCGTCGACGCTGTTGCCCTGCTTGACCATCTCGAAGATGAACGTCTCTTCCTTCTCCTGCCGGATGCAGTCATCCACCAGTTCCTCGGCGATGGCCGGCGGGATGACCAGGATGCCGTCCGAGTCGGCGACGATGATGTCCCCGGGCTGCACGGTGGCGCCGCCGCAGGCGATGGTGATGTCCGTATCCCAGGGCACGTGCCGGCGGCCCAGCACGGCGGGGTGCGGGTTGGCGAAGTAGGTGGGCATGTCCAGGCCGGCGACGGCGGCGTAGTCGCGGACGCCGCCGTCGGTGATGATGGCGGCGGCGCCGCGGACCTGGGCGCGCAGGGCGAGGATGTCCCCGACCGTGCCGGTGCCCTTTTCGCCGCGGGCCTCCATGACCAGGATTTCGCCCTCGTTGACAGAGTCGATGGCGCGTTTCTGGGCGTTGAACCCGCCGCCGTGGGTCTTGAAGAGGTCTTCGCGGTTGGGGACGTAGCGGAGGGTGCGGGCCAGGCCGACGACGCGGCGGTCCGGCCGGGTGGCCTGGAGCCCGTCGATGCTGACGTTGTTCAGGCCGCGCTTGCGCAGCTGGGAGGACAGGGTGGCGGTGGCAACGGACTCGAGCTTGGCCTTGAGTGCCGGGTCCAGGCCGGCGGCGGGGAGTCCGGCGGCTTCGCGGGACCCGTATGCCTCCTCGCGCTGCAGGTCATCGGCCTTGGGGCCGGCGCCGAAGTCCGCGAACGGCGTCGTGCCTTCCTCGACGGTGGTGGCCAGCCGCCCGGTGCTGAGGGCGCCGTCGAGCGTGGTGACCTCCACTTCCAGCACATCGCCCGGGTGGGCCACGGAGGCGCCGGCCGGGGTGCCGGTGAGGATGATGTCGCCCTCCTGCAGGGTCAGGAGCTGGGAGAGGTCTGCGACCAGCCGGGCGAACGGGAAGAGCAGGTCCTCGGTGGTGTCGTCCTGGACCAGTTCGCCGTTGTGCCAGGTTCGGATCCGCAGCTGGGCGGGGTCGACGGCGTCTGCCGGGATCAGGGCCGGGCCCACCGGGGTGAACCCGTCGCCGCCCTTGGATCGGAGGTTCGAGCCCTTGTCTGCGTAGCGCAGGTCGTAAACGCCGAGGTCGTTGCTGGCCGTTACGGCCGCGACGTGGCTCCAGGCGTCCTCGACGCTGACCCGCCGGGCGTTCTTGCCGATGACGAGGGCGATCTCGCCCTCAAAGCCGAGGAGTTCGCAGCCGGCCGGGCGCTCGACCGGGCTGCCGGTCAGAGCCAGGGAAGAGGAGGGCTTGAGGAAGTAGGACGGCTGGGCCGGGGTGCGGCCCCGCTGGGCGGCTCGGCTGGGGTAGTTGATGTGCACCGCAATGACCTTGCGTGCCGACGCCAGGGTGTCGTCGCTGACCTGCTCCAAAACAGCCTCCTGATCAAGTACGAAATCGTATACGACGACTATGGGCCCTCGGGTGCTCCGGCGTCAACCCCGGGATTCCGGGCCTTTACGGCGGCCCTTGTAACCCACGTCATAACTGGCGTACAGTTTTGAATCAAAGCCGGTGATTCTATTATCGAACACTTCGTTCGATTATCGAACACACGATGGCGGACAAGCCCCCTCAGCAGTAAGGAAAGCCCGTGCACTTCCACCAGTACGGATATGTCTCCGGTGACCCGCGGGTCCAGCCGGCCGCCGGCGTCGGCCTTGACCGCCCCGCCGACCTCCCCGCCGAGGTTGACGTGCTCATTGTGGGCACCGGCCCCGCGGGCATGCTGGCCGCCGCCCAGCTCTCCCAGTTCCCCGGCGTGACCACCCGGATCGTCGAACGCCGGCCCGGCCGGCTGGCCATCGGCCAGGCTGACGGCATCCAGGCCCGCAGCGTGGAGACCTTCCAGGCCTTCGGCTTCGCCGAGCGGATCATCGCCGAGGCGTACCGCATCACCGAGATGGCCTTCTGGAAGCCGGACCCCGCCGACCCGACCCGGATCATCCGCACCGCCCGCGCGCTCGACGACCCGGCCGGGATCAGCGAATTCCCGCACCTGATCGTCAACCAGGCCCGCGTCCTGGACTACTTCGCCGAGTTCATGGCCAACGCCCCCACCCGGATGAGGCCCGACTACGGCTACGAATTCATCCGGCTGGAGGTCGGCGAGGGGGAGTACCCCGTCACCGTGACGCTCGCGCACACGTCCGGGCCCGACGCCGGCACGGAGCGCACCGTCCGGGCCAAGTACGTTATCGGCGCCGACGGGGCCCGGAGCCGCGTCCGCGACTCGATCGGCTGCACCATGGCCGGGGACAAGGCCAACCACGCCTGGGGCGTGATGGACGTGCTGGCCAACACCGACTTCCCGGACATCCGGACCAAGTGCGCGATCACCTCGGGCGGCGGCGGCAGCATCCTGCTGATTCCCCGCGAGGGCGGCCACCTCTTCCGGATGTACGTGGACCTGGGCGTGGTCCCGGAGGGCGACGCCGGCGCGGTGCGCAGCACCAGCATCGAACAGATCATCGCCAAGGCCAACGCCATCATCCACCCCTACACGCTCGATGTGCGCAACGTCGCCTGGCACAGCGTCTACGAGGTGGGCCACCGGCTGACCGACCGGTTCGACGACGTCGTCCCGGAGGACCTCGGTACCCGCACCCCGCGGGTGTTCATCACCGGCGACGCCTGCCACACGCACAGCGCCAAGGCAGGCCAGGGGATGAACGTTTCCATGCAGGACGGCTTCAACATCGGCTGGAAGCTGGGGCACGTGCTGGAGGGCCGCAGTCCGGAGGCGCTGCTGGCCACGTACTCGGCCGAGCGCCAGGTGGTGGCCAAGAACCTGATCGACTTCGACAAGGAATGGTCGACCCTGATGGCGAAGAAGCCGGAGGAGTTCAACAGCCCCTCGGAGCTTGAGGACTTCTACGTCAGCACCGCCGAATTCCCGGCCGGCTTCATGACCCAGTACGCGCCGTCCATCCTGGTCGGCGAGGCCACGCACCAGGAGCTCGCCACCGGCTTCCCGATCGGCAAGCGCTTCAAGTCCGCCCCCGCGGTGCGGGTTTGCGACACCAACCCGCTGCACCTGGGCCACCAGGCCACGGCGGACGGCCGCTGGCGGATCTACGTCTTCGCGGACCCGGCCGCGGCGGGTGCGCCGTCGCCGACCACTGACCTGGCGGCCTGGCTGGCAGAGGCACCGGATTCCCCGCTCGCCGCCACCCCCGAAGGGCTGGACCGGGACGCCTGGTTCGACGTGAAGGTGATCTACCAGCAGGAGCACACGGAGGTGGACATCACCGCCGTGCCGGAGGTCTTCAAGCCGCAGGTGGGCCCGTTCAAGCTGAACTACCTGGAGAAGGTCTACGGCACCGATCCGAAGGCCGACATCTTCGAACAGCGCGGCCTGGACCGCGGCGGCGTCGTCGTGGTGGTCCGGCCGGACCAGTACGTGGCAACGGTCCTGCCGCTGACCGCGACGGCGGAACTCGCCGCGTTCTTCGCGCCGCTGCTGCCGAAGCGCGCGACGGTCTAGTCAGGCTGCATTAAGCAAAAGGGGCATCCGGTCACACTCGACCGGATGCCCTTTTGCGTTGTCGGAACGACGGGTGCAGTTCGGCGAGGTCCGAGCTGCACCAGCCTTTCCTTACTTCGTTACGTGGACGACAACCGCTTTGGTGAGGGGCTGCTTGGCGCCCGGATTGTCGATGCCGGTCACTGTCCAGTTGCTGAGCAGAAGTACCGTCTTGCCCGTATCGGAGTTGTAGATGATGTTTTCGAAGCCCAATGCCGCCAGGTCCTCATCCAGGGCCTGAGCATTCATGCCCGCGACGGCGGCCGGAATGACGGCGGTCGCGGGCGGAGCGGGTGCAGCAGGTTTGGCGGCTACCGGCGCAGCGGCAACCGGTGCCGCGGCCTCGGCTGTCACCGTGGCGGTTACGGTCGCGGTGGCCGTTTCAGTTACCGTCACGGTCTCCGTGACGGTCGGAGCGGCTTGCGGCGCGTTGCCTCCGGCGCATCCTGATAGTGCCAGACACAGCAAGCCCGTCAGGGCCAGTTCCTTCTTCATTTTCCCCATTTTTTCTAATTTCTTGAGTCCCACCCACCAAGGGGCGGGACTGTACGTCTGCGTGTCTTAGAGACCGGTCTTGCTGACGCCGTACTCGGCTTGCGCGGGGGTGTAGCCCTCGAAGATCAGCTGGTCGACCAGGCCGGAGTGGGAGAACGCCGTCATATCGAGGTAGTCCTGCGCCTTCTTAGCTGCCTGCTCGTTCCAGTTGACCGTTAAGTGGTCCACAGCCCAGGTCGCGTCAGCGGCTGAGTACTTTTCAAATACCAGCTGGTCGATCAAACCGGAGCGCGAGAATGCCGCGAAGTCGAGGTAGTCAGCAGCCTTGTTGCGTGCGTTCTGCTGGCTCATGGTCCCGGCGTCGGCAATCGCCTTGGCCGCTGCAGCAGCGTCTGCCTTGGCCTTTGCGTCGGCGTCAGCCTTGGCCTTCTTGGCAGCGGCGTCAGCCTCCGCCTTAGCCTTCGCATCGGCGTCTGCTTTTGCTTTGGCTTCCTTGGCTGCGGCGTCCGCTTCTGCCTTAGCTGCCTTGGCGGCGGCTTCGGCTTCCGCCTTAGCAACGGCGGGGTCCACAGTCGCCGTCTCGGACGGAGCGGCAGCGGCGGTGGCGCCGGAGGAATCGCTCAGGGCGGACGCAGGAGTAGCGGACGTGGTGGCAGCGCCCGCGCGGCTGCCGTTGACGATGATGCTCAGCAGCAGGAATGCCCCCGTGACGATCAGGGCGACTTTCTTGTGCTTGTCGTACCCTTCCAGCGGCAGGCCCTGCTTATCGCGGGTCTTGTTGGCCAAGACGAGGATCAGATCGATCAGGGCCCAGATGCCCAGGCCGCCGAAGGTCACCAGCTTGAGGATGCCGGTGCCGACCTTGCCCAGATAGAACCGGTCGACGCCGAGGACACCGAGGAGCAGAGACAGCAGCCAGGTTACGAGGAACGACTTGGTGCTCTGCGGCGCCATTCCGTAACCGGGGGCCGGCGGGTAGGGCGCGAGATTGGGATATTGGCTCATGAGAGTCCCTTCATAGGACACCAGACCGACGTGCGATGTGAAGCGTGCGGAGTGGGTGCGGATGCGGACGCGCGAAGAGGGGAGTCCGGTCCGCATTGCGGTCCGCGGCGGCGTCACACCAGCCAGCCAACAGACGCAAGCATGTTCGCTTCCCCCAAACAGCGCAACGGGTGTTGATACCCGCAAAACGGATATTACACCTAATTCGCCAAAGCGAAACTAAAAGTATCGAAAATGCGATGGGGCGATATAAGAATTGGAAGTAAGCTGACCTTTTTCAATTTGGGATCCCCGGTCCGGTAGTGGCTCAAGGCCCCTCACAGCCTGCATCCCGACCCGTAATCCAGAGGCCCGTGGGCCATTTCCATGGTCTTCAAAGGGGAAATGCATTTCGATTGATTGTCGCGGCCTCAGAAGAACCCATAAAGAGGAGACGCGGAGCAGCCGGTCGAAAACTCGCGGGCAGCCGCGATGATTACTGACGAGGGCGGGGGACGGTGCGGCAGCCCGGCACGAGAGGCCCGTCCCCGGCGCTGATCAACGTGCTGCGGAACAGGGTCACGCGTGTGCGCCACCCGCCGAAGTTAACCGACGCCGGAGGACCGGTTCGCCAGCTGGAGCTTCTCTGGAGTTTCCTCGCGCGCGATGCTTTTCCCTTGACCCGGCGTCCGGGCGACGCCGCCGGCCACGGCGACGCCCAGGGTCAGCAGGGCAGTCAGCAGCACCCCGAGCCCGGGGTGGATGTGCAGCAGGGCCGCGCCGGCGGTGGCGCCGGCGAGGATCAGGACGACCGCTCCCAGTCGGCGGCCGGTGTGCTTTCCGGACCCGCCGCCCAGGCGGGAATCGGCGGCGAGGCCGGTCAGGGTGGAGGTGACCACGACGGTGGTGACGTCCTTGACGGCCAGGTGCCGGGCGGTGGCGGCCTGGATGCCCATCGCGACCGCCAGCGCGCCGGTGATCGCCAGGGTGACGGGGTCGCCGGCGTGCGGGGCGTGGCCGAACAGGACGGCGGCGACCGCTGTCATGGTCGCGCCGACGGCGGTCAGCAGGGCCGTGGTCCGGCGGCTCCAGCCCGCGGCTTCGGGCCGGAGGACGCGGCCGGCCAGCACAGCGCCGAGCATGAAGCACGCCAGCGCGATTAACGGTCCGACGACGGGCAGGTTGTCCGCGCCGATCAACGCCATGCCGAGGATCACGACGTTGCCGGTCATGTTGCCGGTGAACACCCGGTCCAGGCCGAGGTAGCCTACGGCGTCGATCACTCCGGTGGAGAAGGTCAGCACCAGCATCAGGCCCAGGTGCAGCCGGTCCGGCTCGGCGGACTTTAGTTTCTTGAGCATGGGTCAGCTTTCCTTGCTGGAGCCGGAGGTCTTGGCGCGGCGCTTCCTGAGCACTTCGATCCCGATCGGAATGACCGAGATCAGCACAATGACGATGAAGATGAGGTCGATGTTCGATCCGATCCAGTCGTACTGGCCCAGCCCGAAACCCAGCAGGGTCACCCCGAAGCCCCAGAGCAAGGCACCCATGGCGTTGAAGGCGATGAAGGTCCGGTGCCCCATGTTCCCCACGCCGGCCGTCACGGGAAGGAAGGTCCGGACAATGGGTACGAACCGGGCCAGCACCACCGAGCGGCGGCCGTACTTTGTGAAGAATTCGTGGGCGCGGTCGACGTAGTCACTGCGCAGCAGCTTGGAATCGGGTTTGTTGAAGACGGACGGCCCGGCTTTCCGGCCGATCAGGTAGCCGGTCTGGTCCCCGGCGAACGCCGCGGCAGAGGCCGCCGCGCCGAGGAGAACGATGTTGACCGGGACGGAGCCGGTGGCCACCAGCAGGCCCGCGGTGAACAGCAGGGAATCTCCGGGCAGGAAGAATCCCACCAGCAGGCCGGTCTCAATGAAGAGGAAGGCGCAAACGACGGCGAGGAGCCAGGGCGCCACCGCGGGGTCCCGGAGGAACACGTTCGGGTCCAGCCACGGCGGGAGAAGGCCGCTCACCGGGTGGACGAACAGCATGGCACTCACCGGCAGGGCAGTCATGGGCCCATCTTAGGGGTGGTTGCTGGAGGTAACGGTCAGACGACGGCGCTGAGCCGTTCGCCGTTGAAGTATTCGAGGTTCCAGCCCTCGGCGGGGTGGTGGTGGGCCAGGTTGAGGACGGCGTTGTCGACACTTCCCAGCCGGCGGCCGGCGGCGCGGCTGAGGCTGACCCGCAGCAGCGACCCGTGGGCCACCACCAGGACGTGCCCGCCGCGGTACTCCTCGGCCAGGGCTTCGAGGGCGGCGAGCCCGCGCTCGGCGGCGTCCTCCTCGCTCTCGGCGCCGCGGAAGCCGTTGGGGATGCGCAGTTTGTCCAGCTCAGGGCCGTCCGTCATGCCCTCGGCCGGGCCGTAGGAGCGCTCGGTGAGCTCCGGGACGCGACGGGCGACGCTGAGGCCCAGCCCGGCGGCGATCAGGTCGGCCGTTTCGGCGGCGCGGCTGAGCGGCGAGGACACGACGGCGTCCCACTGGTAACCGGCCAGGGCGGCGACGGCGTCCCGCGCCTGGGCGCGGCCGACGTCGTTCAAGGGAATGTCGGTGGACCCCTGAAGCCGGCGCTCCGCGTTCCAGTCGGTCTGGCCATGGCGGATGAGCGCGAAGGTGGTGAGGGTCATGACTCCATTCTTTCAGACGGCTCCCCGGCCCTCCGCCGGTCCTATCCTTTGAGCCCCGCCGCTATCGCGTCCAGGTCGCGGACGGCGTAGCGCAGGTGCTCCCACTCCTCGTTCAGGATGGTGTGCAGGCAGGACCGGACCGTCACCGCATGCTCCGGCCCCCACGGGTTGCGGCGCCGGGCGGACAGCTCCTCATCGGTGACCGTGGCGATGTAGTCCCGGACCATCGCCTGACGGCCGGCCCGGACCTCCAGCGCCTCCGCATACGGCGGGGCGGCGGCGAAGACCGACAGGTCGTAGCCGTCCATCGCGTACTCCGCATGGGGCTGCCCGGCCGGGTGGTAGGGCTCCTCGAGTTCCAGGATGGCCTTGCGGAACCACGTGTCGGTGGCCATCACCAGGTGGCGCAGGGTCTGGGCAAAGGACCACTCGCCGTCCACCGAAACATCGACGGTTCCGGCCGGCATCGCCGCTGCCCGCTCAAGCGTTGCCTGCCACGTGCGTTCCAGCGCTGCCCACGCTTCCCGCAGCCCGACCGGGTCCTCGGCGCGCCGCTGCTCCCGGCCGGGGAAGCGACGGTTGAGTTCGGCCTCAACGAAGGGAACGACGTCGACGCCGTTGACGAGCAGCGTGTTCCCCTCCTCGACCAGCCAGGGCGCGTCGATGTCCGCGCCGGCCGCGTCCACCCCGCGCATCACCGCGCCGGAGAGAATCGAGCGGACGAACCGGGCTCCGCGCAGGTCCACGTCGGTGAAGGTCGCGCCCAGGAGATTATCGGTGTGATCGAAGGCCGCCATGGCGGCCACTCTGCCACGACCGCTGCTGCCGCGCACCCCTGTTTCCGCGAGTCCGGCCGGTCCATAATGGCCTCATAAGCTTCGGGGACCCCCTGCACCGGCGACGGCTGGCGCGGCGTGGACGAGTCCCAGGTGGCTGCCTCCGCCCGGCGCGCGCGGCGGTCACGGCCGGACCGGATTCCGGGGACCGGCACCGGGGGAGCAACGCCAACATTGCGAACATCAACGCACAGATTGGAAGCATCATGCTCAACAACGCAAGCATCATGGCCGTCCTGCCCGCGAAGGACATCGACCGGGCCAAGGCGTTCTACCGGGACAAGCTGGGAGTCGAACCCTCCGAATCCATGGAGGAGGGCACGGTGATGTACACCTGCGGCCAAGGAACCCGGTTCCTGCTCTACCAGACGGACAATGCCGGCACGGCTAAGAACACCCAGATGGGCTGGGAGACGACGGACCTTGAGGGGGAGATGGCGGAGCTGCGCGGCCGCGGCGTCGTCTTCGAGGACTACGACTTCCCCGGCCTGAAAACCGAGAACGGCGTGGCCACCGCCGACTGGGGGAAGGCCGCCTGGTTCTTGGACAGCGAGGGCAACATCATCAACATCGCCCAGCGCGGGTAAACCAGCCGCGATGCCCTATCACTTGTTGTCGTTATCAGGGCTGAGAACGACAACAAGTGATAGGGCAACGAGTCCGTGCGGAGAGACTTAGCCCCGTAGTACCCAGGCGGCGTTGTTCGGCTGCAGCCAGCCGGCCTCTTCCAGCGGGGCCGAGCTGAGCAGCACCGTCCCGGCCGGGAGCTGCACGGGTTGGTCGCCCATCGCGACGGCGACCAGGAAGCGCTCGTTGCGCTCGCAGACCAGCAGGTTGCCGGGCTCGACGCGCCAGGTGCCGCCGTCGCCGGGGGTGAAGACCCCATCGCGCCACAGCGTCCGGCGCTGTTCCAGTGCGGCCTGGGTGAGATTCAGCGCAGACGCAGGGTCCTGCTCCTGGAGCTCGACGGCGTGGGCGCCCCACCCTGCGGGCTGGGGGAGCCAGGGCTCCGAAACAGATGCAGAGGCACCAAGGGAGAAGCCGTAGTTCTGCCGGTCGTCGACGGTCCACGGCAGCGGCACGCGGGCGCCGTCGCGGCAGACACCGCCGCGGGCCCACATCGGGTCCACCCGGGCCTCCGCCGGGACGTCGACCTCGGGCAGCCCGAGCTCCTGGCCCTGGTACAGGTACGCCGGGCCGGGCAGCCCCAGCAGGGCCACCAGCGCCGCGCGCGCCCGGTGGGCACCGAGCTCCCCGCCGCCGAACCGGGTCGCAGTGCGGACAATGTCGTGGTTCTCCAGCGCCCACGTCGGCGTCGCACCGTGCAGGAGGCGGGCGGCCTCGAGTTCGTTCCCGACGGCGGCCCAGGCGCCCGGGTCCCAGCCGAGCTTCACGAACGCGAAGGCGAACGCCTGCTGCATCTCGTCGGACCGGGTGTAGCGGGCGGCGCGGGCCGGTTCCAGGTTCACCTCACCAACCAGCAGGCGGTGCGGCTCGTAGTTCTCGGCCAGCGTGCGCCAGCGGCGGTACACCTCGTGGACGTCCTCCTGGTCCGAGACCTGCGGGTTGGACCGCAGCCCGTCCACCACGCCGCCCTCCGACGGCGAATCGGGGAGCCCCTCGGCCTTGAACAGAGCGTGTGCGACGTCGATGCGCAGCCCGTCCACGCCCTTATCGAACCAGAAGCGCAGCACGCCATCGAAGTAGTCGCCGACGGCGGGGTTGCGCCAGTTCCAGTCCGGCTGCGCGGGGGAGAAGAGGTGCAGGTACCAGTCGGTGTCCGCCTCGGAGGACGGGTTGGCGCGGCTCCACGCCCGCCCGCCGAAGACGCTCTGCCAGTTGTTCGGCGGCACGTCACCGCCGGGACCGGCCACGAAGTGGAACATGTCCCGTTCCGGCGAGCCCGGCCCGGCGGCGAGGGCAGCCTGGAACAGCGGGTGCTCGGAGGAGCAGTGGTTGGGGACGACGTCGAGCAGGATCCGTAGCCCCAAAGAATGGGCCTGCTCCAACAAAGACTCGAACTCCTCAAGAGTTCCGAACAGCGGGTCCACGCCGCAGTAGTCGGTGACGTCGTAGCCCTGGTCCACCTGCGGGGAGGGCTGGAACGGGGTCATCCAGATTCCATCCACCCCCAGGGAGGCGATGTACGGCAGCCGGGCGGTGAGCCCGGCGAGATCGCCCACGCCGTCGCCGTCGCCGTCGGCGAAGGAGCGCGGGTAGACCTGGTAGATGACCGCGGACTCCCACCAGGGGGCCGGCGCCAGGGCGGCTTCCTCCGACACACTCATGTGCCGGCACCCGCGGGCCGTAGGCAGTCGCGTCGAGCGGCCCCCGGGTGCGACGTTGAGGAAGAGCTCATCGTCAGCCGGCCACCGCCGCCTTTTTCGCGGCCTGTGAGGCCGCCATCCACTCGGTCAACCACGGGGCCCGGACGCTGGCGGTGATCCGGCAGTCGAGCACGAAGGTTCCCTTCGCGCCGGCGTCGATCCAGTCCGTGAGCGCCGAAAGGTCCTCCAGCGAGCGGATGATCGCCGATTCGGCACCAAGCGCCCGGGCGACGCCGCTGAAGTCCACTTCGGGGATCAGCATGGGCGCCTCGGTCAGGCCCTGGGAGCCGTACTGGTGGATTTCGGCTCCGTAGGCGGCGTCGTTGTAGATCACGACGACGGCGCTGCTGGCCGCGCCGATCAGCGATTCGAGGTCGGACAGGCCCATCAGGAAGCCGCCGTCGCCGGAGGCCAGCACCAGGGTGCGGTCCTCCTCCACCGCGCGGGCTGCCCCGACGGCGCTGGCCAGGCCCAGCCCGATGGTCTGGTAGGCGGTACCGACCATGACCAGGTCCTGCGGCCGCGGGATATTCCAGTACATGGGTGCCCAGCCGACGAAGTGCCCGCCGTCCTGGACCACCGTGCGGCGCTCGGGCAGCGCCGCGTCCAGTGCCTTGGCGAGGGCGCGCGGGTCCAGCCGCCCGTCCGGGGTCTCCGCTGCGCCGGGGTGGTGGGCCGGTCCCTCGGCCAGGCGTGTGAGGGCTTCCGCGCGCCAGGCTCCGGAGGGGCGTGCGGCCGGCGCGGCCGGGTCATCCAGCAGCGCGAGGAGGCGTTCCGCAGCAACCTTCACGTCCGCGCTGACGAACGTGTCCACCCGGGGGTGGGTCGGCTGCAGGGCGGCGTCGATCTGGATGACCGTGCTGTCGGGGCCGATCAGGTGCCCGAACCGCATGGTGAAGGGGCTCAGGCTCGCGCCCGCCACGAGGACGACGTCGGCCTCGCCCATGAGCCCGGCCGCGGTGTCGGTGCCGAAGCCGCCCGCGACGCCGAGATACCCGTCGCCCTCGAGGAGGTTGAGTGCCAGCGCGGTTCCGGCGGTCAGCGCGCCGAGGCGGTCGGCGAGCTTCCGGAGCTCGGTTCCTGCGCCGGCCAGATGGGCGCCGCGGCCGGCGAGGATCAGCGGCCGCTGCGCTCCGGCGAGGAGGCGGGCCACCTGCGCAAGGTCGCCGTGGCCGCCGCCGTCGACGTCGTCACGCACGGCCGGTGCTAACGGCGCCGGGAGCTCTTCATCCGCCGCCTCGAGTGCCGCGAGGTCGTAGGGGATGGCGATCACGACGGCGGTGCGCTTGGTGAGTGCGTACTCCACCGCCTGCTGCGTGATGGCGCCCGCGGCGTCGCGGGTGACGGTGAAGGTGGCCGCGCCGAGGCCTGCGGCGATGGCTGCCTGGTCCACGTCCTGCGGGCGGGCGCCGGTGCTCGGGGCGTCGCCGGTGACCAGCACGACGGGGATTTGCGCCTGGACCGCTTCGGCCAGCGCGGTGAGTGCGTTGGTGTAGCCGGGGCCGTAGGTGGTGGTGCCCGCGGCGAGACGGCCCGAGGCCCGGTAGTAGGCGTCGGCTGCGGCGATGGCGGCGCCCTCATGGCGGACGGCGGAGAAGCGGAGGCCCAGCTGCTCGGCGGCATCCAGGAAGTAGACGTTTCCGTTGCCCATGACACCAAACAGGTCGGTGAGGTAGCTGCTGAGAACCTGTGCCACGCGGCCGGAAACGGTGAGTGAAGTCATGCAGAAAGTTTGTGGGCTGGGTCACGAATGGGCAAGAGCGGTGCTTTTGACCGGGACTTTTGGCAGTCAGGAGGCGTCCGGAGTGAAAATCTGCCCACCTGCGGTGCGGTTTAGAAGCTCTAGTCGGCGGGGCGGGATTCCTGCTCCGAGAGCCGGGCCAGGAGGCCGTCGTAGCGCGGGGGCATGAGTTCCAGCACGGAAATGGCGGTGCTGGTCCGCTGGATGCCGTCGATGCCCAGAATCTCGTTGGTAATGCGGTACAGGTCGGCCGTGCCGCGGGCCACCACCTTGGCCATGAGGTCCGCATCCCCGGTGGTGGCATGCACCTCGATGACCTCCGGGATCGCGGCGAGCCCGTCTTCCACCGCCCCGGTCCGGGTCTGGCTGATGGACAACGACAGGAAGGCCATGAGCTCATAGCCCAGCGCGGCGGGGTCCAGTCGACGGCTGAAGGACCGGAGGGCGCCGCTACGCTCGAGCCGCGCCAGCCGGGCATGGACGGTGTTCCGCGCGACGCCGAGGGTCCGAGAGAGGGCCAGGGCGCTGGCTTCGGGATCCTTGTCCATGGCGAGGATGATCCTGCCGTCGAGGGAATCCAGGGCACGAGGGTTCGGCGTGGTCATATTTTCACCGCAGACTGTAGAAGTTGAGCAGAAATCCCAATGTGATGAGGGTATCTTGCATTGTGTGGCGGGTCACAATCATCATCGGACTTCATGAGCCACGATCAACTCCTCCCCGCACCGGACACCGTACTTCCCGCTCTTCGCGGCGCCGTGGCCGGACTGCCGGCCTACGTCCCGGGACGGAAGGGTGCCGGCCTGGACATCGCCGCCCTGGCCAGCAACGAAAGCCACTACGAGCCGCTGCCCGCGGCCGCCGCTGCCGTGACCGAAGCGGCCGGCACCATGAACCGCTACCCGGACAGCGCCGCCGTCGAACTCCGCGAACGGCTGGCCCGTCACCTGGGCGTCACCGCCGCTGAGGTCGCGGTGGGACCCGGCAGTGTGGGCGTCCTCCAGCAGATCATCACTGGACTATGCGACGCCGGCGACGAAGTGATCTTCGCCTGGCGCTCCTTCGAGGCGTACCCCATCCTGGTTGAGCTGGCCGGCGCCCGGCCGGTCCGCATCCCGCTGGACGACGCAGAGGGCCACGACCTCGAGGCCATGGCCGCGGCCGTCACCGACCGCACTAAGGTGATCCTGCTCTGCACCCCCAACAACCCCACGGGCGTGCCGATCAGCCACGAACGCATCGAGGCCTTCCTGCGGTCCGTCCGTTCCGACATCCTCGTGGTGGTCGACGAGGCTTACGTGGAGTACGCCGAGGCCGGCAGCGGCCCCGATTCCCTGGCGCTCTACCGCCAGTACCCGAACGTCTGCATCCTTCGCACCTTCTCGAAGGCCTACGGGCTAGCCGGCCTGCGCGTGGGCTACGCCGTGGCCGCGCCGGCCATCGCCGAGGGACTTCGCCGCACCGCCCTTCCCTTCTCGGTGAGCGCGCTGGCCCAGAAAGCTGCGATCGCGTCGCTGGATGCCGGGGACGAGATGGAAACGCGGGTGGCAGCTGTCAAGCAGGAGCGCGCACGGATGGCCGCGGAGCTGGAGGCGCAGGGCTGGAAACTGCAGCCCAGCCAGGGCAACTTCCTGTGGATCCGGGCCGATGACACCCTCCGGGAGGCGCTGGTGGACGCGTTCGACCGCGCCGACATCCTGGTGCGCGGATACCAGGGCGACGGCGTGCGGATTACAGTCGCCGACCCCGCCGCCAACGACCGCGTGCTTCGGCTCCTGGCGGCCCACGCAGGCTGACAACTGATTTACCCACCCCTTAACTCCGTTCCGCCTACAACCAGAGGAATCCCCATGGAACAACAGACAAAGACGTCTGCCCGCGCGCTCGGCGCGGCCCTAAAACCCCGGCAGCTCACCATGATGGGCCTGGGCAGCGCGATCGGCGCGGGCCTGTTCATCGGCTCCGGCGCCGGCATCCAGGCCGCCGGTCCGGCGGTGCTAATTTCGTATCTCGTGGCCGGCACCCTGATCATCCTGGTGATGTGGGCGCTCGGCGAGATGGCCGCCGCCAACCCGGACAGCGGCGCCTTCTCCGTCTACACCGCCAAGGCCTATGGGCCGGTGGCCGGCGCCACCGTCGGCTGGCTGTGGTGGATCCAGCTGGTGGTGGTCATCGCGGCTGAGGCGCTCGGTGCGGCCGGGCTGCTGGCGACCATCTTCCCGGCCCTGCCGGTGTGGCTGATGGCCTTCGTCTTCATCGTGGTGCTCACGGCCGTGAACCTGACCAGCGTGAAGAACTTCGGCGAGTTCGAGTTCTGGTTCGCCCTGCTCAAGGTGGCGGCGATCATCGGGTTCCTACTGGTGGGCTTCGCATTGCTCTTCGGCTGGCTGCCGGGTGTGCAGTCGCCGGGCCTGTCCAACTTCATGGGAGAGGGCTTCGCGCCCAGCGGCTTCGCCGGGATTGCGACGGCGCTGTTCGTGGTGGCATTCGCCTTCGGCGGCACCGAGATTGTGTCCGTGGCCGCCGCCGAGACGGCCGAACCGGCCCGCAGCGTGAAGAAGGCAGTCCGGACGGTGCTATGGCGCATCCTGGTGTTCTACATCGGCGCCATCTTCATAATCGCGGCCGTGGTCCCCGTGGGATCGGACGGGCTGAAGAGCCCGTTCGCCGCAGTGCTGGACGCCGCCGGCATGCCCGGTGCCGCCACCGCAATCACCCTGGTGGCCGTCGCCGCGCTGCTCTCGGCGCTGAACGCCAACCTCTACGGCGCGTCCCGGATGGCGTACTCCCTCGCGGAGCGCGGCGAAGCGCCTCGCCTGCTGGCCTCGGTGTCCAAGGCTCGCGTCCCAGTGGTTGCCGTCCTGGCCAGCGTTGCCTTCGGCATCGTCACCGTGGTGCTGGAGCTGGCCTTCCCGGAAATGGTCCTGCCCGTCCTGCTCAACATCGTGGGTTCGACCTGCCTGCTGGTGTGGACCTCCGCGCTCCTGGCCCAGCTGGCGCTGCGACTCCGCGCGGACCGTGCGGGCACCGAGCTTCCCCTGCGGATGCCCGGCTTCCCGGCGCTCACGGTGTTTGGCCTGGTGATCCTCGCGGCGATCTTCACCGTGGGCTTCATCGGCGAGGATTCCCGCCCCCAGCTCCTGAGCACCTTCACGCTCGTGGCGCTGCTGGCAGTGGCTAACTGGATGAACCAGCGGAACCGGAAGGCTGCGCTCGTTGAGGAGTCCTCGGACCGTGCCAAGGAGCCGGTGCTGATCGACTAGGTCAGTAGGGGCTGCCCTGGCTCGCGGGGTTGGCGCACGAGGAGGGCGCGTCCGGTCTAACCGGACGCGCCCTTCTCCCTATAGACGTCGGGCTCCGTTAGCTGCCGCGACTCAGGGGTGTTCACCGCGGAGATGAGGATGACGCCGGCGCGCCGGTTGGTGCGCAGGGTGCGGAGGTAGCCGGCGATATAGGCGGACTTGGCACCGGTGCGGCTCAGCATCACGGCGTAGCCGCGCTCCGGGGTCTCCTCCTCGACGAACTTGCATCACTTGGGCGGCCGACGCATCCGAGACCATGGGGGCGAGGAGCCCGATCACGGTTCCTTGCTGGCTCGACAAATCGGCGGTGAGAGCTGGATCGCGTTACGTTGCGTAAACAGCGAAAGACTCTTTGAGGTAAACCCGCCAGGCTGCCCTTCGTCTCGCTACTCTCGTGCCCGACAGCGCATCTATCGCTGGCACGAGTCCGGGGTGCTACTTTCTTTCCAGGCAGCGACAGGGGGAGCTAAACATTGGCACATGTATACATCTACAAACCATGCGAAAACTGCGGAGAGACTTTCACCATGAAAGGACTCCAGACCGTTCGGCGTCAGGAGCAGGCTCGATTTTGTTCGATTGCCCGCGTGAATATGTCAACGTAACTCAGGACCACCAGGACGGCCTGATCCAAGACCACCCACCATCGATGACCGGCCCATGCTAACCGGCAGATGCCTTGTTGGGGTCTCCGAATTCGAGTCGAGGGCGTTTCCAGGCTACCCACGCACCGACAGGGGCAGCCAAGAAGCAGAGGATCGAGAGGGTACCTGGTTGCACAAAGCCCGCAAACAGGTCACTCAGCGGCAGCGGCAAGGCCGCGATGCTGATGAGGACCACCAAAGGGAGCTCTTTCCGACGTGCGACCAGAATCGCTGTTGCCAGGAGGAGAATCTCAGCAGCTGATCGCGACAAGGACAGCACATCCACTACCGGGAGCAGGGAACCGTAAAAGGTTCTCTGGGAGCCACCACCCTGCAGGTAACTGGTGAGAGTCAGGAACAGGGCTGTAACGGGGGTTGCCCACAGGACAGTTCTTGTGAGCTCCCTGGTCCTGGTTGGTTGGCCGACAAGGGCTAGCAAGCTGCTGCCGGCGAACAAAACCGGGACATACCAAGGCACGGGAACGGTTGCCCCGGCAACCTGTGAGAGCAGGGGCATAGCAAGGCACACGGGGAAAATAAGGGCGAGTAGCAGCTTCCGGAGCCCGTCCCGACTCAGGACTGTAGCCCCGAAGGATGCGAGGGTGAGAAGGTAGATACTGGAGGCTGCAGTTGTGAACGGGCCATAGAGTCCATCGGCCAGTGTGTAAGAGTTCCAACGGAACCAGCGGCCGAGTTCGCCCAGGACCATCATGATCGCGGCCAGCGATGTGATCGTGATAGTAGCCGCGGCGGCCACACGATCCCTTCTCCTTGCCGGCGCGATCCTCGCGAGAATCTGCACTACGCGAGCGGTGAGGCCGTGGAATACGACACCGATCAACTCCGCCTTGGTCGGCCGTATGCGGTGCTGGCTTTCAGCCACATCGAGCAGGACACCGATGAATTCCTCGCCGTATCGGGCTCTCCACTTCCCAGGGTAAGCCTTCAGTGCTCGGCGGTAACTGTGCTCCAAACGGGACACCTCGACGCTCATGCGAATCCTCCAGCCGTGCGGATTTGGAGACTGGCGCGGGCAGCCGTGACGTTCGCCTCGAGCCGGTCGATTTCGGAACGCAGTTGCTGCTCTCCCTGGTTCGTCAGCCTGTAGTACCGCCGGAGGCGCCGATCAATGATTTCCTCGCCATCGACGGTAATCGATCCCTCTTCAGACAACCGATCCAGGGTCGCATAAAGACTGCCTGGCTGAAGCTTCACCCGCCCTTGGGAGAGCCGGTTGGTCTCGGCAATCAGTGAATAGCCATGCTGCCGCCCCCTCGCCAAAGCCGAAAGTACCAAGAAGGTAGGTTCCCTCATCTCACGCTTAGTCATGCAAGCAACATACTCATATGAAATGACTATTGGGCGGTGGTGACCCCTGCGTGTCTTCGCAAACGCCACTCAGCGCATATGCGACACGACCGGTATGGGGGCAACCAGTTCCGTCAGCTCTCAAATTTCAGCAATAACAGTGCGAGCAGGGACCTGGCGTTGTCCTGCTGGTACTAACTGTTTTGTTGGGCGATGGTGTGGGCGAGGCGGTAAGAGTCTGTTCCGGTTTCGATGATGGTGCCGTTGAAGGTGAGGCGGTCCACGATCGCCGCGCACAGTCGTGGGTCAGTGAAGGTCTTCGTCCAGCCAGAGAATGACTCGTTGGAGGCGATGGCAATTGAGTTCTTTTCTTCCCGTTCGGTGAGGACCTGGAACAGCAGTTCGGCGGTGCAACGGGCGCAAGAGAAACACTTGGCCGTTATCCCCAGAGGCTCTGCGGGCAAATTTCACACACCCATCGCCGCGTCAGGGTGATGGACGTGACGAAGTTGTCGCACGTCAGCCCCGCATCGCATGGACCTGTCCGCAGTGCAAGAAGACGGATGTCATTACGGCGCATTTGGCCCGGACACGAGTTTTCTGCTCCCGGGAGTGCGCCGCGAATGCCAAGCGGTTCCCTGTGGTCGTCAAGACTTGCCAGAACAGCGCGTGCATGAAGACCTTTATCCTGGCGGGCAGTGCCGGGTCCGAACACCGCAAATTTTGCTCAATCGAGTGCGCGTGGGTTGCAAGAAATCGGCCGGCGCACTGGAATAAGATTCCGGACGGGCAGCTCACCCTTTTCTAGACGAGTGAATTTGATCAAGGAAACATGTGGGCCTTGCCGAAAGGAACGGGAATATGAATCTAAGCGACCTGACCAGTGCCGACGCGGTGCGTCAGGCGGCAGCGGAGATCCGCCGACTTGGGAGGCGAGTCTTTTTGGACCGCTACGGTTACACGGAATCAGCGAAGTTCGTGGCCATAGTGGACGGCGTCGCTTACGATTCGAAGCCTCTGTTGTCCTTTGCCTACGGGATCCAGTTTCCTCCCCGGGGTCCACTGTCGACCGCGTCCTTCAGTGGCGGGGGGCAGGCCCGGCAGGCGCTGAAACGGCTGGGCTTCGTGCTGGTCCCAAAATCCAACATAGAGGAATGGAGAGACTCACCTGCGAGTGCTGGTCTCTCGCGCGCGAGGCAAATACCACTAGAGACCAGCGTGGCCTCGGAGTTCCGGCGGGCCACCGTCGATGCTCTTGTTGCAACAAAGGCCGAACAGATACTGATCGATGAGTTTGTTAATTTCCAGAGAGCCAAAGGTAGAACGTTTACCCGGTGGGAGATCTTTCCGCGGGGCTCCAGAGAGCGCCTGCTCACCGATATCTACGACGAGGAGACGCTCACCCTCTACGAAGCCAAGGCATCCTCGACCAGACCCGACGTCAGGCTGGGTTTGGGCCAGATATTGGATTACGCGAGGTTTATCGACGAGTGCGAAGCTTTGGCTCTGCTGTTGCCATCCCGACCGGCAGACGACTTACTCGATCTATTACACGCATTTGAAGTTAGAGCCGTTTGGCGCAAGAAGGCAGGAATCTTCGAGTCGTCGCACGAATCGATCTATCTGGGCTGAGAAATTGCGCGTGCTGAAGATCAAAGATAAGGACTTAAATTCCGGCTGGGCCATTCCGTCGTCGACGTTTCATTCAGCGGTGATGGGACCTTTGAAGTAGTCATAGATCTCAGGCAGGACCGGCGCCTCAAATTTTAAATTCATCTGCACCACGCTCAACGAAGTGTCGTTCGCCATCGTGCCTTCAATCGCCTTCTCTGACCGTGCTCGGCCGAGGTAGAAGAAGTCGGCGCCGTCGTTATCATCTTTCTTGACGAAAACGTGCAGTGCAACGCTGTTGGCGACAATAGGCATCACTTCGCGGCTTGTCAGTCGCCGTCGGCTACGGGTAAACCACCGCATGGTGGAGTGGTCTAGCAGTTCATCTCCGTAGTCGATGCTTGCCAGGACCTCTTCGGCCTTGTGGTAGGTGACAAAGATGGGGCAGCTCAGCGTGTGATGGTCCACTTTGTATCCATAGATGGTGGACATCAGGTTTTTAGGCCAGCAGAGCAGGCGGCTCGCGTCCTTCCGGGAATACTGTTTGCCCACCTTGAATGGATCGCCGCCGGAGTACCTATCGCCTATGAGCGCTGACGCTGTAGCTAGGACATCATCCACGGCCGCTGAAAAAATCCGAGAGGAGCTGTAGTTTTCGGCCAGCTCAGGTGTCAACTTGACCGTTATGTTGTCCAGCCACTGCACCGCCGGGCTGTACTTGCTCCGCTCGCCGTCGGTGTTAAAGTCCGTCGTGAGCGATCGGACCGCGCTCAGCACATGAGGGAGATCTGCTGTTATCCCTAGGCTAGTGAATTTACTTTGGATCTCATCGATCGTGAGTTGTCCCGTGATAAGAAGTTCTCTCAAAAGGACAGTCTCATGAAGCCGTTTCGCAGGCATGACCTCGTGGGATAGCAGCCTCAGCAAAATGTTCTGGGCTGACGTGAGGCCGCTGGGTGTTTGGGTCAAACGCGAGACCAGCATCGGATAGTTGTCGGACCTGGTTGCCAGGAGCAAGGGATCCACGGACTCAAATCGATAAAAGTCCATCAGCCGCGGGTTGCCGCCCAGCCGATTCTTCAACGCTTCGAAAGCACTCTTGATGTTCTGCAGCTTGTCGAGAGTCGTGTCGACGATAGACTGCAACACTCGTTTCTGCGAAATGCGATCGAAGCGCACACTGGAGAGACCCGGCAGCACCCCACTTTCCTCCGCAGCGATTAGATTTTGCCGTAGAGACTCCTTGTTCAGGGATTCGTCGCCAAACAGGGCGATGGGAATCAGATAATTATTGGCATAATTTCCTATAAAGTCGATTACCACCAGGTACTCCTTGCTCGCGTGCTTTCGGAGGCCTCGGCCGAGCTGTTGGACGAAAACAATGGCAGACTGAGTCTGCCGGAGCATGATTACCTGGTTGATGGAGGGAATGTCGACGCCCTCATTGAAGATGTCCACGGTCAGGATGTAATCCAATTCACCGCGCTCGAGGCGATCCACCTGCTCTTCGCGCTGTGCGATGGAGTCCTCGCCGGTCAACGCGACCGTCCTCAGAGGCCGGCCGCGCAGGGTTCGTTGGTTGAGCTGTTTAGAAAGTTCGGCAGATTCGTCTTTTCGACCGCAGAAAATCAATCCCCGGGGCGGAACTCCAGCCTGGCCGTACAGCGAGATCGCTTCCAGAACGTGGTCAACTCGGTCTTCGCTCGTTAGCTGGTTGAGGGAGGACAGGTCGGTCGTAGTCGTCCCGTCGTCGATTTCGAAGTCTGCGACGCCGTAATAGTGGAAGGGGCTCAGCATGTTTGCCTCTAGGGCATGGTTGAGGCGGATCTCATAAGGAACGTTGAAATCGAAGAGCTCATAGATGTTTGTGCCGTCGGACCTCTCTGGTGTGGCGGTAACCCCCAAGAGGTACTTTGGCTTGAAGTGATCCAGTATCCGCCGATAGCTTGCCGCTCCTGCTCGGTGAACTTCATCAACCAAGATGTAGTCGAAGGTGTCCGCTGCGAGTTGCTTCATGATCTCGGGTTGAGAGAGCGTCTGGACCGTGGCGAAAACATACTTTGTGTGAAAGCTCTTGGATCCGCCTGCCAACTTGCCAAAGTCCGTGGCGTTGCCCCCCAGTACACGTTGGAACTCGCGGATGGCTTTGTCGAGTATCTGCTCCCGGTGCACAACAAACAACATGCGCTCCGGGTCCGCCTGACGAACGTCCAGTGCGGCCAGAATCGTCTTGCCTGTTCCCGTGGCGGATATTACGAGTGCTTTGCGTTTTCCATCCAGACGCATGGTTTGAATGGCCTCCAGCGCGGCCTGTTGCATTGCATTCGGAACAATGGTCTGGAGGGCGGTCTCTTCGTCGGTCGCCAGTGAGATCGACTCTCTTCCGGCGTCTCCGGTCGAAAGCCCATTGCGGCCGAGGCCCGCTCGTCTTCCTGTGAGGATGTCCTGGCGGGGAGATAGATAAGTTGCACGATACTGTTCGATCCAGTCGGCTGTCAGTACATCTGAATCGGTGACTTCGTTTTTTAGCAGTTCGTCAAGCTGGCTAGCGAGGTCGCTGCTGTGGGCGGCGGCAACTTTGAGGTTCCACTCGTGGTTCCTGACCAGCGCGTTCTCGGTCAAGTTCGAGCTTCCCAGGATGGCCGTTACGTTGTCGGCGTGGTGGAAGACGTAACCCTTGGGATGGAAGTCGCTGCGATGGTGCAATCGGACGTCGATGGAGGCCTCGGAGAGTTTGCTTGGCCGTGCCAGGTTGAGTAGCTCAGAGAACGCGTCCGGGGAGTTGAAGCCCAGGTAGTCAGAAGTGATGATTCGGCCCTTGCCACTGAACTCCGCGAATTCCTGCTTGAGGAGAGCGATTGCGCGCGGTGACACAAATGCCACCGAAAAGGTAAATGACGTGCATGTTCTGAGGTTCTGTCGCAAGACTCTCAGCATTGTATTGCTCTTGGTATTAAAGACTATTTCTGGGCTGAACTGTCTCGAGGTCAAAAGATGACGGTTCAGGTACCCAAAGTGAACGTCTTGCTCAAGCTCGGTCTGTGCGGAGTCCCATGTGAGATCAACCATTAGTGGCGAGAGCCGACTGGATAATGTCGACTGCAGGAATGTCGGCTGGGGCCCATGTGAGGCTGTCGAGCATTTCTGGCGTGAGCCACTTCACCGCCGCGTGCTCAGTAAGGCGTGGCTCTCCGGCTACCAGCTCGCAGAAGAAAGTTGTGAGACTCACGATGCCAAAATCGTACTCATGGTCGGTGGTAGTAATTTCGGCTCCAACTTCAACCTGACAGTGGAGCTCTTCAACGATCTCGCGCTCAAGAGCTTCACGGGGCGTTTCGCCTGCCTCGATCTTTCCACCAGGAAACTCCCACATGCCGCCAAGAGCGCTGCCATGGCCTCGCTGGGCACAGAGAACCTGGCCGTCTTTGAGAATCACCGCTCCCACAACGTGGATCTGCTTTGCCACAAGTACCTCGTTTCGTCGGTCCCAGTCTAGGGCAGTTGGCATCCGGAAATGCCGATGCCGTGACCGCGGAGTTTGCCTAAGTCCCCAGCGCGGCTGCCCGCTGCTGTCTATAGCTACTCGCCGCCCGCGGCCTCCTGGCCGCACGAGCTAAGGTGCCCGAACCATTGGCGTTCAGGACTCGAGTCCGGGTTTGCGCGGATGCTCGACAGGGTAGCCGGCCGGTCCTGCCAGAACTGGTTCGGAAGGCTTCCTGTTCCAGGACCACAACGGTGTCGAACGCTTGGGTGTGGCCGATTTCGGGCAGCTGCGTTCGTGTCTTGTCAATGCAACAACGTACCAAGCCGAGGCCTTCTGGTTTGCGGGTGGGGGAACGGCCCACAAATCTTCCTCGGCTGTTAACAAAGATCGTCGTGCGGCTCCTGCGCCGATAGCGTGGCGTTGCGCGACACCTACTCGACGGCGATATGATCGCAGCATCTAATCGAGCGGTTTGACCACCCTTTGAATCTGGTCGACGTTTTGGGGCATGTCGAAAGGAAGCAATGTGGTCAAAGATGCCACAAGGCGAGTCAACGAGGCGCAAAGTTGTCTTGGGGTTTTCCGAGATCAAGTCTCGGCACCTCCCATAGGCATTTTCTGGGACGCGGACAGAGTTGTTTGGGCCTGTACAAGCGTGGTCAAGAAGGCGACGAATGACTGCCGCGATTTTTATGTGCCAACAGACATGCTCCGTGCCGATGCCCGGCATGCCTTTGCTGCTGGCTTCCTTGAGCTGAAGCCAGCAGCGGGTTAGGCGGATATGGGTTTCTGGCACACCGGATATTTGGAGTTCCATGAGCAAACGGGCGAAGGCCCGGACTCAAGGGTCGCGCCAAAGCCACCTACATTTCCCTGCGTGCGATGCCGTGTGGATTTTCTTACTGAGCGCGATCTTCGTGTTCATAACTTTGAGGGACACACGATTCAACGTCCGGTTCTGGTGTTCAAGGGGCGGGAATGCGGTAGAAGCCGGTTGACAATCACCGCGAAGACTGCGGTGAATGATTGGGTAATCCGTAACGCCGATAGCGTCACGATCAACGGTGTCCCGACACCTGCCGCTAAAGCTGTAGAAGTCCTATCATCTCAGCGGACGGGCATTTTTGATGTGTCTCTGGCGAACATGGACGTCGTCCAGACGTCCCAGTTCGAGTTTGATCTTGCGGAAGAGGAAGATCTGGCGGGTGTGGATGCTGCGCTCGAGCGCTTCATCGACGGTGGTGAGTTGAGCCTTCGTGCCATCGACGACTTCATCATGCGCGCGAAGCGGTACTCGACAGCTGGAAGATATCTGTCGGGTCTAGCCAACTACTTGTACGGCGTGCTGGCCCGTGAAGACGTCGCTGAGTCAGGGCTACACGGCCAACTACACGAAGGCGGCGGATATGAAGGCAAATACGACCAAGCAGTCGGGATCCTCGGAGCGTTCGATCGTCCGCCAGCAGAGGCGATCTGTGGCATGGTCGCCTTTCATTACAATCAGTTCCAACGAGCAATGACCAAAACCAAGAGCCAACGAGTCGCCGAGGTCTCCCTGCGTTTTCAGTCGCTACTCAAAGGTGAACCTTTGCGCACTGAGGGTTTGTCGCAGTCGCCGCACACTAGCCTCGATTTTGCCCTCAGCGACTCGGTTCTCGAGCAGGTCCTGGCGTGGAGCGCCTTACCCCTCGACGGCACCGCTGCCAGCAGCATCGCCGACATGGCCTCCGAAATCGGGGCTCAACTACCCCGCGACGCCTTTAAGCTGCACTTAGTCGCAGCGGAACATGCCATCGCCGCGAAGGACTTTGCTTCGGCAGGCCACCACGCCGAGCGCCTCCGCCACAGCCGTGAAGCGGAGACCTGGTATGCGGGCCTTCGAGCGCGGCTTCAATCTCAAGGAGTTTCATAGAAGTGACCACTGATTCCGGACCGAATATCGACCTCCCCGCAGCCTCTGGCGAGATCGTGCGCGAAGTGGCCGTGGTTACACCGGCGCATCCGGTCGAACAGGACAGGGAAACGAAGGTCGTTCGACCAAAGTCCATCCTGGCGTTGATGGAGTACGCATACAGTGAGGGTGGCCGCAAGCTGAATCTCGCACGGCGGGACTTGGAGGGGCTCTCTGTCGACAAGACGCAGAGGGATAACGAGATCGAGGCTGTTCGGCGACTGGCAGTCTCGGATCCGTTTCTTGCTGTGCCACCCACGTTGCTTGCTGCCCTGGGGGAACATGCATTGAATTCGCATGTCGTCCGAAGAATTCTTGAGCTAGTACTGGTCGCTTTGGCGAGCCACAAGATTTTTGAGAACAAGATGGGGGGATTGGCAGACCCGAGCGCGAAACCCGCTCTCACCGCTGACGTCGTGAGCGCTGCGGCCAATGACATCACCTTCGAAGCATTGGGGCTCCAAAAGGCCTCAGAATTCTCAGCATCCGCTCGGGAGCGTATGCGGGTTAATGCCGTCACCACCTTTTCGCTCTTCCGCGTTCTCCGCGATCGATGGACTTCGGAGCAGTTCATAAATGATATGAAGGCCTTCGTCTGGCGGGCGCCCCGCCAGCGAAGCGCCACGAAATTAGCGGCGACACTCGCGAATGCCAAAAACCCGCAGGCCTTGAGCCAGTTGTCTCGATATTTCGAGGTTCTTCTCCATGACTCGGAAAGGGCGGCGGCCGAAGCGCGGTCGCAAACGAACTACCAAAAGCGTCTTGCGGAGGAGGCGCAGACACTCCAAAAGACCTTGTCAGCCGAACTGCATGCGGCAAAGGCTCAAACCGCTGATCTGACCGCTCAGATCGCGGAGCTGTCACGCCGTCTGTCTCAGGAACAAAGCAGTCGGGTGGTCGACAAGAGTCACCTGGTAGACGACTACGAGACCCTCCGCACGCAAGTCGTCCGGCGACTAACCGCTCAAGTCGAGCTGCTTAGCGACGGTTTGCACGCTCTTCGCCACGGAAGCACCAGCGTAGCTGAGGAGTTCGTAGATCGGGCTCTCGGCGCCATAGACGCTGAGGTCAAGCGACTTAGGAACGTTGATGGAGGTACGCAGTGATTGCGGGATTCGACTTCGGGACAACAAACAGTCTCGTATCTGTGGTCGTGGGAGATCGCGTCATCGACGTTCTCGATGAGGAGGGACGACCCCACCCTTCTGTGGTCCGCTACGAAGGCGAAGAAGTGATCGTAGGCCGGGAGGCCCGCCACGCTCTCGAAGAGGTCGGCTTGGGTGTCCACGGCAGTACCGTGCGATCACCTAAGTTTCAGCTGGGAAAAGAGGTGATAAATGTCGGCGGAGTAGACCGCAGCCCGGTTGATATCGTGGCCGACGTTATTCGCCACGTACGTTCCGAATCTCGTCAGAGCCCTCAACGCCGCGTGCTGGGAGCGCTGGATCGTGCTGTAGTTACAATCCCCGTGAGCATGGATGGGCAGCGCCGAGCCGCACTTAGGGATGCATTTGGGCGGGCTGGAATTTCCGTCGCTCAGTTTGTGCACGAACCGTTGGCCGCTCTGTACGGTCATTTGCGGGGGGCGTCTAATCCTGAGAACGAGATTCGGCGGCTGATGCGGCGCCACGTGCTCGTTGTCGATTGGGGTGGCGGAACGCTCGATCTCACATTGTGTCGAATCGAGCCCGGACGCATCCTCCAGCTCCGGAACGGCGGAACTGACCAAGTTGGCGGTGACGAATTCGACAAAGTTATCCGTGATGAGGTTGTAAAGCGGTTCTCGGAAAAACACGGGATCGCAGAATCAGATCGCCCGCGGCGCGAGGCTCGCTTGCGGCTCCTGCAAACTACAGAGCGCAATAAGATAGCGCTCTCAGAGCGTCCTGAAGTTACGTTCTATAGCCCCGACTATTTTTCTGACTCGGGAACCACCTTGGAATACCCGCTAAGCCGACAGGAACTTGACTCCATTACCCGGCCCCTAGTAACACAAGGCATTGGTGAGATCGAATCGCTTCTGGACAGCGTTGGGATGGCTCCTGCCCAGGTTTCGCTCTGTCTCGTGGCCGGCGGAATGGCTGCGATGCCGGGCATACGTGGCCGGTTGCACGAGCTATTTGGGCCTGAGCGGGTTCTGGTCCCAGAGAACAGCGCGACGCTTGTTTCGCAAGGGGCCGGGTGGATCGCTCACGACTCGCAAAGGCTAGTTCTGGCCAAGCAGGTCGAGTTGGAGATGGCACGTGGATCTCGTCTCCCCCTCCTCAGAGCAGGAACACCTATGCCAAATGATGGCGAGGTGCGCCAAGATCGGATCCATCTTTACTGCACGGATCCTACGGACGGTGTGGCAAAATTCTCAATCGTGGCTCCCTCTCAGTTGTCTGAACAACCGCAGGCGAGCGATCCTCGAACCACGTTGGGCGTCGTTGCCATAGCTGTGGACCACACCGCGCCGCCGTTGGTCGAACGCCTCGAGCTCGATGTCGAGATCGACGAAAATCTTATTTTGTCTGTTAGAGCTTCTTCAAGCCAGCGCAAAGATGAATCGAGCGCCTCCTACTTCGACCTGGAGTTCGGAATCGGACTTCCCGTCAGCGACACGAAAGAGTTCCTTGATTTTGCTGATGCGGAGATATGTACGCCCAGCGGCGGCCTAGCCATTCGCGCCAACGTGGCAGATAAGAAGGACGCAGCGCTTATTCCCGGGGATGTGTTGTACAAACATAAACCCGGTGCTTTTGCTCGGCTTTCCGACCAGGCCACGCGAGAGCAATTGACCGAGCATCTTTACTACCAGCCATGCGCCGTCTGTAAACGTCCGTGGGGTGACCCGGCTTGCCGGTGTGCATCTGTGGCTTAACAGGTGGCTGCACAGCAAATCCTCGTTCGTGTCGTTAATGACTCGTCCGAGGTCGAAGAGGTTCGACGCCCTGTTCGGTTGACTCCTGACGGGCGCGCCGGTGTCGTTTACGCGGGGGCGGTCTACCCCGTCTTAGACGGTGGCGTAGTCAATATTGCCGGACCATCGTGGGAAGTGGGGGACTGTAACAGGTTCCTCCTCGCAGGTACTGCTATCCCGTACGCTCCGCAGCCTAACGCGGCCTCCCGCCCGCCCGAGTTCACAGGTTTCCGGGGCGATTGGAACGTAGACACCAACGCATTCGGCCACTATGTCGTCTTTAATGGCCCGGAACGTGTCGCTGGTGATGTTGTTCGTGCACTGGAAGCCGCCGGCCTCGCCGTGCAGCGTTGGGATGTCAGCCACCGACCTGCTAGTGATGGCAAGTTTTATGACTGGTTTGCACGCCTCCGGACAAAGATTTCCCACGATGATGCGGTAGCCCGTGTGTCTGCGGTGTTCTCGCCTGAGCTGGGAGCTGCGGAGCCTCCACCCGCGCCAACAGCCACTCCGGTTGAGGACCTGGCGGCACGGGTCGAGGAGCTGCTCGACCTCACGGCCGAGCTAGGGAGTCGTCTCAAACAGTCGGAAAATGAGATAGCTCTCCTGCGCCAGCGGCTTGCAGCCGCGACCGATCACGAAACCAAACTCTTGGAAGACTTGGATCGGTCGCTGATTTACCAGAAATCGCTGCACGATCAAATCTCAGAGTTGAGCAACGCTCATGAGCTAAGTGCCGATGCCAAGGCTTATCTTGTCAAGCAGTCGGACACGGAAGAACTTCTGGAGCTGGCTCTGAGCGAGAATTCTGAGCTTTCCAACGCTGTTGTGATGTTTCGGAAGCACACAGAGGAGAGCGATTACCGAATTCTCGCTTTGGAAGCGCTGGTAGTTTCCCTTCAGGAGCGCTTGGATGAACTCGGGCAGCAGGACCGAGAACGGCGCCGAGCTGCTGCCGCCCATGTAGTTCCTCGTCGTGGTGTTTCCGGCTTCTTGGACAATGCCTTCTTGCGCCTCACATTCGTACTGGACAGCGTGGAAGTGCTGGCTAATTTGGACGCGCCGGCCTCTGTGCTGCGGGTGCTGACGCAGATAGATATGGGAGAGCTTCTAGGTAAGGATCTCGAGGGCTTCCGGGGTTGGCGCGAGGTGTCCAAACTGGCGACGGGCATCGCAGGCAGCGAGGACATGGGGCGCATCTATTACAAACCGGACGGCGCCCAGGTCCTAGTCAGTGTCCACGTAAAGCAAGACGAAAAAGAACAGCGGCGCCATATTGAGAAGCTCCGGTTCGTGTGAGGACATCAAGCACCGGTTCAGTGCTTGATAAGGTTGTCCCCACCCGAGAACCTAAAACCAACAGGAGTCCGTGACCGACGGACCTGTCGGGTCTAACGGGCATTGGTGCGGGGAAGCTTCGGCACTTATCTCCTTCGCACCCATCAGGGCCGCAAATTCAGCGGCTTGATCTCGGTCCCGTCCTTTATCAACCCCAGCAAGTCATCCTGCCGCGCCTGGCCCAGCGTGAGCCGATACTTCGCGAGCCCCGCAAGCATGTGCTTGGTCCTGGGCACGTCGCGGCTCAAAGGGTGGTCCAGCAGCCGCCGCTCGATTTTGTGTGCGCCGGGGTGGATCCAGTGCGGGGCGAACTCGGTGCTGGAATCTTCCGGGTGGGCGGCAACGTCAGCTGCGGCAACGGAGAAGAGCGTCTCCCAGGGGTCCGTGACGCCGGGCTTCAGTACCTCTGCGCCGTGGGCCTCGGCAACATTCTTTCGCACCGCGTGCCCCAGGTACCGGTGCACCCGCCCCTCGCGCTGTTCGAAGTCGACTGGGTTGCCGGGCACGTTCCAGTGGATGACCGAGTGAGCCCACCAGTGGAAGTCGATGCCCTCCTGGCCCACAGACGTAGACGCAAGAACGAACGGCCAGAAGGGACTGTTGAAGGCCCGGCGGACGTCCGGCATACGGTTGCTGTCGCCGTCGTCGGTCTTGGCGTTGCTGTAGCGCACGGCGAAGCGGCTGCCCATGCGGAGATCCTCGTGCGAACCGTCCGGATACTTCGCGAGCATCTGCGCAGGCTTGAGGGACAACGAGCGCCGGATGTCGTCCGCCAGCGACAACAGCTGCTCGACGGTGATTTCCCCGGGAGCCTGCTGGCTTCGGAGCTGGAAGACGTACTCGTCCAGCACTGCTTGGAGGTTTCCGGCTTCGCAGTAGCGCAGGACCTTCTGCCAGTAGTCGCCTTCGGGGTAGAGCTTGTCCAGCAGCTCGGTGGCATCGAGCCGGTTGAACAGCGTACGCAGGCCAGTCGCCGCTAACCCGGCGGCCTTCCACAGCTCGGCGCCGTCAAAATCGTCCGGAACCACACGCTTCAGGGCGCGGTAGACGCAGTTGGCGGGGGAGTTGACGGCCAGGTCTTCGATTCCGTCCTCCCACCCTGCCGGCTCGCCGCCCACGGCCTCGAGCATCCGGTCAACGTGTGCGAGGTAGAGGCCAGCCTCCGACCCACCCTCCTGCTCGGTGTCCCCGTCGTCCGAGGCCTTGCCTTGCCGTTGGGTGAGTTCGTCCAGCTCCCGCAGCTCACGCGCCGCCAGTTTGGCGTCGTCGTTCCACTCTGCCGGCAGAGCGCCAGGCACCGAGAAATAGGCCGCCCATGCACCGAGCCGACTGGCCGAATCAACGACGGCGCCGCCAACCATTGCCTTAGCGGTAGCCGCTGCGGCATCCCGCACTGCGTCTCCGGCCACGAGGGAACCGCTCATGGAAGCGCTCTCCAGCGGGTCGCCTGACAGTGCCAGGGCCGCGTGGGGAATGAACAGCGCCAGCGTGGACATCGCCTGCGGCTCGCCGTCGCGGACGCGGAACCGGAGCCTGCCACGGAAACGTTTGCGGGCCTCGGCCGTGTTTTCGCCGTGCAGCGGTGACCCCTCAAGGATCTGCCGCTCGGCCTCGTAGGAGAGCATCGTCGTGATCGCCGTCGGGGCCGCGTTCCAGGCGGAGAAGACCAGCTGCTTGGTGACGTCCGAACCCACCTCGGCGAACACCCCGGAGGGCTTCACGTAGGGGAGCGACGGCGGCATCCACAGCAGCTTCCACCAGCCCTGGCCGACGGTGTGCTCGCGCACGGTCCGGAATTTCGCGTTGTCGGTCTCCACGGCACCGTAGCTGCGATACGCATCCGGATCGATGGTGGTCAGGGCCGGCAGTACCGGGTCAACGGTCTCGCGGTCGCAGTGGATTCTGCCGTCCAGCATCCTGCCAACCTTGTAATCGGTAAGGAAGTGAGTGAACATCGGCACGGATTTCCAGTACTCCATCGGGTTACCGGTGCGCGCTGCCCGAAACAGCGCGGAGAGGGACTTGTAGCTGGTGAGATCCCCGGCGCGGACGTCGGTCGGTGCCATCTCGATCACGGACAGCATGTCGTCTTTGCCCAGCTGGGGCCGCTCCGTGCGGCTCATGAACAGCTTCAGGCCGTCCTCGATGCGGTGCGTCAGGGCATTGTCCGGGACCTGCTTCAGCAGCTGGGTCCGGCGTCCGTCGAGGTCAGCTTCAAGGCTTTCCATGTACCCCGGCCGTTCGCTGCTCAGGAAACGCAGCAGCTGCCGGAAATCCGCGGCGTGGTCATCGCCGTCTTCCTCGTTCGCCCCGGTGTGGGCCTTGTATGGCGTAGCCGAGAGCAGGATCAGCTTGGCGCCCTCGTAGTTCAGGAACTGCCTGGCCAGCTCTGCCGCGGAATCTTCGTCGTCGGGCGCGGTGCCGGGGGAGTAGAGCAGATCGCGGAAGCGCTGGAACTCGTCCAGGATGATCAGGTCGGGTTCCAGGCAATCGAGCCCCGCTTGGGCAAGGTCTCCGCGAAGCCCGCCGATGATGGCGCTCATGCGCGGCCGGACCGTCTCCGCCCCATCACGAGTCGCCTCGCGCAGTGCCTTGCGGAACGCCGGGAGGTTGCCGCTCTGGTGCGCCAGCGTGCGGAAGCGGTTCCGTACAGGGACGGCAAAACCGTCGGGGAACTGCTCGTGCATGTACTGGACAAGGCGTCCGAAGTTCTGCGTGGCCGAGCCCGCGCGCAGGAGCTCGACGGCGTCGTCGTGCTGTTCCTCGCCGATCACGCCGAGCTGCGTGATGATGCGGAAGAGCACCGCGCGTTCCTTGGCCTGCCCTGTTGCCCCGCCGACGTTGAATGACGTTCCGGGGGTCAGAGAGATGAAGTTGACGCGCTTGTGTGTTCCCGGCGCGGCCGGAGCGTTGAGCTTGGCCAGTTCGGTAGGCAGGAGTGTCAGCCGGCCGGACTCAATGATGTCCTTCTGCCCGGTGACGTTCAGCCGGCTGAGGTTCTGCTTGGCCAGGTCCGCGTTGGAGCAAACGTAGACGACATCGATGCGGTTCACCCCGGAGTCGGGCCGGTCGAGCAGCTCAATGGCCTTGGCTATGACGCCGCGGGCCACCATGCTCTTGCCCAGCCCGGTCTCGTCCGCGACGAGGAAGCGGTCTGCAGGCTGGTCATCCAGGTAGAGCCGCTTGAAGACATGTTCCACGGTGCGGCGCTGGAACCCCCGCAGTCCGTCCAGCGCGGGCGTTGCGTCAAACCCCATGAAGTTCCCCCATGTCCAATGCTTCGGTGGCTGCCGTCCAGAGCGCGTGCAGCTGCTGAATTTCCGGGTCATCGCCGCGAAGGGCGAGCAGCCGGTCCATGACGACCTTCAGATCCGGGAAGACCGAGGCGGCGTCCGGGCCCGCCATCGCGCCCACCATCGCTTCGAAGAGCCCGGCGGTGGATCCGTCGCCGAAGCCTGAGCCGGCGAACCAACCTGTGCCCGTTCCCGACCCTGGCAGGGCATCTTCCGGGGTGAGGAACAACAGCAGGAACTGGCGAAGCTTCTGGGGGTCGTCCAGCTGGCGGGCGATGATCTCATCAAGCCGTCCCGCGGGATCGGTGCGCAGACTGCCCTGGATCACCGTGCTCTTGGACAGCCCGGCCGCCGGGTCCTCCAGAGTGAGCACCAGGTACGGCGTCACATCAGCCAGCGGGATGGCGCGGAAGGCATGTTCGTGCTGGCCGCCGGACGGCTCGACGACGGCGCTCGGCTGGGCGAGTGAGAGGAGCCGCAACTTCGCGGTGAACTCGGGCTTCGGCGACCAGTCATGCGAGACGGTCACCGTGAACGTGTTTTTGGTATCGCAGTCGGGGACGGCATCGAGGAGGAACCGTTGCGCTGCAGCGTCCCGTAGGGCGTTCTCCAGCCGGAAAGCGGCAACGTCCTCTTCCGAGCGGGCCGCGCCGCCGGTGCCCAGATAATCGGCGAAGGGCACATCCTTGAGGCTCTCCCGGATGCGCTGCACCCCGAGGCGTTTCTTGGCTCCTCGCATTTCCAGCAGGAACTCCACGTTCCGGGTGAACCCTGCCTCGGTGGCATTCGCCGAGCCCAGGAGCGCGTAGGTGAAGTGGTCGTAGTCGCAGAAGTAGGCCTTCGCGTGCAGGCCGGTGAGATCGTCGGCGACGCGCTGGAGTCCGGATTCATCCGAATCATCCTGTCCTGACTCCGACGATTCGGGGATGCCGAGCTCGTCAAAGGCTTTGAACGACGTGTGGCTATCGGCGACCGTCTGTTGTTGGAGAAGGTTCAGTTGATCGTCGCGCGAATAGACGTAGAGGTTCCGCGTCCACGTGTCCTGCAGCCGGCCAATGAGTTTGTCATCAAGGAAGGGCGAGATGACCAGTTTGTCGTAGCCCAGGAAGGCGTCCTTCCCGGTTTTGTTGTTGAGCGCGATGAAGTTCTCCGGGTCGCGGAGGTGCGCCGCGATTGAGCCCTGTTCGAAGTCTTCGCCCATGCCCATCGGCCGGAATGCCAGACGGTGGATGTCCTCGGGCAGGTCCCAGCGGACGTCCGCCAGGCGGGAGGCGAGGCCTCGCACCCTGGCCAGTCGCCCGGCGTCGGGCGTCACGGTGCAGAGGTCGGGGAGCCCGGCGATGAAGCGTGCCAGGGGCCCGCTGTCCGTCCCGGCATCTTCGGTGTCCTGAACGGGTTCGCCGTCCAGCCGGACGAGGAGGTCCCAGCTGGCGTCGGTGGTGAGGTTGCGGCTGCTGCACAAGAAACGGTAGCGGCGCTCGGCTCCGTTCTCGAATTCGAGGAGCCAGACCTTCGGGTGGAAAAGCCCGCTCCGGACGCTGACCTGGTGGACCATCGGTTCCAGCAGCGCGAGCAGGTCCGAGGCGTCCGAGGGTGCCTTGATGTGGCCGGCCTGGCAGAAGATGTCAACGCGGTCGGAGACCTTGCGCAGGGCGCTGAGTACCGCCACCGGGTTGGTGAATTCTTCGCCGGAACCCGCGACGAAGCTCAGCGGAACGGAAAGGGCGCTGGTCATGTCCAGGGTGAAGGTGGTGCCCACGGCGTGGGAGAGCCGGAATCCTGCCGGCGGGCGCAGCTGCTGGGTGAGTGCCTGCCGGTTTGCTGCCTCAAGCATTCGACTGCCCTTCCAGTGCGAGCCCTGCATGGATGTCCAGGACGTTCCGGCGGACCTGCGTCCAGCGGAAGGTCAGGGCGCCAACCCGGGCCGGCGGTTGCCAGGCGCGGAGCCGGCGTTCGTTGCGGAACCGCGAGTTGGACTTCTTTATCAGCTTCTCCCGGGTTTCGACGGCGGCACGGAAGTCCTGGTTGTCGATCAGTTTTCCGGGGCTTGTGGCTGCCTCGGCCATCTGCCGGGCAAAGCCGGCGGTGTTGCTGTTGATGCCGCGGTTCAGTGCCGTGGCGCGGGCGATGAAACCGTCGACGTCCCATTCGCTGAGGAGCTCGCGTTTACTGTCCCGCTGGACTTCCCACGCTGCGAGGAGCTCGCGTGTGGGCTCCAGGGTATCCGCGCCGGCGGAGAAGACCTTTGCCGAGAGTTCCGCGAGCAGGTGCTGGTAGAGGATGGTGGCGCCGTTGTGGATGAAGGAGAACGCCTCTGCGTCCGTGAGCCACCGCGCGGGCTCGCCTTCCGCGCCGCGGCACGCCGGGTCAAGCCATGGTGCCCAAAGTCCCGGGGTAGGACTGACCTCGGATCCGACGACGTAGGCCAGCATGGTGCCGGGACAGGTGGTCAGGATGCGTTCCTGCAGCCAGCGGGCTTCGTTGTGGGACAGCTTCAGTCCGCGATCTTCGGCCTGCGGGAAGCCGGCCGGCGGTTTGGGGAGGGTCTGGTTCCAGACCGAGTAGCTGTTTTCGCCGTCTTCAGGGGCGGGGGCGTCGGCGCACATGAGCTGGGCGACGGCGGAGCGGTCGGTGTCCGGGTTGACAATGCCGTAGGTTCGCAGCGCGGTCCAGTACGCGGCCGAGGGCAGCTGCTGGACGTTTCGGCCCGCGTCGCGGCCGATGTAGCTTTCCTCTCCTCGCTCCTTGAGCCGGACGATTAGTTGCCGCTCCGATTCCTCGGCTCGCTTCCGCAGGTCATCAGGATTCCGGGTGCCGCGGTGGGCGGTTTGATAGGCCCACGGGACGAGCAGCATGTAGCGCGCGCCCAAGTGCAGCACGGACGTGCCCGGGAACAGACTGTTGCTGATCGTGTCGCGCAGCTGGCCCATGCCGAGGTCATCGGTGGTTTCCGGCGTGCCGAAAAGCTTCACGAGCTCGCGCATCTTCGAGTTCTCCTCGGTGGACGCGTCGAGCCATGAGATGAGGGAGGTCATATGGGTGGTGCGCTCGCTTTCTATTCAGAACTTGGCCTTGCCCGCGGCACGGATCGACGGGGTTTACCGCACCACCCCCTGACTTCAGGTCGAGCTCCGATCAGCTCCCCTCTCCCGCTATCGCGAACTCCGTTTGGGCAGCCATCTCCGCGTCCGGCCCAACGAGCTGCATGAGCTCGCTATAGTCCGTGACGACGTTGTACGTGACGTCGTGACCGTGCTTATCGTTCAGGGAGGCGAAGAACTTGCGAGCGCATTCGATCTTGGCGTCTTCAATGCCTTTGAGCTGGAGGGTCGAGAGGGAGCCCTTGGTCTCGGCGACAAAGTAGACGTGCTTGACGCTGCCCTCGGTGAACGCAATTGCCCAGTCCGGGTTGTAGTCCCCGACCGGGGTCGGGATGAAGAACCCACGCGGGAGTTTCGCATAGACCGCGACTTCCGTGCTCGTGTCCAGCTCAGTGACGAACGCACGTTCGATCTTCGAGTCGGTAACTACGTAGTCGTAGATGTGCTTCGTCAGTGTGCTGCCTGCATGAGTCAGATCCTGCTTCGTCTGGTTGTCCGTGAAGATCGCCGAGTCGAATCGGTCCTCCAGTGCGTCATACGTCAGATGTTCTACGATGACGGTGGCCTTCTGTTCATTTATGAGCCGGGCAGCTTCGGTGATGAACTGCTCTGGGTTGAGCCTGAACTTCGCGAATGTACCCGGTGCAACCCCACCGAGGATCTCGGCGACCGTGCGTCGAGTTAGCTGCGTCTTCTCGGTAATCTCTCCCAGCAGGTCGTACTTCACCTGCGAACCGGCAGTGACGGATTCGGTGTGGGTCTTCGTACTCGACACGTTGAACCCCACACCACTCGTGAGGTCGCCCGCCTCCAGCGACTTGCGCTGCTCACCGGCCTGCACGACGTACTGCATCGCAGTGACATTGAGGTGTTTGTCGAGCACCTCTATGCATTTACGGATCAACTCCTGGGAGTCGAACTCGACCTGGTAGATGGCCTTGTGGTTAATCCGGCCCCAGAGTGCTTGGAACTCCTTCTTCTCGAAATTCGCCTCGTTGAGCGGAATCTTCTTCGGCTTACGATCGTCGATCGGTAGTGGCACGTCGAGGTACAGCATTTCCACGAGCGGCCAGACGAAGTCGATGACCGGCCGCAGTACCTCCGAGGTCGGCTCGACAAGCGTTCCGGTCTCCTTCGCCCGCTTGTAGTTCTCGGAAACGGTGTCGTCGTCGTTGAGGTAGTCGTTCTTGATGAGGTACTTGTAAAGGGCCTGCGCAAGTGCCTCCTCGACGATCGACTCGCCGCTGGGTGTCTGGATAGTCTTACCGGTGAAGAACTTGATGCTCGCCTTGCGCGGCCGCGCAGCCAGGGACTCCGCGATCTCCCTCTGGAGACCGGCGACGAAGTCGGTGTACGCCTCGTCGGTAACCACGGTCAGTTCGTTGATGTCGTGCACCGTCACCGGGTTGTCCATGCGTTCGCCATGTTGATCGACTGCCAAGCGCAGACCACGTCCGATCTCCTGGCGGCGGGAGATGGTGTTGTCGCTCTTCTTGAGCATGCCCATCACGAATACGTTGGGGTTGTCCCAGCCCTCCCGCAGAGCAGAGTGCGAGAAGATGAACCGGACCCGTTCCTCGAACGACAGCAGACGTTCCTTTTGTTTGAGGATCAGGTCGTACGCGTCCGAGTCGGTAGACTGGCCCTTGTCGTCCCCCCGGCCGCTCACCTTGCCCTCCACCTGACGCTTAGTCTTCTTGTCGATTGAGAAGTAACCCTCGTGCACGGCTCGTGCGTCGTCTCGGCGGAGATACTCCTGATAAGCGGAGGCTGCTTCGTCGATAGCGAGCTCACTTAGCACATCGTCGCGGACGGCGGTGTACTCTTCCTCGAACACGCGGGCATAATCGCCTAGTGTGTCCTCGCGGTCGTAGTCGCGATACTTAGTGACCTCGTCGATGAAGAAAAGGGAGAGCACTTTGATCCCCTGGCTGAAGAGCTCGCGCTCCTTGTCGAGGTGGGCGCGGATCACTTCACGAATCTGGATGCGCCGCTTCGTCTCCTGGGTCACATCGCGGTCGGCAAGCTGACCGGCGATGACGACGTCACCGTTGCTCAGCTCGATCACGTCGCGATTGGCATCGATCTCCGTAACGAAGAGGCCCTTGTAGGCTTCGATTCCGTTGGACAGGTCGTGTAGGTTACTACCCACGTCGAGGCGCTTCACCTGACGTTTGATGGGGCCACCCTTCGTCTGCACTTCGATCTCGACCCTGGCTTTGGGTTTAGCGCCCTTGGCGATCTCGATCGCATCCAAGTACAAGTACGCGGTGGAACCGGCCAAGCCTTTGACGGTGATACCGCGGACGGCGATCTTCTTGACCAGCTTCTGGTTGTAGGCGTCCAGCGCGTCAAGCCGATGGACCTTAGTGTGCTCGACCTTATGGGTGGCCGAGTAGCGCAGCATCATGAGCGCGTTGAACTGCGCCAGAGCCTTTAGTGAGTTGTCTGCGCCGATCTTCTGGGGTTCATCGATGATGACAATCGGGCGATTGGCCTTAATAACGTCAATCGGGCGGCGGGACTGGAAGTCGTCGAGCTCGTCATAGATACGCCGCTGGTCTTTCCCAGTGGCGTTGAAGGCCTGGATGTTGATGATCATTACCTGCACGCCGGCGTCCGAGCTGAACCGCTCCAGCTCGTGGAGCTGTGAGGAGTTGTAGACGAACGATCGTGGCTTCGTGCCGTAGACCTGCTGGAAGTGCTCGGCCGTCACTTCAAAAGTTTTCTTTACACCCTCGCGGATCGCAATCGAAGGCACAACAATAATGAATTTCGACCAGCCATACCGCTTGTGCAGTTCCATGATTGTTTTTATGTAGACGTAGGTCTTGCCCGTACCCGTCTCCATCTCCACGTCAAGATTAGGGGCTCCGGGGGCGGCCTTGCTGTCGACCAGCTTGGCCGAGAGTGGCAGGTTCCGGGACCGCTGCACTTTGTGCACGTTTTCCAGCAGCTGCACACCAGTGAGCGCGATCTCCGCGTTTCGCAGACCCGAGTCAGGTGTCTGGCTTGTCTCGAACAGCGTGGGGTTAGCGGCGAGCCTCACTTGCCCGGGGTCCATCCGGTAGGACATGCCGTCGTGTTTGGGTTGCCCCGCGAGGACCTGGACTACGGAGTCGACGGCGTCTGTCTGGTATTGCTGGACCTTAAATTGAAGTTTCATCCGGATCAAATCGCCTTCACGTCTGTCGCAGGAGACACCTCGCGAAAAATCTGCTCGGCATTGATGCGGGCGTCATCTGAGGCGAATCCAGAATCCCGGAACACAGCACGCAGCGGCTCTCGCTTGGCGATTGCGCGAACAAGTTCCGGGCTTACGGGTGAATCGAAGCAGCCAATAAGCGCACCGTCTTCGACTACGAAGACCTCGAGACCGTCGGCCTGGTCGACCTCGATGGGCATGGTCAGTTCGAGCCCCCAGTCGAGCAGCACCTGGAACAGAAGGTCCTCACCTGAGCGGTCCGGCTTCACGCTGCCCTCCAGCTGATCCAGCGCGAGCTGGTATGTCTCGTCCGGTGAACGCAGAACGTCGGCCATATTCGTGGTGTCGACGCGGAGGGTACGGAATCCAACGTCCAGCGCTCCTTGTTCGATCCCGAGCGCCTCACCCACCTTCAATCCGGCGCGGCGGATACGTTCGCGAGAGAGTTCGGCAATGTTCGTAAACTTGGCATTCCTGGCGTCTTTCTCCGCGACGAGCTCGGGAACCTGCACCACCACAAACGGCCGATTCAGACGATCCTTGGCATTCTGAGCCATGACGGCGTGTGCCGTGGAACCGGAGCCAGCAAACAGATCCAAGACGATGTCTCCATTGCCGGGCGCCAAGGCGTCTATGAGCTTTCGAAGCATGCCAGTCGGTTTGGGGAACGGAAACACTTTTGCATCCCCAAAAAGGTCGATCATCTCGTTCGTCCCATGCTGGGTGAACACATCGTCGATGATCGAGAATGGCTTGCCACGCCGCTGAGTGCCGTCAGTGTCTCTCAGATACTGCTTGGTGTGCACCGTAACCTTGCCGCCACGTCCCGTGACGAACTCCAGCTCACCTGCTTCAAGAGCAGCTAGGGCACGGTCCTTGCCCCAAAGCCACTGTCGCTCAGGCCAGATGTCGCCTTTAGGCCCAGGGATTGGATAGACCAAGTTCGGGCGCGCGTCCATGCTCTTGGTTGCTTCAAGCGGGTGGGTCCTATAAGGCCCCCGAGCGGCAAAATTTGCATCGCGACTCGTATAGTAACGGGTGATCGATTCCTCAGTCAGTGCGATCTCAAGGTTGGGGAGCTCGGCTAGATTTCGAGCGAAAACCATCACGTATTCATGAAGAGAAACGAAATGTCGTTCCTTTGCGCCTCCACCGTAGCGTTTTTTCCAGATTAAGCAGTCAACGAAGTTCTCGGGCCCGAAAACTTCAGACATCAACTTCCCGAGGTTGTCTCGTTCAATGTCGTCAATCGAAATGCAGATGACCCCGTCATCTCTCAGAAGGTTGCGCGCCAGCCGCAGGCGCGGGTACATCATGCTCAACCAGTCGGAGTGGAAACGACCGTTGGAATCGGGGTTCGCAACTAGTCGCGCACCAGAGTCATCTATTTGCCCCGATCTTTCGAGGAAATCCTTCGTCGACTCAGCAAAGTCATCGTCGTAGACGAAGTCGTTGCCCGTGTTGTACGGCGGGTCGATGTAGATGAGCTTGATCTTGCCGAGGTAGGACTCCTGGAGCAACTTTAGTGCGTCTAGATTGTCGCCTTCGATGAAGAGATTCTTGGTGGTATCGAAGTCGACGGACTCCTTGCGGACCGGTCGGAGGGTTTTGGCGATGGGAGCGTTGGCGGCAAAGGCGGCTGCGCGCTTGCCCGGCCAGTCGAGCTGATAGCGCTCCTGGGGTCCGTCCACGAGGTGGTCGGAGAGCTCTTGGCGCAGGAGGTCGAAGTCGATGGCCTTCGTCGGGTTGCCATTGGCGTCGAGTGTCTCGGTCATGACGTTTGGGAACAGCTCAGCAAGCTTGTCGACGTTTGCGTCGGTCAGGTCTGGCGATGTTGTGCGTAATTTTTCCACGGATTACCTCTGTTGCTCTAGCTCTGATTGCTTTGTCCTGAGGGTGCGCCGCAGCTCGACCTTGCGGTTTATTTGAGGCTCCGTGCGGAGCTTTCTCTCCAGCGCGGTGATCTCGCGTTCGAGCTTGCGCACGGTTTGAAGCCTGGCCGCCAGCGCCGGCAATTCTTCACCCGGCCGGACTGGCGCCGGAATCAGCGGGCCCAGGAGTGCGGTGTAGAGGGAAGACAGGGTGATGGCGGTCGGCACCGGCTTCCGCTCCGTGTCGACAGGCTGCCACCCCGTCGAGTAGTAGGCGCTGAGTTGGGGTGCGCCGACGCCGAGCTGCTTGTGTGCCGCGACCATGCGAACGGACCGATGGGCGCCGTCGCCGCGGGTGATCTCAAAGACAACCGGGAACGGGATCGCTTTGTCGATCGCAGTCAACACCGGCTCGGACACGTCGTCCATCTTAGCGTCGATCTGGAAGACCTGGACCTCGGGCACCGCAGGGCTGCCGGGGAGATTGATCGTGACTTCTGCGAGCTTGTATGCCCAAGTGATGCGCTGGACCTCGGTGACGAACTTCTCCCGGATGGGGTCGGTGACGTGGCCGTTCACGTAGAACTTCTCTTTCGGCACCCGGCTGCCGAACTTCGCCGCAACAGGCCACCGGTACAGCAGATCAACCATTGGCTGGTACACCCTGGACGGGGCGGACCACGGCGACAAAAGCGATCAGTTCGAAGTCGTCCAGACCCGCGATGGTCTGGGTCAGGGCCGTGGTGTGGCCGCCGGTGAAGAGGCTGTCGATGTCGCGCTCCTCAGTGATATCGATCATCGAGCGGATCGCATCCGTGAGCAACTCGGAGTACTTGCTCATCTCGGCTCCCTCGTTCGTGGCTGTATTGAAGGCGTGCACGACGTCGGTAACGGGTTCGTCGTAGGGCCGGCAGCCCCGGCGGATGAGATCGAGCAGCTGCTTGGCCTCTGTGTGGTCGGCGATGACGTTCCCCTCCTGGTCGAGGTAGACGAGGTAGTGCGGGTGGAGCCGGTTGCCGCGGTTGATGTCCTCACCTGCGTTCACGTTCCGCAACACGAAGATCACCCCGGGCTTCAGCCCGTTGGCGGGGTCGGCGGGGATGACGGCGTGGAGGCCCTTGGGAGCTGTGGCGAGGTCGCCGTACTCCTTGATGTAGCCGAGCAAGTCCATACGGAAGTCGTTGAGGCCCAAATCGGTGATGGAGACACCGGCGCGGACGTCCTCCAATTCGATGACCTCGTCTTGGAGCTTGCGAAGCTGGTCTTTTCGGAACGCGGCGTCCGAGTCTTCGAGGGTGAGGACGTTGTCGTTCGCGGTGCCCGCGAGGTCGGCGATGACCATGCGGTTCTCGACGCGCTCTTTGAGATTGATGTACTCATCAAGAGAGATATCGGGCCAGAAGTTCACCAACTGAATCTGGGCATTGATGGAACCGATACGGTCGATGCGGCCGAAGCGCTGGATGATTCGGACCGGGTTCCAGTGGATGTCGTAGTTGATCAGGTAATCGCAGTCCTGAAGGTTCTGGCCCTCGCTGATCACGTCCGTGCCGATGAGCACGTCCAAGTCACGGGTTTCGTTCGGCATGGTCGCGTGGCGTTGCTTTGAGCGCGGGGAGAACAGCGCCATCACCTGCTGGAAGTCGAACCCGGTACCCAAGCTTGTCTTAGAGCCGTGGCTTCCGCCCGTGATCACGGCGGCCTCGAGCCCAGCCTTCTGGAGGGTGGGGGCGAGTTCGCGGTAGAGATAGTTGGCGGTGTCAGCAAAGGCGGAGAACACCAGCACCTTGCGGTTACCCTCATTGATTGGATTTGCGGCCTTGTCGGTGATGAGCTGCTTGAGCCGCTGTAGCTTCAAGTCGCGCGCGGGGACGACCTTGCGCATCTCGTCGAGCAGCTCGCGCAGAGTCTCGCGGTCGTTCCACAGGTCGCGCTGCCAGGATGCGATGTCGAGATCGTCGAGGTCGATCTTGATCTTCTCGCCGAACGAGAGTGCCTCGACGTTCGCGTCGTCTTCGTCGTCAATATCGAGGTCGAGACCCGCCAGGTCAGCGCTCACTTCTGTGAGCGGGCCTGCGTGGGAGTCAAGGCGCTGCAGGGTCCGGTTTACGGAGCCTTCGATCTTCGCCAACGTCAGCCGGAACGCGTCAACCGAGCTTTCCAGTCGCTTGAGGAGGTTCACGGTCATGAGCTTCTTCAGGCCCTGCTCGCGTCCTTGCTGGCCGAGGTTAGAGCGGGCGCTGCCTGCGGTAACGTTGTAGAGATCCTCGTACTTGCTGATCCTGCTCGGGAATACGTAAGCCAGCGGAGTGTAGACGGCAAGAGTGAGAGCCTGGAGCTGCTCGAAGATGTCATTGAAGCTCGGCGCTTCCGCCAAGTCGGTCAGTGGTTCACGGATCGACACTGGGGCCAGCCGTTCGGGGAAGCCGCCAATGTCTGTGGTGTCGTAAAACGCCTGGATGTGCTTGCGTGACCGGGCGATCGTCACCGAATCGAGGAGTTCGAAAAAGTCGAAGTCGAGCATCTGAAGGATGCGCTCGCTCGTGCGGTCCTCCGGGGCGAGCTTGGACCACTCGTTGAAGACGCGCTGGGCGTCGCTGAAGACCTTCTCGACCGTCGTCGATATGTTCAAGTGCCGGGCAAGGTTCTCCGACTCACCCTCGTAGGCGAGCTGGAGCTGATTCTTCAGGTCGTTGAACCGGTTGTTTACCGGAGTCGCCGACAGCATCAACACCTTGGTCTTCACGCCTTCGCGGATGACCTTCCGCATGAGCCGCTGATAGCGGGACTCTTTCTCCTCGGCGTAGTCGGCGTTGCGGAAGTTGTGCGACTCGTCGATGACGACCAGGTCGTAGTTGCCCCAGTTGATCCGGTCCAGTCGCAAGCCCAGAGACTCGCCACCGGTGCGCGAGAGGTCGGTATGAGCGAGGACGTCGTAGTTTAACCGGTCTTCGGCAAAAATGTTTGTCGTGAGGTTGGCGTTGTAGTTCGTCCAGTTCTCGGCGAGCTTCTTAGGACAGAGCACTAGCACCGACTTGTTGCGCAGTTCGTAGTACTTGATCACCGCTAAAGCGGTAAACGTTTTGCCGAGGCCGACGCTATCGGCGAGGATGCAGCCGTTGTAGGTCTCCAGCTTGTTGATGATTCCCGTCGCCGCGTCGCGCTGGAAATTGTAGAGGCTCTGCCAGACCTTCGTGTCCTGGTAACCGGTGCGGTCGTTGGGCAACACGTCCTCGTTGATCTCATCGAGGAACTCCGCGAACAAGTTGTAGAGGATCAAGAAATATATGCGCGCGGGGGAGTTCTCTGCGTACACGCTGGCGATATGGTTGTGGACCGCCTCGGTGACGTCGTCGAGCTGTTCCGCATTGTTCCAGATCTGGTCAAACAGCTGGATGTACTGGGCCGTCATCGGGGCCTCGTCGATGCGCTGCACCATGTTTGAGACTGCGTTGCCGCGCTCGTAGCCAAGGTCGGCGGTGGTGAAGCCCTGGAGCGGCATGTACGCGGCTTTTTCGTCCACGACAGCGAACTGCTGCATGGGGTTTCCAGTCGCGTTGGACCGGAAGGTGACCTTGCGGTGCACCCACTCGGCGCATTCCTTCGCGATTGCGCGCTGGGTGAGCTTGTTCCTGAGCCGCACCTCGAACTCGGAGCCGTGCAGGTTCGACTCGGCTCGACCTTCCGGGGGAATAAAGAACTCGCGTCGCTCTTTGTGGAGTTTGCCGGTCACCTGAGTCGTCAGGAAGGACGGCGACGTGAAAATGAATTGCAGCTCATCGACCTGCTCCAGTTCTTTGCGCAGAGCCTCAAAGGCGAAGATCGAGAACGTCGACGCGGCGATGCGCACCTTGGACCCGGACATGACCTCGGCCTTGAGATCGTCACCGAGCAGGTCGTTGACGTTGTCGATGATCTTCACGAGCCCCCCGGCAGACTTGAGAACCTCTGTTAGTTCAGGGCTCACTCAGCCGAAATTTATCATGAAACCTGATGGTTCAGGCATTTGCGCCATCGGCATTGCAAGGCCCATTCACGGCGGTCCGTTTGGCTGGCCAACAGTGTCAGGCCAGTCGTCCATCCGCGGCCCACGCCCGCCCGGATGGACGAGCCGTCCCTGGTCGGCCGCGGCAACCCGACGGCGTGCAGGTCGAGTGTGGTGACGCTCCAGCCCTTGTCACTTTCGCACGCAGGTCTGGTCAACGTACTCCTCTTGTGACGACCAGATGAGTTCCAAGCGACCTATGTGGTGTTTCCGTTGTAGCGGCTCCTGAATCACCAGAAGGTTTTTTGTGCCAACCCCCGTACGCTCATCTGGCTAGGGCACCGGCAGTAGAAGCCGAAGGACTTGAGTTGCCTTGAGTTTGAACTTCCTAGACGCATTACGGGTCGATAGGGAAGCGGTGAAGGACGAATCCACGACGCTTGGGAGGATGGGCGGCGATGGTGAGTAGCTGAGGACCGTCGCCGATTATTGCCCGGTAAGCTCCACCTAGGTGGGACAGGCGACTTGCGCGAGGCTAAAGAAGCCACTGGCTGGCAGGAAAGGCGCAAGCCGAAGAAGTTGAGAACGCGTCCAAAGGACATTTAGGAAGTTGAATGAGCAAGCAACCCGATTACACCATTCGCGCGATGTCAGAGCGTCACTGCAAGGCCGTAATGGCCTTGGCCTACGATGCTTTCCCCTTTGAAAAAGACCGTGAGCTTGAGAAGTTCGGGCCGGACTATGATCCCGTGGCGAAGCTCAAAGGAATCGTAGGGCCGTTCAATATAACCGGGTCGGTACATTTTGTCGCCGTAGATAAGAAGGATAAAGTACTCGGCTTCGCGGTGGTTCAACGCATGGTGTCGACCGATGGGCGCGTAAGCAAGTCCGTGCTGTTGATGCCCCGCGTAACCGTCGCCGAGAGGAATCGCAGGAAAGGAATCGGGACATTGCTGCTGTCCCGGGTTCGCAGCTTCGCTGCAAAGCAGGGATACGGAGAGGTTATGGCATCCATCCCTGAGCGCTTGGAAGGCTGGTACAAAAGCGCGGGGTGGACGGTATCTCCCGCGGGCCATATCTACACTATCCTCGAACTCCCTCACACTGGCGATGATCGCTTCCTTCCTATACCGGTCCCGAAGGGGCGCCATGGACAATTCACGCCGTTCCAAAGCCAGGAGCCCGGCCCAACGGAACACGGCTATTCCTTGGCTGCCAGGGCTACCACCAACGTCGAGTCAGCGCTCATCACCAGCTGGACTTACGTGGCCGACGGGGACGATCAGTTCCGTAGTTTGTGGAGCCATTTGATGGACAACCCTGACCGCATTCCGGCTGTGCCATTCATGAATTGCATCGTCTTGGGAGAGTTTATGAGGCAAGCCGGCGCACCGGAGAATGAAATGAAGGTTTTTGTCGATGCCCTCAAACGAGCGGCGCCCCGCAACCCTGACGGGGGTAGGGCCGTCATCTCATCGTCGATGGACCCTATCTGAGAACGTCGTTGTGGGGCAGTGAGCTGACCCAAGCAAGGCATCCCCGCTCGAATAGGACTCGCACCGTGGCGTCACCGCCCCGTGATGTGCCCCGCCACGAACTCCGCGTCGTCGCCCACCACGGACGGCGTGGCCGACAGGTGCTTCGTGAGCCAGGGAGGCCCACGGCGTAGAGGCCCGGACTTCGGTGATGCCGCGGCCGTGCAGCGGGTAGTTCCACTCGTCGAGCACCGGCACGTCGAGGAAGGTGAGGTCCAGGTCGTAGCCGGTGCACCAGATGACCGAGGTGACGCCCTCGGCAGCCAGGTCCAAGCGCGCCCCGGACTCGGCAGGGAGCCAGTCATCCGCCGGCAGGGCTCCGTGGCCGGGGCATCGATGCCGGCCACGGCGATGTAGGTGTCGGCCATCCGCCCCAGCCGCGGACCGAACCCCGCCTCCACCGGGGCGAGGCGTGCCGGGAGGTCGTCGCTGACGACGAGGCCGCCGTCGTCCGCTCCCTCACACTGCTGTACAGGCGGACGCCCCGGCGGCCGACGTCCCGCAAGTGGATGCAGCTGCCGCCGCCGTGAAACGAGCAAAGCTGCGCAGCTCGCGACAAACCAAACAGGCAGGCCAGCTATGGAAGCCAGCCCGCCTTTTGCGGGTGAGAGGAGCGTCCCGCCTACATAACTCCCGTCGGCACCAGCAGCGCCCAAGCCAACGCTGGTGCCACCAGAACCACGCCACCGGCGTACATCATGAGCTGGCGGTAGACGCGCTGGCGGTCGTTGTCGCGGGCGTTGGCCACCACCAGGGCGCCGTCGGTGGAGAAGGGGGAGACGTCCACCACGGTGGCCGCGATGGCAAGAGCCGCGACCGTGCCGGAGGCGCTCAGTGAGCTGGTGGCCAGCAGCGGCCCGGCCATCGGGATGAACGCGGTGAGCAGCGCCGTCGACGACGCGAACGCGGAGCCGACGCCGATGACGTAGCAGAGGACCAAGGCGATCAGTAGCGGCGCCCCCAGGGCCAGGGCCATCTCGGCGAGGGTGTCGATGACGCCCACGTGCTGGAGCAGCGAGACGTAGGTGATCATGCCGGCCACCAGCAGCACGGTGGACCAGGAGACACCGCCGATGAACGTCTTGTGTTCCTTGATGTTGACGAAGGCCAGCAGCAGGCCGGCAGAGAGCGCCACGAAGCCGATCGGCAGGTGGAAGCCCAGCGTGCCCACCAGGATCGCCGCGATCAGAACCAGGGTGAAGAGCTGCTGGCCGCTCGGGCGGCCGGCTCGGGGCGTCTCCAGGCCGGTGTACGCGTTGCCGTGCTTGTCACGCAGCTTGCCCAGCAGGGCGAACAGCACGATCGTCAGGGCGGAAAGAATGAAGTTCAGCGCGAAGCTGGCCGTGAACAGCCCGCCCTGCGAGATGGGGAAGCCGTTCTTCAGCGCGATGTCGTGCACCAGCACACCAGCCACGGAGAGCGGGGAGAAGCCGCCGGCGTGGGCTCCGTTGATCACGAAGGCGCCCATCAGGACCGGGTGGATGCGCGACTCGTAGGCCAGTCCCAGGGCCGCCGGGGCCAGCAGCGCCACCGCCGCCGGGGAGAAGGTGCCCAGCGCCGTCAGCCCCGCGGCCAGGAGGAAGAACACCCAGGGCAGCAGCATGGTCTTGCCCCTGACCAGCCGCACGCAGGTCTGGACGATGATGTCGATCGACCCGTTCCGCTGGGCCATGCTGAAGAAGTAGGTGACGCCGATGATCGTCAGGACGATGCTGGCCGGGAAGTCCTCCAGGATTTCCTTGTCGCTCATGCCCAGCATGAAATAGCCGACGCCGAAGGAGGCGACCAGCCCCATGACGCCGATGTTCAGCGGCCATTTCGTGGCGACGACGAACATCACCACGAGGATGACGAGCGGGATGATCTGGGTGGCGGTCATGGTCGGCTCCGATTCAGAGGCGGCCGCGGGGTTGAACAGGCCACCTCCGAACAGGAGGGCCAGCAGACCCAGGACAGCGATCGCGGCTACCGTCACCAGCAGGATACGGCGGCGGCGGTCGGGACGCCCGGAGGGCTGGGCCCGGGTGTCGCCGGGGGTCGTCTGTACGGTGGTCTGTTCTGTGGTCTGTTCTGCAGTCTTTTCTGCGATGTTAGTCATGATGCTCTCTCCTCATCGAGTAGCGCTGGCAAGGGAGGCGCCGACGGCGGTGCCGAGGGCCTCGGGAAGGTGGATGGTGGTGGTGGCGATCGTGCGGGCGGTGCGGTCGACGCCGACGAGCAGCGACCCGTCCCGTTCCTCGCTCCAGGTTTCGATCACCCCGGCCGGGGTGCGCAGCCGCAGGGTGGGGCGGACGGTGCCGCCCGTGATGTCGGCAAGCAGCGTGCCCGGGGTGCGGGCCGCGAGGGTCAGGGCGATGCTTCCGGTGATGGCCAGGGCCGGGTGCGGCTTGCTCATCGAAAGCATGACGACGGCGACGTCGCTCTCGGCGTCGGAGCGCGTCGGGGCGGCGACGACGGCGACCTTGGGGACGGCTCGGGCCGCCTCGCCGGGCGTTGCCGCGAGCCCCATCCGCACGGCTGCCTGGCGGCGGATGTGTTCCAGGGTGTCCAGCTGCAGTTCCAGCCCGGCGGTCCAGCTGCTGTGGCGCTCCGGGTCCAGTCCCAGCTCCTCGGCGCGCAGCATCACGACCGGTGCTCCGGCGTCGACCATGGAGACAGTCCAGCGGGTTCCTCCGGCGACAATGGTGTCCGTGGCTGATCCGGTGGGAAGCAGCCTGCCGGTGGTTTTGCCGGCCGGGTCCAGGAAGCCGAGCCCCACCCGGTAGCCGGGGAACGGAACGCCGGGCATCTCGGCCTGCGGGACGATCGGCAGGGCGCCGGCCGGCGTCGACACCCGCTGGATGATGACCTGGCCGGTGTTGGTGTTCCGGGTGACGATCCGGGTGACGTCTCCGGTGGGGACCACCCAGCCCTTTTCGATGGCGTACAGGCCAACGACTGCCGAGCAGTTGCCGCAGTTGCTGCCCCAATCCACGGCGGCCTCTTCGATGCCCACCTGGGCGAAGGTGAATTCGACGTCGACGCCGGCGTCGGCGGGGCGGTGCAGGATCATCGCCTTGCTGGTGGTGGAGGTGGCGCCGCCGACGCCGTCGATCTGCCGGTGGTCGGGGCTGCCGAACAGCCGGGGCAGCAGGACGTCCGGGCTGGTCCCGGTCTCGTCCAGCTGGCCGGTTTCGAAGACCCAGCATTTGCTGGTGCCTCCGCGCATCCACTCCGCTTCGATCTTCATGGTCTGTTCCTAGCTTCGGTCCTGCCCCGAGGAGTTCAAGGGCTTGATTCGAGATTGATCCAGATCACAAATGAAGACAAGGTTGGATTTCTGAACGGGACTGTAGCGATGCTTCATTCACTGTCAAGACGGCGGCCTGTGGCCCGGCGGAGCGCGAACCGCGGTCGAATTGGTGCGCAAACCCCCGCCAATTCGCGGCGGAATGTATAGAATTAACCGATTCAACAGAAGGGCAAAGCGTTGCTTAACGATCCTGACCGGGAATTGTTCGACATTCGGCGCCTTGCCTTGCTGGTGGAGGTGGTGGAGCAGGGATCGATCACTGCCGCGGCCGAGCTGATGATGTACACGCCCTCCGCGGTTTCGCAGCAGCTGCGGAAGCTTGAGCAGGAAGTGGGGCAGCCGCTGCTGAACCGCCGCTCCCGCGGAGTGGTGCCTACCGAGGCGGGCCAGGTGCTTGCCGGGCACGCGCGCAAGGTCATCGGTCAGATGCGGGCCGCCCAGTCCGACCTGGACCAGATCGCCGGCCTGAAGCGGGGCTCGCTGACTGTGGGTACCTTTCCGACGCTCGCCGGCTCGTTCCTGCCGGTGGTCATCCGGGCCTTCAAGAAGCGGTACCCGGCGATTGGCCTGTCCCTCCGCAGTGCGCGCTTCGACGACCTGGTGAGCGACCTGCAGTCCGGAGTGACCGGGCTGTGCCTGCTCTGGGACTACCCCTGGAACCGCTTTCACGACGATTCCATCCGGATCACGGAGGTTTTCCAGGAAAGCACGGTCCTGCTGGTGTCCCGCAGCCATCCGCTGGCCGACCGCGACGAGATCCGGATGGAGGAGCTCCGCAAGGAATCCTGGATCGTGCGGGCCGAGGCGCACCCCGTCGTCGAAGTGCTGCAGCGCTCCGCCCATGAGGCCGGGTTCGAACCGACCATCGGCTTCCTGGCCAACGACTACCAGGAAGCGCAGGCGATGGTGAGTGTCGGCATGGGCGTGGCCATGGTGCCAAAGACGGCCGTGGCCCTGCAGCACCCTGACGTCCGGGTGATCAGCCTCGGCTCCGCCGCGCCCCTGCGGCGGGTGCTGCTGGCCCAGCGACAGGACAAGGTCTACGCCCCGGCCGAGGTCGCGTTCCACTCGACGCTGTTGGAAATCGCCCGCGAACGCGCCGGGGACTACTTATAGCGGTCGCGGCAGCGCCCGGGTCGGCGGCGGGGGACCGGGCGGCGCCCGCGGGCGTTTCGTTTAGCGCCGACGCACGTCAGGGGAGCGGCTGCCGCTCGCCGACGTTCAGGGCAGCCCCCGGCGCCACGTAGCCCAGCCGCCGTCGTTCCAGCCGTTCCTGCTGGCGCGGTGACGGAACCCTGGCTCCCTTGGCTCGGTTGCACCTGGCGCAGGCGGCAACAAAGTTTTGCAGGCTGCTGGACCCGCCTTTAGACCACGGGTAGAAGTGGTCGCCGTGCTCAGCGGGCCGCGAGCAGCGGCGGCCGTGACCTGCCTCCATCTCGCACTGGCCGCCGGCACGTGCCATTCCTTCCCGGCGCTGCTGGCGGGTGAAGCGCCGCGCCGGATCCCGGCGTCGGACGTCCCGGGCGGTGATGACGCCCGCGATAACTGTGAGGACGATGGCGAGCAGGCCCGGCAGTATCACCGCGGCCACGATCCCGTCGACCATCCCGCGGAATACCTCTGACACGGTGGGTGTCTTGGTGCCGGCGCTCGTCTTCGGCATGAAGGCCAGAGCAAGCGACACGGCCAACCACATCATCGTGGCTGCGAACGCCAGCCGAAGTCCCACGCGGGTCCAGTAAATGCGCTTCAAGTCCAGCATTGAGTTGCCCCCATCATCCTCAGCTCCGCAAAGCCGCTGCCCCTGGCTGGGCCAGGGAGATCCTATCTCCGGTTCAACGCCCAAGGCTGCCCGACAGGCTCAGCTGTCAGGGCGCAGGCTGCCGTTCGCCGATGCTCAGCGCACCCGCAGGTTCGAGGGCTTGCCGGGAACGTCCTTCGGCTGGAGGCCGGCGGCTTCGGCCTGCAGCACGCACCACTTGCGCAGCGGCATGCCGAGAACCTTCGGAAGGGATCCATGGCGCTCCTTCACCAGCGGCATTCCCACGTTGCCGAAAAGGGACACGCTGATGCCCGATTCGCCGTGCAGGAGAGGGTCGCCGAGGATCGACCTCCATGCCTCCTCCAGCGCCTTGGTTGCCGCGGCTGCACTGCCGTTGACTCCCTGGAAGCTTCGCGTCAGATGCGCTTGCATGCGTTGGTATTCGGTGAGTGCCGGGGTCTGGGAGGCCGCTGCGTGCGCGGTGTTCACCTTTGGTTGCGGGTTCTTCACTGCCGCCAGGGGTGCCGTGCCGACGGCCGGCGGCGGGGTCGGCGAGCTGCGCATGCCCGCGGCGACTATCAGGTCGGCGAGTTCCCCGTGCAGCGCCGCGATCTGCCGGTGGATGGCGCTGATGCGGAGGACGACGTCGGTGTCCCCGCCGTTGGGTGAGACGCGTAGCTTGGTCTCTGCCTCGTGGGGGAAGGTGGTGCGGAACAGCGCACACAGCGCCTTGGCCAGCTCAAGCCGGGCGCCGGCGTCGGGCAGCAACAGCGGAGCCGGGCTGGTCGAGTTCGCAATCACCGCAGCCAGTTCCGGCAGGTCGCCGTACACCTTGCCCCAGCGGATCCGCTCAATGGTCGTGTTCCGGTCCACCTGCGGGGAGTAGACGCTCTGCATGATGCGCAACTGCAGCGCGTCGAACGCCGGGAAGTGCTGGGGGAGGATGCCGCCGCGCAGGGCTGCACGGACGGCGTCGAGCTGCCGCGACACCTGCTCGATCGGATTCGACACGGCCATGCCGCCCTCCAGCAGCCAAGGCGTGCCCGTGTCGGTTGCGAGCGCGACGCGTTGGGGGAATCCCTTCCACTCGCTGACCATGAGGGTGCCGTGCCGGGCGTTATAGAAGATCCAGTCGACTTCGGCCACGGGCCTGCCCGGGGCGTCCACCCGGCAGTTGCTGAACGCCCATACGTCGTCATCGAACAGGTCCTCCAGCCGGGCAACATCGCGGGGAGACGGTCGGTGGGCGGCCGAATTGGCGGAAGGAAAGTGCAGCAACGGAAGCCTTCTGGGGCGCTATGCCAGCTGAGGGATCCCCAGGCCCCGAGCCGGTGGCGCGTCGTGCGCTACGCCACATCATCACCGGTCGGAAGGCGCGGCGGCAAGTAAACCGCGCGGGCGGCCTCTGGCAGCTTCGCCGCGTTGACATGGCAGAAGTCGACGAACCGCACCTGATGAACATTTGTGCAACAGCTCACACCTCCCTTCGCAGTGGGCTCCGGATGCACCGCAAGCTACTGACCAGTAACTTCGTCCTGCGGAGGACTCGTTCCACCGGCCGGGCAGGACCCGGCCGCGTGCCGATATTCCTGCACATCCGTGCAAATCCATGGTGCTGCCGGCCCGCGGGCTGCCTAGCCTGTGAAGACCGAGGCCAAGCCCCGGTTGCGAAAGAACACCATCTGGCGCCACCCGCCGACACGAACAAAGAGGTTTCCATGTCGCTGCTCACCAGAGCCCTGTCCATCGCCGCCGCCGCGGTCCTCGCCGCTTCACTCTCCGCCGTTCCGGCCCAGGCGGACACCCTTGATGTCGCCCCTCCCGGCGCCAACGACTGGACCTGCAAGCCGTCCGCCGAGCACCCCTATCCCGTCATCCTGGTGCCCGGCACCTTCGAGAGCATGGCCAAGAACTGGTCCACCCTCTCGCCCTACCTGAAGAGCCAGGGGTACTGCGTGTTCGCCCTCAACTACGGTGAAACCAACGGCGTCTACGCCACCGCGCCGGTGGCCGACTCCGCGAAGGAACTGGCCCCGTTCGTTGACGCGGTCCGCGCCGCCACCGGCGCCAAGAAGGTGGACCTGGTGGGCCACAGCCAGGGCGGCATGATGCCCCGCTACTACATGGGCTTCCTCGGCGGAGCGAAGTACGTCCGTCACCTGGTGGGCATCGTACCCTCCAACCACGGCACCAAAGGCCTGATCGTCCCGCCGCCGGACTACACCGCCTTGAACTGCGCGTCCTGCGCCGACCAGCAGGCAGGGTCAGCCTTCATGCAGCAGCTGAACTCCACCGGTGACACCGTTGCCGGACCGTCGTACACCGTCCTCTCCACGGTCTACGACGAGGTGGTCATTCCCTACAACAGCCAGTTCCTTAGCGGCACGGCGAAACAGGTCACGAACATCACCATCCAGGACAAGTGCCCCGCCGACGTCTTCGAGCACGACCAGACGCCGAATGACCCCGTGGTGCACCAATTCGTGGCCCACGCCCTGGGGCAGGCCTCCGGCCCCGCCGATCCGGCGTACCAGCCGAGCTGCCTCTGGCCGGCTTCAGCGCTCTCGGGCCCAGCTCGGACCCAGCCGGCATGCTCCGACGGCGGGATCCACCAAACGGTGGGTCCCGCCGTCGGCGTTGGGAAGCGGTTTGGCCATCGATGCAGGCTACTTGGCCCCCTTCGGCGGCAGGCCGGCCACGTGCCAAAACGCCTTTTCCACCCAGGCCCTGGCGCGAGCCTCGCCGCCGTCGCCGTTCCAGCTGTCCGGCAAACCGGTATAGCCGCCCATGGGCCGCTCGGCCGGGCCGAACGGTACGGTCCGTTCGGTACTTTCGAGCGTCTCCTTGTCCTCCGCCGAGAGCTTCACCCCGATGGTGGAGCCGAAGAGGCCGGCGAACATATTGCCGTTCACGAATGCCCCCAGATTCCCGAACATAGGCTTGGTGACCACCTCGGGTCGGCGGGGCAGTACCGAGCGGAAGTGTTCCTTGTCGGCGTCGGACGCTTTGGGCATTTCCATGGGGTGCCTCCGGAAAGCTGCGGATGATGGACCGTCTGCCTGCAGGATATGCCCGAGCGTGCAACCGGTTCTAGCCGAATGGTTACCGCCCCGGGCGTACGAGCGTAACCCACAAATGCCAGATCATCGCGGCGAGGGTGGCGAGGAACGCGGCGACGGCCAGCCACAGCTCCATCCGGCCGATCAGCGCCACCAGGGGAAGCCGGTCGGCGCGCCCCAGGTAGATCCCGGCCACAGCGTACATGCCCAGCGGAAAGATCACACTCCACAGGCCGGGTTCGTAGGACAGCGGCACCTTGTGCACCACGTGCCGCCACCAGCCCGCGGCGAGGAGGACCGGGAAGAGCCACGAGGCGAAGGCCCAGAACACCACCGAGGAACCGGCCACCAGCCCGCGCGTCGCGTCCACCATCGGCGCGCCGGCCATCTCGACGATCCGCGCGCCCGCGAGGACGCTGATCGCCATGGCGCCCATGGCCACGAAGTAGGGCGGGCGCAGGTCCTCGGGCCGGATGGGGTACGTCATGAGCCGCAGCGACACGAAGATCCCCACCGCGGCGTACAGGATGAGCCCCACCGACCAGGCCACGACGGCGACCAGCGCCAGCACGGCGCGCTGGTCCGGCGCCGCCGAGGGCTCGAGTGACGCCGCCGCGACCGCCACGGACTGGCTGGCCACGCACCAGATGAACCAGCTGCCGTTGGCGTCCTTCACCACCGGCCGCTCGGCCCGGCCCAGGACGGCGGTCCACGGCACCACATAGCCCAGCACCACCCAGGCGAGCACCGCGACGGCCAGCAGCGCCGCCGTCGTCCCCGGCCACCCGGCCATCCCCAGCCGCACCCCGAGCACATTCGTGCCGGCGATGAAGGTGAAGAACCCGAAGGCCCGTGCCGGGTCCATGAAATCGTGGCGCATGTCCGCGCGGAACTGCACCAGGCGCACCAGGCTGAGGACCAGGATCACGGCGTACGAAACTCCGCAGACCACGAGGAGCGCCGCGGACAGGGCGGTGAAGCCTTCGAGCTCGAGGCCCACCGAGATGATCCCGCTGGCCATCGTGAGCGCGAAGTAGCCCGGCGTGAGCGTCTGCACCGCCTGGGCGACGCGGGAACCTAACGGGCTGCGGCCGGCCATGGCTGTCGTCATGGCACCCAGCTTAGGACCTCCCAGGTTCACCCCTCCGGCACCTGGCGCGCGGCATCGCGGAGCGCCAGCGCCGCCTGGACCAGTGCGGCGTGGGTCAGCGCCTGGGGGTAGTTCCCAAGCAGGGCCCCGGTGCCCGGATCGGCTTCCTCACTGAACAGGCCGAGCGGACCGCCGAGACCCAGCAGTGCGTCGAACAGTGTCGCCGCCTCCGCGGTCCTTCCGGTCAGGGCCAGGGCCTGGACCAGCCAGAAGGAGCAGGGCAGGAAGGCCCCCTCGTCCCCGGGCAACCCGTCCTGGCCGGGCGGATAGCGGTAGAGGAGGGGGTAGCCGGCGGAGAGTTCCGCGGTGACGGCGTCCACCGTGCCCCGCAGCCGCGCCGAGCCCGGCGCCTCGAAGCCGGTCACCGGCAGGATCAGCAGGGCTGAGTCCAGGTCGGGCGAGCCGTAGGAGCGGGTGTAGGTGTTCCGGGCCGGGTCGAATCCCCGGGCGCTGATGTCGGCGGCGAGGGCGGCCCGCGCGGTGTCCCAGCGGCGCCGCCGCCGGGCGCTGATCCGGTGCGTGTCCGCGATGCGCAGGGCCCGGTCCAGGGCCAGCCAGCCCATGAGCTTGGAGTGCACATGGTGGGCCGGGCCGTCGCGGATCTCCCAGATGCCGGCATCGGGCTCCGGCCAGCGCCGCGCCACGAGGTCCGTGAAGCCGCGCATCGCCCGCCAGGTCTCCGAATTGAGCCGGTGGCCCTGCCCGACAAGGTTCCACGCGGCGTCCAGGACCCAGCCGTAGCCGTCGAGCTGGTGCTGGTGCGCGGCGCCGTTGCCCGTCCGCACCGGCGCGCTGCCGGCGTACCCGGGCCAGGCCTGCAGCGTGCGCTCGCGGGGAACGTGCCCGCCGGTCAGCGTCAGCAGGGCCTGCAGCCGGGGCCGCTGCAGCCGGCTGGCGTGCAGGAGCCAGTTCAGGAAGTTCAGCGCCTCGCCGTCCTTGCCCAGGGCAAGGAACGCCGCGATCCCGATGCTGGCGTCCCGCGGCCAGGCGTACCGGTAGTCCCAGTTCCGGACGCCGCCGGGGTCCTCCGGCAGGGAGGTCGTGGGCGCCGCCACGGGCGCGCCCGACGGGGAATAGGTCAGCAGCTTCAGCGTCAGCAGGCTGCGCAGCACCGTTTCCCGGAACGGGACGCCGTTGCTGACCCCCGACGTCCACTCCTGCCAGCGCCGTTCATCGGCGTCCACCAGCTCCCACGCCGTTTCGGGGTCCATCCAGACCAGCGGTTCCGCGTACGCCAGGGCGAGCACCAGCACCACCGGACGCCCGGGCACCACGGTGACCTCCGCCGTCGTTCCCGGCTCCACCCGCAGCCCGCCGCTGCAGCCCAGCGACAGGGCCAGGGCTCCCCACTCGCAGACCAGGTGCGGCCCCGGCCGGACCCGCGGGCGGCGGTGGCGCTCGCCGAGGCGCGGGTCAAAGACGACGGCGGCCCGTACCGGGGCGTCCGTCGCCTCCAGCCGCCGCACGAGGAGTGTGGTGGGTAGCAGTTGACCGGCGACTTCCCCGATCATCGCCTCGGTGAGGGTCAGCGTTCCGCCGTCGGTGGCCCAGACCGTCTCGAGTGTGGCGGTGTGCGGGCGGTAGCGGCGGCTGAGCCGGTGCGCCGGCAGGGCGGGACCGGCGCGGAAGGTGCCGGCCTCCGGGCCGCCGAGCAGGGCGCCGAAGACGGGGTCGCCGTCGAAGGCCGGCGCGCACAGCCAGTCGATGCCGCCGTCGTCGGAGACCAGGGCGGCGGTGCGGGTGTCGCCCAGCAGCCCGTAGCCGGCGAGGGCGGGGGAGGGGGCCGTGGCTTCCATGGTGCGCCGCCTTCCTTCACGCCGGGCGGGTCAGCGGACCGTGAGGAGCAGTCCGAGCAGCGAACCGTAGACCAGGTGGGCTGCCACGGCCACGGCGGGCGTCTGGATCCCGTAGTTGAGGCCCAGCAGGCCCGGCGGCTCCAGGGCCGCCCGGCTGGTGGGCCCGGCCCGGGTGCTCGCCATCCGGGGATGGATGCCGGGCAGCAGCGGCAGGATGATGGTCAGCGCCACGGTGACGTGGAGGAGGCCCAGCAGCGCGCCGGTCCACCAGGTGGCCCGGCCCAGCAGCGCGAAGACCGCCGCGTAGCCGAGGGCGAAGACCTGCCCGGCGGCGAGGTGGATGAAGAATCCCGCGATCCGGGCCCTGTCGGGGTCCGGCGTGACGAGGCTGCCGAGGACCAAGGGCAGGTCGAGCCGGGTCCAGCCGGCCATCTGGCAGGCGATCAGCACCGCGGTCAGGGCCGTGGTGGCGAGCAGGCCGAACAGCGCCCAGCCGGGCCAGTCCACCTCAACCGCCGCCGTGGGTGCGGGGCGTGCGGGCCGCCGGGATTGGTTCCATCTCGCACCTTCTAAAACAGGATGCTTCGATTTTAGAGCGGTGCCGGCATCGCGGGCAAGGGCCGGACGGTGCTGCTGAGTGCCGCGATTTTGGAGCAGGGTGTTGAGCAGCCAGCCGGAGCACGCGGCGACACCCGCCGCTGAGCAGTCGCTCGTCCACGACGTCGCCCCCGGCCCGCAGTTACTCGAAGCAGCGGCGGGGACGCTGCGGATGCTCGCCGAACCCGCCCGCCTGCACCTCTTGTGGCAGCTCGCCGACGGGCCCAAGACCGTCACGGAACTCACCGCCGCGTCCGCGGCGCCGCGGACCGTGGTCAGCCAGGTGCTTCGTTATGGCGCCGGCTGACGGGCTGCCTCGTAGGAGGGCTTCCGCAGCCTCCGCGCCCAGCCGTAGGTGCCGGCGCCGGGCAGAGAATGCTCCAACGGATCGAACCGGGTGGGGAGATCCGCCGCTACCGGGTCCAGACTCAGCGCGAGGGTGCCGAAACGGACCCAATTCCCCGAGGGCCGGGCGTAGTGGAGACCGAGGGTCCAGGTCGCGGTGCCCAGCGCCCGGCGGAACGCGCCCGGGGCGGCAGGAAGCCACTTCCCAGTTTTCTCCGGGCGGGCTGCCACTAGAACCGGACCCGCAGACCCTTTATAGGGCATGAGTGAGGTCAGCTTGCTACGGCTGGCATACCGGCGAGCCGTGAGTACCAGCCGGCCGGGCCGCGACATCCCCGTAGATGCCAGCAGCACGTCGGCCGGGCCCGTCTCCGTGGGGATCCGCAGCGCCAGCCCGAGGATATCCGGCCAGTCCGGGGGCGTGCCAACGGACCGTGACAGCCGGGCGCTCACGGCGCCGCTCCCGGGGGTGTCGACCCACAGGATCCCGCTTTTCCCCTCCCCGGGCTGCCGGTCGATGGTTCCCGTGAGCGCCACGCCCGCGGGGTGGATGGGCCGATCCGGGCGCAGCACCTTGAGGGCTTTGAAGCCGGCGGCGAACGCCAGCCCCGCTGCGCCGCTAAACGGTTCGTTCATACCATCTCCTCCGTAAGCCGGGCGAGTCAGCTGCCGCACCCAGTAAAGCACGCGGCAGGAGACTGTCCGGCCGCGGGGCCTTTGAGTGCATGGTTATGCCTTAGCGGAGCAGTACCGTGTTCGCCGGTAACAGTTGAAGGGACCCTGTAGCGCCAAATAGTAATATTGCTTACTATTTTTGCAGGCATGGAATGCCAGAACCGAATGCAAGTCCCGGTAGTAGGAATGAAAGCTTTTCCGACTAAGGAGAGTGCGCAGTGACAAATACCAGCCGCGATGTCAGCCAGAAGTCGACTATGCAAAAAGCCGCACTAGCGGTGGGGGTGGTGTTCCTGCTGGTCGGTGTCCTGGGATTCATTCCCGGAATCACCAGCGGCTCGCTGGGGTTGGCCGGCCACGAATCCGAGGCACTTCTCCTCGGGCTCTTCCAGGTGTCCGTCCTGCACAACATCGTTCACTTGCTCTTCGGTGTCGCGGGGATCTTGATGGCGCGCAGCCACCCGCAGGCCAAGAACTTCCTTCTCTACGGCGGCGTCGTCTACCTGATTCTCTGGATCTACGGCCTCCTTATCGGCCACGACACAGCCGCGAACTTCGTCCCAGTCAACAACGCGGACAACTGGCTCCACCTGGTCCTCGGAATCGGCATGATCGCGATGTCGCTGCTGCTCTCCCGCGGCACCACCAGGGCCGCTTCCACCCGACCCTGACCTTCCGGTACAGCCGCAACGGCAGGGCACGACAGGGGCCGGGCACCTAAGGATGCCCGGCCCCTGTCGTGCCTAAGACGGACGGATCACGCCAACGGCACCACGCCGGTCCTGCGTACCGGGTGGCCTTATGACTCCCGCCGAACCCCGGGTACGCCGTCGTCGATCCGGAACGACGCCTTCGTCGCCACGGGGGCACCCGGCGTCGTGACGTAGTCCAGCGTCCGGAAGTCCGCGGTCATCGCGTCCCTGGTGATCCGGGTGGTCACGTAGCCGCGGTTGTCGTTGAAGAACTTCAGATGCGGGTTCCAGGCCATCGTGGGGTCCGTGGTGGCGCCGGTGCCGTTGCCCGTGGAGCTGATGGACGTGCACACCAGTTCCGAGCCGACGACGGGGGCGTCCGGGTTCTTGTAGTCGACCTTGACGTCGTTGGCCCAGTTGCGGTGCACGTCGCCGGTGAGGACGACGGCGTTGCGCACCTTCGCGTCCACCCAGCCCTGGGTGATCCGGCGGCGGGACGCGGCGTAGCCGTCCCAGCCGTCCATGGAAACGTCGTCGATCTCCGGGGCCTGGTTGCGGTCCCGCTCGGCGAAGAAGACCTGCTGGCCCAGGATGTCCCAGCGCTGCGTGGAGTTCCGGAAGCCCTCCAGCAGCCACTGCTCCTGCTCGGCGCCGGTGATGGTGCGGTCCTCGGCCAACCGCTCGGCCACGTTCTTCCGCCAGCCGTCGCCGGCCAGCTGGTCATCGCGGTACTGCCGGGTATCCATCATGTGGAAGGCGGCCAGCTGGCCCCACTGCAGCCGACGGTAGATCTTCATGTCGGCGCCGGCCGGCACGGACGAGGGCCGCAGCGGCATGTTCTCGTAGTACGCCTGGAACGCCGCCGCCCGGCGCTGCCGGAAGTGCCCGGTGGTGTCGTTGAGCTGACCCGGGTTCCGGTTTTCCGGCACGTCGCCGGCCCAGTTGTTGTCCACCTCGTGGTCGTCCCACACCAGCAGCCACGGCGCCACCGCGTGCGCGGCCTGCAGGTCGGCGTCGGCCTTGTACTGCGCGTGCCGCTGTCGGTAGCCGGCCAGGTTTACCGTCTCCGGGCCCGCGTGGTCGCGCGGGTTGCCGCCGCCGATCACGTAGCTGTCCTTCTTGTACTCGTACAGGTAATCGCCCAGGTGCAGCACCAGGTCCGGGTGGTCCTGCGCCAGCCGCGCGTAGCCGGTGAAGTAGCCGTGCTCGTACTGCGCGCAGCTGGCGAACGCCATGGCCAGGGCCGCCGGCGTCTCGTGCCGGGCCGGGCTGGTCAGGGTCCGGCCGACGGCGCTGAGGTGACGGCCGGTGCGGAACCGGTAGAAGTACTCCCGCCCCGGCCGCAGGCCGCGCAGCTCCACGTGCACCGAGTGCGCGGTCTCGATCCGGGCGTGCTCGACGCCGCGGGCCATGACCGTGCGCATGCCTTCGTCCTCCGCCACTTCCCAGGACACTGCGACGTTCCGGGCGGGCATTCCGCCCAGTCCGTCCTCGGCCACGGGGTCCACGGCCAGCCGGGTCCAGAGCACGAAGCCGTCCGGCCACGGTTCCCCGGAGGCGATGCCGAGCCGGAACGGGTCGGTGCGGAGACCGGCGTCGTCAGCGGTGGAAACGGCGACGGCGGCACTCGGCCAGGCGGCGACGAGCCCGGCGCCGAGGCCTGCGGTCAAGAGGGATCTACGGGAAATGTTGTCCATGCCCCGACGGTATTTTCGGCGCATTGACAGATCCCGGGGGCGACGTGAATGCGGCGTTAACTGCGTGACAAGGCTTGGCAACCCGTCGCGGATCCGGCCCAAAGGTCCCTACCCAGGTCCCACCGGCGGTGTGAGGATGGGCGGACGCAGTCCGGTTGCTCTCGCGCCGGGTCGTTCCTGGAACTCCTGCGCACCTCACTATGCACGCGCTCCCCATCGGAAAGGACCACCATGAAGGCAGCACGCTTCCACGCCCGCAAGGACATCCGGATCGAGGACATTCCGGAGCCGGAGCTCCGGGCCGGGGCGGTGAAGATCGACGTCGCGTGGTGCGGGATCTGCGGCACGGACCTGCACGAATACCTGGAAGGTCCGATCTTCTGCCCGGCGCCGGGACACCCGCACCCCCTTTCGGGCGAGGAGTCGCCGGTGACCCTGGGGCACGAGTTCTCCGGGACTGTGTCCGGGGTCGGCGACGGGGTGGAGGGGCTCGCGGTGGGGGACAACGTCGTCGTCGAACCATACTTTGTGGACGGCGACTGCGACATGTGCCAGGCCGGCAGCTACCACCTGTGCCGGCAGATGGGCTTCATCGGGCTCTCCGGCGGCGGGGGCGGGCTCAGCGAAAAGATCGTGGTGGACCAGCGCTGGGTGCACCCGATCGGCGACATCCCGCTGGATGAGGCGGCGCTGATCGAGCCGCTCTCGGTGGCCCACCATGCGGTGGCGCGGAGCGGCGCGAAGGCCGGGGACGTGGCGCTGGTGGGTGGGTCGGGCCCCATCGGGCTGCTGACCGCGGCGGTGCTCAAGGGCATGGGCGTGACGACAATCATCAGCGAGCTGACCCAGGCCCGGAAGGAAAAGGCCGTCTCCAGCGGCGTCGCGGACCATGTGCTGGATCCGAGCCAGGAGGACGTCCCGGCCCGGGTGCTGGAGCTCACCGGCGGGACGGGTGCCGACGTCGCCTTCGAGTGCGCCGGCGTGAACGCGGTGCTGGACACCATGCTCGACGCCGTCCGGCCCGCCGGCGTAGTGGTGAACGTGTCCATCTGGGGGGCGCCCGCGACCGTGGACATGCAGAAGCTGGTACTGAAGGAAATCGACCTGCGCGGCACTATCGCCTATGTCCGGGACCACCCCGCGGTGATCAAGATGGTGCAGGAGGGCAAGGTGGACCTCAAACCGTTCATCACCGGCAGGATCGCCCTGGAGGACCTGGTGGAGCAGGGCTTCGACACCCTCATCAACCACAAGGACACTGCCGTGAAGGTGCTGGTGCATCCCTAGCGGAAGGGCCATGGAAGACGCGGCGCCGTTTCGCGGTCAGGGGGAGCCGGCGGGCAAAGGTGGGGGGCCATCTGTAAGGATGGACCCATGAATGAGGGCAGCATCCGCCAGTATCAGGAGTCCGTCACGGTCCAGGCATCAGCCGATGCGCTCTACGACCTCGTCTCAGACATCACCCGCACCGGTGAGTGGAGCCCGGTTTGCACGTCGTGCTGGTGGGACGACGAGGACAGCGCCGGCCGCGTCGGGGCCTGGTTCACCGGCCGCAACGAGATCCCGCAGCGGACCTGGGAGACCCGTTCGCAGGTGGTGGCTGCCGAGCGCGGCCGCGAATTCGCCTGGGTGGTAGGCGGCAAATACGTCCGGTGGGGGTTTGCCCTCAGCCCGGCCGACGCCGGAACAGTCCTCAGCGAGTCCTGGGAATTCCTGCCGGCAGGGATTGCCATGTTCGAGGAGAAGTACGGCGACAAGGCACAGGCGCAAATCGCGGAGCGCACCCAGCAGGCGCTGGACGGCATCCCGAAGACACTCGCCGCGATCCAGCGGATCGCCGAGTCCAGCAATGAAACTGGAGACGTCCGGTCCTAGACCTACGCGGTCCAGGGCAGTGCCAGCCGGGCCCAGGCGTGAACGTGCTGTCCCCGGGCCCGGCCGACACCCCGATGCTGCACGACCCGGGCCGGGCCGCCACACCGGTCAAGCTTCCGGCGCTGGGTGCCTTGGTGGATTCGGACGACGTCGCCGCCCTGGCCGCGTTCCTCCTCAAACCGCATGGCACATCGATTACCGGCCAGAACCACGTCATCTGCGGCGGCGCGTCGCTGTAGGCAGCCTCCGCCCACGTACGCCCCTACGGACGCTCCGCGGCGTTGTGGCGGCACCTTTTCAGCCGCCCCAATGTAACGAACTGGTAACATGGAGCTGATGCCGAAACAGCCTGGAACCACCCGAGTCACGCAACTGGACGGCCTCCGCGGGCTTGCCGCCCTGGTGGTCGTGGCCTGCCACGTGCTGTCCGTGGTGCCCGGAATCGGCCACGTTGTCTTCGACGAGCGCTCCCGCCCGCTCAGCAGCGCAGAGTTCTGGGCGGTGTTTTCGCCGCTGCATCTGCTCTGGAACGGCACGCCCGCGGTCCACGTGTTCTTCGTGCTCTCCGGATTCGTCCTCATCCTGCCCTTCACCAAGACCGGGCGCGGTAAGGGCTGGGCCTCCTACTACGTGAAACGGCTGCTGCGGCTCTACCTTCCGGCGTGGGCGTCGCTGGCCCTGGCCGCCGCGCTGATCGCGCTGGTGCCGCGAACGGCGTCGCCGCTGCAGAGTTCCTGGGCGGACATGTATGTCGTGGATTCGGACTGGGGGCGCGTGGCCCGGGACGGCCTGCTGCTGCTCGGTGCGAGCACCGTCAACACCCCGCTCTGGACCCTGCGCTGGGAGGTCTTGTTCTCGCTGCTGCTTCCGCTGTACGTCCTGGTCGCCCTGCGGTGGCGGCGCTTCTGGCACCTGAAACTGGCGCTCGTCGTCGGCCTCTCCGTGGTGGGGGCCGTGCAGGAAGTGCAGTGGCTGATCTACCTGCCCATCTTTGCCATCGGCGCCATCCTGGGCGTCGAGCGGGATCGGATCCGTGAACTGACCGGCGCCTGGCCGAGGCTCGTCTGGCTCCCATTGTCCGCCGCCGGCCTCCTCCTGGCCAATGCCGAATGGCTCAGCCCCGCCAAGCCCGTCGAGAGCGTCGAAGCGCTCATCACCGTCGGCGCCACGCTGATTGTTCTGGTGTTCCTGCGCTGCGGTTCGGCGAAAAAGCTCGGCGACACCGCCGCCGTGCAGTGGCTGGGCCGCATCTCCTTCAGCCTCTACCTGGTGCACCTGCCCATCATCCTGGCCGCCGTCACGCTGCTGCGGCCAGTTTCGTTGCCCCTGGCGCTCGCCGTCGCCGTCGTCCTCTGCTTCGTCGCGGCCGAGCTGTTCTACCGGTACGTGGAGCAGCCCGCGCAGCGCCTGTCCACTGCGGCCGGGCGCGCTGTGGACCGGCGCGTGGCGCGCAGGCGCGGGGGAGGTACAGCGGAGCCGGACACCGCGCGGCCGGGCGCGCCGCGGGGCGGGTCGACGCAGGTGACCGCCACGTCGTCGAATGCCGCGCCGTCGAACGCCGGCGTCGCAGGGGCCCAGCAGCCCGCCCGCTAGCAGCGGGGGCCGGAGGGCTGCAGAGTACCCGCCGAGGACGCTATGTGACGTGTGGTCGCATGCCCCGGAAATCTCCTGTAGTGTTGAACCTGTTGTTGTGTTTATGCAGTTCGTAGTTCAGGCAGTACGCGCGGTCGAAAGTCCGTGTTCTTCTGAAGCAGCGGTTTTGAGCACCCCACACTGGAGGACCCGAAAGTCGGGACTTTTCCTCCACCTTCACGAAGGACAAAAATAATGGCTACTGGTACCGTCAAATGGTTTAACGCTGAAAAGGGCTTCGGCTTCATTTCCCCCGATGACTCCTCGCAGGACGTTTTCGCGCACTACTCCGCGATCAACTCCTCCGGCTTCCGCTCCCTCGAAGAGAACCAGAAGGTCTCCTTCGAAACCGAGCAGGGCCCCAAGGGTCCCCAGGCTACCAACATCCAGGCTCTCTAATTTCCTAGAGATCCGGGACCGTTAGGTTTCGAGCAGGGCCCGTCTTCGGACGGGCCCTGCTTTTGTTTAACCCGGGTGTGCCTCGGCGGCCCGCGGATGCCTCACCACGTCGGGTTGCTCTCTCACATCGAGCTTGATAGATCCTTCAGAACAGCCCTAAGTGAGAGCGCAACCGTGCCGCACCCGCCCGACGTCGGACCCATTGCCTGCGTGGCTCAACCGGCTGTCTGCCGCTCCACCCATCCGGCCAGGACCGGGTTGTCGATTTCCTTCGCCAGCCACCGGGCAGATTCGGCGGCGGCGGCATCGCCCAGCGAAGCCCGGTGCGACTGCGCCCGCACCGCGAACTCGCGCATCCCGGACCGGCCGGCCAGCGCGGCCAGCCGGTCCGCGAACTCGGCAGCCTGCGGCGAACCGGCGGCCAGCGCCACCTCCGTTGCAACGTCCAGCAACCTGGCCGAATACCAGAGATACCACGGGCTGGGCGCCAGCCCCCGGCCCACCCAGTGCTCGGCCGCCGCCAGGTCGCCACGGGCCAGGAACAGCCGCGCTTGAGCCCCGGCCGCGAGGGCCATGTAGCAGTGGTCTCCGGCCAGCTCCGCCATTACCCAGGAACGGTCGATCAGCGCAGCCGCTTGCTCAAACTTTCCTTCGGCGAGGTAGGTCTCACCCCGCAGCCCCGCCACGAACGGCTCGAATGCCGTCCAGTGTTCCGCGGCCACGCCGTCCAGGGCCCGGTCCAGGCACGCAGCGGCCAGGTCCAGCTCGCCGCGAATCAGATGCACGCGGCCCAACAGCGCTTCGCCGAACGCCTGCTGCCGGCGGTTCCCCGCGTCGCCGGCAAGCCGCACCGACTCGGCCAGCGCGGCCGCCGCCTCCCCGTATCGTGCGGTGTCCGAGGCCAACATCCCCTGGATAGCCAGAATCCTGGACTGTTCGTCCGGGAAACCGGTGGCGGCGCGCATCGCCTTCGTCAGCCAGGCGGCGGCCCGGTCCGGCACGCCGCGCTGCACGGCGAGGTAGCCCAGCTCACGGTACGCGGCCGCGGCGGTGCGGGAGCCGCCGTCGGGTGCCTCCGCCGACAGTGCGCGGTGCAGGAAATCTGCCACCTCGGCGCCCCGCCCGCCGGCCTGGTGGATCACCGCTCCGGCGAGGGTCACCAGCGATTCGGCGAGCAAACGCCGTTCGCCGGCACGCTGCGAGAGTTCGACGGCGAGCCGCAGCTGGGCCAGCCCGCGGTCCACGGCGCCGGCCGAGAGCGAGGCGGCACCGGCGTCGAGGTAGGACCGCACGGTGGCCGCATTTGCCGGCGTTCCGGAATCCGCGCCCGCGCCAGGGTCCGAGAGCGCCCGGCGGACCTCCTCGGGCAACGGCAGCCCCAGCTCCGCGCGGTATAGCTCCCCGAACCTGGTGACCTGTTCGCGGGCGCGGCCTGGCTGGCCGAGGGCCACCAGCGCCTTGACCAGCACGGCGGCGCAGTCCGTGTGGAATGGATCCCGCTGCAGCACCTGGGACGCGAGGGCGGCCGCATCCGACGGGGTGCCCGCCGCCAGCGCCGCCAGCGCGGCGTCGTAGAGCAGCGACTGCACGGCGGTCTCCAGCCGGTAGCGCTGGTCCGCGAGCCAGGACTCAAACACCGGGTTGTCGGCAAAGTCCAGGCCCTCCAGGAGCTGCCCCTCGAACCGGCGTGGATGCAGGTCCTGCACGCTGGCGGAGGCCAATTCGGACACGTCGCAGCGCCAGCCCGGCCGCAGGTCCAGCCGCAGGGGGTCGCCCGCGATCGCCGCCCCGCCGAGGGCTCGGCGCAGTTCCGATAGGTTCCAACGCAGGGCACCCAGGGGATCCGCGGCGTCGGGAAACAGGAGCGCCGCAGTCCGGGTGCGGATCACGCCGGCCGGGTTCAAGGCAAGGTAGGCCAGCACCGCCCACGCCTTGCGGCCGCGGGGCTGCAGGGGAGCGACGTCCCTCCCGGGAGGGCCCGGGGGCGCTGCGTCAGGGGGCTCGATCCGGGGCGGGCCGAGGAGCCGAATCCACGTGTCGGCCATACCGGCATTTTACCGCTCACACGGCTGCTCACACGGCCCCTGCAGACACTGAAGTCATCCCTCACCACCCACCATCGAGGTGCATCATCAATGGAAGTACTCGCAGTCCTGCTCGCCGGTTCCGCCCTGGTCGCCATCCCCGGTACGTTCGCTGCCATCCTTCGGGACGGCCACGGCCACACTCCGACGGTGCGGTCCGACGAACCGTGGAGCGCCGGCAACCTGCCCAGCGAGCCGTACGGGTCCGCGAACCGGAGTTTCCCGCCCGCTCTCTGGTTCCGGTAACCGTCGGCCCCGAAACGCGCGAGGGCCCCTCCCGGAAGTTCCGGGAAGGGCCCTCGCACACTGCTGGGGGCTGGAGCGGTGGAGCGGTGCCGGTGTTACGGCGTCGGCATGCCGCCGTTGACGTTCAGCGTCTCGCCGATCACATAGCTGGATTCGGAGGACGCGAGGAAGACGTACGCCGGGGCCAGTTCGGCCGGCTGCCCGGCGCGGCCCAGCGGGGTTTCCTTGCCGAACTCGGGCAGGTCCTCGGTGGGCTGGCCGCCGCTGGGCTGCAGCGGGGTCCAGATGGGCCCGGGCGCCACGGCGTTGACCCGGATGCCCTTGGGCGCCAGCTGCTGGGCCAGGCCCTTGGTGAAGTTGTTGATCGCGCCCTTGGTCGAGGCGTAGTCCACCAGCGTCTCCGACGGGCTGTAGGCCTGGATCGAGGTGGTGTTGATGATGCTCGATCCCGCCGGCAGGTGCGGCAGGGCCTCTTTGGTCAGCCAGAACATCGCGTACACGTTGGTCTTGTACGTGTGGTCGAACTGCACGTCCTCGATGTCGCCGAGGGCCTTCTGCGCCACCTGCTTGCCGGCGTTGTTGACCAGGATGTCCAGACCGCCGAGCTCCTTGACCGCGGTCTCCACCAGATCGCGGCAGACGGCGGAGTCCTTGAGGTCGCCCGGCACCTTGACGGCCTTGCGGCCCGCCTTCTCGATGAGGTTCGCGATCCGGGTTGCGTCCTCTTCCTCCTCCGGGAGGTAGGACATGACGACGTCGGCCCCCTCGCGGGCGAACGCGATCGCCGTTGCGGCGCCGATCCCGGAGTCCGCGCCGGTGATGAGCGCCTTCCGGCCCTCCAGCCGCCCGGTGCCGCGGTAGGTGTCTTCGCCGAGGTCCGCCTTAGGGGTCATCTTCGCGTCCAGGCCCGGTTCAGGCTGGCTCTGCTCCGGCGGCTCGATCTGCTCGTACGCGGTGACGGGGTTCCTGAACGTGTACTGGTCAGTCATGGTTCTCCTCCGGTTGGTGCGTCGCTCGGTTCCTCGGTGGGGGCCCTTGGCGTACGCGGCGGGTGGGTCAGCCGCATGCTAAGCATGCTTAGTAATCACCCTAGTGGGGGCGGGGGAGCGGACGCAACGACGACGGGATGGTCGGGGGAGCGAGCGGAACGACGGCGGGTGCCGGGTCGCGGGGGCAGCGCTGTGGCCGGGCGGGCCGGGCCGGCATCGGCGCGGGCCGGGCGAGGGGCCGGGATGACACGTGGCGGCAGCGGCGCCGTTACGGCGTTGACATAGGGCGGGTCGAAGGTCTGCAGCGCGGGAGGAGTAGACCGGACGGGATGGTGCGCACCCAGGCTCCCGTTGCTGCGCTCTGCGGATGCCTGTCGCCCGGGGGCCAGGGAGGGCGGGGCGGTGTGACTCACTGCATATCGGGCGCCTGTAGGTCTGCCGGTCAATTACGAGCGGTTCGGGCGGCAGAAAACCGCACCATTCCGGGTCGGCAGGGGTATGCCGACCCGTTTGGGGGTGGATTTGCGTGGGGTCGTGGGGGTGTGTAAAGTTATTCGAGTCGCCGCCGCTGAAGCGGAAAGATAGCGACCGACCCCCTGATGAACAGCCTGAAAAATGGCGCGGATTACTGCGCGCCGCTTTCGGGTGGGGACCCTTTCGTTGCTTCGAAAATTGGCGGAAACGCCGGTTTGCGAAGCGGTTCGAAACCGGGTAAGTTTGAAAAGTTGCTCCGGAGCGAGCCGGGACCCTTGAGGGGTTGTGGTGGTGCCGGGTGTGTCTGTTGTTTGAGAACTCAATAGTGTGCCAAGTTTGTTGATACCAATTGTTTTATTGATTGGTTGTTTTGGCTGTGTTGTCCACCCCGTGGATGGCATGGTTTTTACAGCTGGTTTCAAATTTTGTGCAGCCTTCTTTCCCCGTTTTCCCGGGGTTGTTGGTTGTGTCTGTTTGTTTTCAACGGAGAGTTTGATCCTGGCTCAGGATGAACGCTGGCGGCGTGCTTAACACATGCAAGTCGAACGATGATCCGGTGCTTGCACCGGGGATTAGTGGCGAACGGGTGAGTAACACGTGAGTAACCTGCCCTTAACTCTGGGATAAGCCTGGGAAACTGGGTCTAATACCGGATATGACTCCTCATCGCATGGTGGGGGGTGGAAAGCTTTTGTGGTTTTGGATGGACTCGCGGCCTATCAGCTTGTTGGTGAGGTAATGGCTCACCAAGGCGACGACGGGTAGCCGGCCTGAGAGGGTGACCGGCCACACTGGGACTGAGACACGGCCCAGACTCCTACGGGAGGCAGCAGTGGGGAATATTGCACAATGGGCGGAAGCCTGATGCAGCGACGCCGCGTGAGGGATGACGGCCTTCGGGTTGTAAACCTCTTTCAGTAGGGAAGAAGCGAAAGTGACGGTACCTGCAGAAGAAGCGCCGGCTAACTACGTGCCAGCAGCCGCGGTAATACGTAGGGCGCAAGCGTTATCCGGAATTATTGGGCGTAAAGAGCTCGTAGGCGGTTTGTCGCGTCTGCCGTGAAAGTCCGGGGCTCAACTCCGGATCTGCGGTGGGTACGGGCAGACTAGAGTGATGTAGGGGAGACTGGAATTCCTGGTGTAGCGGTGAAATGCGCAGATATCAGGAGGAACACCGATGGCGAAGGCAGGTCTCTGGGCATTAACTGACGCTGAGGAGCGAAAGCATGGGGAGCGAACAGGATTAGATACCCTGGTAGTCCATGCCGTAAACGTTGGGCACTAGGTGTGGGGGACATTCCACGTTTTCCGCGCCGTAGCTAACGCATTAAGTGCCCCGCCTGGGGAGTACGGCCGCAAGGCTAAAACTCAAAGGAATTGACGGGGGCCCGCACAAGCGGCGGAGCATGCGGATTAATTCGATGCAACGCGAAGAACCTTACCAAGGCTTGACATGAACCGGTAAGACCTGGAAACAGGTCCCCCACTTGTGGCCGGTTTACAGGTGGTGCATGGTTGTCGTCAGCTCGTGTCGTGAGATGTTGGGTTAAGTCCCGCAACGAGCGCAACCCTCGTTCCATGTTGCCAGCGCGTTATGGCGGGGACTCATGGGAGACTGCCGGGGTCAACTCGGAGGAAGGTGGGGACGACGTCAAATCATCATGCCCCTTATGTCTTGGGCTTCACGCATGCTACAATGGCCGGTACAAAGGGTTGCGATACTGTGAGGTGGAGCTAATCCCAAAAAGCCGGTCTCAGTTCGGATTGGGGTCTGCAACTCGACCCCATGAAGTCGGAGTCGCTAGTAATCGCAGATCAGCAACGCTGCGGTGAATACGTTCCCGGGCCTTGTACACACCGCCCGTCAAGTCACGAAAGTTGGTAACACCCGAAGCCGGTGGCCTAACCCCTTGTGGGAGGGAGCTGTCGAAGGTGGGACTGGCGATTGGGACTAAGTCGTAACAAGGTAGCCGTACCGGAAGGTGCGGCTGGATCACCTCCTTTCTAAGGAGCACCTACAACAACCCCGCCAAGCCTGTGTTTGTGTGGTGGTGTTGTCAGGAGTAACGCCCGTTGCGCAGACGCAAGTTCTGCGGCGGGTGCTCACGGGTGGAATATCAGCAAATAGCGGCCGCCGGATTTTCTGCCGGCACCCAGTACGGACACGTACCGCTCCTTTTGGGGCGGGTGTCCTGGAACGGTGCGGGCGTGTGAATGGGTGGTTTCGTGTTTGGCACACTGTTGGGTCCTGAGACAACAGGACCATGGCCTGTGCTTTTCTTTCCCTCGGGGAAGGGGGTGCGGGGTGTGGGGCTTGTGTTTCTGGTTTCCCGGCTGCGACGCGTCGCGCACTGGTTGGTTCCCTTGGGGGCCTGGTGTGTGGGGTGTGTGGTACGGGGTTGTTGTTTGAGAACTACATAGTGGACGCGAGCATCTTTTATAAGAAGCAATTTCCAAGAAAATTTGAACCTGGATCTGGTTCCACACCCGTTTGGGTGTGGGGTTGGTTTCCATGGTTTTCTCGAAATTACTCCTTGATCTTTGTGGTCAAGTTTTTAAGAGCACACGGTGGATGCCTTGGCATTAGGAGCCGAAGAAGGACGTAGGAATCTGCGATAAGCCTGGGGGAGTCGATAACCGGACTGTGATCCCAGGGTGTCCGAATGGGGAAACCCCGCCAGACGCGCGAGTGATCTGGTGACCCGCATCTGAACACATAGGGTGCGTGGAGGGAACGCGGGGAAGTGAAACATCTCAGTACCCGCAGGAAGAGAAAACAATAGTGATTCCGTTAGTAGTGGCGAGCGAACGCGGATCAGGCTAAACCGTTCCATGTGTGATAGCCGGCGGGCGTTGCATGGTCGGGGTTGTGGGACTTTCCGTTCCAGTTCTGCCGGACTGGTGAGGTGAGTGCGTGGGTATAGGTGAACGGTCTTGAAAGGCCGGCCAGAGAGGGTGTGAGCCCCGTAACCGTAATGCTGTCACGCCGCCTGGGAAGTATCCCAAGTAGCACGGGGCCCGAGAAATCCCGTGCGAATCTGTCAGGACCACCTGATAAGCCTAAATACTCCCTAATGACCGATAGCGGACCAGTACCGTGAGGGAAAGGTGAAAAGTACCCCGGGAGGGGAGTGAAACAGTACCTGAAACCGTGTGCTTACAATCCGTCGGAGCAGCCTTGTAGTTGTGACGGCGTGCCTTTTGAAGAATGAGCCTGCGAGTTAGTGTTACGTCGCGAGGTTAACCCGTGTGGGGAAGCCGTAGCGAAAGCGAGTCTGAACAGGGCGTTGCAGTGGCGTGATCTAGACCCGAAGCGAAGTGATCTACCCATGGCCAGGTTGAAGCGACGGTAAGACGTCGTGGAGGACCGAACCCACTTCAGTTGAAAATGGAGGGGATGAGCTGTGGGTAGGGGTGAAAGGCCAATCAAACTTCGTGATAGCTGGTTCTCCCCGAAATGCATTTAGGTGCAGCGTTGCGTGTTTCTTACCGGAGGTAGAGCTACTGGATGGCTAATGGGCCCTACAAGGTTACTGACGTCAGCCAAACTCCGAATGCCGGTAAGTGAGAGCGCAGCAGTGAGACTGTGGGGGATAAGCTTCATAGTCGAGAGGGAAACAGCCCAGACCACCAACTAAGGCCCCTAAGCGTGTGCTAAGTGGGAAAGGATGTGGAGTTGCGAAGACAACCAGGAGGTTGGCTTAGAAGCAGCCATCCTTAAAAGAGTGCGTAATAGCTCACTGGTCAAGTGATTCCGCGCCGACAATGTAGCGGGGCTCAAGTACACCGCCGAAGTTGTGGCATTCACATTTTATCCAAGCCTTCGTGGTTCAGGAGTGTGGATGGGTAGGGGAGCGTCGTGTGGGCAGTGAAGTCGCGGTGGAAACCAGCGGTGGAGCCTACACGAGTGAGAATGCAGGCATGAGTAGCGAAAGACGGGTGAGAAACCCGTCCGCCGAATGATCAAGGGTTCCAGGGTCAAGCTAATCTGCCCTGGGTAAGTCGGGACCTAAGGCGAGGCCGACAGGCGTAGTCGATGGACAACGGGTTGATATTCCCGTACCGGCGAAAAACCGCCCATGCTGAACAGGGGATACTAACCGCCCGAGACCTGCCCGACACCCCTTGTGGGTGAAGGGTTTTGGTGGAGCGCGGGACCTGATCCTGGGAGGCAAGCGTATTAACAGGTGTGACGCAGGAAGGTAGCCGGGCCGGGCGATGGTTGCCCCGGTCTAAGGATGTAGGGCGAACGGTAGGCAAATCCGCCGTTCATTCAAGCCTGAGACCCGATGGGACCCCCGTACGGGGGGATCCGGTGATCCTATGCTGCCGAGAAAAGCATCGACGCGAGGTTTTAGCCGCCCGTACCCCAAACCGACACAGGTGATCAGGTAGAGAATACTAAGGCGATCGAGAGAATTATGGTTAAGGAACTCGGCAAAATGCCCCCGTAACTTCGGGAGAAGGGGGGCCCCTATCGTGATGGACACACGCTGTCCGGAGCGTGCAGGGGCCGCAGAGACCAGGGGGAAGCGACTGTTTACTAAAAACACAGGTCCGTGCGAAGTCGCAAGACGATGTATACGGACTGACTCCTGCCCGGTGCTGGAAGGTTAAGAGGACCGGTTAGCCGCAAGGCGAAGCTGAGAATTTAAGCCCCAGTAAACGGCGGTGGTAACTATAACCATCCTAAGGTAGCGAAATTCCTTGTCGGGTAAGTTCCGACCTGCACGAATGGAGTAACGACTTCCCCGCTGTCTCAACCATAAACTCGGCGAAATTGCAGTACGAGTAAAGATGCTCGTTACGCGCAGCAGGACGGAAAGACCCCGAGACCTTTACTATAGTTTGGTATTGGTGTTCGGAGTGGCTTGTGTAGGATAGGTGGGAGACGTTGAAGCCCGGACGCCAGTCCGGGTGGAGTCATCGTTGAAATACCACTCTGGTCACTTTGGACATCTAACTTCGGCCCGTAATCCGGGTCAGGGACAGTGCCTGATGGGTAGTTTAACTGGGGCGGTTGCCTCCTAAAAAGTAACGGAGGCGCCCAAAGGTTCCCTCAGCCTGGTTGGCAATCAGGTGTCGAGTGTAAGTGCACAAGGGAGCTTGACTGTGAGAGAGACATCTCGAGCAGGGACGAAAGTCGGGACTAGTGATCCGGCGGTACATTGTGGAATGGCCGTCGCTCAACGGATAAAAGGTACCTCGGGGATAACAGGCTGATCTTGCCCAAGAGTCCATATCGACGGCATGGTTTGGCACCTCGATGTCGGCTCGTCGCATCCTGGGGCTGGAGTAGGTCCCAAGGGTTGGGCTGTTCGCCCATTAAAGCGGTACGCGAGCTGGGTTTAGAACGTCGTGAGACAGTTCGGTCCCTATCCGCTGCGCGCGCAGGAAATTTGAGAAGGGCTGTCCTTAGTACGAGAGGACCGGGACGGACGAACCTCTGGTGTGTCAGTTGTACTGCCAAGTGCACCGCTGATTAGCTACGTTCGGATGGGATAACCGCTGAAAGCATCTAAGCGGGAAGCTCGCTTCGAGATGAGATTTCCATACACCTTGTGTGTGAGAGGCCCCCAGCCAGACCACTGGGTTGATAGGCCGGATGTGGAAGCGAGGACTAACGACTCGTGAAGCTGACCGGTACTAATAGGCCGATAACTTACACCACACCTTCCCTCCGTGAACCGTTCCTTCAAAAGAGGTTCACACCAGGAGAGAAGAAAAGAGAACAAGACTGCTTGCGTCCACTATGTGGTTCCCAACCAACAAACCCGCCACGGGCACGTTGCAAGGAACCAAAACAACTAAATACAACACCACACCTGCCCTCTGGGCAGGAGAGTTGTAACCACACAGATTTCCCACCACCCCGCACGGGGTTGGGTCGGGTAACAGGGTTACGGCGGTCATAGCGTGGGGGAAACGCCCGGTCCCATTCCGAACCCGGAAGCTAAGACCCACAGCGCCGATGGTACTGCACCCGGGAGGGTGTGGGAGAGTAGGTCACCGCCGGAACATCATTCAGGTCGAGAGCCTCCAACCACCAGGTTGGAGGCTCTCCCACTTTAACCACCCATAACCGGAACCAGGACCCTCCCTCACAACCGGCACCCAAGCCGGGGGACGCTCCCTCACAACCGGCGGCTATGGAACGGACGCTCCCGCAGATCACCCCGGGAGTGCCGGGGAGGCCTGCGCGAAAGCTGAGGCAGCGTACGGGGCGGATCGCCCCGACGTGAGGGAGCGTCGGGCAGTGCGGAACACCAAGCGCCCCGGCGGCGTTGATTACTCTTGAGTAGCTTGACCGAACAGCTCGAACCCCACCGGCCCAGGGAGGCCCCCAATGACTGCACGGACCATCATCCTCACCGGCGCCAGCGACGGGATCGGCGCCTCGGCGGCCCGGACCCTTGCCGCGCGAGGTGAGCGCATCGTCGTCGTCGGGCGTTCAGCGGAGAAAACCGAACGCATCGCCAAGGAAACGGGCGCTGACTTTTTCGTGGCCGACTTCGCCGATCTGTCGCAGGTGCGGCGTCTGGCCGCTCAGTTGAAGGAGCGCTACCCGCGGATCGACGTGCTGGCCAACAATGCCGGCGGGATCATGGGCGACCGCGAGCTGACGGTCGACGGCCACGAGAAGACCTTCCAGGTCAACCACCTTGCTCCTTTCCTGCTGACGAACGAGCTGCTGGATGTCCTGACAGCCAGCAACGCCACGGTCATCAACACCTCCAGCGTCGCCAACTCGATCTTCGCCAAGTTCGACATCAATGACCTCGACGCGGAGAGCGGCTATTCCACAAACCGCGCCTACGGCAACGCGAAGCTGGCCAACATCCTGTTCACGGCTGAGCTGCACCACCGTTTCCACGCTGCCGGCATCTCGACCGCGTCCTTCCACCCGGGCGGTGTGGCGACCAATTTCGCCGCAGAGTCCACCAGCCCCATGCGGCTGGCCTACAAGTCGTTCTTAAAGCGATTCATGCTGACCCCGGAACAGGGCGCGGACACCCTCGTATGGCTCGCTACGGCCGTCCCAGAGCGGGACTGGACCTCCGGCGGCTACTACGTGAAACGGAAGCTCTCCAAGGCCAACAAGCAGGCCTATGACGCTGCTCTGGCTCGCGAGCTGTGGGAGCGCAGCGCCGAGATGGTGGCAGAGGACTCCGACAGGCTCGATCCGCACGCCTGATCGTCACTCCCCACGCCCTTCGCCGTCGTCCGGCCGGCGTGACCGGGGTGCCAGGCAGCCGGTCGCAACGCTCCTGCCCAGTTACTCAGCCGGGCAGCCGAGCGATTCCGCGGCAGTCCGGGGATTACCGAAGGAACCAGGGCCGCAAGGAAGCGGTAACTGGGCTGGAGCGCCCGCACCCGGTTGCCGGATGTGAGGGAGCGTCGGGCGGGAGGTTGCCGGATGTGAGGGAGCGTCCGCGGTTAGCCGGCGGCTTCGACCTTGTCGATGGCGTTCAGGGCGCTCTCCATGGTCCCGGCGAGGTCGCTGGCCGGAGCGGGCTTGGCGAAGAGGTAGCCCTGCAGCGAGTCGCAGCCAAGATCCATCAGGTACCGGGCCTGCGCGGGGGTCTCAATGCCTTCCGCCGTGACCCTCAGGCCTAGGTCCTGCGCGGCGCGGATCATCGTGCGGAAGAACGGCAGGTGTTCCTTGCCGGTCTTGATCATCGCCACGAACGACCGGTCGATCTTGACCTTGTCCAGCGGCAGCTCCTTGAGCCGGCCCAGCGTCGAGTACCCGGTCCCGAAGTCATCCATCGCGATCCGCACGCCCGCCTCGCGCAGCTGCGCCAGCTGGCGGAGCACGTCCGAGTCGGCGTCGAAGAACACGCTCTCGGTCAGTTCGAGCATGAGCTGGCGCGGGTCCACACCGGTGGAGGCGACGATCCCAAGCACGTCGGTGGCGAAGTCGCGGTGCTGGAACTGCAGGCCGGAGACATTCACGGCCACGCTGTAGGCGGCGTCACCCGCCAGCCATGGGCGGATTTCGGCGCAGGCGCGGCGCATGACCTCGTCGCCGATCTCACGGATCAGGCCGCTCTGTTCGGCCACCGGCAGGAACTGGTTCGGCGGAACCAGCTTGCCGTGCCGCTCCCAGCGGGCAAACGCCTCGAACTGGACGACGGCGCCCAGGCCGGGGGAGACCACGGGCTGGTAGTGCACGGAGATCTGCCCCAGTTCCACGGCCTGCCGCAGCCCGGTCTCGCCCTGCGGGGTGTTCACGGCGACGGTCAGCATCTCCGGCCGGAACTCCAGCCAGGTGTTTTTCCCGGCCGCCTTGGCCGCCGACATGGCCGAATCCGCCTGCCGCAGCAGTTCCGCGCCGTCCTGCGTGCTAGCGGTCCGGGCCGCCAGGCCCATGCTCACGCCGGGCCGCACCAGCGATCCGCCGATCCGAGCGGGCACGTACAGCGATTCGGAGATCCGCTTCGCCACGGCTCCGGCGTTGAGGCATTCGGTCAGCAGGACAGCGAATTCATCCCCGCCCAGCCGGGCGACGGTGTCGTGCGGCCGGACGCAGTTCCGCAGCCGGCTGGCCACCTCCACGAGGAGCTCGTCCGCGGCGGACCGGCCCAGCATGTCGTTGTAGCTCTTGAAATCGTCCACGTTCAGCAGCAGCACATCGACCGGATCCGGCCGGCGCAGCGCCGCGGCGAGCCGTTCGTTGAACAGCGTTCCGTTCGGCAGCCCGGTCAGCGTGTCCCGCAGCACGGCCGCCTTGAGCTGGTCGTCGTGTTCGGCCGGACTCAGGCGGGGGAGGACCCCGGTGGTGCCGGGCACCAGTTCCGCCTCCAGGGCGCTGAACGTCCGACGCCGGGCAGCCGCCGCCGCGCCCGGGGCGCCTGCCGCCGGGCTGCCTGGTGCGGCCGCCGCGGTGGTGGCGGCTGCCGGGTTGTCTGCCGTCGGCGTGCGGACGCCCGCAGCGGCACCGGGAATGGTGCCTGCCGCGGTGCCGCCGTCGTGCGGGGAAACCCTGGGTGGGGCCGGCCGGACGGCGACGGCGACGCTGCCGGCCGCGCCGGATGCCGGCGGCAGGGCCGCGCAGGTGATCTCCAGCGGAAACTCCGAGGCGTCGACGCGCCGGCCCGCGCCGGCAAAGGGGCGCCGCGCAAGCCCTGCGGCAGCAGACCCGGCCGCTCCGGTGGTGCCAGGGAAGCCGGCCGCGCCAGGGGTGCCCGCCGGGGAGGCTAGGCCGGTTAGGAACTGGTGGAAGGCTTCGCGGGAGGACTCGGCGAGCAGCAGGCTGCAGTCCGCGCCGAGCAGCTGCGCCCGGGGGTAGCCGAAGAGCTGCTCGGCGGCGGCGTTCAGGAATGATACGGACCTGTCCGGTCCGAGCAGCACGAGTGCGTCGGGGCTGTGCTCCAGCACGAGCTGAGCGAATGCTGCGTCCATAACGTGTACTGCCCCCAAAGCGGTGAATCGGTGGAAAGAAAGACCTGTGCCGTTCGGCCCGTGCAGGGGGACTCGCGGCGCACGGCGCGGGCCGTGTGTTCTGAAATCATATGTGTTCGGCCGCACAGTTCCGTCCTGCGCGGGCACCGGACACGAAAGCGTCGAAATACGTCGCCGGCCGGAGCTGCGGCAACGCCTCCGAGGGACGCGCGGCGTTGCGCCCCGGGCTTGAGCTGCACAGCGCCCCGGGCCTCGGTGCCCGGTCCCGCGCCCCGGTCCGGCCAGGAACCCAGGCTTCCCGGACCGCCTAGAGCACCCCGACCGGCTCCTGCAGCGCCTCGATGGCTTCCGCCGACTGGGCCTCGGCGGCGGCCCGCCCTGCCTCCGGGACCGGGCGGGAGAAGAAGTAGCCCTGCAGGGCGTCGCACTCGTGGTCCATCAGGTAGCGGGCCTGCACCGGCGTCTCGATCCCCTCGGCCGTCACGCGCAGGCCCAGGCTGTGCGCCATGTGGATCATCGAGGTGAGGATCGGCAGGCGTTCCTCGCCGGTGTGCAGCATCGACACGAACGACTTGTCGATCTTCACCGCATCCACGGGCAGCTCCTGCAGCCGGCCCAGCGAGGAGTAGCCGGTGCCGAAGTCGTCCAGGGCCACCCGGATGCCGGCCGCGCGCAGGGTGATCAGCTGTTGGATCACGTGCGAGTCGGCGTCGAAGAACACGCTCTCGGTGACCTCCAGCACCAGCTGGTGCGGGTCCACCCGGCTCCACGCCGCGATGTCCAGCACCCGCTCGGCGAAGTCCTTGTGCTGCAGCTGCACCCCGGAGACGTTCACCGCGAGGGTCCGGCCGGGGTCCTCGGCCAGCCAGGACTGCAGGGCGGCGCAGCTTTGCCGGAGCACCTCGGCGCCGATCTCGCGGATCAGGCCGCTGCGCTCGGCGGTCTGGATAAATGTATCCGGCGCCATCAGCAGGCCGTCGCGCTCCCAGCGGGCCAGCGCCTCGTACTGCACCACTTCGCGCCGGTTGGTGGAGACCACGGGCTGGTAGAAGACGGTGATCTGGCCGAGTTCGACGGCCTGGCGCAGCCCCGCGGTCAGCTGGGTGCGTTCCAGCAGGCTCGCCAGCATCTCCGGCTGGAAGTGGACGTAGCAGTTCTTCCCGGCCTCCTTGGCTGCGTACATCGCCACGTCCGCCTGGCGGAGCAGTTCGGAGGAGGACATGCCGGCCATGTCCCGGGTCGCGACGCCCAGACTCAGGCCCGGCCGCATGAGAGTTCCCTCGATCGAGACCGGGGCGTTCAGGGTGGACACGATCCGCTGCGCGACGGCGTCGGAGTCGTTGCAGCCCACCAGCAGCACCACGAACTCGTCGCCGCCGAGCCGGGCGACGGTGCCGTGCGGTCCCACGCAGTTCTGCAGCCGGCGGGAGATTTCCACCAGCATCTGGTCCCCGGCGTGGTGGCCGAGGATGTCGTTGACTTCCTTGAAGTCGTCCAGGTCCAACAGCAGCACCGCCACGGGGCCGGGGTCTTCCAGTGCGGCGGCCGCGCGCTCGTTGAAGAGCATGCGGTTGGCCAGCCCGGTGAGCGGGTCCTGGAAGGCCAGGGCCTTGAGCTGGTCCGCCTGCTGGGCCAGCTCGTCGAGGGCGCGGCGGGCCTGGTCCTGGGCCATGGTGCGGGAGGTGACGTCACGGAAGTTCCAGATCCGGCCCACGACGGCGTCCGCCACCTTCTGCGGGCGCGAATAAAGCTCCACCGTGCGGCCGTCCTGGAACTCAAGCAGGTCGTGGCTGTGCAGCTCGTGGTTGGCGTAGAGCTCGGCGACCTTGGCCTTGAAGGAGTCCGGGTCCACCAGTTGCTTGGCGATGAACTTCACCAGCGCGTACGCGTCGTCCTCGGCGAGAATCTCCCGCGGCATGCCCCAGAGCCGGAGGTATTGCTCGTTCACGCCCGTGATGTGGCCGGTGTTGGAGACCACCACGATGCCGTCCGCCGTCGTCTCCAGGGCCGCGTCCAGCAGCGACACGGCGTGCCGGCGTCCGGCGTCGCTGTCCTGGCGGTGGGTGGTGTCCCGTACCGCCACCGCCATGGACGTCACGGTGCCGGTGGTGACTAGGGAGCAGGTGATTTCCAGCGGGATCTCGGTGCCGTTGCGGTGCAGCCCGACGGCGGGGAAGGGCTTGGTGCCGAAGGTTCCGGCCCGGCCCAGCCGGCTCAGGACGCGAAGGAAGCCGCCGCGGTCATCCTCGACCAGCAGCCGGTGGTGCGAGGCGCCGATCAGCTGCTCGCGTTCGTAGCCGAAGAGGCGCTCGGCGGCAGGGTTGAGAAAGGAAATAATCCCCTCGGTGCTGAGCAGCAGCAACGCGTCAGGACCCTGTGACAGCAGGGTTTCCGCCAATCCTTGTTCCACGTCGATGCCAGCCCCCAGGCGCTCGGTACTCGAAGCCACCGGCAGGGCGGTGGTCACTAAACTTCAAGAATCATAGGGCCATGAGACCCAAATCACAGCACCGGCTGCGTTTGGGTGTCGGTGTCGGCGTGCAGGCCCGCGATCACGCGGCCGGACGCGGCGACAGCGTCGGGCAGAACGTCCGCCGGCTGGGGCCGGGAGAACAGGTAGCCCTGGAGCGAGTCGCAGCCGCGCTGGATCAGGTACTCGGCCTGTTCCCGGGTCTCGACGCCCTCGGCGGTGACGGTCAGGCCCAGCCCGTGCGCCATGGAGATCATGCAGTTCAGGATGGGCAGGTGCTCGGTGCCGCTGCGGATCATCCCCACGAACGACTGGTCGATCTTGAGTGTGTCCACCGGCAGGTCCTGCAGCCGGCCCAGCGAGGAGTAGCCGGTGCCGAAGTCGTCCAGCGCGACCCGGACGCCGGCGCTGCGCAGCTGCACCAGCTGGCGGCGGATCTGGCAGTCGTCGTCGAAGAAGACGCTCTCGGTGACCTCGACGACCAGCTGGTGCGGGTCGACGCCGCAGGACTCGGCGGTCGCGAACAGCAGCTCCGGGAAATTCCCCTGCTGCAGCTGCACCCCGGAGACATTCACGGCCAGCGACCGGACGGGGTCGGCGGCGAGCCAGGGCGCCAGTTCGGTGCAGCCGCGCAGCAGGACCTCGGTGCCGATCTCCACGACCAGCCCGCTGCGTTCGGCGGCCGGGATGAACTGCTGCGGCGCCACCAGGACGCCGTCGCGCTCCCAGCGGGCCAGCGCCTCGACCTTGACCACTTTGCCCAGCGGGGCAGAGACGATCGGCTGGTAGTGCACGGCGATCTCGCCGTTGTCGACGGCGGCGCGGAGCCCGGCGTCGAGGTCGGTGCGCTCCAGCAGTGCGCGCATCATTTCCGGCTGGAAGCGCAGGTAGCGGTTTTTGCCGGCCGCCTTCGCCGCGTACATGGCGATGTCGGCCCGGCGGAGCAGCTCGGAGGCGTCGACGGCGTCTTCGCTGATGGAGGCCAGGCCGAGGCTGAGGCTGGGACGCAGCATGGTGCCGTCGATCCACACCGGGGCCTTGAGCGATTCGACGATCCGTTCGGCGGCGGCGTCGGCGTCGAGGGAGCCGACCAGCAGCACCACGAACTCGTCACCGCCCAGGCGTGCTACAACGTCCCCGGGCCGCACGCAGGCGCGCAGCCGGCGGCCCACTTCGATCAGCATCTGGTCGCCGGCGTGGTGGCCGTGGATGTCGTTGACTTCCTTGAAGTCGTCCAGGTCCAGCAGCAGCACGTCGACGGCGGTCCCGCAGGGGCCTGCCAGCGCGTAGGCCAGGCGGTCGTTGAAGAGCTGCCGGTTGGAGAGTCCGGTCAGCGGGTCCTGGAAGGCGAGGGTTTTGAGCTGGTTCGCCTGCTGGGCCAGGTCCGCCATGGCCCGGCTGATCTGGTCTTGGGCGAGCCTGGCCTCGGTCACGTCGCGGAAGCTCCAGACCCGGCCCACCACGTGCTCGTCCACCTTCTGCGGGCGTGAATACCGTTCGAAGGTCCGGCCGTCGCGGAAGCGCAGCACATCGTGGCTTTCGGCGTCGGGGTCCGCGTAGAGGGCGGTGACCTTCTCGAGGAACTGCCCCGGGTCCGCCAGCTGGTCCAGGACGGAGTTCATCACGGCCTCGTCGTCGCCGGTGTCCACGAGGTCGCGCGGGATGCCCCACATCGCCAGGAACTGGTTGTTCACCAGGGCAATGCGGCCCTCGGCGCTGACCACGAGGATCCCGTCGGCGGTGGATTCGAGGGTGGCCGAGAGCAGCGACGTGGCTTCGCGGAGCCGGGCGTCCTCCTCGGCGCGTGCTGAAGTGCTCACGCGGCCGGAACCGGATGAAGCTGAGACCTGTATCGGTGCATGATGAATCCTCCCCTCAGGAATCATAGGGTGTGCATCCGGCCCCGGCCGCCACGGCGCGCGCCGGACGGGCGGCGGGGTCGCTGAGTGGGGCGTCAGCCCTGCGCCCCTGCCGGTCAGCCGAGCGGCGGCGGGTCAACGCTCCGGCCCTGCCGGTCAGCCGGCAGCGGCCGGGCCGTGCGCGGGGGAGGACCGCGGGGCCGGCGCGTGCGGGAGGGCCGGGGAACTGGGCCGGCCGGGTCCGTGCACCGTCCAGCCGGCCGCGGACCACGCCGCGGCGTCGACCGCGTTCCGGGCGTCGAGCAGCACCCGGCGCCGGACCAGCCCTCCGGCCGCCGTGGGCGAGAGGGTGCGGTAGGCGTCCCATTCGGTCAGCAGCAGCACCAGCTCGGCGCCCTCAAGCGCCTGCTCCGTAAAGGGCTCAAAGCGCAGCTGCGGGTACCGCAGCCAGGCGTTGTTGATCGCGGCGGGGTCCGTGACGGTGACGTGCGCACCCGCCGCGGCCAGCTGCGCGGCCACATCCAGGGCCGGGGAATCCCGGATGTCGTCGGTGTCGGGTTTGAACGCCGATCCCAGCACGGTCACGCGCCGTCCGCCGAGCCGCCCGCCGCAGAGTTGCCTTGCGGTGTCCACCGTGCAGGAGCGCCGGCCCTCGTTGATGCTGTCGACCGTGGCCATCCAGGCCGCGACGGAGTCCACTCCCAGCGCGGCGGCCTGCACCCGGAGGGAACGGATGTCCTTGGGCAGGCAGCCGCCGCCGAAGCCGGGGCCCGCGTGCAGGTAGCGGCCGCCGATCCGCGGGTCCAGGCCCATCGCTTCGCCGAGCTCTGTGACGTCGGCGCCGGAGGCTTCGCACAGTTCGGCCACCGCGTTGATGAAGCTCAGCTTGGTGGCAAGGTAAGCGTTCGACGCCGACTTGATCAGCTCCGCCGTCGCGAAGTTGCAGACCAGCCGGGGGATCCCGGCGGCGAGCAGCGGCGCGTAGGCGGCGTCGAGGACGGCGGTGACCGCCACGCCGTCGGCCTGCGTTCCGGAGCTGCCGCCGGGCGCGCCGCCGGAGTTTCTGCCGCCGGGCACGCCGTAGACCAGCCGGTCCGGGACTAGGGAGTCCTTGACCGCGGTGCCCTGCCGCAGGAACTCCGGGTTCCAGCCCAGCAGCACGTCGGGCCGGTCCGCGAGCACACCGCGGAGCATGTCCACCGTTCCCACCGGCACGGTCGACTTGCCCACGACGGCGGCGCCCGGCGCCAGGAAGGGGACCAGGGCCTCGACCGCGGACACCAGGTAGCTAAGGTCGGCGTCGTTCGACGTTTTGGACTGCGGTGTCCCGACGCAAAGGAAGTGCAGCTGCGCCCCGGCGGCGTCGGCGAAGCTCGTGGTGAAGCTGAGCCGGCCGCCGGCCCGGCAGTCGCGGAGCAGCTCGTCGAGGCCGGGTTCGTGGAACGGCGCCGCACCCCGGTCCAGGTGCGCGACCTTGGCGGCGTCGACGTCGATCCCCACGACGGTGTGGCCCATCGAGGCCAGGGTGGCGGCGTGGACCGCGCCGAGGTAGCCGCAGCCGATGACGGAAATCTTCACAGCGCCGCTCCCCGTGCGGCGACGGTGCCCACCGCTTCGTAGTGCCGGACCAGCTCCTCGCCGAGGGTGTGCCAGGTCCGGCCCTGGACCGAGGCGTGGGCTGCGGTGGCGAAGGCACGGCGCTTGGCATCGTCGCCGGTCAGGTCCATCACCCGGGACCGCAGCCCGCCGAGATCCCCGGGTTGGTAGAGCCAGCCGGTCCGGGAGTTCTCCACCAGGTCCAGCGGTCCGCCGCGGCCGGTGGCGACGACCGGGACCCCGGAGGCCATGGCTTCCTGGATCGTCTGGCAGAAGGTTTCGAACTCGCCGGGGTGGACGAAGAGGTCGAAGGATGCGACGGCGCGGGCCAGGTCCTCGCCGCCGAGGAACCCGGTGAACACCGCCGTCGGGAGCGCGGCCTCGAGGGCCGCACGCTGCGGGCCGTCACCGACGATCACCAGCCTCGTGCCCGGCACGTCCGCGAGGGCGGCCAGGTCCTCGACCTGCTTTTCCACGGCGAGCCGGCCGACGTAGCCGATGATGCGCTCGCCGCCCGGGGCGAAGGAAGCCCGCCACGCGTCGTCGCGCTTTGCCGGGCTGAACCGCAGGGTGTCCACGCCGCGCCGCCACATCTGCACCCGCGGAATACCCCGGCCGCGGAACTGGCGCAGGGCGAAGCTGGACGGGACCAGGGTGCGCGAGGCCAGCAGGTGGATCTGCTCCACCCGGTTCCACGCCCAGTTTTCGAGGAAGGGGACGCCGTACCGCGCGGCGTAGCCGGGGACTTCGGTCTGGTAGACGGCGACGGTCGGGATGCCCAGCAGGTGCGCCGCCTGCGCCGCCCGCCAGCCGAGCACGAACGGCGAGGCAAGGTGGACGACGTCGGGGGCGTAGCCGGCAAGGATGCGCTTGACCCGGGCCACACCTCCCAGCGCCACCCGCACGTTCGTGTAGCCGGCCAGCGGTACCGACGGCAGCCGGAGGACCCGCGCGCCGTGGATCTCGTCCGGGACGCCGCTGTCCTGGGTGGACGGCGCGATCACGAGCACCTCGTCGCCGCGGCCCTGCAAATGCTCTAAGACCCGCAGGATGGAGTGCGTGACCCCGTTCATCTGGGGAAGGAATGATTCGGCGACTAGTGCGATCCTCACGCCTCCACCGTGGCCGCGGCGGCTGACGGGCCGGCGTCACGGATGTGGCGGACGGGGGAAGCGTAGGTGAACAGGCGGGGCCCCTGGTGCTTGGGCGTTGTGGGTGCGGGGCGGCGGGGGAGCGGGCTGCCCTCGCCGCCGTAGGGATAGGTGCCCATTTGCCACAGATGGCCGCTAAGCGGGGTTCCGAAGCAGCCACTTACGGCAAACGGACGACTAGACAAGCGACCCCGCCGGTTGGAGTGGGCCGCAGCGGCGGGTCTGGCCGGGCATGCCCACCGGCCAGCCCGAGGGCTGGGGATAATCCGTTATGCCCAACCTTCGGCGGCACGAATGAGCATGTCAAAGTCCGCCGGACGACGGCCCAAACAGACGCGAACGGGCCGGCGCCGGTCCCGCCGTCGTCAGTCCGCCAGCGTAGTGAGCCGGGCACAAAGGAAGCTGGTGCGGGGCCTGCAAGCAGGCACCCGCACCAGCAGGTAGTACGAATTGTTGGATTGCTATGAAACGTTCCTCATCCGCGGCTCCCTTTTCCCGGTGTTCGCTTACCGGGTTTGTGCGTCATCGGCCAGGTGCCGCGACAGCAGCCAGCCGGCGCCAATCATGGCCACGCCCAGCACCATGTGCGTCCAGTTGTCCATGGTGTTGAACGCCAGGAAATTGGCCGCCGACCCCACGCCGACGATCAGCCCGTAAACGCTAAAGACGATGTACAGCAGGCCGAAACCCATCAGGAAGTTCCGGGCCCCCATGCCGCTGCGGGACATGGTCAGGCCGGTGGCGCCGATGGCCAGCTGAACAATGTTCAGCAGCATGGACACCTGGAACAGGCCGAGGAACAGGGCCCCGGAATCAGGTCCGAAGAACCTCAGTTCGCTGTACTGCGTGGTGATGCCCGGAATGAATCCCAGGACGCCCACGACCATTAGGACGATACCCACACCCATGCCGACATTTTGGACATCCGTCCGTCCGAAATGTACGCCGTGCGCATGTGGGGATGCGGTAGTCATTTTCTGCCTCCAACCACTGATTGCGGACACTTAAAATTTTACGGCGAGGCGGGCCAAAAAGCGCCGCCGCGGGGCCTCCGGACGCCCGGCTGGCCCCGGTGAAAACCGCTGGCCAACGCCTGTCGAAACCCGGCAGCCGCCCCGGTCCGTGGCACGATGGAAGACGATGAAACTGCGCGCTGATCAGACCGGAATCCGTGGCCTCCCCATGCCCTTGTGGCTGCAGGGGGCTCTCGAGTCCGCGCAGGCCGCCGTGATCTCCGCGCTCGCGGTGATAGCCCCGATCATCGCGGTCTGGGCCTCGGCAGGGTTCGGCGAGGGCGGCTTTGAATTCCTGGCCCGGCTGGCCGGCCAGGCGTGGCTGCTGATCCACGGCGTCCCGCTGCTGCTCGAGACCGTCGGCCCCGGCGGCGCGGGCCGGGCCGAATCCGGCGTCTTGTCGCTGATCCCGCTGGGCCTAACCCTCATCCCGTTCCTGCTCGCCTGGCGGGCCGGCCGCCGGCTGGCCCGGGCGTCCTATACGGACCAGCTCTGGCAGGCACTCCTGGGCTCCTGGCTGATGTACGGCGCCTTCGGGTTCGCCACCGGGTTCGTCTGCCGCACCTCCGACGTCGGGGTCAGCCTCTGGGCCGCCTCCTTCATCCCCCTGATCCCCTTCGCCCTGGGCATGGTCATCGGCGCCCGCCGCGAGGCCGGTTCCTGGAGCCGGCTGATCGGCGTCGACGCCGTCGCATGGCTCTCGCGCACCAGCCAGCATTCGCGCTGGGCAGGGTCCTACCTCGGCTCCGCCGCCAAGGCCGGCTTCGTCGCCGCGATGGCAGGCCTCGCGATGGCCTCGGGCCTGCTCGCTGTGGACCTGATCATCCACTGGAACCTCATCATCGCCGTCTATGAGGCGCTCGATGCCGGTCCGGTCGGCGGTGCGGCCCTCACCCTGGCCCAGCTGGGTTACCTTCCCAACCTTGCCGTCTTCGCGCTGGCCTGGACCTCCGGGGCCGGCGTCGCGCTCGGCGTCGGGTCGCAGGCGGGGGCCCTGGGCACCGCCGTCGGGCCGCTGCCCTCCATCCCGGTGTTTGCGGCGCTGCCGTCCGGGGTTCTGGACTACGGGTTCGTGGCGCTCGTGGTGCCGGTGCTCGCCGGCCTCCTGGCAGGCTGGTGGTTCCTGCGCGAGGGCGAGAACCACTTCGACGAATGGCTCTCCATCAAGGTCAAGGCCCGCTGGTTCACCGCCGCCGTCTCCACCCTGGTCCTCGGGGCGATGGTCGGCGCCGTCGCCGGGCTGCTCGCGGCGGGGTTGGCGTGGTTGGCGCGGGGGTCCGCGGGCATCGGCCGGCTGACGGACATCGGCCCCGACCCACTGAGGACCGCGCTGTTCGTCGCGGTCGAGACGGGTATCGGCGTCGTGATCGGCTACGCCGCAGGGCCCTGGCTGGAACGCCGGCAGAAGCTGCACGAGGTGCAGCTGGAAACCGCCGCCGACGCCGACTAGGACCGGGCGGGCGTCGCCGGGCGGGTGCCGCGGGACCCCGGACAGGTGCTGCCTTCGCCCCCGGCCAGGGCGTCGAGATGACACTTCACGGCAATGTTTCCACGAAACACTGCCGTGAAGTGTCATCTCGCTAACGGCCTGGGCGGCGTGGGCGTCGTGGCGCGTGCCGGCGTCGGGAGGCCTGCCAGGCCTAACGCAGCTGTGTGGGCAGCGACTTTTCCAGCTGCGTCCGGCAGGCTGAGGAGGCCTGCTCGGTGAGCGCATGCCGGGCGCACTGCTGGTAGTCCCGGATCTGGGTGAAGAAGACGGTGGAGGCGAGGATCATCAGGACCATCACCGCCGAGACGACCAGGCCGGAGATGGTCCCGAACAGCACCAGGCGGGATTCCTTGAGCCTGATGGCGCGCACCAGGAGCGTGACGCCCAGCGCCACCCCGGCTGCGGTGAGGATGGCGGCGAGCCAGAGGTAGTTGACGTCCAGCTGGAACACGAAGAACGCCCCGAGGACGGCCACGATGAAGGCCCGGAACAGATTGTGCGTCCGGAGCAGCGACGCTTTGGCCGCTTCGCTGCGCGGATTCTGCTGGCGCGGGCTGCCGCCGGGGACCTGGGGGGAGTTCATGTTTTCCAGCGTACGCGAGCCGCACCTTAAGCTAGGGCAATGCGCATCGTTGTCCTCGTCTCCGGCACCGGCTCCAACCTCCAGGCCGTCATCGACGCCGTCCGGGCCGGCGAGCTCGACGTGGAACTGGCCGCGGTCGGCGCCGACCGGCCCGGCACCTACGGGGTGGAGCGCGCCGCGGCCGCCGGCATCCCGACCTTCGTAGTGGACTTCAAGGCCTACCCGGACCGGACCGCCTGGAACGCCGCCCTCACCGACGCCGTCGCCGCCTACCGGCCCGACGTCGTCGTGTCCTCAGGGTTCATGCGGATTGTCAGCGCGGACTTCATCGACGCGTTCGGCGGCAGGTACCTCAACACCCACCCGGCCCTGTTGCCGGCCTTCCCCGGCGCGCACGGCGTCCGCGATGCCCTGGCCTATGGCGTGAAGGTCACCGGCTGCACGGTGCACTGGGCCGACGCCGGGGTGGACACCGGGCCGATCATCGCCCAGGAAGCCGTGGCCGTGGCCGACGACGACACCGAAGAGACGCTGCACGACCGGATCAAAACCGTCGAACGCCGCCTGCTGGTTTCCACACTGGCCTCCCTCGCCGCTGCCGAGTCGCACGCGGGAGCGACCACACCCAACTGAGCTCCTTCACCCGCGTCTAGCAGCAGATGCTCTTTCACTTATGGCGCTTATGAGGCTTTCAAAGCAGCCATAAGTGAGAGAGCATCCGGGCGGGGGTTGGCGGACCGGACCGGCCAGGCGCAACCGGACCTAGGAAGCCCCGGCGGCGTTACTCCAGGCGGCGCTGTTTGGTCTCCGGGGCGAAGAACGCCATCCACAGGACCGAGACCAGCACCAGCCCGCCGGCCAGGGCGAACGACGTCGCCAGCCCGAGCTCCGGCCACAGGAACGCGGCGAAGACCAGCGGCCCGAAGCCGGCGCCCAGCCGGGAAAACGTGGAGGCCCAGCCGAAGCCCGAGCCGCGAAGCTCCGTCGGGTACAGCTCCGAGACGTAGGCGTACAGCACCGGGATGGCCACCTGGACCACAAAGCCGAACACCAGCAGCCAGAACACGGCCGCCGTCGGGATGTCGACGACGACGGCGACGATCACCAGGGTCAGCGCCGACAGTGGCCCGGTGACGGCCAGGATCCATTTCCGGCCGGTCCGCTCCACCAGCAGCGCCGCGATCACCACGCCGAGCAGCCCGACGGCGGCCATAGACGCCGTCGTCAGGAAGGCCTTGTACTCGGCAAAGCCGGCCCCGATCAGGATCCGCGGCATCCAGGTCAGCGACAGGTAGTAGACCAGGAGGATGCTGAAGAACAGGGCCCACGCCGCCGTCGTAATTTTCCAGTCGAACTGCCAGAGCGCACGCAGCTGCGTCCACGCGCTGCCGGCGGAAAGCCGGGGAGCATCCTGCGGTGCGGGCAGGCTGTACACGCGGGCCTCGGCGCCGGTGGCCGCAACCAGGTCATCGATCACCCTGGCGGCCTCCTCGCGGCGGCCCTTGCGGATCAGGAACAGCGGCGACTCGGGGACACTGCGGCGGATCCAGAACACCAGCAGCGCGGGCAGCACCATGACCAGCATCGTCAGCCGCCAGTCCGCGAAGGCGGCGACCAGCCCTGCCGAGACGAAGCCGCACAGCGCGGCGCCGATCGGCCACCAGCCGTCCATCGCGGTGAGGACCTTGCCGCGCTGTTTGCGGGGCGTGAACTCGCCCACCAGCGCGTAATCCACCGGGATGCAGCCGCCCAGGCCGAAACCTGCCAGGAAACGGAACACCACGAACCAGCCGAAGTCGGGGGAGAAAGCGCCCAGCACCGTGAAGATCGAGAAGATCAGCAGGGTGGCGGTGAAGGCCTTCTTGCGGCCGATCGTGTCCGCGATGGTGCCCCAGATGAACGCGCCCAGGGCCATGCCGATCAGGTTTGACGTCCCGATCCAGGCGGCGTCCGCCGGGGTCAGGGACCAGTGCTTGGACAGCAGCGGAATGAGGATGCCGTTGAGCGTCACATCCCAGGCATCGAACATAAAGCCCAGGCCGCCGATCAGGAAGATCCGGCCTTGGACCTTCCACCGCCACGGCAGCTCCTGGACCACCTGTTCGCCGCTGGGCACAGTGGTGTACGTATTCATTTCGGCCTCCTGTGGCAACTCTACGTGCCGGGCGGCCGCGCGGGGATGCTTCACACTCCGGGGCGCTGGGACCACCGCGGGTGTGACGCGATAAACTGGCCGCATCCCCACCACCCGCGGCCGCGCCGCGATATAAGACGGAGACTTTTGTGAGCTTTACGCAGCTTGACCGTGTATCCATCGACCGTGTTCCCATCCGCCGGGCCCTGATCTCGGTTTACGACAAGACCGGTCTGGAGGAGCTCGCGCAGGGCCTGCACGCAGCCGGCGTCAAGATTGTCTCCACCGGCTCCACGGCCAAGAAGATCGCCGCCGCGGGCATTCCGGTGCAGGAAGTCGAGGAAGTCACCGGCTCCCCGGAAATGCTGGACGGCCGCGTCAAGACCCTGCACCCGCGCGTGCACGGCGGCATCCTCGCCGACCGCCGCGTCCCGGCCCATATGAAGACCCTCGAGGACATGGAGATCGAGCCGTTCGACCTCGTCGTCGTGAACCTGTACCCCTTCGTGGAGACCGTGAAGTCGGGCGCCGCGCAGGACGACGTCGTCGAGCAGATCGACATCGGAGGCCCCGCCATGGTGCGCTCGGCCGCAAAGAACCACGCCGCCGTCGCGATCGTCGTGGACCCGGCGTCCTACGGTTCCGTGGTGGAGGCCGCCTCGTCCGGCGGCTTTGACCTGAAGACCCGACGCCGGCTGGCCGCCAAGGCGTTCGCGCACACCGCCTCCTACGACACGGCGGTGGCGACCTGGACCGCCAGCCAGTTCCTCGACGAGGACGGCGACGGCGTCATCGACTGGCCCGCCTACGCCGGCCTGGCGCTGGAGCGCTCCGAGGTGCTGCGCTACGGCGAAAACCCGCACCAGCAGGCCGCCCTCTACGTGGACAAGGCCGCCCCGGCCGGCATCGCGCAGGCCGACCAGCTGCACGGAAAGGCGATGAGCTACAACAACTTCGTCGACGCAGACGCCGCCCTGCGCGCCGCGTTCGACTTCGCCGAGCCCGCCGTCGCGATCATCAAGCACGCCAACCCGTGCGGTGTGGCCGTCGGGTCCGCCGACGCCGCGGACCCGATCGCCGACGCGCACGCCAAGGCCCACGCCTGCGACCCGGTCTCCGCCTTCGGCGGCGTGATCGCGGCCAACCGCACCGTCACCGCCGGCATGGCCCGGACCGTGGCGGGCATCTTCACCGAGGTCGTCATCGCCCCCGGCTTCGAGGACGAAGCGGTGGAGATCCTGTCCAAGAAGAAGAACATCCGCCTCCTGACCCTGCCCGAGGGCTACGGCCGGTACCCGACCGAGTTCCGCCAGGTCTCCGGCGGCATGCTGGTCCAGGCCACGGACAAGGTCGACGCCGAGGGCGACAACCCGGCCAACTGGACCCTCGCCGCGGGTGAGGCCGCCGACGCCGGCACCCTGGCGGACCTGGCCTTCGCGTGGACGGCGTGCCGCGCCGCCAAGTCCAACGCCATCCTGCTCGCCGCCGACGGCGCAGCCGTGGGCATCGGCATGGGCCAGGTCAACCGGCTCGACTCCTGCCGGCTCGCCGTCGAACGGGCCAACACCCTGGGTGTGAACGTGGAGTCCGACGTCGAAGGCACCGGCGGGGCGTCGAACGCTGATTCGACCGGGGCTCCGGAGCGTGCCCGCGGCGCCGTCGCGGCCTCGGACGCGTTCTTCCCGTTCGCCGACGGCCTGGGGATCCTGATCGACGCCGGCGTCCGCGCCGTCGTTCAGCCCGGCGGCTCCGTCCGGGACGAGGAAGTCATCGCCGCGGCCAACGCGGCCGGCATCACGATGTACTTCACCGGCGCCCGGCACTTCTTCCACTAGGGGATCCGCGCCGCAGCTGACACAAAAAGAATGGACATGCCCACCCCTAGCGGGAGGGCGTGTCCATTTTTTTGGTGTCCGGGGCTGTCCTCCGGCTGAACGGAGCAGCCCCAACCGGACATGCTCATTCTTCGGTGCGAGCGGCGGGCATAAGGGTTAGTCCCCGCCGGACCTGCTCAGTGCTTGGTGCGAGGGGTGGGCATAACGGATTATGCACAGCGGCCGGGCTGCAAGACGGGCATGTCCGGGCCGGGGCCGGGGGACTCTGGCGGCCGGCCCACCCGCCGGACCACCCCCGACACGCGGAAACGCGGGGTCGCTGGGCCGCCCTGTCGAGGGGTTGGGCGGCCAGCGGCCCCGCGTTCCTTGTTCCTTCGGGGATGGGTTTCCTTTCTGGAGTGGGGATTCTTTCGGTGGGGTTCTGAAACCAGCAGATCCTCGTTGGGAGTGCCGAGGATCCCCGGGGCGGGGAGGGCCTAGGAGGCCGCGGCGGTGGTGTAGGTCTGCTGGATGACCGAGCCCCAGTAAGGTCCGTACATCACGGTGGAGCGGGTGCCGTAGCCGTAGCTGTTGATCGAGTTCTGGTAGCCGGAGGAGCTGGTACCGATGAACCAGGGGCCGCCCGAGGAGCCGCCGGTCATGTCGCAGGGGATGCCCTGGGAGTTGAACTGCGGGTTGTTGGGGTCGTTGGACGCCGGGCCGGTGCAGCTGACCAGCGACTGCCCGTCGAACGGGGACGCAGCCGGGTAGCCGTAAGACTTGTAGGTCAGACCGCGGGCGGCATTGAACTGGACACCGGAAGCACCGACGACGTCGGACAGGTTCTGGCCGTTCAGCGGGGACACGACGGCGAAACCAGTGTCGTACTGCATGTCGCCGGCCGAGCTCCACTGGGTCGGGGTGTAGAGGGCCTTGGCCGCCCACTTCCCGTACGGCGCGGAGCCGTTGAGGTAGGCCGGGACGAAGACGAAGTTGGTGGCGAACGCCCCCGGGCCCTCGTTGACGCAGTGGCCCGCGGTGGAGACGGTGCTCTTGTTGGTCGAGCTGACCGAGTTTCCGGAGCAGACGTAGTTGCTGCCGCCCATTGTGAAGAACACCTTGCCGATGTGGGACACCGGCGACTCCGAGGCGTGCAGGGTGGTCTTACCCTTGGCCGCCTTGCCCGAGATCTGGGTGCTCGCGCCCTTCTCGACGGCGGCCGCCGGCGACTTGTTCCCGCGGGCCAGGGCACGGTCGGCCAGCACGTCGCCGGGCAGGGCGGCCTTCATGCGCTCGGGGGTCCAGTAGTCGGCGGCCCGGGAGCCGTCGACTGCCTGGCTGGCCACCTGCGGAGACCCCTTGCCCTGGGCGGCGGCGGGCGAAGCCGTGGCCCCGCCGGCCGCGGTGACCGCCAGGAGCGCGGCGGCCGACAGGCTAAGGAAGCTGGTAACCAGAGTCTTAGGTGTTCTCATGGGTGTCCTAACCGGAAGATGCGGAGCGGCGAAACGGCCGCCGTGATGGAAAGAAACTACGTCAAATTGACGAACGTGTAAATACTTTTGTCAAAAATTGTCACGAGGCGTGATGGATGTCCCCGGGCATGCCGCGACGTCGCACAGCGGCCGGCGGAAGTCCCGGATAGGCGCCGGGGCGGCCACCTCGGGTAAGTTAGAGCCGTTGAGATAACACAAGATTTCCGGATATCCGCAGACTTTCAGGGAGACGCCCGAGCAATGGCCAAGATTATCTATACCCACACCGACGAAGCGCCGATGCTGGCCACCTATTCGTTCTTGCCGATCATCGAAGCGTTCGCCTCGACGGCCGGTGTGGAAGTGGAGAGCCGCGACATCTCGCTAGCCGGCCGCATCATCGCCGCTTTCGGCGACTACCTCACCGAAGACCAGCGCATCAACGACGCCCTGGCCGAACTGGGCGAGCTGGCCAAGACGCCCGAGGCCAACATCATCAAGCTGCCCAACATCAGCGCCTCCGTGCCGCAGCTGAAGGCCGCCATCGCCGAACTCCAGGCCCAGGGCTACGCCCTGCCGGACTACCCGGACAACCCCGCCTCGGACGAGGAGACGGACATCCGCTCCCGCTACGACAAGATCAAGGGCTCCGCCGTCAACCCGGTGCTGCGCGAAGGCAACTCGGACCGCCGTGCGCCGCTGTCGGTGAAGAACTACGCCCGGCAGAACCCGCACAGCATGGGTGCCTGGACCCCGGAGTCCAAGACCAACGTCGCGCACATGGACGCCGACGACTTCCGCTCCAACGAGAAGTCCGTGGTGATCCCCGCCGACACCAACCTCAAGATCCAGCTGGTCAAGGAAGACGGCACTGTCAAGGTCCTCAAGCGCGCATTCCCGGTCCTGGCCGGCGAGGTCATCGACGGCACCGTGATGCGCGCCGCTGCCCTCGATGAGTTCCTGAAGGCCCAGGTCGCCCGCGCCAAGGAAGAGGGCGTGCTCTTCTCCGCCCACCTGAAGGCCACCATGATGAAGGTCTCCGACCCGATCATCTTCGGCCACGTCGTCAAGGCCTACTTCGCCGACCTCTTCGCCACCTACGGCGAGCAGATCGCCGCGGCCGGACTGAGCCCGAACAACGGCCTCGCCTCCATCCTCAACGGCTTGGAGGACCTGCCGGAGGACATCCGCGGCGACGTCGAAGCGGCGATCCAGAAGGGCCTCAATGAGGGCCCCGAGCTGGCCATGGTCGACTCGGACAAGGGCATCACCAACCTCCACGTCCCCTCCGACGTGATCGTGGACGCCTCCATGCCGGCCATGATCCGCAGCTCCGGCCACATGTGGGGCCGCGACGGACAGGAAGCCGACACCCTGGCAGTCCTCCCGGACAGCAGCTACGCCGGCATCTACCAGGTCGTCATCGACGACTGCCGCGCCAACGGTGCCTACGATCCGACCACTATGGGCACCGTCCCGAACGTAGGCCTGATGGCCCAGGCGGCCGAGGAATACGGCAGCCACGACAAGACCTTCGAAATCCAGTCCGCCGGCACCGTCCAGGTGGTCGACGACGAGGGCGCCGTGCTGATCGAACACCAGGTCTCCCCGGGCGACATCTGGCGTGCCTGCCAGACCAAGGACGTGCCGATCCGCGACTGGGTCAAGCTCGCCGTCACTCGCGCCCGCGCCTCCGCCACCCCGGCCGTCTTCTGGCTGGACAAGACCCGCGCCCACGACGCCCGGATGATCGCCAAGGTCGAGGAATACCTCAAGGACCACGACACCGAGGGCCTGCAGCTCGAAATCATGTCCCCGGAGGAGGCCACGGCCTTCACCCTGGAGCGGATCCGCAAGGGTGAGGACACGATTTCGGTTACCGGCAACGTGCTCCGCGACTACCTCACGGACCTGTTCCCGATCCTGGAACTGGGCACCAGCGCCAAGATGCTCTCGATCGTTCCGCTGATCAACGGCGGCGGCCTGTTCGAGACCGGCGCCGGCGGATCCGCCCCGAAGCACGTCCAGCAGCTGCTGAAGGAAAACCACCTGCGCTGGGACAGCCTGGGAGAATTCCTGGCCCTCGCCGTGAGCTTCGAGCACCTCGCCACCTCCACCGGCAACGCCCGCGCCCAGGTCCTCGCTGACACTCTGGACCGCGCCACCGGCACCTTCCTGCTCGAGGACAAGTCCCCGAAGCGCAAGGCCGGCGAGCTGGACAACCGCGGCAGCCACTTCTACCTGGCCAAGTTCTGGGCCGACGAACTGGCCCGCCAGAGCGACGACGCCGAGCTGGCCAAGGCCTTCACGGCCGTCTCCGAGGCACTGTCGGCCAACGAGGAAACCATCACCGGCGAACTGCTCGCCGTCCAGGGCTCCCCGGCCGACATCGGCGGCTACTACCGCCCGGACGAGTCCAAGGCCTCCGCTGTGATGCGCCCCTCGGCCAAGTTCAGCGAAGTGCTGTCCCTGCTGGGCTAGCCTGGGCAACGCGAACGCCGCACCGGGATCTCCCGGTGCGGCGTTCGTTGGTTAAGGCCCCGCGGTGCGGGGCAGCGGCGGCGGGGCGACGACGGCGGCAGGGGAGCGCCGCCGTCGGGCCCGGCGGGTCAGCGGTCGGAGACCGGACGGCCCTCCGGCGCGTCCGCGCTGCCGGCTTCGCTGGGAGGCTCGGTGGCAAGATCCGGGTCCGCGTTCACCGGCGCGCCGGCCCCCACGACGTCGTACGCCGGATCCGACACCGGCGTCAGGCCGTCGGCTGTGCCGGCGGACGCGCCGGCGGTGCCGCCGCCGCCCGGCCCGGCGGCCTGCCCGCCGGTGACGCGGTCGCGCCATGCACCGGTCTCAAAGTCCCGGCCCTCAATGAAGTCCTTGAACCGCTTCAGGTCGGCCGCGACCTGGCGCGAGTCCAGGCCCACGGCGGCGCCGATCTTCTCGGTTGCCGATCCCGGCTCCCAGCTGAGTTCGACGTCGACCCTGGTCTCCGCCGGGCCGAGTTCCGCAAAGCGCACGGTGCCGGCGTTGCGCGGGGCATCGAGGCTCTCCCAGGAGACCTGCCGGTCCGGGTCCTGGCTGGTGATCCGGGCGTCATAGTCGCGTCTGACCCCGCCGACGCTGGTCTGGAAGTGGACGGTGGTGTCGTCGAGTTGCCGGACGGCGTCGACACCGCTCATGAACTGCGGGAAGTCCTCGAACTGGGTCCACTGGTTGTAGGCCTGGCTCAGGGGGACGTTCACGGCAATGGATTCCTGGACTGTTGCCATCGTGCTATTACTCCTTCGGCCGGCAGGCGGACCTGCGCATCGCGGACGGGACAGGGACGGTACAAGGTCGGACATCGGCTCGGACAACGTTTCGCGCCGGGGCGCGAAACGCCAGACCGTTTCCGGCCTGACTGACCAAGCTAGCCCGAACGCCGGGATAGTGAAAGCCGGTGGACCCCGGTTGCCCGCCGCCGGTATCTCGCCTAGGGTGCTAAGCAAGCTTAGTTTCGGTCCCGGGAGGCCGCCTTGCCCCCGGACGGCCGGGCCAAGACTGCCTATCCCAAGGAGAAATCCCATGCGCGAAGACAAGATCACCATCCCGGGCGCCGCCACCGTCGAGCCTCCGGAAGTCAAAGAACCCACGGTCCCGCGCGAACCATTGCCGCCCAAACCGGACCAGCAGGGTCCGGAGGCGGTGTCCCCGACCGGCACCCCCACCGGCGCCCCGGTCCACTCGCGCGCCCAGTCCGGTCCCTACCTGACCACCGCCCAGGGGCTCCGGCTCTCCGACACGGACCACTCGCTCAAGGCCGGCCGCCGCGGGCCCGTGCTGCTGCAGGACCACCACCTGCGCGAGAAGATCACGCACTTTGACCACGAGCGGATCCCGGAACGCGTCGTGCACGCCCGCGGTGCCGGCGCACACGGCGTCTTCCGCTCCTACGGCACGGCCGCGAACATCAGCCGCGCCGGGTTCCTCGCCAAGGACGTCGAAACCCCCGTGTTCGTCCGCTTCTCCACCGTGCTCGGCTCACGCGGGTCGGCGGACACCGTCCGGGACACCCGCGGCTTCGCCACGAAGTTCTACACCGACGAGGGAACCTTCGACCTGGTCGGGAACAACATCCCGGTCTTCTTCATCCAGGACGGGATCAAGTTCCCCGACATCATCCACGCCGGAAAACCCCACCCGGACCGCGAGATCCCGCAGGCCCAAAGCGCCCACGACACCTTCTGGGACTTCGTCTCGCTGCACACCGAGGCGCAGGCCCACACCATGTGGAACATGTCGGACCGGGCGTTGCCCCGGTCGTACCGCACCATGGAGGGTTTCGGCGTCCACACCTTCCGCTTCGTCAATGCCGAGGGCCGGACCAGCCTAGTGAAATTCCACTGGAAGCCCAAGCAGGGCGTCCACTCCCTGGTCTGGGAAGAGGCGCAGCTGATCAACGGCATGGACCCGGACTTCCACCGGCGCGACCTCGCGGACGCGATCGAGGCCGGCGCGTTCCCGGAATGGGAACTGGGCGTGCAGGTCTTCCCGGACACCGAGGAGGAGTTCTTCGAGGGGATCGACCTGCTGGATCCCACCAAGTTCATCCCCGAGGAGCTCGCCCCGGTGCAGCCGATCGGCCTGATGACACTGAACGCCAACCCGGTGAACTACTTCGCCGAAACCGAGCAGGTGGCCTTCCATCCCGGCCACCTGGTGCCCGGCATCGACGTCACTAACGATCCGCTGCTGCAGGTGAGGCTGTTCTCCTACATCGACACGCAGATCTCCCGGCTGGGCGGCCCGAACTTCAGCCAGCTGCCGATCAACCGGCCGCACGCGCCGGTGAATGACATGCTGCGCGACGGCATGCACCAGACCGCCGTGCACGGCGGAACCGCGCCGTACCACCCGAACTCCCTCGACGGCGGCTGCCCCTTCATGGCCGGGGCCGACGTCGGGGCCTTCATCGACGTGCCGGAGGAGCTCGCCGCGGCCGTGAAGGAGCGGAAGTCCCCGGCGTCCTTCGAGGACCACTACAGCCAGGCGCGGCTGTTCTTCCGCAGCCTGGCCCCGGTGGAGCAGGACCACGTCATCCAGGCCTACACCTTTGAGCTCGGCAAGTGCCGTGAGCAGGCGATCCGGGAGCGCCAGCTGCAGGCGCTGGCGAACATCGACGCCGGACTCTGCGCCGCGGTCGCCGCCGGCCTCGGCATGGCGGCCCCCGAGGCGACTGAGGAGGTGGCCGACGCGGCGCCAAGCCCGGCGGTTTCGCAGCTCGGCGGGACCTGGCCGGTGGCGGGCCGGGTCGTGGGCATCGTCGCGGATGCGGACAGTGATCTGGCCGCGGTCCAGGCGGCGCAAGAGGCTTTGGATGCGGCCGGCATTGTCCCGCTGGTGATCGCCCCCGCGGGCGGCACCCTCGGCGGGCCCGACGGCGGCATCACGGTCCAGCGTACCTACCTCACCGCGCGCTCCACCGAGTTCGACGCCGTGCTGGTGGCGGGCTCCGGGGCGCCGGCGCCCGACGCGCAGCCCGGCCGGGACGCGAAGGCGGGCCAGCCCGGATCCGCCGTCGATCCGCGCCTGGTGCTGCTCCTGACCGAGTTGTTCCGGCATGCCAAGGCCATTGGCGGCTGGGGCGCAGCGGCCGGGTGCCTCGACGCCGCAGGCATCCCGGAGGACGCCGCAGGCCTGGCGCTGGGCGACGCTCCCGCCGACGTGGTGCCCAGGCTGACGGAGCTCCTCGCCGCGCACCGGGCCTGGGACCGGTTTCCGGCCACCGGCGCGTAGGCGGGCTGCCGGCTTAGCCGGCAGTTAGCAGCAACACCCGGAACAGGGCGGGGGCGTTTAGCCCCCGCCCTTACCCTTGTCCTTGCCCTTGGGCTTTTTGGCCGGTTTGGACTCCGCCGCCGCGGCCGCGGCGGCGGCAGCGGCCGCCTGGGCCGCGGCCTGGTCGGCCGCCGCCTTGTCGGCTGCAGCCTTCTCCGCGGCTGCCTTCTCGGCGGCCGCCTTGTCCGCCGCGGCCTTGGCGGCGGCGGCTTTCTTGGCTGCGGCGTCGCGGGCCGCCTTGTCGGCGGCGGCCTTCTTGGCCGCGAGGTCGGCGCGGACCGCGTCGATGGCGGTTTTGATGCTTTGGTGCCGCCGGAAAGACACCTTGCCGTCCGCCGCGGCGGCGTCGAGCTTGGTGCCGAGTTCGTCGAGCAGTTTCAGGGCGCCGGCGGTGTCGTTCGCGGCGGCTGCCCGGGTGACGGCGAGGACCTGGCCCTGCAGCTGTTGCGCCGCGGCCCCGTCCAGTTCCGGTGCGGGTGCGGCGCATCCGGACAGGCTTCCCGCGGCCAGGGCGGCGCTGAGGGCGGCGCTGGCCAGGGTCCGGCGCCAGCGGCGGGTCATGGTGGCGGTCATGGCTGGACGCTCTCCTGGAGTTGCTGCAGGTGCTCGCCCAGTCCACCGGTCACGGCCGGATAGGGCACGGCGGGGGCGGGCTGCGGGACGGCGAGGGTCGCGACGACGGCGATCGCCGCCAGAAGCGCCACAACGGTCAGCGCGAGGGCAATTTTCGTGCCGCGCCGGGCCGAACGGAACCGTGCCGCGGCACGACTGGTTGCCCCGGCAAACCCCCGGCCCTGGCCTGGGGTCCGGCTCTGGCTCGTGGTCCCGCCCCGGCCGGCGTGCCGGCGGGGCCGGCGCGGGGCCGTGACCGCCGCGGTGCTCGCGGCCATGTCCGCCGTCGTGCCTCGTGGGCCGCCGGGGTGGTGCGGCGCCGGGGTCCCGCCGGGAGCGCGGTCCTGGGCGGTGTTTTGGGCGGTGTTCCGCAGCGGTTCCTGCCCGGTGTCGAGGCCGGGAGCCGGCGCGGACCGCGGCGGGCGGGCCGGGGGAGCCGGCAGCACGCGGGTCCGTTCCTCGGCGAGGACGCCCGGCAGCGAGTCGGGGGAGACGAGCGCCTGGCGCAGCGCGGCTTCCACGTCGGCTGCGGCGGGGCGGTCCAGCGGGTCCAGAGCCGTCATGGCCCGGATGACGGCGGCCCATTCGGCCGGGACGTGGTCGGGGATGGCGGGCGCACGGTGCAGGCGGGCGACGGCGGACTCCACCGCGCTGCCCGGGTACTCGACGCTGCCCTTGATGCACTCGAGCAGGACCAGCCCGAGGGAGTAAATGTCGCTGGCCGGGCCCATGTCGGCGCCTCGGGCCTGTTCCGGGCTCAGGTAGGCGGCGGTGCCCACCATGGTTCCGGTGGCGGTGAGCCTGGTTCCGTCGACGATCCGGGCGATCCCGAAGTCGGTGAGTTTTGGCCGCAGCGGCTCACCGGGCCGGACCCGCACCAGCAGGACGTTGGCCGGCTTGATGTCACGGTGGATGATGCCCAGGGAATGGACGTAAGCGAGGGCGTCGGCCAGCCCCGCGCCGATGACGGCCAGCTCGTCGAGCGGCACCGGACTGTGCCGGATCCGGCTGCGCAGGTCCTGGCCGTCCACCAGCTCCATGGTCAGGAACGGTCGCGGTTCGGACGGCACACGGGTGTCGGTGCCGGCGTCGAACAGCGTCACCAGGCTCGGGTGGTTAAGGGTGGCCAGAAGCTCGATCTCGGCCTGTTGGCGCCTGAGTTCGTCGGCGTCGGCGGACTGCGGGGCGAAAAGCTTCAGCGCCACGTCCCGGCCGAGGTTTTCGTCCCGGGCGCAGTACACCGAGGCCATGCCGCCGCGGCCGATGACCTCGCCCAGGCGGTAGCGGCCGCTCAGGAGCTCGGTCGTGACCCCACTTGGCGAAGCGTCCACGATGTTCCCCATCTTTTTTCGGCGCCGTGGTCGGCGCCCCCTAGAGAATAATACGGGCATGGGTATCCGCTTCCCGCATGGAGTGCCCCGTGCTAAGTGCTGATGAAGTGGTTGACCGCCTTTCGGTCGGACGGGTGGGCGGGCGCCGGAGCCGGCGGAGCCGTTGAATCCCCCAGCGGACCCAACGACTTCGCTCCGGCGGTAATTGGACCTGGACGGAGCGGCCGCGCGTTACGGCGGCCGTTCCGCGGGCGCGGCCCTCGGCGGGGCGGGGCGCCGGACGGGTGTGGCACGGCGCGCAGGGATGCGGCGGGCAGTCAAGGCTGCCGGGGCGAAGGTTCCGGGTGACGTCGCCGGGCCGGAGCGCGGGGGGCGAACGGGGGTGTCCATGGTGAAGTCTCCTGATTGACTGGCAGCGGGTGCCGATGGCAGCCCGAAGGACCGTGCTCTGCACAGCAAAGTGGCAGAGGACGGCCCTGCTAATCAGGAGAGGAGCCGGGGTCCGCAGATACAGCGGAATGGACGAGCTGCAGCGGTCCGCTGATCGGGTCGGTACCCATCAGCGGAATAAAGAAGTCATTGGTCGGCGCCCAGGCGGCGCCGGAGGGGGCGCTGGCCGCGGAGCCACTGCCCGAACCCGAGCCCGAGCTCGGCGGCAGGGCGCTGGGTGCTGGCAGGCCCGTGTCCCCACCGCGTGGCCGGGGGGTGTCGTTGCCGCCCGCGGGTGCGGCCGGCCCGCCCGCCCCGCCCGAACCGCCGCGCACCGGAGCCGTGGCCGGAACGGCCGGCGTGCTTCCGGAGACCTGGGGCGGGGGCGTGGAATTGAACAGCTCGGGGGCGAAGGCACCCGGGGAAGGTGCGGCCGCGGCTGGCATGTATCCAGGAACGGCAGGGCCGGACAGCAGGGCCGCCGCGTGAACCTGGACCGCGGCCGCCGCTTGACCCGCCGGGGCGCGGCCCGCCGTCGAGGACGCGGCAGCGCCGGGGGCGGGCGTTCCGGCGGCGGTGCCGCGGCTTGCCTGGATCGCACCCGACGACGCCGGGGGCGCCGGGGGCAGGACCGGCGTCGGGACCGCGGGCGGGACTGTTCCGGGCAAGGCTCCGCCTGCCGGGGCCTGCGGCGCAGGGCCTGGGAAAGCAACAGAACCGGTCCCCGGAACGGTATCCGTGCCCGGAGCCGGGCCGGTAACGGGCGGTGCGGGGTCGGGGGCCGGGGGCGCCGGATCGACGTCGGTGGCCGGCGGGACAGCGTCGCCGGGACCGGGCGCGTCGGTAGCCGGCGGAAGCACTTCAGGGTCGTCGGCCTCGCCCGCAGGCTCAGCCGGAACTGCCGGCTCCGGAACGGACGACGGCGCGGGGTCGGATGGCGCCGGGTCGGACGACGTGGTGGTGACGGGGACCGGGCCGGGTGCCGGGACAGTCGCCGTCGGGATGAGGGGAAGAGGAACGGTCACAGCCACGACCGGTTCCAGTTCCACGGACTGCACCGGCACGGGGGCCGGTGGCAGCAGCGGCGCGGGCTCGGGAACAGGGACAGCAGCCGGGTCGGGAGCCGGTGCCGGGGCGGGAACCGGTGCCGGGGCGGGGACCGGTGCCGGGGCGGGTTGCGGCGGGGCTGAGGGAAGCAGCGCATCCGGGTACGGATCGGGGGCAGGAAGGGCAGGCGCCGGAACAACGGTTGCCGGGGCCTCCGGAACGGCGCCTCCGGATCCCACCGGGTCGTCCGCCCGGGGCAGTTGGATCATGGTTCCCACCGACGGCCCGACGGCGTACGTTCCGACGCCAGCTATTCCAGTGGCAGATATCCCTGTGCCAGAGAGTCCTGCCTCCGCGACGGTGGCGGACGGGATCGTCTGGACCACCCTGGCTTCGTCGGCGCTGGCGCCGGCCGCGGAGAGTGCCAGCCACGCCACGCCGGCCCCGAGGGCCAGCAGGCCGCGTCGAAGAAGGCCGCGCACACGGGGAGAGACGGTTGCAGATTCCATGCGCAACACACCTCCCCGAAAGACTTCGACGATTGGCCTACAGGGTACGTCCGCAGGCCGTGGTGAGTCCAGAGTGTGCGGCTTACCGTCCCCCTCCGGCCCCGAAATCCGGGGTTAAAAAGCTGGCGGGCGGCGCACGGTCAGTGCACGTCGTTCGGGTAGCTCACGCCCAGCTGGGCACGGACGCCGTCGAACAGCCGCATGGTGTCCAGGGAGTCTTCCAGCGGCATCACCGGGCTTTCGGTGAGGCCCTGCTGGATGCAGCGGGTGACCTCGCGCAGTTCGTAGCAGTAGCCCCGGCCGACCACGTTGAACTGCTCGGTGCGCGGCTCGTCGAAGCCGATCCGCACCACGAGCTCCTTGGGGTTGTTGATCGAGCCCACGCTCTGCAGGAACCCCGCGCTGCCGGCCACGGTGGCGGTCCGGGGGCCGTGCGCCAGCAGCGAGGACGTCAGCTGCGCCTGGGCACCGTGGTGGTAGCCCAGGGTGAGGGCATTCTGGGCGTCCACGCCGTCGTCGTTGATCGAGCCGGTGGCGCTGACGGTCTGCGGGAATCCGAGCGTGCCGAGCGCCCACAGCAGGGGGTAGATGGTGATGTCGAGCAGCGCGCCGCCGCCGTCCTTCGGGGCCCAGAGCCGGGAGGTGGGGGAGTAGGGGGCCGGGAAGCCCAGGTCGGCGCCCACCCATTTGACCTCCCCGAGCTCACCGGAGGCAGCGATCTCAAAGGCCCGCTGCATGCTGGGTAGGAACCGGCTCCACATGGCTTCCATCAGGAACAGGCCCTTGTCCCGGGCCAGCGCCACGAGGTCGGCGGCTTCCCTGGCGTTGACCGTGAGGGCCTTCTCGCACAGGACGTGCTTGCCGGCGAGCAGGGCCGCGCGCGCAATCGCATGGTGCTGGCCGTGCGGGGTGGCGACGTAGACGACGTCGACGGCGTCGTCGGCCAGCAACCGCTCATAGCCGGCGGCGCCGCCGAGGTCGCCGTAGGCCCGGCTAAAACCGTAATCGGCGGCGAAAGCGTCGGCCGCCGCCTGGGTGCGGGAGCTGACCGCGTACAGCTGCGCGTCCGGCAGCAACTCAAGGTCCCGGGTCACGGCCGCGGCGATGCCCCCGGTCGCGATCACGCCCCACCGCAGCCTGGTGCCGGTGGCCGTCCGTGGATCCTGGTCGGGTTGGCTGGACAGCCAGGGTCTGGCGATGGGGGTACTCATGCTGCCATCCTCTCACCCGGGCCGCCGCCGTCGAGCCTTTCCGCTACGCTTCCGGACCGGCGCCGGGTTTCCGGACCGGGGCTGCGGTTCCGGACCAGGGCGGCGCTTCCGGACCGGCGCGCCCCGGGCCCGGCCCGCCGTCGTCCGAAACCGCCGCGGAAATCCGGACCCGCCGCGGAAACCAGACCGGCGCGGAAATCTGGAGCCGCCGCGGGAACGACGAACCCGCTGCGGAAGTCCGGACCGGCGCTGGGTTTCCGGATCGGGGCTGCGGTTCCGGACCGTCGCACCCCGGGCCCGGGCCGCCGTCGTCCGAAACCGCCGCGGAATTCCGGAACCGCCGCCGAAAACCGGTCCGGCGCAAAGAACTGCGCGCGGGAACAACGCAAAAAAGGGCTCCGGCCCTCCCGCGAGAACAAGTTCAGGCGGGAGGACCGGAGCCCTAGTGAAGCGCGAAGGCTACTTGGTCAGCGGTCCGAGTACCGGATCGTCGACGTAAGCGGTCTTGACGTTCTCCTTGGTCACGATGACCGGCTCCAGCAGGTAGGCCGGAACGGTCTTGACCTTGTTGTTGTAGGACTTGTCGTCGTTGATCTCAGGCGTCTTGCCGGCCTGGATGTCCTTGACCATGGTGATCGCGTGCTCAACGAGCTTGCGGGTGTCCTTGTTGATGGTGGAGTACTGCTCGCCGGCCATGATCGACTTGACGGACTCAACCTCGGAGTCCTGGCCGGTGATGACGGGCAGCGGCTTGCCGGCAGCCTTGACCGAGGTCAGGACCGCGCGGGCCAGGGTGTCGTTCGGGGACAGCACGCCGTCGAGGGGTGCGCTGCCGTAGCTGCCAGCCAGCAGGGTGTCGGCACGACGCTGGGCGTTCTCTGCCTTCCAGCCCTGGGTGACGGCCTGTTCGAAGGACTTCTGGCCGGACTTGACCACGAGGGTGCCGTCGTCGATCTTCGGCTGCAGCACCTTCATGGCGCCGTCGAAGAAGACCTTGGCGTTAGCGTCGTCGGGGGACCCGGCGAACAGCTCGATGTTGTACGGGCCTTCGGGCTTCTTGGCCTTCATGCCGTCCAGCAGGGCCTGGCCCTGCAGCTCGCCGACCTTGAAGTTGTCATAGGCGACGTAGTAGTCAACATTCGGGGTGTTCAGCAGCAGACGGTCGTACGCGATGATGGTCGCGCCGGCGTCCTTGGCCTGCTTGAGCTGGGTGCCCAGCTGGGCGCCGTCGATAGCGCCGACGATGATGACCTTGGCACCCTTGGTGACCATGGCGCTGATCTGGTTCTGCTGTTCCGAGACGCCGCCGTTGGCGAACTGCACGTCAGCCTTGAAGCCGGCGCCCTTGAGGCCGTCGTTGAACAGCTTCTCTGCCAGCACCCAGTTTTCACTGGTCTTCTGGGGGAGCGCGACGCCGATCGAGGAGTCCTTGGGGAACGCCTCGCCGCCGCCGCTCGCGCCGCCGGAAGTGCCGCTGTCGGAACGGCCGCAGGCTGTCAGCGCCAGTGCCGCAATAGCAGCGATTGCTGCTGCCTTTCCTGCTTTACCAATCATTTGCATTGCTTGGTTCACTTTCTATAGATGGTGTTCGGAGAAAGATGGAGTGGGGAGCCTCAGGGGACCCTGGCACCGCGGAGCGGTCAGGACTCCTTGGCAATGACCTCTTTGGTCGCCGTCGTCTCGTCGGGCTTGTTTTCGCTGCTGCGGCCGAAGTTCTTCATCATCATGCCGATGATCGACCGCTTGCCCTGGGACTTGTTGTAGACGTCGAAGGCGACGGCGATCAGGAGCACCAGGCCCTTGATGATCTGGGTCAGGTCGGCGCCGACGCCGAGCAGCTGCAGGCCGTTGTTGAGCACGGCCATCACGAGGCCGCCGACGATCGAGCCGATCACGGTTCCGACGCCGCCGGTCACCGCGGCGCCGCCGATGAAGACCGCCGCGATCGCGTCCAGTTCCCAGCCGACGCCGTCGAACGGGCCCGAAGCAGTGGAACGGCCGACGAAGATCATGCCGGCCAGACCGGCCAGGATCGACATGTTCATCATCACCAGGAAGTTGACCTTCTTGGACTGCACGCCGGAGAGCTCGGCCGCGTGGCGGTTGCCGCCGACGGCGTAGACGTGGCGGCCGATGATGGTCTTGGAGGAGATGAAGCCGTAGACCAGGACCAGGACGGCCAGGATCAGGCCCGGGATCGGGAACGAGGTGCCGGGGCGGCCGGTGGCGAACAGGTATGTGGCGTAGAGGATGGCGCCGCAGATCAGGACCAGCTTGGTGGCAGTCACCCAGGTCTCGGGAACCTCGGCGCCCAGTTCCTTGGCCTTGCGGCGGGAACGGAGCTCGCCGACGATCACGAAGGCCACCCCGGCCAGGCCGAGCAGCAGGGTCAGGTTGTTGTAGCCGGTGACGGGGCCGAACTCCGGCAGGTAGCCGGATCCGATGTACTGGAAGTCGGCGGGGACCGGAATGGTGTTCGACTTGCCGACGAACTGGTTGAAGCCGCGGAAGAGGAGCATGCCGGCGAGAGTCACGATGAAGGCCGGGATCCCGACATAGGCGGTCCAGAAGCCCTGCCAGGCGCCGATGACGGCGCCGAGCAGCAGGCCGAACAGGATGCCGAGATACCAGGGAATGCCCCAGTCCTGAATCATCAGCGCGACGCTGACGCCCACGAACGCCGCCACGGAGCCGACGGAGAGGTCGATGTGGCCGGCGATAATGACCAGCACCATGCCGATCGCGAGGATCAGGATGTAAGAGTTGCCGTTGAAGAGGTTGATCACGTTGCCCGGGGTGAGGGTGTTACCCCCTGTGGCGATCTGGAAGAAGATAATCAGTGCAACCAGGGCGAAGATCATGCCGAATTGGCGGGTATTGCCGCCAAAGAGCTTCTTGAGCGCGTTCATTGTGTCAGTCCTTGTTGTCCGGAATGTTCTGGATGGCCCGGCCGTCAGGCCGTCTTGCGGGCGGAAGTCATGAGCTTCATCAGGCTCTCCTGGCTGGCTTCCTCTTTGTTCAGCACGCCCGTGATGGCGCCCTCGAAGATGGTGTAGATGCGGTCGGACAGGCCCAGCAGTTCGGGCAGCTCGGAGGAAATCACGATCACGCCCTTGCCCTGGTTGGCCAGCTGCTGGATGATGCCGTAGATCTCGTACTTGGCGCCAACGTCGATCCCGCGGGTGGGCTCATCCAGGATCAACAGGTCCGGGTCGGTGAACATCCACTTCGCCAGCACCACCTTCTGCTGGTTGCCGCCGGAGAGCTTGGCGACGCCCTCTTCCACGGACGGGGTCTTGGTGCGCAGCGACTTCCGGTACTGCTCGGCGACCGTGAACTCCTTGTCGGCGTCGACGACGTTGCGCTTGCTGATCTTCTTCAGCGCCGCCGAGACCGTGGTGGCCTTGATGTCGTCCAGCAGGTTCAGGCCCAGGGACTTGCGGTCCTCGGTGACGTAGCCCAGGCCGGCGTCGATGGCCTGCTTGACCGTCTTCAGCTGCAGCGGCTTGCCGTCCTTGTAGACCTCACCGGAGATGAAGCGGCCGTAGGAGCGGCCGAAGAGGGAACGGGCGAGTTCGGTGCGGCCGGCGCCCATCAGCCCGGCGAAGCCGACGATTTCGCCGCGGCGGACGAAGAAGCTGGAGTTCTTGCAGACCAGGCGGTCCTGGATCTGCGGGTGGCCCACGGTCCAGTTCTTGACCTCGAAGAACGTCTCGCCGATATTCGGCTCGTGGTCCGGGAACCGGGATTCGAGCGTGCGGCCGACCATGCCCTTGATGATGCGGTCCTCGTCGACGCCGTCGGCCTTGACGTCGAGCGTCTCGATCGACTTGCCGTCGCGGATGATGGTGATCGAGTCGGCGATCTGTTCGATCTCGTTGAGCTTGTGCGAAATGATGATCGAGGTGATGCCGCGGCCCTTCAGGCCCAGGATCAGGTCCAGCAGGTGCTGGGAATCGGATTCGTTCAGGGCGGCGGTCGGCTCGTCCAGGATGAGCAGCTTGACCTTTTTGTTCAGCGCCTTGGCGATCTCGACCAGCTGCTGCTTGCCGACGCCGATCTCCTTGACCGGGGTGTCGGGATCCTCGCGGAGGCCCACGCGGGCCAGCAGTTCGGTGGAGCGGATGCGGGCCTCGGCCCAGTCGATCACGCCGCGCTTGGTCGGTTCGTTGCCCAGGAAGATGTTCTCCATGATGGACAGTTCCGGGATCAGCGCCAGTTCCTGGTGGATGATCACGATGCCGGCGTGCTCGCTGGCCCGGATGTCCTTGAACTGCTGGACTTCGCTCTGGTAGACGATGTCGCCGGTGTAGCTCCCGTAGGGGTACACGCCCGAGAGGACCTTCATGAGGGTGGATTTCCCTGCGCCGTTTTCACCGCAGATGGCGTGGATCTCGCCGGCCTTCACCCGCAGGTTCACCTCGGACAATGCTTTAACGCCGGGGAACTCTTTGGTGATGGAGCGCATCTCGAGAATTATCGGATCGCTGTGCGTGTTGAGGGACGTCATCTGCCCTTACGCCTCCAATGCATGACTTCGTTGTCCGCCCCTGCAAACCGCAGGGCCGTCTGATGGAAAAGTAAACTGGATCACGCCATTGTCGTCAAGTCTTTAACGCAACGGCCTGGTAACGGCTGGCTTAGTTGCGCCGGATTCCGGCGTGCTGGAAGACCAGGGCGGTGGCGCCGAGCGCCTCGGCCCGGTCGCCCAGCGAGGACATGGTCAGGGTGGTGGTTTCGCCGATGACGGGCACGGCGTGGCGGACCAGGCCGCGCCGGATGGGATCCAGCAGCAGCTCGCCAAGGCCGGCCAGCGGGCCGCCGACGACGATCACCTCGGGATTGATCAGGTTCGCGACATTGCCCAGCGCGCGGCCCGCGGCGAGCCCGGCGTCGTCAATCACCCGCAGGGTCGCGGAGTCCCGGGCCAGGGCCTTGCGGACGATGTCCTCGGGGGTCAGCGGCCGGTCGTCGCCACGGCTGAGGAGCTCGATCATGGTGGTGGTGGAGGCGATGGTTTCCAGGCAACCGCGGTTGCCGCAGCGGCAGACCAGGCCGTGTTCGTGGATGGTCGCGTGGCCGATTTCGCCGGTGATGCCGACGTTGCCGTAGTAAGGCATGCCGTTGAGGATCAGCCCGGCGCCGATGCCCGAGCCGATCTTCAGGAACAGCAGGTTGCTGATACCGGTGTGCGGGCCCCAGGTCACCTCGGACAGGGCGCCGAGGTTGGCGTCGTTGTCGACCCAGACCGGCAGATCGAGGGCTTCCTCGAGGCGCTGGAGGATGTTGATGCCCACCCATTCGGGCAGGATTGCGCCCTGCGCCACGGTGCCCGTGCGGCGGTCAATCGGCCCCGGGATCCCGACGCCGGCGCCGACCAAAGCGCTGCGTTCGACGCCGCTGTCGGCCAGCAGCCGGTCCAGCACGCCGACGGCGGCCGTGATGCCTTCCTCGGCGTGGTGGCCGAGGGGCAAGAGAACGGATTCCTCCGCGACCACGTGGTAGCTGAGCGAGGCGAGAACCACCCTGAGGTGGCGGCGGCCGAAGTCGATGCCGACGGCGACGGCGCCGTTGCTGTTGAGCCGGACGTTGAGGGCGCGCCGGCCGGAGCTGGTGGTCGGTTCGGTGGAGGCCAGCCCGGCGTCCTGCATGATCCTGACGATGTTCGAGACCGTCGCGGTCGAGAGCCCGGTCTGCCGGGCCAGTTCCGCCTGGGTGGACGGGCCGGCCAGCAGGCATTCGATGATGCGTTGCTGGTTCAGGTGCCGGAGGGCGGATTGCGATCCGGGGTTTTTGGTGCGGCTCCTCGTTGAGCGCGTTGGTGAGGGCATGCAATGAAGCGTGCCCCATCAACGCCTTGTAGTCAAGAAGTTAACGCAACCACTCCTCCGTGCCGTCGGGGGTCAGCCGTGCAGTTCGCGATGGGCGCGGGCCAGCTCCCGGTAGTGGGCGGCGTTGTGCTTGACGCTCTCGAACTCCTCGTCGCTGAGTTCACGGCGGACCTTGGCCGGAACCCCGGCCACCAGCGAGCGGGGCGGGACCACGGTGCCCTCGAGGACGACGGCGCCCGCGGCCACGAGGGAGCCGCTGCCGATCACCGCGCCGTTGAGGATGGTGGCGCTCATGCCGATCAGGCAGTCGTCCTCGACGGTGCAGCCGTGGACGACGGCACTGTGCCCGACGCTGACCCGTGCGCCAACGGTGCAAGGAAAATCCGGGTCGGCGTGCAGCACCACGTTGTCCTGCAGGTTGGTGCCGGCGCCCACGCTGATGGCCGCGGTATCGGCCCGGACGGAGACGCCGTAGAAGGCACTGGAATCTTCCGCAAGCGTGGCCTTCCCGATGATCGAGGCCGTGGGAGCGACGAAAGCGGTTTCGTGGACGGCCGGGCTGTCGCCGGCGAAAGCGTAAACGGGAGTCATGGAACCAGCCTAGGACACCTGCCCCTTGCGGGGCCCGGGACGCTGAGTAGGATCATGGCCAGTCCCACGCACATCCCGGAGGCGGCCGATATGTTCCTGGATCTGATGAAACGGCTGGAACACGCGGAGGCGCTTGACCCCGCCGCCCGCGCCGCGGCGCCCCTGGCGGAACGGCTGGTCTCCCGGCCCGGGCCGCGGCGCTTCTTCCACGGCGATGCCACGGGCATCCCGCCGCACGTAATCCTCACCGATGTGCCGTTCGGGGCATGGTTCATGGCGATCTTCCTGGACTTCTTTCCGGATGAAGGCAGTCGGGTCGCCGCCCGTCGGCTGGTGGGTCTGGGCCTGCTCGCGGCGGCGCCCACCGGGCTCAGCGGCTGGGCGGAGTGGGCCCGGGCCGACAGCGCCACCCGCCGCGTCGGCGTCGTGCACGCCTCCGCCAACCTCGCCGCGACGCTGGTCTTCCTGGCCTCGTGGCGCGCCCGGCGCAACGAACGCCACCGGTTGGGCGCACGCCTGGCGCGGGCCGGCGCAGTGCTGCTGATCGTGGGCGGATTCCTCGGCGGCTACATGCGCTCCTCCCGCCGCCCCTGAATCCAACCCTCCCTGAGATCCGGTAACAAAAGACCGGACCCTCCCTCACGCCCGGCGCCTAAAAACCAGACGCTCCCTCAGATCCGGCGCCTAAAAACCGGATCCTTCCTCAGACCCGGCAGCTAAAAACCAGACGCTCCCTCAGATCCCGCACAGATGCGGCGTCTCTCCCGCCGGATGTGAGGGAGCGTTGGGTGGGCGGACGCCGGATGTGAGGGAGCGTCCGGGAGATTGGCCCCGGATGTGAGGGAGCGTCGGGAGGGGGTGGGGGACTAGCCGGGGGAGCGGAGGACCGTGTAGCCGGGCCCGGGCTCGGGGAGGACGACGGCGATCGGGGCGCCGAGGGCGGCCACGCGCTTGAGTTCACGGACGACGCCGTCGGCCGCCCGGGGGTCGAGCCCCGCCAGCGCATCCACCGCCCAGACGGCGGCGAACGCGCCATCGGCAAAGGGCAGCGGCGCCCCCGTGGCCACTGACGCGGACAGGCCCCGGGCCCTGGCGACGTGGATGTTCTCCTCCGACGGGTCGACCCCGGTGAAGTGGATGCCGGCCCGGACGAAGGCCAGCCCGTCCTCGCCGGTGCCGCAGTCCAGGCCCAGCACCCCGTGCCGGCCCTCGGCCTTGAGCAGGGCGAGGAAGCCGTCCAGTTGCTCCGTCCGCGTGGTTGCCATGGCACCAGTTAAGGACCGGAGGATGCCGAAGACAAGCCCCGGCCGGCAGGGCCCTAGCTGAAGACGACCGTCCGGTTCCCGTCCAGCAGCACCCGGTGCTCGGCGTGCCACTGCACGGCCTGGGACAGCGTGCGGCCCTCGACGTCGCGGCCCATCTGGACGAACTGTTCGGCGGTGCGCCGGTGGTCCACCCGGATGACTTCCTGCTCGATGATCGGGCCCTCGTCCAAGGCCGCGGTGACGTAGTGCGCGGTGGCGCCGATGAGCTTCACGCCGCGGGCGTGCGCCTGGTGGTACGGCTTGGCGCCCTTGAAGGAGGGCAGGAAGGAGTGGTGGATGTTGATCGCCTTGCCGGCCAGGTCCGAGCACAGCTCGTCGGAAAGGATCTGCATGTAGCGGGCCAGCACGGTCAGCTCGATGTCATGTTCGGCCATGAGGCTGCGCAGCGCGTCTTCGGCCCCGGCTTTGGTGTCCTTCGTGACCGGAATGTGGTGGAAGGGGATGCCGTAGAACTCGGCCAGCCCGGCGAGGTCGCGGTGGTTGGAGACAATGGCCGGAATTTCGATCGGCAGGGTGCCGGAGCGCTGCAGGAACAGCAGGTCATTGAGGCAGTGCGCGGAGGTGCTCGCCATCAGCAGGGTGCGGACCTTCCGCCCCGCCGGGTTGAGGCTCCACTGCATGCCGAAGGCCTGGGCCACCGGCTCCAGCGCCGCCTGCAGTTCCGCCGCCGGAGCCGCCGTCGTGGCCTCGACCCGCATGAAGAAGGTCCCCGTCCCCTGGCTGCCGTACTGCTGGGAATCCGTAATGTTGCAGCCGGCCACCAGGAGGGCGCCGGCCACGGCGTGCACGATTCCGGGCCGGTCCGGGCAGGAAAGAGTGAGGATATAGGAGGCAGTCAGCTGGTCGTCAGTCACGAAAGAACAGCCTACCCGCGGCTGGGATAGGCTTGATCTGTCGCAACTGGCGTTGGGTGGCTAACCACCAGGGAGCGGCACGCACGCAGACCACGGATCGTACGCCTGGGCCGAGGGTCACGTTTTCCGGTCGGCAGCCCCCGCTGCCGCCCCGCCGTCGGACCCCTCTCGGGTGCCGCGCCGCGGTACGGATCCCCGCTTCGGGGTGCCGTAATTTAGCGGCGCCGCGGCGGGCCAGCCGGTAACCTGACCTTAAAGCAGTGACCGTTGCCAAGCCAGGAGTTCTTCGTGACTACTTCCCTTCGCCTTTCCTCAGCAGCCGTAAGCAACCAGCCGCTCGCTGAACTCGATCCCGAAATCGCCGCCGTCCTGGACCAGGAGCTCGGCCGCCAGCGCGGCACCCTGGAAATGATCGCCTCCGAGAACTTCGCGCCGCGCGCCGTGATGGAAGCCCAGGGCTCGGTCCTGACCAACAAGTACGCCGAGGGCTACCCGGGACGCCGCTACTACGGCGGCTGCGAGTACGTCGACGTCGCCGAGCAGCTCGCGATCGACCGGGTCAAGGCCCTCTTCGGCGCCGAGTTCGCCAACGTCCAGCCGCACTCCGGTGCCCAGGCCAACGCCGCCGCACTTTCGGCGATGATCACCCCGGGGGACAAGATCCTGGGCCTCTCGCTCGCCCACGGCGGCCACCTCACCCACGGCATGAAGCTGAACTTCTCCGGCAAGCTCTACGACGTCGCCGCCTACCAGGTCGAGGAAGACAACTTCCGGATCGACATGGACAAGCTGCGCGAACAGGCGCTCGCCGAGAATCCGCAGGTCATCATCGCCGGCTGGTCCGCCTACCCCCGCCACCTGGACTTCGCCGCCTTCCGCGCGATCGCCGACGAGGTCGGCGCGCTGCTCTGGACCGACATGGCGCACTTCGCCGGCCTCGTCGCCGCCGGACTGCACCCCAGCCCGGTGCCGCACTCCGACGTCGTCACCTCCACCGTGCACAAGACCCTCGCCGGACCCCGCTCCGGCGTGATCCTGGCCAAGCAGGACTGGGCCAAGAAGATCAACTCAAACGTCTTCCCCGGCCAGCAGGGCGGCCCGCTGATGCACGTCATCGCCGCGAAGGCCGTCGCGTTCAAGATCGCCGGCACCGAGGAATTTAAGGAGCGCCAGGAGCGCGTCCTGGAAGGCGCCCGGATCATCGCCGACCGGCTGAACCAGTCGGACCTCTCCGACGCCGGCGTCTCCGTCCTGACCGGCGGCACCGATGTGCACCTGGTCCTGGTGGACCTGCGCAACTCCCAGCTGGACGGCCAGCAGGCCGAAGACCTGCTCCACTCGGTCGGCATCACGGTCAACCGCAACGCCGTCCCGTTCGACCCGCGCCCGCCGATGGTCACCTCCGGCCTGCGGATCGGCACCCCGGCCCTGGCGACCCGCGGCTTCGGCGCCGAGGAGTTCACCGAGGTCGCGGAGATCATCGCCACCGCGCTGAAGCAGGGCAACGCCGCCGACGTCGAGGCGCTGCAGGCCCGCGTCGACAGGCTCGCCGCGGACTTCCCCCTGTACCCGCAGCACGAGCAGTGGTGATCCGATGACCGCCACCGACTCGACCGAAACCCACACCGCCCGGATCCTCGACGGTAAAGCCACGGCCGCCACCATCAAGGCCGAACTGACCGAACGCGTCGCCGCGCTCAAGGCCCGCGGCGTCGTCCCGGGCCTGGGAACCATCCTCGTCGGTTCCGACCCGGGCAGCACCTGGTACGTCGGCGGCAAGCACAAGGACTGCGCCGAGGTCGGCATCACCTCGATCCGCCGCGACCTGCCGGAAGAGACCACCCAGGAGGAGCTGCTGGCCGTGGTCCGGGAGCTGAACGAGAACCCGGAGTGCACCGGCTATATTGTCCAGCTGCCGCTGCCGGCGCACATCGACCAGGACGTCATCCTGGAAGCGATGGACCCGGAGAAGGACGCCGACGGCCTGCACCCGATGAACCTCGGCCGGCTGGTGGCCAACGTGGCCGGCCCGATGAAGTCCCCGCTGCCCTGCACGCCCAAGGGCTGCGTGGAACTGCTGACCCGGCACGGGATCGATCTCAAGGGCAAGCGCGTCCTGGTGGTCGGCCGCGGCGTCACCATCGGCCGCCCGGTCGGCCTGCTGCTGACCCGCAAGGACGTCAACGCGACCGTGATCCTGGCGCACACCGGCACCGTGGACCTGCCCGCCGAGCTCCGGCAGGCCGACGTCGTGATCGCCGCGGCCGGCCAGCCGCACATGATCAAGGCCGCGGACCTCAAGCCGGGGGCCGTCGTGCTCGACGTCGGCGTCAGCCGCGTCGACGACGGCTCGGGCAAGGCCGTGGTCACCGGCGACGTCGAACCCGCCGCGGCCGACGTCGCCTCCTGGCTCTCGCCGAACCCCGGGGGAGTGGGCCCGATGACCCGCGCCATGCTGTTGGCGAACGTGGTGGAAACCGCCGAGCGCCAGCTCGAGAACGCGCACCGCGCCTAGTCCGCACCCCCTCGGGGCGCCCCTCCTTCGGGAGCGGGCGCCCCGGGTGGTTAACCGGCCAGCCAGGGCCCTGAGACCCCGGCCCGCCCGCCGGGAGGACGGATTGGCAAATGACTGGAATTTTTTACGAAAAGACTCTTTCATAGTTTGCCGGGATCGAGTACCGTGTTCCGGGTGTCTGAACTTGTCGCGAAAGAATCTCCTGTGAGCAGCCCTGCCGGAACCGGCGAACCGCAGTACGTCATCACCGCCGAAAACCTGACCAAAAGCTACGGCGAGGTCACCGCCGTCGACGGTATTTCCTTCCGCGTGCCCGCCGGCGAGGCCTTCGGCCTGCTGGGCCCGAACGGCGCCGGAAAATCCACCACCATGAAGATGATCGGCGGGGTCTCCCAGCGCACCTCCGGCAGCCTGAGCATCATGGGGCTGGACCCGGAACAGCACGGCCCCGAGGTCCGCGCCCACCTGGGCGTCGTCCCTCAGCAGGACAACCTGGACGAAGAGCTCAAGGTCCGCGACAACCTGCTGGTCTACGGCCGCTACTTCGGCCTGCCGATGAGCTACCTCAAGCCCAAGGCCGACGAGCTGCTGGAGTTCGCGCAGCTGACCGACAAGGCCAAGTCCAAGGTGGACGCGCTTTCTGGCGGCATGAAGCGCCGCCTGACGATCGCCCGCTCGCTGATCAACGAACCGCGGATCCTGCTGCTGGACGAACCCACCACCGGCCTGGACCCGCAGGCCCGGCACATCCTCTGGGACCGGCTCTTCCGGCTCAAGGAACAGGGCGTGACCCTGATCCTCACTACCCACTACATGGACGAGGCCGAGCAGCTTTGCGACCGGCTGATCGTGGTGGACAAGGGCAAGATCATGGCCGAGGGATCCCCGGCGAGCCTGATCCGCGACTACTCCACCCGCGAGGTCCTGGAGCTGCGCTTCGGGTCCGAGCGCAACGCCACCGTCGGCGCCGAACTCGAGGGCATCGGTGAACGGATGGAGACGCTCCCGGACCGGGTCCTCATCTACGCCCACGACGGTGAAGCCGCCCTGGAGCAGGTTTCAGCCCGCGGGCTGCACCCGCTCACCTCGCTGGTCCGCCGCTCCTCGCTGGAGGACGTCTTCCTGCGCCTGACCGGTAGGAGTCTCGTTGATTAAGGAAGCAGCGTTGACTGAGGCAATACAGACGACGCCGGCAGCCGCCCTGCGCGCGCACTCGCCGGCCGTCTCGGCGGCCCGGGCGCGCCGCTGGGGCGCCTTCTACTACGCCGAGCAGGTCCTGCGGGTGATGAAAGGCTACGGCTGGACCATCGTCATGTACGGCGTTGGCCAGCCGGTCGCCTACCTCTTCGCGATGGGCGTCGGCCTCGCCACGCTGGTGGACACCGGCTCCACCGCGGCATTCGGCGGGGTCAGCTACTTGGCCTTCATCGCCCCCGCACTGCTGGTCTCTGCGGCCGTGATGACCGCCGCCAACGAGTTCACCTTCCCGGTGATGGACGGCTTCAAATGGCGCCGGGTCTACTACGGCCCGCACGCCTCGCCGCTGACCCCCGAGCAGATCGCCGCCGGGCAGATCATCGCCGTTACCGTCCGGTTCGTGCTGCAGTCCGCCATCTACTTCGGCGTCGTCGCGCTCTTCGGCGCCTCCCCGAGCGGCTGGGGCTGGGTCTCGATCCTGGTGGCCACGCTGGCCGGCCTGGCCTTCGGCCTGCCGCTGATGGCCTACGCCGCCACCGTCAAGGACGACAGGGGCCAGTTCGCCATGGTGATGCGCTTCATCGTCATGCCGCTGTTCCTGTTCTCCGGAACCTTCTTCCCGCTGGACACCCTGCCCCTGGCGGTCCGCTGGATCGGCTGGATCTCGCCGATCTGGCACGGGACGGAGCTGGGCCGGGTCTTCAGCTACGGCTACGAGGAAGCGCCGCTGCTCACCGTGGTCCACATCGTCTTCCTGCTTGGCCTCGCCGTCGCCGGCTGGGTCCTCACCCGGCGCCTGTTCGCCAAAAGGATGGCATCATGAGCGCCCTCGCCAGCCAGCACGACGGCGGCCTGAGCGGCGGCGGCCTGAGCGTCACCGACGCCGCCCGGAACCGCCGCTTCGGCCCGCTCTACTCGCGCAACGTGCGCGCCGTCGTCGCCCGCGGGCTGATGGCCACCAAGAGCAGCAACTGGATGGTCATGGTCTCCGGCTTCTTCGAACCCGTGCTGTACCTGATCTCGATGGGCGTGGGACTGGGCGCGATCGTCGGCGCCGTGCAGGGCCCCGGCGGGCAGGAGATCTCCTACGCGGCCTACATCGCCCCGGCGCTGCTCGCCGTCTCGGCGATGAACGGCGCAGTGTACGACTCCACCTGGAACGTCTTCTTCAAGATGAACTTCGCCAAGCTCTACCAGGGCATGCTCTACACCTCGCTGGGGCCGATCGACGTCGCGATGGGTGAAATCTTCCTCGCCCTGCTTCGGGGGCTCATGTACGCCACCGGGTTCACCGCCGTCATGGGCGTGATGGGCCTGATCACCACGCCGTGGGCCATCCTGATGATCCCGGCCTCTGTCCTGATCGCGTTCGGCTTCGCCAGCTTCGGCATGGGCATCACCAGCTTCATGAAAACCTTCCAGCAGATGGACTGGATCAACTTCGTGATGCTGCCAATGTTCCTCTTCAGCGCCACGTTCTACCCGCTGAGCGTCTACCCGCAGTGGATCCAGTGGCTGATCCAGGCGATGCCGCTCTGGCACGGGGTGGAACTGCTGCGCCAGATCAGCGTCGGGGTCTTCACCCCCGCCACCGCGGTGCACATCGGCTACTACCTGGTCATGATCGTGCTCGGCGTGGCCCTCACCACCGGCCGGCTGCGCCGCCTGTTCCTGAAGTAACGTCCCGGACCCTGATACCCCGAAGGAGCACCCCGTGATCGGCAAATGGCATGCCCTCGTCATGGACTGCGAGGACCCGGACCTGCTGGCGGGCTTCTACCAGGAGCTGCTGGGCATGGTCCGGGTGGAGGAGGACGCGGACTGGATCACCATCGGCGACGCCGCGGACCGCCCTGCCCTGGCGTTCCAACGGGTTGAGCGGCTGGTGCGGCCGCAATGGCCGGACGCGGACCATCCGCAACAGATGCACGTCGATGTCATGGTTCCGGACCTCGACGCCGCGGAAGCCCAGGTGCTGGCACTCGGCGCCACCAGCCTGAACGCCGGCGGAAAGGCCTTCCGGGTCTACCTGGACCCCAGCGGCCACCCGTTCTGCCTGGTGCTGTCCTAGTTTCCGCCCGGCGCGGGTGCCGTTCGCCGGAGGTGGAAGCGCGTCCGGGGCCCCGGACCGTTTGCGATAATGGGTCCATGCGATCCCTGGGTACCTCCTCGACCAAGCCGTCCGCGTTCAACGCCGCCACCGGAAAGTTCTCGATGTTCCGCATCGGCGGACTCGGGATGACGGTGTTCATCATCGCCTTCCTGGTCGCCGTCATTTTCGCGGCAAACCAGAACGACGTCGTGGGCTGGGTCGTCGCGGTGATCGCCGCCTTCTGGCTGGCGCTGGCGACCTTCGTGGTGTTCAGCATCCAGCGTGCCGCCAAGAAGGCCGGCGCCAAACTGAACGAGGCCCAGAACGCGTTCAACTCCGCCGTCGGCCGGGCGCCGTCGGCCGGCAGCGCCGACCACGGCGGCACCCGGCTGGTCGCCGAACGCCGGGAGGGCGCGGAAATCCGTGACATGAAGCTGGACCACTCTTTCAAGATCGTCCAGGTGCAGGTCCGCGTCGTTGAGCAGGAACGCGCCAAGGGCGAGGCGCAGGACCAGGACACCATCCGCCGCGCGCTCGAAACCATCGAAATCACCGCCACCAACGCGCGGGACATGATCAAGTCCTCCGGCGGCGCCGACGAGCCCGTCAGTGGAACCATCATCGACTAGAGTGGAACGGGTGAGCTTGGCATTGGAGAAGGACCACCTTCGCATCGCGTCGGTCAACGTCAACGGCCTCCGCGCCGCCTATAAAAAGGGCATGGCGGAATGGCTGGCGCCGCGCGGGGTGGACATCCTCTGCCTGCAGGAAGTGCGCGCACCGGACGCGATCGTCCGCCAGCTCCTCGGCGAGGGCTGGCACATCCTGCACGCCGAGGCCGAGGCCAAGGGCCGCGCCGGCGTCGCCATTGCCTCGCGCGCCGAACCGCTGGCCACCCGCAACGGCATCGGCGACGACTACTTCGCCACGGCCGGACGCTGGGTCGAAGCCGACTACCGGATTTACGACGCCGTTGGCCGGGCCTCCACGCTGACCGTGGCGAGCGCGTACGTGCACTCCGGCGAGGCCGGCACCCCGAAGCAGGACGACAAGTTCCGCTTCCTGGACGTGATGGCCACCCGGCTGCCGGAACTGGCCAAGCACAGCGACCATGCCCTGGTGGTGGGCGACCTCAACGTCGGCCACACCGAGCTGGACATCAAGAACTGGAAGGGCAATGTCAAACGTGCCGGCTTCCTGCCCGAGGAGCGCGCCTACTTTGACCGCTTCTTCGGGACGGAGATCGGCTGGAAGGATGTTCACAGGGGCCTGGCGGGTACCGTCAACGGCCCCTACACTTGGTGGTCGCAGAGGGGACAGGCGTTCGACAACGACACCGGCTGGCGCATTGATTACCACATGGCCACGCCCGCCTTCGCCGCAACCGCGGTCCAGGCAGTTGTCGACCGGGCGCCGTCCTGGGACACCCGCTTCTCCGACCATGCCCCGCTGGTAGTGGACTACCGGCTCTAGTTTTAAGGCTTCTCCCATGACCTCACCATCCACCGCGTCCACCATGGCCGACGCCGGCGTGCCCACCGGCGCTGCGCTCGCACCGGCCGCCCAGGCGCCGGCCGCGGCCGGCACCCGGAACCGCATCCTCTCCGGCATGCAGCCCTCCGCCGACTCGCTGCACCTGGGCAACTACCTCGGTGCGCTCGTGAACTGGGTCCGTATGCAGGACGAGTACGACGCCGTGTTCTTCATCCCGGACCTGCACGCCATCACCGTGCCCCAGGACCCGGCCGAACTGGCCCACCGCACCCGCGTCACCGCCGCGCAGTACATCGCCGGCGGCGTCGACGTCGACAAGTGCACGCTCTTCGTCCAGTCCCAGGTCCCCGAGCACGCCCAGCTGGCCTGGGTGCTGAACTGCATCACCGGGTTCGGTGAAGCGTCCCGGATGACGCAGTTCAAGGACAAGGCCCTCAAGCAGGGGTCCGAGCAAGCCAGCGTCGGGCTGTTCACCTACCCGATCCTGCAGGCCGCGGACATCCTGCTGTACCAGCCGCACGGCGTGCCGGTCGGCGAAGACCAGCGGCAGCACGTGGAGCTGAGCCGCGACCTTGCGCAGCGCTTCAACTCCCGGTTCGGCGAGACCTTTACGGTGCCGCAGCCCTTCATCCAGAAGGAATCGGCCAAGATCTACGACCTGCAGAACCCGACGGCGAAGATGTCCAAGTCCGCCGAGTCCCCGGCCGGCCTGATCAACCTGCTGGACGAGCCGAAGGTCATCGCCAAGCGGATCAAGTCGGCCGTGACCGACGCCGAGACGGAGATCCGCTTCGACCGTGAGAACAAGCCCGGCGTCTCGAACCTGCTGACGATCTACTCGGCCATCACCGGCCAGTCCGTGGAGCAGCTGGTCGCAGCCTACGAGGGCAAGATGTATGGCCACCTCAAGGTTGACCTGGCCGAGGTGGTGACGGCGCACCTGTCGCCGATCCGGGACCGCGCCAACGAACTGCTCGACGACCCCGCCGAGCTGGACCGGCTGCTGGCCCTGGGCGCGGACAAGGCCCGCGACATGGCCTCAGCGACGCTCCGGGACGTCTATTCCAAGGTCGGCTTCCTGCCCTACGCCGGAACGCGCGGGGTCCACTAGCGCGATGTCCTCCGCCAGCAGAGTCACCGCAAGCGGACGCGGGCGCGCCGTCCGGAACGGCCCCCGCCCCGGTCCGGGCGCCGCACCCCGCCAGGGTGCGGCGCCCGGGCCCGGGCAGACCCCGGAGGAGGGCATCAGCATCGGCGTCATCCTGGGCTTCCCGGCGGAGATCGCCACGGAACTGCGGCGCTGGCGGGCCTCGTTCGGTGACCCCATGGCCGCGACCGTCCCGGCGCACATCACGCTGGTGACCACCACGATGACCCAGGACTGGGACGCGACCCTGGACCACGTCCGCGAGGTGGCCCGCAGTCAGCAGCCCTTCACCGTTACGATCGCCGGCACCGGGTCCTTCCGGCCGGTGTCGCCGGTGGTGTTCCTGAACGTCGAGGACGGGTTCGGCGAATGCGTCAGCCTGCACCGCCGGCTGCAGGCCGGCCCGCTGGAACGCGAGCTGCCGTTCGCCTACCACCCGCACGTCACCGTGGCCCACGACGTGGCCCCGGAAAGCCTCGACGAAGCCGAAGCGGCGCTGAAGGATTACAGGGTAAGTTTCCCGGTGGCTAGCATGGGACTTTACGAGCACGACGACAACGGCATCTGGCAGCTACGGGAAGAGCTTGACTTTGGCACCGAACCTGACAACCGGCGGGGCCCGGCAGCCCGCTGACCCCCCGCTTCCCACCGAACTGGCCCTGCTGCGGCGCGAAGCCATCCGCAAGCGCGTCGACTGGGGCAAGGCCCGCCGCTCCGCCGGCGGCCCGGCCGCGCTGGCGGCCCTGGTCCAGTGGCTGGTCGCCCGGCTGAACGTCGTCCGGCCGATGCGCGCGTTCCAGCACTACAACCTGCAGCACGGCCCCCTGATGAGCGCCGGCATCGGCTTCAACATGTTCTTCTCCATCACCGGCCTGCTCGCCACCGGCTTCTCCGTCGCCGGCCTGCTGCTGCGCGGCCAGCCGGCGCTGCTGGACCGGGTGGTCGGCAGCGTCGCCACGAGCGCGCCGGGCCTGCTGAAGGTCGACGGCCGCGAGGGCCTGGTGGACCCGCAGGAGCTGCTGGACCCCAGCGGCCTCGGCTGGACCGCCGCCATCGCCGCCGTCGTCACCGTGGTGACCTCGCTGGGCTGGATCGCCGGACTGCGCGACGGCCTGCGCGGGGTGCTGCGGCTTGGCCCGCTGAAGGTCAACCCGGTGCTGCTGAAGCTGCGTGACTCCGGGACCCTGCTGCTGCTCGGCGCGGCCCTGGTCATCAGCGCCGGCGCCTCCCTGGTGTTCGGCACCGCCGCGGGGTGGGTCGCCGAGCAGCTCTCGCTGGATCCGCTGGTCGCCGGCCCGCTGACCACGTCCGTGAAGATCGCCGTGCCCCTAGTGCTCGGCTGGGTCACCGCGGTGGTGATGTTCCGGCTCGCCGGCGGCCTGAAGCTGCGGCGGCGGGCCCTGCTGGAGGGCACGGTCCTGGCCGCCGTCGGCACCAGCGTGCTGCAGATCTTCAGCGCCGAGCTGCTCGCCAGCGCTGGCCGGAACCCGATCCTCGCCCCGTTCGCCATCATCATCGGTCTGCTGATCTGGTTCAACCTGGTCAGCCAGGTCTACCTGGTCTCGGCGTCGTGGTCCGCGGTGCGGGAAGCGGACCTCACGGTCGAGCCGGCCGCCGCCACTGGCTGGGGCTCCCGCCAGGTGCAGCCGGGCCGGACGCCGGTGGATCAGCCCGAGGCGGCGGACCGCCGTCCGGTCAGTGTCCGGCGTCGAGGTATTGGTCGGCCCACGCCGAGATAATCTTCGCGGCCCGGGCGGCCTGGCCCTTGCCCGTGAGCAGGTGGTCCGAGCCCTCCAGCGAGACGAAGCTGCGCGGATGCCTGGCGGTCTGGAAGATGGTGCTGGCGTTCTCGATGCCGACCGTGTTGTCGGTGGGGGAGTGGAGCACCATCAGCGGCTTGTGCAGCCGCCGGATGCAGTCGGTCAGGTCCGCGTGTTCGAGGTCCTCGACGAAATGCCGGCGGATCTCCACGCGCTTGCCGCCCAGGTCCACCTCGGCGCTGCCCTCGCTGAGGATGCGGTCCAGCGCGGCGTCGAAGACGTGCGCGACGTGCTTGGGCGAGAACGGGGCGCCCACGGTGGCGACGGCGTCGAGTTCCGGGATGCTTCCGGCGGCCGCGAGCACCGCGGCGCCGCCGAAGGAGTGCCCCACGAGCAGCGATACGGGCCGGCCGGAGTCCCGCATGTACTCCGCCGCCTTGACCGTGTCCGCCACCTTGTGGCTGAAGGACCCCTCGGACCACAGCCCCGCGGACTCACCCAGGCCGAGGTTGTCGAAGCGGAGCATGCCCACGCCGTTGTCCGCCAGTGCCTTGCACATCCGTGACGCCGACGGGCTGTCCTTGCCGAGCGTGAAGCCGTGCGAGAACACGCCCCAGCCCTTCACCGAGCCTTCGGGCAGATCGATGACACCGGAGAGCCGTTCGCCGGTGGATCCTTCGAAGGAGACTTTCTCGGAGCGGGACACGGGGTCTTCTTTCAGTTGGTGGCAGAGACGACGGCGGCGCCCCCACCAAGGGTGGGAGGCGCCGTCGTCGTTAAAGCGTGGAGGCGAAGCCGGTTAGACCTTGCGGGCCAGGATGGCCTGCTTGACCTCGGCGATGGCCTGGGTGACCTGGATGCCGCGGGGGCACGCCTCGGTGCAGTTGAAGGTGGTGCGGCAGCGCCACACGCCTTCCTTGTCGTTGAGGATCTCCAGGCGCATGTCGCCGGCGTCATCACGGGAATCGAAGATGAAACGGTGCGCGTTGACGATCGCGGCCGGGCCGAAGTACTGCCCGTCGGTCCAGAACACCGGGCAGGACGAGGTGCACGCGGCGCAGAGGATGCACTTTGTGGTGTCGTCGAACCGCTCGCGGTCCTCGGCGGACTGCAGGCGTTCCTTGGTGGGCTCGTGGCCGCGGTTGATCAGGAAGGGCATGACCTCGCGGAAGGACTGGAAGAACGGCTCCATGTCCACGATCAGGTCCTTCTCGACCGGCAGGCCCTTGATCGGCTCGACCGTGATGGGCTTGGACGTGTCCAGGTCCTTCAGCAGGGTCTTGCAGGCCAGGCGGTTGCGGCCATTGATGCGCATGGCGTCGGAGCCGCAGACACCATGGGCGCAGGACCGGCGGAAGGAGACGCTGCCGTCGATTTCCCACTTGATCTTGTGCAGGGCGTCCAGGACACGGTCGGTGCCGTACATGGTGACCTTGAAGTCATCCCAGGTGGCGTCCTCGGAGACCTCCGGGTTGTAGCGGCGCACGCGGAGCGTCACGTCGAAGGAGGGGATTTCCCCGCCCCCGCCGACGCCGGCGGGCAGTTCGATCTTGGAGGCTGGCTCAGCGAGTTCAGCGGTCATCTTAGTACTTCCTCACCATCGGCTCGTAGCGCGTGAAGACCACCGGTTTGGTAGCCAGCCGGATGCCGGCGATCGCCTCGGCGGAACCGTCCGCCGGTGCGTGCTCATCCTTGTACGCCATGGAGTGCTTCATGAATTTTTCGTCGTCGCGTTCGGGGAAGTCCTCGCGGAAGTGTCCGCCGCGGGATTCCTCGCGGTGCAGGGCCGCCACGGTCATGACCTTGGCGAGCTCGAGCAGGAAGCCCAGTTCCACGGCCTCGAGCAGGTCCAGGTTGAAGCGCTTGCCCTTGTCCTGGACGCTGATCCGCTGGTACCGCTCCTCGAAGGAGGCGATGTCCTTAAGGACCTGGTTCAGGGTCTCGGCGGTGCGGAACACCTGCATGTTGGCGTCCATGGTGTCCTGCAGTTCCTTGCGGATCTGGGCCACCTTCTCGGTGCCGTCGGAGGTGCGCACGTGCTCGAGCAGGTTCAGCGTGTAGGCCTCCGGATCCGCGGGCAGTTCCACGAAGTCGGCGGTCTTGGCGTACTCGGCCGCGGCGATGCCGGCGCGCTTGCCGAAGACGTTGATGTCCAGCAGCGAGTTGGTGCCCAGGCGGTTGGAACCGTGGACCGAGACGCAGGCAACCTCACCGGCGGCGTAGAGGCCCGGGACGACGGTGTCGTTGTCCTGCAGGACCTCGGCGCTGATGTTGGTGGGGATGCCGCCCATGGCGTAGTGCGCCGTCGGGAAGACCGGGACCGGCTCCGTGTACGGCTCCACACCCAGGTAGGTGCGGGCGAACTCGGTGATGTCCGGCAGCTTGGCGTCGATGTGCGCCGGCTCCAGGTGGGTCAGGTCCAGCAGGACGTAGTCCTTGTTCGGGCCGCAGCCGCGGCCTTCCCGGACTTCGTTGGCCATCGAGCGGGCCACGATGTCGCGCGGGGCGAGGTCCTTGATGGTCGGGGCGTAGCGCTCCATGAAGCGCTCACCCTCGGAGTTGCGCAGGATCGCGCCTTCACCGCGGGCGGCCTCGGAGAGCAGGATGCCCAGGCCGGCCAGGCCGGTCGGGTGGAACTGGAAGAACTCCATGTCCTCCAGCGGGATACCACGGCGGAACGCGATGCCCATGCCGTCACCGGTCAGGGTGTGTGCGTTGGAGGTGGTCTTGAAGACCTTGCCGGCGCCGCCGGAGGCGAACACCACGGACTTGGCCTGGAAGACGTGCAGTTCACCGGAGGCGAGGTCGTAGGAGACGACGCCGGCGACGCGCTTCTGCTTGTACGGGGTGCCGTCCTCGCGGACCGCGTCTTCCTCGACGGTCAGCAGGTCCAGCACGTAGTACTCGTTGTAGAACTCCACGTTGTGCTTGACGCAGTTTTGGTAGAGCGTCTGCAGGATCATGTGGCCGGTGCGGTCCGCGGCGTAGCAGGCCCGGCGGACCGGGGCCTTGCCGTGGTCGCGGGTGTGGCCGCCGAAGCGGCGCTGGTCGATCCGGCCCTCGGGCGTGCGGTTGAACGGCAGGCCCATCTTCTCAAGGTCCAGGACGGCGTCGATCGCTTCCTTCGCCATGACCTCGGCGGCGTCCTGGTCCACCAGGTAGTCGCCGCCCTTGATCGTGTCGAAGGTGTGCCATTCCCAGTTGTCTTCCTCGACGTTGGCCAGGGCTGCGCACATGCCGCCCTGGGCCGCGCCGGTGTGGGAGCGCGTGGGGTAAAGCTTGGTCAGTACCGCTGTTCGCGCGCGCTGACCGGATTCGATCGCGGCGCGCATGCCAGCGCCACCGGCACCGACGATGACGACGTCGTACTTATGGACCTGCATACCAGATGCTCTTTCTCTCAAAATTCACTGTTTACCACCGCCGGCGGGGCCGGTGCGGTGAAATCTAGCGACCCGGGCCCGCGCGGGCAGGCAGGGATCAACGCCCTGGGGCGTGTGCCGCTACGGGGCGGGGCAGAACCCGCCGGGGAGCTGGACGCCGTCGACGACGGGGCACGGGTTGAAGGTGAAGATCACCAGCGTGCCGAGGATGACGATGGCCGCGGCGGCCGCGTACAGCACGATCTTCAGCCACATCCGCGTGGCGTCCTTCTCGGCGTAGTCGTTGATGATCGTGCGGACGCCGTTGGTGCCGTGCAGCATGGCCAGCCACAGCATGGCCAGGTCCCAGACCTGCCAGAACGGGTCGGCCCACTTGCCGGCGACGAAACCGAAGTCGATCGCGTGGATGCCTTCGCCCACCAGCAGGTTCACCGTCAGGTGGCCGAAGATCAGGACAACCAGGACGACGCCGGAGAGCCGCATGAACAGCCAGGCGAGCATCTCGAAATTGCCCTTGGAGGAACCGCTGCGGTTGTACTGCGGGGCGACTCGGCCGGCGCCAACCTTGGCCGCGCGCGGGCTCTGAATCTGCGTTGCGTCCATGGCTAGTGACCTCCGAGGGCGAGGGACAGGTGGCGGATGGAGAAGCCGACCATGACGACGACCCAGAGGGCCAGGACCGTCCACAGCATCTGGCGCTGGTACTTCGCGCCCTTCTTCCAGAAGTCGACGGCGATGATCCGCAGGCCGTTGAAGGCGTGGAACACGATCGCTGCGACGAGGCCCGTTTCACCCAGGGCCATGAGGGGGTTCTTGTAGGCACCGATCACGGCGGTGTAAGCCTCGGGCGACACACGCACCAGTGAGGTGTCCAGCACGTGGACCAACAAGAAGAAAAAGATCACTACACCGGTAACGCGGTGTCCAACCCAGGACCACATGCCTTCACGGCCGCGGTACAAGGTGCCAGCTGGTTTTGTCGGCACTGAATAAACCTCCCTGCAACACAGCGGCGCTGGCATGGGATCCACGCGGGGGGAACGCCTGCTGCGAGAGCACTCGTAAGCTCAAGCCTAAATCTAGGCTTCGCTGTTAGCTTATTCAATTCAGCGGAGCGACGGTGACGACGCCCTGCGCGGTTTTTGGGCAGTTTTGAGACGAACGCCACATTCAGCGGGCGCCCTGCCCGCCACGGGGGAGTGCCGGGACCCGCGCCGCGCGCCCGCTCCGCGCCCCGCTCCGGGGCGTCAGGCCGGGGGTCGGCTAAAGTAAGCCCTGATGACTACAGACAATATGACCAGCCTCGATTCCCCCCTCGGCACCGCGGCGGGCTCCCCGCTGGACCGCTTCATTGCGGTCATTCCGGCCGGCGGCGTGGGGACCAGGCTCTGGCCGCTCTCCCGGGCGGCGGCGCCCAAGTTCCTGCACGACCTCACCGGGTCCGGCAGTACCTTGCTGCGCGCCACCTACGACCGGCTTGAACCGCTGGCCGGCAGCAGGGTGCTGGTGGTAACCGGCACCGCGCACCGCGACGCGGTCTGCGGACAGCTGCCCGAGGTCAGCGAGGCGGACCTGGTGCTGGAGAGCGAGCCGAAGGACTCCGGCGCCGCCATCGGCCTCGCCGCGGCCATCCTGCACGAGCGCGATCCGGACACCATCATGGGCTCCTTCGCCGCGGACCAGGTCATCAGCCCCGACTCGCTGTTCCAGGACGCCGTCCGCGAGGCCATCCACACCGCGGCCGCCGGCAAGATCGTCACCATCGGCATCCGCCCCACGCACCCGTCCACCGGCTTCGGCTACATCCGGGCCGGCGAGGCGCTCAGCGTCCCGGGCGCCCCCAGCGCACACACCGTCGTGGAGTTCGTCGAAAAGCCCAGCGAGGAAGTCGCGCAGCAGTACCTCGACAGCGGTGACTACGCCTGGAACGCGGGCATGTTCGTCGCGCCCGTCTCGCTCATGCTCAAGCACCTCGAAGCCAACCAGCCCGAGCTGTTCGCGGGCCTGCAGGAAATCGCCAAGGCCTGGGACACCCCGCTGCGTGACGAGGTCACCGCCCGGGTCTGGCCCACCCTGCCCAAGATCGCCATCGACTACGCGGTGGCCGAGCCTGCCGCGGCCGCCGGGGACGTCGCCGTCGTGCCCGGCACCTTCCGCTGGGACGACGTCGGGGACTTCGCCTCCGTGGGCCGGCTCAACAGCGCCAAAGAGGTCGACGACGTCACCGTGATCGGCGAGGGCGCCCGGGTGTTCACCGAAAACGCCAGCGGCGTCGTCGTCACCGACACCAAACGGGTGATCGCCCTGATCGGCATCGAGGATGTCGTGATCGTGGACACCCCGGACGCCCTCCTGGTCACCACCAAGGCAAACTCGCAGCGGGTCAAGGCCGCCGTGGACGCACTGAAGGCCAGCGGCGACACTGACGTGCTCTAGGTGTTGTGCGCCCGCCCGGCCGGGCCTTCCGGCGGCAGGTAGGCGCGCCCGGGTTACCCGGGCGTAACCATGCGTCTGCGATGCCGGTATTTTTAGGACTCTCGCTACAGTGAATGTGTGCGCAATTACACGACTGAAGCAGAGCCAACAACGCTGGTGGGGCCGTGGCTGGAACCCCTGCTGCCGGAACTTATCGAATTCCGCCGGGACCTGCACGCGCACCCCGAGCTTTCCTTCAAGGAATTCCGCACCACTGACAAGCTGGCCCAGCGGCTCGAGGCCGCCGGCCTCGCGCCGCGCCGGCTCGACGGCACCGGCCTAACCGTCGACATCGGCGAAGGGCCCATCGCCACCGCGCTCCGCGGCGACATCGACGCCCTGCCGATCATCGAAGAGACCGGGCTACCGTTCGCCTCGAAGAACCACGGCGTCACCCACGCCTGCGGCCACGACGTGCACACCACCACCATGCTGGGCATCGCCCTGGTCCTGCAGCGGATGCACGAATCCTCCCCGCTGGGCGGCACCGTGCGGATTATCTTCCAGCCGGCCGAGGAGACGATGCCCGGCGGCGCGCATGCCTGCATCGAACAAGGCGTCCTGGACGGTGTCCCGCGGATCCTCGCGCTGCACTGCGACCCCCGCATCGAGGTCGGCAAGATCGGTACCCGGATCGGGGCCATCACCTCCGCTTCGGACACCATCAAGATCGAGCTCAGCGGCCGCGGCGGCCACACTTCCCGGCCGCACCTGACCGAGGAGCTGGTGTTCGCGCTGGCCCAGATCGCCATCAACGTCCCGGCCGTGCTCTCCCGCCGGGTCGACGTGCGCAGCGGCGTGTCCGTGGTCTGGGGCCATATCTCCGCCGGTTCCGCCCCCAACGCCATTCCCGCCAGCGGCTACATGGCCGGCACCATGCGCTGCCTGGACCGGGACGCCTGGCACAGCGCCGGCGAGATCCTCGACGAGGTGGTGCAGCAGATCGCCGCGCCGTACGGCGTCGACGTGCACCTCGAACACACCCGCGGCGTGCCGCCGGTGGTCAACTCCGAACACGAGACCGCACTGATCGAAGCCGCGGCCCGCGCCGAAATCGGCGAGAACTCCGTGGTGCTGACACCCCAGTCCATGGGCGGGGAGGACTTCGCCTGGTTCCTGGCCGACCTGCCCGGGGCGATGATGCGGCTGGGCACGAAGACCCCCGGCGGCGAGGAGTACGACCTGCACCGCGGCGACTACATCCTCGACGAGCGGGCCCTCGGCCTCGGCATCCGGGTGCTGACCGCCGCGGCCCTCCGCACCCTCCGCGACCTCTAACCCTCCCCAGAGCGCGAACGGACACTTCGCGCCCCCCTTTGAGCCCGAGCGGACACTTCGCGCCCTTACGACAGGGCCTGAAGTGTCCGTTCGCGCATCCGTCCGGGCCTATTAAGTTGTGCACAATTCAATTGTGGGTTACCGTTTTAAGGTGGCAATTAACGAACCCCTTGAGACACCCCGGCTCGACGCGCCCCGCCTTGACCGGCAGGTGTGCTTCGCCATGTACGCGGCGTCACGGGCCGCCACGGCCGCCTACCGGCCCATGCTCGACGAGCTCGGCCTGACCTACCCGCAGTACCTCGTGATGTTGGTGCTCTGGGAGGACCAACCGCGCAGCGTCCGGGAGCTGGGCACCGAACTCGGGCTGGACTCCGGCACGCTGTCACCGCTGCTCAAGCGGCTGGAGTCGCTGGGGTTTGTCGAACGACGGCGGTCGGCCGCGGACGAGCGGCGGGTGGAGGTTTTCCTCACCGACGCCGGGGCGGCGCTGAGCGCCCGGGCCACCGGCATCCCGCAGCAGCTCGCCGACGCGGCCGGACTCTCCGCCGCGGAGCTGGACCAGCTCCGCGAAACCCTCGGCCGGCTGACCGTGGCCCTGCAGTCCGGCCGGTAAACGCCGCCCCGCAGTCCTGCCCGTGAGTGCCTGCCGGTGAGCGCCGGCCCGGCAATCAACGCCCCGTGAGGCCCGCGGTCGGCCCGCGCCGGCACAGAACTTTCCTGACTCCCCAACAGATCGGAACCCCATGAAGACCCTCTATACGGCCGAGGCGCTGGCCTCCGGCGAAGGCCGCGACGGCACCGCGCAGACGCCCGACGGCAAACTCAACGTCACGCTGGCCAGCCCGGTCGAGCTGGGCGGCAGCGGCGACGGAACGAATCCGGAACAGCTCTTCGCCGCCGGCTACGCAGCGTGCTTCCACTCTGCGCTGCGGCTCGTCGGCCGCCAGCAGAAGGCGGACCTCAGCGATTCCGCCGTCGCCGCCCGGATCCACCTGGGCGCCCTGGACGGCGGCGCGGGCTTCGGCATCGCCGCAGAACTCGAAATCGCCCTGCCTGCCGTGGACCGCACCACCGCCGAGGCGCTCGTGGCCAAGGCCCACGAGGTCTGCCCCTATTCCAACGCCACCCGGGGCAACATCACCGTAGACATCAAGATCCTGGAGGTCGCCGCATGAGCACCGAAACCACCACCCTTCCCGCCGCCACCCGCGAGATCCGGCTCGCATCCCGGCCGCACGGACGGCCCGTGCCGGAGAACTTCCAGCTCGCCGAGTCCGCGCTGCCCGAGCTGCAGGACGGTCAGGTCCTGGTCCGCAACCAGTTCATCTCGGTCGACCCCTACATGCGCGGCCGGATGAACGACGTCAAGTCCTACTCCGCGCCGTTCGAGCTGGACCATGCCATGGAGGGCGGCGCCGTCGGTGAGGTCATCGCGAGCCGCTCTACCGAGCGCAAGGTGGGCGACGCCGTCGTGCACTCCCTGGGCTGGCGCGAGTACGCGGTCCTGGACGCCGCCGCCACCTCGCCCATCCGCACCGACCTGGCGCCGGCGTCGGCCTTCCTCGGCGCGCTCGGCATGACCGGCCTCACCGCCTGGGCAGGCCTGCTCAAGGTTGCCGAGTTCAAGCCCGGCGAGGTCGTCTTCGTCTCCGGCGCCGCCGGAGCCGTGGGGTCGCTGGTGGGCCAGATCGCCAAGGCCATGGGTGCATCCCGCGTGATCGGCAGCGCCGGGACTCCGGAAAAGGTCGCCCGCCTGCTGGAACTCGGCTTTGATGCCGCGTTCAACTACCACGACGGCCCGGTCAGCGAACTGCTGCAGGACGCGGCGGGGGAGCGGGGCATCGACGTCTACTTCGACAACGTCGGCGGTGAGCACCTCGAGGCGGCCCTGTCCGCGCTGACCGTCGGCGGCCGGGTCGCCATGTGCGGCGCGATCGCGCAGTACAACTCCACCGAGCCGACGCCGGCGCCGCGGAACCTCATGCAGGCCATCGGCAAGCAGCTGACGCTCAAGGGCTTCCTGGTCGGTGGCTACTGGCAGCACATGGCCGAATTCGTCGAGTCCATGGCCGGCTGGCTGGCCGACGGCACCATCCGCTACGACGAGACGGTGGTCGACGGGCTGGAGAACGCGCCGCAGGCATTCATGGATCTGCTCGACGGCGCCAACACCGGCAAGATGCTCGTCCGGCTCTAACCCCGCCGCCCCCGCGCTCCCCGCATCCCGCGGAAACAGCGCGAACGTACAGTTGAGGCCCCGAATCGTCGCAGATTCGGGGCCTCAACTGTACGTTCACGCCGGGGGAGGGGCGGGCGGGCGTACCGCTTGGTAACAAGTTCTCAACAATCTGGGAAACGCCCGGGGAGTGTGTTACCGGACGTGGCGCAGGACACTAAAGTAACTTCCATCAGTGCGCCTCGGCGCAGTGCTGCGAATCCGTCAGTGACAACAGTGTTTCGGGGGACAACCGGAAGCAGACACTCATTGAACTCCCGTCGTAGCGCCTATCACTTTCTTCCTGGAGGAACTTTGAAGAACTCCCTGCGCGCAACTTTCAAGCGCGGTTCAATGGCCGGTGTCGCCACCGCGGGTGCGGCCGCCCTGCTGCTCACCGGCTGCGGTGCTGCCCCGACCGCCAGTAGCAGCGCCAGCGCCACTGCCAGCGACTACACCGGCTGCATCGTCTCCGACTCCGGTGGATTCGATGACCAGTCGTTCAACCAGTCCTCCTACGAGGGCCTGAAGAAGGCCGAAAAGGACCTGGGCATCAAGGTTAACCAGGTCGAGTCGAAGACCAACAACGACTTCGAGCCGAACCTCCGCGCCATGGTCACCGCCGGCTGCGACCTGACCGTCACGGTCGGCTTCCTGCTCGGTGATGCCACCAAGGCCCAGGCCACCGCCAACCCGGACAAGCACTTCGCGATCATCGACTTCGGCTACGACAAGCCGATCGCCAACGTCAAGCCGATCATTTACGACACGGCCCAGGCCGCGTTCCTGGCCGGCTACCTGGCCGCCGGAACCACCAAGACCGGCACCGTCGCCACCTTCGGCGGCATCAAGATCCCCACCGTCACCATCTTCATGGACGGCTACGCCGACGGCGTGAAGTACTACAACGAGAAGAAGGGCAAGAACGTCAAGGTTCTTGGCTGGGACAAGGCCAAGCAGGACGGCTCCTTCACCGGTGACTTCGAAAAGCAGGACAAGGGCAAGCAGTTCACCCAGAACTTCCTGGACCAGGGCGCGGACATCGTCATGCCCGTCGCCGGCCCGGTCGGCAAGGGCGCAGGCGCGGCCCTGAAGGAAGCGAAGGCCGCCGGCAAGGACGTCAAGCTCATCTGGGTTGACTCCGACGGCTTCCTCACCGCCCCGGACTACAAGGACATCATGCTCTCCTCCGTCATGAAGCAGATGGGCGAGGCCGTGGAGACCGTGGTGAAGGAAGACAAGGACGGCAAGTTCACCAACGCCCCGTACGTCGGCACCCTCGCGAACGACGGCGTGCAGCTGGCTCCGTTCCACGACCTGGAGTCCCAGGTTCCGGCCGAGCTGAAGTCCGAACTGGACCAGATCAAGAAGGACATCGCCGACGGCAAGCTGAAGGTTGAATCCGCAGCCAGCCCGAAGGCCTAACTTCCGCCGCTAAGCGCCACGGCCCGGACGGTCCCCGACCGCACGGGCTGTGGCGCTTTTCGTTGCGGCCCCGCCTGCGCCGGAAGCGCAGGCACTAGGCTGGTGCTGCAGCCCCATCACCCCGTCCGGGCCGTGCCCCGGACACACTTCGAGATTGGTCAGAGTTTTGAAACTTGAACTCAAGGGGATCACCAAACGCTTCGGCTCCCTGGTAGCCAACGACCACATTGATGTGGTCGTTGAACCCGGGCAGATCCACTGCCTGCTGGGCGAGAACGGCGCCGGCAAGTCCACGCTGATGAACGTCCTGTACGGGCTCTACGAACCCACCGAGGGCGAAATCCTCATCGACGACAAGCCGGTCAGCTTCCGCGGCCCCGGCGATGCCATGGCGGCAGGAATCGGCATGGTGCACCAGCACTTCATGCTGGTCCCGGTCTTCACCGTGGCCGAGAACGTGGCGCTGGGGGCGGAAACCACCAAGGCCGGCGGCTTCCTCAACCTTGACGACACCCGCCGGAAGATCAAGGAAATCTCCGACCGGTACGGGTTCGACGTCGATCCCGACGCCCTGGTCGAGGACCTGCCGGTCGGTGTCCAGCAGCGCGTGGAGATCATCAAGGCCCTGGTCCGCGACGCCAAGGTGCTGATCCTGGACGAGCCCACCGCGGTGCTGACCCCGCAGGACACGGACGAGCTGCTGGACATCATGCGCCAGCTCAAGAGCCACGGCACCTCGATCGTGTTCATCTCGCACAAGCTGCGCGAGGTCAAGGCCGTCTCGGACACCATCACGGTGATCCGGCGCGGCAAGGTGGTCGGCACGGCCAGCCCGGAGGCCTCGACGACGGAGCTCGCCTCGATGATGGTGGGACGGGCCGTCAGCCTGACCCTGGACAAGGCCCCCGCCACGCCGCAGGAAACCACCTTCGAAGTCAAGGACCTCACGGTCATCGCGCCCAGCGGCCAGCACGTCGTGGACGGCATCAGCTTCGACATCGCCCGCGGCGAGATCCTCGCCGTCGCCGGCGTCCAGGGCAACGGCCAGACCGAGCTCACCGAAGCCATCCTCGGCCTGCAGGACCGGGTCCACGGCTCGATCCTGCTCGACGGCGAGGAGCTCCTGGGCCGCAGCGTCAAGGACGTGCTCAAGGCCGGCGTCGGCTTCGTGCCCGAGGACCGGTCGGTGGACGGGCTGATCGGCACGTTCTCGATCGCGGAAAACCTGATCCTGGACCGCTACGACCAGGAGCCCTTTGCCAAGGGCATCAGCATGAGCCCGGCCAAGGTGCTGGAAAACGCGAAGACCCGGATCGACGAGTTCGACGTGCGCACCCCCTCCGGCTCGCTCGCGGCCGGCACGCTCTCCGGCGGCAACCAGCAGAAGGTCGTCATGGCGCGCGAACTCTCGCGCCCGCTGCGGCTCTTCATCGCGTCCCAGCCGACCCGCGGCGTCGACGTCGGATCCATCGAGTTCCTGCACAAGCGGATCGTGGCCGAGCGCGACCACGGCACCCCGGTGATGATCGTCTCCACCGAGCTGGACGAAGTGATCGAACTCGCGGACCGGATTGCCGTGCTGTACAAGGGCAGGCTCGTCGGCATCGTCCCGGCCGGCACGGGGCGCGACGTCCTGGGCCTGATGATGGCCGGCCTGCCGCCCGAGGACGCGAACCCCGACACCAAGACCCCGGCGGCAGCGGCCGCCGCCCCGGCGCCCGCCGCCCAGCCCGCGCAGGAGACCAGCTCCGGCGCCGTAGGAGAGCACCATGACTGAATCACACCAGCCCCGCCACGCGGCTGAGCCGGACCCGGCCGAAACCCCGGCCACCCCGGGCACCGAAACCCCGGAAACCCCGGCGACCCCGGCATCCCAAACCCCGGAAACCGCCGACGCCGAGGTCCAGGCCGCCGACGCGGCCACCGCCACCTCGCTCGACACCGCCGGCGGGGCCATGCGCCCCTCCGCCGTCCCGGTCTCGGGCCAGAGCGGCACCGTCCCGGGCGGCCCGGACTCCCTGATGCGCAAGATCTTCACCGGCAGCGGCATGGTCTCCGTCCTGGCCGTGCTGCTCGCCCTGATCCTCGGCGGCCTGCTGATCGCCAGCACGGACAAGGCCGTCAGCACCTCCGCGGGCTACCTGTTCGCCCGGCCCAGCGACTTCTTCAGCGCCGTCTGGTCCGCCGCCACCCGCTCCTACGTGGCGCTCTTCCAGGGCGCGGTGTTCAACCCCCGCGGCAGCGGCGCGGCCGGCCAGTTCGCCCCGCTGATGGAAACCCTCACCATCGCCACCCCGCTGATCACCGCCGGCCTGGGTGTGGCCCTGGCCTTCCGCGCCGGCCTGTTCAACATCGGCGCGCAGGGCCAGATCATCATGTCCGGCATCCTCGCCGCCTGGGTCGGCTTCGCCCTGCACCTGCCGGTCGGACTGCACCTGCTGCTGGTCCTCGTCGCCGGCGTCGTCGGCGGCGCACTCTGGGCCGGGCTGGTCGGCTTCCTCAAGGCCCGCACCGGAGCCCACGAGGTCATCCTGACCATCATGTTCAACTACATTGCGCTGTACTTCCTGCGCTACCTGCTGAACACCCCGGCGTTCCAGCGGCCCGGCGAAACGAACCCGATCTCGCCGATCCTGGACCCCAACGCCGTCTACCCGCAGATCCTCGGCAGCCAGTACCGGCTGCACCTGGGCTTCCTGCTGGCGATCGCCGCCACCGTCTTCGTCTGGTGGGTGCTCAACCGCTCCACCATCGGCTTTGAGTTCCGCGCCGTCGGCGCCAACCCGAAGGCCGCGCTGACCGCCGGCATCAACGTCCCGCGCGCCACCATCCTGGTGATGGCGATCGCCGGCGCCCTCGCCGGCATGTCCGGCGTCGCGCAGGTGGCCGGCACCGAGAAGGTCCTCACCGACGGCGTTGCGGCCACCTACGGCTTCGACGCCATCACGGTCGCGCTGCTGGGACGTTCGACGCCGTGGGGCACCTTCGCGGCCGGCCTGCTGTTCGGCGCCTTCCGCGCCGGCGCCGTCCAGATGCAGATCCAGACCGGCACCCCGATCGACATCGTGCTCGTGGTCCAGTCGCTGATCGTGCTCTTCATCGCGGCCCCGCCGCTGGTCCGCGCGGTGTTCGGCCTGAACCCGCGCAAGAAGAAGGCCACCACGTCCAAGAAGGCAGCAACCACCGGAGCAGCAGCATGAGCACAACAGCAACCTCGCCCCAGCCGGGCCAGCCGCAGCCTGCCCCCAGCGAAACCCCGGCAGCCGCGGGCCAGCGGACCGCCGTGACGGCCAAACCCGTCACCTGGAAGGTACCCGTCACCCTGGGCGTGCTCGGCGTCGTGGCGTTCATCTTCTTCGGCCTGATGGGCCCGCACCAGACCGCCAAGTTCGGCATCTCCACCGGCAGCGACTTCTTCCAGCTGCCAGCCCTCGAAGTCGACGCGTTCATCGGCGGCATCGTGCTCTCGGTGCTCATGCTGGCGCTGGCCGCCTACGCCGTCGTGCTCAAGACCCGGGACCGCAAGGCCCCGGGCTGGGTCCCGGTTGTCTTCATCGTGCTGTTCGTCGCCGCGTTCCTGATCTGGGTGGTCGGCGGCGCCCGCACCACCAACATCTCCCTCGCCGGCCTCATCGCCGGGTCGGTGACCCTCGCCGTGCCGCTGGTATTCGGCTCCCTCTCCGGCGTGCTTTGCGAGCGGGTCGGCGTCGTCAACATCGCCATCGAAGGCCAGCTGCTCGGCGGCGCCTTCACGGCGGCGATCATCGCCACGCTTACCCACAACCCCTTCCTGGGCCTGCTCGCGGCCGCCGTCGCCGGGGCGCTGGTGTCCATGGTGCTGGCCCTGTTCAGCATCAAGTACGTGGTCAACCAGATCATCGTCGGCGTCGTCCTCAACGTGCTCGTCTCCGGCGTCACCGGCTTCCTCTTCAGCACGGTGATGCAGGCGGACAAGGACAAGTTCAACTCCCCGGCACACCTGGACCCCATCACCATCCCGGTCCTGGGCGACATCCCGCTGATCGGGCCGATCCTGTTCAAGCAGTCCCTGATCGGCTACCTGATGTACATTGCCGTGATCGTCGTCTGGGTCGGCCTGTTCAAGACCAAGTGGGGCCTGCGCGTCCGCGCCGTCGGCGAACACCCCCAGGCCGCCGACACCATGGGCATCAAGGTCAACGCCACCCGCTTCTGGAACGTCACCCTGGGCGGGGCGATCGCCGGCATCGGAGGGTCCTTCTTCACGCTCGTCGCGATCGACAGCTTCACCAAGGAGATCTCCGGCGGCCGCGGCTTCATCGCCCTGGCCGCGCTGATCTTCGGCCGCTGGAACCCGATCGGTGCGTTCTTCGCCGCCCTGCTCTTCGGCTTCGCCGACAACCTGCAGAGCATCGTGACCATCATCGGCACCCCGGTGCCGAGCCAGTTCATGGCCATGCTGCCCTACCTCGTGACGGTCCTCGCCGTCGCCGGACTCGTGGGACGCTCCCGGCCGCCGGCGGCCAGCGGCATCCCCTACGTGAAGGGCTGAGCATGGCGCCGAACGTAGCCCCGTCCGACGCCGGCGCAGGCTCCGGCGTCGACTGGGCGGCCCTGGAAGCCGCGGCCGTGGCCGCGATGCGCAACGCCTACGCCCCGTACTCGAAGTTCCCGGTGGGGGCGGCCGCCCTCACCGCGGACGGCCGGATCGTCAGCGGATGCAACGTCGAGAACGCAAGCTACGGGTTGACCCTGTGCGCCGAGTGCGCGCTGGTGGGCAACCTGCACATGAGCGGCGGCGGCCTGCTGCGCGCCTTCTACTGCGTGGACGCGGACGGCACCGTACTGATGCCCTGCGGGCGCTGCCGCCAGCTGCTCTACGAATTCCGGGCCCCGGACATGGAACTCATGACCACACAGGGCATCAAGACGATGGACCAGGTGCTTCCCGATGCATTTGGTCCCCAACACCTGGAGGAAACCCGGTGAGCCAGACCACCAGCACCACCGCCGACAACGCCAAGGCGTTCGACGCCGTCGACATCATCCGCACCAAGCGGGACAAGGGCGTGCTCAGCGCCGCCCAGATCGACTGGACGATCGACGCCTACACCCGCGGCGCGATCGCCGACGAGCAGATGGCCGCCCTGAACATGGCGATCCTGCTCAACGGGATGAACCGGGAGGAGATCTCCCGCTGGACCGCGGCGATGATCGCCTCCGGCGAGCGGATGGACTTCTCCAGCCTGCGCAGGCCCGACGGCGGCGTGAAGGCCACCTCGGACAAGCACTCCACCGGCGGCGTGGGGGACAAGATCACCCTGCCTTTGGCACCCTTGGTGGCCGTGTTCGGCGTCGCCGTCCCGCAGCTCTCCGGCCGCGGCCTGGGCCACACCGGCGGCACCCTGGACAAGCTCGAATCCATCCCCGGCTGGCGGGCGGACCTGAGCAACGAGGAAATGCTGGCCCAGTTGCAGGACGTCGGCGCGGTCATCTGCGCCGCCGGCGCGGGCCTGGCCCCGGCGGACAAGAAGCTGTACGCCCTGCGCGACGTCACCGGCACGGTCGAGGCCATCCCGCTGATCGCCTCCTCGATCATGAGCAAGAAGATCGCCGAGGGCACCGGCTCGCTGGTCCTGGACGTCAAGGTCGGCAGCGGCGCGTTCATGAAGGACGAAGCCCGGGCCCGCGAGCTCGCCGAGACCATGGTGGCCTTGGGCAAGGACGCCGGCGTCAACACCGTCGCGCTGCTGACCAACATGAACACCCCGCTCGGCCTGACCGCGGGCAACGCCATCGAAGTTGAGGAATCGGTCGAGGTGCTCGCCGGCGGCGGCCCGGAAGACGTCGTCGAACTCACCGTCCGGCTGGCCGAAGAGATGCTGGCCTGCGCCGGCGTCCGTGACGCCGACCCGCGCGCCGCGCTCCGCGACGGCCGGGCCATGGACGTCTGGAACCGGATGATCGAGGCCCAGGGCGGCGACCCGCGCGCCAAGCTGCCGGTCGCCAAGGAATCCGAAACCCTCTACGCGCCGGCCGACGGCGTGCTGGTGGAGCTCGACGCAATGGCCGTCGGCGTCGCCGCGTGGCGCCTCGGCGCCGGGCGGGCCCGCAAGGAGGACCAGGTCCAGGCCGGCGCCGGGGTGCGGATGCACGCCAAGCCGGGGGCCACGGTCCGCGCCGGCGAGCCGCTGATGACCCTGCTGACCGACACCCCGGAGAAGTTCGACCGGGCGAAGGAAGCCCTCGAGCACGCCGCCGTGATCGCCCCGGAGGGATCCCGCCCGGCCCAGCAGCTCATCATCGACCGGATCGCCTAGCACCGCCCGTTGCTCTCTCACTTATGGTCCTTAAACCCCCGGGTTAGGGACCATAAGTGAGAGAGCAACCGGGCCGGGGCCGGGCAGTACACTGGCACCACAGCAGTCCGGGAGAAACCCGGCGCCGCCGTGCGTTAGGAAACCGTGCAGGCTATCAACGACTTCATCCTGGCAGCCGCAGGCCAACCGTGGGTCCTGCTGCTGGTGTTTGCCTGCTGCGTGGTCGACGGGTTCTTCCCGCCGGTTCCCAGCGAATCCGTCGTGGTGGGCCTCGCCGCCGTCGCCGCCACCGCCGAGGTGCCCAACGCGCTGGTGCTGATGCTGGCCGCCGCCGCCGGAGCCTTCGCCGGCGACAACATTGCCTACCTGATCGGCCGCGCCACCGGCACCGGCCGCTGGGCCTGGATGCGGGGCCACCGGATGCAGCGCGCCTTCCTCTGGGCCGGCGGCGAACTGCGGAAACGGCCGGCGTCGCTGATCATGGTGGCGCGCTTCGTGCCGATCGGCCGCGTCGCCGTCAACCTCACCGCCGGGGCCACCAATTACCCGCACGCCCGCTTCGTGGGCCTGACAGTGCTCTCCGCGGCGCTGTGGTCCGGCTACTCGGTGGGCATCGGCTTGTTCTTCGGCCAGTGGTTCGAGGACAACCACCTGCTGGGGGCAACCATCGCGATCATCTGCGCGGTCCTGCTCGGCATCGGCGTCGACGTCGTCCTGAGCCGGCTGCGCGGCAGCTCGCCCGCACGCCTGCGCCCGGACGCGACGGACCCGGCAGCGCCGCCGGCTGACGGCTAAGGCCACGCGCCCCAGGCGCCGGAGCCCGCCCGGCCGACGTCCCGGTCGACGCCCCGGACCGGGCCCGCAACAAAGCCGCAACAACCTCGCACTGCGGCCCGATTCGATGCCCAAACGCGTAGCGCGGGACGCCCCGCGCATGGGACACTTAGGTGCGATTCACGTCACGCCGGTGCCGTGACCCTCTTGTCCGCCCCGGGTCCTTTCCACCCGTCCAGTTTTCTAGGAGCACAGCCCGCGTGGAGTTCATTAACGAGGCCGTCCTCCATGCAGCCGGCCAATGGTGGATTTACCCCCTGCTGCTGGTGTTCTTCTTCATCGACGGCTTCGCTATGGTGGTCCCCAGCGAGACCCTGATCGTGGCACTCGCCGCCTACTCCCGCCACAGCGGGCAGCCCAACCTCTGGATCCTCGGACTCACCGCCCTCATCGGCGCCATCGCCGGCGACAACATGGCCTACATGCTCGGCCGGCGCATCGGCCTGGAGCGCTTCCGCTGGATGCGCAAGCCCAAGGTCCAGCGGGTCTTCGCCTGGGCCCGGTACGAGCTGGAAAAGCGCGGCGCCGTCCTGATCTTCACCGCACGGTACATCCCCTGGGGCCGGGTGGCCGTGAACTACGTTGCCGGCACCACCGGCTTCCCGCACCGCACGTTCTTCTTCCTGGACGCGTTCGCCTGCGTCACCTGGGTGCTCTACTCGATCGGCATCGGCCTCCTGGCCAGCTCCTTCCCGTGGCTGCACCACAACCCGCTGCTGAGCGCCGGGATCGCCGTCGTCTTCGCCATCGTCCTGGGCGTCCTGGTGGACCACGTGCTGCGCTGGTGGCACAAACGCCTGGCCCGGCACGACGAGCCGGCCGACGGGGAGCGCGACGGCGGGGTCCGTGCCGCCTCGGCGCCGGCCGCTCCCGTGCCCGCCGCCGCCCCCGTACAGTCCGACGCCGCCCGCAAATAGGGCCGCTGCCAACGTGGCCGGCGGCGAGTAGCGCCCGGGGCCGTCCGACCCTAAGGTTGGAACCGTGACTGAGACTATTCTTGACGCTGCCCCTGACCTCGAATTCGACCTGAAGGGCCTTCCCAAGGTTTCCCTTCACGACCACCTGGACGGCGGACTGCGTCCGGCCACCATCATCGAACTTGCCGAGAAAGTCGGCCACACCCTTCCCTCCACCGACCCGGTTGCGCTGGGGGAGTGGTTCCGCGAATCCGCAGACTCCGGCTCGTTGGTCCGTTACCTGGAAACGTTCGACCACACCATCGCCGTCATGCAGACCAAGGAAGGCCTGTTCCGGGTCGCCAAGGAGTTCGTCGAGGATCTCGCGGACGACGGCGTCGTCTACGGTGAGGTGCGCTGGGCGCCGGAGCAGCACCTCCAGCAGGGACTGAGCCTGGACGAGGTTGTCGAGGCCGTCCAAGCCGGGCTCGAGGCCGGCGTCGACGCCGTCTCCGAAACCGGCCGGGAGATCCAGGTCGGCCAGCTGATCACCGCCATGCGCCACGCCGACCGCGGCCAGGAGATCGCCGAACTGGCCGTCCGCCACCGCTACAAGGGTGCAGTCGGCTTCGACATCGCCGGCGCCGAGGACGGCTTCCTGCCCTCCCGCTTCAAGGACGCCTTCACCTACCTGGCCCAGCACAACTTCCCGGCCACCATCCACGCCGGTGAAGCCGCGGGACTGGAGAGCATCCAGTCCGCCCTGGTGGACGGCCGCGCGCTGCGCCTCGGCCACGGCGTGCGGATCGCCGAGGACGTCAGCGTCGAGTTCGAGGAAGCCGATGCAGCCGGCACAGACCCTGAAAGCGACGAGGTCGACGACAACATCGGCCTGGTCACCCTCGGCGAACTCTCCTCCTGGGTCCGTGACCGCGGCATCGCCCTGGAAATCTGCCCCTCCTCCAACCTGCAGACCGGCGCCATTGCCGGCTTCGGCGAGGGCATCGAAAGCCACCCGGTGGACATGCTCTACCAGTTGGGCTTCAACGTCACGATCAACACCGACAACCGGCTGATGAGCGGCGTGACCCTCACCGACGAGTTCGAACTGCTCGTGGAGACGTTTGACTACGACCTGGACGACCTGCTGGAGCTGACCCTGAACGCAGCCGAGGCCGCCTTCCTGCCGCTGGAGGAAAAGGAAGCCTTGGTCGAATACATCAACGAGGCCTACGCCGACCTTGGCTAAGGACTCCAACCAGGTGGACGCGCCGCTCGGGGACTTGTTGCGAACCATCGCCGAGTTGCGCGTCCACTGCCCGTGGATGGGTGCCCTCAGCCACGAATCCCTCGTCGAGTACCTCCTCGAGGAGGCCCACGAGGTAGCGGAGACCATCGAAGCCGGCGGAGGCGATGCCGAGCTGCAGGCCGAACTGGGCGACGTGCTGCTGCAGGTACTGCTCCACGCCCGGATCGCCGAGGAGCGCGGCTCCTTCGACTTCGACGGCGTCGCCGCCGGACTGCGCGCGAAAATGATCCGCCGGAACCCGCACGTCTTCCGCGCCGACGGCACCCTGCAGGACTCCTTTCCCGCCACGGTGGAGGAGATCGTGCAGACCTGGGACACCGTCAAGAAAGCCGAAAAGCCCGGACGGACCCACGCCTTCGAGGGCGTCCCGGCCGCGCTGCCGGCACTAGCCCGGGCGCAGAAGCTGCTGGACCGGGCGGACCGCGCCGGGCTGGCGCCGGAACCGGCGTCGGCCGCCCCGGCGACCGAGCAGGAGCTGGGCGACCTGCTGTTCGGCATCGTCGCGCAGGCCCGCGCCGCCGGGCTCGACGCCGAACGCGCCCTCCGCGCGGCGAACCGCCGGTTCGTCGACGCGGCGTCCGGCGCCGCACCCGGACCGCGTCCGGACGCTGGATAGCTTTCCGTAACTTAGCCCACTCTCGACTAGGCTAGGGGCCGACGAGGACGTCGGTTTTAGCTTGATCCACCGCTTACTTCCCAGCTGTCAGAATCCCAGCAGACCGCTTCACCCAAAGGAGCATATTCATGGCGCTTATCGATGCCATCCACGCCCGCGAAATCCTCGATTCCCGCGGCAACCCCACCGTAGAAGTTGAAGTCCTGCTCTCGGACGGCCAGATCGGCCGCGCGGCAGTTCCCTCCGGCGCGTCCACCGGCGAGCACGAAGCCGTGGAACTCCGTGACGGCGACAAGGGCCGCTACCTCGGCAAGGGCGTCCAGAAGGCCGTCGACGCCGTCATCGACCAGATCGCCCCGGCCCTGATCGGCTTCGACGCCACCGACCAGCGCAGCATCGACCAGGCCATGATCGACTTGGACGGCACTGCCAACAAGAGCAAGCTCGGCGCCAACGCCATCCTGGGCGTCTCGCTGGCCGTCGCCAACGCCGCGGCCGCCTCCGCGGACCTCCCGCTCTACAAGTACCTGGGTGGTCCGAACGCGCACGTCCTGCCGGTGCCGCTGATGAACATCCTCAACGGCGGCTCGCACGCCGACTCCGACGTCGACATCCAGGAATTCATGGTTGTCCCGCTCGGCGCCGAGACCTTCTCCGAAGGCCTGCGCTGGGGCGTGGAGGTCTACCACGCGCTCAAGGCCGTGCTGCAGTCCAAGGGCCTGGCCACCGGCCTCGGCGACGAGGGCGGCTTCGCCCCGAACCTGCCCTCCAACCGCGCGGCCCTGGACCTGATCCAGGAAGCGATCAAGAACGCCGGCTACACCCCGGGCAAGGACGTGGCCCTGGCCCTGGACGTCGCCTCCTCCGAGTTCTTCAAGGACGGCGCCTACCAGTTCGAGGGCAAGTCCCTGAGCTCCGCCGAGATGAGCGCCTACTACGCCGAACTCGTCGCAGACTACCCGCTGGTCTCCATCGAGGACCCGCTGGACGAGAACGACTGGGACGGCTGGAAGACCCTGACCGACACGATCGGTGACAAGGTCCAGATCGTGGGCGATGACCTGTTCGTCACGAACCCGGAGCGCCTGCAGACCGGCATCGACGCCAAGACCGCCAACTCGTTGCTGGTCAAGGTCAACCAGATCGGTTCCCTGACCGAAACGCTCGACGCCGTGTCCCTGGCCCAGCGCAACGGGTACACCACCATCACCTCGCACCGCTCCGGCGAGACCGAGGACACCACCATCGCCGACATCGCCGTGGCCACCAACGCCGGCCAGATCAAGACCGGCGCCCCGGCCCGTTCCGAGCGCGTCGCCAAGTACAACCAGCTGCTGCGCATCGAAGAGGAACTCGACGACGCCGCACGCTACGCCGGGCGCAGCGCGTTCCCGCGTTTCAAGGGCTAGTACCCGCGAAAACCCGGAACCGGTGGCTATGGTGGAAGAACCATGGCCACCGGTTCTCTTTTTTGGCCGGCTCTCTTTTTGGCCGGTCCTTTTTTGGTCAGTTTGAAGGAGTGACATGGCAACCCGTCGTCCCAAGGTCCCCCGGGCCGCTGCCGGGACCCCGAAGGCTGCTGACGCCCAGCACGCTGACCCCGCCGACGGCGGCGACGTGATCCGCGCCGATTTCGGCGCCCCGCGGCACGCCCCCGGTGCGGCCGGCCCCGCCCCGCGCCCCGGCCATGACGGCGGCCCCCGTGGTGCCGAACCAGTCGCCCCCGGCATCCGGATGCCCGGCCGGCCTGCCGCCGGCCCGCACGGAGCTGCCCGCGCGGGCACAGCCACCACCGCCCCCGGGGCGTCCGGAACCGCCCCCGGCCCCCGCGCCGGCACAGCCACCGCAGCCCCGGCGGAACCCGGGACCGCCGACGGGCTGGACCCGGTCCCGGCCAAAGCGTTCTCCGGACGGCTGCTGGCCCTTGGCCTGGTCATGATCGCCATCACCATCATGCTGGCCCCCACGGTCCGGATTTTCCTCGAGAAACGGGCCGAGATCGCCGAGCTCCAGGCCGACATCGAGGCCCGGCAGGCCCGGCAGACGGACCTGAAACGGCAGGTCTCGCGCTGGCAGGACCCCAACTACGTCAAGCAGCAGGCGCGCGACCGGATTAACATGGTTATGCCCGGCGAGACCGGCTACTGGGTTTACGGCAGCGATCTGCCCGCCGCCACCTCCGGTGCCGGCGCCGCGGCCGGCTCAGCACAGGACCCGGCCAACCTGCCGTGGGTGGATTCCCTCTGGGAGTCCATCCGGCGGTCGGCCACAGACTAGGAGCGGCGCCCGCCGCCGGACTGCCGCGACCCGGCAGTCCCAACAGGGCAGGAAGGTGCCGCGCCAGTGGACGAGAACCGAATGGACGATCCCCGTACCGGGACCCCCGCCGAGGCGGGGTCCGGCCCGACAACAGGGGAGTCCCGCCAGCCGTCGGCCCGCGACCTCGACGTGCTCAGCCGCCAGTTGGGCCGGCCGGTGCGCGACGTCGTCGAAATTCCGGCCCGCTGCGTCTGCGGCAACCCCCTGGTCGCGGCCACCTCGCCGCGGCTGAGCAACGGCACGCCGTTTCCCACCACCTACTACCTGACCCATCCGGTCATCACCTCCGCGGTCTCGCGGCTGGAAGCGGACGGGCTGATGAACGCGATGAACGACCGGCTCGGCGCGGACACGGCGCTGGCGGCGGACTACCGCGCCGCCCACGAGGCCTACCTGCAGGCCCGCGCCGAGATCGGCGCCCGCGCCGGCGTCGGGGCCGTCCCTGAAATCGATGGCATCTCCGCCGGCGGAATGCCGTCCCGGGTCAAGTGCCTGCACGTGCTCGTCGGCCATTCCCTTGCCGCCGGCCCGGGCGTTAACCCGCTCGGCGACGAGGCCATCGCCGGCATCAGCGAATGGTGGACCCGCGACCGCTGCTACTGTGACGGCGCCTGGGACACCGCCGGGGAGGCCCCCTCGCGGGACCTGAGCCGGCACGGCCCGCAGGGGCTGCCGGAGATCGTCGGCCGGCCCGCGCCGGTCCGGAAGAACCGCGCCGCCGACGGCGCAGCCGGCACCGACGGGAGCGGCCAGTGACCCGCGTGGCCGCGATCGACTGCGGCACCAACTCCATCCGCCTGCTCATTGCCGACGTCGACGCCGGCGGGGACCGCCCGAAGCTCACGGACATCGTGCGCCAGATGCGGGTGGTCCGCCTGGGCCAGGGCGTCGACGCCACCGGCGAGTTCGCCCCGGAGGCCCTGGACCGCACCCTGGCGGCCACGGCGGACTACGCCGAGCTGATTCGTCGGCACGGCGCCGAGCGGGTGCGCTTCGTCGCGACCTCCGCCACCCGGGATGCCAGCAACCGTCAGGTCTTCATCGACGGCGTCCGCGAGCTGCTCGGCGTCGAGCCAGAGGTGATCAGCGGCGATGAGGAAGCGGCCCTCTCCTTCGCCGGGGCCAGCAGCGTGCTGCCCTCCCGTGGCAAGGACCCGGTGCTCGTCGTGGACCTCGGCGGCGGCAGCACCGAATTCGTGCTCGGCGACGCGGACGGCGTGATCGCCGCGAAGTCGGTCGACGTCGGCTGCGTCCGGATGACCGAACGGCACCTCAGGACGGACCCGCCGACGGCGGAGCAGATCACCGCCGCCGAGGCCGACGTCGACGCCGCGATCGGCGAGGCCGCGCAGACGGTCCCGCTCGAGCGCGCCACCGCCGTCGTCGGCGTCGCAGGCTCCGTCACCACCATCACCGCCCACGCCCTGGGTCTGGACGAATACTCCGCCGCGGCCATCCACGGCACCGAACTGGACCTCGCCACCGCCCGGGCGGCCTGCACCTCACTGCTGCACCTGAGCCGGGACGAACGGGCCGCGCTGCCCTACATGCATCCCGGCCGGGTGGACGTCATCGGTGCCGGCGGGCTCGTCTGGCGGCGGGTGCTGGAGCGCCTGGCCCACGTCACGCAGGGCCGCATCGCGACCGCCGTGACGAGCGAACACGATATTCTTGACGGGATTGCCCTGAGCATCAGCTGACCTTGCGCCCGCACCGGGCGTCTCCGGCGCCGCATCCCGGCGCCACGGGAGGACCCCGTCGGCACTGTCCTGCCAGGGGCCTGCCGGCACGACGCACCCGGCCCCCGGCCGCCTGCCGACCGCCCCCCACGCCATACCGCCGATTGGACCCGAATGACCAGAGCAACAGCCCGGTACCGCCGGACCGCCTCCGCGCTGATGGCCCTCGCCCTGGCCGGCGCCGGCGTGGCGGGCTCCCTGCCCGCCGCGCCCGCCGCCCATGCGGACAGCACCCGGGACAAGGAATACTGGCTTGCCGGATCCGGCATCAAGAAAGCCTGGGAGGTGTCCAAGGGCGCCAACGTCAAGGTCGCCGTCATCGACAGCGGCGTGGACGGCAAACACCCCGACCTCAAGGGCGTGGTCTCCGGCGGCACCGACGTCTCCGGCGCCGGGGCCGCGAACGGGCAGAAAAGCATCGGCGCGACCCCGGAGCACGGCACCTTGGTCGCCACCATGCTGGCCGGCCGCGGCCACCAGCCGAAGAAGTCCAAGTCCAAGTCCGACGCCGGCCCTGACGGGATCATCGGCGTCGCGCCCGAGGCCCAGATCCTCTCCGTCTCCACGTGGCTGGGCTCGACCAACCCGGGCGGCAAAAGCGACCTGGACCAGATTCCCGAGGCGGTCCGCTGGGCCGTGGACAACGGGGCCAAGGTCATCAACATCTCGCTCGGCAGCACCTCCCCGGAATGGCCGCAAAGCTGGGACGCGGCGTTCCTGTACGCCGAGCAGAAGGACGTGGTGATTGTCTGCGCGGCCGGCAACCGGCTGGGCGGAAACATCCAGGTCGGGGCTCCTGCCACCATCCCGGGCGTGCTGACGGTCGCCGGCCTGAACCGCAAGGGCGTGGCGAGCATCGACTCCTCCTCCCAGGGCATCAGCATCGGCGTTGCCGCGCCGGCCGAGGACCTGGTCGGCGGCCTGCCCGGCGGCGGCTACGCGGAGTGGGCCGGCACCTCCGGGGCCACCCCGATCGTGGCCGGCGTCGCGGCCCTGATCCGGTCCAAGTGGCCGGACATGCCCGCGAGCCAGGTCATCAACCGCATCGTCAGCACCGCCAAGGATGCCGGCGCCCCCGGCAAGGACCCGCTGTACGGCTACGGCGTGCTTAACGCGGAGGCCGCACTGAAGGACGACGTGCCCGAAACCAAGGCCAACCCGCTGGGGACGATCTCGGACTGGATCCGCGTCCACCGCCGCGGCAACCCGGTCGGCAGCCCCGCCGCCCCCGCCCCCGCGCCCTCCAGCGCGGCCCCCACCCTGCCCGAGCCCACTGTGCCGGTGGCGCAGGCTCCCTCCCCGGCCGACAGCGCCGTCCCGGCCATGGTCGTCCTCGGTTTCGGTGCCCTGTTTGTCTGCATCATCGCCGGCGCCGCCATCCAGCTCCGGCGGGTGGTCCGTGGGACCGCGGGCCCGGCCGGCGGCACCGACAGCGCGGAGGCGGGCCCGGCCGGCGACCCGGAGCCCGGCCCGGTTGGCAGCCCGGAACCCGGTCCTGCGGCAGGCGGCACGGACAGTCGGGAACCCGGCCCTGCGGTAGGCGGCACGGACAGCCGGGAACCCGGCCCTGGGGTAGGCGGCACGGACAGCCCGCAACCCGGCCCTGCGGCCGGGGACACGACTGTTACGGCGAAAAGTCCTACGCCGGGCAGTTAGTGAAGGTTTTCACAAACTGCGGTATTCTGGAGCCATGGCATCCACTCCTCAGCTCCAGGACCGTCCCAGGGTACTCGTCGTCGGCGGCGGGTACGTCGGCCTGTACGTAGCCCTCAAACTGCAGAAGAAGATCGCTAACGCCGGTGGCATCGTCACCGTCGTTGATCCGCTGCCCTACATGACCTACCAGCCCTTCCTCCCCGAGGTGGCCGGCGGCAACATCGAGGCACGCCACGCCGTCGTCTCGCACCGCCAGCACCTCAAGCAGACCGAACTGATCCAGGGCCGCGTCCTCTCGATCGACCACGAGAACCGCAAGGCTGTCGTCGCCCCGACCGACGGCGGCGAGAACTTCGAGATTCCCTACTTCGACGTCGTCCTGGCAGCCGGCGCCATCACCCGCACCTTCCCGATCAAGGGCCTCGCGGACAAGGGCATCGGCCTGAAGACCATCGAGGAAGCCGTCGCGCTGCGCAACAGCGTGCTGGAACGCATCGAAGCCGGTTCTCTGATGACCGATCCGGCCGAGCGCGCCCGCGCCCTGACGTTCGTCGTCGTCGGCGGCGGCTTCGCCGGCATCGAGTGCATCACCGAAATGGAAGACCTGGCCCGCGCCGCGGTCAAGAACAACCCGCGCGTCACGCAGGAGGAAGTCCGCTTCGTCCTGGTCGAGGCGATGGGCCGGATCATGCCTGAGGTCACCGCGCAGCAGGCCGAATGGGTGGTGGAACACCTGCGCAGCCGCGGCATCGAGGTGCTGCTGAACACCTCGCTGGACAGCGCCGAGGGCTCCCTGAAGCTCATCAACCTGCCGGACAAGACCCCGGCGCAGGAATTCGAGTCCGACACCCTGGTCTGGACTGCCGGCGTGCAGGCCAACCCGATGGTGCGCTCCACCGACTTCCCGCTCGAGCCGCGCGGCCGCGTCCGGGTCCTCCCGGACCTGCGGATCTCCGGCGACGAGGGCATCGTCGAGAACGCCTGGGCCGCCGGTGACATTGCCGCCGTTCCGGACCTCTCCGGCGGCGGACTGCCCGACGGCACCTGCGTCCCGAACGCCCAGCACGCGCTGCGCCAGGCCAAGCGCCTTGCCAAGAACCTGTGGGCCTCCCGCTGGGACAAGGAACTCAAGGACTACAAGCACAAGAACCTGGGCGCCGTCGCCGGCTTCGGCGAATGGAAGGGCGTCGCGAACATCAACCTGCTCGGACGCATCGGCCTCAAGGGCCCGCTGGCCTGGCTCGCACACCGCGGCTACCACGGCCTCGCCATGCCGACCGTCGAGCGCAAGATCCGCGTCATCACCGGCTGGTTCTGGCAGCTCTTCCTGGGCCGCGACACCACCCAGCTGATGGACCTGGACAACCCCCGCGGAGCCTTCGTGGCCGCGGCCACCCCGGCCCCGAAGCCCGCCGTGGCTCCCGAGGCCGCCAAGCCCTCCGAGGCTCCCGCCAAGGAACCGGTCAAGGCGAACGCCAAGTAGCACCCTGCACCACCGACGACGGCGGTCGTTCCCTTCGGGGAGCGGCCGCCGTCGTCGTTGGCCCGGACCTCACGCCTAGACTGGGGCCATGACTGGCGCTGAAAAGGACCTGAACACCCTGCTGGCGGCGATGCGGCCGACGATCCGCGAGGGCGAGTACGTCTACGCCGTCTGGCCGGACGGCAAGCCGCTGGCCGGGCACATCGCCGCCGCCGTCCGGGAGGCCGAGGGGCTGACGGTGGTGCTGCCGCGGGCCGACGCCGACGCCCTGGGCCTGCACTACGACTATGTGGCGGCCTGGATTACCCTGCAGGTCCATTCGGCGCTGGAAGCCGTTGGACTGACGGCCGCCGTCAGCGCCGCCCTTGCCGAGGCGAAAATCAGCTGCAACGTTCTCGCCGGGTTCCATCACGACCATTTGCTGGTGCCGGTGGCCGACGCCGCGCGCGCCGTGGAGGCGCTGCACGAACTGTCCGACCGCAGCCGGGCCGCCAACGGCGCCGGGCAGCCTGCCGCGCCCCGCCTGGTGCTGCGGAGCGAAGACCCGGCGGACCGGGCGGAGCTCCTGGCCCTCACGGCGGCGGCCTTCGCGATCTCGCCGGTGACCGGCGAGCGGGTCGAGGGGGAGCCGGAGGAGGTGGACCTGCTGCGCCGGCTCTTCGACTGCCCGGAGTACCTGCCGGAGTTCAGCATCGTCGCGGAGCTCGACGGCGAGCTGGTGGGGCATGTGATCAGCACCCGCGGCCGGGCGGGGGAGCTGGAACTGCTGGGGCTCGGCCCGATCGGCGTGCTGCCGAGGCTGCAACGGCACGGCATCGGCTCGGCCCTGATGAAAGAGACCATCGACCGGGCGAACGCCGCGGGGGAGCGCGGCATCGCCCTGCTGGGCAGCCCCGACTACTACGCCCGGTTCGGCTTCGTTCCCTCCACCTCGCTCGGCGTCCAGGCTCCCGACGCGGCCTGGGGTGAGCACTTCCAGATCCTGCCGCTCGCGCTCTGGCCCGGCGGCGCGAGCGGGGTCTTCCAGTACGCGCAGCCCTTCGACGGCCCGCCGTCGGCCTGACGACGTCGGCCCCGCCCACGCGGGGCTGTCCCCGTCGGCCGCGCGCCTGCGGCGGAAGCACCGCCGGCGCCGCAGGCCCGGGATACCATTGACCGGGCGCCCCAGTAGCCCAATTGGCAGAGGCAGCGGACTTAAAATCCGCGTGTTCAGGGTTCGAGTCCCTGCTGGGGCACAATTTTTCCGGCACTTCAGGCTGCCCGGATCCGGAGGCCCCGGGTCCTCGATTTCCTCTATGCAACGAGTGTTATAAGGATGTGACCCTAGTCACTTATGTTCGGCCTGAAATTGCATTAGCTTGAATCTAAATCAGGAACACCTGATCTTTCGCATCAAAGGCCGTTCGCACCTTTAGATCGAGGAGACTTCTCTATGACTTCAGTCCCCCAGGTGGCGCCGCGCATTGCTAAGCTCACAGCGCTCAGCATCGGCGTCGCCCTTCTGGCTACGGCTTGTGGCGGTTCGTCCAACACGCCGTCGGCAACCGGTTCGGCATCCGCCCAGGCCGCAGGCATCGCCTGCCCCGCCCCGAGCGCAACCGGCGGTGCCACCAGCTCGGCCAGCGCCGAGGGCTCCGTGCCCGCATCCTCGACCACGACGGACACTCCGCTCAAGATTGGCTCGCTGCTGCCGACCACCGGCTCCCTTGCCTTCCTCGGGCCGCCGGAAATCGCTGGCGTTAACCTCGGCATCAAGGAAGTCAACGACGCCGGCGGCGTCCTCGGAAAGCCTGTCCAGGTCATCCACCGCGACTCCGGCGATACCAAGACCGACATCGCCACCCAGTCCACCACCGCGCTGCTCGGCCAGGGCGTGAGTGCCATCATCGGTGCCGCATCCTCGGGCGTTTCGAAGACCGTGATCAACCAGATCACCGGTGCCGGTGTCATCCAGTTCTCGCCGGCCAACACCTCGCCGGACTTCACCTCGTGGGACGACAAGGGCCTCTACTGGCGCACCGCCCCCTCGGATGTCCTGCAGGGCAAGGTCCTCGGCAACTACATGGCCACCTGTGGCGCCCAGACCGTTGGCATGATCGTACTGAACGACGCTTACGGCACGGGCCTGGCCAAGAACGTGAAGTCGGCCGTTGAAGCCGCCGGCGGCAAGGTTGTCGCGGAGGAGCTCTTCAACGAAGGCGACTCCCAGTTCAGCAGCCAGGTGGACAAGGTCCTCGCGGCCAAGCCGGACGCGATCGCCCTGATCACCTTCGACCAGGCCAAGAGCATCGTTCCGCTGATGACCGGCAAGGGCATCAAGCCCACGCAGATCTTCATGGTGGACGGCAACATGTCCGACTACAGCAAGGACTTCAAGGCCGGCACCCTGAAGGGCGCCCAGGGCACCATCCCGGGCACCTTCGCGAAGGACGACTTCAAGAAGAAGCTGCTCGCCATCGATCCGGCGCTGAAGGATTACAGCTACGCCGGTGAGTCCTACGACGCCGTCAACCTGATCTCGCTGGCTGCCGAAGCGGCCAAGAGCACCAAGGGCGCCGACATCGCCAAGCAGCTCAAGGCGGTTTCCGAGGGTGGCGAGAAGTGCAACAACTTCGCCTCCTGCGTCACCCTGCTCCGCAACGGCAAGGACATCGACTACGACGGCCAGTCCGGCCCCGTAACGTTCTCCGACGCCGGTGACCCGACGGAAGCCTACATTGGCATCTACGAGTACCAGGATGACAACAGCTACAAGCCCGTCAAGGAAGAGTTCGGCAAGCTCTAAGCCCGCCTAGCTTCCAGACAGCAAGAGACCCCCGTCCGGCCGGACGGGGGTCTCTTTGCGTCCGGCCCAGGGGAGCACCGGCCGTGCGGGGGCTGGGGGATCTGTACCGTGTCCTGCGCGGCGGATCCGGATCCTCGCAGTGGTTTCGGACCAGGGCTACCTGGGCCCGAGGTGCGCCGGTCCGAAACCGGCGCGGAAACGAGAGGAGGGGGTGCTCGCGGGGCTCCGGCGGGGCGGGGCGGTTGGACCTGCACGCAGCCGCAGGAAGGCACCGCCGGGCACCTGGAGGCTAGGGTCCCGGATTCTCGCGGCGGTTCCGGACCAGGGCTACCTGGGCCCGAGGTGCGCTCGTCCGAAACCGGCGCGGAAACGAGAGGAGGGGGTGCTCGCGAGGCTCCGGCGGGGCGGGGCTGCAGAAAGCCCGCACGCAGCCGCAGGAGGCGCCGCCGGGCACCTGGAGGCTAGGGTCCCGGATTCTCGCTGCGGTTTCGGACCAGGGCTACCTGGGTCCGGGATGCGCCGGTCCGAAACCGGCGCGGAAACGAGGGGAGCGGGCGCTGGTGGGGCTCTAGGGGGCGGGGCGGTGGGCCCGCACGCAGCCGCAGGAGGGCTCCGCCAGCCGCGTGGGGGCTAGGGAAATGGATTCTCGCGGCGGTTCCGGACCAGGGCTCCGCGGGCCCGGGGTGCGCTCGTCCGAAACCGGCGCGGCAACGTGGCTCAGAAGGAAGGGCGACGGAGGCAGGCTCTGGCGAAAGCGCCGTTGTTGCGCGAGGAACGAGCGCAGGCGCCGAGCAAGTGGCTGCGGAGGGGCCCGGACGGCACACGAGGACCGCACACGCGCCGGGCATGCAGAATGGCCGCCACCGGTGGTGACGGCCCTTCGAAGCGCACGACGCGGTCGTCCGGCCCGGAGGCCTGGCCTACTCGACCGTGTCGGCCAAGGTGCCCAGGTAGAGCTGGATGACCTTGGGATCCTTCATCAGTTCCCGGCCGGTACCCGTGTACGCGTCCTTGCCCTGGTCCAGGACATAGCCGCGGTCACAGATCTGCAAGCAGCGCCGGGCGTTCTGCTCGACCATGATCACCGAGACGCCGGCCCGGTTGATCTCGTGCACCCGCAGAAAGGTCTCGTCCTGCTTGACGGGGGAGAGGCCTGCGGAGGGCTCGTCGAGCAGCAGCACGGCGGGGTCCATCATCAGCGCCCGGCCCATGGCAACCATCTGGCGCTCGCCGCCGGAGAGCGATCCGGCCCGCTGCGCCCTGCGCTTGGCCAGCTCCGGGAACAGCCCGGCGACGAAGTCGAACCGCTCGGCGAAGGCCTTGGGCCGCTGGAACATGCCCATCTGGAGGTTTTCCTCGATGGTCAGCGCCGCGAAGACGTTGTTCGTCTGCGGGACGAAGCCGACGCCCTTGGTCACCAGCTTGTTCGCCTTCAGCCCGGTGATGTCCTGGCCGCGGACCACGACGGACCCGGAGTGGACCTTGACCAAACCGAACATGGCCTTGAGCAGGGTCGACTTGCCGGCGCCGTTGGGGCCGATGATGCCGATCAGCTCACCCTTGCGGGCCTCGATGCTGCAGCCGTTGAGGATGTTGACGCCCGGAAGGTACCCGGCCACCAGGTCGGTGACCTTGACGACCGAATCGCCGTCGTAGGCATTTTTCGCGGCCGGGGCCGCACTGGTGGCGCTCATTCGGTGTCCTTCACTGTCCGGGGCGGCTGTTCGCCGCTCGTGGGCTCCTCGGCGCTGTGCCGCCCGTGTGCCGTGCCAGGCGCGGCGCCGGACCCGGTCTCGGCCTCGGCGGCCAGGACGTCGGAGGAGATGATGCCGGCGCTCTCGGTACCGACGATCGATTCGTCGTCGGCTTCGAGTTCGGCGGCGAGCTCCTTGATGCCCTCGGAATCGCCCAGGTCCACGTCGTGGTGGGCGCCGAGGTAGGCGTCGATCACGGCAGGGTTCTTCATGACGTCTGCCGGCGGCCCTTCGGCCACGATCTTGCCCTCGGCCATCACCACAACCCAGTCGGCGATGTGGCGGACCATGTGCATGTCGTGTTCGACGAACAACACGGTCATGCCCTCGGCCTTGAGGTTCTTGATGTGGTCCAGCAGGGACTGGGTCAGCGCCGGGTTGACGCCTGCCATCGGTTCGTCGAGCATGACGAGCTTCGGGCGGACCATCAGCGAGCGGGCCATCTCCAGGAGTTTGCGCTGGCCGCCGGAGAGGGACGCGGCGTAGTCGTCCTTCTTGGCGTCGAGCTTGAACTTCTGCAGCAGCACGTTGGCTTCTTCGGTGATCTTCTTTTCCTGGCCGCCCCAGATGCCCTTGAACAAGGCCTTGTAGAGCTTCTCGCCGGCCTGGTTGGACGCGCCGAGGCGCATGTTTTCCATCACCGTCAGCTTGCCCATGACCTTGGTCAGCTGGAAGGTGCGCACCATGCCCATCCGGGCCACCTTGTAGGAGGAGACGCCGGCCAGGCTGTTGCCCTCGAACTGCCACTTGCCCGTGTTCGGGGTGTCGAAGCCGGTCAGCAGGTTGAACAGGGTAGTCTTGCCGGCACCGTTCGGCCCGATCAGGGCGGTGATCTTGTGCCGGGGGATTTCCAGGTATTCGACGTCGACGGCGTTGATGCCGCCGAAGCTGCGGGTGACGTTCTCCGCCACCACGATCGGATCCCGCTTCTTGCATCCGGGCGCAATCTCACCGGCGGCAATCGGACGGGTGTCCGTCATGTAGTCGATGGTTTCGGCGCCGGTGCTCCCGGCGCCCGTCTGGGGTGTTTCGCTGTGCATGCTCATGCGAACGCCAGCTCCTTCTTATTGCCGAAGACGCCCTGGGGCCTGAAGATCATCAGCAGCATCAGTGCGATGCCGACCAGGATGTAGCGCAGCTGGCCGGCCTGGACCGTGTTCAGCCACGTGACGGCTCCCGATTCGATCAGGCCGTAGAGCACGCCCTGGGTGAGGGAGAGGACCACCCAGAAGATCATCGCCCCGACGACGGGCCCGAGCACGGTGCCGAGGCCGCCGAGCAGCAGGCAGGTGTAGAGGAAGAAGGTCAGCTCCGTGCCGTAGTTGGCCGGCTGCACCGCACCGCGGGGGAGGGTGAAGACCATCCCGGCCAGGGCACCGAGCACGCCGCCGATGACCAGGGCCTGCATCTTGTAGGAGTAGACGTTCTTGCCCAGCGAACGCACCGCGTTCTCGTCCTCGCGGATGCCCTTCAGCACCCGGCCCCAGGGGCTGCGCATCAGGAGCCAGACGAGCAGGCAGCAGACGACGACGAGGGCCCAGCCGACCACGCGGATGAAGAAGTCGCGGTTGTTCATGCCGAAGTAGTCCCCGTTCGGGAACGGGTTCATGGCGTAGAAGTCGCCCTCGAACGCGGCCAGGCCGTTGGCCGAGCCGGTGACCGAGGTCAGCTGGTTGGTGGTGACGATGTAGCGGACGATTTCCGCGGCCGCGATCGTGACGATGGCCAGGTAGTCCGCCCGGAGCCGGAGTGTCGGGATGCCGAGCAGCAGGGCGAAGATTGCCGAGCAGACGACGGCGATGAGCAGGCCCACGAAGAACGGCACGTGGAAGGTCAGGGTGGAAATGGCGAAGCCGTAGGCACCGACCGCCATGAAGCCGGCCTGGCCGAAATTCAGCAGGCCCGAGTAGCCGAAGTGCACCGCGAGGCCGAGCGCGGCAAGCGCGTACGCCGCCGTCGTCGGGCTGAGCAGTTCACCGGCAGCGCTGGAAAGGATGAATCCGAAGTCCATATTTGTCTCCTAACCCACGCGCTCGCGGCGGCCCAGGATGCCCTGGGGCCGGAACAAGAGGACAACGATCATGATGAACAGTGCTCCCACGTACTTGAGGTCGGCGGCGAGGCCGAAGACGGTGGTCAGCTCCACGAAGATGCCGACGATGATGGAACCGAACAGGGCGCCCCAGACCGTGCCGAGGCCGCCGAGGGTCACGCCGGCGAAGATGAGCAGCAGGATCTGCGAACCCATATCGAACGTGACACCGGGCCGGTAGTACGCCCACAGGATGCCGCCGAGGGAGGCGAGCATGCCGCCGGTGACCCAGACGATGCGGATCACCGAGTCGACGTCGATGCCGGAGGCAGCCGCCAGGGCCGGGTTGTCGGCGACCGCGCGGGTGGCCTTGCCCAGCCGGGTCTTGAGCAGGATGACGCCGAGCACCGCGATGACGACGAGGCTGATCAGCAGGGACCACAGGTTGTTCGGCGAGATCGAGACCGGGCCGATCTGGATTTCAGCGCTCTGCGCGTAGGGCAGCTGCTGGGTGGCGCCGCCGAAGTAGAACTGGATGACATACCGGACGGCGAGGGCGAGGCCGATGCTGACAATCATCATCGGGACCAGGCCGGTGCCGCGGCGCCGCAGCGGCTTCCACAGCCCGGCGTCCTGGGCGTAGCCGAAGAGGCCGCCGCCGAGCAGTGCCAGCAGGATGGCCAGCCAGAAGGGCAGGTTCATCGCGTTGAACGCAAAGACCAGGACGGCGCCGAGGGTGACCATCTCGCCGTGGGCGAAGTTGGTCAGGCCGGTGGTGCCGAAGATCAGCGACAGGCCGACCGAGGCCAGCGCCAGGAGCAGGCCGAAGCTCAGGCCCGCCACGAGGCGGTTGAGCAGGTTCTGGCCGAAGTCCTGCTCCTGGACGACGATGCCCTTGCCGAAAGCGAAGATCACCGAGAGGTTGGAGGTCTGGCTGAAGGTGACCTTGCGGGGGTTCTCCTGGCCGTCGGCCAGCTTGATTCCCTCGGGGAGGGTGTTGACGTCCAGCTCGACCTCGTAGGTGCCCTGCGTTGGGACACCGATGGTCCAGGAGCCGTTGGCACCCGATTTGGTCGTTCCGGTGAAGTCTCCGCTCTTGGCGGTGATGGTGACATCGGCGAGCGGAGCGCGGTCATCGCCGCGGAGGAAGCCGCTGATGCTGTTCTGGAACGTGGTGCTCGACGGGGATGGTGTCGGCGCGGGGGTCGCGGCCTGGGATGCCGGGGCGACAATGAGCAGAAGGGCGGCCACGGCGGCGAAGACGGCCCCCACAGCTTTCAACAATCTGCCCCGCCTCTGCGACAGGCCTCTCGGTGTGCTTCTCAAATTGAAAACCTCCACATGGGGGTGGTGCGGGTTGCTCCATTGCAACCGCTGCGAACGGTGAGGTGACGGGCGGGCCGCGAGGCTGTGATGTCCGTCACCCTGTGGCCCAATGCTACAGGCCGGAGGAGGTGAAAAAGACCGCTCTCGACGGCGGAAACATCGCGATCCCGTAACAACCGTGAAGCGCGGCCGTCGCAGAGGTTTAGCAGTACTTAAGAAAACTTTTGTTGTTCCGGCGGCCTTCTAAACAGTCCAGCGGTCCTGCGCCCCGCCGCTTGCGCGCAGTGCCTCGGGCCGCGGTGGCCGAGGCTTCGGGCTCCCGGGCGCGCGCCCGGCGGGCGGGAGGTCACGGTTGGGTTGCGGCCCCGCGGCCGGGGAACTATCCCTGCCCGCCGGACGTGGAAGTTGGTAGCGTGGGTCTTATCGATCCGCATGACCGATCATCACTTACCCCCTTACTTGGAGGACACCAGCAATGGCACTAGGCGGAAACCCGATCTTCAACGGAAAGAACTTCCGTGGAGCCACCCAGGCGCCGCCGGCCCCGCCAGCACACTACGGCCAGGGCCAGTACGGCTACGGCCAGGCGCCCTACGGCCAGCAGCCGTACGGCCAGGCCGGTTGGAACCCCGCGCAGCAGGCCATGAGCAGCGACCAGCTGCAGGACATGTACAACCGCCCAGCCGCCGGTCCGGCCGACACCGGCCGGATGACCTTCGACGACGTCATCATGAAGACCGCGGCCTGCCTCGGTGCCGTGATCGCCGGCGCAGCCGTCACCCTCGTGGTGGCACAGGGCCTGGCCTCCATGCTGATGATTGTCGGTGCCCTGGGCGGCTTCGTGCTGGCCATGGTCAACACCTTCAAGAAGCAGCCCTCGCCGGCCCTGATCCTGGCTTACGCTGCCCTCGAGGGACTCTTCCTTGGCGGCCTGACCCGGATCCTCGACGGCATGTTCCCCGGCGTCGGACTGCAGGCCGTGATCGGCACGCTCTCGGTCTTCGCCGTGACCCTGGTGCTGTTCAAGAGCGGCAAGGTCCGGGCCACCCCGAAGGCCATGCGCTTCTTCATGATCGCGCTGATCGGCTACGCCGTCTTTGCCCTGATCAACATGGTGATGATGTGGACCGGCGCGGTCGACTCCCCGTTCGGCCTGCGCACCAGCTTCGAGATCTTCGGGATCCCGCTGGGTGTCTTCATCGGCCTGCTCGCGATCGGTCTGGCTGCCTTCTCGCTGATCATGGACTTCACCAGCATCGAGGCCGGCGTCCGCGCCGGCGCCCCGCAGCGCTTCTCCTGGACCGCGGCGTTCGGCCTGACGGTCACCCTGGTGTGGCTCTACGTGGAGATCATCCGCCTGCTCGCCATCCTGCGCGGCGACGACTAAAAGCCCCGGCCTGAGCGCCGGGCAGTACCACCACGGCGGGCCCCGCCGGACCGAACTCGATTCGGCCGGCGGGGCCCGCCGCTGTGTCTGCGGTCCGCGCCCCGTTCAGGCGAGCCGCTCCAGCACCAGCGCCATGCCCTGGCCGCCGCCGACGCACAGCGTGGCCAGGCCCAGGTTGCCGTCGCGTTCGCGCAGCCCGTTCAGCAGCGTGGTGGTCATCCGTGCGCCGGTCATGCCGAAGGGGTGCCCCAGGGCGATGGCGCCGCCGTGGACGTTCAGCCGGTCCGGGTCGATCCCCAGTTCCCGGGCGCTGGCCAGCACCTGCACCGCGAACGCCTCATTCAGTTCCACCAGGTCGATGTCGCCGATGGACAGCCCCGCGGTCTTCAGGGCGCGGCGGGTCGCCTCGACGGGGCCCATGCCCATCAGTTCGGGGGAGAGGGCACTGACGCCGGAGGAGACGACCCGGGCCAGGGGCTGCAGCCCGAGTTCCTTGGCGCGGGTGTCACTCATGACGACGAGGGCGGCCGCTCCGTCGTTAAGCGGGCAGGCGTTGCCCGCCGTGACGGTCCCCTCGCCGCGGAAAACCGGCTGCAGGGCCTCCACCGCCTCAAGGCTCACGCCCGCCCGCGGCGAGTCGTCCCGGTCTATCACCGTTCCGTCGCGGCGCGTGTAGGGGGTGATTTCGCGGGCGTAGAAGCCCGAGGCGATCGCCGCCTCGGCCCGGTTCTGGCTCTGCACCGCCCAGGCGTCCTGTTCGGCGCGGCTGACCCCGTAGCTGGTGGCGACGTTCTCCGCGGTCTGCCCCATGGAGATGTAGATGTCCGGCATCCGTCCGCCCAGCCGGGGGTCGGTCCACGGGGTGTTGGACGCGGCCCGGGCCGCCGTCCGCTTCCCGGCCGCCTCGAACAGCGGATTGTGGGTGCCTGCGTCGGTCTCCCCGGCTCCGGCCCAGTCGCGGTAGCGGGACACGGCCTCGACGCCGGCGGCGACGAAGGCCGATCCCTCGCCGGCTTTGATGGCGTGGAACGCCATCCGGAGTGTCTGCAGGCTGGAGGCGCAAAAGCGGTTGATGGTCGCGGCGGGCACGTTGTCGAGCCCGGCGAGGATCGTCACGACCCGGGCCATGTTGGAGCCGGCCTCGCCGCTGGGTTCGGCGCAGCCCAGGTACAGGTCGTCGAGGCCGCGTCCGGCGTCGTTTGGGTCGAACCCGGGCAGCTTCGCCAGGGCGGCGGTGACCATGGCGGCAGCAAGGTCGTCGGGCCGTTCGTCCTTCAAGGACCCTTTGAAGGCGCGGCCGATGGGGCTTCGGGCAGTGGCGACAATGACAGCTTCCGGCATGCGGCCCAGCCTACTCCCGGCCGGCGGACCGGGGACCGGATGGTCGGCGGCCCGGGCGACGCACGGGAAGGCGGCCGGCGGTCCGGTCAGGCCAGCCGGCGCGCGCCGGCCGCGGGACGGACCGGGAACACTGTGGGGGCGCCGAAGCCGGCGTGCGCGAACGCCCGGCCGACGTCGGCCCGTACCCGCTGCTCGTCCTCCGCCGGCACGAGGGCGATCGCGGAGCCGCCGAAGCCGCCGCCGGTCATCCGGGCCCCGATCGCGCCCGCGGCGCGCGCCGTGTCGACCGCGAGGTCCAGTTCGGGACAGGAAATCTCGAAGTCGTCCCGCATCGAGGCGTGCGAGGCGTCCAGCAGCGCGCCGATCGCCCGCGGCCCGGCGTGTTCGAGCCGCTCCACGGCCTGCAGTACCCGGGCGTTCTCGGTCACGACGTGCCGGACCCGGCGGAAGGTCTCCGCATCCAGCAGCCCGGCCGCCTCCGGCAGGTCGGAGAGGGCCACGTCGCGCAGCGCCCGGACGCCCAGCACGTCCGCTCCCAGCTCGCACGAGGTCCGCCGGGCCGCGTACCCGCCGCCGGCGTGCGAATGGGTCACGCCGGTGTCGATCACCAGCAGCACCAGCCCCGCGGCCCCGGCGTCGAAGGGCACCAGCCGGGCGCTTTGGTCCCGGCAGTCCAGGAACACGGCCCGGCCCTCGGCGCCCCGGAGCGAAGCGGACTGGTCCATGATGCCGGTGGGGGCGCCGACGAACTCGTTCTCCGCGCGCTGCGTGGCCAGCACCAGGTCGGCGGTTCCAAGGCTGGCCGCGGTGAGGTTGTTGAGGGCCAGGGCGACGGCGCACTCGATGGCGTGCGACGAGGACAGCCCGGCGCCCCGGGGCACGTCCGAGTCGAGCAGCAGGTCCAGGCCGGGGACCGCCACGCCGCGCTGCTGCAGGGCCCACATGACGCCGAGCGGATATTTGGTCCAGCCCTTGGCCGTGGCCGGATCCAGCGCCGCGGCATCCGCCGTCGTCAGGCCCTGGTTGCCGAAGGTGGAGAGCATCCGCACGGTGGAATCGGTCCGGAGCCGGACCGCCACCCGGGCTGCCCGGTCGATCGCGAACGGCAGCACGAAGCCCTCGTTGTAGTCGGTGTGTTCGCCGATCAGGTTGACCCGGCCTGGGGCCTGCCAGAGGCCGTCGGGGGCGGCGCCGAAGGTCGCTTCGAACCGTGACCGCAACTCGGCGGTGCCCAGGGGAGTGTTCATGCGGTGCTGCCTTCCGTGCCGGCGGAGGAGGTGTCCGCGCCCGCGGCGCGCAGCCGGGCCGCGACGGCCTCCGGGGTGGTGTCGTTGATGAAGGCCCCCATGGCGGCTTCGGAGCCGGCCAGGTATTTCAGTTTGTCCGCAGCGCGGCGGGGTGAGGTCAGCTGCAGGTGCAGGTGGCCGGCGGCGCGGGCCCCAGCGTCCAGCGGGGCCTGTTGCCAGGCGGCAATGTATGGCGTCGGCGTGGGGTACAGGGCGTCCAGTCGGCGCAGCAGCGCCAGGTACAGCACGGCCAGTTCGTCCCGTTCGCCACCGTCGAGCGCGGCAAGGTCCGGGACCTGCCGGTGCGGCACAAGGTGGACCTCCAGCGGCCAGCGCGCGGCGAAGGGCACGTAGGCGCTAAAGTGCCGTCCCTCCAGTACCATCCGGCTGCCGTCCCGGCTCTCCGCGCGCAGCAGCGAACCGGTGAGCGTCTCCCGGCCGCCGGTGGCGTCGTAGTGCCGCTGCGCCACAGCCGACAACACGGCGGCCCGCGGCGGAACGTAGGGGTAGGCGTAAATCTGGCCGTGCGGGTGGTGGAGCGTGACGCCGATGTCCGCGCCGCGGTTCTCGAACGGGAACACCTGGCGGACCCCGGGCAGCGCGCTGAGCGCGGCGGTGCGGGCCGCCCACGCCTCCACCACCGTGCGGGCCCGCGCTTCGCCGAGGCCGGCGAAGGATCCGGTGTGCTCCGGGGTAAAGCTGATGACCTCGCAGCGGCCACAGGCGGGCGTGCTGGTTCCCCAGCCTGTCTGCTCCGGGAGGTGTCCGACGTCGGGCCCGAGGGACGGGAAGCGGTTCTCGAACACCGCCACGTCGTAGTCCGGGGCCGGGATTTCCGAGGGGCGCTCCGGGGTGCTGGGGCAAAGCGGGCACTCGGCCGCGGGCGGCAGGTGGGTGCGGGCCTGGCGGTGCGGGGCGATGGCCACCCATTCGCCGGTGAGCGCATCGAAGCGCAGCTCCCCGGCGCCGCCGCGGGCTTCCGGTGCCCGGCGGTCCGGGACCTCCCGGGGGTCGGGGAGTGCGGGACCGCCGGTCCTGCCCGCGTCGGCGAAGTAGAAGAGCTCCCGGCCATCGGCGAGGGTGACGGGGGTGATGCTGTCGGCGCGCATGCCATCATTCGATCAGACTTCGGAGGAATCCGGTAAAGCCCCGCGTGTAAACGTACGCGGTTCGGTACCGTGGTGCCCATGGACTCCACCGCCGACCCGGCCGCGCCCGCTACCGCCCCCGATTCCAATGCCCCCGCCCCCGATTCCAACGCCCCCGCCACCGACGCTTCCGCCCGGCGCTACGCGACCGGCCGGCAATACGAGCTGCGCCGCGGCGACGCGCTCGCCGTCGTGACCGAACTGGCCGCCGGCCTGCGGCTCTACACCCGGGCCGGGACCCAGCTGACGGAGACATACGCGGACGCGGAGATCGCCCCCGGCGCCGCCGGCATCACCCTCGCGCCCTGGGCGAACCGGGTGGAGGACGGCGTCTGGACCCTCAACGGGAAGCAGCAGCAGCTGGACATCACCGAAGTGGGGCGGAACAACGCCAGCCACGGCCTGCTAAGGAACTCTCCCTACGAACTGGTGGACGAGTCCGAATTCTCGGTGACCCTGGAGGCGGCGGTCTTCCCGCAGCACGGCTACCCGTTCCTGCTCCGGCACCGGGTGCGGTACACGCTCGGGGAGGACCTGGGCCTGACCGTCCGGCAGACGCTGGTCAACGACTCCCAGGAGCCGGCGCCGTTCGTCCTCGGCGCGCACCCCTACCTGCGCCTTGGCGAGGTCCCGAGCGAGGACCTCACCCTGACCGTCAGCGGACGGACCCGGCTGGTGACGGACGGGCGGCTGATTCCCCGCGGCACCGAGCCGGCCGACGGCGACTTCGACCTGCGGGCCGGCCGCCGGGTGGGCAGAATGCCCCTGGACTGCGCCTACACGGACCTGGACTTCGACGGCGGGACGGCCCGCAGCACGCTGCGCGCGGACGACGGCCGCAGCGTGAGCCTCTGGCAGGACAGCTCCTGCGGCTACCTCCACGTCTTCGTGACGGACAAGTTCCCCGGCAGGGCCACGGCGGTGGCCCTGGAACCGATGACCGGGCCAGCGAACGCCTTCAACAGCGGCGACGGCCTGCGCTGGCTGCCGGCCGGGGAGTCGTTCAGTATGGAGTGGGGAATTACAGCCGAGCTGGGCAGCTAGGCACCGCAGGTACGGCACCCCAGCTAAGGCACCCCGCGGCCGCTGTTCCCGTCACCCGCGGGCCGTGTCCGTTTCCTTTCCCAGCCGCACTGCGGAATTATGGGGCTATGACGCCAGCTGAGGACGCCGCCAACCGACCCGATTCCGCGCTGCCCGGCTTCGCCGCCCCGGAACTTTCCGCCCCCGCCGCCGCTGCCACCGCCATGCCCGGCGGGGAGGCCGCCGCGGACGTCCCGGCCGCCGCGCCGGGTGCCGTACCGGCAGCGGGCCCCCGGCGGGTCCGCAGCGACCGGGACCTGGACGAGGACATCCCCTACGGCGTCCGGATCGCGGCGTCGTGGGCGTGGCGGATCGGCCTGATCCTGCTCGTCACCGGGGCGCTGATCTGGCTGCTGAGCAAGATCAGTTTCCTGATCATCCCGGTGATGGTCGCGGCGCTGCTGGCCGGGCTGCTCAGCCCCGTCACACGCTGGCTGCGCAGGCACCGGGTTCCCAACGGCGCGGCAGTGGCGATTACCCTGCTGGGCTTTATCGGCTTGATCGGCGGCGCGCTGGCCCTCGTGGGCCGGCAGCTCTTCACCGGATTCGGCGAGCTCTGGGGCCAGGCACTGGCCGGCGTCCAGCAGATCCAGACCTGGCTGGCCGAGGGCCCGCTGCACCTCACGGCAGCCCAGATCGACACCTACATCCAGGACGCCACCGCAGCGCTGCAGAAAAACAGCAGCAGCATCCTCAGCGGGGCCCTGACCTTCGGCAGCACCGCCGGCCACTTCGCCGCCGGACTCCTGATTGCCCTGTTCGTCACCATCTTCTTCCTGCTCGAAGGCGAGCGGATCTGGAAGTTCCTGGTCCGGCTGATGCCGCGCAAGGCACGGCCCGCCGTCAACGGCGCCGGCCGGCGCGGCTGGACCTCGATGGTCAGCTACACCCGCATCCAGCTGTTCGTCGCGTTCGTGGATGCCCTCGGCATCGGCGTCGGCGCCGCGATCATCGGCGTCCCGCTCGCCCTGCCGCTCGGTGTGCTGGTCTTCATCGGCTCGTTCATTCCCCTCGTCGGCGCGCTCGTGACCGGCGCCATCGCGGTGCTGCTGGCACTGGTGGCCAACGGCCTCGTCAACGCGCTGATCATGGTAGGCATCGTGCTGCTTGTCCAGCAGCTGGAGGGCCACATCCTGCAGCCCCTGGTCATGGGCAAGGCGGTGTCGCTCCACCCGGTGGCCGTCATCCTGTCCGTGGCCGCCGGTTCCTACCTTGCCGGAATCCCGGGGGCCCTGTTCTCGGTCCCGATCCTCGCCGTAGCAAACTCGGCCATTCGCTACATTGCGGGCAGAACGTGGGAACATGATGAAGAGCTGGCAGCCGCAAGCACGCAGGGAGCCCCTGCGCGTGCCGGCGCCGGTGAGGACCCGGGCGCCAGGGAGGTCCACCTTCCGGGCGCCGACGCCGGAACCCCCTAAGGAGATTAGTTCGTGAATACCCCCGAGAGCCTGCCCGTCACGCTGGACGATGTCCTGGAGGCGCAGAAGCTGCTCGACGGGATTATTACGCGCACCCCGGTGGAGTCCTCCCGGGCCCTCGGCGGCCTGGTGGGCGGCGAGGTCTACTTCAAATGCGAGAACCTGCAGCGCGCCGGCTCCTTCAAGGTCCGCGGCGCCTACGTCCGGATGGCCAAGCTCTCCGAGGCGGAGAAAAAGCGCGGCGTTGTCGCGGCCTCGGCCGGCAACCACGCCCAGGGCGTGGCCGTCGCGGCGAAGGCCCTCGGCATCAAGGCCCGGATCTACATGCCGCTCGGGGTGGCGCTGCCCAAGCTCGCCGCCACCCGCAGCCACGGCGCCGAGGTGGTGCTGCACGGCCACAACGTGGACGAAGCGCTCGCCGAGGCCAAGCGCTACGCGGATGAGACCGGCGCGGTGTTCGTACACCCGTTCGACGACGTCGACGTCGTCGCCGGCCAGGGCACCGTCGGTCTGGAGATCCTCGAACAGGTACCGCACGTGGACACCATCCTGATGGGCGTCGGCGGCGGCGGGCTGCTGGCCGGCGTCGCCGTGGCCGTGAAGGCGCGGGCCAAGGAACTCGGCCGGGAGATCCGGATCATCGGCGTGCAGGCCGAAAACGCCGCCGCCTACCCGCCCTCGCTCGCGGCGGACGCCCTCGTGCCGCTCAAGCGCGTCTCCACCATGGCCGACGGCATCGCCGTCGGCCGGCCGGGGCAGCTGCCGTTCAGCATCATCCGCGAACTTGTCGACGACGTCGTCACGGTCAGCGAGGACGCCCTGGCCCGGGCCCTGATCTTCCTGCTGGAACGGGCGAAGATGGTCGTCGAACCCGCCGGCGCCGTGGGCGTCGCGGCGCTGATGGAAGGCAAGATCGAAAACCCCGGCACCACCGCCATCGTGCTCTCCGGCGGCAACATCGACCCGATGCTGATGCTCAAGGTCATCCAGCGCGGCCTCTCCGCCGCCGGACGCTACATGACCGTGCGGATGATGCTGGACGACCGGCCCGGCTCGCTCGCGACCATCGCCCGGATCATCGCCGAAAACGACGCCAACGTCACCGGGCTGGACCACACCCGGGTGGGCGGCTCCATCAGCATGGGCGACGTCTCCATCACCGTCAACCTCGAAACCAAGGGCCACGAACACTGCGAGCAGGTCCTGGGCGCGCTCCGGGCCGAGGGCTTCCAGCCGATCGTGGTGCACTAGGGGAGTCACGGTGCTGCAGGCGTCCGGCGGGCAGCGGCGGGTCACGGCCGCGGCCCGGGCGCGGCAGGGCCTGCTGGTGGTGGGGTCCTTCGTGCTGCTGCTCTACGCCATCGAGTTCCTCAACACCCTGCTGTTCCACTCGCTCAACGGCACCTTCGGGCTGCGTCCCCGCTCGGCCGACGGGCTGCTGGATATCCTGACGTTTCCGCTGCTGCACGCAAACCTGGCCCATCTGGCCTCGAACACCCTGCCGCTGATCATCTTCGGCTTCCTGGTGTTCCTCTCCGGCGTCCGGGTTTTCGCCACGGCGCTGGCCGCCAGCTGGCTGGGGTCGGGGGCCGCGGTGTGGCTGATCGGCGGCTACAACGTCACGGTCGGTGCATCCGGGCTGGTTTTCGGCCTGTTCGCGTTCCTGCTGGTGCGCGGCTTCGTCAACCGCCACTGGGGCCAGATCCTGCTCTCGGTGGTGCTGTTCCTGGCCTACGGCGGGATTCTGTTCGGTGTGCTGCCGACCGTGGCCGGCTACGTCTCCTGGCAGGCCCACCTGGGCGGTGCCGCGGGCGGCGTCGCCGCCGCCCTGCTGCTGGGCCGGCGCCGGCCGCGGCCGGCCGGGGAGGGCGGTTAAACGCCGACGCCGGCCCGCCGCGGAAGCGGGGGCCGGCGTCGTGGCTGGCAGTTAGCCGGCGTACGGCTTGGCGGAGATGATCTCCACCGCGATGTCCTTGCCGTTCGGGGCGGTGTAGCTGAGCTTGTCGCCCTCCTTGTGGCCGACGATCGCGGACCCCAGCGGGGACTTTTCGCTGAAGACGTCCAGGTCCGAGTCGCCGGCGATCTCGCGGGAGCCCAGCAGGAAGCGTTCCTCGTCACCGGCAATCCGGGCGACCACGAGCATGCCCGGCTCGACGATGCCGTCGTCGGCAGGCGCCTCGCCCACGTGCGCGTCGCGGAGCAGTTCGGTCAGCTGGCGGATGCGGGCCTCGATCTTGCCCTGCTCCTCCTTGGCGGCGTGGTAGCCGCCGTTCTCCTTGAGGTCGCCTTCCTGGCGGGCAGCTTCGATCTTCTGAACGATGTCTGCACGCCCGGCGCCGGAGAGGTGGTCCAGCTCTGCCTTCAGGCGGTCAAAAGCTTCCTGGGTAAGCCAAGCTGCAGTTGCGCTGTTGGTGGTCGACACGGACTTCTCCTTTTGATGGTCAAACAAGCTGGTCAAACAAGCAAAGACCCCGCCACGGTGGCCACTTATGGATCTCAGTAACCAGCTCAGCGGGGTAGAGGTAATTCATCCATTGTAGTCAATGCTGTGGATAAACCCAAGAACCCCTGCGTCGCAGGTCACACCGTGTTACTTCGCCGGTTACTTTGCGGCGTCCGGGATCCAGCAGCTGTCGACGACGGCGGAGACGGCCTGCGACTCGGTGCGGACCGTCGCCCGGTGCACGGTGGTCCGGCCGCCGTCGCTGCCGGCGTCGGCCGCGTTGGGCCCGACGTCCACGACCTTCCAGCCGACGACGGCGAACTTGGCGTCGAGGGCCTTGACCGCGCACTTGGCGGCGGTGCCGGGGTTCTTGGTGACCTGGAAGTCCAGCTCGGTCAGGGTGGCGTCGGTGGTGCTGTAGCCGATGTCCTTGAAGCTGACGGACTCGGTGGCTGCCGACGTCGAAATCCAGGCCGCCACGCCGATTCCGAAGGCGAGGGCGAGGACGAGGATGATGCGCTTGGCCTTCCCGCCGAGGGCGCGCTTTTGGGCTCCGTAGCGATTGGCTACGCTGTTAGGTGCCGGCACGGTCGCCGCGGGCTGCTCCTCGGAAGTCACCCGTCCAGTTTAGTGTGGATCGGGCGGGGGAATTTCCGCGCCGCCGTTGCGCGTTACTCCGGGCGTGGTCCCGGAGTCCGGCCCACGAGCGCCAGTACCGCCCCGCAGCAGAATTCCGCCCAAGAAAGAGGAGCCGTCCCGCCATGACAGCGTCCCCCAGCCCGTCAGCCCCGCTTCGGCTGCTCGCCGTCCACGCGCACCCCGACGACGAATCGAGCAAGGGCGCCGCGACGATGGCCAGGTACGCCGCCGCCGGCGTCGACGTCCTGGTGGCGACCTGCACCGACGGGTCCCGCGGCGACATCCAGAACCCGGCGATGGAAAGCGCGCCGCACCCCAAGCGCGACATGGCCGGCGCCCGGCGCCTGGAGATGGCGAACGCGGCCAAGGTCCTCGGCATCCGCCAGCACTGGCTGGGCTTCGTCGATTCCGGGCTGCCCGAGGGCGACCCCTTGCCGCCGCTTCCCGCCGGCTCCTTCGCCACCCTGCCGCTGGAACGCGCGGCCGCTCCGCTGGTGCGGCTGGTCCGCCGGTTCAAGCCGCAGGTCATCCTCAGCTACGACGAGAACGGCGGCTACCCGCACCCGGACCACATCATGGCCCACCGGGTCGCCGTGGAGGCGTTCGAGGCCGCCGGCGACCCGGAGCGGTATCCGGGCACCGGCGACCCCTGGCAGCCCAGCAAGCTCTACTACGACCGCGCCTTTAGCCCCGAACGGTTCCGGGCGCTGCACTATGCGCTGGAGGAAGCCGGACTGCAGTCGCCGTACGCCGAGCGGATCGCGGCGTGGCTGGAGGCCGACGCCGAGGGGCACACCCCGCCCGCCCCGACGCATCCGACCACCACGCAGATCGAGTGCGGCGACTTCTTTGAGGCCCGCGACGACGCCCTGCGCGCCCACCGGACGCAGATCGACCCCGAGGGATTCTTCTTTGCGGTCTCGCCGGCGATGCAGCGCCAGACCTGGCCGTGGGAGGACTACTCCCTGATCCAGTCCAAGGTCCCGGCGGACCTGCCCGAAACAGACTTTTTCGCCGGGCTAAGATAGACCACGCAGGGACTTCTATGCCACGTAGAACTGGCGGCCGGGTCCCGCAGACGACAATCCCCACAGAAGGTTCCCGCCGTGCACTCCTTGCTCATCGCCCTGGCGACCGCCCCGGCGCCCGCGCCGTCGCCGTCGCTGCGTCCCGGGCTCACCCAGGACCAGGTCACACCGGGCCTGCTGGGCTTCCTGCTCACCGCCTTCATCGTGGTGCTCACGGCGCTGCTGATCGTGGACATGGTCCGGCGGATCCGCCGGGTCCGCTACCGGGCGCAGGTCGAAGAGGAGCGCGCCGCCGAGGCCGCCTCCGGCCGGCCGGAGACCGACGGTGACGCAGGACCCGGCAGCCGCTGACGGCGGCCGGCCTGCCGGAACCGGCGGCATCCCCGGGGCGTCCAACGCCCTGGGCGCGGAGCCGTCCGCCTATCTGCGCCAGCACGCCGGCAACCCGGTCCACTGGCGGCCGTTCGGGGATGAGGCCTTCGCTTTCGCCGCGGCCCGGGACGTCCCGGTCTTCCTCTCGATCGGGTACGCGGCCTGCCACTGGTGCCACGTCATGGCGGGGGAGTCCTTCGAGGACCAGGACACCGCCGACTACCTGAACGCCCACTTCGTGCCGGTCAAGGTGGACAGGGAGGAACGCCCCGACGTCGACGCGGTCTACATGGCCGCCACCCAGGCGATCAGCGGTGAGGGCGGCTGGCCGATGTCCGTCTTCCTGCTGCCCGACGGCCGGGCCTTCCACGCCGGGACCTACTATCCGCCCCGCCCGATGCCCGGCCGGCCCTCGTTCCGCCAGGTGCTGGAAGCGGTAGAGGAGGCCTGGCGGGAACGCCGCGGCGCCGTCGAACAGAACGCCGCCACCCTGGCCCGCGGCCTCGCCGCCGCCCAGGCTGCCTCCGCTGTCCGGCTGGATGCCCCCGCCCCCGAGCTCCGGCCGGAACTGCTGGCCGATGCGGTGCGTGCCCTCGCCCGCGCCGAAGATTCCGACGGCGGATTCGGCGCCGCCCCGAAGTTCCCGCCGTCCTCCGTGCTGGAATTCCTGCTCCGGCACGCGGCCGTACCCTCGGACACGGCCGCCCTGGCCCGCGATCTCGCCGGCCGCACGCTCGCCGCGATGGCCCGCTCGGCCCTCTACGACCGGGTGGAGGGCGGCTTTGCCCGGTACTCGGTGACCCGGGACTGGTCCGTTCCGCACTTCGAGAAGATGCTTTACGACAACGCCCAGCTGCTGCGCTGCTACCTCCACTGGGTCCGGCTGGGGGGGACGGCGGGCTTCCCGGCCGCGGAAGCGGCGGAGGCTGCCGGCAGCACCGCCGACTGGATGCTGGGTGCGCTGGGGCTCACCGGGCCCGGTGGCCCCGACGCGCTGGCGTCCTCGCTCGACGCGGACACCGTGGTGGACGGGGAGCACGTCGAAGGCGGCAGCTACGTGTGGACACCCGCGGAACTGGCGGAGCTGCTGGGCCCGGAGGACGGCGAACGCACCGCGGCCCTGATGGGGGTGCACGGTCACGGCGGCGGCCCGGACGCCGGGGCGCCGCTGCATCCGGGCCGGGCGCTCGACGCCGCCGAGGCCGCGCTGTGGCAGCGGGTGCGCCCGGCGCTGCGCCGTGCCCGCGCGGAGTGGCCGCAGCCGGCCCGCGACGAGAAGGTGGTGGCGGGCTGGAACGGCCTGGCCGTCGCGGCCCTCGCCGATGCCGGCGCGCTGCTGGAGCGGCCGGCGCTGCTAGCGGCCGCCGAGCGGATCGCCGGCTACCTGGAGCGGGTGCACTGGACCCCCGGCGGCCCGGCCGGCGCCGGCCGGCTGGTCCGCGTCTCCCATCATGGGACCGGCCGCGGCATCGAAGGGCTGCTGGAGGACTACGCGTTCTGCGCCGAGGGCCTGCTCGCGCTTTACGCGGTCACCGGCCGGATCCGCTGGTACACCTTCGCCGGGGACCTCCTGGCCGCCGCCCGGGTCCGGTTCGCCTCCACCGGCGCACTGCGTGACGCGGTGGGGGAGTCGGCGCAGCTGGCCAACGCCCAGGGCGGCGCTGCCGGGGCGGAACCGTTCGACGACGCCACCCCCAGCGGGGCAGCCGCCTTCGCCGGTGCCCTGCTGTCCCACGCCGCCCTGTCCGGCGCCGCCGAGGACCGCGCCCTCGCCGGCACCATTCTGTCCCTGCTGCCGCCGCTGGCGGCCCGCGCACCCCGGGCGGCCGGCTGGCTGCTGGCGACGGCGCAGGCGGCCCTCGCCGGGCCGCTGGAAGCTACCGTCGTCGGTCCGGATACACCGCAGCGCGCCGCCCTGCACCGCGCCCTGCTGAACTCGCCCAGCCCCGGACTGGTGATTGCGCTGGCCGCGGAGGAGGCAGCCCCCGGCCAGGAAGTGCCCCTGCTGCGCGGACGGACGGCCGGGCCCGACGGGACGCCCCGGGTCTACCTCTGCCGCAACATGGTGTGCGCCCTTCCGGTGGGTTCCGTCGCGGCACTCGGCGAGCAACTGGCTAGCATGGCTGAATGACTCCTCCTCCGCCCGCCCGGGATTCCTTTGAACTGGTGGTTTTTGACTGCGACGGCGTCCTGGTGGACTCGGAGGTGATCGCCGTCCAGGTGGACCAGCGGGTGCTGGCCGACCTTGGCTGGGAGCTGGAGATCGAGGAAATCGTGCGGCGCTTCGTGGGCAAGAGCGAAGCCAACTTCATCGCCGGCATCGAGGAGCATCTGGGCATCGAACTCGCCGAGGGCTGGGACCGGGACTACCAGCGCTGGTACGACGAGGCCTTTGAGCGGGACCTTACGGCGGTCGACGGCGTGGAGGACGCGCTGGACCGGATCCTGCTTCCGCACTGCGTGGCCTCCAGCGGCAGCCACGCGAAAATGCAGCGGACGCTGGGCCGGACCGGGTTGCTTCAGCGCTTCGCCGGCCGCATCTTCAGCGCCACGGAGGTTGCCAGGGGCAAGCCAGCCCCCGACCTGTTCCTGCACGCGGCCGGGACGCTGGGGACGGCGCCGGAGGCCTGCGCCGTCGTCGAGGACAGCGCCTACGGGGTCCAGGCGGCGCGGGCGGCGGGGATGCATGTCTTCGCCTACGCGGGCGGGGTCACTCCGGCGGAACGGCTGGCGGGACCCGGAACCACGGTCTTCCACGACATGAGCCAACTCCCGGAGCTGATCGCCGCGGGCCGGCCGGGCTGAGGATGGCGCCGGACGTTCGGATTTCCCCACCTTCGACGGCGGTGCCCGGCGTGTCGGGCCGGACGCCCGGTGCGTCCCGGCGTCGGGCAGTCAAAGGTGGGGAAAATCCGGCAGGCCGACGGCGGTCAGCCCAGGACGGCGATGGCGATGGCGGTGTAGTGCGCCGCAAAGGCAAAGACCGTGAAGGCGTGGAAGAGTTCATGAAAGCCGAAGTGCTCGTAGCTGAAATTCGGCTTCTTGAGCGCATAGAAGACGGCCCCGGCGATGTAGAGGGCGCCGCCGACGCAGATCAGCACCGCGGCGGGGACGCTGGCGGCGAAGAAGTCCGGCAGGTAGAAAAGGGCCCCGCAGCCCAGGGCAATGTAGATCGGCACGTACAGCCAGCGCGGGGCGTGCGTCCACAGCAGGCGGAAGAGCACGCCGAGCACGGCGCCGGACCAGATCACCCACAGCAGCAGGACCGCCTTGGGCCGCTCCAGCAGCGCCCAGGCCAGCGGCGTGTAGCTGCCGGCGATCACCAGCATGATGTTGGTGTGGTCCAGCCGTTTGAGTACCATTTTCACGCCGGGGGACCAGTTGCCGCGGTGGTAGACGGCGCTGACGCCGAAGAGCAGCACCCCGGTTACGGCGTAAACCGCGGAGGCGGTCTTCAGCTCGGCCGTCGGGGCCAGCAGCACGAGGACCAAGCCCGCGGCGAAGGCCAGCGGCGCCGTGGCGGTGTGGATCCACCCCCGCCATTTCGGCTTGATCATCAGCAGTTCGGCGATTTTGACCGCCGCATCGTCCACGGGGCTGGTGCCGCCGGACGGTGACGTGTGGTGCTGCGCGGACCGCTCGGGCCCGGGCTCCGGACTGGTTCCTTCCATCCGGCCATAATAACCTACGGCGCGGTAAGTTACCGATGAGTAACAAGCTTTGCTGGCGGCGCCCCGGCGGTGGCGTGCACTCCCCGGGCCCTCCGGCGGGTAGCCTAGGAATGCACTGCCCTCAGAGCCCAAGGAAGCCAGGTGAAACTCCGGATGGAACTGCCCGGATTCCTGTATGGCTTCTACGAGCGCAGCCTGCAGCGGTCCCTCGACCCGGAACGGGTGCCCAAGCACATCGGCGTCATGGTCGACGGCAACCGGCGCTGGGCGCGGCAGTTCAATGCCCCCACCAGCCAGGGCCACCAGGCCGGCGCGGACAAGATCCACGAGTTCCTCGGCTGGTGCCAGGAGCTGGGCATCAAGGTGGTCACCCTGTACATGCTGTCCACGGACAACATGAACCGCTCCGGCGAAGAGCTCGACCTGCTGATGGGAATCATCGCCAACACCCTGGACCGGCTTGACGAGGACGAGGACATCTCGGTGCACGCCATGGGCGCCCCGGAGCTGCTGCCCGACTACCTCGCCGAGCGGCTCAACAAACTCACGGCCCGCACGCCGGCGCACGAGAAGATCCATGTCAATGTCGCCGTCGGCTACGGCGGCCGTCGGGAAATCGTCGACGCCGTCCGCGAACTGCTGCACGACGCCGTCGCCCGCGGCGCGGACATCGCCAAGCTGGCCGACGAGCTCAGCGTCGATGACATCTCCCGCTTCCTGTACACCCGCGGCCAGCCCGACCCCGATTTGGTGATCCGCACCTCCGGCGAGCAGCGGCTGTCCGGTTTTTTGATGTGGCAGAGCGCGTACAGCGAGTTCTATTTCTGCGAGGCGCTGTGGCCGGCGTTCCGCAAGGTCGACTTCCTCCGGGCGCTGCGTGACTACGCCGGCCGGCAGCGCCGCTTCGGTTCCTGAGGCTGTTTACCAGGGCTTCACCTGATGGCCGGAAGAATCGCCGACAGATTGCCCGGCAATGGGCCCGGTACGGACGTACGTTAATCCCATCAGCAGGCAAACCGCCGGCTGATCGGGGAGGCCAGTACATGGAGCGGAACTTCGCACCGGATGTATGGGAGGCCGGATCCGGCCTCCAGGCCGAGCCGCCTCACCACTAACAATTCCGGGCCGGCGGCCCGGGGCTGGAGTCGATGTGGCTATTTCTGCAGCACTGCCCGGTGTTCCTTCCGACCAGGGCACGCACGCTACCTCTCGCACCACGCGAGGCACCTCACAGATCGGCACGGCGCCGTTGGACGCCGCGGCCGGTCCTGCTGTTTCCGGGGAAGGAACAGCGGAGGACACCGCCCGAAGCTACGTCATCGACACCTCCGTGCTGCTCTCGGATCCGCGCGCCCTGCTGCGCTTCGCCGAGCACGAGGTCATCCTGCCGATCGTGGTCATTACCGAACTCGAGGCCAAACGGCACGACCCGGAACTGGGCTACTTCGCCCGCAAGGCGCTGCGGCTGCTCGACGACCTCCGCGTCGAGCACGGCGGCCTGGACCGCCCCATCCCGCTCGGCCACCACGGCGGCACGCTGATGGTGGAAATGAACCACATCTCCGCCGACGTGCTTCCGGCGGGGTTCCGCGGCGGCGACAACGACAGCCGGATCCTCGCCGTGGCCAAGAACCTCGCCAACGAGGGCCGGGACGTCACCGTGGTTTCCAAGGACCTGCCGATGCGGGTCAAGGCCTCCGCCATGGGGCTGCTGGCCGACGAATACCGGAACGAACTGGTCAAGGATTCCGGCTGGACCGGCCTCGCAGAGCTCGACGCCGGCGACGAGGACGTGGCCGCGCTGTACGGCCACGAGGCGGTGTTCATTCCCGCCGCAGCGGAGCTGCCGGCCAATACCGGCCTGGTGCTGCTCTCCGGCCGGGGCTCCGCCCTGGGCAGGGTAGGCGCCGACAAGCAGGTCCGCCTGGTCAAGGGCGACCGCGATGTCTTCGGCCTGCACGGCCGGTCCGCGGAGCAGCGGCTCGCGATCGACCTCCTGATGGACCCGTCGGTCGGGATCGTGTCCCTGGGCGGCCGCGCCGGCACCGGCAAATCCGCGCTGGCGCTGTGCGCCGGGCTTGAAGCCGTCCTGGAACGCCGGGAGCACCGCAAGGTCGTGGTCTTCCGCCCGCTCTACGCCGTCGGCGGCGAGGAGCTCGGCTACCTGCCCGGCTCCGAGTCGGAAAAGATGAATCCCTGGGCCCAGGCCGTCTTCGATACGCTCGGGGCGCTGGTCAGCCAGGAAGTCGTGGAGGAAGTCATGGACCGGGGGATGCTCGAGGTGCTGCCGCTGACCCACATCCGCGGGCGGTCCCTGCACGACGCCTTCGTGATCGTGGACGAGGCGCAGTCGCTGGAGAAGAACGTCCTGCTCACGGTGATGAGCCGGATCGGCCAGAACTCCAAGATCGTCCTCACCCACGACGTCGCCCAGCGCGACAACCTTCGGGTCGGGCGGCACGACGGCGTTGCCGCCGTCGTCGAAACCCTCAAGGGCCACCCGCTCTTCGGCCACATCACCCTCACCCGCTCCGAGCGCTCGCCGATCGCGGCGCTGGTGACGGAGATGCTCGAGGGGGCGGAGATCTAAGCCCGGATTCCCAGGTACCGTGCAGTGGGCTCGTGGCCTCGGACGTTCAGGGTCCAGTCGGGCCGGTTGAAGCCGGCGGGGGTGAGCCGGACTCTCTGGGAGTCCTGCACCGTGCCGCCCCAGTTGGCACGGGTGACGCCGTTGGGTTCGTAGCCGAGGGACCGGGAGACCCCTAGGGACTGCCGGTTCCAGGCGGCTGCCTCGGATTCGGCTATCTCGGCGCCGAGCCAGTCGAAGGCGTACAGGGCGACGGCGGCGCGCATCTCCTTGCCCAGCCCGCGGCCCTGCACGCGCCGGGTGAGCCAGGAGCCGGTGCTGACGGTCTTCAGGGCGGCGAAGTCCTTCGCCGCGATGTCCTGGCAGCCGACGAACTCGCCGCCGTGCCAGATGCCCAGCAGCAGGGTCCAGTCTTCCGGCGACATGGTGCCCCGGCAGCGCCAGTACCACTGCGCCATGTTCGGGCCGAGCTCCTCGGCCGGGGCTTCGGCCCAGGGCTGGCTGAACGGGTTCCGGCCGGGTTCGTGCACGCCGTCCAGGGCCGCCTGCACCGCCGCCGGGATGTCTTCATCCCGGATCGGCCGGAGCGTCAGCCGGGGCGTCTCCAGGGTCAGGGCGAACGGGGGCCAGTAGGATTCGGGCGCGGTCATCCCGGAAGCCTAACGGCGCCGGGCGTTCGGACGCCACCTGGCCGGGCGCGGGGCGTGCGGGGTGTGGCGTCCGGGCGCGCGGTGAGGCGGCCCGTCGGGGCGGCGCGGAGCCGGGAGCCGCGCGGCTGCGGCGGAATCCAGTAGCATCCGAGGGTGATCGATCGTCTCGGCGAACTCGGGGGAGCCGCCCCGCCGGCCTTCTGGCTGGTGCTGCTGGCGTGCGCCTACTTCGCGTTCATGGCCGCGCGGCTGAGCGTCATCGACATCAGGCACCACCTTTTGCCCAACCGGATCCTCTTCCCGTCCTACGCCGTCGCCGGGGTGCTCCTGCTCGGGGCGGCCGGTTTCGGGGCACTAGCCCCGGCCGGCGGGGACGGCAGCGCCGCGCTGTTCGGGATCCCGGGGCTGCGTGTCGTGGCCGGCGGCGCCGCCCTGTGGCTGTTCTACTTCCTGCTGCGCGCCGCCTACCCGCCGGGGATGGGCTTCGGTGACGTCAAGCTCGCCGGCGTGCTGGGCATGTACCTCGGGTTCCTCGGCTGGGGACACGTCTTTGCCGGCACGTTCGCCGCATTCCTGTTCGGCGGACTCTGGAGCGTTGCCCTGCTGGTTTCACGGCGCGGAACGCTCAAATCCGACATCCCGTTCGGCCCGTTCATGCTCGCCGGGACGGCCGCTGCGATGCTGCTGCTGCCGGCGGGTTAGGCTGGCGGGATGGCCACCCCGGACTTCATCCTGAAACTGCGCGAGAAAATCGGCCACGAGAGCCTGTGGATCCCCGGCGCCCGCGCCGTGGTGTTCGACGACGCCGGCCGGGTCCTGCTGGGCCAGCGGGCCGACAACGGCCAGTGGGGGCTGATCACCGGAATCCTCGAACCGGGTGAAGAGCCGGCGCCCGGCCTGCTGCGGGAGGTGCTGGAGGAAACCGGGGTGGTGGCCGTCGCCGAGCGGCTGGTCTCGGTGGACGCGGTGGGCCCGACCGTCTACCCCAACGGAGACGTCTGCCACTTCCTGACCCTGGTCTTCCGCTGCCGCTATGTCTCCGGGGAGGCCCGGGTCAACGACGACGAATCGCTCGCCGTCGGCTGGTTCCGGCCCGGGGAATTTCCCGCGCTGATGCCGGGCCACCTCGAATCAATCGACCAGGCCCGGAACCCCGACGGCGCCGCGCACTTCCGGAGCTGACGGCTGGGTGCCGCCACTGGCACGCAGCGCCCAGCAGGGCAGGGCCGGGACGCAGCGCCCGGCAGGGCCCGGAACACCCAGAACGCCCGGCGGCACCAGGGCGCGGGGAATAGTGTCGGTGCCCCGCGTTAACCTGCTGCCATCCAGCCTGGGCGCTGGCTGACAGTGGTCCGGACCCGTCCGGACCGGAAACGGGGAAGCATGACAGATTCAGCGCTGACGCACGTGTACGTCCTCCTGGACCGCTCCGGCTCCATGAGCTCCATCGCCGACGACACCATCGGCGGGTTTGCCGCGTTCGTCCGGGAGCAGCAGGCGGTTGCCGGCCGCTGCCGGTTGTCGCTGGCTCAGTTCGACGACGTCTATGAGCGGGTCTACGCCGCGGTGGACATCGCCGAGGTCCCGCCGCTGCGGTTGCAGCCCCGCGGCAGCACGGCCCTGCACGACGCCATGGTCCGGCTGATCGGCGAGGCCGGCGCGGAACTGGCGGCGCTGCCGGAGGAGGAACGGCCCGGCACGGTGCTGGTGGCGGTGCTGACCGACGGGCACGAAAACGCCTCCCGGGAGGCCAGCGGTGCCGCGGTCAAGGCCCTCGTGGAGCGCCAGCAGAGCCAGTGGGGCTGGCAGTTCACCTACCTTGGCGCGAACCAGGACGCAGTCCTGACCGCAGGCGGCCTCGGCATCCGGGCCGAGGACGCGCTGACCTACGCCGCCGGCAACGTGGACGCAGCCTTCTCCGGCCAGTCCGCGAAGACCCGACGGCTGCGCGAGGCCCGGATGGCCGGAGCCAGCCTGGACGAGGCGGCAGCGTATTCGGCCTACACCCCGGACGAACGCCGCGCCGCCGGCGGGACGCAGTAGCCCCTGCGGGCCGCGCCGGGGGGAAAGCGGGCGGCGGCGCACCAGCCGCCGGCCCGCGGATACCGCCGCGGACAGCGACGGCGGCCGGCACCTCCCCGCTGGAAAGGTGCCGGCCGCCGTCGGACGCTGCTGACGGTGCCCTCCGCCGGGAGGGCACCGGGTTGTTACTAGGCCTTGTGCGGCGGACGCGTCATGGACATGACGTCCAGCGCGGTGTCCAGCTGCTCTTCGGTCAGTTCGCCGCGCTCCAGGAAGCCCATGGCCACGACCGTCTCACGGATGGTCAGGCCTTCCGCGACGGCCTTCTTGGCGATCTTGGCGGCATTCTCGTAGCCGATGAACTTGTTCAGCGGCGTGACGATCGAGGGGGAGGCCTCGGCAAGGTAGCGGGCGCGCTCGACGTTGGCGGTGATCCCGTCGATCATCTTGTCGGCCATGACGCGGCTGGTGTTGGCCAGCAGCCGCACCGACTCCAGCAGGTTGGCGGCCATCACCGGGATGCCGACGTTGAGCTCGAAAGCACCGTTCGTGCCGGACCAGGCGATGGCGGTGTCATTGCCGATGACCTGGGCGCAGACCATGATGGAGGCCTCGCAGATGACCGGGTTGACCTTGCCGGGCATGATCGAGGAGCCGGGCTGCAGGTCCGGGATGGCGATTTCGCCGAGGCCGGTGTTGGGGCCGGAGCCCATCCAGCGCAGGTCGTTGTTGATCTTCATGAAGGAGATCGCAATGTTGCGCAGTTGGCTGGAAGCCTCGATCAGGCCGTCGCGGTTGGCCTGGGCCTCGAAGTGGTCGCGGGCCTCGGTCAGCGGCAGGCCGGTGTCGGCGGCGAGCAGTTCAATCACACGCTCCGGGAAGCCGGCCGGGGTGTTGATGCCGGTGCCGACGGCGGTGCCGCCCAGCGGAACCTCGGCGACGCGGGGGAGGGAGGCGTTGATGCGTTCGATCCCGTAGCGGACCTGCGCCGCGTAGCCGCCGAACTCCTGGCCGAGCGTGACCGGGGTGGCGTCCATCAGGTGCGTGCGGCCGGACTTCACGACGTCCTTGAACTCGGCGGCCTTGCGCTCCAGCGACTCGGCGAGGTAGCCCAGCGCCGGGATCAGGTCGTTGATCAGGGCCGACGTGGCCGCGACGTGCACGGAGGTCGGGAACACGTCGTTGGAGGACTGCGAGGCGTTGACGTGGTCGTTGGGGTGGACGACCTTGTCGCTGCCGGCCGCCTTCAGCGCCCGGGAGGCGAGTTCGGCGAGGACCTCGTTGGTGTTCATGTTCGAGGAAGTACCGGAACCGGTCTGGAACACGTCGATCGGGAAATCGCCGTCGTACTTGCCGGCGGCCACCTCGTCGGCGGCGTCCGCGATCGCCTGGGCCAGCTCGCCGTCGAGCACCCCCAGCTCCGCGTTGGCCTGCGCCGCGGCCTTCTTGACCCGGGCGAGGGCCTCGATGTGGGCGCGCTCGAGGGTCTTGCCGGAGATCGGGAAGTTCTCGACCGCGCGCTGCGTCTGGGCGCGGTAGAGGGCGTTCACGGGGACGCGGACTTCGCCCATCGTGTCGTGTTCAATCCGGAATTCTTCAGAGTTCAAGTCTGCTGTGGAAGTCATGGGGTTAGCTTATTGGCCCGGGGCGTTCCACCGAAAACCGTGAACCGGGGTCCCGGCCGGGCTAGAGCTCGCCGATGCCCGACACCAGGTCCGCGCGGCCCTCGGCCAGCCGGTAGGCAAGCCCGATCACGGCGGTCTGGCCGCTGGCGACGGCGTCGGAGATCACGCGGGAGCTGTCCACGAGGCGCTGCGAGGTCTGCTTGACGTTCTCGACGACCATGTCGTTGACGTCCGGCTGCTCGTTGCGCAGCGACGTCAGCACGGCGGGGGTGATGCGTTCGACCAGGCTGCGGATAAAGCCTGCGGGCATCTGGCCGGTCTCCACAGCCTCCTTGGTGGCGATGACCGCGCCGCAGCTGTCGTGGCCCAGGACCACGATCAGCGGCACGCCGAGGACGCCGATGCTGTACTCGAGCGAGCCGAGCACCGCGTCGTCGATCACCTGCCCGGCGGTGCGGACGACGAAGGCGTCCCCGAGGCCGAGGTCGAAGATGATTTCCGCGGCGAGGCGGGAATCGGCGCAGCCGAAGATGACGGCGAAGGGGTTCTGGGTCTCCACCAGCGAGGAGCGCCGCGAGGCGTCCTGGTTGGGGTGGGAGGATTCACCGGCGACGAAGCGTTCGTTGCCTTCGCGCAGTCGGCGCCAGGCCAGGGCGGGAGTCAGCGTAGTAGTCACCCTGCTTACTTTACGGTGCAGTCGTCGCCTGCGGGGAACTTGTTGCAGCCGGATTACGTTCCAGCGACGCCACCACGGCCGCGGCCAGCACGGAGAACTCTTCCAGCGACGCGGGGCCGGTCAGAACCACCGTGGTCCCGCGGAAGTCCAGCACCATGGACTTCTCGCCCTTGCCGGTGTCCCGGAGTTCCCACTCGCGTCCGCCCGCGGCCCGGGTGCCGGTCACCGGCGCGTTGCCGGTCTGCTGCAGCAGCCACGTGGGGTTCGCCTGCCGGGTCTGCACCAGGCCGATGAAGGAGTCCTTGGGCGTCAGGTAGCCGACTTCCCAGGTGGCCACCCCGCTGCTGGAACCGGACTCCCAGCGGGCGTAATTGGGCCGGAATGTGTCGCCCGTGTCCGGGGCGGCCGGTGTGAATCCCGCCACATCCGCGGCGTTCCGGGCGACGGCGGTGACGTTGACATCGGGCCGGTAGCCGCCGGTGTCCGGCGTCGGGTTCATGAGGACCACGGGCAGGAACGCCGCGATGCTGACGACCAGGGCGATGATCATGCCGATCACCGAGGCGTTGGCCCGCTTCGCCGCGGCGGCGCGGATGACGGGCTTGACGGGCGGCTGGTCGGCTGGCTGCTGCGCCTCGGGACCCGCCGCGCCGGGCGGCGGTCCAGGGGTTCCGGGCGAGGTGTCCTGCAATTCGTTCACCCCTCTATAGTCGCCCATTCCGGGCCGATCTCACATTCGGCCGGGGGCCGCCGGCGGAGGACCGCCCGGGTCACGGAACGGTCATGCCATGACCGATGGAGGCCGCCGCGACTATGATCGGAAACAGACGAATCACCGCGGCCGCCGCAGACCGGGGGCCGCGGGTTCAATGATCGCCACTCGAAGAAGAGGTTCACGTGTCACCAGCGTCCATGACCCAGAAGTACTCCACGCTTTCCCCGTCGCTCGCCGTCGGCATTGACGAGCCCGACCGCAACCTTGCCCTGGAACTGGTCCGCGTCACCGAGGCCGCGGCCATCGCAGGCGGCCACTGGGTCGGATTCGGCGACAAGAACAAGGCCGACGGCGCCGCCGTCGACGCCATGCGCTCCTTCCTCCAGACCGTCCACTTCAATGGCGTCGTGGTCATCGGTGAGGGCGAAAAGGACGAAGCGCCCATGCTGTTCAACGGCGAGCGGGTGGGTGACGGCACCGGACCCGAGGTCGACGTCGCCGTCGACCCGATCGACGGAACCCGGCTGACCGCCCTCGGCATCAACAACGCCCTCGCCGTGCTGGCCGTCGCCGAGCGCGGCTCCATGTTCGACCCCTCCGCCGTGTTCTACATGGAAAAGCTCGTCACCGGCCCGGAAGCCGCCGACATGGTGGACCTCCGCCTGCCGGTCAAGCAGAACCTGCACCTGATCGCCAAGGCCAAGGGCGTCAAGGTAAACCAGCTCAATGTGATGATCCTGGACCGGGACCGGCACCGTCCGCTGGTCGAGGAAATCCGGGAGGCCGGTGCCCGCACCAAGTTCATCATGGACGGCGACGTCGCCGGCGCCATCGCGGCGGCCCGTGCCGGGACCGGCGTCGACGCCCTGATGGGCATCGGCGGCACCCCGGAAGGCATCGTCGCGGCCTGCGCCATCAAGTCCCTGGGCGGCGTCATCCAGGGCCGTCTCTGGCCCACGAGCGATGAGGAAAAGCAGAAGGCAATCGACGCCGGGCACGACCTGGACCGGGTGCTCTCCACCAACGACCTGGTCTCCAGCGACAACTGCTACTTCGCCGCCACCGGCATCACCGACGGCGACCTGCTCAAGGGTGTGCGCTACTCCAAGAACAAGGTCCTGACCCAGTCGATCGTGATGCGCTCGAAGTCCGGCACCATCCGCTTCGTCGACGGCGAGCACCAGGCCAGCAAGTGGGAAGGCTACGCCCGCCCCAGCTAGCCCTCAGATCGCGCGAACGTACACTTGGGGCCCCGAATCCGCACGGTTCGGGGCCCCAACTGTCCGTTCGCGGGGTTCGCGACCGGACGCGGCGCGAACTTTTTCGACAACGAAGGGCCTGTCGCCGTCGAGGTCCTCCTTAAATACCCGGATTTCCTTCCACCCCAGCGCCTCGGTGACCGCCCGACGCCGCTCATCCACCGCCTGCTGCCACGGGTCGGCATGGTGTGCGCCGTCGTATTGCAGGGCTATGCGCCGGTCCGGGTAGGCGGCGTCGGGCCAGACGCGGGCGCGGCCCCAGGTGTCGCGGAGGATGCGGTTGAGCACCGGCTCGCCCAGGCCGGCGCGACAGAGGATCAGCCGCATTTTCGTTTCCTGCGGCGAGTCCGCGCCAACGCGGATGTCCGGCAGGGCGGCCCGGGCGGTGCGCACGCCACGCATGCCCGGATGTGCGGCCACGATGCGCTGAAGATCGCCCAAGGTGGCCAGGGCTCTGCGGGGAACCGGAAAGTCCGGCCCGTGCTCGACCACGAGCGAGTCGCCGGCGGCCACGAGTTCGTCGATGGACAGCAGGGCGGCGAGGTCCAGCCAGGTCCGTGCCGGTGACGTCACCCGCAGCCCTCCCACCAGAACCACCTCGCCCGGGAGGAAGGTGAGCCGGTGGCCGACGACGTTCCGCCGTCGGGGTTTGCTGCCGTCACGACGCCGGGCCACGTGGACCCGCCAGTCCTCCTGCAGCCACCCCGGCAAGCCGATATTCCAGAAGGCTCCGCCGGAGTGGTGCGTGATGACCGAAACGTCGTCGAGGTCCGAATAGGCGTGCAGGCAAGCGGCCGGGCCACCAGCCCCGGCTGCCGGCGCCGCGGGGATCCTGATTCCGCGGGAGGGCACATAGACATCGGAGCGTCGAAGACGTTTGCGCGAGACCCCCGCCAGATCAGCAGCGTGGGTGGTGAAGGATCCGGTAAGCAGCTCCGGCGGCAGCGGGCGTCTGGACATGCTTCAGTCTGAACCGGCGCGGGGTCGTCGAAGCGGTTATCCACAGGCCCGGCCCGTTCAGACGCGCGAACGGACACTTGAGGCCCAAAACCCACGCCGCTCGCGGGCGCGAAGTGTACGTTCGCGCTGTGGGGCGGGGCGCGAAGTGTACGTTCGCGCTATTTGCGGAGCTTGGAGCGCAGGGCCTTCAGCAGCTGGGCGGCCTTGCGGGCGGACTGGTAGGCGCCGTAGCGGAGCTTTTTCACAGGGAGGTCCCAGGTGCCCGGGTAGGCCACCTCGCGGCCGCCGAAGGACTTCTTGAACGCCGTGAAGCCGGCCCACTTGTGGTCCGGCTGGTCCGCCGGGGCCACGCCCCAGAGGTCGACGTGCGCCAGGCCCTTGTCTTTGGCGTCGGCCATCAGGGTCACCAGGAGGGGGATGCCGGCGCTGAGCTTGCGGTGCGAGTCGTCCAGGGCGGCGTGGGCGTAGGTGCGGGTGTCCGCGGAGTCGTAGGCCAGGGCCGCCGCGATCGGCGTGCCCTCCAGTTCGGCGATAAACAGGGTCGCCGCGCCGGCCGGCATCAGCGACTTCGCCACCTGGCCCAGGTACTCGTCGCTCTGGGGCTTGAAGCCGTTGCGTGCCGCGGTCTGGTGCAGGAACTCCAGCAGCACCGAGATCTCGGCGGGATCCTGGGAGGACCGGAAGCTCACGCCCTTCTTGTGGATGTTGCGGTACAGGTTCCGGTTGACCGGCTTCATGTCCGCCAGCACGTCCTTGAAGTCCCGGTCCAGGTCCACGATCCAGCTCAGCTCCGGCTGCAGGTTCGCCGGCGCGGGCCGCAGGCCGCGGCTCCCGAGCACGGTGGCCGCCTCAGCGGCGGTAAATCCGGCACTGACCGGTTCCAGCCGGATGAAAACCGCCCCGCAGGACCGGGCCAGCGACGTCAGGGATGCCAGCGCGGCGTCGAAGGCGGCGACCGACTCGGCGAGCGGGCCGTACGGGACGTAGAGAAGCTTGCCGGCGGGGTTGCTCTCCTCGACGGACAGGTAGCTCCAGCCCTCGCCGGCCTGCTCGTGCACGGTGCGGCCGAGCGCGCGCTGGACGTCGGCCCAGTGCGGGCCCTGCAGGAAGTAATCCACGGTTCAGCCTTTCAATCCGGTGGTGACGGCAAAGGCCACGGCGGGCCCGGCGGCGTCGGCGACGGGGTGGACGTTGACGGGGGCCTCGGCCGCCGGCAGGAAGGCCGAGGCGCCGCGCTGCAGCTGCAGGTCGCCCTTGGGGGAGTCCAGCAGCACGGCGCCGGTGACCACGATGATGACCGCGGCGCCGGACTGGGCCAGCGGCACCGGCTCTGCGCCGGGCAGTAGTTCCACACGCTGCAGCTGGAACTCCTTGAACGGCGGCCGGTAGAGCTCCTGGCCCAGCAGGGTGGTCTCGCCATCGAGCGACGGCACGCCGACGGCCTCGAAGGCGATCGTCTTCAGCAGTTCCGGCACGTCCACGAATTTCGGGGTGAGGCCGCCGCGGAGCACGTTGTCCGAGGAGGCCATCACCTCGATGCCCAGGCCGTGGAGGTAGGCGTGCACGTTGCCGGCCGGCAGGTACACGGCCTCTCCGGGCGCCAGCGAGATCCGGTTCAGCAGCAGCGAGATCAACACGCCGGGGTCCCCGGGGTACTCCCGGCCCAGCTCGACGACGGTGGCCAGGGCCGCCGCGTGCGCCCCAGAGTCGTGCGCCCCGGAGCCGGGGTCGCCATAGCTTAGTGCCCCCGAGTCCAGCGCCGCGACGACGGCGTCCGTCGCGGCGGCCACCTCCGGGCCCCCGGCGATCAGCCGCTCGAAGGCGGCGCGCAGGGCCGCAGGCTCCCCGGGCGCGGCGAGGTCCGCCACCAGCTGCCGGAGCAGCTCCGGGGCCTCAAGCCCGGCCCGCTCCAGGACCTCCACGAGGTGCCCGACCACGGCCCGGGAGTCCGCCGCCGGCCGGAAACCGCAGAGCGCCTCGAAAGGCGTCAGGGCGAAGATCATTTCGGGCTTGTGGTTGTCGTCCTTGTAGTTCCGCTCCGCGGCGGCCCGGTCGACGCCGGCGGCTTCCTCCCGGGCGAAGCCGGCCCGGGCCTGCTCCAGCGTCGGATGGACCTGTAGCGAGAGCGGGTGCTCGGCCGCCAGGACCTTGAGCAGGAAGGGCAGCCGCGGACCGAATTCGGCCACACTGTCGCCGCCCAGGTGGTGGGCCGGGTCCCCGGAGATCAGCTCGTCCAGCGCCAGCCGGCCGCCGTCGTCGAGCGCGAGCGAGGGGGAGTCCGGGTGGGCGCCGATCCATAGCTCCGCCTCCGGGCCGCCGGACGCCGGACGGCCGAGCAGGCCGGCGATCGCGGTGGACGAGCCCCAGGCGTAAGGCCGGAGGACGTTCTCAAGTTCGTACACGGAATACCTATCTGCTCAGGGGAAACGGCGGCGGGCCGGCCGGCGGGGCCGGGGTTCCGGCGCTACAGCGGGGCGCACTGGCCGTTGGTGGCCACGAGGTTGCGGATGGACTGTTCGTCGCCGTTGCGCTTGAAGTCGTTGAGCATCTTTTCCGTGATCGGTTCGCCCTCGGGCGTGGTGGTCACCGGCGTGAAGTCCGACGACGACGGCGACGGCGCGGGCTGCGTTGCGGCCAGCGCGTCGGGCCGGGCACCCGCCGCGGACAGCGGGCCAGGCACCGCGGCCGTGCCTCGGAGCGAGTCACCGGCGGCACCCGCCGCGGGGGCGGGGCCCAGCAGCTTGTCCACGGCCTGGTGGATCTTGGCGAAGTCCGGCACGGTGGAGAAGGACGCGTCGAAGTCGGGCGGCCCGATCGTGAGCCGGCTGACCGGCTGGGACTTGGACTTCATCGCGAGGTCCACGAAGCTGCCGAGCTGGCTGGCGGAGATGTTGGAGTCCACCACCTTGGTGCCGGCCTTGACGATGTCCTCGAACTTCGAGAGCAGCGTCGCCGGGTCCAGCTGCTTGAGCATGGCCTGCTGGACGCACTGCTGGCGGGCGATCCTGGCGTAGTCGTCGACGAATTCACGCGAGCGGCCGTACCAGAGGGCGTGGTAGCCGTCGAGCTTGTTGTCGCCTGCCGGGATCCAGCCCAGCGGCATGCCGTGGATGCCGTTGGCCTCATCCACCGTCTCGCCGCTGATCGGGACCCAGCCGCCGGCCTTGATCCGGATGCCGCCCATCGCGTCGATGAGCTTCGCGAAGCCGTCCATGTCCACCAGCACGTAGGCCTGGACCTTGATGCCGAGGGTGCCGGAGACCGCCTCCAGCGTCGCCTGCGCCCCGGGGTCCTCGACGCCGGGGTAAAGGTCCTGGTACTTGTTCGTGACCTCGGTGTTGATGGCGTTGATGAGGCATTCGTTGCCGCAGTCGTAGCCGTCGGGGTAGATCTTCCGCATCGGGGATCCCTCGCTGAACTGGGCGTTCTGGAGGTTGCGGGGGATGGAGATGATGGCGGACTTGCCGGTCTTGGCGTCGACGCTGATCACCGAGAGGCTGTCCGGCCGGCGTCCGGTGCGGTCCGAGCCGGCGTCGCCGCCCATCATCAGGAAGTTGTACCGGCCCTCGGAGGGCTCCATCGCCGGGCCGTTGGAGAAGATCGTGCCGATCGCTGCCCGGCCGACGTTCAGCAGGTAGGCCGCGTAGCCCAGGCTGCCGCTGCTGAGCAGCATGGCCAGGACCAGGGCGGCGACGACGGCGGCGCGCACCCGGGGGGCCAGCAGCACCGGGCGGATCAGCCGCAGGGTGTTCAGGAACAGCGCCGCCCAGCCAAGGGCGAGCACCGCCAGCACGATCACGAGCAGCAGGGCGGTGATGGGGTTGGCGATCAGGTTGATCAGCGTGGGGCGGGAGACCAGGAGCAGGACGAGGGCTGCCGCCCCCAGCAGCCAGGCCGTGAGGGTGATGCGGAGCGCGAAGCGGCCCAGTCGCCTGTTGCCTGCGACGACCTGGGCGCTGCCGGGGACCAGCAGGGTCAGCGCGATCAGCAGGAACGCGCGGCGGGCGAGGACGCCCGGCCCGGCGCCGGCGGGGTGGCGGACCGGGTCCGTCAGGGAACCTTGCCGCGGCGTGTCCCGGGCAGTGGCAAGACTTTTGCTCATGAGGGCTTCCCTACCGGCCGCTCCGCGGCGCGCTGTTGTCCTCGGAGAAGACCTCGGCCACCTTGCTGCGCAGGCTGGCGCCCTTGCGGGTGGCGGTCTCGTTGAGCTCGCGGGCGAAATCCAGCAGGTCGGACTGCAGCTGCCGGGCGAGCGCGTCCGTGCCGGAGGCGAGCATCCGGACCGCCAGCAGCCCGGCGTTGCGGGCGCCGCCGATCGAGACCGTGGCGACCGGGACGCCGGCAGGCATCTGGACGATCGAAAGCAGGGAGTCCATCCCGTCCAGGGTCTTCAGCGGCACGGGCACGCCGATCACCGGCAGCGGAGTGACGGAGGCGAGCATGCCGGGCAGGTGCGCGGCGCCGCCGGCGCCGGCGATGATCACGCGCAGCCCGCGCTCGTGCGCGGTCTGCCCGTAGCGGATCATTTCGGCGGGCATCCGGTGGGCGGAGACGACGTCGGCCTCGAAGGGGATGCCGAACTCGGCCAGCGCCTCGGCGGCGGCTTCCATGACGGGCCAGTCGGAGTCCGATCCCATGACCAGCCCGACGATCGGGGCCTCGCGGCCGGAGGAGGCCGTCGCGGCGGCGTCGGGGGCTTCGGTGCGGTTCACGCGTTCTCCTCGGAGGTGCCGGCGGTACCGGCCTGCGGCCGCCCGTCCCGGATGATGTTGGCGACGGCGCCGGCCCGCTGGCGGACGGCGTCGACGTCGGCGGCGGAGCTGCCGACCAGGTTGACGTGGCCGATCTTGCGGCCCGGCCGGACGGCCTTGCCGTAGCAGTGGACCTTGGCCGCGGGTTCAGCGGCGAGCGCGGCCGGGTAGGCGGAATACAGGTTCTGGTTCGCGCCGCCCAGGAAGTTCTTCATGACCACGACCGGTCCCAGCAGGTCGGTGGCGCCCAGCGGCAGGTTCAGGATGGCGCGCAGGTGCTGTTCGAACTGGCTGGTGACCGACCCGTCCTGGGTCCAGTGGCCGGTGTTGTGCGGCCGCATGGCGAGTTCGTTGATCAGGAAGCCGGCGCCGGTGCCGGGGGTTTCGAACATCTCCACCGCCATCACCCCGGTCACACCGAGTTCGTTGGCGATCCGGATGGCGGCGTCCTCGGCCGCCGCGGCCACCTCCACCGGAATGTCCAGGGCGGGGGCGATGACTTCGTCGCAGACGCCGTCGACCTGGATGGTGTGCACCACCGGCCAGGCACGGGTTTCACCATCCGGGGTGCGGGCCACCATGGCGGAGAGTTCCCGGCTGAAGTCCACCTTGGCCTCGGCCAGCAGCGGGGACATGGCCTCGAACCAGTCCGCCGCGGCGGCCGCGTCGTCGGCGGAGCCGATGATCCGCACGCCCTTGCCGTCGTAGCCGCCGCGGGGGGTCTTCAGCACGACCGGCCAGCCGGTGTCGTCCCCGAACGCGACCAGGTCCGCCACGCCGTGCACGGCGGCCCAGCGCGGGTTCGGCAGCTCCAGCCGGTCGACGGCGGCGCGCATCACCAGCTTGTCCTGGGCGTTGACGAGCGCGTCGGGGCCCGGGTGGACGTTGACGCCCGCATCGATCAGCGCACGCAGATGCCCGGTGGGCACATGCTCGTGGTCGAACGTCAGCACGTCGAGGCCACGGGAGAACTCCAGCAGGTGGTCGAGGTCGGTGTAGTCACCGACCGGGGCGTTGGCGACGGCGGCAACGGCCGAAACGTCCGGGCCCTCGGCGAGGACGCGCAGTTCGAAGCCGAGGGCAGTCGCGGCAGGGGCCATCATGCGGGCGAGCTGGCCGCCGCCAACCACGCCGATTACAGGAAAAGTCACATCTCCCAGCCTACCGAACACCTCGGCGGAACCGGCCCGCGCGCGGCCGGCCGCCGACACGGCCGGCAAAAACCGGGCCATTTCAAGGACCCGGAAAGCCCGCGGGCGGGCGCCGGCACAGGCAACGGCGCTAAAATGGGCCGGCGGCCGCTTGGCCGCCGGATTCTATGGGCCACGGAGGGTCATGACTAACTCACTAGCAGATCGTGCGCGCGGACTCGTTTCGCTCTTTTGGCGCGAAGTGGCCAAGTTCGGCGCCGTCGGCGGTGTCGCCTTCGTCATAGACAACGGGCTGACGTACTACCTGATGCACGGGCCCATGTCCGACAGCGAGGCCAAGGCCCGATTCGTCGGTGCGACGGTCGCGACAATCTTCTCCTGGATCGCCAACCGCTTCTGGACCTTCCGGCACCGCCGCCAGGAGAACGTGCTGCGCGAGTTCGCGATGTTCGTCCTGATCAACGGCATCGGCATCGGCATCTCCACCGGCCTGACCGCCCTCGCCAAGTACGGCATGGGCATCACGGACAAGAACATGCTCTTCCTGGCCGGCGTCGTGGGCATCCTGGTGGCCACCGTGGTGCGCTTCTTCGCCTACCGGTTCCTGGTCTTCAACAAGGAACTCGACGACGAGCCGGAGTTCTCCCACGACCACGAGATCATCGAACGGCACCCGCACGGCCAGGAGCCGCTCGGTGTTCCGGGCCAGCGCGGCCGGGACGCGGACACCCCCGGTTCCGCAGACCCCCGCTGAGCCGCCGCGGCCCGCGCAGCGCGTTCTGCGCAGCGCGGCCTGCCAGCGCGGCCGGCGCAGCGCCGCTCAGGCGGCGCTGATCCGCTCGTCGGCGAGCAGCCGCTCGGTCACCGCAACCTCCGGGTGCACCAGCACCACTGAACCGTCCCGCGCCCACACGCCGAGCACCCGGGCGAGCACTGGCCCGACGCCGTCCTCTGCCCGGAGCAGCACCCGCTCAGGCTCGTCCGGGCCCGCCTGCTCCGCCGGTCGGGGCGCGGCGAAGTCCGCCAGCAGCGCGCCGTGGGTGTACGTCGTGCCGTCGGCTCCGCGCACCGCGGGGCGGTCCGCCTCCGGTTCCACGAAGGGCATAAAGAAGTCACCGTGGGAGCGCACCTCCGCGGCGTAGTCCACGACGCCGGAGGGCAGGTCCCCGGGCCACCGCATGGCCAGCGCGCCGAGCGCGACGGCCAGGACGGCGTCGGAGCCGGCAGCAGCGGCCGCCGGTGCCGGATCGGCCGTGGCGAGCAGTTCCGCCTCGCCGCCGTCGAGCACCACTTCCATCCCCAGCTGCCAGGCGCCGAGGGCCAGCACCATCGTCTTCCAGTGCGCCGGCAGCTCCAGGGCCAGCCGCGTGCCCGGTTCGGCATCGAGCTCGTCCTGCAGCAGGTTGCTGGTCTTGGCCACCCAGTTGTCCAGCACCCGGCCGGAAAGCTCGACCCGTTCAGCATCGGGGCCGTACCAGGTCAGCCGGGGTGCGGTGGACCGGCCCGAACGCAGGGCGGACATCAGTTCAAGGGCCGGGATGCTCATGCCCTCATCTTGCCACGGCGGCCGGGCGGCGGCCCCGGCCCCTGTGACGTTCCTCACCGCTGGGCGCCGGCCCCGGGCGGCCGTCGCCGTGATGCCGGGTGCCACGTGGAGGAAAACGCCCAAAAACGCAGGAAATTCCCAGCAGAAACGCAGCGTCCGCGCAAAGAAACTGCTCAGCAGGCTGTCTTTTACGGCCCGCGGCTGCGGCGGCGTCCGGAAAGACCGGGCGTGGCGTGCCCGGAAAATCCACCGGCCGCTGATTATTATCTCCGCTGCGGCTTGACTCCCGACGACTTACACCCGTGTAATTAGGTATCGAAAGCCAATGCGCAAAAGTCGGCACACAACCGAGTGTCCGAGGGTCAGGCAAAGGCTGCCAAATCAGAGAGGGAACGCCAATGGGGCTTGCAGAGCGTATCCATGAAGATGAAGTCGTCGCCGGTCAGGCGACGGCAAAGTACCGGTCCCGCGGGGTGCCCAGCGACTGGTACGTGGACCCGGCCGATCCGGACGCCGCCGTGCGGTACAACGAACACACCCAGGACTCGCTGCAGGACCAGGCCACGGCCTTCCTCGCAGCCCATGAAGCACTTCTGGCCGGGGACGCGGAGTCGGACAACGACCCGCTTGACCCGCCCATGGAACTCCAGGCACTGCCCGCCGGAACCACCGCCCAGCCGGTGTGGATCGGGCTGCCGCTCCGACAGGACTTCGATGACGAAGGCGAACTCGGGTGGCAGACGGACGCACTCTGCGCGCAGACCGACCCCGAGGCTTTCTTCCCCGAAAAAGGCGGCTCCACCCGCGACGCCAAGAAGGTCTGCGGCGCCTGCAACGTCCGTTCGCAGTGCCTGGAATACGCCCTGGCGAACGATGAGCGTTTCGGCATCTGGGGCGGACTCTCCGAGCGGGAGCGCCGCCGGCTTAGGAAGCGGGCAGTCTAATTCTTCATGAAGTACGGGTCACCGCCGTCGTGGTAGCCCACGACGGCGGTGACTTTCTTCCCCGGACCCTCGCGGCCCTGGCCGCGCAGACGCGCCCGGCCGACGCCGCGATCGGCGTCGACACCGGATCCCGCGACCACTCCCTGGCCCTGCTCGGGCAGGCGCTGGGCGCAGCCAATGTCACCGCCATCGACCCGGGCCGCAGCGGCCTGGGCGGCGCCGTTGAGGCCGGCCTCGCGGCCCTCGCGCCGCGACCGGCCGGGTCCGGCAGCTCCGACTGGATCTGGCTGCTGCACGATGACGCCGCTCCGGCGCCGGAGGCCCTCGCCGAACTGCTGCACGCGGTGGAGCGGGCCCCCTCGGTCACAGTGGCGGGCTGTAAACAGCTCGACTGGCATGCGGAACGGCGGCTGATCGACGTCGGCCTGTCCACCAGCCGCTGGGCCGAGCGGCTCTCCCTGATCGAAGCCGACGAACTCGACCAGGGACAGTACGACGGGCGCAGCGACACCTTCGCGGTGAACTCGGCCGGCATGCTGGTCCGCCGGGACGTCTGGGAGGACCTGCGCGGCTTCGACCCCGCCCTGCCGGGGACCGGGGACGACGTCGACTTCTGCTGGCGCAACCGCCTGGCCGGACACCGTGTCGTGGTGGTACCGAGCGCCCGGATGTTCCACGTCGCCCACCGGCCGCACGGCGCCGGCACCGCCAAGGCGGCCCGCAAGGCCCAGGTCCATCTGAGGCTCAAGCACGCCGCGGCCTGGAAGGTTCCGCTGCACGCGGCCGGCGCCCTCCTGGGCGGCTTTTTTAGATTTGTCCTCAGCATCGCGGTGAAGGATCCCGGCCACGGGTTCTCCCAGCTGCTGGCCACCCTCGCCGCCCTGGCCCGGCCGGCGGCGGTGGTCCGGGGCCGGCGCAACGCCGCGCGCACCCGGAGGATCCGGCGGTCCGTGATCAAGGGCCTGCAAACGCCCCGGCGGGAAGTGTGGGCGCACCGGCGGTCGCTGATTGAAGCGTTCGGTTCGGACGAAGCGGAGGACACCGGCCACGATCCGCTGGCCGAACAGCCCACCGGCGATTCCGCCGACGACTTCTCGGCCCTGCGCACTCCCGAGCGGGGCTGGGCCGGCAACGGGGCCCTGCTGGCCGTGTTGCTGGCCGCGGCCGCGTCCGTCCTGGGCCTGCTGGGCCTGTTCCGGGCCGACGCCGTCACCGGCGGGGCCCTGATCCCGGTCTCGGCCCGGCTGGGCGACATCTGGGACCACGCCTCCGGCTGGTGGATCACCCTGGGGGCCGGGCTGCCCGGGCACGGGGATCCCTTCGGCTACCTGCTCTGGCTGCTCGGAGTGCTCGGCGCGGGCAACGCCAGCGGAGCCGTAGCCTGGCTGCTGCTCCTGGCCATGCCGCTGTCCGCCCTCGGGGCGTGGTTCGCCGCCGGTGCCCTGACGCGCCGCCGGCGGCTGCGGCTCGCGGCGGCACTGGTCTGGGCCGGGGCGCCCGCCCTGCAGGTGGCCTTGAACCAGGGCCGGCTCGGTGCGCTCATCGCCCACATGCTGCTGCCCCTGCTCGTCCTGGCCCTGCTGCGCGCCACCGGGTCCGTCCCGGGCCGCGGGCTGTTCGCCGTGCCGGCGCCGGGGGAGCGCAGGTTCACCGAGAAGCCCCCGATCAAGCCCGGCATCAACGGCACCCCGTCCTGGACCGCCGCTGCCGCGGCCGGCCTGGCCCTGGCCGCGGTGACCGCGGCCGCCCCGTCCCTGCTGGTGCCGGCGGTCACCATCGTGGTGCTGTGCGCCGTGCTGCTCCGGCGCCGCGGGCGCACGCTGTGGTGGACGCTGCTGCCCGCCCTGGCCATGTTCCTTCCCCTCGCGCTCTCCGTCCTGGACCGTCCCCGGGCGCTGCTGGCCGACCCTGGCCTGCCCCTGGGTTTTGACGCCGCACCACTCTGGCAGCAGGCGCTCGGCCAGCCGTTGCGCTTCGAAGCGGGCGCCGGGCTGGCCGGTCTTCCCGCGTTCGGGCCGGGCGCTGTCCCGTGGGCCCTGCTCCTGACCCTGCTGCTCGGCCTGCCGGTCCTGCTCCTGGCCCTCACGGCGATCTTCCTTCCGCGCCGGCCCGGCGCCGGCCCCGGTCCCCGGCTGGCCCGCTGCCTCTGGGCCGGCGCCCTCCTGATGCTGGCCGGCGGCTGGCTGGCCGGGCACATCGCCACCGGCGCCAGCGGGGACGTCCTGGTCACCCCGTTCAGCGGCCCGCCGGTCTCCGCGGCGGCTTTCGCGCTCCTGGGCGCTGCCCTGATCGGTGCCCAGGCCCTGCTCGACGCCGCCGACGCTCCAACGTCCGGCACCCCCGACCGGCGCATCAGGGTCCGGCGCCTGGTGGTCCGCGGGACGGCGGCTGCCGCGACCGTCCTGCTGATCGCAGGCCCGCTCACCGGCCTTGCCGCGTGGGCCGCCCACAACCTGCTCCAGCCCGGCCCGGCCCCCTCGGCTGCGGCTGCGCCCTCCGGCGGGATCGCCGGTGCGGACGCCGGCACCTCGGGAGCCGGCGCCTCGGGAGCCGGCACAGACCCGACGCGGGCTGCCTCCCTCGGGGTTCCGCGGCTGGTGCAGGCCGGCCCCGCCCGGACCCTGCCCGCCACCGCCGTCGACCGGGGTGAAGGCCCCGAACAGACCCGCACCCTCGTCATCTCCACCCGGGAGGACGGGACCTATGCCGCCGCCCTGATGCGCGGCGCCGGCACCAGGCTCGACTCCTTGTCCGCCGTCGCCTCCGCCCGCCGGATCATGGGCGGCCCCGGCGAAGAGACAGTCCGCGACGACGACGCGGTGACGGCTGCCCTGCGCGGTGCGGTCGCGACAATCGTGGCGGCCGACGGCGTCGATCCCCGGCACCGGCTCGAGCAGCTCGGCGCCGGCTTCGTGCTCCTGGAAGCGGCAGACGACTCCGCCGAGTTGCTGGCCAGCCGCATGGACGCCGTTCCCGGCCTCGTGGCTGTGGGCCGTACCGGTTCCGGCTGGCTTTGGCGGATCACGCCGTTGAACGAGGCGGCCGCCGAGGCGGCCGACGTGGCCCACCGCGTCCGGATCGTCGACGCCGCCGGGAAGTCCGTGGGCCTGCTGCCCGCCGGGCCGGTCAGCGCCGACGCGCCGGTGCCCGACGGCCCGGAAGGCCGTCTTGTGGTCCTCGCCGACCGCGCGGACCCGGGCTGGAGCGCCTGGCTGGATGGCCGGCGGCTCACCGCCACCACCTCCGACTGGGCACAGGCCTTCACCCTGCCCAGCCACGGCGGCCAGCTCAGTATCCGCTACGACACCCCGTGGGCTCCCTGGACCGGCATCGTGCAGGCCATCGTGATCGGCCTCACCGTACTGCTGGCCATTCCGATGCCCGCCCGCCGCCGCAACACCGGCTTCTCCCGGGACGAAGTTTCCCTGCGTAAGGACCACCAACATGCGTGACCACCGCGACGACGACGCCGGGCAGCCGGGCGGGGACGCCCGGGCCGGCCAGGCAAGGGACGCGGGCCGGCAGCCCGAGACCGCCGCGAAGCCCGACACGGCCGCGAAGCCCGGTTCCACTCCGGCGCAGCCCGACACCGCCCCGGTCCGCGACCGGAGCGGCAGGCCGGGCCCGGCGTCGCGGACACCGGCCGCGCGCCGGCTGCGCACCGCGGCCGCAGCCGTCGGAGGCCTCGTCTCCGCCGCCGTGCTGGTCGCCGCCGGCGGGGGACTGATCGCCGCGGACCGGATCGCCCCCCAGGGGCCGGGCAGCCGGCAGCTACAGGCGCCGCTGACCGCGGTGCCGGCCGGCAGCAGCGTGGGCATCTGCCCCGGACCGGCCCGGTTGCTGCAAGGAACCCCCGTGGGAACCGATCCGCAGTTCAGCCCCGAATCGGCCACCGCCCGGAGCGCCGTGACCGCCGTCGTCCTCAGCGCCGGCAACGGCACGCTGCCCGGGAGCCGGCTCGCCGCGCTCGGCGGACGCACTCTGGCGGAACTGGCCAAACCGGTGCCTTCCGCCAGCGCGCCCGCGCCGTCGGCCCCTGTCGCCGGTCCGGCCGCGTCTGCGCCCGTCCCGAAGGCCGCCGTCGAACCCCAACGCGGGGTCCAGTCCGCCACCGTGCTCAGCGCTGATGCGCTGGCCAACCAGCAGCCCTCCGCCGCCGGACTGCTCAGCTACACCGCCGCCGACGGCGACCTCCGCGGCGCCGCCGCGGCCGCCTGCCAGCGGCCCTCCAACGACCAGTGGCTGGTGGGCGCGAACACCGCCCTCGGCCGGACCGCGGTGCTGCACCTGAGCAACGCCTCCGGCACCCCAGCCACCGTCGGCCTCGACCTGATCGGCGCCAAGGGCGCCATCCAGGCCCCCGGAAGCCGCGGGCTCCTGGTGGCACCCGGAAAAACCCGGTCAATCATCCTGGGCGGGCTCGCCCCCGGACAGGACCGGCTGAGCGTGCGGGTGCGCAGCACAGGCGGGCCGGTCTCGGCCATCATCCAGCAGAGCGTGCTCCGCGGGCTGACCCCCGGCGGCGTCGACTTCATCGCCCCCGGCGCGGCCCCCGCCGCGCGGCAGGTCATCTCCGGCATCGACATCCAGGACCCGGCCGCCGTGCGGGCCCTCGGCGGGAAGACCGGCTTCGCGGACGCCGTGCCCGGCCTGCAGATCACCGTGCCGGGCGCCGCGGACGCCGTCGTGGAAGTGAAGTTGTACGGCCGGGACGGGCAAAAGCCGCTGCCCGGCGGCGGCGTCGTCACCGCCAAGGCAGGCGCGGTCACGGAGATCCCGCTCGCGGGGGTGCCCGCGGGCCACTACACCGTCTCCGCGACCTCGGATGTTTCCTTCGCCGCCGCCGCCCGGGTCACCCGCGGCGTCGACGCCGGGGAAGCCACGGATTTCGCCTGGGCACCGTCCTCGGGCAGGCTCGGCAGCCAGCACGTCGTGCCGGTGCCGCAAAAGGGGGAGCGGTTCCTGGTCTTCGGCGCGCCGGAGGGCCGGGCCAGGATCAGTTACGCGCCGATCACCGCGGACGGCAAGGTCCGGGCCGCCGCCACCGCGGACATCGCCGGCGGAACCACCGCGTCCGTCCGGGTCCCGGACGACGTCGGGGGCTCACCGGTGGCCGGCTACCTCGTCTCCGCCTCGGGGGACGCCGCCTACGGTGCGGTGCTGCTGCAGCAGGCGGGCCGCGCGGACGTCGCGAGCGTCGCCGTCACGCCCGGCGCCGCCGGGAGCCAGGAAGTACCGGTCTCGCTCGGCTACTAGGCCGCCGCCCGCGGGCGCGGCGCTGTAACCTCCCGCCCAAGCGGGGTCAGTAGCGGCGGCGGTATACCGGGTCCAGCGACTCGGGCGGGACGCCCAGCATCTCCGCCGTGCGCTCGACGACGACGTCGTGGACGAGGTCCTGGAGTTCCTCACGGCTGCCGCAGGCCTGTTCGACGACCCTGCGGTAGAGCGTGATCACCGGGCCGTCCTCCGCCGTCGCCGGCGTGTACTCGCCCATCGGGGCGGGGGTGCCCTCGGCGACCAGCTGTTCGAGGCCGGGCGGGATTTCCTCCACCGCGAAGCGCACCCCGTCCAGCGGCTTGCCCCAGATGTCGTGCAGGCGCTGGGCCGAATCCAGGACGAAATCATCGAACCGGTCCGACCGGGTCCGGTAGCCGGGCAGCGTGGGCAGCATCAATTCCCCGCGCAGGCCCCGGCCGTGCCGGTTCCTGCGGCGTTGCCGGAAGCTCTTCCCCTTGCTGCCGCTGCCGGCGGGGTCAGCCAACCGGACCGTAAAGCCGGAATCATGGTGCGATGACTGCATATCTCGACTCTAAACCCGGCGCCTGATTTCTGCGAGACGGCGGCCCGGCGGCCTTCCTTCCCGGCCGGTGCGCGGCCGCCCGGGAAGCGGTTCCCGCCCGGACCAGCGTTTCAATGCGCGGCTGCGGCGTCCGGGCGGAGTAATCTGTGATGTCGTGGGTGCAATTCGTCAGTGTTCAAGGTCAGCCTGCCGCAATTCGGCGGTGGCGACTTTGACGTACGTCTACGCGGACTCGACCGCCGTCCTCGGGCCGCTGGCCACCTACGCGGAACCGCACTGCTACGACCTGTGCGAACAGCACGCCGACACCCTCACCGTGCCGCGCGGCTGGGAAGTCCTGCGGCTCGCCATGCCGGCCACGCCGCCCGGCCCCGGGCCCGACGACCTGCTCGCCCTGGCCAATGCAGTCCGCGAAGCCGCCGCCCTGCCCGCCGCTCCGGATCCCGCCCAGGGCCGGCGCGCCGCGCACCCGGCGCTGGAGGCACCGGCCCAGGCCGAGGGAACCCGCCGGGGGCACCTGCGTGTCCTGCGCGAACCCTCCTGAGCGACGAACTGGCGGTAGGCTGGGAACCGAACTTTCCGAACGCCACCGGCGCCGTCGGCGCCGCCCCCAGGGAGCCCTTAACATGTCGCTGATCAGTCCCGAGCTGCTGTCCGTCCTGCGTTGCCCCGTGACCGGCTCCGCGCTGGTCCAGGAAGGCGAGGAACTCGTCGCCGCTGCCCCCGACGCCGAGGGACGCCGGTTGCGGTACGCAATCGAAGACGGCATCCCGCTGCTGCTCCCGCCGGAACTGCTCGCGGCGGCCACCGCCGCCCCCTCCGACCAGCACGATGGCGGCCGCAGCGGCGGCCGCCACGCCGCGGAGTAGGCGCCCGGCGGCGCGGCTGCCGCCCATCGGAGCCCGACTCGGCTCCGAACCACTCCCAGCCCCACGCTTCCATCCCGGCTAGTACAAAGGATTCCCATGACCTTCGATTACAAGATCGCCGACATTTCCCTGGCCGAAGCCGGCCGCCACCAGATCCGCCTCGCCGAGCACGAGATGCCCGGCCTGATGGCCCTGCGCGAGGAATTCGGCGCGAGCCAGCCGCTGAAGGGCGCCCGGATCGCCGGGTCGCTGCACATGACCGTGCAGACCGCCGTGCTGATCGAGACCCTCACCGCCCTGGGCGCCGAGGTCCGCTGGGCCTCCTGCAACATCTTCTCCACCCAGAACGAGGCAGCCGCCGCCGTCGTCGTCGGCCAGGGCACCGTCGATGACCCGCAGGGCGTGCCGGTGTTCGCCTGGAAGGGCGAGACCCTCGAGGAATACTGGTGGACCGCCGAGCAGATCCTGACCTGGCCCGGCGCGGACGAGAACCCGGACCTGGGCCCGAACATGATCCTCGATGACGGCGGCGACGCCACCATGCTGGTGCACAAGGGCGCCGAGTTCGAAGCCCTCGGTGCCGTGCCCGCCGCCGCCGACGACGAATCCGAGGAAGGCCGCGTCTTCCTCGAGGTGCTCCGCGCCTCGCTGCAGAAGGACCCGCAGAAGTGGACCCGGATCGGTTCCCGCCTGCTCGGCGTGACCGAGGAAACCACCACCGGCGTCCACCGCCTCTACCAGCTCGCCGAGCAGGGCAAGCTGCTGTTCCCGGCGATCAACGTCAACGACTCCGTCACCAAGAGCAAGTTCGACAACAAGTACGGCATCCGCCACTCGCTGCCGGACGGCATCAACCGCGCCACCGATGTGCTCATGGGCGGCAAGGTCGCCGTCGTCTGCGGCTACGGCGACGTCGGCAAGGGCGCAGCCGAGGCGTTCCGCGGCCAGGGCTCCCGCGTAATCGTCACCGAAATCGACCCGATCTGCGCGCTGCAGGCAGCGATGGACGGCTACCAGGTGGCCACGCTGGAAAGCGTCCTGGCCGAGGGCCACATCTTCATCACGACCACCGGCAACAAGGACGTCATCATGGCCGAGCACATGGCCGGGATGCGCGACAAGGCAATCGTGGGCAACATCGGCCACTTCGACAACGAGATCGACATGGCCGGCCTGGCCCGGATCCCCGGCATCCAGAAGGTCGAGATCAAGCCGCAGGTGCACGAGTGGGTCTTCGACGCCGGCACGGACGAGCAGCGCTCCATCATCGTGCTCTCCGAGGGCCGCCTGCTGAACCTCGGCAACGCCACCGGCCACCCCTCCTTCGTCATGAGCAACTCCTTCGCGAACCAGACCATCGCGCAGATTGAACTGTTCACCAAGGCGGGCCAGCCGGAGGGGGAGCGCGAATACGACAAGCAGGTCTACGTGCTGCCCAAGATCCTCGACGAGAAGGTCGCCCGGCTCCACCTCGCAGCCCTCGGCGCGGAACTGACCGAGCTCACCAAGGAACAGGCCGCGTACCTGGACCTCGACCCCGCCGGCCCCTTCAAGCCGGAGCACTACCGCTACTAGCAGCCCGCCCGGCGGGCGGCGCGGTTACATAAGGGGGTTCCGGACCTGCGGGTGCGGAACCCCCTTTTTCGTAACCGGATCGTGCCGCGGCACGCGGCGGCCACCGCCGGAACGTCGCTTATGCTGGCAAGGTAACGCCTGCGTCGGCGGTGCCGGTGGAGGCCAGGAGCGCCCGCCACCCAGCCGACGTCCGAGGCCCGGAAGGACCGAGTATTGTGAACGCCCCCAAACGCTGGAGTACCGGCCGGAAGGCCGCCGTGCTGGCTGCAGCATGCGCCCTGGCAGCAGGCGGCGGCGTCTTCGCCGCGGCCGGACCGCTGGCCCACCCGTCATTCGCCTCCGAGGCCGCCACCCCGGAGCGCTCAACCCAGGGCCTGGCCTTCCCCGTCGTGCCGCCGCTCCAACTCGCCGCGGTCCCCGCCGACTCCGCCGTGCAGGTCAACCCGGCCGCGCCGGTGACCCTGAAAGTCGGCAACGGCAAGATCGAGCGCGCCGCCCTGACCAGCGAATCGGGCAAGGCCGTGAACGGAACGCTCGCCGCCGACGGCTCCACCTGGGCCGCCGCCGGACCGCTGGACTTCAACACCCGCTACACCTACAGCTACTCCGTCGTCGACGCAGCGGGCCGCAGCACCGAGGCCACCCGCAGCTTCACGACGGTGACCACCGCGAACGAGGCGGACGCCGCCATCTACCCGCTGGACGGCATGAAGGTGGGCGTGGCGCAGCCGCTCCAGCTGACCTTCAGCGAACCGGTGCTGAACCGCGCCGCCGTGGAGAAGGCGATCAAGGTCCGCTCCACGTCCGGCCAGCGCGGGGACTTCCACTGGTACAGCAACACCATGGTCCGGTACCGGCCGCAGAACTTCTGGGCGGCCAACAGCACGGTCACGATGGACATCAAGCTCTTCGGCGTCGACCTGGGCAAGGGGCAGATCGGCAACTTCAACAAGACCGTTACCGTGCACATCGGCGACAAGAAGATCGCCTACGCCGATGCCAAGGCCCACACCTTCACCGCCACCATCAACGGCCGGAAGGTCGGCCAGTGGCCTGCGACCCTGGGCGACACCAGGTTCCCGTCGGCCCGGGGCTACCTGGTCTTCATGGAGAAGTACCGGGTGGAGCACATGGACGCCTCCACGATCGGGCTCAAACCGGGGGACCCGGCCTACTACGGCCAGCTGGACGTCAACTACGCCACCCGGCTGACCCCCAGCGGCGAGTTCATCCACCAGGCCACCGACTCCGCGATGCCCTTCCTCGGCAAGGCAAACCTCTCCCACGGCTGCATCGGTCTGGGCCCCGCCGGGGCGAAATGGGTCTTTGAGCACATGACCACCGGCGACGTGGTCCAGGTGGTCAACACCGACGGCGACTACGCCGCCCACGACGACGGGTTCGGGGACTGGAACATCCCCTGGGCCAAGTACGCGAACTGACCAGGACGGACAAACACATGGGGACCGGGGGCGCCGTGCGCGGCGGAGGCAGGAACACGGGCAAGATGCTGGCGGTGGCAGGGCTCTGCCTGGCCATCGGCGCCGGCGGAATCGGCGTCGCCACCGCACCGGTCTGGGCGGACAGCGAACTGCCCTCGGAAGCGGCGTCGCCGCTGCGCAACGTCGCCGGGCTGGCCGCCCCTGTGGTCAAACCCGTCGAACTCGGCGTCACGCCGACCGACGGCGCCCGGGACGTCAACCCGGCTGCGCTGCCCGCGGTCAAGGCCGTCAACGGCGCCGTCAAGGACGTGGTGCTGCAGTCCGAGGGCGGCGCCCCGGTCCCCGGCACGGTGAGCGCCGACGGTTCCACCTGGACCGCGGGGGAGCCCCTGGACTTCAACACCCGGTACAGCTACCGGTTCACCATCGTCGACGGCGCCGGCCGGGAAACGACGAAGGAACAAAGCTTCTCGACCGTTGGCACGGCGAATGAGGCCGATGCCGCCGTCTATCCCCTCAACGGCAGCACCATCGGGGCCGGGCAGCCGATCGAGATCGTCTTCAGCGAACCGGTCCTGAACAAGGCGGCCATGGAGAAGGCCGTCACCGTCAAGGTCTCCTCGCGCCAAGCCGTCGCCTGGCGCTGGTACTCGGACCGCCGCGTCCGGATCCGGCCGGAGAAGTTCTGGGCTGCGAACACCAAAATCACGGTGGATTTGAAGCTCTTCGGCGTCGACTTCGGCAACGGCATGGTCGGCAACTCCAATGTCCCGGTCTCCTTCACCGTCGGGCCGCAACGGATCGCCGTCGTGGACGACGTCACCAAGACCATGAAGGTGTACTTCAACGGGACGCTGGTCCGCACGGCGCCGGTCACCCTCGGCGGCGAGGACTGGCTCTCGCCCTCCGGCTACGCGGTCATCATGGAGCAGGAGCGCCGGTCCAAATTCAACGCCGGCAGCATCGGGCTCAAGCCCGGCGACAAGGGCTACTACCCGCCGCTGACGGTCGAATACGCGAACCGGCTGACGACCTCGGGCGTGTACGTCCACCAGGCGCTGGAATCGGCCTGGGGCGCGGTGGGCCGGTTCAACGTCTCGCACGGCTGCGTCGGGCTGCTGCCCGCGGACGCCCAGTGGTTCTTCACCAACATGAAGACCGGCGACGTCGTGCAGACCCTGAACACCGGGGCCGCGCCGGTGGAACCGCTCGAAGGTTTCGGGGACTGGAACATCCCCTGGGCGCAGTACGCCAAACGCTGATAATCGGTCCGGCGCACCGCGGTCCGGCGCGCTGCGGTCCGGCGCGCCGCGGTCAGCGGAGCCGGGCGTGCGGCAGCCGCCGGAGCCGGACACCCAGGCGCGTGCTGCGCTCCCGTGCCGCCTCCAGCCGGCCCAGCTCCCGCCGGCTGCGCTCGCCCAGGACGGCCGCCAGATAGTCCTCCGGCCCCGTTCCGGCCGGCGGCGGGGGAGCGACATGGGCGGCGACCTCGGTGGCCAGCGACTGCGCCAGGGCCGCGCGGGAGGCAGGGGCCATCCGGCCGGCCTGGCGCAGGAACAGTGAGGCCCGCCGGGCAGCAGCATCCGGAATCCGGCCGATGTCAGCGGCCGCCACCCATGGCTGCAGCGGGTACGGCACCCGGTGCAGCACGGGCGGTTCGGCCCGCACCCGGCGCCGCAGCGCGTAGGTGCCGGCCACAAGATCCCCGAGCCGCTTGGACTTGCCGTTAAACAGCGCGACGGCCACCGCCAGGCCCCCGAGGATGGCATAAATCTCCAGGAACCCGACCAGCCCCCGGATGAGCGCATGCCGGAAGCGGATGGAACCGCCGTCGTCGCGCACGATCCGCAGTCCGGTGGCGAGCTTGCCGACCGAGAGGCCGCGGCTGAGCGTCTCCACGCCCACCGGGACCACGACAAAGCTGAACACGACCGCCACCGTGACCAGGGCACCGAGCGCGGCGTCATCCAGTCCGGGGGCGGCCGAGCCGACCAGGACCAGGATGATCCAGAGCACGGCAACATTCACCACGATGTCGAGCAGCAGCCCCAGCGCCCGGGCCGCGAACGACGCCGGTCGCAGCTCGAGGACGACGGCCTCGCCAGTGATGATTGAACTCAATGCGGCCCCCGCTCCTCTGCAGTCAGGCACAGTCTAACCACCCTCCGCCGCCCGCTTGGGGGGTGGGGCTATGGTGGTGCCGTGGACATCGAGGCGTTCGCCCTGGTCAACGGGGCCAAGTGGGCCAGGCTGCACGCCCTGGCGCACCAGCGCAGGCTCAGCGGCGCCGACGCCGACGAGCTGCTCCGGCTCTACCAGGAGGCCTCGGCCGACCTGTCCCTGCTGCGGTCCCTGGAACCGGAGAGCACGCTTTCCTCGTCGCTCTCCGCCACCCTGGCCCAGGCCCGCACCCGGTTTACGGGCGCCCGCTCCAACTTCACCGAAGACCTGGCCCGGTTCTTCGTCATCGCCCTGCCCGCCGCCCTGTACCGGATCCGCTGGCTGACACTGTGGTGCGGGCTGGCCTTCTGCCTGATCGCCGCAGCCTACGCGGCCTGCATCGGCACGTCCCCGGAGGCGCTGCGCGCCCTGGGCTCGGACGCGCAGGTCCGCCGCTACGTGGACGAGGACTTCATCGACTACTACTCCGAGAACCCTGCCGCGTCCTTCGCCGGCCTGGTCTGGACCAACAACGCCTGGATCGCCGCCCAGGCGGTGGCCCTGGGCGTCACCGGCTTCTGGGTGCCGATGATCCTGGTGGCGAACGCGCAGGGCGTGGGCGTCGCCGCCGGGGTCTTCGCCGCCACGGGCAAGCTCGACGTCTTCTTCAGCTATATCCTGCCGCACGGACTGATGGAATTAACGGCGGTGTTCGTCGCCAGCGCGGCGGGTCTGCGGATCTTCTGGGCCGCCGTGGCGCCCGGACCGTACCGCCGCTCGCAGGCGCTGGCGGCCGAGGGCCGGTCGCTCGTCACGGTCGCCCTGGGGCTGGTGCTGGTGCTGCTGGTCTCCGGCGCGGTCGAAGGATTCGTGACCCCCAGCGTGCTTCCGGTCTGGGCCAAGATCGCCATCGGCGCCGGGGTCCTGGCCGGCTACTGGTTCTACGTCCTGCGCTACGGCGGCGCGGCCCACCGCGCCGGTGCCCGCGGGGACCTCGACGGCGGAGACGCCGGCTACGCCGAAATTTCCGCCTGAATCGGCCCGGTCCCGGGGTGGCACCTCGCCCGGGCTAAGGCGCGGACGGTAGGCTCGGAGTCAGATATGTGGCGGTGCCGGGCCCAGCCCCCGGCAGCGCGGAACCCTACGGAAGCGAAGCTGCAGTGACTGAACAGAGTCCCACCCCTCCGAACCGGCAGGATCCGGAGACGGACCCTGCCGGGGACGCCGACGAGCCCGCCTTCGAATGGATGAAGCCGGCAGCCGGCAAGCGCGCCGGAACGCCCGAGGCCGCAGCGCCGGCCGCGGCTGATTCCGGCCGGGCGTCCGACGCCGCGGCCCCCGCTGCCACGGCGCCTGCCGGGTCCGGATCCCGCCCGGCGCCTGCCGACAATGCGGCCGCTCCGGCGGCGGCTCCCGCGCGGGAGAGCGCGGCAGGGTCTGCTCTGCCCGTACCCGGCGAGCGGCAGGGCCGCCGCGCCGACCGCCGGGCAGTGGATGCCGCCCCCGCCGGCCGGAACGATGCGGTCTTCAACGAGTCGCTGCCGACCTCCGCCCTGCAGGTCCGGCCGCCGCAGGAGGAAGTGGAACGCCGCAACGCCGAACGTGAGCAGGCCGCCCGGGCCAAGCCGGTGGCGCCGCGCGTGATGCAGGTCCTCCTGGCTGTGTGCTTCCCGGTCATCCTGCTGGTGGCGGCCGTCCGCGCCGTGACCAGTCCGCTCTTCCTCTGGGTTGAGTACAACCGGCCCGGCTTTCCCGGCGACGGGTACGGCTTCAACACCGATGACCGGATGACCTACGGCTCCTACGCCGTCGACTACCTCGGCAACTGGTCCGGCCCGCGCTACCTCGGCGAACTCGTCAACCGCTCCGGCGAGCCTCTCTTCCGGGAGGGCGAGGTCAGCCACATGGCCGACGTCAAACTTGTCATCCTGTCCGCCTTCGGCGCCGGCGTCCTGCTGGCCCTGCTGAGCCTGATCGCCATCCTCTACCTGCGCCGCCGCAGCACGGGCGGGGTCCGCCGCGGCCTCTTCGCCGGGTCGATCGTGACCCTGGTGCTCATCATCGGCCTCGGCGTGCTCGCGGTGCTCGGCTGGGAGCAGTTCTTCACCGAGTTCCACCGCATCTTCTTCGCCAACGGCACCTGGACCTTTGCCCTGTCGGACACACTGATCCGGCTGTTCCCCGGCCAGTTCTGGGTGGACGCGGGAATCGTAATCGGCGCCCTCGTGCTGATCGCATCGCTGCTCACCCTCATCCTCACCTGGCCCACCCGGCGCCGCCGCGGCCTGCCGCCGCGCACCCGCAAGGCCGCCGCGGCCGCCGACCCGGAGGACGGCTCCTTCGACGGAGCCAACGCGGCCAACGCGGCCAACGCCGCCGACGCGGCCGACGCCCCCGGGCCGAAGGGCCGCCGCTTCAAGCGTGCCCGGCACGGCACCGGAGAAGCGAACGCCGCGCCCGGTTCCGGTGACGACAGCCCGGCCGGCGCCACGGATACCGGCGCCGCCGCAGGGGAGCGCCCCGCCCGCGGGGAACGCCCCGGCTCCGGAGAGCCCCCCGCGGCCGCAAAAACCGCGGCCGACGGCGCACCGTCGCCGACGCACGCCACGGCCGCGGACCGGAAACCGCAGTAGCCACGCCGGCGGGGGCCGGGCGGCCTCCCGCCCGGCCCCCGCAGGAGCACGGACGCACAAGAGCGGCCGGCACACCCGTGCCGGCCGCTCTTGTGTGCGTCCTGCGGGACGCCCGCGGACTAACCGGCCTAGCCGTAGATTTGGTTGATCTGCTCCTCGAAGTCCCGCACAACGGCGGCGCGCTTGAGCTTCAGCGAGGGCGTCAGGTGCCCGGACTCGACGGTGAAGTCGGCGTCGAGCACCACGAAGCTGCGGATTGACTCGGCCTTGGACACGAGCGTGTTTGCCTCGTCGATGGAGGCCTGGATGGCCGCCCGGACCCTGTCATCCTGCGCCGCGTCGGCGAGCCCCATGGCGGGGATGCGGTGGGTGGCGCACCAGTTCTCCAGCCCCTCGGGATCCAGGTTGACCAGGGCCGAGACGAACGGCCGCCCATCGCCGACCACCACGGCCTGGGCCACGAGCTGGTGCTCGCGGATCTTTTCCTCCAGCGGCCCGGGCGCCACATTCTTCCCGCCCGCGGTGACCAGCAGATCCTTCTTGCGGCCGGTGATGGTCAGGAACCCGTCCGCATCGAGGCTGCCCAGGTCGCCGGTACGGAAGAACCCGTCTACGAACGCCTCGGCGTTGGCCGCCTCGTTGGCGTGGTAGCCCTTGAAAACGCCGATGCCCTTGACCAGGATCTCGCCGTCGTCGGCGATCCGGATGGTGGTGCCCGGAATCGGAATGCCCACCGTCCCGACTTTGGTCAGCGAGGGGATATTGGCCGTACACGGCGCCGTCGTCTCCGTCAGCCCGTAGCCCTCCAGAACCGGCACTCCGGCGCCCCGGAAGAAGTGCGCGTCGTGGGCGCTCAGCGGGCTCGCCCCGGACACGGTGTAGCCGAGGCTGCCGCCGAACGCCTGGCGGAGCTTGGGATAGAGCAGCCGGTCAAAGAGCCGGTGCCTGGCGCGCAGCCCCCAGCCCGGACCGGGTCCCTCGCCGCGGGCGGCGGCGTCAAGGGCCTGCGAATATCCAACGGCGACGGCGGCGGCCGCACCGAAGAGCCGTTCCTTCCCGGCCTGGGCCGCCTTCTGGGCGGCGCCGGCATAGACCTTCTCGAAGATCCGGGGAACCACCAGCAGGAACGTGGGCTTGAAGGTGCCCAGGTCCTCGAGCAGTTCCTTGGCGCTGGAGGTGTGGCCCAGCGTGGTGCCGGCACTGAGGCAGACAACCTGCACGGCGCGGGCCAGGACGTGGGCCAGCGGCAGGAACATCAGGGTCCGGGTCCGGTCCTGCAGCAGGATTTCCTGCAGGAACAGCACGATGTTCTTCGCGACGAGGGCGAAATTGCCGTGCGTGATCTCGCAGCCCTTGGGCCGGCCGGTGGTGCCGGAGGTGTAGACCAGGGAGGCGACGTCGTCGAGCCCGGCCGTGCTGCGGTGCCGTTCCAGCTCGGCGTCGCTGACGCCGCTGCCGGCGGCCGCCAGGCTGGCGAGGTTGGGGGCGTCGCCGTCGTAATCCATCCGCACGACGCCGAGGACGCGGCCGGCCAGCAGCGCCGAAGCGTCCACCACGCCCTGGACGAGGGCGGCCTTCGCGCGGTCCTCGACGAAGACGTGCCGGGCGCCGGAGTCGTGCAGGATCCATTCGACCTGGCTGGCGGAGGAGGTCTCGTACACCGGAACGGTGACACCGCCGGCGAACCAGATCGCGAAATCCACCACGGTCCACTCGTAGCGGGTGGCGGACATGACCGCGACCGTGTCGCCGGGTGCGAGCCCGCCGGCAATCAGGCCCTTGGCCAGGGCCCGGACCTGGTCCAGGAATTCTCCGGCCGGCACGTCGGTCCACCCGGAGGGCCCCTTGCGGGCATAGAGCGCGTGGCCGGGATCCTTGCCGGCCTGTTCCAGCAGCAGGTCCGTCACGTTGCTTTCCGGGTACAGCTCCACGAGCAGCCCGGTGCTAGCTTCTCTCACAACCCAATGTCTCCCGTTCCGGTCCGCGGCCCGGTGGTCGCGGCATCCGCTAGTAATCCTGCCCTAGATCCAGGAGGGCATCCACATCCGGAGCCGCCAGTCCTGGTACGTGATCAGCTCCGCGGTCCACACCGGGTAGAAGAACGCCGACAACAGCACCGCCGCGACCACGAACAGCGCCACCAGGAACAGCCCGGAGCGGCGGCGCCACAGCGGGTCGGTACGGCGGCCCAGGACCAGGCCCAGGCAGTACACGAGGGCCAGGACCAGGAACGGTTCGAAGGACACCGCGTAGAAGAAGAACATGGTGCGTTCCGGATACATGAACCACGGCAGATACCCGGCGCCGACGGCGGCCAGGATGGCCCCGGCACGCCAGTCGCGGCGCCCAGCCCACCAGAACAGCAGGATGCCGAGGCTGACCGCGGCGCTCCACCAGATCAGCGGATTGCCGACCGAGAGGATCGCCGAGGTGCAGCTGGGCAGATCGCAGCCTTCGGAGCCCTGCTTGGCTGATTCGTAGAAGAACGACGTCGGACGTCCCAGTACCAGCCAGCTCCAGGCGCTCGCCTCGTAAGGGTGCTCCGCACTCAGTCCCTGGTGGAACTTGTACGCCTCGAGGTGATAGTGGGCCAGGGACCGGAGTGAATCGGGGATCCAGCCCCAGCCGGCCGACGGGTTGGTCTCGGCCCAATGCCGGAAGTACGCGTTGCCGGAGCGGAACCAGCCGGCCCAGGTGGCGGTGTAGACCAGCGCCGCGACCGGAACCATGCTCAGAAAGGCGCCGATCCCGTCTTTGAGGATGCCGCCGCTGATCCAGCCGTGCACCCCGGCGATGCGGCGCGCGCTGAGGTCCCAGAAGACGGTCAGCAGCCCGAACCCGGCCAGGAAGAACAGGGCGGACCACTTGGTGCCGACCGCCAGGCCCAGGCACACGCCCGCGGCGATCCGCCACCAGCGGATCCCCAGCCACGGGCCGGCGGCAAGCTGCAGCCGGGAGGGGACGCCGTCGGCGGACGCCGCGGCCTGCCGGCCGAGCCGTGCCGCGAGCCGGCGGCGGCCGTCGTCGCGGTCCATCAGCAGCGCCCCGAAGGCCGCCAGGACCCAGAACATGAGGAAGACGTCCAGCAACGAGGTCCGGGACATCACCAGGTGGTGGCCGTCGACCGCCAGCAGCGCCCCGGCCACGGCGCTCAGGGTGAGCGAGCGGAACAGTTTCTGCGCCACCAGGGCGAGCAGGAAGATTGAGAGGGTGCCGGTCAGGGCCGCGCCGAAGCGCCAGCCGAACGGGTTTTCCGGGCCGAAGAGCCACATCCCGGCCGCGATCATCCATTTGCCGACGGGCGGGTGCACGACGTATTCGGGGCTGTCCAGGAGCACCCCGGGGTTGCCGGCGATGAATGCGTCGTTGGCTTTTTCCGGCCACGCCCGCTCGTAGCCGCTGACCAGCAGGGAGTACCCGTCCTTGACGTAGTAGGTTTCGTCGAAGACCAGCTTGTGCGGCACGTCCAGGCGGACAAAGCGCAGGATGCCGCCGAGCAGCGCGGTCAGGGCGGGGATGAGCCAGAACCACAGGCGCAGCGACGGCGGGTAGTCCCGCCAGCTGCGGATGCTGCCGATCAGCCGCTGCTGCAGGGCCTCGACGGTGAACGCCTCAGCCGGCCGGGCGATCCAGCGGTGCCCCTCGAGGTTGCGCCTGGTGCCGCCGGGGTGGCTGATGCCGTCCGGGCGGGCGGCGGCGGGCGCCGATGCGGCTGAACCGGGCCCGGCAGGCCGCATGGGGGTCTGCGTCACCCTGCTATGCTACCGTCGACCGCCGCGATCGAGGGCCGGGCCCGTCGGACCGCGCGCCCGGCGGCAGTAGGCTGGTGGTGTGGATTCCGATCAGAGCACTTCCCCCGCGCCCGCCCGCGATGACGCCGCCCCGGACGCCGCCCCGGCAGACACAGCGCAGGCGGCCGGCGGGCCGGGCCGGATCGTGCTGGCCGCCACCCCGATCGGCAACGTCGGCGACGCTTCCGCCCGGCTGATCGAACTGCTGGAGACGGCGGATATCGTCGCGGCCGAGGACACCCGGCGCCTGCACCGGCTGGTGCAGAGCCTCGGCGTCACCGTGGCCGGGCGCGTGATCAGCTACCACGAGCACAACGAGGCGGCCAAGACCGCGGACCTGCTGGACCAGGTGCGGTCCGGGAAGACGCTGGTCATGGTGACCGACGCCGGCATGCCCGCGGTTTCGGACCCCGGTTTCCGCCTGGTGGAGGGTGCTGTCGCTGCCGGCCTGACGGTCACCGCCGTGCCCGGCCCGTCCGCCGTGCTGACCGCCCTGGCGCTGTCCGGCCTGCCGACGGACCGGTTCTGCTTCGAAGGGTTCCTGCCGCGGAAGGCCGGCGAACGCGCCTCCCGGCTGGCGGACCTCGACGCCGAGCGGCGGACGATGGTGTTCTTCGAGGCCCCGCACCGGCTCGAGCCCATGCTCCGCGCCCTGCACGAGCGGTTCGGAGCCGACCGCCGCGCCGCGGTCTGCCGCGAACTGACCAAGACCTACGAGGAAGTCATCCGCGGCACCCTGCGGGAACTGCTGGAATGGGCCGAAACCAACGAGGTGCGCGGCGAGATCGCCGTCGTCGTCGGCGGCGCCCCGGAGCGCGAGCCCGGCAGGCCGGAAGACCACGTCGCCGCCGTCAACGCGCTGATCGCCCAGGGCATCCGGCTCAAGGAAGCCGTCGCCGCCGTCGCCGACGACACCCGGGTCAGCAAGCGGGAACTCTACGCCGCCGTCCTCGCCGCCCGCTAAGGCCGTCGGCCGCCCGGTCGACCGCCCCGGCACCGGCCGGTCCGTGCTTGTGCAGCTGCACAGCGGAAAGCGCCGCGCCTAGTGCGCGGAAGCGTAGACACCCCGGAGAATCCGGCAGTACCGTGGCAGTAGCCCGGCCCTGCGGCACCAGCCGTGCGGAGCCGACCAGAAATTCCGAACCCATCGCTGACGAGGGAGTCATTGTGACTGTTACTGCCCAGCCCACCGTTACCGCGGAACGTGAGGCCGCGCTGCTGGCCTCCGTGCCGACGGGCCTGCTGATCGACGGACAGTGGCGTCCGGCCGCGTCCGGGAAGACCTTCAATGTGGAGGATCCGGCGACCGGGAAGGTGCTGCTGAGCCTGGCCGACGCCGGCCCCGAGGACGGCGCCGCCGCCCTCGACGCCGCCGCCGCCGCGCAGGAGTCCTGGGCCAAGGTCCCGCCGCGGGAGCGCGGCGAGATCCTGCGCCGCGCCTTCGAACTCGTCACCGAGCGGGCCGAGGACTTCGCCCTGCTGATGACCCTGGAAATGGGCAAGCCGCTGGCCGAAGCCCGCGGCGAGGTCACCTACGGTGCCGAGTTCCTGCGCTGGTTCTCCGAGGAAGCCGTCCGCGCGTTCGGCCGCTACTCGGTCTCCCCGGACGGGAAGTCCCGGCTCCTGGTGACCAAGAAGCCGGTCGGCCCGTGCCTGCTGATCACGCCGTGGAACTTCCCGCTGGCCATGGCCACCCGCAAGGTCGCCCCGGCGGTCGCCGCCGGCTGCACCATGGTGCTGAAGTCCGCGAACCTGACCCCGCTGACCTCGCAGCTCTTCGCCGCCGTCATGCTCGAAGCCGGGCTCCCGGCCGGCGTGCTGAACCTGATCCCGACCTCCACCGCCGGCGCCACCACCGGGCCGCTGATCAAGGATTCCCGGCTCCGCAAGCTCTCCTTCACCGGCTCCACCGAGGTCGGCCGCCGCCTGCTCGCCGACGCGTCCGAGACGGTGCTGCGGACCTCGATGGAACTTGGCGGCAACGCCCCGTTCGTGGTGTTCGAGGACGCCGACCTCGACGCCGCCGTGGCCGGGGCGATGCTGGCGAAGCTGCGCAACATGGGCGAGGCCTGCACCGCGGCAAACCGGTTCATCGTGCACGAGTCCGTCGCGGACGAGTTCGCGGAAAAGTTCGCCGCCAAGATGAAGGACATGACCACGGCCCGGGGCACCGAGGCCGAATCCAAGGTCGGGCCGCTGATCGACGCCAAGAGCCGGGACAAGGTCCACGAGCTCGTCACGGACGCGGTGAACTCCGGTGCCGTGACGGTGCTCGGCGGCTCCGCCGTCGAGGGCCCCGGCTACTTCTACCAGCCCACGATCCTCAAGGGCGTCACCGAGGGCACCCGGATCCTGGCCGAGGAGATCTTCGGACCCGTCGCCCCGATCATCACCTTCGACACCGAGGATGAAGCGGTCCGGCTGGCCAACAACACCGAATACGGCCTGGTCGCCTACGTCTTCACCAAGGACCTCAACCGCGGCCTGCGGATGGGCGAACGCCTCGAAACCGGCATGCTGGGCCTGAACGCCGGCGTCGTGTCCAACGCCGCCGCCCCGTTCGGCGGCGTCAAGCAGTCCGGCCTGGGCCGCGAAGGCGGCCTCGAAGGCATCGAGGAATACCTCTACACCCAGTACGTCGGCATCGCCGACCCCTACGCCGGCTAACGCCCGCGTAGCCTGCGCGCGGCGCCGCGGAGCCCGGACCCGGGCCCTGCGGCGCCGTTCGGCGTTTTCCCGGCCGGTCCGGCCGGTTCCGCGACAGCGCGGCGGGGCACGGCGGCCCGGTGCCGCCAGCGGGCCGCGAGCGACGGCGGCAGCCAGAGCGCGCGCAGCCGCGTCCACCACGTGGCCCGCTCCCGCAACCGGCGCCGCACCAGCAGGAGCCGGTCGGGAGCGGGATCCCCGGACGCGGGCCCGGCGTCGGGCGCGGCGTCGGGCCGGCCGTACCGCCAGCGCTCAAAGTTCCCGGTCAGCGCGGACACCGCGGCCTCCGCCCCGCCGTCACGGCTTCCGGGTCCGCCCAGCGCCGCGGATCCCAGGAGCCGGGCGGCGAAGTGCCGCGGGGTTTCGCTGGCGTGCGGCGGGACGCCATAGTCGGCGGCGAGGTCCTGCAGTTCGGCCCACGCCGCCGCGGCCGCGTCCGGGCCGCCGGCGGCCTTCAGCCGGCGCCGCCGCATGCCGGCACGCGCCAGGGCGGGGGAGGACAGCAGCAACGCCAGCAGGGCCACAGCGCCCGCGCCGTACAGCACCGGCACCAGCCGGCCGGCGGCCTGGTCGCCCTGTTCCGCGGCAGGCACCGGCAGCGGCGCCGGAGCCGGCGCCGCCGAGGGCCTGGGATCGGCCTCGGGAATCAGCCCGTCGTTGTTCTCGTTGGTGCTGGCCCCGCTGGGGGCCGACGGCTCCGCGGCATACGCCGGCACCACGCCGCGGGAGGGCGTCGGCTCAAAGGCCACCCAGCCCACGCCCTCGAAATACAACTCCGGCCAGGCGTGCGCGTCCCGGGCATCAACCTCGTACTCGGGCAGCGCACCCCGCCCGGCCACCGACACCGTGGCCCCCGTGGCGCGGCCCGGCGCATACCCCACGGCGATCCTGCTGGGGATGCCCTCCAACCGGGCCATCACGGCCATGGCCGAGGAGAAATGGATGCAGTACCCGCTCTTCTGGGCCAGGAAGTCGGCCAGCACTGACAGGCCGTTGCCGTCGTAGCCGTTCTGCACCGGGGACTGGAGCGAGTAGCTGAACTCGGCGGAGCGCAGGTACGTCTGGATGGCCATCGCCTTGGCATAGCTGGTGGTGCTGCCCGCGGTGACGGTCTCGGCGCGCTGGCGCACGATCGGCGGCACATTGGCGGGAACCCGGGTAAAGGTCTCGGACACCCCCTCGGCGCCGGACCCCGCCTGGGCGAGCACGGCCCGGGAGAGCCGCGGCGCGACGGACGTCACCACATACTGCTGGTTCCGCGAGTTGGTGTCCACGCCTTTGATGCTCAACGTTGCCGGGTCCCAGCTCCAGCGGCCGGTCAGGCCGTTCACCGACTCCGGGGCGTAGGGCACGGGCAGGTACGGACTGGTGAACTGGCCTGCATTGACGGCGGTCACCACGCGGAGCTGTTCCTCGGCGGCGGAGTCGGTGCCGGGGTCCATCCGGCCGGTCCCGATCCGCCGGCCGGCGTCGCGGTCATCGGGGGACCACGCGTCGCCGTCAAAGTTGTCCACGGTGACCGAACGCAGGTACGGCGCCTGGGTGGCGCTGGTCGCGTACGTGATCCGGCCGTCGCCGCTGGGGGCGCGGAGGTTGTTGCCCAGGCTGATCATGGGGTTCAGGCCGCTGGCCGAACCCCAGGGGTTCAGCCGCGAGCCCTGCGGGAAGAGACCCTGGTCAAAGCCCGGGATGGCCAGCTGGAAAACCAGCGTCAGCGCCAGGGCCGCGGCCCCGGTGACGGCGGCCCGGCGGAGCTGGCCGGGTCCGCGCACGGTGTCCACCCGGGTCCGCGAATTTGGGTGGAACCAGTGGCTGGCGGCCAGGATCGCCAGGTACCCCGCCGCGGCGGCCGCGAAGCCCAGCCACCCGACGCTCTGCGGCTTCACCATGGCCGGCACCACCAGGATGGCGAGGACCCCGAGCCCGCTGGTGGCCGGCAGCGCGAGCGGGACGGCGAGGGTGTCGACCAGGATCACCAGCAGGCCCAGCACGCCGCAGGCCAGCAGTACGATGCCGGCGTTGGGCGCCACCGGTGAGCTTTCGGCCAGCACGGTTTCGCTGGCGCGGCGCAGATACCGGGGCAGCTGGGCCAGGGTTTCGGACGACGGGATGAACCCGGCGATGCTGTGCTGCCGGAAGAAGGTGCTGGTCAGGACGAGGACCAGGGCCGCTAGGCCGCCGGCGGCCACGACGGCTCCGCGCAGCCGCAGGGCCCGCAGCCCCGCCATCGCCATCGCCACGGCGACGACCGTGGTGAGTACGGACGGATACCACGCCCAGCCGCGCAGCACCCCGTTGAGCCCCAGCGACGCGCCCGCGACGGCGGCGGCCACGGCCAGTCCCATCACCCAGGGCTCAAGCCGCGCCGTGCGGCCGCCGCCGGGCGGCCCGGCTGAAACTCCGGGAGCGGCCCCGGACGGCGCCGGGGCCGTGCTGCGCTGCGCTGCCAGGGTCATCGCCGCACCTGCTCGGGCTGGGCCCCGGGGGAGGGGCGGTGTGCGGCCTGTGCCGGGCTTTCGGCCTCGTCGAACGCGGACCAGGCCGCCGGCAGGGGCGTCGCCGGGGATACGGCCACGGCCCGCCAGCCGCCGCGCCGCAGGATCTCCAGGGCCGCGGCGGCCTCCGCCGGGCGGTCGGTGGCCAGCAGGGCGAAGGCGTTGGCGCCGAAGCCGGCGGCCGGGGCCAGGGCCCGCGCCTCCGTCGTCGTCAGCCGGCCCAGTACGGCCAGGATGGGGCCGCGCAGCCGGTGCGCAGCGAGCTTGTCCATGAGCCGGTCATCGAAGGCTGCGGGTGCGGCCTCCGGTGCGGCGTGGCGGGCGTCGCTGAGCTCGATGGCGGCCAGGCTCTCGGCGATGGACAGCAGGCCGCCGGCCCCGCTGTACTCGTCGGCCGCCGGCTCCGGTGCCGAGGGCGAATGCAGGAAGGCCGGCCCGCCCGAGGGGTCGAGGCAGCGCAGCGAGTAGTTGCGTTCGGCGAGGTGGGTGCTGATGGACATCGCGGCGGTGACCGCCCACTCGAAGGTGTCGCTGCTGACCAGGTCATGTCCGTCGGCCCGGGCCCCGCCGGAGACGTAGCCGGCGCCCTGGGCGTAGGCGTGGAACCGCTGGTCCAGGATGATCGTGGCCTCCGGGGTGGTCACGGACTCCTCTTGCCGCACCATGAGGGAGCCGTGCCGGGCCGTTGCCGCCCAGTGCACCCGGCGCATGGGGTCGCCGTGGCGATACTCACGGGTCATCGCGTCGTCGTCGCTCGGGTTGGCGCGGATCCGCGTGGCCGTCACCCCGTCGTGGCCGCGGGCGCCGGCCAGCCCGGTCGCCGGCAGGTCCACCGCGGCGGGCGTCACCGTGAGGACATCGCCGCCGTCGATCGCGTGCCGGTGCACGGAGAGCCCGAAAGGGTCGCTGAATTCCGCCGTGACCGGTCCGATCAGGAACTGGCCGCGCTTGGCGCTGCGGAGCTGGTACTCGTAGCGGCTGGTCCCGCCGGCGGCGCTCCGGGCCGGGAAACGGAACACCGGGGAGTGGCCGAACCTGGCCGGCAGCCGCTCCTCCATCAGCGCCTGGCCGCTCCCGGGCCCGGTGCGGGCCACCGCCAGGCGGACTGTCGTCGCCGCCGAGGTTTCCACCGGAGACGGGTCGAACTCGCGGTAGACCCGGAACCGCGGCTTGAGCACCCGGGTTCCGGCGAGGGAGAGCAGGGGCAGGATCAGCAGCAGCAGGGCCAGCGCCAGCAGGTCACGGCGGCCGAGCAGCTGGGCGGCCAGTAGGGATCCGACGCCCGCGGCCAGCAGGCCCCAGCCGCGCGAGCTGAAGATATGCCCCGGGAATCGGTCCAGCAACGCCACGGCCGCGTCCGACCCTAACGTCCGGCGGACGGCGCCGCGGGCTGGGCGCTGTCCTGTGCCACCGGGACTTTCGCGACGATGGACCGGATAACGCTCTGTGCCGTCTCGCCGGTGCCCGCGGCCTTGCGGTCCAGGATGATCCGGTGTGCCAGGACCGGTTCGGCCACGCTGACGACGTCGTCCGGCAGCACGAAGTCGCGGCCCTCCAGGGCTGCGGTCGCCTTGGCGGCCCGCAGCAGCTGCAGCATGGACCGGGGACTCGCGCCGAGCCGGAGCATGCTGCTCTCCCGGGTGGCCCGGCCCAGGGCCACGGTGTACTCCTTGATCGCACGCGACACATAGACCTGCTGCACGGTGGCGATCATGGCCGCCACCTCGTCGGCGCTGACCACGGCCGTGACCCGGGCCAGCGGGGAGGTGGACTGGTGCGTCTCGAGCATCTCCAGCTCCGCGTCCCGGTCGGGGTAGCCCATGGAGATCCGGGCCATGAACCTGTCGCGCTGGGCCTCCGGCAGCGGATAGGTGCCTTCCATCTCGATCGGGTTCTGGGTGGCCACCACCATGAACGGCTCATCGAGACGGTACGATTCCCCGTCCACCGTGACCTGGTGCTCTTCCATGCACTCCAGCAGGGCCGACTGGGTTTTCGCGGACGCCCGGTTGATCTCGTCCCCGATCACGATGTTCGCGAAGACCGCCCCGGGCCGGAACTCAAACCTCCGGGAAGCCTGGTTGTAGATGGAGACGCCCGTGACATCGGAGGGCAGCAGGTCCGGGGTGAACTGGATCCGGCTCACCGAGCAGTCGATGGTGCGGGCGAGCGTCTTTGCCAGCAGGGTCTTGCCCACGCCCGGGACGTCCTCCAGGAGCAGGTGGCCCTGCGCCAGCAGCACCGTCAGCGCCAGCCGGGCCGCCTCCGCCTTGCCGTCGATCACCGTGTTGATCGCGCGCAGGATGCGCTCGGTGGCGGCGTGGAACTCCGCGACCTCCATGGCCGGGGGGAGCACCGGCGCTCCGGGCTCCGGCGCAGCCGTGCGGGCAGCGGCGAAGCCCTCCGGTTCCGGCAGCGCTTCGTCCACGGAGGTGCTTCGGTGGTAGTCCATCGGCAGCCTTTCAGCCCTGGTGCGGCTCCGGCGGGGCGGCTGTGTGTGACCGGCCCCGCCCGTGGTGTCCGCCTGTTTGGTCCTAGCGTACTAACACAACTGCCGAAGCAGACAGAGAGTTCCGGGGTAATTCCCGGACCCGGCCGGGACTAGGCTGGAAGAATGTGCGATCCGCTGACCCCCGCCCCCTACCGCGAGCCCGGGGAGACCGGTACCGACGGGACCGGCAAGGCATCCGCCGGCCGGAAACCTTATCCGCCGGCGCCGGAACCGCTGCCCGTTGCGGTGTTCGACAACCACACCCACCTGGACTTCCCCGACGCCGGCACGCAGGGGTGGCCGCCGGCGGTCGGCATCAAGGATGCCCTGGACGCCGCCGAGGCTGTCGGCGTCCGCGGCGCCGTGCAGGTCGGCTGCGATCTTGAATCATCCCGCTTCACGGTCCAGGCGGTGGAGCAGGACCGCAGGCTGCTGGGCGCCGTCGCCCTGCACCCCAACGACGCCCCGCACTACGCCGCCCGCGGCGAGCTAGAGGACGCGCTCGCCGAGATCGAGGCACTGGCCGGGCACCCCCGGGTCCGGGCGATCGGTGAAACCGGTCTGGACTTCTTCCGTACCGAGGGCGAGGGGCTGGCGCACCAGCGCTACTCGTTCCGCCGCCACATCGACATCGCCAAACGGCTGGGCCTGGCGCTGCAGATCCACGACCGTGACGCCCACGACGACGTCGTGCAGGTCCTGCGCGAGGAAGGGGCCCCGGAGACGGTGGTTTTCCACTGCTTCTCGGGCGACGAAGGGCTGGCCAGGACCTGCAACGAGGAAGGGTGGTACCTCTCCTTCGCCGGCACCGTGACCTTCAAGAACGCCGCGAACCTGCGCGCCGCCCTGGCGCTCGCCGAGCCCGGCAGGATCCTGGTCGAGACCGACGCCCCGTTCCTCACCCCGCATCCGCACCGGGGCCGGCCGAACGCCAGCTACATGGTGCCGTATACAGTCCGCGCCATGGCCGAATTGACAGGACGAGACCTGTCCGAGCTCTGCGCCCAGCTGGCCCAAAACACGGTGCGGGCCTACGGATCCTGGGGCTGAACAGGAACCGCCTCCGCCCCTCCCGTAACATACCCGGTATGCATAAATTCTTGGCCGCTTTATAACGCTACGGTTACAGTGGTCAACTATTAGCCGGGGTCGGGGAAGGCCTTCGGAGAATTTCACCACCAACGGACGCGCACCGTGGCCCACAATCCACGTGTGCGCTCTCGCTTGGCGGTGAGGCGGTGCCCGCGTTTTCCGCGAACATCCGGACCCGGTCCGGACCTGCCCTTGGGGGTTCGCGCAGGGGAGACGCGTGCACTTTTCCCCGTGCCCGGATGGTCCAAAAGATACGGGCAATCGTGGTCAAGTTCTTCACATCGGACGGCAAGTTCAGTTTCGTCAAGGTCGGTTCGCAGCTGGTAGTGCTCGTTGCGCTCGTGCTGGGCCTGGTCGCCTTCGTTGGCAACAACAAGACGGTCACCCTCAACGTCGACGGGAAAGTGAGCTCCGTCCAGACCTTCGGCGGCACCGTGGGCCAGGTGGTCCGTGCCGCCAAGGTGGAGCTGCAGCCGGCCGACAAGGTCTCACCGGCGGCGGACTCCAGTGTGCAGGACGGCGCGGTCATCAACGTCAACCTCGCCAAGGACGTCAAGGTGAGCGTCGACGGCGCGGAACGGACCATCAGCACCACGTCGCCGACGGTGGGGGGCCTCGTCACGGAGCTCGGCCTCGCCAGCGCCTCGGAAGTCTCGGTCCCGAAGGACGCGCAGCTCGCCGTCTCAGGATCCTTCGTCAGCATCTCGACCCCCAAGGCCGTCACCCTGGTCGCCGACGGCAAGGCCACGAAGACCACGACGACGGAGGCGACCGTGAACGGCCTGCTCGCCGACGCCGGCATCAAGCTCGGTGCCAGCGACCGCCTCTCGCAGCCCCGCAACGCCCCGGTGGTCAACAACATGGTGGTCAAGGTCTCCCGGGTCGACCTGACCAAGACCGCGTCCACCACCGAAACGATCCCGTTCGAGACCCTGACCTCCGCCGATTCCGGCATGCTCAAGGGTGAACAGAAGGTCACCCAGGCCGGCGCCGCCGGCAGCATCAGCAAGAGCTTCAAGCTGGTCCTGGTCGACGGCCGGATCGCCTCCAGGACCCTGGTGGCCCAGAAGATCACCCGTGAGCCGGTTACCGAAAAGATCGCCGTAGGCACCAAGGTCAAGGAAGAACCCAAGGTGGAGGCGGCCGCCAACACCGGCGCCGCTGCCCCTGCCATGATGAACGAAGCCATGTGGGACAAGATCGCCCAGTGCGAGTCCGGCGGCAACTGGTCGATCAACTCCGGCAACGGCTACTACGGCGGACTCCAGTTCGACATCCAGACCTGGCTCGGTTCCGGCGGCGGCGCGTATGCATCCAACGCCAGCCAGGCCTCCAAGGCCCAGCAGATCGCCGTCGCCAACCGCGTCTACGCGCAGCGCGGCCTCCAGCCCTGGGGCTGCGGCTGGGCTGCCTCCAGCTAGTCCCCGATCCGGCCGCGAGACCGGATGCACGGCCACGGTGCACCCGCCCGACCAGGGCGGGGCAGCACCACCGAAGGCCGGTTCCGCGCTGCGGAACCGGCCTTCGGGCTCTCCGGCCGCGGGATAGGATACCTAGGTGACTGAACCGACCCCTTCCGCCGCCGGGGCCGCCGGGCCCCCGCCCGCCGCCGGCCCCGCTCCGCTCATGGGCGCCTCCGACATCCGCAGGCTGGCGGAGGAAATCGGCGTCCGGCCCACCAAGACCCTGGGCCAGAACTTCGTGATCGACGGCAACACCATCCGCCGCATCGTCACGGCAGCCGGCATCGGCCCGGACGAAACCGTCCTGGAGGTCGGCCCCGGCCTCGGCTCGCTGACCCTGGGCCTGCTGGATGCGGCCAAGTCCGTCGTCGCGGTCGAAATCGATCCGGTCCTCGCCGCGAAGCTTCCCGACACGGTCGCGCGCTGGCGTCCCGACGCCGTCGGGGACTTCCACTTGGTCCTCGCCGACGCGATGAAGGTTACCGAACTGCCGGTGCAGCCGACGGCGCTGGTGGCCAACCTCCCCTACAACGTTGCCGTGCCGGTCGTGCTGCACCTGCTGCAGCACTTCCCGGGCCTGCGCCACGGCCTGGTGATGGTCCAGGACGAGGTGGCCGACCGGCTCGCGGCCGGCCCCGGCACCAAGACCTACGGCGTCCCGTCGGTCAAGGCCGCCTGGTACAGCGGGATGCGCAAGGCCGGCGTGATCGGGATGAACGTCTTCTGGCCGGCCCCGAAAATCCACTCCGGACTGGTGGCCTTCACGCGCCGGGAACCGCCGGCCACCACCGCCAGCCGGGAAGAGGTGTTCGCCGTCATCGACGCGGCCTTCGCCCAGCGCCGCAAGACCCTCCGGGCCGCGCTGGCCGGCTGGGCCAGCAGTGCGGCCGAGGCCGAACGCTGCCTCCGGGCCGCCGGCGTCGACCCGACGGCCCGCGGTGAGGTGCTCGACGTCGCCGCCTTCGCACGGATCGCCGAAGCCCACGCCAGGCCCGCGTCCTGACCGCCGCCCCTGCTTGGAGCGACGGCATCCCATGCCATAGCGTGGAGCCATGAACGCAGTGAGAGGGCGCTTTTCCGCGAGGACTGTCCGGGTCAAGGCGCCGGGCAAGGTGAACGTCTCACTGGAGGTAGGGCCGCTGCGCGCGGACGGCTACCACTCGGTGGCGAGCGTGTACCTGGCCGTCTCGCTCTACGAGGAAGTCGCCGCCACCAGCACGGACACCGGCGCGATCACCGTCAGCATCAGCCCGGCCAGCACCCTGGACCTGGACGGCGTCGACATCCCGCTGGATGAGCGCAATCTGGCCTACAAGGCCGCGGCCATCATGGCGGACGTGTCGGAGCATTCCACCGGCGTCCACCTCGAAATCACCAAGCGTGTCCCGGTGGCCGGCGGGATGGGCGGCGGCTCCGCCGACGCGGCGGCCACCCTGCTGGCCTGCGACGCGCTGTGGAACAGCGGGCTCTCCCGCGACGAACTGGCCCACCTGGCGGCCGAACTCGGCGCCGACGTGCCCTTCTCGCTGCTCGGCGGCACCGCCGTCGGGCTCGGCGTGGGGGACGAACTCTCCCCGGCGCTGGTCAAGGCCCAGACGGACTGGGTGCTGGTCACCGCGGACTTCGGCCTGCCCACCCCCGAGGTCTACCGCACCCTGGACCGGCTGCGCGCCGCGGAAGGCGCCGCCGTGACGGAACCCACGGCGGTGGACCCGCGCGTCCTCGCCGCGCTGCTCGGCGGCGACGCCGACGCCCTCAGCCGGGTGCTGGTCAACGACCTGCAGCGGGCCGCCGTCGAGCTGGCCCCGGGCCTGCGCGAGGTGCTGGGGCTGGGCGAATCCTGCGGCGCGATCGCCGGGATCGTCTCCGGCTCCGGTCCCACCGTGGCGCTGCTGGCCCACGGCCCCGCCGCGGCCGAGGGGCTCGCCGGCGAGCTGCGCCGGCACGGCCTGGACGCCCTTGCGGTCCACGGTCCGGTGCACGGCGCCCGGATCATCTCCGATACGCTCCTTTAGTAACTTTGACTGTATATACGTCAGTCCACCGCGGGCCCCGAAGCGCCGGCCCGACCATCTTCATCTAGGAAAGCAGTTCCCCGTGGCACACCTGCTCGGCGGCGAGAACCTCACGGTCTCGTACGCAACCCGCACCGTTCTCGACGGCATCACCCTCGGCCTTGAAGAGGGGGACCGGATCGGCATGGTGGGCCGCAACGGCGACGGCAAGTCCACGCTCATGCGGCTGCTGGCGCTGCGAGCCACCCCGGACTCCGGCCGCGTCACCAAGCGCGGGGACGTGAACATCGGCTACCTCGACCAGAGCGACGTGCTCGACGGCGACCTCACCGTCGGCGCCGCCATCGTCGGCGACCAGGCCGACTACGAATGGGCCCGCAATCCCCGGATCCGCGAAATTATGGGCGGCCTCGTGTCCGACGTCGACTGGCACGCCAACGTCCACGCCCTCTCCGGCGGCCAAAAGCGCCGCGTCGCGCTGGCCAAGCTCCTGATCGAAGACCACGACGTCATCATGCTCGACGAACCCACCAACCACCTCGACGTCGAGGGTGTGGCGTGGCTGGCCCGGCACCTGAAGACCCGCTGGCGGGCCAACCAGGGCGCCTTCCTTGTCGTCACCCACGACCGCTGGTTCCTCGACGAAGTCTGCAACAAGACCTGGGAGATCCACGACGGCATCATGGATCCGTTCGAGGGCGGCTACGCGGCCTACGTGCTGGCCCGCGCCGAACGGGACCGGACGGCCGCCGTCGTCGAATCCAAACGCCAGCAGCTGGTCAAGAAGGAGCTCGCCTGGCTGCGGCGCGGCGCCCCGGCCCGCACTGCCAAGCCCAAATTCCGGATCGAGGCGGCCAACGCCCTGATCGCCGACGTCCCGGAGCCGCGCGACTCGACGGCTTTGAGCAAGATGGCCACCGCCCGGCTCGGCAAGGACGTCCTGGACCTCGAGAACGTCTCGCTCGACTTCCTGGGCGGGGACGCCGGGCAGAAGCTCTTCGACAACATCACGCTCCGGCTGGCCCCGGGCGAGCGGCTGGGCCTGGTCGGCGTCAACGGCGCCGGCAAGACCACCCTGCTGAAACTCCTCAACGGCGAAATCCAGCCCACCTCCGGGAAGGTCAAGCGCGGCAAGACCGTCGTGACAGCGGTGCTGAGCCAGGAGGTCAAGGAGCTTGACGACGTCAAGGACCTCCGGGTCATCGAAGTGATCGAGCGCGAAAAGCGGTCCTTCAACGTCGGCGGCAAGGAATTCACCGCCGGCCAGCTCGTGGAACAGCTCGGTTTCACCAACGAGAAACAGTGGACCCCGGTCAAGGACCTCTCCGGTGGCGAACGCCGCCGCCTCCAGCTCCTGCGCCTGCTGGTGGGGGAGCCCAACGTGCTGATGCTCGACGAGCCCACCAACGACCTCGACACCGACACCCTCGCCGCCGTCGAGGACGTGCTGGACGGCTGGCCGGGCACCCTTGTGGTGGTCAGCCACGACCGCTACCTGCTCGAACGCGTCACGGACCACCAGATGGCGCTCCTTGGCGACGGCAAGATCCGCGCCCTGCCGCGCGGCGTGGACCAGTACCTGGAACTGCGTGAAGCGGCGCTGGCCGGCTCCACCATCACCGGCGGCGGCAACCCCGTCACGGCAGCAGCAGGCGCCCCTGCCGCGGCAGCATGGGGGCCGACAGAGGCGGAGAAGCGGGACGCCCGCAAGGCCAAAAACCGGATCGAGCGGCAGCTCGGCAAGCTGCAGCAGCAGGAAGACAAGATCCACGCCCAGATGACCGCCGGAGCCGGCGACGCCAGCAAGTTCGACGAACTGGCGGCCCTGAACGCCAAGCTTCAGGAGCTCGCCGGAGAACGCGAGGCCCTCGAACTCGAGTGGCTTGAGGCCCTCGAGGTCCTCGGCGAGTAGGCCCGCCACTGCGCAAGCGGCGAAGGGCCACTGCGCCGCGAAGGTGACCACGGGTGACGACTGACGGCAGACTTAGTCGTCGCTGCGGAGCTCCGGCTCCTTGCGCAGTCCCGTGAGTCCGTTCCAGGCCAGGTTCACCAGGTGCGCGGCAACCTCGCGCTTGTCCGGGGTGCGGCTGTCCTGCCACCACTGGCCGGTCATCGCGACCATCCCCACCAGCATCTGCGCATACATCGCACCGTCCGCGGCGCTGAAACCCCGGCGCGCGAACTCGTCGGCCAGGATGTGCTCGACCCGTGCCGTGACCCGGGAGAGCAGCGAGGAGAAGGCGCCCTCGGGCTGGGAGGGCGGTGCGTCCCGCACCAGGATCCGGAACCCGTCGGTCCGGTCCTCGATGTAGCCCAGCAGGGCCAGCGCCGCCCGCTCCACCAGCACCCGCGGCTTGGCCTCCTCGGAGAGGGCGTCGTTGATCGCGCCGAGCAGGATCCGGAACTCGTGGTCCACCACCTGGGTGTACAGGCCTTCCTTGGAGCCGAAGTGCTCATAGATCACCGGCTTTGAGACCCCGGCGGCACCGGCAATCTCCTCGATGGTGGTGCCGTCGAGGCCGCGCAGGGCGAACAGGCCCCGGCCGACGCCGATCAGCTGCGCCCGGCGCTGGGCCCCGGTCATCCGGGCCCTCGGCAGCGGTCCTGCCGCCCGTCCCGGTCCGCCGGGAGGGAGTTCCGCTCCTGCGGACGCGCCTGCGCTGTTGCTCACCGCTCCATCATGCCCTACCGGCGCCGCAGGCCGGCCGGAGTCCGGCCGCGGCCCGGCCACGCCCGGAGTCGCACGAGCCGCGGCGTTCGTGGCAGAATTGGCTCTTGTGCCACAGGCTAGACGCTGCGGCACGGTCCGCTCTGGTGTAATGGCAGCACCCCGGCCTTTGGAGCCGTGGAGTATAGGTTCGAGTCCTATGGGCGGAACTGGCCCGGCGGCCCCCGCCCGCCGGATCCGGGCCTGTGGCCGCACACGGAGGAACCGGACCGCGGCCGTCCAGTAGGATGAAGAGGATGCCGCGACCGGTACGCGGTCCGGCGCGGCCGCGCGGAGCCGGCAACGAGGTGGACCACCTGGCTGCCGCCCCGGGTCAACCGAGATCGAACAGCGGCACCGAACCAGGCCGCTGAGCAAGGAGAGCCCGTACGTGAGCCCCGAGAAGACCGGCCCCGCGGCCGTCATCGTCCTAGCTGCAGGTGCCGGTACCCGGATGAAGTCCCGCACCCCCAAGATCCTCCACGAAATCGGCGGCCGCTCGCTCGTCGGCCACGCGCTCAACGCCGCCCGTGCCCTTGCTCCGCGCGAGCTGGCCCTGGTCGTCCGGCACGAACGCGACCTGGTCGCCGGGCACATCGCCGAGATCGACCCGCAGGCCCTGATCGTGGACCAGGACGAGGTGCCCGGCACCGGCCGCGCCGTCGAGGCCGCCCTCGAAGCCCTCGACGCCCGGCACCCCGACGGCCCGCTGGCCGGGACCGTCGTCGTCACCTACGGCGACGTGCCGCTGCTCACCGGCGAGCTGCTCGCCGAACTGGTCACGGCCCACGAAACGGTCCGCAACGCCGTCACCGTGCTCACCGCCGTCCTCGACGACGCCACCGGGTACGGCCGCATCCTGCGCGGCACCGACGGGACCGTCACCGGCATCCGCGAACACAAGGACGCCAGCGACGCCGAACGCGCCATCCGCGAAATCAACTCGGGCATCTACGCCTTCGACGCCGCCGTGCTGCGGGATGCGCTGGCCCAGGTCACCACCGACAACGCCCAGGGCGAGAAGTACCTCACCGATGTCCTGGCCCTGGCCCGCGCCGCCGGCGGCCGGGTCGCCGCCGTCGTGACCGAGGACCGCTGGCAGGTCGAGGGGGCCAACGACCGGGTGCAGCTCTCCGCCCTCGGCGCCGAACACAACCGGCGCACCGTCGAGGCCTGGATGCGGGCCGGCGTCACCGTCGTCGACCCCGCCACCACCTGGATCGACGCCACCGTCACGCTCGATGAGGACGTCCGCCTGCTGCCGAACACCCAGCTGCACGGCACCACCACGGTGGCGCGCGACGCCGTCGTCGGCCCCGACACCACCCTCACGGACGTGCAGGTGGGGGAGGGTGCCAAGGTCATCCGCACCCACGGCTCCGGCTCGGTCATCGGCGCAAACGCCAGCGTCGGGCCCTTCACCTACCTGCGCCCGGGTACTGTCCTGGGCGAAACCGGCAAGATCGGCGCGTTCTACGAAACCAAGAACGTCACCATCGGCCGCGGCTCCAAGCTGTCCCACCTCGGCTACGCGGGCGACGCGGAAATCGGCGAGGACACCAACATCGGCTGCGGCAACATCACGGCCAACTACGACGGCGAGAAGAAGCACCGGACCATCATCGGCTCCGGCGTCCGCACCGGCTCCAACACCGTCTTCGTCGCCCCCGTCCAGGTCGGCGACGGCGCCTACAGCGGCGCCGGCGCCGTGATCCGCAACGACGTGCCCGCGGGCGCCCTGGCCCTGTCGCTGGCCAAGCAGCGCAACTCCGAGGGCTGGGTCGTCTCGCACCGCCCGGGCTCCATCTCCGCGGCGCTGGCCGAGGCCGCCGCCCCCACAGCTTCCAGTACTCCGGCATCGACAGAAGAGGGCTAGCAATCATGAGCGAAATTACGGCACACGGCGAAAAGAAGCTGGTGCTCGCCGCGGGGCGCGCGCACCCGGAACTGGCGCGCGAGATCGCCAAGGAGCTGGGAACCGAGCTGCTGCCGCTGGATGCCTATGACTTCGCCAACGGCGAGATCTACGTCCGGGCCGGCGAAAGCGTCCGCGGCACCGACGCCTTCGTCATCCAGGCGCACCCTGCACCGCTGAACAACTGGCTCATGGAACAGCTGATCATGATCGATTCGCTCAAGCGGGCCTCCGCCAAGCGCATCACGGTGGTCTCTCCCTTCTACCCCTACGCCCGCCAGGACAAGAAGGGCCGCGGCCGCGAGCCCATCTCGGCCCGCCTCGTCGCGGACCTGTACAAGACCGCCGGCGCCGACCGCATCATGAGCGTGGACCTCCACACCTCGCAGATCCAGGGCTTCTTCGACGGTCCCGTGGACCACCTGATGGCGATCCCGCTGCTCGCCGACTACATCCGCACCCGCGTCGGCTCGGACAACGTCACCGTCGTGTCGCCGGACACCGGCCGCGTCCGGGTCGCCGAACAGTGGGCCGAACGCCTCGGCGGCGCGCCGCTGGCCTTCGTTCACAAGAGCCGCGACCTGACCGTGCCGAACCAGGCCGTCTCGAAGACCGTCGTCGGCCAGATCGAGGGCCGCACCTGCGTGCTGATCGATGACATGATCGACACCGGCGGAACCATCTCCGGCGCCGTCCAGGTGCTGAAGAACGCCGGCGCCAAGGACGTCATCATCGCGGCCACCCACGCCGTGTTCTCGGACCCCGCCGCGCAGCGCCTCGCCGAATCCGGCGCCCGTGAAGTCGTCGTCACCAACACCCTGCCGATCGCGGCGAACAAGCGCTTCCCGCAGCTGACCGTGCTCTCGATCGCGCCGCTGATCGCCCGGGCCATCCGCGAAGTGTTCGACGACGGTTCGGTCACCAGCCTCTTCGACGGCAACGCCTAACCGGCTTCGACGCCTGCTTGGCGGGGCCGCCGGAACTCCGGCGCCCGCCCCGGCGTGCCGGGCCCCGTTTTCGCGACGGGGCCCGGCCCTGCTAGACTCGAGGGCGATACCTTGGCGAGGGAGAGCGCCGGCGGGCCGCGAAAGCGGACTCCGCCGAACTGCTGGTCTCCGTTATCGACTGGGTCTGAATCTCCTTCTGAAGGGCGGCCGTGCCGCCCGGCGTTGAAGGTCGCTGACAGACCTCCGCCCTTGCTACACCGATCACATCACAGGAGATATCCATGTCTGAGCAGAAGCTCGCAGCAGAAGTCCGCACCGAATTCGGCAAGGGCTTCGCCCGCCGCGCCCGCATGGCCGGCCGCATCCCCGCCGTAATCTACGGCCACGGCGCCGAGCCGGTCCACATCACCCTCCCGTCCAAGGCGACCACCCTCGCGGTCCGCACGCCCAACGCCCTGCTGTCCCTGGACATCGAGGGCGAAGCGCGCCTGGCCCTGGTCAAGGACATCCAGCGCAACCCGATCAAGCAGATCGTCGAGCACCTCGACCTGCTGACCGTCCGCCAGGGCGAAAAGGTCACCGTCGACGTCCCCGTCCACGTCACCGGCGACGTTGCCCCGGGCAACGTGCACAACCTGGAGATGACCACCATCTCGCTCGAGGCCGAGGCCACCCACCTGCCGACCGCCGTCGAGGTCAGCGTCGAAGGCCGCGCCGCCGGCGAGCACGTCCACGCTTCCGACGTCGTGCTGCCCAAGGGCACCGTCCTGTTGGCCGACGCCGACGCCCTGGTCGTCAACGTCTCCGAGGCCGTCGAGATCGTCGAGGAAGAAGAGACCGCGGAAGAGGCCGCCCCGGCCGAAGGCGCGGAAGCCGAAGAGCAGTCCGAGGCTGCCGCCGAGTAATTCCGGCGAATCCTCCGGCGGCCGGGTCCCAGTGGGGCCCGGCCGCCGTCGTCTCCGCCCGGCCCGGCCACGGCCCGGCGCCCTGCCCCGAAGGATGGACCCATGACCGACACCTGGCTGATCGTAGGCCTCGGCAACCCGGGCACCGAATACGCCCACAACCGGCACAACGTCGGCCAGATGGTGCTGGACGAACTCGCCCACCGGGTGGGCGGCAGCTTCAAGTCGCACAAGTCCCGTGCCCAGGTCCTCGAGGGCCGGTTGGGTATCGGCGGGCCACGGGTGGTGCTGGCCAAGCCGCTGAGCTACATGAACGTCTCCGGCGGCCCGGTCTCCGCGCTGGCGAAGTTCTACGGCATCGAGCCGGACCGCGTGGTTGCCGTGCATGACGAGATCGACATTCCGTTTAATACGGTCAAACTTAAGCTCGGCGGCGGCGAAGGCGGCCACAACGGCCTGCGTGATATCTCCAAGGCGCTGGCGACCAAGGACTACCTGCGCGTCCGCGTGGGCGTCGGCCGGCCGCCGGGACGGATGGACACCGCCGACTTCGTGCTGCGCGACTTCGCCGCGGCGGAGAAGAAGGAGCTGCCGTTCCTGATTGACGACGCCGCCGACGCCGTCGAGGCCCTGCTGCGCGACGGACTGCAGGCCGCCCAGCAAAAGTTCCACCCCGCGAAGGCCCAGTAGCCCCCAGTTTTTCCAGTCATTTTCCTTTCCAACCGTCCTACCCGGCCGTTATGCTCTGTCTACTTGTCCGGGGGAGGGGTTACCCTACTTCTGGACGGACGGTCTTGGGGTTGCCGTCCGCGAGGCGGTGCGAAGGAAACTTTATGTCGAGGGACTCACTGGGCTGGGGGAATGTTTCCACGGCACCGGCGCTGGCCGGAACCCGGCAGGCGGCCGGACCGGTCAACAAGCACGCGTGGTCAGGCCTTGCCCGCGGTGCCGATGCCGTACGGGTCCGCAATGCCCTGGACGCCCCCGGCAGCATGGGGGTCGTTATCACCGGGGACCGCGGCGTCGGCAAATCCCTGGTCGGCCGCAGCGCCCTCGCCGGCCTCGGCCCGCAGGTCTTCACCCTCCAGCTGCGCACTTCGGGAACGGGCGCCAACACGCCCTACGGCTGCCTGGCCTTCACCCTGGTCAGGCTGCCGCAAAGCGCACTGGGCTCGCCCACCGCGATCCTGCACGGAATCACCTCGCTCATCCGGGATGACGCGGCCGGCCGGCCGTGCGTGATCCTGCTGGATAACGCCGGTTCCCTCGACGAACAGAGCACGGGGGTCCTGCTGAACCTGCTGCAGACCGGGACCGCCAAGCTGATCGCCACCGCGCAACGCACCTCCGACCTGCCGCCGGACTTTTACTGGCTGATCAACTCCGGCCAGCTGGCGGAGGTCCGGCTGGCCGCGATGACGGAGATCGAAACCCAGGAGGTGCTGCAGGCCGCCCTCGGGCACCGGGTATCGACCGCACTGGCCTCCCAGCTGCATGAACTCGTCGGCGGCAGCCCCACCCTGCTGCAGGCGGTAGTCTCCGAACAGATCGAGCGCGGCAACCTGGTGCTGTCCGGGTCGGTCTGGACGCTGCTCGACGAGGTGGTGCTGGACGGGAAGACAGCGCTGGAGGACATCGTCCGGGCACGGTACGCCCGCGAGACCCCGGAAGCGCGTGAGGTGATCGAGGTGCTCTCCTGCGCCCGCACCATGTCCCTGGCCCGGCTCGCGCGGATGTTCGGCCCGGGACTCATCGCGGACATGGAGGAAGCCGGCCAGATCGTCGTCGACCGCACCGACCAGCACCTCGTGACCCTGGGCGACCGGTATCTGGGCGACATCGTCCGGAACTGGCTGAGTGTCGAACGCCGGCTGGAACTGCGCGACAAGGTGCCCGGCCACCAGGAACAGGAACTCGAGGAACTGACCGTCGAGGACCTGCTCGGTTACGCCGCCTGGACCCATGACTGCCACGCCGAACTCGCACCGGCGCACGCCCTCGCCGCCGCCCGGGCCGCGGTCCGCCTGTTCGACCCGAAGTTTGCGCTCAAGTGCGCCGGCAGCATCCGCCCCGGGGACAACGAATGGCCCGAAGGCCAGCTGCAGAAAGCCGCTGCCTACCTCCAGCTCGGTCTTCCGCTCCAGGCAATGGCCGCCCTGGACGATATATCCGAGGCCCAGGCCGGCCGGCTCGGCCCGGTGGCCTTCGCCGAACTGACAGCCGCCCGGACGGACTGCATGGCCTGGTTGCCGGACCGTTCCGGGAAGGTCCCGGAACGGATCCGCGCGGCCAGGCTCCGGCTCGAGGAACTCGGCGACGCCGGGAACTACCGCCCCGACAGCGACGAGGCCCGGGCGCTGGCGCGGGCCGGGCTGTGCATGGACCTCTGCGAGTTCAATTACCTGTCCTTTATCGGCGACTACGAGCCGATGATGGACCGGCTCCGGGCCGCCGCCACCTCCGCCGATGCGGACACGCTGGACCCGGCGCACCGGCTGCGGGCGTCGATCATCCTGATGGAAGCGCTGTGCGTGACGGGCAAGGAACTGGACGCCCGGCGCCTGATGCGTGAGCTCGGCGGCACCCTGGGCGAATGGTCCCACGTGCCGCGCATCCGGGAGAACTTCGCCTGGCGGGCCTACAACGTGCTGCTGCTCTCCGGCCAGTGGCGCCAAGCCATCGACATGCTCAAGGACGCCAGCGGCCGGGCCGGGCACGGCCTGCACTCCGGCAGCGCCGCCACGGACCTCGCCGTCGGCGTCGCCTACGTGTACGCCGGCCGCGGCCACCTCGCCCTGGATCCGCTGCTGGCCGCCATCGCCCAGCTTGAGGTCAGGACCAGCCTGCATGCGCTGCGCCAGGCGTACGCCGCAACGGCGTTCGCCTACGCGCAGACGGGCAACTCCGTCCAGGCCACCGTCTACCTCGACCGGGCCCGGTCCGCAGACGGTCCGGCCCGGTTTGTCATCAGCAGCTCGGCGGACTTCTGCATGGACATGGCCTCCCGCTGGCTCGGCGATCCGGGCGCGAAGGACCGGCTGGTCCGGGCCGCCGAGCAGCACTTCCGCGCCGGCCGGTACACCCCCGCCGGCATCTGCATGCTGGGCGCCACCGTCAACGGCACCGCCAAGGACTTCCAGTTCATGGAGGACATCGCCGCGCACCGCCAGGGGCCGCTCGCCGAGCTGTCCCGGGCGGTGGCGGTGGGAAGCCGGAAGAAGGACGCGGCGCTGATGCTGGAGGCCGCGCGGCTGGCCGACGCCATGGAACTGGATGCGGTGCAGGCCAGGTGCGCCGCGCTGGCCTACGATTTCGCCAGGAATGCGGGCCTGACGGCGAGCGCGACCGCGGCCCATACGATGCTTGAGTCCCTCGCCGAGTCGGTGCCCACGCTGCCCGTGGTGCCGAAGACCAAGGGGCCGCTGCTGACCGACCGGGAGCGGCAGATCGCTGCCCTGGCCGGGAACGGGGTTTCGAACAAGGACATCGCCCAGGAAGTGGGTATTTCGGTCCGGACGGTGGAGGGGCACTTGTACCAGGTCTTCACAAAGCTCGGCGTGTCCTCTCGGAGTGATCTGCTTGGACTCATCTAAGGCCCGCGCCGTGGCGCCTGCCGGCGGGCAGCCCCGCGTGCCCACGGGCAGGTCCGACGAAACCAGGTCCGCCGTGGAAGCCTTGCAGGGCGGCGCCCACGCCGCGGTCCTGGTCCTCGGCGACCACGGTATCGGCAAGTCGACCCTGATGGAGGCCGTGGCTGACGGGCTCGGCGGGCAGGTCACACCGGTGCGCCTGCACGGCAGCCCCGCCCTCCGCCACGTGCCCTACGGGGTGCTGGCGCCGTTCATCGTGGAGCTGCCCGTGGAGGAGGCGACGTCCCAGCTGGCGGTGCTGCGGGTTTTCTGGAGCTACCTCGAGGGGGAGCGGCGCACGGCCGGGAAGCCGCTGCTGCTGGTCGTCGACGACGCCCACGACCTCGACGACGCGACGGCTGGGGTCCTCGTGGAGCTCGCTGCCGCCGGCTGGGCCAAGCTGCTGGTCGGCGCCGCCGCCCGCCCGGGCCTGCCGGAGCCGCTGCTGCAGCTCTGGTTCGAGGGCGTCGCCGAACGCCACGACCTCCGTCCGCTTTCCCGGGAGCAGAGCGCCGAAGTCCTCGCCGAGCGGCTGGGTCCCCAGGTGCTGCCCAATGTGGCGGAGGTGCTCTGGGAGGCGTCCGCCGGCAACCCGCTGCTGCTGAGCTGCCTGGTCGATGACGCGACCAGCGACGGGACGCTGCTGCAGCGCAACGGCGTGTGGCTGCTCTCCCGGGCGCTGAACAGCCACGGCGAACGCCTGACCGATGTCGTCCGCCGCCAGTTGCTGCGGCGGTCAGCGGCGGAACGCACGGCCCTGAACCTGGTGGCGTTAGCCGAGCCGGTCTCCCGCAGCCTGATCGAGGCGGTGGTGGACGAGGAGACCGTGGCCGGGCTGATCGACCAGGAGCTGCTGCGCGTCGGGGACGGACCCCGGGCCGAGCTGCGGCTCTGGCACACGGTGTACGGGGACACCTTGCGGAACCTCATTTCGCCCGCACGCAGCCTGCAGCTCCGGCAGAGCCTGCTGCGGCTGATGGACCGGGAGCCCGTCACCGCCGAGGGCCTCCTGCGCCAGGTGAGCTGGTCGCTGGAATGCGGCGTCGACGTCGAGGACCGGCAGCTGCTGCGGGCCGCCGTGCTGGCCAGCCGGCTCTTCGAAGACGACCTCGCCCGCAGGGCCGCGTCGCACGTCAAGGACCCGGAACTGAAGCTCACGGCCCGCTCGGTGATCGCCCGCACGCACTACAACACCGCAGACCACGAGGCCGCACGGGACATCCTGGAAGCGGATTTTGCCAAGGGACAGACGGTGGCGGGTGTCCTCGCGGGCTCCCTCCTGTGGGCGGCGGTCTTGTCCGCGCTGGGGCATTCCCCGGCCGAGATCATGGAGCGCGCCGAGGCCCTGCTGCGCGCCGGCGAGCGGCTCGCCGCGCAGAACCCGGACGACGCCGAGGGTATCCTCACGGCCGTCCGGGACCGGGTGCAGACCATCGGCAGCATGGTCCTCGCGCTCGCCGGGGAGGATGCCGTGGAAGGCGGCCCGGACGACGCCGCTCGGTCCCACGGCGCGGGCTCCGACGGCGCGTCAGCGGGCAACCACCTGGAAGAGGCGTTCAGGCTGGCCCTTCACGCGGAGCGGCTGCTGGTCCGGGGCCTGCCCGACAGCGCCTCCTCCGCCGCCGCGGCGGCGCTGGCAGCCGCGGGTGCCGACCACGACGAGCTGTATTTCCTCAACGACTTCCTTGCGGTGCGGGCGATGACGGCGGCGATCCACGGGGGCGACTGGGAGACCGCGGAGCGTCTGATGGGCGGGTTCGTGGCTGCCTACGGTCCCAGCCTTATTTCCTTCGGCGGCGGGGTCCATACGGCCACCGGCATCATCCTGCTCTACCAGGGCCGGTCGGCAGAGGCCAAGCGGACGCTGCGGGCGGCGCTCGAATCACTCCGCGTGGCCGACCCCCAGCAGCTGTTCTCCGTGACGGCCGCCATGGCCTTTGCGGCGGCTGCCGACATCGGTGCCCGGGACAAGGCCGCGGGGCTGCTGGCCGACTACGAGTCCGCCCGGCCGGCGGTCTCCCGCTACCTGCGCACCCTGTCCGAAATGGCCGTGGTGTACGGCAAAGCCCGCCTCGACGGCAGCCTGGGCGCCGCGGCGGAAGAACTGGACCGGCTGGGACAGCCCGACGGCGGCCCCCGCACCGCGGGACTGCAGTTCGATGCGCTCACCTTCCGCCTGGCCCTGGGGGACCTGGAGGCGGCCTCCCGGCTGCGCGAGCTCAAGCCCGGCCTGCAGGGCCGCCGCGCAGCCGCCGTGTGCGGCTACGCCGACGCGCTCGGGTCCGGTGATCCCGGCGGCCAGCTCGATGCCGCCAAGGCCTGCGAAGCGGCCGGTCTCTGGGGCTTCGCCGCCCAGGCCTACGGCTCCGCCGCAGCCGCCTACCAGGCAGCCGGGGACACCCTGCGCGAGCGGATGGCGGCATCGCAGCGGCAGCGCTGCCGCGACCGGGCGGACAGCCAGGACGGAGCGGAAGCGGACGACGAGGACAGCGGCCTCGGCCTCCTGACCCGGCGGGAACGGGACATCGTGGCGCTCGCGGTCCGGGGCCTGAGCGACCGGCAGATCGCCGCCGAACTTCAGGTCTCGGTCCGTACCGTGGAGGGCCATCTCTACCGCAGCTACGCCAAGCTGAACATCAAGGGCCGCGACCAGCTCCGCCAGGTGGCCCCGGACTAGGTGACCGCCGGACCAGGTAGCAGCCGCCGATCCCTGACTGCACCCGAAGAACACCGAAGAACACCGGAGCAAACCCGCGGACACGCGTCCTGCCGCGCCGCCACTACCCGGCGGCCACCCGTTCCGCGACACACTACTTGGGCGCGGCCACCCGGGCGGCCCGCTCTTTCTGAGTACAGGCACGTAGGCGCCGACTCCGTACCCGCTCCGCAATCGAGTAGTACTTACGGATGCCGTCGCCTGCACGAGTGCCTAGCGTGGATTTATCACTGGTCCATTGATTGCGAAGGTCTCGAAGGTCTCTCCAGATTGCGAAGGTCTCTCCATGTTTCAGCAGGAATCCGGCGTGTCCGCCGGCAGCGGTAAAACCGAGGCGATTCCGCCAGCACGCCGGCCATTCCAGGAGCGGCACGAAAAACCCTTCACCCGCCAGCACACCGTCACAGACATCGTCTCCACGCTGAAGTCCGGCGTCGGCTGCGGCGTCGTGCTCGTCGGCGAGCACGGGGCCGGAAAGTCCTTCATCGCCCAGCGGGCCCTCGAACAGCTCGGCGGGGACCACCTGGTGGTCCAGGTCCGGGGGAGTTCCATCGCGTCCAAGCTTCCGTACGGGGCGCTCAGCGTCCTGCTCAACGACCTCGACGCGTCCCACCTGGAGCACCCGCTGATGGTATTGCGCGGGCTGACCCAGCTGCTCCATGCCAAGGCCCAGGGCCGGGGCGTGGTCCTCTTCGTGGACAACATCCACGACCTGGATGACCTGTCCTGCATGATGGTGGCCCAGCTCAGCGCCGGCGGACACGTCACGCTGCTCGCGGCCTGCGTGGATCTGCACCATGTCGGGGGAGACATCATGGGCCTGTGGAAGGACGACCTGCTGCGCCGGGTTGACCTGGCCCCGTTCGACTTCGCGGAGACGGCCGCGACGCTCAACCAGGAGTACGGCGGCCGCTTCTCGCACTCGGCCGCCCGCGCGCTGTGGAACGCCAGCGGCGGGAACGCCCTGTTCCTGCACTCGTTGGCGCGGGAGCAGATCAAGCTCGGCACCATCGTCCGGCAGGACGGCGTCTGGGTCCTGGGCGGCCGGCCGATCGCCCTGACCGGGGAGGTGCGGGACGTGGTCAAGGCGCGGCTGAACCGGCTCACCCCCGGCCAGCGGGACGTCTTCGAGCTTTTGGCCCTCGCCGGCTCCGTGCCCCTGCAGGTGCTGATGCGGATCTTCAACCCGCAGGACATGGACAGCCTGCAGGAACGGGCGCTGATCCAGGTCAGCCACGACCATCCGCCGATGGTCGCGGTGGCCAACCCCGTGACCGCCGCGATCGTGGCCGGCGTCGTGCCTCCGGGCCGCAGCGCGGAACTGCGGCGGCGGCTGACCGCCGTGCTCTCGGACGCCGAGCAGGACGCGCCCCGCGGCCCGGCCGGCGTGGCCTGGGCGCTGGACTGCGGGGAAACGATCAGCGCCGGAACAGCCCTCGTGGCTGCACGGGCCGCCAATAACGCCTCCGATCCGGCCCTGGCCCTGCGCTTCATCGAAGAAGCCGACGGGTGCCGGCAGCTGGCCGGGGCGGCCGTCGAGGCGGTGCAGGCGCACATCGCGGCAAACGACACCGAAGCGGCGCGGCGCGTCCTCCACGGCGTGGACGGCCCGCCGGGCGCGGATCTTCCGTCGGGAGAGTGGGTGGCCCTGCAGCTGCTGCGGATCGAGCTGGACCTCCGCAGCCACGGCGCGGCCGGGGATGCCAGGGCCACGCTGCAGCGCGTTCGGGAGCGCGTCGACGGGGAATCCGACGGGATGGCTGCGCAGGGCGTCCGTGCCCAGGTCCGCCTGGCCGAGGCCAGGCTGGCTGCCTTCGAGGGCCGCTACGACGATGTCCTGGCGATCCGGAAAGACTTCGACCCCCAGCTCGGCACGGAAACCGGAATCCTCACCGCCAGCCTGCTGTGCGAAGCCATGGCCGTCAGCGGCAACGTCCTGGGCGCCATGGGACTCGGCAAGCAGATTATCGCGGCCGCCGCGGCCGTGCCGCTGGCAGACCGGACGGTGCGCGAGATCCGCGGCCGCTTCCTGCTCCTGTTGCTGCTGTCCGCGAAGTTCCGCGAGGCCAGCGCGTTCATCGCGTCCGCGTCCGGCACGTCCGAGCCGCAGGCTCGCCTTGGCGGCATGTTCGAGATCGGCCAGGGCGTCATCGACCTGCACGCCGGTCGGCTCGAGCTCGCCGCCCCCTGGCTGGAAGCAGGAATGTGGCAGCTGCGCACCGGCGATCCCGACGGCCTGTCCGCACTGGCGACGGCGGCCTGCGCCTACGCCGCAGGCCTCGCCGGCGATGAAGAGAAGGCGGCCGGGCTGCTGGCCGACGTGGCACAGCCGCAGGGCAACAGCTCCTGGCTGGTGCGGCGGATGACCCGGTACTTTGAGCTGTGCGCGCTGGCTGAACTCGGGCAGCGGGCCTCCGCGATCCGCACCCTCGTGGACGAGGCCGGAAGCGAGGCCGACGCCGGATCACCGGCCACCGGGCTGCTTTTCCTCTCCGCCGCGGCCCGCCTCGGGGACCGGCAGCTGTGCCAGAAGCTCGCCGGTCTCGCCAGCCAGGTCACCGGGCATTTCGCCATGCTGTGCCTGCGCCTGGCGGAAGGGGTCAAGGACGGTTCCAGCGAGCAGCTGCTCGCGGTGGCCAAGGACGCGGACGCCGCCGGGAACGCGGTGTTCGCCCGCGACGTGGCCCGGCGGGCCGTGTTCTGCGCCAACGAGGCGGGCAACCGGATTGCGCTGCGCGTTGCGCAGCGGACCGAGCAGTCCCTGGACAGCAGGTTCGGTAATCCGGGCAACGGGCTGCATTCCCTCACCACCACCACGCTGACCGCCCGGGAATGCGAAGTGGCGGTCCGGGCGGCAGCCGGGACCCCGAACCGCAAAATCGCCGAGCAGATGCACGTGTCGGTCCGCACCGTGGAAGGGCACCTGTACCAGGTTTACGCGAAACTCCACGTGGCCAGCCGGTCGGAGCTCAAAGATGTCATCTCGGGACCGGCCGCCAGCGCGCGCATCGGCTGACCCGGGGGACGGCGGCCCCGGCCCGGACAGCGGCGGCGGGTGAGGAGCCTCGTGGAAAGCCTGACAGATGCCGCCATCCTGATCGGCCGTTCCGGGGTGGTCAAGGATGTGGTCCACTGCCTGCGGGACGAGGGAAGGGCCGGTGCCCTCATCCTGGGCGGGGCCGGGTCGGGTAAAACCGTCGTGGTCAAGGCCGTGCTGGCCGAGCTCCACGGGCAGGGCTCCATCATCCGGCTCACCGCCACCCAGGCCCTGGCCTCGGTCCAGTTCGGGGCGCTGGCCCCTTACCTGGCCGGGCTGCCGGACCACGACCTTGATTCCTCCAGCGCCGTCCTGGCGGCGGTGACAGCGGCCCTCAGGGCCGAACCGGCGCTCGCGCTCTTCGTCATCGACGACGCCCAGTACCTGGACCGGGGGACCACACGGCTGCTCGCCCAGGCGGTCGCCACCGGGGCCGCGCGGCTGCTCGCCGCCTGCCGCCCGGGCACCCAGGTCCCCGAGGAGTTCCTCGCCCTCTGGGGCGACGGCGTCGTCGCAAAGTTCGATCTCGTCCCGCTGAGCCGGGCCGAAGTGCACCAGCTGTGCGAACAGGTGCTGCACGCCGACGTGTCCCCCTGGGTGAGCGAATTGTTCGCCAGTGCGACCGAGGGCAACCCCTACATGCTGCTGTCCCTCATCGAGCATTCCCGCGCCACCGGGGCCCTGGCCAAGCGCCGGGGAACCTGGTTCCTGCTGGCGCCCCCGGACCTCGGCGACGTGCCGGCGGCGGACCTGCTGGACCACCACCTGCGTTCCATGTCCGACGAGGAGAAGACCGCCGCCGCAATCGTCGCCCTCGCCGGTCCGCTGTCCCTGGGCCAGATCCTGCGCTTCAGCAGCCCGCGGGCCGTCGACGCGCTGGAAGGGGCGGGCATCATCACCGTCTCGCGGGAGCCGGACCGCATCGTCCGGCCAGCCAGCCCGCTGATCGGGGAGATCATCCGGCGGCGGGTGCCCGCGGGCCGCAGCGCCGGACTGCGGGCCAGCCTGCTGGCCCTTCCCTGGGCGGGCAAGGTCCTGCCCGACGCCGTCCTGAACCAGCTGCGCTGGGCGCTGGACTCCGGGGCCGAGCCGCCAGCCGGTGACCTGCTGGAGGGAGCCATCGCGGCCAACGCCGGCCTGGACACGGCAACGGCTCGCCGGGCCGCCGAGGCCATCGGCCCCGGGCCGCTCCGCCCTGAAGCACGGCTCCAACTGGCCTACTCTGACTACATCCTCGGCCGGCGCTCGGACGCCGCGGACGGGCTGCGGGCGGCCCAGCCGCTGCGGTACGGGCGGGCGTCCTATCTGGCCGCGCTCCTGGCCGGCCGGCTTAAGGATCTGGCGGCCGGGCTCGACGTCCCGCTGGCGGCGTCCGGGACCGACGCGCAACCGCCCGGACAGGGGCCGGACAAACCCGGCGGGCCGGACGCGGCGGGCCGGGACGCTACCGGCCCGGACGCTGCCAGCGGGGACCCGGCAGGGCGGTCCGCCTGGTTGTCGCCGGGAGTGGGCCTCGCCTCCGCCCTGGCCCTGGAGGACTGGGACGGCCGGACCGCGGAACTGGCGGAACGGCTCCAGGCCCTGCTCGCCGAGGCCGACAACAACCCCGACATCCGCATCCCGGCCGCCTCCCGCCTGGCCGAGGCATGGATGGCCGAGGGCCGGGTCCTGGCGGCCCTCGGCCTGGGCCGCGAGGCCTGGCATGCGGCCCGGACTGACGGGCTGGCCCTCCCGCTGAGCTACGAGGACGTGCTGGCGCGGCACTGCCTGGCCCTGGCCCGGGCCGGGGAATGGGAGGAACTCGCCAGCGTCCTGGATGACTACGCCTCGGGAATGCCGACGCGGCTGCTCTACAGCGGCGGGCTGCTCCACCTGATGCGAGGCTACTCCCGGCTGCGCCAGGGCCGGGTCCCGGAAAGCCTGGCCGAGCTGTTGCTCGCCGTGGAGGAGCTGCTGATCGCCGACCCCTGGCAGGTCCTCGCTTTCGGACGCGCACTCGCCGCCTATGCCGCCGCCACCGCAGGGCAGCTCGACGAAGCCGCCGAACAGGCCCAAGCCTTCCGCAGTGCCGACTACCGGGCACCGGAAACGTTGAGGCTGCTCGCCGAGGCGTACTGCACCGCCGCCGAGCAGGGCGCGGGCGGGGACGCCGGGGCCGCGCGGCGGGAACTGGCTCGCCTCGCGGACGAAGCGCAGCGGCAGGGGCTCCGCACCGTGGAGACGGACATCCGGCGGCTTGCCGTCCGCGCCGGCGACACCGGCGCGGCCGAGCAACTGGCAGCCAGCAGCGCCGCCCTGGAGGGGCCGGAGGCGCGGCTGCTGCACACCTACGCACTGAGTGTCGCCGCAGGGGATTCGCCCGGCCTCATGGCCCTCAGCGACCAGGCCATGAACGCCGGGCACCTGCTGCTGGCCCTCGAAGCCGCCCAGCAGGCTGCTCGGCTCTTGAAGGACGACCCCGAGAAGTGGAAACTGACCGCGGTCCAGCGCAAGGTGCACCACCGGATGGTCGCCGCCGGCATGTCCGGCCAGCTGGACATCGTGCACGGCGAAAACCACGCAGAGCTCACCGCCCGCGAGTCCGAGATCCTTGACCTGGTGGCGGGCGGCGCCACGAACGCGGAAATCGCCGCCAGGCTGACCCTGTCCCAGCGCACCGTCGAGGGACACCTCTACCGGATTTTCGGAAAGCTCGGCGTGAGCCGGCGCGGAGAGCTCCTGAACATCCGCAACAACAACCACCAGCCGCCGTAGCGCCCGGGACCCGGGTGCCGTGGGCCACGCCCCACGCGCCACGCGCCACGCACCAAGGGAATTGGGGGTGGCGTGAGTATGGGCAAGTAGTGGACCCCTGGGGAACCGTGAAGAAGTCGGGTAAACCCTACTCGTGTGCGGATTGGGCCATCACGATTGACTTAAGCCAGTCCCCGGAACGGGAGAGCCTTACCGGGGACGACCACATTGGGGGACCGGACTACCCGCGCATTCGCAAGGCGAAGTACTAAACGAAGTTTCAAAGACACGATCTAAAATAGTGCTAAGAGGGCGGCCTTGGCCGCTCCTTCCCGAACTCCTTCATTGGAGCCGTACGGTGCCCCTGGCAGCCGTACCCCAAAGTCGGAGCCGGCGGCGTCAGAGCCTTCTGAGACCGAGGCTCTCCCCCCAGCCGCCGCCGGCTCCCTTAACCCGGTCCCACCCGCAGGGGACCAGCAGGAACTCCGCGGAACCGACGCCCCGCCCGGGCCCCAGATCCGGGCGGGGCGTTCGGCTGTCCGCCGCCGCCGGACCGCCGTGGGATAATTAGGATTAATCTGCGTGACGTATTTCCCCGCGCCGGCGGCACAGCCGGCCGCGGCGTCCGCGCGAGGACCGATCCAGGAGTTTCTGCCCATGGTTGCCACCCCAGCCCATCTCCTCCGCTCCGCCACGGCGCTGGGCAACGAGGAAGTCATGCGGATCCGCAACGATTTCCCCATCCTGCAGCGGACCGTCAACGGCCGGCCGCTGGTCTACCTGGACTCGGGCGCGACGTCGCAGAACCCGCTCAGCGTGCTGGAGGCGGAGCAGGAATTCTACGAGCAGCGGAACTCCGCGGTACACCGGGGTGCGCACCACCTCGCGGTGGAAGCCACCGACGCGTTCGAGGACGCCCGGGAGACGGTCGCGGCCTTCATCGGCGCAGACCCCGACGAACTGATCTGGACCTCCAACGCCACCGAGGGCCTGAACCTGCTCAGCTACTCCTTCCTGAACGCCTCGTTGCCCGGCTCGCCCGCAGAGGCCAGGCGCTTCGCGCTGGCCGAGGGCGACGAGATCGTGGTCACGGAAATGGAGCACCACGCCAACCTGATTCCCTGGCAGCAACTGGCCGCGCGCACCGGCGCGGCACTGAAGTACATCCCGGTCGACGACGCCGGCGACCTGGACCTCGACGCCGCCGCCCGCCTCATCGGCAGCCGCACCCGGATCCTGGCGTTCACCCACGCCTCCAACGTCCTCGGCACCATCAACCCGGTATCCGAACTGGTCGCGCTGGCCCGGGCTGCCGGCGCCCTGGTCGTGCTCGACGCCTGCCAGTCCGCCCCGCACCTGGCCCTGGACGTGAAAGCCCTGGACGTCGACTTCGCCGTCTTCTCCGGACACAAGATGCTCGGCCCCACCGGGATCGGCGGCCTCTACGGACGGGCGGAACTGCTCAACGCGATGCCGCCGTTCCTGACCGGCGGATCGATGATCACCACCGTCACCATGGACCGCGCCGCGTTCCTTCCCAGCCCGCAGCGCTTTGAGGCCGGCACCCAAAAGATCTCGCAGGCAGTCGCGCTCGCCGCCGCCGCGAACTACCTGGGTGAAACGGGCCTGGACCGGATCCACGCCTGGGAAACGACGCTGGGCCAGCGGCTCGTGGAGGGCCTCGAAGCCATCCCCGGAATCCGGGTGCTGGGGCCGGCCGCCGGGCGGGAACGGATCGGACTGGCCGCGTTCGACGTCGCCGGCGTCCACGCCCACGACGTCGGCCAGTTCCTCGACAGCCGCGGCATCGCCGTCCGGGTGGGCCACCACTGCGCCCAGCCGCTGCACCGCCGCCTTGGCCTGACGGCCAGCACCCGGGCCAGCACTTACCTGTACAACACCACCGACGACGTCGACGCCTTCCTCGAGGCGGTCGCCGGCGTCCGCGGATACTTCCAAGCCTAAGGACACCCCCAGCATGAGCCTTGACCAGTTGTACCAGCAGATCATCCTGGAGCACTCCAAGCTGCGCCACGGCAGCGGCCTGGCCGGGGCGGAGCTGCCGGCGGGGGCCGCCAGCGGCCAGTCGCACCAGCTCAATCCGGTCTGCGGCGACGAAATCACCGTCCGGGTGACGGTGGCGGACGGGAAGGTCAGCGGGCTGCGCTGGGACGGCGAAGGCTGTTCCATTTCGATGGCCTCGGCCTCCGTGTTGACCGACCTGGCCGACGGCCTTGAGGCGGCCGAACTGCAGCGCGTGATCGACAGGTTCCGTGAGGTGCTGCGCTCGCGCGGCAAGGTTCCGGCTGATCCGGAGATCCTGGGCGACGCGGCGGCCTTTGAAGGCGTGGCGCGCTACGCCGCCCGGGTGAAGTGCGCCATGCTCTCCTGGGTCGCGGCGGAGGACGCCCTCGCCCAGGCGCTGGCCGGCCAAGACCACCAGGCCTGACCCCGCGGTACCGGGTCGGACGCGCACCAGGGCCGGACGCGCACCAGGTCCGGCGGCACCCGGGCGGGCGCGGGCCGTCAGGACCGCCGTCGCCGGCCCAGCAAGGCGGCGAGCAGTGTCCCCAGCACGGCGCCGAGGGTATTGGCCAGCACGTCGGCGGCGGTGGGGTAGCGGGCCGGCAGGAAGAGGAACTGCGCAGCTTCGATCGCACAGGAGGTCAGCAGTCCAGCGGCTGTTCCCAGCCACCAGAAGCCGGGGCCCGCGAGCCGGGACACCAGCAGGCCGAGCGGGATGAAGAGCAGGACATTGGCGGCCGACTCGACGGCGCCGTAATCCACCCAGCCGGGCGCGCCGTTGCGGTGCAGCCAGCGCAGCGCGGAATGCAGCAGCCCGGCCACCGGCCGGTCCACGGGCTGCGGCCAGAACGCCACTGCAGCGAGCAGGCCGAGGTAGGCCAGAAGGGCCCAGAGGGCCACACGGTGGGGCCGCACTGGCATCTTCCCTTCGACAGCGGACCGGCAATGGCCCGAGTCTAGCCCCGGCGCGCCGCCCTGTCCCGCGGCCCCGGGGCGGCGCCTAGCCGAGCAGGCCCGCGACCCCGATCGCCGCCGTCGCCGCGCCCAGCAGCATCGAGACGCTGACCAGCACGACGTGGACGGTCAGGAACCGGGTGGCCTTCCCGGCCGCGTCCCGGGCCCGCGGGTCCTTCATGACCCGGCGCAGGAACTGCGGCCAGACGGCCAGGGACCAGACCCCGGCAATGACCAGGACGACGGCGAGGGCCGCGGGCAGCTCCATCGCCTAGTGGCTTTCGAGCCAGGCCTGGGCCTGGGTGGACTGGATGTTCAGGGCCTTGCCGACCATCGGCTCGGCGGCGTCGGCGATCTTCCCGCCCAGCAGCGGCACGGACGAGGTCACCGTGCCCTCAAGCTCGATCCGGGTGCTGCCGCCGTCGGCGACCAGGCGCTGCACGGCGTTGACGTCCAGCGGGGCGCCGGCGACCTTGAGCGAGATGCTGCTTTCCCGGGAGCCGTCGGCGGCCGGGGCGGCCCAGCTCTCAAGCTGGGTGACCTTCAGGCTCTCGCCGACGAACTTCCGGGCCAGGTCGGGCATCCGGGTGGTGGGGATGGTGCGGACGGTGGTGGTGTTGAACGCGCCGGCGAGGTCGCCGTCGACGGCGAACGATTCCAGGGTTCCGCCGACCAGCTCGCTGGTGTGGCGCAGGAAGTCCTCGTTGACGAAAACAGCCGTGACGCTCTCAACGCTGTGCGGCAGGGTGGTGGATGCACTCAGGGCCATGGGGGTCCTCCAAAAAGGGTGAACTGGTCGTTTCGGGCTCCCAATATCCTACGCGGTGGGCCCGGCCGGTTCCGATTCGGCCGGTGGCTCCGTCTCTCGCTCCGTCTCTGCGAGGCGTTGCGCCGCCGCCGCGATATTCCGTGACATGGCGGGGAAAATGAGGCTGTGGAACGGCAGGACCGCGAGCCAGTACAGCTTGCCGCTGAGGCCCTTGGGAAAGAAGATCGCCCGCTGCCGGTAGCGGCTGCCGGCGCCGTCGGGCTCCACCGACAGCTCGAGCCAGGCCCGGCCGGGTGCGCGCATCTCGGCCCGCAGCCGGAGGAGCCGGCCGCGGTCGATCCGCTCGACCCGCCACCAGTCGACCACCTCGCCCTCGGCCAGCAGGTGCGGGTGCCGCCGTCCGCGGGCCAGCCCTGCGCCGCCGGTCAGCTTGTCCAGCCAGCCCCGTACGCTCCAGGCCAGCGGCAGCGAGTACCAGCCGTTGCGGCCGCCGATCCCTTCGATGATGGTCCAGACATGCCGGGGGTCCACCGGGCTGGAGTAGGAGCGCTCATCCACGTACACGCGGTGCCCGGCCCACTCGGGGTCGCTGGGCAGCGGGTCGGCGTCGGCCCCGGCGTTGGCCCAGGTGGTCTCCACCTGCCCGTCCCGTTCCTTGCCCAGGGCCAGGGCCACCGCCCGCCGGTACGGGGTGAGGCCGCTCTCGGGCAGCGGGATGTAGTCGTCGATGTCGTGTTCCCGGGAGACGGCGTCGTGCTGCAGCGACTCCACGAGGGGCAGCGACATGGACAGCGGAATCGGCGTGGTCAGGGCAACCCACATGCCGGCGAGCTTGGGCGCGGGGATGGGAAGGGCCAGCACCACCCGGTGCGGAAGTCCGGCCTCGGCGGCGTACTCCTGCATCATCCCGGCGTAGCTGAGCACCTGCCGCGAGCCGATGTCGAAGGTGCGGTTGATCCGGCCCTCCAGGGACGCCGCGCCGACCAGGTAATGCAGCACGTCCCGGACCGCGATGGCCTCGATCTTGTTCCGCACCCAGCTGGGGGCCGGCATCACCGGCAGGGTCTCGGACAGGTGCCGGATCATCTCGAAGGACGCGGAGCCGGAGCCGATCACCACGCCGGCCTGGAACACGACCGCGTCCACCGGCCCGTCGAGGAAGACCTTGCCCACGGCCTCGCGGGAGCGCATGTGCGTGGACAGTTCGGCGCCGGAGGGGTGCAGCCCGCCCAGGTAGACGATCCGCTCCACACCGGCCCCGGCGGCAGCCTTCGCTGCCGTCTCGGCCATGGCTTTCTCCTTGGCCTCGAAGCCGGCTCCGCCGGCCATTGAATGCACCAGGTAGTAGAAGACGTCGACCCCCTCCAGCGCCGCCTGCAGCGCCGCGCCGTCGTCGAGGCTGCTCTGGACGACCTCGACCTGCTCCAGCCACGGGACGCCCGCAATCTTGGCCGGGGTCCGGACCAGGACCTTGACCCGGTGGCCGGCCTCGAGCAGCCGGGGGACCAGGCGGCCGCCGATGTAGCCGGTGGCGCCGGTGACGAGGACGCTCTTCGTGGCCTGGGCGTCGGGGGTGCCGTTCATGGTGGCTCCTTACTGTGGGCGGACATAAGGCATTCGGAGCGCCGCCCCCGCCGGACTGGGCGGCGGGACTGCGGGGCGGGCCGGCGCCCGTTCCTGCCAGCTTAGCCCCGGGTCCCGGCCCGGCGCCGGGGCGCGGTAGGCTGGAAGCACCCCGGGATTCTTGTGAATTTCGGGTATTCGTGTTGCCTGCCTCCCCGCGATTACCAGGAGTTTCAGCCATGAGCCTCAACGGCCCCTCTCTTACCGGCCTGCGGCGCGTCCTCGCCGCGGATGCCACCTTCGCCCGGGTGCAGGCCGAAGCGTCCCGGCCGTTTGCCGCCCGCAGCGAGGGCTACCAGATCAGCGCCCCGGCCGGGTTGCGCGCGGCGCTGCTCGCGGAGGTCGCCGACGGCCTCGCCGCCGGCGCGGACGACGGCGGTGCCCCGGTCGTGCTGGCGGTCACCGCCACCGGCCGGGAGGCCGAGGACCTTGCCGCGGCGCTGGCGGCGTTCCTGCCCGCGGACACGGTCGCCGAATTCCCCAGCTGGGAGACCCTGCCGCACGAGCGGCTCTCGCCGCGCTCGGACACCGTGGGCCGCCGGCTCTCGGTCCTCCGCCGCCTCGCCCACCCCGGAAGCGACGGCGGCGCCGCCCTGCGCGTCATCGTCGCGCCGGTCCGCGCCGTGGTCCAGCCGATCGTGGCCGGGCTTGGCGAGCTGGTTCCGGTGACCCTCACCGTGGGCCAGGAAGCCCCCTTCGGCGGCGTCGTCAAGAGCCTCGCCGACGCCGCCTACGCCCGGGTGGACATGGTCACCCGGCGCGGTGAGTTCGCCGTCCGCGGCGGCATGCTGGATGTCTTCCCGCCCACCGAGGACCACCCGATCCGGGTGGAGTTCTTCGGCGACGAGGTGGAGCAGATGCGCTGGTTCGCCGTCGCCGACCAGCGGTCCCTGTCGGCCCCCGGCGTGCACCACCCCACCGTGCTGCACGCCCCGCCGTGCCGCGAAATCCTGATCACCCCCTCGGTCATGTCCCGGGCCGCGACGCTCAAGGCCGAGCTGCCGGCCGCGGCGGACATGCTGGAGAAGATCGCCGGGGGCATCGCCGTCGAGGGCATGGAGTCGCTCGCGCCCGTGCTGGTCGACGCCATGGTCCCGCTCCTGGACCAGTTCCCCGCGGGGTCGATCTCGGTCGTCATCGAACCCGAGAAGGTGCGCACCCGTGCGCACGACCTGGCCGCGACCAACGAGGAGTTCCTGGAGGCCGCCTGGTCCACCGCGTCCGACGGGGGAGCGGCGCCGCTGGACCTGAGCGCCGCCGCCTCGCAGGCGCTGCACTCGGCCAGCTTCCGGTCCCTGGCTGAGACCCGGTCCACGGCGCTGGAGCACCAGGTGTCCTGGTGGGCGATCAGCTCGCTCGCCAGTGACGAGGAGCTGCTGCCCGAGGTGGACGTGCTGAACCTGCGTGCCCGCGAACCGCGCGGCTACCAGGGCGATGTCGCCGAGATGATGGATTTCATCGGCTCTCACGTGCGGGACCAGTGGCGGATCGTCGTCGCCACCGAAGGGCCCGGACCCGCCCAGCGCCTGGCCGAGCTCTTCCACGACAATGACATCCCCTGCGCCCGGGTGGAGGCCCTGGAGGCCGAGCCGCAGCCCGGCCTGATCGAGGTGACCACCGCCTGCGTCGGCCGCGGATTCGTCCTCGACGGGCTCAAGACGGCGCTGCTGACCGAAGCGGACCTGCTGGGCCGGACCTCCGCGGGGTCCACCAAGGACATGCGGAAGATGCCCTCCAAGCGGCGCAACGCCGTCGACCCGCTGCAGCTGTTGGCCGGGGACTTCGTGGTGCACGAACAGCACGGCATCGGCCGGTTCGTGGAACTGATCCAGCGCAAGGTGGCCGGAGGCGGCGACGGCGTGCGCGAATACCTCGTGCTTGAATACGCCCCGTCCAAGCGCGGCGCGCCGGGGGACCGGCTCTTCGTGCCCACCGACCAGCTGGACCAGGTCACCCGCTATGTCGGCGGGGACACCCCGGTGCTGAGCAAGATGGGCGGCTCCGACTGGGCCAGCACCAAGTCCAAGGCCCGCAAGGCGGTCAAGGAGATCGCCGGCGAGCTGATCCGGCTCTACTCGGCCCGGATGGCCTCCCGCGGCCACGCCTTCGGTCCGGACACCCCCTGGCAGCGCGAGCTCGAGGAAGCCTTCCCCTATGTGGAAACCCCGGACCAGTTGACCACCATCAACGAGGTCAAGGCCGACATGGAACGGGAAATCCCGATGGACCGCCTGGTCTCCGGCGACGTCGGCTACGGCAAGACTGAGATCGCCGTCCGGGCCGCGTTCAAAGCCGTCCAGGACGGCAAGCAGGTCGCCGTGCTGGTGCCCACCACGCTGCTCGCCCAGCAGCACTACGAGACCTTTACCGAACGGTTCTCCGGCTTCCCGCTGCGGGTCAAGCCGCTGTCCCGGTTCCAGAGCCCGAAGGAGGCCAAGGAAACGGCCGAGGGGGTCAAGAACGGCGCGGTGGACGTGGTGATCGGCACCCACCGGCTGCTGTCCAAGGACTTCGCGTTCAAGGACTTGGGCCTGGTGATCGTGGATGAGGAGCAGCGCTTCGGGGTCGAACACAAGGAAGCGCTGAAGAAGATGCGCACCAACGTGGACGTCCTGGCCATGAGCGCCACCCCGATCCCGCGCACCCTGGAGATGTCGCTGACCGGCATCCGGGAAACCTCCACCCTGGCCACCCCGCCGGAGGAGCGCCACCCGGTGCTCACCTACGTCGGCCCGTACACGGACAAGCAGACCTCCGCCGCGATCCGGCGCGAGCTGATGCGCGAGGGGCAGGTGTTCTTCGTGCACAACCGCGTCTCCACGATCGAACGGACCGCCGCCAAGATCCGCGAGCTTGTCCCGGAGGCCCGCGTGGAGGTCGCGCATGGCAAGATGTCCGAGAGCCGGCTGGAGCAGATCATCGTCGACTTCTGGGAAAAGCGCTTCGACGTGCTGGTCTGCACCACGATCATCGAGACCGGCCTGGACATCTCCAACGCCAACACCCTGATCGTCGACGGCGCGGACAAGTACGGCCTGTCCCAGCTACACCAGCTGCGCGGGCGCGTCGGCCGCGGCCGGGAACGCGCCTACGCCTACTTCCTCTACCCCTCGGAGAAGCCCCTGGGCGAGGTGGCGCTGGAACGGCTCAAGGCCGTGGCGACGCACAACGAACTCGGCGCCGGCATGCAGCTGGCCATGAAGGACCTTGAAATCCGCGGCGCCGGCAACCTGCTCGGCGGTGAACAGTCCGGCCACATCCAGGGCGTCGGCTTCGACCTCTACATCCGGCTGGTGGGTGAAGCTGTGGCGGACTACCGCGGCGAGGCCGAGGAGAAGGCCGCCGAGATGAAGATCGAGCTGCCGGTCAACGCGCACCTGCCGCACGACTACGTGCCCGGCGAACGGCTGCGCCTGGAGGCCTACCGCAAGCTGGCCGCCGCGCTGACCCACGAGGCGATCGACGAGGTCCAGGCCGAACTCGTGGACCGGTACGGCGAGCTGCCGCTGCCGGCCCAGAACCTCGTCGCCGTGGCCCGCTTCCGGGTCGGGGCGCGCGAGGCCGGCCTGACCGACGTCGCACTGCAGGGCAACTTCATCAAGTTCTCCCCGGCGCAGCTGCCCGAGTCCAAGCTGATGCGGCTGGCCCGGATGTACCCCGGTTCGCAGGCCAAGCCGGCCCTGGACGCGGTCCTGATCCCCAAGCCCAAGACGGCCCGGATCGGCGGCCGCGACCTGCAGGACGCCGAGATCCTGGCCTGGGCCAACAGCGTGATCGAGGCGATCTTCTCCGACGCCCCGCTCTCCGTGGGCTAGCCCGTGATGGGAGGACACCACGCCGCGTCCGGGGCCGCGGCGTGGGTGGCGATCGCCTCGACCGGGCCGTACGCGCTGGGCTGGTATCCGCTGGACCCCACCGGGATCGTGATCGGCGGGATGGCGACGGCGGGCACGGCCCTGGTCTGCGACTGGGACCACCGCTCAAGCACGGTCGCGCACGCCCTGCCGCCGCTGTCGAACCTGATCGCGGTGGGGATCGAGAACGCCTCCGGCGGCCACCGCCAGGGCACGCACTCGGTGCTCGGCGCGGCGTTCTTCGTGCTGCTCGCCGCGCTGGCTGGGAAGATCCAGCTGCAGACCGACTGGGGCCTGCTGTCCGTGGGCGCCGGGCTGCTGTGCATGTTCATGATCAACATCGCCGCGAAAGCACTGAAGCTGTTCCCCAAGTACGGCGTGGTCAGCAACTGGATCTTCGCGCTCGCCATGGCCGGCCTGGTGACCTGGTTCGCCCCGCACCAGTGGTCCTGGCTGCCGGTGTCCATGCTCACCGGCGTGTTGGTGCACATCGTGGGGGACATGATCACCACCGGGGGAGTGCCGCTGCTCTGGCCGGTGGTGGTCAAACCGCCCAAGGTCCTGCGCAGGCTGCCGCTGGTCAAGGACATCTGGAAGGCCAACGGGGCCTTCTCCATCCCGCTGCTGGGCCGGGCCGGATCACGGCGCGAATGGTTCGTGCTCATCCCGGTCAGCGCCTACGCCATGATCGGCCTCTTCTCCGCTGGCCTGGCGCTGGCCAAGGGGCACTTCCCGGCCGCGCTCGCGTTCGGCACCGCCCTCATCGACCGCCTGCTCGGGGCCGTCGGCGGGGCGTAGCGGCTGCGGCATCGGCGCCGGGCCCTCCGGCATCAAACCGGGACGGCCCGACGTCGGCCCTTGCCGTTTTCGCTATGGTTTCGGACCGGCGCCCCCGGGGCCCCGGGTGCTTAGGTCCGAAACCGCCGCGCGTTTCCGGATCCGGCGCGAAAAGAGGCGCCGCGTTCGGGGCCGCCGGGTTAAACGACTGAAGCCCCGGCGGACCGGGGCTTCAGGGTAAGACGTGTTTAGCTTTCGCCCGCGGAATCCGAGCGGCCGGTGATGGTCTGCGGGATCCAGAACGCCAGCGCGAACAGCCCCAGGCAGGCAGCCATCGGCCACGGGTTGCCGAGCGTGAGGAAGGACAGCGAGTACAGGGCGCCAAAGAACAGGGCCATCATCAGGACAAACAGCACGACGCTGGATGCCAGGCTGCTCTCGCCGCGGCGGGTCTTGGTGGTGTTGCTGGACATTCGTTCCTCCTCGGCCCCGGGGGGCTCAAAACTGTGGCGTCAGCGTCTTGTGCCGGCGGGCGGTCAGTACGCGGATGAACCCTGTTCACCCTTGACGATCGCGATGCCGGAGCTGGCGCCAATACGTGTTGCACCTGCAGCAATCATAGCCTGAGCGTCGGCGAGCGAGCGCACGCCGCCGGAGGCCTTGACGCCGAGGTCCGGGCCCACGGTGCGGCGCATCAGCGCGATGTCCTCGACCGTGGCGCCGCCGCCGTTGAAGCCCGTGGACGTCTTCACGAAATCCGCGCCGGCCTCGACGGCGGCCTCGCAGGCCAGGACCTTCTGGTCGTCGTTGAGCAGTGAAGTCTCGATGATGACCTTCAGGATGGCATCGCCGGCGTGCACGGCCTCGGCCACCGCACGGATGTCGTCCACCAGGGCGCCCTTGTCATTGGCGCGCGCGGCAGCGATGTTGATGACCATGTCCACCTCGTCGGCGCCGTCGAGTACCGCGCCGCGGGCTTCGAAGGCCTTCACGTCGCTGGGCGTTGCGCCCAGCGGGAACCCGACCACGGAGCAGGTCAGCACGCCGGAGCCGCGCAGCGCCGTCTTCACGGTCTTGACCCAGACGGGGTTCACGCAGACCGACTTGAACTGGTACTCGGCCGCCTCGGCGCACACCTTCAGGATCTCGGCCTCACTGGCCTCCGGCTTGAGCAGGGTGTGGTCGATGAACGCGGCAATGTTTCCGGCGGTGCCCGCGGCGGTGCCGGGGGTCTCGCTGCCGGCGGTGCCGGCGGCCGTGGTGGCTTCGTTGCTCATGTGGTCCCTTTCGTGGCGGAACCGGACCGTCCCCGGCCCGTCCTGCTGACACGGCGTGTGTCCTTGCTTGTCAGTGCACCATCTTGCCATAAGGGGTCCGGCCGGCGCCGGTCCTACGCCGCGTCAGCAAGGGGCTCCGAGAGGCACACCTGGAGCAACCCCGCGGCGCAGGCACCGGCGGCGGTTGCAGCGGCCGCGAGCAGGCCCAGACGGACACCGTCGAGGGATGCGGCGTCGCCGATGGCCCAGATGCCCGGCACCGAGGTGCGGTAGTCGGGCCCCACGGCGATCCCGCCCTGCGCTGCGGTGGCCAGACCGGCGGTTGCCGCGAGGCCGTCCCGGGCCACCCGCTCCTCGGCGAGGACCACCAGGTCACCGCTCATGCTGGAGCCGTCGTCGAACACGATCCCGGCGGCGGGCAGCGCCGAGCCGGCGAGGGTGGGCAGGACCGCCGCCGGGCGCACGGTGGTGCGGACCGGGCGGACACCGCGGGCCCGCAGCACCGCTTCGGCCTGGCCCGCCGCCGTGCCGGTGCCCACGAGGATGCCCAGCGGCCGGCGGCCGAGGACCCGGGTGACGTCCCTGACCGCGTCCCCGAGGCGGGTGGCATCGTCAATGGTGGAATAGCTCAGGCACCGGGCCGCACCCTCGATCGGGGCGTGCGCGGGGGCCGATCCGGTAGCGATCACCAGCTGGTCGTAGGCGAGCTCCAGGCCGTCGGCGGTCGTGACCCGGCGTGCTTCGGCGTCGATGAAACTGGCCGGCTGGCCGAACCGGACCGAGACCTGCGGCAGGAGCGCCAGGTCGAGCAGTTCCTCCGGGGCGTCGTCGCGGTTGCTCAGCACCGTGATGGCGCCGGCAAACGGGGTGCGGATGAGCCGGCGGACCAGGGCCTGCGCTGCCGGCCCGGCCCCGGCGATCACGATGCGCGGCCGCGCCGGGGATCCGGCGGGGGCAGTGGAGGTGGCGGACGCTTCCGTGACGGACATGTGCTGGCCCTTTCGCTGGTGGGCCGGATGTGGCCCGTGTTCCTGATGGTCCCAGCGTAGGGGTGTGCTTTTTCCGGCAGATTTCCGCGGTGTTGCAGTATTTTCGCGGTCCGTTCGCCAGTTGTTACCAGGTGGTAATGCCGTGGGTCACACACGGATCCGGTAGCCGCCGAGATGACACGTCGTGGCAGTGTTGGGGCCGGACACTGCCACGACGTGTCATCTCGGGGAGGTTAGAGCCCCAGCGCCTCGCGGACGTCGGCGAGCACGCCGTCCAGGGCGGCGCGGGCCTCGAGCCGTGCCTGCGGCAGCTCCGCGGCGGACCCGACGCTGCGGATCACCTCCAGGTAGCACTTGAGCTTCGGTTCGGTGCCGCTGGGGCGGATGATCACGCGGCTGCGGTCCTTGGTCAGGTAGAGCAGCCCGTCGGTGGGCGGGAGCTGTTCGCTGCCCTCCGCCAGGTCCGTGGCGGTCTCGACGGCGGAGCCGCCGAACGATTCGGGCGGGCTGACCCGCAGCCGGTTCATCATGGCGTCCAGCAGGCCCAGGTCAGCGACCCGGATGCTGAGCTGGTCGCTGGCGTGCAGGCCGTGCACCAGGTAGAGCTCGTCCAAGGTGTCGAAGATGGTTTTGCCGTCGGCTTTCGCGGCCGCGGCGAGTTCGGCGATGAGCACCGCGGCGGAGATGCCGTCCTTGTCCCGGACCAGGGACGGCGCGACGCAGTAGCCCAGCGCCTCCTCGTAGCCGTAGAGCAGCCCGGGGACCCGGGCGATCCACTTGAAGCCGGTGAGGGTTTCCTCGTGCGCGTACCCCGCCGCTGCGGCAATCCGGGCCAGCAGCCGGGAGGAAACGATCGAGTTCGCGAACACCCCGGAACCGGCACTGGGGGCACCGGCGTCGCCGGCTGCCAGGCGCGCCACGACATGGGCCCCCAGCAGGGCGCCGACCTCGTCGCCGCGCAGCATCCGCCAGGCGCCGGTATCGGGGTCCTTGGCGGCCACCGCTGCGCGGTCCGCGTCGGGATCGTTGGCGATCACGATGTCCGCGTCCACCCGGGCGGCGGTCTCCAGGGCGAGGTCGAGGGCGCCGGGCTCCTCCGGGTTCGGGAAATTCACGGTGGGGAAGTCGGGATCCGGGTCCGCCTGCTCGGCGACCAGGGTGACATCGGCGAAGCCTGCGGCCTCCAGCACCGCCACGGCGGTCTCCCCGCCGACGCCGTGCATCGGCGTCAGGACGATTTTCAGGTCGCGGGCCGGGAAGTGTCCGGGATCGGCGAGGGCGGCGACGGCGGCACGGTAGTCGGCGGCGATGGACGCCTCCAGGACCGTCCAGCCGTCCGTGGCGAGCGTGATCGTTTCCAGGGGGCCGACGGCGTCGATCTCCGCGGCGATGAGCGCGTCGTAGGGTGCCACGATCTGGGCGCCGCGGCCGTTGTCCTCGACGGCGTGGCGGCCTAGGTAGACCTTGTAGCCGTTGTCCTGCGGCGGGTTGTGGCTGGCGGTGACCATGACCCCGCCGTCGCACTCCAGCGCCCGGACCGCGTAGGCCAGCAGCGGCGTGGGCAGCGCGGCGGGCATCAGGAACGTCTCGATGCCGGCGTCGGTGAAGATCGCGGCGGTTTCTTCGGCGAAGATGTCCGAGTTGTAGCGGGCGTCGTAGCCAACGACGGCGCGCGGCCGGGTGCCGGGGGCAGCCTCGGCGACGGCGCGGGTGAGGAAGGCCGCGAATCCTGCGGCGGCCCGGCGCACCACGACGCGGTTCATCCGGTTGGGGCCCGCGCCGAGGGCGGCACGCAGGCCTGCGGTGCCGAACTGGAGGGTGCCGCTGAAGCTGTCGGCCAGTTCCTGCCGGGCGGCAGCGACGCCGTCGCCGGCGAGGCCCGCGAGTTCGGTCAGGGCGGCGGCGGTGGCGGGATCCGGGTCCTGGACGGCCCACTCACGGGCGTCGCTCAACAGTTGGGTCAGTGCGGCATCGGAAGACGTCATGGGTACCAAACTAGCGCCAAAACGGGGCCCGGCGCGCCCCGACAGGCGCGGGCGGGTCAGCGGGCCGGCACCCCCGTGGCAGCGATCAATGCCGGCTCCGGGGACAAATGCCTTCCCGGTTGCCTTCCCGGCGCAGGGCTTCCGAAGGATCTGCGCAGGATGGCTACGGAGGGACCGCCGCTCATTGACAGCAAATTTTCCGGACACGTAGCGTCTGGAATATGAAAATGGGTCGAGGGGTCGAGTGGGCACTGCACGCCTGCGTCAACATGTCCTGGACGCCGGCCGGGGAGGCCGTGAACAGCGCCCGGCTGGCGGCGTTCTACCAGCTCCCGGCCGCGTACCTGAACAAACAGCTCCAGGCCCTGGTCCGCGCCGGGATCCTCACCTCAGTCTCGGGCCCCCGGGGCGGCTTCCACCTGGCCCGGCGGCCGGAAAACATCAGCGTGCTGGATGTGGTCCTGGCGCTGGAAGGGCAGGAACCGAGCTTCCGCTGCGAAGCCATCCTGGGCGATGTCCCCGACGCGGACCGGCAGGAGAACTTTGTCCGGACCTGCCTGATCTCCCAGACCATGCGCCAGGCGGAGCTGGCGTGGCGGCAGGCGCTGGCGCGCCAGACGATCGCCGGGGTCGCCGAATCCATGGAGCGGCGGTTCCCGGGGGACCGGGAGCGGACGCTGACGCACCTGGCGGCCGGCTGAGAGATTGGCGCCCGGCGCCGGCGCCCGCTCAGAGCTTGGCGATAATCTCCGCGAGCAGCTTCGAGATCCGCGGCCCCGCGGCCTGTCCGGCTTCGAGGACCTCTTCGTGGCTCAGCGGCACCGGGCTGATGCCGGCGGCCAGGTTGGTCACGAGCGAGATGCCGAAGACCTCCATGCCCGCGTGCCGGCCGGCGATGGCCTCCAGCGCGGTGGACATGCCCACCAGCGATGCGCCGATCCGCTTGGCGTACTGGACCTCGGCCGGGGTCTCGTAGTGCGGGCCGGTGAACTGGGCGTACACGCCCTCGTCCAGGCTCGGGTCCACCTCGCGGGCCAGGCCGCGGATCCGGGAGGAGTAGAGGTCGGTGAGGTCCACGAAGGTGGCGCCTTCGAGCGGGGAAGCGGCGGTGAGGTTGATGTGGTCGCTGATCAGCACCGGGGTGCCGGGCGCCCAGGCCTCGTTCAGTCCGCCGCAGCCGTTGGTCAGGACCAGGGTCTTGCAGCCGGCGGCGGCGGCGGTGCGCACCCCGTGCACGACTGCGCGGACGCCCTTGCCCTCGTAGTAGTGCGTGCGGGCGCCCAGGACCAGGGCGCGCTTGCCCTCGCGGGTGAGGACCGAGCGGATGGTGCCGACGTGGCCCACCACGGAGGGGGAGGAGAAGCCCGGGACCTCGTCCGCGGAGAGGGTGGCAGTGGTTTCGCCGATCAGTTCCGCAGCGTCACCCCAGCCGGACCCGAGCACCAGCGCGACGTCGTGGCTGTCGACGCCGGTCTCTTCGGCAATGTAGTCGGCGGCGGCGCGGGCGGCGTCGAAGGGGTCCGTGTTCAGGAATTCTGTATTACTCACTGGTACAAGCTACCCTGCCCGTCCGGCCCAGCCCAGCATGCTTTATTGGTGGCGTCGGTCCGGATGATGGACAATGGATGATTGTGACTACGCATCCCGATTTCAGCGCACCCCGGATCGCAATTCTTGGAGGAGGGCCCGGCGGCTACGAAGCCGCCATGGTCGCCGCCTCGCTGGGGGCGCAGGTCACCATCATTGAGCGCGCCGGTCTCGGCGGCTCCGCGGTGCTGACCGACGTCGTGCCGTCCAAGACCCTGATCGCGACGGCGGACCTGATGACCCGTGTGGGCGAGGCCGGCGAGCTGGGCGTCAAGTTCGACCTCGACGGCGGCGACTGCACCCCGACGATGCGCGCGGACCTCAAGCACATCAACGACCGCCTGCTGGGCCTGGCCCGGCAGCAGTCCTCCGACATCCAGAAAGGCCTCGAAGGCCAGGGCGTCCGCATCCTGCTCGGCTCCGGCAGGATGCTGGACAACCACACCATCGAGGTCCTCACCGCCGAGGGCACCGAGACCATCGAGGCAGATGCCATCCTGCTGGCGGTCGGCGCCCACCCGCGCGAGTTGCCCACGGCCCGCCCGGACGGCGAACGCATCCTGAACTGGGCGCAGATCTACAACCTGGACGAGCTCCCCGAGGAGCTGATCGTGGTGGGCTCGGGCGTCACCGGCGCCGAATTCGCCTCCGCGTACAACGGCCTGGGCTCCAAGGTCACCTTGATTTCCTCCCGCGACCGGGTGCTGCCCGGCTCGGACACGGATGCCGCCGAGGTGCTGGAGGGCGTCTTCGAACGCCGCGGCGTCACGGTGCTCTCGCGCGCCCGCGCCGAAACCGTGGAACGCACGGACGACGGCGTCGTGGTCACCCTCGGCGACGGTTCCAAGGTCACCGGCAGCCACTGCCTGGTGGCCGTGGGTTCCATCCCCAACACCGCCGGCATCGGCCTCGAGGAAGCCGGCGTCGCACTGACCGAGAGCGGCCACATCAAGGTCGACGGCGTCTCGCGCACCACCGCGCCGAACATCTACGCCGCCGGCGACTGCACCGGCGTGCTGGCCCTGGCCTCGGTGGCGGCCATGCAGGGACGCATCGCCATTGCGCACTTCCTGGGCGACAGCGTCACCCCGCTCAAGCTGCACCAGGTGGCCTCGAACATCTTCACCTCCCCGGAAATCGCCAACGTCGGCGTCTCGGAGGCCGAGATCGACTCCGGCAAGTACCAGGGCGACGTCGTGAAGCTCTCGCTGCGCAGCAACGCCCGCGCCAAGATGCGCAACCACAAGGACGGCTTCATCAAGATCTTCGCGCGCAAGGGCTCCGGCACCGTGATCGGCGGCGTCGTCGTCGGCCCCAACGCCTCGGAGCTGATCTTCGCGATCTCCCTCGCCGTGACGCAGAAACTGCACGTCGACGACGTCGCCAGCACCTTCACCGTGTACCCGTCGCTCAGCGGCTCCATTTCCGAGGCGGCACGGCGGCTGCACGTCCACATGTAGTACCGGGTTTCCTCCCGGATTGACCGGCAGCGGCCGCGGATCCCTAGACGCGTCGCGGCCGGAGGCGTTGAATATGCTCGGTGCACTAAGCACTGCCGGCCGCAGCCGTGGCCCACGGCTGCTTTGCGAAGGAGCAAGTCCAATGGCGGGAATTGAAGATCATTTCGACAAGGCGCATCACGGCAAGTCGGTGGCCGACCTGGCGAATTCGCCGGTCGACGCACTCAAGGGTGTAACCGAGGCCGACGGCGAGCATTTGAAGGCCGCGTTCGGCATCACGACGGTCAAGGACCTGGGGACGAACAAGTTCTTCCTGTGGGCTCAGGAGGTAGCCAAGCAGGCGGGCTGAGTCGACGGAGGGCCCCACTGGCCGACAGCCAGTGGGGCCCTCTTTTTGTGTCCTGCAGGCAGTGGCGGATTAGAACGGGTAGGGCGCAATGTCCGGGCGGACCGTGAGCCACTGGATTTCGGTGAACGACTCCATGTTGGCGTGGTGGCCGCCGATCCGGGAGCCGTTGCCGGAGTTCTTCACCCCGCCGAAGGGCGAGTTCGCCTCGTCCGAGACGGTCTGCTCATTGATGTGGACCTTCCCGGAGTCCAGCCGGTCCGCGATGGACATGGCCATGCCGACGTCGCCGAGGATGCCGATGGAGAGGCCGTACTCGTTGTCGTTCGCCAGCGCCACCGCCTCATCGAGGGTGGAGAACTTCATCACCGGCGCCACCGGGCCGAAGATTTCATCCTTCCAGGCCGGGCTGTCCTCGGCCAGGTCGACCAGCACCGTGGGCTGGTAGAAGCGGCCGTCGTGGGTGCCTCCGGCGGCCAGCCGGGCGCCGGCCTGCACCGCGTCCTGGACGATCCCGTCCACCCGGTGCAGCTGCCGCTCGTCGATCACCGGGCCGAGCGCCACGGTCCCGCTCTTCGGGTCTCCCACCGGCAGGTGGCCGGCCTTCTCGGCCAGGGCGGCGACGTAGTCGTCGTAGATGTCCTCGTGCACGATGTGCCGGCCAGCCGCCATGCAGATCTGGCCCTGGTGCATGAACGATCCGAACGCCGCCGCGGAGGCCGCCTTGGCCAGGTCGGCGCCGGGGAGGACGATCAGGGCATTGTTGCCGCCGAGCTCCAGATGGGCGCGTTTGAGTAGCCGGCCGGCGGTTTCGCCGATCTTTCGGCCGGCCGCCGTCGAACCCGTGAACGCGATCACCCGGACTTCGGGGGCTTCGACGACGGCGGCGCCGATGTCCGCGCCGCCCGGCAGCAGGGAGAGCAGCCCCGCCGGGAGCCCGGCTTCCTCGAAGATACGCATCACCGTGACCCCGCCGCAGACGGCGGTGCGCGGGTCAGGCTTGAGCAGCACGGCGTTGCCGAGGGCCAGGGCAGGGGCGACGGCACGGATCGAGAGGATCAGCGGGAAGTTGAACGGCGCGATCACGGAGACCACGCCAACGGGCCGGCGGCGGGCGAAGGACCAGCGGTTCTCGTTGGAGGTGAGCACGTCGCCGGCCGGGAGCGAGGGCAGGGCGGAGGCGTCGTAGCACTCGTTGGCGGCGATATGGGTTTCCAGCCCGGCCTTGGGCGGGATGCCGCCGGATTCGCGGACGATCCAGTCCTGGATTTCGGCGGCGTGCTCCTCCCACAGCTGTCCGGCGCGGCGAAGCACCGCGGCGCGGTCCTCGGGGTTGCGGGCGGCCCACTCCTTTTGCGCCGCTGCTGCGGCGCTGGCGGCCTCGCGGACGTCGTCGACGGAGGCGACGCCGTAGCTGCCGAGCCGCTCGCCGGTGGCCGGTTCGATACTGTCGCCGCTCCCGCCGCCGCCGGGGCGCCAGCCGTTGAGGTAGATCTTGCCCTCCCAGAGGGCGGAGTCGAGCAGGGACATGTCCTGTCCTTTCGGTTCCGGACGGCGGGCGTCCGGCAGGGGATGATCCGGAATCAGTTCTCGTCCATCACATGCTGTCCGGACGCCGCCGTCAAGAGCACTGCTGCCGTCAGGTCGCCTTGACGAACTTGATGCATTGTCCCTGGTTCTTGAACGCCGGCATGAAGGACTTCCAGCCGTCGTTTTTGCAGCTCTGTGCCGAGAGAGGCAGTACCACCTTTTCGCCGGTCCGCTGGTCCCAAGCGCTCATACCGTTGTTTGCGGCGCTCAGGACCGCCATGGACGGGTACCGGCCGCGCTCGGTCCCGCCGAAGACGACGAAGCCCCATTCGCTGGGCATTGCCGGGTCACCCGAGCGGTTGTCCTGGAACGAGAAATTGGCGTTGTCGATCAGGAAGTCGCCCTTGGTGTTGTACAACGTGTTCCCCTCGATCAAGCCGCTGCCGTTGGGGTTGAGGTAGGCGCCGCTGCGCACTGAATAGATGTTGTTATTGCTCAGGGTGAGGCCGGTGATGCTGCCTTGGGTAACCACGCCGCGGTTGGCCACCCAGCTGCTCATCGGGAGCGCCTGCGCCGGACCGTACACCGTGTTGCCGGAGATGGTGACATCCGCGGCGCCCACCTGGATGAACTCCTGCGGGTAGGGGACGTTGCTGGTGATAGTCAGGTCCGTCAGGCTTGCGCCGGACGCGGCCAGCAGGACCGTGACAGCGTTGGTTGTCTGGGTCACGGTGGCGCCCGGGGCGCCTGCGACGGTGACGTCCTTGTTGACGACGGTGGTGCCAGAAACCGCCAGGGTGCCCTGGACCTGGATGGTGTCCCCGGGCTGGGCGGCGTCGACGGCGGACTGGATGCTGGCATAACCGCATCCGCTGGTGCAGACGGTGCGCAACTCGGCGGCGGTGGCCGCCGGCGCCGCGATCCCTGCCCCCGCGAATCCGGTGGCGAGCAGCACAGCAAGGAATGGTTTTTTCACAGAGGTCCCCCATAAAAGTGAATTGACCGGACGTCGTCATCGGCGTCGGCGACCCCCGGGCCCGGCATCCCGCAGGATCCCGGTGGCAGGGGTTCAGGCAACCCTAGATCAGAAAACAGGCCGGGGGCGGGTGCCGGGGTACTCGTATTTTCGCGAGCACTACTTGGTCCGGGCAGAGCTCCTTGCGGGCCTGCTGACGTAAGTCCCTAGCGGGCGCCCGGCTGCCAGGTACACCGTGGACCATGGCCACCATTTACCTTCCCTTTGGCACGATCGAGGGCCAGACCGCCCGGATCGCCGAGTACATCGCCGATGTCATCCGCGAGCGCGGCCACGAGGCCCGCACCGCCGACCTGCGGACCGCCGGCCATGCGCTGCCCGGGGACTGCGACGGCGTCATCGTCGGCGCCTCCGTGCACATGGGCCGGCACGAGGGGTCTGTGACGGACTTCGTCCGCGCGAACAAGGCGGCGCTGGAACGGCTGCCCTCGGCGCTCTTTTCGGTGAGCCTCGCCGCCCAAGGGGATGAGGGGAGCGCGGAGGGCTACGTGGAGAAGTTCGAAGCGGAAACCGGCTGGCGTCCGGCCCACGTGGGTCTTTTCGCCGGGGCGCTGCTGTACACCCGGTACGGGTTCCTCAAGCGCCACATGATGAAGCGGATCACCAGCAGCAAGGGTTCCCCGGATACGGACCTGTCCCGCGACTACGTTTACACCGAGTGGGACGGCGTCCGGCGTTTCACCGAGGATTTCCTGGCCGCGCTGCCCGCGGCGGACGCCTAGGCCGTGGTGGCCCGCGCCTGGTCCGCCGTGGACCTCCCGCGCGCCATCCGGGCGGCCAACAGGTAGACGACCCCGGTGACCAGCGGGACAGCGCTCGCCGCGGCCAGCGAAGACGCCGGACCGGACCTTCCGGCGACCGTGAGCAGGAGCGGCAGGACGCCCAGGGCCAGCAGCAGCCAGCCGGCCGGGCCGGTCCGTTTCAGGCCGAGGACCGCCGCCGGGAAGGCCAGGGCGACGACCCCGACGGCGAGGACCGGCCCGTTGGCGTCCTGCAGGCTGCGCGCCGTCGCCGGGTCCAGGGCAAACCACACGCCCACCGCGATCAGGGCAGCCGTCACCGCCATCAGCAGGGGAGCGGTGCCGGCGGGCCAGATCCAGGCGAGCACCGCCAGGACCAGCATGGGGACCGCCCAGGCGAGGATCATCAGCAGGCCGGTGGACCCTCCGGGTGCTTCCATGGCGTAGCCGCCGATGAAGGCGCCAGCGAAGACGGTGAAGACCGTCATGAGCACCGCTCCCGTCCGCGTCAGCACCGCCGCGCGCCGCCTCGGATCCTTCTGCCGGGCAAGGACCGTCGCCAGTACGACGACGGCCACGACGACGGCGGCGACCGCCAGGATGATCGGGACGGACACGGGTGCCTCCTGCGGCGAGTGGGAGCCTGCGCTCATCTAATCCCGTCCGGCTGCCGGGGCCAAGGGGACAAAGCCCCGCCGGTCCTGAGGAGGGGGTGCGATCAGGGATAAAGTCCTCTACCTGCGGCGGTCAGGCGTTTGGCATAGTGTCCGCCATGGGGAAGAAGTCCCGTAAAAACCACGGATCGTCTGCCGGCCTTGTCCTCGCGCTGATCGCCATTTCGCTGGTGATCGCGTTGTGGCAATGGATTGTGCTCGGGATCCTCCTTTGGGCGCTCTTCCGGGTCCTGTGGAAGATCCACCTACGCAAGGACGCCGGCAGGGTACCGCAGCAGGCTAAGCGGCGGCCGGCCCAGTCCGCTCCGCCACGAACCAGCCCGGTGCCCGGCCGCGCCCTGGCCCCCGCGGGCCGCAAACCTCATCCCAAGCCCGCGCGTGAACTGCCCGCGCCGGACTACCTGCCGCGCTGGACCACGGACCGCCGGTTCCACGCTGACCGGGAGCACCACGACTGGCAGAGGCAGTTCGACAGCATGGTGTAGCGGGTCGGGAGTACAGGCGTTGCTGGACGGTCGCTGAATCACGCGTCGTTACGTCAGACGCGACAGTTCAACCACGCTGTACCGCTGCGGCCGGGCAGGCTGCGCTGTGCCTTCGCGACCGGCCCGCTCCAGACGCGGCGCAGACTCCTTTATTTGGAGTGTTAGCATGACGTGATTGCACAGCATCACATCTTTTTTGGGGGATAACTACCATGTTTAACGGCTCTACTGCCGCGCGCCCGAAACGGCGCACTCTCTGGATCCTCGCCGTGTTGGCGTTGCTCCTGATCCTCTTGGCCGCCGGAGGAATTGGCGGCATTCTCATGATTCTCGGCATCGTTGTCCTGCTCACCGCGCTCTTTGCCCTCATCACCCAGCGGCGGACTTGGATGCGCCTGCCGCACCGCAAGTCCGCCGGCATCGTCGCCGGTCTTGGAGTCGTCGCTCTATTTGCCGGCGGAGGAGTGGTCGGTGCGACCGCGGCTCCGAGCGCTCCGGTCGCAAACAAGTCAGCGCTGCTGGCGTCCCCGGCGGCGACGCCGGCCGATACGCCCACGCCAACGCCGACCGCCACCAACCCGGTGCGCACTGCGTGCTTCTCGGCCGCGGCCACCCAGGCGTATCAAGGTGCTGCCCTTGTTTGCACCAAGGATGCTGATGGCGAACTGCTCTGGTTGCCGGAGGCCGAATCCAAGCGGATCGTAAAGGCCGCTGCGGACAAGGAGGCAGCGGAGAAGAAGGCTGCGGCTGACAAAGCTGCGGCTGAAAAAGCTGCCGCTGAGAAAAAGGCGGCGGAGCGGAAGGCTGCCCAGGAAAAGGCGGCGGCAGATAAGGCCGCTGCGAATGCTGCGGCCGCCGAAGCGGCGCGCTTGTCGCCGCCGGCGCCGCCAGTACAGGTAGCTCCGGTGGCTCCTGCAGCGCCGGCCGCGGTTTACTTCCCGAATTGCGCCGCGGCCAAGGCGGCTGGTGCTGCTCCCATGTTCGCGGGTTCGCCGGGCTACCGCCCGCAGTTGGACCGCGACAAAGACGGCATTGCCTGCGACAAGTAGGCAAACCTAGCTACAAGGCCCGAAGGAATTTTCGGGCCGCCCTGCATCTCCGAAGGCCAGGTCCCCGAGTGGGACCTGGCCTTCGGAGCACAGGCGAGGGGACCACTCCGTGGGACGACACGGAATGTCCAAATAGCGGAACATTTGTCCATTGGGTGGACGTAGGGAACTAGTATGGGGATATATCCATTCCTTAGCCGGCCGCCTTCCGCAAGGCGGCCGGTCTTCATGAAAGCGTTCCTACATGTCATCCACTGCCACTTCAACGGAGCATGGGTCTGCCAAGCAGGTGAACTCGCGCGGCCGCGTGATCGTCGCCAGCCTGATCGGCACCACCGTTGAGTTCTACGACTTCTATGTCTACGCCACGGCCGCCGTCCTGGTCTTCCCGAAGCTCTTCTTCCCGGGCCAGAACGAAACCACCCAGCTGCTGAGCTCCTTCGCCGTCTTCGGCGTCGCCTTCATCGCCCGCCCGCTCGGGTCGATCGTCTTCGGCCACTTCGGCGACAAGTTCGGCCGTAAGGGCACCCTAGTTGCCTCGCTGCTCACCATGGGCATCGCGACCTTCCTGATCGGCTGCCTGCCGACGGCGACCGTCCCCGGCTGGTCCTTCTGGGCCCCGGCACTCCTGGTCGTCATGCGCTTTGCCCAGGGCCTCGCCCTCGGCGGTGAATGGAGCGGCGCCGCGCTGCTCGCCACCGAGAACGCCCCCGCGAACAAGCGCGCCATTTACGGCACGTTCCCGCAGCTGGGCGCCCCCATCGGCTTCATCATCGCCAACGTCATCTTCCTGGTCTTCAGCTACACCCTCACCCCGGCCGCCTTCGAAGCCTGGGGCTGGCGCGTGCCGTTCCTGCTCAGCGCCGTCATGGTCATCATCGGCCTCTACGTGCGCCTAAAGCTGATCGAGACCCCCGCCTTCACCAAGGTCATCGAATCCAACGAGGTCGCCAAGCTGCCCCTGGGCCGCGTCTTCAAGACCAGCTGGCGCCAGCTGATCCTCGGCACCTTCATCATGCTCGCCACCTACGTGCTGTTCTACCTGATGACCACCTTCACCCTGACCTACGGCACCCGGGCTTCCAGCCTGGACGCCGCCAAAGCCGCCGCGGAAAAGGCCGGCAAGCCGATGACCGAGGCCGCCGCCGCCGCGTTCGTCCCCGGACTGGGCTACAGCCGCAACGACTTCCTCTGGATGCTGATCGCCGGCGTCGTCTTCTTCGGCATCTTCACTCTGGTCTCCGGCCCGCTGGCTGAAAAGCACGGCCGCCGCAAGATGCTGATCGCGGTCACCGCGGGCATCTTCGTCTTCGGCCTGCTGTTCGTTCCGCTGTTCAGCGGCGGATTCGTCGGCACCATGGCGCTGCTGATCATCGGCTTCTCGCTGATGGGCCTGACCTTCGGTCCGATGGGAGCGTTGCTGCCGGAACTGTTCCCGACCAACGTCCGGTACACCGGTTCGGCCGTCAGCTACAACGTCTCGTCGATCCTCGGCGCGGCCGTGGCCCCGTTCATCGCCGTCTGGCTCTGGGAAATGGCGAAGGGCAGCCCGGTGCTGGTGGGCGTCTACCTCACCGCCATGGCGGTGCTGACGCTGATCGCGCTGTTCATCAGCCGGGAAACCCGCGACCTGGACTACGAGAACAACGTGGCCTGACGTTCCAGCCCAGTTACTGCGGCGAATGCCCGGCGTGTGCACCCGACACGCCGGGCATTTCCGTGTCCGGGAGGGTGCGGCCGGGAGTAACTGGGGAGGAGCGTACGCCGACGGCGGCGGCGGGCGGAGTGTCGGGGGAGCGAAGGGGCCGGCTAGCGGGCGTAGCGCTCCACGAAGTTGCGCAGGATGGCCATCGGCTCGGTCACCGCGTGCTCCCGGGCCTGGGCCATCAGCTCCTCCGCGGAGTCGGGCGGGAAGTAGCCGGCGTGGCGGTAGATGTCGATCCGGGTGGTGAGGCCGTCGGCGTCGAGCTCCGGATGGAACTGGGTGGCGTAGAGGTTGGTCCGGATCCGGAACATCTGCACCGGACAGGTCGCGGAGCTCGCCAGCAGCACCGCCCCGCCGGGCAGCACGGTGCACGCTTCCTTGTGGCCGACGAAGGCGGTGAACTGCTCCGGCAGGCCGCGCAGCAACGGGTCCTGCTGGCCGGCGGAGGTCATGCTGACGGTCACGCCGCCGAGCCCCTCGCCGTAGGTCCGGTCAATGACGGCGCCCTGGTGCAGGCCCAGGGTGCCGACGCCGTAGCAGGCACCCAGGAACGGGAAGTCCTCGGCGACGATCCGGTCCAGCAGGGCGAACAGTTCGCGTTCCACCCGGTGCTGGATCTCGCTCTTGTGTTCCGCGGGGTCGCTGGAGGTGAACGGGCTGCCCCCGACAATGACGCCGGAGTAGTCCTCGAGCTCCAGCCGGGGCAACGGCGCGGCCTCCATCCGGACCCGGTGCAGCTCGGTCTCGGCCAGGCCGGTGTAGCGCAGGTAGGCGAGGTATTCGTCGTCGGCGGCGGCGTCCTCGGCACGGGAGGCGAGGAGCAGAAAGGGCTTCACGTAACTAAGTCTGCCCCCGCCAGCCCGCGGCCGCTATTCGGCGGTCTCGCCGTCCTCGATCATGGCGATGACGGCGCCCGCGGAGACGGTCTCGCCAGCGGCTGCGGAAAGCCCGATCACGATGCCGGCGCGGTGTGCGGTGAGCGGCTGCTCCATCTTCATGGCTTCCAAGACGACGACGAGGTCGCCCTCGGCCACCCGCTCGCCTTCCGCGACGGCCACCTTGACGATGGTGCCCTGCATCGGGGAGGTCAGGGCGTTGCCGCCGCCGGCCGCCGCTGCCGGGCCGCCGCTGCGGGCCCGCTTCTTGGCCTTCGCCGGCTTGCCGCCGCCGGAGACGGTGCCCAGGGATGCCGGGAGCACCACCTCGAGGCGCTTGCCGCCGACCTCGACGACGACGCGCTGGCGTTCGCCGGCGTCGGCCGCTTCAGCCGCAGCGCCGGTGGGAGTCCAGGCGGGGATGTCGTTGACGAAGGCGGTCTCGATCCAGCGGGTGTGGACCTTGAACGGGCCCTCGGCCGGAGCGAAGTCGGGGTTGCTGACGACGGCGAGGTCGAACGGGATGACGGTGGGGATGCCCTCGACCACCATTTCCTGCAGCGCGCGGCGGGAGCGCTGCAGCGCCTGGGTGCGGGTGGCGCCGGTGACGATCAGCTTGGAGAGCATCGAGTCGAAGTTGCCGCTGATGACGTCGCCCTGTTCGACGCCGGAGTCGACGCGCACGCCGGGGCCGGTGGGGTTCTTCAGCCCGGTGATGGTGCCGGGGGCGGGCATGAAGTTCCGGCCCGGGTCCTCGCCGGTGATGCGGAATTCGATCGAGTGGCCGCGGACCTCGGGGTCGCCGTAGCCGAGCTCCTCGCCGCGGGCCAGCCGGAACTGCTCGCGGACCAGGTCGATCCCGGTGACTTCCTCGGAGACGCAGTGCTCCACCTGGAGGCGGGTGTTGACCTCAAGGAAGGAGATGGTGCCATCCTGGCCCACGAGGAATTCGCAGGTGCCGGCGCCGAGGTAGCCGGCTTCCTTCAGGATGGCCTTGGACGATTCGTAGAGCCGCTGGTTCTGCTCAGCGGTGAGGAAGGGGGCGGGGGCCTCCTCGACGAGCTTCTGGTTGCGGCGCTGTAGCGAGCAGTCGCGGGTGGAGACGACGACGACGTTGCCGTGAGCGTCGGCGAGGCACTGGGTCTCAACGTGGCGCGGGGCGTCCAGGAAGCGCTCGATGAAGCACTCGCCGCGGCCGAACGCTGCGGTGGCTTCACGGACGGCGGATTCGAAGAGCTCGGGGATTTCCTCGCGGGTGCGGGCCACCTTGATGCCGCGTCCGCCGCCGCCGAAGGCAGCCTTGATGGCGACCGGCAGGCCGAACTTGTCGACGAATTCGAGGATTTCCTCGGCGGATTCCACCGGGTCGGCGGTGCCGGGAACCTGCGGGGCGCCGACCTTCTCGGCGATGTGGCGGGCTTGGACCTTGTCGCCCAGGGCGGAGATGGCCTCGGGGGAGGGCCCGATCCAGGTGATGCCGGCCGCGATGACCTTGGCGGCGAACTCGGCGTTTTCGGCCAGGAAGCCGTAGCCGGGGTGGATGGCGTCGGCGCCGGAACGGTGGGCGACCTCGATCAGCTTGTCCATCACCAGGTAGGACTCTGCCGCGGTGTTCCCGCCCAGGGCGTAAGCCTCGTCGGCGAGTTTGACGTGCAGGGCGTCGCGGTCGGGGTCCGCGTAGACCGCCACGGAGGCGAGGCCCTCGTCCCGGGCAGCGCGGATGATGCGGACCGCGATTTCACCGCGGTTGGCGATCAGCACCTTGCTCAGGCGGTGGGTGCCCGGGGTGGTGGCTGCGGGCACTGAAGTGGCGAACTGCTCCGAATTTGCTGACAAGGCGTCTCCTTCTTTCCTTCGAGGAGCCTAGCGCGGTTTTGTGGGTTCCGGCGAGATTACTTGCGGATCCCGCGCGTAAACCGCCGATCCTTTGTGTGGTTCCTACAAGCCGGTGCGAATTGGCTCACGCGGCAAGGAGCACTGCGGCGCCCCGGCGTTACTCGGCGCGGATCTCCGCCGGGTCCGCGGCGCCGCCGGTCCACAGCTCGGTGACGCCCACTCCCGCCTGGCGCAGCAGGCTGCGCAGGGTGGACACGGAAAGACCGACGACGGCATGCGGGTCGCCGTCGACCTTGCGGATGAAGGCACCGCCGTAGCCGTCGATCGTGAAGGAACCTGCGCACAGCAGCGGCTCTTCGGTGGCGATGTAGGCGTCGATTTCCTCCTCGGTCATCTCCATGAAATGCACTTCGGCGGAGGAGACTGCACCGAGGGTCGCGCCGGAGCCGGGGCCGCCATCGGTGCTCCCGGCGTCGGTGTCGCGGCAGTCCACGAGCCAGTGGCCGGTGTGCAGCACGCCCATGCTTCCGCTCATCCGCAGCATGCGTTCCCTGGCGACGTCGGCGGTGTACGGCTTGCCGTGGGCTTCGCCGTCGAACTCGAAGACCGAGTCGCAGCCGAGCACCAGGGCGCCCTCGCTTTCCGACAGCGAGGCGACGGCTTCGGCCTTAGCCCGGGCCAGCAGCAGGGCGGTGTCATGCGGGTCGGTCACGCCGTAGCGGGCCTGCACGGCGTCCTCGTCGACGTCGGAGACGAGCACCTCATGCGCGATGCCGGCGTTGCCGAGCAGCTTGGTACGGGCGGGGGACTGGGAGGCAAGGATGAGGCGGGTCACGGATCCAGCGTAGTTGCTCGGGCTCGCCGCTGACGTTTCGGGCAAGGCGTTAAATGTCAGACCCCTGCTGTTGACTTGATTCATGGGAAGCAATCGAGAGCTGTCCAGGGTTTCCATCGACGATCTCGCCGAATTGGGTGCGGAGGCGATTGTTGATCAGCTCCGCGCTCTCGAAAACGAAAAATCTGCACTCTCGGCCCGGCAGGCCCGGCTCGCCTTCGCCTTGGACCTGGCCCGGCGCGCCGAGCAGGCCGACGTCGGGATGCCCGCCGAGAAGCTCGGTGCCGGGGTCGGAGCCGAGATCGCCCTGGCGCGGCGGGAATCCCCGGCCAAGGGCTCCCGCCTCCTGGGCTTGGCCAAAGCGTTGGTGACCGAGATGCCGCGCACCCTCGCCGCTTTGGAAACCGGGCAGCTGGACGAATGGCGCGCCACGCTCCTGGTGCGAGAGACGGCCTGCCTCTCCGCCGCGGACCGGGCCGCTGTCGATGAAGAACTCGCCGCGGACGCCGGGACTTTCGACGGCGCCGGCGACCGGACCATCACCGCCGCGGCCCGCGCGGCCGCCTACCGGCGGGACCCGCGCACGGTTACCGAGCGGGCAGCCCACGCCGCGACCGAACGGTACGTGAGCGTCCGCCCTGCGCCGGACACCATGTGTTACCTCACCGCGCTGCTCCCGGCAGCCCAGGCCGTTGCGGTCTACGCCGCACTAAGCAGGGCCGCGGTCGCGGCCCGCAACGACGGGGACCCTCGCAACGACGGGGACCCCCGCACCCGCGGCCAGCTGATGGCCGACGCCCTCGTCGACCGCACCACCGGAACGCCCGGCGGAATCAGCGGCATCGGAATCCAGCTCGTCATGACCGACCGGACCCTGTTCCAGGGCGACAGCGAACCCGCGAGGCTTTCGGGCTACGGCATCGTTCCCGCCGGCTGGGCCCGGGCCCTGCTAACCGGCGGTACGGAAGGCCCGGCGGGCGATGACAGCGGCCGAGGCATCGGAGGCGGCGTAGGCAAGAACCTGTCCTTCCCGGTCTGGCTCCGGCGGCTCTACACCGCCCCCACCACCGGCGAGCTCACCGCCATGGACTCCCGCGCCCGCATCTTCCCCGCCGGGCTCCGCCGCCTCATCCAAACCCGCGACGACACGTGCCGTACCCCCTACTGCGACGCCCCCATCCGCCACCTGGACCACGTCGTCCCCTGGCACACTGGCGGGCCCACGGCAGCCACCAACGCCGCCGGGCTCTGCGAACACTGCAACCACACCAAAGAAACCCCGGGCTGGAGCGCGCAACCCAGACCCGGCCCAGGCCGGCACACCCTTGAACTGACCACCCCCACAGGCCACAGCTACCGCTCCACGGCCCCACCCCTGCCCGGCACCGGACCGCCAGACGGGGTGTGCCGGATCAGCCCTACGGCAGGAACTACGGATTCGGGTGCGAAATCGAGCCGAGAGCGCCGGCGGGCCCGCCACCGACGGGCCAGGGCCCTGCTGCACGGCCGGGTGGAAGACCGGACTGCCGCCTGAGGTTCAGCGCGAACGGCTCGGGCGGGTCGGTGGCGGGACCAGCACTCGGCCGCCGTCGTGCCTTTCCTCCGGCCGCCGGCGGAGGGACCCGCCCACAACAAAGCCGCCCGCCGATCGCAGTGATCGACGGGCGGCTCCGGCGCGGGCGGCGGTTAGCGGACCGCGGCTGCGGCCGGTTCGGCGTCGCCGGCATCGCTGTCATCGGCGGACGCCGGCTTGCGCAGCTTGGCGCCTTCGACGTCGACGTCCGGCAGGATGCGGTCCAGCCAGCGCGGCAGCCACCAGGCCTTGCTGCCCAGCAGGTACATCACGGCCGGAACGATCGTCATGCGCACCACGAACGCGTCCACCAGCACGCCGAACGCCATGGCGAAGCCCATCGGCCGGACCATGTTCAGGTGCGAGAAGACGAAGCCGGAGAACACGCTGACCATGATGATCGCGGCCGCGGTGACCACGGCCGCCGCGTGGCTGAAGCCGGAGCGGACCGCGTGCTTGGCGGTTTCCCCGTGCATGTACGCCTCGCGCATGCCGGAGGCGATGAAGACCTGGTAGTCCATGGCCAGGCCGAACAGCACACCGATCAGGATGATCGGCAGGAAGCTCAGCACCGCGCCGGGGTTCTCCACGCCGAAGACAGTGCCCAGCCAGCCCCACTGGTAGACCGCGACGACGCCGCCGAACGCGGCGGCCAGGGAGAGCAGGAAGCCGCCGGTCGCCAGCAGCGGGACCACGATCGAGCGGAAGACGAGCAGCAGCAGGATCAGGGAGAGTCCGACGACGATCGCAAGGTACGGCGGCAGGGCGTCGCCGAGCTTGGTGGAGACGTCGACGTTGCCGGCGGTCTGGCCGGTCAGGCCGATCCCGACACCGGTGGAGTCCTTGATCCGGTCCTTCTCGGCGCGCAGTTCGGAGACGACCTCGACGGTGCTGGCGCTCGCCGGCCCTTCCTTCGGGATGACCTGGAAAACGGCGGTGCGGCGGTCGTCGCTGAGCGCCAGCGGCACGGCCGCGGCCACGTTGTCGGTGTCGCGCAGGATGTCCGCGACGTCCAGCTGCTTGGCCTGGGCGTCGGCGGCGCTGAGCCCCGCGGGGAAGTCACCGACCACGATGATCGGGCCGGTCATGCCCTCGCCGAAGCTGCGCTTGGTGACGTCGTAGGCCTTGAAGGCCGTGGAGGCGACCGGTTCGGAACTGGCGTCCGGAAGGGCCAGCCGGAGCTGGCTGGCCGGCAGCGCGACCACGCCCAGCAGCAGCACGCCGGCGAGCAGTGCCAGCCACGGGTGCCGGGTGACGATGCCGCCCCAGCCGTGGCTGCTGCGGTATTCGTCCCGGGCCTGGTCCTCGGCGTCGTGGCCGGGCGCGGCATTGTGCTGCTCGGCCTTGGCCCAGGCGCGCTTGGACACCAGCTTGCGGCCCACCAGGGACAGCACGGCGGGAGTCAGGGTCAGCGCGACGACGACGGCGACGGCCACCGTCGCGGCGGCCGAGAGGCCCATGACGGCGAGGAACGGCAGTCCGGGCACCACCAGCGCCGCGAGGGCGATGATGACGGTCAGGCCGGCGAAGAGCACTGCGTTGCCGGAGGTACCGGTGGCCAGGGCCACGGACTCCTCAGGATCCATGCCCGCGAGCAGCTGCCCGCGGTGCCGGTTGACGATGAACAGGGAGTAGTCGATGCCGACGGCCAGGCCGAGCATGAGGGCCAGCATCGGGGAGATGGAGCTCATGTCGACGGCGCCGCTTAGCGCGAAGGTGCCGCCGACGCCGACGGCCACGCCGACGATTGCCATCAGCAGGGGCAGGCCGGCCGCGACTAGGGTGCCGAGCATGATGATCAGGACCAGGGCCGCGACGGCGATGCCGATGATCTCCGCGGTGCCGAAAATCTCGGAGATGTCCTCGCTGATTTCCTTGCTGGGCAGGGCGGTGACGTTGGCGGAAGAAACTTCCTTGACGATGTCCTGGACCTGCTGCCGCACCTCGGGCTTGAGGCCGTTGATCGAGGTCTTGAACTGCACCTGTGCGATCGCGGCCTTGCCGTCCTCGGAGACGAAGCGCAGGCCCTTGGAGGCGTCCAGCTGCCGCTTGCCGAGGGCCAGCTTGGCGTCGCCGGCCTCGAGTTCCTTCATGCCGGCGTCGAGCTTGGCCTGGCCGGCGGCGAGGGCTGCCTTCTGCTGTCCGAGCTGGGCGTCGATGGCTGCCGGCGGGAGCCCAACCGCGGCCATCTGCTTTTCGGCCTCGGCCAGCTGGGCCTTGCCGGCGGCCAGTTTCGCGGCAGCGGACTTCAGCTGGTCCTTGCCCGCGGCGGCTTTCTGTTCGCCTGCGGCCAGATCGGCAGCGGCCTTGTCCAGCTGGGCCTGGGTGGCGAACGGATCGACCGTGCCCTGGACATCGGGGATGGTCTTCAGCTTGGCCAGCGCCGCGGTGACCGCGTCCTTGCCTGCCTCGCTGAAGCGGGCGTCATTGGCCTCGAAGACGATGCTGGCCGAACCGCCGGAGGAGGACGGCAGGTCCTTCTTCAGCTTGTCCGCCATCTGCTGGGTCTCGGTGCCGGGAATCTGGAAGTTGTTGGACAGGGTGCCGTGGAACGCTGCCGCCGCCCCGCCGACGGCCACCATGATGGCCAGCCAGAGGGAGATAACGAGCCAGCGGTGGCGGTAGGAGAACTTGCCGAGGCGATAAAGCACTAGTGCCATGTCAAAACCGATCTTGGGTAGGTGCGGCGGAAGGGGCGGCGGTGGGGGCCGCTGCGGCAGCCGGGGAGGAGAACCCGGAACCGAGCAGGCTCATGGAATCGATCAGCAGCTGGCGCAGGATCGACAGGGAGTCGGGGGAGAGGGAACCGCCGCAGCGTGCGAACCAGACATCCATGGCGGCCTTGCCGCAGGAGATGACCGATCCGGCCAGGGCGCGCAGGTACAGTTCGTCGATGCCGGCGCCGGCGGCGCGGTCGAAGCGCTCGCGGGCGGCTTCGATGATCTCCGCCGTGCAGTGGTCCCAGGCTTCCAGCTCGGAGCGGTTGAGCTGCGGGTTGGCCTGGCCGAGGCTGTAGAGCTCGGCCAGCGGAGCGATGCTCATCGGATCGGCGAGTTCCATCAGTGCCGCCCGGGCGGATTCGAGGACGGGTTCGCCGGCGGGCCGGAGCCGGAACTGCTGAAGAGCGGCGTCCAGGAACCCGTGGGTCACCGATGCGATCACGACGTCGGTGCTGCTGAAGTAGTTGAAGAAGGTCCGGCGGGAGATTCCGGCGGACTCGGCGATGTCCTCCACGGTGAAATTGCCCGGCCCGCGGGAGCGGAGCAGGCCGAGGGCGGCATCGGTGATCGCCTGCCGGGTGGCGGCCTTGTTGAGTTCCCGGCGCGACGGGGGGGCGGACTCGTCGTCGGGTCCGGACAGGGGTGTGGGCATGTTCTTACACTAGGTGCATCTTTGCACTCAGGGCAAATTTTGCGGGCGCGCCCCCGCTTGCTCCGCGAGCCGGGCCGACTGGGCGGTGGCGCCGGCCTCCCCGGCGGCCAGCGGGACCGCGTATACGGCCGTCCCGTAGGCGCAGATTTCCGACCAGTTGTTGGCCATGTGGGCGGTGTCGAAGCGCATGGCCACAACCGCGTTGGCGCCGCGCTGCGCGGCTTCGGCCGTCATCCGGGCCATGACTTCCTGCCGGCTCTCGTACAGCACCTGGGTCAGTTCGCGCAGTTCCCCGCCGGCCAGGGACCGCAGCCCGGCCACGACCTGGGCTCCGACGTCGCGGGACCGGACAGTCAGTCCCATGACTTCGCCGAACACGGCGTCGATCCGGTGGCCGGGAATCTCGTTGGAGGTGACGATCAGCATGAGCCGAGCCTAGCCATTCCGCGCCCGCTGGCAAGGGAGGGTGTCCGGGAGCATTCACAGCAAGATGAAAGCTTGGCGACAGCCGGCGCCGAATTCGCCGCCGCACACTGGAACCACGCCTCGCAGAAGGCTGCAACCCAGCACCAGCGCCGTCGCCGTACGGCAGATTCAGGAGACAGCAGATGTCACGCACGAAGAAGATCACGCTCGGCATTTCCGCCGCCGCTCTGGCACTTGGCGCCGGCATGGGAGTCGCCGGAATGGCCTCGGCCACCACGACGCCGGCCCCCAGCCCCAGTTCAAGCGCGTCGTCGGATTCCGCCGGCCCGGGGGAGGGCATGGGCATGCGCGGAGGCCATGGCGGCCGCGGGGGCTTCGGCGGCGTCCGCGCCACCGAACTCGCCGCCAAGCTCGGCGTCGACGAGGCCAAGCTGACCGAGGCGCTGCAGGCCTTCCGCGAGGCCCACAAGCCGTCCGCTCCGCCGGCCGAGGGGAGCAGGCCGGACCGCGCGGCGATGGAGGCGGAACTGGCGAAGTCGCTGGGCGCCTCGCTGGGCATCGACGAGGCCAAGGTCACCGCGGCCCTGGCCGAGCTCCGCAGTGCCGAACAGGCCGAGCACGCCGCCGCGCTCAAGACCAGGCTGGACAAGGCTGTCAGCGACGGCACCCTGACCCGGGCCGAAGCCGACGCGGTCACCAAGGCTGTCGAAAAGGGTGTCATCGGCGGCGGCCGGATGTAGCCCCGGCTGGCCGGGCGGCAGCAGGCGACAAAAGTAGTCCCCGGGAGCAGGCTCCCGGGGACTACTTGTGCGGTGCGGCTACTGCGGTGCGACGGTTACGCCTTCGCGGCCGCCAGTTCCCGCTCTGCCGGGGCAGCGGCACCAGCGTCGTTGTCGGCGTCGGCGTTGACCGCGCCGTCGACCGCGTCGGTGTCATCGGCGAACGGGTCACCGTTGCGAGGGGCGTTGTACAGCGACTCGTCCAGGATGCCCTGGCGCTTGGCCACGATCGTGGGCACGAGGGCCTGGCCGGCCACGTTGACCGCGGTGCGGCCCATGTCCAGGATCGGGTCGATCGCCAGCAGCAGGCCGACGCCGGCCAGCGGCAGGCCCAGCGTGGAGAGCGTCAGGGTCAGCATGACGACGGCGCCGGTGGTGCCGGCGGTCGCGGCGGAGCCGAGGACGGAGACCAGGGCAATGAGCAGGTACTGGGTGAAGTCCAGCTGGATGCCGAAGAACTGGGCCACGAAGATCGCGGAGACGGCCGGGTAGATCGCGGCGCAGCCGTCCATCTTGGTGGTCGCGCCCAGCGGCACGGCGAAGGAGGCGTAGCCGCGGGGCACGCCCAGGGACCGTTCGGTCACGCGCTGGGTCAGCGGCAGGGTCCCCACCGAGGATCGCGAGACGAACGCCAGCTGGACGGCGGGCCAGACACCGGAGAAGTACTGCTTGATGGACAGGCCGTGGCTGCGGACCAGGACCGGGTAGACGACGAACAGCACGAGGGCCAGGCCGGCGTAGATGGCGACCGTGAACTTGCCGAGCGAGCCGATGGTGTCCCAGCCGTAGACGGCGACGGCGTTGCCGATCAGGCCGACGGTACCCAGCGGGGCGATCCGGATGATCCACCAGAGGACCTTCTGGATCACGGCCAGGGCGGAGGCATTGAGGTTCAGGAACGGCTCGGCAGCCTTGCCCACCTTGAGCGCGGCGATGCCGACGGCGATCGCGATGACGAGGATCTGCAGCACGTTGAAGCTCACCGCGGTGGTGGCGACGCCGTCGGTGACGGTGGTGCTGGCGCCAAGGCCCAGGAAGTTCTTCGGGAACAGGCCAATCAGGAAGGCCCACCAGCTGCCGACCTTCGACGGCGCTTCGCCCTGGCCGTCGATGCCGGTGTTGGCGCCGGGCTGCAGGAGGACGCCGAGGCCGATGCCGATCAGCACCGCGATCAGGGAGGTGATCGCGAACCAGAGCAGCGTGTTCCAGGCCAGCCGGGCCGCGTTGGACACGGCGCGCAGGTTGGAGATGGAGCTGACGACGGCGGTGAAGATGAGCGGCACGACGGCGGTCTGCAGCAGCGAGACGTAGCTCGAGCCGATGGTCTGCAGCGTTGCGCCAAGGGCGTTCGGGTCCGCCTTGGTGCTGCCCGTGTACTTCGCGAGCAGGCCGAGGCCCAGGCCGACGATCAGGGCGGCAATGATCTGGAAGCCGAACGAGCCGGCCCATTTGGGCAGCCTGAATCCGGGCTTGCCTGCGGTTGCGGGGGTGCTTGTCTGAGTGGTCACCCGAACACGCTAGGACCGGGTCGCATAACACGGCGAACGGATGTTGAGAAATGTTACGCCGGCGGATTTGCGCGGCTGCGGCAAATTTCCCGCCAGTTCGCCGGAAGACTGCCCGTGTGTGAAGTTATTCCAGCCTCCGGTGTGGCGATTGTCTCGCCCGGGCTCCCGTGCCGAGATGACAGTTCGCGGCAATGTTTCCGCAAAACATTGCCGCCAACTGTCATCTCGTTTGTTGCCCGGCGCCTAGAGTGTGCCCCATAGCTATCGCACGCTTCCCGGCCGTCGTCCTCGACTGCCCGGACCCCAGGACCCTGGCGCAGTTCTACGCCGCCCTGCTCGACTGGAAAATCGACCAGGACGACGACGGCTGGAGCTCCATCCGCGCGGACTACGGGGATTCGATCAATTTCCAGAAGGTCGAATCCTTCGTTCCGCCGCAGTGGCCCGGCCAGGAAGTGCCGCAGCAGATGCACCTCGACCTCGTCGTCGATGACCTCGACGCGGCCGAGGCGGCGGTGCTCGAGCTCGGCGCGACCAGGCACGAGCACCAGCCGGGAACGACCTTCCGGGTCTTCCTGGACCCGGCCGGCCACCCCTTCTGCCTCTGCCTTAGCTAACCCAGGAGCGCCCGCTTCAGGGTGTCCAGCCCGACGGAGCCCATGTTGAGCGCCTTGGTGTGGAAGGCCTTGAGGTCGAAGCCCGGCCGGGCCTCGAGTTCGGCGCGGATCTGCTCCCAGAGCCGCTGGCCCACCTTGTACGAGGGCGCCTGTCCCGGCCAGCCCAGGTAGCGGGTGAACTCGAACTTCAGCTGGCCCTCGCTGATCGCGAGGTTCTGCTTCAGGAACTCGTACCCCGCCTCCGGAGTCCAGGTGCCCGACCCCCAACGCTCGGGCACCTCCAACTCCAGATGCACGCCGATATCGAACACGACGCGCGCGGCCCGCATGCGCTGCATGTCCAGCATGCCCATGTGGTCGCCCGGATCCTTCAGGTAGCCCAGCTCCTGCATGAGCTTCTCGGCGTAGAGGGCCCAGCCTTCGCCGTGGCCCGACGTCCAGCACACGTTCCGGCGCCACTTGTTCAGCAGCTCGCGGCGGTAGGTGGCGGTGGCAACCTGCAGGTGGTGGCCCGGCACGCCCTCGTGGTAGACCGTGGTGGTCTCGGCCCAGGTGGTGAAGGTGTCCTCGCCCGGCGGGACGGACCACCACATGCGGCCCGGGCGGCTGAAATCATCCGACGGGCCGGTGTAGTAGATGCCGCCCTCCTGGGTGGGGGCGATCTTGCATTCCAGGGTCTTCATGGCCTCGGGGATGTCGAAGTGCACCCCCGCAAGGTCGGCCACGGCCCTGTCGGAGAGCTCCTGCATCCAGGTCCGGAGCGCGTCGGTGCCCTTGAGCTGGCGTGACGGGTCGTTGTTCAGGATCTCCTTGGCCTCTTCGACCGAGGCGCCGGGCTTGATCTCGTTGGCCACGCGCTCCTGTTCAGCGATCAGCCGGTCCAGCTCCTGCACGCCCCAGGCGTAGGTCTCCTCCAGGTCCACCGTGGCGCCGAGGAAGGACCGGGACGCCAGGGCGTAGCGCTCGCGGCCCACGGCGTCCTTCTCCGGCGCGGCCGGCAGCAGCTCGGCCTCCAGGAAGCCGGCCAGCCGGGCGTAGGCGGTGCGGGCGGCCGCGGCGCCGGCGTCGAGCTTGGCCTGCACCTCCTCGGGCAGGGCGCCCTCGGCGGTCTTGGCCCCGGCGGCCAGCGTGGCGAAGAAGCCGTCCTCGGCGGCGTGCTTGGTGGTCTGCTCGATCACGATCCGCACCTGGCGGGCGGCGGAGACCCGGCCGGCGTCCTTGGCCGTGCGCAGGGACTCGATGTACCCGTCCAGGGCCGTCGGCACATTGTGCGCGCGGCCGGCGATGTGGTCCCACTGGGCGGCGGTGTCGGTCGGCATCAGGTCGAAGATCGCCCGGATCTCCTGGGCGGGGGAGGCGATGTTGTTCAGCTCGGCCAGGTCCCAGCCGGACTCGTGGATCTCCAGCTGCAGGCCGAGGCGTTCGCGCATCGCGTCCAGGGTGACGGCGTCGACGTCGTCGGCCGGCTCCAGCCCTTCCAGCGCGGCGAGGGCTTCGCGGGCCGCGGCGGCGAACGCCTCGTGGCCGGCGGGGGAGAAGTCCTGGTACTCGGTCTCGTGCCCCGGGAGGCCGAGCTCGGTGGCAAAGCTCGGGTTGAGCCGGATGAGCGTGTCCGTGAAGGCATCGGCGACGGCGTCGATGGCGGTGTGCGGGCGCGCCGCGGGCGGGCTGTCGGGCGTGGGGTTCTGGGAGGTTTCGGTAGTCACCCGAACGAGACTAGCCGGGCCGGCCCAGTTATGAAAGGGTTACTGAACTTTTTCTAGCCGCGGCTGCGCTTCCACGAACCCGGACCGGGCCGGGGCGCCAGCTGCAGTTGCTGCCGCCGGATCCAGTGCCGCACGCCTGGCTTGGCCGGGGCGGCGTCCGGGCTGCTGCCCAGGGACAGGACGACGGCGGTCACGGCGGCCAGTTCCTCCGCCGTCGGATCTCCCTTGACCACGGAGAGCAGGGGCTGCTCCGCCGGTGCCGGTTCCGAGCCGGTCACAGCGGGATGTTCCCGTGCTTCTTGGCGGGCAGGCTGGCCCGCTTGTCCCGCAGCGCCCGCAGGCCCTTGATGATCTGCAGGCGGGTCTCGGAAGGGGCGATCACCGCGTCGACGTAGCCCAGCTCCGCGGCCTGGTACGGGTTCAGGAGCTCCTCCTCGTACTGCCGGATGACCTCGGCGCGCTTGGCCTCGACGTCGCCGCCGGCCTCGGCCACTGCTGCCAGCTCGCGCCGGTACAGGATGTTCACGGCCCCCTGGGCGCCCATGACGCCGATCTGCGCGGTGGGCCAGGCCAGGTTCAGGTCCGCGCCGAGCTTCTTGGACCCCATCACGATGTAGGCGCCGCCGTAGGCCTTGCGGGTGATCACGGTCAGCTTGGGAACCGTCGCCTCGGCGTAGGCGTAGAGCAACTTGGCGCCGCGGCGGATGATGCCCTGGAACTCCTGGTCCTTGCCCGGCAGGAAGCCCGGCACGTCCACCAGCGTGATGATCGGGATGTTGAAGGCGTCGCAGTGCCGGACAAAGCGGGCTGCCTTTTCCGAGGCGGCGATGTCCAGGGTGCCGGCGAACTGCATCGGCTGGTTGGCCACGATGCCGACGGTGTGGCCCTCGACCCGGCCGTAGCCGATGATGACGTTCGGCGCGTAGAGCGACTGCATCTCCAGGAAGTGCGCGTCGTCGACGATCTGCTCGATCACCTTGCGCATGTTGTAGGGCTGGTTGGCCGAGTCCGGAATCAGCGTGTCCAGGGCGAGGTCGTCGTCGTCGAGCTCCGGCTGCTGGCTGTGCTCCAGCACCGGGGCTTCCGCGAGGTTGTTGGAGGGCAGGAAGTCCAGCAGTTCGCGGACGAATTCGACGGCGTCGGCCTCGTCGGCGGCCAGATAGGTGGAGGTGCCGGTGTTGGCGTTGTGCTGGCGCGCCCCGCCAAGGGTCTCCATGTCCACGTCTTCGCCGGTGACGGTTTTGATCACGTCGGGGCCGGTGATGAACATGTGCGAGGTCTTGTCCACCATGACCACGTAGTCGGTCAGGGCGGGGGAGTACGCGGCGCCGCCGGCGGAGGGGCCCATGATGAGGGAAATCTGCGGGACGACGCCGGAGGCGTGGACGTTGTTGCGGAAGATGTCCGCGAACATGGCCAGCGAGGCGACGCCTTCCTGGATACGGGCGCCGCCGCCGTCGAGGATGCCGACCACCGGGCAGCCGTTGCGCAGCGCGAACTCCTGGACTTTGACGATCTTCTCTCCGTTGACCTGGCTCAGCGAACCGCCGTAAACCGAGAAGTCCTGGCTGTAGACAGCGACGGGCCGGCCGTCGACGGTGCCGTAGCCGGAGACCAGGCCGTCGCCGAGCGGCTTCTTCTTCTCCATGCCGAAGGCGGTGGAGCGGTGCACGGCGAGAGCGTCGAACTCGACGAAGGAGCCGGCGTCGAGCAGCAGGTCGATGCGCTCGCGGGCGGTGTTCTTGCCGCGGGCGTGCTGCTTCTCGATCGCCTCGGGGCCGGAGGGCTGCTCGGCACGGGCCTGGCGCTCGCGGAAATCGGCAATCTTTCCCGCGGTCGTGGTCAGATCGTGGCTCATCAAGTGTCTCCGGCTCTGTCGTTCGCTGTTCGTGTCGCGGGCCCGTGCGGTGGCGCTTAAGTGGATTCCACACAAAAACAAGGCCGTGATGGCAAGTCTAATGAGGGTATTCGTCCGTGCCGCTGTAGAAACCCTACAATTTTCGGCCCGATCCCCGGCGGGTGACTGTACCTTCCCGGCCAGTTACCCGCGGTGTGACCCGGCCCAGCCCCCGGCGATCCGCGGCGGCGGGCGGCCGCCGGCGGGTGCCCGTACCTTCCCGCCCAGTTACCCGCGGTGTGCCCCGCCCGGCCCCCGGAAATCCGCGGCGGCGGGCGGCCCGGAGGCGACCCGGGCCGGAGTAACCGGGCGGGAGCGTACGGGAGGGGTCACAATGAGGGATGTTACTGGTCGGTAACATCGGCTAAAGTGGGCCTATGACTTCAAGCAACGACGCTTCGGACACCCCCGGCCCCGCCCAGCACCAGAGCCCGTACCGGGCCACCGGCTCCCTCGCCGGCCGCACCATCCTGATGTCCGGCGGCAGCCGCGGCATCGGCCTCGCGATCGCCCTCCGCGCTGCAAAAGACGGGGCCAACATCGCCCTGCTGGCCAAAACCGGCCAGCCCCACGCCAAGCTCGAAGGCACCGTCTACACCGCCGCGGAGCAGATCGAAGCAGCCGGCGGCCAGGCCCTGCCGCTGGTCGGCGACGTGCGCAACGACGACGACGTCGCCGGCGCGGTGGCCGCGGCCACCGAACGCTTCGGCGGCATCGACATCGTCATCAACAACGCCTCCGCGATTGATTTGTCCAAGACCGACGCCGTGGACATGAAGCGCCACGACCTCATGCAGGACATCAACGTCCGCGGGACCTTCCTGCTGAGCAAACTCGCCCTGCCGGCGCTGCGCGAGTCCGGCGCCGGGCAGATCCTCACGCTCTCGCCGCCGCTGAACCTGGACCCCAAGTGGGCCGGCATGCACCTGGCCTACACGATGGCCAAGTACGGCATGAGCCTGACCACCCTGGGCCTGGCCGAGGAACTGAAGGTGGACGGGATCAGCGTCAACTCGCTCTGGCCCTGCACCCTGATCGACACCGCCGCGATCCGCAACATGCCCGGCGGCGAACAGATCGTGCGCGGCGCCCGCGGACCGCAGATCATGGCCGACGCAGCCCACGCGGTGCTGACCGCCGGCAACGCGATTCCCGAATCGGGCAGCTGGAGCGGAAACTTCTACACCGACGAGCAGGTACTGGCCGCGGCCGGGGTCACGGACTTCTCCCCGTACAGCCTCGGCGCGCCGGAGAACCGGCTGGTTCCTGACATTTTCCTCTGAGTTCCCTGCGGCTTCCCGCCGTCCGGGGGAGGACCACGCCGCCGAAACTCCCCACCTTTGCGGGTCCGACGCCGGAATTCCACGGCGTTTCGGCCCGACGCGCCGGTGGTTGCGGTCCAACGTGGGGCAGTTCCGCGGCGCAGGGTCCGGCGCCGCGGCGGCAGTTCCTCGGTAGGATTCAAGGCATGGAAGCCGCGCAGGAGACCCCGGACCGTCCGCCCCTGAACCAGGACGCGCTCGGCGACGCCGCTTTCCTCGCCGGGACCGGAATCCCGCAGCTGACCGTCGTGGAGACCACCGGCTCGACGAACGCGGACCTGCTGCGCGGCGTCACCGTCGACCCGCGCGCCTGGCCGGACCTGTCCGTGCTCACCGCGGAGTACCAGAGCGCGGCGCGCGGCCGGCTGGAACGGCACTGGGAAGCCCCCGCCCGCAGCTCGGTGTCGGTCTCGATCGTGCTCCGTCCGGTCAACGCCGACGGGCGTCCGCTGCCGACCCAGAGCTACTCCTGGCTCTCCCTGCTGGCCGCGCTGGCGCTCCGTGAAACGCTGCAGGACACCGCCGGGCTCCCCGCCGAACTGAAATGGCCGAACGACGTCCTGGTCCGCGGCCGGAAAATCGCCGGCATCCTGGCCCAGCTCGGCCCGATCGGCGACGGCGCCGCGCCCCCCGTGGTGCTGGGCACCGGCCTGAACGTCACCCTCACCGAGGCGGAGCTCCCGGTTCCCACCGCCACCTCCGTGCTGCTCGAACACCCGGCGACGGCGGACCGGACCGAGCTGCTCAAGGGCTACCTGACCCGCTTCGCGGCCCTCTACCGCAGCTTCTGCGACGCCGACGGCGACCCGGCCGCCGGCCTGGCGGGCGGCCCGTCGCTGCACAAGCGGGTCGAACACGTCCTGACCACCCTGGGCAAACAGGTCCGCGCGCAGCTGCCCGGCGACCACGAGATCATCGGCCATGCCACCCGGCTGGACGAGTACGGATCCCTGCTGGTGGTGGATGCGGCCGGGCACGAACACGTGGTGACCGCCGGCGACGTCGTACACCTGCGCCCGTGGACCCCGCCCGGCGCGACCAGCGGCGAAAGCGGCTATGCGTAAAGAGCTTTTCCCGGGCGAGCAAGTGATCGTTGTGACCCGCCCGCAGCCCCGGACGCTGATTGCTCCGGCCCTGGTTTTCATCCTGGTCTCCGCCGCGACCGCCTTCGCCTGCGCCTGGATCCTGCGGGGCGGGCCGGCCCGGCTGATTCCGGCCGCCACACCGGACTGGACGCCCTGGCTGCTGGGCACGTGCCTGGCGCTGGCCGGCTGGGTACTGCTGGCCTACTGCCTGCCACGCGTGCTGGCCTGGCACGCGAGCCGGTACACCCTGACCAGCCAGCGCCTGATCGCCCGCCACGGCCTCTGGCGGCGGCGGGACCAACAGGTTCCACTGGCGGCGGTCCGTAATGTGGTCGTCGAACAGACCCTGCTCCAACGGTCCTTGCGCTCGGGGACTATATCCTTGGAAACCGGGCACCCGGGCGGTGCGGTGATTCCGGACGTTCCGGAGGTCATGACGTTCCGGGATTTCATCCTCGACGCGATCGAGGAACTTCCGCAGGACGACATGCAGGACGACATGCAGGGCGGCGACGCGCTGCACGGCCCGGCCGGCTGGCCCGATGACAGGAGAGAAGGTGGAAGAGATGAGCGCTGAGAACATGCACCCCGACGCCGGACTCCTCGCCGCCGAACCTTCTGACGTCCCCGACGCGGTGGTCGATCCTGCCGCCCTGGAGGCCGCCGTCCTGGAATCGATGCCCGATGACGACGGTGGCAGCGCGGATTCGTTCGACGCGCCCGACGCGCCCGACACTCACGACGCCGCTGACACGCCCGGTACCCCCGAGGATCCTGCCGGCTTCGGCGCGGAGGCCGACGAGGAGCCGGAACCAGCTTCCGACGCCGCAGCACCCGCCAGCCCGGCCCCCACCGGCACGCTCTCCGCCGACCGGCTGGCCGCCAAAGCCCTCGAACAGCGCCTGCTCGGCGGCGAACGCAAGCTGCGCCGCCGCGAGGTCGCCGCCGGAGCGGGATTGTCGCTGCTCTCCGCCCGCAAACTCTGGCGCGCCCTGGGCTTTCCCAACCTCGGGGACGAGGACGTGGCCTTTACCGAACGCGACCAGACCGCGCTGAACACCATCGTGGACCTCGTCCGCGCCGGCAAGCTCACCGAGGAAGCCGCCATCTCCGTCACCCGCGCCATCGGCCAGATGACGGACCGCATGGTGGTCTGGCAGATCGAGGCCCTGGTCGAGGACATGGTCCAAAAACAGGGAGTGACCGACGCCATGGCCCGCAAGCGGCTGGTCAGCGAACTTCCTTCGCTTGTGGACGCCCTGGAGGAAATGCTCGTCTACTCCTGGCGCCGCCAGCTCAACGCCGGGGTGCAGCGCCTGGCCGTCCGGGCCGAGGCCGGACTGGCCTCCAGCGAGGAAGGCCGCGAAGGCGACGAGGACGACGCCCCGCTGCCGCTGGCCCGCGCCGTCGGCTTCGCTGACTTGGTCTCCTACACCAGCCTGTCGCGCCGAATGAACGAAAAAACCCTCGCCCAGCTGGTGCAGCGCTTTGAGAACAAGTGCGCCGAGATCATCTCCGTCGGCGGCGGACGGCTCGTCAAAACCGTCGGCGACGAAGTCCTCTACATCGCCGAAACCCCCGCGGCCGGCGCCGAGATCTCGCTGGCCCTCTCGCAGGCCTTCAACGAAGACGAGATCCTGCCGCAGGCCCGCGTCGCGATGGTCTGGGGCCGGATCCTGTCCCGGCTCGGAGACATCTACGGGCCGACCGTGAACCTGGCCGCCCGGCTCACCGCCCTGGCCGACCCGGGCACGGTGCTGGTGGACTCCATGACCGCCGCGGCCCTCGACCACGACGAACGCTTCGTGCTGCTGCCCCGGGACGCGGAGAACGTCCGCGGCTTCGGCGAGATCCACCCGGTGGAGCTGCAGCGCGGCAGCGGTAAAGGCCTGGTCCTGGACTGACCGAACCCGTCACACCAGCTTCCCTGAGGGGTCCCCAGACCGGACCCGAGGGGTTTCTCAATTCGATAGCCAATATGCCATAGTCGGGGGTAGCAGCCCACGCAGCGGCACTCCACCGCGCCCAGGGCGTGACACCGGGGGACAGCAGAACCATGAACAGCATCCTCAATACCGTGCGGGCAAAAACACGCCCCGGCTTCCGTGCTGCCCGGCCGCAAGGCCGTCCCCGCCTGCCGCGCAACCTTCTGTCTGCTGCCGCTTTTGTGGTGGCGGGTGTGGTGTTGGTGGTGGCTGCGGTGTTGTATCCGGGGTTTAAGACCGCTGAGGTGGAGTTGAATGACGGCGGCGTGTGGGTGGTGTCGAAGTCGAAGAACGCGGTGGGGCGGTTGAATTATCCGTCGCGGGTTCTTGATGGTGCGGTGACGCCGGCGTCGACGTCGTTTGATGTGTTGCAGGATGCCGGGACCGTGTTTGTGGATGATGCTGCGGGTTCGACGTTGAACCAGGTGTCGGCGGCGCAGATGCGGCTGGGCGGGGATAAGAAGTTGCCGGGTTCGGCGGTGGTGAGTTTCGGGTCGAAGGTCATTGCGGTGACGGATCCGGGGCGTGGCCGGGTGTGGGCGTTGTCGCCCTCGACGGTCAATGGTTTTGATGAGGAGAATTCCGAGCCGGTGCTCTCGGGGTCGCAGGGCACCGTGTCGGCGGTGGGTTCCGATGACCGGATTTACAGCGCCGACCCGGTCTCCGGGCTGGTGACGGTGACGGCTGTGGACGCGGACGGTGCGGTCACGGAGTCGCAGGCCAGCACGTGGGAGGCCCTGAAGGGTGCCGGGAGCATCCAGTTGACCGTGGTGGGGGACCGGCCGGTGGTCCTCGATGCGGGCCGCGGCAAGTTGTTGTTGCCGGGCGGGCGCGAGGTGGCGCTGGCGGATGCGGCGGAGGCGCGGCTGCAGCAGCCGGGTCCGGGTGCGGATGCGGTGGCCGTGGCGACGTCGAAGGCGTTGGTTGAGCAGCCGCTGGACGGGTCGACGGCGAAGACCGTCACCTTTGGCGGGCAGGGGGTGCCGGCGGCTCCGGTGCAGCTGGCCGGGTGTGTGCATGCGGCGTGGTCGGGGGCGAATAAGTATGTCCGGGACTGCTCCAGCGATGCGGATGATAAGAATGTGGCGGTGCCGAAGGCGTCTGCGTCGCCGTCGTATGTGTTCCGGGTGAACCGGGACCTGGTGGTGCTCAACGATGTGAATTCGGGCAATGTGTGGCTGGTGAACCAGAACATGCAGCTGGTGAACAACTGGGACGACGTCATCCCGCCGCAGCAGACCTCGGACGACGCGGACCAGGACTCCGCCGACGAGGTGCAGCAGACCGTCCTGCCGGACCGCACCAAACCCAACCGGCCGCCCGCCGCCAAACCGGACACCTTCGGGGTGCGCGCGGGCAAGACCACCATCCTGCCCGTACTCGACAACGACACCGACCCCGACGGCGACATCCTCACCGTCCGCTCCCCGGAACCGCTCAAGTCCGGAACCCTCGCACCGATCTACGGCGCCACCGGCTTCCAGGTCAGCGTCGCTGCCGGCAAGACCGGCTCCGAGACCTTCAAATACACGGTCGACGACGGCCGCGGACTCTCCGCCGGCACCGACGTCACCCTCAACATCGTCCCGCCGGGGCAGAACACCGCGCCGAAGCAGAAACCGAACCGCAACACCACCCTCGTGGTGCAATCCGGGAAAGCGGTCAGCCAGAACATCCTCACCGACTGGACCGACCCCGACGGCGACGACCTCTTCGTCGTGGGCGCCTCCGGCAGCGACCCCCGCGACCAGGTCAAGGTCCGGCCCGACGGCCTGCTCAGCTTCCAGGACTCCGGCTCCGAACCCGGCCGCAAGCTCATCACCGTCACGGTCTCCGACGGCCGCTCCACCGCAGAGGGCAAGGTGGCGGTCGAGGTGCGCCCGGCCGGAGCCCTGCCGCCAATCGCCAACGCGGACCACCTCGTCGCCGTCGCCGGTGTCAACACCGTGATCTCCCCGCTGAAGAACGACTCGGACCCCCTCGGCGGCGCGCTCCGCCTCGCCCAGGTCACCCCGGACGGCAACTCCACCGCCACCATGGGCGCCGACCAGCAGACCTTCACCTTCAACTCCACCGCCCTCGGCGCCCACTACGTCAGCTACCTGGCCACCAACGGGCCGGCCAGCGCCCAGCAACTGGTCCGCGTCGACGTCGTCCCCGGCGGCGGCGACGGAGCGCCGGTCGCGGTCCGCGACACCGCACTGCTCCCGGCCGGCGGCAGCGTGCTCGTGGACGTGCTCGGCAACGACTCGGATCCCTCCGGCGGCGTCCTGGTGGTGCAGTCGGTCACCGCGGCGGACGGCCTGCCGCTGAGCGTCGCGGTCCTGGACCACTCGGTCGTGCGGATCACCGACATCCGCGCCCAGGGGCAGCTCAACGTCAAATACACGATCTCCAACGGGAAGGCGTCCGCCAGCGGCGAGATCGCCGTCCTGGTGGTCCCGGCGCCCGCCAAGTTGCAGGCCCCGCAGGCCAAGCCGGACGAGGCCACCGTACGCGCCGGCGACGTCGTGACCATCCCCGTGCTGGAGAACGACACCGACCCCAACGGCGGCCAGCTCAGCCTCGAACCTTTGCTGGCGCAAAAGCCGGACACAGCAGACGGCCGGATCTTCACCTCCGGCCGGACCCTCCGCTTCATCGCCGGCCCGGTGCCCAAAACGGTCTACGCCATCTACAAGGTCACCAACGCCTCCGGGCAGGCCGACTCCCAGCAGGTCGCCATCCGGATCCGGGCCCGCGACGATGAACGCAACACCCGGCCCGAACCGAAGAACCTCACCGCCCGCGTCGTGGCTGGCATGACCGTTCGGATCCCGGTGCCGCTGGACGGCATCGACTCCGACGGCGACTCGGTCCGGCTGATCGGCGTGGACAAGGCCCCCGCCATGGGCACGGCCCTGGTCAAGGACGGTTACCTCGAGTTCACCGCCGCGGGCAACGCCGCCGGCACGGACACCTTCAGCTACCGGGTCCGCGACCGGATCGGCGCCGAGAACACCGGCACCGTGATCGTCGGCATCGCCCCGCAGGAAACCAACAACCAGAAACCCATTGCCGTGGACGACGCCGTGGACGTCCGGCCCGGACGCAAGGTCGCCGTCGACGCCCTCGCCAACGACACGGACCCCGACGGCGACCCCGTCAGCCTGGTCCGCAACGGCTTCGAGGCCCGCCCCGAGCTCGCGGTCGAGGCCGCCGACGGCGGCAAGGTGCTGCTGACCGCCCCGGGCGCCGCCGGGAACGACAGCGTCAGCTACAAGATCCAGGACGACAAGAAGGCCCAGGGCAGCGCCGTCATCCGGGTCCGGACCAGCCCGGACGCTGCCCTCAAGGCCCCGGTGGCGAAGGACGACGTCGTCACCCCGGCCGAGACGCTCGGCAAGACCGCCGTCGACGTACCGGTCCTGAAGAACGACGAAGACCCCGACGGCGTCGCCGCTGACCTCAAAATTGGCCTGCCCGATGCCAACCCGAACGCCCGCGTGGCCGGGGAGGGCACCGTCCGCGTGGCGCTCACCGCGCAGGACCAGTTGGTGCCCTACACCGTCACCGACGTCGACGGCCAAAGCTCGACGGCGGTCATCTGGGTCCCCGGCCAGGGCGAACAGCACCCCACCCTGGCCAAGACCGACGTCGTCGAGGTGATGGCCGGCAAGGAGGCTACCCTGGACCTGGCCGAGTACGTCCGCGTCCGCGAGGGCCGCGCCCCGCGGATCACCCAGGTCGACTCCGTCAAGGTCCAGGGCGCCGAACCGGAAAACGTCGTCGCCCGCAACGGCGGCGCCCTGCGCTACGCGGCCCTCACGGACTACGTCGGCCCCGGATCGGTCACCTTCGAAGTCACCGACGGGACCGGGCCCGAGGACCCGCAGGGCCTGAAATCCACCCTCACCATCGTCACCAGGGTCCTGCCGGACCCCAACGCCAACCACCCGCCGACCTTCAGCGGCGCCACCCTCGACGTGCCCCGGGCCGATTCGGCGAGCCTGGATCTGGCGAACCTTGCCAAGGACGTGGACGCCGCCGACCAGGACAAACTCCGCTTCGAACTCGACGGCACCCTGCCCGAGGGCTTCACCGCCACCGTCCAGACCGGAACCCTGAAGGTCACGGCGGACGCCGGCAAGGCCGCCGGCTGGAAGGGCAGCATCCCGCTCAAGGTCACCGACGGCCGCTCCGACCCGGTCCGGGCCACCGTCACCGCCACCGTCACCGCCTCCAACCGGCCGATGCCCGTGGCCAACGAGGACGTCGTAGACAAGGCCAACGCCGGCAAGACCGAAAAGGTCAACGTCCTGGCCAATGACTTCAACCCGTTCGCCGACACGCCGCTGCGGATCGTCGCCGCCAGCGTGGAAACCGGAACCGCCGCCGGGCAGCCGGCGGTATCCGGCGATTCCATCACCGTCACCCCCGCCCCCGGGTCCAAGGGCGTCATGGTGGTCCGCTACACCGTGATGGACAAGACCGGGGACGTGTCCCGGCAGACCGACGGCCGGATCCGGATCACCGTCCGGGACAAACCCGACGCCCCCTCCGCGCCGTCCGCCACGGACGTCCGCAGCCGCACCGCCGTGCTCAAGTGGACCCCGCCGTCGGACAACGGCGCCGCGATCAGCAAATACACGGTGCGTTCCGGCAACGGCTTCAGCCAGGACTGCGCCACCACCACCTGCACCCTCACCGGCCTGACCAACGACGTCAAGTACGTCTTCACCGTCACCGCCACCAACGAGGTAGGCGACTCCGCCCCGTCGGCGGCGTCCAACGAGATCCGGCCGGACGAGAAACCCTCCCCGCCGGACGCCCCCACGGTTAAAGCCGGCGACAAGAACATGGTCATCACCTGGCCGGCCGCCAAGACCGAGGGCTCCGCCGTGAAGAACTACAACCTGGAAATCTCGCCGCCGCCGGCCACCGGAGTCGCCGTCAAGAACGGCGTGACCGGGCTGAACTACACCTGGCCCGGGCTGACCAACGGCGTGCGCTACAAGGTCCGCGCCCAGGCCGTCAACGAGCTCGGCCCCTCGGACTGGGGCCAGTACTCCGCCGAGGACAACCCCGCCGGTGTCCCGGCCGCCCCCGCCGCGCCGACGACGTCGGTCGCCTCCGCCGTCGGAACCTCCAACCAGCTCAAGGTGGACTGGAACGAACCGAACACCAACGGTGACGCGATCAGGAACTACTACGTCACCATGAGCGGCGGCGGCGGCGCCGCGCAAACCCAGGTGGTGTCCGGTACCGTCCGGACCGCGAACTTCACCGCCGCCAACTCAGAGGCGTCCTACAGCTTCACCGTCCAGGCCGAAAACAAGGCCGGCCGGGGCGCTGTCAGCGCACCGTCCGCACCCCGGCGTGCCACGGGCAAACTCGGCCAGGTCTCCGGCGTGAGCGCCACCGAGGCCAACACCGGCGGCGCCGGCCGGGCGCTGACCATTACCTTCCGCGAGCTCACCGCCGCCGAACGTAACGGCTCCGCCGCCTCCGAGGTGGGCTACACCTACCGGGCCAGCACGGGCCAGTCCGGACCGATCACGTCCGGCCAGACCGTCGGGGGATTCGCCAACGGCACCCCCACCACGGTCACCGTGACCGCCAACTCCACCGTCGCCCCCAGCTCGGATGCCAGCGCCGGGGCCAACGCCAACCCGTACGGCTCAACCGGCAGGCCGTCAGCGTCCGGGACCGACGGCGCCGAGAACCAGCGCAACCTGACACTGAACTGGGCCTCGCCGGACGCCGGCAGCCACGACATCGCCTACACGCAGATCAGGATCGACGGCGGCGGCTGGGAACGGGTAGCGGCCTCGGGCAGCCGCACGGTCAACACCAACGGTTTCAACGAGCGGCATACCATCGACGTCCAGACCGTCAACTCCCGCGGCACCGGCAGCCCGGTTGCGTCCGCGTCCGCCGCGTCCGGAGCCGAAAAGACACGGTGGACCACCCGGTTGAGTTCCGGGATGGACCGCAGCTGCACCGACCTGCCCGGCGCCACCTCCTACGACCCGGTGAAGCACACCTGCGACGGCCGGGGCGGCTACGACCGGCCGTGGATGTCCCAGTTCGACACCTTCGACGTCATGTGCTGGAAGCCACATGGCACCACCTACGGCGGCGACGGGCAGTGGTACTACATCATGCGCGGCTCCCCGAACCAGACCCGCTGGATCCAGTCCCTGCATACCACCATCGGCTCCCCGGCGCAGAGCGGCGTCCCGCTGTGCACCTTCCCGACCGGTGCCACGCCGTAGCGGCGCGGGCCCGCGGACGGGCCCAGCGGGCAGTCCTCCCCATCGCGCTCCCGGGCGTCGTTGGGTAGGCTGTCGCGGGACGTGGGGGCCTGATCTGAGGTCCGCCGGGGGAGCTACCACCGCAATTCTGAGGGAAAATCTGACGCTGTGACACGACTTTTTGCCATGCTGGGAACCAGGAAGCCGGGTTTGTCGACGCCGCGCCTGCGGGCGCGCCGCAACCTTTTGTCTGCTGCCGCTTTTGTGGTGGCGGGTGTGGTGTTGGTGGTGGCTGCGGTGTTGTATCCGGGGTTCAAGACCGCTGAGGTGGAGTTGAACGACGGCGGTGTGTGGGTGGTGTCGAAGTCGAAGAACGCGGTGGGGCGGTTGAATTATCCGTCGCGGGTTCTTGATGGTGCGGTGACGCCGGCGTCGACGTCGTTTGATGTGTTGCAGGATGCCGGGACCGTGTTTGTGGATGATGCTGCGGGTTCGACGTTGAACCAGGTGTCGGCGGCGCAGATGCGGTTGGGCGGGGATAAGAAGTTGCCGGGTTCGGCGGTGGTGAGTTTCGGGTCGAAGGTCATTGCGGTGACGGATCCGGGGCGTGGCCGGGTGTGGGCGTTGTCGCCGTCGACGGTGAATGGTTTTGATGAGGAGAACCTGGACCCGGTGGTGACGGGGTCGCAGGGCACCGTGTCGGCGGTGGGTTCCGATGACCGGATTTACAGCGCCGACCCGGTCTCCGGGCTGGTGACGGTGACGGCTGTGGATGCGGACGGTGCGGTCACGGAGTCGCAGGCCAGCACGTGGGAGGCCCTGAAGGGTGCCGGGAGCATCCAGTTGACCGTGGTGGGGGACCGGCCGGTGGTCCTCGATGCGGGCCGGGGGAAGTTGTTGTTGCCGGGCGGGCGTGAGGTGGCGCTGGCGGATGCGGCGGAGGCGCGGCTGCAGCAGCCGGGTCCGGGTGCGGATGCGGTGGCCGTGGCGACGTCGAAGGCGTTGGTTGAGCAGCCGCTGGACGGGTCGACGGCGAAGACCGTCACCTTTGGCGGGCAGGGGGTGCCGGCGGCTCCGGTGCAGCTGGCCGGGTGTGTGCATGCGGCGTGGTCGGGGGCGAATAAGTATGTCCGGGACTGCTCCAGCGATGCGGATGATAAGAATGTGGCGGTGCCGAAGGCGTCTGCGTCGCCGTCGTATGTGTTCCGGGTGAACCGGGACCTGGTGGTGCTCAACGATGTGAATTCGGGCAATGTGTGGCTGGTGAACCAGAACATGCAGCTGGTGAACAACTGGGACGACGTCATCCCGCCCAAAAACCAGTCGGATGACCAGGACCAGGAGTCCGCGGACAACAACACCATCAACGTCCTCCCGGACCGCACCAAGCCCAACCGGCCGCCGGAAACCCGGCCCGACGCCGTCGGCGTCCGCCCGGGCCGCACCACGGTGCTCTCGGTGCTGGACAACGACTCCGACCCCGACGGCGACGTGCTCACCGCCTCCCTCGCCGGAAACGGCCCCGACTCCGGGCAGCTGCAGAACATTTACGGCGGCACGGCGTTCCAGATCACCGTTCCGGCCGACGCGCAGCCCGGCACCGAAACCTTCGGCTACAACGCCGCGGACGGCCGCGGCCTCTCCGCCGCCGGCAGCATCACGCTCAACGTCGTGGGCCCGGATGAGAACAAGCCGCCGCTGTTCAAACGCGGCGAACCCACTACCATGCTGGTCGAGCAGGGCAAGGCGGTCAGCCAGAACATCCTCACCGACTGGACCGACCCCGACGGCGACGACCTGGTGCTGCTGGACGCCAAGGCGGACAACGACCAGGACCAGGTCAAGGTCCGGCGCGACGGACTGCTCAGCTACCAGGACGCCGGCGCCGCCCCTGGCAAGAAGACCGTCACCGTCACGGTCTGGGACGGCCGCGCCACCACCACCGGACGGGTCATCGTCAACGTCCAGCCCCCCGGAGCCCTGCAGCCGGTGGTCAACGCGGACCACGTCACCGCCGTCGTCGGCCAGGACCTCGTCATCGCCCCGCTGAAAAACGACGTAGACCCCAACGGCGGCGCGCTGCGCCTCGCCCAGGTCGAGGCGGCCGGAACCGCCCAGCTCGGCCCGGTGACCGACGGCGGGACCTTCACCTTCCGCAGCGACACCCCCGGGCCGGTCTACCTGACCTACATCGCCAGCAACGGCCCGCAAAGCACCCAGGGGCTGATCCGCGTCGACGTCGAATCCGGCAAGGACACCGGCGACCCCGTGGCCGTGCACGACGTTGCCCTGCTCCCGGCCGGCGGCAGCGTCCTGGTGGACCCGCTCGCCAACGACTCGGACCCCGCCGGGGGAGTGCTGGTGCTGCAGTCCGTGCAGTTGCCGGAGAACGCCACGGCCTCGGTCAGCGTGATCGACCACGCCGTGCTGCGGGTCACCGACATCAGCGGCAGCAAGGACCCGTTCATCTTCCGCTACACCATGTCCAACGGCACCAAGTCCGCCACCGGCAGCGTCTCCGTGGTCCCCGTCCCGGCCCCCGCCGTGGTCGAGGCCCCGCAGCCCAAACCGGACGAGGTGAACGTGCGCGCCGGCGACGTCGTCACCATCCCCGTCCTGGCCAACGACACGCACCCGCAGGGCGCCAAGCTGACCGTGGACCCGGTGCTGCCGCAGCCCGTCCCCGCCGCCGACGGCAAGAGCTTCGTCTCCGAAAACACGCTCCGCTTCATCGCCGGCGCCGTGCCCAAGACCGTCCGGGCCATCTACAACGCCGTGGACCCGCAGGGCCAGAAGAGCGCCGCCGCCGTCACCATCCACATCCTGCCGCTGGACGGAGCCGAAAACTCGCGCCCGCAGCCGAAGAACCTCACCGCCCGCGTCGTCGCCGGCGGCACGGTCCGGATCCCGGTCGAACTCGACGGGATCGACCCCGACGGCGACTCGGTCCAGCTCACCGGCATCGACAGCACCCCCTCGATGGGCACCGCCACCTCCGGCAGCACCTTCATCGACTTCACCGCCGCCGGCGACGGCGCCGGAACGGACACCTTCCGCTACAAGGTCGTGGACCGGCAGGGCGCCGTGAACACCGGCACCGTCACCGTCGGCATCGCCCCGCGCGGGGAAACCAACCAGAAGCCGACGCCGGTGGACGACACCGTCGCCGTCCGCCCCGGCCGGCAGATCGCCGTCGACGCCGCCGGCAACGACACCGACCCCGACGGGGACCCGATCCGGATCCTGACCAACGGCATCGAGGCCGCCGCCGAACTGCAGGCCACGGACAGCAAGCAAAGCGGCCGGATTATCCTGCTCGCCCCGAACCAGGAAGGCACCGTCAACGTACGCTACAAGGTCGCCGACGACCGGGGTGCCACCGCGCAGGCCGCCGTCGCCGTCAAGGTGCAGAAGAACGTGCCGCTGCAGGCCCCGATCGCCCGCGACGACCGGGTCACGTCCGCGCAGACGCTTGGCAAGACCGCCGTCGATGTGCCGGTCCTCAAGAACGACGAAGACCCCGACGGCGTCGGTGAAAACCTGAAGGTCGGCACCGAGGCAAAGACCGCCCGGCCCGGCCCCGACGGCACCCTGATCGTGGAACTGACCGAGCAGCCGCAGCTGATCCCGTACACCGTCGAGGACGTCGACGGGCAGAAGTCCACCGCGATCGTCTGGGTCCCCGGCCTGGGGCAGCAGGTCCCCACCCTGGCCAAGGACGAGGTCGTGGAAGTCGTCGCGGGCCAGTCCGTCACCGTGGACCTGAAGGAATGGGTCAAAGTGCGCGAGGGCCGCTCGCCGCGGATCACCCAGACGGACCGGATCAAGCTGATCGGCGCCGACGGCTCTGACCCCGTCGCCAACGGTGGCACCGCGCTGAAGTACACGGCCGGGAAGGACTACGCCGGCCCCGGCTCGCTGAGCTTCGAAGTCACCGACGGCACCGGCCCGGACGATCCGGCCGGCCTGAAATCCACGCTCAGCATCCGCACCAAGGTGCTTCCCGACCCGAACCGGAACAACCCGCCGGAACTGCTGGGCAGCCAGCTGGACGTGCCCGAAAGCGACACCGTCGTCACCGACCTGACACCGCTCACCACCGACCCGGACGACGGCGACGTGGAGAACATGAAGTACGAACTGGCCGGAAACGTCCCGGCCGGATTCAACGCGTCCATCGACGGCAAGACCCTCAAGGTGTCCGCCAAGGACGGCACCGAGGCCGGAGCCACCGGCGCGGTTCAGGTCGCCGCCAAGGACCGCCGCGGACTGGAAGCCACGGCGACCTACCAGCTGACGGCAACAGCCTCCAACCGGCCCAAGCCGGTGGCCAACGACGACGTCGAGCCGAATGCCGCCGCCGGCAAGCCCGTCACCGTTCCGGTGCTGGCCAACGACGCCAACCCGTTCCCGGAGACGCCGCTGAAGATCGTGGCGGCGACCACCGAGACCGGATCCGGGAACGTCGGGGTCGACGGCGGCAACGTCGTGGTCACCCCGGCCGAAGGTTTCTCCGGGACCATGGTGGTGTCCTACACGGTCGCCGACAAGACCGGCGACCCGTCCCGGCAGGCCACCGCCCGGATCCGGCTGACCGTCAAGGACAAGCCGCAGGCCCCCACGACGCCACTGGCGTCCAGCGTCGGTGACGGCACCGCCCTGCTGAACTGGACGGCGCCGGCGGACCGCGGCTCTCCGATCACCAAGTACACCGTCTATGGCGACAACGGCTTCCGGCAGGACTGCCCGGCCAACTCCTGCACCCTGACCGGGCTGACCAACAACACCAAGTACCACTTCCAGGTCACGGCAACCAACGCCATCGACGAATCCGAGCGGTCCCCGGCGTCGGCCGAGGTGCGCCCGGACGTCAAGCCGGATACCCCCGCCGCGCCGTCGCTGAAGTTCGGCGATAAGCAGCTCTCCGTCGCCTGGACCGCCCCCGCCTCCAAGGGGTCCCCGGTTAAGTCGTACGACCTGGAGATCTCGCCCGCACCGCCGGGCCAGAACGCGCAGCTCCAGAACCTGACCTCCACCAGCTACGTCTGGAAGGGCCTGGAGAACGGCGTGGCCTACAAGGTCCGCGTCCTGGCCCGCAACGACGCCAAGGAACCCTCCGAATGGAGTGCCTACTCGGCAGCGGAAACGCCCGCGGGCAAACCGGCCACCCCGGCGGCACCCAGTGCCACGGCCGCCCCCTCCGTCGGCACCCAGAGCCAGCTCAGGGTGAACTGGACGGCCCCGGACAACAACGGCGACGCCATCTCCTCCTACACGCTCACCACCTTGCGCGGCGGGGCCGTCGTGGCCACGCAACAGGGACTCACCGGGACGACGCAGAACGTCACGGTCGACAACTCCGAGTCTGACTACACCTTCACCGTCTCCGCGACCAACAAGGCCGGGACCTCCGGGACGAGCGCCCAGTCGGCAGCGGTCCGCGCGGTGGGCAAACCCGCTATGGTCAGCGCCCCGACGGCGTCCCTCGTGGACACCGCGGGCGACGGCGGAAAGATCAACGTCCGCTTCACGCCGCTCACCGCGGCGCAGCGCAACGGATCCAGCGAGTCGGAAATCACCTACCGGTACAAACTGACCTCGGGCAGCGGCAGCGGCAGCATCCGGGCCGGCGGCGAGGTTGTGGCGGCCCCCAACGGGACTGCCACCGCCGTCGTCGTGTGGGCCGTCTCATCGCGGAGTTCCAGCGCAGGTGACGCCAGCAGGCCCTCGAACACGGTCAACCCCTACGGGCTCGCCTTCGCCCCCAACGTCAAGGGCAGCGGCAGCGCCGGCCCCGGGGACAAGACCGTGTCCTGGACCTGGAACGAGCCCAACGGCAACGGGCGGGCGGTGACCGGCTACCAGTACAGCCTCGACGGCGGAGGCTGGCAGTCCACGCAGCAGCGCTCCTTCTCCAAGAGCGTGGGGTACAGCGAAACCCACACGCTGCGCGTCCGTGCCATCAGCGCCGGCCAGCCCGGCCGGATCGGCAGCGACACCTCCCGCAGCGGTGCCGAGCCGAAGCCGCCGCAGCCCACCTCATGGGACATCCGGGCTACCCCGGTCCGGACGTGCACGGAGCCCAACAGCGGCACCAACAGCTACCGGAACACCAACCCGGACAAGTGCATCAGCCCGGGCAAGTGGTTTGACACCGGTTATACGGCGCAGGCCGACCGCTACGTGGTGTGGAACGGCAGGGTCTGGTACCACCTAACCTCGGGCGCGGCCGACGGCAACTATGCCCGCGGCGACACCACCAGCCTCGGCACAAACCCGCCCGCGGGGATGCCGGGCCCCTGACCGCCAGACCCTCACCTAAACTAAACGCCGGACACCAGCAGGAAGCCGCGGCCGGCGGACACCTCGACGCTTTACCCGAACAGAACAGGACCACCCCATGACGATGACCACTGAGCAGGCCGAATGGTTTGCCGGCACCTTTGAGAAGCTCGTCGCCAACGTGGGCCAGGCGGTACTGGGCAAGTCCCACGTCATCCGGCTGACCTTCACGGCGATGCTCGCCGAGGGACACGTGCTCTTCGAGGACGCACCCGGCACCGGCAAGACCTCCCTCGCCCGCGCCCTCGCCGCCACCGTCCAGGGCTCGAATAACCGCATCCAGTTCACCCCGGACCTGCTGCCCTCCGACGTCACCGGTGTGACCATCTATGACCAGAAGACCCAGCAGTTCGAATTCCATAAGGGCCCGATCTTCAACAACATCGTCCTCGCCGACGAAATCAACCGGGCCTCGCCCAAGACCCAGTCGGCGCTCCTGGAGGTCATGGAGGAATCCCGGGTCACGGTGGACGGGGCGACCTACGAGGCCGGCCGGCCGTTCATGGTCCTGGCCACCCAGAACCCGATCGAGCAGGCCGGCACCTACCGGCTGCCCGAAGCGCAGCTGGACCGCTTCCTGATCAAGACCTCGATCGGCTACCCGGACCACGCCTCCACGGTGCAGCTGCTCGGCGGCGCCAACCTCAAGGACCGCTCCCGGGAGATCGGCGCCGTCATCACCACCCAGGCCGTCGCGGACATGGCCGACCTCGCTGCCACCACCCATGTGGACACCGCGGTGCTGGAATACATTTCCCGGCTCTGCGAGGAAACCCGCAACGCCCCGGAGACCCGCCTGGGCGTCTCCGTGCGCGGCGCCCTGGCCATGGTCCGCGCCGCCAAGGTCTGGGCCGCCAGCCAGGGCCGGAACTTCGTCCTGCCCGACGACGTGAAGGACCTCGCCGCCGTCGTCTGGACCCACCGCCTGGTGATGGACCCGGAAGCGGAGTTCTCCGGCGCCACGGCCGACGCCGTCCTGTCCCGCGTGCTGGCCGAGGTCGCCGCCCCGCAGCAGCGCGCCGCTGTCTAAAAACCCCTCCGCCGGACCGGGCCATCTCCGGCCCGGCCACCGTCCGCCCACACAGCGGGGCCCCGGCCCCGCCCATGCACGAACAAAGGCACCCATATGTCCACCGGCACCGCGTTCACCCGGTTTACCGAACGCCTGAAAAAGCCGCTGTCCCGGGCCGGCACGCCCGCCCGGCTGCACCCCGGAGCCGTCTGGTCCGAAGCGAGCAGCACCGCCGCCCTGGCGCTCGCCCCCGCCGGGCGCGCCGTCCGGGACCTTTTCCGCCGCCACGTGGCGCCGGTGCTCTCCGTCGTCAGCGTCCTCGGCTGGGCCGTGCTGGCCGGCGCGGTGCTGCTGTGGACCCTCGGCCAGGCGTACGGCTGGCAGGAAGCCAAGGCCGCCGCGATCGCCGCCTTTGTGCTGCTGCTCCTCGCGGTGGGATTCATCCTGGGCCGCTCCTCCTACGGGGTGCTGCTGGACCTGGCCCGGACCCGCGTGGCGGTGGGGGACAGCGCCGTCGGCAGCATCACGGTCACCAACACCTCGGCCCGTCCGCTGCTGCCCGCCGCGCTGGAACTTCCGGTCGGGGCGGCCACCGCCGTGTTCCACCTGCCCCGGATGAAACCCGGACAGGCGCACGAGGACCTCTTCACCATCCCCACCGCCCGCCGCGCCGTGATCGTCGTCGGCCCGGTCCGCTCGGTCCGCGCCGACCCGCTGCACCTGCTCCGCCGGCAGGTGCTGTGGACCGAACCCGAGGACCTGTACGTGCACCCCAAGACCGTGGCCCTGGGCGGCTCCGCCGCGGGCTTCATCCGCGACCTCGAAGGCATGCCCACCACCGAACTCTCCAGCGCCGACGTCTCCTTCCACGCCCTGCGCGACTACGTACCGGGCGACGACCGCCGGCACATCCACTGGAAAACCACCGCCCGGACAAACAAGCTCATGGTGCGCCAGTTCGAGGAAACCCGCCGCGCCCACCTGGCGGTCGCGCTCTCGACCAACACCGACGAGTACGCCTCCGAGGAGGAGTTCGAACTCGCGGTCTCCGCCGCCGGCTCGATCGGGCTGCAGGCCATCCGGGAGCAGCGCGACCTCGACGTACTCACCCAACAGGGTCCGCTGCGCTGCGAGACCGGCCGGAACCTGCTGGACAGCCTGACCCGGATCGTGGGCGCCCCGGCGCGCAAGGACGCCGTCGACCTGGCCCGCAGCCTGGCCGACACCGTCCCGAACGCCTCCGTGGTGTTCCTGGTCGTCGGCAGCAACGTCACCCCCTCCCAGTTGCGTTCCGCCGCGGCCTCGGTGCCGCCGGGTGTGCGCAGCCTGGCAGTCCGCGTCCATGCCGGCGCCGCCCCCGCCCGGGCCAACATCGCCGACCTCACCGTCCTGACCCTGGGCGACCTTTCCGAACTCGCCATCGTGCTCCGCAAGGCCGCCGCATGAGCGCCCCGACCGGCCTCCGCCCGCGCCGGAGTGCCCCGGCCCCGCGCCGCTCCGGTTTCGCCGGCCAGCCGGCGTGGCACTTCGCGCTCGACGCCGGAGCGCTCACCGTGCTGCTGGGCCTCGGCGTCCTCGGGTTCAGCCCCAGCTTCGGCGGGGACCCGTACTACCTGGTTGCCGGGTTCGGCGGCATCGTGCTCGGGCTCGGCGTCGCTGCCGCGAAGGTCCACTTCCGGCTCGGCGCCCTGATCACCGCCGCGCTGGCGCTGGCCGGGTACCTCGTCTTCGGGACCGCGCTTGCCGTCCCGGACGCGTCGATCGCCGGCGTGCTGCCGAGCCTGGAATCGCTGCGGACCCTGCTGGCCGGGGTCGTCTTCGCGTGGAAGGACATGCTCACCGTCGGCGTGCCGGTCGGCACCGCCGGCGGCACCCTGATCGTGCCGTTCCTGAGTTCGCTGCTGACGGCCCTCGCCGCCGGGCTGCTCAGCTGGCGGCTGAAGAGCCCGTACTGGCCGCTGCTGCCGGTGCTGGTGCTGTTCGTCACCGGCATCGCCTTCAGCACCAGCGCCGGTTTCCTGACGGTCGAACGCGGCATCGCGCTGACCGTCGTCGCGATTGCCTGGGCGACATTCCGCCGCGACGCCCTGCGCCGCAACGACACCCGCACCGTCTCGGTCAACCGGCCGGAGGCCGACCAGTCCGCGCTGCGCACCGCGCGGCTGCGGCGCACCGGCACCGCCGCGGCGGTGATCGCCGCCGCCGTCGCCGTCACCGCCGTCGCCTCCCCGCTGGTGACCGCCGCCGACGACCGGAAGGTGCTCCGCACCACGATCGTGCCGCCGTTCGACCCGAAGGACTACATCACCCCGCTGGCGAGCTTCCGGAACCTCGTCAAGGACAAGAAGGACGACAACCTCTTCCTGGTCAAGGGCCTGCCCAAGGACGCCCGGGTCCGGCTCGCGGCGCTGGACTCCTTCAACGGCACCAACTACAACATGGACCCCAACGGTTCCGGCAGCTTCAGCAAGGTCGGTGACGCGAAGTCGCTGAACACTCTGGCCGACACCACCGGGATCGTGCCCACGAACAACTACACCCTGGGCATCACGATCGAGGACTACCAGGGCTACTTCCTGCCCGGCGGCCGCAAAACCACCGGGATCAGCTTCGACCGGGACGGCAGCGGTGCCGCGTCGGGGCTGTACTTCAACGCCGGCACGGACACCGCCGTCACCACGCGGGGACTGGCCAAGGGGGACTCCTACAGCGTCCAGGTGGCCGACCCGGTGCGGCTCGAACACGGCCAGCTCACCCAGTACGACTTCGCCAAGATCCCGCTGCCGGACCCGGCGGAAGTCCCGCCGGTGGTCGGCTCGCAGGCGAACGACCTCGCTGCCGACGCGCCCACCGCGATCGACCGGGTCCGCCAGATCGAGGCGCACTTCCAGAAAAAGGGCGCCTTCAGCAACGGGCTGATCGCCGACGGGCAGCTGCCCAGTGTCTCGGGCCACAGCGCCGGCCGGATCCGGAACCTGCTCACGGCCAAGCAGATGCTCGGCGACGATGAACAGTACGCAGTGGCGATGTCCCTGATGCTGCGCCACCTGGGCATTCCCTCCCGCGTGGTGATGGGGTTCTACCCGGACCCCAAGAGCCCGGAGAACGGCGCCGGCGAGGTGCAGATTACCGGCAAGGACGTGCACGCCTGGGTGGAGGTCGCCTTCGACCGGGTGGGCTGGGTGTCCTTCGACCCCACCCCGCCGAAGGACAACGTGCCGATCCCGCCGGATCCGGAAACCAAGTCCAAGCCCAAACCGCAGGTCCTGCAGCCGCCGCCCCCGCCGCAGGAACCGGCGGAGCTGCCGCCGGACTCGGCGCCGGACGCGCTCGACGCCGACGAGAAGAAGAACAACCCCTGGTTGTTCTGGGGCCCGCTGCTCGCCGCGATCGGCACTGCGCTGATCCCGGTCGCCATCCTGGCGCTGCCGCTGCTGCTGATCGCGCTGCTGAAGTCGCGGCGGCGGAAGGCGCGCTTCACGGACGGCCACCCCGCCCAGCGCGTGGGCGGCGGCTGGAACGAGGTCGTCAGCCTGGCGACCGACCTCGGTGCCGGCGTGGACGCCCGCGCCACCCGGCGGGAGTCCGCCGCCGTGCTCGGCGAGGCGTTCCCGGCAAGCCGGGACACCACGACCCTGCTCGCGAGCCGGGCCGACGCCGCGATCTTCGGCGCGGGGCAGCCCAGCGAGGACCAGGTCCGCGAGTACTGGCAGATCGTGGACGGTTCGCTCAAGGAAATGACCGGGTCGCTGGGGTTCTGGCGGCGTCAGCAGGCGCGCTTCTCGCCGCGGTCGCTGCTGGCCGACGGACGTGCGGCCCTGAAGCTGCGCGGCCTCCGGCCGGTGCTGCCGGTCCGGAACCGGTCCGGTGCCGCCGGTGCGGGCGGAGCGTCCGGGGCCGGACCGGCCGCGGTTGACCCGGCCGCGTTCGGCCCAGCTAGTACAGTGGAGCCCGGCCCGAACCAGGAACCGCAGTGACCAGCCAGGAAGATCCGCACCGAACCATGAGCGACGACGTCGAGCGCTGCCCGCGCTGCCACCAGCCGGTCCGCCCCGGCGCCGCGTTCTGCACCACCTGCGGAGCGCCGCTGAGCAACCGGGCGGCCCGCAATGCCCGCCGCCCGGACCCTGCACCCGGTACTATCCCGGTAGCGCCGGCCGCGGCGCCGCACGGTCAGGGTCCGCACCATCCGGGTCCGAACGCACAAGGGGGAGGCGCCGTTTTGCCACACAAGCTGGAACTTGTTCCCGCCGACGCCGGAAAGCGGCTCGGCGCCGCCGTGCTGGACTGGACGGGGCCCGTCATCCTGCTCGCGGTGCTCTTCACGCTCGGTTTCGCCGGCGTGACCCGGACGCGCAGCGGCGGGACCATCATTTACGACACCTCGTCGTTGGTGCTCTTCGGCGGCATCGGAGTCGGCATTACCGTGGCCTACCTTGTGGTGCAGGCGGTGCTTGAGGGCCGGTCGGGAACCACCCTGGGCAACCGCATCGTGGGAATCCGCACCGCCGACGCCGACGGCTACGCTCCCGGCGGGGGAGCGGTCTTCCTGCGCGGATTGCTCACCGGCGCCGGCGTGCTGCTCACCGTCCTCGCCGCCGTCCTCGTGGTGGTCTTCCAATGGTTTGCCGCGGCGCCCTGGATCCTCGGTCCGCTCGCCCTGCTCGGCGCGGCCTGGGCCGTCGTCGTGGTGGTCTCCAACACCTGGGACGCCAACCACAAACTGCGCGGCTGGCACGACACCGCCGCCAAGACCCTGGTCTTCGACATCAAGGCCGGGCGGAACCCGATCACCACCGGCGGCATCCAGGGCCCCTACAGCTTCGCTCCGCTGGACCTCCCGCCGGTGCAGCAGGTCGCCTCGCCGGTGGCCGGCGCGGCACGGCTCGCCGCGCCCGCCGCACCGGTGGCCCCCGTGCAGCCGGCCCCCGCGCAGCAGCCTCCCGCCCAGCCGGCCGCCCAGCCGGCCGCCGGGACGGCCGCTTTCGCGCCTGCCCCGGTCCGGCAGGTCCCGGCCGGGCAGGCACCGATCGAGGCCGCACGCAGCCACGCCGTGAACAGCCGGGCCTTCAGCCCGCATCCGGACGACGACCACGACCGCACCCAGGTCCGCGGCGACAGCACCGCCCCCGTTACCCTGGCGGTGCCGCGGATCCGGATCGACGACGGCCGGGAAGTTGAACTCGACCGGGAAATGCTGATCGGCCGCAACCCGGCAGGACACCCCGGCGAAGAAGCGGTGCAGCTGCTGCCCGTGGCCGACCCGGGCCGCTCCATCTCCAAGACCCATCTCCATGTGCTGGCCGGGAACGGCGGCATCTGGGTGACGGACCGCAACTCCACCAACGGCAGCGCCGTCACCACCCCCGACGGCATCCGCACCGCCCTGGCGCCCGGGGAACCTACCCACGTACGCCCCGGATCCACCGTGCACTTCGGTGACCGCTCCTTCTACCTAGGACAGGCATGACATCCCAGCCGGCATCCGTACCTCCCGCCGGGGCAGCAGCCCCTCCCGGACCCGCCTCCGGCAACGCTCCCAGCAGTGTTGAGAGCAGTGTCCCCGGCAGTGTTCAGAGCAGTGTTCAGAGCCTGCGGCTCGATTGCGGCTACGGCACCGACCGCGGGCTGCGCCGCGAGATGAACGAGGACTCCTTCATCGCCTCCGACCCCGTCTACGCTGTCGCCGACGGCATGGGCGGCCACGAGGCCGGTGAAATCGCCAGCGGCATCTGCGTGCGCACCCTCGCCGGAATCCCGCAGCTCGCCTCAGGCGGGCGGGACGCCACGGCCGCCGTCGTCCAGGAATACCTGCTCGAAGCCGACGCCGGTATCCGCGACGCAACCGGCTCCCGCGCCGGCACCACGCTCTCCGGCGTCGTCGTCGTGGAGCAGAACGGCGTGCCCTACTGGCTGGTGCTCAACATCGGCGACTCGCGCACCTACCGCCTCAGCCAGGGCAAACTCAGCCAGGTCAGCGTGGACCACTCGGAGGTGCAGGAACTCGTCGACGCCGGCGAGATCAGCCGGGCCGAAGCCGCGGTCCACCCGCGCCGCCACGTCGTCACCCGTGCCCTCGGCACCGGCGACGAGACGGAGGCCGACTACTGGCTGCTGCCCGTCGAAGAGGGGGACCGGATCCTGGTCTGCTCGGACGGGCTCAACGGGGAACTCGACGACGACCGGATCGCCGGCATCCTGGCGGCCCAGCCGGACCCGCAGGCCGCCGTCGATGAGCTGATCCAGGCGGCCCTGCGCAGCGGCGGCCGGGACAACGTGACCTGCATCGTCCTCGACGCAAGCAACGTCGCCAGCGACCACGGGACCCACACCGCGCCGCGCACCCCCGACCAGGCCGAGGAAGAAACCACGCTGCCGCGCACCGAGGTGCTCGACGTCGCTCCCGACGGCCAGGTCGCCGGCACCGCAGCGGAATCCGGCGCGGCCCGGGACGGAGCGGACCGCCCGGGCGGGGAGCCCCATGCCGACCGCTGAGCGCCCGGCCGTAAGCTACACCCCGGGGACCTGGCCGGCCGTCGTCCGCTCCGGCACCGTGGTGCTGCTGCGCCCCGGCACCGACCCGGCCCTGCTCGATTCTCTCTGGTCCCTGCTGGCCCGGCAGCCTGAGGTGCACGAGGTCCTGGACGCCGTGACCGCGGCGTCGGGCGGCTCGCTGGCCCGGCTGCCCTGGTTCGGCATCGCCTCGCTGCGCGGATCCCTGCAGGTGTTCCTGCGCGGCGACATCGACCTGGACGTCCGGCTGCCCGGTGGGGAAACCTCGGCGCTCAGCGGCCGGGACGTCACCACCTGGACCGAACGGCGCTTCGCGGCCGCGGACGGCTACACCCTGTCCGCTCCTGACGCCGCCCCTGATGCCGGCACCGACGCCGCGCCCGACGCCGGCACCGGCCCGGCCTGGGGAGCGCCCGCGCTGCCGCTGGCAGAGGGCGTGGTCCTGCTCCGGGAGCTGCACTGGTCACCGGCCGGGGTGTCCGCTGATGCGCTGATCGCGCCGGTCAGCAATGCCGCCGTGCCGGCGAAGGTCGAGGAACAGCTGCTGGCCGCGGCTGCGGCCGACATCGCCGCCGAGCAGGACGACGACGCCAGTTCCGCCCAGACGGTGCTGGACTTTCCCGACGAGGGCCTGGATGGTGCGACTGACAGCGCGCCGGAAACCGGACCGGCCCAACCCGCCGGGCACGACGAGCCGGAAGCCGCCGAACCCGAACCCACCGCGGCCGGACCTGCGCCGGCCGGCGCCGAAGCCGCCTCCGCACCGGCTGAAGCGGCCGAACAGGAACCGACCAGCAGCTACGACCACCTCTGGGAACAGACGGTGATGCGGAACATCGAGGACGCCGCCGTGCGCGAGGATCTCGACGCCGACGAGGAAGCTGAAGCGCCCGCGCCCGCGCCCGCGCCGGCCGACGCCGTGCCCGGACCGGCCGGCGCCGAGCCGCCGTCGTCCGTCCTGCCGCCCTCCGCGCCGCCCGCGGCTAAGGAGCCCGAACCCGCGCCCGCGCCCACCGCTCCGGCGGTGCCCGGCGGACTGATCGACTCGGTGCCTTGGCGCACCGGCGGTGACCGCCCGGCCCCGGCAGCGCCGGCCGCCCCGCGGGCCGGCACCGGACCCCTGGCCCCGCCGTCCCTGCTCGCGCCGCCGTCGTTGCAGGTCCCGCCCGCCGTGCCGCAGCCGGGCAGGCCGGCCCCGCACTCCGCACCGGCCGGGTCCGACGACGCCGACCACGACGGACAAACCGTAATGAAGAGCGACCTCAAAGAAACCGGAAACCCCGCCGGCGCCGCGGCCGCCCCCGCAGCACCCCCGGAGGGCAGAACCCCCGCCACCGGGCCCATGGTGCTGGCCCGGATGTGCCCGCAGGGACACGCCAACCCGCCGACGAACGCGCAGTGCGCGTTCTGCGGCCAGGCGCTGCAGGGCGACGGCGTGCAGATCCGGCGCCCCCGGCTGGGCCGCATGCGGCTCTCCACCGGGGAACTGATCGACCTTGACCAGTCGCTGATCGTGGGCCGCCAGCCCTCGGTGTCCCGCGTCCAGGGCGCGGTGATGCCCAAGCTGATCCAGGTGGCGAGCCCCAGCGGAGACATCTCCCGGTCGCACGTGGAGGTCCGGCTCGAGGGCTGGCACGTGATGCTGTGCGACCTCAAGGCCACCAACGGCACCGTGCTGCTGCGCGAGGACCAGGCCCCGCGGCGGCTCGCCCAGGGCGAGATGGCCATCCTGTTCGACGGCGACATCGCCGACCTCGGCGACGGCATCCAACTGCGTTTCGAGGAGCTGCTGTGAACGCCAAACGTCCCGTCGCGCCGCCGCCGAGCATCCCCGGCTTCACCTACATCAGCCTGCTCGGCTCCGGCGGATTCTCCGACGTCTACCTCTACGAACAGGACCGGCCCCGCCGCAAGGTCGCCGTCAAGGTGCTGCTCTCCGACCTCAAGACCGAGGGCGCCCGCCGCCGCTTCGAGTCCGAGGCGAACCTGATGGCGCAGCTGTCCTCACACCCCTACATCGTGACGATCTTCGAAGCGGAGATCACCGACTCGGGCCACTCCTACCTGGCCATGGAGTACTGCTCCCGGCCCAGCCTGGACATCCGCTACCGCCGCCAGCGCTTCAGCGTCGACGAGGTCCTGGCCATCGGCATCCAGGTGGCCTCCGCCGTCGAAACCGCCCACCGCGCCGGCATCGCCCACCGCGACATCAAGCCCGCGAACATCCTCGTCACCGACTACAACCGGCCGGCGCTGACCGACTTCGGCATCTCCGGCACGCTGGCCGGGGGCCAGGACGAGGACGCCGGCATGTCCATCCCGTGGTCCCCGCCCGAACAGTTCAGCGGCGGCCAGGTCGACGGCGTGCTGGTGGACGTCTGGGCGCTCGGCGCCACCCTCTACACGCTGCTGGCGGGCCGGTCCCCGTTCGTGCTGCCCGGCGCGGACAACTCCCAGCGCGAACTCATCTCCCGCATCACCACGCTGCCCCTGCCGAAACTGGGCCGCGCCGACGTGCCGGAATCGCTGGAGCTGGCGTTGGCGACGGCGATGGCCAAATCACCCGCCTCCCGCTACAGCTCCGCCCATGCCTTCGCCCTGGCCCTGCAGCGCATCCAAGCCGAGCTGAACCTGTCCGTGACGCCGTTCGAGGTCCTGGAGGAACCGCGCGGGGACGAACCGCACCCCGACGACACCTTCGAGGAAACGCGTGTCCGCAGCGTGGCGGCGATCGACCCGGACGCCACCGGCCACGCCCCGACGTTCCCCACCCGGTTTCCGGGCGGCCCGGTCCCGGAGGACCCGGCCACATTCCGCCGCCCGCTCCCCGGCACGGGCGCCCCTGGCCTGGACACGGGGAGGAACACAGGCCGGGACACCGTGGGACGCCCCGCCGGGCTTCCGGTCTTCGGCACCGCCCCGGCACGACCCGTGGAGGACGACGACGTCGCCGCCACGGTCAACCGGTCAAGCATGCCGGGGGCGGACCCCGGCGACGCCGCCTCCGCCGGGGGAGCAGACAGCGGATCCCCGGCCGGCCACGGCCGCCGCAACCTCGTGCTCTCGATTGTGGGCGGGGCGGTGCTGGCCGGCGCGGTCGTGATCGGCGTCATCGCCGGCACCACCCGGCCCGACCCCGTCCCGCAGGCGACGGCGCAGGTCAGCAAGCCGCCCGCCGACGCCCTGGACAGCGGCACGGTCCCGGACGTGGCCGCCCTCGCCGGCCGGCCCGGCGGCGCCGGGAACCTGACCTTCAGCTGGCGCAACCCGCAGCCGCGGCCCGGGGACAGCTACAAGTGGCGGACCTACTCGCCGAAGGGGAACGGCGAGTTCCAGGCCACCGCCAAGACCAGCATCCAGGTCAAGCCCAACCCGACGGGGGAGACCTGCATCCAGGTCATGATTGTCCGCTCCGACGGCGCATCCTCGCCCCTGGAGCAGGACTCGATCGGCTGCGCCGGCCAACCCTGAGCCGCGCACCGGCACCCGGCACCCGGCACGCCCGGCCCGTACTGCACCCCGCAAGCACACCCGCACCCACCGGCCCAGCGCCGAACAAGGAGAAACCGACCATGGGGGACCTGGCGATAGATTTCTGCGGCGAATGGCATGAGCCATCCGACGAGGACATCTTCAGCATCGGCCGCGAGGGCGACCTGGAAGTGGACGACAACCCGTACCTGCACCGGCAGTTCCTGCAGATCGCCCGCTACGACGGCATCTGGTGGCTCAGCAACGTCGGCAGCATGCTCAGCGCCACCGTCGCCGACGCCTCCGGCGGCATGCAGGCCTGGCTCGCCCCCGGCGCCCGGATCCCGCTGGTGTTCAGCCACACCAATGTCATCTTTACCGCCGGCCCCACCACCTACGAGTTTGCCGTGCACCTGCGGACCCCTGCGTTCCGGCAGGAGGCCCGCGCCGACGACAGCGGCGGAGACACCACGATCGGGCCGGTGGTCTTCACCGACTCGCAGAAGGCGCTGATCGTCGCCCTCGCCGAGCCGATGCTGCGCCGCGACGGCACCGGCTTCAGCGCCATCCCGTCCTCCGCCGAGGCCGCCCGGACCCTGGGCTGGACCCTGACCCGGTTCAACAGAAAGCTGGACAACGTGTGCGACAAACTTGACCGGGTCGGCGTCGCCGGCCTCCGCGGCGGCGGCGGGAAACTCGCCACGAACCGCCGCGCCCGCCTGGTGGAGCACGCCGTGACCTCGCACCTGGTCACCGCCGCCGACCTGGTGCTGCTGGAGACGCAGCACGGAGGAGACGAACAATGAGGATCCGCCTGACCCTGCGCCGGGACCCTGCCGAGGCCAAGGACCTCGCCGTCACTGTCGACGGCCTGGCCACGGTGGCGGACATCGCCACCGAACTCTGGGCGGCGGACCCCGCCCGGCGCGGCACCCCGCCGCCGTCGAACCTGTCCCTGAGTATCGAGGAGTCCTTCGCCGCCGGCGGGCTCAAGGGCAGCGTGCTGAACCGGGAGGACAACTTGCTCGAATCCGGGCTGCGGCCCGGTTCGATCATCTCCCTGACCCAGGTCAGCGAGCAGTTCGCGGCGCCCGGCGCGAACCGCGGCCCGGCGGCGGCGACGCTGCGCGTGCTCTCCGGCCCCGACGTCGGACGCGAGTTCTCGCTGCCCTCCGGCACCAGCTACATCGGCCGGGACCGGGACGTCGACGTCCGGCTGACCGACCCGCTAACCTCCAAGCGGCATGCCCGCATCACGGTGGGCGAAACCGTGGAAATCGTGGACACCAACTCCGCCAACGGCCTGCTGATGGACGGACTGCCGGTCGGCCGGGCGACGCTGAACTCCTCGGACACCGTCACGCTCGGGGACACCACCATCGCCGTAGTCTCCCTTGGTGGCGGCCAGGGGGCGGCGCCGAGCTCCCCGCTGATCGACTTCAACCGTTCGCCCCGGGTGGTGCCGCGCTTCGCGCCGCGCAAGCGCACACCCCCGGCCGGCCCCAAACGCGCCGAGCACCACCCGTTCCCGTACATCATGATGGTGGCCCCGCTGATGATGGGTGTGGTCATCTTCGCGCTCACCCAGAACATGATGTCCGTCATTTTCATGGCCATGATGCCGCTGTTCATCGTCGGGCACTATGTGGACCAGAAAATGCAGGGCAAGCGCGAACGGAAGGAACAGCTCAAGACCTTCCGCGCCGCCATGGCCGCGTTCCGTGAGGACATCGACGCCCTGCAGAAGGTGGAGCGCTCCGTCCGGCTGCAGGAGGCGCCCTCGGTCAGCGACACCGTGGACTCGATCTACAAGCTCGGCCCGCTGCTGTGGACCCACCGGCCCGAACACACCGGCTTCCTCGGCGTGCGCTTCGGCCTCGGCACCGCGCCGTCCCGGATCGAGTTCGAGGAACCGACCAGCAACGACACCGAGCCCGAATACATGGCCGAGATCCAGGACTGCATGGACCGGTTCAGCCGGATCGAGGGCGTGCCGATCGTCTCGCAGCTGCGCACCGCCGGCTCGTTCGGCATCGCCGGGCCCCGCGGCCTCGTCGACGACGTCGCCCGCGGCATGGTGCTCCAGCTCGTGGGGCTGCATTCCCCGGCCGAAGTGGTCCTCACGGCCATCACCTCCGCCCAGTCCAAGGACCGGTGGGAATGGCTGCAGTGGCTCCCGCACGCGGGCTCGGGCCACAGCCCGCTCAGCGGCGACCACCTCGCCGCCGGACCCGCCGGCGGCTCCGCCCTGCTGTCCCGGCTCGAGGACCTGATCGACCAGCGCGAGGCCGCCGCGCAGTCGCCGCGGCCGGAACTCCGGCCCGGCCTGGCCCAGGAGCAGGCCGAGCTTCCCGACCCGCAGCTGCCCACCGTGCTGCTCGTCGTCGAGGACGACGCCCCGGTGGACCGCGGCCGGCTCACCCGCGTCCTGGAACGCGGCCCCGACGCCGGCGTGCACGTCATGTGGGTGGCGGCCTCCGTCCAGCAGCTCCCGGCCGCTTGCCGCGACTTCATGGCGGTCGACGGCGAACACGGCACCACCACCGGCCAGGTCCGGCTCGGCCGGCACACCTTCCCGGTCAGCTGCGAGAGCCTCGACGCCGGGCTCGCCGCCCAGCTGGCGCGCATGCTCGCCCCCGTCGTCGACGTCGGTAAACCGCTCGAGGACGAATCGGACCTGCCGCGCGCGGTGTCCTACGCGACCCTGATCGGCAAGGACTTCCTGGACAACCCGCAGGCCGTCGCGGACCGCTGGAGCGAAAACAACTCCGTGCACGCCACCGCCAAGCCCAACCGCAAGGACAACGGCACGCTCCGCGCCCTCGTGGGATCCAAGGGCATCGAACCGCTCTACCTCGACCTGAAGAACGAGGGCCCGCACGCCCTGGTCGGCGGCACCACCGGCGCCGGCAAATCCGAATTCCTGCAGTCCTGGGTGATGGGCATGGCAGCGGCGTACAGTCCGGACCGGGTGAGCTTCCTCTTCGTCGACTACAAGGGCGGCGCCGCGTTCGCCGACTGCCTGCACCTGCCGCACACGGTGGGCCTGGTCACCGACCTCTCACCGCACCTGGTCCGCCGGGCCCTGACCTCGCTCCGGGCCGAACTGCACCACCGGGAAAAGCTGCTCAACCGCAAGAAAGCCAAGGACCTGCTGGAGCTGCAGCGCCAGGCCGACCCCGAGGCCCCGCCCTACCTGGTGATCATCGTCGACGAGTTCGCCGCCCTCGCCACCGAGGTGCCGGAGTTCGTCGACGGCGTGGTCGACGTCGCCGCCCGCGGCCGGTCCCTCGGCCTGCACCTGATCCTCGCCACCCAGCGGCCCGCCGGCGTCATCAAGGAGAGCCTGCGCGCGAACACCAACCTGCGTGTGGCGCTGCGCATGGCCGACGAGGACGACGCCATCGACATCCTCGGCGTCCCCACCGCGGCCTACTTCGACCCGTCCATCCCGGGCCGCGGCGCGGCCAAGACCGGGCCCGGCCGGATCCAGGGCTTCCAGACCGGCTACGCCGGCGGCTGGACCACGGAGAAACCGCAGCGCCCGCAGATCGACGTCGTCGAGATGGCCTTCGGTTCCGGCGCGGCCTGGGCCGCCCCGGCTGCCGAAACGCCGGCCCAGGCGGAACCGGACGGGCCCAACGACATCGCCCGGATGACGGCGAACATCATCCGGGCCGCGGACGTCCTCGCGATCGAACCTCCCCGCAAGCCCTGGCTGGACGAGCTCGCCACCACCTACGACTTCTCCAGGCTGCCGAACCCGCGCACCGACGAACGGCTGCTGCTGGGCGTCGCGGACGACCCCGCGCACCAGGACCAGCCGACGGTGTTCTACGAGCCGGACCGCGACGGGAACATGGCCATCTACGGCACCGGCGGCTCCGGCAAATCGGCCGCCCTGCGCGGCATCGCGATCGCCGCGGCCGTCACCCCGCGCGGCGGTCCGGTGCACGTCTACGGCATCGACTGCGGCTCCGGCGGCCTGTCGATGCTCGCGGAACTGCCGCACGTCGGCGAGGTCATCAACGGCGACGACGTCGAACGCGTCGGCCGGCTGCTGCGCTGGCTGCGCGACCTCGCCGAGGACCGCTCGGCCCGCTACGCCGAAGTCCGGGCCGGCACGATCGTGGAATACCGCCGGCTGGCCAACATGCCGGAGGAAAAACGCATCTTCGTCCTGGTCGACGGCATGTCCGCCTTCCGCGAGGGCTACGAATACAGCAAGCTGTCCGGCCTCTGGGACATCTTCCTGCAGCTGGCGACCGACGGCCGGCCGCTGGGCATCCACCTGGTCGTGACCGCCGACCGGCCCAGCGCCGTGCCGGCGTCGCTGCTGGCCTCCATCCAGCGCCGGCTGGTGCTGCGGCTCTCCGCCGAGGACGACTACCTGTCCATGGACGTGCCCAAGGACGTACTCGGCGCCGGTACGCCGCCGGGCCGCGGGCTGCTGGACAACCGCGAAGTCCAGCTCGCCGTCCTCGGCGGGAACTCGAACCTGGCGGTCCAGGCCCGTGAGGTGCACAAACTCCGCGAAGCCATGCTGCGCCAAGGCGTGGAGCGGGCACCGCAGATCGAACGGCTGCCCGACTCGGTGGACCTGGACCTGCTCCCGGCCGGCAGCCCGGACCTGCCCGTCATCGGCGTCGACGACGAGACCCTGCAGCCGGCCGAAATCCTGGCCAAGGGGCCGCTGCTGCTGGCCGGTCCTCCGGGCTCCGGCCGCACCGTGGCGCTGGTGACGCTCGCCTACGCGCTGCGCCGGTCCAACCCCGGCGTGGAGCTGATCTACCTCGGCTCGAGGCGCTCCGCCGCCGCGTCGCTGAAGCTCTGGGACCGCTCCGTCGTGGGCGCGGACGACGTCGAGGAGGCCCTGGACGAGCTCGTGGACTACTCCACGGGCACGCCCGGGAAGCTGGCGATCTTCATCGAGGGGCTGACCGAGTTCAGCGATACGCTGGCCGAATCCGGCATCGGCCGGCTGGTCACGGCGTCGATCAAGGCCGAACAGTGGGTGGTCGGCGAATCGGAAACCTCCACCTGGTCCTCGGCCTGGTCCCTGGCGCAGCCGTTCAAGTCCGGCCGCCGCGGCCTGCTGCTGAACCCCGGCGACATCGACGGCGACAGCCTGCTCAACACCCCGCTGGGCCGGGTGGGCGGCGGGTTCATCCCGGGCCGCGGCTACATCGTGGGTCGCGGCAAGGTCCGCAAGCTCCAGGTCGCCCTGCCGCCGGAGGACCGCAGCTGACCCGGTCCCCGCACCGGCCCCGGCGGGGCCGGGTGCGGGGATGGGGAGGGGTGCCCATCGACAGTGTTTTGCGCGGTCGGGTAGGTTCGAGGCATTGGATCTTCCGGAACAGCCGGGGGCCGCTGGGGATGCCGACAGGGTCGGGTCCGATGAACTATGGAGTTTTTTCAAATGGCTATTTGGGGTGCAGATGTTGATCAGCTCAAGGTCCTGGGCACGAAGCTGCGGGCCGGTGCGCAGGAGATCGACAACCAGCGGTCGATCCTGACGAAGGTCCTGGCCGGCACGCAGTGGCTGGGGCCCGACGCCGATAAGTTCCGTAACGAGTGGAACGGCGAGCACGTCGCGAACCTGTCGCGCATCTCGCAGGCGCTGCAGCAGGCCAGCCAGCAGGCCAACCGCAACGCCAGTGACCAGGAAGGCGCCTCCACCCGCTAAAGGCCGGCAGCTTTTCCTGACGATGGTCTTCGATGGCCCGGACGCCCCGCGTCCGGGCCATCGGCGTCCCCGGGCTACGTCGCCCGGGGCAGCAGCACTGTCGGTCCGCGTGACCGGACAACACCGCGGATCTAGGGCAGGATAGGTCTGTGAGCACAGGGAAGACTGCAGCAGAGACCGAAACCTCCAGCCCGTCCGGGGAGCTCGTCCCCTCCGACGCCGTGCGCGCGGAGTACGAGGAACTGGTCGAAGAGGTCCGCAAGCACCGCTTCGCGTACTACCAGGAGGACGCCCCGATCATTTCCGACGCCGAGTTCGACGAACTCTACCGGCGCCTGGAAACCCTCGAGGCCCTGCACCCGGAACTGGTGGCCAACGATTCGCCCACCCAGGAAGTGGGCGGCGAGGTCTCCGCCGCGTTCGCCGCCGTCGAACACCTCACCCGGATGTACAGCCTTGAGGACGTGTTCTCACTCGAAGAGGTGGAAGCCTGGATCGCCAAGGCCGAGGCCGCCGCCGCAAAGATCGGCAACGGCGGCAACCCGCCGTCGTGGCTGACCGAACTGAAGATCGACGGCCTGGCCGTCAACCTGCTCTACCGTGACGGCGCCCTGGTCCGCGCGGCCACCCGGGGCGACGGCTTCACGGGGGAGGACATCACCCACAACGTCCTGACCATCAAGGAAATCCCGCAGCAGCTCACCGGCTCGAACTTCCCGGCCGAGATGGAGATCCGCGGAGAGGTCTTCATCCCGTCCAAGGACTTCGCCGCCTTCAACGAGGCGCTCATCGAGGCGGGCAAGGCGCCACTGGCCAACCCGCGCAACGCCGCGGCCGGGTCGCTGCGGCAGAAGGACCCGGCGGAGACCGCCAAACGCCCGCTCAAAATGTACGTGCACGGCATCGGCGCCCGCGAAGGCCTCGAGACCGCCAGCCAATCGGACACGTACCGCCAGCTCGCCGAATGGGGCCTGCCCACCAGCCCCTACTTCGAGGTCCTGCCCGGGCTGAGGGACGTGCTGGACTTCATCAAGCGCTACGGGGACAAACGGCACAGCCTCAGCCACGAGATCGACGGCATCGTCATCAAGGTCGATGACCTCGCCACCCAGCGCGCCCTGGGCTACACCTCGCGGGTGCCGCGCTGGGCGGTGGCGTACAAATACCCGCCCGAAGAGGTCAACACCAAGCTCCTGGACATCGCCGTGAATGTCGGCCGCACCGGCCGCGTCACCCCCTACGGCGTGATGGAACCGGTCAAGGTGGCCGGCTCCACCGTGGAGATGGCCACCCTGCACAACCAGGAGGTCGTCAAGGCCAAGGGCGTCAAGATCGGCGACATCGTGGTGCTCCGCAAGGCCGGGGACGTCATCCCGGAGATCGTCGGGCCGGTCCTGGCCCTCCGTGACCAGCAGGACCCGCCGGTGCGGGACTTCGTGATGCCCACCGAATGCCCCGCCTGCGGCACCCCGCTGGCGCCGGCCAAGGAAGGCGACGTCGACATCCGCTGCCCCAACGCCCGGTCCTGCCCGGCGCAGCTGCGCGAACGCGTCTTCCACCTGGCCGGCCGCGGCGCCTTCGACATCGAGGCACTCGGCTGGGAAGCGGCCATCGCCCTGACCCAGCCCACCGAACCCGAGGTGCCACCGCTGACCACCGAGGCGACGCTCTTCCGGCTCACCCCCGAAGACCTTGCCGATGTCCGGATCCGCCGCGAAAAACGCTCCAAGGGCGTCGCCACCGGCGAATTCGAGCTGGTGCCCTACTTCTACACCAAAGGCACGGCGAAGAACCCGTCCAAGCCCACGGCCAGCACCGAGAAGCTCTTCAGCGAACTCGAAAAAGCCAAGACCCAGCCGCTCTGGCGCGTCCTCGTGGCGCTGTCCATCCGGCACGTCGGCCCACGGGCGTCCCGCGCCCTGGCCACCGCGTTCGGAACCATGGACGCGATCCGCCAGGCCTCCGAGGAGGAACTCGCCGGCGTCGACGGCGTGGGCCCGGTAATCGCCGTCGCGCTGAAGGAATGGTTCGCCGAGGACTGGCACCGCGAGATCGTCGACACCTGGGCCGCCGACGGCGTCCGGATGGAAGACGAGGTCGACGAGTCCACCCCGCGGACCCTGGAAGGCCTGACCGTCGTGGTCACCGGAAGCCTGGAAGGCTTCAGCCGGGACGAGGCCAAGGAAGCGATCCTGGTCCGCGGAGGCAAGGCCGCCGGATCGGTGTCAAAGAACACCAGCTACGTCGTGGCCGGCGAGAACGCCGGCACCAAGCTGGACAAGGCCGAACAGCTCGGCCTGCCGGTCCTGGACGAGGACGGCTTCCGCGCGCTGCTCGCCAACGGGCCCGACGGCCTGGCCGGAGCCGGTGCCGGGGACGCCGACGTCGAGGACGGCGAAGACCACCAGGAAGCTGCCGAGTGACCGGCGGTCCCGCCGGCGTCGAGGATCCCGCCGCGCTCCTGGCCCTGGCCCGGGAGGCCGCCGCCGCGGGAGCCGCGGTGCTGGCCGGGCGCAGCTCCACCGGCCTGGAGGTCAACAACAAGGGCGACTCCGGGGACTGGGTCACCGCCTTCGACCTCGCCGCCGAAGCCGCCGTCCGTGAGGTCATCACCCGGGCCCGGCCCAACGATGCCATCACCGGCGAGGAGGGCGGCACCGTCCGGCCCGAGCACCCGAGCGGCTACCGCTGGTCGGTCGACCCGCTCGACGGCACCACCAACTTCATCCGCGACATCGTCTACTACGCCACCTCGGTGGCGGTCGCCGGCCCCGACGGCGCCTGGCTGGCCGGCGTCGTGCATGCCCCGGCGCTGGGGCGGGTCTACTACGCCGCCCGCGGCCAGGGCGCCTGGCGCGAGGACAACGGCCGGCGCACCGCCCTGGACGGGCCGGTGCCCGGCCGCACCGGCCAGATCCTGGCCACCGGCTTCAGCTACGACCCCGGCGTGCGCGCCGAGCAGGCCGCCGCCCTCGGCGGGCTGATGGACGGCTTCGCCGACGTCCGACGGCTGGGATCCGCGGCTCTGGATCTCTGCCTCGTCGCCGAGGGCACCCACGACGCCTACGGTGAACGCGGCCTCAACGAACACGACTTCGCCGCCGGCGCCCTGATCGCCGAAGAGGCCGGGTGCTGGGTCCGCCGGCCCCGGCTCACCAGCGTCCTCGACGGCGGCCCTTCCGACGACGAGCGGCTGGCCGCGTGGACCTGCGCGGGGCCGCTGGAACTCTCCGGCACGTTCCCGCTCTGACCGGCGGGGACTGATACCTCAATCACGGAAACGGCCGTTTGGCGGGGCAGCCGGCGCGCCGGCCCGTACCATGGACAGGTGAATCCGCAGATCCTGATCCGGCCCGCCGTCCCGGCCGACTACGACGCCGTCGCCCGCATCACCCGGGACGCCTACCTGGCCGCCGGCCACTTCGAGGACGCGGACCACCCCTACATGCAGCAGATCCAGCAGGTCGCCCGGCGCCATGAGGCCGCGACCATCTGGGTCGCCGAGCGCGCCGGCCAGGTGATCGGCTCGGTGACACTCGCCGTCGCGGGGGAGCCCTACGCGGACATCGCCCAGCCGGACGAGCTGGAATTCCGGATGCTGGTGGTGGACCCGGCCGTGCAGCGCAGCGGCGCCGGCAAGGCGCTGGTGGAAGCGATCGTCGAGCACGCCCGCACCCTGCCCGGCATCACCGGCGTCGCCCTGACCACCGGCGTGACCTGGGAGAGCGCCCACGGCCTGTACCGCAAGACCGGCTTCCGGCGGACACCCGAACGTGACTGGTTCGTGCCCGGCACCGACATCAAGCTGCTGGTCTACCGCCTCGACCTCTAGGCGCTGCGGACGATGACCGCTGCGTGTCGCGGGGCGCGTTCCGGGCCGGCGACGGTGCGGGTAGGGTTGCTGCCAGAGCACCATCCCTGACCCACGCTGGCAACAGCACGAGTACAGCCGGAGGACCCATGGCACCGCACATCCCAGAATCGATCGACGAGAAGCTGCTCGGGCTCTACCTCTCGGACCACCTGACCGGCTCCACGGCCGGCCTGGGCCGGATCGAACGGATGGCCAGGGACTTCACGGACACCCCCGTGCACGCCGACATCGCCTCCGTCGCGGACGAGATCCGCCGGGAGCGCGAACTGCTCCTGGGCCTGATCAAGGACCTGGGCATCCGCCAGCGCCCGCACCGGCAGGCCGCCGCCTGGCTGGCCGAACACGCCGGCCGCCTCAAGCTCAACGGCCGGCTGGTGAACCGGTCCCCGATGACCCTGGTCCTGGAAACAGAGCTGATGCGCGGCGCGATCCTGGCCAAGATTGGTGGCTGGCAGACTCTGGAGAAGCTCGCCCCCGAACTGGGGCTGGACGCAGCCACCTTCACCCGCCTCGCCGCCGACGGCCGGGCACAGATCGAAGCGCTGGACCGGGTCCACGAGCACGCCCGCAACAACGCCTTCCACAAGAACCGGGACATCGCCGGCTGACCACCGGCCCGCGTTCCCTCATGCCGCGAGATGACAGGTCGCGGCAGTGTTTCCGCACAACACTGCCGCGACCTGTCATCTCGGCGTCCGGCGGCGCGCCCCTAGCGACCCGCGCCCGGCGGCACGCCGTAGCGGTGCTCCGGCCGGCCCGTGGTGCCGTAGCGCAGCTGGATCTCGACGGCGCCGTCGTCCGCGAGGGCGGACAGGTAGCGCTGGGCGGTGGCCCGCGAAACGCCCACCCGGCCGGCGACCTCCGCGGCGGAATACTGTTCGCCCGGCTCCAGCGAGTCCAGCACCGCGGCCTCCGTGGCGGAGCGCGGCCGGGCCGACGGCGTGACGTCGCCGGGGATCAGGGCCCGCTTGGCCCGCTCCAGCGTCTCCTGCGTGAGGTTCCCCGGCTGGGCCAGGATCCGGCGGTAGCGGGCATAGGAACGCAGCTGCTGGGACAGCGACTCGGCCGTGAACGGTTTGAGCAGGTAGCCGAGCGCCCCGCGCCGGAACGCGACCCGGACCGAGGCCGCGTCGGAGGCGGCGCTGAGGATCACGGTGTCCACGTCCAGCTGGTGCAGCAGGTCCAGCCCGGACGCGTCCGGGAGGTACACGTCCAGCAGGACCAGGTCCGGCCGGAGGCTGTGGATCGCCTGCAGCGCCTGCGACGCCGAACCGGCCGGGGGCAGCGCCAGGAATCCGGCCACCGAATCGACATAGGTGGCATGCAGCTTGGCGACGTGGAAGTCGTCATCCACGATCAGCACCCGGAAATCGTCAGGCATCGTTGTCCCCTTCACTGTTGGCCGCCGGACCGTCCCCGCCGGAGCCGGCGATCGTGCCCGGCAGCACCGCCATGAACACCGCCCCCGGGCCGCCGGCCGTGCCCCGTTCGAGCACCGTTACGTCCCCGCCGCGGCGCCGGGCCAGTTGCCGCGCCAGCGCCAGGCCGAGCCCCTGCCCGGCGCCGGCCCGCGCCGGCCGGCCGGAGCTGGTGAACCCTTCAGCGAAGACATCGTCCGCGGGCAGCCCGTCGCCGGAGTCGGCCACGATGATGTGCAGGGTGCCGGCACCGCCGTCGTCCCCGGGGCCGTCGAGCACCTCGACCTCCACCCACCGGTCGCCCGCGCTTCCCGCGACGGCGGCGTTCACGGCGTTGTCGATCAGGTTGCCCAGCACCGTCGTCACGTCCTGCGGCTCGACGACGCTGCCCCGGACCAGGGTTTCGGGCCCCAGCCGCAGGGCGACGCCGCGCTCGTCCGCCTCCACGCCCTTGGCGCCGAGGAACGCCTGCAGGTAGGGGTCCTGCAGCAGCTGGGCCTGGTCCACCGGAAACTTCAACGGCCCGGTGGCCGCCAGCCGGGCCAGATACTCGCGGGCCTGCCCGTGCTGCCCGAGGCTCATGAACCCGGCGAGCGTATGCAGCTGGTTGGCGAACTCGTGGCGCTGGGCGCGCAGGGCGGTGGACATGGTGCCCACGGCGTCCAGCTGGCGGGTCAGCTGCTGCAGCTCCGTGCGGTCACGGAGCATCAGCACCCAGCCCAGGTCCTCCCGGCCGTGCAGGGCCTTGCGGGCGCTGGCCACCAGGGCGCGGCCGCCGGCCAGGAACTCGACCGCATCGCCCTCGGCGGCATCGGGCAGCGTCAGTGCCTTGAGCGGGGCCGGCACCGGCGCCGCCGCCCAGGGCGTTCCGGCGAGGTCGGGCTGGTCCAGCATCCGGCGGGCGGCGGCGTTGAAGACGCTGATCCGGCCGTCCGCGGCCACGCCGACCACACCGTCGTCCACGCCCTGCAGCACCGCCACCTGGTCGTGGACCAGGGTGCTGATTTCCTCCGGTTCCAGGCCCAGAGTGAGCCGCCGGAGCCGGTGCCGCAGCAGGAACGAGACGAGCGTGCCGGCGAGCAGGGCGCCGGCCGCGGTGAGGGCGATCGGCACAATGTCCCGGCCGAGGCTCTGGCCGATGGTCTCGGTGGAATACCCCACACTGACCTCACCGACCACGCTGGCGGAGCCGGGCGCGAAGACGGGCACCTTGGCGCCGGCCGAGGGGCCCAGGGTCCCGGTGTTCCGGGTGGTCACCTCCCGGCCGGAGAGCGCCTCGGACGGATCGGTGCTGACCCGCTCGCCCAGCCGGTCGGCGTCGGGATGCGCCAGCCGCAGGCCGGTCTCATCGGTGATGACGACGAACAGCGCGCCGGTGCGGGTGCGGGCCCCCTCCGCGGCGGCCATCAGCGGCCCGGCCAGCAGCTGCGCGGGCGGGGGAGTGCCGGTGCCGGCACTGATCCGCTGGACCCCGGCACGGACCTCCGGATCCGAGGCCACGGTGCGGGCCAGGGTCAGGGCCTGGTTCTCCGCTTCCCGTCCCAGCCGCTCGTACGTCAGCCAGGCGTGGACGGCGCTGCTGAGCAGCACCACGAGGGCCACCACGGCCAGCTGCAGGAGCAGGGTCTGGGTTGAGAACCGTAGCGGTGTGCGCCGCGGGAGGGCTGGCATGGCGGCCCTCCTTCGGGTGGTGATCGGCCCGGACGGCGCGTGAGCAAAATGCGCAGAATGCGTCCAACAAGCAGTATGCCAATCAATTGAGCCAAAGGCACTCCCGTGACGCGCGCCACCCTAACGTCTGTAGTGCGCATCACAGCGGAGTGGTGCGGACCACAGAAGAAGGAGCCGGCCGTGCTGGTATTACTCGGATTCGCCATGATTGCGGTGTTCATGGTGCTGATCATGACGAAGAAGCTGACGCCGGTGCTGGCGCTCATCATCGTCCCCACCGTTTTCGGGCTGTTCGCGGGGGCGGGCCTCGGCATTGGCCCCATGGTCATGGATTCGATGAAGTCCATGACGTCCACGGCCGCGCTGCTGATGTTCGCCATCATCTACTTCGGGCTGATGATCGACGTCGGCCTCTTCGACCCGCTGGTGCGCTTCATCCTGCGCAAGCTCGGCAACGACCCCGCCAAGGTAGTCCTGGGCACCGCGATCCTGGCCGCCGCGGTCTCGCTCGACGGCGACGGTTCCACCACCTTCATCCTCACCACCGCCGCGATGCTGCCGGTCTACCTGCGGCTGAAGATGAGCCCGGTGGTCCTGACCTGCGTTGCGGGCCTGGCCAACGGCACCATGAACATCCTGCCCTGGGGCGGCCCCACGGCCCGCGCCGCCACCGCGCTGAAGCTCGACGTCAACGACGTCTTCGTCCCGATGATCCCCTCCCTGGTCGCCGGCCTCGTCGTCGTGTTCGTGTTCGCCTGGCTGCTCGGCCTGCAGGAACGCAACCGGCTGCGCACCGTTGCCCCGGAGATCTGGGGCGTCCCGGACTCGGCCGGGTCGCTGGCGGACGACGGCGGCTCCACCGCCGGCGGTTCCGGCACCGGCGGCCCGGGCTCGGGTCGCACCGCGGGCACGCCCAGCGGCGGGGCCGGCGTCGCGGTCCTGGAACGCACCGAGGTCCTCGTCGATGACCGCGACACCGCCATGGCCGACACCGCCCTGGACCCCAACCGCGCCACCCTGCGGCCGAAGCTGTTCTGGTTCAACCTGGCCCTGACCGTCGCCGTCATGGTCACGCTCGTGGCCAACATCATCCCGCTGCCGTTCGTGTTCATGGTCGGTTCCGCGGTCGCCCTGCTGGTGAACTTCCCCAAGCTCAAGGACCAGGGTGCCCAGCTGGTCGCGCACGCCCCCTCGATCGTCGCCGTCGTCAGCATGGTGATGGCCGCCGCGGTCCTGACCGGCGTCCTGAACGGCACCGGCATGGTCAAGGCCATGTCCGAATGGCTCGTGGCGATCATCCCGGCCGACCTGGGACCGTTCATGGCCGTCATCACCGGCATCCTGAGCATCCCGATGACCTTCTTCATGAGCAACGACGCGTTCTACTTCGGCGTCCTGCCGGTCCTCAGCGAGACCGCGGCGCACTACGGCGTCGGCGCCGCGGACATGGCCCGCGCCTCGATCACCGGCCAGCCCTTCCACCTGCAGAGCCCGCTGGTCCCGGCCATCCTGCTCCTGGTCTCCCTGGCGAAGGTGGACCTGGGCGACCACCACAAGAAGGTCCTGTGGCGCACCGCCGTGATCTCCCTCGTCATGCTGGCCGCAGGCGTCGCCACGGGAGCCATCGGCATCGGCTGACCGCGCCCGTCCCCTCCGCGCGAGATGACAGTTCGCGGCAGTGTTTTCGCTGAACACTGCCGCGAACTGTCATCTCGGCGTCCGGCGGTAAGCGCAGTTCAACCCACGTAGACTGGGACGGAAAATAATCCGAACCTTGCAGGGGAGATCCATGGCTGCGATCAACCGCGACGACGTCGCGCATCTCGCGCGTCTTGCGCACATCGAGATGAGTGCTGAAGAGCTGGACAGGATGGCCGGCGAGCTCGCCGTCATCGTCGAATCGGTCAAGTCCGTCAGTGAAGCCGCCGGCGACGACGTCCCGGCCACGTCCCACCCGATTCCGCTGACCAACGTCTTCCGCGAAGACGTTGTGGGCCACACGTTCACGGCCGAGCAGTCCCTCTCCGGCGCCCCCGACGCGTACGAGGGCCGCTTCAAGGTCCCGGCAATCCTGGATGAGGACTAAGACATGACTGAAACCAACTCCGAGCTGGTCCGCCTCTCCGCCGCCGCGCTCGCCGCCAAGCTCGCCGCCCGCGAAGTCACCGCCGTCGACGTCGTCCAGGCCCACCTGGACCGGATCGCCGCCGTCGACGGGAAGGTCAACGCCTTCCTGCACGTCAACGCCGAGGAAGCCCTCGCCGTCGCCGCCGAGGTGGACGCCATCCGCGCCGCCGGCGGTGCCGAGGCCGAAGCGCTGCACGAACTCGCCGGCGTCCCGGTCGCCGTCAAGGACCTGATCGTCACGATCGGCCAGCCCACCACGGCCGGCTCGAAGATCCTCGAAGGCTGGCACAGCCCCTACGACGCCACCGTCGTCGAGCGCCTGCGCGCGGCCAAGATGCCGATCCTGGGTAAGACCAACCTGGACGAGTTCGCCATGGGCTCCTCCACCGAGCACTCCGCCTACGGCCCCACCCGCAACCCCTGGGACCTCGACCGGATCCCCGGCGGTTCCGGCGGCGGCTCGGCCGCCGCGGTCGCCGCGTTCGAGGCGCCGCTGGCCCTCGGCACGGACACCGGCGGCTCCATCCGGCAGCCCGGCGCCGTCACCGGCACCGTCGGGGTCAAGCCCACCTACGGCGGCGTCTCCCGCTACGGCGCGATCGCCATGGCCTCCTCGCTGGACCAGATCGGCCCGGTCACCCGTACCGTGCTCGACTCGGCCCTGCTGCACCAGGTGATCGGCGGCCACGACCCGCGCGACTCCACCTCGCTGCCGGACCCGCTGGAGGACTTGGTCGCCGCGGCCCGCACCGGCAACGTCGAGGGCATGAAGATCGGCATCATCAAGGAACTCCACGGCGAGGGCTACCAGGCCGGCGTCGAGAACCGCTTCAACGAGGCGCTCGAGCTGCTCAAGGGCGCCGGCGCCGAGATCGTCGAGGTCTCCTGCCCCAACTTCAAGTACGCCCTGGGCGCCTACTACCTGATCATGCCCTCCGAGGCATCCTCCAACCTGGCCAAGTTCGACGGCGTCCGGTTCGGCCTGCGGGTGCTGCCCGAAGAGGGCCCGATGACGATTGAACGCGTCATGGGCGCCACCCGGGCCGCCGGCTTCGGCGACGAGGTCAAGCGCCGCATCATCCTGGGCACCTACGCCCTGAGCGCCGGCTACTACGACGCCTACTACGGCTCGGCCCAGAAGGTGCGCACGCTGATCCAGCGCGACTTCGACGCCGCGTTCGAGCAGGCCGACGTGCTGATCTCCCCGACGGCGCCGACGACGGCGTTCAAGCTCGGCGAGAAGCTCGATGACCCGCTGGCGATGTACCTCAACGACGTCGCCACCATCCCGGCGAACATGGCCGGCGTCCCCGGCCTGTCCCTGCCCGGCGGCCTCGCCGACGAGGACGGCCTGCCGGTGGGTGTCCAGCTGCTGGCCCCGGCCCGGCAGGACGCCCGGCTCTACCGCGTCGGCGCCGTGCTCGAGTCGCTGCTCGAGGAACAGTGGGGCGGACCCCTGCTGGCGAAGGCCCCTTCCCTGACCGACGCTTCTGCTGCTGATTCTTCTACGGCTGATGCCGCACTGAGCCACGGAGGTTCACACTAATGACTGACGCAACCCTCAGCTTCGAAGAGGCGATGGAGAAGTACGACCCCGTCCTCGGCTTCGAGGTCCACGTGGAGCTCAACACCAAGACCAAGATGTTCTCCTCCGCGCCCAACGTCTTCGGCGACGCGCCGAACACCAACGTCAACGAGGTGGACCTCGGCCTGCCGGGCGTGCTGCCGGTGGTGAACAAGACCGCGATCGAGTCCTCGATCAAGATCGGCCTGGCGCTGAACTGCAAGATTGCCGAGACCTGCCGCTTCGCCCGGAAGAACTACTTCTACCCGGACACCCCGAAGAACTTCCAGACGTCCCAGTACGACGAGCCGATCGCCTACGACGGCTACCTGGACATCGAGCTCTCCGACGGCACCGTGTTCCGGGTCGAGATCGAACGCGCCCACATGGAGGAGGACGCCGGCAAGCTCACCCACATGGGCGGCGCCGCCGGCCGCATCCAGGGTGCGGACTACTCGCTGGTGGACTACAACCGCTCCGGCGTGCCGCTGGTCGAGATCGTCACCAAGCCGATCGAGGGTGCCGGCAGCCGCGCGCCCGAGCTGGCCAAGGCCTACGTCGCCGCGGTCCGCGAGATCGTCAAGAACCTCGGTGTCTCGGACGCGAAGATGGAACGCGGCAACGTCCGCTGCGACGCCAACGTCTCCCTCCGCCCGCACGGCCGCGAACGCTTCGGCATCCGCTCGGAGACCAAGAACGTGAACTCCCTGCGCGCCGTCGAACACGCCGTCCGCTACGAGATCCAGCGGCACGCCGCCGTCCTGGAATCCGGCCAGCCGGTCATCCAGGAAACCCGGCACTGGCACGAGGACACCCGCTCCACCACCTCGGGCCGGCCCAAGTCCGACGCCGACGACTACCGCTACTTCCCGGAACCGGACCTGGTCCCTGTGGTCGCCTCGCGCGAGTGGGTCGAGGAGCTGCGGGCCACCCTGCCCGAGCCGCCGGCTGCCCGCCGCAAGCGCCTGCAGGCGGACTGGGGTTACTCGGACCTGGAGTTCCGCGACGTCGTCAACGCCGGCGTCCTGGACGAGATCGAGGAGACCATCGCCGCCGGCGCGTCCGCCACGGTGGCGCGCAAGTGGTGGATGGGCGAGATCGTCGGCCGGGCCAAGAACGCCGACGTCGACCCCGGCCAGCTCGGCGTCAACCCGGCCACCATCGTGGAACTGAACCAGATGGTCGAAGCGGGCAAGATCAACAACAAGATGGCCTCCGAGGTCCTGGACGGCGTCCTCGCCGGCGAGGGCACCCCGGCGGAGATCGTCGAGGCGCGCGGCCTGGCCGTGGTCTCCGACGACGGCCCGCTGCTCGAAGCCATCGACGCGGCCCTTGCCGCCCAGCCCGACGTCGCGGACAAGATCCGCGGCGGCAAGATCCAGGCGATCGGCGCGATTGTCGGCGGCGTCATGAAGGCCACCCGCGGCCAGGCCGACGCCGGCCGTGTCCGTGAGCTGATCCTGGAACGCCTCGGCGTCGAAGGCTAGGCCCTAGCCACCCACCAGATCGGTCATGATGGTCTGCAGCGCTTCGCAGACCATCATGACCGATCGGCGTTTAAGGTTCTCCGGCCGGGCCAGGATGTCGATCCTGCGCCGGGTGCTGATGCCCTCAAGCGGCTTCAGCACGATCCCCGGGTTCAGTACCGGCCGCGCGGTGTGCCGCGGCAGCAGTCCGATCACGCTCCCGGTCTCCACCAGCGCCGCCACCGTGGAGTAGTCATTGATCCGGTGCACGATGTTCAGCTCGCGGCTGGAGACCGCGGCGACGGCGGAGAGCACGTCCGCGGGGGAGTAGCCGGCGTGGCTGGTCACCCAGGGTTCGCCGACGACGTCGTCCGCCGTCACCGCGCGCTGCCCGGCGAGCCGGTGCCCGGCCGGCAGCGCCACGTCCAGCGGCTCGTGCGCGAGCGGGATCACCGCCACGCGTTCTTCCGGCCAGCGCGGGCTGTGGTCCATCCGGTGCGCCAGGACCAGGTCGTACCGCGCGGTCAGGGCCGGGAAATCCTGCTGGGCGACGTCCTCGTCGGAGAGCCGGACTTCCGGCTGGCCCGGCCCGGCCAGCAGCCGGGCGAGCGGGGCGAACAACGCCTGTCCGGCGCTGTGGAAGCCGCTGAGCGTCACGGGCGCCATCGGGGAGCCGTGGTATGCGCCGAGCGCCGTCCGTGCGTCCGCCATCGCGCTGACGACGGCGGCCCCGGCGTCGGCGAGCACCTGCCCGGCCTCGGTGAGGACCAGGTTGCGGCCCTCCTTCCGGGTCAGCGGCACCTCGACCGACCGCTGCAGCGCGGCCAGCTGCTGGGACACCGCCGAGGGAGTGACCCGCAGCGTATCGGCGACCGCCTTGACGCTGCCCAGGGCGCCGAGTTCGCGGAGCATTTCGAGCTGGTGGATCTCCATGACTCCCATCCTATTGCTTAGAAAATGCTAAATCGTTGATTGAGAAAAATGCGGTTGTGCTTATGCTTCCTAGCCGGTCTAATGAGGTGAGTTGTCCCACACCCCGCTCCCGTCCAGGGACCGGGCCCACAGATAGGCAGGCCCATGAAGGCTCTCTACAAGTCCGGCGCCCACGCGGGATTCGAACTGGTCGACCGTCCCGAACCGGCGACCGGCAGCGGGGATGTGAAGATCCGCGTGATGACCACCGGCATCTGCGGCACCGACCTGCACATCCAGTCGTGGGACGCCTGGGCCCAGGGCATCATCAACGCGCCGCTGATCGCCGGGCACGAGTTCTACGGTGAAGTCGTGGAAACCGGCGAGGACGTCCTGGACGTCAAGGTCGGCGACCGGGTCTCCGGCGAGGGCCACATCGTCTGCGGGATCTGCCGCAACTGCCGCGCCGGCCGCAAGCAGATGTGCATCAACACGGTCAGCGTCGGCGTCCAGCGCGACGGCGCGTTCGCCGAGTACGTCGTCATCCCGGAAACCAACGTCTGGGTCCACCACGATCCGTCCGTGACCCCGGAACTCGGCGCCATTTTCGACCCGTTCGGCAACGCCGTCCACACCGCCCTGAGCTTCCCGCTGGTCGGCGAGGACGTCCTGATCACCGGCGCCGGGCCCATCGGGCTGATGGCGATCGCCGTCGCCCGCCACGCCGGGGCCCGCAAGATTGCCATCACCGACGTCTCCGCCCCGCGCCTGGAGCTGGCACGGAAGCTCGGCGTCGACCTCGCGATCGACGTTTCCAAGATGCGCGTCAAGGACGCCCAGCGCGAACTGGGCATGCGCGAGGGCTTTGATATCGGCATGGAAATGTCCGGCCATCCCACGGCGCTGCCGGAAATGATCGAGAACATGAACCACGGCGGCCGGATCGCGATGCTGGGCCTGCCCAGCCAGTCCATCGACATCGACTGGGGCAAGGTGGTCACCCACATGCTCACCATGAAGGGCATCTACGGCCGGGAGATGTTCGAGACCTGGTACGCCATGAGCGCCATGCTGTCCTCCAACCCGGTCCTGCACGCCAACATCTCCGCCGTCGTCACCGACACCCTGCCCGCCGCGGACTGGGAAAAGGGCTTCGAGATCGCCCGCGCCGGTACCGGCGGCAAGGTCGTGCTCGACTGGACCGGCTTCTAGGCCGCGGCCCTTTCCGGTACCGTACAAAAATTCCCACCTGCACAGGAGCGCACCCCATGTATTCAGCCATCAAGGACCAGCTGCGGCACGAACTGGATGAGATCCGCGGCGCCGGCCTGTTCAAGACCGAGCGGCACATCGATTCCCCGCAGGCCAGCCACATCAAGGCCGGCCCGATCGGCCAGGGCAGCGCGGACGTGCTGAACTTCTGCGCCAACAACTACCTCGGTCTCGCCGACCACCCGGAGATCATCGCCGCCGCCAAGGCCGCCATGGACGAGCGCGGCTTCGGCATGGCCAGCGTGCGCTTCATCTGCGGCACCCAGGACCTGCACCTGGCCCTCGAGGAACGGGTCTCGAAGTTCCTCGGCACCGAGGACACCATCCTGTTCTCCAGCTGCTTCGACGCCAACGGCGGCGTCTTCGAATCCCTCTTCGGCCCCGAAGACGCCGTCATCTCCGACGCGCTGAACCACGCCTCGATCATCGACGGGATCCGGCTCTGCAAGGCCCGGCGCTTCCGCTACGCCAACCGGGACATGGCCGATCTTGAGGCCCGGCTGATCGAGGCGGACAGTGCGGAGAACCCGGCCCGCCGCAAGATCATCGTCACCGACGGGGTCTTCTCGATGGACGGCTACCTCGCCCCGCTCGAGGCGATTTGCGACCTCGCCGACAAGTACGACGCCTTGGTCATGGTCGACGACTCGCACGCCGTCGGCTTCATGGGCGCCACCGGCGCCGGCACGCCGGAACACGCCGGCGTCTCGGACCGGGTGGACATCTACACCGGCACGTTCGGCAAGGCCCTCGGCGGCGCCTCCGGCGGCTACGTCTCCGGCCGGGCCGAAATTGTCGCGATGCTCCGGCAGAAGGCCCGCCCCTACCTGTTCTCCAACTCGCTCGCCCCCGCCATCGTCGCCGCCACGCTCAAGGCCCTGGACCTGGTGGAGAATTCCGCCGAGCTGCGCGGCAAGCTCTTCGCCAATGCCGAACTTTTCCGCCGCCGGATGGGCGAGGAGGGCTTCGAGCTGCTCGAGGGCGAGCACGCGATCGTGCCGGTGATGTTCGGCGACGCGGTGATGGCGGCGAAGGTGGCCGACGCCATGCTGGCCCACGGCGTCTACGTCACCGCTTTCAGCTACCCCGTGGTGCCGAAGGGGGCGGCCCGCATCCGGGTCCAGCTCTCCGCCGCGCACAGCACGGACGACGTCGAGAGCTGCGTCCGGGCGTTCGTGGCCAGCCGCGCGGAGGTCGCCGCCGGCTCGTAACGGCGGATCTGCCGTCGTCCGCCTTGTTGAAAGTACTGACGTGACCTCCCGCCGGGTGTAAGGATGGAGGCATGTCAGCTACATACGACGTCGTTATCGTGGGCGGCGGCATCGCCGGCCTGTCCCTTGCCTCCGCCCTCGCCGGCCGCTGCCGGGTGGCGCTGGTCGAGGCCGAGCAGTCGCTGGGGTACCACACCTCGTCGCGCTCGGCCCGGCAGCTGATCCCCAGCTACGGCCCGCCCGTGGTCCAGGAACTGACCATGCGCACCCTGGAGCTGATCGGCACGCACGAGGGCACCCGGCCCGAACCCGTGCTCTCGCCGCGCCGCTTCATGCTGATCGGCGACGAGGACGCGGTCCGGGAGCAGGCCAGCGGCTTCATGCACCGGATCAGCCATGCCGAAGCGCTGGAGATCTGCCCCGCGCTCAAGCCGGACTCCTTCGAGGCGGCCGGCCTGGACTCGGGCTCCTTCGCCTGCAACGCCTCCCTGCTCCTGGAGGACCACCGCGAACGCGCCCTCGAGGGCGGCGTGGACATCATCACCGGCGCGAGGGTCCACTCGGCGCAGCGGCTGGGCACCGGCTGGGAGCTCGGCGCCGGGCAGGAGGGGCTGGAAGCCGGCGTCGTCGTCAACGCCGCCGGCGCCTGGGCGGACGAGCTCGCGGTCCTCAGCGGCGTGGAAAAACTCGGCCTGCAGCCCTACCGCCGCACCGCCGCGATCGTCGACGTCGAACACCCCCTGCCGCCCGGCTGTCCCATGGTGGCCTCGACCGGCAGCTTCTACTTCCGGCCGGACGGGCGCCGGCAGGTGCTCATTTCCCCGTCGGAAACCGTTCCCAGCGGCCCCGAGGACGCCCGGCCGTACCCGGGTGACGTGGAGGCGCTGATCACCCGGCTGAACGCCGTCACCACGATGGGGATCGGCAACATCAGCCGGGCCTGGACCGGGCTGCGGACCGAGGCCTCCGACGGCATCCCCGTCGTGGGGTTCGACGCCGAGGCGCCCGGCTTCTTCTGGCTCGCCGGCCAGGGCGGCTACGGCTTCCAGACCTCCTCCGCCATCGCCGAACTCGCCGCCGGCCTGATCCTCGCCGGGCAGGCGGCCGGGGAGCCGTTCCCGGCGGACAGTCCGGCATCCCGGACAGCCGCGGCGCTGGCGGCAACCCGGATGTCGATCCGGGCCTGAAGAATGGACCCATGAGCACCCTCATCACCAACATCGCTGAACTGATGACCCAGGACACGGAGCACCGGGTCCTCAGGGACGCGGCCGTCGTGATCGAGGGCGAAAGGATCGCCTGGCTCGGCGCCGCCGCCGACGCGCCCGCGGCCGATGACGCCGTCGACGCCGGCCAGCGCGCCCTGCTGCCCGGCTGGGTCGATTCGCACACCCACCTGGTCTTCGCCGGGGACCGGACCGCGGAGTTCGAAGCGCGGATGGCGGGGGAGGAGTACAGTGCCGGCGGCATCGCCGTGACCATGGGCGCCACGCGGGCCACCGGCGATTTCGACCTCACCCGCCTCGCGCTGGGCCGGGTGGCCGAGGCGGTCGCCCAGGGCACCACCTACCTGGAGACCAAGACCGGCTACGGCCTCGACGTCGACAACGAGGCGCGCAGCGCCCGGATCGCCTCGACCGCCGCGGACGAGGTTACCTACCTCGGCGCGCACCTGGTGCCCGCGGGGATGGACGCCGAGGAGTACACCGACCTGGTCTGCGGGCCGATGCTCGCCGCGGTCCGGCCCTACGTGCGCTGGGCCGACGTCTTCTGCGAACGCGGCGCCTTCAACGAGGACCAGTCCCGCCGCGTGCTGACGGCCTGCCGGGACGCCGGGCTGGGCCTGCGCGTGCACGGCAACCAGCTCGGCGAAGGCCCCGGCGTGCGCCTGGCCGTCGAGTTCGGTGCCGCCAGCGTCGACCACGTCAACTACCTGTCCCGGGAGGACATCCGGGACCTGGCGGACAGCTGGTCCGGCTGGGAGGCCGCCGCCGGCGCGGGGGAGCGCGGCACGGTGGCCACCTGCCTCCCGGCCTGCGACCTCTCCACCCGGCAGCCGCTGGCGCCCGGCCGGGAACTGCTGGACGCCGGCGTCCAGCTGGCGCTCGCCTCCAACTGCAACCCCGGCACCTCCTACACCAGCTCGATGGCCTACTGCGTCACCACCGCCGTGCTGCAGATGCGGCTCAGCGTGCACGAGGCGGTCCGTGCCGCGACGTACGGCGGGGCGCTGGCGCTGGGCCGGGAGTCCGGCAACGACGCCGACGGCGAACGCGCGGTGGGGTCGATCGCCGTCGGCCACCGGGCCGACCTGCACCTGCTCAACGCGCCCTCGGCCACGCACCTGGCCTACCGCCCGGGCATGCCGCTGACCCACGCCGTCTGGCGCGCCGGGGTCCGCGCCCGCTGAGGAAAACCGGCCGCCGAAGGCAAGGGAGGGCAGCATGACCGGATTTGCCAGGGAACTGGGCTTCCTGATCGACCTGCACCGGGCGCGCCGGGGCGGTCCGGCCGCGCTCGCCCGGCGCCGCGACGCCCGGCTCGCCGCGCTCGTGCGCCACGCCCGGACCGCCTCCCCGTTCTACCGGGCGCTGTACCGCGGGTTGCCCGCCGGGGACCTGCCGCTGGCGGACCTCCCGCCGGTGGACAAGCCGCAGCTGATGGCGCACTTCGACGACTGGGTCACCGATCCGGGCGTCACCCGCGCGGACCTGGAGGCCTTCGTCGCCGACCCGGCCCTGATCGGTGTCCGCTACCGCGGCCGGTACCTGGCCTTCACCAGTTCCGGTACCACCGGGCATCCCGGCCTGTTCCTCCACGACCCCGACGCCGTCGCCTGCTACCGCGCGCTGGCCGGGCGCATCGCCGGGGACGCGATGGACGCCCGCCGGCTGCTGGCCCTGCTGCAGCGGGGGTCCGGACCGCCGTCGTGGTGGGCAGCGGAAGCCATTTCGCCGGGGCCGTGTGGCTGGAATCCGAACGCCGCCGCAACCGGCTCCGGCGACGCGCCCTGCGCCTGTTCCCCGTGCAGCAGCCCCTGGCCGAGCTGGTGGAGGCCCTGAACGGCTTCGACCCGGCCCTGGTCGTGAGCTACCCGAGCGCGCTGGAACTCCTGGCCCGTGAGCAGGACGCGGGCCGGCTGCACATCCGCCCGCTGGTGGTCGAGACCAGCGGCGAGACCGAGAGCGACCGGGCCCACCTGGCCGCGTCCCTGGGCGCGGAGATTCACAACGTCTACGCCGCCTCCGAATTCAGCCCGATCGCCGCGGACTGCCCTCACGGGTGGCTCCACGTCAACAGCGACTGGGCCATCCTGGAACCGGTCGAGGAGGACTACCGGCCCACCCCGCCGGGCCGGCCGTCCCACACCGTGCTGCTGACCAACCTCGCCAACCGGGTCCAGCCGCTGATCCGCTACGACCTCGGCGACTCCGTTGTCGCCCGGCCCGGACCCTGCGACTGCGGGAACCCCCTGCCCGCTGTCCGGGTGGCCGGCCGGCACGACGATGTCCTCTACCTCGACGACGCCGGCGGCCGCGCGGTGGCCGTCCTGCCGCTGGCCATCACCGCGCCCGTCGACGACGCCCCGGGCGTGGCCCGCTGCCAGCTGGTCCAGACCGGCCCTTCCGTCCTGCGGGTGCGGCTGCAGACCGGGCCCGGCGCCGCGGCAGACGCGGTCTGGCAGGACGTCCAGGCCAAACTCGCCGGCTTCCTGGCCGGCCAGGGCCTGGCCAACGTCGAGCTGGTCCGCGCCGCCGAAGCGCCCGAGCAGCGCGGCCGCAGCGGCAAGTTCCACCAGGTTCTCGCACTGAAGCGGCCGGCGGGGTAGGCGCTAGAAGATCATCGGCGGGGCATCCAGCACTGTCTCGTCCACCCGCCGGTGCTCCCACTGGGTAAACGGCTTATCCAGTTCGTATTTGCCCTCCCGGGTGCGGTGCAGGGTGCGCAGCTCGGCGTTGTCCGGGTTGTTCAGGGACTCGAAGTACTCCACGGACCAGTGGAACCAGCGCATGCAGAACAACCGCATGGTCAGCCCGTGCGTGACCAGCAGGGCGTTCGGGGCGTAGTCGGGCTTGGACCAGTGCCGGTACAGGGTCTCCATGAACGAGGAGATCCGGTCGTAGACGTCGGAGCCGGATTCGCCCTCGCGGAACCGGTAGAAGAAGTGCCCGTAGGCGTTGCGGAGTTCCTTTTGGTCCTCGATGTCGCCGGCGATCTGAAAGTTGGCCCAGTCCTGCTCGCGCAGCCTCGGCTCCTCGATCACGCGCTCGGTCAGCGGACCTAGGCGCAGCGCCTCGAGGGTCTGGTAGGCCCGCAGATACGGGGAGACGTACACGCACACCTGCTGCCCGTCGAGCTCCCGCCGCAACCGCTCACCGGCGGCCGCCGCCTGTTCCACCCCGAGGGCGGTCAGCGGGATCCGGTAATCGGGCACCCGGTTATAGATCGAGGTATCGGCGTTGGCGGCGGACTGGCCGTGCCGGATCATGATGATTCTCCCGGGCGCACTCACACCCCACAGCATAGGCGCGTGCAGCCAACTCCCGGCAAGGGCAGGCAAGATAGAGGCATGCTGGTTCCCTCCCGCCGTCGGCTGCGGCTCGAAGTCTGGATCGTCCTGGGGCTCTCCCTCGGCCAATCGGCCGTCTACTCGGTGGTGCAGCTGCTGGACAAGCTGACCCGGGCGCCGCTGGCCCAGGGCACCTCCACGCTCAACCGGTCGCAGAGCAGCCGGGAGTACTTCGACCTCACCTACCAGCTGCTGGACATCATCTTCGCGCTGGTCCCGGTGCTCCTGGTGCTGTACTTCCTCACCGAACACCGCCCGGCCGGGCTCGCCGGCGGCACCGGCAGTTCGGCGTTCCGGAAGCTCGGCTTCAACTTCGCCCGCCCCGGAAAGGACCTGCTCCAGGGCCTCGGCCTCTTCGCGCTGATCGGCGTTCCCTCCCTGGGCCTCTACGCGGCCGGCCGGGCGCTGGGCATCACGACGGCGATCATCCCCAGCGCGCTGGACTCCTACTGGTGGACGGTCCCGGTGCTCATCCTCTCCGCCATCCGGCACGGGATCGTGGAGGAAGTGATCGTCGTCGGCTACCTGCTGGACCGGCTCGGGAAATTCGGCTGGGGCATGCCGCTGGCGATCTTCGCCAGCTCCATGCTGCGCGGCAGCTATCACCTCTACCAGGGCTTCGGGCCGTTCATCGGCAACGCCGTCATGGGCGTGGTCTTTGCCCTGATCTACACCAGGACGCGCCGGGTGATGCCGCTCGTTATCGCGCACGCGCTGCTGGACATCGTCGCGTTCGTCGGTTTCAGCCTCTTCGGCAAGGCCATCGGCCTGGGCTGAGGCCTGCCCAGCCGTGGCGGGCAGGGCCGGCGCACGGCGGATGTCTTATTTCGACATGAGACTCTCCAGGGAGCGGGGCGGGTCCGTAACATTGGAGCTATTCCAGGCATCGACTTGCCAAACCCGCTGCAAAAGGACTATGCGAAATGCCGCTTGAATCGCTGCCCGTACTGGACATCTCCCGCTTGAACGCCGGCCCGGAAGAGGCCGCCCGGTTCCGGGAGGAACTGCGCGACGCCATGCACGACGTCGGCTTCATCTACCTGGCCGGCCACGGCATCCCGCAGGAGCTCACCGACGCCATGCTGGATGTCTCCCGCCGGTTCTTCGACCTGCCCGAGGAACAGAAGCTCGCGATCGAGAACATCCACAGCCCGCAGTTCCGCGGCTACACCCGCGTCGGCGGCGAAATCACCGACGGCGGAGTCGACTGGCGCGAGCAGATCGACATCGGCGTCGAGCGCGACACCGTGCAGCCAGGCCCCGGGGTTCCCGACTATTGGCGGCTCGAGGGTCCGAACCTGTGGCCCGAAGGCCTGCCCGGGATGCGGGAGACCGTGACTGAATGGACCGAACGGCTCAGCGCCGTGTCCCTGGACCTCCTGCGGGCGCTCGCCGTGTCCCTCGGCGCACCCGAGGACACCTTCGACGCGGCCTTTGCCGCCCAGGCGTTCCCCATGCTGAAGATTGTGCGCTACCCGGGGGAGTCCGACCCGGAACCCAAGCAGGGCGTCGGTTCCCACCGCGACGGCGGGGTGCTGACCCTGCTGCTCGTCGAGCCCGGCAAGGGCGGCCTGCAGGTCGAGCACCAGGGCGAGTGGATCGACGCGCCGCAGGTGCCCGGAACCTTTGTGGTCAACATCGGCGAGATGCTGGAACTGGCCACCAACGGCTACCTCAAGGCCACGCTGCACCGGGTGATCTCACCGCTGCGCGGGACGGACCGGATCTCGCTGCCGTTCTTCTTCAATCCGGCGCTGGATGCCACCATGCCCCGGCTCGCGGTCAGCCCGGAGTTCCAGGCCCGGGCCCGCGGCCTGTCGGTCGATCCTTCGAACAGCCCGATCCTCCAGACCTACGGGGACAACGCCCTGCGGTACCGGGTGCGGGCCCACCCCAACGTCGTTGCCGTCCACCACCCGGACCTGGCGGCAGGCTAGGCCGGGTTAAAGAAATCCGGCCGCCAGCGGTGGGTGGCGTCGTTGACACCCGCTGCTGGCGGCCGAAGCCTTTTATCCTGGGCCCGGCTAGATGGTGACGGCCCCGGATGCGGTCTCGAAGGTGACGGACAGGATGCCCGGGGTGCCGTGCGGCGCCAGCCAGTTGACGTCCACATCCTCCAGCGGTTTCTCCACCGGTTCGCCCAGCCACTCGGTAACGCGCTCGGCGGAGCCGGCGATCGTCAGGGCGGACATCTTGACCGTGCCCTCGTAGGCATTGGACGGGTGCAGCGTCGGGTCGCCTTCCCACTTGAGCATGTAGGGCACCTGCGGATCCGCGATCAGGCCCAGGATGCCAATCTGCTTCCAGACCAGTTCGCGGCCGTCGGGGAACTTACGGTTGCCGTTGACCGCGGCGCGGCCCAGGCGTTCTTCAAACGGGGCCAGGTCGTCGACCTCGACGCACCAGCCCATCCAGCCGCCACCGGCAGCCGACCGGGCGCGGACCGCCTGGCCGAACGGGGCCTTGTCGGAGGCAGGGTGGTCCAGGACCTCCACCACCTCAAGGTATTTGTGCCCCGCGAGCGGGATAATCATGTTCCGGGTACCGAAGCGGGGGTGGACTCCGCCCTTCACGGCTTCGACGCCGAGGGCGGTGGCAATACGTTCAGTGGTGGCCGCCAGGCCATCCTTTTCACAGGCGTAAGAGACGTGATCCATGCGCATGCCCTCATCTTGGCACTTTGTGATGAAGCTCTCAGCTTAGGGTGTCCTAACCTCGCGGAATGGTGATACGGAGCCCCGGGCGGCCCTTCATCTTTGTCACAATCCTGTTCAGCCGCCCGCCGGTCTTCCTAGACTGGTGCCAGGTCATGAGTGCCAGCGCCAAGCCCCGGCTCGCTGGCCGGCAACCCTCCTTACGCGGTGGGGTGCCCCGGGTGAAGACCTGGCTGCCCGGCGCCCGCCGGGCGGCAAGCGCGGCGCCAGTGCCGTTCCGGCCCCCGGTCCGGGGCGGGCTGTGCCCAATGAGAGGGAGCCCCTTCGATGTCCAACGCCTGGTCCTTTGAAACCCGCCAGATCCACGCCGGCCAGGAGCCCGACGCCGCCACCGGCGCCCGATCCCTGCCGATCTACCAGACGACGTCGTTCGTCTTCCCCAGCGCCGAGAGTGCCGCCAACCGCTTCGCGCTCGCCGAACTCGCCCCCATCTACACCCGGATCGGCAACCCCACCCAGGACGCCGTGGAACAGCGGCTGGCCAGCCTGGAGGGCGGCCTCGGCGCGCTCCTGCTCAGCTCCGGCCAGGCCGCGGAAACCTTCGCCATCCTCAACATCGCCGAGGCGGGGGACCACGTCGTGGCCAGCCCGAGCCTCTACGGCGGCACCTACAACCTGCTCGCCCACACGCTGAAGAAGTTCGGCATCTCCGTGACCTTCGTGGCGGACCCGGACAACCTGGAACAGTGGCGCGACGCGGTGCGGCCCAACACCAAGCTGTTCTTCGGCGAGGTGGTGTCCAACCCCTGCCAGGACGTGCTGGACATCGAGGGCATCGCGGACGTCGCGCACCGGGCCGGGGTGCCGCTGATCGTGGACAACACCCTCTCCACCCCCTACCTGATCCGGCCGCTCGAGTGGGGCGCCGACATCGTGGTCCACTCGGCCACCAAGTACCTCGGCGGCCACGGCGCCGCGATCGCCGGCGTGATCGTGGACTCCGGGAACTTCGACTTCGGCGCCAACCCGGAGCGTTTCCCCGGCTTCAACACCCCGGACCCCACCTACAACGGTCTGGTCTACGCCCGCGACCTCGGCGCGGACGGTGCCCTCGGCGCCAACCTGTCCTTCATCCTCAAGGCCCGGGTCCAGCTGCTGCGGGACCTCGGCTCCGCCGTGGCGCCTTTCAATGCCTTCCTCATCGCCCAGGGCATCGAGACGCTCAGCCTGCGGATGGAGCGGCACGTGGCCAACGCCGTCCGGGTCGCGGAGTGGCTGGAGGCCAGGGACGACGTCGAATCGGTCGCCTACGCCGGGCTGCCGTCCAGCCCCTGGTACGAGCGCGGCCGCAAGTACGGGCCCAAGGGGACCGGCGCCGTCGTCTCCTTCAACCTCGCCGGGGGAGCGGAGGCGGGCAAACGGTTCGTCGACGCCCTCGAACTGCACTCGCACGTGGCGAACATCGGCGACGTCCGCTCCCTCGTGATCCACCCGGCGTCGACCACGCACAGCCAGCTCTCGCCGGAGCAGCAGGCCGTGGCCGGAGTCCACCCCGGACTGGTCAGGCTTTCGGTCGGGATCGAGCACATCGATGACATCCTCGCGGACCTCGACGCCGGCTTCCGGGCAGCCAAGGCCGGCTGAGGTCATACAGCCGTCACGGAATTTCCCCACCTTTGCGGGTACGACGGCGGGGCGCGCCGACTTTTTTGGGCGACCCGCCGGACGCGGCGTTCAAAGGTGGGGAAACTGCGGTGCCGAAGAATTCGGCTGTCACACGGCCGTCACAATCTTCGCGCTTGCGCCGCCGCGTTTCGTAGAATCGACCCAGGTCATGAGTGCCAGCGACAGCCCCGGCTTGCTGGCCGGCAACCCTCCTTCTGCGGCGGGGTGCCCCGGGTGAAGACCTGGCCTGCCGGTCAGCTGACGGCGGGCAAGCGCGAAGTGAGGTCCCACATGACGATTGCCGCCACCCGCTCGGGTGCACCCAAAAACACCGCCCCCGCAGGCGACGGAACCGTGCAGTACCTGCCGGTCGGTCCGCTGGAGCTCGAATCCGGTGCCGTCCTGCCGGAGGTGGTCCTGGCCTACGAGACGTGGGGGACCCTCAACGCGGACGGCTCCAACGCCGTCCTGATCGAACATGCCCTGACCGGCGACACCCACGTCACCCGCGGCGACGCCGGCGGGGAACCGGGCTGGTGGGAGGAACTGGCCGGCCCCGGCTCGCCGGTGGACACCGGGAAATACTTCGTGGTCTCCATCAACATCCTCGGCGGCTGTTACGGCTCCACCGGGCCCTCGACCCCGGCCCCGGACGGGCGGCCCTGGGGTTCGCGGTTCCCGCTGGTGACGCTCCGGGACAGCACCGCCGCGGAGGCCCGGCTCGCCGACGCCCTCGGCATCGGCAGTTGGCACGCCGTGCTCGGCGGATCCCTCGGCGGCGCCCGCGCCCTGGAGTGGGCCGTCAGCTACCCGGACCGGGTCCGCCGGTGCGCCGTGATCTCGGTGGGCGCCCGCAGCACAGCCGAACAGATCGCCTTTGCCCAGGCCCAGACGCTGGCCATCCGCCAGGACCCCGATTTCCGCGGCGGCGACTACTACGGCGGCCCCCGGCCGGACGCAGGTCTTGCCCTGGCCCGCCGGATCGCCCACATCACCTACCGCTCCGCCGCCGAACTGGACGGGCGCTTCGGACGCACCGCCCAGGAGGCGGAGGCCCCGCTGACGCCCGGGCCGCTGGCGGGCCGGGGCCGCTACCAGGTGGAAAGCTACCTCGACCACCAGGGCAACAAGCTGGTCAGCCGCTTCGACGCCAACAGCTACATTGCCATCACCGAGGCGTTGATGAGCCACGACGTCAGCCGAGGCCGCGGCAGCCTGGGGGAGGCCCTGGCACGGGCCACCGCCGACTTCTTCGTCGCCGCCGTCGACTCCGACCGGCTCTACTTCCCGGAGCAGTCCCGCGAGCTGGCTGCCGCACTGCCCGGCGACGTCCCGGTCCACGTGATCGAGGCGCCGATCGGCCACGACGGGTTCCTGACCGAAATCGGCCAGCTCGGCGATCGGCTCCGGGGTGCCTTCTTCGCCTGAGCAGGCGGGGCTGCTGTGCATTTTTGCAGATGCACTCTGCGTGAATAGTGGTTGAGCCTCCCGCGCTCGGCGACCATACTCGTGGAGAATGACGCCGTGTGTTCCAACTCACACAAGCGTCTACCCACAGGTCCACAGGGTGTCGACGGAGACACCGAAGGAGTTCGCATGAGCACGGAAAACGCCGCCTCACGGCGCGCAGAGGAACCGGACGTCAAGTCGTCCGGGCTTAAGAAGGTAGTCACGGCCTCCATGGCCGGCACGGTGGTCGAATGGTACGAGTTCTTCCTCTACGCCTCCGCCGCCACCCTGGTCTTCGGCAAGATGTTCTTCCCCAACTCCGGCACGGAGCTGGACGGCATCATCGCCGCATTCTTGACCTACGCCGTCGGTTTCGTCGCCCGCCCCATCGGCGGCATCGTCTTCGGCCACTTCGGCGACAAGTTCGGCCGCAAGCAGCTGCTGCAGCTCAGCATCATCCTGGTCGGCGTGTCCACCTTCCTGATGGGCTGCCTGCCAAGCTTCCAGCAGATCGGCTACTGGGCTCCGGCCCTGCTGGTCTTCCTGCGCTTCGCGCAGGGCTTCGCCGTCGGCGGTGAATGGGGCGGCGCCGTCCTGCTCGTTGCCGAGCACAGCCCCAGCAAGTCCCGCGGCTTCTGGGCCAGCTGGCCGCAGTCCGCCGTTCCGCTGGGCAACCTGCTGGCCACCGGCGTGCTGTTCCTGCTCTCCTCCATCCTCTCCAGCGCTGACTTCCTCGGCTGGGGCTGGCGGGTCGCCTTCTGGCTCTCCGCCGTGATCGTGGTGATCGGCTACTACATCCGCACCAAGGTCCAGGACGCCCCGATCTTCCTCGAGGCACAGAAAGAAGTTGTCACGGAGAACAAGGGCTATGGCGTCGCCGAGGTCTTCCGCCGCTACCCGCGCGGCGTCTTCACCGCCATGGGCCTGCGCTTCGCAGAGAACATCCTTTACTACCTCGTGGTCACCTTCTCCATCACCTACCTGAAGGTGATCGTCCAGGCCGACACCTCGCGCATCCTCCTGCTGCTGCTCGTGGCGCACGCCATCCACTTCGCCGTCGTGCCGATGGTCGGCAGGCTCTCCGACAACTTCGGCCGCAAGCCGATCTACATGGCCGGTGCCGTGCTCGGCGCCACCTGGGGCTTCTTCGCCTTCCCGATGATGGATTCGAAGAACGACATGGTCATCCTCGCGGCCATCACCATCGGCCTGCTCTTCCACGCTCTGATGTACGCCGGCCAGCCGGCCATCATGGCCGAGATGTTCCCGACCCGGATGCGCTACTCGGGCGTCTCGCTCGGCTACCAGGTGACCTCGATCGTGGCCGGTTCGCTCGCCCCGATCATCGCCACGGCGCTGCTGAGCCAGTACAAGTCCTCCGTGCCGGTAGCCATCTACCTGCTGATCGCCTGCGCGGTCACCGCCGTCGCGGTCTTCTTCCTGAAGGAGACCCGCGGTATCTCGCTCCACGACGTCGATGCCGCCGACGCGCAGGGCACCGCAGACCTGATCGCAGCCGGCAAGAAGTAACTGGAGGCAGCTGCACGAGTCACACAACAGCAGCCCCCGTCCCCGCACTGCGGGGACGGGGGCTGCTGTTTTAGGGGCCGGGGAAACCGGCGGGCCGTCGTGGGACTAGCCGGCAAGCAAGTCCCACGCGCAACCAATCGGGATTCCTTCGAGCGGTGAAACGGGCGAGGTAACCACCTACGACGGCACAGTCATTTCATAGTGAAGTGAGGCTAATCTCTGGTCAGCGGCAGAGGATCCACACCGCTAGACTCTCAGCCCATGGGGACCGGGCGAGAAGTAAAGAGCTCTTTGAACATTCTGGTACTACGCCGCCTGGAGGCTGCGTGCCTGGCGCTAGCGGCCGTGACCGCCGTGGCACAACTTGGCGCGCTGCTTTTGGTCATCGGCGGGACTGTATTGACCTTCTGGGCCGTCAGCGGCATGCTGCTGGTCGCCTCCGTGACGCTTCGTCTTGTCTCCAATCGGGCAGCTCGCTGCATTGACGTGCCACCGTTTGCAGCGCATGTCCGACTGTTGTGCAGCATCGTGGCCTCTGCGGTGTGCCTCATCTGCCTGGGCGGTGCGTTCGGCGACCTGGGCGCCAGCTACCGCGTTCTAGATCCTCCTGCGGCCAACGGTTGCCGAGCCGTCGTTCGCGAGTTTTCTTTCCTCTTCGCCGGCAGGGGTGACGTGTACGCGGTCAGGTTCGGCGGGATAGGATTCCGCGCGAGCTCGTGGACCACGGACGACGGGTATGAACCGGTTGCCCGCGGCTCGTACACCCTGAAGTGGGATGGGAACGATGGCGCCCTCAATCTCATCGGAGGCATTGACCCGGTATGGCCCGCGGTCCACGCCATCCAGTGCAGCTGAGTGGGAAATCAAACCACGGCCCATCGCATCGAACTGCGGGACTCTCATCCTCGATCAGGGGTTTGTGCGCATGCGTGGCGCCGGCGCTGATGGAATCGAAGACCTCGCGACAGTGAACGCTCATTGTGACCCTAACCAACGCGCAGCGCCCTAGGGCCAGCTCGTCTTCGGGTATGACGTCCTAGGTGGAGTGTTCGCCAACGATCACGATGATTTGCCCGCCCAAGCCGGCGGAGTTTGTTACTGGGGTCCACTCTGGAATAGGCGCCCTTGGGAGTGGGGCACACGGCATTCAGCGACTGGCTGCTGAATGGCGGAGCCGAGGAATGAGAGCAACTGGCCCAGAGCCTTATCGCAGGATCAGAATGAAGGGTTGCTCGTCAGGCGCCGGGTGTGGGATCCCTCAGCGGGACGGTTTAGGTGATCTATCAGTTTTCCCAGGACTTCCAATTGAACCGTTGCTACGTGGTGCCACTCCGGATCCGGCACTTCGAGACTGTGGTTACCGCCCGGGACGGTGATCGTCCTAGCGTGAGAGTTCGAAACTTCCTCCGGGCACCAGGTTGAGTCCGCTGTGCCTCCGACGAAAAGGTGCCTGTCTGACGCTGTGCGCGCTGCCTCGGCGATGCGGGCGTCTGAGAGGATGGGCGTTATCCACGCGGCCTGTACTTCCCACTCCAAGAAGTACGGCAGCGCGAAGGTCCCAAGGGACTTGCCGACTACTGCACTTGGGGCATAAGGCATCTCATATAGCGCTTGGGAGACCGCCTCTTCAACAAATTGCTGGGTATCCCTTGGCGGTGGGCCTTGGACGTCGGCGTGCCAATTGATCGACCAGATGTCCCAACCCGCCCGCGTCAGAGCGAATATGGGCCAATAGAGCAGAGGTCCTTGAACCGTGTATCCCGCCCCTGGGAGCAATAAGGCCACAGGAGCGGACTTCGAAGGCGCAGAATTCAACCTCGCAATTGTCGGCATGACAGGGACGATAACAGGTGTCCGGCGAGAGGTCCTGAACGGGACGCTTCAGGCGCCGTGCGTATCAGCCGACGCGGTGCTGCCGCTCGCCCTTCCGCGCCCTCCGCCCCGCTCAGCCCGCCAGTACGTCCTGGCGTTCGGCGATCTCGGCCCGGACGGCGGCCAGCACCGCCTGCACCGGCGCCGATCGCAGCGATTCGGCCCGGGCCACCGCCCAAATGGGCAGTTGCCGCTGGAAGTCATCGGGAAGGACGGGCACGAAGCCCGGCTTGCCGACCACCAGGAAGTTTGGCAGCAGCCCGATCCCGGCTGCGCGGCGGACCGCCTCCAGCTGGGCGAAGATGCTGGTGGCTTGGAAGCTTGAGCGCGGCATCGGCAGCTGGGTGGACCGGTGGCCGAGCTCGGCGACCTGCAGGGCCGACTCGACGTAGGAGACGAAGCCGTGTTGCCGGACGTCGTCGAGCGTCTCCGGCAGCCCGTGCCCGCGGGCGTACTCCGGGCTCGCGTAGAGCCGCAGAACGTAGTTGGACAGGAAGATGGTCTGGGCGTTGCTGACCTCAAGGTTGCCGACCACCACCTCCAGGTCCACCCCCGAGCGGTTTTGGCTCACCTTCCGGGTGGCGCTGAGCATCTCGACGTTCAGCAGGGGGTGCTCGCGCTGCAGCCGGACCAGGGCCGGGGCGACGAATTCGGCGCCGAAGCCGTCCGGGGTGCTGATCCTGACCAGGCCGGAAAGCTGGTCCTCGGTCCGGGCAATCCGGCCGGACAGCGCTCCCAGCGTTCCCTCAATCGCCTCGGCGGCCTCAACGGCCTGGGTCCCGAGTTCGGTCAGTTCCCAGCCATGCGGGCTGCGCTCCAGGGTCCGGCCGCCCAGTTGTTTGTCCAGGGCCAGGATCCGGCGCGAGATGGTGGTGTGCGTGGTGCCGAGGGTCTCCGCGACGGCGTTGAACCGGCCCAGCCGGGCCACGGTCAGCAGGATCAACAGGTCGTCCGGGCTCGGGAGCCGCTTCAGGTCCATCCGGGGCCTTCCTTCGTGTGCATCGGTGCACATAGCATCTTCACTTTTTCCCCTTGATTGCACTGTAACAGGGTGTGATGGTGGACACGGAAGAACCGGCACATGCGCCGGTCACAATGCAGAGCAAAGGAGCTTATGCCATGGCAGTTGTCGCCTGGATCGGACTGGGAAACATGGGCGGGTCCATGTCGGTGAACCTGGCCAAGGCCGGAAACGAGGTCCGCGGCTTCGACCTGAACCCGCAGGCCGTGGCGGCCGCCGAGGCCGGGGGAGTCAAGCCGGTGGGCAGCATTGCCGAGGCGGTGGAGGGCGCCGACGTCGTCTTCACCATGCTCCCCAAGGGTGAGCACGCCCGCGCCGTCTACCTCGGCGAAGACGGCGTGCTGGCCCACGCCGACACCCGGACCCTGCTGGTGGATTCCTCCACGATCGACATCGCCTCGGCCCAGGCACTGCACGACGCCGCCGCGGAGGCCGGCTTCCGGTTCGTCGACGCTCCCGTCTCCGGCGGCATGAGCGGCGCCAAGGCCGCGACCCTGACCTTCATGATCGGCGGCGAGGCGCAGGCAGTGGCCGACGCCACCGAGTACATCCGCCCGATGGCCGGAAACATCATTCCCACCGGCGGCGCGACCACCGGGCAGGCCGCCAAGATCTGCAACAACCTCATGCTCTTCATCAACCTCGCCTCCACCGCCGAGGGCGCCGTCCTGGCGGACCGCCTCGGCCTGGACAAGCAGGTCTTCTGGGACATCGCCTCCGTCTCCTCGGGCGACAGCTGGGCGCTGCGCACCTGGTACCCGGTGGCAGGCGTCGTCCCCACCGCCGCCTCGAACAACGACTTCGCCCCCACCTTCACCGCCGAACTGGCCAACAAGGACATCGGCCTGGCCATCAGCGCCGCCAAGGACACCGGCACGCCGCTGGAGATCGGCGAGCACGTCCAGCAGCTGTTTCAGCGGCTGATCGACGGCGGCCAGTCCGGCAAGGACTGCTCCGCAATCGTCAAGCTGGTCGACGGTTCGTTCGAGTCCGCCAACTAGCCCCCACACCTTTAGAAAGAGATCCTCCCCATGGAACGCATTCCGCACTTCATCAACGGCGCCCTCGTCGCCGACGCCGAGCGCGTCGGCCCGGTGTACAACCCGGCCACCGGCGAACAGGAAAAGGAGGTGGCCCTCGCTTCCGCCGCCCGCGTCGAGGAAGCCATCGCCGCAGCCCGCGCCGCCCTGCCGGGCTGGCGCGCCACCAGCCTCGCCAAACGCACCACCATCTTCTTCAAGGTCCGCGAGCTGCTCATGCAGCGTCGGCCCGAACTGGCGGCCCTGCTGACCAGCGAGCACGGCAAGGTCCTCTCCGACGCCGAAGGTGAAATCACCCGCGGCCTGGAAAACATCGAGTTCGCCACCGGCCTGTCCCACATGCTCAAGGGCGAACGCTCCGAGCAGGTCTCCAGCGGCGTCGACGTGCACTCGGTCCGCCAGCCCGTCGGCGTGGTCGCCTGCATCACTCCGTTCAACTTCCCAGCCATGGTGCCGCTGTGGATGATCGGCAGCGCCCTGGCCTGCGGCAATACCGTGCTCCTGAAGCCCAGCGAGAAGGACCCGTCCTCGGCGATCTTCATCGCCCAGGTCTTCGCCGAGGCAGGCCTGCCCGCCGGTGTGCTCAACGTCGTCCACGGCGATAAGGAAGCCGTCGACGTGCTGCTCGAGCACCCGGACGTCAAGGCCGTCAGCTTTGTCGGGTCGACGCCGATCGCCCAGTCGATCTACAAGCGTGCGGCGGACAATGGCAAGCGCGTCCAGGCCCTGGGCGGAGCCAAGAACCACATGGTGGTGCTCCCGGACGCGGACCTGGACATGGCCGCCGACGCTGCCGTCTCCGCCGCCTACGGGTCGGCGGGGGAGCGTTGCATGGCCGTGAGCGTGCTGGTCGCCGTCGGTAACATCGCGGACGACCTGGTGGGAGCGATCAAGACCCGGATGGCCACCCTGAAGATCGGCCCCGGCACCGACCCCGCCTCCCAGATGGGCCCGCTCATCACCGCCGAACACCGCGACAAGGTCGCCTCCTACGTGGCGGGCGCCGCGGACGAGGGTGCTTCCGTGGTGGTCGACGGCCGGGAGCAGGAGTTCGACTCCAAGGGCTTCTTCATCGGCGTCAGCCTGATCGACCACGTCAAGCCCGGCATGAAGGTCTACGACGACGAGATCTTCGGCCCGGTGCTCTCGGTGGTCCGGGTCGAGACCTACGCCGACGCCGTGAAGCTGGTCAACGACAATGAGTTCGGCAACGGCGTGGCGATCTTCACCCGCGACGGCGGCGCGGCCCGCCAGTTCGAGTTCGACGTCGAGGCCGGCATGGTGGGCGTCAACGTGCCGATCCCGGTGCCGGTCGGCACCTTCTCCTTCGGCGGCTGGAAGAACTCGCTCTTCGGCGACACGCACATGTACGGCCCGGAGAGCATCCGCTTCTACACCCGCGGCAAGGTCGTCACCACCCGCTGGCCGGATCCGTCGACCTCGGTGATTGACCTCGGTTTCCCGCAGGTCGACTAGGGTCCTAGCCCTTCATGATCTCCGCGCGCTGGGCCATGTAGTCCTCCATCGCAAGCTCGCCGTTGCTGTACTTCTGGTCCAGCTCGGCGAGCTTGCGGGCGCGGTAGCCCTGGGGGCCCGACGGCGCCGGCGGAACCGGGGGAACGTCGGGGGAGGTCGTCGGCTGCTGCGGGCCCGGCTGCGGAGGGTTGTTCAGGTACTCCGGGCTGTCCTCATAGGGCACCGGGTACGGCTGGCCCGGGTACTGCCCGGCCGGGGGCTGCGCCCCCGGGTACGGCTGGCCCGGGAATTGCTGGCCCGGGTACTGGCCGGCCGGGGGCTGCGGGGCGCCCAGCTGGCCGAACCCGCCGTAGTAGTCGCGCTGGGTAAAACCGTCGCGCGGCTGGTTGCTTTGCCTGCCCGGGTCCTGCCCGGGGAATCCGCCGAACGGCTGCCCCGGGAAGCCTCCCGGCAGGCCCTGGCCCTGGTCCCGGCCACGGGACGAGCGGCGGTACAGGCGCATGACCGCCGGAATCACGATGAACAGCAGGATGATCCAAAAGAAAATGCTCACGGTACCGGGCCTCTCAGAAAGGTGTCTTTCCAGCTTAACGCGCCCGGACTCTCCGGGGTGCCGGCGTTGCCGCGGCGGACGGGCTGCGGGCTAGGGACGCATCGCGTCCTGGGCATCCGGCCGGCCCTCGTCGGAGCCGCGCGGACCCTCGCCCGAGCCCAGCGGAACGCCGGGGCCGAAGACCGGCCCGGCCAACGGCCGCTTTGCCGTGATGCCGTCACCTGAGGAACGGTGCCGCAGCCGGCGCACCACCCAGGGTACGAAGTGCTCGCGGGCCCAGATGAGGTCCCCGGTGCGGGCCTCCCGCCAGCTGCGCGGAGGCAGCGGCTTGGGCATCAGCGGCTCGAGGGTGTGCTCCACGTTCAGCGAATCCAGCACCATGGCCGCGATCGTGTGGTGGCCCAGCGGGGAGAAGTGCAGCCGGTCCGCGTCCCACATCTGCGGGTCAGTGAGCTGCCGCAGCGACCACATATCCGCGATGACCGCGTCGTGCCGGGCCGCCACCGTACGCAGGTTCTCGTTGTAGATGGCCACCTTGCTGCGGATCCGGCTCAGGACCGAAGACCCCGTGTCCGGGCCGTTGAACAACACGACGGTGGCGCCGCCCAGACTCAGGATCTGCACCACCGAGTCCAGCCGCTCGGCAAGGACATCCGGGTCGCCGCCGGGCCGGATCAGGTCGTTGCCGCCGGCAGAGAGGGTCACCAGGTCAGGCTTCAGCGACAGGCAGTGCGCCAGCTGCTGGTCGACGATCTGCTGCAGCAGCCGGCCCCGCACGGCGAGGTTGGCATAGGCAAAATCTTCGTGGCCGCGGCTCAGTTCCTCAGCCACGCGGTCCGCCCAGCCGCGGTGCCCGCCGGGGCTGGCCGGTTCCGGGTCCCCGATGCCCTCCGTGAAGGAATCGCCCATCGCCACGTACCGGGTCCACGGGTGGTTGACGGTCCGGTCGGGGGAATTGTCCATCGCTGCTGTTTCGCTCACCGTTCTATCCTGCCCTCTTCGCGCAAAGCTCCGCCACCGTCGCTTGTTACTGATTGGTAACTGTAAGAATGGAGCCATGACTGACGCCCCTTCCTTCCCCGCAGCGTTTCCCGACCCCGTCGTGCTCTGGTCGCGGCCCGAAGAGGCCAGGGCCGGCAGGCCCCTGCTGGTGCTCCTGCACGGCTACGGCGCCAACGAACAGGACCTGATGAGCCTGGCAGACCTGCTACCGGAGGAGTTCGTCGTGGCCTCGGTGCGGGCCCCGCTCGTCTCCGGCCCCGGGTTCACCTGGTTCCCTCTGACGGCGTCCATTGAATACTCCCTCGACGCCGTCAAGGACGCCGCGGCCTACGTCCAGCACTGGATCGACTCGGTGCGGGACAACCACCCCTCCGTCACCCTGCTGGGCTTCTCGATGGGCATGGCGATGGCCACGACGCTGCTGCGGCAGCGACCGGACGGCTACGCCGCCGTCGTCGGACTGTCCGGCTTCGCCGTCGACGCCGGCTCCGATCCAAGCTTCCGGGACGCCGAGCTGGACGGCACCGTCCCGATGTTCTGGGGCCGCGACCAGCAGGACCCGGTGATCACCCCGGACAAGATCGAGTTCACCATGGGCTGGGTCCGCAAGCACGTGAAGCTCACCAAGGTGCTGTACACCGGCATGTGGCACGGGATCAACCAGCAGGAGATCGGCCATGTGGGCGAATTCCTCACCCACGAGGTGCTCAAGAAATAGCTAGGCCCCGGCGGGGGTCACGATCCGGACGGTCTGCCCATTCACGGTGACGGTGTCGCCGTGGTGCAGCTGCCGTCCACGGCGGTCGTCGATCTCGCCGTTGACCTTGACCAGGCCGTTCTTGATCAGTTCGGCAGCCTCCACCCCGTCCTCGACCAAGTTGGCCAGCTTCAGCAGCTGCCCCAGCCGGATCATGTCGTCGCGGATGGGAATCTCTTCAATTTCCGGGTTGCTCATACCAGCAATCATGCCTGACCGAAGGTGGCACCAATGACTTCCGCTCCGCGGCTTCCCCTGCCCGCCGGCCTGCTCCTCGCCGTGGGCGCGGGGCTGCTTGCCCCGGTCCAGAGCCGGATCAACGGCGCCCTCGGCACAGCGCTCGACGACGGCCTGGCCGCCGCCGTCGTCAGCTTCAGCATCGGACTGGCGGTGATGGTCGCGCTCTCCCTGGCCCTGCCCCGGGGCCGGGCCGGCCTCGCCGAGGTGCTGCCGGCGCTGCGCGAACGCCGGTTCCCCCGCTACTACGTGCTGGCCGGCGGCATCGGGGCCTTCTTCGTCTTCGCCCAGGCTTCCACGGTCGGGGTGTTGGGCGTCGCCCTGTTCACGGTCGCGGCCGTCACGGGCCAGACCCTCAGCGGGCTGCTGGTGGACCGGATGGGCATCGGGCCCGCGGGCAAGAAGGCGGTGACGGGAATCCGCGTGCTGGGCAGCGCGCTGACCGTCGCCGCCGTGGCCTGGGCCGTGTCGCCCCGCTTCGACGCCGGCGCGTCGGGCGGCGCGACGGCGGGCGGGCCACTGCTGCTGCTGGTCCCGGTGCTGCTTCCCGTGGTGGCCGGTTTCCTGATGAGCTTTCAGCAGGCCATGAACGGCACGGCCACCGTGCACTACGGAACCCCCATCACCGCCACCCTGGTCAACTTCGTCGCCGGCGGCGCCGTGCTGTGGCTCGCCTGGCTGGTCAAGCTCGCCGCGGCGGGCCCCGGCCGCGGGCTGCCGGGCGAGTGGTGGTACTACCTGGGCGGGCCCCTGGGCTGCATCTTCATCGGCGTCGCCGCCTTCCTTGTCCGCAGCCTCGGCGTGCTCGTCACCGGGCTCGGGATGATCGCCGGGCAACTGCTCGGCTCGCTCGGGCTGGATCTGGCCGTCCCCTCGCCGGGAACCGTCATCGCGCTGCCCACCGTGCTCGGGACCCTGCTGACTCTGGCGGCCATCGTGCTGGCCAGCCTGCCCTGGCCCAGGGGCGCCTTCAGGGGACGGCGGCACGGGTAGGCTAGGAGTTTGCATCACCCGTTCGCAGGACCCCGCCCGGCAGCCAGCCGGTGACCCGGGGCTGACAGCACGGACCGCACCCAGCGGCCCTGTAGAAATTGGAGTTCCCATGGCAGCAAAATCCGTTCTCGACCAGATCATCTCCCTCGCCAAGCGCCGGGGTTTCGTCTTCCAGGCCGGTGAAATCTACGGTGGCTCCCGTTCTGCCTGGGACTACGGCCCCCTCGGCGCCGAGCTGAAGGAAAACATCAAGCGCCAGTGGTGGCAGTCCGTGGTCCGCGGCCGCGAGGACGTCGTCGGCCTGGACTCCTCGGTGATCCTGCCCCGCCAGGTCTGGGAAGCCTCCGGCCACGTCGAGGTCTTCTCCGACCCGCTGGTGGAGTGCCTGTCCTGCCACAAGCGCTACCGCGCGGACCACCTCGAGGAAGAATACGAGGAGAAGAAGGGCCGCCCCGCCGAGAACGGGCTCAAGGACATCGCCTGCGCCAACTGCGGCACCCGCGGCGAATGGACCGAACCGCAGGAATTCTCCGGCCTGCTCAAGACCTACCTCGGCCCGGTGGCCAGCGAAGAGGGCCTGCACTACCTGCGCCCCGAAACCGCCCAGGGCATCTTCGTGAACTTCTCCAACGTGCTCACCACCTCCCGGAAGAAGCCGCCGTTCGGCATCGGCCAGATCGGCAAGTCTTTCCGCAACGAGATCACGCCGGGCAACTTCATCTTCCGCACCCGCGAGTTCGAACAGATGGAAATGGAATTCTTCGTCGAGCCCGGCACGGACGAGCAGTGGCACCAGTACTGGATGAAGGAGCGCATGGCCTGGTACACCGGCCTGGGCATCCGCGAGGAAAACCTCCGCTTCTTCGAACACCCGCTGGAGAAGCTCAGCCACTACTCCAAGGGCACCACGGACATCGAGTACCGCTTCGGCTTCCACGGCTCCGAATGGGGCGAACTCGAAGGCATCGCCAACCGCACCGACTTCGACCTCTCCACGCACGCCAAGGCCTCCGGGGCGGACCTGAGCTACTTCAACCAGGCCACCAACGAGCGCTACACCCCGTACGTGATCGAACCCGCCGCCGGCCTCACCCGGTCCTTCATGGCCTTCATGATCGACGCCTACACCGAGGATGAGGCGCCCAACGCCAAGGGCGGCGTCGACGTGCGCACCGTGCTCAAGCTCGACCCGCGCCTGGCCCCGGTCAAGGCCGCTGTCCTGCCGCTGAGCCGCAACGAGGACCTCTCGCCGAAGGCCAAGGACCTCGCCGCGCAGCTGCGTAAGAACTGGAACATCGAGTTCGACGACGCCGGCGCGATCGGCCGCCGCTACCGCCGCCAGGATGAGATCGGCACCCCGTTCTGCATCACGGTGGACTTCGACACGCTCGAGGACCAGGCCGTCACCATCCGCGAACGCGACACCATGGCCCAGGAGCGCGTCTCCCTGGACAAGGTGGAAGGCTACCTGGCCGCGCGGCTGATCGGCGCCTGAGCATGGCGATCGAATACCGCGAGTGGCGCGAGGGCGATGACCTGGCGCTGCTGGAGATCTGGGGCGGGCCGGAAACGGACCAGGCCCGTCAGTTCCGCGGCACCCTGGCACCCTCCGGCAACGCGCCGTGGCGCCGCTGCATTGTCGCCGAGGACGTCGTCGACGGCGTCGCCATCCCGGTGGCGGCCGGCGCCGTCCACGAGGCCTCGCTGCACCCGGAGCGGCTCTGGGTATACGTCGAGGTGGCCCGCGACCACCGGCGGTCCGGCATCGGGTCGACCCTGCTGGCCATGCTCCGGCACGAGGCGGAGCGTTCGCCCTCGGGCGTGACCCGGCTGCGGACCAAGGTGGAGCCCGGCACCCCCGGGGCCGCGTTCGCCGAGGCCGCGGGGTTGGCCCCGATCCAGCGTTCGCGCCTGGTGGTCGTCGAGCCCGGGGCGTTGAAGCTCCCCGTTTTCGGCGACGGTTCCGAGGCCGCGGCGACCGAACAGGTCGAGGACCTGGCCACCGGCTCGGTGGAGCTGAGCGGCGTCGTGGGCCGGTACTACACCGCCGTGCACGACTGGGACAGCCCCGGCGAGCTCAGCATCGCCACCGTGCAGCGGCTTTTCCTGGACGAGCTCAGCGGGGCGCGCGGCGCGATCGTGCTGCGCGCGCCCAAGGCCAGTGCCTTCGGCGCGGGCGTGCCGGCCAGCAAGAAAGGCCGGCTGCAGGCCTTCGCCGTCAGCTACGCCCAGGGAGGCCCGGAACTCGGAGCCGAGGACGGCCATGCCCCGGCAGCCGGCGAACCGTCCGAGGTGTTCCTCGGCCACGACCCGGACCTGCCGGCCGACGAAGCCCGGGCCGCGGTCCGGGACCTGCTGGCGCTGATTGCGTACCAGTACCCGGTGCTGCTGGAACTGGACGATTCGATGACCGCGCTGCGCGCCGTCGTCGAGCCGCTGCTGGAAGCCGGCACCGCCCGGCAGACCGGCGCGGACACCCTGATCGTCTCGGACCCCGCTTAGGCCTCCAAGCGCGACTGACCCGCAGCCGTTGTCATCGTGATGACAACGGCTGCGGGTCAGTCGTGGTTAAACCGGGGGGCTAGGGCATCACCGGCGGGACGAACTCAAAGGTCTCGCCGAGCAGCCAGACCAGCAGCAGCACCACCGGCAGGTGGAACACGAACTGCAGGAAGGTGAAGCCGACCAGGTCCCGGGCGCGCAGCCTCAGCACCGCCAGCAGCGGCAGCATGAAGAACGGGTTGACCAGGTTCGGCAGGGCCTCGGCGATGTTGTAGATCTGCACCGTCCAGCCCAGGTTCATCTGCACGTCGGTCGCGGACTGCATCACGTACGGCGCCTCGACCAGCCACTTCCCGCCGCCGGAGGGGACCAGCAGGCCCAGGACTGCGGTGTACAGCGCAATGACGACGGCGAATCCGCCGCCGCTGCCGATCTGCGAGAAGAATTCGGCCAGGTGCGCGGAGATGGTCATGCCGCCGTGGCCGGTGGCCTTGGTCAGGATCGCGGCCATCGCGGCGTACAGCGGGAACTGCACCAGGATGCCGGCGGTGGCCGGGACGGCCTTGGTGACAGCCTGCAGGAAGTTCCGCGGCGTGCCGTGCAGCACCAGGCCCAGGATGAGGAAGACCAGCAGGTAGCCGTTGAGGCTGCTGACCACGGTCAGGAACGGCTTGGTCAGGAACTGGGAGACGAGCCAGCCGAGGGTCAGGATTCCGGCCAGGACCGGCAGGATCCGGCTGTATTCGAGCCATTCGCCGGGCCGTGACCGCGGTGCGGGCTCGCTGGGTTCGTCGTCGAGGTCGACGCCGAGGTCCTCGGCGGTGCGGATCGCGCCGCCCTGCGGGGCGGAGAAGTGTGCGATGACCGTGGTCAGCACCATCAGGATGGCCAGGGTCAGCAGCGACTGCCAGGTGAAGATCGTGGTGCCGAAATCGAGGATGCCGGTGATCTTCAGCAGCGCCGGCGGCAGGGACGCCGCCGTGGCCTGCAGCTGAGCGGCGGAGGAGGACAGCCCGAGGGCCCAGACGGCCCCGAGGCCCATGAACGCTGCCGCGCCGAGGGCGCGGTAATCCACGGTGAGGTCCTTGCGCCGGGCGATGGCCCGGGCGAGCAGGCCGCCGAAGATCAGGCTGAGGCCCCAGTTGAGGAAGGAGACGGACATTGACATCAGGGCCACGAAGCTGACCGCGGTCCGCGCGGTGGCTGGCACCAGGGCCAGCCGGTTGATCAGGCGGGCCACCGGCGGTGACGTCGCCACCACGTAGCCGGTGAGGACCACCATGGCCATCTGCAGGGTGAAAGCGGTCAGGTCCCAGAAACCGTTGCCGAAGGAGTCGGCGATGGACTGCGGCGAGGCGCCAATGGCCAAGGCGGCCACGGCGATGATGATCACCCCGGCGAGGGCAAAGATGTAGGCGTCCGGGAACCACTTTTCGGTCCACGCCGCCATCCGCTGGGCTATCCGGGCGAGACCGCGTTCTTCGACGATGCCGCTTTTGGTCAGGACTGTGTTCGACACAGAGGGGTACCTCTTCGTTGAGTGTGATTTTGTACCCGATGGAGTTTAGTCAAGTCGGTGGGGTGAACCGGGCTTATCGGCGCCGGCTGCGGGCGCGCCGCGGTCCTTCGGCCTCGTCCAGCCGCTGCCGTTCCTGGTCTGTAGGCGCGCTGCCGCCGAGCGCGGCCGGCATCCACCAGGCACAAGGTTCGGGCCTGAGCGGGAAGTCGGCGATGCCGGCGTCGATCCCGCGCTGCAATGCCTCGCGCAGCGCCTCGGTCGTCGCCGCGGCGTCCGCCTCCGGCGCCGCGTGGATCGGTTCGCCTACGTGCACGCGGACCGGCGCACGCCAGGCGCGCCGCGGCGAGAAGCCGTGGTGCCGGGTCATGATCCGGTGCGCGCCCCAGACCGAGACCGGGATGATGGGAACCCCGGCCTCGGCGGCCATCCGAACGGCGCCGGTTTTGCACTCGCGGACCTGGAAACTGCGGCTTACCCCCGCCTCAGGGAGGATCGCGATGTATTCGCCCGCGCGCAGCTTCCGCACGGCCTCGTCGTAGGCGTGGGCGCCGGAATCGTAGCCGACGACGACGTGCCCGGCGGCACTGACGGCCGGTCCGGCGAACCAGTGGTCGGCTGCGCCCTGGGTGATCAGGAAGCGCATCTGCGCCCGGTTGTGCCGCCAGAGGAGCAGCTCTGCCGCGGCGAAGTCGAGGTAGCCGAAGTGCGTGATCGCCACGACGGCGCCCGTCCCGGGCACGGGCCGCCGGGACCGGGCGGCCCGCCGGACCCGGGCGACGGGGGAGAGACGGCGGCCCGGTGAGGCCACGGAGGCCGGTAAGGCTACAAGGCCCGGCGGCTCCGCCGGGGCGCCGGGCAGGTGCTGCGCGCCGGTGACGATGATCCGGATCCCGAACAGCCGGCGCAGCAGCTCGCCGGTCCGGACGATGGTGCGGTAGAAGCGGTCGCTGGGACCGGGACGCCAGTTCACAGACGGTCTCGGCTCAGCGGCCCGCCCGCCGCCGGGGCGGCCAGGGCAGGAAACCGGAGGTCGATTCGACGTATTCCTTGTAGCCGGGCCGGGCGGACATGGCCTTCTCGGTCAGGGGCTTGCCGGTCTTTCCCGCCAGCGTCCAGATCATCAGGGCCGGGGAGAGGACGGTGAGGACTCCGGGCCAGGAATCCGCGGCGACCAGGAACAGCCCGGCCCACACGGCGGCGTCGCCGAAGTAATTCGGGTGCCGGGTATAGCGCCAGAGTCCGGTGTCCAGCACGGTCCCGCGCCTCGCCGGGTCCGCCTTGAACCGTGCCAGCTGCCAATCGCCCACGGTTTCGAACACGAAGCCGATGATCCACAGCAAAACCCCCAGCAGCGCCAGCCAGCCCAGGGGACCGGTGCTGAACATGCCGACCTGGATGGTGAGCGAAACGAAGAACATCACGAGGCCCTGGGGCAGGTACACCCGGCGCAGGGCGTAGGTATTCCGTGAACCCGGCGCCGAGGACAGCATGTCCACGTAGCGCGGATCCTCGTGCCCGCCGCGGGCCCGGACGCCGATGTGGACGGCCAGCCGCACGCCCCAGACCGCCACCAGGGCCAGCAGCAGCAGCCGGCGTCCGGCGTCGCCGTGGCCTGCGGACAACAGCCAGGAGACCGCGGCGGCCACGACGAAGCCCAGGCCCCAGACCGTGTCGATGACCGAATGGCGGCTTTGCCGGACGGCCACCGCAAACGTCACCGCCAACAGGAGCCCGAGAGCCAGGGCAACCCAGGGCAGGCCGGCCAGGAAAGCCGCCAGCGGGAAGGCCGGCATCAGAGCACCACCGGCAGGCCTGCGGTAGCGGGAAGGACCTGCCTGAGTTCCCCGGCGCCGGCGGGCTCGGTGCCGGCGCGGCTGCCAAACGCATCAAGGATAAAGCCGTTGGCCAGCGAGTTCCAGAGCCGCACCCGGCGGAACATGAAGTGGCCGGCCCCCTGCAGGGACACGTAGTCGATCGACGCGGCCACCGGCTGCGCCCGCTTGGCGTACGCCAGGGAGTTGCGGGGGCTGGTCCACCGGTCCTCGGTGCCGTGCACGATCAGGACCCGCCGCCCGGCGACACGGTCCACAGGGGTGGTTCCGTCCAGCCAGGGCGCGAGGGCGACGACGGCGTCCACCTGCGGGTGGTCGGCGACGCAGAGCGCCGTCAGGCCGCCCATGGAATGGCCGAGCAGGTAAACCGGAACGCCCGGATGCTCGAGGCTGATCTGCTCAAGCGCCCAGCGGGCGTCCTGCACGGGCGACATGTCCGGACCGTTCCAGCCCCGGTACCGGTTGCGGAGAGTCCAGACGGCCAGGCCGTGGGGGCCGCCCCGGCCGCGCAGGGCCTGCGCGAAGGGCAGCATCCTGGCCGGGCTCAGGTGCCGGGCTCGGACGGCGTCGAAGCTGGCGGCACGTCCGCCATGCAGCACCAAGGCAACACCGCGGGTTTCCCCGGCCGCGTCGGCGATGCTCAGCGTCGCCCGGGCTGTCGTGCCGGAAGCGCCCGCTGCGGCCTCCCGGTCATCTGTCTTGCGTCTGGCCACCTTGGTGTCCTCCCCATCATTTGTCCCTCAGTGTCCAACCCTAAAGCGCGTTCCGGAGTTCCCGGCAGGTTTCCTGCGCTGGTCTTCCACCTCTCCCACAGGAGGTTCGGAGCCGCGGGGGCGGGAGATGGCCCGGCCCGTTCCCGGACCCCTTGACGGATCCGGAGCGGAGGAGTACGCCTGTGCTCGTATAGCCCCGGGCGTTTTGCCGGCTGGGAGCACAAATCACCGTCCGGGTCGGAAACACGACGAAATCGACGGTACAAAAAATGAATGGAACCGACTTCGACGGCCTGCGCGGGCAGGTCCGAGGGCAAGTCATCACGTCCGGTGACGCGGACTACGACGCTGCCCGGGCCGTGCAAAACGGTTTGATCGACAAGCGGCCGGCGGCGGTGGTCCAGGTGTCCCAGGTCGCGGACGTGATCGCCAGCGTCAACTTTGCGCGGGACCACGGCCTGGCGCTGGCTGTCCGCGGCGGGGGACACAGCGGTCCGGGCTTTGGCACGGGGGATGACGCACTGGTGATCGACTTCGCCCACACCCGGGGCGTGCGGGTCGACCCGGCCGGCAGAACGGCCCGGACAGAGGCCGGGGCGACGTGGGCGGATTTCAACCACGCCACGCACGCCTTCGGGCTCGCCACCACCGGCGGCGTCGTCGGCTCGACTGGTGTCTCGGGCCTGACCCTCGGCGGCGGCATCGGCTACCTCGACCGGAAGTACGGGCTCAGCTGCGACAACCTCCTCTCGGCCGACGTCGTCACCGCCGACGGAAGGTTCCTCACTGCCAGCGAGCACGAGCATGAGGATCTCTTCTGGGCGTTGCGCGGCGGCGGGGGCAACTTCGGCGTCGTCACCTCGCTGGAATTCCGGCTGCATCCCGTGGACACGGTCCACGCAGGCATCGTTATCTACCCGGGTGACCACGCCGAGACCGTCGCCAAGTTCTACCGCGCGCAGTTGGCGGACGCCCCGGAAGAGTTCGGCGCCTTCCTCGCCTTCCACCAGGGCCCACCGGTCCCGTTCCTGCCCGAGGAGTTCCACGGCAAACCCGTCTGCATTGTGGTCGGGATGTGGACCGGTGACCCGGCCGAAGGGCCTTCCCGGTGGCAGCCCTTCCTCGACGCCGCCCCGGTCGCCGGTTCCATGGTGGGCCCGATGCCCTATCCCGCCCTGAACTCGGCCTTCGACGGCATGTATCCCAAAGGTCTGCTCGCCTACTGGAAAGCGGCCTTCCTGTCCGAGCTCAACGACGGGGCCATCGATGCGCACCTTGAGTACGGGAGGCGTGTCCCCAGCCTGCAGACCGCGGTGCATATCTATCCGATTGACGGAGCCGTGCACCGGGTGGGCGCGGCAGACACGGCGTTCCCCAACCGGAACGCCAGCTTCTCCCCGGTCATCGCCTGCCACTGGGAGGATCCGGCGGACACGGCGGCGAACATCGCCTGGGTGCGGGACTACGCCGCGGCGCTCCAGCCCTATTCCGAGTCGGCGGGCTACATCAATTTCATGGACGGCGACGACCTGGACAAGGTGGCGGAGAACTACGGGCCCAATTACGCCCGGCTGAGGGACGTCAAAACCAAGTACGATCCGCAGAACCTCTTCCATCTCAACCAGAACATCGTGCCGGCCTAGCTGTACTGCCTGGCCCGGGGTCCCGACCCCGTAGAGTTTTCGGCATGAGGTTGAACTGCTGATGGGCGCCGGACATTCACACACCGGCCACGGAGGCATCGACCCGACACCAGGGGCGCTCGCCGCCCGCCGGAAAGCGAACTTGATCCTCGCCGCCGTCCTGGTCCCGTTGACGCTGATGACCGTGGTGGCCATGGTGCTGCTGTGGCCCTCCGGCAGCAAGGACGGCCTCAAGCTCTCCAGCCCGTACGCCGCCGCCCCGGGCGTCAGCTTCGACACCGGAACGATCCAGCGCGTCGTCGTCGGGCCCTGCATGGATCCTGCCGCCCAGGCGGACGGCCAGCCGGCGCCCGGCGCCGGGCAGGGCTCGCAGTGCACCTTCGCCTACACCGACCCGGACAAGGGCGGCAACCCGGTCAAGGTGGTGATCAACCCCGACATCGCCAAGTCCCACGGCGTCAAGGCCGGCGACGGGATCCGCTACTTGAACCTGTCCCAGACCCAGGGTGCCGCCGCGCAGGGAACCCCCTCCTACGTCTTTGTCGATTTCGTCCGGACCCTGCCGATCATCCTGCTCGCTGTCCTTTACGCCGTCGTCGTGATCGCGGTGGCGCGTTGGCGCGGGCTGCGCGCCCTCATCGGACTGCTGGGCGCCTACGCCGTGCTGGTCTCCTTCATGCTCCCGGGGCTGGTCGAAGGCAAGCCGCCGCTGCTGCTGGCGCTGGTGGGGTCGACCGTGATCATGATCGGCGTGCTGTATTTTGCCCACGGATTCACCGCCCGGACCTCGACCGCGCTGCTGGGCACCATGTTCGGCCTGGGCATCACCGCCGTCCTGGCCGCCTGGGCCACGGACGCAGCGAACCTCGCCGGCGTCGGCAGCCACGACGCCGCCACGCTCGCGAACGTTTCGGACCACATCTCGATCTCCGGCATCATCCTCTGCGGGCTGATCATCTCCGGACTCGGGGTGCTCAACGACGTGACCATCACGCAGTCCTCCGCCGTGTGGGAGCTGTGGGAGCTGGCGCCCGGGACCTCCCGGCGGAAGCTGTTCGCCTCGGCCATGCGGATCGGCCGGGACCACATCGCGTCCACCGTCTACACCATCGCCTTCGCCTACGCCGGGGCTGCGCTGCCCGTCCTGATCATTGTGATGCTCTACGAGCGCCCGCTCGGCGACGCGCTCACCAGCGCCGAACTCTCCGAGGAAGTCATCCGCACCCTCGTCGGCTCCGTCGGGCTGGTCCTGGCGATCCCGGTTACGACGCTGATCGCGGTGCTGGTCGTCAAGGCCACCGGGCTCCGGGGCGCGGCGCTGCCCGCGGGCGATGGCGGTTCCGGCTGGGTACCCGACACCGAGGCAACCGATCACGCGTCCGACGGCGGCGGATCCGGCGCGGCGTCCGAAAGCCGGCGCGGCCGGCGGGCCGAACTGCGCCGCTGACCACCCGGCCCCTCCGGCGGATCGGACCGCAGGCGGCCCTGATTTCCACATGGCGGGCCGGGCGCCGGGCCGATTTGCCCGGCTTTGAGACAATGGTCGGGTGACTGTTGTAGCAACGCCTCCCGCCCCCAAGCTGGAACTGCCGCCCCTGAAGCTGGGCCCCATCACGGTGGACACCCCGGTGATCCTGGCCCCGATGGCAGGCATCACCAACTCCGCGTTCCGCCGCCTGTGCCGCGAATACGGCGGCGGCCTGTACGTCGCGGAGATGGTCACCTCGCGCGCCCTCGTGGAGCGCACCCCCGAATCCCTGCGGATCATCTCGCACGACGACGATGAAAAAGTCCGCTCGGTCCAGCTGTACGGCGTTGACCCGGTAACGGTCGGGCAGGCGGTGCGGATGCTGGTCGAGGAGGACCGCGCGGACCACATCGACCTCAACTTCGGCTGCCCGGTGCCCAAGGTCACCCGGCGCGGCGGCGGTTCGGCGCTTCCCTGGAAGACCGACCTCTTCACCTCGATCGTCCAGACCGCCGTCAAGGAAGCGTCCAAGGGCAACATTCCGCTGACCATCAAGATGCGCAAGGGCATCGATGATGACCACCTGACCTACCTCGACGCGGGACGGATCGCCCGCGATTCCGGCGTCGCCGCCGTCGCCCTGCACGGCCGCACCGCCGCGCAGTTCTACTCCGGCAAGGCGGACTGGTCCGCCATCGCCCGGTTGCGGGAAGCCCTGCCGGATATTCCGGTGCTCGGCAACGGAGACATCTGGTCCGCCGAGGACGCGGTGCGCATGGTCCGCGAAACCGGCGTCGATGGCGTCGTGGTGGGCCGCGGCTGCCAGGGCCGGCCCTGGCTCTTCGGGGACCTGATGGCAGCCTTCGAAGGCAGCGACGTCCGCCACACCCCGGCCCTGCGCCAGGTCGCCGAGAGCATCTACCGCCACGCGGAGCTCATGGTGGAGACCTTCGGCGACGAGGGCAAGGCGCTGCGGGAGATCCGCAAGCACATGGCCTGGTACCTCAAGGGGTACGTCGTAGGCAGCGACCTGCGCCACCGGCTGGCACTCGTGACGAGCCTGGAAGTCCTTCGCGCCACGCTCGATGAACTCGACCTCGACTCGCCCTACCCGGGAGCCGACGCCGAAGGCCCGCGCGGCCGCGCAGGCTCGCCCAAGAAACCGGCCCTGCCCAAGGACTGGCTGCTGAACCGCAACCTCGACGCCGAGCAGTCCCGGGACATCTCCTTCGCCGAACTGGACGTCTCCGGTGGCTGAGGCCCGGACCGCGGCGGCCACCGTCCGCGGCTACGTGGAACGCGACTGTGCCCGTTGGGTCGAGGAGCCGCCCAAGAGCACCTACCGTTCCGACTTCGAACGTGACCGGGCACGGGTCCTGCACTCCTCCGCGCTGCGCCGGCTCGGCGCCAAGACCCAGGTGGTGGCCCCGGATACGGATGACTTTGTCCGGACCCGGCTGACGCACAGCCTCGAGGTGGCCCAGGTGGGCCGCGAACTTGGCCGCACCCTGGGCTGCGACCCCGACGTCGTCGACACCGCGTGCCTCAGTCACGACCTCGGCCATCCGCCGTTCGGCCACAACGGCGAGTCGGCGCTGAATGAGGTCGCCCACGCGATCGGCGGTTTCGAGGGCAACGCCCAGACCCTGCGCCTGCTGACCCGGCTCGAGCCCAAGGTCCTCGCCCCGGACGGCCGGCCCGCCGGCCTGAACCTCACCCGGGCCAGCCTCGATGCCGCCGCCAAGTACCCGTGGTCCGCCGAGGACGCCCCGGTGATCCACGGCCAGCGGACCAGCAAGTTCGGCGCCTACCAGGACGACCTGCCCATCTTCGAGTGGATCCGCGAGGGCGCCCCCGAGCGCCGGTCCTGCCTCGAGGCGCAGGTCATGGACCTGGCCGACGACATTTCCTACTCCGTGCACGACGTCGAGGATGCGATCGTCGCCGGGCATTTCCAGCTCCGTTGGATGGACAACCCGGACCACCGCGCCCGGGTGGTTGGCTACGCCAAGCAGTGGTACCTGCCGCACCACGACCCGGCCGCAATCGACGCCGCCCTGGCCCGGCTGGAAGCAACCAGGGTCTGGGTGCGCGAGGCCGACGGCAGCCGCAAGTCCATGGCGGCGCTGAAGGATATGACCAGCCAGCTGATCGGCCGGTTCTGCCAGAGCGCGCTGGAGACCACCCGCGCCGTCTATGGTCCGGAGAACCTCACCCGGTTCAACGCCGAACTCATCGTCCCGGAGGAGACCGTGATGGAGATCGCCGTGATGAAGGGCCTTGCCACCACCTTCGTGATGACCACCGAGCACCGGCAGCCCATCTACGAGCGCCAGCGCGAGGTCCTGCATGCCCTGGTCACCGCGCTCAACGCCACGGGGGACCGCCACCTGGAACCGATGTTCGCCGCTGACTGGCGCGCCGCGGCCGACGACGGAGCACGGCTGCGCGTCGTCATCGACCAGGTGGCCTCGCTCACCGACGGCTCTGCGCTGGCCATGTACGAACGGCTCGTCGGCAGCCTGCCGTCGCTGTGGTGACTGGCGCCATACGCCGCGGGCCGGCGTCGTGCCCTGGGACTAGGATGGCACCGTGGCCGGCCTGATCAAACGCGAAGACATCGACGAGGTGCGCCAGCGCACCGATATCAAGGAAGTCGTCGACGGGTACGTCACGCTCAAAGGTGCCGGGCTGGGGTCCTACAAGGGACTGTGCCCCTTCCACGACGAGCGCTCGCCCTCGTTCACCGTGCGCCCGCAGGTGGGCCGCTACCACTGCTTCGGCTGCGGTGAGGACGGCGACGTCATTTCCTTTGTGCAGAAGCTGGACCATACCTCGTTTCACGAAGCGGTCGAAGAGCTGGCCGCCCGGATCGGCTACGAGCTGCGCTACGAGGACGGCGGTTCCGGGCCCAACCGCGAGGAGATCGGCCGCCGCCAGCGGCTGCTGGATGCCCACAAGATCGCGGACGAATTCTTCCGTGCCCAGCTGCTGACCCCCGGCGCTGCCGAGGGGCGGAACTTCCTCCATGGCCGCGGCTTTGACCGTGCCGCCTCGGAACAGTTCGGCGTCGGCTACGCGCCGCAGGGCTGGGATTCGCTGCTCAAGCACCTGCGCGGCCGCGGCTTCACCGACGCGGAACTGAAGCTCACGGGCATGTTTTCAGAAGGCGGCCGGGGAATCTACGACCGCTTCCGCGGCCGGCTGATCTGGCCGATCCGCGACATCGCCGGCGACACCATCGGCTTCGGCGCCCGCAAACTCTACGAGGATGACCAGGGCCCCAAGTACCTGAACACACCGGAGACGGCGCTCTACAAGAAGTCCCAGGTCCTCTACGGGATCGACCTGGCCAAGCGCAGCATCGCCAAGGAACGCCAGCTGGTGGTCGTGGAAGGCTACACCGACGTGATGGCCTGCCACCTGGCCGGGATCCCGACGGCGGTCGCCACCTGCGGCACGGCGTTCGGCGCCGAGCACATCAAGGTCGCCCGCCGGCTGCTCTCGGACGACGGCAGCGGGGGAGAGGTCATCTTCACTTTCGACGGCGACGCCGCCGGGCAGAAGGCCGCGCTGCGCGCGTTCGAGGAAGACCAGCGGTTCGTCGCCCAGACCTACGTCGCCGTCGAGCCCGGCGGCGCGGACCCTTGCGAACTGCGCCAGGCCAAGGGCGATGACGCGGTGCGGGATTTGATCGGCTCGCGCCGGCCGCTGTTTGAGTTCGCCATCCGCGCCACCCTGCGCCGGCACAACCTGGACACCGTCGAGGGCCGGATCGCGGCCCTGCGCGAATCTGCTCCGGTGGTGGCTCAGATCCGCGACGCCGGCATCCGCCCGGCCTACGCCCGTGAACTGGCCGGCTGGCTGGGCATGCCGGTGGAGGACGTCAGCCGGGCCGTCGGGGCCGCCGCCAAGCGCCAGGCCCCGGGTGCCCCGGGCGGCAGCGGCCCGGGCCACGGCAACAACCAGGGCCACGCTCCGGATCGGGGCTACGGCCATGGCCCCGGCCGGCAGCAGGGCCGCCCGGCGCCCGCCGGTTACGGCTCCGGGCCGGGGGTGGCACCGCTGTCGGCGGCGCTGCCGTTCAACCGGCCGGACCCCCGCGATCCGGTGGCCACCATGGAACGCCAGGCGCTTGAAGTGGTCCTGCAGGAGCCGGCGCTCCTGGAGGGCGCCACCTGGGAACGGTTCTCGGAGGCCAGGTTCTCCACCCCGGCCTACCTGGCCGTCCACGAGGCGATCCGTGCCACCGGTCTGGCCCACACCGGCGACCCAGTGCGCTGGGTGGAGCAGCTGCTGCAGGAAGTCCCGGAGCCGCTCCGGCCCCTGGTGTCCGAGCTCGCCGTCGTCCCGCTGCCCGCCAGCACCCCGGAGGCCGTCCAGCGCTACTGCCGCGACATCCTGGCCCGCCTGTTCGAGCTGCAGATCACGCGAGTGAAGGCGGACAAGATGGGCCAGCTGCAGCGGCTGGACGCCTCGGCGCAGCCCGAGGAGTTCCAGCGGCTGAACCGGGAGCTGATGGAGCTGGAAATGCAGCGCCGGGCGCTCCGCATGGACGCCTGAACCGGAGTCGTCACCGGTCCCGCCGGCCAGCCGGGGCTGCCAATTTCGCTTACCGGCGCGGTGTTTGCTAGGCTTATATCCGCTTCATTCCTCCTTAGCTCAATTGGCAGAGCATTCGACTGTTAATCGAAGGGTTGCTGGTTCAAGTCCAGCAGGAGGAGCGCACAGTCCCCGTTCCGGGCCACCGGAACGGGGACTTTTTGTATACCCGGGGAGGGTATCCGGGCTGCGCTGGGGAGGCGGCGGTCGACCGATTTCCTTCGGGCGAAAACCTTTGCTAATGTCATACCTGCTTCATTCCTCCTTAGCTCAATTGGCAGAGCATTCGACTGTTAATCGAAGGGTTGCTGGTTCAAGTCCAGCAGGAGGAGCCCACGGGGCCCCGCGACCGGCGAACAGCCGGCAGCGGGGCCTTTTTGTTGCCTTCTTGTGGGTGCGTGGGTCCGGCCCTCCCGGAGGCTCCCCGGCCAAGGCAGACCGGCGTCGGCCGGTACTCGACTGGTTGGCTAGACGAAGAACATCTCCACCTGCAGGAAGCGCTCCGCCTCCGCCACGGCCGTCTGGAACGCCTCGTCCTCGGTGGGGGACTGCCGTGGCTCACGGGGGTGCCACTCATGCCCGGAGGAATGGACGCGGGTAAACCCTCCGCGCGGCGGGGCGTAGAAAATGCCGAAGCGCTGCACGGGCCATTCGGGGGAGGTCTCCGGGGCCACGAGCAGCGCCGAGTCGTAGGCGGGGTTGTACCACTGCGCGATCGGCCGGCGCCGGTCCTCGGTGAACAGCCCGGCCGCGTACAGGGCCGCCGACTGGGGGCTGGTCTGCGAGCACAACCGGTCCCACCACAGAGGCAGGATGCCGTCGTCGCACCGCTGCCACGTGGCCGGAAGGGGAGGAGGGTCCTGCCACTCAGGCACAAACCAACTTTATCGCCCGGCGTCTGCCGCGAACAGGGCAGCGTGGCCCGGGACCCGCCGCCGCCGTCCCCGCCCGCCATCCGACGGGCATGCCCCGCAATTTCCGGCGGTGTTCCGGTGAGTGGAAGGCTGTTCGTGTCCCGGTCATTAATCGGCCACCCTTGGAGGCATGACGAAAATGAGGGCAGCTGCCAACCATTACGGACGGGATGTCGCCGACAGCATCCAGTCGAATCCAGACGGGGTGATCGCGCTGGATCCCGAGCTGTCCGCGATCTGGGACCGCGCGGCCCCTCTTCTCCGGGTGCGGGACAACGACGCCCACACGCTCTACGCGTTCGGAATCGCCCGCGCGCTCCTGGACTTCCACCCTGAGGCAGACGCCGCCGTCGTCCTGCCGGCCATCATGCTCCATGATGTGGGCTGGTCGCAGGTTCCCCCGGGCGAGGTCCTGCAAGCGATCGCTCCGGGCGGCGGGCGGCCTGACCTGGTGCTGCTGCACGAGAAAGCGGGTGCCCGGTTGGCGGCCGCCATCCTCACGGAGAGCGGCTACGACCCCGGGAAGATCCCGGCCATCCTGGACATCATCGACGGGCACGACTCCCGTCGCGAAGCCCTCTCCATCGAGGACGCGATTGTCAAGGACGCGGATAAGACCTGGCGGCTCAGCCCGCACGGCATCGACACGGTGATGGACTGGTTCGGCCTGGACCGCGGGCAGGCGCTGCGGCTCTGCAGCCAGCGCGTCCACGGCCACCTGTTCACCGCCGCGGCCCGGTCCGTTGCCCGGGCACTGTCCGGCCTGGAATCGGTCACCCTCTGGCCGCAGCGGCAGCGCCTGCTGGAGGCGCCTGCGGACCAGGGCGCCGCGCAGGGCGACAGCCAGGGCGCCGGGGACAGCCGCTGACGCGTCCTGCCGGTCTAGACTCGGTTCCGGACGCACTGGGCGCCACGGAACTGAGGAGGTCACCATGGCCGGCGGCAGCCGCGACCCCGGACGCACCGTCACGTCGAAGGTGCTGGCCATCCTGGAGGCGTTTGAGAAGTCCCGCGGCGCACTGAGCCTGACGGATATCGCTGAGAAATCCGGCCTCCCGTTGAGTACCGCGCACCGGCTGGTCAACGAACTCACTGACTGGGGCTTCCTCTCGCGGGAGCCGAACGGGCGGTACCAGCTCGGCATCCGGCTGTGGGAACTTGCCCAGAACACCGGACGGCAGCTGCGCGATGCCGCCCGCCCCTTCATCCAGGACCTGTTCTCCCTGACCGGCGAGACCGCGCACCTGGCGATCCGGGCCGGCCACGACGTGCTCTACATCGACAGGGTCTACGGCTCCAAGCGGGTGCCCCGCGCGTCCCGCGTGGGAGGCCGGCTGCCCATGCATGCCACCGCCGTCGGCAAGGTCATCCTGGCCTTCGAGGAGGACTGGGTCCGGGACGCCTACCTGCATCGGGAGTTGGAACGGCATACGGCCCACACCCACGTTGACCCCCGGAAGCTGGCGGCGGAACTGGACCAGATCCGCGCGAACGGCTACGCCACCACCCTGGAAGAAGTGCGCCTGGGCTCGTGTTCGATCGCCGTCCCGGTCTTCCACACCGGCAGGATCGGGGCCTCAATCGGCTTGGTGCTGCCGACGTCCCAGGCAGCCACCATGACCAGGCACCTCCCGGTCCTGAAGGGAATATCCGGCCAAATCGAGCGGGCCACCGCCCGGATCCCGCTGGAGACCCTCATCGGGGTCCACCGGGCAGCCCCGTGACGGGAAACGCCGCCGGCGGCCCCCGCGGCCACCACATCGCTTCCGCTGAGCGGAAGTAATGCCTGTGCCGTGGCGGTGATCTGGACCACACTGGTGACAAGAAGCCCCGGCACCTGACGGTACCGGTCGGAGCAATTCACTAGGAGACCCCATGTCATCGTCGACTGAAACGGCCGGACGCTGTCCATTCGGCCACGGCGCGGAAGCCCCCGCCGGTCACCACGGCTACGAACCGTTCCAGATGAAGGATCCCTTCGGCGCTTACGCCGAACTGCGGGCGGAGCAGCCGGTCATGTTTGACGAGCGGACGGGCCTCTACGTTGTCTCCCGTTATGACGACATCAAGGCCGTGTTCGAAGATTGGGAGACGTTCTCCAGCGAGAACGCCCAGGCCCCGGTCCGGGAACGCGGTGCCGCGGCCAGGAAGATCATGGAGGACGGCGGTTTCACCGCCTACTCCGGCCTGTCCGCCCGGCGCCCGCCGGAGCACACCCGGATCCGCGCCGTGGTGCAAAAAGCCTTCACGCCCCGCCGCTACAAGGCGCTGGAACCCTTCATTCGGCAGAACGTCGTCGGGCTGCTCGAGAAGATGCTTTCCCGGCCGGACCACCGGGGCGACATGGTCAAGGACCTCGCCTACGACGTCCCCACCATCACCATCCTCACCCTGATCGGCGCCGACGTGTCCCAGGTGGACACGTTCAAACGCTGGAGCGACTCGCGCGCAGCCATGACCTGGGGCGACCTCAGCGACGAGGAACAGATCCCGCACGCCCACAACCTGGTCGAGTACTGGCAGGAATGCCTGCGCCTGGTCAAGGTGGCGCACGAGGAAGGCGGCGACAACCTCACCGCGGACCTGGTCAAAGCACAGCAAGACGGCGCAGAGATCTCCGACCACGAGATCGCCTCCGTCCTCTACAGCCTGCTTTTTGCCGGCCACGAAACCACCACCACGCTGATCTCCAACGCCCTCCGCGAGCTCCTGGCCCGCCCCGAGCAGTGGAAGCAGCTTGTGGAAGACCCCAAAAAGATCCCCGCCGCCATCGACGAGGTACTCCGCTATGCGGGCTCCATCGTCGGCTGGCGCCGCAAGGCGCTCAAGGACACCCAAGTCGGCGGCGTCGCGATCGAAAAGGGGTCCCAACTGCTGCTTCTGATGGGCTCCGCCAACCGCGACGAGAACAAGTTCGACGCCGGCGAGGACTTCGACATCACCCGCCCCAACGCCCGCGAGCACCTCTCCTTCGGGTTCGGCATCCACTACTGCCTGGGCAACATGCTCGCCAAGCTCCAAGCCAAAATTGCGCTCGAGGAAGTGGCGCGGCTCGCCCCGGAACTGCAGCTGGAGAACCCGGAAGCCACTGCGTTCCGGGAAAACCTCTCCTTCCGCGTCCCCGAGACCGTCCCCGTCAGCTGGAAGGCCTGAAAATCATGCAGAGCAACGAATACATCCAATTCTTCGACGGCGGCATCGAACCGAAGCTCGAAAACCTCGGCGGCAAGGGCGCCTCCCTGGTGACGATGACCTCCGCCGGCATGCCGGTCCCGCCGGGCTTCGTGGTCACCACGGCCCAGTTCGACACCTTCATGGAGGACGCGGGGATCACCCAACACATCCACCAGCTCCTCGCCGGCCTTGATCCCGACGACATGGTCCAGGTGGACAAGGTCTCCGCCGCTATCCGCGAGGACATTTGTTCCCGCCCGGTGCCGCAAGCGCTGCGCGAGCTCACCATCACCGCCTACGAATCCCTGATGTCGCGTTTCGAGGCGCCGGTCCCGGTGGCAGTGCGGTCCAGCGCCACGGCGGAGGACCTTCCGGAGGCTTCCTTCGCCGGCCAGCAGGACACCTACCTCTGGCTCGACGGCGTCAAGGCCGTCACCGACCACATCCGGCAGTGCTGGGCCTCGCTCTTCACCTCCCGCGCCATCATCTACCGGCTCAAGAACGGCATCCCCAACGAGGGCCTCTCGATGGCGATTGTGGTTCAAAAGATGGTCAACGCCCGCGTCTCCGGCGTCGCGATCACCATGGATCCCACCAACGGCGACCGCTCCAAAATCACGATCGACTCCTCCTATGGTGTCGGCGAAATGGTGGTCTCCGGCCAGGTCACCCCCGACAACATCATGCTGGACAAGGTCACCCTGGCCGTCGTCTCCGATCACCTCGGCGACAAACACGCCGAGCTCGTCCCGGACGCCGCGGCCGGCCGCCTGGTGGAACGCGAGGTCGACGCCGAACGCCGCGGCCGGCGCAGCCTCAGCGACGCCGAACTCACCGCCGTCGCACAGATGGCCAAGCGCGCGGAGAAGCACTACAAGTGCCCACAGGACATCGAATGGGCCCTCGACGCGGACCTGCCCGACGGCGAGAACCTGCTCCTGCTGCAGTCCCGGCCCGAAACCGTGCACTCCTCCAAGCCCGCTGTGACCCCTGCCGTCGCCGGCGGCGGCTACTTCAGCGGACTCAGCTTCGCCAGCTAGTCCGGCAAGTTGTGACCCGCTCCATCACCCAGGCTCAACGCCGAGCCCGATTTGAAAGGACCGCCATGTCCCTGAAGTCCTTCCCCAAGCCCTCCGAGCTGCCGGTTCCCGCCGGAGCCGAGGGCTGGGAAAAGATCTACCCGTACTATCTCGTCTTCCAGGACAGGCTCAAGGAGCAGGAGGACGCCAAGTTCTGGTTCTGCGACAGCCAGCACTGGCCCACCGTGTTCAAGCCCTTCGAAACGATCGGCGGCGAGTTCGCGGTCAAGTGCCTGGGCCAGTACAACGCCCGGCACCTGATGATCCCCAACGCCAACGGGATCGAATTCCGTGTGCACCTCGGCTACCTCTACATGTCGCCCATTCCCGTCCCCGAGGACCAGATCGCCGCCCGTGTCCCGCTGTTCGAACAGCGCGTGGGCCACTACTTCCAGAACTGGGAAGAGCTCCTGAAGCAGTGGCACGCCAAGGTCAAGGGCACCATCGACGAGATGGAAACCATCTCCTTCCCCAAACTCCCGGACATGGTCCCGATGGAGGACATCATCTCCGGCAAGGGCAAGGACGGCTCCGAGAAGCTGCTGGACAGCTACGACCGGCTGATCCAGCTGGCCTACCAGAACTGGCAGTACCACTTCGAGTTCCTCAATCTGGGCTACATCGCCTACCTGGACTTCTTCAACTTCTGCAAGCAGGTGTTCCCCAACATCCCCGACCAGTCCATCGCCACCATGGTGCAGGGCGTGGACATGGAACTCTTCCGCCCGGATGACGAGCTCAAGCAGCTCGCCAAGCTCGCCGTCGAACTGCGCCTGCAGCCGCACTTTGCGAACACCGACGACGTCGACGCCACCCTCACTGCCATCGCCGCCGCCCCGGGCGGGGACCGCTGGACGGCCCAGTACGAGGCCGCCAAGGACCCGTGGTTCAACTTCACGGTCGGCAACGGCTTCTACGGCCACGACAAGTACTGGAACGAGCACCAGGAAATTCCGCTGGGCTACATCGCGGACTACATCCGCCGCGTGGATGAGGGCCAGGAGATCATGCGCCCGGTCGAGGCCCTGATCGCAGAGCGTGACCGCATCATCGAGGAATACCGCGAGCTGCTCGACGGCGAAAACCAGACGCTCTTCGACGCCAAGCGCGGGCTCGCCGCCACCGCCTACCCGTACGTGGAAAACCACAACTTTTACATCGAGCACTGGACCATGGGCGTCTTCTGGCGCAAGATCCGTGAACTCAGCCGCATGATGCAGGCCGAGGGTTTTTGGACCGAACCGGACGACCTGCTCTACCTGGGCCGCAACGAAGTCCGCGACGCGCTGTTCGACCTGGTCACCGGCTGGGGTGTCGGCGCCAAACCGATCGGTCCTGACTACTGGCCGGCGGAGATTGAACGCCGCCGCGGCATCGTGGACGCGCTGAAGACCGCCCGGCCGGCGCCCGCGCTGAACACCCCGCCGGAGATCATCACCGAACCCTTCACCCGGATGCTCTGGGGCATCACCACCGAGCAGGTCCAGCAATGGCTGGGCGCAGGCGAGGAGGTTGAGGGCGGCGGCCTGCGCGGGATGGCAGCCTCACCCGGCGTCGTCGAAGGCCTTGCCCGCGTTGTCACCGACGCGGACCAGCTCTCCGAGGTACAGCAGGGGGAGATCCTCGTCGCCACCGTGACGGCACCGTCCTGGGGCCCGATCTTCGGCAAGATCAAGGCCACCGTCACCGACATCGGCGGCATGATGAGCCACGCCGCCATCGTGTGCCGCGAATACGGGCTGCCGGCCGTCACCGGAACCGGTTCGGGGTCCACCACGATCAAAACCGGCCAGCGGCTGCGGGTGGACGGAACCAAGGGCACCGTCCAGATCCTCGACGACGAACCCGAGCTGCTGGTCGCCGGGCCGGGCGCCCACAGCCACAGCCACAGCCATGTCTGACCCGATCCTGCCTGAACCGACGATGTCCGAAGCGGGGAAGGTCGTTCTGATCACCGGCGCCGCCGGCGGCCTGGGCCGGGCGTTCGCGCTCGGCTTCGGCCGCCGCGGCTACCGCGTGGCGGTTGCCGACATCAACCTCGAAGGCGCCGAGCAAACAGCGAAGCTCGTCCGCGAAGCAGGCGCCGAAGCGGCCGCCTTCTCCGCGGACGTCACCAGCCTCGACTCCACCGAGGCCCTGGCGAAGAGCTGCGCGGACTTCGGCAACGGCAGCATCGACGTCGTCGTCAACAACGCCGCCGTGTACGCCGCGGTGACCCGCAGCCCGTTCGAAGACATCGACCCGGCCGAATGGGACCTCGTCATGAACGTGAACCTCAAGGGCCCCTGGCTGGTCACCCGGGCCGCGAGCCCCTACCTGCGCGAGGGCGGCCGCGTCATCAACCTCTCCAGCGCCACGATCTTCAGCGGCTCGGAGCAGTGGCTGCACTACGTCGCCTCCAAGGGCGGGGTCGTGGCCCTGACCCGGGTGATGGCCAAGGAACTGGGACGGCGGGGGATCACGGTCAACGCGATCGCCCCCGGCTTCACCCTCACCGAGGCCAGCTACGGGCTGATGGAAAATGCGGAGAACTACGGTGTGGACCGCGGCGCGATCAAGCGGGCCAGCCAGCCCGAGGACATCGTGGGCGCGGCGCTCTTCCTGGCCGGGCCGGACAGTTCCTACTACACCGGGCAGACCATGGTGGTCGACGGCGGCCGCCAGTTCATCTGAGCGCGTCCCGCTACCTCCCTACGTACCGATTTACCCCAAGGAGTTCCTATGCCAACCATCCACTTCACCGACGCCGAAGGCGCTGTCCGCGATGTCGAGGGCAACCCCGGCGACTCCGTCATGGAAACCGCGGTCCGCAACGGCGTACCCGGCATCGTCGCAGAATGCGGCGGCTCGCTGTCCTGCGCCACCTGCCACGTCTTCGTCCGCGAGGACTGCCTCCCGCAGCTCCCGCCGATGGAGGACATGGAGGACGAGATGCTTTACGGCACCGCCGTGGACCGCGAGGACAACTCGCGCCTGTCCTGCCAGCTCCGCCTGACGGATGAGACCGAGCTCTTCGTTACCACCCCGGAAACCCAGGTGTAGTGATGGCTGCCCACACTGCCGCGGCGGAGCAGACGTCCGCCGACACGGGATCGCCCGCGGTGAGCCCCACCCGCACCGGCCTGCTGATCATTGGCGCCAGCCAGTCAGGGGTCCAGCTCGCGGTGTCCCTCCGGGCGCTCGGCTTCGAGGAGCACATCACGCTGCTCGGCGACGAGGACCACCGGCCCTACCAGCGCCCGGCCCTGTCCAAGGAATTCCTGCAGGGGACGGTGGAGAGCGAATCGCTGATCTTCCGCTCCAACGACTACTGGGCCGAGCACAACGTGGAGCTGGTCAAGGGCGAATACATCGTCCGGATCGACAAGGAGCCGGACGGTTCCGGCGTCGCTCATTCCGCGTCGGGACGGACATTCCCCTTCAAGCGCCTCGCCCTGACCGTGGGGGCCCGCGCCCGGAAACTGGAGATCGACGGCGCGGACCTCGAGGGTGTGCTCTACCTCCGCAACGCCGACGACGCCCTGGCCCTCAAGGCCCGGGTGGGGGACGCGCGGGACGTGGTGGTGATCGGCGGCGGGTTCATCGGACTCGAAGCCGCGTCGAGCCTGCAGAAGATGGGCAAGAACGTCACGGTGCTGGAATTCGGCCCGCGGCTGGTGGGCCGCGCCGTCGGCGAGGAGACCGCCGAATACTTCCTCCAGGCCCACCGGAGCCGGGGCATGGACATCCGGCTCAGTACCAGCGCCACACGCTTCACCGCGGCCGGCACCCCGGGTGACGGCCCGGGTGACGGCCGGCGGGCGGTCGCGGGCGTCGAGCTCCAGGACGGCACGGTGCTGCCGGCGCAGATCGTGCTGGTCGGGATCGGCGTCATCCCCAATACCCAACTGGCCGAACAGCTCGGCCTCGCCGTAGACAACGGCATCGTCGTGGACCGCTTCGCGCTGGCCTCGGACGGCACCACCGTGGCGATCGGCGACTGCGCCAACATGCCCAACCCCGTGCCCGGCTCGGAACCGGGCACCCGGATCCGGCTTGAAAGCGTCAACAACGCGATCGAACACGCCAAGGTGGCCGCCTACTCGCTCACCGGCCGGCGCGAGGAATACGCCGGGATCCCGTGGTTCTGGTCGAACCAGGCCGACCTCAAACTCCAGATCGCCGGTCTCTGCACCGGCTACGACCAGACCGTGCTGCGGCGGGACGAAGACCGCGGGAAATTCAGCGTCCTCTACTACCGCAAGGGCCAGGTCATCGCCGCCGACTGCGTCAACGCCCCGCTGGACTTCATGGCGGTCAAGAACGCGCTGGCCAAGGGCCAGAACATCCCGGCAGGCGCCGCAGCGGACCCGGCCACACCCCTCAAGACGATCACTACGGACAGCTAACTGCACTCAGCAGGTCGGCCCCACCCGAAGGAGCACCATGACCACCCCCAAGACCCCGGTTGCCGAGGCCGGCCCTGCCGGCCCGGTATCCGATTCTTCAGCGGCGCTTGATTCCGCGGTTGCGGGCTTTGCCGCCGCATACCCGGTCCGGCCGGTTCCGGCGCAGGGACCGGTGGACACCGCCCCGATCGCCACCACCCCGGCGGCGCTCGCGGAACTCGACGGACTGTGGCGGACCGTGGTGCACGAGACCCGCACCCGCGGCAACGACATCCACCTGCCGATCTCGCTGGCCTTCGCCGAGCGGCTGTGCCGCGCGTACCCCGAGGCCGACGCCGAACTGGTCCGGGTCGCCACCTTGCTGCACGACACCGGCTGGGCCCACGTCGACGAATCCCGGATTATTTCCGAGGGCTTCGCGGGGGACTGGCGCAAGGCCGCCATCCGCTACGAACACGAAAAACAGGGCTGCGAGGTTGCCCGACGGGTGCTGCCGCCCCTGGGATACTCCCTGGAGTTCATCGAACGGATCTGCGCCATCATCGACGGTCACGACACCCGCCCGGAAGCGCACTCGCTGGAGGACGCGTTGATGCGCGACGCGGACCGGCTGTGGCGCTTCGACCAGGCCGGGATCGCCCTGGCTTCGTCCTGGTTCGGGATGGACCCGGCCACGTACACCGACCGGCTGGCCACGGAAATCGTGCCCGAACTCATCACGCAGGCCGCCCACGACATGGCCGCCGCGGACCTGAACCGGTCCACCGCCCTGCTGAAGACGGCGGTGATCCGGTGACGGCCGCCCCGCATGATGTGCCCGCCCTCGCGGCGCGGACCGCGCTGACCCTGCCGTACACCCACGTCGACGACATCTTCGTCGACGGCGCCTGGATTCCGGCGCGCGGGACCGGCCGCAACCCGGTCACCGACCCCGCCACCGGCGAAGTCTGGGGCTCGGTTCCGGACGGAACGCTGGACGACGTCGACGCCGCCGTCGCCGCCGCCCGCACGGCCTTTGACGCGGCGCGTGGCCGCGGCTGGAGCCGTCCGAGCGGGCCGCCTATCTGCTGCGCATCGCCGAGGAAGTCGAGAAGCGCGCCGCGGAACTGTCGCTGACCAACACCCGCGAGAACGGCTCGCCGGTGTCCGAATCCGGCGGAGCCGCCGCCAACGCCGCCGGCATATTCCGCTACTTCGCCACCCTGGCCGGGTACCTTGAGCGTGAGGACGTGCGGGCTTTCCCCAAGGGCGGCGGCGAATCCGTGGTCCGGCGTGAACCCATCGGCGTCTGCGCGCTGATCGCGCCGTGGAATTTCCCCATCAACCTTGTGGTCATCAAGCTCGCCCCGGCGCTGCTGGCCGGCTGCACCGTGGTCATCAAACCGGCGTCGCCCACGCCGCTGTCGCTGCGGGTAATCATCGACGCGGTGGCCGCTGCCGGCGTCCCGGCCGGCGTCGTCAACTTCGTCACTGGCTCGGGACGGCTGGGAGATGCGCTGGTCAAGCACCCCGGCGTGGACAAGGTGGCGTTCACGGGGTCAACGCCCGTGGGCCGGAAGATCGCGGCGGCCTGCGGCGAGCTGCTGCGCCCCGTCACCCTGGAGCTCGGCGGAAAATCCAGCGCGATCGTCCTGCCCGACGCGGACCTGGACGCCATGTCCAAAGTCCTGATCCGTTCCTCCATGCGCAACACCGGCCAGACCTGCTACATCTCCACCCGCATCCTGGCCCCCGCCAGCCGGTACGAGGAGGTGGTGGACATGGTCACCCGCACCATCGCGGCGGGCAAGCGGGGCGATCCGCTGGATCCGGATACGGTCTTCGGGCCCTGCGCCACGGAGTCCCAGTTCCGGACGGTTTTGGATTACGTTGCATCGGGGTTGGCCGAGGGCGCCCGCGCGACCACCGGCGGCCGGGCGGCGACCCTGGGCGGTGGGCTCGAAGGCGGCTACTTCGTCGAACCCACCGTGTTCGCCGACGTCACGCCCGAGATGCGGATTTCCCGGGAGGAGATCTTTGGCCCGGTGATCTGCATCCTGAAATACGACGACGCCGGCGGCGGTGTGGATGAAGCCATCGAACTGGCGAACAACACGGAATTCGGCCTGGGCGGCCTGGTGTTCGGCCAGGACCCGGAGACGGCGCTCGCCGTGGCGGACCGCATGGATACCGGCTCGGTGGGCATCAACTTCTTTGCGTCCAACCACGCCGCGCCCTTCGGCGGCCGGCACGATTCCGGCCTGGGCACCGAGTACGGAATCGAGGGCCTGACCGCCTATCTGAGCTACAAATCCATCCACCGCAAGCCCTAGCGCGTGACCACCCCGGGGCCGCCGGGATCCGCCGGGCCCGGGTTAGTGGATTGACGGAACCGTACGGGGGCGGACGATGAGCCAGAGTGCGGCGGCGGCCAGCAGGATGCAGCCGGCCTGGACCGCGCCCATCGGCGTCGCGGAGCCGAGGCCCAGCCAGCCGACGACGGGGGAGATGATGCCCGCGGTCAGGAAGGTCGCCGCGCCCAGCAGCGAGGCGGCGGTTCCGGCCTGCGCCCCGTGCTTGGCCAGGGCCAGGACCTGGACGCACGGGAACGTAAACCCGGCGCCCAGGATGTAGAACCAGAGCGGAACCACGACACCCCACAGGCCGAAGCCCAGCTGGTCGAAGAGCACAATCAGCGCGGCCATGAGGAACATCCAGGCCGTGGAGCAGGCCAGGATCCATTGCGGCGGGACACGCTTGATGAGCCGCGAGCTGGTCTGAACGCCGGCGACGATGCCCAGCGAATTGATGCCGAACAGCAAGCCGTACTGCTGCGGCGAGAACCCGAAGACGTCCTGGAACAGGAATGGCGATGCAGACAGGTAGGTGAACAGGCCGCCGAAGTTCAAGCCGCCCACCAGCAGCAGGCCCACGAAGATCCGGTCGGCGAAGAGGACGCCATAGCGTTGCCGGGCCGTCAGGCCTGTGCGGCCCCGCAGCTCCCGGGGCAGGGTCTCGCGGACGACGAACACGGCGGCAATAATCACGCAGGTTCCATAGCCGGCGAGGAAGAAGAAGATGCCCGGCCAGGGCATGAACAGCAGCAGCTGCGACCCGATCACCGGCGCCAGGATCGGCGCCAGGCCGTTAACCAGCGCCATCCGGGAGAACATCCGCACCATCGCGTATCCGCTGAACAGGTCGCGCACCATCGCCATGGCCACCACGCCGCCGCCCGCGGCGCCAATCCCCATCAGCACCCGGAACAGGCCGAGCGCGCCGATGTCGGTGGAGAGGGCGGCGCCCAGCGAGGCGCCGATGTGCAGCGCCGTGGCCAGGATCAGGGGGAGCCGCCGCCCGAACTTATCGCTCAGCGGCCCGACCACCAGCTGGCCCAGGGCGAACCCGACCGTGGTGCCGGTCAGCGTCAGCTGGACCGCGGCCTCATTGACTCCGAGGCTTTCCTCAAGGGCCGGGAACGCCGGCAGGTACAGGTCCACGGTGAACGGGCCCAAGGCCGTCAACGCGCCGAGCATCAGGATGTACAGGAGCTTGCGACGGCGGCTCAGGGAATCCCCGGGATTGGTGGGTGTATGCACAGAGGTCAATCCTAGGCCCGCCCGCCGCACTCGCCCACCGCCCGCCCGCCGCTGGCCCGGCCCAACCGGTCCCGGGGCGCCGCCTGCGCCGCGCGGCCGGTCCCGGGGCGTCCCGGGTCCCCGAATGGTAGCTTTGACACCTAGGTGCGCGCGAGGCCGCGCGGACCTATTCAGCGGAAGCGGATCACAGATGGAACCAGTTAGGCGGAACCGATGAGCGGACGGCACACCGGCAGGACAAACGGGGGGCAGCGCCTTTCCGCGCTGCCCAAGACCCTGAAACTGATCTTCAAGCTCGCACCCCGGCAGCTGAACGATGAAATTGCCTTCGCCAAGGCAGAACTCAAGCGCAAGGGCGTCCAGTTCGGCGTCGCGGCGGCGTTCCTGGCCGTAGCGCTTATTTTCGTCGTCTTCCTGGTAATCGGCCTGATTGTCGCCGCCATCATGGGACTGGCCACCATCATGCCTGCCTGGCTTGCGGCCCTGCTGGTCTGCGCCGCGTTCCTTGTGATTGCGCTGATCGTCGGCCTGATCGGATATGGCCGCTTGAAGAAGGCCATGCCGCTGCTGCCGGAAGAGACCATCCGCGGCCTGAAGCACGACCTCGGCATCGCCAAGGAAGGTTCGTCGTTCGATGCCGCCGTGCTCGACCCCGGATCCCCGCAGGCGAAGGCCGCGAAGGCGGCCAAGGAAGAAGCCGCGGCCAAGGCCAAAGCCGAGAAGGCGGCCAAGAAGGCAGCAGAACAGCCCGACCTCGGCCCGGCGCCCACCGAGGCCGAACTCCGGCGCCGGCTGAACCAGCGCCGTGAGCACCTCACCGGCGTCCGTGATGACCTCGGACAGGAACTCGACGTTAAGACCCAGGCCCAGGCCCTGCTGGCCGCGACCGGGCAGCGGCTGGCCGAAGGCAAGGAAGCGGCGGACAAAAAGATCGCCGGCTTCCGCAGCCACTCCGCTTCCGCCGCCGGCTCCGCTGACCGTTCAGGAACCTCCACGGGAGCAGGCGCCGCTTCAGCCGCCGCTGCCGAGCTGGGCAAGCGCTGGAAGCCGCTGACCGCCCTGGCCGCCTCGGCCGCCGCCTTCGTGTTCCTGCTGCGGCGCCTGCTTAAAGGCTAGGTCCGCCCTGGACACCGACACCTACTCGTTGCCGGCTGAGGAAAGGGGGAGCAAATGAAGTTCATCGGCGCCGGAGCACGCCCCGGCCAGCCCCAGGTCCATTCCGATGTGGTCTTCACCGTGCCCAACCTCCTGACCGTCGTCCGGTTCCTGGGTGTCCCGCTTTTCATCTGGCTGGTCCTCGCCAAGCAGCAATACGGCACCGCCGCCCTGGTCCTGGCCATCATGGGCAGCACCGACTGGGTCGACGGCTACATCGCCCGCCGCTTCAACCAGCTCTCCAATCTGGGCCGGATCATGGACCCGGTCGCTGACCGGCTGTCCCTGATCGCCGTCGCCGTCACCCTCGTCATCGCCGGTGTCGTCGAATGGTGGTACCTGACCGCGCTGCTGGTGCCTGACCTGGTGCTGATGTGCCTGTCGCTGTACTACTTCCACAGCCACCCCGATCTGCCCGTCAGCCGGGTCGGTAAGGTCCGAACGGCGCTCCTGCTGGTGGGTACGCCGCTGCTGGTGCTCTCCAAGCTGCCCGTGGCAGGAACGGAGGTGTACTTCATCGCGGCCTGGCTCTTCCTGGGACTCGGCCTCATCGGCCACTGGATCGCGGCGTACAACTACTTCTGGGCCATCATCCGCAAAGGCCGCGAGCACCGGGCCGGCCGCGCGGCCGCCGGCGCCCCCGGCGCCGCCGGCGCCCCCGGCGCCGGGGACAACACCGGCGGCGGTCCCCGCTGATGGTTTGGCTTGCAGTGATCCTGGCGGTAGTCGGCGCCTTCTTCCTGGCGTTCGGTGCCCAGCGCCAAGGCAGCGCCGTCAAAGCGGACACCGGAGGCCTGGCCCTAAGTTCGCATGGGCTGCTCCGACTAATCCGCAATCCGCGCTGGGTCCTGGGCCTCCTCCTGCTCGCCGCCGGGACCGCGATGAACGCCGTCGCCCTGGTCTCCGCTCCGCTGACCGTCGTGCAGCCGATCGGCGCTATCGCCCTGGTCATCACCACGATCATCAACGCCAAAGACCAAGGGCTGAGCATGAACCGGGCGACGGTAGTGGCCATCAGCGCCTGCGTCACCGGCTCTGCCCTGTTCGTGATCCTCGCCGTCAACGTCACCCAGGAGAACCACCACGTCAGCGCCGGGGACGAGCTGACGATCGTGCTCCTGCTGGCCCTGGCGGTGAGCCTCTTCGGCTCACTGGCGCTGCTCTTCAAACACCGGATGAGCGCCTTCATCTACATCCTGGGAGCGGGCGTGCTCTTCGGCTTCGTGGCGGTCCTCACCCGCATCATCGGCAAGCACCTGCTCGATCCGAACGGCCAGTTTCTGCTCAACGTCCAGTGGTACACGCTCGTCGCGATCGCCGCGGCAGGCGGCCTCGGCTCCTGGTTCGTGCAGAGCGCCTACTCCGGAGGACCGCCCGACCTGGTGATCGCGGGACTGACGGTCATCGACCCGATCATCGGCATCGCGATCGGCATTCTGATCCTGGGCGAGCTGCGCCCCGACGTCCACGCCGTGACGGCGATTGCCATGGGCGCGGCCGGTTCGCTTGCTATCGTGGGAGTGATCGCCCTATCCAGGCACCACCCCGAGGTCACCAAGCGCAAGAAGGAGGCGCGGAAGGCTGCTGGGCGGTTGTCGTAGGGCGGCGCCAGACTTCAGGCGCAGGCCAGGCGCCTGCACCGACGGCCAGCCGGCCACCATCAGCCCGCTGCCCGCACCGTGACCACCAGGAGCCATCCCCGTGACCATGCCCCAGAACGACAAACCCCTGACCATCCTGATCGCGGCGGACACCTATCCGCCGGATGTCAACGGTGCCGCCCAGTTCGGCTACCGCCTGGCCAAGGGGATGACCGGACGCGGACACGACGTCCACGTCCTGGCCTGCCGTCCGAGCAAGGGCAAGAGCTTCAGCGAGTTCCGCGACGAGGCCACCGTCCACCGCCTCCGCTCGCACTCGGTGCCCACGCACGAGTACTTCCGCATCACCTTCCCCTGGGAAATCAAGAAGGAGATCGGCCTCCTGTTCGACCGGATCCAGCCCGACGTCGTGCACATCCAGAGCCACTACATGATCGGCGAGCACGTCCTGTACGAGGCGGTGAAGCGCGGCATCCGGATCGTCGCCACCAACCACTTCATGCCCGAAAACCTCAACCCGTTCCTGCCGTTCCCGCAGTGGTTCAAGGACATCGTCGGCCGGGTCTCGTGGCGTGACATGGGCAAGGTCATGGGCCAGGCCGACGTCGTGACCACCCCCACGCCGCTGGCCGCCAAGGCGATGCACGAGCACGCGTTCCTGCGCAAGGTCCTGCCCCTGTCCAACGGCATCGACTCGGCAGCCTACGAGCCGAAACCCGGCGAGGAGGTCGAACACCATGCCAGCCCGACCGTGCTGTTCGTCGGCCGGCTCGCCGAGGAGAAGCACATCGACGTGCTGGTCGACGCCGTCTCCCGGACGCCGGCCGCGCTGGACGTGCACTTGGAAATTGTTGGCGGGGGAGAAGTGCGTCCTTCGCTCGAGGCGCAGGTCGAACGCCTTGGTCTGCAGGACCGCGTCAAGTTCCTGGGCCTGGCCAGCGACGAGGAACTGCGCCGGGCGTACCTTGGCGCGGACCTCTTCTGCATGCCCGGCACGGCCGAACTTCAGTCCCTCGTGACGCTGGAGGCCATGTCCGCTTCAACCCCGGTGGTGCTGGCCGACGCCATGGCGCTGCCGCACCTGGTGCGCGACGGCGAGAACGGCTTCCTGTTCACCCCGAACGACAGTGCGGACCTCGCGGAGAAGATCACCCGGGTGCTCTCGCTCCCGGCGGACGAGCGCTCAGCCATGGGCAAGGCGAGCCGCAGCATGGTGGAAAGCCACGGAATCGAACGCACGCTGCAGACCTTCGAGGACATCTACCGCGGCGCCAGCTACGACGACCTCGTCGTCTAGGCCCCGCGGGCCGGGCGCCGCCGGAAGGGCGCGGGCGACTACTATTGCTAGAGTGTGTTTTTGCCCGGGACGCGCCGGCCGGTCCCGGCCGGCGGCCCGGGCCACGGGGCTATAGCTCAGCTGGTTAGAGCGCGGGACTCATAATCCTAAGGTCCTCGGTTCAAGTCCGAGTAGCCCTACTCCACTGCGGAATTTCCTGGACAGCCGCCGTCCCGGGGCCGCAGCAGGCGTCAATACGCCGGCTGCGGCCCCTTTCGCATGTAGGGGCCTGCGTGGCCTCCATCACTTGCCACCGCCCAGGCGTTGCGATATGTTACTGACGAGTAACATCTCTGTGGTGCGACGTCCCGCACCCTTTTGGTCGCTGCTGATCACGAGTGAAGGAACAACATGTCCAAGGCTGACATCGACATCAATAACCTGCCCTACGCCGACGGCGACTTCTTCGCTTTTGAGCAGCTGCTCAGCGCCAAGGAGCGGGACCGGCTTGCCGAAGTCCGCGAGTTCCTCGCCCGCGAGGTCAAGCCGATCGCCGTCGACTGCTGGAACCGCGGTGAGTTCCCGATGGACCTGATCCCGAAGCTGGCCGAAATCGATCTGGTCAGCCCAGTCAAGCGGCAGGGCTACTCGAATCTGTTCGCAGGGATCCTGCACGCCGAGGCGACCCGCGCCGACACCTCGATCGCGACGTTTATGGGCGTGCACGACGGGCTCTTCACCGGCTCGATCGAAGCGCTCGCGTCGCAGGAGCAGCAGGACGCCTGGCTGCCGGACATCTACTCCCTGAAGAAGATCGGCGCCTTCGGCCTGACCGAACCGCTCGGCGGCTCCGACGTTGCCGGCGGCACCCGCACCACGGCGCGGCGCGATGGAGACAGCTGGATCCTCAACGGCGCCAAGCGCTGGATCGGCAACGCCACGTTCTCCGATTGGGTGGTTATCTACGCCCGCGACGTCGCCGACAACCAGGTCAAGGGCTTTCTCGTGGACACGAAGACCGAGGGCTACAGCGCCACCAAGATCGAGAATAAGATCTCGCTGCGCACCGTGCAGAACGCGGACATCACCCTTGAAAACGTCGTCGTGCCGGACTTCTTCAAGCTTGCGAAGGCCAACAGCTTCCGTGACACCAACAAGGTCCTCAAGGTCACCCGGCTGGCCGTCGCCTGGCAGGCGGTGGGGCAGCAGCTCGCAGCGTTCGACGTCGCCCGGCGCTACGCCGTCGAGCGCAGCCAGTTCGGCCGCCCGATCGCCTCGTTCCAGCTGGTCCAGCACCAGCTCGTCCAGATGCTCGGCAACGCCGTCAGCTCGATGGGCATGATGGTGCGGCTTTCCCAGCTTGAGGACGCCGGCGAGGCCAAGGACGAGCAGTCCGCGCTGGCCAAGGCGTTCACCACCGCACGGATGCGCGAGAGCGTCGCCATTGGCCGCAGCCTGCTCGGCGGGAACGGCATTGTCACGGACTACGAGATGGCCAAGGTCTTCTCCGACGCCGAAGCGATCTACTCGTATGAGGGCACCCACGAAATCAACACCCTGGTCACCGGCCGGGCCATCACCGGAATCTCGGCGATCGTCTAGGCGGCTGGTCCGATCCGACCGCCGTGCGGCCCCGTCCACGCATCGGACCGGACCCCGGCCCAGTCCCGCGGCCCTTCATCCTGAACCACCCCGTCCCGGCCCGGGACGCAGGGGTGGGAGCAGGACGGAGGGCCGCAGGTCTATCAAAAATCCCAGCGGATTGAGGTAGTCCCGGTCCCGACGGACGCCCCAGTGAAGGCACGGCGCCGTGCCGCAATGCCCCAGCAGTACCCGGCCCAGCTCCGCACCGCGGGCGACGGCGGCGCCGCTCCGCAAGGTGCTGGCCACCGGCTCAAAACTGCTCCGCAGGCCGTTGCCATGGTCGATGGTGATCACCGGCCGGTCGACCACGAAGCCGGCGAAGCTGACGGTCCCTGCAGCCGGAGCGGTCACCGGAACCCCGGCGGTCGCAGCCGCCAGGTCCACCCCGCGGTGGCCGCTGAGCCAGGGCCGGGCAGGCGGATCGAAGGCGCGCAGCACCTTTGGCCTGGGGGAGAGCGGCCAGCTCCACGGGCCGCCGTCTTGCGCCACCGATGCCAGTGGCGGTGGCGTCTCCTGCCCGCCGGCACCCGGTGGACCCGGCGCCGCGGCAACGCCGGACGCGGGGGCAGCGCAGACCACCGCGGCCAGGATGACGGAAACCACCATGCGAAGCGCTGCACGAAAGCCTGCGCGAGCGGTACGGACAGCGGTGCCGGGCGGTGCGAAGGGCCTCATGCATCCAGCCTGCGGGCGGGGTGCGGCGCGGGGAAGGGGCGGGTCCGGCCATGTGGACAACGGTCGGCGCCGGGACCCGACTCCGGCACGGAGAACGCCGCCCCCAAGCCACCCCGGCGGCCCCGCCGGCCCGGTCACCGGCGCGGGTCTGCTGTAGTACACTTGGGGGAGCAGTTTGCTGTGCCCTCACGCCCAAATCCTGTCCCTGCCCCTGGCCGGACCAGGCCAACGGGCAGCACGTCTCATTCAGGAGTGCGGGAGCAGCGGCTGACTACGCGTATCCAGCCCTCCCTGTCCGAAGCCCGGCTTCCGGGCGCGGAGGACTGCGCCCCTTTCGGTCCGGCCCGCAAGCCGGTGGAGGAGCGCAGTGGATGCCAGGAGGAACGCCCGCCTGGGTGTTGCTAAACAACCGTCAACTATTGGCAGGGTAAGAGAGCCCACGGCTTTCTCATGAATGACCTGCCGGAAGGAGCGTCGGCATGCCCGTCGTAACCATGCGCCAGCTGCTTGACAGCGGCGTCCACTTTGGACACCAGACCCGTCGTTGGAACCCGAAGATGAAGCGTTTCATCTTCACGGAGCGCAACGGCATCTACATCATTGACCTGCAGCAGTCGCTGTCCTACATCGACCGTGCCTACGAGTTCGTGAAGGCCACCGTTGCACACGGCGGCACCGTCCTCTTCGTCGGCACCAAGAAGCAGGCGCAGGAAGCCATCGCAGAGCAGGCCACCCGCGTCGGCCAGCCCTACGTCAACCAGCGTTGGCTCGGCGGTATGCTGACCAACTTCCAGACGGTTTCCAAGCGCATCCAGCGCATGAAGGAACTCGAAGAGATCGACTTCGACGACGTCGCCGGTTCCGCTTACACCAAGAAGGAACTGCTGCTCCTGCGTCGCGAGCTGACCAAGCTGGAGACCAACCTCGGCGGTATCCGCAACCTGACCAAGGCGCCTTCGCTCCTCTGGGTTGTCGACACCAAGAAGGAACACCTCGCCGTTGACGAGGCCAAGAAGCTGAACATCCCGGTTGTTGCCATCCTGGACACCAACTGCGATCCGGACGAAGTCGACTTCCCGATCCCGGGCAACGACGACGCCATCCGCTCCGTCAACCTGCTGACCCGCGTTGTCGCCGACGCCGTGGCTGAGGGCCTGATCGCCCGCAACCAGCGCGCCACCGGCACCACGGAAGCTCCGGAAGAGCCGCTGGCCGAGTGGGAGCGGGAGCTCCTCGAGGGCAGCAAGGCTGAAGCCGCCGCCGAAGCTCCGGCTGCCGAGGCTGCTCCGGCTGCCGAGGCTGCTCCGGCCGCCGACGCCGCCCCGGCTGCTGACGCTGCTCCGGCTGCTGACGCTGCTCCGGCCGCCGACGAAGCCAAGTAGTCAGACAAATAAATCTGGATTCCCCCGAGCGCTGCATGCAACGCCAGGGGTACCGACAGGATGGTTGCCCGCTTTGGCGGGCGGCCGTCCTGTCGTTCCGTACACCACACAATTTCTAGACAGAGGGGTTCACATGGCGAACTACACTGCTGCTGATATCAAGGCTCTGCGTGAGCGCACCGGCGCCGGCATGATGGATGTCAAGAAGGCTCTCGACGAAGCCAACGGTGACGCCGAGAAGGCCATCGAAATCATCCGCATCAAGGGCCTCAAGGGCGCTACCAAGCGTGAAGGCCGCTCCACCGCGGAAGGCCTGGTTGCTGCCAAGGTCGACGGCGGCGTCGGCGTGATGATCGAGGTCAACTGCGAGACCGACTTCGTCGCCAAGGCTGACAAGTTCATCCAGCTCGCCGACAAGGTGCTGGCCGTTGCTGTTGAGTCCGGCGCTGCCGACCTCGACACCCTGCTGGCCACCGACGTTGACGGCAAGCCGCTGTCCGAGGTCGTCGTCGAAGAGGGCGCCGTGCTGGGCGAGAAGGTTGTCGTCCGCCGCATTGCCCGCATCGAGGCCCCGACGGTCGACGCGTACCTGCACAAGACCTCCAAGGACCTCCCGGCCCAGGTCGGCGTGCTGTTCGCTGTCGACGGTGAAGGCGAAGCCGCTTCCACCGCCGCCCACGACGTCGCCGTGCACATCGCCGCGATGGCCCCGAACTACCTGACCCGCGAGGACGTCCCGTCCGAGCTGGTCGAGTCCGAGCGCCGCATCGCCGAGGAGACCGCCAAGGCCGAGGGCAAGCCCGAAGCTGCGATGACCAAGATCGTCGAAGGCCGCGTCACCGGCTTCTACAAGGGTGAGGTCCTCGTCGACCAGGCGTTCGCCAAGGATGCCAAGAAGTCCGTCGCGCAGGTCCTCGAAGAGGCCGGCGTTAAGGCAACCGCCTTCACGCGCTTCCGCGTCGGTTCCTAAGTACGTTCCGCTGAGGGGGTGGTCACTGCGGTGGCCACCCCTTTCGCATGCAACCGGACGGCCCGGCCGAATGCGGCCTTTGGTCCACGGCACGATAATCTTTTCAAAGCTCACCAACGGGAAGGCACCATGGATACCGTCAACAACTCCGCCCAGCCAACAAAGACCCGGCGCCGCGTGCTCCTGAAGCTCTCCGGCGAGGTCTTCGGCGGCGGGAAACTGGGCGTTGACCCGGATACCGTCCGCGGCGTGGCCAAGCAGATCGCCGCCGCCGTCCCCGACGTCGAAGTCGCCATCGTGGTCGGCGGCGGAAACTTCTTCCGCGGCGCCGAACTTTCCCAAAGCGGCATGGACCGCTCACGCGCCGACTACATGGGCATGCTCGGCACCGTGATGAACTGCCTGGCCCTTCAGGACTTCCTGGAGCAGGCCGGTGTGGAAACCCGCGTCCAAAGCGCCATCACCATGGGGCAGGTGGCTGAGGCCTACATCCCGCGCCGCGCCATCCGCCACATGGAGAAGGGCCGCGTCGTGATCTTCGGCGCCGGCGCCGGCCTGCCGTACTTCTCGACCGACACCGTCGCCGCGCAGCGCGCCATGGAGGTGCACGCCGACGTCGTCCTCATGGCCAAGAGCGGGGTCGACGGCGTCTACACCGCGGACCCGAAGAAGGACCCCTCCGCCGAGAAGCTGCACACCCTCAGCTACGACGAGGCCCTGCGCCGCGACATCCGGGTCATGGACCAGACCGCGATGACCATGTGCAAGGACAACAACCTCACCATGGTGGTTTTCGGCATGGAAGGTGAGGGCAACGTCACCCGCGCCATCCGCGGCGAGGAGCTGGGCACCGTAGTCACCCCCTAGCTCCGGCTAGGATGTTTTTTAGGACAGATCCGCTCCCCGGGCCGTGGGGTGCGCACAAATTCTGAGGAGTGAACGTGATCGAAGAAACCTTGCTCGAAGCCGGGGACAAGATGGACAAGGCGGTTGAGGTAGCCAAGGAAGATTTCGCCTCGATCCGCACCGGCCGTGCCACCCCGGGCCTGTACAACAAGGTCATGGTGGACTACTACGGTTCGCCCACCCCGCTGCAGCAGCTGGCCTCGTTCGCCGTTCCGGACGCACGGACCATCCTGATCACGCCCTTCGACAAGACCGCGCTGCGGGATATCGAACGTGCGCTCAGCGACTCCGAGGTCGGGGCCAACCCGTCCAACGACGGCAACGTCATCCGGATCACCATCCCGGAGCTGACGAAGGAACGCCGCAAGGAATACGTCAAGATCGTCAAGTCCAAGGGCGAGGACGCCAAGGTGTCCATCCGCAACATCCGCCGCAAGGCCAAGGAAACCCTGGACCGCCTGGTCAAGGACGGCGAAGCCGGCGAGGACGAAGGCGCCCGCGGCGAGAAGGAACTGGACGCCCTGACCAAGGCGCACGTCGACGGCATCGACGAGCTGCTCAAGCGCAAGGAAGCTGAGCTGCTCGAGGTCTGATGGTGGCCGACGAACGGGTGCCCGGACCCAGCGTCCGGGCACGGGGGAAAGAACGGCGCAACCCGACGCCGAAGGCCGGCAGGAACCTCCCTGCGGCGACGGCGGTCGGGCTCGCCATGCTCTTTGCCGTGCTCGGCGGACTGTTGTTCCTTCCCCTGGCGTTCGTCCTGACCGTCACAGGTTTCGCCGTGTTCGGCGTGTGGGAGGTGTTCCGGGCGCTGGAGGCCTCCGGCACGCGCCTGCCGATCGTGCCGGCCATGACCGGCACGATCGCCATGCCGCTGGCGGCCTACTTCGGCGGCCCGGAAAGCCTGCTGTTTGCGCTGCTGCTCAGCAGCGTTGCCGTGTTGCTCTGGCGCTCCCTGGAGGGGGCGGCGGGGTCTGCGCGCAGCATCTTCGCCGGGGTGTTCACCCTGGCCTGGGTCCCCTTCCTGATCAGCTTTGCCGTGCTGCCGCTGCACGCCTCCGGCGGCGTCACGCCGATCGGGTTCTGGCCCGGCGGGGTAGTGCCCATCGGGGCCTGGCAGATCGGCACGCTCCTGCTGCTCGTGGTCTCGAATGACACCTTCGGCTACCTCGTCGGTGCCTCGCTCGGCAAGCACCCCATGGCGCCGAAAATCAGCCCGAAGAAATCCTGGGAGGGATTCGGCGGCTCGATCGCCGGCGCCGTTCTGGTCGGCGTCCTGGCCAGCATCTACGTGCTGGGGGAGCCATGGTGGTTCGGTGCCGCCCTGGCTGTGGGCATGGTGGCGGCCGCCACCGCGGGCGACCTGGCCGAGTCCATGGTCAAGCGCGAACTGGGGATCAAAGACATGGGCAACAGCCTTCCGGGCCACGGCGGCGTGATGGACCGGCTGGACTCCATTGTTTTCGCCTCACCGGTGGCCTTCATGATTTTCTCCGCCGGAGCCGGCGGCTAAGGCGGAGCCCCCGCCACCTCCCGGCGCCTAGAGTGGTGCCGGTAAAAACCAGCCCGTATCCGGCGCATGCCGCACCGGACGGCATCGAAGGAAACAAAGTAACAGTGGACATTCAACGGCAGATCCCCGCCTCTTTTGACCGCGTGCAGCGGAACCAATACGGCTACAACGCTAAGCAGGTGGACCAGTTCCTGCAGCGCGCACGGGTGTCATTCGAAACGCCGCACGCCGCTTCACGCTCGGTCAAGAGCGCCGACGTCCGGGCAGTGTCCTTCGACCCGGTCAAGGGCGGCTATTCGGCGGCCGGCGTCGACGCCGCACTTGACCGGCTGGAGGATGCCCTGGCCCGCCGCGAGCGGGACGAACTCGTCGAGGAACGCGGCGAGGAAGCCTGGCTGCGCGAAATCGGCCGCCTCGCCGGCGTGCTCCGCGGCAGGTTGCACCGTCCGGACGGTGAGCGCTTCCGGCGGCCCGCCAAGGCGAAGGCGCGCAGCTACAACACTGCCGACGTCGACGACCTCTGCCAAGAGCTGATCGGTTACCTTGAGGAAGACCAGCCCTTGAGCGTGGACAACGTCCGCCGCGCCGTCTTCCGCCCGGCCGTCGGCCGCGAGGGCTACGAGGAAAACCAGGTCGACGCCTTCCTGGACCGCGTCGTCGAACTGATGGCCGCGATCGACTAAGCCGCCGGCAGGCGACTGCTAAGCCCGCCGGCGGCACCCGGTCGAACACCCGGCCGGCCGTGGGCTGCCCGGCCGGTTGCGTCAGCGCTCGGTCGCGAGCGGCCGCTCCGGGGTGTGCAGCCTCGTCATCAGCCGGGTGATGGTCCGCGGCACTCGGCCCCGGGTGGCCCGCGATACCGCAACCATCACCGCGAAGGCCGCCGGCACCGTCCAGGCGGCCGGCTGGGCCAGCCACGGCGGGGTCCCGGCGCCGCCCAGGACCGCCCCGGCCAGCATCGAACCGCCGCAGAGCACCGCCCCGGTCAGCATCCCGGCGATGGCGCCGGCGTCGGTCAGCCCCCGCCACCAGATGCCCAGCAGCAGCACCGGGCAGATCGTCGAGGCCGTAAAGGCAAAGACCAGGCCCACGCTCCCGGCCAGGGCAGTGGAGTCGGTCATGCTCGCAATGCCCAGCGGCACCACCGCGGAGATGACGGCGGCGAGCCTGAACCCGCGGACACTGCCGCCGAGCACGTCCTGGCTGATGACCCCGGCCAGCGACACCACCAGGCCCGAGGTGGTGGACAGGAACGCGGCGAAAGCACCCGCCACGACCAGGGCGGACAGCATGTCCCCGGCGGGCCCGCCGACCAGCCGGCCCGGAAGAAGCAGCACCAGGGCGTCGGCCTGGCCACTCTTGGCCAACCCCGGCGCGAAGACGCGTCCGATCAGCCCGTACGCCGTCGGGAACAGGTAGAAGACGGACAGCAGCCCCAGCACAATCAGCGTGGTCCGCCGGGCCGACTGGCCGTCCGGGTTGGTGTAAAACCGCACCAGCACGTGCGGCAGGCCGAGCGTGCCGAACAGCAGGGCCACCAGCAGCGAGATGTTCTGGTACGGCCCGGCAGGCGCCAGCGCCGTCGGATTGACGGCCGCGCCGGCAGCAGCGGGCGCACCGGTCCCGGCGAGCGAAAACAGGATGAACAATGCAGGCACGGCCAGCGCCGTCAGTTTCAGCCAGTACTGGAACGCCTGGACGAAGGTGATGGACCGCATCCCGCCGGAGACCACGGTCACGCAGACGACGGCGACCACGGCCGCCTGACCCACCCAGGCCGGCAGGCCGGTGGTGATCCGGATCGCCAGCGCCGCGCCGTGCAGCTGCGGGACGATGTAGAGCCACCCGACCACGACCACCACGAAGCTCGTCACCCGGCGCACCGCCCGCGAATCCAGCCGGGCCTCGGTGAAGTCAGGGATGGTGTACGCGCCGGAGCGCCGCAGCGGGGCGGCCACGAACAACAGCAGCATCAGGTACCCGGCGGTGTAGCCGACCGGGAACCACAATGCGTCGGTGCCCGAGAGCAGGATGAGGCCGGCGACGCCGAGGAAGCTCGCGGCGGAAAGGTACTCGCCGCCGATGGCCGAGGCGTTCCACCACGGGCGCACCGTGCGGGAAGCGACGTAGAAGTCTCCGGTGGTCCGCGAAATCCGCAGGCCGTAGAAACCGATCACGGCGGTTGCCAGCGAGACGGCGGCGAAGGCGGCGACGCCGACGACGGGGTTCACGCCCCGCTCACCGGTCCCCGGCCAGGTCCCGGTAGCGGGACTCGTTCCGCGCCGCCGTCCGTACGTACAGCCAGGCGCTGAGCCCGATCACCGGGTAAATGCCGGCGCCCAGCAGCACCCAGTCGAACGGCAGCCCGGCGATCCGCAGCTCGGCCAGCCCGGGCACCACGCCCAGCATCAGCGCGAAGGCCAGCAGAATCAGCAGGAACCCCGCGGCCACGACGATCCCGAGACGCAGCTGGGAGCGGATCAGGGCCTGGACGAAGACCTGCCCGGCGTCGGATTCCTCGGCGGCCTCACGCGCGTCCGCGGCCGTGCGCAGCCCCGCGGCGCTGCCCGCGCCCGCCCCGCCCGCCGGAACCCCGCCTGCCGGGGGATTTCCGGTGGCCCCGGCTGCCTGGGCCCCTCCCGCGGAGATGCCGCGCGGGGCCGTGACGCGGACGCGGGTCATGCCTGCGGCCGGATCCGGGTGGCGCCGAGTTTCTCCCGGACCGACGGCAGGTGCCGGCGGCTGATCGGCAGTTCGGCCCCGGCAACGGTGACGCTGGGACGGGCGGCGGCCAGCTTGAGGTGGCCGACATGGTTCAGGGCGATCAGGTACGAACGGTGGATCCGCAGGAAGCCGGCGTCGGCCCACTGCTGTTCGAGGTCCGCCAGGGGGACCCGGATGAGGTAGCTCGCGTCCGCCGTGTGCAAGCGGGCGTAGTCGCCCTGCGCCTGGACGTAGGTGACGTCCTCCCGCCGGATCATCTTGGTGGTTCCGCCCAGATCCACGGTGATCATCTCCGGCGCCGGCGCGCCCTCACGGATCAGCTCACTGATCCGGCCGACCGACCGGGCCAGCCGCTCCGCCCGGACCGGCTTGAGCAGGTAGTCGACGGCGGCCAGTTCGAAGGCTTCCAGGGCGCAGTCCTCGTCGGCCGTGACGAAGACGACGGCGGGCGGCTTCGCGCTGCGGGAAATGACCCGGGCGATGTCCAGCCCGGAGAGGGCCGGCATGTGGATGTCGAGGAAGACCGCGTCGATGTCCTCGGCTTCGAGCGTACGCAGCGCCTCGGCGCCGGAGGACGCGCGGTGGATGGCCCCGATCCGCTCATCCCGGCCGAGCAGGAAGGCCAGCTCTTCGACAGCGGGCAGCTCGTCATCAGCGACGAGGACGTTAATCATGGTTCTAGGGTACTGCCGGGTAGGGCCGGGGCCGCTCAGGCATCGTGCATCGGCTGGGACTTTGGCACCCGCAGGGTGATCAGCGTGCCCTCGCCGGGGGCCGTCTCGATGACCAGGCCGTTGTCCTCGCCGTAGACCTGCCGCAGGCGGGCATCCACGTTCCGCAGGCCGACGTGGTCGCCGTCGCCGTGTCCGGCCAGCATCGCCCGCAGTTTCTCAGGATCCATCCCCACGCCGTCGTCCTCGATCGTGACCTCGGCGAAGGCCCCGGAGTCGTTGGCGGTAATGGTGATGTGCCCCGGGCCTTCCTTGGCCTCGAGGCCGTGCCGGACCGCGTTTTCCACCAGCGGCTGCAGGCTGAGAAACGGGATCACCGTGCTGAGCACCTCGGGCGCGATCCGCAGGCTCACCTGCACCCGGTCCCCGAACCGGGCCCGTTCCAGCAGCAGGTAGCGGTCGATGCAGCGCAGTTCCTCGGCAAGGGTCGTGAAGTCCCCGTGCCGGCGGAACGAATAGCGCGTGAAGTCGGCGAACTCGACCACCAGTTCGCGCGCGCGGACCGGGTCGGTGTTGATGAAGGAGGCAATCGCGTTCAGCGAGTTGTAGATGAAGTGCGGGCTGATCTGGGCCCTGAGTGCCCGGACCTCGGCCTCCATCAGCAGGGTCCGGGAAGCGTCCAGCTCGGCCAGCTCCACCTGCGTCGCCACCCAGTCGGCCACCTCGCTGGTCGCGCGCACCAGTCCGGACCCGGCGGCCGGGGCAAACGCCGCCACCACCCCCACCACCCGGGTTCCGGCCTTAATCGGGGCGATCACGACCGCGCGCTCCGTCCCCGGGGACGCCGGAGCCGCCTTTCCGCCGGCGAGCAGCTGGAGCTCGCCGGCCGGGATGACGGCGGTGTGACCGCCCTCAAGCACCCGGGCGGCCAGGCCCATCAGGGCAGGCTTCAACTCCTCGGCCGAGCCGTCCCAGGCCAGCACCCCGGCGGTGTCCGTGATGGCCAGCGCGTCGCAGCCGAGCAGGCTGCGCAACTGCCGGCTCGCCTTCGCGGCGCCAGCCGGATTGAGGCCGGTGCGCAGGTACTGGCCCGCCCTCGAGGCGGCGTGCAGGGTCTTATACGTCGCCCGCTCCGCATCGGTGCCCAGCTCCCGGAAGGATCGCAGGACCTTGAGTCCAACAGCGACGACGACGGCGATCGCCAGGGCGATCACGGCGATCGCGGCGGCGGTGAAGAGGGGGGAGTCCGGCATGCTGCCAGCGTAGCGCCCGGGAGCGGCGCGGCGCCGTTGGGCGCAGCAGGGCAACCGTTGAGCGACAGGAAACGCGGCGGTGCTGGAATGTAACGCAGCTCACGGTGCACAGTGATTGCTGTCACATCGTGCCGGAAGTCTCTTTCCCGGAGCCCGGGCAGCCGGGGTGGCGCGCCAGTCTCAATGAGGAGGAACAATGGGTCACGACGCCCAGGGAACGGACGCAGCGGCGTCCGTGGACTTCAAGGAAGTCCAGTCGACGGAGCAGTTCCAGGAACTGCGCAAACGTCACCGCAGCTTTGTCTTTCCGATGGCCATCGCATTCCTGCTGTGGTACTTCGCCTACGTCCTGCTCGCTGACTACGCGGTGGGCTTCATGTCCACAAAGGTCTGGGGCAACATCAATATCGGCCTGATCCTGGGGCTGCTGCAGTTCGTCTCCACCTTCGCCATCACCGGCTGGTACGTCAGCTACTCCAACCGGAAGCTGGATCCGATCGCCTCGGAGATCCGCCACGGGATCGAAGGCCACGAGTTCGACAAGCACGGCAACCCAGTGAGCGGAACGGCAAAATGACACTTATGGTCCCTGCGGTCAACGTTGCCGCCCTCAAAGACACCACCCTGCTGAACATGGGCATCTTCGCCCTGTTCGTCGCGGTCACCATGGTGATCGTGTTCCGCGCCAGCCGCAACAACAAGACGGCGGCGGACTACTACGCGGCGGGCCGGTCGTTCACCGGCTCCCAAAACGGCACCGCCATCGCCGGCGACTACCTGTCCGCGGCGTCGTTCCTGGGCATCACCGGCGCCATCGCGATCAACGGCTACGACGGCTTCATGTACTCCATCGGCTTCCTCGTCGCGTGGCTGGTCGCCCTCCTGCTGGTTGCGGAACTGCTCCGCAACACCGGCAAGTTCACCATGGCCGACGTCCTGTCCTTCCGGCTCAAGCAGCGCCCGGTGCGGATCGCGGCCGCCATCTCAACCCTGGCGGTGTGCTTCTTCTACCTTCTGGCGCAGATGGCCGGCGCCGGCAGCCTCATCTCGCTGCTGCTCGGCATCAGCGACTGGGGCGGACAAGCCCTGGTGATCATCGTCGTCGGCGCCCTGATGATCATGTACGTCCTGATCGGCGGCATGAAGGGCACCACCTGGGTCCAGATCATCAAGGCGATGCTGCTGATCGCCGGCGCCGCAGTCATGACCTTCTGGGTCCTGGCGATCTACGGCTTCAACCTCTCGGACCTGCTCGGCGGTGCGGCCGAAACGGCCAAGAACCCGGCCGTGCTGAACCCGGGCCTGCAGTACGGCAAGTCCGACACGACCAAGCTGGACTTCATGTCCCTGGGCCTGGCCCTGGTGCTCGGCACCGCTGCACTGCCGCACGTGCTGATGCGCTTCTACACCGTCCCGACCGCCAAGGAAGCCCGCAAGTCCGTGGTCTGGTCGATCTGGCTGATCGGCCTGTTCTACCTGTTCACCCTGGTGCTGGGCTACGGCGCCGCGGCCCTCGTCGGCGCGGACACCATCAAGGGCGCCCCGGGCGGGGTCAACTCGGCGGCTCCGCTGCTGGCCTTCCACCTTGGAGGTCCGCTGCTGCTGGGCTTCATCTCGGCGGTGGCCTTCGCGACCATCCTCGCCGTGGTTGCCGGCCTGACCATCACGGCGGCTGCGTCCTTCGCCCATGACATCTACGCCAACGTCCTGGCCAAGGGCAAGGCGGATCCGGATACCGAGGTGCGGGTGGCCCGCCGCACGGTGATCGTGATCGGCATCCTGGCGATCGTCGGCGGCATCTTCGCCAACGGGCAGAACGTGGCCTTCCTGGTCGCGCTGGCCTTCGCCGTCGCGGCGTCCGCAAACCTGCCGACGATCATCTACTCGCTGTTCTGGCGCAGGTTCACCACGCAGGGCGCCATCTGGAGCATGTACGGCGGGCTCGCCTCCGCCATCATCCTGATCGCCCTGTCGCCGGTGGTTTCCGGCGCGAAGACGTCGATGATCGCCGGGGCCAACTTCGCGATCTTCCCGCTCAGCAACCCCGGCATCGTCTCCATCCCGCTCGCGTTCTTCCTGGGCTGGCTGGGTACGGTGCTGGACAAGAAGACCGAAGACATCACCAAGCAGGCCGAGATGGAAGTCCGCTCCCTGACCGGCGTGGGCGCCGAAAAGGCCACTAACCACTAAGCGGCCCTGCCGTACCAAGAAGAACCCCCGCGCCACGGCGCGGGGGTTCTTTTTGTCCTGCGGGCGGGTCGGGCGCGCTCGCCGGCGGGCAGCGCTCGCCGGCTACCCCTCCGCCGCCGGGCCGCGCTCGAGCAGCGGCTGGATCCGGAAGGGGATCAGTTCGCCCATGGCGAGGGCGGTGTCGGTACGGTCCACGCCGTCGCACCCCAGGATCTTGCCGTTGATCCGGAACAGATCCTCGGCGTCGAGGGCCACCACCCGCAGCAGCAGGTCCGCCGAGCCGGTGAGGCCGTAGCCCTCCAGGATCTCCGGAATCCCGGCCAGTTCCTCCGCCAGAGTGCCCAGCTTCTGCTGCTGGACGTGCACCGAGATGAAGGCCATCAGCGGGTAGCCCAGGGCCGCCGGATTGATCCGGCGCTCAAAGGAGAGGAAGGCGTGCTTCTTCTCCAGCCGGGCCATCCGGGCCTGCACCGTGTTCCGGGACAGGCCCAGCTTCTGCGCCAGTGCCACCACGGTACGGCCGGGATCACGGGCCATGGCCGAAAGCAGGCGGGTGTCCGTGCCATCCAAAGCTTGCATAATGCGCAAGATTAGCACGGTCCTGGAATCCTGAGGCGTGCACAATGCTCAATTTCTGCGAGGGTGGTTGTACCCTCTGGCACTTGTGAGTAGGGTCACAATTATCCGGGGCAACGGCGCCCGGGTGGCCTTCGCGCGCTGGGATCACGAGTTCCGCGGGCCGGGTCAGACGACGTCAGAAGGTTGCGGACAAACTGTGTTTACCGACGACGCGGGCAAGGGCGGCATGGCCGCCGGCGGGCCCGGGAACAGTGCAGAATCAAACAGGCGCTCGGGCGGGGATCTCGTCCAGCTCATCACCCCGGGGGGTGAACGCGTCAGCCACCCCGAGTTCGACACCTGGGTCCAGGACATCAGCGACGACCAGCTCGCGTCCCTCTACGAAGACATGGCGGTCATCCGCCGCATCGACGCGGAAGCCACCGCCCTGCAACGCCAGGGCGAGCTCGCCCTCTGGCCGCCGCTGCTGGGCCAGGAAGCTTCGCAGATCGGCTCGGTGCGGGCACTCCGCGACGACGACTTCGTCTTCCCCAGCTACCGGGACAACGGCGTCGCCTACTGCCGCGGCGTCAAGCCCTCGGACATCGTCAAGGCCTGGCGCGGCAACGCCCTGGCCGGCTGGGACCCCTACACGGTGAACGTCGCGACCCAGCAGATCATCATCGGCGCCCAGTCGCTGCACGCCACCGGCTACGCCATGGGAATCCAGAACGACGGCGCCGACTCGGTAGCGGTGGCCTACTTCGGCGACGGCGCCACGAGCGAAGGCGACGTCAACGAGGCCATGGTCTTCGCGGCCAGCTTCCAGGCCCCCGTGGTGTTCTTCTGCCAGAACAACCACTGGGCCATCTCCGAACCCGTCCGCCTGCAGTCCCACATCCAGATCGCGGACCGCGCCTCAGGCTTCGGCATCCCGAGCATGCGGGTGGACGGCAACGACGTGCTCGCGGTCATGGCCGCCACCCGGATCGCCCTCGACCGGGCCCGCCGCGGCGGCGGACCCAGCTTCATCGAAGCCGTCACCTACCGGATGGGCCCTCACACGACGGCGGATGACCCCACCCGCTACCGCGACGCCAACGAACTCGAGGACTGGGCCGCCAAGGACCCGATCAACAGGCTCAAGGCACTGCTCGAGCGCAAGGGCCTGCTCACCGACGAGCTCGAGGCCGCCGTCGCCGCCAAGGCCGACGCCGTCGCGAAGGAACTGCGCGCCGGCACCATCAACATGCCCGAACCGCAGCCGCTGGACATCTTCAAACACGTCTACAGCACCCCCAACTCCTGGCTGGACCGCCAGGAGGACCACTACACCCGTTACCTGGCTTCCTTCGGCGATCCCGCAGGTGCCGCATCCGAAGAAGGTGCACGCTGATGACGCAGATGACCTTTGCCCGGGCCATTAATTCCGGCCTCCGCAAGTCCCTTGAAAACGATCCCAAGGTGATCCTCATGGGTGAGGACATCGGAACCCTCGGCGGCGTCTTCCGCGTCACCGACGGCCTGCAGAAGGACTTCGGCAAGCACCGGGTCGTGGACACCCCGCTGGCCGAATCCGGCATCCTGGGCACCGCCGTCGGCCTGGCCTACCGCGGCTACCGCCCGGTCGTGGAGATCCAGTTCGACGGCTTCATCTACCCGGCCTTCGACCAGATCGTCAGCCAGGTCGCCAAGATGCACTACCGCACCCAGGGTGCGGTGAAGATGCCGATCACCATCCGCGTCCCCTTCGGCGGCGGCATCGGCTCGCCGGAACACCACTCCGAGTCACCCGAGGCCTACTTCACCCACACCTCGGGCCTGCGCGTGGTCAGCGTCTCCAACCCGCAGGACGCGTACACGATGATCCAGCAGGCCATCGCCTCGGACGATCCGGTGCTGTACTTCGAACCCAAACGCCGCTACCACGACAAGGGCGAGGTCGATGAGTCGCTCGAACCCGGCGCAGCCCAGTCCATGGAGCAGGCGCGCGTCGTCACCGAGGGCACCGACGTCACCCTGGTCGCGTATGGCCCGCTGGTGAAGACCGCCCGCGACGCCGCGCTCGCAGCCGCCGACGAAGGTGTCTCCATCGAAGTGATCGACCTCCGTTCGCTGGCCCCGCTGGACTTCGTCACGCTCGAGGCCTCCGTCCGGAAGACCGGACGGCTCGTCATCACGCACGAGGCCAGCCAGTCCGGCGGGCTCGGCGCCGAGGTGGCCGCCAGCATCACAGAACGCTGCTTCTACCACCTGGAGGCCGCGCCCGTCCGGGTGACCGGCTTCGACGTTCCCTACCCGTACTCAAAGCTTGAAATGCACCACCTGCCCGGCCTGGACAGGATCCTCGACGGCGTCGACCGTGCCCTGGGCCGCCCCAATTCCCTGAGCGGGCTGGAAGGATGACCGCCACCATGATCAAGGAATTCCGTCTTCCGGACCTCGGCGAGGGCCTGACCGAATCGGAAATCGTCGCCTGGAAGGTCGGCGTGGGGGACACCGTCACGCTCAACCAGATCATCGCCGAGGTGGAAACGGCGAAGGCAGTGGTCGAACTGCCCTCGCCGTTCGCCGGCGTCGTGACCGCGCTGCACGAGCAGCCGGGCACCGTGGTGGAGGTCGGCAAGCCGATCGTCTCCTTCGAAATTGAGGGCGACGACGGCGGCGCCGACGGCGGGCCGGAAGGCTCCGCCAAGCGCGAGCCAAACCTCGTAGGCTACGGCGCCGTGCTCGAAGGCTCCGGCCGCCCGGCCCGCCGAGCCCGCACCTTCGCCGCTGCCGCAGCGCCGGCCGCAGCGCCGGCCGTGGCGCCGGCGCCCGCCGTCGAACCGGCCGCTATGCCGGCACCTGCGCCCGCAGCTGCACCGCAGCCGCAGCCGGTGCGCGAGGCCGCCCCGGCGTCCGAGGACACCCGGCCGGCCGAGCGGCCGCGTTCGACGCCGCCGGTGCGCAAGCTGGCCAAGGACCTCGGCGTCGACCTCGCTGCGGTCACCGGCACGGGGGAGCGGGGGCTCATCACCCGCGACGACGTGCGGAACTTCGTCGGCGGCGGCGACCTTCCGGTCGCCCCGCAGGAACTCGCCGGCGTGCAGCCCGGCGCTTCGGCGGCCGCAGCCGCGCCAGCCGGGCGGGAGACCCGGACCCCCATCAAGGGGGTGCGGAAATTCACCGCGGCGGCCATGGTCTCCAGCGCCTTCACCGCGCCGCACGTCACGGAGTTCCTCACCCTGGATGTCACGCCCACCATGGAGCTGCTGGCCCGGTTGAAGGCCAGCCGGTCCTTCGCGGGCTACAAGCTCACGCCGCTGACGCTGGTGTCCAAGGCCGTGCTGATCGCGCTGCGGAACCACCCGACGCTCAACGCCCGGTGGGACGAGGCCAACCAGGAAATCATCCAGTTCAACTACGTCAACCTCGGCATCGCGGCCGCGACACCGCGCGGGCTGACCGTGCCGAACATCAAGGACGCGGACCGGATGTCGCTGCTCGAGCTCTCCACGGCGCTGACCGAGCTGACCGACACCGCCCGGGCCGGAAAGACCGCCCCGGCGGACCTGTCCGGCGGCACCATCTCCATCACGAACATCGGCGTCTTCGGCATCGATGCCGGAACCCCCATCCTCAACCCGGGCGAGGCCGCCATCCTGGCCGTCGGCGCGGTGCGGAAGATGCCGTGGGAGTACCAGGACGAGGTCGCGCTGCGCCAGGTGATGACGCTCAGCCTGTCCTTCGACCACCGGCTGGTCGACGGCGAACAGGGGTCCCGGTTCCTGCAGGACCTCGGCGCCATCCTCGCCGACCCCGGCATGGCGCTGGCCATGGCCTAGGCACGTTCAGCCGAGGGGCCGGGCATCCATCCGTCGGGTGGGTGCCCGGCCCTTTGCCGTCCGGGGGGCACTTCGTGGCCACTATTCGACGTCGGGTTCCTCGGCGTCGTCGACCGAGGGCACTTTGCGGGCACTTTCCGACGCCGGGGCTTTGGATAGCGGCGTGTCCGCACCAAAGTGCCCCGCGAACGCGGGACAGGTTCACGGAGTGCAGCCGACGGGGCGCCGACGACGGCGGGGTGCCGGTGTGCGGCCGGTCAGCCGCGGGCCGGGGGAGCCGCCGGGGCCAGCAGGGCGGCCAGTGCCATGCTTTCGAGCAGCGGCCGGGCACGCTTGAGGGCCATCCGGCGGCCCTGGGTGCGGACCGAGTGCGGGGTGGAGTTGATCAGGCCGAAGGTGGCGTGCGCGCGCATCCTCAGCTCGGCAGGGTCGGTGGCCGGGTGCAGGCCGGCCAGCACATCGACCCAGAGCTCGACATAGCTGCGCTGCAGCGCACGCACCTCGGCCTGCTCGCCGTCGTCGAGGTTGCTGAAGTCCTGGTCCTGGACCCGGATGACGTCGGGGTTGCTGAGCGCGAAGTCAACGTGGAATTCAACCAGTCCCGCCAAAGCGGACGCGGCATCGTCGGATCCGGCCACCACGGTGCGGCCGCCCTCGAGCAGATCCTGGCTCACACTGAGCAGCAGCGCGCCCAGGACCGCCTGCTTCCCGGCGAAATGGCGGTAGACGGCTGGCCCGCTGACTCCGGCCGCCGCGCCGAGGTCCTCCAGGGAGACGCGGTTGAACCCGTCCGCGGCGAAGAGCGCCGCGGCGGCTGTGAGGAGCGCCTTACGGCGGTTCTCCTTGGCCTGGCTCCGCTGGGTTGGCTGGCTGGTCTCGGTCACCGGCGCGCCCTTCTTCTCGGCTGTTGTGTGCGTGAAGCCCCGTACGGCAACCCCGCGGAGGGGGATTCTGTGTTGGACATCACAGTTAATAGAGACTAACCTAAATCTCAGTTATGCGTTACTAACCGAAACTGCCGGGCGCCGCCGGGCGGACCGGCTCAGCGGCCGAGGACGGAAGCAGTCAATGGAGACAATTGCCAGCCAGGTGAACGCCGGAAGCCCCGGCTTCGCCGCGAACCAAGAGGCGCAGCTCGGCCTGGCCCGGGAACTGAAGGAACGGCTCGCCGCCGCGGCGCTGGGCGGTCCCGAGAAGTCCCGGGAACGGCACGTCGCCCGAGGCAAGCTCCTCCCGCGCGAGCGGATCGACCGGCTGCTGGACGACGGAAGCCCCTTCCTGGAAATCGCGCCGCTCGCGGCCAACGGCATGTACAACGACGAATCGCCCGGCGCCGGCGTCATCGCCGGGATCGGCCTGGTCCACGGCCGCCAGGTGCTGGTGATCTCCAACGACGCCACCGTCAAGGGCGGCACCTATTACCCGATGACGGTCAAGAAGCACCTCCGGGCTCAGGAAATTGCCCTGGAGAACCGTCTTCCCTGCATCTACCTGGTGGACTCCGGCGGCGCGTTCCTGCCCAAGCAGGACGAGGTCTTCCCGGACAAGGAGCACTTCGGCCGGATCTTCTTCAACCAGGCGAAGATGTCGGCTGCAAAGATCCCGCAGATCGCCTCCGTGATGGGGTCCTGCACCGCCGGCGGCGCCTACGTTCCCGCGATGAGCGATGAGACGGTGATCGTCCGCAACCAGGGCACGATCTTCCTGGGCGGCCCGCCGCTGGTGAAGGCGGCGATCGGCGAAATCGTCACGGCCGAGGAACTCGGCGGCGGCGACGTGCACTCGAAGATCTCCGGGGTCACCGACCACCTGGCCGAGAACGACGAACATGCCCTGCAGATCGTCCGCGACATCGTCTCCACCCTGCCGCAGCCGGCGCCCCCGGCCTGGGAGATCGACACCGTCGTCGAACCGGCGGCGGACCCGGACGAGCTATACGGCGCCGTGCCCACCGACGTCAACGCCCAGTACGACGTGCGCGAGGTCATCGCCCGGCTCGTCGACGGCAGCCGCTTCCACGAGTTCAAGAAGAACTATGGCACCACCCTGGTCACCGGCTTCGCGAAAGTTCACGGCCACCCGGTGGGGATCGTGGCAAACAACGGCGTGCTCTTCAGCGAATCCTCGCTCAAGGGCGCACACTTCATCGAACTGTGCGACCAGCGCGGCATTCCGCTGATCTTCCTACAGAACCTTTCCGGCTTCATGGTCGGCAAGGACTACGAGCAGGGCGGCATCGCCAAGAATGGCGCCAAGATGGTCACCGCCGTCGCCACCGCCCGCGTGCCCAAACTGACCGTCGTGATCGGCGGCTCCTTCGGCGCGGGCAACTACTCGATGTGTGGCCGCGCCTACTCGCCGCGCTTCCTTTGGATGTGGCCGGCCTCCCGCATCTCCGTGATGGGCGGGAACCAGGCCTCCAGCGTGCTCGCGACCGTCAAGCGGGACCAGTACGAGGCCCGTGGCGAGGAATGGTCCGCCGCGGAGGAGGAAGCCTTCAAGGCCCCGATCAAACAGCAGTACGAGGACCAGGGCAGCCCCTACTACTCCACCGCCCGCCTCTGGGACGACGGCGTGATCGACCCCGCGGACACCCGCACCGTCCTGGGACTGGCGCTCGACGTCGTTTCCCGCACCCCGCTGCCGGAGACCTCCTTCGGCCTGTTCCGGATGTGAGCCCCGCTGTGACTGTTACTTCCACCCCCACTATTTCCACAACCGCCAAGCCGCTGTTCGGCACCGTCCTGGTGGCCAACCGCGGCGAGATCGCCTGCCGCGTGATCCGCACCCTGCGCGCCCTTGGCATCCGTTCGGTCGCCGTCTATTCCGACGCCGACGCCGGCGCCCGCCACGTGCGGGAAGCCGACGTCGCCGTCCGGATCGGCCCGGCGGCCGCCACCGAGAGCTACCTCAAGATCGAGGCCATCATCCAGGCCTGCCGCGAGACCGGCGCGGAGGCCGTGCACCCCGGTTACGGCTTCCTGAGCGAGAACGCCGACTTTGCCCGCGCCCTGGAGCAGGCCGGCATCACCTTCATCGGCCCCGGCGTCGAATCCTTGAACGTCATGGGCGACAAGATCCGGTCCAAGAACCACGTCACCGGCTACGGCGTCCCGGTGGTGCCGGGCATCGCCGAACCCGGCATGAGCGACGCGCAGCTGATCGAGGCCGCGGCCGGCGTCGGCTATCCGCTGCTGATCAAGCCTTCCGCCGGCGGCGGCGGCAAGGGCATGCACGTTGTCGAACGGCCCGAGGATCTGGCGGAAACCCTCGCCACCGCCCGGCGGGTCGCGGCCAGCGCCTTCGGTGACGACACCCTGTTCCTGGAACGGCTCGTCACCACCCCGCGGCACATCGAGGTCCAGGTCCTGGCAGACAACCACGGCAACGTCATCCACCTGGGCGAGCGCGAGTGTTCCCTGCAGCGCCGCCACCAGAAGGTGATCGAGGAAGCCCCGTCCCCGCTGCTCGAAGGCCTGCCCGACGGCGCCGCCATCCGCGCCCGGCTCGGCGAGGCCGCCTGCAACGCGGCCCGGAGTGTCAACTACTCCGGCGCCGGCACCGTGGAGTTCCTGGTCTCCGACAACGCCCCGGACGAGTTCTTCTTCATGGAGATGAACACCCGCCTGCAGGTCGAGCACCCGGTCACCGAGATGGTTACCGGCGTCGACCTGGTTGAGTGGCAGGTGCGCATCGCCGCCGGCGAGGAGCTGACCGTGAGCCAGGACGACATCGTCCTCACCGGACACTCCGTGGAGGCGCGGGTGTACGCGGAGGTCCCGGAGAAGAACTTCCTGCCGTCAACTGGCCGGGTCATTGTGCTGGACGAAGAACCAGGTGCTGCAGGAGGTCGCGTCCGTGTCGACTCAGCGCTCCTGGAGGGCCTGGAGATCTCCGCGAACTACGACCCGATGATCTCCAAGGTCATTGCGTGGGGCGAGGACCGCACCGCCGCCCTGAACACCCTCGACGAAGCGCTCGCCGGCTACACGGCGCTGGGCATAGACACCAACGTTGAATACCTGCGGCTGTTGGTCAACGACGCCGACGTCCGCGCCGGCCGCCTCGACACCGGCCTGATCGAACGCAAGATGCCCGAGTTCACGTTCCGGCATGCCGGCGACTTCGAGGTGGCCGCGGCCGCCGTCTTCGCCGCGGCGATGCGGGAGACCGATGCGCACGACGCCGGGGAGGGACCCTGGCAGCGGCGTGACGGGTGGCGGCTCGGTGCAGCTGCCCCGCGCCGGATCAGTCTCGGAACCCCTGACGGTGGAATTGCCACCGTTGAGGTTTCCGGTTCGGTAGGGCAGGGGACGGCTACGGTCAGCGTCGATGGCGGCCCGCGACGCACGGCGTCATTGGGGTCCGGCCGGCGCAACCAGGCGGAAGTGACTCTCGGGGGCGAAACCCGGCTCTTCTCCCTCGCGCAGGTGACTGCGGGACCTTATGGCCCGGGCCCGGACAGCCCGGCACCCACGAAGATCTTCCTCGGCAACGACGGCTGGTCCTGCCGCCTCGAAGTGCTTACCCGCGAGGCCCGGCTCGCCCGGGTACTGGCCGCCGTCGAACGCGAGGAAGGCGCCGCCGACCCGGCAGTGCGTTCGCCGATGCCCGGCACCGTGGTCTCCGTCTCGGTCAGCAACGGCGACACCGTGACCGCCGGCCAGGTGCTGCTCGCCGTGGAGGCGATGAAGATGGAGCACCAGCTCGTGGCACCCCTCGACGGCACCGTCCACATCAGCGCCGGCACCGGAGACCTGGTCAAGGCCGACCAGGTCCTCGCCACCATCCACCCCGCCCATTCGCCGGAGGACTCCAAAGCCGAGGACACCGTCGAGGAATCCGTCATCGCCATGGGCGCGGCGGAGTAGCAAGCCACAACGTCAGCACCACACCACTGCCACCCCAGACACAGGAGTCACCCCATGCCGGATTTTGAACTCACCGAGGACTACCAGGACCTCAGCGACACCGTCCGCGAATTCGCCGACCAGGTCGTCGCCCCGGTCTCCGCCAAGCACGACGAAGAGCACAGCTTCCCCTACGAGGTCGTCTCCCAGATGGCGGACATGGGCCTGTTCGGCCTTCCATTCCCGGAAGAATTCGGCGGGATGGGCGGCGACTACTTCGCCCTCGCCCTGGCCCTCGAGCAGCTCGGCCGGGTGGACCAGTCGGTCGCCATCACCCTCGAAGCGGGTGTCTCGCTCGGCGCCATGCCGATCCACCGCTTCGGCAACGACGCACAGAAGCAGGAATGGCTGCCGCTGCTCGCCTCCGGCAAAGCGCTCGCCGGCTTCGGCCTGACCGAGCCCGAAGCCGGCTCCGACGCCGGAGGCACCAAGACCGCCGCGCGGCTCGAAGGCGGTGAATGGGTCATCAACGGCAACAAGGCCTTCATCACCAACTCGGGCACCGACATCACCAAACTCGTCACCGTCACCGCCGTCACCGGCCAGGAGGAACGCCCCGACGGCAGCATCAAGAAGGAAATCTCCACCATCCTGGTGCCCACCAGCACGCCGGGGTTCACGGCGGAAAAGGCCTACAACAAGGTCGGCTGGAACGCCTCGGACACCCACCCGCTGACCCTCGACAACGTCCGGGTGCCGGAGGCCAACCTGCTCGGCACCCGTGGCCGCGGCTACGCCAACTTCCTCTCCATTCTCGACGAGGGCCGGATCGCCATCGCCGCGCTCGCCGTCGGCGCCGCCCAGGGCTGCGTGGACCAGTCGGTGAAGTACGCCAAGGAACGCAGCGCCTTCGGCCAGAACATCGGCAAGTACCAGGCCATCGCGTTCAAGATCGCGCGGATGGAAGCACGGGCGCACACCGCCCGCCTGGCCTACTACGACGCGGCCGCCCGGATGCTCGCCGGCAAGCCGTTCAAGACCCAGGCCGCCATCGCTAAGATGATCGCAGGCGAGGCAGCCATGGACAACGCGCGGGACGCCACCCAGGTGTTCGGCGGCTATGGCTTCATCAACGAGTTCACCGTGGCGCGCCACTACCGCGATTCCAAGATCCTCGAGGTCGGCGAGGGCACCACGGAGGTCCAGCTGATGCTGATCGCCCGCGAACTGGGACTGTAGCCGGCCGGAAGGGTTCACCGATGATCAACAAAGTTGTTGCCAGCGCCGCCGAGGCCGTCGCGGACATCCCCGACGGCGCCTCGCTGGCCGTCGGCGGGTTCGGCCTCTGCGGCATTCCGGTCGCGCTGATCGCGGCCCTGCACGAGCGCGGCGCGACGGACCTGGAAACCGTCAGCAACAACTGCGGCGTGGACGACTGGGGCCTGGGCATCCTGCTCAAGGACGGCCGGATCCGGCGCACGATCAGCTCCTACGTGGGGGAGAACAAGGAATTCGCCCGGCAGTACCTAGCCGGTGAACTCGAGGTGGTCCTCACCCCGCAGGGCACCCTGGCCGAAAAGCTGCGCGCCGGGGGAGCGGGCATCCCCGCGTTCTACACGCCCGCCGGGGTCGGCACGCAGGTCTCCGACGGCGGCCTGCCGCAGAAGTACGACGCCGACGGCACCATCGCGGTCGCTTCCGCGCCCAAGGAGGTCCGCAGTTTCCACGGCGCCGACTACGTGCTGGAGGAAGCGCTGACCCCGGACTTCGGCCTGGTCCACGCCTGGAAAGGCGACCGGCACGGGAACCTGGTCTTCCACGCCGCCGCGATGAACTTCAACCCGCTGTGCGCCATGGCCGGGAAGATCACCATCGCCGAGGTCGAGGAACTCGTGGAACCGGGCGAGCTGGACCCGGAACACATCCATGTCCCGGGCATCTTCGTCCATCGCGTGGTGCTTGCCCCGGAGGCGGAGAAGCGCATCGAAAAGCGCACCGTCGCGGAACAGCCGGCCGGCGCGCCCGGCACCACCCGCACCACCGAGCAGCAAGGAGCGTAGCCGTGGAGTCGAACAACACCCAGGGTGCCCCGCCCCGTCCCGAGGCGGTCCGCCACGAGTACCGGCCGCCCGCCGTCGACCATGGCCCCGGCGTCCAGGGCAAGGGCTGGACCCGGAACGAATTGGCCGCCCGGGTCGCCCGGGAACCGCGCAACGGCCAGTACGTCAACCTCGGTATCGGCATGCCCACGCTGATCCCTAACTACATCCCGGACGGGGTCGAGGTGGTGCTGCACTCGGAAAACGGCATCCTCGGCGTCGGTCCCTACCCGGCCAACGACCAGGTGGACCCGGACCTGATCAACGCGGGCAAGGAAACCGTCACGGTGAATAAGGGCGCCGCTTTCTTCGACTCTGCGGCCTCCTTCGGGATGATCCGCGGCGGGCACGTCGACGTCGCCGTCCTGGGGGCGATGGAGGTGGCCCAGAACGGCGACCTGGCCAACTGGATGATCCCCGGCAAGATGGTCAAGGGCATGGGCGGCGCGATGGACCTGGTCTTCGGGGCGAAGAAGGTGATCGTGATGATGGAGCACGTGGACCGCAACGGCAACCCTAAAATCGTCGAGCGCTGCACCCTGCCGCTCACCGGCAAGGGCTGCGTCGACCGGATCATCACCGACCTGGCCGTGATCGACGTCGTGACCGACGGCGGGACCTCGCGGCTGGTGCTGCGGGAACTTGCCCCCGGCGTCACCGCGGAGGACGTGGCAGCCGCGACCGGTGCCGAACTATTCGAGGAAGACCAGGAACTGACCGTATGACAACGAACGCAACGCCCGAATCCGCCGGCCCCCGGGTCATCGAGCAGCGCGGCCTGTACTTCGACGAGCTCGAAGAAGGCGTCCTCTACGCGCACCGGCCCGGCCGGACCGTGACCGAGACGGACAACGTCCTGTTCACCACCATGACCATGAACACCCAGGCGCTGCACCTCGACGCCGCCTGGAGTGCCGGGCAGCCCTTCGGCCAGCGGCTGGTGAACTCCATGTTCACCCTCGCCACGCTCGTGGGCCAGTCGGTTCCGCAGCTGACCCAGGGCACCATCATCGCGCAGCTGGGACTGACCGACGTTTCCTTCCCGCACCCGCTCTACCACGGGGACACGCTCTACACGGAGACCGAGGTGACCGGAAAGCGGCTCTCCTCCTCCCGGCCCGGCCAGGGCATCGTCACGATGCGGCACACCGGCCGGAACCAGGACGGCACCGTCGTGGCCCTCGCCACCCGCAGCTGCCTGATGTGGACGAGCACGGCACACGCCCGGCAGCAAGCGGATGCACAGCAGGAGAGTGCACAGCAGGAAGCCGGCGAAAAGGGGAGAATCGAAGCATGACCTTCCTAATGGGCCCCGCCCTGCTGTTCTGCCCCGCCGACCGCCCCGAGCGTTTCCAAAAAGCCGCCGAGCGGGCCGACGCCGTGATCGTCGACCTCGAGGACGCCGTCGCGCCGGCGGACAAGCAGCGCGCCCGCGGTGCGATCCTGGCCCAGCTGGGCTCCGCCGGGGACGTCCCCGAACTGGACCCGAGCCGCACCATCATCCGGATTAACCCGGCCGGGACGGACGAGTTCGAAAAGGACCTGCACTGCCTCAAGCACACCCCGTACCGGCACGTGATGCTCGCCAAGGCCGAGAGCGCCGCCCAGCTCAGGGAGCTTGAGGACTACAGCGTGATCGCCCTGTGCGAGACCGCCGCCGGCATCGTGAACGCCGCCGCCATCGCCGCCGAACCCAATGTCGTGGCCCTGATGTGGGGCGCCGAGGACCTGCTCGCCTCGCTCGGCGGCACCTCCAGCCGGACCGACGACGGCGGCTACCGCGCCGTGGCGCTGCACGCCCGCTCCATGGTGCTGCTCGCCGCCCGTGCCGCCGGCAAGGAAGCCGTGGACTCCGTCTACGTCAACATCCCGGACCTGGACGGCCTCGCCGCCGAGTCCCGGGATGCCGTCGCGTCCGGGTTCGGCTCCAAGGCCTGCATCCACCCGAACCAGGTGGCCGTGGTCCGGGAGGCCTACGCCCCGTCCGAGGCCGACGTCGCCGCGGCCACCGAACTGCTCGCCGCCGCCGCTGCGGCCGGCACGGGCGTCTTCCAGTACCAGGGCAAGATGATCGACGGACCGATCCTCAAACACGCCGAGGCCACCCTCCGCCGCGCCGGCCGCTAGGGCTCCCCAGCAGGGCGGGGCCTGCTCAGCGCTTCCACAGGTAGCGGTTCTCGGGCCGGCCCGCCGCCCCGTAGCGCGGGGTGAGCCGGGCGAACCCGTTGACCACGAGATACTCCAGGTAGCGGCGGGCGCTGACCCTGGACAGCCCCAGCTGCTGCGCCAGCCCGGCCGCGGAAACGTCCTCCGGGCTGGCCCGCAGCGCCCCGATCACCGCGTCCAGGGTGGGCCGGGACAAACCCTTCGGCAGCCTCACCGCCGGGCTGCCGGAAACCGCCGGGTCGGGGACCTCCGGAGCGTCCGGAACCGCCCGCGGAGCCACCAGCCGGTCGATCCGGTCCTGGTCCAGGGGCCCGGCCGAGGCGCCGGCGGCGAGCTCGTCCCGCAACGCCACGTATCCGTCCAGCCGCTCGTTCAGCGCCTTCGACGTGAAGGGCTTGACCAGGTAGTGCAGCACGCCGCCGGCCATGGCCGAGCGGACGGTCTCCAGCTCTCGGGACGCCGTGATGACCAGGACATCGACCGGCTGCCGGGGCCGGTTTCGGAGCGACTGCAGCACGTCCAGGCCGGACATGTCCGGCAGGTGGATGTCCAGCAGGACCAGTTCCGGCTGCAGCTCCGCCGCGAGATCCAGCCCCTGCTGGCCGGTGTGGGCCATGCCCACCACGTCGAAACCGCCGCGGGCCAGTAGGAAGCCGTGATGGATCCCGGCCACTGCCACGTCATCGTCGATGATGAGGGTGCGAATGCCGCTCATAGCTGTTCCAGTACCGCCTCTTCGGTTGTAGGCCGGGCCGCCGTGGGTCCGGCCGACGCTTCGGAGGTCCCGGGACCCGCCGTCCTCAAAACAACGGTAAAGCAGGCGCCGCCCAGCTCCGAACGGGTTACCGTGGCCGAGCCCTCCCGGCGCTGCGCCACCCGCCGGACCAGGGCCAGGCCAAAGCCGCGCGTATTGATCCCGTCCGGCTCCTTGCTCGTCACGCCGGCGTCGAAGACCGCCTCGCGCTCCGACTCGGGGACGCCGGGGCCGCCGTCGTCCACCATAAAGGTGCGGCCGGCCGGCCCCTCGGCGAGGGCGACGGCGATCGTGCTGTCATAGCCGACGGCGTCCACGGCGTTGTCGATCAGGTTGCCCAGCACCGTGATCGCATCGTCCGTGCCGTCCGGGGTGCACACCGACGCGGCATCCACGTCGATGTCGATGCCCCGCTCGGCGCACACCGTGGACTTGGCGATCAGCAGCGCCCGTACGCCGTCGTCGGTGATTCCCGGCGCCAGCGGGCGGTCCACGAACGCGGCGTCGCTCTGGCTCCGGCCCAGGTAATCGACGGCCTGGGCCTGCTCGCCGAGCTCGAGGAGGCCGGAGATGACATGCAGCTTGTTGGCGAACTCGTGCGCCTGGGCCCGCAGCGCCTGGGTGACGTCCAGGGCACCGTCGCGGTCCCGCAGCATGGTGTGCAGCTCGGTCCGGTCCCGCAGGATCAGCACCTTGCCGACCTCCCGGCCGTCCACGGTGGCCGCATTGACCTTGCCCAGCAGGATCCGTTCCCCGGAGAGCACCAGTTCCTCAGTGGCGGAGCCGGAGGCCAGCAGCCGGTGGATGCCGGGCTCCAGCGAGTCCGTGGCGGCGGTGCCGAGGATCTCCTCGCCCACGCCCAGCAGCCGGCGGGCCTCGTCGTTCACCAGCGCCACCCGACCCTCGGCGTCGACGGCCATCAGGCCCTCGCCCAGGCCGTGCAGCATGGCGTCCCGGGTCTCCAGCAGCGCGGCGATGTCCTCCGGTTCCAACTTGTAGATCCGCCGCCAGACCAGCTTCGACACGTACATGGCGCCGAGCGAGCTCAGCAGCGCCGCGCCCAGCAGCCAGCCGAAGAGCAACGGCAGGTCCTCGTTCAGGTCCGCAGCCAGGGTGCTTTCCAGCACCCCCACCGACGCCGAGCCGATCACCGCGCCGGAGTGGTCGAAAATCGGCACCTTGACCCGCCAGGACTCACCGAGGGTGCCGGTCTGCGTGCCGACATAGATGTCCCCGGACAGCGGCACGGAGGGATCCGTGGAGACGTGCCGGCCGATCTCCGCGGGATTCGGGTGGGACTGCCGGACGCCGTTGCGGTCGGTCACCACCACATAGGTGACGTTGGAGGCCTGCCGGATCACCTCGGCGATGGGCTGGATGGTCTGTTCGGGGGCGCTGGTGCCGAACGCCTGCACCACGGAGGGCAACCGGGCGACACTTTCGGCCACGCCGATCATGCGGCCCTTGTACGCGTCCCGCAACTGCTGCTCCTGCATCCGGATCGTCACGGCACCCACGACGGTGAGCACGGCCAGGACAATGCCGAGCTGGAGCGCGACCAGCTGGAAGCGCAGCGGAATCCTGTGAACCATGTCACAAGTGTCCCACCCGGGCCCGGCAAGGACGGGCCGAACAGGGGCCCGCGGCCGTGACCAATATGACCACTACTACCTCTACGTCCTAATGCTGTTCGCGGCCCGGACCCGCCCCTACGGTCGGGGAAGTGATTCCAATGATGTGCATCACATTTTTCCAAGGAGAGATCATGACGTCCCACCTCAACTTCAGCCGCCGGGCAGCCCTCGTCGCCGGCGCGGCCGGCCTCGTACTCGCCGCCTCAGCCTGCGGCGGCGGCGCTTCCGCCGGGTCCAGCAGCAGCGACTCGCTCAAGAAGCTCAGCATCATCGTTCCCGCCAACCCCGGCGGCGGCTGGGACCAGACCGGCCGCGCCCTGCAGGCCGACCTGCAGGCCAACAAGCTCGTCACCTCGGCCCAGGTGACGAACATCGGCGGCGGCGGCGGAACCAACGGCCTGGCCAAGCTCGCCACCGAAAAGGACGCCAACACCCTGATGGTGATGGGCTATGTCATGGTCGGCGCCGTCGAGACCAACGGGGCCAAGACCCGGCTCGAGGACACCACCCCGATCGCCCGGCTGACCGAGGAGCCGCTGGTCCTGGTGGTCCCGGCGTCGTCGAAGTACCAGACGGTGCAGGACCTCGTCGCCGACATCAAGGCCAACGGCAAGGGTGTCGCCATCACCGGCGGTTCCGCAGGCGGCGCGGACCACATCCTGGCCGGCCAGATCCTGAAGTCCCAGGGCGTGGAAGCGGACAAGCTGAACTACATCGGCTACTCCGGCGGCGGGGAATCCATCGCCGCACTGCTGGGCAACAAAGTCCAGGCCGGCATCTCCGGCGTCGGCGAATACGCCGAGCAGGTCAAGGCCGGCAAGGTCCGCGCGCTCGCCGTCTCCGGCAAAACCGAGGCCCCGGCGCTGCCCGGCATCAAGCCGCTCAAGGACCAAGGCATCGACGTCGTGCTGACCAACTGGCGCGGCGTGGTGGCCCCCGGCTCGATCGATGACGCCCAGAAGGCCAAGCTGACCGAGGTCGTGACCAAGCTGCACGACACGGAGGCCTGGAAGTCCACCCTGAAGAAGAACAACTGGGACGACGCCTTCCTCGCCGGCGACGGCTTCAAGACCTTCCTCACCGAGGACATCACCAAGGTCAAGACCACCCTGTCGGAGATCGGCCTGGTCAAGTAGCAATGTCTTCGCACGCTCTTACGCCCGCCAGGCGCCCAACGGGGGAGATCCTCTTCGCCCTGTTGTTCGTCAGCGTGGGCGCGGCGGGGCTCCTGACGGCGGGGTCGATCCCGATCCCGCCGTCGGAGACCGGCATCGGCCCCCGCGCCTTCCCGTACATCGTCTGCAGCATGCTGGTGCTCGTCGGCACCGGCATCGTGGTCCAGGTCCTGCGCGGCAAGGTCGGGCAGGCCGAGGAAGGGGAGGACCTGGACGTCACCGCCAAGACCGACTGGACGGCGCTGGCCAAGCTCGTCGGCTTCGTGGTGCTGCACATCTTCCTGATCGAACCCGCCGGCTGGCCGGTCGCGGCCGCCGTGCTGTTCACCGGCTCCGCCTGGACCCTGGAGGCCAAGCCGCTGTGGAAGGCCGCGCTGGTCTCGGTGATCATGGCGCTGGTGCTGCAGTACGTCTTCGGCGGCCTGCTGGGCGTCTCGCTCCCGCCGGGCCCGCTGCTCGAGGGGGTGCCGTTCTTCCATGGATAGCTTCATGCTCCTGCTCGAAGGCTTCACGACGGCGCTCCAGCCGGTGTACCTGTTGTACGCGCTCGGCGGCGTCTTCGTAGGCACCGCCGTCGGGGTGCTCCCGGGCATCGGTCCGGCCATGACCGTGGCGCTGCTGATGCCGATCACCTATGCCCTGGATCCGGCGGCGGCGCTGATCGTCTTCGCCGGCATCTACTACGGCGGCATGTACGGCGGCTCCACCACGTCCATCCTGCTCAACACCCCCGGGGAATCCTCCTCGATCGTGACCGCGCTCGAGGGCAACAAAATGGCGAAGGCCGGCAGGGGAGCCGCGGCGCTCGCGACGGCGGCGATCGGCTCGTTCATCGCCGGCACCATCGCCACCGTGCTGCTGTCCTTCCTCGCCCCGGTGGTGGCCGAACTCGCCGTCGGCCTCGGCCCGGTGGACTACGTCGCCCTGATGGTGGTGGCCTTCCTGACGGTCGGCGCCCTGCTGGGCGCCTCGGTACTCCGCGGCCTGGCGTCCCTGGCCCTGGGCCTGTTCATCGGCCTGATCGGCATCGACGACAGCACCGCGCAGCAGCGCTTCACCTTCGACAATCCCAACCTGGTGGACGGCATCGACATGGTGCTGGTCGCGGTGGGGCTCTTCGCCCTCGGCGAGGCCCTGTACGTCGCGTCCAAGCTGCGGCACGGCCCGGTGGAGGTCATCCCGGTCAGCAAGGGCAAGAACGCCTGGCTGTCCAAGGAGGACTGGCAGCGGTCCTGGAAACCGTGGCTGCGCGGGACGTTCATCGGCTTCCCGATCGGCACCGTGCCGGCCGGCGGCGCGGACGTGTCGACGTTCCTGTCCTACGCCGCCGAGCGGAGGCTCGCCAAGGGCCCCCGCAAGGCGCAGTTCGGCCGGGGCGCGATCGAGGGTGTTGCCGGACCGGAAGCGGCCAACAACGCCGCCGCCGCCGGCGTCCTGGTGCCGCTGCTGACCCTCGGCATTCCGACGACGGCGACCGCCGCCATGATGCTGACGGCCTTCCAGCGCTACCAGATCCAGCCCGGACCGCTCCTGTTCGAAAACCAGGGCGCGCTGGTCTGGACCCTGATCGCCTCGTTGTACGTGGGCAACCTGATGCTGCTGGTGTTGAACCTGCCGCTCGTCGGGCTCTGGGTGAAGATCCTGCAGATCCCGCGGCCCTACCTGTACGCCGGCATCCTGGTCTTCGCAGCGCTCGGCGCCTTCTCGGTGAACTTCTCGCCGAGCGACGTCGGCGTCCTGCTGGTCGTCGGCGTGCTGGGGTACTTCATGCGCCGCTACGGCTACCCCGTGGCGCCCATGGTGGTGGCCATGATCCTCGGGCCGATGTTCGAAGTTCAGTTGCGGCGCTCGCTGCAGCTCTCCCAGAACGACCCCTCGGCCCTGCTCTCGACGCCGTTCGCCGTCGTGGTCTACGCGACCATGGCGCTGATCTTCCTCGGATCCTGGTGGCTGCGCCGCCGGCAGGCCGCCCTGGAAGCGACGACCGAGAAGGAATCGGTGTCCGTCTGAGTTGCAAGCGCTGATTTGCCGCAGATGGCCGGAATGGTATCCACCATTCCGGCCATTTGCGTCAGCTGGCACTCAGTCTTCCGGCGGCAGGGACAGCGGCGGAATCGACTCCTGCAGCGGGACCCGGATCCAGCGCTGGCCGGTGGCGCGGAACTCCGCCCGGGTGGCGAAGCGGTAGAGGAAGCTGCGGGCCCGCACCCAGCGCGGGCGGGCGCCGCCGAACGGATCGTGCCGCAGCAGGCGCAGGGTCGGACGGTCGGCTACCAGCAATTTGGCCAGGAACGTGTAAAACCACTGCTCGTGCACGCTGCGCAGCGGCAGGAACCACATCAGCCAGTCCAGGCGCAGGTGGTACGGGGCCCACTGGCGCGGAATCCGCCGGACATCCCCGGGCTTGCCCCGGAACCCGTACTCGCGCCAGTCCGCCGCCTCGTCCGGCTCCGCGGACAACGTTCCCTCCACCACGATCTCGATCCGCTGCTTGGTGACGGTGCCGAACGCGCCGTAGGCGTTGACCAACTGCCAACGGTTGAAGGCGGCATTCATCAGCTGGTAATGCGAGAAGAGGTTCTCGGCCGGGCGGTAGCTGAGCACCAGCAACAGCACCGTCGCCAGCCCCACCACGACCAGCCACGCCACCGGTGCCTGGCTGCCGGCGGCCCCGCTGCCCGCACCGGCGGCAGCGGCGTGCCAGTCCAGCGGGATGGCGGGCACCACGGCGTGCGCCACCGGGTCGCTGACCGCGGCGAAGGCCAGCAGGATCGCCATCCAGTTCAGCCACGCGAAGTTGCCGCTGGCCACCAGCCAGAGCTGGGTGACGATGATGACCGCCGCGGCCGCGCCGGCCAGCGGCTGCGGGGCAAAGAGGAAGAACGGCACCACCAGCTGGGCGGCGTGGTTGCCCAGGACCTCCAGCCGGTGCCAGGCCTTGGGCAGCAGGTGGGCCTGCCGGCTCAGGGGCCCCGGCATGGGCTGGGTCTCGTGGTGGTAGTACAGGGCCGTCAGGTCCCGCCATTCCCGGCCGCCGCGGATCTTGATCATGCCCGCGCCGAACTCCAGGCGGAACACCAGCCACGCCAGCAGGATCAGAATGGTCCGCGGCGGGGGAGTCTGGTCGGAGCCCAGGAACGCCACGGTGAAACCGGCCTCCAGCAGGAGCATCTCCCAGCCGAACCCGTAGAACGTCTGGCCCACATTGACCACCGACATGTACAACAGCCACAACGCCAGGAAGGCCAGCAGCGGAACCCACGGCGGCCCCTGCTGCGGCAGGCCCAGCACGAGGACGCCGGCGATCACCAGGCCGGAAACGCAGACGGCCCGCAGCAGCCCGTCGGAGTAGCGCCAGCTGAACAGGGTCGGCCGGACCCTGCGGCCGGCGCGGGCCAGGAACTCCGGCACCGGCAACAGCCCGCGCTCGCCGAGGAGCGCCGGGAACTGGTTCAGGGACGACAGGAAGGCCACGAAGTAGACGGCGGCGACGCCGCGCTGCAGCACCTGCCGGGCGAACTCGTACTCCGGCGCGTCAAACCAGGCCGTCCACTCCACGATTCCCACGTTACGCCTGCGGCCCGCGGCGTCAATGAGCGGCGTCGCGCGGCCCCGGTACCGCGCCGAGATGACAGTACGCGGCAGTGTTCCGCCCGGACACTGCCGCGACCTGTCATCTCGCGCCGGAACCAACGCCCCCGGCCGGTGCGGGATACTGGATGCATGCAGCCGCGCACAATCGTCCTCCTCGGGTCCACCGGGTCCATCGGCACCCAGGCCATCGACGTCGTCGACGGCGCCCCGGACCGCTTCGAGATCGTGGCCCTCAGCGCCGGCGGCGGCAACCCCGAACTCCTCGCCCGCCAGGCCGTCCACACCCGCGCCCGGGCCGTCGGCGCTGCCAGCGGCGACGCCGCGGCGCTGCAGCAACTGATCGACGACGCCGCCCGCGCCGCCGGCGTCTCCGGATACCGGCCGGAGGTCTTCACCGGCCCGGACGCCTCCACCCGCATCGCGGAGATCCCGGCCGACGTGGTCCTCAACGGCATCACCGGCTCGATCGGGCTCGCGCCCACCCTGGCCGCGCTGAAGTCCGGTGCCACCCTGGCCCTGGCCAACAAGGAGTCCCTGATCGTCGGCGGCGCCCTGGTCAAGGCGGCGGCGCGGGAAGGCCAGATCGTCCCGGTCGACTCCGAACACTCCGCTATTGCCCAGTGCCTGCGCTCCGGCACCGCCGCCGAGGTTGACCGGCTGGTCCTCACCGCCTCCGGCGGGCCGTTCCGCGGCATGTCCCGGGACCAACTGCACGGCGTCAGCCCGCAGGACGCCCTGGCGCACCCCACGTGGGACATGGGCCTGATGGTCACCACCAACTCCGCCACCCTGGTCAATAAGGGCCTGGAAGTCATCGAGGCCCACCTGCTCTTCGACATTCCGCTCGAGCGGATCGACGTCGTCGTGCACCCGCAGTCCGTCGTGCACTCGATGGTGCAGTTCGTCGACGGGTCCACCATCGCCCAGGCGTCCCCGCCGGACATGCGCCTGCCCATCGCCCTGGGGCTCGGCTGGCCGGACCGGGTACCCGGCGCGGCGCTGCCCTGCGACTGGAGTACGGCCACCAGCTGGACGTTCGAGCCGCTGGACACCGAAGCGTTCCCCGCCGTCGGCCTGGCCAAGGAGGCCGCCCGGCGCGGCAGCACCTTCCCGGCGGTCTTTAACGCTGCGAACGAGGAGGCTGTGACGGCCTTCCACGCCGGCCGGATCCGCTTCACCGACATCGTCGACACCGTCGAGGCCGTCCTCAGCGGACACTCAGGATCCTCCGGGCTGACGGTCGAATCCGTGCTGGATGCTGAACGATGGGCACGCGCGCGGACCCTCGAGCGTTTGGCCGTGGGAAGTGCCTAGCAAGTAGCCGACCGAAATGCCCAGGAAGTAGCAAAGCCCAGCATGAGCCCCGTTGTCCTCTTTATCCTTGGCGTCGTCTTCGTCGTGATCGGCGTCGCCGTGTCCATCGCCCTCCATGAGGTGGGCCACCTGGTCCCGGCCAAGCTCTTCAAAGTGCGCGTCACGAAGTACATGATTGGCTTCGGCCCCACCCTCTGGTCCCGGCGCCGGGGCGAGACCGAGTACGGCCTCAAGGCGATCCCGCTCGGCGGCTTCGTGTCCATGATCGGCATGTACCCGCCGAACAAGGAAGACGGGAGCGTCCGCCCCTCCAGCACCGGGATGTTCCAGTCCCTTGCCGCCGACGCCCGCTCCCTGGCGCACGAGGAAATCGGCCCGGAGGATGCAAACCGGGTCTTCTACCGGCTTCCGGTCTGGAAGAAAATCATCATCATGCTCGGCGGCCCGGCGATGAACCTGCTGATCGGCCTGGTGCTCACCGCCGTGCTGCTGATGGGCTTCGGCGTGGCCACCTCCACCACCACCATCGCCGACGTGTCCAAGTGCCAGGTCAAAGCCGGCGAGACCGTCGACCCCGACTCCGCGGACTGCAAACCCACCCCGGCCGCCGCGGCGGGCCTCAAACCCAACGACCGCATCACCTCCTTCGACGGAAAAGCCGTCACCAGCTGGGACGAACTGACCGGCTGGATCCGGGCGTCCGCGGACCGGCAGGTCAGCATCACGGTAGAGCGCGACGGCGTTCCGGTCACCACCACGGTCACCCCGGTACTCTCGGCCCGTCCGGTCGTGGGCGCGGACGGACGGCAGGCCAAGGACGTTGACGGCAAGCTGCAGTACCAGGACGTCGGCTTCCTCGGCATCGGCGCCCAGACCGCGCTCGTGCAGCAGCCGGCGTCGGCCGTGCTGCCCATGGCCGGGGAAAACATCAAGCAGATCGCCGGCGTCGTGCTGAACCTGCCGGCGCGGGTGGCAGGGGTGGCGCAGGCGGCCTTCAGCGAGGAGCCCCGCGACCCGAACGGTCCGATCAGCGTGGTCGGTGTGGGCCGGGTCGCCGGCGAGGTCGCCGCCATGGAGCAGGTGCCGCTGCAGAGCCGCCTCGCGGCGCTGGTCGGGCTGCTCGGCGGCCTGAACTTCGCCCTCGCCGTGTTCAACCTGGTTCCGCTGCTGCCGCTCGACGGCGGCCACGTCGCCGGTGCGCTCTATGAGGGCGCCCGCCGGCAGGTCGCCCGGCTGTTCGGCCGTCCGGACCCCGGCGCCTTCGACATCGCCAAACTGCTGCCGGTCACGTACGTCGTGGCCGCCCTGCTGATGGGCATGGGCGCCCTGCTGATCTACGCCGACATCGTCAAGCCGGTGAACCTGTTCGGCTAGCCGGGGGTCTTGTTGGCCCTGGGGAAATGTCCCGCAAGGTTCAGTGCCGTGTTGGCGGAAAAACAAGACCAGGAAGACGGCCCACGCCCAGCGTTCCCGGCCCCAGAGCGGCCACCACAGAAACATCTGTGCCCAAAAATAAAGAGCCACGTAAGGGATCAACAGCCGGGGCCGGGGCGGCGAGCGCCACTCCACCCTGCGCCAGAGGTCGAGGTAGCAGCCGAAGACCGCCCAGACGCCCAGCAGCAGCGGCCCCACCTGCAGTTGCCAGGATTCCCCTCCGGCCAGGTACCAGATCCCGAGCGGGAGGCCGAGTCCCGCGACGGCGTAGGCAAGCCAGCCGGCGCGGTCCGCGAGCTGCGGCAACCACCGCCGGGCACCGAAAAAGGCGGTGAGTACGGCCTGGGAACCGATGCCGAAGGCGATGAACCAGGCCTGAGGGGGCGTCGTCATCGGTCCACCTCCCGGCGTCGTGGTTGTCTCCAGAGTCCACCGCGGGGCGCAGAAGATGTCAACGCTCTCGCCCGGTTACACCTAGCGGCATCACGCACCAATACCGTCGGCCCGCGCAGTTCCAAGGGTGCCGGTTTGCCAGAGCCGGAGTAACTGGGCTGGAGCGTCCGACCCGCAGCAACCCGTTCCGCCAAATAAGCTTATTTCGGCTTATTTCAGATAATCAGTTGTAAATGGTTGATTCATCAAAATCAGCCCCCTAGGGTGGGGTTATGTACGTGATGACCATCGACCAGCGCGGCAGCAGTACCGACATCGACCGTGTCCCCGGCCTGCTTGCCGAACTGCAGGGGCTCTCGCCGGGAGGGCATTTCGAGCGTTCAGTTGGCGATGAGGTCCAGGGCGTGGTGAAGCACCCCGAGGACGTCGTCGGGATTGCCCTGCACGCCCTGCGCAGCGGCCGCTGGTACGTGGGAATCGGAGTGGGTGCGGTGGACTTGCCGCTGCCGTCCAGCCCCAGGGAAGGATCCGGACCGGCCTTCGTGGCGGCGCGGGCAGCTGTCGAGAGCGCCAAGTCCGGCTCCGCGCACGTGCCGGTCGCCGTCGTCTCCGGCGGGCTGCGCAGGGGAGAGGTCGCGCCCTCGGCCGCAGGATCAGCCGGCGCCCGCGCCTGCGCCAATGCCGAAGCGGTATTGCGCCTGATCGGCCGGCTCGTCCAGGAACGGACTGCCGCCCAGTGGAAGGTGGTGGATGCGTTGCGTTCGGTACAGCACGGCCATGCCGGTACCCACGGCACGCAGAAAATCGCCGCCCAAAAACTCGGAATCACCGAACAGTCGGTGAGCCGTGCGCTGCTTCGCTCCGGATGGCAGGAAGAATGGGCGGCGAGGCCGGCGGCGGAAATGCTGCTGTCCTTCGCCCACGGACTCATCACCGGCAACCCCGACGCCGGCGAGCAGCCGGATTCCCGCCCCCGGGACAGCACAGAAGGAGACAGGTGAACGCCCTCTGGATCACGCTGGCGCTGCTGGCCGCCGGATTCGCCGGGTGGCCGGTGACCGCCCTGGTGTTCCGGCTGGCCCGCACCATTGACGACCGCTCGGACACCCGGGCAGCCGGCGCTGCCACGGGCGGCGCACCCGGCGCCCCTCCTGTCGAACCCGCCGCGGTCGACGGCGAGATCACCCGGGCGGAATCCGCCACGCCAACGGCCACCTCAGCGGACGGCGCCTCGTCGCCTGACGCCTCCGCGCCCGGTGCCGCCTCCGGTGCCGCCTCCGGCAGTGCCGGGCACGCCGCCCCGGTCCCGGGGACCCGCATCCTTCGCGGCGGCGCCATCATCGGCGTACTGGAACGCCTCGCCGTGAGCCTGGCCATCCTCACCGGCCAGCCCGTCGCGATCGCCTACGTGGTGGCAATCAAAGGACTGGGGCGGTTTGCGGAACTGAAGGAAACCCCGGTGGCAGCCGAACGCTTCATCATCGGCACGCTCACCTCGCTGCTCTGGGCAGCCGGGGTGACGGCCCTGGTCAAGGTGCTTTTCCTCGGCTGACCGCCGGGAGATCGGGGCGGCCCGCGCACCGTTCCCGCGCCGCGTCCGGCCGTGCGCCCTCGGCGGAGCGGATGGGAACCTGGCGGGCAGGGCGATAGGGTAGCGGTATGACTGTTTTTGCTGTTGAGTACGTTTACGACGCCGAATCTGCCCAGACCCGCGACGCCGCCCGTCCGGCGCATCGTGAATGGACCGCCAAGCTCGCCCAGGACGGCACCCTCCTCGCCAGCGGCCCGTACTCCGACGGCGCCGGCGCCCTGCTCATCTTCAAGGCAGCCGACGAGCAGGCCCTGAACGAACTCCTCCGGGAGGATCCGTTCGCCGGTGCCGGCGCCATCTCCGGCACCCGCACCATGGCCTGGGCCCCCGTCACCGGCCAGCTGGCCGACCACGCAGGCTAGCTCCACCCGCCTGCCCACCACCGGTCCTCCGACCTAGAAATCCGATCCATAGAGGAGTCCACGTGACCTCGGTCAGCCTGGGAATGCCGTCGGCACCGCCCCCCGTTCTCGCCCCGCGCCGGAAAACCCGCCAGATCAAGGTGGGCTCGGTCGGCGTCGGCTCCGACTTCCCGATCAGCGTGCAGTCGATGACCACGACTCCGACGACGGACATCAACGCGACCCTGCAGCAGATCGCCGAGCTGACCGCCTCCGGCTGCGACATCGTCCGGGTGGCCTGCCCCTCCGCCGACGATGCAGAGGCCCTGCCGATCATCGCCAAGAAGTCGCAGATCCCGGTCATCGCCGACATCCACTTCCAGCCGAAGTACGTCTTCGCCGCGATCGAGGCTGGCTGCGCCGCCGTCCGGGTGAACCCGGGCAACATCCGCAAGTTCGATGACCAGGTCAAGGAAATCGCCCGCGCGGCCAAGGACCACGGCACCTCCATCCGGATCGGCGTCAACGCCGGCTCCCTGGAACCGGGCATCCTGAAGAAGTACGGCAAGGCCACCCCGGAGGCCCTCGTGGAGTCCGCCGTCTGGGAGGCGTCCCTGTTCGAGGAACACGGCTTCCACGACTTCAAGATCTCGGTCAAGCACAACGACCCGGTCATCATGGTGGCCGCCTACGAAATGCTGGCGGAGAAGGGCGACTGGCCGCTGCACCTCGGCGTCACCGAGGCCGGACCGGCGTTCCAGGGCACGATCAAGTCCGCCACCGCGTTCGGAGCCCTGCTCTCCCGCGGCATCGGCGACACCATCCGGGTCTCGCTGTCCGCCCCGCCCGTGGAGGAGATCAAGGTTGGCAACCAGATCCTCCAGTCGCTGAATCTGCGCCCGCGCAAGCTCGAAATCGTCTCCTGCCCGTCCTGCGGCCGCGCCCAGGTCGACGTCTACACGCTGGCCGAGCAGGTCACCGCCGGACTCGAAGGCATGGAGGTTCCGCTGCGGGTCGCCGTCATGGGCTGCGTCGTCAACGGTCCCGGCGAGGCCCGGGAAGCGGACCTGGGCGTCGCATCCGGCAACGGCAAGGGCCAGATCTTCGTCAAGGGCGAGGTCATCAAGACCGTCCCCGAGGACCAGATCGTTGAGACACTGATCGAAGAGGCCATGCGCATCGCCGAAGAGATGGGGGAGTCCGATGGCGAAGATGCTGTCAAGGGTAGCCCCGTGGTTAGCGTCTCGTAGGGAGTCCGGCGCCGGCGTCCGGGTCCTGACCGGCGCCGACACGCAGGCGCTGCTGGACCTGGCGCGCCAGGATGAAGTCGCCAACGTCTTCATCCTCTCCCACCTCGAGACGGCCGGGACGGCGTCGCCCACCGCGGGCGGGGCCAGGATTTTCGGGGTGTTCGACGGCGAGAGGCTGCTTGGCGCCTGCTGGGCCGGGGCGAACCTCGTCCCCGTCCAGCTCGCCCCGGACCTGGCACCCATTGTCGCGGCCGCCGTCCACCGGGCCGGCCGCCGGTACGCCTCGATCTTCGGGCCGGCCGAGTCCGTCCTGGCTCTCTACGCCGCCCTGGAGCCGCTGGGCCACCACGCCCAGGAAATCCGTGCGGACCAGCCGCTCCTGACCATCGCCACGGCTCCGCTCGTCGCGCCCAATCCCGCCCTGGGGTTCGGCCGGCTGGCGGACTTCGACGCGATCCTGCCCGCCTGCGCCGCCATGTTCGAGGAGGAAGTGGGCTACTCGCCGTACCTTGGCGGCCGGGAACACTACAGCCGCCGGGTCAAGGGCCTGATCCGGGCCGGACACTCGCTGGTCCACCTCGGTCCCGACGGAGCGGTGGTCTTCAAAGCCGAGCTGGGCGCCGTCACCGCCGGTGTCACCCAGGTCCAGGGCGTCTGGATGAACCCGGCCCACCGCGGGCAGGGCCTCAGCGCGGGCTACATGGCCGCCGTCGTGGTCCTTGCCCGGACCCTCGCACCGGTCACGAGCCTCTATGTCAACGACTTCAACACCCGCGCCCGGGCCACCTACGACCGTGTCGGTTTCCACCAGGTGGGAACTTTCGCGACCGTGCTGTTCTGACAGTTTCGTGACATGCGTCTTCGACAAAAATCTGGGTGGCAACTCTTGTTTAAGCGACCGGGATCACATAGGTTCTAGCTAGCCGCGCCGAGCAGGCGCGTGCGGTCTCAGGGATGAACCCACCATTGGCTGCGGATGCCGGCCCCTTCGGGCAGGACAGGCACACCGCGCCTTGGACTTAGCGGCGCTGGGGTCGCAGGAGCCACGCCATTGCGGGATGACCAGCCGGAAACGGCCAGGGGCTTCCCTCATGGCGTGGCTCTTTCCCGTTTCCGGGGAAAGCGGTGCCGCCGCTTGGCGGTAGATTAGTTCCCGGACATTCTTCGCAATGCCCGCACCGCCCGTACGTCCTCAGAAACGGATACCTCCCAGTGGTCCTTCGACTTTCCCAGCTGTTCCTTCGCACCCTGCGTGAAGACCCCGCCGACGCCGAGGTGGCCAGCCACCGGCTGCTCGTCCGTGCCGGTTACATCCGGCGCGCGGCTCCCGGGATCTACACCTGGCTGCCGCTGGGACTCAGCGTGCTGCGCCGGGTGGAGCGGATCATCCGCGAGGAAATGACGGCAATCGGCGCGCAGGAAGTCCACTTCCCTGCGCTGCTGCCCAAGGAACCCTATGAGGCGTCCAACCGCTGGACCGAGTACGGCGAGGGCATCTTCCGGCTCAAGGACCGCAAGGGCAACGACTACCTGCTGGCGCCCACGCACGAGGAAATGTTCACCCTGCTGGTCAAGGACCTGTACTCCTCGTACAAGGACCTGCCGCTGAGCATCTACCAGATCCAGAACAAGTACCGCGACGAAGCCCGTCCCCGGGCCGGCCTGCTCCGCGGCCGCGAGTTCATCATGAAGGACTCCTACTCCTTCGACGTCGACGACGCCGGTTTGGATGCCAGCTACGCCGCGCACCGCGCCGCCTACCTGAAGATCTTCGAACGCCTCGGCCTGGAAGTCGTGCCGGTCGCGGCGACCGCCGGCGCCATGGGCGGGTCCAAGAGCGAGGAATTCCTGCACCCCACCGAGATCGGCGAGGACACCTTCGTCCGCTCGCCTGGCGGCTACGCGGCCAACGTCGAAGCCGTCACCACCGTGGTCCCGGCGGACATTGACTTCTCCAACGCCCCCGCCGCCGAAGTCCGAGACACCCCGGACACGCCCACCATTGAGACCCTCGTCGACGCCGCCAACGCACTGGCGCCCCGTTCGGAGGCCGACGGCGGCGCTTGGACCGCCGCTGACACGCTCAAAAACGTCGTCCTCGCCGTCACCCTGCCCACCGGCGAACGCCAGCTCGTCGTCCTCGGCGTACCCGGCGACCGCGCCGTGGACCTCAAGCGGGTCGAGGCCAACATCGGCGCGTTCCTGCCGATCGCCGGCGAGATCACCCTGGAAGCCGCGAACGAGGAGGACCTCAAGAAGCAGGCCCTGCTGGTCAAGGGATACATCGGCCCGGGCCTGTCCCTGGACGCGCCGTTGCTCGGCGCCGAAGCCGCGTCGAAGCTCCTCTACCTGGTGGATCCCCGGGTGGTCCGCGGCAGCGCCTGGATCACCGGCGCCAACGAAGCCGGCAAGCACGTCTTCGGCCTGGTCGCCGGCCGTGACTTTGGCTGGGACGGCGTCATCGAAGCCACCGAGGTGCGCGCCGGCGACGAGGCCCCGGACGGCTCCGGCCCGCTGGAAACTGCCCGCGGCATCGAAATGGGCCACATCTTCCAGCTCGGCCGCAAGTACGCCGAGGCCCTGGACCTCAAGGTCCTGGACCAGAACGGCAAGCAGGTCGTCGTCACCATGGGTTCCTACGGCGTCGGCGTCACCCGCGCCGTGGCCGCCCTGGCCGAATCCAACCACGACGACAAGGGCCTGGTCTGGCCCCGCGCCGTCGCCCCGGCCGACGTCCACGTCGTCGCGGTCGGCCGCGGCGAGGAGATCTTCGCCGCCGCCGAGCAGCTGGCCCGTGAACTGGAAGCCGCCGGCCTTGAGGTCATCTACGACGACCGGCCCAAGGTATCCCCGGGGGTCAAGTTCGGCGACGCCGAGCTCATCGGCGTCCCGACCATCCTCGCGGTCGGCCGCGGGCTGGTGGACGGCGTCGTGGAGATCAAGGACCGCCGCAGCGGCAACGCCGAGAACATTGCCGTGGACAAGGCCGTTGATTACGTGGTCAACGCCGTCCGCAGCAACTGACCCGCGTTGCAGGGGATGGTCTCCGGACTTGAGTCGATCCAGCTCGCCACCCTGGTCCTGGTCGTCGTCGCCGGTTTCGCCGCCGGCTGGGTCGACGCCGTGGTCGGCGGCGGCGGGCTGATCCAGCTCCCCGTCATGCTCCTGGTGCCCGGGATCACCCCGGTGCAGGCCCTCGCGACGAACAAGATGGGCTCGATCTTCGGCACCACCACCAGCGCCGTCACCTTCTACCGGCGCGTCGGTCCCGACCTGCGCACCGCCGTCCCGATGGCCGTGATCGCCCTGGCCGGCAGCTTCGGCGGCGCGGTGCTGGCGGCCAGCCTGCCGGCCAGCGTCTTCAAACCGATCATCGTGGCGGCGCTGGTCGCCGTCGCGCTGTTCACCGCGTTCCGGCCCAACGTGGGGGAGCTGACCCGGCTGCGGCACGACGGCCACCGGCACTACATCATCGCCTGCCTGATCGGCGCCGTGATCGGCTTCTACGACGGCATGATCGGGCCCGGTACCGGGTCCTTCCTGATCATCGCCCTGGTGTCCGCCATGGGCTACGCCTTCCTCGAGGCCAGCGCCAAGGCCAAGATCGTCAACATGGCCACCAACGCCGGCGCCCTGCTGTTCTTCCTGCCGCACGGCTCGCTGCTCTGGGGGCTCGGCCTGGTCCTGGGCGCCGCGAATATGGCCGGCGGCTACCTCGGCGCCCGGACCGCGGTCAGCCGGGGCAGCAAATTCATCCGGATCGTCTTCCTGGTCGTCGTCGCCGCGCTGATCATCAAACTCGGCTCCGACGTCTGGCACGACACCTTCGGGTAACACCGGAGAGCCCCGGCCCCCGGCCGGCAACCAGCAGCGGGGGACTGCCGCGGGCATCGGGGCGGGCGTAGCATGCAGCTATGTCAGCACCGGAAGAGCGTTACCGCGACGCCCTGGCCGCCGCCGCCCGGCATGCCCGCGCGTGGCTGGAGAGCCAGGACACCCGGCCCGTCGGTCCAGGGACGACGGCGGCCGGGCTCGCCGCCGACTTCGGCGGACCGTTGCCCCGGGAGGGCGCCCCGGCGGCCGAGGTGGTGGACTACCTCGCCGCGAAGGCCGAACCAGGGCTGATGGCCATGCCCTCGGGCCGCTTCTTCGGCTGGGTGATCGGCGGCACCCTGCCCGCCGCACTGGCCGCGGACTGGCTGGTCAGCGCCTGGGACCAGAACGCCGGACTCCGGTTCGCCACCCCGGCCACGGCGGCCATCGAGGAAGGCGCGGGCGCCTGGCTGCTGGAACTGCTCGGCCTGCCGACCGGTGCCGAGGTCGGCTTCGCCACCGGCGCCACCATGGCCAACTTCACCGGCCTGGCCGCGGCCCGGTGGCGGCTGATGACCGACGCCGGCTGGGACCTGGACGCCGACGGCCTGGCCGGCGCGCCCCGGATCCGTTGCTTCGTGGGCCAGGAACGGCACGACACCATCGACCTCGGACTGCGCTACCTGGGCCTGGGCCGGCCCACCGTGGTCCCGGCCGACCGCCAGGGCCGCATCGACCCCGCCGCCCTGGGCGATGCCCTGGACCGCGCCGCGGTCGAGGGGAAGGGGCCGGTGCCGCTGCTGGTCTGCCTGCAGGCCGGAAACCTCCACTCCGGAGCCTTCGACCCGTTCCGTGAGGCCATCGCCGTCGCACGGGCGCACGGGGCCTGGATCCATGTCGACGGCGCCTTCGGCCTGTGGGCCGCCGCCGTCCCCGAACTGGCAGCCCTCACCGACGGCCTGCAGGACGCCGATTCCTGGGGCACCGATGCGCACAAGACGCTCAACGTCCCCTACGACTGCGGCATCGCGGTGGTCCGGGATGCCGCGGCGCTCCGCGCGGCCATGGGCGTGCACACCAGCTACCTGATCCAGGCCGCGGACGGGGCGGCGGATCCCTTCGAAAAGGTCCCCGAGCTCTCCCGCCGTGCCCGCGGGGTGCCGGTCTGGGCGGCCTTGAAATCGCTGGGCCGGGACGGGGTCGCGGCCCAGGTGCGGGGGCTGGTCGCCCATGCCCGGGAGCTGGCCGAGCGGCTGGCAGCACTCGACGGCGTCGAGGTGCTCAACGACGTCGGCTACACCCAGGTCTCGCTGGCCTTCGGTGACGACGCCACGACCCGGGCGGTGACGGCCAAGATCATTGCCGACGGCCGGGTCTGGATGTCCGGATCACGCTGGCAGGGCCGCGACATCCTGCGCATCTCGGTCAGCAACTGGAGCACCGACGCAGCCGACGTCCAGGTCGCCGTCGACAGTGTCCGGGAGGCCGTGGCGGCCGTCCGGGGCTAGCGTCTCCGCCGGCGCTGCGTCAGAGCGGCGCGCCCACCTGGACGGCGCCACCCGGCGCCGGGAGGTCCGGTCCGGCCGGCAAATCGGGAAGCGTGTCCCCGGCCAGGGTGCTGGCCACCCACAGGGAGCAGGCAACGTCGCCGTCGTGGTGCCGTTTGGCCGCGTACCACAAGGCGTTCTCCACTTCGCGGACCACCGCCCACTGCCGGGCGACCTCGCCGTCCAGGCCGGCAGCGGCGGCCAGGGCCGCGCACCGCTCCAGCAGGGCCCGCGGCGCGCCGATGCGCGGCAGTTCGGCCAGCCGGTTCCACAGCAGCGGTGCCACCGCGAACTCGGCTTCCCCGACCAGCGGGTGCGGGTCGATTGCCTTGAAGCCCGCCGTGCCGGCAGCCGCGGACGCCCCCGGAGCCCCGGGCGCCGGCGTGGCCAGGACATTGAGGAAATGCAGATCGGCGTGGACGAGGACGTCCCTGGCCGAGCGCCGGCCCACGGCGCCGCGGGTCTGGCAGACTTCCAGGGCGGCCTCCAGCAGCCAGCGCGGAAAGGGCCGGCCCAGCCGCTCCCAGCTTTCCGGAAGCTCATCACTCCACTGTTCGGCCTGGGCCGCCACGTGCCCGAACTCGCGCCATTGCGGCCGGTCATCGGGCTGCAGCGCCAACTGGCGGACCAGGCCGCCCCAGATGTCCACGGCCTCGTCCATCGCAACGTCCTGCAGCGAACGCCCGCCGTCGAGCCGTTCGAGCAGCAGGGCGCCGGAAGCCGGTTCCGCGTCCAGCAGTGCGACGGCGCCGCGGCCGCCCCACAGGGCCAGGGCGTGGCGTTCGGCCAGGCCCTCCTCGTGCGGGAAGGCGAGCTTCAGCACCGCTGCTTCACTGTCGGCGGTGCGCCGGACGGGGACCACGACGGCGGCATGGCCGTTCCACGGCATCCCGCCCGGGGCAAGGTCCGGTTCCAGGCCCCACCGTTCCAGGCACTCGTTGATCCGGCCGGGGAGGGCGGCCAGCCAGGCCCGTCCCTCGGGGCTGCCGCTGTAGCGGCGGCTGAGGTCGGGCGGGATCGGGACGGCTGCCGGGGAAATCATCGACTCCAGCGTAGCCGCAGCGGGTCAGGCGGTGATGCCGCTGGCGCCGAGCCAGCTGCCGATCAGGAAGGTGGCCACGAGCGCCGCGGCGCCGCCGATCACCACCCGGATGGCGGCCTTCAGCTTGGAGCCGCCGCCGATCCAGGCGCCAATGGCGCCGGTCGCGGCGAGGGCCACGAGTACGGCCGCGAAAGTCAGGGGAACGCGGATGTTTTCGGGCGGCAGCAGGATCGCCAGCATCGGCAGGATGGCGCCGATCAGGAAGGCCATGGCCGAGGCGAAGGCAGCGTGCCACGGGCTGACGATGTCCGTCTCGTCAATGTGAAGTTCGGCGGACAGGTGCGCGGCCAGCGCGTCGTGGGCGGTCAGCTCCGTGGCGACCCGGTGGGCGGTTTCCGGGCTGAGGCCCTTGCCCTGGTAGATCGCGGCGAGCTCCGCGAGTTCCTCTTCGGGCTGTTCCTCCAGCTCACGGCGTTCCTTCTCGACCAGTGCCTGCTGGCTGTCCTTCTGGCTGCTGACCGAGACGTATTCGCCCAGGGCCATCGAGATGGCGCCGCCGACGACGCCCGCGGCGCCGGCGATCAGGATCGGGCCCGAGTCCGTGGTCACACCGGCAACGCCGACAACGATGGCGGCGACGGAAACGATGCCGTCGTTGGCGCCCAGGACGCCGGCGCGGAGCCAGTTAAGCCGGTGCGCGATGTCGTTGTGGTGGGGTTCGTTGTCGTGAAGGGCTGCTGCGCTGCTGGTTTCCATGACTACAGCAAACCACCGGCCACCCCGGCAGGCCAGCATTGTGAGGCTAAACAAGCTAAGCCCGGCCTTAGCTTGCCGGCGCGCGCTGGGGGCTCAGGCTGGCGGCAGGGTCGGCAGCGACGCCGGATCGAAGGCCATTCCGGGGAACGGACCGGGTGCTGCGCCCCAGGCCACGGCGCGGCGGGCGGCACCCAGCAGGCCGGCGACAGCCCACTGCCGGGTGGGTCCTTCGCTCAGGGCGATGAGGTCGCCGTAGGCCGTCAGGGAGGCAGACTCCAGCCCGGCCAGGCCGCGTCCGGGCGCGGACAGGAAGGCCGGGTCAAGGGCGTAGCCTGGCTCGCGCGGGGGAACCGCCGCGCACTGCGCCCGGCCCAGGGACTCGGCACCGGCCGCCAGCGCCTCGTGCTGGGCCAGCCGGCCCGTGGCCGCGGTAGCCGCGGCGCCGTCCAGGCGGGTCAGTGCCACCTGGTAGCCGTAGACGGCCTCCAGCTCGGCGCGCACCACCGCGGTCAGTGCATCGGGCATCCCGGCGGCAACGGGTGCGCCGGTCCCGGCCGCAGCCGGCGCCGTCGTGGCCGGGCAGGAACCGGCGGCGGGAACCCCGGGTCCGGGAAGCTCGGCGGCCGCCCGGTCCGGGAGGCCCGCCGCAGGATCCCGGACGCCGGCCGCAGCGGCCAGCGCGGAGGACTGCAGCAGCTGGGCGGTCCCCACACTGGCCAGCAGCCTGGCCATGCCGCCGTCGGCGGTGCCGGCATCCGCCAGCCGTTGCCGTCCGCTGCTGGCCAGGTCCGCGGCCAGCCGGGCCGCGGTGGGCGGCACCGACGCCGAAGTTGCAGTCGCCGTGGCGGTGACTGCCGGGGTCGCCGTGTCGGCGGGGGCGGAGCCGGCGGGGGAGGGACCGGGCAGCAGCAGCGCCCTGGCCTGGGTTGTCAGCAATGTCACAGCGGCCCGTACCGGGGTTGCGGCAGCGGCAGGGGACGCCTTCGGGAGCGCGGGCCGGGAGGCTTCAGTGGCGGCTGCCTCCAGTTGTTCGGCCCTGGTCCGCAGGCTCAGGGCATCGGCAAGGGCTGAGGCGCGGGCACGCTCACTCACTGACGGCGCCGCCGGTTTTGGCGGGTTTCCGGGCACGAACGCGAATCCCAGGCTCACCACGACGGCGGCGAGGCAGGCGAGCAGGGCGATCCGGGGCAGGTCCCGGGGGAGCCGGAACCGCCGCCGCTGGGTCCCGCCGTCGTCTTTCACAACAGACCATGTTGTCATGCCGGCCGGAAACTGGGGTGCACCATGTCGGCCCGAATATCGCTAGGCTAGTAGACACAACATCATCTAGCAGGAGGCGGGCGGCATCATGACCAACGCAGAAGCCACGACTTCGACAGACCGGACCGGGACGGGGAAGGCTGACGCCGCCGCCCACAACCTGGAGGCCGAGCGCCTGTACGCGCTCCTTGCGCCTGCAGTCCAGGCCAACCGGCTGTTCCTGGAGGACGTTTCCATCCACATCGCCGGAGCCAACCGGGTGGTCCACGTCGTGGTGGACCTGCCCCAGGAGGAAACCGGCGGCGTCAGCCTGGACGTCATCGCCGAGATCTCCAAGACCCTCTCCGACATCCTGGACAACGATCCCAGCACCGACTCGCGCCCGTACGACCTTGAGGTCTCCTCGCCCGGCGTCGGCCGTCCGCTCACCGAGGAGCGCCACTGGCACCGCGCCCGCGGCCGCATGGTCACCGTCAACGTGATCCAGGGCGAGAACGTTACCGGCCGCATCCAGTCCGTCGACGACGGCGGCGTGACCCTGGTCCCGGAGCTGGCGGTCAAAAAGGGCATGAAGCCCAAGCAGGGCGAACCCGTCAAACTTCCTTTCGACAGGATCCGCAGTGGAAAAGTCGAGATAGAGTTCAGCCACCTCGATGAGGCCGGTCTGGAGAACGACAATGGACCTTCCGAGGAGGCCTAATGGATATTGACATGAGCGCACTGAGACTCCTGGAGCGTGAGCGCGAAATCCCGCTGGATCTCCTGATTCCGACCATCGAGCAGGCCCTGCTGGTGGCCTACCACAAGACGCCCGGCGCCTTCGAAAAGGCCCGTGCCGAACTGGACCGCAAGAGCGGCCACGTCACCATCTGGGCCACCGAAATCGACGACGACGGCGCGCCCATCGGCGAGTTCGAGGACACCCCGGCCGGTTTCGGCCGCATCGCGGCAAGCACCGCACGGCAGATCATCCTGCAGCGGCTGCGCGACGCCGAGGACGACAACGTCCTGGGCCAGTTCAAGGGCCGCGAGGGCGAGCTCGTCGCAGGCACCATCCAGCAGGGCAACAACCCGCACATGATCCAGGTAAACCTCGGAACGGTGGAGGCGCTCCTGCCGCCGCCCGAACAGGTCCCCGGTGAGAAATACACCCACGGCAGCCGTCTCCGTGCGTTCGTGATCGACGTGCACCGCGGCACCAAGGGCCCGTCCATCACCCTCTCCCGGTCCCACCCTGGCCTGGTGCGGAAGCTGTTCGAAATGGAGGTCCCGGAAATCGCGGACCGCTCCGTGGAGATCGTAGCACTGGCGCGCGAGGCAGGGCACCGGACCAAGATCGCGGTCAAGGCGAACATCCCCGGCGTCAACGCCAAGGGCGCCTGCATCGGCGAAATGGGTTCCCGCGTCCGCGCCGTGATGAACGAGTTGAACGACGAGAAGATCGACATCGTCGACTACAGCGAGGACCCGGCCACCTTCATCGCCAGCGCACTGTCGCCCTCGCGCGTGAATTCGGTCACGATTACGGACGAAGCCACCCGCTCAGCCCGCGTCGTCGTCCCCGACTACCAGCTGTCCCTCGCCATCGGCAAGGAAGGCCAGAACGCGCGGCTCGCCGCCAAGCTCACGGGCTGGCGGATCGACATCGTCTCCGACGCCGTCGACAACCGCGGTAAGTAGCGCCGGCCCGGCCGGTTTCCGGCCCCGCGGGCGGGGCTTGGCCGGCGCCTGCCCCCGGCGTCGTTTCGGGGGAGAGGGGCCGGAGGGGCTAGAATGGATACAACCGCGCCTAACGGCCGGTGTCCGTTTGCTTCAGCTGTTCCGGTTCCGTGCCGGCCGCGGGAGCCGCGGCAGGTGCAGATCGGCAGGAAGTTACTCGTAGTGGCAGCAGTGCAACACCTCGGGAGCCAGCCGGAACGTACCTGCATCGGATGCCGGAAAAAGGGACCGCGGTCCCAGTTGCTCCGGCTCGTCGCCGGCGCCGGCGGATCATCCGCCGTCGTGGTCGATGAACGACGCCGGATGGCTGGCCGGGGAGCATGGCTGCACCCCAGCGAAAAGTGCCTGGCACTGGCGGTCAAACGTCGAGCGTTCGGACGCGCCCTCAACGGCGCCGCCGAAACCGCAGACGTTGAACGCCGGATTCTGGCAGGCACACCAGCGGCGGACACCCCGGTGACCGCCGCAACAACCGTCCAACCTGAAAGCGGGTCAGAAAACTGATGGAAACCCGATGAGTTCCCAGCGATGAGTGCGCAACGATGACAATTTTGTTGCGCTCTGCAATGGGCCTTTCAGCTGCACTCGCGGCGGAGGCCCGCAGTAAGAAGTAGACGGTTCGTGCCTGGCTCGGTGCGGACCGAGACAGGAGAAATGTGGCCAAGGTCCGCGTACATGAGCTTGCTAAAGAGCTCGGTATTACTTCCAAAGATGCAGTAACCAAACTGCAGGAACTGGGCGAATTCGTTCGCTCTGCCTCTTCCACCATTGAGGCCCCGGTGGTGCGGAAACTCCGCAACGCCTTCCCGGATGCGCCTGCCGCTCCGAAGTCCGAAGCGCCCGCCTCGGCCCCCAAGGCCGCCCCGGCAGCAACCCGTCCTTCGCCCGCGCCGGCTCCGGCCGCGCCGAAGGCCGCCGAAACCAAGGCTGAAGCACCGGCCCCTGCTGCTCCCGCAGCGGCTCCGGCACCCGCCGAGACCGCAGCCCCCGTGGCTCCGTCCGCCGGCGCCAAGCCCGGTGCCCGTCCGGCACCCAAGGCCGAAACCCCGGCAGCCCCCGCACGCCAGGCCGGCTCCGCGCCGCGCCCCGGCGGTCCGCGTCCGGGCAACAACCCGTTCGCCACGTCCCAGGGCATGCCCCGCGGCCGCGGCGGCGACTCCGAACGTACCGCCCGTCCGGGTAACAACCCGTTCGCACCGTCCCAGGGCATGCCCCGTCCGGGCGGCAGCCGCACCGAGGGCGACCGTCCCGGCGGCCCGCGTCCCGCAGCAGGTGCCGGCGGTCCCCGTCCGGGCGCACCGCGTCCGGCCGGCGCAGCCGGTCCCCGTCCGGGTGCTCCGCGTCCGGCGGGCGCTCCCGGTGCCCGCCCCGGCGCCGGTGGAAACCGTCCGACTCCGGGCATGATGCCCAACCGCACCGAACGTCCCGCACCCGCCGGTGCAGGCCGTCCGGGTGGCGGCCGTGGCCCGGGCCGCCCGGGCGCTCCCGGCACCGGTGGTCCCGGCGGCGGAGCTCCCGCCGGCGGTGGCTTCGGCAAGGGTGGCCGCGGTCGCGGTGGAACCCAGGGTGCCTTCGGTAAGGGCGGCGCAGGCCGCGGCAAGCAGCGCAAGTCGAAGCGTGCCAAGCGCCAGGAACTGGAGCAGATGAGCGCACCGTCGCTGGGTGGCGTGAGCGTACCCCGCGGCGACGGCAACACTGTGATCCGGCTCCGCCGCGGTTCGTCCATCACGGACTTCGCCGACAAGATCGAGGCAAACCCCGCCGCACTGGTGACCGTCCTGTTCCACCTCGGCGAAATGGCCACGGCCACCCAGTCGCTGGATGAGGAAACCTTTGCCCTGCTGGGCGAGGAGCTTGGCTACAAGCTCCAGGTTGTCTCGCCGGAAGACGAGGAGCGCGAGCTGCTCTCCGGCTTCGACATCGACTTCGAAGCCGAGCTGGAAGCCGAAGGCGATGAGGAACTTGAGGCTCGTCCTCCGGTAGTCACCGTCATGGGCCACGTTGACCACGGTAAGACCCGGCTGCTCGATGCCATCCGCAAGTCCGACGTCATGGCGGGCGAGCACGGCGGCATCACGCAGCACATCGGTGCCTACCAGGTCACGCACAACCACGAGGGCACCGATCGCAAGATCACCTTCATCGATACCCCGGGCCACGAGGCGTTCACCGCCATGCGTGCCCGTGGCGCGAAGGTCACCGACATCGCCATCCTGGTGGTCGCAGCGGACGACGGCGTCATGCCGCAGACCGTTGAGGCGCTCAACCACGCCCAGGCGGCCGGTGTGCCGATCGTCGTGGCCGTGAACAAGATCGACAAGGAAGGCGCCAACCCGGACAAGGTCCGCGGCCAGCTGACCGAGTACGGCCTGGTTCCGGAAGAGTACGGTGGCGACACCATGTTCGTGGAGGTCTCTGCCCGCCAGAACCTCAACATCGATGAGCTGCTCGAAGCGGTCCTGCTCACCGCGGATGCCGCCCTCGACATGCGCGCCAACCCGAACAAGGACGCCCGCGGTATCGCGATCGAAGCCAACCTGGACAAGGGCCGCGGCGCGGTCGCCACCGTCTTGGTCCAGTCCGGTACCCTGCACGTCGGCGACACCATCGTGGCAGGCACGGCCCACGGCCGCGTCCGTGCGATGTTCGACGACGACGGCAGCGCCCTGACCGAGGCCGGCCCGTCCCGCCCCGTCCAGGTGCTGGGTCTGTCCAACGTCCCGCGCGCCGGTGACACCTTCTTCGTGACCGCTGACGAGCGCACCGCCCGCCAGATCGCCGAGAAGCGTGAAGCCGCCGACCGCAACGCCGCCCTGGCCAAGCGCCGCAAGCGCATCAGCCTGGAAGACTTCGACCAGGCCGTCGCCGAAGGCAAGATCGACACCCTCAACCTCATCCTCAAGGGTGACGTGTCCGGTGCCGTCGAAGCCCTCGAAGACGCGCTGCTCAAGATCGACGTCGGCGAAGGTGTCCAGCTCCGCGTCATCCACCGCGGTGTCGGTGCGATCACGCAGAACGACGTCAACCTGGCAACGGTCGACTCCGCCGTCATCATCGGCTTCAACGTCAAGCCCGCCGAGCGGGTTGCCGAACTGGCAGACCGCGAAGGCGTGGACATGCGCTTCTACTCCGTCATCTACGCAGCCATCGATGACATCGAGGCAGCCCTCAAGGGCATGCTCAAGCCGGAGTACGAAGAGGTCCAGCTGGGCACGGCCGAGGTCCGCGAGGTGTTCCGTTCTTCCAAGTTCGGCAACATTGCAGGCTCGATCGTCCGCTCCGGCATCATCCGGCGCAACGCGAAGGCCCGCATCAGCCGCGACGGCAAGATCATCGGCGACAACCTCACCGTTGAGACGCTCAAGCGCTTCAAGGACGACGCCACCGAGGTCCGCACGGACTTCGAGTGTGGTATCGGTCTGGGCTCGTACAACGACATCACCGAAGGTGACATCATCGAGACCTTCGAGATGCGCGAGAAGCCGCGCGTCTAAGGTTTTGCTTCGCGGGTGGGGCCGTCGGAATTTTCCGGCGGCCCCGCCCCTACGCTGGGCGGCAATGGATCTGCGATCCATTGCCGCCCAGCTTCGGCAGGCCCGATGCCACTCCCGGGCCGCCGGAAAGATTCCAACGGGGTCCGTGTTTGACTCACCGTAGTGCGTGGCAGAAAACTGAAACGAGCGACACCGCGTAGTCGGCGTCGCTGTACATCCAAATTTTTAGGAGTGGAAATGGCTGATCCCGCACGGGCTGCTAAGTTGGCGCAGCGGATCAAGGTTGTGGTTGCTGAGGCTTTGGGCCGGAGGGTGAAGGATCCCCGGCTGGAAGGCGTGACCGTGACGGACGCGCGTGTGACCAATGACCTGCAGCATGCCACGGTGTACTACACCGTCTTCGGCGACGAGGTGGCCCAGGCCGATGCGGCCAAGGGGCTGGAGAAGGCCAAGGGCGTGCTCCGCCAGGAGGTCGGCCGGAACATCACCGTCCGGCTGACGCCGACGCTGGAATTCGTCGCCGACCAGATCCCCGTGGTGGCCTCCAACCTTGAGGAGCTGCTGCGCGAGGCCAAGAAGCGCGACGCCGAGGTGGCGGCCCTCGCGGCCAGCGCCAAGCACGCCGGCGACGCCGATCCCTACAAGAGCGATATCCCCGACGATGTTGAACTCGATGAGGACGACTTCGACGAGGATGACTTCGACGAGGAAAACAAGGACCTGCGTCCGGACTACGACGTCGACGAAGACCGCAACAAGTAGCCCGCCACACCCTTCGCAATGGCCGGACCCGCAACGGGTCCGGCCATTGGCGTGCCGGGGCCCGGGCCCGGCCCCGGCGCGGGGACTTTGGACCCTAGGCCCGTCCGCGTCGCGGAGCGTCCCATGGAGTCATGACTGCGGGCAAACACAACGACGGCGGCCGGCCGTGACCGCCGCCCTGGTCAAGTGCCCGCACTGCGGCGCCACCAACCGCACACCGGCCGCGGCCACCGGGCACCCGCGGTGCGGCAAATGCCGCCGTGACCTGCCCTGGATCGTCGAGGCCGGCGACGCCGACTTCGCCGCCGTTGCAGAACAATCCCCGGTGCCCGCCCTGGTCGATTTCTGGGCGGCGTGGTGCGGGCCCTGCCGGATGGTCAGTCCCGTGCTGGACAAGCTGGCGCAGGAACGGGCCGGGCGGGTCAAGCTCGTCAAGGTCGACGTGGACCGGTCCCCGCAGCTGTCCCGGCGGTTCGACGTCCAGGCCATCCCCACCATGCTCGTGATCGCGGACGGCCGGGTCGTGGCCCGCCAGGCCGGGGCGCCGCCGGCGTCGGCGCTGCGCAGCTGGCTCGACGGTGCGCTGGCCGCGCCGCGCGAAGGGAGCCCGCAATGACCGAGATCCTGCGCTACGAGGTCGGCTCGGGCACCGTGCTGGTCGAAGTCGACGAGGGCAGCTTCGGCGTCGAACGGCCCGCCCGCAATGAACTCGGTGTCCTCGACGCGGGCCGGCGGCTGGAGGACGCGCTGGCGGCCGTGCGCCCGGCTGCGAAGGCAGCCGCCGAGGTGATGCGGGAACTGGCCCCCGAACACCTGGAGCTGCAGTTTGGGGTGAAGCTGGCCGGGGAGGCCGGAGCGATCATCGCCCGGAACTGCGCCGAAGGGCACTTCATCGTCCGGATGTCCTTCACCGCGGCCCCGCAGCTGCCGCAGCCGCCGGAGGAGGAAATCAGGCTCTGAACCCCGTCGGCGCGGCCCGGTCAGTCCGGCCGGGTCAGCGCCGCCGGCCCAGCATTCCGAGCAACGGGGACCCCATGCCGAGCAGGAAGCCAAAGTCGTACCAGTTCCCGGCCCGGGCCATGTTGTAGAAGGGGAATTCCTTCCATGCGCCGAACACGTGCGCGATCAGCACGATCCACGCCGTGATTCCGTTCCAGATGCCCCACAGCAGGTCCTGCCACCACACAGGGTTCTCCTTCCCTACGCGGCCGGCTACCCGCTTCGGGCCCGCTATGGGCCGACACCGCCGCCGCCTCCGGTCAGGCTACTGCCCGGCAGATGCCGGCGGTAGGGCTATGCGCCCGGGGTGCGGGCCGGGAGCCGGCCCAGTCCTTCGACGAGCTCGGCCTGGCTGCCGCAGAGGGCAATCCGGATCCATCCTTCGCCGATCGAACCGAAGGCCGTGCCCGGTGCGAACGATACTCCGGCGTCGGCGAGGAACCGGCGCACCCAGGCCCGGACGTCGCCGTCGCTGGCGTGGGAGACGTCCGCCCACAGGTAGAACGCCCCCTGCGCGGTCAGGAAGGGAATGCCCTTGGCCTCCAGCACGGCGCATGCGGCGTCGCGGTTGGCGCGGTAATGGGCGCGGGCATGGCCAACGTAATCCTGCGGGCCGGTCAGGGCCGCGAGCGCGGCGTACTGCGAGGGGGACGCAACGCAGGACACGATCGCTTCCATGACGTTGTTCATCTGCTGCTCGAGCCCGGGAGGGCAGATCAGCGCTCCGATCCGCAGCCCGGTCAACCCGTAGGTCTTGGACAGGGTCAGCGAGGTGAAGACGCGCGCCTCACCGGGGACGTCGCTGTCGAAACGGGCCGGACTGACATGCGGGACGTCGTAGGTGAACGCCTCGTAGCACTCGTCCGAGATGATCCACAGGTCATGCCGCCGGGCCAGCTCCACCAGTCCGCGGGTCAGTTCCTCGCCCAGCACGGCCCCCAGCGGATTGGACGGGGAGTTAAGCACCAGGACCTTGGTCTTCGGCGTGATGAGCTCCTCGATGTCCTCGATCCGGGGCTGGAAGTCGTGCTCCGGGTAGAGCGGATACCGGACCTGGACGGCGTGCAGCAGGCTGGAGGTCATCGCGAACGTCGGGTAGCCCGGGTTGGGAATGAGGATCTCGTCGCCGGGGGAGAGCAGCAGCGTCATGGCGAAGTGCAGCCCCTGCTGGGCGCCGTCGACGACGTACACCCGGTCCGCGCCCACCGGCGTCGCGTTGTGCTCCCGGAAGCGCGCCGCAAAAGCCTCGCGCAGCGCCGGAATGCCGGCATTGGGGGTGTAGTTGGTTTCGTCCCGGTCGAGGCAGGCCATCCCGGCGTCAAGGATGTGGCGGGGGAGGGAAAAGCCCGGCTCGCCGATGCTCAGCACGATGGCGCCCGGAGTGTGCCAGGCGGCCTCGGTGATCTCGCGGATCTGGTTGATGGGGACGTCGCGGACGTGGGCGGCAAGCTCGGGCATGTCTGCCATCCTAGCCGCCGTCGTTCCTGTGCCCGGGGGAGCGCCGGGTGGCCTGCGCGGCGCGCATATACTGGGAGGCGTGCTTTCTGGACTGGTGATAGTGGACAAGCCGCAAGGCTGGACCAGCCACGATGTGGTTGGGCGGATGCGGCGGATCGCCGGTACCCGGAAGGTGGGGCATGCCGGAACGCTGGACCCCATGGCAACCGGCGTGCTGGTCCTGGGTATCAATAAGGCGACCCGGCTGCTGACCTACATCGTGGGGACCTCCAAGACCTACACCGCCACGATCCGCCTCGGCGAGTCGACCGTCACGGACGACGCCGAGGGCGAAGTCACCGCCACCCGCAGCGCCGCGGCGGTCACCGAGGACAGCGTCCGCGCCGGTATCGCCGCGCTCACCGGGGAAATCCAGCAGGTGCCCAGCAGCGTCAGCGCCATCAAAGTCAACGGGGAACGTGCCTACGCCCGGGTCCGCTCGGGCGAAGACGTCAAACTGGCAGCCCGGCCGGTGACCATCCACCGCTTCGACCTCCATGACCTCCGCCGCAGCAACGACGGCGCGGCCCTGGACCTGGACGTGACGGTCGAGTGCTCCTCCGGCACCTACATCCGGGCACTGGCCCGCGACCTGGGCGAGGCCCTGGGCGTCGGCGGCCACCTCACCGCCCTGCGCCGGACGCAGGTGGGCCCGTACACCCTGGACCAGGCGCGCACCCTCGAGGAACTCGCCGAGGAACTCCAGATCCTCGAAATGTCGCAGGCGGCCCGCGCCCTGATGCCCAACCGCGAACTCACCGCCGAGGAAACGACGGAGCTGTCCTTCGGCCGCCGGATCTCCGCCGGCCCCGGGGCCGGCACACCCGACGCCGCGACGCCGGAAAAGCCCGCGGCAGCCTTCGCGCCCGACGGTTCCCTCGTGGCGCTGCTGGCCGATGCCGGCAGCTACGCCAAGCCCGTTCTGGTCTTCGCGCCCGACAACGAAAAACCTGCCGCCCCCGCGGCCGGGAAATCGGCGGGCTGATAGTGGACGCGTATTTCTACATCATCCTGGTCGTCGGGCTGGTCTCCACTTTTCTGTGCGTGGGCGCCGGGATCCTGAAAAAGGCCCCGAATGACGCGACCATCCTGTCCGTCGCCGCCGTCGAACTGTCCCTCCTGGTGTACCTGGTCGGGTCGATCATCCGGGTCGCCTCGGGGGAGCGGATGGCGGGGGAGCCCTGGGAGTTCTGGGGCTACCTGGTCACCGCGCTGATGCTGCCGCTGGGTGCGGTGTACTGGGCCATCCTGGAACGCACCCGCTGGAGCAACTTCGTGCTGGCCGCCGTCGGCGTCACCGCGCTGGTGATGGCCGCCCGCATGAACCAGATCTGGTACTGACGTGGAAGAGGCAAAGAAGGACATGACCGCTGCACCGCAGGAAACCGGCGGCGCCGGCGCGAACTCCGGCAGCTCCCCGGAGGCCCCGGCGAAGGACACCCGCAACACCGGGCCCGGGCGGCTGCTGATCGCCGTCTATGCCGTGTTCGCGCTCTCGGCAACCGCCCGGGCCGGCTACCAGATCCTCACCAAGTTCTCCGAGGCGCCGCTGGCCTACCTGCTGTCCGCGTTCGCCGCCGTGGTGTACATCGTGGCGACCGTTTCGCTGGCGAAATCCGGGCGGACCTGGTTCAAGGTCTCGGTTACCGCCGTGCTCGTCGAGTTGGTCGGCGTACTCGTCGTGGGGGCGTTGAGCCTCTTCGACGCCGTCAACTTCCCGCACGAAACGGTCTGGTCCCTCTTCGGCCGCGGATACGGCTTCATCCCGCTGCTGCTGCCGATCCTCGGCTTGATCTGGCTCTACCGCCGCCGGCCTGCGCCCCGCAGCGCCTGAGCATTCCCCGACCCAGCGGCCGGGCAAACACTGGCCTCCCGGGCGGACCCGCATCATAATAGTAAGCAGACTTGCCAAACGCATAGTAAGCCTGCTTATTATAGTTTCCGGATGCGGTCAAGACATGGCCGTACTCCCGACGTTGATCCGACGGAGCGAGGGAGGCATCATGAGCACAGTGAACGCCGTTCCCCGAGCAACATGGGAACCGAATAGGTTGGGCAAGCGGGGCCGTTCCGGGTGCCGCGAATGAACCAGCGGCCGGAGACCCAAAAGAGCGCCGACACCCGGAAATGGCGCACCGACCAGTTGCTGTCGATGGCCGCCCGTGTAGTCGAGAGGCGCAAGGATCAGGCACTGGCCGCCCTGGGCCTCACCCACGCGGCCGTCATCGCTCTTGAGGGACTCGCCGACGGCCCCATGAACCAAGAGCAGCTAGCCCGCCGGATTGGCGTCCAGAGCCAATCCCTGGGCAAGGTCCTGGGGCGCCTGGAAGAATCCGGTCTTGTCACGCGCACCAAGGACGTCAATGACCGGCGTCAGTTCGTCGTCTCCCTGACGGAGTCCGGGACAGCGGCCCTTGCCACCGCGCATGAGATCGAACGCGATGCGCTGCCGGAGGATCTGGAAGGCTGGACCTCCCTGCACCACGACCTTGCCCGGATCCTGGCGGCCTTCCAGGTGCCCGGCCGATCCTAAAACTGGGGTGCTGATCCCGTACGGGGCGCGGCAAGAAGTGATTGACGACGGCGGACGCCGCGGCTTGGGTCGCAGCGTCCGCCGTCGTCGTTGGTTCCTATGAAGCCCACGGTGGCTGGTGTCTCGCAGTCCGCGGCCGGTGCTTCCTAGTTGCCGACCCCGCTCCGGCGCCTCGACCTCAGGCGCTGCCGGCGCCTTAGTCCGCAGGAGTTTCCCGGAGCCTGCGCTGCAAGGCGGGCCACGCGGCGGCAAAACCCGGGTGCAACTGCTTCAGAACTATCTCATCGAGGCCGACCCACTGGAGCTCGAGACTCTCGGGATCGCTGATGACGGGCTCGAACGGCTCGATCGCCTGCGCTGCCACGGTGGTATAGGTCCAATAGCCAACGTCGAAGACCGAGGTAAACAGGACCCGCACCGACTCCGGCGGCACAGCGGCTTCTTCCTTGGCTTCCCGGAGCGCGCCGGCGATGGCATCCTCGCCCTCGTGCAGGGCTCCGCCCGGCAGGCCCCAGGTGCCGCCATGGTCGCTCCAGGTTGCGCGATGCTGCAGGAGGACGCCCTTGGCGGGATCGTGCACGAGCAGACCCGCGGAGCCGAACCGGCCCCAGAACCGGCCCCGCTCGCCCTCCACCCAGGCATCGCCCGGATCGCGGGGCCCGAGCGGGCGGCGGGGTTCGACGGGTGATCCTGACGGCTGCCTGTCCTCTGCGCTCTCCATTCCGTCAGTCTGCCATGGCCGTCGGCGATGCCTTGATTCCCTTGGCTTCACCCGCCAGGGGGCCCTAAAAATGTCGGTGGTCGCTGGTGGAATGGGGTTATGGGAATCGGTGCAGCTCTCATCACCACCCGGCCGGCGGGCCGGGTGGTGAGGGGCGCGGCGCTGGCCTTCCCGGAAACCCCTGGGGATCAACCGGCGGGGAGGCATCCGGTCCGGATTCAGCCGGCGGTGCCGCATTCGGTGGCGATACAGCCGGCGGTGCCGTGCCCGTTGGTGCTGTGCCTGGGCAGGAGTTGGACGCCGTGCTGGCGTTGTTGCGGGGCGCGTGCGCGACGGCGGTGGCGGACACAGGATTGTTGGATTTCCCGGCGGCCGCGGATTACGCCGGCCGGGTCGAGGAGATCTCCCGCGCCGTCGAGTACCTGCAGGTAGTCGCCGCGGGTGCGGTGAACCGGGCGCGGCTCGCGGCCCCGGACGCGCTCCCGGCCGTCGACGGGTACCGCAAAACCGGGGACTTCCTCCGCGACCGGCTGCAGATCAGCGCCGGCGAAGCCCGCCGCCGCCTCACCCTCGCAGGGGCCACCCTGCCCCGCGCCGGCATGACCGGCCAAACCCTGCCCCCGGTCCACGAAGAACTCGCCGAAGCCCTCGCCGCCGGCGCTGTCCCGTCCTGCTCCGCGACCCTGATCACCCTGGCCCTGGACCGGGTCCGGCCCCTGGCCGACCAGGGCACCCGGAACCGGATGGAACACGCCCTGACCGCCACCGCCGTCGAACACGACCCGGACTTCCTGGCCCGGGTCACCCGGCGCTGGGTCGACGCGATCGACCAGAACGGGTCCGAACCCTCCGAAGAAGCCCTTCGCCACCTGCAGGTGCCTTCATCCGTGCACCCGGCCACGGCCTGCACCACCTGGAAATCTTCGCCACCACCGACCAATACGAACACCTTCTCACCGTCATGAACACCGCCACCAACCCCCGCACCAGTGCAGGCGCCAACAGTGACGGCGCCGCGGATCATGGCGGCGGGGAGGGACAGGAGTGGCCGCCCGCGGACCCACTGGACCGGCGCACCCGCGCCCAGAAACTCCTCGACGGCCTCGTCGGTGGCTGCAAAGCCGCCCTCGCCGCCGGCGGGCTGCCCGCCACCGGCGGACACCGCCCCCAAATCCTCGCCACCATCGACTACCGCGACCTCCTCCAACGCCTCCACCACGCCACCGGCACCCAAGGCACGGACGACCACCCCGGCACCGGGCCGCTCGGGTTCACCGGCACCGGAACCCTGGCCTTCACCGGACCCGTCACCGCCGCGACCATCCGCAAAATCGCCTGCGACGCCGACATCATCCCCGTCCTGCTCGGCACCGAAGGCCGCATCCTCGACATCGGCCGCACCAGCAGGATCTTCCCGCCCCACATCCGCAAAGCCATCACCGCCCGCGACCAAGGCTGCACCTTCCCCGGCTGCACCATCCCCGCGGCCTGGTGCGAAGCCCACCACATCACCTACTGGTCCCGCGGCGGCAGCACCACCACCGACAACGGAACCCTCCTCTGCTCCCACCACCACCACGTGATCCACAAAGAACAATGGACCATCCACGTCCGGGCCGGCGTCCCCTGGTACATCCCGCCACCCCACCTCGACCCCGGCCAAAAACCCCGCCAAAACCACTACTTCAGATCGTGAACCACCTGTGCTTGGCAGGTCGGCAGAGACCGGAACCGTGTGCCTGGCCCGCCCGAGCTCGGGCCCGGCGGACCGCCTCGATCGCTAGGGGAACCGCGGAGTGGATGCAATAGTGGCGGGATGATCAACCAGCAACAGCTCTGGGACGAAGAAGCGGCGGAGAAGTACGACACCCCCGGAGAGGGAATGTTCTCGCCCGAGGTACTTGGACCCACGCTCGAAGTCCTGTCGAAACTCGCGGGCGACGGGCCGGCCGTCGAGTTTGCCATCGGCACGGGCCGGGTCGCCATTCCCCTCTCAAAAGCCGGGGTGCATGTCAGCGGCATCGAGCTCTCTCATGCGATGATCTCCCGCTTGCGGGAGAAGGACGGCGCGGAGGCGATCCACGTCGTACAGGGTGACATGACTGAGGCGGTTGCGGGCGACAACTTCTCGCTCGCTTTCCTCGTGTTCAACACCATCGCGAACCTCCTGACTCAGGAGGACCAGGTTCGCTGCTTTCAGAATGCTGCCCGTCATCTGGCCCCTGGCGGACGGTTCGTCATCGAGCTCTGGGTGCCGCAACTGCGTTCGTTGCCGCCTGGCCACCAAGGAACCGTTGAAGTGAGCCGGCCGGGGTACCTGCTAGTCGACACTTATGACGTGCTCAATCAGCACGTCATCTCCCATCACGTCGGGTTTGGTCCAGAACTCTCTGATGGAAGGGTGGCGCGAATCGGGCGGACGCCACACCGCTATATCTGGCCCAGCGAGCTCGACCTCATGGCGCAACTGGCCGGCTTTGAGCTGGAATCCAGATGGGCAGATTGGGATGGTAGCGACTTCACCGGAGAATCCCGCAGCCACGTTTCGGTTTACCGGCTGCCTGCATCTTGAAGCGCGTCTCAGGGGATTTTGAAGGGGATTGAAGGGGACGGGAGTGCCCGCCGGGAACGGCGCCGTGCCTTGACCCGGCGTCATCGTGACCCATTCGCCGTTCTGCTTGGTCAGGAAAAGTAGTTGCCGGGCACTTGCGTCGAGCGGGTCACCGTCCGGATAGGCGTCCCCGCAGGTTACCGGCATTGACGCCACCCGGACCGGGTCCGCCCCGATTCCTCCCTTGAGTACCTGCTCAACTTCTACCGTGTGGACGTTCGCCTGGTATCCATAGATCCGGACCTCGCCGTCCCGCTTCAGCGGATTGCCGACCAAGACCGCGCCGGCGTGATCGAAGCGCTGCTGCATCGTCTCGAAGTGCACCCAATCGACGCAGACGTCTGTGCGGCTGACCGGGATAAGCCAGCAACCGCAAAGCAGCACAAGCGTCAGCGCTCCGTTCACGGCCGCGCCTGCTACTCTCCGCATGCTCAGACATTAGTTGCCAGGGGGAACAAGGTCCATGGAGGCCGGGCCCACCGGCGCTTCAGCGAAACAGGGCGAAAACGCGCAGCGGCTCCGGGCTGAAATCGGCACCCTCGGTGAATCCGAGAGTTTCGTAAAAGGCGCGCTGGCCGGGCTCGTTGTCGCTTAGGAGAACCGTCTGACGTACATGCCCGTACCGTTTCAGGACGGCGTCCAACAACGCGCGCCCCACTCCGGCACCCTGGAACGCCGGATCCACAAGGATGTCCTGCAGGTAGCAGATGGTCGCGTCGTCCGAGACCGCGCGGGCCAGGCCCACGAGGGTCCCGCTGGCATTGCGCGCGGCAACCACGAACGATGAGTTCTGGATGGCCCGCACCAGCACTTCCGGATCCCGGGTGTAGGCGGCCCATCCCACCGATTCGTAGAGCGCCAACGCCTCGGCGGCGGACACGTCCGGGCTGGCGGAGACGGAAAACTGAGGCATCGGACCAGTGTGGCATGCTGAACTTCGTGCAGACCCCGGATCCGACAGCCGTTCCGTCACGAGTCCTCTTCTATGGCGTTACCGGAAGCGGAAAGTCCTCCGCTGCCCGTGCCTATGCGGCACGAACGGGGCTTCCGGAGTTCTCGGCCGACGACGACATCGGCTGGCTCCCGGGGTGGCAGCAGCCCGACACCGCCATACAGCGGGAGCTCGCAGCGCGCATCGCCGGACAGGATCAATGGGTCCTCGACAGTGCCTATGGCGTGTGGCGTGACCTCGTGGTTCCGCGCGCGGAATTAATTGTGGGTCTCGACTACCCCCGCTGGCTTTCACTGTTCCGATTGCTCCGGCGCTCACTTCGCCGCGTCATCGCCCGGGAAGAGGTCTGCAACGGGAACAAGGAAACGCTCGGCCGCCTCCTCGCCGCCGACTCGATCATCGGCTGGCATTTCCGATCGTTCAGACGCAAGCGACGGGTCATGCGCGAGCTGCAAAACGCTCCCGGCACCGCAAAGGTCCTCATCTTCCGCCACCCCCGCGACCTCGAGGAATGGCTTCAGCAGCTCCCGGAAGCAGACCGGCGCCCCGCCGGGTAGCGCGCAGCCGGACCAGTTAACGGTGAACGACCTCCGGCGTCGTCAGTAACCCGCCGGAGGCCGCAGCCGCTGAGACTACTTCTTCCCGAACAATCCGCCCAGCAGCCCGCCGAGGCCGCCGTCATCCTTGCGCGGTTCCTCGTTCTGTCCCTGGCCCTGCTGGTCCTGCCCGGGCAGGTCGATGTCGATCAGCTCGCCCGGCTGCGGGACACCACCGGACGGACCGGCGTCCTGGTTCTGCGGAACCGGCTGCGGCTGCAGCTCCGGTCCCGCGTCATTCCGGGCTGCGGCCTCGTCCGGGGCCACGGCCTCATTGGCGGTGCGTTGTTGCCCGCCGAACATGCCTCCAAGGATGTCGCCCAGGCCGCCACCCGCAGCCCCGCCGGCGCCGCCGAGGATCCCGCCCAGGATTCCGCCCAGGTCGATGCCACCGGCTCCCGGCTGCCCGCCGGCCTGGCCCGCCTGGCCGCGTCCGCCGAGCACCTTGTTGGCCAGGTAGGACATGACGATCGGCGCCAGCAGCGGGAGCAGTCTACGGACCAGGTCCCCGCCCACTCCGCCAAGCTGAGCCGTGCCCGCCAGCTGGCTGGCCACCTGGTCCTGTCGGCCGCCGAAAACATGGTTGACGATCTTCTCGCCGTCGGCGGTGTCCACCTGCGCCACGTCCACACCGCCGTCGACCAGCCCGTCGCGGTGCTGGCCAAGCGCCGACTCCAGCGAGGCTGCGCCCTCCGGACCCTGGGCGTTGTTGTGCAGGCCGGCGAGCAGGGTGGGGACCGCCGCCTCCACCGCGGCCTGGGCGGTCTGCCGGTCGGTGCCGAGCATGCCGGCGATCTGGTCGACGGGGATTTGCCCGAGGATGTCTTGAAGCTCAGTCATGGCGTTCTCCTTCTGCCCCGGGACAGGCCCGCGGCGACGGGTGGCGGCGGCGGCAGCATTGCCGCCGTCGAACTGCTGCCCTTGCATCGTAGCCCGGCGCCCAAGGGGCAGAAAGGCATTCACCGGGGCCTCGCGCAGCGTCCGGCGCCGGGGGCGTTTGCGGGTAATCTAGGAGAGTTCCGGAGCCGCCCCGACGCTGCCGGAAAAGCTCACGGCAGGAAACAAAAGGCGAGGTTGATGGTCCACATCTGGAACGATCCGTCCGAAGTCCCGGCGGACTTTGGCCCTTCCGTGGTCACGTTCGGGAACTTCGACGGTGTGCATCGCGGCCACCAGCAGGTGCTCTCGCAGCTCATCCGCACCGCCCGCCTGAACCACGCCCGTGCCGTCGCCATCACCTTTGACCCGCACCCGGCGCAGGTCCACCGGCCCGAGTCCGCGCCCGAACTGATCATGGGCCTCGAGGACAAGCTCGTGGCCCTGGGCGAACTGGGCCTGGACGCCGTCCTGGTCATGAAGTACTCGCTCGAACTGGCCAGCCTGACGCCGGAGGAGTTCGTCTCCTCGGTGCTCGTCGGCGCCCTCAAAGCCAGCCACGTCGTGATCGGCCACGACGCCCGCTTCGGCCGCGGCAACTCCGGGGACCTGGACACCATGAAGGAACTGGGGGAGAAGCTCGGCTTCGAGGTCCAGGTCATCAGTGAATTCGGCTCGGAGGGTTACCCGCTGCACCACGGCGTCGAAGGTGCGCACGACGGCGGTGCGCACGACGGCGGTGCCCACGACGGCGGTGCGCACGACGGCGGGGAGGACCGGCGCTGCTCCTCGACCTGGGTCCGCGAAGCCCTGCGCGAGGGCGATGTCGCCACCGCAGCGGCGGTCCTGGGGCGGCCGCACCGCATGCGCGGCGAGGTGGTCCACGGCGCGGCCCGCGGCCGCGACCTCGGTTTTCCCACCGCCAACCTCTCCCCGGACGCCACCGGCTTCATCCCGGCGGACGGCATCTACGCCGGCTGGCTCGTTGACCAGTCGGGAACGCGCTGGCCGGCGGCAATCTCCGTCGGGTCCAACCCCACGTTCGACGGCGTCAGCCGCCAGGTCGAAGCCCACGTGATCGACCGGCCCGAAGAAGCCGTCGAAGACTTCGATCTCTACGGCCAGACAGTCGTGGTGGAATTTGTGGCCCGCCTGCGCGGCATGGTCGCGTACCGTGGCCCGGAGGCCCTGGTGGAACAGATGCGCCTGGATGTTGTGCAGGCCCACGACATTCTGGCCGGCAGCTGACTCCGCCCGCACGACCCCAGACCACGCCGAGGAAGGCAAGACGTGACACTCGAGAAAAACACCCGGGAACTGGACAAGGACATCGTCCGGGACTTCAGCTCCCGGATGAGCTACGCCTCGTACCTGCAGCTGCCCACGCTGCTCAGCGCCCAGCAGCCGGTGAGCGAGCCGGAGCACCATGACGAACTGCTGTTCATCATCCAGCACCAGACCACGGAGCTGTGGCTGAAGCTGGTCCTGCACGAACTGCGCAGCGCTGCCGCCTGGCTCCGCGCCGATGACCTCGGCTCCGCCTTGAAGGCGATCGCCCGGGTCAAGCACATCCAGAAGACCCTCACCGAGCAGTGGTCCGTCCTGGCCACCCTGACCCCCACCGAGTACTCGCAGTTCCGCGGCTTCCTCGGCAACTCGTCCGGGTTCCAGTCCAGCCAGTACCGGGCGGTGGAATTCCTGCTCGGCAACAAGAACCGCAAGATGCTGCCGGTGTTCGAATCCGATCCCGAGGCCCACGCCATGCTGCAGGAGCTGCTGGAAGCACCCAGCATCTACGACGACTTCCTGGCCTACCTCCAGCGCCAGGGCTTCGACGTGCCGGCCGCGGTCCTGAACCGGGACGTCAGCCAGGCCCACGAGTTCACCCCCGAGCTGGTCCCGGTGTTCAAGCACATCTACGAAAACGCCGCCGACAACTGGGGCGCCTACGAGGCCTGCGAGGAGCTCGTGGACCTCGAAGACAATTTCCAGCTCTGGCGTTTCCGCCACCTGCGCACCGTGCAACGGACCATCGGCATGAAATCCGGAACCGGTGGATCCAGCGGTGCCGCCTTCCTGCAGAAGGCCCTTGACCTGACGTTCTTCCCCGAGCTCTTCGCGGTGCGGACGGAGATCGGCCAGTGAGCGCCGACGCCGCCGCCCCGGGAACCGCCGCGCACGGCCCCGCCGGCGACACCACAGCCCTGTGGCAGCGCGCCCTCGACCTCGACGCCGCGGATCCGCTGGCCGCGTACCGCGACCACTTCATCGGCGCCGAGTCCGAGCTGTGCTACCTGGACGGCAACTCGCTCGGCCGGCCGCTCAAGCGCACGGCCGATGACATCGGAAGCTTCATCAAGGACAGCTGGGGCGGCCGGCTCATCCGCGGCTGGGACGAGGAATGGCTCGAACTGCCGCAGAGCATCGGGGACCAGCTCGGCCGGGCCGTGCTGGGCGCCGCGCCCGGGCAGACCATCATTGCCGACTCCACCACGGTGGTGCTCTACAAGCTGATCCGTGCCGCCCTGGCCGCGGTGGGGGACCCCGCCCGCACCGAGATTGTGCTGGACACGGAAAATTTCCCCACCGACCGGTACCTCGTCGAGGGCATCGCCCGCGAGGAAGGGCTGACCCTGCGATGGATCGAGCCTGACCCGGCCGCCGGGGTGACCGTGGACCAGGTGCGCGCCGCCACCGGCCCGGCGACCGCCGTCGTGGTCCTGAGCCAGATCGCCTACCGATCCGGCTTCCTGGCGGACCTGCCCGGCATCACCGCCGCCGTGCACGACGCCGGCGCCCTGGTGGTGTGGGATCTGTGCCATTCGGCCGGCTCGGTGGAGATCGGCCTCGACGCCGCGGACGTGGACTTCGCGGCCGGCTGCACCTACAAGTACCTCAACGGGGGACCGGGGTCACCCGCCTTCGGCTACGTCAACGCCCGGCACCTCCCCGGCCTGCAGCAGCCGATCTGGGGCTGGATGGGGCGCAAAGACGCCTTCGAAATGGGCCCGGGATACCAGGCTGCCGCCGGAATCCGGGGCTTCCTCAGCGGCACCCCGGCGGTCTTCGGGATGCTCGCGATGCGCGGCACCCTGGACCTGCTCGAAGAAACCGGCATGGCCGCCGTCCGGGAGAAATCACGTGAGCTGACCGCTTTCGCCGTCGAACTCCATGACGCCTGGCTGGAGCCTGCCGGCGTGCGGCTGTCCACCCCGCGGGACCCCGAACTTCGCGGCAGCCACATCACCGTGGACCATCCGTTCTTCCGCGGCATGACCGCCACGCTCTGGGAGCAGGATGTCATCCCGGACTTCCGCGCCCCGCAGGGCATCCGGATCGGGCTCTCCCCGCTAAGCACCTCGTTCGCCGAGGTCTACCGCGGGGTCGCGGCAATCCGGGCGCTGCTGGCCCCGGAACAGTAACGGCGCCCGGCCGCGGCCGCGGATGGTTTAGACAACTTCGACGGCGTGCCAGTAAACTAGGCGTTGGTTCCGGCTGCAGTCCGTGGCGGCTGGTTCCTGCTGTGTCGGCAGACCCTCCTTCGGAAGGCGATTCGGCGCAGCACCCCCGGCAGTGAATTACTGATTCGGGCCTCACGGCACAACTCTAGGAGTTATTGTGGCACTTGACGCCGCTGTAAAGCAGTCCATCATGAAGGAATACGCAACGTCCGAGGGCGACACCGGTTCGCCGGAGGTCCAGGTTGCTGTTCTGACCCAGCGGATCAAGGATCTGACTGAGCACATGAAGGAGCACAAGCACGATTACCACACCCAGCGCGGTCTGCTGGCCATGGTTGGTCGTCGCAAGCGCATGCTCACCTACCTCAAGAACACTGACATCAACCGCTACCGTGCGCTCATCGAGCGCCTCGGCCTGCGCCGCTAGTCAGCTCTAAGGGGCGGCCCTTTCCATCGGAAGGGGCCGCCTTCTTCAAACAAAACTCAACAGGAGGATCAACCGCATCACGCATTCGCGGTCCTCGGTAGTGACCTCCGGGAACGGCTTCAAGGAACTCAAGCCCCTAGCCCGTGGGTCTCGATCGATGACCGGGTGCAGTGCAGGCCAGTAGACAGATGCTGGACTGGGTTGATGCGGCTGGACTCCGTGAACCAAGAAACGGAGGTGACTCTCTTGGAGGGTCCCGAAATCCAGTTCTCAGAAGCCGTCATTGACAATGGCCGCTTCGGCAAGCGGGTTATCCGCTTTGAAACCGGCCGTCTTGCCAAGCAGGCAGCCGGCGCAGCCATGGTCTACATCGATGAAGAGACCGCGCTGCTGTCCGCAACCACCGCCGGCAAGCACCCGCGCGAAGGTTTCGACTTCTTCCCGCTGACCGTCGACGTCGAAGAGCGCATGTACGCTGCCGGCCGCATCCCCGGCTCGTTCTTCCGCCGCGAAGGCCGTCCCTCGACCGAAGCCATCCTGGCCTGCCGCCTGATGGACCGCCCGCTGCGCCCCGCGTTCGTCAAGGGCCTGCGCAACGAGGTCCAGATCGTCGTCACCGTCCTCTCCATCAACCCGGATGAGCTGTACGACGTCGTCGCGATCAACGCGTCCTCGATGTCCACCCAGCTTTCCGGCCTGCCCTTCTCCGGCCCGATCGGCGGCGTCCGCGTTGCCCTCGTCGCCGACGAGAACGGCACTCAGTGGGTCGCCTTCCCGAAGCACTCCCAGCTGGAGAACGCCGTCTTCAACATGGTCGTTGCCGGCCGCATCGCGGGCGACGACGTCGCCATCATGATGGTTGAAGCCGAAGCCACCGACAACTCCTGGAACCTCATCAAGGAACAGGGCGCCACCGCCCCGACCGAAGAGGTCGTCTCCGAGGGACTCGAGGCTGCCAAGCCGTTCATCAAGGCTCTTTGCGAAGCACAGTCAGACCTGGCTGCCCGCGCGGCCAAGCCGACCGTCGAGTTCCCGGTCTTCCTGGACTACCAGGACGACGTCTACGCCGCTGTGGAGTCCGCCGCCGCCGAGAAGCTGGCCGCTGTCTTCCAGATCGCCGACAAGCAGGAACGCGACACCGCCTCCGACGAGCTCAAGGACGAGGTTGTCTCCTCCCTGGCCGGCCAGTTCGAAGGCCGCGAGAAGGAACTGTCCGCAGCCTTCCGCTCCGTCACCAAGCAGGTTGTGCGCCAGCGCATCCTCAAGGACCAGATCCGCATCGACGGCCGCGGCCTGACGGACATCCGCCAGCTCACCGCCGAGGTCGAGGTCCTGCCCCGCGTCCACGGTTCGGCCATCTTCGAGCGCGGCGAGACCCAGATCATGGGTGTCACCACGCTGAACATGCTCAAGATGGAACAGCAGATCGACTCGCTGTCGCCGGTAACGCGCAAGCGCTACATGCACAACTACAACTTCCCGCCGTACTCCACCGGCGAGACCGGCCGCGTCGGTTCGCCGAAGCGCCGCGAAATCGGCCACGGCGCCCTCGCAGAGCGCGCCATCATGCCGGTGCTCCCGTCCCGCGAGGAATTCCCCTACGCCATCCGCCAGGTGTCTGAAGCCCTCAGCTCCAACGGTTCGACGTCGATGGGCTCCGTCTGCGCCTCCACGCTGTCGCTGCTCAACGCCGGTGTGCCGCTGAAGGCCGCCGTTGCCGGTATCGCCATGGGCCTGGTCTCCGACCAGGTCGACGGCCAGACCCGCTACGCCGCCCTGACCGACATCCTCGGCGCCGAAGATGCCTTCGGTGACATGGACTTCAAGGTCGCCGGTACCTCCGAGTTCGTCACGGCCATCCAGCTGGACACCAAGCTCGACGGCATCCCGGCCTCCGTGCTGGCCGCCGCCCTGAAGCAGGCCCGCGAAGCCCGCCTGCACATCCTGGACGTGCTGAACTCCGCGATCGACACCCCGGACGAGCTCTCCGAGTTCGCACCGCGCGTCATCGCAGTCAAGATCCCGGTAGACAAGATCGGCGAGGTCATCGGCCCAAAGGGCAAGATGATCAACCAGATCCAGGAAGACACCGGGGCGGACATCTCGATCGAGGACGACGGCACCGTCTACATCGGCGCCACCAACGGCCCGTCCGCGGACGCCGCCCGGTCCGCGATCAACGCCATCGCCAACCCGCAGGTTCCGGAAATCGGTGAGCGCTACCTGGGCACGGTCGTCAAGACCACGACCTTCGGCGCCTTCGTTTCCCTGACCCCGGGCAAGGACGGCCTGCTGCACATCTCCGAGCTGCGCAAGATCGCCGGTGGCAAGCGCGTGGACAACGTCGAGGACGTTGTCTCCGTCGGCCAGAAGATCCAGGTGGAAATCACCAAGATCGATGACCGCGGCAAGCTCTCCCTCTCGCCCGTCGTGGCGGATGAGGCAGGGGATGCCGGCAACGCTGAGGTCTCCGAGGAGTCCGCAGGGTAGTCTTTCCTGACTCGCGCAGCGGGGCCGGTGGATTCGTCCACCGGCCCCGCTGCCGTTAAAGGCAGGTAGGATTGCAGGCAGATTTGGCGCGTTTTCCGCAACGGTTTCCTGAAAGGCCTTGATGACTGTCGTCCCCCTGCCGCTCGAGCAGAACCAGCACGCTGACACCCTTGTCCACGGAGCCGACGGCGGCTCGGAAGTGCGGCGCTCCGTGCTGCCCGGCGGTGTCCGGGTGCTGACCGAAGCGATGCCGGGGCAGCGGTCGGCCACGATCGGGTTCTGGGTCGGCGTCGGCTCGCGCGACGAGGCCCCCGGGCAGCACGGCTCCACCCACTTCCTCGAGCACCTGCTGTTCAAGGGCACCAAGCGGCGCACCGCCCTGGAAATCGCCTCGGCCTTCGATGAAGTCGGCGGCGAATCGAACGCCGCCACCGCGAAGGAGAGCACCTGCTACTTCGCCCGGGTGCTGGACACGGACCTGCCGATGGCCATCGACGTCATCGCCGACATGATCACCGGCGCCGTGCTGGATCCCCAGGAGATGGAGCAGGAACGCGACGTCATCCTGGAGGAAATCGCGATGGACAGCGACGACCCCACCGACGTCGCACACGAGCACTTCGTCTCCGCGGTCCTCGGCACGCACCCGCTGGGCCGGCCGATCGGCGGCACCCCCGATGCCATCCGCGCCGTCGCCCGCGACTCGGTCTGGGACCACTACCGCCGCTACTACCGCCCGGACGAGCTCGTCATCACCGCCGCCGGGGGACTGGACCACGACGTCGTCTGCGGACTCGTGGTGGACGCCCTGCAGACCGCCGGGTGGGAATTGGAGCACGACGCCGCCCCGGTGCAGCGCCGCTCCACGGAGCGCGCCTCGATCACCGGCACGGCGGGCCTGCACGTGGTCAAGCGCCCGGTGGAACAGGCCAACATCATCATGGGCTGCCCCTCCCTGGTTGCCACCGACGACCGCCGCTTCGTGATGAGCGTGCTCAACGCCGTCCTCGGCGGCGGCATGTCCTCCCGGCTCTTCCAGGAGGTCCGCGAGAAGCGCGGCCTGGTCTACTCGACCTACTCCTTCGCCTCCTCCTACGCCGACGCCGGCTACTTCGGCATGTACGCCGGCTGCACTCCGTCAAAGGTCCGCCAGGTCGTGGAGCTGCTCGGCGCCGAACTGGACAAGCTCGCCGAGGGCGGCATCTCCGAAGAAGAGCTGCGCAAGGCCGTCGGCCAGCTCAGCGGCGGAATTGTCCTGGCCCTCGAGGACACCGGCTCGCGGATGTCCCGGCTCGGCCGCGCAGAACTGGTGTCCGGCGAATACCAGGACATCGACGAGACCCTCCGGCAGATCAAAGCCGTCACCGTGGCAGAGGTCCAGGAGCTCGCCCGCGAACTCGCGGCCGCCCCGCGCACCGTCACCGTCGTCGGACCCTTCGAGGAAACCGAGACGTTCGGCCTCTAACGACGCTCCCTCAGCTCCGGCGGGGAAACCGTTGACCCTCCCTCAGCTCCGGCGGGGAAACCGTTGACCCTCCCTCAGCTCCGGCGGCGATGCTGCTGACCCTCCCTCAGCTCCGGCGGCGATGCTGCTGACCCTCCCGCAGCTCAGACGGCGACGGGCGCCGGCTCGGGAACACGTCGGCACACGGTGGTCATGAACGGGCTGAACTCGCGCGCTTTTCCCAGCCGCAACCCGGCAGAATGGGTCAGCTTGCCGCCCTCCACCTGCAGCGTGTGGCGGGCCGTGCCGCGGTCGCTCCGCCGGTCGATGGTCAAGGTGCCGTCGTGCCAACTGGCACGGGCCGGCGGCTCCGGGGGCAGCCCCATGCTGTTGACGTGGTACCAAAGCGTGTCCGGGTGGGCGGTGTCCGCAGTGAAAACGCCGATGCCTTCGGTTTTAACGCCGCCGGAATCCGTATGGCGATAACTCATCGTCACTGCCAGGCCGGCTGCGGCGCGGGCGAACACGACCTCGGCCACGGCGGTCCGGGCCGGGCCCCATGCGGTGGCTTCCCACTGGGTGGTGCCGCTCCACTGCCCCAGAAATGATTCAAGGGCCTCGAGTGCGCTGCCTGGCAGCGGTCGGTCCATGGTTCCTCCGCGTCGGTTTCCCTCAGTCTGGCCCCGCCACCATCATCACGCCCTGTCCGGCGGCTGTAAAGGATGCGGATCCCCACGTGATGTGAGGGAGGGTCCCGTCGTGGGGGCGTGATGTGAGGGAGGGTCCCGTCGCGGGACCTGATGTGAGGGAGGGGCCCGTGGTGGGGTGCCGCAAGTGAGGGAGGGTCTGGCGGGCGCCGGAATGTTGCCGAGTCGTAGCAATGCAGACGGCAAAGTCCATTGACACGATGTGAGCGGCGCCATAGATTTGCCGTAATCTGAATCATCTTTCAGGTTCAGTCGCACACCACCTGCCCGGAACGCCGTGATCTTCGGCCCGGATTCCGGGGGATCTCGACGAAAGGCATCCCGTGAAGGATACAAAGAAGTTCCTGATGGCCGCCGTGATGGCGACCGGGCTCGCCCTCAGTGCCTGCGCGCCCACGGCCGGTTCGGCCGCGCCTGCAGGCTCCGGCGACGGCAAGGCCGCTGAGCCGGTCAATGTCGGCATTATCTATTCGAAGACCGGGCCCCTCGCGGCCTACGGCGCCACCTACTACGAGGGCCTGCAGGCCGGCATCGACTATGCCACCGGAGGCACCGGCGAGATCAACGGCGCCAAGATCAACCTGACGTACGCGGACGACGGCGGCGACCCGGACAAGGCGGTCACCGCCGCCAAGGACATGATCGGCAAGGGCTACAAGATCATCGGCGGCACGGCCTCGTCCGGGATCGCCCTCAAGCTCGCCGAGCAGGCGCAGCAAAACAAGGTCCTCTACGTCTCGGGTCCGGCAGCCACCGATGCCATCCAGGGCATCAACAAGTACACCTTCCGCTCCGGCCGCCAGAGCCTGCAGGACGTCGCCACCGCGGGCACCTTCATCGACACCAAGGGCAAGAAGGTCGTCGTCTTCGCCCAGGACAACGCCTTCGGCCAGGGCAACGTCGCCGCCGTCAAGGCGGTGCTCGGGGCCAAGGGTGCCAACGTCGAGTCGGTCCTCGTGCCGGAAAACCAGGAACTGACCCCGTTCGCGCGTCAGCTCCTTGATGCCAAGCCGGACATGGTCTTCGTGGCCTGGGCCGGAGCGACGTCGGGCACCATGTGGCAGGCGCTGAACCAGCAGGGCATCTTCGACGCGGCGCCGGTGGTCACCGGGCTGGGCGATGCCGCCACCTTCGGCGCCTACGGTCCGGCGAGCTCCAAGATCAGCTTCCTCAACCACTACTTCCCGGGCGCCGCCGGCAATGAGGTGGAGAAGAAGATGATCGCCGCCGTCGAGAAGGCCGGCGCCAAGGCCGACCTGTTCACCCCGGACGGCTTCGTCGCCGGCCAGCTGATCGCCCAGGCGATCAAGGAAGGCGGCTCCGATCCCGACGCCATGGTCAAGGCGCTCGAGGGCTACAGCTTCGACGGCCCCAAGGGCAAGGAAACCGTCCGCGCCTCCGACCACGCCCTGATCCAGGACATGTACCAGGCCAAGCTCGTCCAGAAGGGCGGCACCTGGGCACCGGAGCTCATCAAGGCGATTCCGGGCGACACCGTCGCCCCGCCGGAAAAGAAGTAGCAGCGCCGGCCCCTGAAAAGGGGCCGGTCCCTGCCCTCGAACGAGCCCGACCACAAAGGACCCGTATGAAAACCCCAGCCCTGCCCGCCCTCGCGGTGGACGGCCTCGGCCTGCAGATCGGCGGTGCGCGCATCCTCCAGGATGTCAGCCTCACCGTCGGCGCCGGCGAAATGATCGGCGTCATCGGCCCGAACGGTGCCGGTAAGACGACCCTGTTCAACCTGATATCCGGCGTGCTGCGCCCCACCCGGGGCAGCATCACGCTCAACGGCAGGGAGATCACGGCAGCGCCCATCCACCGCCGGGCCCGGGCAGGGCTGGGCCGGACCTTCCAGACCTCGAACCTCTTTCCACGGCTCAGCGTCCTGGAAAACGTCCGGCTCGCGGCCCAGGCAAAGCTGGGCGGCAGCTTCAACATCCTGCGCTTCCCCTCGGCCTCGGACGAAGCCACCCGGATCGCCCTGGGAACCATCGACGAGGTGGGACTGACGGGTCAGCTGACGACGGCGGCGGGAGACTTGTCGCACGGCGAGAAACGCAAGGTGGAAATCGCCGTGCTGCTGGCGACCGATCCCGCCGTCGTCCTGCTCGACGAGCCGATGGCCGGGGTGGCGTCGGGGGACGTCCCGTCCCTCGCCGCGATCATCCGAGGAATGCACCGGGACCGCGGCTGCACCGTCCTGATGGTGGAGCACCACATGGACGTCGTGCTGGGCCTCGTCGACCGGGTGGCCGTGATGCACCACGGGAGCCTGCTCGCGCTCGACAGCCCCGACGCCGTGATGGCCGACCCCACCGTGCAAAACGCCTATCTGGGAGAACCCGTATGAGCACCACCGCCGGACCCGGCGCTGTCGAACCGATCCTCAAGGTCACCGGCCTCAGCGCCAGGATTGCTGCCCAGCAGGTCGTCGAGGATGTGTCCTTCACCGTGCCGGCGACCGGCATCACGGCCCTGCTGGGCCGCAACGGCGTCGGCAAAACCAGCACCATCAAAGCGATCCTCGGCCTGATCGACCGCACCGGTGCCGTGGAACTCGACGGCGAACGGATCGAGAAGGAGGCCACGTTCCGGATCGTCCGCAGCGGTGTGGGCTACGTGCCGGAGGACCGCGAAGTCTTCTCCAAGCTCACCGTCGCGGAAAACCTCCGGCTCGCCGAACGCGACGCCGCACCCCGCCGCCAGCTCGTCGAAGAACTCTTCCCCGACCTGCTGGCCCGCGCCGGCCAGATGGCCGGGACGCTCTCCGGCGGCCAGCAGCAGATGGTTTCCCTGGCCCGCGCCCTGCTGAACACCAATAAGATCCTGCTGGTCGACGAACCCACCAAGGGCCTCGCGCCCAAGATCGTCGGCGAGGTCGCGGACACCCTGGCCGAGGCTGCCCGGACCGTCCCGATCCTGCTGGTCGAACAAAACCTGCACGTGGTCCGCCAGCTCGCCGGGGACGCCGTCGTGCTCTCCGGCGGCCGCGTGGTCCACACCGGCCCTGCCCTCGACTTCCTCGACGACGCCGGGCTGATCCAACGGCACCTGGGTGTCTCCACCGACGCGGCACCGTCCGCGGAACCGGCGGGCGACCCGGCCGGGAAAGGCGCTGCCCTGTGAGTACCGTCATCCTGCTCCTGTTCACCGGCCTTGGCCTCGGGGCGCTTTACTTCCTCGTGGCGGCCGGACTGTCCCTGATCTACGGGCTGATGGGTGTGCTGAACTTTGCGCATGGAGCCTTCCTGACCCTGGGCGCCTTCACCGGCTGGGAGATCGCCCGCCGCGCCGGCTCTGATAACTGGGGCATCTTCCTGGTCTCCCTGCTCATCGGCGCGGCCGCCGGTGCGGCGTTCGCCGCCTTCACCGAGTTCGTCCTGATCCGCCGGCTCTACCAGCGGCACATCGAGCAGGTGCTCGTCACCCTGGGCCTGTCGCTCGCAGCCGTGGCCTTGTTCGACGGCATCTGGGGCACCGACCCGGTCTTCATCCAGGGGCCCGCGTGGTTCAAGGACACCACCGAGATCCTCGGCGCCCGGATCCCTAACGACCGGTTCGTGTGCATCCTCGCCGCGGTGCTCGTCCTGCTCGCCCTGGTCTTCTTCCTGAAGAAAACCCGCTACGGGATGATTATCCGCGCCGGCGTCGAAAACCGTTCCATGGTCACGGCACTCGGGATCGACGTCCGCAAGGCCTTCACCCTGGTCTTCACCATCGGCGGGGCTGCCGCCGGCCTCGGCGGCGTGCTCGCCTCGCACTACTTCGGCTACGTCTCGCCGATGCTCGGCGGTTCGCTGCTGATCTTCGCCTTCATCGTCACGGTGATCGGCGGCCTCGGCTCGCTGACCGGTGCGGCCATCGCCGCCGTCGCCGTTGCCGTCCTGCAGCAATTTGCGAACTTCTACCTCGGCGGCACCGGCGACTTCGTCGTCGTGCTGGCCCTGGCGCTCGTGCTGCTGTTCCGCCCCACCGGCCTGCTCGGGAGGACCGCATGACCACCGATACCGAAACCAACAGCACGGACCGGCCCGCGGCCGGCGACGGCCCCCGGACGGGGGAGCGCCGGACCCGCAACAGCCAGCCGGCCCGGAACGGCGCCCCCGGCGCCGGCCGTCCCCGCATCACCGGCCGCCGCCTCGGCGCCTGGGCCGCGGGACTGGCCGGCGTGCTGCTGCTGGTCCTGCTCCCGCTGCTGAACATCTCGCTGCCCGGTGTGCTGCCCGGCCCCAGCTACACGCCGGGGTCCCTGCAGCTGCTGGCCATGTGCATGCTGATGGCGGCCGCAGCCCTGACCTATCACCTGCTGCTGGGCGTAGCGGGGCTGCTGTCCTTCGGGCACGCCCTCTACTTCGGCGCCGGAGTCTACGGGCTGGCGATCATCCTGCAGAACCTGGAGATCCCGCTGCTGCCGGCCATGGGCCTGACGCTGCTGATCGTCATCGTGCTGGCCCACGTGGTCGGCAGCATCAGCCTGCGCGTCAGCGGCATCCCGTTCGCCATGGTCACGCTGGCCTTCGCCCAGGCCGGCTCGGTGATCGTGGGCCGCAACCCCGAGGGCCAAACCGGCGGCGACGAGGGCCTCACGCTGCGTACAGACAACCTGCCGGACTTCCTGGTCGGCGTGGTCAACACCCGCAACCTGTACTGGCTGGCGCTGGCAGTGCTGGTGGCGGTGTTCATCATCGTTACCTGGGTGCAGTCCTCACGTGCGGGCCACGCCGCGGCCGCCGTGCGGGAGAACGAACTGCGCGTCCGCGTGCTGGGCCTGCAGCCATACCTGGTCAAACTCCTGATCTTCGTGCTCTCCGCGACGCTCGTCGGCGTGATCGGCATGGTCTTCCTGTTGCTGCAAAGCGGCGCGGTGCCCCGGGCCATCTCCTCGGACCTGACCATCACGCTGCTGGTGATGGTGGTCCTGGGCGGCGTCGGTTCGCGCTGGGGAGCGGTGATCGGCGGGGTGTTCTACACGATCCTCGACCAGCGGCTGACCACGCTCGCCAATTCCGACGCGGTCAAGGCCCTGCCGGACATCCTGCGTGTACCGTTGTCCGAACCCCTGTTCATCCTCGGTACGCTCTTCATCCTGGTCGTGCTCTTCCTGCCCGGAGGCCTCGCCGGAACCGCCGAGCGGCTAGCGCAGCGGCGCCGCGGCCCGCGTCCCGGGGGCGCCGAAACACCACGCGAGATCCTGGAGGACGCTGCATGAGCGGCATAACCGCCCCGCAGGCCGCCGACGGCCTGCACACGCTGGGCCGCTGGACTACCGACCGCAGCCTCGCCACCCCCAACCGGGTGGCCATCGACGATCGGGGCTGCACCCTGCTCTACAGCGAACTGGAGCGCCGCGCTACGGCGCTGGCCGGCCGGTTCCGGGCCGCCGGCTACCGGATCGGGGACCGGGTCGCGACCCTGACGGGCAACAGCTCCGACCATGTGGTGGCGTTCTTCGCCTGCGCCAAGGCCGGGCTGGTCCTGGTCCCGCTGTCCTGGCGGCTGTCGGCCCAGGAACTCGCGGCCCAGCTGGAACTCGCCGAACCACAGCTGCTGCTGGTCGAGGGCGAACTCGACGCCCGCGCCGCCGCGGCCTGCGGCCTGCTCGCGCACCGGCCGCGGACCGCCGCGCTCGGTCCCGGCGGCGTCGAAAGGGCGGTGCCGCCGCCCAGCCGCGTCCTGCCGGCAACGCTGGACGACGACGCCGGTCTGCACCGGGGAGTGCAGGACGACGATGCCCTGCTGATGATCTTCACCTCCGGCACCGAGGGCGCCAGCAAGGCCGCCGTGCTGACCCACGCCAACTGTTTCTGGACCAATCTCTCGCTCTCGCGCACCATGGACCTCGGCAGCAGCGACGTGGTCCTGGCGGTGCTGCCGCAGTTCCACGTCGGCGGCTGGAACATCCAGCCGCTGCTGGCCTGGTGGACCGGTGCCACCGTGGTGCTCGAGCGCGGGTTCGAGCCCGGCAGGGTGCTGCAGCTGATCGCCGAACGCGGCGTGACCCTGCTGATGGGCGTTCCCACCCAGTACCTCATGCTCGCCGAACACCCCGACTTCGCCCGCGCCGAACTCGGCAGCCTGCGCCACGCCGTCGTGGGCGGCGCGCCCATGCCGGCGCCGCTGCTGCGGATCTGGCACCGCAGGGGAGTGGCGCTGAGCCAGGGCTACGGCTTGACCGAGGCCTCACCGAACGTGCTCTGCCTGCCGAACGAGGATGCCGAGCGGATGGTCGGCTACTCCGGCAAACCGTACCCGCACGTCGCCGTCGCCGTGGCCGACCCGGTCACCGGGGAGATCCTCGACGGCGCCGCCAGCGGCGAGCTGCTCGTCGGCGGCCCCGGGGTCTTCTCCGGGTACTTCCGCGACCCGGCCGCCACGGCGGCGGTCCTGGCCGGCGGCTGGCTGCACACCGGCGACCTGGTCGAACGCGACGCCGATGGGTACATCAAGGTGGTGGACCGGCTCAAGGACATTTACATTTCCGGCGGCGAAAACGTCGCCCCGTCCGAGGTTGAGGCGGCCCTGCTGGCCCACCCCGCCGTGGCGCAGGCGGCAGTCGTCGGCGTGGACGACGAACTCTGGGGCGAAAGCGGCATCGCCTTCGTTGTGATCCGCCCCGGAATGGCCACGGACGAACAGGAGCTCCTGGAGCACTGCGCCGGCCAGCTGGCCCGCTTCAAGGTGCCGCGGCGGGTCGAGATGGTCTCCGCACTGCCCCGCACCGCGCTGAACAAGGTGCTCCGGGCCAGGCTCCGCCAGGAGTTGGCCGGCCGCCCCGCGGCCGGCCGCCCCGCGGCCAGCGACGCTACCGCCGCCGGCGACGCGGCGGCCGCGCCCGCGGCAGGAGGCAGGGCATGAGCGCCGTACCGCGCACCGCCCGGGGCACCCGCACGCGGGCCAAGCTGCTTGAGGCCGCGGAGTCGGTCTTCGCCTCGGTCGGCTACCACGAGGCCTCCATCGTCAAGATCACCGAGGCCGCCGGCGTCGGACTCGGCACGTTCTACCTGTACTTCGAGGGAAAGCAAGCCATCTTCGACGAGGTGGTCGAGGACCTGAACCGGCGCGTCCGGCACGCCATGACCGACGCCGCCCGCGGCACCGGCACCCGGCTTGAGGCCGAACGGGCCGGCTTCCGGGCCTTCTTCCGCTTCACCGCCCAGCACCCGGCGCTGTACCGCATCATCCGCCAGGCGGAGTTTGTCTCGCCCGGCGCGCTCCGGCTGCACTACACCCGGATCGTCAACGGCTACATTGAGGGCCTCACCGCGGCCCAGCTCAGCGGGGAAGTCCGCCAGATGGACCCGACCGTGGCGGCCTGGGCACTGATGGGAATCGGTGAACTGATCGGCATGCGCTGGGTCCTCTGGGACGAGGAAGGCGCCGAACCGGCCGCCGGAGCCCGGCCCGACGTACCCGAGGAAGTCTTCGACGAGATGATGCAGTTCATCGAACGCGCCCTTGCCCCCGGTTCCGCAACGGACCCCGCCGCCCACCCCACCCCGCCCCAGGAAGGGACACAGCCATGACGCAGACCACGAACCAGGACACCTATCGCACCGTCGACGTGGCGGTACGCGGCGGCACGCTGCACACCGCGCTCTGGGGCCCGGAGGATCCGGACGCCCCCACGATCCTCGCCGTGCACGGCGTGACCGCCTCGCACAAGGCCTGGGCGCCCGTGGCGGCCGCGCTTCCCGAAGTGCGGATCATTGCGCCCGACCTGCGCGGCCGGGGCCGCAGCAACTCCCTGCCCGGCCCCTACGGGATGCCCTCGCACGCCGAGGACCTCGCCGCTGTCCTCGCCGAACTGGCTCCTGGCCCGGTCGTCGTCGTGGGGCATTCCATGGGCGGCTTCGCCTCGCTCGTGCTCGCCAACCGGTTTCCGGAGCGCGTCCGCTCGCTTGTCCTGGTCGACGGCGGACTGCCGTTGCAGGTGCCGGAAGGGCTCTCGGACGAAGAAATCATTTCCTCGGTGCTCGGGCCTGCCGCGCAGCGCCTGAACGCCACGTTCCCCAGCCGGGAGGTCTACCGGTCCTTCTGGCGGCAGCACCCGGCCTTCAGCGCCGACTGGAGTCCGTTCGTGGACGCCTACGTGGACTACGACCTGACCGGCGAGGAGCCGGAGCTTCGGCCCGCAACGCGGTACGAGGCGATGGCCGAGGACACCGCGGACCTGCACCGGGGCGCCTCCCTGTTGAAGGCCCTGGACGAGCTCGCCGTCGATGCCGTGGTCCTGCGGGCGCCGCGGGGCCTGCTCAACGAACCGACCGCCCTCTACGCACCCGGCTACCTGGAGGGCTGGGCGGAGAAGCTGCCCGGCCTGCGGGTCCGCGAGGTGCCGGATGTCAACCACTACACGATTGTCATGGGCGACGCCGGCGCCGCGGCGGTGGCGGTCAGCGTGCGCGAGGCCCTCGCGGGCAGCTAAAACCCGCGGGCGGTCCCGCCTAGGCCGGTCCTTCGCGGGCGGGCGGTTCCCGGAACACCAGGACGGGACAGTGCGCATGGTGGACCGTCTGGCTGGAGACCGAACCGAGCAGGAGGCCCGCGAAACCGCCGTGTCCCCGGGAGCCCACGGCCACGAGGTCGGCACCGCGGGAGGCCTCGACCAGGACCGCGCCGGGGTTGCCCTGGACCACGCGGCCGTCGACGGGCACGGTGGCGCCGCGGACCCTGTCGAGTTCCTCATCCAGGATCACCTGGGCGTCCGACCGGAAGATCTCGTAATCCCAGCTCTGGCCGAGTGCGTCGGAGACGTAGGGGTAGTGCCACGCCGTCAGCGCCAGGACGTTGCCGTGCCGGAGCGCGGCCTCCTCCACGGCCCAGTCCATCGCCGCCCGCGACTGCGTGGACCCGTCCACGCCGACCACGATCGTGAAGGGTGCATCTGCGGCCATGGCGATCCTTACGTCGGCGGGCGCCCCGGGAGCGGGGGGCAGCTCCCCATGGTGCTACGCCGGGACCCGGTGCCGCGAGTGCCATTGGACCCGCCTGCTTCGGACCCCGCGGGGGAGTGCGCTTCGGTGCCGTTCCTAGCCGCCGGCGAACGGCGGGAGCACGTCGACGACGTCGTCGGGGCCCAGCGCCGCCGTGGGCGTGCGGACAGCGACTTCGTTGAGCAGGAAGCTGGAGCGGGCCAGGATCCGTTCCAGCGTCGGGGTGCCCGCCGGCGGCTCGGGGCGCTCGACGGCGAGGACCGCCTCGATCAGCTCGGCCAGCGTCGCGCCGCCGGCCAGGTCGAATTTTTCCTCGTCCCGGCCGGCGGCGGCGCGCGCGGCGGCGAAGTAACGTACGTGCACGGGTGGGTCAGCCTCCGATGGCGCTCATGCTGCGGTCCGGCTGGACGAAGTCCGGTGCGTCCAGTCCGACGTGGTCCATGCCGTGGGCCTTGGGTTTGAGCCACATGGCGTCCTGCCAGCGTTCGGCGAGCTGCTCGTCGGTGGCGCCGCTGCGCAGTAGGCCCAGCAGGTCCGTCTCCTCGCGGGAGAACAGGCAGCTCATGATCTTGCCCTCGGCCGTGATGCGGGTGCGCCGGCAGTCGGCGCAGAACGGCTCGGTCACCGAGGCGATGATCCCCACGGTCCCGAGCACCGGGCCGGTGGCCTGGTCCGTTCCGGGCACCCGGGCACGGACCTCGAAGCGTTCGGCCGGGGCGCCGTCGCGCTCCCGGGGGTCGGCGCTGAGCACGTAGTCCGCGGAGAGCAGCTCCCGGATCTCGGCGGCCGTGATCATGTTCCGCCGCGTCCAGCCGTGGTCGGCGTCCAGGGGCATCTGTTCGATGAACCGCAGTTCATACCCGCGCTCCAGCGCCCACGCCAGCAGGGCCGGCGACTCGGCGTCGTTGATCCCGCGCATCAGCACCGCGTTGAGCTTCACGGGTCCCAGCCCGGCGGCCCAGGCGGCGTCGACACCGGCCAGCACACGGTCGAGGAACGGCCGGCGGGTCAGCTTGGCGAAGGTCTCCTGGTGCAGGGAGTCCAGTGAGACGTTGATCCGGGTGAGCCCGGCGGCCTTCAGTCCGGCCGCCTTCTTGTCCAGCCCGACGGCGTTGGTGGTCATCGAGATGGGAAGGTCGGGGTGCTCTGAGCGTAGGGCGGAAATGATGTCCAGCAGGTCGGCCCGGACCAGCGGCTCCCCGCCGGTGAGCCGCAGTTCGCGCACGCCCAGCAGGCTGACGCCGACCCGGACGATCCGGACAATCTCCTCCGCGCTCATCACGGCCTGCTTGGCCAGCCACTCCAGGCCCTCGGCCGGCATGCAGTAGGTGCACCGCAGGTTGCATTTGTCCGTCAGGGACAGCCTCATGTCCGTGGCCGTGCGGCCGTACCGGTCAACGAGTCCTGCGGGCATTCCGGCGGGCCGGCCGGCGGGCGCCGGGAGGTCCGGGCCGGGGCCGCCGGCGGAGCGGGGCTGGGGCATGCCAAGCTGAACACTCATATTGTCAGGCTACGCCACTGCGGGCCGGGCATCACGCCCCGCGAGGGAAGATTCGGCGCCCGCCGCCCGGTTACAGTAAACCTGACGTCCCCGCCCGCCGAGCCGAAGGCCAGGAACCCATGCACCGCACCGCACACAGGACCGTGACCGTCGAAGCGCACCGGGCCAAGGTGCGTGCGCTGCTGGCCCCGCTGGCGGGGCGGGTCGAGGCGGTGCCGCTCCGGGATGCCCTGGGCCGCGGGCTGGCCGCCGACGTCGTAGCCCCGCTTGACCTTCCGCCGTTCGCCAACTCGCAGATGGACGGTTTCGCGGTCCGCAGCGCGGACCTTCCCGACGGCGGCGCCGAACTGCGCGTCGCCGCCCCCGTCCCGGCAGGGGCCGAACCCGCACCCCTCGTCCCTGGCAGCGCCGCGCCGATCATGACCGGTGCGATGATCCCGGCCGGAGCCGACGCCGTCGTCCCCATTGAGCAGGCGCTCCCGGACGCCTTCCCGGCACCGGGCGCGGATGCGACCGTCCGGTTGCCCGGCACGCCGGCCGGAACCTACGTCCGCGAGGCCGGCAGCGACATCGCCGCCGGAGCGACGGCCCTTGCCGCCGGGACCTTCCTGGGCCCCGGGCAGCTCGGCCTGCTCGCGGCCCTGGGCCTCACCGAGGTCCCCGTGCACGCAGCGCCCAGGGTGCTGCTGGTCACCACCGGGGACGAAGTCGTGGAGCCGGGCAGCCCGCTGGAACCCGGCAGGATCTACGACGCCAACGGCACCCTGCTCGAAGCCTCCCTGCGCCAGGCCGGCCTGGCCGTCACCCGCACCGGCATCTCCGCCGACAACCCCGACGAGCTGGCGGAACTGCTGCACCGGCACGCGCCGGACGTGGACCTGGTGATCACCACCGGCGGAGTCAGCAAGGGCGCCTACGAGGTGGTGCGGCAGGCACTGGCGGACCACGACGTCGAATTCGGGCCGGTCGCGATGCAGCCGGGCGGCCCGCAGGGACTGGGCAGCTTCGAGGGCACACCGGTCCTTGCCTTCCCCGGGAACCCGGTCAGCTGCCTGGTTTCCTTCGAGATGTTCCTCCGGCCCGGGCTTGCCGGGCTCCTCGGGGCGCCGGCGCCCCGGCCCGTGGTGCGGGCACGCCTGGCTGCGGCCCTGACCTCGCCGGAGGCCAAGCACCAGGTCCGTCGCGGCAGCCTCGGTCCGGACGGCACCGTCAGCCTGATCGGCGGCGCGGGCTCCCACCTGGTGCACGCGCTTGCCCGCTCCAACGTCCTGGTCCAGGTCCCGGCGGGAACGGCGGCGCTCGCCGAGGGTGACGAGGTGGAAGTATGGATACTGTGAGCGAAACAGAGAACCCCACCCCGAAGGGTCCAGCCAACCCGGACCAGGCTGTCCTGACCCATTTGCGGCAGGACGGCACCGCCCAGATGGTCGACGTGTCCAATAAGGCCGAGACCACGCGGGAGGCCACCGCCACCGCCACGGTCAACAGCACCGCCGAGGTCCTGGCCCTGCTCGGCGCGGGCGAGCTGCCCAAGGGCGACGCGCTGGCGGTCGCCCGCGTTGCCGGCATCCTGGCCGCTAAAAAGACCCCGGACCTGATTCCGCTGTGCCACCCGCTGCCGCTGACCAAGGTCACCGTGGATTTCGAGCTCGACGCCGAGTCGGTCACGGTGTTTGCCACGGTCAAGACCCGCGGGGTGACCGGCGTGGAGATGGAAGCGCTGACCGCGGTGTCCGTCGCGGCCCTGAGCGTGTACGACATGATCAAGGCCGTGGATAAGCACGCGGTCCTGACCGACATCAAGGTGCTGGCCAAGAGCGGCGGCAAGAGCGGGGACTGGACACTGTGACCGGCATGAACCAGCCCGACCCGCACCGCCACGGCGAGGCCACCGGCCGCAAGGCGGGCATCGTGATCGCCTCCACCCGCGCCGCCGCCGGCGTCTACGAGGACCTCACCGGCCCGGTCATTGCCGACTGGCTGACCGAGCACGGCTTCGAGCCGTTTCCCGCGATGGTCGTGCCCGACGGCGAGCCCGTCGGGGCCGCCCTGCGCGCGCTGCTGACCCAGCACCCCGCCGTCATCATCACCAGCGGCGGCACCGGACTGAGCCCCACCGACGCGACACCGGAACAGACCCTGCCGCTGCTGGACCGGGAAATCCCCGGCATCATGGAGGGCCTGCGCAGCGCGGGCACCGCCAAGACCCCGACGGCCATGCTCAGCCGCGGCCACGCCGGGGCCGCCGGCAGCACCTTCATCGTCAACCTCCCGGGGTCCCCGAAGGGTGTCATGGACGGCCTCAGCGTCCTGGACCCGGTTATCGGACACCTCTGCGACCAGCTGGAAGGCAGCCATGGACACTGAACAGGGCAGCGAATCCGCCTTTGAAATCGTGCACGCCGTGCTCAGCGCCGAACCCATCTCGGTGGACCAGGCCATCGCGGCGGTCGAATCTGACACGGCCGGCGCCGTCGTCAGCTTCAGCGGGGTGGTCCGCAACCACGACGGCGGCAAGCCGGTCCAGCGGCTCAGCTACAGTGCGCACCCCACCGCGCACCAGGTGATGACCGACGTCGTCGCGCAGCTCGTCGCCGAGCAGGCCCCCGCCGGGACGGACGGGCCGGCCCAGCCGGTGAAGATCTGGGCCGCGCACCGGACCGGCATGCTGGAGATCGGCGATCCCGCCCTGGTCTGCGCCGTCTCGGCCGCGCACCGCGGCCAGGCCTTCGCGGTCTGCTCCGAGCTCGTGGACCGGATCAAGGCGCAGGTTCCGATCTGGAAGGAACAATTCTTCACCGACGGAACCGTCGAGTGGGTCGGGGCGGGGGAGTAACGCCGCCGTCCGGTTCCGGCCGGGGCCCTGCCCGGCGGTAGGGTTGATGCCATGACCGAACAACTCGCCGTCGCCGTCCTGGGCGCCACCGGGCGCATGGGCGCCGAGGCCGTCAAGGCCGTGGAGGCCGCCGAAGACCTGAAGCTCGTCGCCGCCCTGGGCCGCAGCGATTCCCTCGACACCCTGGTGGACTCCGGAGCCCGGATCGTGGTGGACCTGACGGTGCCCGAGAGCACCGAGGCGAACGTCCGGTTCGCCGTCGAGCACGGCATGCACGCCGTCGTCGGCACCACCGGCTGGGACGCCGAACGGCTGGAGCGGCTGGAGGCCCTCCTCGCCGGCCGGCCCGGCACCGGCGTCCTGATCGCCCCTAACTTCGCCCTCGGCTCGGTCCTGGCCTCCGCCTTCGCCGCCAAGGCCGCCCGCTACTTTGAATCGGTCGAAATCATCGAGCTGCACCACCCGGACAAGGTGGACGCCCCCTCCGGCACAGCCGTGCGCACCGCCCAGCTGATCGCCGCCGAGCGTGCGGACGCCGGCGTCGCGGCCAGCCCGGACGCCACCACGAGCGAACGCCCCGGCGCGCGGGGCTGCGAGGTCGACGGCGTCCGCGTCCACAGCGTCCGGCTGCGCGGACTCGTGGCCCACCAGGAAGTCCTCCTCGGCGGTACGGGGGAGCAGCTAACCTTCCGCCACGACTCCTTCGACCGGGCCTCCTTCATGCCCGGAGTGCTGCTGGGCGTGCGCAACGTCGCGGCCCACCCGGGCCTGACCGTGGGCCTGGACGGCTACCTGGACCTCGGCCTCTGATGGCGGACGTCCTGGCGGTCCTGAAGGCCAACCGCACCAAGATCTGGGTCGGCGCGGTGACGCTCCTGCTGGTCTTTTACCTGGTGGTGTCCCTGCAGCGCTCGGTGCTGCTGCTGGGGGACCCGAATCCGGTGGCGAAGGCCCTTGGACTGGCGTACCTGGTGCTGCCGGTGGTCGGGGCTTGGGCGCTGGTTCGGGAGCTGCTCTTCGGCGCCCGGACCGAGCAACTGGCAAAGATCCTGGAAGCCGAGGGCGGCCTGCCGGAGGACACCCTGCCGCGCACCCCGGCCGGCCGGATCATCCGCGAGGCCGCGGACCGGGAATTCGTGAAATACCAGGCAGAGACCGAGGCCGCGCCGGAGGACTGGCGCTCGTGGTTCCGGCTCAGCTGCGCGTACGACGCCGCCGGTGACCGCAAGCGCGCCCGTGCCGCCATGCGCGACGCCGTCCGGCTGTTCCGGACAGGCTCCCGCGGGGCCTAACGAGCGGGCCGGCCGCGGCCGAGCTGGTTCGCCCCGTGCCCCAGCCACTCCAGGGGCCCGCGCCACGACAGCCGGGCGAAGACGCTGCCAAGCGCCAGCGCGGCCAGCACCTGGGCCCAAAACACGCCCTCCGCGGTCCAGCCGGCCGGCAGCGGGCTGCCGTGCAGGGACGCCATGATCCACACATGCGCGGTGTAGAGGCTCAACGTCATCGCGCCCGCGCCGCGCAACGGCAGCAACAGGTCCAGCTGCAGCCAGTCGGCGAGCCGGCCCAGCAGCAGGCACAAGCCCACGACGGCAGCCGCGACCCCCGAGGTGTGCAAAAGGTCAAGGGTGGTCCCGGAGTGCGGCGCGCTGGAGGCCAGCCACCAGGGTGAACCGGACTGCTCCACGCCCGCAAGATTCACCTGCAGCAGGCCGGCCAGGGGGTAGTCGCTGCCGAGCTGCGCCTGCAGGGCCGCGCGGCCGCCCCAGTCCTCCATGAACACGGTGCCGAGCCGCTTCGCCGCCACTGCCACCGCGGTGCCGGCCGCCAGCAGCAGGAACGGCATGATCCTCGACGCCAGGGCCAGACGGCCGATGCCGAGGCCGACCAGCAGGTAGGCCAGCCATTGCAGCACCGGGTAGTAGCCGGTGAGGAAGACGTCGCCGAGCAGCCGGGCCGGGGTGGCCAGGTCCTCCCAGCCGGGGTTATGGCCGAGCCGCAGCGGCGGTTCGGCCGCCAGCAGCCAGGGCCGCAGGAGGTAGGCCAGGACAGGTGAGGCGAGGATCCAGGCCGCGGCCAGGGCCCACAGGCGCTTGATGTCCATACCCAGGAAAGGCAGCACACAGAGGAACAGCACTGCGTAGTGGACCAGGATCACGGCGATGTTGACCTCCAGCCCGCCCAGGGAAAGCCCGACGGCGGCGACCACGAGCGCCCGGAGCGCCACGCCGCGGCGGGCCGCCCACAGCGGCCGGCCCTCCAGCGGGCGCTCCCTGCCCGTTGAGAGGGCCAGGCCGATTCCCGCGAGGACTGCGAACAGGGCGGCGGCGCGGCCGGAGAATGCCAATCCGACCCAGGTCGGGGTCAGCTGCGCGTCGGCTTCGAAGGTGGGGAGCACATGGGTGGCCATCATGCCCAGCAGCGCCAGGCCGCGCGCGGCGTCGATACCGGTCAGCCGCGGGGCCGCCGCCGTGGTCCTGGCGGTCCTCGAAGTTGTAGCCGTGCCGCGGGAAGTCATCGTCTGATCGTCTCACGGGCGGGGCCGGGGATGGCCGCGCGGGGACGTTCGGGACGCGGCCCGCGGACACCGCCCAGCAGTCCCCGGAGCCGGCGCGGTCCGGGCGCCGCCGGGCCAGCAGCCCTTGTATTCGAATATATGTTCGAATACGATGGCGATATGAACCACGCATCAGGGGCCAGTTCCGCCGGGGCCAACGCCTCCAACGCTTCAGGGCCCAACGCCTCCGGCGTCCTCAAGGCCATGAGCCCTGGAGTCGTCGACTTCCTTTTCCGGCAGCTGGTGGCGGGGGAGCCGCCCGAGGACGCCCACTGGCACCGCGAGGGAACCGTCCTGGCCGAGCAGGCCCCCGGGGCCGAGCTGGCGCGGCGGCTCGCGGAAACGGACCTGGAAGCGCTGACCCCGACTGAACTGTTCGACTACGTCCGCGCTGCGCAGCGCCTGGCAGGCTGGGCCGAGGCTCTCCGGGTGGAGGCGGTGGGCCGTTACTGCGCCGCGCCCGCCCCGAGTCCGGCCCCGCGTCCGGCGCCGCTTCCCGGGCCCGGAAAGGCCGGAGCGGAGGAGGGTTGACTTTGACGTGCATCACGCCGCCGCCATTGTCCTAACCGGCGGGGGACAGGGTAACGTTTTTCCCATGGCTGACTCTGATATTCGCTCTTACACGTTCGGAACCCTTGTGACCGCCATGGTCACTCCGTTCACCACCGACGGTGAGGTCGACTACAAGCAGTCCGCAGAGCTGGCCGTGAAGCTCGTTGACGACGGCAATGATGCCCTCGTTATCTCCGGCACCACCGGGGAAACCTCCACGCTGGAGGATGACGAAAAGGAAAAGCTGTTCCGCGTCATCGTTGAGGCGGTCGGGGACCGGGCCAAGGTCATCGCCGGTACCGGAACCAACCACACGTCGCACTCGATCGAGATGGCTAAGCGGGCCGCCAAGGCCGGCGCCCACGGCCAGCTCATCGTCACCCCGTACTACAACAAGCCGAGCCAGGCCGGCATCCAGGCGCACATCGAAGCCGTTAGCGACGCCGCGGACCTGCCGGTCATGGTGTACGACATCCCGGGCCGCGCCGGTGTGCCGATCCTGCCGGAAACCATGATCCGGCTCGCCGAGCACCCTCGGATCGTCGCCCTCAAGGACGCCAAGGCTGACTTCGCGGCCGTTACCCGGGTGATGGCCAATACCGACCTGGACGTCTACTCCGGCGACGACGGACTGACCCTGCCGTGGATGGCGGCCGGAGCCGTGGGGCTGGTCAGCGTCTCGGCCCACGTGGCCACGAAGCAGTACCGTGCGATGATTGATGCCGCACTTGCGGGCGATTTCGCCACCGCCCGCACCATACATTTCGAACTGGACCCCGTGGTCCGCGCAGTGATGACCCATATCCAGGGTGCCGTCGCTGCAAAACAGGTTCTTAAGTGGCAGGGAATCCTGTCCAACTCGGTTGTCCGTTTGCCCCTCGTGGAGCCGGGCGAAGCCGAGATCGAAACAATCCGCGAGGACTTGGCGGAAGCAGGACTCGTCTTCTCCTGATCCGGCCCTGCCTGATTGCCGAGGACGCCTCCTGCCCCGCCTGGAAAGTAGTGCACTATGACCCAAACCGCCCTGCCCGGCCTTGTCACGCCGCCGAAGCTGCCTAGGAACACCCTGCGGATCGTTCCGCTCGGCGGCCTCGGCGAGATCGGCCGCAACATGACCGTTTTCGAAATCGACGGCAAGCTGCTCGTTGTCGACTGCGGCGTCCTCTTCCCGGAGGAAACCCAGCCCGGTGTCGACCTGATCCTGCCGGACTTCTCCTACATCGAGAACCGCGTCGACGACATCGTCGCCGTGATCCTCACCCACGGCCACGAGGACCACATCGGCGCCGTTCCCTACCTGCTGCGCCTGCGCAACGACATTCCCATCGTCGGCTCCCAGCTGACGCTGGCGCTGATCGAAGCGAAGCTCCAGGAACACCGGATCCGGCCGAACACCCAGGTCGTGACCGAAGGCCAGATCCAGAAGCTCGGCCCCTTCGAATGCGAGTTCGTGGCCGTCAACCACTCGATCCCGGACGCCCTCGCGGTCTTCCTGCGCACCGCCGGCGGCACCGTGCTGCACACCGGCGACTTCAAGATGGACCAGTTGCCCCTCGACGGCCGGATCACCGACCTGCGCCACTTCGCCAAGCTCGGCGAGGAAGGCGTGGACCTGTTCATGTCCGACTCCACGAACGCGGACGTTCCCGGCTTCACCACCGCGGAAAAGGAAATCGGTCCCACCCTGGACCGGCTCTTCGGCCAGGCATCCAAGCGGATCATCGTGGCCTCGTTCTCCTCGCACGTCCACCGTGTCCAGCAGGTCCTCGACGCCGCCGCCAACCACAACCGCAAGGTCGCCTTTGTCGGCCGCTCCATGGTGCGCAACATGGCCATCGCGGCGAAGCTCGGCTACCTTGAGGTCCCCGCCGGCATCCTCGTGGACATCAAGAACATCGACAACCTGCCGGACAACCGTGTGGTCCTGATGTCCACCGGCTCCCAGGGCGAGCCGATGGCCGCGCTGTCCCGCATGGCCAACGGGGACCACCGCGTCGTCGTCGGCCAGGGCGACACCGTGATCCTCGCCTCCAGCCTGATCCCGGGCAACGAGAACGCCGTCTTCCGCATCATCAACGGGCTGCTCAAGCTCGGTGCCGACGTCATCCACAAGGGCAACGCCAAGGTCCACGTCTCCGGCCACGCGGCCGCGGGCGAGCTCCTGTACTGCTACAACATCCTTGAACCGCTCAACGCCATGCCGGTGCACGGCGAGACGCGCCACCTGATCGCCAACGGCAAGATCGCCCTCGAATCCGGCGTTCCGGAGGAAAGCATCCTGCTGGCCGACAACGGCACCGTGATCGACCTCCGCGACCACCAGGCCGACATCGTCGGCCAGGTCGAGGTGGGCTTCGTCTACGTGGACGGCTCCAGCGTCGGTGAAGTCACCGAAGCGGACCTCAAGGACCGCCAGACCCTTGGCGACGAGGGCTTCATTTCGATCGTCACCGTCATCCACCGCGCCACGGGCAAGGTCGTCTCCGGCCCGGAAATCCACGCCCGCGGTGTGGCCGAGGATGATTCGGTCTTCGACGAAATCATCCCGAAGATCAACGCCGCCCTCGAGGAAGCCGTCCAGAACCGCGACCACACGACCCAGCAGCTGCAGCAGGTCGTCCGCCGCGTTATCGGGACCTGGGTCAACCGCAAGCTGCGCCGCAAGCCCATGATCATCCCGGTGGTCCTGGAAGCGTAGTCCCGGCAGCACAGCACCACACCTTCGGCCTCCCCGGCCGGCCCCCGCCACCGTGCGGCGGCCCGCGGGGGAGGCCGACGGCGTTCCAACATGGTCCCGCCCGGCCCGGAAATCCGGGGAAACCGGGTGCCCGTCGGGTACCGTAGCGGGTATGGCGACTCGCACTTCCTCCGCGCCTAGGGGTAGCTCCAGCGGCAGTTCACGCGGCACCTCCAGCGGCAAATCCGGCAGTTCCCAGGCCCGGGGTTCCGGCGCGGCCGCATCCAAATCCAGCCGCCCACAGGGGACCGCCAGGACCCGCCAGTTGGCCGCCGTCGAACCGCGCCAGCCCTGGCTGGTGCGGATCGTGGCCGGTGCCTGGCTGGGCGTGGGCCACGTGGTCGGCGCCGGCGTCCGGCGCATCGGCTCCGACGTCAGCGACCTCGACCCGGCGGAACGCCGCGACGGCGCCGCCCTGTTCAACCTCGCCCTCGGCGTCTTCATCGCCACGTTCGCGTGGTGGGGCTTCCAGGGCTGGTTCCCGGACCTGGTTTACAGCATCGTCAACGGCACGTTCGGCTGGATGTCGCTGCTGCTGCCGCTGATGCTCTTCGTCTGCGCGTTCCGGCTGTTCCGCCAGCCGGTCGACGGCCGCGGCAACAACCGGATCGGCATCGGCTTCCTCATCATGGCCTTCGCCGGCTCCGGTCTGGCCCACATCATCGGCGGCCAGCCCACGGTGGTTGACGGTTTCGACGGTCTCCGCCGGGCAGGCGGCATGCTCGGCTACCTCGCCGCCGCGCCGCTGGCCACCATCCACCCGGCCGTCCCGGTGGCCTTCTACTCCCTGCTTGCCTTCACCTCGCTGCTGATCGTCACCGCCACGCCCTTCGGCGCAATCCCCTCCCGGCTGCGCAGCGGCTACGAGCACCTGATGGGCATCGACCTGCAGGAGCAGGGGGAGTACGACGCCCACGACCGCAGCTACCTCTATGAGAACGACGCCCCCGCGCCCAAGAAGAAGCGCAAACGCCTCTTCGGCAAGGACGACGACGGCGACGCCCGGCTGGAGGGCTACGTCGGGGACGAGGCGTTCGAACACGCCGTCGTCGACGACGAGGACGAACCCGCCGCCGCATCCGGCAAGGGATCCCGCAAGGGGCCCGACGTCGCGCCCGGCGTGCGGCGGCCCACCCAGGCCGAAATCGCGGTCGAAAAGATCAAGGCCGCCCAGGGCCTGGGCGCGGCGGCCGGCACCGGGGGAGACAACGCTACGGAGGCGATCCCGCTGGTCACGCCCGGCATGGCCGCTGCCGGCTCCGTGGCCGCGGCAGCCCCGAAGGTCCCGTCGAACCCAGTCGCGCCGGCACCGCTGCCCACCCCGATCCCGCAGCGCACCGAGCAGCTCTCCCTTGCCGGCGACGTCACCTACACGCTGCCGGCATCGGACTTCCTGACCCCCGGCTCCATTCCCAAGGAGCGCACCGAGGCCAACGACGCCGTCGTTGCCGCCCTGACCGACACCTTGCAGCAGTTCAACGTGGACGCCACGGTGACCGGCTTCAGCCGCGGTCCCACGGTCACCCGCTACGAGATCGAGCTCTCGCCCGGCACCAAGGTCGAACGCGTCACCGCCCTGTCCAAGAACATTTCCTACGCCGTGGCGAGCTCTGATGTGCGGATCCTGAGCCCCATTCCGGGCAAGTCCGCGATCGGTATCGAGATCCCCAACACGGACCGTGAGACCGTCTCGCTCGGCGACGTGCTGCGCAGCCAGAACGCCCGCCGCACCGACCACCCCATGGTGATGGGTGTCGGCAAGGACGTCGAAGGCGGCTACGTCGTCGCGAACCTCGCCAAGATGCCGCACCTGCTGGTGGCCGGCGCCACCGGCGCCGGTAAGTCCTCGTTCGTGAACTCCATGATCACCTCGATCCTGATGCGCGCCACCCCGGATGAGGTCCGCATGGTCATGGTGGACCCCAAACGCGTGGAACTGACCGCCTACGAGGGCGTCCCGCACCTGATCACCCCGATCATCACCAACCCCAAGAAGGCCGCCGAGGCCCTGCAGTGGGTGGTCCGGGAAATGGACGCCCGCTACGACGACCTCGCCAATTACGGGTTCAAGCACATCGACGACTTCAACAAGGCCGTCCGGGCCGGGAAGGTCCACCCGCCGGAGGGCTCCAAGCGCGTCATCCGCCCGTACCCGTACCTGCTGGTGATCGTGGACGAACTCGCCGACCTCATGATGGTCGCCCCTCGCGACGTCGAAGACTCGATCGTGCGCATCACCCAGCTGGCCCGCGCCGCCGGCATCCACCTGGTGCTCGCCACCCAGCGGCCTTCCGTCGACGTCGTCACCGGCCTGATCAAGGCCAACGTCCCGTCCCGGATGGCCTTCGCCACCTCCTCCGTCACCGACTCCCGCGTGGTCCTGGACCAGCCCGGAGCCGAGAAGCTGATCGGCCAGGGCGACGCGCTCTTCCTGCCGATGGGCGCGTCCAAGGCCATGCGTGTGCAGGGCGCCTGGGTCACCGAATCCGAGATCCACAAGGTCGTCGAGCACGTCAAGGGCCAGCTGAAGGCCGTCTACCGCGACGATGTTGCCCCCGAGACGCAGAAGAAGCAGATCGACGACGACATCGGAGACGACCTCGAGGTCCTGCTGCAGGCCACCGAACTCGTGGTCACCACGCAGTTCGGCTCCACCTCGATGCTGCAGCGCAAGCTCCGCGTTGGCTTCGCCAAGGCCGGCCGCCTGATGGACCTGCTGGAATCCAGGGGAGTGGTGGGACCCTCGGAAGGCTCCAAGGCCCGCGACGTCCTGGTCAAGCCCGACGACCTCGCGGCCGTGCTGGCCGCCATGAAGGGCCAGGACGGCCCGGCCCCGGGCGACTCGCAGACCGCCGCCCTCAGCGACAACGCCAACGCCAACATCGCCCAGGGCGGCTACGCCGAAGACCTGGTCGCCGCCGACCTGGACAACCGCACCCAGAGCGTCGACTACTACGACGGAGCCGACGGGCCCGGCGACGACGACGAGGGTTCCGAGGACGCCTGGTCCCTCACCGGACGGTAGCCTAGGAGGGTGACGAGCGCCGAAACCAACGCCGGGTCCGCCCCGCGGATCTGGAACCTGCCGAACATCCTCACGATGCTGCGGATCGCGCTGGTCCCCTTCTTCGTGTGGTTCCTCATCCTTGACGCCCCCGGGCTGCAGGCGGGCAACGGCGTCTGGCGCTGGGCCGCCGTCGTCGCCTTCGCGGTGGCTATCTACACGGACAAACTCGACGGCGACATCGCCCGCAGCCGCGGCCTGGTCACGGACTTCGGCAAGATCGCTGACCCCATTGCGGACAAACTCCTGATCGGTTCCGCCCTGGTCATGCTCTCCCTCCTGGGCGAGCTGCCCTGGTGGGTCACGGCCCTGATCCTGGTCCGCGAATGGGGTGTGACGGCGCTGCGCTTCTTCGTCATCCGCTACGGCGTCATTCCGGCCTCCCGCGGCGGAAAGCTCAAGACCGTGGTTCAGACCGTCGCGATCTTCCTGTACGTCATGCCGCTCGCGGCCATTGCACCCTGGCTCGGCTTCGTGGCCTTCGCCGTCATGATGGCGGCCCTGGCGATCACCGTCTGGACCGGCGCCGAATACACCGTCGAGGCCCTGAAGCTGCGGGCCAGCGGGATCCGGGCCCGGAAGCAGCAGTTGAACGAGGGCGCCCCGTGAACCACCCGGAGCCCGACGCCCGGCCGGGCGCCCACCCCAACCTGCACCGCCTTGCCGCGCAGGCGGTCGGCGAGGCGGTCGCGCGCGGCCTGACGGTCGCCACGGCCGAGTCCCTGACCGCGGGAATGGTCGGCGCCGTGCTGGCCGACACTCCCGGCGCCTCCGCGATGCTGCAGGGCGGCGTCATCTCCTACGCCAATTCGGTCAAGGCGGACCTCCTCGGCGTCCCGCGCGAGCTTCTCGACGCCGTCGGATCGGTCGACGGGAAGGTCGCCGCCGCGATGGCGGCCGGTGCGCGCACCGCCTGCGGGGCCGACGTCGGCGTCGCCACCACCGGAGTGGCGGGACCCGAACCGCACGACGGCAAGGACGTGGGCACCGTGTTCATCGGGCTCGCCACCGCGGACGGCGCCACCTCCTACGCCTACCACTTCGACGGCAGCCGCCAGGAGATCCGGGCGGCGGCCTGCGGCGCCGCCCTCGAACGCCTGCTCACCGCCCTGTCCCCGGGAAGCTACCGCGGGTAAAGTTGCCGGGAACAAAAGTTCCACCCGAATAGTTGTTACATTGTGTCGCCCCGGAAGAAGGGTGGCGCCTAGGATGAAAGCATTACAGCGTTCGCGGCCCAACCGCGGACCAGACCAACGAGGGAGCAAGGCGATACAGATGGTAAAGCAGCCCGTATCCGTAAACGGCGTTGTCCGCTGGAAGGATGTGGGCCTCGCCGATCAGGCACAGAGCGAACAGAAGGAGCGCAAGATGGTTGTACTTCGTCACGAAATCGGTGATGTCCTGCGCGATGTCCGCCAGCGCCAAGGCCGTACCCTCCGCGAAGTCTCGCACAGTGCCCGGGTCTCCCTGGGCTACCTGAGTGAAGTGGAGCGCGGCCAGAAGGAAGCCTCCTCGGAGCTGCTGTCCTCGATCTGCTCGGCCCTCGATGTCCCGCTGTCTAGCATGCTGCGCGAAGTCAGCGACCGCGTCGCCGTGGCCGAAGGTGTTGCCGTTCCGGACACCGTGCCGCAGGAATTCGCCCAGCGCTACGGCCGTGACCTGGACCGTGAGCTCAACACCGAGCTGAACGACGAGCTGGCCACCGGCCTGCTCTCCGGGGCCCGCTAGGCCCCGTACCCCCAAACGATAGAAGGTCCCCGGCGGTGTGCCGGGGACCTTCGTTGTTTCTGCATCGGCGGTTTTGCGCCGGGCGGTCCGGCGGTCCTACAGGCCGTCGTCGCGCGGGAAACCGTCACGCTCGTAGCTGGCGTTGAGCTTGGCCATGTAGCCGGCAAACGCTTCCAGCTCGGCGGCCGGCCACTCGGCCAACCGCTCGCGGAAGACCTCGCGCCGGGCGTCCTGGACCAGGTGCATCTGCTCCTCGCCCCGCGGCGTCAGGCTGATCGCCTGGGCGCGGCCGTCCAGCGGATCGGCCTGCTTGGAAACCAGGCCGAGGCCCTCAAGGAAGGCGACCTGCCGGCTGACCGAGGGCTTGCCGACGCCGATGCAGGAGGCCAGCTCGGTCAACCGGATCGGGCCCCGGGCCCGGAGCACCGACAGCAGGCCGTAGGCGGCCGGTTCCATCTCGGGGTGGACCTGCCGGGAGAGCTGCTGGGACATCGAGCGCGCCCGCCGCCACAGCAGGCTGAGCTGGCGTTCGACGTCGGCGACCGCCTGCTCCGCGGAGTCCCCGCCGGTCCCGGAAGTGCGCGCCGGATCGGGGTCAGCGCCGTGTGGGTTGCTCATAGCAACCATTCTAGGGTCCGGGCCCGTGAGAGACTTTACGGGTGAGGATCAGCGACTTCTGGCGGCTTATGGATGACGAGTTCGGCGCGGGGTACTCCCGTGTCCTGAGCAGTTCCCTTGTGCTGGCCGGCGTCGGCGGCAGAACCGCGGACCAGGCCCTCAGCGCGGGCGTGCCGCCCAAGCAGGTCTGGCTGGCCCTGTGCGACGTACAGGACGTTCCCGCCGAGCGGCGGCTGGGCCGGGACGTCAAGCCGCGCTGACGGCCCCGCCCGTGGCGGGGCAGGGACTGCGGCAGGCCGGACACGCCGCGGGATTGTTCGAATATCTGTTCGGGTCCGGCTATGCTTTTTTCAGAGCGTTTTTCCACATACGCGACGGCGGCCGCTACTTTGTCGGTGGCTGCCACTAGCGTCAGTGATGACATAGCAACGGCCCAGGCGGCCGCTCTCCAGCGAGAAAGTATCAGAGGTGTGAACCATGGCTGCAGCCCCGGATCGCCAGAAGGCGCTCGACGCAGCGCTTGCCCAGATCGATAAGCAGTTCGGCAAGGGCTCGGTGATGCGCCTGGGCGATGAAGTCCGCGCGCCCATCGAAGTCATCCCGACCGGTTCCATCGCATTGGACGTCGCGCTCGGCATTGGCGGCCTGCCCCGCGGCCGCGTCGTGGAGATCTACGGCCCCGAATCCTCCGGTAAGACCACCGTCGCCCTGCACGCTGTCGCGAACGCCCAGCGCCAGGGTGGTATCGCCGCGTTCATCGACGCCGAGCACGCCCTTGACCCCGAATACGCCGCCAAGCTTGGCGTCGACACCGACGCGCTGCTCGTCTCCCAGCCGGACACCGGTGAACAGGCGCTGGAAATCATGGACATGCTGGTCGGCTCGGGCTCGCTCGACGTCATTGTCATCGACTCCGTGGCCGCCCTGGTGCCGCGCGCCGAAATCGAAGGCGACATGGGCGACAGCCACGTCGGCCTGCAGGCCCGCCTCATGAGCCAGGCGCTGCGTAAGATCACCGGCCGGTTGAGCCAGACCAAGACCACCGCGATCTTCATCAACCAGCTGCGTGAAAAGATCGGCGTGTTCTTCGGCTCGCCGGAAACCACCACGGGTGGCAAGGCGCTGAAGTTCTACGCCTCGATCCGTATCGACGTCCGCCGCATCCAGACCCTGAAGGAAGGCGCGGACTCGGTCGGCAACCGGACCAAGGCGAAGATCGTCAAGAACAAGATGGCCCCGCCCTTCAAGATCGCCGAGTTCGACATCATCTACGGCCAGGGCATCTCCCGCGAGGGCGGCATCATCGACATGGGTGTCGAGCACGGCCTGATCAAGAAATCCGGCTCGTGGTTCACCTACGACGGCGACCAGCTGGGCCAGGGCATGGAGAACTCCCGCCGGTTCCTCCGCGACAACCCGGAGCTCGCCGCAGAGCTCGAGCGCCTGATCAAGGAAAAGCTCGGTGTCGGTGTGAAGGCTGCCGAGACGGAGGAGTCCCCGAAGCTGAAGGCCGTTGACGGCTTCTAAGCCGCCGGCGCCGGAGCAGGATGCCGACGCGGATCCTGCTGCGGCGGCCCGGGCGATCATCCTCCGTCAGCTGACCGCCTCGCCCAAAAGCCGCCTGCAGCTGTCCCGCAAGCTGGCCGAACGGAACATCCCGGAGGACGTCGCGGAGGCCGTGCTGGACCGCTTCGAGGCCGCCCGGCTCGTGGACGATGCCGACTTCGCGGACATGTGGGTCCGGAGCCGGTCGCAGCACCGGAAGCTGGCCAGGGGTGCGCTGCGCCGGGAACTGGCCGACAAAGGCATCGACCCGGAGACGGCCGCCGCCGCCCTCGAGCAGGTCAGCGACGAGGATGAAGCCGCGGCCGCCCGGGAACTGGTCGAGCGCAAGGTGCGGAATGTGCGCGGGCTGGAGGATCCTGCGGAGCGGGACAAGACCGTCCGCCGGCTCGCCTCCATGCTCGCGCGCAAGGGCTACCCGCCGGCGGTGGCGTTCCGGGTTGTCGGGGAAGTGCTGGACGCTGCCCTCGACGAGCCGGAGGACGGCGACTGAGGGCCCACCGGCGGACCGGCCGGCAACTGGCCCGGGCAGCCTCCCGACCCGGTACCCTTAACGGGTGAGTTTGACCATTCCCTCCCCAGCCGGATCACCTTCCACGCCAGCCACCGCGGCGCGCACCTATCAGGTGCGGACCTTCGGGTGCCAGATGAACGTGCACGATTCCGAACGGATGTCCGGACTGCTCGAGGCGGCCGGGTACGTCCGGTCCGAGGGCGAACTCGCCGACGTCGTCGTCTTCAACACCTGTGCGGTGCGGGAAAACGCCGACAACAAGCTCTACGGCAATCTCGGCATCCTGCGCCCGGTCAAAGAGGAGAACCCGGGCATGCAGATCGCCGTGGGCGGCTGCCTGGCGCAGAAAGACCGCGAGGCCATCCTGAAGAAGGCCCCGTGGGTCGATGCGGTGTTCGGCACCCACAACGTCGGCGCCCTGCCGGCCCTGCTGGACCGCGCCCGCCACAACGACGAGGCGCAGCTGGAGATCCTGGAGTCGCTGGATGTCTTCCCCTCGACGCTGCCCACCAAACGGGACTCGGTGTACGCCGGCTGGGTCTCCATTTCCGTCGGCTGCAACAACACCTGCACCTTCTGCATCGTTCCGTCCCTGCGCGGCAAGGAAAAGGACCGCCGGCCCGGCGACATCCTCGCCGAGATCCAGGCGCTCGTCGACGACGGCGCCATAGAAGTCACCCTGCTGGGCCAGAACGTGAACTCCTACGGCGTGGAGTTCGGCGACCGCCAGGCATTCTCGAAGCTGCTGCGCGCCTGCGGTGACATTCCCGGCCTGGAACGCGTCCGGTTCACCAGCCCGCACCCCGCCGCGTTCACCGACGACGTCATCGACGCCATGGCCGAGACACCCAACGTGATGCCGCAACTGCACATGCCCCTGCAGTCCGGCTCGGACCGGGTGCTCAAGGAGATGCGCCGGTCCTACCGCTCTGCAAAGTTCCTCGGGATCCTGGAAAAGGTGCGGGCGAAGATGCCGCACGCAGCCATCTCCACCGACATCATTGTCGGGTTCCCGGGCGAAACCGAGGAGGACTTCCAGGCCACCCTCGACGTCGTGGAGCAGTCCCGCTTCGCCACGGCGTTCACCTTCCAGTACTCCAAGCGGCCCGGAACGCCCGCCGCGGAGCTCCCGGACCAGCTGCCCAAGGCAGTGGTGCAGGAGCGCTTCGAGCGGCTCACCGCCCTGCAGGACCGGATCGCCGCCGAAGAAAACGCCCGGCAGCTCGGCCGCCGCGTCGAGGTGCTGGTCACCGCCCAGGCAGGACGCAAGGCCGGCGAAACCCACCGTCTCTCCGGCCGCGCCCAGGACCAGCGGCTGGTGCACTTCTCCGTGCCCGACGGCGCCGAAACCCCCCGCCCGGGAGACCTCGTCACCGTCACGATCACCGAAGCCGCGGCGTTCCACCTGATCGCCGACCCCGCGACGGCCGGCGACTACGCCCTCCGCCGCTCCCGCGCCGGCGACGCCTGGGACCGTTCACAGGCCGACTCCTGCGGCGCCCCGGTGCCCGCACGCCCGGGCGGAGCCGCCGGAGTGTCGCTGGGCATGCCCACCCTTCCGGTCCGCGCCCGCTAAGGCCGTGGCACCTCCCGCCGGACCGGCCGCCCCGCCGGTCATTGCCGTCGTCGGGCCGACCGGCTCCGGAAAGTCCGACCTCGCCGTCGCCTTGGCGTTGGAGCTGGACGGCGAAGTGGTCAACGCCGACGCCATGCAGTTCTACCGCGGGATGGATATCGGCACCGCCAAAATCACCGACGCCGAGCGCCGGGGAGTGCCGCACCACCTGCTGGACATCCTCGACGTGACCGAGGAGGCCAGCGTCTCGGACTTCCAGCAGCGCGCCCGGGCCGCGATCGCTGACATCCACGCCCGCGGAAAGCGGGCGATCCTGGCGGGCGGCTCGGGGCTGTACGTCCGTGCTGCCCTCGACGTCCTGGACTTCCCCGGCACGGACCCGGCTCTCCGCAGGCGCCTCGAGGCGGAGGAACGCACGGCGGGCCTGGCCCCGCTCCGGGCCAGGCTGGAACAGGTTGATCCGGTGTCCGCCGGGCGCCTGGGCGACGCCCGCCGGGTCATCCGCGCCCTGGAAGTCTTCGAACTGACGGGCCGGCCCTTCAGCTCCTTCATGCCCACCCGGACCTACTTCCAGCCGGCAGTGCAGATCGGCCTGGACGTGGACCGGGAGGAACTGCGCGAACGGCTTGCCGCCCGCGTCCACGCCATGGTCGACCGGGGTCTGCTCGAGGAGGTGCGGCGGCTGGACGCCCGGGGGCTGCGCCGCGGCCGGACCGCCGCCCGCGCCCTGGGTTACGCCCAGTTCCTCAAAGTCGTGGACGGCGAATCCGACGAGCAGCAGGCCGCGGAGGAGACCATCGTCGCGACCCGGCAGTTCGCCCGCCGCCAGCTGACCTGGTTCCGGGCCGACCCTCGGATCCACTGGCTGGACTGGAAGAATCCGCAGCTGACGGCCAAAGCCGCAGACCTCTGCCGCTAGCAGGTGCCGGGTAGCAGGTGCCGGTAGCAGGGACCGGCAGAAGGCGCCGGTAGGGGAGCCGCCGCGCCGCCCGGTAACCTAGGAGCATGGACGAATCCCTTGCCCCGGCCGTTGACCGACCCGACGCCGGGGGCACCGCCGCGCTGTCCGGCCTCAAGTTCGCCAAGGGCCACGGCACCGGCAACGACTTCGTCCTGATCGCCGACCCCAACGGCGCCCTCTCCGTCACCCCCGAACAGGTGGCCGCCCTGTGCGATCGGCACCGCGGCATCGGTGGCGACGGGCTGATCCGCGCCGTACCCTCGCGGATGCTGCCCGAAGGCCGGGAATTGCTCGCGCAGCACCCCGACGCCGAGTGGTTCATGGACTACCGCAACGGCGACGGGTCCCTCTCGGAAATGTGCGGCAACGGAGTCCGGGTCTTCGTGCACTTCCTCGTCAGCGAGGGCCTCGCGGACCTGCCGGCCGGTGAATCGCTGACCATCGGCACCCGCGCAGGAGTGAAGACCGTGGTCCGCACCGCGGCAGGCTACGCCGTGGACATGGGCCCGTGGGAGTTCATCTTCCCCGGCGAAGCGACCGCCCGGGCCATGGACTCCCTGGTCAGCGCCGACGGCCTGGAGGTGGCCCGGCCCGCGCTGTCGGTGAGCATGGGCAACCCGCACACCGTCGTGGCGCTGGCCGAACAGGCGGAACTGGAAGCCACCGAGCTGTACCGGGCGCCGCGCGTCGACCCGCTGCCCCCGCACGGGACCAACGTCGAATTCGTCGTTCCTGCCGAACCGCTCGTCCACGACGGCGTCGGCGCCATCACCATGCGCGTGCACGAACGCGGCGTGGGGGAGACCCAGTCCTGCGGCACCGGTGCCTGCGCAGCCGCCGTCGCCATTCGGCACTGGGCCGGCCAGGGTTCCCCGGACACCTGGAACGTCACGGTGCCCGGCGGCGTCGTCGGCGTGAAATTCTTTGTGGCCGCGGACGGCCACGAACACGTCGAGCTCAGCGGCCCCGCCGTCATCGTCGCTAGCGGGACGCTTTCCTGACCCGCAGGATCCGGAAGGACTTCGAGGTGCTCTCGCGGGTCACGGTGAAGCTGCTGTCCAGCTCGGCTGCCAGCCAGCGCTGAAGCGAGTCCGAGCCGAGGTTCTTCTGCACGACGAGCCAGGCCGACCCGCCCGGCGCCAGCCGCGGCAGCCAGTGCAGCAGCAGGGTGTGGAGTTCATCCTTGCCGATCCGAATCGGCGGATTGGACCAGATCGTGTCAAAGCGCAACTCCGGATCGACTTCCCCGGGAGTGCTGGCCGTGACGTTCTCCAGCCCCAGCAGCGCCGCGTTCTCGTTGGTCAGGGTCACGCAGCGCTCGTTGACGTCGACGGCATACACCTGCGCGTGCGGTGCCTTCAGGGCCATGGTCAGAGCGATCGGCCCCCAACCGCAGCCAATGTCCAGCAGGTTTCCCTGCGGCGCAGGGGACGGGACGTCGGCCAGCAGGACGGCGGTGCCCTTATCGATGCCGTCCGGGCTGAAGATCCCCGAGGAGGTCTGCAACTGCCGCTGGGCGCCGGCCAGCTCCACGGTCAGGGGCTTGCGGGTGAACGGCCCGGCGGGCTGGGCGCTGAAATAGTGTGCAGACTCCATAACTGGCCAGATTAGTTCGACGTCGGCGGCTAAGGGAAACCGGCGCGGACACGGGTCCGGTGCAGGGCCGCGGCGCCGGGCACGGGCCGCCCTCTGCTACGCTTAAAGGCATGATCTTGAACTTCAAGTAGCCGGCACGGGCCCCGCTCTATCAAGGCCCGTCCCCGCAGCGACGCAGGTACCTACCTTCCGCTCAGTGCGCCCCCAACCGTGAACCCGGACCGATGTGTCCGGCCGTGGAGCGGCGCCCGATCCACTTGGAGTCCATCCTTTGGAGCTCCGCCTCCTCGAATCCCGCCATGCCGGATCCCTCCGGCCGGCCGGACCCGCGGCGGCATGGCCGGCACAGGCTGAACGGAACCACTTCCCCCGCTCCCGGCGCACCGACGCCGTCGGCGGACCCATTCACCGCTCTGCCACGGAGCGCCCGCCCTGCCCGCGGCCACAGCACCGCAGGCACGCCAGGAGGCACGGATGACCCCAAACAGTCAGCCCAGCGCGAATACCGCGCCACGGAACGCCGAACAGCACTATCCTGAAATTGCCAACCCTTCAAAGGAGAACATGACCAGCCAGCCCAACACCGGATCCGACTCAGCCGCCCAGGACATGAGCCCTGCGGAAATCCAGGCAGTGATCGACCGGATCCTCTCCAAGGACGCCCCCGCCGTGAAGCCGGAGCGCCGCGACGGTGCCGGGGCCGCCGGCGAATCCAAGGCCGTGCTCGGCCGGGCCCAGGCCATTTCCCGGCTGGACGAGGAACACGGCAGCTACGACGGCGACCAGCAGGACCTTGCCGAACGCCACGCACTGCGGCGCACCGCCGGCCTGTCCACCGAACTCGAAGACGTCACCGAGGTCGAATACCGGCAGTTGCGGCTCGAACGCGTCGTCCTCGCCGGGCTCTGGACCGAAGGCACCCTGGCCGACGCCGAGAACTCGCTGCGCGAACTCGCCGCCCTGGCCGAGACCGCCGGTTCCGAAGTCCTGGACGGCCTCGTCCAGCGCCGCGCCAAGCCGGACCCGGGAACCTTCCTGGGCTCGGGCAAGGCCCAGGAGCTCAAGGACATCGTGATGTCCACGGGCGCTGACACCGTGGTCGTCGACGCCGAACTGGCCCCGTCCCAGCGGCGCGCCCTGGAAGACATCGTCAAGGTCAAGGTGATCGACCGGACCGCCCTGATCCTGGACATTTTCGCCCAGCACGCCAAGAGCCGCGAGGGCAAGGCCCAGGTGGAACTGGCCCAGCTCGAATACCTCCTGCCGCGCCTGCGCGGCTGGGGCGAGTCGATGTCCCGCCAGGCCGGCGGCCAGGTCGGCGGCGCCGGCGCGGGCATGGGTTCGCGCGGCCCCGGTGAGACGAAGATCGAACTGGACCGCCGCCGCATCCGCACCCGCATGGCCAAGCTGCGGCGCGAAATCGCCGCCATGAAGCCCGCCCGCGAAACGAAGCGCGCCAACCGCCGCCGCAATGCGGTGCCGTCGGTAGCCATCGCCGGTTACACCAACGCCGGCAAGTCCTCCCTGCTGAACCGCCTGACCGACGCCGGTGTGCTGGTGGAGAACGCCCTGTTCGCCACCCTGGACCCGACGGTCCGCAAGGCAGAGACGCAGGACGGGCTGGGCTACACACTCGCCGACACGGTCGGGTTCGTGCGCTCACTGCCCACCCAGCTGGTCGAAGCCTTCCGCTCCACCCTGGAGGAGGTCGCGGACGCGGACTTGATCCTGCACGTCGTCGACGTCTCCCACCCCGACCCGGAGGGCCAGATCGCGGCCGTCCGGTCCGTGTTCAGCGAGGTCGACGCCCGAAAGGTGCCGGAGATCATCGTCCTGAACAAGGCGGACGCCGCGGATCCCTACGTGGTCGAACGGCTCAAGCAGCGCGAACCCCGCCACGTCGTGGTCTCGGCCCGGACCGGGGAGGGCATCCCCGAACTCCTGAAGGCCATCAGCGAGGGCATCCCGCGGCCCAGCGTCAAGCTCGAACTGATGATCCCGTACCAGCGCGGGGACCTGCTCAGCAAGCTCCACGAGACGGACGCGGAAATCCTCAGCCTCGACCACGAGGAAGGCGGCACCCGCGCCGTCGTCATGGTCCGCGAAGGGCTCGCGGCCGAACTGGATTCCTTCGTCAGCAATGACTGATCCGGTTTCACCCGACGGGGACCCGGGCGAGCCCGGCACCGCACCGTCCGGCAAAACACCGTCCGGCAGCGCACCGTCCGGCGAGCAGTTCGTTCTTGACCTGCTCGACCGGGCGGTCGCCGGCATGGGCGGGCAAAGCCGTGAAGGCCAGCACGAGATGGCCCGGCAGGTGGCGCGCGCGATTGAATCCGGCGACCACCTGCTGGTCCAGGCCGGCACCGGAACCGGCAAGTCCTTGGCCTACCTGGTGCCGCTGATCGCCCACGCGCTGGGCAGCGACAAGCCCACCCTGGTCTCGACCGCCACCCTCGCCCTGCAGACCCAGATCGTCGGCCGGGACCTGCCGCGGCTGCTCAAGACGATCACCCCCGCACTGGACCGTCCGGTCAAGGTCGCCCTGGTCAAGGGGAGGTCAAACTACGTCTGCCGGCACAAACTCGAGGGCGGGTTCCCCTCCGAGGAGCCGTCCGAAGGCCAGCTGTTTTCGCTCGGCGAGGACACCTCGGTGCCGCACTTCGCCGCCGCCATGGGCGGACCCTCCTCGCAGCTGGGCAAGGAAGTGGTCCGGCTCCGCGAGTGGGCCGAGGACACCGCCACGGGGGACCGCGATGAACTCCTGCCCGGGGTGACCGACCGGGCCTGGCGCCAGGTCTCCGTGACCTCCATGGAGTGCCTCGGCGCCCAGAAGTGCCCGCTCGCCGCCGAGTGCTTCAGCGAGCTCGCCCGGCAGAACGCCGCCGACGCGGACGTCGTGGTCACCAACCACGCCATGCTGGCGGTCAGCGCGTTCGAAGGCCTGGCGGTGCTGCCCGAGTACGACGTCGTCGTCGTGGACGAGGCGCACGAACTGCAGGACCGAGTCACCGGCGCCGTCTCCGGGCAGCTTTCCGTGGCCATGGTGCACGCCGCAGCCTCAGGTGCCCGCAAACACACCGGAATCACCGTCGATGCGCTCAACACCGCCGCGGCCAACCTCGAGCTGGCCATCGCCGGCGTGCCCAGCGGGCTGATGCCCAACGGGCTCAACAGCGAACAGCTTGACTGTGTGGACCAGCTCCGGGACGCCTGCCGCGCCGCGCTTTCGGATTCCAAGGGGGACAGCTCCGTCACCGCCGACGGCGGACGGCAGCTCGCGCGCTCCCGCCTGATGGTGATCCTCGAACTGTGCGAGCGGCTGCTCGCCGCCAAGGAAAACCGGGAAGTCGTCTGGTTTTCCCGCGCCAGCAGCTTCGACCCGCAGCAGGGCTACTCCCAGCCGGACGACTCCGCGCCCGCGTTGATCAACATCGCCCCGCTCAGCGTGGCCGGACGGCTGCGCGAGGGGCTTTTCGCCGACCACACCGTCGTGCTGACCTCGGCGACGCTGGCCATCGGTTCGGCGTTCGAGCCTGCTGCCGGGGGACTGGGCCTGGTCGGCCCCGGCGCTCCGAGCTGGACCGGCGTCGACGTCGGTTCCCCCTTCGCCTACCCGCAGCAGGGCATCCTCTACGTGGCCGGGCACCTGCCCAAACCAGGCCGCGGCACCTCCCCGGAAGCCCTTGACGAGCTGGAAAAGCTGATCCGGGCCTCCAACGGCGGGGCACTGTGCCTCTTCTCCTCCCGGCGGGCCGCCGAGGAGGCCGCCGACGCGATGCGTCTGCGGCTGGACCTGAGCATCCTGTGCCAGGGCGAATCGACCATGACGGCGCTGGTCAAGCAGTTCGCCGACGAACCGGACACTTGCCTCTTCGGCACCATGTCGCTCTGGCAGGGCGTGGACGTGCCCGGAAACTCCTGCCGGCTGGTGGTCATCGACCGGATCCCGTTCCCGCGGCCGGACGACCCGCTGATGACCGCCCGGTCCCGCGCCGTGGCGCAGTCCGGCGGCAACGGCTTCATGAGCGTCTCGGCGACCCACGCGGCCATCCGCCTCGCCCAGGGCGCCGGGCGGCTGATCCGCTCGACGTCGGACAAGGGCGTGGTGGCCGTGCTGGACTCACGCCTGTCCACCGAACGCTACGGCGCCTTCCTGCGCGCGGCGCTGCCGCCGTTCTGGCCCACCACGGACCCGGCAGTGGCCCGTGCGGCCCTCGAACGCCTGGCCCGCACGCCGGCGCCGCAGGCTGCCGGCTAGGCCGCCGGCACCGGAGGCCAGAGCAGGCCACGGCGCCGGCCCGAACACGGCAGGCCCGAACAGGGAAGACCCGAACAGAGAAGGCCCCGTCCGATTCGATCGGACGGGGCCTTCCGGCTGTCTGGGGCAGGCAGTCGGGGAGGTGCGGGCGCAGACTACAGGGAGCGCAGCACGGACACGACCTTGCCCATGATGACGGCGTGGTCGCCGAGGATCGGCTCGTACTGCGTGTTCTGCGGCAGCAGCCAGGTGTGGCCGTCGCGCTGCCGGAACGTCTTCACCGTCGCCTCGTCGTCGAGCAGTGCGGCCACGATGTCACCGTTGGCGGCGTCATTCTGGCGCCGGACCACCACCCAGTCACCGTCGCAGATGGCGGCATCGATCATGGAATCCCCGGCCACCTTGAGCATGAACAATTCACCGTGGCCCACCAGCTGGCGCGGCAGCGGCATGACGTCCTCAACCACCTGGTCCGCCAGGATCGGACCGCCGGCGGCGATCCGCCCGACGAACGGCACCATGGCGGTGTCGGTGGCGCTGGCCAGTTCAGCCACGGCAAGGCCGCCAACCGCGCGCAGTCCGCTGGACTTTTCCACGCCGGAAATCCGGTTGGCACCTTCATCCAGGGTCAGCGGCATGAGCACCTCCATGGCGCGCGGGCGCTTGGGGTCCCGGCGCAGGTAGCCCAGTTTTTCCAGCTGGGAGAGCTGGTGGGTAACGCTGGAGAGGCTGGCGAGCCCGACCGTGTCGCCGATCTCGCGCATGGACGGGGGATAGCCGTTGTCGGTGACCGACCGCTGGATGGTCTCCAGGATCTTCTTTTGGCGGACGGTGAGGCTCTTCGGCGCCCGGACGGCCTGCGGACCGCGCGCTGCGGCCCTCCCGCCGGCGGCTTGTGCTGCCATGTTCGCCTTGCCTTTCCGTTGCGCCCGGCGTTTCTGCCGTCCGGACCGTGAGATCTAAAAATGTCGGACCCCGCTGATGAACTGTTTCTGTTCGAAAAGCCGGTGCTCCTGTGCTTCAAAAGTAGGCCAGCCCCCGGTCTTTTTCAAACATTTGTTCTAGCGAGTCTCGACATAGTTCGTTCATAGGTGCTAAAACAGAGACAGTGGAGTTCGAAGATGTGTTCGAATAAGCGCCGGCGGGTACGGGAAGTACTTTCGGCTCTATGTTCGAGCGGCAGGCGTCGGACGGTTTGGCTGGAACAAGGTCCGGAGCGCACAGCCCCGGTCCGGAGCAGTTGGTTCCAGAGTGTTGCGTTAGTAGGTTCGGCCGGTTGGCGGCGGGTAGTGGAGTACGCCGGGCGGCACAGACAAGTCCAGGAGGGCTCAGTTCATGTCAGCAGTAAGCGTTGGTACAGAATCGCTGGTTTCCATCACCACCGCCGGGGCGCCGGCCGCTGCCGGGCGTCCGGCCCCGCTCCGGCTGACCCGCCGGGGCCGGTTCGTCTTCCTGGGGCTGCCGCCAATCCTGCTGGCCGCGCTGCTGATGTCACTGGCCGGCTTCCTCAACTCACCGGCCAAGGCGGCGGACTCCGCCGCGGACATCTCGCTCACGCCGGCGGTCACCGTCACGGTCCAGCCCGGCCAGTCGCTGTGGGCCATCGCGGGCACAGTGGCTCCGGAGCGCGATCCCCGCGACGTGGTCGCCGACATCGTCCAGCTCAACAACCTCGATGCGGCCCGCGTGCTGCCGGGCCAGCAGCTCTTCGTGCCCACCAAGTAGCTTCGCCGTCCCGGCCGGCCTGCCTGTCCGACCCGGCGCGGGGGACCGCGTCAACAGTCACAGTTTCGGGGCCGGACGGTCCCTCACTTAAACTGGAGGGGTGACTGACCAGCTAGAGCGACTCGACCGACTGCCCCTCCGAACGAACCTGCGGGGGCTCCGGCCCTACGGCGCACCGCAGCTGGACGTCCCGATCCTGCTCAATGTCAACGAAAACACCCATGGCGTTCCGGCCGATGTCCGGGCTGCCATCGCCGAGGCAGTGACGGAGGCCGCCGCCGGACTGAACCGCTACCCGGACCGCGAGTTCACCGAACTGCGGACGGCGCTGGCCGAGTACCTGGGCCACGACCTCGGCGCGGACAACATCTGGGCAGCCAACGGCTCCAACGAGGTGCTGCAGCAGATCCTCCAGGCCTTCGGCGGCCCGGGACGCACCGCACTGGGCTTCCCTCCCACGTATTCCATGTATCCGCTTCTCGCGGCCGGCACCGATACCGCGTACATCACCGGCGAGCGCGCCTCCGACTATGGCCTCAGCGCCGCCTCGGCCGCCCGCCAGGTCCGTGAACTCGTACCCAACATCGTCTTCCTCTGCTCACCGAACAACCCCACCGGCACCGGCCTGGGACTGGACGTGGTGGAGGCCGTCTACGAGGCCGGCGAGGCGAGCCAGACCGTGGTGATCGTCGACGAGGCGTACCACGAGTTCGCCCACGACGGCACCCCCAGTGCCCTCACCCTGCTCCCGGGGCGGGAACGGCTGATCGTGTCCCGGACCATGAGCAAGGCCTTCGCCCTGGCCGGCGCCCGGGTGGGCTACATGGCCGCGGCGCCGGAGGTCGCGGACGCGCTGCGACTGGTCCGGCTGCCGTACCACCTCTCGGCCATCACCCAGGCGACCGCGCTGGCGGCCCTGCGCCACCGCGTCGCCCTGATGGCCGACGTCGAGGACATCAAGCGTCAGCGGGACCGCATCGTGACGGAACTGACGCGGATGGGCCTGAAGCCGGCCGCCTCCGACTCGAACTACGTCTTCTTCGGCGGCCTCGAGAACCCGCACCAGGTGTGGCAGGGACTGCTGGAGGCCGGCGTACTCATCCGCGACGTCGGGATCCCCGGCCACCTCCGCGTGACCGCCGGCACTGAGACGGAAACCACAGCCTTCCTCGAGGCCCTGGAACGGATCCTGACCGGTCCCGGGGCCCCGTCCGCCTAGACTTAACCCCAGGACCCACGCGCGGCGCCCGCCAGCCGGGCGCCCGCCCCATCCAAAGGACATCCCCATGAGCAACACCGCATCAGCCGCCGTCGCGACCCGGACCGTGGCCCGGACCGCCCGCCTGGAGCGGAGCACCAGCGAATCGTCCGTCCTGGTCGAAATCGACCTCGACGGTACAGGCGTCTCGGACATCAGCACCTCGGTCCCGTTCTACGACCACATGCTGACGGCCCTGAGCAAGCACTCGCTGATCGACATGACCGTCAAGGCCACCGGCGACACCCACATCGACGTGCACCACACCGTCGAGGACGTCGCCATCACTCTCGGCGAGGTCCTGCGCACGGCCCTGGGCAACAAGGCCGGCATCCGCCGCTTCGGCGAAGCCACCGTGCCGCTCGACGAAGCCCTCGCGCACGCGGTCGTCGACGTCTCGGGCCGGCCCTACCTGGTGCACGCCGGCGAACCGGCCGGCCAGGAATACCACCTGATCGGCGGCCACTTCACCGGATCGCTGACCCGGCACGTCTTCGAAGCCATCACGCTCCACGCCGGCATCTGCCTGCACATGAACGTCACCGCCGGCCGCGACCCGCACCACATCGTCGAAGCGCAGTTCAAGGCTTTCGCCCGGGCGCTTCGCGCCGCCGTCGAACCCGACCCGCGCGTCGAGGGCATCCCGTCCACCAAGGGCGCACTGTGACCGGCAAAGTGCTGCGCGACGGCGCGATCATCGACCCCGACGCGCACCGGAAGCCGGCGTCGCCGGAGGGCAAGCCCACGGTCACGGTCCTGGACTACGGTTCCGGCAACGTCCGTTCGGCCGTCCGGGCGCTCGAACGTGCCGGCGCCGAGGTGATCCTCAGCTCCAAGCCCGAGGATGTGCTCAACGCCGACGGCCTCGTCGTACCCGGGGTCGGGGCCTTCGAGACGGTCATGAACGAGCTCAAGGCCGTGGACGCGGTCCGGATGATCGGACGCCGCGTCGCCGGCGGCCGGCCCGTCCTCGGCATCTGCGTCGGGCTCCAGGTCCTGTTCGAGGCCGGCGTGGAACACGGCACCGTCGCCGAGGGCATGGGGGAGTGGCCGGGCAAGGTCGAACTCCTGCAGGCCGACGTCGTCCCGCACATGGGCTGGAACACCGTCACCGTCCCGGAGGGCTCCGCGCTCTTCGCCGGGGTGGAGAACGAGCGGTTCTACTTCGTGCACTCCTATGGCGTGCAGCGCTGGGACTTCGACGTGATCCAGCCCCGCATGGCTGCCCCGCTCGTGACCTGGTCGGAGCACGGCGCGCCTTTCGTCGCCGCGGTGGAGAACGGGCCGCTGTGCGCCACCCAGTTCCACCCGGAAAAGTCCGGTGACGCAGGCGCCCGCCTGCTGCGCAACTGGGTCGACGGCCTGCGCCGGGACGCCCCGGCCGGTACAACCGGCCCGGAAACGACCGCCTAGATGTGGTCCATCGTGCTGATGGGCCTCGCCGGCCTGCTGGTCGGCGGCGCGCTGTCCTTCCGGCAGCAGAAGAGCCCGCTTTGGGTCCAGGTGGTCTTCTACCTCCTGGCCGCCATGGCGCTGCTGGCCGCCTATCTTTTGACCCTGCCGGGAAAGTAAGCGCCCCCGCGCCCGCACCGGCCCGTCCCAACCCGTGAGGATCCCAACGATGACCACCGAAACCCCGCTGCCGGTCCTGGAACTGCTCCCCGCCGTCGACGTCGTCAACGGCCAGGCCGTGCGCCTGGTCCAGGGCGAAGCCGGGAGCGAAACCAGCTACGGCACGCCGCTGGAAGCGGCGCTCAACTGGCAGCAGCAGGGCGCGGAATGGGTCCACCTCGTGGACCTCGACGCCGCCTTCGGCCGCGGGTCGAACGCGGAGCTGCTGCGCGAGGTCGTCGGCCGGCTGGACATCAAGGTCGAGCTCTCCGGCGGGCTGCGCGATGACGAGTCCCTGGAACAGGCGCTGGACCTCGGCGTCGCCCGCGTGAATCTGGGCACCGCTGCGCTGGAAAACCCCGAGTGGACCCAGCGGGTCATCGAGCGCTTCGGCGACAAGATCGCCGTCGGCCTCGACGTCCGCGGCACCACCCTCGCCGGCCGCGGCTGGACCAAGGAAGGCGGCGATCTTTGGGAGGTCCTCGGCCGCCTTGAGGAAGCCGGCTGCGCCCGCTACGTCGTCACCGACGTGACCAAGGACGGCACCCTGCAGGGTCCGAACGTGGAACTGTTGCGCCAGATGGTGGAGAAGACCGGCAAGCCCGTTGTGGCCTCCGGCGGCATCTCCAGCCTCGAGGACCTCCGGGTCCTGCGCTCCCTGGTGCCGCTCGGCGTCGAGGGCGCGATCATCGGCAAGGCCCTCTACAACGGCAACTTCACGCTGCCCGAAGCCCTCGACGCCGCCGGCCGCCGCTAGCCCGGCCGCGGTCATGGAGCACAGCACCCCGCCGGGCGGACGCGCGCTGCCCGGGCACATCGCAGCGGCCCTGGCCGGAGCCGGCGGGCCCGCGGACTCCGCCGGCCGGCCCTGGGCGGGACGCAGCCTGGCCGGTGACGATGCCAAGATCCACAACTTCGAGGACGACGACGGCTCCGCGGACCCCGGCTACCTCGCCGCCCTGGCCCGGCTGGCCGAGGGGACCGGGGATGAAGCCGCCGTCGTCGCCGCCCTGGCCACCGCCCGGGTCTTCGTGCCCATCCTTGCCCAGCTCGCGGAGGAAGGCGAGGGTGCCGGCGGCCTGCACGCCGATAAACAGGCCGACATGGCCCTCGTGACACTGAAAGCACCCGACGGGCGGATGGCCATGCCCGTCTTCACCTCGGCGGCGGCCCTGGAGGCCTGGCACCCGGAGGCCCGACCGGTGGCGGTTTACGCCGCACGGGCCGCGCTCTCCGCAGTGGCCGAAGGCGCCGAACTGCTCGTGCTTGACCCCGGCTCGGCTGCCACCTTCGTGGTGCGGCGCCCGGCCGTCTGGGCCCTGGCCCGGCAGCACGGGTGGACCCCGAGCTACCTTGACCCGGCGGTGGCCGAGGCGGTCGGCGGGGGTGCGGCCGGTGAGCCGGCGCTCCGCCGCGTCGAAATCAGTCCCGGCGGCGGGGTCGCCTCGGCGCAGGCCGACGGCGCGCAACTCCCCGGCGGTGGCGCCGGACCGGAGCTGCGTCTGGTGCTGTACCTTGAAGACGGGCTCGACGCCGGCGCAGTGCAGGCCCTCGTGGCCCGGCTCAACAACACCTGGGCCCGGAACGAAACGTTTGCCGAACGGGTCGACTCGATCGAAATCAAGTTGCAGCGCGTAGCACCATAGCCGACGGCCGGCGCGGAGACGTCCCGGTGCTGCCAATGCAGTACACAAAGGAATGCAGTCTCGTGAATTTTGCGCTCTACCGGGACCTGCTGGCCGTGAGGCCCATCAGGAACCTCCTGCTCGTCGGCATGGTCGCCCGCATCCCGCACTCCGCCGCCGGCGTTCTGCTGACCCTGCACATCGTGCTCACCTTGGGGCAGGGCTATGCCGCCGCCGGCGCCGCGGCTGCCGTGATGACCATCGGGATCGCCGTCGGCGCGCCCTGGCGCGGCCGCCGCGTGGACACGGTGGGCCTGCGCCGGGCCCTCATCCCGTCCGTCGTCTCCGAGACCGTCATCTGGTCGATCGTGCCGCATGCCAGCTATGAGCTGCTGCTGCCGCTGGTCTTCGTTGGCGGCCTGCTGACGCTGCCGATCTTCAGCGTGGTGCGCCAGTCCCTGGGCATCCTCGCCGGCGGGGAGCAGCGCAGGACCGCCTTCGCCCTGGACGCGATCAGTACCGAACTGGTCTTCATGATCGGCCCGGCCGCCGGCGCCCTCGTGGCGACGGCGGGCTATTCGGCGCTCGGCCTGACCGTCGTCGGGGTGGCAACCTCCCTGGCCGGCGCCTTCCTGATGTGGATCAACCCGCCCACCCGCAGCGCCGTGCTCGGTTCGGAGCCGGACGCAGCGTTCGACGCCGGCCAACAGGAAGGCGCCGAGGCCGCGCTCGTGGCCACGGCGCCGGCCCACGTCCAGGAGGCGGCGGCGGAGCTGGCCCCGCTGGCGGCCGCGGAGCAGCGCCGGCGGGAGCGCTTCGGCCTCCGGCGCAGGGTCGTCCACAACTTCTCCTGGTTCACCGCCGCCGTCGCGGCCGTCTTCGCTGTCGCGGCTGGGTCGGGCATGGTGCTCAGCGGCACCGACGTCGGCATTGTCGCAGCCCTGGAAAGCGGCGGTCACGAGGCCGAGATCGGCATCGTCTTCCTGCTCTGGTGCGCCGCATCGGTGCTGGGCGGGCTCGTCTACGGGGCCATGCACCGGCCCATCCCGCCGGTCGTACTGCTGCTGGGCATGTCCGCGCTCACCGTGCCCATGGCGTTCGCCCGGGACACCTGGACACTCGCGCTGCTGTCCCTGCTGCCGGGTCTGCTCTGCGCGCCGGTGCTGTCCGCAGCCTCCGAAAAGGTCGCAGAGCTGGTCAGCGAAGGCCGCCGGGGGGAGGCCATGGGCTGGTACGGCTCGGCCCTCACCGGCGGCGTGGCCCTCGGCGCCCCGCTGGCCGGGCTCTTCATCGACGGGGTCGGCGCGGGCGCGGGATTCATCTCCGTCGGCGCGGCAGGCGTGGGGCTCTGCCTGGTCGGGCTGGTACTGCAGCACCGCCGCCGGCGGCGGTTCGCCACCGCCTGAGTTGGCACGCCAGCCGGCGGCGACCGTTAACGACGACGGCGGGCGGACCGTGATGGTCCGCCCGCCGTGTGGGGAGTTGTCCGGGGCCTAGTTGACCGGCCCGGTGTACTTCTCGCCCGGGCCCTTGCCCGGCGCGTCCGGGATGGCTGATTCCTCGCGGAAGGCCAGCTGCAGGGAGCGCAGGCCGTCGCGCAACGGACCGGCGTGCTGGGAGCCGATTTCCGGGGCAGCGGCGGTCACCAGGCCGGCGAGGGCGGTGATCAGTTTGCGGGCTTCGTCGAGGTCCTTGAGTTCCTCGGCGTTCTCCTCCGCCGCCAGGCCGAGCTTTACGGCCGCGGCGCTCATGAGGTGCACGGCGGCGGTGGTGATGACTTCGATCGCCGGGACCTCGGAGATGTCGCGGATCTGCCGGGAAACATCCTCGGCGGCGCCGGCCGGCTGGTAAACGTGGGAATTACTGTCTGCAGTGCTCATGCTGGTAAGCTTGTCACAGACCGACTGAATCCCGTTATTTTGCCGGCCAACGACACCCAGTGCTTGACGTTGCATGAACATGTGCGCCAGTCGGGGGAATCGTTCGGTAGAATCGGTTTTCAGTTTGCAAGCGGAGATCTCTCCCACCCGCGTCAGCCGCGAGAATTCCTTTGGGAATCAAGGTTGCCGGGTACCTGGTCGGGCATTCTCCCGGGCTCCACGCCTGGCGGGAACGCATGCCGCCTCTTCCGAGGCTGGCAGTTCCGATCTTCGAGGCCTTCGATTGCTCCCGGCAATTGGAGGCCTTCTTCATTTTCCGGCGGAATACCCCCACGAACACAGGAGCTTTAACATTAGCGAGCCAAGAATCAATGAGCGTATCCGCGTCCCCGAGGTGCGGCTGGTCGGCCCTGCAGGCGAACAGGTAGGAATTGTCCGTATTGAGGATGCCCTGCGTTTGGCTGCCGAGTCCGACCTTGATCTCGTTGAAGTTGCACCGCAGGCCAAGCCTCCGGTGTGCAAGCTGATGGACTTCGGCAAGTACAAGTACGAAGCCGCGGTCAAGGCACGCGAGGCCCGGAAGAACCAGACCAACACGGTCCTGAAGGAAATCCGTTTCCGGCTCAAGATCGACACCCACGACTACGAGACCAAGCGCGGCCACGCCCTGCGCTTCCTCGGCGCCGGGGACAAGGTCAAGGCCATGATCCAGTTCCGCGGCCGCGAACAGCAGCGCCCCGAGATGGGTATCCGCCTGCTCCAGCGGTTCGCCGACGACGTCGCCGAAGTTGGTGTGGTGGAGTCCAGCCCGCGCATCGACGGCCGCAACATGGTCATGGTCGTGGGTCCGCTGAAGAACAAGGCCGAGGCCAAGGCTGAAGCCCGGCGGGCGACGCAGCGCGCCGAGGCCAAGGCGGAGAACGAAGCCAAGGCCGCGGGCCGCGTCGACACCTCCGGTGGCAACGCCCCGCTGACCCAGTCGCTCGCAGGCCTCCTGCCCGAGGGCTTCGGCACGCAGGCAGAGGCTCCGGCGACGGAAGCACCTGCTACGGCGGAAACCCAGGAAGCGAAGGCCCAGGAAGCCCCGGCAACCGAGGCGCCTGCCACCGAAGAGCAGCCGAAGGACGCCGCCACCAAGGCGCCCGAGGCTGAAGCCCCGAAGGCAGCGGCCCCGAAGGCAGAAGCCCCGAAGGCTGCGGCTCCGAAGGCAGAAGCCCCCAAGGCTGAGGCTCCGAAGGCTGCGGCTCCCAAGGCTCCGGCTGCGAAGGCAGCGGCGCCCAAGGCGGCTCCGAAGGCTGCGGCTCCGAAGGCCCCTGCTGCTCCGGCTGCCCCGGCGGCCGACAAGCCCGCACCGAAGCCGGCGGCGGCACCGAAGCCGGTAGCCCGGCCCGCGGCGCCGAAGCCTGCGGCACGGCCGGCGGCCCCCAAGGCCGCTCCGAAGCCTGGCAGCAAGAAGACCAACTAGTTCACGGCTGCCGGACAGCAATGTCCGGCAGTATGCAACCAGCACGCCGCCCGCAGGGGTGGCTGCACGAAAGACTGCAGACCCGTCTGCGGATACGTTAGGAGATCGGTTCCCATGCCGAAGATGAAGACCCACAGCGGTGCTAAGAAGCGCTTCAAGCTGACCGGCAGCGGCAAGCTGCGCCGCCAGCAGGCCAACCGCCGCCACTACCTCGAGCACAAGTCGAGCCGTCTGACCCGCCGCCTCGCCGGCGACAAGATCGTCTTCAAGGGCGACGCTAAGGTCATCCGGAAGATGCTCGGCATCTAAGTTCCAAGTTTCCGGACCGAACGCCCCCTGGTGTCGGTCCACTACCACAAAGGCTTCTCAGGCCAGCCGGACCTTCCGGCAGTAGATGCTTGGGATCAGATTTTCGAAGGAGTACGCACGTGGCACGTGTGAAGAGGGCGGTCAACGCCCACAAGAAGCGCCGGGTTGTTCTTGAACGCGCAAAGGGTTACCGGGGACAGCGTTCGCGCCTGTACCGCAAGGCCAAGGAACAGCTGCTGCACTCGTTTGTGTACAGCTACGGCGACCGCAAGAAGAAGAAGGGCGACTTCCGCCGCCTGTGGATCCAGCGCATCAACGCTGCATCCCGCGCCAACGGCCTGACCTACAACCGCCTGATCCAGGGCCTGAAGGCCGCTGAGGTCGAGGTCGACCGCCGCATGCTGGCCGAGCTGGCCGTTTCCGACGCCAACGCCTTCGCCGCGCTGGTCAAGGTCGCCAAGGACTCGCTGCCCGCCGACACGTCCGCTCCGGCCGTCCAGGCTGAGGCTGCCGCCGCCCCGAAGGCTGCGAAGAAGCCCGCCGCGAAGAAGCCTGCTGCCAAGAAGCCGGCCGCCGAGGCTGCTGCCGAGTAACAGCGCACCAGCTGCTTCGTTCCGGAACCGCTCGCCAGAGCAACTAAGGTTCTTATATGAACGAAACCGGGCGCCCGCAAGACTTTCCACTCTCCAACCCCCGAGCCGATCGGGTGAGGGAAGTGGCAAGGCTTGCCGGGCGCCCGGCGCGTTTAAAGCGTCGGCAGTTCCTGGCCGAGGGGCCGCAGGCGGTGCGTGAAGCACTGGCGCTGCACCAGCGCCGGCTCGCAGCGGGGGAGCCCGGCGTCGTGGACGAGGTGTACTCCAGCGAAGAGTGCCTGGACCGCTACCCGGAGTTCGAGGAGCTCGCCGAGGGGACCAGTGCGCGGCTGGCCAGTGACGAGGTCCTCGCCGCGATGGCGGATACGGTGAACCCGCAGGGCATCATCGCCGTCTGCCGCTTCCTCGATGTCAGCCTCGACCAGGTGCTCGCCGCCGGTCCCCGGCTGGTCGCCGTCCTGTGCCAGGTCCGGGACCCCGGCAACGCCGGCACGGTGCTGCGCGCCGCCGACGCCGCCGGTGCCGACGCCGTCGTGCTCACCGCCTCGAGCGTCGATATCTACAATCCCAAGGCAGTGCGGTCCACCGCCGGTTCGCTGTTCCACCTGCCGGTCGTCCTGGGCGCCGACGCCGCAGAATTCGCTGCCCGCTGCCGGGACCAGGGCATCGGTGTCCTGGCCGCCGACGGCTACGGCCAGTTGAACCTGGACCGGCTGCAGGACGAGAATGCCGCCCGACGCCTCGGTGCTTCCGCCGCGCCGTCCGCCTACCCGCTGGAGCAGCCGACGGCCTGGCTGTTCGGCAACGAAGCCCAGGGACTGTCCGCGGAGGAGCTGGCCCTGGCCGACCACCGGGTCGCGGTTCCGGTCTACGGTGCCGCCGAAAGCCTCAACCTCGGCACCGCGGCGACCGTCTGCCTCTACGCCAGCGCCCGTTCGCAGCAGCCGGGAAGCTGACCCGCACGCGGGCCGTCCATACGGTCAGAACAAGCGGCACGCACGAACGGCACTAACAAACGACGGCGGGAGCCCACCGGTGTGGTGGGCCCCCGCCGTCGTTCTACCACCGCGGCCGTCAAGCGGGCGGTGGGCTCCGAGAATTATGTTGTCCGGTTGCGTCCGGTGATGGCGCCGTAAATGCCGGCAACTACCAGGCCGCCGACGATGGCCAGGATCCAGGAGCCGAGGTTCCAGAATTCCATTTTGCCGCCGCCGAAGAGCAGGTCGCCGATCCAGCCGCCGACGATGGCCCCCACCACGCCGAGCACGAGGCTGGTGACCCAGCCGCCGCCCACCCGGCCAGGCATGATGGCCTTAACGATGGCACCTACAATGAGTCCGAGAATGATCCAGCCTAGAAAGCCCATGTCTCCTCCTACATTTCGTCGGTGTTCGCCTTAGGAACGCCGATTATGGCTTCAAGCTAACACACGGCTAAACCCATGTCAGCAACATCACCCCCAATCGTTACCTGCCCTTCGGAGGGCCAGCTGCGGTGCGGCGGCGGGCGGTGAACGGGTACGGTGTTCCTTGCGGGCGCGGACCCCGGCCCGGCTTCCGCTACGACCCTCACCACCTTCCGAAGGAGACGCCCTCGTGGCTGCAAACGGCGGTACCAAGGCGATCATCGCGGCGCTGGCCGCCAACCTGACGATCGCCGTCCTGAAGTTCGTAGCGTTCCTCCTGACGCTGTCCTCGTCGATGCTCGCCGAGGCCATCCACTCGGTTGCGGACTCCGGGAACCAGCTGCTCCTGCTGGTGGGCGGTAAGCGCGCCAAGAAAGCTGCAAGTCCCGAACACCCCTTCGGCTACGGCCGGGAGCGCTACATTTATGCGTTCATCGTCTCGATTGTGCTCTTTTCCCTTGGCGGGCTGTTTGCCCTCTACGAGGCGTGGGGGAAGTTGCAGGACCCGCACGGTATCGAGGGCGGCTACTGGTGGGTCCCGCTGGCGGTACTGGTCGGCGCGATCATGGCCGAGTCGTACTCCTTCCGGACCGCCATCCGGGAATCCAACCCGCTGCGCGGCCAGCAGAGCTGGCCGCGGTTCATCCGCAACGCGAAGCAGCCCGAGCTGCCCGTCATCCTGCTGGAGGACTTCGGCGCCCTGCTGGGCCTGGTCTTCGCGCTCTTCGGCGTGGGCCTGACCCTGATTACCGGCAACGGTGTCTGGGACGCCCTCGGCACGGCCATGATCGGCCTGCTGCTGGTGGCCATCGCGGCGGTTCTCGCCGTGGAGACGAAGTCCCTGCTGCTGGGGGAGTCCGCCACCAAAGCCGACGCCGCCAAGATCCGCGGAGCCATCGAGTCCGACGGCACCACCATCATCCACATCAAGACCATGCACCTCGGCCCGGAGGAACTGCTGGTCGCAGCGAAGATCAGCATCGGCGCGGCGGACACGGGCCGGGACATCGCGGACGCCATCGACGCCGCCGAGGCCAGGATCCGCGAGGCCGTGCCCACGGCCCGGGTCATTTATCTGGAACCGGACGTGCAGCGCATCAGCGCCGACTAGTCCACGTGTTCCACCCGGGGCCGCCGGGCCGGTGCCGCACCGTGCGGTTACCGGACCAGCGGCCTCCGGCGTTCCACAGCGCCGCTGAGAGCGGCGACTCCAAGACCCAGGATGGCCAGCAGGGCCCCGACCAGAGCCGGGGCCACATAGCCCCAGCCCCAGGCGATGACCAGCCCGCCGAGGAACGCGCCGAGGGCGTTCGCGACATTGAGGGCCGCGTGGTTCAGCGAGGACGCCAGCGACGGCGCGTCGGGGGAGGCGTCGAGGAGCCGGGTCTGCAGGGCCGGGACGAGCATCGACCCGGCTCCGCCCACCACGAAGACCATCACGAAGGCGGACCAGGGCCAGTGCACGGCCACCGCATAGACGACCAGGGCGACGGCGACGCCGGGAAGCACCCAGTAGATGGTCCCCATCACCGACTTGTCCGCGATGCGGCCGCCGACGATGTTGCCGGCCACCATCCCCAGGCCGTACAGCGCAACGACCAGCGGCAGCCACTCGGCCGCAATCCCGGCGACCGACGTCATGGTGTGCGCGATGTAGGTGTACGTGGCGAAGAACCCGCCAAAGCCCACGACGCCGATCAGTACGGCCAGCCAGACCTGCAGGCGCTTGAGCGCCGCGAGTTCGCGCCGGATGCTGGCGTCCGCGTGTGGCTTCTGGAACGGCACGAACCGGTAGATCATGACCATGGTGGCGAGGCCGATCAGCCCGACCAGCAGGAACAACAGGCGCCAGCCGAAGGACTGGCCCAGCCAGGTGCCGAAGGGAACCCCAAGGACATTGGCCACCGTGAGGCCGGCCATCACCATGGAGATGGCCCAACCGCGGCGGGTCGGCGCCACCAGGGACGAGGCAATGACCGCGGCGACGCCGAAGAAGGCGCCGTGGGGCAGTCCCGCGGCGAAGCGCGAGACGAGCATGGTGCCGTAATCCGGGGCGATGAAGGAGCTGAGGTTGGCCAGGCTGAAGAACAGCATCAACCCCAGGGCGAGGTGTTTGCGCGGCAGCTTGGCGCCGACGGCGGCCAGCACCGGGGCGCCCACCACGACGCCGAGGGCATAGGCGGAGATCAGGTGGCCCGCCTCCGGTGTGCCGATGCCGAGCCCGTGCTCGACCTCCTTGAGCAGGCCCATCATGGTGAACTCGGTGGTGCCGATGCCGAAGCCGCCCATGGCGAGGGCGAGGATGGCGAGGGCGAGGGGGCGGGTGCCGGTTTTCGGCGTGGCGGGGGCGTCTTTAGTGGTGGTCATCCGTCTGTTTCTCGGGAACGATGCCGGCCGGGGCCGGGAAGATGCGGCATGCTGAGGCCGCCTGGGCTGCTGTTCAGGGAACGCCGGGCGCGCCCTGCGGTATTCCGGCGCCGGACGCCGTCCCTTCCACCATTGTGCCCCGCCGGCGCGCGACGGGGCGCCCCTAGACTGGTGGACGTGACTGAACTCATCAACGTCGTCGGCGGCGCCGTCGTCGATTCCCTGACCAACCCGCGGACCCTGCTGGTGGCACGGCGCACAGCCCCGCCCCGGTACGCCGGCATGTGGGAGTTCCCCGGGGGCAAGGTCGATCCCGGCGAAGCGCCCGAGGCCGCCCTGCACCGCGAGCTGCGCGAGGAGCTGGGAGTGGAGATCCGGCTGGGGCCGGAATTGGCGGCAGCGGAACCGGCCGGCTGGCCGCTGAACGAGCGCGCCGTGATGCGGGTCTGGTTCGCGGAGCTCGCCGCCGGGACGCCGCGGCCGCTCGAGGACCACGACGAACTGCGCTGGGTGGCGCTGGACACCCCGGAGGAAGTCCTGGGCCTGCCCTGGATCCCCGCCGACCTGCCAATCGTCGAAGCGCTGCTCGGAGTTGTCGCCGCAGAACCCTCGCCAAAATAAGGGCGGTGTGGCTACGCTGGGGCGAACCGGGAGGAGCTGGGCGTGCAGGTCGGGGTCAGGCGGGAACAGCGTGCGGGGGAGCGCCGGGTCGCGGCCACCCCCGAGACAGTACGGCAACTGACGGGCCTTGGCCTGTCCCTAATGGTGGAGAGCGGCGCCGGTGACGCCGCCGGTTTCCCCGACAGCGAATACCAGGCGGCCGGCGCGGAGCTCGCCGCCGAACTTCCGCCGGCGTCCGTCGACGTCCTGCTGCACGTGCGCCCGCTGCCACCGGACACCGCGGCGGCGCTCCGGCCCGGCACCGTCACCATCGGCTTCGCTTCCCCGGCCTCGGAACTGCCGACCGTCGCCGCCCTGGCCGCCGGCGGGGTGACAGCCTTCGCGCTCGAACTCGTGCCCCGGATCTCCCGTGCCCAGTCCATGGACGCGTTGAGCTCGCAGTCCCTCGTCGCCGGGTACCGTGCCGTCCTGGAAGCGGCCGTGCGCTACCCCCGGTTCTTCCCCCTCTACATGACCGCGGCCGGCACCATTCCGCCGGCCAGGGTGCTGGTGCTCGGCGCCGGCGTCGCGGGGCTGCAGGCAATCGGAACGGCCAAGCGGCTCGGCGCCCGGGTGTCGGCGAACGACATCCGCGCCGCCTCGGCCGACGAGGTCGCGTCAATGGGCGGCACTTTCATCAACCTGGCACTCGACGGGCCCGCCGAGGGCGCCGGCGGCTACGCCCGGGAACTCGGCGAGGACCGCGCGGCCCGGCAGCGCGCCCTGCTGGCGCCGCACGTGGCCGCCGCGGACATCCTAATTACCACCGCGTCCATCCCCGGCCGGACGGCGCCGCTGCTGGTCACCGCCGACATGGTCGCCGGCATGCGCGCAGGCTCCGTCGTCGTCGACCTCGCCGCCGAATCGGGCGGCAACGTGGAGGGCGTCGTCGCGGGCCGCGACGTCCCGGTCCCGGTTCCGGGCGGCACCGTGACGCTCGTGGGGCTGCAGGACGCCCCCTCCGCGGCAGCCTCCGATGCCTCCCGCCTGTACGCCAAAAACGTCGCCAACCTGCTGGCGTTGATGACCCTGGACGGCAAGGTGGTGCCGGACTTCGACGACGAGATCGTCGCCGGCGCCTGCCTGACCCACGACGGCGCCGTCCGGCATCCGGGCACGGCAGCAACCATGGAGGCACGCAACTGATGGATACCGTCACACTGCTTACGGTCGTAGTGCTCGCCGTCTTCGTCGGCTTCGAGGTGGTCTCAAAAGTCACCAGCAAACTGCACACACCGCTGATGTCCGGCGCCAACGCGATCCACGGCATCATCCTGGTCGGCGCGGTCATCGTCGCGGGCCAGGCCGACGGGCCCTGGCTCCTGGCCCTGGCGCTGCTCGCGGTGGTGCTGGCGACGGCGAACCTGGTCGGCGGCTTCGTGGTCACCGACCGGATGCTGGAGATGTTCGGGCCCCGGCGGCCCTTTCCCGACGCGGGGCCGCCGGCCGCCAAGCCCGGTCAGCAGAGCGCCCCCGGCACGGATACTGGCTCAGCATCGGCGGGGGAGGTGCGCCCGTGAGCGTCCTGGACCCGGTCTGGACGGCGCTGCTGTACCTGGTGGCGGCGGTCTGCTTCATCCTGGCGCTCAAGGGCCTCAGCTCGCCCAGGACCGCCCGGCGCGGCAATGCCATCGGGGCGGCCGGCGCCCTGGTGGCCGTGGCCACCGTGTTCCTGTCGGCCCGGCTGGAGAACATGGCCCTGATCCTGGCCGCGATCGGCGTCGGCGCCGCCCTGGCCGTCCCGGTCGCCCGGCGGGTGCAGATGACGCAGATGCCGCAGCTGGTCGCCCTGTTCAACGGCGTCGGCGGCGGCGCGGCCGCCCTGATCGCCGTCCTGGAGCTGGGCCACAGCGCGGACCCGTGGGTGCGCCTGGCCGTGGTGTTCACGATGCTGGTCGGCGCCGTCTCCTTCGCCGGCTCCGCCGTGACCGTCGCCAAACTGCAGGAACTGATCAGCACCCGCCCGCTGCTCTTCCCCGGCATGCCGGTCGTGATGATGGTGGCCCTGGCCGGAGCGCTTGGTGCGGGTGCCCTGGTCGTGGTCGCCGGCACCGCCGGCTGGGCCGCGGCGTTGCTGCTGCTGGGACTGGCCGCCGGCCTGCTGCTGGTGCTTCCGGTCGGAGGAGCAGACGTCCCGATCGTGATCTCGCTCCTGAACGCCTTCACCGGGCTCGCCGTCGCGGCCTCCGGGATTGTGCTGGGAAATGTCCTGCTGCTCGTCGCCGGAACGCTCGTGGGGGCCAGCGGCACCATCCTGACCAAGGTCATGGCCTCGGCGATGGGCCGAGGGGTGGCCGGCATCATGTTCGGCGCGTTCAAGGGCGGTTCCACCGCCGGGTCGACGACGGCCAGCGACCGGCCCGTGCGCTCCTCCTCGGCCGAGGACATCGCCGTCGAACTGGGCTACGCACAGCGGGTGGTGATCGTGCCCGGTTACGGCCTGGCCGTCGCCCAGGGCCAGCACACGGTGGCCGAGCTCGCCACGGCCCTCATGGCCCGGGGCGTCGAGGTGTCCTTCGCGATCCACCCCGTGGCCGGGCGGATGCCGGGGCACATGAACGTCCTGCTCGCCGAGGCCAACGTGCCTTACGACGCGCTGCGCGAACTCGAGGAGGTCAATCCCGAGTTCGCCACTACCGACGTCGCCCTCGTGGTGGGGGCCAACGACGTCGTCAACCCGGCGGCGAAGTCCTCGCCGGGATCGCCGATCTACGGCATGCCGATCCTTGAAGTGATCCAGGCACGTCAGGTGGTGTTCCTCAAGCGGTCGATGCGGCCCGGGTTCGCCGGCATCGAAAACGAGCTGCTGCACGATCCCAAAACGACTTTGCTCTTCGGCGACGCTAAGGAATCGTTGTCCAGGGTCCTCGGCGCGGTCAAGACCCTATAGGCCTCCCTCCCGGACCTCAGGGGCGGAGCGCTCCACCGACCGGACGACGCTTAGAACAGCGTTGGCTGGGCGGCGCCGTTTCCGGCGGGGGCCGCCGCTGATCCCTGCAGGGCCGGACCGGGGATGCTGCCGGCCGGGTACTGGGCCTCCTCTTCCCTGGGGTCTCCGCTCAGGTCCCGGTGGCTGAAGCCCGCGGAACCGAGGAAGCCGTGCCGGGCCTTGAAGAACCGGATCCTGCCCGCGAGCCAGCTCCGGTATTCCTGGGACGCGTAGGAGCCGGTTCCATAGAGACGGCGGTACCTGCCGGCGAGCTGCGGATGTTCCTTGGCGATCCACTGCATGAACCATTCCCGGGTGCCCGGCTTGAGGTAGAGCGCCCCGGCCGTGACCCCGGTGGCGCCCGCTGCGGCGAGAGCGCCGAACAGCGAATCGAGGGCTTCGTCGGAGTCGGAGAGCCAGGGCAGGATTGGCATCGCCATGACGCCGCAGGGCAGGCCCGCCTCGCGCAGCCGGGAGACCAGCTTGAGCCGGGCCCGCGGTCCCGGGGTACCCGGCTCCACTGCCTCGGAGAGCTGCTCGTCGGTCATGGCGAGCGAAATCCCGATCCCCACCGGAACCTGGGCGGCTGCGTGCTTGAGCAGCGGGATGTCCCGGGCCAGCAGCGTGCCCTTGGTGAGGATGGACAACGGCGTGCCCGAGTCCGCCAGTGCACCGATGATGCCCGGCATGAGACGGTAGCGGCCCTCCGCCCGCTGGTACGGATCCGTGTTGGTGCCCAGGGCTACCTGGTGGCGCTGCCAGGAGGGTTTGGCCAGTTCCTTGCGCAACACCTCTGCGGCGTTGACCTTGACCACGACCTGGCTGTCGAAGTCCAGCCCGGCGTCGAAGTCCAGATAGGTGTGGGTCTTCCGGGCGAAGCAGTAAACGCACGCGTGGCTGCAGCCACGGTACGGGTTGACCGTCCACTCGAACGGCATCCGCGAACCGGCCGCCACCTTATTGAGCACCGATTTGGCGGTGACCTCATGGAAGGTGACGCCGGCAAATTCGGGAGTGGAGACGGACCGGACCAGTCCGGCCAGCGGCAGCAGTGCCGGCGAAGCAGGCCCTGCCGCGGCGGGATCGGCGGGGAGGGTTTCACCGCGTGGACTCAGTGCTTGCGCGTCCCATCTCATGTCCTCATTCGAATATATGTTCGAGGTTAAGTCAAGGACCAAAGAGCGCACAGACGCCGCGCCGGCTCCCTCGTCCTGCCCAACCGCACGAAATCCGCTTCGGGGAGCCGGTCAGTCATCCCTGCGGCGGAACTTCCTCCTCATCGGGTAGGAACTCATCCGAATTGTGCCACCGGGCTGTGAGAGCCCGCTTAGGGTGAAGGCATGTTCAAACCACTCGAGTCCCTGCGGCACCTCGCCGCCCCAGCTGCCGCCGTGCTGTTGATGGGGACCCTCTTTGTCCTGGAGGAGCGCCGTTTCGACCAGAACAGCGCGCTGCTGCTGGCGCTCCTCACGGCCATTGCTGTGGCTGAGCTCCTGCCGGCCGCGGCCTTGGGGTTGGTTTTCGTGGCCCTGCTCCTGCAGAGCTTCAAGCTCTTTCCGATGGTCCTTCTCTCCGGCGTGCTGAGCTACGCTGCGGTTCCGGTGGTGGTCTTCTTCGTGGTGATCGGGTCGAAATCCCGCAACCGGTGGGTAGCACCCGTTGCCGCTGTCGTGTTTGCGGGCATCACGACCGTCAACTGGTTCACCGACCAGACCTGGATCAACTTCATCTTCGGCAACCAGCTGTACGGCCGTGGACCACTACGAACGCTTACCTACGCTTTCCTGATTTTCGGAGCGTTCGCCGCACTGAACCTTGCCGCCTGGGCCGTCGGAGTGGCAGTGAACAACGTATCGAGAAGCCGGAGGGCGCAGCTCGCGGCCGAAGCCCGGTACCGGGAGACCGCCACCGAACTTGCCGTGGAACAGGAACGCAACAGAATCGCCAGGGAACTGCACGATGTCCTGGCCCATTCACTGACAGTCATCGTGGCCCAGGCCGACGGCATACGCTTCATCCACCGCGCAGAACCGGAAGCCGTCGAGGAAGCGTCCACGGTAATCGCCGAATCAGCCAGGGCCGCCCTGGTCGAAACCCGCCGGCTGATCGAAGGCTTCTCCACGGCGCTCAGCGACCCTCCAGCACACACAGTCGAGGACCTGGCACTCCTGGCCGACCGGCTGGGCTCCAGCGGCATGCCGGTCACGATCGAAGCGACGGGGGAGCCGTGGGACCTGAGCGCCGCCCAGCAGCTGACCGTCTACCGTCTGGCGCAGGAAAGCCTGACCAATGCGTTCAAACACGGGGACCGAAGCCAGGGCGCGCACCTGCACCTGACTTGGACCGCAGCGTCGCTTGAGCTCCGGAGCAGATCGTCGCTCATGACGGGCCAGGCCGCCACCCCGGCGACAGACCCACCCGGTCGCGGGATAGCAGGGATGAGGGCCCGCGCCGCGGCCGCCGGCGGCTGGGTGGAAACGGTCCGGGGCCAGGAGACGTTCGAAGTGCTGGCGTTCCTGCCGTCGGCAGGTCCCGGCCAGCTGCCATGTTCCGCCGTTGACGGGCCCCGCCTGGGGTCCCTGGAAGGAGCAACGCGATGACGGAAGCACCGATCCGCATAGCGCTTGCCGATGATCAGCCGCTGTTCAGTGCCGGACTCAAGATGATCCTGCGCAGCCAGTCGGACATGGACCTTGTTGGCGAAGCCGTCAATGGAGAGGCCGCCGTCGAACTTGTCCAGGCTACCGGCCCCGACGTGCTCCTGATGGACATCCGGATGCCCGTCATGGACGGAATCACCGCCGCAAAGAGGATCGCGGCACTGCCCGGGAACGCTGCTACCAAGATCATCGTCCTGACCACGATCCAGCATGACGAGGCCGTCGTCCGGGCCATCCAGGCCGGTGCCGCCGGCTTCCTCACCAAAGACACGACGCCCGAGTTCCTGCTGGCGGCCATCCGGACGGTCCACTCCGGCCACTCAGTCATCGCCCCCGCCATCACCAACGAACTGCTGCGCGACTACACCACGCCTTCCGCGGGGAACGACGCCGCACTGGCAGACCTGTCCGGGAGGGAGCGTGACGTCTTTCTGCTGACGGCCAAAGGGCTGGGAAACGCCGAAATCGCGGCCTCACTGGTGCTCAGCGAAGCCACGGTGAAATCCCACGTCGGCAGCATCCTGGCGAAGTTGAAGCTGAAGAACCGAATCCAACTCGTCGCCTTCGCTTACGAAAACAACGTCCTTAACTAGCCACCGCAGCAGCACCGTCCTCCCCGCCGAGGCCTTCCTACCCGGGGAAGGCCAGCCACCGCATTGCCCAAAACCGCCAAAACAACCGCATTGCCCAAACAAGAGGAGCCATCATGAAAAAGAAGATCTTCGGCGCTGCCGTCCTGGTCCTAGGAACCGGCGCCGCGCTCGGCGCGGCTGCGATCCCGGCCGCGTTAGTTACCGCGTCCCCGGAGCCCGTCGCGGGGATAATCCGCCAGGCGGAGGCCTACGCTTCAGCCGATCCGATCGCCGAAAGGGGAATGCAGGAGGCTGTCCGGCTCTGCATGGCCAAGGCCGGTTTCGACTACACGCCGCCCAGCTCCGGGATGACCGTGGACCTCAACGGAGCCATCGGGTTCAAGCGGCTTACGGTCGACGACGCCAAGGCCAGCGGCTACGCCAGCACCGGGCCTCGTGGACCCCACGAGCCGGCTCCCGAGTCCGCGGAGGGCCGGCTCTTCGCCGATCCGGCCTTCACTAACGCTCTCACCGGTCCCGCGGACACCGCGTCAATGGCCACGGTGGGCGGGACGCGAACGTCCTCGGGTGGATGCCGGGGCGAGGCGATGAACCAGATCTACGGCAGCGCGGAAAACTACATGCTTGCCACCGGCGTGGCGGGTAACTCGTTGTTCCCCGCCAGCGGCGCGGCTTCCCGGGACGCGGGCACAGCCAAGGCCATCAAGGACTGGGAAGCCTGTATGAAAGACACACCCTATGCCTCCTTCACCAGCCCTCAGCAGGCAGAAGATGCCGGACGGGCTGCAGGCGGCCAGGAGGAGTTCAGGATCGCCATGACCGATGCGGTCTGCCGGGACAAGACCGGGTTCCATGCAGCCCTGGATAAGGTCCTCGACAAGTACCTGACAACCCGCATGCAGGAGCTCGCCCCGCAGGTCGCGCAGGTCAAAGAGATCCGCCGGACCGCCGATGCGAATGCGGCAGCGCTCGGCGTCACTGCGCCGAAATAGGGCGTCCGACGGCCCAGCCTAGCAACGCGGCGTCCTGTCAGGATTCGGGGGTGACAGGACGCCGCGTTGTTAGGCTGGGCCCATGATTCTCCTGACCGGATTCGAACCCTTCGGCGGCGAAAGCACCAACCCGTCCTGGACCGCGGCGCGCGGAGCGGCGGCCCTGCTCGAGGCCGAGGGCCACGACGTCGCGGCAGTCGAACTGCCCTGCGTCTTCGGCGATGCCATCGAGGCCCTGCTCGCCGCCCTGGCCGAGCACCGCCCGGACCTCGTGGTGTGCGCGGGCCAGGCCGGCGGGAGGTCCCGCATCTCGCTGGAGCGGGTTGCCATCAATTGCGACGACGCGCGGATCCCGGACAATGCGGGCAACGCCCCGGTCGATGAGCCGGTGGTGCCCGGCGGCCCGACGGCCTACTTCAGCACCCTTCCCGTGAAGGCTGCCCTGGCGGAGCTGGGCGCGGCAGGGATTCCCGCCGAGGTGTCCCAGAGCGCCGGAACCTACGTCTGCAACCACGTCTTCTACGGCCTGATGCACGCACTGGGGTCGACCCCGGCGGTACGCGGCGGGTTTGTCCACGTCCCGTTCGGGCCGGAGCAGGTTCCGGCGGGAAGCACCCTCGCCTCGCTGCCACTGGAACAGATGACGCAGGCGCTCGCCGTCGTCGTCCGGACCGCGCTGGCGACGACGGCGGACCTCAAGCTCGCCGCGGGCGCCACCCACTAGGGGCCGACCCGGAACCAACGACCCCGCGGGGCCCTGGATAGTCAGGGTCAGTCCAGCAGTTCCCAGACCACGTCCACGGCCGCGCTGACCATTGCCGCGCCGGCCTCGACGGGCAGTACCGCGGACGCGACGGTCCGCTGCATCCCGGCCAGCGGGACCGGAGCCCCGGGCCCCGGATGCATCGAGACGGAAGCGACCCGGCCCAGCCGGGCGCCGGCCAGGGCGGCGAAATGTTCGGCGTTGGTGCGCGCGTCCGCCCACGCCGCCTCGCGGGCCCGGGCCTGGACCGCGGCAGGATCCGCGAAGCCCAACTCCAGGCCGTTGAGGCGCACGTCGTCCCCGCCGGCCTCCACCGCGGCGGCCACCAGCGCGGAGGACGCCGCCGGATCGTGCAGCCGGACGCTGAAGGTAGTGGAGGCCAGGTAGCCGGAGACGACCTGCCCTCGGCCCTCCTGCCAGCCGACTTCCGCCCGGACGTTCAATCCGGACGTGGTGATGTCCGCATCCGGCACGCCGTGGCCGCGGAGCACGGCCGTGACGGCGGAGGCAGCGCGGCCGGCGCCCTCGAACGCCTCCGCGACGCGGTCGCGCCGGCATTCCACCCCGATGGCGAGCGTCATGAGGTCCGGTGCGGCCTCGGCGCTGCCGGAGCCGGTGACCGAGATGGTCCTGGGATTGTCCGTCATGTCATGCCTCGTTCCGCCCGGGACCCGGGCTGTTGGTGTTCGTGCGGGTTTTCCGGGCAGCGGGCCGGGGCAGGGGATAGCCGCCGGCCAGGAGTCCGGCGTGCCGCTCGAAGACATTGGCCGTGCCGGGGTTTCCGGTCCGCCAGAAGGACCAGGCGGCAGCCAGCAGGTACAGCGGCAGGAACGGCAGGCCCAGGCACCAGGCGTACTGGCTGCTGTGCCGCTCCTCGTGCCCCAGCAGGACCGGGTTGGCCAGGACCTGTTCCGGGGCCGACCGGTACAGGACCACGTTGCCGACCGTGAACGCCGCCGCGAACGGCAGGCGCCACCGGTAGCCGGTGGCAAGGATCAGCCCGCGCGGTCCGCGGCGGATCCGGGTCCGGGCGCAGGCGGCCAGCAACAGCCCCAGCGGGGTCGTTGCATTCACCACGTTGGCGAGCTGCCGCAGCCGCTGTCCGGGAGTCATGAGGCCATGCTAGCCGGGCAGCCGCGCGCGGGACACGGAGCGGGGCCGCCCTGGCCCGACCCGGCTTACGGGGGTGAAAGTTCCCCATGGACGAAGTCGCTAATCTCCGCGCTGGTCGAAATCTCAGGTGTGTGCGGCGCGAAGATGGCTCAGCACCAGTCCGACGGGGACACTTACGACCAATACAAGGTAGAAGGCCCGAAGGAGCAGGGCCATCATAAGCCGTTGGGAATGGCGGGTGCCGGCGCCGGCGAGTGCCAGCCCCGCGACCAGGAGGAGGCCGCCGGCATCTGTGATGAGCGGGATGGAAACGAGCGCTCCGACGATCACCAAAGCGTTGCCGGTGTTCCAGCAGCCGAACAGCGCCCACCGCTGTGCCGGTGGAAGCGGTGCCGCACCGAGGATCCGGCTTTGGCTGCTGATAGCGCATTGGGCCACGCCGCAGACAAGCACCAGGTAGGCGGCAAGCCAGCTGCCGCGGTCGAAGTGCAAGGGGCCGGCGACGGCGGCGACCAAGCCGCCGAGCACGATGAAGCCGACGCCGGCAGCATAGCCGAGTCGCTCGGGGGCTCCGTTCATGCCTCGACCGAATGCGGCGGATACGCATCGAGGTGGATGATTGCGCCGCCGGGCAGAGCAAGTGCCGCAGGCAGGGCGTCGGCGTCAGCGGCGATCAGTGTGTGGTTTCCCGCAGCCATAATTCATCCCCTGTGGTCTCGACGTGCTTTAAAAGTAACATCATCATTTTTATTTGTTTACACTGGTCCCATGAACGGAGACCTGAAGGATCGGTCCGATGTCACCCTGCTGGTCGAGGAGTTCTACCGACGTGCCTTTGCCGACCCGCTGATCGGACCTATCTTCACCGATATCGCCAGGATGGATCTCGATCATCATCTGCCGATCATGTGCGACTTCTGGGAGACCGTGCTGTTCCGCGCCGGCCTCTACCGGCGCAACGCCCTTCAGAAGCATCTGGTGCTGAACGCCCGGTTCCCGTTGCAGCAGGAATACTTCGAGCGGTGGCTCACCTTGTGGATTGCGAACGTCGACGAGCACTTCGCCGGTGAGAAAGCTGATCTGGCCAAGGTCCAGGCCCGGCGCATCGCCGGGTCCATTCACCGGCGGGTTCAGGGCCGTTCCGGCAGCGATTTCGAGACCTTGAAGCCGCGCTGGGCCCACGAGGAGGAATCGGCCGATGCCACCGGGATCTGAAGAGACGCCACACCCCTTGCGTTCAGTGCCGGGCGGTGCCCTGAGAAACGAGACCTACCACGCGGCGTTGGCATCGCACACACGGCGGCGTGTCCTCGATGCCCTGACCGGATCGCCCGAACCCTTGGATGCGCAGGCCATCGCCGGCGTACTGGAACTGCATGTTTCCACGGTCCGGTTCCACTTGGACCACCTCGAGGAGGTGCGCCTTGTCCGGCGCGAATCCGGCGGGGACCGGCGCCGCGGCCGCCCGCGTGTGTTGTATTCGGCCTGCCTCGGGACCGAGCGTGACGAGGATTCGCGGGAGCAGTTGATCGAGGTGCTCGCCGGAGCGCTCGCACACAGCGACGTGGACCAGGGCCGTAGCCGCGCCGTCAGCGCCGGCCGTTCCTGGGCGCGCGGACTGGTGCCGGACCACGCCGACACTGTCGATCGGCGGAAAGGGCTCCTTGAGGTCCTTGGCAGCCTCGGTTTCGACCCGGAGCCAGACGGCGATGTCATCCAGTTGCGGGGGTGCCCGTTCCGCGATGCCGCGAGGCGGCACCCGCAGGTTGTCTGCTCGGCCCACCTCGGGCTCGTGCAACAGTTACTCGACGGCGACGCACCGTCGGACGTGAGTCTGCTTCCCTTTGTTCAGCCTAATCTCTGCCTCATCACCGTGCCTTGAGCCATTGCATCGGGCCGCCCGTCACGTTCGGGCACCTCAGTGCCGTCAACTAGACTGAGGGGGAGCGCCCGCCGGAACGATTGCGGCGAGCCCTGCCCTTTGTCAACGCACCGGTCCCTGCTCCTGGTGAAGATCGTGTGCCGTTGGCATGACCCGACTCGTAGCTAAGAACAGTAGATGACTGAAACTTTGCCGGGCGCCGCCCCGAACCCCTTGGATGAAGCCGCCATCACCGCCGCCGTGGATCAGGCCGTCGCCGCCATTGCCGCCGCGTCGACCCTCGACGAACTCAAAGCCGTGCGCCTGGCCCACACCGGGGAGAAATCCGCGCTGAGCCTGGCCAACCGTGAAATCGGCGCCCTGCCCAAGGATCAGAAGGCCGCCGCCGGCAAGCTCATGGGAGCCTCCCGCGGACGCGTCAACAAGGCGCTCGCGGACCGCACCGCCGAGCTTGAAGCCGAGAACGACGCCCGCATCCTGGTCGAGGAGACGGTCGACGTCACGGCCGCCCCCCGCCGCCGTCGTGCCGGTGCCCGCCACCCGCTGTCCACGCTGCAGGACCGCGTCGCGGACATCTTCGTCGGCATGGGCTGGGAGATCGCCGAAGGCCCCGAGGTCGAATCGGAATGGTTCAACTTCGACGCGCTGAACTTCAAGCCGGACCACCCGGCCCGGGAAATGCAGGACACCTTCTTCGTCGAGCCGCCCGAGGCCCACCTGCTGATGCGCACGCACACCTCCCCGGTGCAGGTCCGTTCCATGCTCGAGCGCGAGGTCCCGATCTACGTGCTGTGCCCCGGCAGGGTCTTCCGCACCGACGAGCTGGACGCCACCCATACGCCGGTCTTCCACCAGTTCGAGGGCCTCGCCATCGACAAGAACCTGTCCATGGCCGACCTCCGCGGCACCCTGGAGCACTTCGCCCGCCAGATGTTCGGCGATGAGGCCCAGATCCGGTTGCGTCCGAACTACTTCCCGTTCACCGAGCCGTCGGCGGAGCTGGACATCTGGCACCCCGGTGCCAAGGGCGGCCCGCGCTGGATCGAGTGGGGCGGCTGCGGCATGGTCAACCCGAACGTGCTCCGCGCGGCCGGCATCGACCCGGACGTCTATTCAGGTTTTGCCTTCGGCATGGGCATCGAGCGGACCCTCATGTTCCGCAACGAGGTCGGCGACATGCGCGACATGATCGAAGGCGATGTACGTTTCAGCGAGCACTTCGGGATGGAGATCTAACAGTGCGTATCCCCCTTTCCTGGCTGCGTGAATTCGCCGCCGTACCGGCCGGCGCCACGGCCGAAGACGTCATGGCGGACCTGGTCAAAGTCGGGTTCGAAGAAGAAGCGGTGCACCGCCCGACCGAGGCCCTGCAGGGCCCGATCGTGGTGGGCCAGGTCCTGAGCCTGGTCAAGGAACCGCAGAGCAACGGCAAGACCATCAACTGGTGCCAGGTCCGGGTCGTCCCCGAAGGCCAGCAGCAGACCCTGGCAAACGACGGCATCGACCCCTCCGGCGTGCAGGGCATCGTCTGCGGTGCGCACAACTTCGTGGAGGGCGACAAGGTGGTGGTCACCCTTCCCGGTGCCGTGCTGCCCGGCGACTTCCGCATCTCGGCGCGCAAGACCTACGGCCACCTGTCCGCCGGCATGATCGCCTCCGTGCGTGAACTTGGCATCGGCGAGGACCACGACGGCATCCTGGTGCTCTCCCGCATCGGGCTGGACCCGGAGGTCGGCAGCGACGCCATGGAGCTGCTGGGCCTGTACGACCAGGCCGCGGAAATCAACGTCACCCCGGACCGGGGCTACGCGTTCTCGATCCGCGGCGTGGCCCGCGAATACGCGCACGCCACCGGCACCGCCTTCACCGACCCGGCCTCGCAGGTGCAGGCTCCCGCCGACCTCTCCGGCGGTTACCCGGTCAAGCTCAACGACGACGCCCCGATCTACGGCAAGCCCGGCTGTGACCGCTTCGTCGCCCGCACCGTCCGCGGCGTGGACGCCACCAAGCCCACCCCGCCGTGGATGGCCTCCCGGCTCCGGCTCGCCGGCATCCGCTCCATCTCGCTGCCGGTCGACATCTCCAACTACGTCATGCTCGAGCTCGGCCAGCCGCTGCACTTCTACGACCAGGACAAGCTCTCCGGCGAGATCGTGGTCCGCCGCGCCGTCGCCGGCGAGAAGCTGAAGACCCTGGACGGCAAAGAACGCACGCTCGACGCCGAGGACCTGCTGATCACCGACGGCTCCGGCCCGATCGGCGTCGCCGGCGTGATGGGCGGCGCCGCGACGGAGGTCAGCGACACGACATCGACCATCCTGATCGAGGCGGCGCACTTTGAGGAAGTCTCGATTGCCCGCTCCCGCCGCCGCCACAAGCTCCCGTCCGAGGCCTCCAAGCGCTTCGAACGCGGCGTGGACTGGCATGTGGCCCACATCGCCGCCCAGCGCGCCGTGGACCTCCTGGTCGAACTCGCCGGAGGCACCGCTGCCGCGGAGGGCACCGACGTCGGCACGCCCGTGGAACCGGTCACCGTCCAGCTCCCCGCCGCCTTCGCCGCGAAGCGGATCGGCATCGACTTCACCGAGGAACAGATCCTCACCTCGCTGCAGGACCTGGGCGCCGAGGTGGCCCGGAACGAGGGCGGCTACGCCGTCACCGCTCCGAGCTGGCGCACCGACCTCGAAACCAAGGAAGACCTCTCCGAGGAAATCGCCCGGCTGGTCGGGTACGACAAGATCCCCGCCACCTTGCCGGTCGCCCCTCCGGGCCGCGGCCTGACCCGCGTCCAGCAGCAGCGCCGCCGGCTCGTCCAGGCCCTGGCGGACGCGGGCCTGACCGAGGTGCTGGCATACCCGTTCGTCTCCAAGGCCGCCAACGATACCTTCGGGGTGCCTGAGGCCGGCGCGGAGCGGAAGGCGCTGAAGCTGGCGAACCCGATCAGCGAAGAGCACGGCTACCTGCGGACGTCCATCCTGCCGGGCCTGATCGAGGTCGCCAAGCGCAACCATTCCCGGGGTTTCCGCGACCTGGCCCTGTTCGAGGCCGGCCTGGTCTTCCTGCCCGGGGACACACTCGGTACCGGCTCGATCCCGCCGCTGGGTGCCCGGCCCGCCGACGAGGTCCTGGACGGACTCTACGACGGCGTCCCGCACCAGCCGCTGTACCTCGCCGCGGTCCTGACCGGGCACGATGCCCCGGCCTCGCCGACGCACACCCCGCGCGCCTGGGACTGGGCCGATGCGCTGGACGTCGCCCGGCTCGCCGGCGACGTCCTCGGCGTCGAACTCGTGGTCAGCCAGGGCCAGCACCAGGCCTTCCACCCGGGCCGGGCGGCGCAGCTGTCGCTGCGCACCGGCGAGGTCGTGGGCTACGCCGGCGAATTGCACCCGAAGCTGCTCGCCGCGCACGACATGCCGGCCCGCTCGGTGGCGCTGGAGCTGAATGCGGAGGCGCTGTTCGAGGCCGCCGCCGACGTGATCGTCGCCCGGCCGATTTCCGGCTACCCGGTGGCCACCCAGGACGTCGCCCTCGTGGTGGCGGCCGACGTCCCGGCCGACGAGGTGCTGGCCGCGCTGCGCGAGGGCGCGGGCGAACTGCTCGAGGACGTCTCCCTGTTCGACGTGTACGCCGGCAAGGGCATCGAGGAGGGCAAGAAGTCGCTCGCCTTCAACCTGCGCTTCCGCGCCGCCGACCGGACGCTGACCGCTGACGAGGCCTCCGCCGCCCGCGACGCCGCGGTCGCCGCCGCCCACGAGCGGACCGGCGCCGTCCAGCGCTAACGGCCGCAGCAAAAAGCTCCCCGCAACCAGCCGGTTGCGGGGAGCTTTCTTGTCGCCTTGTCCCCGTGTCGGCGGGGCCGGCCGAGGGGCCGGCCTCGGGCTACGGAACCAGGATGACCTTGCCGGTGGTGCGGCGCTGCTCCAGGTCGGTGTGCGCGGCGGCGGCGTCGGCGAGGTCGTACCGGGCGCCGATCCGGACCTTGAGCGAGCCGTCCGCGACGGCGGCGAAGAGTTCATCGGACCGCCAGCGGCGCTCCTGCGCGTCCCGCAGGAAGTGGTTGATGGTCGGCCGGGTCAGGTACAGCGAGCCGCCGGCGTTGAGCCGCTGCGGATCGAACGGCGGCACCGGGCCGGAGGCAGCGCCAAACAGCACCAGCGTGCCACGGATCCGCAGGGCCGCCAGGGAATCGTCGAAGGTGTCCTTCCCGACGCCGTCGTACACCACGTGGGCGCCTGCGCCGTCGGTGAGGTCACGCACCTTCGCCGCAAAACCGCCGTACCGCAGCACGTGGTCGGCCCCGGCCCCGCGGGCCAGCTGTTCCTTCTCGTCGGTGGACACCGTGGTGATGACCCGGGCCCCCTTGGCCTTGAGCATCTGGATCAGCAGCAGGCCCACCCCGCCTGCGCCGGCGTGCAGCAGCACCGTCTGGCCCGCCTCGACCTTGAACGAAGAGTTGATCAGGTAATGGGCGGTGATGCCCTGCAGGGGAAGGGCCGCGGCGGTGAAGTCGTCGACGCCGTGGGGGACCGGCAGCGCTTTGTCCGCATCCACCAGGGCATATCCCGCGTAGCAGTTGATGCCCTCGGCGGTGGCCACCCGGTCTCCGACGGAAAAGGCGGTCACCCCGTCGCCGGTCTCCTCCACGGTTCCGGACGCCTCGGAGCCGGGGGTGTAGGGGTACTGCACCTTGTAGACGCCGCTGCGCTTGTAGGTGTCGATGAAGTTCACGCCGGTCGCGGCGACCTTGACTAGCAGCTGGCCGGGGCCGGGAACCGGCCGGTCCACCTCTGCCAGTTCGAGGACTTCGGGGCCGCCGGCCTGCCGGGCGAGGATTGCGTGGGTCATGGATCTCCTTTTGACGTGCTCCGCTCCGGGGGAGGAGGTTTCCTCGGTCCGGCTCTCCAGACCATCCTAGGGACACGGCCGGCGCGGGCGCAGCAGCCCGGGTTGCGGGATTAGGCAGGCACGGGACTACGCAGGCACGGGACTACGCATGTATAAATATCGGAGTCTATGCATAGTCTTGCTGTATACTCGTTGTCATGACTATTTCTGTTGCCGTCTCCGGTGCAAGCGGCTACGCCGGCGGCGAGGTGCTGAGGCTGCTGGCCGGTCATCCCGACGTCACCATCGGTGCCATCACCGCGCACAGCAACGCCGGTTCCAGACTAGGGGAGTTGCAGCCGCATCTCCACGGTTTGGCGGACCGGATCCTTGAGGACACCACCGTGGAGAACCTCGCCGGGCACGACGTCGTGTTCCTTGCCCTCCCGCACGGGGCGTCCGCGGAGATCGCCGCGCAACTGCCTGCCGGCACGGTCGTGATCGACGCCGGCGCGGACCACCGGCTGGAGGATCCGGCGGCGTGGGAGAAGTTCTACGGCTCCCCGCACGCCGGCACCTGGCCGTACGGCCTGCCGGAACTCCCGGGCCAGCGCGAGGCACTGCGCGGCGCCACCCGCATCGCCGTTCCCGGCTGCTACCCGACGTCGGCGCTGCTGGCCCTCGCCCCGGGCTTCAGTAAGCACCTGCTCCAGGCCGATGACGTCGTCATCGTCTCCGCCTCCGGCACCTCCGGTGCCGGCAAGGCGGCCAAGGTGAACCTGATCGGCGCCGAGGTCATGGGCTCGATGAGCCCCTATGGCGTCGGCGGCGGCCACCGCCACATCCCCGAAATCGAGCAGGGCCTGTCCCGGGCACTGAACGCCCCCGTCACCGTGTCCTTCACCCCCACGCTCGCGCCGATGAGTCGCGGCATCCTCACCACGGCCACCGCGAAGGTCCGGCCCGGCGTGAGCGCTGACGAGCTGCGGAACGCCTGGTCCGAGGCCTACGACGAGGAACCGTTCGTCCACCTGCTGCCCGAAGGCCAGTGGCCCGCCACCAAATCCGTGCAGGGGTCCAACCACGCGGTGATGCAGCTGGCCCTCGACAGCCACTCCGGCCGGGTCATCGTCACCTGCGCCCTCGACAACCTCACCAAGGGGACCGCCGGCGGCGCCGTGCAGTCCATGAACATCGCCCTCGGCCTGGCGGAAACCGCCGGCCTCGAACTGCAGGGAGTCGCACCGTGAGCGTCACCGCCCCCATGGGATTCCGCGCCGCCGGCGTCAAAGCCGGCCTCAAGGCCTCCGGAAACCCGGACCTGGCCCTCGTGGTCAACGACGGCCCGGCCAAGGCCGCCGCGGCCGTGTTCACTTCCAACCGGGTCGCGGCCGCTCCCGTGCACTGGTCCCGGGAAGTGGTCAAGGATGGCCGGGTGGACGCCGTCATCCTCAACTCCGGCGGCGCCAACGCCTGCACCGGACCGCAGGGCTTCCAGAACACCCACACCACCGCCGAAAAGACCGCCGAGGTCCTCGGCGCGTCCGCGACGGACATCTTCGTCTGCTCCACCGGCCTGATCGGTGAGCAGCTCCCCATGGACAAGCTCGTTCCGGCGATCGGCGTGGCGGCCTCGGAGTTGGACGCCGAGGGCGGCCCCGCGGCAGCCACTGCGATCATGACCACCGACTCCGTCTCCAAGCAGGCGCTGTTCACCGGCACCGACGCCGACGGCCGGTCCTTCACCATCGGCGGCATGGCCAAGGGCGCCGGTATGCTCGCCCCGGGCCTGGCCACCATGCTCGTGGTGCTCACCACGGACGCAGAAGTCCAGCCCGACCTGCTCGACGTCGCGCTCCGCGACGCCACCCGGGTCACCTTTGACCGGGCCGACTCGGACGGCTGCATGTCCACCAACGACACCGTGGTGCTGCTCGCCTCCGGCGCCTCGGGCGCCGTACCCTCCGCCGCTGATTTCGGCGCCGGGCTGACCCAGGTGTGCGCGGACCTGGCGCGCCAGCTGATCGGTGACGCCGAGGGCGCCAGCCACGACATCGCCATCCGCACCTTCAACGCCGCGAGCGAAAAGGACGCCGAAGTGGTCAGCCGGGCCGTCGCCCGCTCCAACCTCTTCAAGACCGCCATCTTCGGCAAGGACCCGAACTGGGGCCGCGTGCTCTCCGCCGTGGGCACCACCGACGCCGTCTTTGAACCGGACCAGCTGAACGTGTCGATGAACGGTGTGCAAATCTGCCGCAACGGCAGCATCGGCGACGACCGCAGCCTCGTGGACCTGGAACCGCGCGAGGTCCTCGTCGAGATCGACCTGCAGGCAGGCTCCGCCGAAGCGACCATCTGGACCAACGACCTCACCCACGAGTACGTCCACGAAAACAGCGCCTACTCCAGCTAGAACGGCCCGGGAGGGACAGACAGTAAGGACGACGATGAACACCCAGACGCGCGAGACCACCTCCATGTCCGATGCCCAGGACAAGGCTGGCACCCTGATCGAGGCGCTGCCGTGGATCCAGCGCTTCGCCGGAACCACCATGGTGGTCAAGTACGGCGGCAACGCCATGGTCAATGACGAGCTGCGGCGCGCCTTCGCCGAGGACGTGGTCTTCCTGCACCACGTCGGCATCCACCCCGTCGTGGTGCACGGCGGCGGCCCGCAGATCAACGCCATGCTCGGCCGGCTCGGGATCGAATCCGAGTTTAAGGGCGGCCTGCGCGTCACCACGCCCGAAGCGATGGACGTGGTCCGGATGGTCCTCACCGGCCAGGTGGGCCGCGAACTCGTAGGCCTGATCAACTCCCACGGCCCCTACGCCGTCGGGATGTCAGGCGAAGACGGCGGGCTGCTGCGCGCGGTCCGCACCGGCACCGTCGTCGACGGCGAAGAAGTGGATCTGGGCCTTGTCGGCGAAGTCGTCGGGGTGAACCCCGAGGGCATCCTGGACATTGTTGCCGCCGGCCGGATCCCGGTGATCTCGACCGTCGCCCCGGAAATCGCCCCCGACGGATCCACCACCGGGCAGGTGCTGAACGTCAACGCGGACACCGCGGCCGCGGCGGTCGCCTCAGCCCTGGGCGCTTCCAAGCTGGTCATCCTGACCGACGTCGAGGGGCTCTACGCCAACTGGCCGGACAAATCCTCGCTGATCTCCTCGCTCACCGCCTCGGAACTGCGCGAGCTGCTGCCGCGGCTCGAATCCGGCATGATCCCGAAGATGGCGGCCTGCCTGAAAGCCATCGACGACGGCGTCGAACGCGCGCACATCGTCGACGGCCGGCTGGCGCACTCGATGCTGCTGGAAACCTTTACCACCGCCGGCATCGGCACCCAGGTCGTCCCCGATGAGGAAAGCAAATGAACCAGATCGAAATCGCACCTGAGCTCACGGAAATCGTCGAATCCGGCGGCCACGCCAGCGGCGCACAGTGGCTCTCCCGCTACTCCTCCTCGCTGCTCGGCGTCTTCGGCACCCCGCAGCGCGTCCTGGTCCGCGGCGCGGGCTGCCTCGTCTGGGACGCCGACGGCAAGGAGTACCTGGACCTGCTAGGCGGCATCGCGGTCAACGCCCTGGGCCACGCCCACCCGTTTGTCACCTCGGTGATCGCCAGCCAGCTCGCCACCCTGGGCCACGTCTCCAACTTCTTCACGAGCCCCACCCAGATCGCCCTTGCCGAGAAGCTGCTGGAACTCGCCAAGGCACCCGACGGGTCCAAGGTGTTCTTCGCCAACTCCGGCACCGAGGCCGTCGAGGCCGCGTTCAAGCTGGCCCGGCGCAACACGGGTGCCGGCCAGGACAGCGCAGCCCAGCCGCGCACCAAGATCATCGCCCTCGAAGGCGCCTTCCACGGCCGCACCATGGGCGCCCTGGCGCTGACCTCGAAGGAGGCCTACCGGGCGCCGTTCGCGCCGCTGCCCGGCGGCGTCGTGCACGTCCCCTTCGGCGACATCGACGCGCTGCGCGCCGCGATCGACGACACCACCGCCGCCGTCTTCCTCGAACCGATCCAGGGCGAGGCCGGAGTCCGGCCGCTGCCCGCCGGCTACCTCAAAGCCGCCCGGGAGGCCACCAGCGCCGCCGGGGCCCTGCTGATCCTGGACGAGGTCCAGACCGGCATCGGCCGGACCGGCAAGTGGCTGGCCAGCGAGGATGCCGGAATCGTGCCCGACGCCGTGACCCTGGCCAAGGGCCTGGGCGGCGGTTTCCCGATCGGCGCGCTGCTCACCTTCGGCCCCGAGGTCTCCAACCTGCTCTCCGCCGGCCAGCACGGGACGACCTTTGGCGGCAACCCGGTGGCCACCGCCGCCGCCCTGGCCACCCTGCACGTGCTCGAGAACCAGCACGTGCTCGCCCACGTCCGCGAAGTGGGGGAGCACCTGCGCGCCGGCCTCGAACGGATCGACGGCGTGACAGAGGTCCGCGGCGAGGGCCTGCTGATCGGCTTCGACCTCGACGCCGACGTCGCCCCCGCCGTCGTCACCGCCGGCCTAGACGCCGGCTTCATCATCAACAGTCCCGGCCCGCGCACCATCCGGCTCGCCCCGCCGCTGATCCTGACGGCCGAGCAGGCCGACAGCTTCCTCGCCGCGCTGCCCGCCCTCCTCCAGACCGCAAAGGACGCCCAGTGACCATCCCTGAGACCAGCACAGTGACCACCCGCCACTTCCTCAAGGACACGGACCTCACGCCCGCCGAGCAGGCCGAGGTCCTGGACCTCGCCGTCCGGCTGAAGGCCGCGCCGTACAGCGTCCAGCCGTTCGCCGCCGAGGCCAGCGGGCGCAAAACCGTGGCCGTGATCTTCGACAAAACCTCCACCCGCACCCGCGTCTCCTTCGCCACCGGCATCGCGGACATGGGCGGAAACGCGCTCATCATCAACCCGGGCGAGGCCCAGATCGGCCACAAGGAATCGGTCGAGGACACCGCCAAGGTGCTCGAACGCATGGTCTCCACCATCGTGTGGCGGACCGGCGCGCACGCCGGCCTCGTCGCGATGGCCGAGCACTCCCGCGTCCCGGTGATCAACGCCCTGTGCGATGACTACCACCCCTGCCAGCTTCTCGCGGATCTGCTGACCGTCAAGGAGCACAAAGGGGACCTGGCGGGCCTGACCATGAGCTACCTCGGCGACGCGGCCAACAACATGGCCAACTCCTACCTGCTCGCCGGGGTCACCGCCGGCATGCACGTGCGCATCGCCGGCCCCGAGGGCTACCTCCCCGCCGCGGACATCATCGCCGCTGCCGAGGAACGCGCTGCCCAGACCGGCGGATCGGTGCTCGTCACGGTCGACGCCGCCGAGGCGCTGCGCGGGGCCGACGTCGTCGCCACCGACACGTGGGTGTCGATGGGCCAGGAAGACGAGAAGGAAGCCCGGCTCCAGCTGTTCCGCGACTACTCCGTGGACGCGGACGCCATGGCCCTCGCCGCGCCCGACGCCGTCGTGCTGCACTGCCTGCCCGCCTACCGCGGCTACGAGATCTCCGCCGGTGTGATCGACGGCCCGCAGTCCGTGGTCTGGGACGAAGCCGAAAACCGGCTGCACGCCCAGAAGGCCCTGATGGCCTGGCTGATGCACCGCTCCGGTCTCGCAGTGGTTGACGGACTGTCGCCGGCGGGGCTGGACTGATGTCCGTCCAGCCGGCCGCCCAGGGGGCCAGCCCGGCCACCAAAACGGCGCGGCAGGCGCGGATCACCGCGATCCTCACCGGCGAATCCGTCCGCTCGCAGGCCGAACTTGCGGCCCTGCTCGCGGACGACGGCGTCCAGGTCACCCAGGCCACGCTGTCCCGGGATCTCGTGGAACTCGGCGCGGTCCGGGTCCGCGGCAAGGAGGGCGTGCTGGTCTACGCGGTTCCCGGCGAGGGCGGCGAACGCGGGGCCAAGAGCGGCGTGACGCAGGAAATCCTCGACGCCCGGCTTGCCCGGCTGTGTGGGGAACTGCTGGTCACCGCCGAGGCCTCCGCCAACCTCGTGGTGCTGCGCACCCCGCCGGGCGCGGCGAACTTCCTGGCCCTCGCGATCGACCACTCGGTGATGCCCTCGATCCTCGGCACGATCGCCGGGGACGACACCGTCCTGCTGGTCACCCGCGACCCGGCCGGCGGCGCCGCCGTCGCCGCCCGCTTCCTGCAGCTGGCAGAAGAAGCCGGCCAATAAATTTGCATCAGATGATTGAAGACCCAACAACTAAGGAGCATGTGAAGTGACTGAGCGTATTGTGCTGGCCTACTCCGGTGGCCTCGATACTTCCGTAGCCATCGGCTGGATCGGCGAAGCAACCGGCGCCGAGGTCATCGCCGTGGCGGTCGACGTCGGACAGGGCGGCGAATCGCTGGAGACCATCCGGCAGCGCGCCCTGGGCTGCGGCGCCGTCGAAGCCTACGTGGCCGACGCCTCGGACGAGTTCGCCAACGAGTACTGCATGCCCACCCTGAAGGCCAACGCCCTCTACCAGGGCCACTACCCGCTGGTTTCCGCGATCTCCCGCCCGGTGATCGTCAAGCACCTGGTCAAGGCTGCCCGGGAATTCGGCGCCACCACGGTCGCCCACGGCTGCACCGGCAAGGGCAACGACCAGGTCCGCTTCGAGGTCGGCATCCAGACCCTCGGCCCGGACCTGAAGTGCATCGCCCCTGTCCGCGACCTCGCCCTGACCCGCGACAAGGCCATCGCCTTCGCCGAGGAAAAGGGACTGCCGATCGAGACCACTAAGAAGAACCCCTACTCGATCGACCAGAACGTCTGGGGCCGCGCCGTCGAGACCGGCTACCTCGAGGACATCTGGAACGCCCCCACCAAGGACATCTACGACTACACCGCCACCCCGGAGTTCCCGCCGGCCCCGGATGAAGTCACCATCTCCTTCGAAGCCGGCGTCCCGGTCGCGATCGACGGCGTCAAGGTCACCCCGCTGCAGGCCATCCAGGAGCTCAACCGCCGCGCCGGGGCGCAGGGCGTGGGCCGGATCGACGTCGTCGAGGACCGCCTCGTCGGCATCAAGTCTCGCGAGATCTACGAGGCACCCGGCGCGATGGCACTGATCACCGCGCACAAGCACCTCGAGGACATCACCGTCGAGCGCGAGCAGGCCCGGTTCAAGGCCACGGTCGGCCAGCGCTGGTCCGAGCTGGTTTACGACGGCCAGTGGTTCTCCCCGCTGAAGCGCTCCCTGGACGCCTTCATCGAAGACACCCAGAAGTACGTCTCCGGCGATATCCGCATGGTCCTGCACGGCGGCCAGGCGATCGTCAACGGCCGCCGCTCCGAGACCTCGCTCTACGACTTCGACCTTGCCACCTACGACACCGGCGACACGTTCGACCAGTCGATGGCGCGCGGCTTCATCGAGCTGTGGGGCATGTCCGCCAAGGTTGCCTCCGGCCGCGACATCCGCGTCGCAGGAAAGTAACCCGCGTGGCTGAGTCCGAAACCGCCAAGGCTGACGCAACGAATAAGGGTGCGCTGTGGGGCGGCCGGTTTGCCGGCGGCCCCGCGGACGCCCTCGCCGCGCTGAGCAAGTCCACGCACTTTGACTGGCGGCTGGCCCGCTACGACATTGCCGGGTCCAAGGCGCACGCCCGCGTGCTGCACCGGGCCGGGCTGCTGGACGACGCGGAGCTGGCGGACATGCTGGACGCCCTGGACCGGCTGGATGCCGACGTCGCCTCCGGCGCCTACGCCCCGGCCGAGTCCGACGAGGACGTGCACGGTTCGCTGGAACGCGGCCTGATCGAACGAGCCGGCCCCCAGCTTGGCGGCAAGCTCCGCGCCGGCCGGTCCCGCAACGATCAAGTGGCCACGCTGGGCCGGATGTTCCTGCGCGACCATGCCCGGATCATCGCCCGCGGCGTGCTCGCCACGATCGACGCGCTGGTCGGACAGGCGAAGGCCCATCAGGGCGTGGCCATGCCCGGCCGCACCCACCTGCAGCACGCCCAGCCGGTCCTGCTCAGCCACCACCTGCTGGCCCACGCCTGGGCGCTGCTGCGCGATGTGCAGCGGCTGGCCGACTGGGACAAGCGCGCCGGCGTCTCGCCCTACGGCTCCGGCGCCCTGGCCGGGTCCTCGCTGGGCCTGGACCCGGAGGCCGTCGCGGCGGACCTGGGCTTCTTCTCGGCCACGCACAACTCGATCGACGGCACCGCCTCCCGCGATGTCTTCGCCGAGTTCGCGTGGGTCTCGGCGATGATCGGCGTGGACCTGTCCCGGGTGTCGGAGGAGGTGATCCTGTGGGCCACCAAGGAGTTCTCCTTCGTGACCCTGCACGATTCCTACTCCACCGGATCCTCGATCATGCCGCAGAAGAAGAACCCGGACGTGGCCGAACTGGCCCGCGGCAAGGCCGGCCGGCTGATCGGCGACCTGACCGGGCTGCTCGCCACGCTCAAGGGCCTGCCGCTGGCGTACAACCGCGACCTGCAGGAGGACAAGGAGCCGGTCTTCGACGCCGCCGACACCCTGGAGCTGCTGCTCCCGGCCGTGTCCGGCATGATCGCGACGCTGAAGTTCAACACCGAGCGGATGGAGGCGCTGGCCCCGCAGGGCTTCGCGCTGGCCACGGACATCGCCGAATGGCTGGTCCGCCAGGGCGTACCGTTCCGCGAGGCGCATGAGCTCTCCGGCGCCGCGGTGAAGCAGGCCGAAAGCCGCGACGTCGAACTCTGGGACCTGACCGACGAGGAATACGCGGCCATCTCGGAGCACCTGACTCCGGAGGTCCGCAGCGTGCTCTCCACTGAGGGTTCGCTGAACAGCCGGAACTCCCAGGGCGGCACCGCCCCGGCCGCCGTCGAGCGCCAGCTCGCGGCCCTCGAAGCGGAACTCGAAGGCGTAAGGTCCTACGCGGGGTAGGTCGCCCCGCACCGCGCTCCACCCCCGCGAGATGACACTTCGCGGCAGTGTTTTTCATTGACATTGCCGCTAAGTGTCATCTCGCGGTGGTTAAGGTGGGGGCATGAGCGAATCATTCCGCGAGTTCCTGCGTGGCCTGCCCGATTTTCCGGCCGAGTTGCCAGACTTTGATCCGGAGACGGCACCTGAGGATCCCGCCGAGCTCTTCCGACAGTGGCTGACCGAGGCCCTCGCCGCCGGGGTGCCGCAGCCGAACGCCTGCAGCCTGGCCACCGCCGACGCGCTCGGCCGGCCGTCCTCCCGGATGCTGATCCTCAAGGACATCGACGACGACGGCTGGCACTTCGCGACCTCCCGCGAGTCCCGCAAGGGGCAGGAGCTCACCGCCAACCCGAACGCCGCCCTGAACTTCTTCTGGCAGCCGCTGGGCCGCCAGGTCCGCGTGGCCGGCGACGTCGTCGAGCTCTCCGCAGAAGCCTCTGCCGCCGACTGGCGCGCCCGGCCGGGCGCCGACGGTGGAACCAACACAGCCTGGCAGCTGTACGCGCTGCGACCCCGCGAGCTCGAATTCTGGCAGGCCCGGCACGACCGCCGGCACATCCGGCACCGCTACGGACCGCACGTGGCCGGGGCCGGGGCGGCGCAGCCCAGTTAGCCGCGGTTAATCCAGCCGCTCCGTTAGGATGGGCGCCATGACTTCTATCACCCCCGAAAACCTGCTGGAGGAACTCCGCCGCGCCGCCGACGTCGTGACCGGAATCGCCGCGAAACTGAGCGACCAGGACGTCGCGGCGGCATCGGAACTGCCCGGCTGGACCCGCGGGCACGTCCTGGCCCACGTGTGCGGCATTGCCAACGCCATGGCCCGGCAGGTCGAATACGCCGGACGCGGCGACAGCATCGAGCTCTACGACGGCGGCTATGAGGGCCGCAACAGGGCCATTGAGCTGGCCGCCGGCCATAACGCCGACGAGCACCGGGCCGCCCTGGCCGCCGCCCTCGGCCGGGCGCTGGACGCGTTCGGTTCCCTGGACGCGGCAGGCTGGCAGGCGCGCATCACCTTCCGCGACGGTGTCGTGTACGACGGCGGCCTCGCAATCTGGCGCGAACTCACGATCCACGCCACCGACCTCGGCAGCGGCCGCGGCCCGGAAAGCTGGAGCCGGCCGTTCTGCGAACACCTCTTCACCTTCCTCGCCGCCCGCGTGCCTGAGGGCGAACGGTTCGTGCTGCAGCCGCTCGGCCTGCCCTCCGTCGCGCTCGGCGCCCCGGGCGGCCGCACCACCGTGATCAACGGCATGCTCACCGACATCGCGGCGTGGCTGGCCGGACGCACGCCCACCCTGGGAAGCCTCCGCGCCACTGCAGCGGCCGACGGCGTCGACCTCCCGGCGCTGCTGCCGTGGCCGGCCGGTGTGCCGGTGACAAACTAGCCGGCCATTCAGCCGGAAAGCTGGGCGAAATACCGGCCGAAGGCTTAGGCCTGCGCCGCTGGGGCGAGCTGCCGTTCGCGCTCCAGCAGGCTCTGCTTGATCGGCAGGCCCCAGCGGAACCCGCCCAGGCTCCCGTCGGTGCGGATCACGCGGTGGCACGGCACAAACAGGGCCGCCGCATTGAACGCACACGCACTGGCTGCGGCCCGGACCGCCCTGGCGTTGCCGGAGAGCGCGGCGTACTCGGTGTAGGTCACCGGGCTGCCGGCGGCCACGGTCCGGAGCATGTCCCAGGCGTGGCTGCGGAACGGGCCCGATTTCTGCAGCACCGGCACGGCCATCGCGGCGGCCGGATTGCCGGCGTAGAATTCTTCGACGGCGGCCGAGATGCCGGGCAGCTCCGCCACGGTTTCGTACGTCCGGGGCAGCAGGTCCGGGTGGATCTGGCCGGTGAGCTCACCGGCGACGGCGGTCCAGCCCGAGGCGAGGACCGCGCCGTCGCGGGCGATGATGGTGAACGGGCCGTCCGGGGTGGACAGGGTCAAAAGCTGGGCCGTCATGTCGTTACTTTCTTTCTTGCGGGGATCCTGGTGCGGGCGGCGGCCTGGGCGGCCGCCGCTGCGCGCCAGAGGTGCATGGTGGCGTAGGAACGCCAGGGGCTGACCTCCCGAAAATCGGGAGAGAACGAAACGGGGAGGGGCGCAGCGGGGGAGAGCGCACCGGAGACCGTCTCGGGGGAGTCCGGTGTCGGGGGAGCGCCTGCAGCGTGCCGGAAGTCCGTGGCGCCCGGCCCGAGCGCGCGGATGCCGTTCCGGACGGCCGCGTCGTTGGCCAGGAAGACATCCGGGGCCCCGATCACCCGCATCGCCAGGTATCCCACGGTCCAGGGGCCGACGCCGGCCAGCGGCAGGAGCTTGGCCTCCAGCCCGGCCAGGTCGTCGCCGTAGCCGAAGTCGAGGGTGCCGCTGGCCATCGCTGCGGCGGCCCCGCGGATCGAGTCGATCCGCCGCCGCGGTCCGCGGAGCAACAGGTGGCCGGACTCCGCGATCTGTGCCGGGGTCGGGAAGAGCCGGTGCAGGCCGTCCGCGGGAACCAGGCTGTCGCTGCCGCAGGCGGAGAGCTCGGTCAGGGCTGTGCGGGCCGCCGCCACGGTGATCTGCTGGCCGATCATGGCGCGGATCAGCAGCTCCTGCGGATCCACGGCCCCGGGCATCCGCATCCCGGGGGCCGCCGTGACGCTGGCGGCAAGCCGCGGATCGGCGGCCAGGGCGGCGTCTATGGCCACCGGGTCGGCGTCCAGATCCAGCAGGCGGCGCACCCGGCTCAGCAGTGAGGCCAGGTCGCGGAGGTCGACCGCCCCGATGCTGAGCCGCAGCGGGTGTCCCGGTGCGGCCGGGTCGTAGTCCACCCGAAAACGCGCATCGCCGTGGGCCAGCCTGAGGGTCCGGGCGTAGGAGGTGGCGGTACCTTCCTCGATGCCCGGGATGGCGCGCACGGCCAGGAACTCGAAGACGCCCGGGTCGAACGGTGCCCGGTACGGAAGGTTCAGGGCCAGCGCGGTGGAGGCCGCCGCGGGCCGGGGTGCCGGAACGCGCCGGGCCGTGGCCCGCAGCTCCGACGGGGTCATGGCGAAGACCTCGGCGATCGTTTCGTTGAACTGGCGGACGCTGCTGAAACCGGCGGCGAAGGCGATGTCGGCGGCCTTCATCGACGTGGACACCAGCAGGGTCCGGGCGGTCTGGGCGCGGCTGGCCCGCGCCAGCGACAGCGGCCCGGCGCCGAGTTCATGACTGAGGATCCGGTTGAGCTGCCGCGCCGAATAGCCCAGCCGGGCCGCGAGCCCCGCGACCCCCTCCCGGTTGATCACACCGTCGTTGATGAGCCGCATGGCCCGGCCGGCGATATCCGAGCGGACGTTCCACGCCGGTGTGCCCGGCACCGCCTCGGGCAGGCAGCGCTTGCAGGCCCGGTAGCCGGCGTCGTGCGCCGCAGCCGAGGTTTCATAGAAGGTGACGTTCCCGGCCTTGGGGGTACGCGCCGGGCAGGACGGACGGCAGTAGATGCCGGTGGTGCGGACAGCGGTATAGAACTGTCCATCGAACCGGGGGTCCCGGGCATCGATCGCCCGGTAGCGCTGCCAAAAGTCCATGGGTCCATCCTGCCAGCCCCGCCGGGGCCGGGCTAGCGGAAATCGGACACGGCCGTGGCGGCGGGGAGGCCCGGCCCGGGCGGGTTTGTTAAAGTCGAACCATGGATTCCTTCGCGGCACCCGAAGCGCTGCGGGCGCTGCTGTCCGGGGACCCCCGCACGGTCGCCCCGCTGCTGCTCGGGGCGGTGCTGACCCACGAGGGACGCGGCGGCCCGGTGGGGGTACGGATCACGGAGGTGGAGGCCTACCTCGGCCCGGAGGACTCGCTGCACCCGGATCCGGGCTCGCACACTTTCCGCGGCCAGACCCGGCGGAACGCCCCGATGTTCGGCCCCGCCGGCCACCTCTACGTGTACTTCACCTACGGCATGCACCACTGCGCGAACATTGTGTGCGGGCCCGACGGCGTGGCCTCGGCCCTGCTGCTGCGCGCCGGCGAAGTCGTGGCCGGCGGCGACCTGGCCTCCTCGCGCCGGCCGACATCGAAAGCGCCGAAAGATCTGGCCAGCGGTCCCGCTCGCCTGGCCACCGCGCTGGGACTGACGACGGCGGACAGCGGCCGCGACGTCCTGGCCGCGCCCTTCCGGCTGGAGCTTCCGGAGCACCCCGCCCCGGCCGTCAGCTCCGGGCCGCGCGTGGGGGTTTCCGGGGCCGGCGGCAGCGACGACTACCCGTGGCGTTTCTGGCTCCCTGGCGATCCCACCGTCTCCCGGTACAAGGCCGCGAAGGCCCGGGCGCGGCAGTAGCCCGGAGGGTGCGCAGGAAGGGATCCCATGGGCGAGGGCAAGCGGGGCAAGCCCCGCAGCGAGCTTGAACGGCTGGAGATCTTCGAGCAGCTCGCCGGGGAGTACTTCCGGATGGCGGCGCTGTTCCCGCCCGGCGGCGCAGCGGGCGCGGACGCGACCGCCGTCGACGACGACCAGCGCCACTGGGTGGATCTGTTCCGGGCCGCCCTGCTGCGCAAGTTCATCGTCCGCGACGAACATGTCTCGCTCAAACTGGTCGTCCGGGCGCTGCGCCGCTGCAACGTCTCCTCGGACCGCCGGCTCGCCGAGGGGGCGGACGAAATCGAGCGTCTCTTCACAGCGGAGATGGTGCAGGGCCGCCAGCACGCCGCACCCGAGCCCGACGCCGCCGGCCCGGACCGCTTCGAGGACGTCCTCTACGGCCGGCTGCTGCATGGTGACGCCGACCGCTTCCACCGCTCCGGCTGGGCCAGAGACCGGACCCGGCTCGAGGCCGCGCTGGCCGGCCGCTTCGAGGCGGAACATGCGCTCTCCCGGGCGCTGGAGCTGGTCCGGTACGGCTTCGCCCACGGGTTGCTGCGGCCTCCCGGCTGACCCCCGGACGGTTCCGGCCCCGCGCCGGGCCGCCGGCAGGCTCAGGCCCCGGGCCTGTTACCAGCCGGTAAGATTGACGGGTGAAACAAACCGAGCAGGACCTTTCCCAGACACCCGGCACCCTCCCGGTCAGCGAGCTCATCGCCAGCCTGTGCGCCACCGTCCCGGACTACCCCAAACCGGGAATCGTGTTCAAGGACCTGACCCCGGTCTTTGCCGACGGCGCGGCGCTGAAGGCAATCGTGGACGCCCTCGTTGCGCCGTTCCTGGGCCAGTTCGACGCCGTCGCCGGCGTGGAGGCCCGCGGGTTCCTGCTGGCGGCCGCCGCCGCGTACGCCACGGACACCGGCGTCGTCACCGTGCGGAAGGCCGGCAAGCTGCCCCGCGCCGTCGTGTCGGAGGACTACGCCCTGGAGTATGGCACCGCCACCCTGGAACTGCACACCTCGGACCTGGCCCCCGGCGCCCGGGTGCTCATTCTCGACGATGTCCTCGCCACCGGCGGCACCCTGGGCGCGGCCGCCCGGCTGTTCGAACGCTGCGGCGTCGAGGTCGCCGGGGTGGGCGTCGTGATGGAACTGGACGGACTGGGCGGGCGCTCGGCGCTGTCCGGACACCGCGTCCACTCCCTGCTCGGCGTGTAGCCGGGGCCCGGCGCGCGCATCGGTAGAATGCCTGAAAAATGCGGGGCCGCAAAAACCTGACATCTTTCGGGAGCGTGAGCCGAAATGGTTGTAGAATGGTTGGTCTGTCTTTTTCGATAGGGGAACGTTCGATGCACGACGCTGATTTGGCCCATGAACGCGACTATGTGGCCGGACTGTATGCCCGGCTGGATGAGCTGCGGGCGGAAAAGCGCGCCCAGTTGGCCCAGGTCCGCCGCGCCGGGGCCGTGGGGACCATGCAGAACGTCTCCGAACGGGATGCGTTCGCGGCCCTGTACGAGGACCGGCTCGCGCAGCTCGACGCCGTCGACGACCGCCTGGTCTTCGGCCGCCTCGACCTCGACTCCGGCGAGGCGCAGTACATCGGCCGCATTGGCCTGACCACCGAGGACCTGCAGCGGCTGATGGTGGACTGGCGCGCTCCCGAGGCCGGCCACTTCTACCAGGCCACCGCCTTCGACCGGCAGGGCGTCCGCCGCCGCCGGCACCTGATCCTGCAGGGCCGCGAGGTCAAAGCGATCGAGGACGACGTGCTCGACGCCGACATGCTCGCCGACAGTGAGTCCCTGCAGGGCGAGGGTGCGCTGCTCGCGGCCCTGAACTCCAAGCGCACCGGGCGGATGTCCGACATCGTCGGCACCATCCAGTCCGAACAGGACCGGATCATCCGCTCCTCCATCTCCGGGGCCCTCGTGGTCCAGGGCGGCCCGGGCACCGGCAAGACCGCCGTCGCCCTGCACCGCGCCGCCTACCTGCTCTACACGCACCGCGACCGGCTCAAGACCGCCGGCGTGCTGCTGGTGGGGCCGTCCTCGTCCTTCATGAACTACATTGAGCGCGTGCTGCCGTCCCTGGGCGAGACCGGCGTCGTGATGGCCAGCCTGGGCCGGCTGATGCCCGGCATCCACGCCGTTGCCGAGGACGACGCCGATGTCGCCGCTATCAAGGGCCGGCTCGACATGGCCGAGGTGGTGGCCAACGCCGTCGCCAACCGCCAGCGCATCCCGGCCGAGAACCGCATCCTTGAAGTCGACGGCCGCAAGCTGGTGCTGACCCCGCGGCAGGTGCGCCGGGCCCGGGAAAAGGCGCGCGCGACCGGCAAGCCGCACAACGAGGCACGGGTCTCCTTCGTTAAGATCCTGCTGCGCGAACTCACCGAACAGATGACCGAGCTGGTCGAGGCCGGCAACATCGGCAACAACGCCGACCGCTCCTACCTCGCCGAGGACGTCCGGTCGGCGCGGGACGTGCGCGTGGCCCTGAACCTGTGCTGGATGCCGATGACCCCGGAGAAGCTGGTGGGGGAGTTGCTGAGCAAGCCGGCCATCCTCGAGGCCTGCACCCCGCACCTCAGTGACGCCGAACGGGCGTTGCTGCTCCGGCCCGCCGGTTCGCCCTGGACCGAAGCCGACGTGCCGCTGCTGGACGAGGCCGCCGAACTGCTTGGCGAGCTGGACCCGGCCGCCGGCCGCGGGCTGGCCCAGCAGGAACAGGACCGCGCCCGGGACCTGGCCAACGCCAAGCAGACCCTGGTCAACATGGAAGCAGCCGGGGTTGATGCCCTGTTCACGGCCGAGGAACTCGCCGAGCAGAACCAGGAACGCGAGGCGCGGCTGACCGCAGCCGAGCGCGCCACGAGTGACCGGACCTGGGCGTTCGGCCACATCGTGGTCGACGAGGCGCAGGAGCTTTCGCCGATGCAGTGGCGCCTGCTGGTCCGCCGGTGCCCGCTGAAGTCCTTCACGATCGTGGGCGACATCGCGCAGACCAGCTCCGTGGCCGGGGCCAAGTCCTGGCAGAGCGCCCTCGCCCCGATGTTCGGGGACCGCTGGCAGCTCGAAGAGCTCACGGTGAACTACCGCACCCCGTCGCAGATCGCCGAGGCCGCGGCGCGGATGGCCAATGCCGCCGGGCTGGTCGTCTCCGCTCCCAAGGCTGTCCGCGAGGGCCGCTGGTCGCCGGTGATCGACCGCGTCGAGTCCGGTGCGCTGGTGGAGCGCCTGCTGGAGGTGCTGCCGGAAGAACTGGACGCGCTCGACGGCGGGCTCCTGGCCGTGATCGCCGACGGCGGGCTGCTGCCGGAAGCGACCACAGCGCTGCGCCGTGCCTACGGCCACCGAGTGGGCACGGGCGCCGGCAGCTACGAGCAGGACATCGTCGTGATCAGCCCGCGTGAGGCCAAGGGGCTGGAGTTTGACGGCGTCGTGGTCCTCGAACCCGCCGCCATGCTCAACCACGAACACGGCCGGGTGGGGGACCTCTACGTGGCCATGACCCGGCCCACCCAGCGCCTGCGCCTGATCGCGTCGGCGCCGGTTCCGGCCGGCATCGAAGAGTAGGACCCGAGGGGCAGGGGCCCGCGCGGACTAACCTCCGCCGGGCCGCCTCCGGAGCTCGCCTGCAGCGCCTTCGGCGCGCCGGTGCAGCGGTGCAGCGCCTCGGGAGCGCCCCCGAAGCAGCGGCGGCGCCGGGCCCAGAGCGCTGGCGGCGCCGGGCGGATTCCGCCGTCCCGTCACGTGCGGGGGCGCAGCCTTACGCCCGCCCCGATCCTGCTACCTTTGATTCCGTGTCCCAGCTAAATGATCTTCAGTCCCAGCAGAACGACCCCGCCTTCGCCAACATCTGGCAAGAGCTGAAATGGCGCGGCCTTGTCCACGTCTCGACGGATGAGGCGGAGCTGGAAAAGCTGCTCAGCGGCGACCCCATCACGTACTACTGCGGCTTCGATCCCACTGCCCCCAGCCTTCACCTTGGCAACCTGGTCCAGCTGCTGCTGATGCGCCGGATCCAGTTGGCCGGCCACAAGCCCCTGGGCCTGGTCGGCGGCTCAACCGGCCTCATCGGCGATCCCCGGCAGACCGCAGAGCGGGTACTGAACACCCCCGAAACCGTGGCCGAATGGGTAGGCCGCCTGCAGGGCCAGGTCCAGCGCTTCCTCAGCTTCGAAGGGGACAACGCGGCCCGGATGGTGAATAACCTGGACTGGACGGCGCCGCTGAGTGCCATCGACTTCCTGCGCGGCATCGGCAAGCACTTCCGCGTCGGCACGATGATCAAGAAGGACATCGTGGCCACGCGCCTGAACTCCGACGAGGGCATCAGCTACACCGAGTTCAGCTACCAGATCCTGCAGGGCATGGACTACCTCCAGTTGTTCCGCGACTACGGCTGCGTGCTGCAGACCGGCGGCTCGGACCAGTGGGGCAACCTCACCAGCGGCACTGACCTGATCCGCAAGGTGGAGGGAAAGCACGTCCACGCCCTGGGAACCCCGCTGATCACGAATTCCGACGGGACCAAGTTCGGCAAGAGCGAGGGCAACGCCATCTGGCTGGATGCCGACATGTGCAGCCCCTACGCGTTTTACCAGTTCTGGCTCAACACCGCCGACGCCGACGTCGCCGCCCGGCTCAAGGTCTTCACCTTCCTCAGCCGCGCCGAGATCGAAGCGCTCGAGGCCTCCGTTGCCGAGCGTCCCTTTGCCCGCGAGGGCCAGCGCAGGCTGGCCTACGAGGTGACCTCGCTGGTGCACGGCGTGGATGCGACCGAAAAAGTCATCGCTGCCTCGGCTGCCGTGTTTGGCGGCGGCGATCTGGCCGGCCTGGACGCGGACAGCCTCCAGGCGGCGACGGCGGAGCTTCCCTCCGCGAAAGTCGACGCCTCCTCCCTCGGCATCATCGATCTGCTCGTGGCCACCGGTCTCTCGGACAGCAAGTCGGCAGCCCGGCGCACGGTAGGGGAGGGCGGTGCCTACGTCAACAACATCAAGGTCGTTGACCCCGACGCAGTGATCGCTGCCGCCGACCTGCTGCACGGACGGTACCTGCTGCTGCGCCGCGGCAAGAAGAACCTGGCCACCGTCGAGGTCACCGGAGCCTAGCCGGCCACGCCCTGACCTCTGCCCGTGGCCCATGCCGCGGGCAGAGGTACTCCAAGCACGCTCCTCCTCGGCCGATTTGCACGGCCGAAGGGGAGCGTGTAATGTTTTCTGAGTCGCCGCCGCTGAGTGGTGACAAACCCCCAACAAAGTCAAGTAATTCTTCCTGCGCCCAGCGCAGGGAAGCGAAATTGCTTAGATTTTATGCTGGGCGGATTCGCTTCTACAAGGTGAATTCCTGGAGAAATTCCGGGTTTGCAAAGTGGAAATGAATAGAATACAGTAAATACATCGCAGCGAAGAAAAGCGAAACAAGATGAATTCCGCCTAGCGGATTGTTTCGAAAAGTATTCGAATGTGTCTGTTGTTTGAGAACTCAATAGTGTGCCAAGTTTGTTGATACCAATTGTTTTATTGATTGGTTGTTTTGGCTGTGTTGTCCACCCCCGTGGATGGCATGGTTTTTACAGCTGGTTTCAAATTTTGTGCAGCCTTCTTTCCCCGTTTTCCCGGGGTTGTTGGTTGTGTCTGTTTGTTTTCAACGGAGAGTTTGATCCTGGCTCAGGATGAACGCTGGCGGCGTGCTTAACACATGCAAGTCGAACGATGATCCGGTGCTTGCACCGGGGATTAGTGGCGAACGGGTGAGTAACACGTGAGTAACCTGCCCTTAACTCTGGGATAAGCCTGGGAAACTGGGTCTAATACCGGATATGACTCCTCATCGCATGGTGGGGGGTGGAAAGCTTTTGTGGTTTTGGATGGACTCGCGGCCTATCAGCTTGTTGGTGAGGTAATGGCTCACCAAGGCGACGACGGGTAGCCGGCCTGAGAGGGTGACCGGCCACACTGGGACTGAGACACGGCCCAGACTCCTACGGGAGGCAGCAGTGGGGAATATTGCACAATGGGCGGAAGCCTGATGCAGCGACGCCGCGTGAGGGATGACGGCCTTCGGGTTGTAAACCTCTTTCAGTAGGGAAGAAGCGAAAGTGACGGTACCTGCAGAAGAAGCGCCGGCTAACTACGTGCCAGCAGCCGCGGTAATACGTAGGGCGCAAGCGTTATCCGGAATTATTGGGCGTAAAGAGCTCGTAGGCGGTTTGTCGCGTCTGCCGTGAAAGTCCGGGGCTCAACTCCGGATCTGCGGTGGGTACGGGCAGACTAGAGTGATGTAGGGGAGACTGGAATTCCTGGTGTAGCGGTGAAATGCGCAGATATCAGGAGGAACACCGATGGCGAAGGCAGGTCTCTGGGCATTAACTGACGCTGAGGAGCGAAAGCATGGGGAGCGAACAGGATTAGATACCCTGGTAGTCCATGCCGTAAACGTTGGGCACTAGGTGTGGGGGACATTCCACGTTTTCCGCGCCGTAGCTAACGCATTAAGTGCCCCGCCTGGGGAGTACGGCCGCAAGGCTAAAACTCAAAGGAATTGACGGGGGCCCGCACAAGCGGCGGAGCATGCGGATTAATTCGATGCAACGCGAAGAACCTTACCAAGGCTTGACATGAACCGGTAAGACCTGGAAACAGGTCCCCCACTTGTGGCCGGTTTACAGGTGGTGCATGGTTGTCGTCAGCTCGTGTCGTGAGATGTTGGGTTAAGTCCCGCAACGAGCGCAACCCTCGTTCCATGTTGCCAGCGCGTTATGGCGGGGACTCATGGGAGACTGCCGGGGTCAACTCGGAGGAAGGTGGGGACGACGTCAAATCATCATGCCCCTTATGTCTTGGGCTTCACGCATGCTACAATGGCCGGTACAAAGGGTTGCGATACTGTGAGGTGGAGCTAATCCCAAAAAGCCGGTCTCAGTTCGGATTGGGGTCTGCAACTCGACCCCATGAAGTCGGAGTCGCTAGTAATCGCAGATCAGCAACGCTGCGGTGAATACGTTCCCGGGCCTTGTACACACCGCCCGTCAAGTCACGAAAGTTGGTAACACCCGAAGCCGGTGGCCTAACCCCTTGTGGGAGGGAGCTGTCGAAGGTGGGACTGGCGATTGGGACTAAGTCGTAACAAGGTAGCCGTACCGGAAGGTGCGGCTGGATCACCTCCTTTCTAAGGAGCACCTACAACAACCCCGCCAAGCCTGTGTTTGTGTGGTGGTGTTGTCAGGAGTAACGCCCGTTGCGCAGACGCAAGTTCTGCGGCGGGTGCTCACGGGTGGAATATCAGCAAATAGCGGCCGCCGGATTTTCTGCCGGCACCCAGTACGGACACGTACCGCTCCTTTTGGGGCGGGTGTCCTGGAACGGTGCGGGCGGGTGAATGGGTGGTTTCGTGTTTGGCACACTGTTGGGTCCTGAGACAACAGGACCATGGCCTGTGCTTTTCTTTCCCTCGGGGAAGGGGGTGCGGGGTGTGGGGCTTGTGTTTCTGGTTTCCCGGCTGCGACGCGTCGCGCACTGGTTGGTTCCCTTGGGGGCCTGGTGTGTGGGGTGTGTGGTACGGGGTTGTTGTTTGAGAACTACATAGTGGACGCGAGCATCTTTTATAAGAAGCAATTTCCAAGATATATGAACCTGGATCTGGTTCCACACCCGTTTGGGGTGTGGGGTTGGTTTCCATGGTTTTCTCGAAATTACTCCTTGATCTTTGTGGTCAAGTTTTTAAGAGCACACGGTGGATGCCTTGGCATTAGGAGCCGAAGAAGGACGTAGGAATCTGCGATAAGCCTGGGGGAGTCGATAACCGGACTGTGATCCCAGGGTGTCCGAATGGGGAAACCCCGCCAGACGCGCGAGTGATCTGGTGACCCGCATCTGAACACATAGGGTGCGTGGAGGGAACGCGGGGAAGTGAAACATCTCAGTACCCGCAGGAAGAGAAAACAATAGTGATTCCGTTAGTAGTGGCGAGCGAACGCGGATCAGGCTAAACCGTTCCATGTGTGATAGCCGGCGGGCGTTGCATGGTCGGGGTTGTGGGACTTTCCGTTCCAGTTCTGCCGGACTGGTGAGGTGAGTGCGTGGGTATAGGTGAACGGTCTTGAAAGGCCGGCCAGAGAGGGTGTGAGCCCCGTAACCGTAATGCTGTCACGCCGCCTGGGAAGTATCCCAAGTAGCACGGGGCCCGAGAAATCCCGTGCGAATCTGTCAGGACCACCTGATAAGCCTAAATACTCCCTAATGACCGATAGCGGACCAGTACCGTGAGGGAAAGGTGAAAAGTACCCCGGGAGGGGAGTGAAACAGTACCTGAAACCGTGTGCTTACAATCCGTCGGAGCAGCCTTGTAGTTGTGACGGCGTGCCTTTTGAAGAATGAGCCTGCGAGTTAGTGTTACGTCGCGAGGTTAACCCGTGTGGGGAAGCCGTAGCGAAAGCGAGTCTGAACAGGGCGTTGCAGTGGCGTGATCTAGACCCGAAGCGAAGTGATCTACCCATGGCCAGGTTGAAGCGACGGTAAGACGTCGTGGAGGACCGAACCCACTTCAGTTGAAAATGGAGGGGATGAGCTGTGGGTAGGGGTGAAAGGCCAATCAAACTTCGTGATAGCTGGTTCTCCCCGAAATGCATTTAGGTGCAGCGTTGCGTGTTTCTTACCGGAGGTAGAGCTACTGGATGGCTAATGGGCCCTACAAGGTTACTGACGTCAGCCAAACTCCGAATGCCGGTAAGTGAGAGCGCAGCAGTGAGACTGTGGGGGATAAGCTTCATAGTCGAGAGGGAAACAGCCCAGACCACCAACTAAGGCCCCTAAGCGTGTGCTAAGTGGGAAAGGATGTGGAGTTGCGAAGACAACCAGGAGGTTGGCTTAGAAGCAGCCATCCTTAAAAGAGTGCGTAATAGCTCACTGGTCAAGTGATTCCGCGCCGACAATGTAGCGGGGCTCAAGTACACCGCCGAAGTTGTGGCATTCACATTTTATCCAAGCCTTCGTGGTTCAGGAGTGTGGATGGGTAGGGGAGCGTCGTGTGGGCAGTGAAGTCGCGGTGGAAACCAGCGGTGGAGCCTACACGAGTGAGAATGCAGGCATGAGTAGCGAAAGACGGGTGAGAAACCCGTCCGCCGAATGATCAAGGGTTCCAGGGTCAAGCTAATCTGCCCTGGGTAAGTCGGGACCTAAGGCGAGGCCGACAGGCGTAGTCGATGGACAACGGGTTGATATTCCCGTACCGGCGAAAAACCGCCCATGCTGAACAGGGGATACTAACCGCCCGAAACCTGCCCGACACCCCTTGTGGGTGAAGGGTTTTGGTGGAGCGCGGGACCTGATCCTGGGAGGCAAGCGTATTAACAGGTGTGACGCAGGAAGGTAGCCGGGCCGGGCGATGGTTGCCCCGGTCTAAGGATGTAGGGCGAACGGTAGGCAAATCCGCCGTTCATGAAGCCTGAGACCCGATGGGACCCCCGTACGGGGGGATCCGGTGATCCTATGCTGCCGAGAAAAGCATCGACGCGAGGTTTTAGCCGCCCGTACCCCAAACCGACACAGGTGATCAGGTAGAGAATACTAAGGCGATCGAGAGAATTATGGTTAAGGAACTCGGCAAAATGCCCCCGTAACTTCGGGAGAAGGGGGGCCCCTATCGTGATGGACACACGCTGTCCGGAGCGTGCAGGGGCCGCAGAGACCAGGGGGAAGCGACTGTTTACTAAAAACACAGGTCCGTGCGAAGTCGCAAGACGATGTATACGGACTGACTCCTGCCCGGTGCTGGAAGGTTAAGAGGACCGGTTAGCCGCAAGGCGAAGCTGAGAATTTAAGCCCCAGTAAACGGCGGTGGTAACTATAACCATCCTAAGGTAGCGAAATTCCTTGTCGGGTAAGTTCCGACCTGCACGAATGGAGTAACGACTTCCCCGCTGTCTCAACCATAAACTCGGCGAAATTGCAGTACGAGTAAAGATGCTCGTTACGCGCAGCAGGACGGAAAGACCCCGAGACCTTTACTATAGTTTGGTATTGGTGTTCGGAGTGGCTTGTGTAGGATAGGTGGGAGACGTTGAAGCCCGGACGCCAGTCCGGGTGGAGTCATCGTTGAAATACCACTCTGGTCACTTTGGACATCTAACTTCGGCCCGTAATCCGGGTCAGGGACAGTGCCTGATGGGTAGTTTAACTGGGGCGGTTGCCTCCTAAAAAGTAACGGAGGCGCCCAAAGGTTCCCTCAGCCTGGTTGGCAATCAGGTGTCGAGTGTAAGTGCACAAGGGAGCTTGACTGTGAGAGAGACATCTCGAGCAGGGACGAAAGTCGGGACTAGTGATCCGGCGGTACATTGTGGAATGGCCGTCGCTCAACGGATAAAAGGTACCTCGGGGATAACAGGCTGATCTTGCCCAAGAGTCCATATCGACGGCATGGTTTGGCACCTCGATGTCGGCTCGTCGCATCCTGGGGCTGGAGTAGGTCCCAAGGGTTGGGCTGTTCGCCCATTAAAGCGGTACGCGAGCTGGGTTTAGAACGTCGTGAGACAGTTCGGTCCCTATCCGCTGCGCGCGCAGGAAATTTGAGAAGGGCTGTCCTTAGTACGAGAGGACCGGGACGGACGAACCTCTGGTGTGTCAGTTGTACTGCCAAGTGCACCGCTGATTAGCTACGTTCGGATGGGATAACCGCTGAAAGCATCTAAGCGGGAAGCTCGCTTCGAGATGAGATTTCCATACACCTTGTGTGTGAGAGGCCCCCAGCCAGACCACTGGGTTGATAGGCCGGATGTGGAAGCGAGGACTAACGACTCGTGAAGCTGACCGGTACTAATAGGCCGATAACTTACACCACACCTTCCCTCCGTGAACCGTTCCTTCAAAAGAGGTTCACACCAGGAGAGAAGAAAAGAGAACAAGACTGCTTGCGTCCACTATGTGGTTCCCAACCAACAAACCCGCCACGGGCACGTTGCTTGATGAACCAAAACAACTAAATACAACACCACATGTTGTAACCACACAGATTTCCCACCACCCCCAACAGGGGCGGGTCGGGTAACAGGGTTACGGCGGTCATAGCGTGGGGGAAACGCCCGGTCCCATTCCGAACCCGGAAGCTAAGACCCACAGCGCCGATGGTACTGCACCCGGGAGGGTGTGGGAGAGTAGGTCACCGCCGGAACATCATTCAGGTCGAGAGCCTCCAACCACCAGGTTGGAGGCTCTCCCACTTTAACCAC